>NZ_CP072559.1:0-1935000 GCF_023611805.1 Pseudomonas sp. BYT-1
TCAGGGGATATCCGTGTCAGTGGAACTTTGGCAGCAGTGCGTGGAGCTTCTGCGCGATGAACTGCCTGCCCAGCAATTCAACACCTGGATCCGTCCGCTACAGGTCGAAGCCGAAGGCGACGAGTTGCGCGTCTATGCGCCCAACCGTTTCGTTCTCGATTGGGTCAACGAAAAGTACCTGGGCCGTCTGCTCGAGCTGTTGGGCGAGCGTGGCAATGGCATTGCGCCTGCCCTTTCCTTATTAATAGGTAGCCGTCGCAGTTCCGCTCCGCGTGCTGCACCCAATGCGCCTGTCAGTGCCGCGGTCGCTGCGTCAATGGCCCAGCAGACCCAAGTCCAGCAAGCCGCACAGGTCGTGCAGCCGAGCGAGCCGGTCGTTGAACCTGCGCTTGAGCTGGCACCTGCGCTCGAGATCGAAGAGCCGTCTTCGCGCGACAGTTTCGACGTGATGGGCGAGCCTGCTTCTGCGCCGGCCACCAGCACACGCACCGAGCAACGCACGGTCCAGGTCGAAGGCGCGCTCAAGCACACCAGCTACCTCAACCGTACCTTCACCTTCGAAACCTTCGTCGAGGGTAAGTCCAACCAATTGGCTCGCGCTGCGGCCTGGCAGGTGGCCGACAACCCTAAGCATGGTTACAACCCGCTGTTCCTTTATGGTGGTGTGGGCCTGGGTAAAACCCACCTCATGCACGCTGTGGGTAACCATCTGCTGAAAAAGAACCCGAATGCCAAGGTGGTGTACCTGCATTCCGAGCGTTTCGTCGCCGACATGGTCAAGGCGCTGCAGCTCAATGCAATCAACGAGTTCAAGCGCTTCTATCGCTCAGTCGACGCATTGCTGATCGACGATATCCAGTTCTTCGCCCGTAAGGAGCGTTCCCAGGAAGAGTTTTTCCACACCTTCAACGCCTTGCTCGAGGGCGGTCAGCAGGTGATTCTCACCAGTGACCGTTACCCGAAGGAAATCGAAGGCCTGGAGGAGCGCCTCAAATCGCGGTTCGGTTGGGGCCTGACGGTCGCCGTGGAGCCGCCGGAGCTCGAAACCCGCGTGGCGATTCTTATGAAGAAGGCCGACCAGGCGAAGGTCGAGCTGCCCCACGATGCAGCGTTCTTCATCGCCCAGCGCATACGCTCCAACGTGCGTGAGCTGGAAGGTGCTTTGAAACGGGTGATCGCCCACTCCCACTTCATGGGCCGGGATATCACCATCGAGCTGATTCGCGAGTCGCTCAAGGATCTGCTGGCTCTGCAAGACAAGCTTGTGAGTGTGGATAACATCCAGCGCACCGTGGCCGAGTACTACAAGATCAAGATCGCCGATCTGTTGTCCAAACGACGTTCGCGTTCGGTTGCACGCCCGCGTCAGGTTGCCATGGCGTTGTCCAAAGAACTGACCAACCACAGTTTGCCGGAGATCGGCGACATGTTTGGCGGTCGGGACCACACCACCGTGCTGCACGCCTGCCGCAAGATCAACGAACTGAAAGAATCCGATGCGGATATCCGCGAGGACTACAAGAACCTGCTGCGTACGCTGACGACCTGATGAACGTCGGTGCAGCTAATTGAAGGCAAGGGACTAGACCATGCATTTCACCATTCAACGCGAAGCCCTGTTGAAACCCCTGCAACTGGTCGCAGGCGTCGTCGAGCGCCGCCAGACCTTGCCGGTCCTGTCCAATGTGCTGTTGGTCGTGCAAGGCCAGCAACTGTCGTTGACCGGTACCGACCTGGAAGTCGAGCTGGTTGGCCGTGTGCAACTGGAAGAGCCGGCCGAGCCGGGCGAGATCACTGTCCCAGCGCGCAAGCTGATGGATATCTGCAAGAGCTTGCCGAGCGACGCTCTGATCGATATCAAGGTCGACGAGCAGAAGTTGCTGGTCAAGGCCGGGCGCAGCCGTTTTACCCTCTCGACGCTGCCGGCCAATGACTTCCCGACCGTCGAGGAAGGTCCTGGCTCGCTGACTTGCAACCTGGAACAGAGCAAGCTGCGTCGCTTGATCGAGCGCACCAGCTTCGCCATGGCTCAGCAGGACGTGCGTTACTACCTCAACGGCATGCTGTTGGAAGTGTCGACCGATACCCTCCGAGCGGTTGCCACTGACGGTCACCGTCTGGCGCTGTGCTCCATGCAAGCCGCCATTGGCCAGGCCGAACGCCACCAAGTCATCGTGCCACGCAAGGGTATTCTCGAGCTGGCGCGTCTGCTCACCGATCCGGAAGGCATGGTCAGCATCGTTCTAGGTCAGCACCATATTCGTGCGACCACCGGTGAGTTCACCTTTACTTCCAAGCTGGTAGACGGCAAGTTCCCGGACTATGAGCGTGTGCTGCCAAAAGGTGGTGACAAGCTGGTGATCGGCGATCGCCAGGCCCTGCGAGAAGCCTTCAGCCGTACTGCCATCCTTTCCAACGAGAAATACCGTGGCATTCGTCTGCAACTGGCTTCGGGCCAATTGAAGATCCAGGCGAATAACCCGGAGCAGGAAGAGGCTGAGGAAGAAATCAGCGTCGATTACAACGGCAGCTCGCTTGAGATCGGGTTCAACGTCAGCTATCTGCTCGACGTGTTGGGCGTGATGACCACGGAGCAGGTTCGCCTGATTCTGTCCGACTCCAATAGCAGCGCCCTGCTTCAGGAAGCCGGCAACGATGACTCTTCTTACGTCGTCATGCCGATGCGTCTGTAACCTGTAGCAGGCCAAATGTCACTTCGACGTATCATGGTCACCGCGGTGCGCAACTTGCACCCGGTGACCCTCTCTCCCTCCCCCCGCATCAACATCCTTTACGGCGCCAACGGCAGCGGCAAGACCAGCGTGCTCGAAGCTGTGCATCTGTTGGGGCTCGCCCGTTCCTTTCGCAGTACACGTCTGAACCCGGTCATTCAATACGAGCAGCCTACCTGCACCGTATTTGGAGAGGTTCAGCTTGTCGAAGGCGGAACGAGCAATCTGGGAATATCGCGGGATCGTCAGGGCGATTTCACTATCCGTATCGATGGGCAGAATGCGCGCAGTACAGCTCAACTCGCTGAACTACTGCCGCTGCAGCTCATCAACCCGGACAGCTTCCGCCTGCTTGAGGGTGCCCCGAAAGTGCGTCGGCAGTTTCTGGATTGGGGAGTGTTCCACGTGGAACCTCGATTCATGACTGCCTGGCAGCGCCTGCAGAAGGCGCTGCGGCAGCGGAACTCATGGTTGCGTCATGGTACACTTGACGCTGCTTCGCAAGCCGCGTGGGACCGGGAGTTATGCCTGGCCAGTGCGGAGATAGATGAATACCGTCGCAATTACATCAAGGCCTTGAAGCCTGTCTTCGAGCGAACCCTGAGTGAACTGGTTGAGCTGGACGGGTTAACCCTGAGCTACTACCGAGGCTGGGACAAGGACCGGGAACTCAACGAAGTACTCGCCTCCTCTCTTCTTCGCGATCAGCAAATCGGGCACACCCAGGCGGGGCCGCAGCGTGCTGATTTGCGTCTGCGATTGGGCGCAAACAATGCCGCTGACATTTTGTCCCGAGGTCAGCAGAAACTGGTTGTCTGCGCCTTGCGGATTGCCCAGGGCCACCTCGTCAGCCAGGCACGCCGCGGTCATTGTATTTATCTCGTGGATGACTTGCCGTCCGAACTGGATGAGCAGCATCGTCTCGCGCTATGTCGCTTGCTTGAAGAATTACACTGCCAGGTTTTTATCACCTGTGTAGATCACGAATTACTGAGGGAAGGCTGGCAGACGGAAACGCCAGTTGCTTTGTTCCACGTGGAACAAGGCCGTATCACCCAGACCCACGACCATCGGGAGTGAAGGCATGAGCGAAAATCAAACGTACGACTCCTCCAGCATCAAGGTGCTGAAAGGACTGGATGCCGTGCGCAAACGCCCCGGCATGTACATTGGCGACACCGATGATGGCAGCGGCCTGCACCACATGGTCTTCGAGGTGGTCGACAACTCGATCGACGAAGCCCTCGCGGGTCATTGCGACGACATCACTGTCATCATTCACCCGGACGAATCCATTAGTGTTCGCGACAACGGTCGCGGCATTCCTGTCGACGTGCACAAAGAAGAAGGTGTCTCGGCAGCTGAGGTCATCATGACCGTCCTCCATGCGGGCGGTAAGTTCGACGACAACTCCTATAAGGTTTCGGGCGGCCTGCACGGTGTAGGTGTTTCCGTTGTGAACGCCCTGTCCGAGAAGCTGGTACTGACCGTTCGCCGTAGTGGCAAGATCTGGGAACAGACGTACGTTCACGGTGTTCCACAGGCCCCGATGGCAGTGGTCGGTGAGAGTGAAACTACCGGTACACATATTCACTTCAAGCCTTCGGCCGAAACCTTCAAGAACATCCACTTCAGCTGGGACATCCTTGCCAAGCGTATTCGCGAACTGTCGTTCCTGAACTCGGGCGTCGGCATCCTGCTCAAGGATGAACGTACCGGCAAGGAAGAGTTCTTCAAGTATGAAGGTGGCCTGCGCGCGTTCGTCGAATACCTGAACACCAACAAGACCCCGGTCAACTCCCAGGTGTTCCACTTCAATGTTCAACGTGACGACGGTGTGGGTGTCGAAGTCGCCCTTCAGTGGAACGACAGCTTCAACGAAAACCTGCTGTGCTTCACCAACAACATTCCGCAGCGTGACGGTGGTACCCACCTGGTCGGTTTCCGCTCCTCGCTCACCCGTAGCTTGAACAACTACATCGAACAGGAAGGTCTGGCCAAGAAGAACAAGGTCGCGACCACTGGCGACGATGCCCGTGAAGGTCTGACCGCGATCATCTCGGTCAAGGTGCCGGATCCGAAGTTCAGCTCGCAGACCAAGGACAAGCTGGTTTCCTCGGAGGTGAAGACCGCCGTGGAACAGGAGATGAACAAGTACTTTGCCGACTTCCTGTTGGAAAACCCCAACGAAGCCAAGGCGGTGGTCGGCAAGATGATCGATGCTGCCCGCGCCCGTGAAGCAGCGCGCAAGGCACGTGAGATGACCCGCCGCAAAGGTGCATTGGACATCGCAGGCCTGCCAGGCAAACTCGCTGATTGCCAGGAAAAGGACCCTGCCCTTTCCGAACTGTACCTGGTGGAGGGTGACTCCGCGGGTGGCTCGGCCAAGCAAGGTCGTAACCGTCGCACCCAGGCGATCCTGCCGCTCAAGGGTAAGATCCTCAACGTCGAGAAAGCGCGTTTCGACAAGATGATCTCCTCCCAGGAAGTGGGCACCTTGATCACTGCCCTGGGCTGCGGTATTGGCCGTGAAGAGTACAACATCGACAAGCTGCGTTATCACAACATCATCATCATGACCGATGCTGACGTTGACGGTTCGCACATCCGTACCCTGCTGCTGACCTTCTTCTTCCGCCAACTGCCAGAGCTGGTCGAGCGCGGCTACATCTATATCGCCCAGCCACCGCTGTACAAGGTTAAGAAAGGCAAGCAAGAGCAGTACATCAAGGACGACGACGCCATGGAGGAGTACATGACGCAGTCGGCCCTGGAAGATGCCAGCCTGCACCTGGACGAATCGGCGCCAGCGGTTTCCGGCGTTCAGCTTGAAAGCCTGGTGAACGAATTCCGTTCCGTGATGAAAACGCTCAAGCGTCTTTCGCGTCTGTATCCTGAAGAGCTTACCGAGCACTTCATCTACCTGCCGGAAGTCACCCTGGAGCAACTGGCCAACCAAGCTGTTATGCAGACCTGGCTGGCGCAGTTCCAGGAGCGTCTGAGCAACAGCCAGAAGTCCGGCCTCACCTACCAGGCCAGCCTGCGCGAAGACAAGGAACGCAACCTCTGGCTGCCGGAAGTGGAAATCACCTCCCACGGGTTGGCCAGCTACGTCACCTTCAATCGTGACTTCTTCGGCAGCAACGACTACCGGACTGTAGTCGCCATTGGCGCCAAGCTCAGCACCCTCCTCGGCGAAGGTGCCTACGTGCAGCGGGGCGAGCGTCGCAAGGCGGTCACTGAGTTCAAGGAAGCCCTGGATTGGCTGATGAACGAAACCGCCAAGCGTCACACCATCCAGCGATACAAAGGTCTGGGTGAGATGAACCCGGATCAGCTGTGGGAGACCACTATGGACCCAACCGTACGCCGGATGCTGAAGGTAACCATCGAAGACGCGATCGCTGCCGACCAGCTGTTCAACACCTTGATGGGTGATGCAGTCGAGCCGCGCCGTGACTTCATCGAAAGCAACGCCTTGTCGGTATCGAACCTGGACTTCTGATCAGGTGTAGGTTCACAGAAAAGCTGCACGCTTTCACAAATAGATGACCGGCCGGGCTTCAACCATGGCCCCTGTCGGTCACCATCAAGCCCGCCTTCGCGGGCTTTTTTTTGCCTGGAATTCCTGCCGGGGCGCCCTACTCCGCTCATTGGAAAATGATGCAGATGGGGGGATTTGAGGAAGTGATTTGATGGGGCGCTGGAAGTGCTGAGAGGGTCGGCGGGCGGATCTGAGCAGCAGAGAGATTGAGAGGACTTTAAAACTAATATTTGAACACCTTAATAGTTAATTAAGCGTACGTGTTAAGTATTAATTTGAACAATTTAGTATGGAAATGGAATTTGGTGGAAGTTGCCATTTTGGATTTTTTGTAGATTTCGAAGGGATGTTGGAATAAGATCTATGACCAACTTTTCCGCTTTGCACTGAAGATTTTCAGCCAAATCAGCTGTTTGAAGCGAGAGCTTCAGACCTGATCCAAATTGCTCCAGCGATCACGAAGTGGCCGTTTAGAAATAAAGAGAGCAAGCCGATTGCTTTAGATTCTGATCAGTCATGAGAGTCATGACCAATGAGAGAAAAGGAGACCTGAAAATGTAGAAAAACGCGATCAATCCCGAGAGGACTGACCGCGCTTAGCGAAGCAGACTTGCGTCCTCAGAACCCGCAATGTCTGCTTTTTCGAAGCGACTGTCAATCCTCTCCCATTTTTTCGACCTTAGCGAGGTTACTCGACGGCACAGTGTTGCCTGTCGAAAGGCCTCACTTCGCCCGCCCTGCGCCTTGATTTTTTGGCGCAGCGTCGGCGCTCGTTTCGAGATTTTCGGAGGTGTTTCATGACAGTACGAAAGGTGGTCACGCGGCGGTCCAACCATTACCGCGGCTACTTCCCATCGCTCAAAAATAAAAAGCCTGTGCCCTGGGAGTCCCAGCTCGAAGGCGCTCTTTTTCGGCTTCTTGAGCTGTCTCCTGCGGTCATCGGCTACGTCCCGCAGCCCAGTGAGGAACGTGTTCCATCGCTCCAGGGCTACTTCAAATATTACCCAGACGTACAGGTTTTCCTCGCGGATGGGCGCGAGTGGTGGTTTGAAGTGAAGCCTCACGACCGACTGAAGATTGCCAGCGTCAGGCAGCGACTGGATGCCGCTGAGCGCTACTTCAACGCCACTGCCCGTAACTTTTCGGTGATCACTGAAAAGTTAATTGAAGCTGAACCCCTGGCTACCAATCTTAGAAGGCTGATGTATCACCGGCGCGGTCCAGAGCTTTCGCATCAGGCGTTGGAGGAGGTAATGGCGACCTTCAACGAATGGCCGCCTATGACCGTTGCAGATCTGCTCTACGTGGTTGGTGAGGGGAAAGCCTGGCGCTTGTTAGGCCTTGGGGTGGTGGGCATTGACCTTGATAGGTCAATTGACACTGACTCCCCGGTCTTCCTGCAAGGGGGGCACCGTCATGCAAACCTTTTCCCTTAGGGTGAAATTGGTCGTCATCGTTCGTGGCGTACTGATGGTGCTTGAGAAGAGGCTTATTGACCGGAAGCTGCTCTTTTTCGATGAGCTTGGTGAGCCCACGAAGCTATCCGAGAAGGAGTTCTATGAGGCCTACGAGAAGCGCGAGATCGAGATCTCCGCTGATCAGCCATACCTTGGGAGGGTTCCGTATGTGCGGAACGTCCCTCCAGATATTTCATGCTTCCCCAAAAAACATGGAGATGAGGCATTGCGTCGACGCAAGTATCTGGACGACCTAACTAAGCGCGGTAAATACAAGCTACCGGGTGACGAAGACATGATCAAGAAGCTTAGAGATATCGCCAAAAAGATTGGGGATGCGTGCGCACCCTCGGTTTCCACTATTCGACGTTGGGCAGCCAAATACATTGGCCAGAACGTAGTAAAGCTTATCCCTCAGCATGCCAAAAAGGGTCGGGCTGCCGCGATACAGGGAGAGCTCGAAGTTATTCTTGAAGGGGTGATTAATAAAACCTACCTGCAGGATACGATTCCAGCGGTCAGCGTGGTCGTTTCAGAATTCGAGGATCAGATAAAAGAGAGGAACAAAAGTCGTTTGCCTTCGGATCAGCTCAAGATCCCAAGCGGAATGACTGTCCGAAGGTACATCGCCAAGCTGGATCCGTACCTTGTGGATAAGGAGAGGCTCGGAAAACACGCAGCAGACAAGAAGCACCGTGTTGCGGCGGGTGTCCTACGTGTCCATGAGATTTTGGAACGTTGGGAAATTGATCACACCTTGTTGGACGTCCAGCTTGTGGATGAAACCTCGGGGCTGTGCATTGGGCGCCCCTATCTGACGATCGTCCTCGACCGCTTCTCTCGAATGGTGATGGGATATTTGCTCCACCTGTCGGCGCCAAATACGGAAACCGTGCTTCGTGTGATCGAACGCTCAATCCGTCCAAAAGCCGAATTGCTGAAGCGCTTTCCGAAAGTGAGAAATGAATGGTGGGCACGTGGGCTGCCGGCTCGAATAGTCCCAGACAACGCAGCGGAATTTCACGCGGGCGATCTCATCATGGGATTCAACGAGTTGGGTATCGAGATCATGTATCCCGCTTCAAGGGCCCCTCAAAGGAAAGGTGCCGTCGAACGCTTTTTCAGCACACAGAACCTGGGGCTTATCCACAACCTCCCGGGTACCACCTTCTCGAATATCCAGCAGCGTGGCGATTACGACTCGGAGAAGAATGCATGTTTCACGCTCCCTCAATTGGAGGCGGTGGTAGTGAAATGGATCGTCGATGGTTACCACCAGACTCCTCATCGGGGGCTGGACAACAGAACACCGGCTCAAGTCTGGGGGACTAGCGAGGCGAACCATGTCATCAGTCTTCCCGTCGACCTGGACTCGTTGGAGTGCATTCTGGCCAAGCGGGCCTCGGTGAAGGTTCACCATTACGGCATCGAGGTTGCCAAAGTGGGCTACCACTCTACGGAACTTGCTGAGCTCCGTATGCGTTTGGCAGACGGAGAAAAGGTAAACGTCCGCTATCGAGACGAAGCCGGGCACGTTTGGGTTCACGACCGCTTCAGAAACTTGTTCTTCAAAGTGCCCGCCAAAGATGAGCGAATGGCCGGTAAGAGCAGGGAGGTGTGGAAGGCTGCCGAGAAAGCGCTGCGAGAAAAATATAATGAGCAGCCTAGCTTCGAGGCTACGCACAGGTGCTACCAGGAAATTATGGAAGATGCAGACGAGGCCCGCCGTTCGCAGACGCTCAGAAAACGACGCGCAGCTGCCATAGCGAAAATCGACAAGGAGGGTCGAGTGACCGAAAGCACGCCTCCACCCAAGGTACTCGCTGAAGTGGAATGGACCGGTGACTCTATTCCTAACATTCCGCCAGCAGCCTTCAAGGTCTCGGTTCGTCGCCCTGCTGGGAGTTCTAAGCCATGAACGCCATCAATCTGTACGAATGCTACGAGCATGGTGAATACAGCTTTACGCTCCGCGATCGTTTTATTCACAGCCCTCAAGTCGAGCGAGCGTTGACGCGACTAGGCGATATCCACGGCGATAGTCGGCGTACCAGAGCAAGTAAAGGGTTGCTGATCCAAGGTCCAAGCGGAGTGGGCAAGAGCACATTGGTCAAGGAGTACATTCGGTCATTGGAGGAATTGGAGAGCCATGACCCACAGAAGCGGACAGTTCTGTTCGTCGAGATGCCTTCGTCTCCAACCAAAAAGAACCTGGCAGCAGCCATTTTGGCAGAGCTGAAGGATCCCTTCGCAGAGGCACGAGGACATTCGGCAGAGGTTAAATTTGCGCGAGTAGTCCTGCTGCTGAAGAACCTTGGCGTGGAGATGTTGGTCCTCGATGAGGCGCAGCACCTGGTCGATTATCGTCGTAATGGTGCGTATGAGGCAGCAGACTGGATCAAGAGTCTGATGAATGAAACCAGTATCGCGTTTGTTCTGATTGGGCTGAAGCGCACCGAAAATCTCCTGCTAGCAAACGAGCAACTGCGACGCAGGTTTTCGGCCACGGTGGCATACGATCGCTTCACCTTCTCCGCTAATACGTCTCTTCATTTCGTGATGTTGTTGCAGGCAATCGAGGGCGAACTGCCTGTTCAAACCATCAGTTTTGTAGAGCCAGCGATGATTAAACGCTTCTACCTGGCTTCCTATGGATTGATCGACTACCTCATCAAGATTGTGGACAGGGCTGTTTGGCTGGTTCAAGTCCAGGACCTTGTCGGGATTGAACTTCCTGTGCTGGCCCAGGCTTTTGAAGACGAGGTTTGGAGCTACGCCACCGAGGATCGAAACCCCTTCAGTGCGAGCTTCAATTTCCAGCCTCTGTTCGGGAAGCGGGAGCCGTTTGAGACGTTCGAAGAGAGCAGTACCTGACGGCCAAGGGCCGGGCTTATCGGCCCGGCTCTACTCCCCTGATTTTTATGTCTTCGATTTCATGGATGTGTAGGAATGTTTGGTCTTTTAATCAACCCACGACCACACCAAGACGAAAGTCTTTTGGGGTACCTGCAGCGCCTGGCGAAAGCCAACGGATTACCCAGAAAGGAACTGCTCACCGCCTTTGCACGAGCCGACGAGACCGATGTTGCGGACTGGCTGCAGATGATGGAAGGACCACTGAGCTGGCCTGCGGTATCTGCTGAGTTTCGTGATCCAAGGCCCAAGGGGGTCAAGTTATGGACGACTCATCACGCTCGTTACTGTCCGATCTGTTTGGGCGAAGCCGGTTATTGGAGAGAAAGCTGGGGCTTGACCCTGGTTACGACGTGTTCTGTCCACGGCACTGAACTCCACGGGCGGTGCCCCAACTGTCTGAAGGAAACCGATCCAAGCGCAATGAGTGCGAATAGTTGCCAAGCGTGTGGCACCTCATTGAGTGGGACCAATTTTGAGATCGCGCCGGCGAGTGATACGGCCGCCTGGCTCACCTCTGGCTTTGAAGATAGGTTTTACGCCGACTCGTTGCCAGCTGACGCGGGATTGGCGGCCCTCACCTACGAACAGTTTCACGAGTTGTCATCGCGTCTCGCTGTCAGAAGTTTGCCTACGGAAAGAACCCAGCCGCTGAAGGTTGCTGATTCGGGTTCGCTAGAGATATCGCGGCTTATGGCAAACGCGGCGGGCGTGGTTCTCATGAACTGGCCTCTCGCATTCAGAGAACTGCTGAGTGGCCTCAAGGCAGTCCATTCCGATAACGAACATTGGACGCTCAGCAGATCGTTCGGCCCGATATACCACGACATCCACCGTGATCTGGATGACTCTTGTTTTGACTTTCTTCGTCGAGAGTTCGAATCATTTCTGCAGCATGCGTGGGAAGCACCGTTAGCGAAGCGAAATCGCAATTTGAGTGAGGAGACGATTGAGAGACATCGTTGGGTGTCGTTCGATTCTGCTGCTGAAGCTTGTGGTCTCGGGGTATCAGTCATAAAACGCCTTCATCAGGAGGGACAAATCGCCTATCGGGAGAAGGTCCATGAAGATCGAGTCTTTACGGTCGTGGACCTGGATCATTTGAAGGCAATCTCGCAGCATCTCCAGGGCGTGGCTGATATGAAAGAAACCTCGACTTTGCTAAGCCTCTGTCGCAATCGGGTTAGGCAGCTGCTAGCTGGTGGTACCCTCCAGTTCTTTGGTGGAGAACCGCGCCCAGGCGAAAGGTGGCTGATTGACTGCCGCTCGATCAACGAATTGATTGATGAGAAGCTGCCTACCAGCTCTGACCAGAGCCTGGTGTCGATCAACTACTTGGCCAAGCATTCTCTGCCCAAGGGGGGTGGGTTGGTCGAGTTGGTTCAGGCAATACGTGCAGGTGAACTTCGCGCTTACGGCCCAGCTGAGAATGGCTCGGTTGCGGTAGGGGCGTGGTTACTCAAGCCGCAAGATTTTGCAGCGTGGCAACAAGCCCGAGCTGAGAACAAGAGTCCGGTCTTTCCCGGCCTGTCGGTAGTCAAGGCTGCTGCGCTGTTAGGCGTCAAAGAACAATGCGCATACGCGTTCGTTCGACTGGGTCTGCTATGGAGCACTGCTGTCGAACGAGGCCGGCGTACGCAATTGATGGTTAAGCCTCAAGCCATCGACAGATTCAGGCGTGGCTATATCTTGGGACCGGAGATTGCGGTGTATTTGGGGAAGTCGACCAGGGAGGCGTTCAAGCACCTTTGGGAGGCCAGGTTTCGCCCCGTTGCGGGGCCATCCATTCCAAACGCGGCTTGCCGGCAGTACGTTTGGGTAAGAAGCAAAAAGCTGATCGATTACCTCGCAAGTGAAGCCGCCCAGATCGACGATCCTGAAGCCATCACGTTTTTATCCACACCGATCGCTCAGCCTCGTGATTGCCGATTCAGGCATGTGGGATCAAGATAGTTAGCACGCTTTCTTTCTTGATTGCTAAAATCATCGAACCCATTTTGGAGAATCTTATGTCCCGTCTCGCTGAATTCCGCCTGCTCGAACAACAGCTCGCAGCCCAACTGGCGGAGCTGGAAGCGCTGAAAAATGACTCTGCCCTGAAGCAGGAAATGGAATTTGAAACGAAGCTGCGCAGTTTGCTCAACGAGTATGGCTACGGCCTGCGCCAAGTGGTGCTGATCCTCGATCCGCAAGCGGTGGCTTCCACTGATATGGCCCCAAAAACCTCTCGGAAACCACGCGAAGTGAAGGTCTACAAGAATCCACACAGCGGAGAGGTTGTTGAGACCAAGGGTGGTAATCAGCGTACGCTTAAGGCCTGGAAAAACGAGTATGGCGCTGAGGTAGTCGAGTCTTGGCTCGCCAATTGATTGCACTGCAGGCGGCTTCTGGCACGAGATGAATCGTGGTGCGCCCCGAATGCAAATTCCCATTCTGGGGCGTGACGAAATTTTCTGCGGGTGGTGGATTTAGAGAATTAAAACTGTCGCTAGAGGGTCCCGTCTTTCGCGGCCTGCAGCCATTTGGAGAGGAAACGCAAAACTGTCGCAATCACCCAAAACGCCGGTTCAGACTGATTCGCTAGAGAATTAAAACTGTCGCAGCCTGAAACGACGCGGCTTTCACGTGTATTCAGAGCCATCATTATCGATAGCCTGCTTACAAACATGTAATTCCTGGATCACTTGGATGACAGCTCCCAGTCGGTAAGCTTCACTCATGTCTTCATGGAGTAACAGAAATGAACACCGCTAAAAGCATTGCCGCCCTCATGCTCGTAATCGCCTCCTCATCCGCTTTAGCTGAAGGAGGATCTGATCGCTTACACGGAAAGATGATTCAGGCAAATGAGCAAGCAATGCGTGCCTACGCCGCTGCCAATGGAAAAAAACCACCTGAAGTGATCCATTATCGCTACGGAATGAAACTGGATGTGGCGAGAGTTATCAGTATGACTTCGCTCAAAGGTAGCTGCGACGTGATGCCGACACAGATGAATTACGAGGACTCAACAGGTGAGTTGAAAATCCTCGAATATCGCTCTGCTGGAATTAACTGTAGAGGTCAAAACTGACCGAAGGGACAGGGTAAGTCTTGGAGTAAGCTGACCACGACCAGCGCTGCAGCTGGTCGGCTGGCCGGCAGAAGCCCTTCCCCCGGGGCATCTTGCATTACGTGTCAGGATAACTGGCAACTACTTGATCGTCCCCACTCTTGGTGAGGCCGATGACTTGATAGGCGTGTTTCATGCCATCAACCTCCATACCTGGTGAGCCAGCGGGCATGCCAGGTACCGCGACGCCTGCCAGGTCGTTGCGCTTTATGAGCTCCTGCACCTGGGCTGCGGGGACGTGACCTTCCACAAACTTGCCATCGATAACCGCGGTGTGACACGAAGCCAGCCTCGGAGCTACTCCTAGCTCTTGCTTCACCGCCCTCATGTCCGTTTCAACGTGGTCGACGACCTTGAAGCCGTTTGCCTCCAAGTGCGCTATCCATTTCTTACAGCAACCGCAATTAGCGTCCCGGTGCACATCGATAGTCAGGGGCTCCGCAGCAAAGGCGGCTGAGGCGATTAGAAGTGACGCTGCGGTACTTAAACCGAGGAAGCGGCGCTTACTTGTCATGAGTGTGCTCCTTCCCGTCTTTGTGCACATGGGTTTTGGGAGTAGAACCTGTGTGGTGGTCCGAGTGCGCCTCGCCGGACTCGTGTTCACCGTGGTGCTCCGCTACTGATGAAGACTCCGAATGCGAACTGCCATGATCATGACTTTCCTCAGCCACGCCGTTTGCTGCGGAATCATCATGATTTCCATGACCTGATTTCGCACCACCGTGTTGGCCTTCATGGTTATGCATATCGCTTTCGCCACCGCCATGTTGGTGACCACCACTGGAAGCGACCATCATCTGGTACTGCTCAGCATTGAGTTGCGGTAGCTGGTCCAGGAACGCGACGATTCCCCAGATGTACTGGTCGTCCATGCTCTTACCCCAGGCTGGCATGCCTGTCGCTTTGATACCGTGCTTGATGGTCCAAAACGCAGCAGCAGGGTCACCGCTTACACCTATCTCGGTGAGGTTTGGTGGGGATGGGTATAGGGCTTGGCTGAGTTCAGTTTTCTCCACCCCTGGCGCGAGGTGGCAACCGATACACATGGCGTTGTAGTTGCCTGCCCCTGCTTGGATGAGAGCAGGATCTTTAAGGTTTGGCACCTCAATGTCGCTTGCTCGGACTTCAATCGAGCGATCCCGCGCCATGGCCAAAAACGCATGCACAGCGGGGAAGTGTGGGTCGTCCGCACCAACGTTCACGAGACCGAAGTAAGCAGCACCTAGCACTGCTGCGCTAGTAACAGCACCTGCCGCCACCAGCGTTGTAATTGTTTTTTTCATGTTGAGTTCTCAAAACCACATCCGAATACCGGCCACAAAACGAGCTTCGTCCACGTCCCCGCCTTCATCCCGAATGAAATCGGCGGTTTTGCCGTAGGAACGGCTCCAGGTGACACCTATGTATGGCGCGAACTGGCGAACAATCTCGTACCGTAACCGCAGCCCGACTTCGGTGTTTGCCAGGCCAGAGCCGACGCCGCGTTCCGGGTCGTTCTTGCCATAAAAGTTGGCCTCAGCGGTTGGCTGAAGAATTAAACGATTGGTTAGCAAGATGTCGTACTCGCCCTCCAGACGGGCAGCGGTTTGACCGTTCTCGCCGATAAAGGCGGTGGCTTCAGCTTCGAAGTCATACAGGGCCAGGCCCTGAATACCGAACGCAGCCCAGGTCTGCGGATCCTCCGGTTTGAAATCCTGCCGGACGCCGGCGACAACATCCCACCACGGGCTTACCGAGCGGCCATAGAGGAGCTGCAGCTCAGCATCTTCAGTCACACCATTGGTTCGTTCACCTTCCGAGCGAATCCAGAGCCTATTGATATCGCCGCCCACCCAGCCGGATGCATCCCAAGCAAGCGTGCTACCTTCATCGGCATCTTGGTATTCCAGTTGGTCTAGCAAGAAAAAGCTGTTGAACCCGCTGTCATCCATTTTGTGCCCGTCAAGCGGGGGGAAGGCAGCCTGCCGGTCGGCATCAGTCAGCACCGGGATTGGCGTACGGCTGGTCGGGGTCGGCGAATCAGCGTTCCCGTTTCCCATCGTGGAATGACCCATCGCGCCATGATCCATGCCTTCCATGGACCCGTGATCCATGCCTTTCATGCTTCCATGGTCCATCTTGCTGTGGTCCATCGAGGCGGGTTTCGCTTTGGGCTGGCCATGGCCCATTTTGCTGTGATCAACGGGTGCAGGTTGCGTGGGTTGCTTGCTCGCGCCCATCTGGCTGTGGTCCATGCCCGGCATCGCAGCCTGTGATGAGGCGTGGTCCATCTGCATGGCACCGTGGCCCATTGCCGAGTGGTCCATTCCGGAATGATCCATTTCAGCGGCGAAGCTGGGCGAAACGCCCAGCACACCTAAAGAAACGGCGAATGCCAGCAGCGATGGTCGTGCAACGCTATTGGCCATTTTTCCCTGCCTTAGCTTTGTCGCTGCCATGCGATTCCATCATTTTGCTGTGATCCATTCCTTCCATGGAACCATGATCCATGCCCTCCATAGAGCCATGATCCATGCCTTTCATGGAGCCGTGATCCATGCCTTCATGGTTCATGCCCTGGGCTTGCTTGCTCTTCGAGCCGTTCGATTGCGCCGCGTTGGACGACTTTTGAGAGTGCTGATCATGGTTGTCACTGGACCAGGAAGACGGGGCGTACACCGCGAGCAGGCCAACCATCGCGGCAGAGAGGAAAAAGGCGCTTCGTTTCATTGGTTTGCTCATCTCGTATCTCCAGTTCATTCGTCCACGCGGACTTCTCGGAACATGCCCATCTCCATGTGGTACATGAGGTGACAGTGATAGGCCCAGCGCCCGAGTGCATCTGCGGTTACGCGATAGCTTCGTTTCGAGCCAGGCGGCATATCGATCGTGTGTTTTCGCACCATGAAATTGCCGTCCTCATCCTCCAGGTCACTCCACATGCCGTGCAGATGGATGGGGTGAGTCATCATGGTGTCGTTGACCAAGGTAATACGCAGGCGCTCGCCGTACTTGAGCCGCAGCGGCTCTGCGTCAGAAAACTTGATCCCATCGAAGGACCAAGCGAACTTTTCCATATGCCCGGTAAGGTGCAGTTCGATTGTCCGGCCAGGTTCCCGGCCGTCAGGGTCGATGAAGGTGCTACGCAAATCCGAATACGTGAGAACCCGACGCCCGTTATCGCGAAGCCCGATCCCCGGATCGCTCAGCTTTGGCGTAGGGGTCATGGTCTGCATATCGACCAGAGGGTTGTTTGTTTCGGAGGCGGGATGGTTCTGCATGGCACCGCTGGCGGCCATATTGCTTTGGTCCATACCGGTCATGTTGCCGTGGTCCATGCCAGCCATCTTGCTATGGTCCATACCGGCCATGCTGCCGTGGTCCATGCCAGCCATCTTGCTATGGTCCATACCGGCCATGCTGCCGTGGTCCATGCCAGCCATCTTGCTATGGTCCATACCGGCCATGCTGCCGTGGTCCATGCCAGCCATCTTGCTATGGTCCATACCGGCCATGCTGCCGTGGTCCATGCCAGCCATCTTGCTGTGGTCCATACCGGCCATGCTGCCGTGATCCATGCCACCCATGCTGCCGTGGTCCATCCCCATATCACTCATGGAGATGAGAGGCCTTGGATCTACAGCCGGCACCGGTGCCTGCAGGCCCTCACGGACAGCCAAGGTACCCCTTGAATAGCCGGTGCGATCCATGGATTGAGCAAAGATGGTGTAAGCCTGCTCGTTTTCAGGCTCGACAATGACATCGTAGGTTTCAGCAACGGCAATCCGGAATTCATCGATCGACACTGGCTTAACGTACTGACCGTCGGCTGCGACAACCGTCATTTTCAAGCCGGGGATCCGCACGTCGAAATAGGTCATCGCCGAGCCATTGATAAAGCGAAGCCGGATTTTCTCCCCTGGCTTGAAGATTCCCGTCCAGTTCCCATTTGGCGCCTGGCCGTTCATGAGGTAGGTGTAGGTGTGCCCGCTCACGTCAGCGAGATCGGTTGGGCTCATCTTCATCTCGGCCCACATCTTTCGATCGGCCACAGCAGCAGACCAACCTTTCTCGCTCACGTCGTCGACGAAGTCGCCAACGGTGCGCTTGTGGAAGTTGTAATAGTCCGACTGTTTTTTGAGCTTGGACATAACCCGCGCCGGGTCTTCGTCGGTCCAATCACTCAGCATGACGACATAGTCACGATCGTAGGTGAAAGGCTCTGGATCCTTGGCATCAATCACCAGCGCACCGTAAACACCGACCTGCTCCTGGAAGCCCGAATGGCTGTGGTACCAGTAGGTGCCGTTCTGGTGGACCTTGAACTTGTACTCGTACATGCCGTCGGGAGCGATGCCATGGAAGCTTAGACCCGGCACGCCGTCCATATTCGCCGGCAGGATGATGCCGTGCCAGTGGATGGACGTGTCCTGCTTCAAGCGGTTGCGAACCCGTAGCGTGACCGTGTCGCCTTCGCGCCAACGGAGTATTGGTCCTGGCAGCGAACCGTTGATGGCCATCGCCGTTCGAGCTGCCCCGGTAATGTTCACCGGGAGCTCCCCGATGTACAGGTCAAAATCGGTGCCGGTCAGTACGTTAGGCTGGCCAGGGCTGGTTACGGCCCAGACCGGCGCGCGCCACATGCCCAGCCCACCCAGTAGTCCGGTAGCAGCCAGGCCTTTGACGAATGAACGTCTCGTGGTTTTGCTTTGCATGCCGTTGCGTCCAATCAGGTAGATCGCTGATATCCAGACTGCGGGATCCGCAGCCATCTGGTTTCAATTGAGCTCCCCCAAGCCTCGTAGACTTTCGCCAAAGCACAAGGATTGCGGGAGGCAATACCCCGAAAGCTGACATAGTTCAGATTCCGGGGTGATTACATTTCTGTAAGCTAAGCTCAGCAGCTCTCGTGGCCGGGGTGCTTTTGGCTTTGGGCGGTAACAGGAGCCTCTGCTTTTTTCTCCTGAGCAACCTGGTAAGCCTGCATGGAAGATGCACGTGCAGCTTCCATCCTGGCGAAGGTGCGATCCGCGCCGCCTTCAGCCAGGGCGAGGCTCGCCATGCCGAAGGTGACTACCATCACAATCGCTTTGATCATGTTCATTTGCGTTTCCTCTAAGGGTCAGTTTCGCCTGATTGGCGCCGTTCACAGTGCTCAAGCTAGCTACCCGGCACTGTCAGCAAGCTGAGCCCGACATTACTTTTCCGTCAGCTTCTGGTTGGGTGCCTTTTTTGCTGCACACTGAAGGGCATCCAAGGGGGCGCAGCAGATGAAATTACTCGTAGCCGAAGATGAGCCAAAAATCGGGGCCTACCTGCAGCAAGGGCTGACGGAGGCAGGCTTTACCGTCGATCGTGTGGTCACAGGGACCGACGCGCTGCAATACGCTTTGAGCGAGGCGTATGACCTGCTGATTCTTGATGTAATGATGCCGGGGCTAGACGGCTGGGAGGTGCTGCGGATGGTACGTGCGGCAGGGAAAGAGGTCCCAGTCTTGTTTTTGACGGCCCGTGATGGCGTGGACGATCGCGTGAAAGGGTTAGAACTCGGGGCTGACGATTACCTGGTCAAACCCTTTGCATTCTCGGAACTGCTAGCGCGTGTGCGCACTTTGCTGCGAAGAGGCAGCAGTGGCTATGCTCAGACCACTATGAAGATGGCTGACCTGGAGGTAGACCTGCTTAAGCGCCGGGCCACCCGAAATGGCAAGCGGATCGACCTCACAGCCAAGGAGTTCTCCTTACTGGAACTACTCATGCGCCGACGCGGCGAGGTACTGCCGAAGTCCCTGATCGCATCGCAGGTGTGGGATATGAACTTCGACAGCGACACTAACGTGATCGAGGTTGCTGTTCGTAGGTTGCGGGCCAAGATTGATGACGATTTCGCCCCCAAGCTCATACATACAGTTCGTGGCATGGGCTATCTGATGGATGTTCCCGAGTAATGCGCGCCCAATCGTCGCTCGTTAAACGCCTTACCCTCATGTTCATGTTCGCGGTCATCGCCGTATTGGTCGTTGCCGGCGTGAGCTTCTACATGCTCAGTCAGCACCATTTCCAGATGCTGGATGAGCAAGCCCTGGCCGAGAAACTCGAATCCACCCGGCACATCCTTTCACTTTCAGCAGCACGTGATGAACTTGAGGATCAGGAGCCTCAACTGCGTGCTTTGTTGGGGGCTCATCAGGACCTTTCTGCGGAGATTCTTGATGCTGACGGTACTGTCCTGTTCTCGGACTCCAAGGCATCCCGCATCCCTGAGCGCTTTAAGCAGGCCTCTTCTGGCGCCGTTTGGGACTGGCAAATCGACTCGCGGAACTTCCGGGGGATTACCTCTCAACTGGCTATAGCGCAGGCGCAGGCGCCGGTAACAGTCATGTTGATGCTGGATGTCACCAGCCATGCCCACTTTTTCAAGACGCTGCAATGGTGGTTCGGCATTGGCTTGGTCATCAGCGCTCTGGTTAGTGCAGGATTGGGGTGGATCGTGGCCAAGAGCGGTCTTCGGCCGGTTGGGCAGATCACCAAGGTGGCGACATCCATGTCTGCCCGGTCCCTTCGCGAGCGAATTCCATTGGAGCCCGTGCCGCTTGAATTGCAGGAGCTGATCCTCTCCTTCAACGGAATGCTTGCACGCCTGGAAGACGCGTTCGTCCGGCTATCAAACTTCTCAGCCGACATCGCACATGAGCTGCGGACTCCGGTAAGTAATCTTCTGACGCATACCGAAGTCGTTCTGACCAAAAAACGCGACCTCGATGCCTACGAAGACAACCTCTACTCCAATCTTGAAGACCTCAAGCGCATGTCGCGCATGATCGATGACATGCTGTTCCTGGCAAAAGCTGATAACGGCTTGATCATCCCCGAGCAGGTTGATATCGATCTGGTCGGGCTAGTGTCCAGACTGATTGAGTACTACCAGCTTGCAGCCGAAGACCGAAGCATTCGGCTTGCCCTTCAAGGCGAAGGTACGATCCGTGGTGACCGGCTAATGATTGACCGGGCGGTTTCCAACATTCTATCCAACGCTTTGCGCTATACCCCCGAAGGCCACGATATCGCCGTCCGGATTGTCGAGGCGGCTGATCAAGTGAACCTGTCCGTCCAGAACAATGGGGCCACGATTGATCCGGAACATATCAACAAAATCTTCGACCGGTTCTATCGCGCTGACCCTGCAAGGCGGGAAGGAAGCCCAAGCAACGCCGGCTTGGGTCTGGCCATAACGCGTTCGATCATCGAGGCTCATGGTGGGCGAATTTGGTGTACCTCCGCTGACGGCGTGACGAGTTTTCACATCGCTCTGCCGCACGCCAAACAATCCACTTCCAAGCCTCAAACGGCTTAATGCTCATTTCATGCGTGTAACCTATACTCGGCCATCATGAACCGGCTCCTACGACTGTTCACCATCCTGCTTCTAATCGCATCGCTTCCTCTCAACGGCATGGCGGGAGTCGACTCAGCCATTGAACCATGCCCCATGCAAACCATGGGGATGGAGATGATGGCGGGGATGGATCACGATTGTTGCCAGGATACTGATCCAGGATCAGCTGCCGACCACTCCAAAGCCTGCAAAGTGGGCCAGGAGTGTAGAACCGCGAGCACAGTTCAGGTCGAAATAATTAACCCCACGCTCACCTATTCTGCGCCTAGGCCAGTAGATACCTATGCGGTGAGCCTCGTAAACAGGGCGCCTCCTGACCCTTGGCGGCCACCCCGCGCCTGATTACCTCTTAAATTCACCCCATCGTCCTGTTTTGCAGCCGGATGATGGCATGCGCTTGCGCGCTGATTTTTTGAGGAATCATTTCCATGACTCCCCCACGTTACCGATTAGGGATGGCATGTCTGGCCGCTCTGATCAGCCTGTTGTCGACGTTACCGGCTCAGGCTACACCGTTGTCTCTGGAGGAAGCGCTTCAACTTGCCGAACGCAATGCCCCCATCCTCCAGGCCAGGCAAGAGCAAATGACGGCCGCTCGACACGCTGTGATCCCAGCAGGCGAGCTGCCTGATCCACGTCTCAACCTAGGAGTGCAGAACCTTCCTGTTGACGGCAGTGATCGTTGGAGCATGAACCGCGATTTCATGACGATGCAGGTTGTCGGCCTCTCCCAGGAAGTACCAAACCGGGACAAGCGGGAGGCACGAGTTGAGACGGCACGAGCGAGCGTTGAGCGAGCCGATGCAGAGGCGGTGTTCGAGCGCTTAAAAGTGCGTGCTGCCACAGCCCAAGCTTGGGTCGCGGCGTACACCGTTCAACGGAAACTGCAGCAGTTTGAGGACTTCTACAAAGAAAACCGTCTGTTGGCCGCAGCAATCCGCGCACGCCTGGCCGGCGGTACCGGCGCGACGGCCGACGCACTTGCTCCTGACCAGGAAGCTGCGCAACTCGATGAGCAAAAAGATGTTCTGCTCACACAGGCCGCTCAGGCACGGGCTGCACTCAAGCGATGGATTGGAGAGGATGCTGATCCGCAAGCTCAAGCATTTCCGCGCTGGCCAGTGAGCGCGCCGGACTATCTACACGCTATACATGCACATCCAGAATTGGCGACCTACAACGCCCTTACGCGGGAAGCACAAGCTCAAGTGCACCAAGCCTTGGCAGAAAAGAAGTCGGACTGGGGGTGGCAGGTGGATTACCAGCGGCGCGGGCCTGAATTCAGCAATATGGTGAGCCTGCAGGTAAGTTTCCAACTGCCCTTGTTCGCTGGCTCACGGCAGGACCCGATGATCGCGGCACGTCGCGCACAAGTCCGGCAACTGGAGGACGAACAGGAAGCGGCATTGCGTGAGCATAAAGCGCAGCTGGAGACAGATCTTGCGGATTACCAGCGATTGCAGCGAGCAGTGCAGCGCAGCCGTGAAACATTGTTACCGCTAGCGGAGGATCGAGTCCGCCTCGCCCTTGCTGACTATCGAGCCGGTAAATCACCCTTAAGTGAGGTTCTCACCGCTCGACGTCAGCGGGTTGAAACACGACTGCAAGACATCGATCTGCAAGGACAGTTGGCCGCGACAGCTGCACGGCTGCACTTCGCGTATGGAGAGGTGCGCGCATGAGAAATTCAACTATCAGCCTTGTGGTATTGGCCGCGTTGGCTATCGGCGGTGGCGTTGGCTATCAGCTAGCAAAGCGTGGGCAGGTGTCCACTGCCTCCCCTGAAACGCTACAGAAGGTGCTGTATTGGTATGACCCGATGTACCCCCAGCAGCACTTTCCAGCACCGGGCAAGTCGCCCTTCATGGACATGCCACTGGTGCCGAAGTACCAGGAAAGCACCGCTGCTGAGGTGAGCCCCGCAGTTCAAGTTTCACAGGGGCTCCAACAAAACCTGGGGGTCCGTCTGGCTACCGTAGCGAAAGGGCAGCTTGCTCGAACCCTCCAGGTGAGCGGCGTGCTTACCTTCGATGAGCGGGATTTTAGCGTTCTGCAGGCTCGTACCGGTGGCTACGTCGAACGCACCTATGGCCGCGCTACAGGCGACGTGGTTGCCAAGGGCGCCCCATTGGCAGATGTGTTGACGCCTGAATGGGCGGGCTTGCAGGAAGAGTACCTGGCGCTTCAGCGATCTGGGGACAATGAATTGCGCGCTGCAGCTCGGCAACGACTACTGCTGGCGGGTATGCCTGCCGATCTTATCAACCGGATTGACCGTACGGGAAGGGTCCAGAATTCGGTAACGCTCTTGGCCCCAACAGCAGGCGTCCTTCAGGCTCTGGAATTGCGGCCAGGCATGACAATGACACCGGGTGCAACGTTGGCGAAGATCAATGGTATCGCGAACGTCTGGCTTGAGGCCGCAGTACCTGAAGCGCAAGCCCAAGGCCTACAGGAAGGACAGGCAGTGCAGGCGAATCTGGCAGCGTTCCCAGGCGAACCTGTTCCCGGCAAGCTGACCGCATTGCTGGCTGATGCGGATCTGCAAAGCCGCACCTTGCGGCTTCGTATAGAACTGCCCAACCCCGGCGGCCGGTTGCGCCCAGGCATGACCGCGCAGGTTTCCCTCCATCCGTCCGGGCAACAGGATGACAGCCTACTGGTGCCAGCCGAGGCGATCATTCGGACGGGGAAACGCGATCTCGTAATGGTGTCAGAAGACGGAGGTCGATTCCGGCCGGTGGAAGTAGTGCTCGGCCAGGAAAGTGCTGGCCAGGTGGTCGTGCTGCGAGGCCTTCAGGCGGGCCAGCGCGTTGTGGCGTCCGGGCAGTTTCTGCTGGACTCCGAAGCGAGCTTGAAAGGTATCGAGGCCGTTACTGCTGGCGATGCTCCACTTGCGCAACCTGTACAGCCGGCTCTACATCAGGCCAATGGGCGCATCGTTCAAATAGAAGGTAATCAGCTGACCATCGCTCATGGACCGTTCGTGACGCTGGGCATGCCTGGTATGACGATGACTTTCCCTGTGGCAGATCCCCGCTTGATTGCCGGACTCAAGGTTGGCGAACGCATCCGGTTTGGAGTGCGCGAGCGCGATGAAGGCATGGTCATCGAGCAAATAACCCAGCAGGAGAACCAGCCATGATCGCGAACCTGATTCGTTGGTCGGTTGGCAACCGCGTCCTGGTCCTGCTGGCAACACTGTTTGCCGTAGCTTGGGGCGTTTTCTCTCTGCGCAGTTTGCCGATCGACGCGTTGCCTGACCTGTCAGATGTGCAGGTGATTATCCGCACCTCCTACCCAGGGCAGGCACCGCAGATCGTGGAAAATCAGGTGACATATCCCCTGACCACCACAATGCTTTCCGTACCCGGAGCCAAGACAGTGCGGGGCTTTTCAGCATTTGGAGACAGCTTCGTATATGTGTTGTTTGAGGACGGCACAGATCTCTATTGGGCGCGGTCCAGGGTGCTCGAATACCTAAGCCAGGTTCAGTCTCGATTACCGGCGTCCGCTAAGCCAGTGCTCGGACCCGATGCCACTGGTGTAGGCTGGATCTACCAGTATGCGCTGGTGGACCGCAGTGGTACCCATGACCTGGCACAGCTGCGCAGCCTTCAGGACTGGTTCCTGCGCTTCGAGTTGAAAACTCTTCCGGACGTTGCCGAAGTGGCGACGATAGGCGGGATGGTCAAGCAGTACCAGGTAGTGCTCGATCCGCTGCGCATGGCCAGCTTGGGAATCACTCAAGTTGAGGTTTCGGACGCCATCGCCAAGGCCAATCAGGAAACCGGTGGCGGCGTGCTCGAACAAGGCGAAGCTGAGTTCATGGTAAGGGCTTCCGGCTATCTGAAGTCACTCGATGATTTCCGAGCCATTCCCCTGCGCCTGGCTGCGAAGGGTATACCCGTAACACTGGGCGATGTAGCCACTGTACAGCTGGGCCCTGAGGCACGTCGCGGCATCGGCGAGCTTGATGGACAGGGCGAAGCGGTGGGCGGCGTAGTAATTCTGCGCAGTGGCAAGAATGCGAAAGATGCCATCGCTCACGTCAAATCCAAGCTTGAATCGCTGGAAAAAAGCCTGCCTGCCGGGGTCGAGCTGGTCACTACCTACGACCGTAGCCAGTTGATCGATCGTGCTGTGGAAAATCTGAGCCAGAAGCTGATTGAAGAGTTCATCGTGGTCGCACTGGTGTGCGCTGCATTTCTTTGGCATCTGCGCTCATCGTTGGTCGCCATCGTCTCGCTTCCGGTTGGTGTCCTCATTGCCCTGATCGT
Organism: Pseudomonas sp. BYT-1; assembly: GCF_023611805.1. Classification (NCBI taxonomy): domain Bacteria; kingdom Pseudomonadati; phylum Pseudomonadota; class Gammaproteobacteria; order Pseudomonadales; family Pseudomonadaceae; genus Pseudomonas; species Pseudomonas sp. BYT-1. Next base: position 25,414 of record NZ_CP072559.1, read on the forward strand.
CATGCGCCACCAGGGCATCAACGCCAACATCATGTCGCTTGGGGGCATAGCCATTGCAATCGGTGCGATGGTGGACGCCGCTGTGGTGATGATTGAGAACGCGCACAAACGGGTTGAGGCTTGGCATACGTGGCACCCTGGAAAGTCGTTGCGTGGCGAAGATCATTGGAAAGTGATGACTGAGGCAGCAGTCGAGGTCGGGCCTGCGCTGTTCTTCAGCCTCATGATCATTACGCTGTCCTTCATACCGGTATTCACCTTGCAGGCTCAGGAGGGAAGGCTGTTTGCGCCCCTCGCATTCACCAAGACTTATGCAATGGCAGCAGCAGCGGGCCTTTCGGTTACCCTGGTACCCGTGCTGATGGGGTACTGGATTCGGGGTCGTTTACCGGCAGAAGAGCGCAACCCACTCAATCGAACCCTGATACGGCTCTATCGCCCAGCATTGGAGATCGTTCTACGCCGGCCAAAGCTCACGTTGGCGGGTGCACTGTTGATTTTGCTCAGCAGTGTCTGGCCCCTGAGCCAGCTCGGCGGCGAATTCTTGCCGCCACTGGATGAAGGCGATTTGCTGTACATGCCGACTGCCCTGCCGGGTCTTTCGGCGCAGAAAGCCTCTGAGCTTTTGCAACGTACGGACCGGCTGATCCGAACGGTACCGGAGGTCGCCAGTGTCTTCGGTAAAGCGGGCCGGGCTGAATCAGCGACCGACCCGGCCCCGCTGGAGATGTTCGAGACGACTGTCCGACTTAAACCGAAGGATCAGTGGCGAGCAGGGATGACCACTGAGAAGCTGATCGAAGAGCTGGACCGTACCGTGCAGGTACCTGGGCTAACCAATATCTGGATCCCACCGATTCGAAACCGTATCGACATGCTCGCAACCGGTATCAAAAGCCCGATCGGCGTAAAGGTTGCCGGCAGCAATTTGAATGAGATCGACCGGGTGACTCTGGCTATCGAGAAGGTGGCCAAAACGGTTCCAGGGGTGACTTCCGCCCTCGCCGAGCGATTAACCGGTGGACGCTACATCGATCTGGATATCGACCGCCAATTCGCAGCGCGTTACGGCCTGAACATTGCTGATGTCCAAGCGATTGTTGCCGGCGCCGTTGGGGGCGAAAACATCGGCGAAACCGTAGAAGGCCTGGCGCGATATCCCATCAGTGTTCGGTACCCACGGGAGTGGCGTGACTCTGTTGATGCCCTGCGGCAGCTACCGATTTACACCAGCCAAGGGGGGCGAATCACACTGGGAACCGTGGCACGGGTGCGTATTGCGGACGGTCCACCCATGCTCAAGAGTGAAAACGCGCGCCCCTCGGGCTGGGTGTATATCGACGTGCGGAGACGGGACCTGTCCTCCGTCGTTGCCGACCTGCGCCGGCTAGTCGATCAGCAGGTGAAGCTCGATCCTGGCATAAGCTTGAGCTATTCCGGGCAGTTCGAATACCTGGAGCGCGCCAATGCGCGCTTAGCATGGGTAGTACCGGCGACGCTGGCCATTATTTTCGTCCTTCTCTACCTCACGTTTGGCCGCCTCGGTGAAGCGCTGCTGATCATGGCTACCTTGCCATTTGCGCTAACCGGCGGCGTATGGCTGCTGTACATGATGGGCTACAACCTGTCGGTGGCCACGGGTGTCGGTTTTATCGCCTTGGCTGGGGTCGCAGCAGAGTTTGGAGTCATCATGCTGATCTACCTCAACAATGCCTGGACTGAACGAAACGGCAACGGTACGCAGGGGCAACCTGCGCTTCTGGATGCTATCCGCGAAGGGGCCGTGCAGCGCATCCGCCCCAAAGCCATGACCGTAGCAGTGATCGTCGCAGGCTTGATGCCAATCCTCTGGAGTAGCGGTACCGGCAGCGAAGTCATGAGCCGGATCGCTGTACCCATGGTCGGCGGCATGCTCACCGCGCCTTTGCTCTCACTATTTGTAATCCCTGCGGCTTACTGGCTCGTCAGGCGCCGCGGACTCGCTGTACACGATAACCCCCAAACAGGAGTAACCCGATGAAGAAGCTACTGATCAGCGCTGGCCTGGTGTTCGCCGTTGCGGCGGCGGTGCAGGCCCAAGACATGTATGGCACGGATATGAAGAATATGCCCATGGAAGGCAACGAGACCCAAGGCAGCCAGGCGGCTCCGACTGCATCGGCTGAGGGAACCATCAAAGCTTTGGAACCAGGTAAAGTTACCTTGGCGCATGGACCAGTATCAGCCCTGAAATGGCCGGCAATGACCATGGGCTTCAGCGCTACCGAGCAGCAACTCAAGGGACTCAAGGTAGGCGACAAGGTCAGCTTCGATTTCCGAATGAATGGGGGCACAGCGACGATCGTAGGCATTCGCAAGCAGTGACGGATTGACTTCTAACCCTGCCTATTAGAGCTGATAGGCAGGGTCATTTAGCCAAACTTTGGAAAAAGTGCTGCCGCAATTCCTGACCGCGCCGCCTTCAGCTCTGTGCCTCGGGACGCTAGTTGGTCTTTGCGCTCTGTAGCCGGGATGCATTCAGATCAGAGTAGTAGCTGACGTTTGAGCAGAGATCTTCGTGCATCACGATCTATATGGGTCGAAAGCGGACAGGGCATCGCAAAGTCATCCAACTGCCTGAGTTATCCGAACGCCAACAAGGATTCCACCGAGCTTGTCGACAAGAAAACCCGCGACAACTCAGAGTGTTATCCGAGCAAACAGACTTTGGATACCCTATTCCCGCTAGAAACACTGCCGCTGAAACCCTCCTGGCATGTAGCTCCTTCGTCCTACGCTTCAGCCTCTATGACCCCCACCCAACCTTTCGCGCAGGTGCGGAACGAACCTAGGCGTAACGCGGGTATAAGCTTCGTAGGCAGCGCCAAACTGCTTGTGCATTTCCCGCTCTTCGGAAACCGCCAAACGCCCGTACATCACCAGCAACACCGGGAACATTGCCAGCGTCAGCAGCGTCGGCCACTGAAGGAGAAAGCCCAGAAGAATCAGCACAAATGCCACGTACTGCGGATGTCTGATCCAGCCATAGGGCCCGACCGTTGCAAGTGAACGGCGGCGTTGCGCGTGATATAGCACGTTCCAGGCGGCAGAAAGCAAATAGAAGCCGAAACCCAGGAATAGGTAACTGGCAATGTGCAAAACACTGAAGTGTGGGTTGCCCTGGTCACCGAGCAACGTCGACCACAGATGGCCGGATTCGTGGGAAAGCAGATCGAGGTTGGGGAACCTGGCCTGCAACCAGCCTGACAACAGATAGATCGTCAGGGGGAAGCCATACATTTCCACAAACAGGGCAACGATGAAGGCCGAGAATGCACCGAAGCTCCTCCAGTCTCTCGCCGTTGCCGGCTTGAAGAAACTGAAGGCAAACATGATGAAGATCGCGGAGTTGATGAAAACCAGCGACCAGAGGCCATACGCGCTTTCACCATGATTCATGATGGATCTCCCGGCTTATGGATATCAGCCTTATCGGAGGGGGCCGGTTTGCTCTGGCCCTGGTGATGGTGTCCCCCATGTCCTCGATGCATGAAGACATGCATCAGCGGACAGGCGAGCAACAACAGATAAGGCAGGGCTCCAACGACATGGGCAAGGTGCTCGGTGAGCAGGAAGTAGACGGCGATCCCACCGATTACCACCAGGCCGATTGCATAGCGTGAACGCCAGAAACTGTGTGGTGAGCCGTTTTCATCGAAGTGAGGGTTCATAGCGACTCCTGGGAAAGGAGATGGGTTACTTCGATGCAGCAGATGGCATGCGGTCCATCATCATCTGCATCATCGACTCCATCATGTCCATGCGCTTTTCCATCATCTGGTGGCGGGCGGCCATATCCCCGCCCATGCCGCCATGCATGCCCCCCATTTCAGGCATGCCACCCTCCATGGACTTCATCATGGCCATGCCATTTTTCATCAGCGCCATATGCTCGGCCATCAACGCCTGACGGGCTTCCGGCGTTTTGGCTGCAGCCATCTTTTCGTGCATGGCTTGCATGGCCTTCATTTGCTGGTCCATCGCCGCCATTTGCCCTTTGTCCATTGGCTGAGAAGGCGTCTTCTCGGTAGCCGCCGCGCTTGGCGCATCGGCCGGGTGATGTGTCGAGTGTTCATCGGTGTTTTGCGCCATGGCGCCCACGGACGCTGCGGCCAAACAAAGTCCGATCAGTAAATTTCGAACGTTGTTCATCATCATCTCCTTAGCACTGTTTTAAAGCCGGATGCCTTGGTCTGGGCGCTAGGCCTCACCTGGCACGACAAGCAAATTACTGCGCCGGCGTGAATGCTCATTTTTCGCGTCGTGCTCGGGTTGTACACCGACGGGCTATTATTGGGCACTCGGCGGCTCGAAGCTGATCCCGTTTGGCCCGGCGCCAACCTTATGGGTAGCAACGACCTTTCGGCTGCTCGTATCGATGACAGATACGGTGCCCGCTTCAATATTGCTGACAAACACATAAGCGCCGTCGCTGCTGATGGCCACACCATGGGCACCCTTGCCGGTGGTCACGGTGCCCAGGCTGCTACGCGTCTGGAGATCTACGATGGAGACTCGGTCGTCCGGATTCTGGCCACTGCCCTGATTCGCGACATAGACCTGGCGACCGTCAACGGTGGCCATCATCTGGATTGGCGTGCGGCCGACATCAACCTTGCTGATCACCTTGCGTCTGGCCGTGTCGATGATGCCAAGCTGATTTGTCGCACTGAGCGAGACGAATGCCAGGCGACCGTCAGGGGCAAAGCCGACCTGGACAGGGCCTTTGCCCACGGGAATCTGCGCGGTTTCTTTGAGTGTGACGACATCGATAAGCGATACGCTGTCGCTCTTCATGTTCGCGATATAGAGTGTCCGGCCATCAGGGCTCAAGCGCAGCCCATGGGGATAACGCCCAGTTGGAATACCGGGCAACTCGATTCGCTGCTCAAGGTCAAATACTCGCACCTGGTTGGCAGCGGAATCGGTCACAAAAGCTCGCAGCCCGGTGACGTCGGTGACCACATGAGCCGGGTGATCGCCTGCCGGGAAGCTGAACGGTGGCCTGTCCAGCGCGCTGGTACTGAACACCAGCAACTGCCCACCGGGCTTTTCACCGCTCGAATGCCCCGCATGTCCAGCCACTCCAACAACCAGAAGCAAGCTGCCGTCGGGCGAAACCTGTAGGTTGTGGGGTGCGATCGGCAAGGCGACCGTGCTCACATCACCTGTCGCAAGATTTACCTGGCTAATGGAAGCGGACCGTTCATTGGCCGTGTAGACGTTACCCGTAGGGTTTGCCATGACCAGCCCCAGAGGGATGAGCAGGAATATCCCCAAGGCCATAGAACTAAACCGCTTGGCAGTCATCATTGTGAATGAGCTCCAACGAGGGGCCGGGGTATGTGAGCCAGGCTGGCCTATACATTTACTCAAGATAAACACCAATCGCGAAGCATTTTCTTGATCAGCGTCAACGTCCACAGCTTGACTCGGCACTGGGTGATCGAAGGCCGTCCATTTCTTGGGGAGTATTGCTGGCTATCCCGACCCGGAGTCAGTCGACATCAGGCTGTATATGAAGAAACCGCGCCATGAAACATGGCACGGCGGCTTGCCATCTGAGCGGTAACGAGACTTAGCGACTGACTTTGGTTGGGTAACCAAGCGCCTGGACCAGTGCACCGACGCGTTCCGCCTCGATGTTGCTTTGGACACTCACTGTACCGGCAGCACGATCAACGATCACCTTCGCGTCGCCATCGGCAGCCTGGATGGCCTTGGTGATCTTGTTGACACAACTGCCACATCCCATACCGGAAACTTCCAAAACGAACATAGCGGGCCTCTCATGCTGGTACGGCTTTTCTCGCCGCATTTACAGCTTCAACCTTGACACGATGACAAGGTCAAGGCCCGGTCAAAGGATTTATCTTCGCCCTGAAATCTTGTCCAACTCCTCTGGCGGCGGCCCCTGCTGCATCACAATTGTCCCTTACGATCTTGGCAGAAGATGGCGGACGTCGCAGTTGCCCGATGTCCTCCATCAGGACCAGATTGGCGCCGAACTCGCGGACATACCCGCTAAGGCCAAAGCCCTAGACAGTCAGTCATATGGATCAGGCGTTGAAACGCTGATGGCGGAACTTCCTCTCATAGGTTGCGGTGTGCCCATTTCAGTCTGTGACTACGCGCTTCAGCCGCAGTGCGTTGAATACCACGGAAGCCGAACTTACGCTCATGGCCAATGCCGCAATCATCGGTGACAATAGATGGCCGGTAAGCGGGTAGAACAAACCTGCCGCCAGCGGTATGCCCATAGCGTTGTAGAAGAATGCGAAGCCCAAGTTTTGACGCATGTTCTTCACCGTGGCCACGGATAGTGTTCTGGCCCGCAGGATGCCCATCAGGTCGCCCTTGACCAGCGTCAACTGGGAGCTGTTCATGGCAACATCGGTGCCAGTTCCCATGGCGATCCCGACATCAGCCCGGGCCAGCGCAGGGGCATCGTTGATCCCATCTCCTGCCATGGCAACCCGGCGCTTATCGCCCTGCAGGAGCGCCACCAGTTGCTCCTTGTCCTCGGGTTTCACTTCTCCGTGGACTTCCTCGATGCCGAGTTGTTTCGCGACCGCACGTGCCGTAGTCAGGCCGTCGCCGGTGGCCATGATGACCTTCACATCTTCTGCCTGTAGCCGGGTTACCGCCTCCTTGGAGGTGGGTTTGACCGGATCGGACACCGCTAGCAGGCCAGCGAGCACGCCATCGACGGCCAAGTACATGATACTCATGCCTTCCAGACGCAGCTGCTCGGCGCGGTCTCGCAACGGACTGGTGTCGAGGCCAGCCTCTTCCATCAAGGTCGTGTTGCCAAGCTGCAGCCGTTTGCCGTTCACCTGGCCACGTACACCGATCCCAGAGCCCGACTCAAACGCCTCTGGCTTGGACAAGCTGTGTCCATGCGCTCGCGCATGATCGACAATCGCATGTGCCAGCGGATGCTCGCTGCCTTGGTCCAGGCTGGCGGCAAGGCGCAAGACTTCGGGTGGCATGAACTGCCCGGTACCGACCACGCTATGAAACACTGGCCGGCCCTCGGTGAGGGTCCCGGTCTTGTCGACGATCAGCGTGTCGATCTTGCAGAGGTTCTCGATAGCACTGGCGTCTCGGAAGAGCACGCCACTGCTGGCAGCCTTCCCGGTAGCGACCATGATCGACATGGGAGTGGCTAGGCCGAGCGCGCAGGGGCAGGCAATGATCAGGACCGCGACCGCATTGATCAGGCCGAAGACCCAGCCAGGCTCCGGTCCGAAAAGCCCCCAGCCGAAGAGCGTGACCAGCGCGACCAGAATCACCCCCATGACGAAATAGCCGGCCACGGTGTCCGCCATCCGCTGCATCGGGGCTTTCGAGCGCTGAGCCCGCGCGACCATCTGCACGATTTGCGAGAGCACTGTCTCGGCGCCGACCTTCTGCGCCGCCATCACAAGGCTGCCGTGGGTATTCAGCGTGGCACCGATGAGTGCATCCCCAGCTTTCTTCATCACTGGCACGGGCTCGCCTGTCAGCATGGATTCATCGATAGCACTTTCGCCTTCCAGGACCACCCCGTCGACCGGCACCTTCTCGCCAGGGCGAACGCGCAGGTGGTCGCCCGTATGCACGTGGGTGAGCGGAATATCTTCCTCCTGACCATCGGCCCCGATGCGACGGGCCGTCTTGGGGGCAAGACCCAGGAGCGACTTGATGGCGGCGGAGGTTTGTGAGCGCGCCTTGAGCTCGAGCATTTGGCCGAGCAACGTTAATGAGATGATGACTGCAGCCGCTTCGAAGTAGACACCGATGCGGCCATCCTGCATGAAAGTCGTCGGGAAAACCTGCGGGAACACTGTGGCCGCAACGCTGTATAGGTACGCCGCAGCCGTTCCCAAACCTATCAGGGTCCACATATTCGGGCTGCGATTACGAATCGATGCGACCCCACGCACGAAAAACGGCCAGCCAGCCCATAGTGTCACGGGAGTGGCCAGAATCAACTCCACCCAATTCTGTGTGGCACCATGCAGCAATTGGAGTTGGTGGGCAGTCATGGCCAACACGGTCACGATGACCGTCAGGGGCAAGGTCCACCAGAAGCGGCGGGAGAAGTCCTTGAGTTCCGGGTTCTCGTCTTCCTCAAGCTCCGGTATTACCGGCTCTAGGGCCATGCCACAGATTGGGCAACTGCCCGGCCCACGCTGGCGGATTTGGGGATGCATCGGGCAAGTGTATTCGGCGTCCGCCGCGTTGCTTGGCTGCGGGGCAGCCGAGTGGAGATGGCCCGCGTGTTCTTGGTCCTGGGGAGGGCTAAGATAATGCACAGGCGCTGCGCGGAATTTCGTCAGGCACTTTTCACTGCAGAAGCGGTATGTCCTTCCCTCGTATAGCTCGAAGTAGCGACTATCCGGTGGCACCGTCATACCGCATACCAAATCGCGCTGACTACCATCCGGTTGCTCATACGGGTGCGAGTGGTCATGGTCATGGTCATGGTCATGGTCATGCTGGCACGATTCGGTGTGCATGAAGTAGTTCCCTTTGTTGTCCGGTTTGGACGAGTTTTCACCCTTCTGGTGAGAATACCCGCCATGGTTGTGCCCGAAGAGTTGCGTCAGCGGACAGAGCAACAAAATTAAATAACTGTAGTGCCTGTGACAGGTGGCCATAGTGCACGAGCCACATAAAACAGGCCAAATATGGCCAGCATGATCAGTGCAATACCGCCTTTAGTCCGCCAAAAAGGTATTGCCAGATCTGTACCACGGCGATGGGCTCCATCATGATCAACTCCCAAGCTGGGTGGGAAATATCGGCCGCTGCCGTATTGTCCAGCCTAGACAACATCTCCTTGAACAGCTGTGACGCCAATCAATGCTCCTGTAAGCGTGTCGATTATTGTTGTGGTGTAGCGTCATGGCATAGATCATTTCTGGAGGTTGCTGATCCTGCTGCTGCACCAGTGGTTGCCCTTCGACAATGCGCTGGCTGCCTTGTACCCCGGCGAGGGAGTGCCCAAGCCGCTGGAGGAGTACGACGCCGGCTCCCGGTGGGGAACGCCGTCCATGCTTTCCTGCCTGGACGGCCTATACTTGCTCGACCCCTTCTACCAGGCCTGTCAGGAAGGCCTGCCCAGTGGGCTGTAACGCCTGGAGGAGATCGCTTCTGACCAGTTCCGTCAAAGCGAGTACTTCCTCAGTTACTTCCACGCCAACGCATTGGAAGACGAGGTGCAGTTCGTTCTCCAGTTGCCGGCCAAGGTAGCCTTATGCGATCTAACAGCTCAAGCCCCAGACCTGATACATGCGGTGCGGTACAGCGCTGATCGGGTCACTCTTCGCTGTTCCCCTTCCAGCTTTGCCTTTGCCCACAGCAGACGTCGGAGATGAAACTGCTCGGCGGACTCACAAACCTGCTCCAGTGCTCTCGCACAAGGCTTTGATCTGGCCATCTTTGCTTGAATGGCTGACCCGTGGCAGGGCGTTGGCCGTGTTTTCTTCGTGCGTGTTGAGCCCAAGGCGAGCGCGATCCACCATCCACAGGCCGCTACTGCCGCGCGCCAATTCTATGCCGGCACTACTCGTCAAAAAATAGGTGAGTGCTTACCCGGCAGGCAATGGGCTACTATCGAGCCCTATATCTATCCGAAAGGGTTAGCTCCGTTGCCAGGGAATTGCATGCAGGCCATCGATATTGAAAACGCGATCGTTCTTCCTTGGGGGCTTGGCTCAAGATCGCCCCATGACCTGTTTTCTGTGTGCGCAGAAATCATTAACTGCCCTGGTGACATCGTTTTAGACGCTAGCAACCTCTCGTATATCGATCCGTTAGGGATGGCCACGCTGCGAGCGTTGTTTGAAAACCAGTTGGTCCAGAAGCGAGTTTCGATGCAGTTTTTGAGCAGAGACCTGACCTCCTACCTGGCCAGGATGGATTTTTTCAAGGACATTGATGTAGAGGGTGTAGATCTATCGGGGGTAGGACGTCGAAACGACCGAAGCACCTCGTTGGTGGAAATCACCAAAATCAGCGAACACCATCAAGCAGAGGCTGCAGCCTCTCGCCTCGCTAGAGCTATTACGGGAAGGTTGACTCAATCGGACCCGGATGCCCCAGTCGACGAGCACACGGGACGGAATGAGTTTGACTCCTACCGGGGCCCTCTGGAGTATTCGCTCAAGGAGCTATTGGAAAACTCGCTTACTCACGCCCGCAGAGAGGGACGTGGTGACGCCGCCGTTTGGCTGACCTGTCAGTTTTATCCAAAATTGAACCTTGTACGCATGGCCATCGTCGATAATGGGTGTGGGTTTCTCGCGACACTGAGGAATCACCCTGAGCTTCATGACCGCACGCATTTGCACGCGATCGAGGCGGCACTCAAACCGCGAGTGAGCTGCAACCGGGGTGCGATGGCCCAGATCCTGGGTAGCGAGAACCAAGGTATCGGGTTAACAACTACCGCAAAAATTGCAGACGCGGCGGGCGGTGGTTTGATCATCGTGAGCGGCAATGGCATACATGACACAAAGCGTCGGCAGTCTCAGGAGCTGCATGATGCGCTGTGGAATGGTGTATCGATCGCGTTTAGCTGTACCCGTGAGCTGCTGCCCACCATTTCGATCAGTGACTTGCTGCCGAAGGACGATGCAGGACAGGTTGACGACGATCTCGACCTAGATCTGAATTTCCGCTAGCTCTGGCTTTTTGATAGCTCGAGGGCTAGAGTCGATCATGCAAGGAGCGGTAAATGGGAGATTCAGCGTCAACTGAAACTCTCGGGCTGCAAAAAAGGATTATGCAATACAAGGGGTTACGACATGCAAACTCAAATTCGATTAAGTAGGGATAGTTCTATCCGAACGTACGGAATGCGAGCTTCAGCGATCCCCTACCGTACCGAAATCGAACGCTCGCTCAGCAGTGGTGAGAGCGTTGTCATAGATTTCGCTGGGAACGATGTCACTCAGTCCTTCGTCGACGAGTTGATCGGGGCGCTGATTCTGAAGGAGGGTCGCCAGGTGGTATCGCGCCTTGCCTTTGAAAACTGCACCAACGATGTCAAAGGAATCATTAAATTTGTGGTCCATGATCGAGTTCGACAGCTGCAAAAAATGCCCGCGTGACGGATCCGCATTGAATTTAAGGCCCTCAATATTGAGGGCCTTTTCATTGGTGCCAGGCAAAAGATAGCCGTCTTGAGTGGCCCCCATAGCTCGCCCTGAAAAGCGAATGTCAGGGGACACACCGCAGAAAAGCGTTCTGTAGCGGAGGAATACGTGGAAAACGGAGCTTAGGTTTCCTCATTGAGATGTGTAGAAATCCATCGCGACTCACCTATGCAAAGGCTGCGAAAAGCCTGAATCTACTGGGGTATCGTGGCGTGAGATATGTGCAAAAAAATGTGCACAGCATCTGCGGATTGGAGAGCTGGCTTGGCTCCTTAAGTAAAACCATCAAGCTGCAACGGACCTGCAACTCCTGCGGCTTGAAGCAAAGCGGGTAATACCACCCCTGAGCCCTACGAGGTGGTGTTCCGGTTTTTGACCAAACGAGAGCACGCCAGGCGCGCAAATGAGCTGCACGACCAGCTGAATGAAGTGCTCGGGGTGGCCAGAAATCTCAACGATGGGCTGTACTTCGGTGGAGCAGACGTCACGGTGCTACAAGACTTTACCATGCTCGATGCGGAAGACTTCGTGCGGTACAACCTTCACGACTGGCTCAGTGTTGGGGATACCGATGAAGATGAAGAAGGTGCCGATGATGCTGACTGAGCTGCTATCGGCCTCCCCTTTAGGATCTGGGTTTGACCTTAGCTGACCGGCTGCTCTACAAACCAATTGATTTTCTCCGGAGCCGGTGTCACTGTCGCTCCAAGAATAGCCCCCACGCCTCGGGCAGGTCCCAGACCTGTACTGCGCATCAGGGGGTTAGTTGTTTCTAGGGCCCGCCCAGGTCGATCAGGCATGCTTTGGGCTGGCCTCAAACCAGTGGGTGACCACCAAAAGGGTCAGTTAGGCCTACTGCTGCCTATCCTCGCTCGTTACCATCCAGAAACCCTCTATTGATACGGTTTCAGCAAAGATGGATGTCTATAAGCTCCGCATCGAAGACACAGAAAGCAAGATCATCGACAAGGAAGGTTTCGAGGCCGAGACCTTCCGCAGAGATCCGTGGTACCAGCCTGGAAGTGCGGGCAAGCTAGCTCAGTTTGCTGTATGCCCGGCATGCGACAACCCTGTCCAGCTGGTTGGGCTGTATGAGCTACCGCCTAACGTGAAGAACCCATTCGGGAAACATGCTACTAAGAGCATTCGCGGCATCGCTCCATTTGATAGTGAGGCCCGTAACGATTGCCCGTACTTCAAGCCTCGCCAGCATAAGAAAACAGAACGAAAAACCAGGTTTGACGGCGTCCCGCGGAAGATTCTCAAGCTATTGATCGAACAGTTCGATCGCGTGGTTTACATCCTGGAGAAAGAGACCCAACTGGTCCTTTCCGAGAACGCGTTGAGAGGCATGCTGCAGCGTTACAAGGGAGAGCGTGGCTACCTCTATACCGGCGCGACGCTTCGCAATGTGCCATGGATCTTTGCTTACATGTCGGACGCCACCCGCCTGTTTGGCCAGAAGGTCAGTGGAAATGCTGAGCTGGTGAAAGCTATTGCCGCTGAGGTGCCGGGGGCGGAAATCAGCAGCACTGGTCGGCTGGAATCGAAGAAGGTGCCTGGTTCGAAGGCGGCATATTTTGATCTCAAAATGAGTTTCATCCGCCATCGAATCGTCAAAGACAGTGAAGCGTCTGGCTTGGTTGAAAGCATGGAGTTTGTAGTGTCACAGCCTCGCGGAGGTGAGCTTGAGCACATTCACAAGGAAGTCATCAAATTCGATTCGGCTTGGTTCGAATCTCTTATCCGGATGCCGGTTGATCATCCTTATCGCAGAATGGATAGAGTGAAGATGGCCCGGGAGGAACTGGGCGATCTGCTGGAGCTGACTCAGGCCTGAGGAGGCCTGCTGTAAACCACTTTTTTTCACTGTAAACCACAGTGGTTTACAGTGAAAAAAGTGGTTTACAACGTAGCTATGACACGCGCCCTGGCCACTCCCCAGGCCAGCGCGCTCCTCATTGGTTCGTTCAGCCGGACGTCGAACACCTGTGCTGCTCGGGGCCTTGCCACGCCGCGGTGTCCTATAATTCATCTTCAGCTGAGTGGAGCAAAATGTTGTGAAGCGCACATTCATTGGAATGGTCGAGGCTGGTGAGCCACTGATGAGGCAAGCGCTTGAAGCTATCCGACAGGCCCACGAAGCGGAGGCTGCTGGATTGCCAGACCTTGAGGTACAGCGTCTTCACCTATTGGCAGATTCGCTCTATCAGGCGGTCATTGATTTTCAGCTCCTCAAAGCAGGTAAACCACCGTCGACTATCCAGTGAGGACCTGCCGCTACATGACGAAAAAGATACCAGCTCTTCTCCCCGACCACCCCATGTATACCGACGCAGTGGATGCGATGAAGCAATACCACGAGGCGCAGGCTTCTGGCTCATCTGCCGAAGAGGTTGAGCGCCTGCGTCAAATCGCAGAATCACAATTTCGGGCTGTCAGCGAGTATCAGCTCAACGCTCTGGGATATCAGTCTCGTCGTCCGCACTGAAGGGATAACCGATCCGGAGGTAGCTTCAGAATCCATCAAGCCAAGCGGAAGACTCACGACGCGGTCCGATTGATCAGCGAGACGGTCGGGAGGGTTTGCACACAGCCCCAAAAAAAAAGCAGCTCCCGAGAGCTGCTTTTTTCTTACTCCCCCTTTTTGTGCTTGTGGGGTTTCAGGTCCGGATGGTCCTTCTGCTTTTCAGGGGTGACTCGCTGCCTTTTGTCCGGAGTGCCATCTTCATTGGTGCGCTTTGGGCCTGGCTTGATGCTCATGCAAAACTTCCTTTTCCGCTTGGGTTGTTGAATGCAGCTATGTAATTAGTCCAGCTTCTCTCAGCTGTCAAAGCAGGCTGGTGCAGAACCGCCTGGCCGATGATCCGGTCCACATCGAACATTCAGAGGCCAGAATAAGAGCCTCCGACAAAGGGCTTACAAGGGGCAGTGAAATCCAGCGCTGAGCGATACGAAGACGTCTGGACGTTCATCATGCCGAGCACGGTGTGGAACAGGTTGTCGTGGCTCAGCGGTGACGTGGTTTGAGCTTTCAAACAACCCACGTTGACCTTTTCGCTCTTCGCGAGCGAGTCAGACATCCAAAGTACCAACGGCACCTTTGTTTGCTCGTCAGGAGCCATCGCGTAAGGCAGCCCGTGTAGATAGAGCCCACCCTCCCCCAGCGATTCGCCGTGGTCCGAAACGTACATCAGCGCAGTGTCGAACTTGGTGTTGGCCGCCAGGATATCGATGAGATTTGCAGTCACATAATCGGTGTAGAGGATTGAGTTGTCGTAGGCATTGACCACCTCCTCCTGCTTACATTTGTCGAGCTCGTTGGTCTCGCACACCGGTGCGAATTTCTTGAATTGCGAGGGGTAGCGCTTGTAGTAGGCCGGGCCGTGACTGCCTTTGTAGTGGAGCACCAGGACAGCATCGCCTTCCTGGCGCTTGATGAAGTCTTGCATCTCCGTGAGCAGCACCCCGTCCTTACACTCCTCGCTGGTGCACAGTTGGGAATCCGCGTGAGAGGCAGCCTTGTGGTTGGGAACCCTGTCGCAGACCCCTTTGCACCCCGAGTTGTTGTCAGTCCACATGACACTGATGCCAGCGCGTTGAAGCACGTCGAGCAGCCCTTCTCGGCTCTTGGCCAAGCCATCTTTGTACTGGGCCTTACCCACGTCCAGGAACATGCATGGCAGCGAGACCGCGGTAGCGGTACCGCAGGAGCTCACGTTCGTGAAGCTAATGACATTTCGCTTTTCTAGTTCCGGATTCGTTTCACGGGAGTAGCCGTTGAGGGAGAAGTTGGCGGAGCGAGCGGTCTCTCCTACTGCCAGTACCAGCAGCCTGGGTTTACGAGCCGCACCCTGTCGATTAACTACCGCATCAGTACCAATGGCCGTCAGCGTTTTAGGTGAGGCCAGCTGACGCTTCAGGTACCCATGGCCAGCCGCAAACAAGTTGGTAGGTACCAGAATCAGCCGGATCTCCCGATTGTTGCGCAGCAAGGAGGCATACGACTGGTACTGACTCAACGCGATGCCAGATAAGGTCAACAGAGCGAGCGACAGAGCAATGAACCTGCTGACCAAAGCTTTGGCCCAAGGCTTGCGCCGGAGGGGAACCCGGGCAATCAGGTAGACGGGCAACACCCCAACCATTGCGACCCAAAGACCGAGCTTCCAATTCAGCAGCTCGGTTGCCTCAGCGACGTCGGTCTCCACAACGTTGGTGAACATTGTGTAATCGATCACGATGCCGTAGGCATTCATGAAGTAACTCGCAAAAGACGCGCTGATCAGTACCAGGCACAGTATGGGTTTGGCCAGCCGCCCCCATGACAGCAAGCTCAGAACGGTAAACACCCATGCGAATACTATGACTGGGAGGCTAGCCGCTAGCTGCCAGTTCACTTCATCGGTTTTGAATACCAGCTTCCAGAGCACGTTCCAGAGCTCAGCGTTCGCGAATAGCAGTAACCAAAAAGTCACCAGGCCGATTAGCAAATTAGTACTGATGCCTTTCTGCCGCGCATTGCGAATAGCAAAGATCCATTTGCTTAACAGGGTGTGAACAATGGATTTGGAAGGTGTCATTATCAAACTCTGGAAGCTGCTTATCCATGGCGGTAGCTATGGAGTTAGCGGGAGCTACAAGGCAAACCGTCGACAGATGCTGAGCGATTGCGCAATGTGCGGAGCGTCAGAGGCCTTAGGCCCCTAGGCGTTGGGGACGCTTAGTATGTGTGAGGCATAGGGATAAAAAGAGAAATGAATCTCGCTGAGCGCATTATTTCCGGGACCTGATAACGACACGATGACCTCGGGATTACAATGCTGACAGAAATCCAATTACTGCTGTTTTGATTGTCATTGATCACGCTATGATCAAAATTAGGGGAATACTACCCACCAAAAGCAATGCTCCGCTCAGCTAGATAAATTTAATTTCACAAACAAAACGGTTTCGTTTTGTCGTAGGCTAATTTTGAACTTTCAATTCAACTTACAAGTCTTTCTCGCGAGCAGAACATAATTTTCGACTTTTGCTCGTTAATATGTCACCCATCAATGAGGGGCGAATACCATGAGCTTTTTCAAAAACATCCTGGGCGGGCACCATGGCCGTGGAAACCACGGTGGAGGCAAGCACCACAGCGGGGGACATGGGGCCGAGCAATATGATCGCCATGGCCGGCAGCAGGGCTGCGACGGCGGTAATCAGGTGTATGACGGCGGGCGCCCTCCCACTCCTGCCCCCATCAAAGATCTGCAGGGCTGCAGGCAGTGCCGGACGGCCAACGATCCGTCAGCACGCTTTTGTCTAAACTGCGGAACACCGCTATCGAGTGGTTGCACCGCCTGCGGCTCGCTGCTGAGTGCAGGAGCAAGATTTTGCAGTCAGTGTGGCCAAGCGACGCTCTAAGGCTAGGTAGACAGGAAGGCCAACGAGACCACAACCCTGCGCAAGGAGAAATACGTGGGTTCAAATCATGACCATGGCAGCGCTGCAGTACGCGAGGGGCATCAGAAGAAGCTAATCATGGCGCTCGGCTTGACTGGCAGCTTCATGATTGCAGAAGTGATCGGTGCGTGGATTACCGGCAGCCTGGCGCTGCTGTCGGACGCATCTCACATGTTCACAGATACTGCCGCCTTGGCGATCTCACTGATTGCACTTCAGATAGCCAAGCGGCCGGCGGATCAGAAAAGAACCTTCGGCTATGCGCGCCTGGAAATTCTGGCTTCGACGTTCAACGCCGTGCTGCTCTTCCTGGTGGCGATGTACATCTTGTATGAGGCCTACCAGCGCTTCTTCATGCCGGCGGAGATCGCTACCGGAGCGATGATGTGGATCGCAATCGCCGGCCTGATCATCAACCTAATTTCGATGCGCCTTCTGGCATCTGCGAGCAACGAAAGCCTCAACGTCAAAGGAGCCTACCTCGAAGTTTGGAGCGACATGCTCGGCTCGCTTGGCGTAATCATCGCGGCACTTATCATCCGCTTCACCGGCTGGACCTGGGTCGACACGATTGTCGCTGTGGCGATCGGCCTTTGGGTTCTGCCGCGGACGTGGCAGTTGCTTCGCGAAAGCCTGGGGATCCTCATGGAGGGTGTCCCGAGGGGGCTCGACGTTACGGCAATCGAGGCCACCATCCTCGGAGTAGATGGCGTGACGGACGTTCATGACTTGCACGTGTGGGCTGTCAGCAGTGGCAGTAACGTGATGACGTCGCACGTAGTGGTTCGGGATTCTGCAGATGGGGATGCTGTGTTGGCGGCCGTCGTGGATGCTGTCAGCGATGCATTCGAAATCCATCACTGCACCATCCAGATCGAGCGGGCAGCTTTCCACGAGAGCGTTCCCTCACCCTCGCACTGACCGATCGGTAAACACCATGCAAACACATCACCCTCCTGGCTGAGGGTGATGTTGCAAAAAAAATGCGGTGAGGGATGCCGTAAACGGCAGGAGCGCTTCAAGGGGGTTGGTGAATGGCTTCGCCTGCCCTCGTCAACAACCTCCAGAAGGCTCAGCGATGGCCTGGATCATCACGAAGTACCTACTCACTGCCGGTATAGTGATTCTCGTGTCAGAGCTGGCGAAACGCAGCGACAAGCTGGGCGGCTTGGTCGCCGCCCTACCCTTGGTCACGGTCGTGACGTTGGTCTGGCTCTATTTAGAGAACCAGAGCATGGAGAAGATCTCCAACCATGCTTGGTACACGTTCTGGTACGTGCTTCCGACCCTGCCGATGTTTATTGCTTTTCCATTGCTGCTACCTAAGCTCGGCTTTTGGCCGACACTGATCAGCAGCATCCTCATCACAATGGCCAGCTTCGGAGGCTTCGCCATACTGCTGCGCCGGTTCGGCATTGAGCTTCTATGATCCGGTGGCCGCAGGGATCATCTTGATGAGTCTTAACGGCTATTAACACACTCGCCCTTCACCAGGTAGCGAACCATGTGCAGTTCGCCTTTCGAGTCTTCGTAGGTCATCATGCTTCTTACATTACCGCAGTACCGCACATTGGGTGATACATACACCAACTTACCAACGTCCAGGTCCATGCCATAGGCGTAGTCTTCTAGTTGAGGCATGGGCTTTTTTACGCGTTGAGCATAATCCGCTGTAGCCTCTCTAGCAGTACGCTCGATGTGTTTATTGATCTCCATACCGCTTTGGGCATTGGCTGTTAGTGATGTAAAGAGCATAAACACGGCGATCGCTGATACAGTAGTGTTCATAAGAAGTCCCTTAATAAAAAAGCGCCCGTAGGGGGGCGCTAAAATTCACCTACCAAAGGAGCGTATGGTTTACAGGTGAATGCACTGGCGCGAACAACTGCTCGGTGCTCTTGCCAAGCTGCTTTGAAATGAGACAATTTCCAAAGCAGCGATGCCTCTTCCGCTGCCCTTAAACTAGCAAAGGAGGCTAACACCAAGATGATCGTGCAATTACAATTTGGACATGTAATAGATTGTAAGATAATTATTCGAGAGAATATCGAGCCGCCACGTGAACTAATTTGCAGAAAGGCGCTGCGGTTTGCGGCCGTGCATGGGGTCTGCCTGCGTGGCGCCCTCGATCCAAGGCCAGTACCAGTCCTTGCAAGCTAACGACCGAAATGCTGCCTGTCCTGGCCGATTCCACCTGCCAGGCGAATCTGTCATACACCGCCGCAGGCCCCAGAATCCGCTATGCTTAGGGGTGGAGCCTGCATGACTGTCAGAAATCTTGCGGCTACATTACAAATTTGTAGGATTTCGCCGCGGCCAGCTTCTTCGCGTTAAGATTCAAGCGTCCTCAGGTGACCCGGCGTATGGACAGAGGTAGCGACTACCACATGCCATACCCTCAGCCAAACTTTCGAACAGCCTGCAACCATAATCTTGGCGGATTAGGCCAACTCCTTCCTCACACCTTGAGATAAGTTATGCGCGTTCTAGTTGTGGAAGACGAAATTAAAACTGCCGAATATCTTCAGCAGGGCCTATCCGAAAGCGGGTATGTCGTAGATATCGTGCACAACGGTGTAGATGCTCTGCACTTGTTCAACACTAATGTCTATTCGTTGGTCCTCCTGGACGTGAACCTCCCGGGTATCGACGGCTGGGACCTGCTGGAAACCATCCGTAAGACCAGCCGGGTCCGCATCATCATGCTGACCGCCCGCGGACGCATCAATGACAAGCTCAAGGGCTTGGACGGCGGCGCGGATGACTACCTTGTGAAGCCATTCGAATTCCCTGAGCTGCTTGCTCGCATCCGTTCGCTGCAACGCCGTGGTGATGAGTTAGTCGAGAAGAGCTCGCTGAAAATTGCCGATCTGGAACTCGACTCCGTCCGCCATCGCGTCTTCCGCGGTGGCACACGCATCGATCTCACCACCAAGGAATTTGCGCTTCTGCACCTGCTCATGAGCCGAACGGGCGAAGCGCTGACTCGCTCTCAGATCATCTCGTTGGTCTGGGATATGAATTTCGATTGCGACACCAATGTCATCGATGTAGCCATCCGGCGCTTGCGCTCGAAGATCGATGACCCGTTTGAAACCAAGCTCATTCACACGCTTCGTGGCGTTGGGTACGTTTTTGAGGAACGCGCATGAGGCCATTCAGCCTGGCTGCAAAGCTGGGGTTAAAAGTTGGGTTGATGAGCGCAGCGTTGCTGCTTCTGTTCGCCACCTTTGGCTATCTGATGGTAGGCAAGGCTCTGGAAAGAAATGCCAGAGCAGACCTGGAAGTAAAGATGGCGGGGATGGCTCACAACCTGTCCACCATCCCGGACATCTCCGGCGTCAACGCGGATGCGCATCAGCTTGTCGATTTGGTCATGGGCCACAACAACCTGTATGTGAGCATATTCGATACCTCACAGAATCAGACTCCCCTGCTCTCGATTGGCTCGAAACAGGTCAATCTGGAGGTGCACAAGTTTCAGCCGGCGGCCCAGCCCAAAGAGCACGAATGGCGTGATACGCAGGACCGTCCTCTGCTGAGTGCTTCTCGAATCATGCGTTTGGGCGATGGAACAGAGGTCAGCGTCTATATGACCATGGACCAGTCATCCAGTGAGGCGCTGCTCGATGCGTTGCTGACCTGGGCCTTGATGATGTCCCCCGTCATCCTCGCACTGATCTTGGCCATTGGCTGGTGGACTGTGCGCAGAGGCCTGCTACCACTGACCAAGTTCCTCAAGATCGCCTCGAAAATCTCAACCGAGAGCCTCGACCATCGCCTTCCAACTGATGGGATGCCGGCAGAACTCAAAATGCTCGCCGACGGCATCAACATCATGCTGGCTCGCCTGGATGATGGGGTTCAGCAGCTCTCGCAGTTTTCTGACGACCTTGCTCACGAACTTCGAGCACCGCTTTCCAACCTGATGGGCAAGGCCCAGGTTGCCTTGACCAGAGAACGATCGCTTTCCGAGTACCGGGAGGTTCTGGAGTCGTGCACAGAAGAGCTGGACCGCATGAGCCGCATGGTTTCCGACATGCTGTTCTTGGCCCAGGTCAGTCATCCAGCATCAATGGTGGAGTTCGAATCCGTCTCCTTGGTCGACGAGGTTCAGCGAGTGTGCGATCTCTTCAGCATTTCAGCAGAAGAAGGCGAGATTCAGCTGCAGATCTCCGGCAGTGATGACGTGGTGCGCGGGAATCGCCTGATGGTTCAACGTGCCGTCTCGAATCTGGTCTCGAACGCGATCCGTTACTGCCCTCGCGGCCGCACGGTCTACGTTAAGGTGCAGCATAGTGCGAGCGGTACGACGTTGAGTGTCGGCAACCCCGGCCGTGGTATTGCCAAGGAACACCACGCGCACTTGTTTGAGCGGTTCTACCGTGTGGACAAGAGCCGAGCACGGAGCGAAGGCGGTACCGGTCTTGGCTTGGCCATTGTGCAGTCGATCATGAGTCTGCACCAGGGATCGGCGAGCGTGGAGGTGACCGAAGAAAACTTCACCTGGTTCCACCTTCACTTTCCGGAAGCCCAGCAAATGCAGCCGGCAATGACCGCCGCTTAAATTGCGCAGACACGATTAGGCCCGTCAATCGACGGGCCTTTTGTTTGCCTCAATGCATCAGTGCCGAAGGACCACAGGGTCCATGGGCGACCGCAGAATCACCGACTTAATAATCTTCTGTTCGTCAGGATTGGCGTTTTTCCACAGGTGTGAGAAGTACTGAGCATTCACTTTCTCTTGAGCACTTACGCTGCCGGCGGCATCGATCAGGCGCATGGTCGAGTAGACACAGATCAGCGCCAGAATGAAGAACGCCGTGGCGACCACCATCACATAACGCTTGGCCAGCACCGGTGCCCGCTTGAGCTCCTGGATAGAGGCGTCCGCCGCCTTTGTCGCTGCTGTAAGCTCCGAGATCAGTGGCTGGATGGCGGTGTCGACTCCGCGGCATGCAGCTGAATACGCTGATGCAGCGGCGCGCAAGGCAACCTCCTCCGCGTTCGACCAAGCCTTCTCCGCCTTTCGCACCTCCTCCTGAATCTGCCGGCCGACAGCGTCCACCTGCTCCACCAGTTCGTTCGACCTCTCCAAAACAGCGCTGGAGGTGCGCGTCTGCGAGGTCAGCTCATCGAGCTGGACAGTGAGTTTTTCAGTGCAGCGGCGAAAGTCACCGATAGCAACTGCCCAGGGCTCTATGTCATTCATGGCTATCTCCTAGGGCGGCCAACAACGCCGCGCTGAATTAACGCGCTAGATATCAAAATTGTAATTTAAGAGAAAATTCGAAGTCGCCCTCGACAGTGCCGAGATAGACATGATCCTTCCAGATTTGAAGATTTAACGCATCCTATCTGCAGCCAAAATTACGGAATTGTAATTATTGACTCACCTTGTCGTTAGCTTCGCGTTCCTAAACTACAAACCAACAAAGGCCGCTAATCAGGTTGGCCTAGTATGAGCCGAGGTTCACAATGAAATTTGTCAAATCTATCGCTATTGGCAGCCTGCTGCTGGGTCTCATGGGTACCGCTTACGCTGAAGGCGGCTTCGAGCGAACGAAACAGTTCAACGAGAACTTCCGAACCGAACAGGCTCGCCTATGGAGCGATGACTCTTCGGACCAGAACAAACAACAAGTCGCTCAAGAGCAAAAGAAAGAAAGCAAGGATGGTAAGGAACAAGCCGACAATTAATCGGCGGTTAAATAGGACTTCAAATGACGAAAGAAATCGACAAAAAAGCCAGGGTAAAACCTGGCTTTTTTGTGCTTGGAATTTAGCCTTCGTTCTTGCGAGGCGTTTCCGCATTGCTTTCTCCGGCCAGACCCTCGGCACCTTGTGCGGGGCGTTTCCAATGGCACAGCAGGAGCTGGCTGGCGTTCGCTTCGGTGATCGATGTGCAAGCTAGATCAGCGGGCAGACCATCCTTGCTGTCTCGCAAGCGCCTGGACAGATAGAACGAGCCATCCCGCGGCCACTTGGCAGGATCCTTGATGTTCTCGGACTTCCCGCTGCTGTAAAACTCCGACGAGTATGAGCGGCGGCCAGGATAGATCAGGGGAGCGGAATGAGCAGACTGCACATTGAGCCAGGCTTGAACCACATCCCGCTGATTCTGAGGGCGCTCCTCTAGTACCCCGGCGTAGATGATGCCCGCACCGATGATTGGCAACACCAATGCGCTCGCAGCGGCAGCCCAGGTGGTCTTCGGGCCAACTTCGCTGACCCGTGCAGACAGCAGCAATGCCCACGCTGGCAGCGCGGGTAGCAGGTAGGTCCACAGAATGTTGCCTGCAAATGTGAAGAAGACCGGTGTCGCCAAGGCCCACAGCCAGAGGTAGGCTTTGAAGCGCTGCATCGATCCACGCTTGCGGATCAACAGTGGTAGAAACAAGGCCCATGGCAGTAGCGACAATCCGAGCTGGATCCAGATGCTGCCGTACGGCTTGGCATGAGCACTACCATAGAGGTCCCCTGCCCAGTTACTGACGACGTAGCGGCTCCAGTGCTCACCAACGAAGAAGTACTCCATGAAGCCGGGCGTTTTCATCTCGGCCGCGACATACCATGGCACGGATATACCGAACATAAGTACAAGGCCGCTAATCCAGGGAAGCCTCAGTACCCGTCCCCATTCCTTGTAGATAACGAACCAGGCGAATGCCGGCGCCCCCATAAGCACCAGGGTCAGCGGCCCTTTGGCAAGCAAGCCCAGCCCGAGACCTGCGAACATCAGGTAGGCATCCGCCTTGCTGGCGCACTTCATCCAACGCCAGAAACCGTAGCTGGCCAGCAGAATCGAGAACGACAAAACAGGGTCAGTCAGCACAACACCGCTGGAGACCAGGCCAAGTGTGGTGCTGGAAAAAATAATGGCAGCCCAGATGCCGGCGTTACGAGAAATCTGCTGCGTGCCGAGTTTGATGATGATGAAACAGCTTGCCAGGTGGAGTAGCCACGCTGGGAAGCGCGCAGCGAACTCGTTAACGCCGAAGACCGTCATGCTCGCGGCCTGGGTCCAGAAGGACAACGGAGGCTTGCCCCAGAACGGTACCCCGTAGTCGAACATGGGCGTGATCCAGTCATTCAACTCGACCATCTTGCGAGCCATTTCAGCGTAACGGGCCTCAGATGTGTCCATCAGCGGGTAGATGCCCAGCCCCACCAAACGCAATAGCAAAATCGAACCCAGGACCCACCACAGCGTCCTCTCGTTCTTCAGGTTCAGCATTTCTTACCCTCGATCGAAGCCATCGAAGGGTGGAGTGACACGGGATCTGCCTTGTTGCTGTGCTTCAGGAAATAGAGAGGCCGGCGCTTCACTTCCGCGAGTGTCACGCCCAGGTACTCCCCCACCATGGCGACACCGACGCACATGAATGAAGCCATTCCGACGATCAGGTGATGGATGTCGAAACTGCCTGCCACAAGCGACGCAAGCATGTAGCAGATGCTGGAGACGAAAAGACCGAAACTGATGAGGCTGAAAATGCGCAGTGGTTTGCGAGAGAAGCTGACGATGCTCTCGATGGCCAGATTGAACAGGCCAGCTGCATTCCATTTGGTG
The DNA here is from genome assembly GCF_023611805.1 of Pseudomonas sp. BYT-1. NCBI lineage: Bacteria > Pseudomonadati > Pseudomonadota > Gammaproteobacteria > Pseudomonadales > Pseudomonadaceae > Pseudomonas > Pseudomonas sp. BYT-1. Next base: position 49,624 of record NZ_CP072559.1, read on the forward strand.
CTCCCGGCATGGCGAACAGTGCGATTGTAGGGCAGTTCGATGGTACGAAAGCCTACCCAGCCGATCATGCCTTTGAGAATCCTGGAGCGTTCATCCAGGGCCCGCAGGGCTGCCAGCGGCGCAGGCCCAATCAATCGGAAATCGCTGACATCGGCCGGCATGTCCACCTTCTCCACCAGGCGCTGCATGACCCAGTAGTAAGCCCGGGCACTCATGCGCTTGAACCACGAATCACCGATTCTCAGGTTGCGCTGCATGTTCACCACGTCGTAGCCGCGTTGCCAGTAGTCCACCATGGCCGCGATGAGCTCTGGTGGATCCTGCAGGTCGACATCAATGAAGATCAGCGCACTGCCACGGGCATGGTCTATCCCGGCGCTCAGTGCAGCCTCTTTGCCGAAGTTGCGACTCAGGGACAGGCAACGTACAGATGACCCATCCTGATAGTGGCGAAGAATGTCGGCCGTCCGGTCATTACTGCCGTCGTCGACATAGAGGATTTCGCAGGAGACGGGTAAGCGCTTCACCACGCGGGTGATTCGCTGGTGGAACTCGGGGATGGTTTCCTCTTCCTGGAAGCAAGGGACCACGATGGTTAACAAGGGATCAGGGCGCTCGGGAAAGCGATGTAATGTCTGCATGATTGAATGTCCAAAAACGATGTGCAATGAATCCAAGTGCAGTGAGGCTTAAGGTCACTACGACTTGGGAGATGAGCGGTGACAGATTCGACTTGATGAGGAACCACATACCCACGCCATTGCCGAAGTTTGTGGTTAACGCGACCAGTGCAAACCTGACAGGCTGAAACTTACGAGAGCCATCTGCCACAAAACAGAGCGCCCTATTTCCAATGAAGCTCGCGATTGCGCCAACCATGCCGCCACAGATACTGGCCAGTAACGGAGTAACGAATTCTGTCGTAACCAGCAATAGGAACACCGCATAATGGACTCCCGTTGCTATGAAGCCGATCCCCAGATAACGAATCAGTAAGGTAGTAAGAGGTGGGGTTTGATTTTCCATGCCCAAAGCCTATGGAGGCAAAGGTGAAAAAATAGTGAACTAAATGTAAATGCGTAATTAGCCGAATCTATATATGGTAAGTAATAAGTCGGCGCACTAGGCTAGCACGCTACAATATCAGAGGGATTGCCTGAAAATTACGCTTTCGAAATAAAAGCCTTCCGATAACGCATGCATGACCCGTGGATTACAATGTTGACAAGATAAGGAAACACCGGGTGGCATTGAGATAGATTCCCCGAATTAAGGGGGACCTAATGGTTACACAAAATGAAACATATACAAGCACCGTTGTTCCTTACAGCCCTGACATATTGGATGATTTGCCAATTGATGATCAGCTGGCCGTAGAGTTTTTCGCAACAGCACGTTGTGCCAGTTTCAAACAGGCTGCCCGAGGGCTCAATGTGCCAGTGGTAGGCCTGCGGAAACGCTTGGAGAAACTGGAAGAGCACATTGGTGCTCCCGTGTTTGTCTACAAACACAACAAGCTTGCCCTGACCCGCACAGGCGAGAGGGTCAGCCATTACCTGTGCCAGCTCTTCGGCCCAGACGGCCTTGGCAAGTCCGGTGAAAAGGAAGTCCCCAGGCTTACCATCGCGATCACAGAGCCAGTGCTGAACGACATCGTAAACCGCGATCTAGTCGCCTACGTGCGTGATCATGCCGAAATGCAGCTGGAAATCCATTCAGAATGCACAACGCAGATGCTTTCTGAGTGTGAAGTCGATGTGGGTATCGCTTTGGTGAGCCCAGATGATAAAGGCGCGCTTGATCGCCATCCTACGTATAGGTTTGAACGGCTTGGCCGGATTGGGCACGCCCTGTTCATTTCCAGCCGCTATTCAAGAAGCGTCACCCTTCCAGTGGAGAGCTTGGATTTGCACAACTTCATGCTCGTTGTCCCTTGGGATGAAGAGATCTTGGCGGGCTCACGAAAGTGGGCATCGATAATGGCTGAGCATCAGGGCGGTACCACTCGGGTCAAGAGCTACAACCTATCACGAGGCCTTGTCGTTGGCGGTGCGTGTATTGGAGTGCTGCCCGACTACAGCCGAAAACTGGAGAGAAATATCCTACCCGTGCCGGGTTTCCTGGACGACCTGGAGGAGAAAGATGTCTATCTTGTTATCAAAACGAAGCTTGTCCGCAATCCGCAGGTTTTGGAAATTCGAAGATTGATCAAGAAGAGCTTCTTTGATAAGAAGGACTGGCTTGTTCGGTAACAGTTTTGTTAGGTTTGAAACTCCTCCGTTAACACTACAGAAACACAACTGTCATATTCGCTTGCAACCTAGTCAGAGTGCTTAGAACAAAGGCATCTTGTTACAGCAGGTGACAACCGTGGCCTGCTCCCATCTGCAAGATAAATTTAGGCCGGCGCAGGGCGAAATATAACGTCGGTAGCTAAGCACTTAACATACGAGAGGCAAGCAATGATCCGTTCTTCGAACATGCGGGAAAAGCTGTTGGCTGCCGCAATAATAGGCACATTTTCCTCGCAAGCATTCTCCGGAACAGTAACCACTGACGGAGCTGACATCGTTCTGAAGACCAAGGGCGGTCTTGAAGTATCGACTTCTGACAAGGAATTCAGTTTCAAACTGGGCGGCCGAGTTCAGGCCGACTACGGCCGTTTCGATGGTGTCTTCACCAAGAATGGCGATACCGCTGACGCAGGCTACTTCCGTCGCGCCTACCTTGAGCTCGGTGGCGTGCTGTACCGCGACTGGAAGTATCAGCTCAACTACGACCTTTCCCGCAACACGGGCAACGACTCCGACGGCTACTTCGACGAAGCCAGCCTGACCTACACGGGTTTCAAGCCGGTGCAACTGCGCTTTGGCCGTTTCTACACCGACTTCGGTCTTGAGAAAGCCACCAGTTCGAAGTGGACCACCGCCATGGAGCGGAACCTCTCGTACGACCTGGCGGACTGGATCAACGACAACGCCGGCATGGGTGTTCAAGCCACCAGCACCATCGCTGACATGGCTTATGTTTCCGGTAGCGTTTTCAGCGAAACCAATAACAACTCGGATGGCGACAGCACCAAGCGCTACAACGTACGTGGCGTGTTCGCACCGCTGCACAGTGATGGCAACGTCCTGCACGTCGGTGCTCAGTACGCTTACCGCGACCTCAAAAACAGTGCGGTCGATACCCGGATTCGTTCGCGTCTGGGCGTCCGCGGTGTAGATACCAATGGCGGCGGCGATGCCGGCACCAACGGCAACCGCATGCTGTTTGGCGGTGCTGCTGCACAAGATGGCCTGTGGAAGGACGACTCGGTCTGGGGTCTCGAAGGTGCCTGGGCCACCGGCCCGTTCTCGGTTCAAGCGGAATACCTTCGCCGCAAGCTGAAAGCTGACCAGGCCAACAACGACATGAAGGCCTCCGGTTACTACGCCCAGATGGCTTACACCCTGACCGGCGAGCCGCGTATCTACAAGCTCGATGGTGCCAAGTTCGACACTATCAAACCAGAGAACAAGGAACTGGGGGCCTGGGAAGTCTTCTACCGCTTTGACGATATCAAGGTCGAAGACGGCAACCTGGTCACCGCGGCGGACCAATCGAACGAGCGCAAGGCCAAGAGCCACACGGTGGGTGTGAACTGGTACGTCAACGAGGCGGTGAAAGTCAGTGCCAACTACATCAACGTGCGCACCGACAACAACGAGAACACCGTGGGCGACGACAGCGGCAATGCCATCGTGACCCGCCTGCAATACGTCTTCTGATCCCTCTCATCAGTCTGACGTGAGAAAGCCGGAAGCGCTCAACGTGCTTCCGGCTTTCCTGTTTCTGGAGGTGATCAAGCATGGAGCGCCCTCCTCCTACCTGCTTTCGCTTACCGATGACCGCTCTTGCCAAAGCTCGGCGAATCTGATGTGATTGCCGCGTCGGGCTTTGCATGGTGGCCGTGCAAGCAAATCAAACCTGACTCCTATTCATGATTGAACCTGATTCGACGTCCAGCTTCGCGTCTAACGGCCCTACAAGCGCAGCTACCCCAACGTCGCTCATTAGGGGATAGTCATGTCTGCAAAAAAGCTGCTTCAACCTCTCGCTGCTCAGCTGCACGCCTCGTTCTCGGCTTCTGGCCGCCCGTACTCTCATCTGCACCTCCACCAGCTGTTCCACGCGGCCATCGGCTCCGTTGCACCGCAAGTTGCCATCCAAGACAAGCTGCCAATTCAGGTCTGTCGTGACAACGAGACACGGCAGTACAACCTCTACGCGGCGGTCGAGCGGGCGAAAACGTGCTTAGGATTGACCGATCTTCAAGCAGTCGGTGTGGCTGAAGAAGTCATTGAGGTGCTACGAACTGCGGGAATCGGCGTGAACCAGGTTCGCCTGCTCCTTGACCCCTCCTTCAGCTCGAAGACTCGCAAAAAGGCCTTCAAGGCTCTCTGCAAGAACCTGGATCTGAACGAGCTAGGCGATCGCTTCGTCCCCAAGACTGCCACGTTGGCCATCGCTGCTGGTATTGCGCCGCCTCCCAAAATGTCGTGGAAGGATCGCTTCGCCCTGGCTGCAAATTCCCCCATGCGGGGGCCAAGCGAGCTCATCAGCATGGTCAACCGGGATGAGTGTTATCTGTGGGTATTCCCACCGACTGACCATCATGCGACGGCTCCAGCGACGCATGACCGTTTCTTTGGTGAAAAGACCCACCCGAGCGCAGAAATGGGCATGGGGTTCAGCATCATCGATTCCGGCTGGACCCGCCCCAAGTACCCGCTATCCAGGCAGTCACAAGAGACCTTCATCCAGTATTCGCTTTCTGCGCCGATGTGGTCCTGGCGCGCACAAAGTGACACCTGGCGCCTGGGAAACATCCTGCGTTCAAGAATCCTTGACGGGGCTCCTTGGCATAACGAGCCTCTGAGTGACGTGCTTCCGAGCGGCCTTAAATCCCTGCCCCGGATCTATGGGTGCGAAACCTGCCGAACGCTGTTCATTGAGAATCACAGCGACTACCCGGATGTACCCACTCAGTGCCAATGCGGTGAGGCGAGCAGCACGGGTGACCAAAACGAGTCATCTGCTCTCAATAGCTGATTTTCCTTACGGTGGCGGGCTGAGCCCCCCGTTAGGGATTGGCTATGGGAGCGGGATTCGCTCACCCCAAACCTGAAGGCGCCGCCACCTAACCGAGCGATATGAGCTGAATGCTCGCGGAGTAGATATGCAAAAGAGTAAAAACAAACAGGACACCCTGGCGGCGATCAATGCGCTTGTCGAGATTGCGTATGATCAGGGATTTGCGGACGGACACGGAGTCGGCAATCAAGTCGGTTTCGTAGCCGGTGTCATGAGCCTCAAAGCTGCATTGGCCTGCGGCTTACGGCATGGCTCACCTGAGTGCGGAAAGGCCCTTGAAAGCCTCAAGCGCATCGGGATCGACGAGTGAGAGAAAAGTACGGGTCGTGCGCTGATCGCGCACGACCCGTACTTCTACTTCAGGTCATTTCCCTGCTTAGCTTCATGATTGAAGCTCAGGGATCAGGTGCTTCTGCGGTAGGCCAACAGGCGCAAGGCGTTGAAGACGACCAACAGTGTGGAGCCCTCATGGATCGCAACAGCGGCACCAATGCTCAAGCCCATGATGGTGGACGGAACCAGGATGGCCACAATCCCCAAGCTGACGAACAGATTCTGGTGGATGATCGATCGCGTGTGACGGCTCAGCCCCACCGCAAATGGGAGTTGCCTGATGTCGTCAGCCATAAGCGCGATATCAGCCGTTTCCAGGGCAACATCAGATCCAGCAGCCCCCATTGCGATACCAACGCTCGAACTGGCCATGGCAGGGGCATCATTGACGCCGTCACCCACCATGGCCACCTTGGCGCTAAGGCGCAGGTTTTTGATGGCCTTGACCTTGTCTTCCGGCATCAGGTCTCCCCACGCTTCATCTAAGCCAACTTGTTTGGCTACAGCCTCTGCAACGCGGTTGTGGTCTCCAGAAATCATGACCATGCGTTCGATGCCCATCTCTCTAAGCTTCTGGAGTGCCTCTTTGGCCCCCTCCCGGGGTGTGTCCAATAGCCCGATAGCGCCCAGATCCTTGTCAGCACGCCGTACCACCATGGTGGTACGGCCTGACTGACGTAGACGCTCCGCAGCCTCCAGGGCTGCCTTGCTGAGTGCGGGAATACCATTGGTACCGAACATCTCGACCTTGCCAATCCAGACGAACTGCCCATCAAGCTCAGCACGCACGCCGCGGCCAATCATGTTGCTCATGTTCTTGGCTTGGAATCGGCGCCGTGTGCCAATCATCTCTTCACCGTCACGCACAATTGCCGCAGCCAGCGGATGGTCGCTCATCGACTCCACAGCGATGGCGACGTTTAGCAGATCCTCGATCTGCGTGCCGCCTATGGGTATTACATCGGTGATACGTGGGCGCCCTTCGGTCAGGGTACCGGTCTTGTCGAATGCCATGGCATTCAATGATCCAAGCTCTTCAAGTGGCGCACCGCCCTTGATCAGCACGCCACCTCGGGCTGCCCTGGCGATGCCAGAGAGAATGGCGCTTGGTGTAGCGATCGCGAGCGCGCAGGGGCTGGCTGCAACCAGTACGGCCATCGCCCGGTAGAACGAGTCACGGAACGGCTCGTCAAGGAAAATGCCGGCAAATAGCAGCCCGACTACCAGCAGTAAAACCAACGGGACGAATATGCGTTGGAAGCGGTCCGTGAATCGCTGGGTCGGTGACTTCCTGACTTCGGCTTCACTGACCATCTTGATGACCCGCGCCAAGGTACTCTCCGTAGAGCGCCGTGTTACCTCAACCTCGATGAGCGTTTCGCCATTGATGGTACCGGCGAAGACTTTCGAGGCTGCATCCACTGCATCTGGCTTGCTGCGTGCGAGTTCGGCATCAGGAACAGGTTGCTTGTCCACGGGGACGCTCTCACCGGTTACTGGCGCCTGGTTGATACTTGAGGAGCCTACGACTACAAAACCATCGGCCGGCAGGCGGTCATTGGGGCGCACGATGACAACGTCACCGGGAACCAGCAGCTCCACGGGCATCTCCACCGTGCCATTTGCTCTGCGTACGATCGCGGTGGCTGGTGCGAGCTTGGACAGTGCCTCAATCGCTTTCTTGGCCCGCCCCATCGCGTAGCTTTCAAGGGAATGCCCCAGACTGAACAGGAACAGCAGCAGAGCCCCCTCCGCCCAGGCGCCGATGCTCGCGGCACCGACTGCGGCGAGAAGCATCAGCGAGTCGATCTCGAAGCGTTTCTGACGGATGTTGGTAACCGCTTCCTTAGTGGTGAACCATCCACCGAACACGTAGGCCGACACGTACAGAATCAGAGGCAGACGATCAATCAGGCCAAGTTTTCCTGCGAGAGCTCCGGCACCCAGGAGAGCACCACAGATCAGCGCGAAAATCAGCTCTGTGTTCATTCCAAAAATGCCGCCATGCTCATGGCTATGACCTTCATGCCCGGCTTGGTCATCAGGGCGTTCAAGCAAACTCTTCATAACTCGTCCCTTCTGGGGTCAAGGCTTCCAATTGCCCTCTGCAGTTGGGGAGCCGTCTCTGTTGGTTGGCTAAGATCTATTGCACGGTTTGCCCGAGCCCAGGCGTTAACATTTCGAAGCTATGGGGTATCGGGCGTAATAAAAAATGCCAGGCACTGCCTGGCATTTATGAATTCTCTAATTGTTCTGTTCAAATCGTTTACTACTTGTTGTTGATGCATTGCGAATACATCGAGTAACGAACAGTCTTGAGCGTGCCCTGGGAGTCCTCGAAGGTCATCAACCGTGGATAGACCTGGCAGGTACGGGGGTCCTGCGACTGACGTACGAATTTCGCAACGTCTATCTTCATGCCATATTTGTAATCCTGAATCTCTGGCATTGGCTTGCCATTTTTCTCCGCGTACTTGGCCACTGCGGTCTGGTGTTCCTTGGTGTATTGAAGCTGCTTGCTCTCGGAGAAAGTGTTGGCCTGCGAAGCCACCGAGAAAACAACAAGTGCAGCAGCGATAATTAGCTTTTTCATAAAACCCTCTCAATTTCAAAACTTCTCGGGCGTAACCTTAGCAATGCATAGGCATCACCGGCATGACGAGAAACTTACAATTTTGAAAGGTAAGTGCATCTACTTCACTTTAAACAAAAAAGCCCACAACACGTGTTGTGGGCTTCTCTTTAGCGGAGGCTGTTAGCTAACCACTTCGGCCTCGTCGCCGTCTTCATCCTTGCGGTGTGCCCAGTGATACAGGGCAGGCAGTACCAGCAAGGTCAGTGCGGTGGAGGACAGGATCCCGCCAATCACCACCGTCGCCAATGGCCGCTGAACTTCGGCACCGGTGCCGGTGGCCAAAGCCATCGGGATGAAGCCCAGGGACGCTACCAAGGCTGTCATCAGAACAGGTCGCAGACGGGTCAATGCACCTTCATCGACTGCCTGTCTGAGCGTTCGTCCCTCCTCCCTTAGCCCGCGGATGAAGGCAATCATCACCAGGCCGTTCAGTACTGCAACGCCGGACAGTGCAATGAAGCCGACACCTGCCGAGATCGACAGTGGGATGTCCCGCAGCCACAACGCCACAACACCACCGGTGAGTGCGAATGGAATACCGGTGAAGACCAGCATGCCGTCCTTCAGGTTGTTGAACATCAGGAACAACAAGGTCATGACCAGCAGCAAGGCGACTGGAACAACGATCTGCAGGCGTTTGGCAGCCGACTGCAGCTGCTCGAACTGGCCCCCCCAAGTCGTCCAGTAGCCCGCAGGGATTTGCACCTTCTTGTCCAGCGATGCGGTCGCCTCCTCAACGAAGGACCCCAGATCGCGGCCTCGAACGTTGGCGCTGACGATAACCAGACGTTTGCCGTTCTCGCGGCTGATTTGGTTCGGGCCCAGTTGCAGGTCCAGATTGGCGACCTGGGACAGCGGGATGAAGCCGATCTGATTGGCACCCTGTGCCGCATTGGCAGGTACCGGGATCAGCAAGCTGGACATACCCGCTACGTCGGTGCGAACGGTCTCTGGTAGGCGTACTACCATGTCGAACCGACGGTCGCCCTCATACAGCGTGCCGGCCTGACGGCCACCCACGGCGATAGCGATCGAGTTCTGAACATCCGCGATGTTCAGGCCGTAGCGTGCTGCTTTTTCGCGGTCAATGTTGATGGTCAGCACCGGCAGGCCGGATGTCTGCTCAACTTTCACTTCCGATGAGCCCGGGACCGCTTTGAGCGCTGCCGCGATCTTGTTGGCGGTGTTGTTGAGCACGTCCATGTCATCGCCGAAGACTTTCACAGCGACGTCACTACGCACGCCCGAAATCAGCTCGTTGAAACGCAGTTGGATTGGCTGCGACAACTCGTAGTTGCTTCCTGGAACACCCGCTGCGGCCTTCTGCACTTCAGCAATCAGCTCATCACGAGGCTTCTTCGGGTTAGGCCACTGATCCTGAGGCTTGAGCATGATGTAGGCGTCAGAGGCGTTCGGCGGCATCGGGTCAGATGCAATTTCTGCGGTACCCGAGCGTGCGAACATCCGCTCAACTTCAGGCACCTGCGCAATCACCGCTTTCTCCAGACGCTGCTGCATCTCGACAGATTGAGTGAGGCTCGTTCCAGGCACACGCATGGCCTGCATCGCAAAGTCACCCTCACTGAGGCTTGGGATGAACTCGCTACCCATACGACTTGCCAGCAAACCACTGAGCACGACCAAGGCTACTGCGGCCGAGAAAGCGATGTTCCGATGTCCCAGCACCCATTGCAGAACCGGTTCATAGCGCAGTCGAGCTGTGCGCATGACCACGCCTTCCTCTTCCTTCACCTTGCCAGTGACGAACATGGCAATAGCTGCAGGAACAAAGGTAACGGACAGGACCATTGCACCCAGCAGCGCCATCACAACGGTGAAGGCCATCGGGTGGAACATTTTGCCTTCGACGCCGGTGAGGGCGAAGATCGGCAGGTACACCACCATGATGATCAGCTGACCGAAGATCAGCGGCCGGCGAGCTTCTCGCGCCGCGGCAAAGACCTCGTGGAAGCGTTCGGTTTTGGTGAGCATGCGGCCATGCTTATGTTGCGCATGAGCCAGTCGACGGATCGCGTTTTCTACAATAACCACGGCACCGTCGACGATGATGCCGAAGTCGAGTGCCCCCAAACTCATTAAGTTGGCACTGACCTTGTTGTTGAACATGCCTGTGAAGGTGAACAGCATGGACAGCGGAATCACCATCGCGGTGATCAGAGCCGCACGGATGTTGCCGAGGAACAGGAACAGAATGGCGATAACCAGGATCGCGCCTTCCACCAGGTTCTTCTTCACCGTCGCGATGGCTTTTTCAACCAGGTTGGTACGGTCGTAAACAGTCACAGCCACCACGCCCTTTGGCAGGGTGCGGTTGATGTCCGCCAATTTGGCGGCGACAGCTTGAGATACGGTGCGGCTGTTTTCACCAATCAGCATGAACACGGTACCGAGCACGACTTCGCGGCCGTTCTCAGTAGCAGCACCTGTACGGAGCTCTTTACCGATGCTGACGTCAGCAACGCTGCTGATGCGAATCGGTGCACCATCCACACTGGTGATCACGATGTTGGCGATGTCTTCGATATTGCCTACCTGACCCGGTGCACGGATGAGCAACTGTTCACCATTACGCTCGATGTAGCCGGCACCGACGTTGGCGTTGTTACTTTCCAACGCTGCGACCAGGTCATTGAGTGTCAGCTTGTAGGTAGCCAGGCGCTTTGGATCCGGCGCAACCAGGAACTGCTTGGCATAACCGCCGATGGTATTGATCTCGGCCACACCCGGGACGTTACGCAGCTGAGGCTTGATGATCCAGTCCTGGATCACGCGCAGGTCGGTCGGGGTGTACGGCGTACCGTCCTCTTTGACCGCGCCATCTTCGGCTTCAACAGTCCACAGGAAGATCTCGCCGAGGCCGGTAGATACCGGACCCATGACGGCCTCTACACCTTCTGGCAGCTGTTCCTTCGCAACCTGCAGCCGCTCGTTGATCAACTGGCGGGCAAAGAAGATGTCAGTGCCATCCTTGAAGATCACGGTGACCTGAGACAGGCCAGAGCGAGACAGGGAACGGGTCTGCTGAAGGCCCGGGAGACCGGCCATGGCCGTTTCAACTGGAAACGTGATCCGTTGTTCGGTTTCCAAGGGCGAGTAACCAGGCGCTGCAGTGTTGATCTGCACCTGGACGTTGGTGATATCGGGTACCGCATCGATGGGCAGCTTTTGATAGCTGTAGATACCGATACCCGCCATGATCAGAACGGCGATCATTACTACGATGCGCTGCTCGATGGCGAATCTGATGATACGTTCAAACATGAGAAATCATCCTGTCAGTTCGCATCAGTGACCGTGTTCGGCAGAAGCTTTGCCGAGCTCGGACTTGAGTGTGAAGCTGCCACTGGTTGCTACCTGGGCGCCGGCTTCAATACCGTCGATGATTTCCACGTACCCATTGTCGCGGCGACCCAGTTTTACCGGGCGGGTGTCAAAGCCATCTGGGGTGCGTACGAATACCGAAGGTTTGTCTTCAACGGTCTGCACAGCGTGCTCAGGGACCGCTACGGCAACTCGATCGGTCTGGGAGGTGACCGCAATGTTTACGAACAGGCCTGGACGCCAGGCGCCGTTGGGGTTGGTCAAGGTGACGCGGACAGTAGCTGCACGGTTTTGCTCGCCCAGCAGGCTGCCGACATAACCCACCTTCCCTTCGACCTCGACGTTCATGTCAGGCGAAGAGACTTTCACTGCACGGCCAGTCGTGACCTTGCCCAGATCTGTCGGCGGAACTGCGAAGGTCGCCCAGACCTGATTCAGGTCGGAAAGGATGAAGGCGTTGGTCGCCTCGCTGACGACTTCGCCGACGGTCAGGTGTTTCTCCACTACCACGGCGTCGAAGGGAGCGCGGAGCTCGTAACGATTACCGCCAACGGAGTTAACCGAGGCACCGATTGCGCCGACCTTCTGCTTGGCGTTGGCCAAGGAGATCTCCGCTTCTTGCAGCGCTTGGCGTGCTTGGAGGTAGTCTTGCTCTGCAGAGATCTTGTCCTGCCACAGTTGCTTCTCACGTTCGAAGGTCACACGCGCCAGTTCGACGCGACGCTGTGCGGCCTGTTGTTCGCTGCGCAGGTCAGAGATCTGCTGGCTGGCGATTACCGCGAGGACTTGCCCTTTCTTGACCGTCTCGCCCAGGTTGGCCTGGACAGCCTCAACAACGCCAGGAACACGAGGAACCACGTGGGCAGTACGATCTTCGTCGAAGCGAATTTCGCCAGGGAAGCTCACGACGGTACCGAGGTCACGAGGCGCTGCAGCTTCCAGGGCAACACCAGCGGCCTTGATCTGTTCAGCGCTGAGCGTCAGCTTGCCCTCTTCTTCACCGCCCTCTTCGCTGTGGCCTTCTTCACCATGGCCCTCATCACCTTCCTCTTTGGCGGCAGATGCGGCTTTCTTTTCGTCGCCATGGCCATCGTTAGCGCCATGCTCGGCAGTACTGGCGGCCTGCTGTCCGGAACTGTTGTTCCAGGCAAGGCTGCCAAATCCGAGGGCTGCCACAGCGGCTACCGCGAGGGCGATCTTGCGTTTGTTATCCATTGCTACTCCTGCTGATCGTAGGCACCGGCTTGTTCAAGGCTGTGTGCCGAAGAAAATGTTTGGCCCGTTCAGCGAGTGCCGGCGGTTGAGCCGACTTCGCCATAAACCCTTTCCACCTGCGCACGCGCATTGGTCGCCGCTGCCAACGATTCGAGGTATTGGCCACGAGCGACGATCAAGGTGCGCTGGGCATCCAGCACTTCGATGAAACCGAATTTGCCCATCTCGAAGCCGCGGGTTGCGGTCTCTACGGCTTGTTGGGCTGAAGGCAGAATGGTCTTGTCGTAGGACTCGACCTCCTGCATGGCGGTGGACCATTGGTTCAACGCGGTTTGGGTTTCGGTGCGCAGGCGCAGCTCAACAGCATTGCGCTGGTCCCGGGCCTGATCTGCACGACGAGAAGCGGAAAGAATGTTGCCCTGGTTACGATCGAACAGCGGCAAAGGCATAGACAGGCCCACAGTGTTGACCCGCTCGCGCACAGAGCGGTCGTACTGGCTACCTACACTGACAGTAAGGTTCGGGATACGCTGAGCTTTCTCTGAGCCGAGCGAGGCATCGCTCTTGTCTATCTGCACCACGGCCTGACGCATTTCTGCTGTTTGGTCGAGCTTAGCCAGCAGATCTTCAGTGCGAGGTGGCAAGCCCGGGGAGAGGGTTGGCGATTCGAGTCGATCAAACACGGTGACTGAGCTCCCGGTAATTTGAGCGAGCTGTTGGTAAGCGGTCGCTTTTTCCGTTTCTGCACGTCGAACTTGCAGCTGGGCTTCGGCCAGTTGCACTTGAGCGCGGGTCGCCTCCACTGGGGACGACTTACCTGCGCGAACACGGCCATCGACGATGCGAAGACCGCGCTCAGTCAGTTCGAGAGATTGCTTGGCCAGGTCGAGACCTGTCTGGGCCCGCAACGCGGCGTAAAAGGCTTGGACGACATCTGCACGCAGGCCGTTAACGCGACGGTCTAACTCAAGCTGTGCGGCGGTCTGCCCGTATGTGGCGACGTCAACACGAGCCCCCCGCTTACCGCCCAGCTCAAGGGTCTGGCTGAGAGAGACAGTCGTCTGGCTGGTGTTACGACGGGTGTCTTCCACGTCATACGAGATTGTGGGGTTGGGGATAAGCCCGGCCTGCTTGCGAGCACCATCAGCGATCCCAATTTCTTGCCTGGCCGCGGCCAGGTCTGGGTTGGCATCCATGGCCGTCGAAAGCGCCTGGGGCAAGCTGATGCTTTGGGCAAGGGCTGCAGGCGCCATCAACCCAGAGATGACTGCACAGAGTGCAGCGATCTTCCAGGGCGAGACGGGGGTCTTGGGTAAGACATTGCGGTTATACCGGGGCACTTTGATGGTCCTCGTGCACAAACTTCGATAAAGCTTGGCGAGAACGCCGAAACAGCTGCCAAGCCCCACTTGATTAGGTGATGGCACTCTAATGAGCGGTAGCTATCAGAGGGGTGGCTAGAAAATTACAATTCCGTAAGAATGTCCTGTAATGCCCGAAAATACTGGGAAACCAAACCCGACACGATGATTTCGTTACAAGCAACGGAGATGGCAAACACGCGGTGCGAAGGCCCGAACAACAGGTAGATGACGAAATTGTAATTTTCCTATCACCCCCCCGTTATCTTCGGCCTGCAAATATGAGCTCGCGCTACGCTAGGCGCGCCGCCTGGTCAGAACAATTAACGACACCCGCGCCGGTAAACATAATAAAAACTGCCGTGAATCAAAGGAGCATCGGATGAAAATCAAAGTACCACTGTATTTGGCGGCAGTTTCTGCGCTGTCTGGAAGCTATGCTATTTCGGCACAGGCAGAAGACAAGCCAGAAGGCTTCATTGAAGGCAGCAGCCTTACAGTGCTGAACCGTAACTTCTACTTCAACCGTGATAACCGCGACAGCACTGCCCCCACTTATAACAGTGGCAAGGGCAACACCAACGGCTACTCCGAAGCCTGGGCGCACGCGATCATCAGCAAATTCAACTCTGGGTTTACCCAGGGAACCGTTGGCTTTGGCGTTGATGCCTTCGCCATGATCGGCCTCAAGCTCGACACCGGTGATGGGCGCAACGGCGGCCGTAGCTCCTTCGACGTGCTACCCGTTGATAACAAGGGCGAAGCTCGCGACGAATACACCAAGGTCGGCGGCGCAGCCAAAGTCCGCTTGTTCGATACCATCGTGAAAGTAGGTGATGTTTTCCCATCGACTCCGGTCGTTGCATCCGGCGACTCTCTCCTGCTGCCAGAAAGCTTCCGCGGCGTGACCGTTGAGAACACCAGCATCCAAGGCCTCACCCTGCAGGGTGGTCGTCTGCATGCGATGAGCCAGCCGGTCTCAAGCAACCTGAACGACAACTTCGTGACGTTCTACGGCGGCCCGGTCAACTCGCCATGGATCGGTTACGGTGGCGGTGACTACTCGATCAACGACAACTGGACTGTGAGCGTCTACGCCAGCCAGCTGAAAGACGTCTGGAATCAGTACTACGCCGGCACCAGCGTGGTTTACCCGCTGAGCGACGATCTGGCGCTGATCGGTGGCTTCAACTACTACAAAGCCGTAGATGAAGGTAAGAAGCGCCTGGGTGAATTCGACAACAACATCTGGAGTGCCAAGGTCGGCGTGCGTTACGGTGCCCATACCCTAGCCCTGTCGCACCAGCGCAACAACGGCGACGACGATTTTGACTACCTGCGTCAGTCGGGCTCGATTTTCGTCGACAACTCCATCCAGTACAGCGACTTCAACTCGCCGAAAGAGCGTTCCTGGATGCTGCGCTATGACCTGAACTTCACCAGCTACGGCATTCCAGGCCTGACGTTCATGACCCGCTACGCCAGAGGCTCGGGCGCGGATTACTCGAACGCTAACCAGTTCTACATGCGCACTGATGACAACGGCAACCCGCTCGACAATCAGAAGCGTTGGGAGCGTGACGTCGAAGTCAAATACGTTGTCCAAACCGGTCCAGCAAAAGATCTGTCCTTCCGGTTGCGCCAGGCAACCACACGTGCCACTGCATTCGAATCGGATCTGGATGAAACCCGTGTGATCATTGAGTACCCGCTTTCGATTCTGTAATTCGCTAACTGGACCAGTTATTCATTAACTGGTCCTATTAGTAAAACGAGCATTACGAATTCACCTTGAGTGGCTTAAGTGCTCCTTTGGTAAAAGGTGGATATTTGGCGCCCATTGGGCGCCTTTTTTTGCCTAAAATGGCTCTTCGCATTTAAGGGTGTAGAAAAAATCTGACCGGCTGGAAAAGGAGTCGAGGATCTTAGAAAATGTAAGCTCTCACACCAACAAAAACTAAGCCCCCGACGTGAACAATCTTACCTTTTCTAGCCCTGATCTTTCCAGCTTTTGCCAACTGAATAACCTCGGCCTGACTGCCACTGGACAACATCTTTGTGCAGAGCGCGCCGTCATCGAATGTCGTTTAACCAAAGCACCCGAGCCATGCCCCAAGTGCGGGGCTGCTGGTGTTTCACGCGGTACTGTCGATAGGCATCTTGCTCACACACCTTACGGACAACGACCAACCAGATTGCTGCTGCGTATCCGTCGCTGGCGTTGTGCTTGCGGCTGTTTCTGGCATGAAGATACAAACAGTGCAGCACCTCCACGTTCAAAGCTTTCATATGGGGCGATACGCTGGGCATTAGCTGCCATCGTGCTGGATCATCTGTCGGTATCTCGTGTTGCGAGCCAGCTTGATGTTGCATGGCACACCGCTAATAATGCCATTATCAACGAAGGACGGCGCCTGCTTTTTAATGACTCGACACGTTTTGACGGTGTGACCGTGCTGGGCGTGGATGAGCATGTTTGGCGACATACACGCTGTGGTGACAAGTACGTCACCATCGTGGTTGACCTTACGCCCGTGCGTAACAAAAACGGGCCGGCCCGCTTGCTCGATGTGCTGGAAGGCCGCTCCAAACAAGCCTTTAAGCAATGGCTACAGAGTCGCCCCAAATCGTGGCGTGACCAGATCGAAAGCATTGCCATGGACGGTTTTACGGGGTTTAAATCTGCAGCGCAAGAAGCCCTGCCTCAAGCCCAAACCGTGCTGGATCCTTTCCATGTCGTGCGCTGGGCAAGCAACATGCTGGATGAATGCCGCCGGCGTGTGCAACACGACATCCTGGGCCGCAGAGGGCGTAAAAATGACCCGCTCTACAAAAGCCGTCGAACGCTACTGACTCGGATCAGCTACCTGTCTGACGCCAACAAAAAGCAACTGTTCCAGCTGTTTGCAGATGAGCACCACCTCGAAGTGGATTGCACCTGGAGCATGTACCAACGGGTGGTCAGCGCCTACAACGAGCCGGATCGAAAACGTGGTAAAAAACTCATGGAAGAGGTCATAAATATCATTACAGCCAGCGACTTGCCCAAAGCGCTCATCGAGGTGAAAGGCTTGGGGGAAACGCTGAAAAAATACGCTGAGAGCATCCTTGCCTACTTCGACCGGCCAGGAACCAGCAACGGTCCAACAGAAGCTATCAACGGGCGACTTGAGCACTTACGAGGTACCGCCTTGGGCTTTAGAAATTTAACCAATTACATAGCCAGGTGCTTGCTGAAGTCAGGAGGGTTTAGAAATCAGCTACACCCTTAAATGCGAAGAGCCCCTAAAATTCAAGTAGGCGTTCGATTGTACGCATCGCATGCCGGTGAAGTTCATGACTACACCAATGACCAGTCTCTTCAATGTGAGCGACCTCGCCGTCATCTGAGCGGAACGAAGCCAGCACAAAGAAGAAAATAACCCAATACTTCATAAGGTCAAATCACCTGCTGGAGAGAGGGCCCGCAACTGTCAAACCCAAACCGCGACAAGATATACCGCCAGACTATCAACTGTATTACCTAGAAATTACAAATCCGTCATTTGAGCCCCGGCACGCTCATTTTGATTTACCATCCCTTTCAATAATGCCGGCGCGCGTGCGCGGTTAATTGCTCAGTGATATCGAGACAAAATCCGGCTCTTCGCATTTAAGGGTGTAGCTGATTTCTAAACCCTCCTGACTTCAGCAAGCACCTGGCTATGTAATTGGTTAAATTTCTAAAGCCCAAGGCGGTACCTCGTAAGTGCTCAAGTCGCCCGTTGATAGCTTCTGTTGGACCGTTGCTGGTTCCTGGCCGGTCGAAGTAGGCAAGGATGCTCTCAGCGTATTTTTTCAGCGTTTCCCCCAAGCCTTTCACCTCGATGAGCGCTTTGGGCAAGTCGCTGGCTGTAATGATATTTATGACCTCTTCCATGAGTTTTTTACCACGTTTTCGATCCGGCTCGTTGTAGGCGCTGACCACCCGTTGGTACATGCTCCAGGTGCAATCCACTTCGAGGTGGTGCTCATCTGCAAACAGCTGGAACAGTTGCTTTTTGTTGGCGTCAGACAGGTAGCTGATCCGAGTCAGTAGCGTTCGACGGCTTTTGTAGAGCGGGTCATTTTTACGCCCTCTGCGGCCCAGGATGTCGTGTTGCACACGCCGGCGGCATTCATCCAGCATGTTGCTTGCCCAGCGCACGACATGGAAAGGATCCAGCACGGTTTGGGCTTGAGGCAGGGCTTCTTGCGCTGCAGATTTAAACCCCGTAAAACCGTCCATGGCAATGCTTTCGATCTGGTCACGCCACGATTTGGGGCGACTCTGTAGCCATTGCTTAAAGGCTTGTTTGGAGCGGCCTTCCAGCACATCGAGCAAGCGGGCCGGCCCGTTTTTGTTACGCACGGGCGTAAGGTCAACCACGATGGTGACGTACTTGTCACCACAGCGTGTATGTCGCCAAACATGCTCATCCACGCCCAGCACGGTCACACCGTCAAAACGTGTCGAGTCATTAAAAAGCAGGCGCCGTCCTTCGTTGATAATGGCATTATTAGCGGTGTGCCATGCAACATCAAGCTGGCTCGCAACACGAGATACCGACAGATGATCCAGCACGATGGCAGCTAATGCCCAGCGTATCGCCCCATATGAAAGCTTTGAACGTGGAGGTGCTGCACTGTTTGTATCTTCATGCCAGAAACAGCCGCAAGCACAACGCCAGCGACGGATACGCAGCAGCAATCTGGTTGGTCGTTGTCCGTAAGGTGTGTGAGCAAGATGCCTATCGACAGTACCGCGTGAAACACCAGCAGCCCCGCACTTGGGGCATGGCTCGGGTGCTTTGGTTAAACGACATTCGATGACGGCGCGCTCTGCACAAAGATGTTGTCCAGTGGCAGTCAGGCCGAGGTTATTCAGTTGGCAAAAGCTGGAAAGATCAGGGCTAGAAAAGGTAAGATTGTTCACGTCGGGGGCTTAGTTTTTGTTGGTGTGAGAGCTTACATTTTCTAAGATCCTCGACTCCTTTTCCAGCCGGTCAGATTTTTTCTACACCCTTAAATGCGAAGAGCCCAAAATCCCATGCGAATTCTGGTAATTGAGGATGAAGTAAAAACTGCGGAGTATGTGCGTCAAGGTCTGACGGAATGTGGCTATGTCGTAGATTGCGTCCACACCGGGTCAGATGGATTATTCTTGGCTAAGCAGCACGAATATGAGCTGATTATCCTGGATATAAATCTGCCAGAGATGGACGGTTGGCAGGTCCTTGAGTTGTTGCGTCGTAAAAACTGCCCTTCCCGTATCATGATGCTGACGGCGAGAAGCCGGCTGGCGGATAAGGTCCGGGGGCTGGAGAACGGAGCAGATGACTACCTGATCAAGCCATTTGAGTTCCCTGAGCTGCTGGCCCGGGTTCGCGCCTTGATGCGCAGGTCAGATCACCCTGCATCCGTAGAGGTCATTCGCGTCGCTGACCTGGAGCTTGATCAGAGCCGGCACAGGGCATTCAGGGACGGTCAGCGCATTGACCTGACCACGAAAGAATTCGCGTTACTGCATTACCTGATGCGTAATACCGGTGTGGTGCTGAGCCGCACCCAAATTATTTCGCAGGTTTGGGATATGAATTTTGACTGCGACACAAACGTTGTAGAGGTGTCGATTCGAAGACTCAGAGCCAAGATAGATGACCCTTTCGAGACCAAACTGATACATACGCTTCGGGGCGTAGGGTATGTGCTTGAAAAACGATAGTTGCCAAGCTCTCTAGTACCGAAAATCCGCTACATGCTCCCGTCGCTTGCGAACTTGAGGTTTCTGTTTACGATCCGCGGCGCTGATTCCTCACTCAACAAATGAGGTAGGCTGTACATGAGGTATAGCATTGATTATCAGCAGGTTTCGCAAGGACAATCCGATGCCAGCATTGATGCCTGTCCAGCTGACATTGTCTTCAACAGCGACCATGGCCTAGCTCTTATCCCGTGCGTTGGCGATGTTATCAACCTCCCCTCTACGGCGGTCAAAGAAGGGGTTTGCGGCATCGTTAGATCAAGGATTTTCAATTATCTCAGAGGTCCTGAAGAGCTGTACTGTCACGTCAATATTCTCGTTGAGGAGGCGGACATCAATTTCGAAAGTCTCATCTCGGAATACATGCGCAATCAGTCACGTGCTCGCTCGCCTTCTTCATAAAGTCGAAGGCGGGCCAGTCCATTAATGGTTGTGTATGGGTGAGGGTTCAGCAGAGCGAGCGCCTACTGAGCACCAGAGATGAATAGTCACAGCCTAGTGGTTTAACGCGGTACTGCTGGTGTACGCAGGGCCGGACTCATTGTTTTTTGAATGGCGCATTGCAGCACATAGAAATATAAAACCCCGGAAGCAAATACGATTGCGGACAGATAAGCAAACTCAGAGTCTAAAACCCCGGAAACCATATACAATTTAATCGTGATAGAACCCATAATAATTCCGGTACAGTACATGACGCCTGTGAACTGATTGCCCAAAAAACTCAGTATGCCGCTGAAGGCATTGTTCGCACTCAACAGCATTGCTTTCAGTATCGTCCAGCCGAGAACTGGCAGAAAAGCCTTGATCATGAAGGCGAATAACATCGACGATGCAAACAGTTTTATCGGGGTTTCTGCCCACGGCTTGATGGTGCCGTCTACTTCAACGCCGGTATACAAGATGATATTCAGAATAATCGCCATAAGGGTGCATATGCCGAGGCGTATCATTTCCCGCTTAAGCGGGGCCATCATTATCACTGCGTGAATCTTGTTTCCAAAGTATCGTTTTAGTCCTTGGATCGACATTTTTCTTCCTATGCTCTCGGGTATGACGCTGTTGTAGCGTTGTATGACGGTCATGCTTTTACCCGAAGAGAGGTGACGCTTCAACGGTCCTGAATTGCGCAGGGGATCTCATGTCCTTCCCCTGGCTGGGTAGCTTGCTGAGAAATTCTCATCTACCTGCGTGGCAACGATGCGGCCACCCCGCCGCCGTCAGAGCTCTGGAGGACTGGCTGCTGTCAGCAACTCATCGAGTGACGGAACCTTAGCGTTTGCACTGAGGACGAGTGTTCTGGATCGGAGTATGGATACATCAAAGAAAGATTCGCACTCGACTCTTCCGTTTACTTCTCTCCAGTGGGTGACTTCTGGTATCAACTCATTAGGCACCGGGTATAGTGCCATAGGGTTATGGAATACCTCCACTTCAGCAGACCACGGCTCGTAGCCATATTGCGGCCAGAGCTGACCGTAGTCGCTGGACGCTACATCCAACAGAAATGGGATACCTCGTGATGCTCCCGGAGAACGGTCGAAAAACTCACCAAACCGCAAGTATCGGTACCCGTCTAGATGAGCTCCACCTGAGATCGGCACTCGGCTGAGCTTTGGCACTGTGCAGGCATTGGTGAAAATGACCGCTGAAAGATGGGCATTTTCCATTAGCGTAAATAGGCCGTTGGGGCGCCCTGATAGCAGAGATGTCTCTTCCTCCACAGTTATCAGGTGCGTACCACGATGCGCAGATGAGTGAACTGCAAAGCCATAGAGATAGCTGATGAGCGACTCCCTGCTCCACAGCATTGAACTGGGCGCATGGAAATCGGCTAAGGCCAGAATGAGCGGCTTACCCTCCACGTGCGGTAGGGATTCGTAACGCTTGTCCAATTTGTTTTGGATGGTCCTCGCAAACCTTTCTGCAGCCGCTCCTAAGAAACGCTCATGTCGGTCAGCGGGTGGGGGGACCGGCGAGGCGCCAAAATGCTCATACCGCTCTTCCGGGTTGGCTGTCACTGCTTCAACCCAGGCCTCATCTCCCAGCCTATTCTCGATGTGAAAATCGGGTGATTCTTTAGGCTGGGTGACCAAGAGTCCCTGTTCACGAAAAATCGCTAATAGGTGGGCTTCCCAGAGGCGGGTGTGAAAATTCTCAGTCTGGCAATCGGGAACCCAATTTCTGTCTGGGGATGGCAGTGCGAGATACAGTTGATTCAGCGCCCACGCCCCAATACGGCGGCTTGGATCAAATAGTGATTTGAACACCACGCTTGGTGTGCGCTTACCCATTCTGCTTAGAGGAGCACGTCGTCGTTCACCTGAAGGGAGTGGAAGCGGATGGGCTTGGGTATAGAGAAAATGGCTGATTGAGGCGCGGGCTTCAGACTCGCCAGTGGTGCGCTCACTATGGCTGAGGAGCACCCACACGCTATCGACACGACGCCGCAAGGTGACAATTCCGAAGCTGCCGGAATGGATATTTCGGGTTAGAGCGGCACAAGAAATTCCGTCCTCACTAAGCCATGCCCCTACTGGCGGGCTGTCCCCAAACCCCAACCCTCGTGGAAGCGACAAAGCGATTAGATCGAACATCGGCGCAGCAATTTCTTTCATTCGCTGATCTCGGCAGCCGTCAAAATGCATTCCATCAATGCCTCGGAGCGTGCCCGCCGGCGATGGCATCGGTGGAGGTACCTATTGAAGAAGGGGGCCTTGTTCCACCAGGACATCTCGGTTGGTGAAGATGGTCTCAATGGTTGCAGCCTCGGCAGCCACATGAGTCTTTCGCGTGATCTCTTCAAGGGCCAGTTCGAGCCGGTAGTCTTGGAAATACTCGTACAGCTTTTCAGAGCTCTCGGATATCTGGCTCTTCGCATTTAAGGGTGTAGCTGATTTCTAAACCCTCCTGACTTCAGCAAGCACCTGGCTATGTAATTGGTTAAATTTCTAAAGCCCAAGGCGGTACCTCGTAAGTGCTCAAGTCGCCCGTTGATAGCTTCTGTTGGACCGTTGCTGGTTCCTGGCCGGTCGAAGTAGGCAAGGATGCTCTCAGCGTATTTTTTCAGCGTTTCCCCCAAGCCTTTCACCTCGATGAGCGCTTTGGGCAAGTCGCTGGCTGTAATGATATTTATGACCTCTTCCATGAGTTTTTTACCACGTTTTCGATCCGGCTCGTTGTAGGCGCTGACCACCCGTTGGTACATGCTCCAGGTGCAATCCACTTCGAGGTGGTGCTCATCTGCAAACAGCTGGAACAGTTGCTTTTTGTTGGCGTCAGACAGGTAGCTGATCCGAGTCAGTAGCGTTCGACGGCTTTTGTAGAGCGGGTCATTTTTACGCCCTCTGCGGCCCAGGATGTCGTGTTGCACACGCCGGCGGCATTCATCCAGCATGTTGCTTGCCCAGCGCACGACATGGAAAGGATCCAGCACGGTTTGGGCTTGAGGCAGGGCTTCTTGCGCTGCAGATTTAAACCCCGTAAAACCGTCCATGGCAATGCTTTCGATCTGGTCACGCCACGATTTGGGGCGACTCTGTAGCCATTGCTTAAAGGCTTGTTTGGAGCGGCCTTCCAGCACATCGAGCAAGCGGGCCGGCCCGTTTTTGTTACGCACGGGCGTAAGGTCAACCACGATGGTGACGTACTTGTCACCACAGCGTGTATGTCGCCAAACATGCTCATCCACGCCCAGCACGGTCACACCGTCAAAACGTGTCGAGTCATTAAAAAGCAGGCGCCGTCCTTCGTTGATAATGGCATTATTAGCGGTGTGCCATGCAACATCAAGCTGGCTCGCAACACGAGATACCGACAGATGATCCAGCACGATGGCAGCTAATGCCCAGCGTATCGCCCCATATGAAAGCTTTGAACGTGGAGGTGCTGCACTGTTTGTATCTTCATGCCAGAAACAGCCGCAAGCACAACGCCAGCGACGGATACGCAGCAGCAATCTGGTTGGTCGTTGTCCGTAAGGTGTGTGAGCAAGATGCCTATCGACAGTACCGCGTGAAACACCAGCAGCCCCGCACTTGGGGCATGGCTCGGGTGCTTTGGTTAAACGACATTCGATGACGGCGCGCTCTGCACAAAGATGTTGTCCAGTGGCAGTCAGGCCGAGGTTATTCAGTTGGCAAAAGCTGGAAAGATCAGGGCTAGAAAAGGTAAGATTGTTCACGTCGGGGGCTTAGTTTTTGTTGGTGTGAGAGCTTACATTTTCTAAGATCCTCGACTCCTTTTCCAGCCGGTCAGATTTTTTCTACACCCTTAAATGCGAAGAGCCGGATATCTCCTCCCCACCATTCTTCGCGAACAAGATGTGGATGATCGCTGCGAGTGGGAGAGAGATGTCGAGATCCTTCTCTTCTGCATCTGAATCCGAGTTCAAACCGTCGAAATACCTCTCCAGATGACTCTGGAGCTCCTCAAGCCAGAACTGAGATAGGTTGCTTGGAAGGGAGCTTTCAGGCCCGGTCAGAAGGACTTCATCTCTGAATAGAGCCAGCAGATTGGGGTTTGCCATGGAGGACCTCACGATTAGATTTGAGAGCAACTGGTCAGCATAGTCCACCTCAAGATGACCACCTCCTTGACGCCCATCCTGGTGCTCCTGAGCATCAGACGAGTGAATCGCCCCGAAACCTGTAGATACAAAATGACCGCTTCTCGCCGTTAGCTGCCTTTCTTGAAGGACAGCTTTGGGTCGATAGCGGCCTTCGTGGAGGTTGGTGTCTACGGGGTCGGTTTAGTCAATCTGAATCTCCGGTTTCACCTCCGTGAGGCCGGCCATCGTCATGCATCAGATCTTGATTGACACGCGTGCCGCTTTGGATAGCCTTGCAATTGAGGGCTGCAACTGCGCATTTGTCGGGCCTGGGTACCAGCATGAGCCCCCCGCAATTTTGGCAGCAGAGGAAGCTGGTTCCTCTGAAGTAGTGACGGCGGGCATTGCCAGTCGGATTCTGAACCCAAGGTCGCCAGACTAGGAGCTAAAGGATCGCTGCGACTACTCCTCATCCCTTACCGAAAAGTCACGCGTCGGTCGTAAACGGCCCTTTCCAGGCCAATCAACTTTTGTGATTGGTGAGTAGGGATTTCTCGGCTTTTCTGTGAAAAGCACCCCTTCATTTCACAAAAAAAATGGCGAAGATTCCAATTTCACGGGGTCTGGCCTATCACCTATTTTGTGAACCTACATCAGGTCCACCGCATAAACAAAAAGCCCCGGCATTGCCGGGGCTTTTTGTTTATGGGCTCGTAGAACCTACAGCCCCAATTCACGCAGGCGTCGATACAACGTCCGCTCACTCATGCCCAAATGACGGGCCAGTTCACTGCGTGACCCGCGAAAGTTTTCCAAGGCCTGGGCCAAGTCGCCCAGCTCATTGCGACTGCGACGACGTAAACCCTGAGCTGCCGTCGGGCCGATGTCCTCCGGTAGGTGCTCAGGTCGAATCAGGCCTTCATCGGCAAACAGGCGTGCCCGCTCGAGGATGTTGCGTAATTCGCGGATGTTCCCCGGGAATGGGTGCATGCTCAGCCGTTGGAGGGCTTCGGGTAGCAACTTCGGTGATTGCTTACCCATGCGCTGCAGCAGGCTCTCGGCCAGTAATGGCAGGTCTTCCACGCGCTCTCTCAGGGCGGGCAAACGGATGGGGAAGCCGCTGATGCGATAGTAAAGGTCTTCGCGGAAGGTACCGGCGGCGGCCATTTCCTTTAGAGGCTTGTGGGTCGCCGAGACCAGGCGAAAATCGGAGTGGACCGTACGGGTGCTGCCCACGGGCCGGAAGCTGCCGGACTCGATCAGGCGCAGCAGCTTCACCTGCATTGCCAGGGGGACTTCGCCAATCTCATCGAGAAACAGGGTGCCACCATGGGCTGCTTCGGCCAGGCCGATCTTGCGTTGGGTGGCACCGGTGAAGGCGCCCTTCTCGTACCCGAACAACTCGCTTTCGAACAGCGATTCGGTGAGGCCCGTACAATCGACCACTACCAAGGGGCCATTGGCCCGAGGGCTGCCCAGATGCAAGGCACGGGCGAACAGCTCCTTGCCAGTACCGGACTCGCCTTGCAGCAACACCGGGATCTGCGCTGGCGCTGCCCGCTGCAGGCTCGCCAGGGCTGTCTTGAATGCTGCTGATCGACCTACCAGCCCTTGCTCCTGAGGTTGCGCCGAGGCAAGCGTCACGCTGGTGAGCCGTTCGACGAAGGCCACCACCCCGCCCTGTTCATCCAGGATCGGTCGAAGTTCTACGTCCACATGCTCAGGCCCGCGAGGCGTGTGATGGATGTGCAAAACCCGCTCCGGCACCTTGCTGTCCCACGCCTTGCGCAAGGGGCAATGTTCGCCCGCCTGGTCACATGGCACCGCATAGTGGTGGGAAACCCGGTGGCATTTCTCTCCCACGGGGGCGTGATCATCCTTGCCGAACTGACGGCGATAGGCCGCATTGGCCGCGAGGATGTTGTAGTCGGTGTCCAGAATGATGCTGGGCAGCACATCGTGTTCCAGGTAAGACACCAGGGCGAGGATGGCGGGATGCTGGGCTGACACACTAAACGCGGACATGACGGTGACCGGTGGCAAGTACCCGGCGAGGTTAACAGGGACTGCCAAACACTGCCATTGGCTGACAGTCGACTGCCAAGGGGGCTGACAGGCATGGCAGATCCTGGTGGTTCAGAGGGAACCCTGGCTCGCGTCATCCGTGCTCCGGATGCAATGGGTTCACCATGAATTCCCTGTTTTTACTGGCTTTCCCGACACCACCGCGTCTGCGTAACAGCCAGCGCTGCCCACTGCGCCTGACTGGCATGCATCTTGATAAACCTCCAAATACTGCCTACGCCTCTAGAAGGCGCGGTGGATAAATCTGGAGACGTGCAATGATCATCGGTAGCAACCTTCATGTGGAAGCCTTGTACGACAAGGTGACCTCTACCATCAGTTACCTCGTTCTGGACCGAAGCTCCGGCCAGTGCGCGCTGATCGACAGCGTATTGGATTACGATCCCAAATCGGGCCGTACCAGCACCGAATCGGCCGATGCCTTGATCGCCCGGGTACAGGCGTTGGGTGCCCAGGTCCAATGGATCTTGGAAACCCATGTCCACGCCGACCACCTCTCCGCAGCGGCCTATCTGAAGGAAAAGCTGGGCGGACATGTAGCGATCGGCGCCCTCATCACCCAAGTGCAAAAGACCTTCGGCGAACTGTTCAATGAAGCGCCAGGCTTTGCCCGGGATGGCAGCCAGTTCGATGTACTGCTCGAAGACGAGGAGATCTTCCTGATCGGCAACCTGCGTGCCCGTGCCCTGCATACGCCAGGGCATACACCGGCGTGCATGAGCTACGTGGTGGAGGACTGTGGCGAGATGGCGGTGTTTGTAGGGGACACGCTGTTCATGCCGGACTACGGCACCGCGCGCTGTGATTTCCCCGGCGCCGATGCGCGCACGCTGTATCGCTCGATCCGCCGCCTGCTGGCCTTCCCTGACACGACTCAGCTGTTCATGTGCCACGACTACCTGCCAGGTGGTCGGGAGATGCGCTTCGTCACGACCGTTGCCGAACAGCGCGCCAGCAACATCCACATCCACCAAGGTATCAGCGAGGACGACTTCGTGGCCATGCGCGAAGCCCGTGACGCCACCCTCGAGATGCCCGTGCTGATCCTGCCCTCGGTGCAGGTCAACATGCGCAGCGGCCAGTTCCCCGAGCCTGAGGACAATGGCGTGAGCTATCTGAAGATTCCGCTGAACGTGCTCTGAACACATAACGACTATTCCAAGGAAACACCGCCATGCCTGCCTTGCAGTCCCCTGCCGACTCTTCATGCGCTGACCATCACAAGGTGGTCATTGTCGGAGCCGGCGCCGCCGGTATCGCTACCGCCTCCAGCCTGATCAGCCGCGACCCATCCCTGGACATCGCCGTGATCGATCCGGCCGATGTGCATTACTACCAGCCTGGCTGGACCATGGTCGGCGCGGGCGTGTTCGATGCCCCGAGCACAGCCCGGACCATGGCCTCGACCATTCCGCGTGGCGTACGCTGGATCAAGGCGCGGGTCGAGCGCTTCGATCCCCAGGCGCAACTGGTCATGCTCGAGGACGGTCGCGCCGTCAGCTACGAGCAATTGGTGGTTTGCCCGGGCCTCAAGCTCGACTGGAACGCCATCGAAGGTCTAAGCGACACCTTGGGCCGCAACGGCGTCACCTCCAACTACCGCTATGACCTGGCACCCTACACCTGGCAGTTGGTGCAGAACCTGAAAAAAGGCAGTGCCCTCTTCACCCAGCCGCCAATGCCAATCAAGTGCGCCGGTGCGCCCCAGAAAGCGTTGTACCTGTCCTGTGACCATTGGTTGCGCCAAGGCCACCTGGGCGCGATCAAGGCCCGTTTCTTCAATGCCGGCGCGGTGCTGTTCGGCGTGCCTGACTATGTTCCGGCCCTGATGGCTTACATCGACAAGTACGCTGTGGACCTCAACTACAGCCATCGCCTGGTGGCGGTGGATGGCCCGAACAAGCGTGCGACTTTCGTGCGCACATTGCCCGATGGCAGCAGCGAGACCCGCGTCGAGGGCTTCGAGATGCTGCATGTAGTGCCTCCACAAGTTGCGCCGGACTTCATCCGCCAGAGCCCGCTGGTCGATGCTGCCGGCTGGGTCGATGTGGACCCTGCCACGCTGCGTCACCGCCAGTTCGCCAACATCCATGCGCTGGGAGATGTCACCAACACCAGCAATGCCAAGACCGCCGCTGCGGCGCGCAAGCAAGCGCCGGTGGTGGCTAACAATGTGCTAGTTGCGCTGGGGCGCCTGCCCACCCTCGCCCAATACGATGGGTATGGTTCCTGCCCGCTTACCGTCGAGCGCGGGAAGATCGTGCTTGCCGAGTTCACCTACGGCGGCAAGGTGGCGCCGAGCTTTCCGCGTTGGTTGCTCGATGGTCGCCAGCCCACTCGCCTGGCCTGGCTGCTCAAGGCGCAGATACTTCCGCCGTTGTACTGGAAAGGCATGCTCAAAGGTCGTGAATGGTTGGCGCGACCTCAACCGCTGGTGGCCGAGGTCGGGCAGTG
This sequence comes from Pseudomonas sp. BYT-1, assembly GCF_023611805.1. Lineage (NCBI taxonomy): Bacteria > Pseudomonadati > Pseudomonadota > Gammaproteobacteria > Pseudomonadales > Pseudomonadaceae > Pseudomonas > Pseudomonas sp. BYT-1. The sequence goes on from NZ_CP072559.1 coordinate 78,516, forward strand.
ATCGAACATCAACTGATCGGAGCTGGGCTCGGCGCGATCATTGGGGCCGTGCTGGCACTCACTGGTGCCGGTGGGGGCATCCTTGCCGTACCCCTATTGGTGTTCGGTCTCGGTTTGTCGATGGTCGAAGCGGCGCCCATCGGCTTGCTCGCCGTGGGGTTGGCAGCCGGGGTCGGCGCCGTGCTGGGTTTGCGCAAGGGGGTGGTGCGCTACCGTGCGGCGTTGTTCATCGCGGCCCTCGGGGTCATCGCGGCACCGCTCGGCCTGATGCTGGCGCACCGTCTGCCCAATACGCCATTGGCGTTGGTGTTCGCTGGCGTGTTGGTCTATGCCTGCCAGCGCATTTGGCGCAAAGCCGGCCGTGAACTGCGCGGCGAACCGGCCTGCGGTGAGCGCCAGATCATGCCTTGCGTGCTCAACCCGTTGCAGGGGCGCTTACGCTGGACCCTGCCTTGTGCTCGCGCGCTGGCGTTTACCGGTGTGCTGTCTGGGCTGCTGTCCGGCCTGCTGGGCGTCGGTGGCGGCTTCGTCATCATTCCGGCCCTGAACCGCTACACCAACCTGGACATGAAGAGCATCGTAGCCACTTCCCTGGCGGTGATCGCCCTGGTATCCACAGGCAGCGTGGTCAGCGCCAGCCTGGCCGGTGTCATGCACTGGGCAGTGGGCGCGCCGTTTGCTGTCGGGGCTGTGTTGGGTCTGCTGCTGGCCCGGCCCCTGGCGAGTAAGCTGGCCGGGCCACGCCTGCAGCAGTTATTTGCCGTGACGGGGATCGGCGCTGCATTGCTGTTGGCGGGCAAGGCGCTACTCGGCTAGCAGTTCGTCCTGCTCCGCGTTGCACAAGGCCAGCAGGTAGTCCCAGACCACCCGCAGGCGCACCGACTTGTGTAGCTCCCGTCGGGTGCAGATCCAGTAGCTGCGCTGGATGGTTTCACTGGGCAGCACCCGCACCAGCGAGGGGTCATGGCGGGCCATGTAATTGGGCAGCACGGCAATGCCCAGCCCGGCGCGTGCGGCATGCTGCTGGGCGATCACGCTGGTGCTTCGGAACACCACGTTGGGCGCCCGGCAGAAACTGTTGAGAAACAGCAGCTCTTGGCTGAACAGCAGATCGTCGACATAGCCGATCCAGCTATGCCGGGCCAGGTCCTCACGGTTGCGCAGCGGCGGCGCCCGATCCAGGTACGCCTGGCTGGCGTACAGCGCCAGGCGGTAGTCGGTGAGTTTGCGAGTGATCAGCAGGTCTGCGCTGGGTCGCTCCAGGTGGATGCTGATCTCTGCTTCCCGGTTGAGGATGCTGACGAACCGCGGCACCGCCACCAGTTCCACTTCCAGCCCCGGGTAGCGCTCGAACAGGGCGTTCATACGTGGGGTGAAGAACATGATGCCGATGCCCTCGGTGACCCCCAGTCGGATCTTGCCCAATGGCGTGATGGCCTGGGTGATCTCTTCCTGAGCGAGCAAGGCCACATTCTCCATGGCTTCGGCATGCTTGAGCAGAGCCTGTCCGGACGGCGTGAGTTCATAACCCTGAGCGTGCTGGACGAACAGCGCAGTACCCAGGCTCTGCTCGATGCTCTCGATATGCCGAGCCACGGTGCTGTGGGTGGTGTTGAGGCGTTTGGCGGCGCTGAGCAAACGGCCGCTGCGCTGCAACTCGAGGAAAAACCGCAGATCGTTCCAGTCGAACATGCTGATCCTTTTGGCTGTTCGCGCTGGCCCTTTCGCGGGTAAACCCGCTCCGACAGGTTCTCCGCCGATCCTGAGTTCGGCGATAACCTATGGGAGCGGGTTTACCCGCGAAGGGGCCGGCTCAGGTATAGCGCTGTGCTAAAACGCACAGCGGCTGCGCGAAATCTCGTGTTTCGTCCTCGAAATTAATCAATAAGATGGTCAGGGACAAGAATAAAAATCAGGCGCGAGGTTTCACATGCCATCAGCCGATTCAGTCTTCGACTATGTGGTCGTCGGTGCCGGTCCAGCCGGTTGCTTGCTGGCCAACCGCTTGTCCGCCGACCCGTCCTGCCGCGTGCTGCTGCTCGAAGCGGGTGGCCGCGACAACTACCCCTGGATTCACATTCCCGTCGGTTACCTCTACTGCATCGGCAACCCACGCACCGACTGGTGCTTCAAGACCGAGGCGCAGCCAGGCTTGGGTGGACGCAGCCTGGGGTATCCCCGGGGCAAGGTGTTGGGTGGGTGCTCCTCGATCAACGGCATGATCTACATGCGCGGCCAGGCAGCCGACTACGACCGCTGGGCCGAACAAGGCAATGACGGCTGGGCGTGGAAGGATGTGTTGCCGTTGTTCAAGGCCAGCGAGTGTCACTTCGCCGGTGCCAGCGACAGCCATGGCGCCGAGGGCGAATGGCGTGTCGAACAGCAGCGCTACAGCTGGCCGATCCTCGATGCCTTCCGCGATGCGGCCGAGCAGAGCGGCATCGCCAAGGTGGCGGATTTCAATACCGGCGACAACGCAGGTTGTGGATACTTTCAGGTCAATCAACGCAGCGGTGTGCGTTGGAACGCCTCCAAGGCCTTCCTCCGGCCGGTGCAAGGGCGTCCGAACCTCACGGTGCTCACCGGTGTTCAGGTCGACCAGATCATCCTCGAAAATGCTCGGGCCTCAGCGGTCAAGGCCCGCTGGCAAGGGGCCTGGCAGGCATTCAAGGCGCGCCGGGAGATCATTCTGTGCGCCGGTTCGGTCGGCTCGCCTGGCATCCTGCAGCGCTCTGGCATCGGGCCGCGCAAGTTGCTCGAGGGGTTAGGCATCGGGGTTCGTCATGAGCTGCCGGGTGTGGGCGGCAACCTGCAGGACCACCTGCAACTGCGCCTGATCTACCAGATCCGCAACACCCGCACGCTCAATCAGATGGCCAACAGTCTATGGGGCAAGATGGGCATGGGCCTGCGCTACCTCTATGACCGCAGTGGCCCGTTGGCCATGGCGCCAAGCCAGCTGGGTGCCTTCGTGCGTTCGGGCCCTGAGCAGGCCACCGCCAACCTGCAATACCACGTACAACCCTTGTCGCTGGAGCGCTTCGGCGAGCCGCTGCACCGCTTCCCGGCGTTCACCGCCTCGGTGTGCAACCTGCGCCCGGTCAGCCGTGGGCGCATCGATATCCGCAGCGCGGACATGCTTGCTGCGCCATTGATCGATCCCAATTACCTGAGTGATCCGCAAGACCTCAAAGTCGCCGCCGATGCCATTCGCATCACTCGGCGCATCGTTCAGGCCCCTGCCCTGGCAGCATTCGATCCGCGTGAGTACCTGCCAGGCCCGGCACTGCAGACTGAACAACAATTGCACGAGGCTGCCGGCAAGATCGGCACCACTATCTTCCATCCCGTGGGCACCTGCCGCATGGGCAGCGGCCCACTGGACGTTGTGGATAACCAGCTGCGCGTTCATGGCGTGCCTGGCCTTCGGGTAGCCGATGCCTCGATCATGCCGCAGATCGTTTCGGGCAATACCTGCTCACCCACGTTGATGATCGCCGAGAAGGCGGCGCAACTGATCCTCAAGGGGGCTCTCACTCAGACCAACCTCAGCGACACCGCGATACCGACGCCCTGACCCGGGTGCGTGCAACACCGGCGGCTTGCGGTCAGAGGCCGCCGACAGTGGAAAACAACAATAATCACTGTGGCCTGCGGGCCGAGGACAGCAACGATGTCGGATTACATCCAAGAGCAAGGTACGGCTGCCAGCACGGTCAGCCGACGTGAGGAACGTAAGATCATTTTCGCGTCATCCCTCGGGACGGTGTTCGAGTGGTATGACTTTTTTCTCTATGGCGCATTGGCGGCGGTGATCAGCAAGCAGTTTTTTGCAGGGGTCAACGACACCACGGCGTTCATCTTCGCGCTTATGGCCTTTGCAGCCGGCTTTCTGGTCCGCCCGTTCGGCGCGCTGGTCTTCGGCCGCCTGGGTGACATGATCGGGCGCAAGTACACCTTCCTGGTGACCATCGTGCTGATGGGCCTGTCGACCTTCGCCGTTGGTCTATTGCCCACCTATGCCAGCATCGGCATCGCCGCACCCATCATCTTGGTGGTGCTGCGCATGCTTCAGGGCCTGGCTCTGGGCGGTGAGTATGGCGGCGCAGCAACCTACGTCGCCGAGCACGCACCGCCTGGCAAGCGTGGTTTTCATACCGGGTTCATCCAGTCCACCGCAACGCTTGGTTTGCTGCTTTCGCTGGTCGTCGTGCTGGGCAGCCGCTACATCAGTGGTGACCAATTCGAGGCTTGGGGCTGGCGGTTGCCATTCCTGTTGTCGATCTTCCTGCTGGCGATCTCCACGTGGATCCGCATGAGCATGGAAGAGTCGCCCGCCTTCGTGAAGATGAAGGCCCAAGGCAAGGTCAGCAAATCGCCGATCCGCGAATCTTTCACCTCCTGGCCGAACCTCAAGGTCGTGTTGACCGCTCTGTTCAGTATCAACGCCGGCCAGGCCGTGACCTTCTACACGGCGCAGTTCTATGTGCTGTTCTTCCTGACCCAGATGCTCAAGATGGACCCGGCCCAGGCCAATACCCTGCTGATCATCAGCGTGGTGATTGGTGCGCCGTTCTTCGTGTTCTTCGGCTGGTTGTCCGACCGAGTGGGGCGTAAGCCGATCCTGATGATCGGCCTGCTACTGGCCACGGTGCTGTACTTCCCGATGTTCAAGGCCCTGAGCCACTACGCCAACCCACAGATCGACGCGGCCAGCCGGCAGGCGCCGATCGTCGTCACGGCCGATCCACAAGGCTGCACATTCCAGTTCGACCCGGTGGGCAAGGCTCGTTTCGACAGCCCTTGCGACAAGGTCAAGACGTTCCTGGTCAAGCAAGGCCTGCCGTACAGCTCGGTGGATGCGCCAGCGGGATCTGCGGTGCAGGTCTCCATCGGCGAGCAGCGCATCGATGGGTTTGACGAGGCGGCCATGCGCTCGGCCATCGAGCAGGCTGGCTACCCGGCCAAGGCGGATCCCGCGAGCGTCAACCAGGTGATGGTGGTGGTGCTGATCGTCGCCATGATCCTGATTGCCACCATGACCTATGGGCCTTTGGCGGCAGTAATGGTCGAGCTGTTCCCGACCCGCATCCGCTACACCTCCATGTCCCTGCCGTATCACATTGGCAATGGCTGGTTCGGTGGCTTCCTGCCGACCGTGTCGTTCGCCTTGGTGGTGTACACCGGGGATATCTTCTATGGGCTGTGGTACCCGGTGCTGATTACCGGGGTGAGTCTGGTGGTGGGGTTGTTCTGCCTGAAAGAGACCAAGGATGTGGATATCGACAAGGTCTAGTGCCTGGCCTTGGTCGCGCGCAGGGTAGTTTGTGGGAGCGGGTTTATCCGCTCCCGCAAGTCTTCACGCTATCAGCGGTGCTGCGGACACAAAAAAACCGGCGTAAAAGCCGGTTTTTTTATGCTGCGAAAAAACTTATGCACGATTTCCAAGAAAAGGTCATACAAAGAAATAAGCTTTTAAATCAATCACTTAAGTAGCATTTCGAGGTAATGATCCAAAACTTGCTCACAAGTTATCCACAGATCGTCAAACATTGTGTTCCGCCTGGCTTTCCGCCACCGGCGGCAGCGATCCCATGGCCCGCTGTGCCGCCTCGTTCCAGGCCTGGGCGCGGTCGTTGAGCTCTGCGATCGCCCGCGGGCCAGTGCCCACCGGGTACATCGGCTCGCCGATCACCACTTCGATGGTCCCCGGGCGCTTGCCCCAACCTTCACGTGGCCAGAACTTGCCTGCATTGTGCGCGATCGGCAGCACCGGCAGCCCGGCATTCACCGCCAGGGCGGTGCCGCCTCGGGAAAACTTTCCGATCTGTCCGTGGGGGACCCGGGTGCCCTCGGGGAAGATCAGTACCCACACGCCCTGCTTGAGCAGCTCGTCGCCCTTGCTGGCGACTTGGCGCAGGGCCTCCTTTGGGTTTTTCCGGTCGATGGCGATCGGGCGAAGCATCGCCATTGCCCACCCAAAGAACGGCACGTACAGCAGCTCACGCTTGAGCACCTGGCTCAGCGGCGAAAAATAGGCGGACAGGAAGAACGTCTCCCAGGTGCTCTGGTGGTTGGACAGAATCACGCAGGGCTCCTTGGGCACATTCTCGGCGCCGGTGACCTTGTAGCGAATGCCCAAGATCACCCGTGCCAGGAATACGGCGCAGCGGCACCAGTAAACATTGATGAACCGGTAGCGCTTGTGGAACGGCAGAAACGGTGCGACGAAGAAACTCAGCGAGCACCACAGCAGCGAACTGGTGCCCAACAGCAGGTAAAAAAGAAAGATTCTGATCGCCTGCAGGATCGACATAGTGGCATGTACCGTTGCGGGGCCTGCCCGCCTAAGGAAAAGTGCGCTACAGCGGGCGCACTACTTAAATTAGTTCTCTGGCGATGGCTGCCAGATCGTCGAAAATCAAAGTGTTTTGCGGAACGCCTTTTTCCAGCGTCCTTTGTCCTTTGCCGGTCTTCACCAGCACAGGTTGTGCATCGACGGCCAGGGCGGCCTCCAGGTCACCTTTGCTGTCGCCGACAAACCAGACGCCAGCCAGATCGACCTGATAATGCTCGGCAATCGCCCGCAGCATGCCAGGCTTGGGTTTGCGGCAATCGCAACCGTCGTCCGGGCCGTGCGGGCAATGCACGATGTAACCCACCTCTCCCCCTTGCTCGGCCACTAGCGCGCGCAGGCGTGCATGCATGGCCTCCAGGGTCGCCAGCGGATAATAGCCGCGGGCGATGCCGGACTGGTTGGTGGCCACGGCCACCGTCCAGCCCGCCTTGCTCAACTGCGCGATGGCCTCGATCGAGCCCGGAATGGGAATCCATTCATCCAGCGACTTGATGTAGGCGTCGGAGTCGTGGTTGATCACTCCGTCTCGATCAAGAATCAGCAGTTTCAAGGCTTACCCCAGCAGCGAGATGTCGGCCACGCCCAGGAACAGGCCGCGCAGGCGGCTGAGCAGGGCATAACGGTTGGCGCGGACCTTGGCATCTTCGGCGTTGACCATCACCGCCTCGAAGAAGGCGTCGACCGGATCACGCAGGGCGGCCAGGCGGGCCAGCGACTCGCTGTACTGACGCGCGGCAGCCATCGGTTGCACGGCTTGGTCGGCCTGCTGGATGGCCGAATACAGGGAGAACTCGTTGGCATTGTCGAAGTACTTGGGCTCGACGTGCTCGGCGATGGCGCCTTCGGCTTTGCTCAGCAGGTTCGACACGCGCTTGTTCACCGCGGCCAGGGCTTCGGCTTCAGGCAGCTTGCGGAAGGCCTGCACGGCCTGCACGCGCTGATCGAAGTCCAGGGCAGAGCCCGGCTTGAGGGCACGCACCGAGAGGTAGGTGGCGACGTCGATGCCTTCGTCTTCGTAGCGCGCGCGCAGGCGGTCGAAGATGAACTCCAGCACCTGCTCGGACAGGCCGGCGGCCTTGACCTTGGCACCGTACTGCTTGACGGCGAATTCGACCGCGGTGGTCAAATCCAGGTCCAGCTGCTTCTCGATCAGGATGCGCAGCACGCCCAGGGCGGCGCGGCGCAGCGCGTAGGGGTCCTTGCTGCCGGTCGGCAGCATGCCGATGCCGAAGATGCCGACCAAGGTGTCGAGCTTGTCGGCGATGGCCACGGCGGCACCGGTCAGGGTCTGCGGCAGCTCGGCGCCAGCACCGCGCGGCATGTACTGCTCGTTCAGCGCCAGGGCCACGTCTTCCGGCTCGCCATCGTTCTGGGCGTAGTAGTAGCCGGCAACGCCTTGCATCTCAGGGAATTCGCCGACCATCTCGGTGGCCAGGTCGCACTTGGACAGCAGGCCTGCGCGGCCTGCGCGCTGGGCATTGCCGCCAATCAGCGGAGCGATGAACGCAGCTAGCTTGGAAACGCGCTCGGCCTTGTCGTAGACAGTGCCCAGCTGAGCCTGGAAGACCACGTTCTTCAGGCGCTCGTTGAAGGTTTCCAGCGGCTGTTTCTTGTCCTGCTTGAAGAAGAACTCGGCGTCGGTCAGGCGCGGACGCACGACCTTCTCGTTGCCCAGCACGATCTGCTTCGGATCACGGCTCTCGACGTTGGCCACGGTGATGAAGCGCGGCAGCAGCTTGCCTTCGCTGTCCAACAGGCAGAAGTACTTCTGGTTGTCCTGCATGGTGGTGATCAAGGCTTCCTGCGGCACCTCCAGGAAACGCTCCTCGAAGGAGCACACCAGCGGCACAGGCCATTCGACCAGAGCGGTCACTTCGTCCAGCAGCGCCGGCGGCACGACAGCTGTGCCTTCCTGCTGCATCGCCAGCTCCGCGGTGCGCTTGGCGATCAGCTCGCGACGCTCGGCGAAGTCGGCCAGCACGTAGGCCTTGCGCAGGTCTTCGACGTAGTTGGCCGGGATGGTGATGACCACGTTTTCCGGGTGGTGGAAGCGGTGGCCACGGGATTCGCGACCGGCTTTCTGGGCCAGGAGGGTGCATTCGACGACCTGGTCACCGAGCAGCATCACCAACCACTGGGTCGGACGCACGAACTCTTCACGGCTGGCGCCCCAGTGCATGCGCTTGGGGATCGGCAGATCGTTGAGCGAGTCTTCGACAATGGTTGGCAGCAGGCTGGCGGTGGCCTTGCCTGGAATGTGCTGCGAGAAGCGCAGCTTGGCACCGCTCTGGTCGATCTCGGCCAGGTCGACGCCGCATTTCTTGGCGAAGCCCAGGGCGGCCTGGGTCGGGTTGCCCTCGGCGTCGAAGGCGGCCTGGCGGGGCGGACCGTCGATGTTGATGCTGCGGTCAGGCTGCTGCACGTCCAGCTGGCGGATCAGCACGGCCAGACGGCGCGGGGCAGCATAGACCTGCTTGCCGGTGTAGTTCAGGCCGGCGGCCTGCAGGCCTTTCTCGATGCCGGCCAGGAAGGCGTCGCCGAGGCTGGCGAGGGCCTTCGGTGGCAGCTCTTCGGTGCCCAGTTCGACCAGAAAATCTTGAGCACTCATTGTGCAGCCTCCAGCTTAGCCAACACTTCGTCACGCAGTTCAGGGGTCGCCATCGGGAAGCCCAGGCGTGCGCGGGCTTGCAGATAGCTTTGCGCCACGTCCCGGGCCAGGGTACGCACGCGCAGGATGTAGCGCTGACGCTCGGTCACCGAGATGGCGCGGCGGGCGTCGAGCAGGTTGAAGGTGTGGGACGCCTTCAGGACCATTTCGTAGGTCGGCAGCGGCAGGTCCAGCTTGATCAGGCGGTTGGCTTCGCTTTCGTAGAAGTCGAACAGCTCGAACAGTTTCTCGACGTTGGCGTGCTCGAAGTTGTAAGTCGACTGCTCCACTTCGTTCTGGTGGAACACGTCGCCATAGGTGACCTTGCCGAACGGGCCGTCGGCCCAGACCAGGTCATAGACCGAGTCCACGCCCTGGATGTACATGGCCAGACGCTCCAGGCCATAGGTGATTTCACCGGTAACGGGGAAGCACTCGATGCCACCGACCTGCTGGAAGTAGGTGAACTGGGTCACTTCCATGCCGTTGAGCCAGATTTCCCAACCCAGGCCCCAGGCGCCGAGGGTCGGCGATTCCCAGTTGTCTTCGACGAAACGGATGTCGTGGACCAGCGGGTCCAGGCCGATCGCCTTCAGCGAGCCGAGGTACAGCTCCTGGAAGTTGGCCGGGTTCGGCTTGAGCACCACCTGGAACTGGTAGTAGTGCTGCAGGCGGTTGGGGTTTTCGCCATACCGTCCGTCGGTTGGGCGACGGCTAGGCTGCACATAGGCGGCGTTCCAGGTTTCCGGGCCGACGGCGCGCAGGAAAGTGGCGGTATGGAAAGTGCCGGCGCCTACTTCCATATCGTAGGGCTGAAGCACCACACAACCTTGCTCCGCCCAGTATTGCTGCAGGGCGAGGATGAGGTCTTGGAAGGTACGCACGGCTGGCGTAGGCTGGCTCACGAAATTCACCTGTATCTGGGGATGCGGATGTAAAGAGCGGGAGTATAACCCGATTCGCCTCGCCCTCTACCCATGGAATGGAGCCTTATGCCACGCTGCTTCTGGTGTACTGACGATCCGTTGTACCAGGCCTATCACGACCAGGAGTGGGGAACGCCTCAGCGTGACCCGGCGTTGCTCTTCGAGATGCTTTTACTCGAAGGGTTCCAGGCCGGGCTTTCGTGGATCACGGTATTGAAGAAACGCGAGCGCTACCGCGAGGTACTGCATGGCTTCGACCCGGTGAAGCTGTCGCAGATGAGCGACGAGCGGATCGAAGAGCTGATGCTCGACGCGGGGATCATCCGCAATCGCCTCAAGCTCAAGGCCGCGCGGCGCAATGCCCAGGCCTGGCTGGCTGTGGATAACCCGGCCGAGTGGTTGTGGTCGTTCGTCGGTGGCGCGCCCAGGATCAACCACTTCAAGACGCGCGGCGAGGTGCCAGCGGTTACCGACGAGGCCCGGGCCATGAGCAAGGCCCTGCAGAAGGCCGGCTTCACGTTCGTCGGGCCGACCATCTGCTACGCCTTCATGCAGGCCACCGGCATGGTCATGGACCACACCACCGACTGTGATCGCTACGCCGCGTTGCTGCGCTGAAGCGTTACAATGCCCGCCTTGCAGAAATAAGGAATCCGGCTGTGGAAAAATTCAAAGGCGCCCTGATGGTCGGGGTGCTGCGACTGTTCGCCAAGCTGCCCTGGGGCGCAGTGCAGCGGGTCGGCGCGGGTATCGGCTGGCTCATGTGGAAGATCCCCAACGGTTCGCGCAATGTGGTGCGCATCAACCTGGCCAAGTGCTTCCCGGAAATGAACCCGGCCGAGCGCGAACAACTCGTGGGCCGTGCACTGAAGGACATCGGCAAGTCCTTCGTCGAAAGCGCCTGCGCCTGGATCTGGCCTCCCCAGCGCTCGCTGGAGCTGATCAAGGAAGTGCATGGCCTGGAGGTCCTGGAGCAGGCCCTGGCCTCGGGCAAGGGCGTTGTGGGCATCACCAGTCACTTGGGCAATTGGGAGGTGTTGAACCACTTCTATTGCAGCCAGTGCAAACCGATCATCTTCTACCGCCCACCCAAGCTCAAAGCTGTGGATGATCTGCTGCGCGAGCAGCGGGTGCAGATGGGTAACCGCGTGGCGCCTTCGACCAAGGAAGGCATCCTCAGCGTGATCAAGGAAGTGCGTCGGGGCGGTCAGGTGGGAATTCCGGCCGACCCGGAGCCGGCCGAGTCCGCTGGAGTGTTCGTGCCATTTCTCGGCACCCAGGCGTTGACCAGCAAGTTCGTGCCCAACATGCTGGCGGGCGGCAAGGCGGTAGGCGTGTTCCTGCATGCGCTGCGTCTGCCGGATGGCTCTGGCTTCAAGGTGTTCCTGGAAGCTGCGCCCGAGGAGATGTACAGCGAGGATGTGACCGTGGCGGCCGCCGCCATGAGCAAGGTCGTCGAGCGTTACGTACGCGAGTATCCAAGCCAGTACATGTGGAGCATGAAGCGCTTCAAGAAGCGTCCGGCGGGCGAAGCGCGCTGGTATTGAGTTATCCACCGCCGCTGGAACAGGCTCCATACAACTCTGCCTGTTTCAGCAGGGCCCCTGTGGGAGCGGGTTTACCCGCCCCCATAGGGACCGCGTCAACCTGCTGCCTTGTCGAGTTTCTTCAGGAACACCGCCATCTCCTTCTCGGCCTGCTTGTCCCCGTGGGCCTGCGCCGCCGCGATCCCCTCCTCCCAGGCCTTGCGCGCCGCCGCCAGGTCGCCCTGTAGCTGGTAGGCCTTGCCCAGCAGCTTCCAGGCCGCCGAGTACTTCGGATCGTGCTCCACGCAGCGCGCCAAGTGCACCGCCGCCTCGGCACCGTTGCCTTCATCGAGCCACGCCTTGCCCAGGCCAAAGCGTAGCAGGGCGTTATCCACACCCTTGGCCAACATCTTTTCCAGCGATTCGCGCATGCCGTTTTCTCCCTAGAAGAAACTCAGGCCGACGTGGAACAGCTTTTCCACGTCACGGATGTGCTTTTTATCCACAACGAACAGGATCACATGATCACCCGCTTCGATCACTGTGTCGTCGTGGGCGATCAGCACTTGCTCGTCGCGGATGATCGCGCCGATGGTCGTGCCTGGCGGTAGGGCGATGTCTTCGATGGCCTTGCCGATCACTTTGCTCGACTTGGCATCGCCATGCGCGACCGCCTCGATGGCCTCCGCCGCGCCCCTGCGCAGCGAGTGCACGCTGACGATGTCGCCGCGGCGCACGTGGGCCAACAGCGTACCGATGGTAGCCAGCTGCGGGCTGATGGCGATGTCGATATCGCCGCCCTGGACCAGGTCGACATAGGCCGGGTTGTTGATGATGGTCATCACCTTGCGTGCACCCAGGCGCTTGGCCAGCAACGAGGACATGATATTGGCCTCATCGTCGTTGGTCAGGGCCAGGAAGATGTCGGCGTCGGCGATGTTCTCCTCGAGCATCAGGTCCTTGTCCGAGGCGCTGCCCTGCAGCACCACGGTGCTTTCCAGGGTGTCGGAGAGATGGCGGCAGCGGGTCGGGCTCATCTCGATGATCTTCACCTGGTAACGGCTTTCGATGGCCTCGGCCAAGCGTTCGCCGATCTGCCCGCCCCCGGCGATGACCACGCGCTTGTTGCTTTCATCGATGCGGCGCAGCTCGCCCATCACCGCGCGGATGTCCTTGCGCGCGGCAATGAAGAAGACTTCGTCATCGGCTTCGATCACCGTATCGCCTCGCGGCGTGATGGGGCGGTCGCGACGGAAGATGGCCGCCACACGGGTATCGACGTTGGGCATGTGGGCGCGGATCTGGCGCAGCTGCTGGCCCACCAGTGGGCCGCCGTAGTAGGCCTTGACCGCCACCAGTTGCGCCTTGCCGTCGGCGAAGTCGATCACCTGCAGGGAGCCGGGGTGCTCGATCAGGCGTTTGATGTAGTTGGTCACCACCTGTTCCGGGCTGATCAGCACATCCACCGGGATGTGGTCGTTGTCGAACAGCTCTTCACGAGTCAGGTAGGCCGACTCGCGCACCCGGGCGATCTTGGTCGGGGTGTGGAACAGCGAATAGGCCACCTGGCAGGCGACCATGTTGGTCTCGTCGCTGTTGGTTACCGCCACCAGCATGTCGGCGTCGTCGGCACCGGCCTGGCGCAGCACCGTAGGCAGCGAGCCGCGGCCTTGCACGGTGCGGATGTCCAGGCGGTCGCCCAGGTCGCGCAGGCGGTCGCCGTCGGTGTCGACCACGGTGATGTCGTTGGCTTCGCTGGCCAGGTGCTCTGCCAGCGTGCCGCCCACCTGCCCTGCGCCGAGGATGATGATCTTCATCCGCTACTCCTAGTCCTTGTGCTTATCCGCGCGAGGCGGCGATCTTGATCAGCTTGGCATAGTAGAAGCCGTCGTGGCCGCCCTCCTGGGCCAGCAGCTGGCGGCCGTGGGGCTGGCGCAGGCCGGCCTCGAGTGCCAGGTCCAGCTCGCGGGCACCGGGGGTGCGGGCGAGGAAGGCCTCGATCACTTCGGTGTTTTCGGTCGGCAGGCTCGAACAGGTGGCGTAGACCAGCATGCCGCCGACTTCGAGGGTCGGCCACAGGGCATCGAGCAGCTCGCCTTGCAGCGCGGCCAGGGCCGGGATGTCGTCAGCCTGGCGGGTCAGCTTGATGTCCGGGTGGCGACGGATGACGCCGGTGGCCGAGCAGGGCGCGTCGAGCAGGATGCGCTGGAACGGCTTGCCGTCCCACCAACTGGCGGTGTCGCGGGCATCGCAGACGATCAGCTGGGCGTCCAGCTGCAAGCGGTCGAGGTTCTCGCGCACCCGCGCCAGGCGCTTGGCTTCCAGGTCGATGGCGACCACTTCGGCCAACCCGGCTTCGGCTTCGAGCAGGTGGCAGGTCTTGCCGCCCGGGGCGCAGCAGGCGTCCAGCACACGCTGGCCGGGCGCCAGTTCCATGAGGTCGGCGGCCAGTTGCGCGGCCTCGTCCTGCACGCTGACCCAGCCCTCGGCAAAGCCTGGCAGGCCGCGCACGTCACAGGCTTCGGCCAGCAGGATGCCATCGCGACTGTATTGGCAAGGGCTGGCGCTGATGCCGGTCTCGGTCAATAGCGCCAGGTAGGCGTCACGGCTGTGGTGGCGGCGGTTGACCCGCAGGATCATCGGCGGATGGGCGTTGTTGGCAGCGCAAATCGCTTCCCACTGCTGCGGCCAGCATGCCTTGAGCGCCTTTTGCAGCCAACGTGGGTGAGCGGTGCGCACCACCGGGTCGCGCTCCATGTCGGCGAGCAGTGCCTCGCCTTCACGCTGGGCGCGGCGCAGCACGGCATTGAGCAAGCCTTTGGCCCACGGCTTCTTGAGCTTGTCGGCGCAACCGACGGTTTCGCCAATGGCGGCGTGGGCCGGAATGCGGGTGTAGAACAGCTGGTACAGGCCGACCAGCAGCAAGGCCTGAACATCGGCATCGGCGGCCTTGAAGGGCTTTTGCAGCAGCTGGGCGGCCAACAGATCCAGGCGCGGCTGCCAGCGGGCGGTACCGAAGGCCAGGTCCTGGACCAGGCCGCGATCACGCTCCTCGACCTTGTCCAGTTGCGCGGGCAACGAGCTGTTGAGCGAGGCCTTGCCGCTGAGCACGGCGGCCAAGGCACGGGCGGCGGCCAGGCGAGGATTCATTGGCCGAGTACCTTACCGCTAGCGAACTTCTCGCGGCGGCTGTTGAACAGGTCGCTGAAGGCCAGCGGCTTGCCGCCCGGCAGTTGCAGGCGGGTCAGGCTCAGGGCGCCTTCGCCGCAGGCGACCACCAGGCCATCCTTGCTGGCGGAAAGGATCTCGCCAGGGTTGCCCTTGCCTGTGGACAACTGCGCAGCCAGGACCTTGACGCTCTCGCCGTCCAGGGTGCTGTGGCACACCGGCCACGGGTTGAAAGCGCGGATCAGACGCTCCAGCTCTATGGCTGGGCGTTTCCAGTCGATGCGTGCTTCGTCTTTGTTCAGCTTGTGGGCGTAGGTGGCCAGAGCGTCATCCTGAACCTCACCTTGCAAGCTGCCGTCTGCCAGGCCTGCAATGGCCTGCACCACGGCGCCTGGGCCCATCTGGGCGAGGCGGTCGTGCAGGGTGCCGCCGGTGTCCTCGGCGCTGATCGGGGTCACGACCTTGAGCAGCATGGGGCCGGTGTCCAGGCCGGCCTCCATGCGCATCACGGTCACGCCGCTTTCGGCATCGCCGGCTTCGACTGCCCGCTGGATAGGCGCGGCGCCGCGCCAGCGCGGCAGCAGAGAGGCGTGGCTGTTGATGCAGCCCAGGCGCGGGATATCCAGCACCACCTGAGGCAGGATCAAGCCGTAGGCGACTACCACCATCAGGTCTGGCTTGAGCGCGGCAAGCTCCGCCTGGGCCTCGGCGTTGCGCAGGCTCTGCGGTTGGTACACCGGGATGGCGTTTTCAACGGCCAGCTGCTTGACCGCCGAGGGCATGAGTTTCTGGCCACGGCCAGCCGGACGGTCGGGCTGGGTGTAGACGGCCACTACTTCGTAGGGGCTGTCGAGCAGGGCTTTGAGGTGTTCGGCGGCAAACTCTGGGGTGCCTGCGAAGACGATGCGCATGGAGTTCTCGCTTTGAAAAAGAAAAAGGCTTGCCGAAGCAAGCCTTCTGGAAGGTGGGGATCAGGCTTGCTGGCGGTGCTGCTTTTCCAGCTTCTTCTTGATCCGGTCGCGTTTGAGCTGTGACAGGTAGTCGACGAACAGCTTGCCGTTGAGGTGATCGAACTCGTGTTGCACGCACACTGCCAGCAGGCCTTCGCATTCCAGCTCGAACGGCTTGCCGTCGCGGTCCTGGGCCTTGACCCGTACACGCAGGGGACGGTCGACGTTCTCGTAGAAGCCCGGCACCGACAGGCAGCCTTCCTGGTACTGGCCCATGTCGTGGGTCAGCTCTTCGACGCTGGGGTTGATGAAGACGCGCGGCTCGCTGCGGTCTTCGCTGAGGTCCATGACCACGACCTGCTTGTGCACATTGACCTGGGTGGCGGCCAGGCCGATGCCAGGGGCTTCGTACATGGTTTCAAACATGTCGTCGATCAGCTGACGCAGGGCGTCGTCGAACTCCGTCACCGGTTTGGCGATGGTGCGCAGGCGCGGGTCCGGGAATTCGAGAATGTTCAAGATGGCCATAAGGTCAGGCAGTCACTGTGCGTTCGGTTGAAAACTGAGCACACATAATAAAGGGAATCGGGGCATTCGGCACCTGGCAAAGCTCGGCTAGGGTGTGAAAGGACTGCATCAGGTCCATTCCATGGACAGCTTGTCAAAGTGTTATCAACAAAGTTATCCACAGGTTGTGCCACGTGGATGACCCCTTGCCGATCAAGGATGATCCGCCATGAACATGCCTGTTGTGCCCGCCTGTCCACCTGCCGAACTCGAGGCGCGTCTGCGTTTGCATCAGCTGCCCGAGGTGGGCCCGCGACGTTTCCACGCCCTGATCGATGCCTTCGGCGATGCCGCTTCGGCCCTCACAGCTCCCGCCAGCGCTTGGCGTGCGCTGGGCTTGCCGGCGGCCTGTGCCGAGGCCCGTCGCAGCGCCGAAGTTCGTGACGGCGCTGCCGCCGCAATGGCCTGGCTAGAGCGTCCGGGCCAGCATTTGCTGATGTGGGACGCCCCTTCGTATCCCGCGCTGCTTGCTGAGACGGACACAGCCCCGCCGCTGCTCTTCGTGGCCGGCGACCCTACATTGCTCGAGCGGCCGCAGCTGGCCGTCGTCGGCAGTCGCCGCGCAACGCCCCCTGCGCTGGACACCGCAAAGGCGTTTTCCCGGTGTCTTGCCCAGGCCGGTTTCACCATCACCAGCGGGTTGGCTCTGGGGGTCGATGGTGCCGCTCATCGGGCGGCATTGCAGGCCGGTGGGCACACCATCGGCGTGCTCGGCACGGGTCTGCAAAAACTTTATCCACAGCGCCATCGCGAGCTGGCCCGGGACATGATCGAAGGTGGCAGTGCGCTGGTGTCGGAGTTTCCCTTGGATGCCAATCCGCATGCCGCGAATTTTCCCCGACGCAACCGGATCATCAGCGGTCTGTCGCTAGGAGTGCTAGTGGTCGAGGCGAGTCTGGCCAGTGGTTCGCTGATCACCGCGCGACTGGCGGCCGAGCAAGGCCGGGAGGTGTACGCCATTCCCGGTTCGATCCACCACCCCGGCTCCAAGGGCTGCCATCAGCTGATCCGCGACGGTGCGTTGCTGGTTGAAAGCGTTGAGCAGATCCTCGACAGCCTCAAAGGCTGGCAAAACCTGCCCCCTGCACCTGTGGAAAACTCGGACCACCCATTGCTCGCCCTGCTGCATGCCGCGCCCCAGACCAGCGAAGCCCTGGCCCACAGCAGCGGGCAGCCCCTGGCCCAGGTGCTGGCCAGCCTCACGGAACTGGAGCTGGGTGGGCGGGTGAGCAACGAAGCTGGGCGTTGGTTTGCCCGAAACAGCTAAGTACACTGCGCATCAGGCTTAAATGCGGAGAGACAAAATGGTGAGCAGTTGGCGTGTGCAACAAGCCGCACGTGAGATTCGGGCAGGTGCGGTCATCGCCTATCCGACAGAAGCGGTCTGGGGCTTGGGCTGCGACCCATGGAACGAGGACGCGGTGTATCGCCTGCTGGCGCTCAAGTCGCGGCCTGTGGATAAAGGGCTGATTCTGGTCGCTGACAACATTCGACAGTTCGATTTCCTGTTCGAGGATTTTCCACAGGACTGGATCGACCGCATGGGCAGTACTTGGCCTGGGCCGAACACCTGGCTGGTACCGCACCAGGACCTGTTGCCTGAATGGGTGACCGGGATGCACGACACCGTAGCCCTGCGGGTCAGCGATCACCCCTTGGTGCGCGAGCTGTGCGCGCTGGTCGGGCCGCTGATTTCCACCTCGTGCAACCCAGGCGGGCGCCCGGCGGCCAAGAGCCGGTTGCGGGTGGAGCAGTATTTCCATGGCCAATTGGACCTGGTGCTCGGCGGAGCGCTGGGTGGGCGAAAGAATCCGAGCGTGATTCGCGACCTGGTGACAGGCGAGGTCGTTCGGGCCGGCTGACCCAGGGAGGGCCCGGCGATGGATCGCCACGCGGCCCTTAGGTATTGCAGGACTTTTCTGATTTCCTCCGCCCGGCTGTCCAGCTGGAATTTAGGGAAATACCCTACCTATCCGTCAGCTGCCGTCACCTTCCGGCAGGGAACCCATGCCTCTAGGCTCCAGACCGTCGCCAAATAACTTGGTGATCGGGTGTGGTAACCCGGCAGTCTAGGTTCTCCGTGGCAGTCCATGGCGGCTGTGCGCGGGAGGCTTTCGAGCCTGCCGGATTGGGAACCGCCGGTTTACCACCCTGCGTACAGCTGCCACCTAATTCGTGTGGTAACGGATTGAGTGCTGGCGCCAACAGGTAGGTTCCCATGAAAAAGCTTGTCCCTGATCCACCTCTACCCAACACCACATCTCGCCCTTTCGGCCGCTGCGACGCCGGTCATCCTCCCCTCTTCTCCACAAACCGTGACATCTCTGCCCACGACGCCCTCGTCCACGTAGCGCTTTACCTGCGCTGCGCCTACGAGACTGGCCTGCAGGCACTCGAACACCTGCACGAGTCAGGCCGCGGCATGTACTGGTCGAACCTGCACGCGATTGAAATGGCAGAGGGCTTGGTGGAGGCGATGCTCGATGGCATCGAGTCGGCGCCGGCAACCATCAGGACCGCCGGCTAAGCGGTGGGCGCTGTGGGAGCGGGTAAAACCGCTCCCCACCGGTGGCGTTCTGAATCAACCCACCGCGTAACGGCCTCGGATCAGGGCAGCAGCACAGTCGAGCCAACGGTTCTGCGTGCCGACAGCTCCGTCTGGGCCTTGGCCGCTTCGCTCAGCGGATACCGCTGCTGGATATCCACAACCAACTTGCCGCTGCTGATCATGCCGAACAAATCGTCGGCCATGGCCTGGGTGTTCTCGGCATTGTTGGCATAGCTGCCCAAGGTCGGCCGGGTCACGTACAGCGAGCCCTTTTGCGAGAGGATCCCAAGGTTCACCCCGGTCACTGCGCCCGACGCATTGCCGAAGCTCACCATCAAGCCGCGTGGACGCAGGCAGTCCAGCGAAGTGAGCCAGGTGTCGGCGCCCACACCGTCATAGACCACCGCGCACTTCTGGCCGTCGGTCAGCTCCAGCACGCGCTTGGCCACGTCCTCATGGCTGTAATCGATGGTCGCCCAGGCGCCCAGAGCCTTGGCGCGCTCGGCTTTTTCGGCGGAACTGACCGTGCCGATCAGCTTGGCACCCAGGGCTTTCGCCCACTGGCAGGCCAATGAGCCCACGCCACCGGCAGCAGCATGGAACAGGATGAAATCGCCCGGTTGCACGGCGTAGGTCTGCTTGAGCAGGTATTGGGTGGTCAGGCCCTTGAGCATCACTGCGGCGGCTTGTTCGAAGCTGATGGCCTCCGGCAACAAGACCACGTTGGCCTCTGGCAGGGTGTGCACCTCGCTATAGGCGCCCAGCGGCCCGCCGGCATAAGCCACGCGATCGCCCACTTTCAGCCGGCTGACGCCTTCGCCGACCGCGTCGATCACGCCGGCAGCTTCGGTGCCCAGGCCTGAGGGCAGCGCGGGCGGCGCGTACAGGCCGCTGCGAAAATAGGTGTCGATGAAGTTCAGCCCGATCGCGTGGTTGCGCACGCGGACCTGTTGCGGGCCCGGAGGAGCGGGTTCGAACTCGACCAGCTGCAGGACTTCCGGGCCGCCGTGCTGGTTGAACTGGATACGCTTGGCCATCTCACACTCCGTTGTCTGGGAATCGGGAAGACCTTCTATCGGACGCCTTTGCTTGATCGCCGTCAACTGCGGCGTAGCTTGCGCCGATGGTATGCTAGCCGGCACATTTTTCCGCTCCTTCCAGGTGACCCGATGACCAGCCGCACCGAGGCCGTGAAAGCCTACCTGCTCGACCTGCAAGACCGCATCTGCTCTGCCCTCGAAAACGAAGACGGCGGCGCCCGCTTCGTCGAGGATGCCTGGGTGCGCGAAGCCGGGGGCGGTGGCCGCACGCGGGTGATCGGTGAAGGCAAGGTGATCGAAAAGGGTGGTGTTAACTTCTCCCACGTGTTCGGTGCCGGCCTGCCGCCGTCGGCCAGTGCCCACCGCCCGGAGCTCGCCGGCCGTGGTTTCGAGGCGTTGGGCGTGTCGCTGGTGATCCACCCGCACAACCCACATGTGCCTACCTCCCACGCCAACGTGCGGTTCTTCATCGCCGAGAAGGAAGGCGAGGAGCCGGTGTGGTGGTTCGGCGGTGGTTTCGACCTGACGCCTTACTACGGCAACGAAGAAGACTGCATCCACTGGCACCGGGTCGCCGAGCAGGCCTGCGCGCCGTTCGGCGCCGATGTGTACCCGCGCTACAAGGCCTGGTGCGACCGGTACTTCCACCTCAAGCACCGGGGCGAGCCACGGGGCATTGGCGGGCTGTTCTTCGATGACCTGAACGAGTGGGACTTCGACACCTGCTTCGCCTTCCTGCGCGCCATCGGCGATGCCTACATCGAGGCCTACCTGCCGATCGTCCAGCGCCGCAAGGCCACGCCGTACACCCCCGCACAGCGCGAGTTCCAAGAGTTCCGCCGGGGGCGTTATGTGGAATTCAACCTGGTCTACGACCGCGGCACCTTGTTCGGCCTGCAATCGGGCGGTCGCACCGAGTCGATTCTCATGTCGCTGCCGCCGCAGGTCCGCTGGGGCTATGACTGGAAACCCGAGCCGGGCAGCGAGGAAGCGCGCCTGACCGAGTACTTCCTGCAGGACCGTGACTGGCTCAATCAGTAAGCCTGTGGATAACGAGGAGTTCCCATGGACCAATACGTCGTTTTCGGTAACCCCATCGGCCACAGCAAGTCGCCGTTGATCCACCGCCTGTTCGCCGACCAGACCGGCCAGGACTTGGAATACAGCACCCTGCTGGCCCCGCTGGATGATTTCAGCGATTGCGCCCGCGGCTTCTTCAAGCAAGGCGCGGGGGCCAACGTCACCGTGCCGTTCAAGGAAGAAGCCTTCCGCCTGTGCGACAGCCTCACGCCACGGGCCCAGCGTGCAGGTGCCGTGAACACCTTGAGCAAACTGGCCGACGGCACGCTACAGGGCGACAACACCGATGGCGCCGGCCTGGTGCGGGACCTGACGGTCAATGCCGGCGTGGAGCTTGCCGGCAAGCGCATCCTGATTCTTGGTGCCGGTGGTGCGGTGCGCGGCGTGTTGCAGCCAATTTTGGCGCATCACCCGCAGTCGCTGGTGATCGCCAACCGCACGGTGGAAAAGGCCGAGCAACTGGCCCGGGAGTTCGATGACCTGGGGCCGGTGGTGGCCAGTGGTTTTGCCTGGTTGCAGGAGCCGGTGGACCTGATCATCAATGCCACCTCGGCGAGCCTGGCGGGTGAGTTGCCGCCGATTGCCGACAGCTTGGTCGAGCCGGGGCGCACGGTCTGCTACGACATGATGTATGGCAAGGAGCCGACGCCGTTCTGCCAGTGGGCCACCCGGTTGGGCGCGGCCAAGGTGCTCGATGGGCTGGGGATGCTGGCCGAGCAGGCGGCCGAGGCGTTCTTCACCTGGCGTGGGGTGCGGCCGGATACGGCACCTGTGTTGGATGAGCTCCGGCGGCAGTTGGCGCGAGGCTGACAGAGTTGGGCCGCACAGCGGCCCTCATCACTCTTCGAAGCGGATCGGGCACAGCGCGGCGCCTTCAAGCTTTTGCAATTCTTCGATCACCTGCGGCCTGGCACGATGCAAGGTGAGGCTCCCGCCATTACGCTTCAGTCGCCGCGCTTCGCGGTGCAGCATGTCCACCCCTGAGTAGTCGATGAAATTGATCTGCCGAGCGTCGATCACGACCTGCGGCCCTTGGCAGCGTTGCAGGCGCACCTGCAGATAATGAGCGGCGCCGAAGAAAATCGACCCGCCCACTCGCAGCACATCGACCCCCCCTTCCCGGCTCTGTTGCACCTGTGGCCGCGAGGTGCGCTTGAGATAGAAGAACAGCGATGCCAGCACGCCCGCATAGATCGCAGTCTGCAATTCCAGCAGCAAAGTGGCGGCGGCAGTCAACGCCATGACGAGAAACTCCGAGCGGCTGACCCGAAACAGCGAGCGGATGGCCCGGTGATCCACCAACCCCCAACAGATCAGCAGAATGCTGCCGGCCATGGCTGGAATCGGCAGGTGTGCGATCAGCCCGGCGCCGGTGACGGCGAACAGGGCCACCCACAATGCCGAGAACACCCCGGCCAATGGCGAACGGGCGCCTGCGTCGTAGCTCAAGCCTGAGCGGGTGAACGAGCCCGATGACAGATAACCGGAAAACAGCGCGCCGACCATGTTCGACAGGCCCTGGGCACGGATCTCCTGATTGGCGTCGATCAACTGCTCGGAGCGCGCCGACAACGACCGGGCAATCGACAGGCTGGTCACCAGCCCGAGCATGCCCACCGCCACGGCGCTGGGCAGCAGGCGCAGGATCAGTTCCAAATCCAGCAGCGGCAACGGGCTCAAGGGCGGCAACTGGCCAACGAAGGCAGGCACCCTGGGCACGTGACCAAAGACGCTCGGCAGCAGCCAGGCAATGACGCTGACCACCACCAGGCTGATCAACAGGCTGGGCCAGCGTGGGCGCCAGAGCTTGAGCACTACACCGATCAGCAGGGTCGCCAGGCCCATGGCCAGCGACGGCAGGTCGACCTCGCCGGCATGGTTGAGCAAGTCGTGCAATGTGCGCAGCGCCGTGGCCTGGCTGGGCAGGTCCATGCCCATGAGGTTGGGCAACTGACCGAGGGCGATCACCACCGCAGCGCCCAAGGTGAACCCGAGCACCACGGAGTGGGAGACGAAATTGACCAGCGCGCCGAAACGCAGCATCCCCAGCAATAGCTGGAACACGCCGCCTAGGAAGGTCAGCAGAAGCACCAAGGTGATGTAATCGTCGCTACCAGCCACGGCAAGCGGGCTGATGCTGGCGTAAAGCACGATGGAGATGGCTGCGGTCGGGCCGCAGATCAAGTGCCAGGACGAGCCCCACAGGCAGGCCACCAGCACCGGCACGATGGCGGCGTACAGGCCATATTCGGCGGGCAGGCCGGCGATCAGGGCGTAGGCGATCGATTGCGGCAGCGCGAGGATCGCGCCGCTGAGGCCCACCAGCAGGTCCTGGCGCAGGCTGCGGCCCGATTGACGGGGGAGCCAAGTGAGGAAGGGCAGCAGGTGGCTCAGGTGGGGCATGGGGAGTACAGATTCCTGGAGATTTTTCACCAGCCCTGTGGGCGCGGGCATACCCGTGTCCACAGGGGTTATGGTCGCTCAGCGGATCAAAGTCTAGCTTTTACAGCCTCTTGGGCATCCCCACCTTCTTTGGTGGTCACCCCGGCCAGCCAAGTGTTCAACGATTCTGGATGCGCCTTCACCCAGGCCTTGGCCGCTTCATCGAAACTCACCTTCTTGTCCACAACCTCGGCCATGATGCTGTTTTCCATCTCCAGACTGAAGCGCAGGTTGCCCAGCAGTTTCGCTGCATTTGGGCAGGCCTGTGGATAACCCTTGCGCACCAGGGTGTACACCTCCCCCTTATCGCCGAACCACTGCTCGCCGCCGGTCAAATAATGCATCTTGAGCTTCACGTTCATCGGGTGCGGTGTCCAGCCGAGGAAGGTGATGAACTGTTTTTTCTGCACCGCACGCTGGACCTGAGCCAGCATCGCCTGTTCGCTGGATTCGACGAGCTTCCACTGCCCCAGGCCGAAGGCGTTCTTGCCGATGATTTCTTTGAGCGACAGGTTGGCCGGTGCCCCGGAGCCGATGCCGTAGAGCTTGTTGCCGAACGCGTCGACATGTTTTTGCAGGTCAGCGAAGTCTTTCACGCCGGCCTCCCAGACGTAATCCGGCACCGCGAGGGTGAATTGCGTACCTTCAAGGTTGCGCGCCAGACGCTGCACGTCGCCGTTGGCGACGAACTTGTCGTGAAAGCCCTGCTGCGCGGGCATCCAGTTGCCTAGGAAGGCATCCACCTGGCCGTCCTTGAGGCCGCCGAAGATGATCGGTACGGCCAGGTTGTCGATCTTCACCTGGTAGCCGAGGCTCTCCAGGAGCAGGCGGGCCACGGCATTGGTGGAGGCGATGTCGCTCCAGCCGGGGTCGGCCATTTTGACGGTGGTGCATTGGCTATCGCTGTCGGCGTGGGCCGGGATGGCGGTCAGGCCCAGGGCCAGGGCGATCAGGGCGGTGGAGAACTTCTTCATGGCGGTCTCTCTGCTCAATCCAGGGGTGCGGGCTGTGGATAACGTGCCTTGCGCTCGAGGTCGTCGAGATCGATGTGGTTGCGCATGTACTGTTGGCTGGCGTCCACCCAGGGTTGGTGGTCCCAGCTTTTGAGCTTGCCGATGGAAAGCGCCTCTGCCACCAGACGACGACGGCGCTGGCTGGCCAGCACTTGCTGGCGCAGGACGGGAATGTCCCAGCGTTGGCGGGCTTGATCGACAAATGCCTGCAGCAGCGCCTGATGATCCGGGCTGCCGGTGAGGTTCTCCCGCTCGTGCGGGTCGCGGCTCAGGTCATAGAGTAGACATGGGTCGTCCTCGCTGTACACGAACTTGTATGGGCCTCGGCGGATCATCATCAGCGGGCCGACGGTGCCCTCGGCCATGTATTCGCCGATCACCTCGTCATGCCCACCCTGCCCTTGCAGGTGCCCGACCAGGGAGCGGCCATCCAGGTGCAGGGCTGGTTCGACTGCGCCACCAGCCAGCTCCACCAGGGTTGGTAACAGGTCACAGGTGGAGACGTTGGCGCTGATCCGCGCCGGGGCGAAGCGTTTGGGCGCGTGCACCAGAAGTGGCACCCGGGCCGACATCTCGAACCAGTGCATCTTGTACCAGAGCCCGCGCTCGCCAAGCATGTCGCCGTGGTCACCGGAAAATACGATCAGGGTGTCCTCGGCCAGGTCGCATTCCTCCAGGGTCTGCAGGAGCTTGCCGATGTTGTCGTCGATATAGCTGCAGGCGCCGAAATAGGCGCGGCGGGCATCGCGGACCTTGTGCGGCGGCAGGGGTTTGTCCCACAGGTCATAGACCTTGAGCAGGCGTTGGGAGTGCGGGTCCTGCTCGTCTTGGGCAATGGTTGCAAGCGGCATGGGGATATCCACACCGTCGTACAGATCCCAGTAGTGCTTGGGAATCGTGTAGGGATCATGGGGGTGCGTCATGGAGACGGTCAGGCAGAACGGCCGGCCGTCGCCCTCGCGAACATGGTCGTAGAGATACTGGCGGGCCTTGAACACCACCTCTTCATCGAAATCCAGTTGGTTGGTGCGCACGCAGGGCCCGGCCTGCAGTACCGAGGACATGTTGTGGTACCAGCTCGGGCGCAGGTCGGGTGCGTCCCAGTTCACGGCCCAACCGTAGTCGGCCGGGTAGATGTCGCTGGTCAGTCGTTCTTCGTAGCCGTGCAGTTGGTCTGGCCCACAGAAATGCATCTTGCCAGAGAGCGCGGTGCGATAGCCCAGGCGACGCAGGTAATGAGCATAAGTGGGCACGTCGGCTGGGAAATCCGCAGCGTTGTCGTAGGCACCAATGCGGCTGGGCAGTTGCCCGCTGACCAGGGTGAAACGCGAGGGTGCGCACAGCGGGCTGTTGCAGTACGCAGCTTCGAACACCACCGCCTGTTCGGCCAGGCGGCTCAAGTGCGGCATCTTGATGGGGGATGAGCTGTAGATGGGCAGCAAGGGCGCGGCCATCTGGTCGGCCATGATGAACAGGATGTTGGGTCGCTTCATGGGGGCCTTCCATCGTTGGAGGTTATGGGAACCGCTTGCGATCGAGGATGCGACTGTGGATAACATGGGTAAAGCCCATGCCGGGCAATGAGTGGGATTAGCTACGCTTATGTTTGAGCACCTCGCTGACGTTTCTCTGGATACCTTGCGGGTCTTCGAGGCTGCCGCCCGGTTGCGGGGCTTTACCGCTGCGGCATTGGAGCTGGGCACTACGCAGCCGGCGGTGAGCCAGCAGGTCAAGCGCCTGGAGGCCCAGTTGGGCACGCGCCTGTTCGACCGGATCTACCGGGGAATTGAGTTGACCGAGACCGGCCAGGCGCTGTTCGAGCAGATTCACCAAGCGTTGCTGGCGATGGACGACGGCATCGCCCAGGCCAGTGGGCGCGGCCAGCGCGAAGTGTTGCAGGTGGCCACCGACTTCGCCTTTGCGGCCTTTTGGCTGATGCCACGGTTGCCGCGCTTCCATGAGGCTTATCCACAGGTGGACGTCAGCCTGGTGACCGGTGAGCGTAGTCAGGCCATGCTGCGTCCGGACATCGACGTGGCGGTGCTGTTTGGCGATGGCCGTTTTCACCAGGGCGAGAGTCGCTGGCTGTTCGACGAAGAGGTCTTCCCTGTCTGCAGCCCCAACCTGATGCGTGGCAAACCCGCGTCAGCCGAGGCTTTGCAACGATTACCCCTGCTTCATCTGCACGGTGAACAGGCCAGTCGCTGGTTCGATTGGACGGGGGTCTTTCGAGGGTTCGGTCTACACAGTCCACCCCCGCCTGGGCAGATGCGTTTCGACAATTACACGCTGTTGATCCAGGCGGCGATTGCCGGCCAAGGTGTGGCGATCGGTTGGCGACATTTGGTGGATGGGCTGGTGGACCAAGGGCTATTGTGCCGGCCGCTCGAAGGCAGTTTGCGCTCGACGCGCGGGTATTACGTGGTATTGCCGCCGCGCAAGCGGCGTGGGGCGTTGATCCAGCGGTTCGTGGATTGGCTGGAGCAGGAGCGAGGGCTGTGATGCCACGGGCGCTGCTTTGCGGCCCAGCGCAGGCAGCCCCGCGTTCTAGAGCACGAAGTTCACGTGCTCGCCCTGATGCAGATTCAACTCGAGGGCATCGACCATCCCTGCCGCAATCCGCGCCAATCGCTGCAAAGGCCCGGCCAGTCCGGGCTCCAGGGTTCCATCGAGGTTGCGGAAATGCTCGATGCCCAGGCCTGGCATCTCTTCAGGGGCGTTGATCAGCGTCCAGCGCAGCGCGCTGCGTTGCAGTTGATCGACGATCTGGTCTGCGCACGCCCGTTGCGCTTCGCTGTGCCCGGCCGGCTTGTCCAGCACATCGAAATCGCCCACCAGCAACAGCCGGCGTATAGTCGTACGCGAAAGGCCTGCCACCAGGGCTTCGGCCATTTGCCGTTGCGCAGGCAGATCGTCTGGCGCCAGCGCTGAAAGCAAGGCGATCACCGCCGAGCCTCCGGCCACGCTCTGTTCGGCCTGGTGCTTGTCACCTAGCGCGCCTCGCTTGAAGTGCAGCCCAGGACGCGGTGCGTGACGGTTAAGGTCATCGACCACCGCGGTGACCTCGTGCTGGCGCGACAGCAGCTCGACGATCAATGCACTGCCCAGGCTGCTTTCGGCACCGAACAGAACCAGTTTGAACACTGGAGTCTCGGCATTTTTCACAGGATCGCTCCCCTTCGCTGGCCAGTGATCCTTTGACCTCATTTGGGAGTAATCGTGCAAAGGATCAAGGGTTATCACGCCCACGTGTACTACGACGCAGCGACGATGGAGCAGGCCCGGGCGCTGTGCGAGGAAGCGGCGCGGCTGTTTCCCGTGACTATGGGGCGCATGCACCAGAAGCCGGTCGGGCCGCATCCGGACTGGAGCTGCCAGCTGGCCTTCGGGCCGGAAGTGGTGGGCGTGGTGTTGCCGTGGTTGGCGCTGTATCGCAAGGGGTTGGTGGTGTTCCTGCATCCGCTGACGGGGGATGAGCTGGCGGATCACCGGGATCATGCGATCTGGATGGGGGCCGTGCGGCCACTGGACTTGTCGATATTCGAATGAAAGGGCCGCTTTGCGGCCCATCGCAGGCTATCGCCAGCCCCCGCGAGCGGTGACTCCCGCGGGGCTGGCGCTGCGCTCGCTAGGTTACAGGCGGGCGCCGCGTACGCCTTCAGCCAGTGCCGAGCACAGGCTCAGCACATCAGCCACTGCCTGGTCGGCACTCTTGGCTTGGGCGATCTTGTCGACCAGCGCCGAACCGACCACCACGCCTTCGGACAGCTTGGCGATCGCCGCTGCCTGCTCCGGTGTGCGGATGCCGAAACCCACGCTGATGGGCAGGTCGGTGTGGCGGCGCAGGCGAGCGATGGCCTGCTGCACGTGCTCGGTGGTGGCCGAGCCCGCACCGGTCACGCCGGCCACCGAGACGTAGTAGACGAACCCGGAGCTGCGCTCCAGCACCCGCGGCAGGCGGGCGTCATCGGTGGTCGGGGTGGTCAGGCGGATGAAGTCGATGCCTGCGGCCTGGGCCGGGGTGGCCAGCTCGGCGTCGTGCTCAGGCGGCAGGTCGACGATGATCAGGCCATCGACGCCGGCGTCCTTGGCCTCTGCCACGAAGCGCTCCACGCCAAAGCGATGGATCGGGTTGTAGTAGCCCATCAGCACGATCGGCGTGGTCTGGTTGCCGACGCGGAACTCGCGGACCATCTGCAAGGTTTTCGCCAGGGTCTGACCGGCATCCAGGGCGCGCAAGGTCGCCAGCTGGATGGCCACGCCATCGGCCATCGGGTCGGTGAACGGCATGCCCAGCTCGATCACGTCGGCGCCTGCTTCGGGCAGGCCCTTGAGGATGGCCAGGGAAGCGTCATAGCCAGGGTCGCCGGCAGTGATGAAGGTGACCAGCGCAGAGCGGCCTTGGGCCTTCAGCTCGGCGAAGCGGTGTTCAAGACGGCTCATGGCTGTTTCTCCTGGGCGGCCATATGGTTCATCACGGTTTGCATGTCCTTGTCGCCACGTCCGGACAGGCACACGACCATCAGGTGGTCCTTGGGCAGGTTCGGTGCGCGCTTGATCGCTTCGGCCAGAGCATGGGAGCTCTCCAGGGCCGGAATGATGCCTTCCAGGCGGCAGCAGGTGTGGAAGGCGTCGAGGGCTTCATCGTCGGTGATGCTGACGTACTCGACACGTTTCACTTCGTGCAGGTAGGCGTGTTCAGGGCCGATCCCCGGGTAGTCCAGGCCGGCGGAGATCGAGTGGGCATCGGTGATCTGGCCATCCGCGTCCTGCAGCAGGTACGTGCGGTTGCCATGCAGCACGCCCGGGACGCCGCCGTTGAGGCTGGCGGCGTGCTTGTCGGTGTTCACGCCGTGGCCACCGGCTTCGACGCCGATGATTTGCACGCTGGCATCATCGAGGAAGTCGTGGAACAGGCCCATGGCGTTGGAGCCACCGCCGACGCACGCAATCAGGCTATCAGGCAGGCGGCCTTCCTTCTCATGCAACTGGGCGCGGGTTTCCTTGCCGATGATCGATTGGAAATCGCGGACCATCGCCGGGTACGGGTGAGGACCTGCCACGGTGCCGATCAGGTAGAAGGTGTCGTCGACGTTGGTGACCCAGTCGCGCAGGGCCTCGTTCATGGCGTCCTTGAGGGTGCCGGTGCCGGCGGTGACCGGGACGATCTCGGCGCCCAGCAGCTTCATGCGGAACACGTTGGCTTGCTGGCGCTCGATGTCGGTGGCGCCCATGTAGATCACGCAGGGCAGGCCGAAGCGTGCGGCCACGGTGGCGGTGGCGACGCCGTGCATGCCGGCGCCGGTCTCGGCGATCAGGCGTTTCTTGCCCATGCGTTTGGCCAGCAGCACTTGGCCAATGCAGTTGTTCACCTTGTGCGCGCCGGTGTGGTTGAGTTCTTCACGCTTGAAGAAGATTTTCGCGCCGCCGCAGTGTTCGGTCAGGCGCTCAGCGAAGTACAGCGGGTTGGGACGGCCGATGTAGTCGCGCTGGAAGTAGGCCAATTCCTCGAGGAACTTCGGATCGGCCTTGGCCGCTTCGTATTCGCGGGCCAGGTCCAAGACCAGCGGCATCAGGGTTTCGGCCACGTAGCGGCCGCCGAACGAGCCGAACAGGCCGTTGGCGTCGGGGCCGGCGCGGTATTGGGTCTGGGTCATGGGGCGCTCCATAGGCGATGTGATCAGTGAAATCGTGTGGGCCTGTGCGCAGCTGAACCCGCGAACAGGCCTTTCTCGTCGATGGGCCTACTCTAACCACGACATGGCTGGCTGAAAACCGATAAGATTGCGATAACTTGTCAGAAAATCTCACATATAAAATGCGCCAGGATCTCCCCCCTCTCAATGCCTTGCGGGCCTTCGAGGCCACTGCCCGGCTCAACAGCGTCAGCCAGGCTGCCGAGCAGCTACACGTGACCCACGGCGCCGTCAGCCGACAGATCAAGGTACTCGAGGAGCATCTGGGTGTGGCCTTGTTCGTCAAGGATGGGCGCGGCATCAAACTCACAGATGCCGGGTCACGCCTGCGCGATGCGAGCTTCGATGCCTTCGATCGGCTGCGCACGGTCTGCGCGGAGCTCAGCCGTGATGTCAGCGAGGCGCCGTTCGTGCTGGGGTGTTCTGGCAGTCTGCTGGCGCGCTGGTTCATCCCGCGTTTGGGACGGCTTAAGGCTGACTTGCCGGAGCTGCGGCTGCATTTGTCCGCCGGTGAAGGCGACCTGGACCCCCGGCGCCCCGGACTGGATGCCTTGCTGGTGTATGCCGAGCCGCCGTGGCCTGCGGACATGCAGGTTCATGTGTTGGCCCAGGAGCGCATCGGGCCGGTGGTGAGCCCGCATTTCGCGGGTTTCGAGCGCTTGCGCAGCGCGCCGGCCAAAGCGTTGCTCGATGAAGCCCTACTGGATACCACCTCGCGCCCACAGGCCTGGCCGACCTGGGCCGAGCAGCAAGGGCTTGACCCGGCCGCGTTGAGGTTCGGCCAAGCCTTCGAGCATTTGTATTACCTGCTGGAGGCCGCAGTGGCCGGTCTGGGGGTGGCCATCGCTCCGCAACCGCTGGTGGCGGATGACCTACGGGCCGGGCGGCTGAGCGCACCTTGGGGCTTCTCGCCTACCCGCGCAGCCTTGGCGCTATGGGTGCCGCGACGCGCCGCGGACGGGCGCGCCGAGCAGTTGGCGCAGTGGCTGCGCAACGAGCTGGACCTTCAAACGACTTAGTTGCGCTTGCACATCAGCCAGGCGGCCAGCAGGCCGAGGGCACCGATGGCGACGCCTGCGGTGGTCCAGGGATGTTCCTGGGCGTAATCGCGGGTGGCGATGCCGGTCTGGCGGGTGCGGGCTTTGACTTCTTCGTAGGCTTCGCCCATCAGTGTTCGCGACTGCCTGAGCGCGTTCTCGGCGTTGCTGCGGATCGCTTTCATGGATTTCTGCGACTCTTCCGAGGCGTCGTGCTTGAGGTGTTCGAGGGTCTTGAGCAGGCTTTCGATCTCCGCCTCCATGCTTTCCAGCGACGCTTTACGCAGCGAGTTGTAGGCCATGATGACTCTCCTTCGCGTGGGTTGGGTTGTAAGGGTTGCGACTGTGCAGCGAAGCGAAAGTGCGATCGAACTTTCGTTTGCCATGCAAGTTCGCAGGTAAAGCGGGCCTGCGCTGCTAGGCTCAAATCTCACACGCCAACCAAGGAGAGCGCTCATGTCCGATCATCGCACCTACAAGAAGATCGAGCTGGTCGGGTCCTCGCCCACCAGCATCGAGGACGCGATCAACAATGCCCTGGCTGAAGCCGGCAAGAGCATCAAGCATTTGGAGTGGTTCGAAGTCGTCGATACCCGTGGCCATATCCGCGATAACCAGGTCGCGCACTTCCAGGTCACGCTGAAGGTCGGTTTCCGCATCGCCAACAGCTGAAACAGGCCCAGGCTGGCTTCGCCCGGCCAGATGGGGTAAAGGTTGCAGGGTGCCATTTCGATAATGGCACCCTGTCCTTTTTTGATCTGAACAAGGAAAGCGATCGATGAAGAAACTGATTCTGGCGGTGGGTTTGATGGCGCTGGCAGGCGGGGCATTTGCGGCTGGGAAGCCGTGCGAAGAGCTCAAGGCCGAGATTGCGGCGAAGCTGGATGCCAAGGGCGTGAAAGACTACACGCTGGAGATCGTGAACAAGGGCGAGCCGGCGGGCAAAGTGGTCGGTACCTGCGAAGGCGGTACCAAGGAAATCGTCTATCGACGGGGTTGAGTGAATGAACGCTTCGCGGGTGAACCCGCTCCCACGTGCTCTGCGTTGAGGCCTGTGGAAGCGGGTTCACCCGCGAAAAGCACTACTCGGTCTTGAGCGCCTGGGCCAGCAGCTCGTAAGAGCGCAACCGATCCGCATGCTCATACAGGTCGCAGGTGAAGATCAGCTCATCGGCACCGGTCTGCTCCAATAGCACTTCCACCTTGGCCCGCACCTTCTGCGGGCTGCCGATCATCGCCAAGCCCAGGAAACTGCCCACCGCATCGCGTTCGTGGGGCAGCCACAAGCCGTCCATGCTCGGCACCGGTGGTCGCTGCATCAGGCTTTGGCCACGGATCAGCGCGAGGATGCGCTGGTACACGGAGGTGGCCAGATACTCGGCCTGTTCATCGGTGTCGGCCACGACCATCGGCACGCCCAGCATCACGTAGGGCTTGTCGAGCACGGTCGAGGGCTTGAAGTGGTCGCGGTAGATGCGGATCGCCTCATGCATGTAGCGTGGGGCGAAGTGCGAGGCGAAGGCGTAGGGCAGCCCGCGCATGCCGGCCAGCTGGGCGCTGAACAGACTGGAGCCCAACAGCCAGATCGGCACGTCGGTGTCATGGCCGGGCACGGCGATGACCTTCTGGTCCGGCGTGCGAGGGCCCAGATAGCGCGATAGCTCTTCGACATCATCCGGGAAATCATCGGCGCTGCCGGAGCGTTCGCGGCGCAGTGCGCGGGCGGTCATCTGGTCGGAGCCTGGCGCACGGCCAAGGCCCAGGTCGATACGGCCGGGATACAGGCTGGCCAAGGTGCCGAACTGCTCGGCGATGACCAGTGGCGCGTGGTTGGGCAGCATCACGCCGCCAGAGCCGATGCGGATGCTCGAGGTACCGCCGGCCAAATAGCCGATCAGCACCGCCGTGGCGGAGCTTGCGATGCCATCCATGTTGTGGTGTTCGGCCACCCAGAAGCGGTTGTAGCCCCAGCGTTCGACGTGCTGCGCCAGATCCAGCGAGTTGCGCAGGGACTGGGCCGGGCCGCCGTCGGCGCGCACCGGTACCAGGTCGAGGGTAGAAATCTTCAGGTCACGCAGGTGCGTCATTGGAGCCTCCGCAGAAATTTGGCCAAGGGGCCTTGAAGACTCTGTATGGGCAGTTTCCGGGGTTTCAATGTTGAGCGTCGGATTGTTCTGAACTTGCATAGGGTGCCGTCCTCAGAACCCATAGGTACTCATCCTATGACCAGGAGGCAGCATGAAAAAGACAGCATCGGCGATCTGGCAAGGCGGGCTCAAGGACGGCAAGGGCTCGCTGTCCACCGAGAGTGGGGCGCTCAAGCAGAATCCCTATGGCTTCAACACCCGCTTCGAAGGCTCGCCTGGGACCAACCCGGAGGAGCTGATTGGTGCGGCGCATGCGGGGTGTTTCTCGATGGCCCTGTCGATGATGCTGGGCGAGGCCGGCTTGACCGCAGAACGCATCGACACCATTGCCGAAGTGAGCCTGGACAAGCAGCCGGACGGTTTCGCCATCACCGCCGTGCACCTGATCCTCAAGGCCAAGGTTCCTGGCGCCAGCGAGGCGCAGTTTCAGGAAATCGCCAACAAGGCCAAGGCCGGCTGCCCGGTATCGAAGGTACTGAACGCCACGATCAGCCTGGACGCGAGGTTGGTTGCTTAGGCGCAACAGGGGCGGTTTCCTGTAGTCTAACCAGCGTTGGCAGCTGGTCTGCCTCTTCAGGAGCCGTCCCATGATCCGCGTTGCAACCGCCGTGCTGGTTTCCCTGCTGGCCACGACCGCCCTGGCCGCGCCCAAGCCGTGCGAAGAACTCAAGGCCGAAATCGAAGCGAAGATCCAGGCCGCGGGCGTGACGTCCTACACTTTGGAAATCGTGCCCAATAGCGAGGTCCGCGACCAGAACATGATCGTCGGCAGCTGTGATGGCGGGACCAAGAAAATCATCTACCAGAAAAACGATCGGTAGAAAGGGCCCGCGCTTGCGGGTCACGGAATGCAGAAAACGTTGCTGGGCTCGTCCACCACCACCGTGCGTTTGGCATCGTACAGCAGCACCTGCGGCTGCATTACCGGCGCTCGGGCTTCCAGACGATAGCGTTCACCGGCCTTGAAGTCGTCGTAGCGCACGGTCAGGTAGCAGGTGCGTTCGGTTGGATCGGTCGAGAAGCCGCCTGCGTACACCTCGTAGTCGAAGCGCACCACCAACTCGTGCCTGCCAGGTGTGACCTGGAAGTAGCGGCCATCATCGAGCCGTTTGCCGTCCAGGCGGTCGGCCATGATGGTCCTGCCGGGGGTGATGGTGTAGAGATCGACCCAGGCCTGCTTGGGGTCGACGGGCGGCAAGGGGCTGGCGCAGGCCCCCAGCGCACTGAGGGCGATCAGCATCATGGGCTGGCGCATGGCGAAACTCCCGCTTGCGATTCACAAGCTATAAGCATAGCGCCGACAGGCCCGCACTGTCGCGAAAGTCGTGGTCTTTCAGGTGCGCTGGCAGCCTGCTGGCAAGCCTTGGCTGACGAGTTTTCGCTGCTGGTCGTACAGCTTGATCCAGGGGCGGAAACCGATGCTGCCGGCTTGCAGTTGGTAACGCTGGCCGGCACTGAAATCCTTGAAGGTCAGATTGAGCTGACAGTCACGCCACAAGGGTTCGTCGACCGGGCCGATGTTGCTCGGCTCCACGGCGAACTGGTAGCGCACAGTGAGCTCATGGTTGCCAGGCTGGACTTCGAAATAACGGGTGTCGGCCCAGTCGCGTTCGTCCACCTGCACTGCGTGCAGTGACGTGTTGTCGAAAGGCGCGAGATCGACCCAGGCCTGATTAGGGTCTGGCGCCGGCAACGTGGAGCATCCGGACAGCAGCACGAGCGTGCCGGCGATGACAATCATTGAACGCATGGCGAAACGCCCCCCTGGCGAGATAGTCTTGGACCGCACTGGCCGTGAGCGAGATAGACAGCCTTGATGTTCCGACTTTTTATTTTACAGCGCTCAAGCCCTGGGCCTCTC
Source organism: Pseudomonas sp. BYT-1 (assembly GCF_023611805.1). NCBI lineage: Bacteria > Pseudomonadati > Pseudomonadota > Gammaproteobacteria > Pseudomonadales > Pseudomonadaceae > Pseudomonas > Pseudomonas sp. BYT-1. The sequence goes on from NZ_CP072559.1 coordinate 113,522, forward strand.
GACCGCGTTTTCACCCGTTTGGTTCCCGTCCTTGCAGCCCTCCTGCTGAACGGTTGCAGCAGCCTTGGCTATTACGGACAACTGGCCGAAGGGCAATGGCAGTTGCTGCGCGCACGCCAGCCGGTGCAGCGCCTGCTTGATGACCCCACCACTCCTGCTCCCTTGCGCCAGCGACTGGCGCAGGCCGAGCTGGCCCGGTCGTTCGCCAGCGAGCACCTGAAACTGCCGGACAACCGCAGTTACCGCGTCTACGCCGATCTGGGCCGACCCTATGTGGTCTGGAACGTGTTCGCCACGCCGGAGCTTTCGTTGCAGCCGGTGACCCATTGCTTCCCGATCGCCGGTTGTGTCGCCTACCGCGGCTACTACCGACAAGGCGCGGCCCGGGGGGCGGCGGCACTGATGCGCCAGCAAGGACTGGACACCTATGTGGGGGGCGTCGAAGCGTATTCGACCCTGGGCTGGTTCGACGATCCGATTCTCTCCTCGATGGTCGGCTGGGGCGACGAGCGTCTGGCCGCGGTGATCTTCCACGAGCTGGCGCACCAGCGTTTCTATGTGCAGGACGACACAGAGTTCAACGAGTCTTTTGCCTCGTTCGTCGAGCAGGAAGGATCGCGGCAATGGCGCGCAGCCCGTGGGCTTGCAGCGATTCGGGAGGATTCGCTGCGCCAGCGCGAGCAGTTCATCCAACTGGTGCTGGACAGTCGAGCGCGGCTCGAGGCGATCTACGCAAGCCCACGCAATGAGCCAGCCAAGCGGGCGGCCAAGCAGGCGGAGTTCGCACGGCTGCGCCAGGCCTATCGGCAGGTGCGCGATGAGCAGTGGCAAGGGGACAAACGCTATGACGCCTGGATGTATGGGCCGATGAACAACGCCAAGCTGTTGCCGTTCGGGCTGTATGACCAGTGGGTGCCGGCGTTTGCGGCGTTGTTTAGGCAAGCGGGCGGAGACTGGAGCCGGTTCTACCGGCAGGTCGAGGCGCTGGGGCGGTTGCCGCTCGAAGAGCGCAAGACGCGGTTGGCGCGATTGGCTGCAAGCCGGTGAGTGGGGCCGGCTTGCGCCCTTTGCAGGCTTCTACAAGGGTCACCGCTGCCCTGTAGGAGCCTGCGAACGGGCTGCAACAGCAGCCGCCCCCTGCACTTAATGACCGACGAATGCCTGGTGCATCTGCGCCAGGGTCTCGAAATGAAATGCCGGCGCTTCGGCTGTGAGCTCTTCACGGCTGCCGAAGCCATACCCCACCGCCACCGCCTGCAAGCCGTTGCTGCGCGCACCGATCAGGTCGTGCTTGCGGTCCCCGATCATCAGCGTCTGGGCCGGGTCCAGCCCTTCCTCGTCCAGCAGGTGGCGAATCAGCTCGACCTTGTTGGTGCGGGTGCCATCCAGTTCGCTGCCGTAGATCACCTTGAAGTGGTGGTCGAAGGCAAAGTGCCGGGCGATCTCCCGGGCGAACTCCCAGGGCTTGGAGGTGGCGATGTAAAGCGTGCGGCCTTGGCTGTTGAGGGTTTCGAGCAGTTCTGGCACGCCGTCGAACACCAGGTTCTCGTACAGGCCCGTGACACGGAAGCGCTCACGATAGAAGTTCACCGCCTCCCAGGCTTTGGCTTCGTCGAAGCCATAGAACTGCATGAAGGCTTGCAGTAAAGGTGGGCCGATGAAGTGTTCGAGGCGGGTCAGGTCCGGCTCGTCGATGCCCAGCTTGGCCAGGGCGTACTGGATCGAACGGGTGATGCCCAGGCGTGGGTCGGTCAGGGTGCCGTCGAGGTCGAAGAGAATGTTCTGTTGGTGCATGTACAAAGGGTTCCACTTGAATGCTGCGTGGCGTTGTTCGCGGGTAGACCCGCTCCCACAAGGTCAATCGTAGGGCTTGTGGCGCGGTTAGTCGCGAAGACGGTCATTCGGGCCGGTCGTAGCCTTCGGCCAGGTGCTGGTCCTTGAGCTTGACGTAATTGGCGGCGCTGTAGGTAAAGAACGCCCGTTCCTTGTCGGTCAGCGGGCGGGCTTGCTTGGCCGGGCTGCCGACGTACAGGTAGCCGCTCTCCAGGCGTTTGCCGGGGGGGACCAGGCTGCCAGCACCGATGATCACTTCGTCCTCTACCACCGCGCCATCCATGATCGTGCAGCCCATGCCGACCAGGATGCGGTTGCCAAGGGTACAGCCATGCAGCATCACTTTGTGACCGATCGTCACATCGTCGCCGATCAGCAGTGGAAAACCGTCAGGGTTGAAGGGGCCGGCGTGGGTAATGTGCAGCACGCTGGCGTCCTGCACGCTGGTGCGTGCGCCGATGCGGATGCGGTGCATGTCGCCGCGAATGACGGTCAGCGGCCAGACCGAGCTGTCCTCGCCGATCTCCACGTCGCCCAGCACCACCGCCGAACGATCGATGAAAACCCTGGGTCCAACTTTCGGAGTGTGTTGTGCAAAGCGTCGGATGGCCATGATAGCGCCCCTCTTGAATGCCGATAGGCGGGCTGCCTGCTGCGGTCGGCGTCGATTGTAATTAAGATGGTCCCGTGTTTCCTCCTGCCAAGGTATCTAAACCGTGAGTGCGAACAACCCGCTTCTGCAGTCCTACGATCTGCCGCCCTTCTCGGCGATCCGTGCCGAACACGTGCTGCCGGCGATCGAGCAGATCCTGGCCGATAACCGAAAAGCCATTGCACAGATCCTTGAACAGCAAGGCCAGAACCCGACCTGGGCCGGCCTGGTGCTGGCGATGGACGAGCTTAACGACCGCCTGGGCGCCGCCTGGAGCCCGGTCAGCCACCTCAATGCGGTGTGCAACAGCAAGGAACTGCGTGAGGCCTACGAGTCCTGCTTGCCTGCGCTGAGCGCCTATTCCACCGAGCTGGGGCAGAACCGCGCCCTGTTCGAAGCGTATGAAGCCCTGGCCAAGAGCCCCGAAGCCGCGGGCTTTGATGTGGCGCAGAAGACCATCATCGACCACGCCCTGCGGGACTTCCGTCTGTCGGGTATCGACCTGCCGGCCGACAAGCAGCAGCGCTACGCCGAGGTGCAAAGCCGCCTGAGCGAGCTGGGCAGCCGCTTCTCCAACCAATTGCTGGACGCCACCCAGGCCTGGACCAAACACGTCACCGACGAAGCGCAGCTCGCCGGCCTGACCGACTCGGCCAAGGCGCAGATGGCCGCCGCTGCCCAGGCCAAGGGCCTGGACGGTTGGTTGATCACCCTGGAGTTCCCCAGCTACTACGCGGTGATGACCTACGCCAATGACCGCGCCTTGCGCGAAGAACTCTACGCCGCCTACTGCACCCGCGCCTCCGATCAAGGCCCGAACGCCGGCCAGTTCGACAATGGCCCGGTGATGAGCGAAATCCTCGACCTGCGCCAGGAGCTCGCTGAGCTTCTGGGCTACAAGAACTACGCCGAGCTGAGCCTGGCCACCAAGATGGCCGAGTCCAGCGACCAGGTGCTGAGCTTCCTGCGCGATCTGGCCAAACGCAGCAAACCGTTCGCCGCTCAGGATCTGGAGCAGCTCAAGGCCTACGCCGCCGAGCAGGGCTGCCAGGAGCTTTCGAGCTGGGACGCCGGCTATTACGGCGAGAAGCTGCGCGAGCAGCGCTACAGCGTCTCCCAGGAGGCCCTGCGCGCCTACTTCCCGATCGACAGGGTGCTTTCGGGCCTGTTCACCATCGTGCAGCGCCTGTACGGCATCGAGATTGCCGAGCTCAAGGGCTTCGACACCTGGCATCCGGACGTACGCCTGTTCGAGATCAAGGAAAACGGCCAGCACGTGGGCCGCTTCTTCTTCGACCTGTACGCCCGCGCCAACAAGCGTGGCGGTGCCTGGATGGACGGCGCTCGCGACCGTCGCCGTACTGCCGCCGGCAGCCTGCAGAGCCCGGTGGCGAACCTGGTGTGCAACTTTACCCCGGCCGCGCCTGGCAAGCCGGCGCTGTTGACCCACGACGAAGTCACCACCCTGTTCCATGAGTTCGGCCATGGCCTGCACCACCTGCTCACCCGCATCGAGCATGCGGGCGTCTCCGGCATCAATGGTGTGGCCTGGGATGCCGTGGAGCTGCCGAGCCAGTTCATGGAGAACTGGTGCTGGGAGCCTGAAGGCCTGGCGCTGATCTCCGGCCACTACGAGACCGGCGAGCCTCTGCCTCAGGACCTGCTGGACAAGATGCTGGCGGCCAAGAACTTCCAGTCGGGCATGATGATGGTGCGTCAGCTGGAGTTTTCGCTGTTCGACTTCGAACTGCACGCCAACCATGGCGATGGGCGCAGCGTGCTGCAGGTGCTCGAAGGTGTGCGCGACGAGGTGTCGGTGATGCGCCCGCCGGCGTACAACCGCTTCCCGAACAGCTTCGCCCACATCTTCGCGGGTGGTTACGCGGCCGGTTATTACAGCTACAAGTGGGCAGAAGTGCTTTCGGCGGATGCCTTCTCGCGCTTCGAGGAAGAAGGCGTGTTCAATGCCGAGACCGGCCGTGCCTTCCGCGAAGCAATCCTGGCCCGTGGCGGCTCCCGCGAGCCGATGGTGCTGTTCGTCGACTTCCGTGGCCGCGAGCCCTCCATCGATGCGCTGCTGCGCCATAGTGGCCTGACCGAGGATGCGGCGGCATGAGCGAGGTTCCTGTGAGCAAAACCAAGAAGCGCTTCATCGCCGGGGCGGTCTGCCCGGCGTGCAGCGAGCCCGACAAGCTGATGATGTGGAATGAAGACGGTGTGCCGCACCGCGAGTGCGTAGCCTGCGGTTTCACCGACACCCTGAACGAGCAGGGCCTGTCGGTGCCGACCGAGCTGGGCACCCGGGTCAACCACTTGGCGCCCAAGGCCGCGCCGGCCAAGGTGCAGACCGTGCAGTTCTTCCCCAATCCTAAGCTGAAGAAACCGGCCGAATGAGGCCGCCGCACCGCTGGGCCAAGGCCCGGTGGTGCGTGCCTGCCCAGGCAGGTGGTAGTTATGCAGCCACCTGCGCAGGGCCTTGCGTTCCATGCTCGCGTTGATCATCAACCGAGCAGGAACCTCCCATGCAAGCCCGCAATCCCCTACTGAACGACAATCGTGCGCCCATCGATTACGACAGCGTGACGCTCGAGCACGTTAAGTCGGCCCTCGACACTGTGGCCGGAGCCTATGAAACCGGTCTGTCGCAAGTGCTGGAAGGTCAGCAAAAACAGCCCAGCTGGGATGGGTTGGTGTTGGCGATGGACAACGTCATAGCCGATCTGCAGGCGACCGTCTTTGCGACCCTGCCCCTGGCCAACAAAGGTGAGGCCTGGCATACCGCGTTTGGCGAAGGCTATCGTCGAGCGCAGCGCCTGTTCATGGAAAACCGCAGAAACAAGCCCCTGCACGCCCTCTATCAACGCCTGGCCACGGATGAGTCCAGCCTGGATGTCTATGAAAAGGCCACGCTGCGCAGGATCCTTCTGGAGTACCGCTTGGCCGGTGTACATCTGGATGCGCAGCAAAACGCCACGTTGGCGCAGCTGGAAGATGACATCAACGAACAGATCGGGGGCTTCTATCAGACGCTCGATGAAACGAGTGAACGATCGAGTATTCAGATCGAGGATGAGGCGCGCCTGCAAGGGGTGCCCCAGCGCTTGCGCGACCTGATGGCCCGGCAAGCCAAGGATGCCGGCCTGGAGGGCTGGCAGATTCTCTGCAATGAACGCAACGCCAAGGCCATTCTCGAATTCGCCGATGATCGGCGTCTGCGCGAGGCTGTCTATACGGCCTACCACTCCCGGGGTGTTCATTCGGATGAACAGCAAGACAATGGCACCCGCCTGCAGCAGCTGGCGCTTCTGCGGGAGCAGAAAGGGCAACTGATCGGAAACACCAGCTACGCGCAGCTGATCTTGCAGGGCAAGGCCGCAGGCAGCGTCGAGCCTGTTCATCAGTTGCTCCAGACGCTGGCGCAAAAGCTGCGGCCCGCCATGCTCAAAGCGCGCACCGCGCTTCAGGGCCTGGCTGCGCAGCATGATTTGGATGCAGTCCAACCATGGGACGTCCGGTACCTGCGAGCCCGCAAGCAGGCCATGAGCAATGAAGCGCTGCGCGGCTACTTCACGCTGGACAAGGTGGTGCACGCCTTGGTCGATCTGGCCGAGCGGGTCTTCGACCTGACGCTTGCGCCCTGCTCTGTCTCGGCGTGGCATCCCAGCGTGCGCAGCTTCACCGTGCACCAGGAAGGCGTGGAAGTCGGCATGCTGTATCTGGATGTCCTGATGCACCCAGGCAAGCAAGACGGAGCTCACACTATTGCCGTGCGCCATCGGCGTCGGGACGAACAGGGCCGGACGCATGGCGCTTCGGTAATGGTGGTCAGCGACGGCGAGCCAGGCTTGGGGGGCGAGCCAGCCCTGCTCGATCATCTGGCCCTGCGCAAACTGTTCCACGAGTTCGGCCACGGGCTGCACATCCTGCTGATGCCCGCCACCAACCATTTGCTGTCCGATCCAAACCGGGCAGGCTCGGATAGCCAGGAGTTCTTCGGCAAGTTTCTTGAGCGTTGGCTGTGGAACGCGCAGTACCTGGCGGACATCTCCAGCCATTACCTGACCGGTGAGCCGCTCACGCTGGCGCAGGCTCAGGCGGCCCTGGCCAACCTGCGCGAGGCGCAGTTGGAGAAGTGCGCCTTCGACGTGAGCATGGCGCTGTTCGATCTGGAGCTGCACAGCTCGCCCGGCGACGGCAAGTCCATCCAGCAGCGCCTGTCTGAATGCCGCGAACGTTGCGGCTGCTGGCCTTTGGCGAGCTTCGAGAAGCCGGCGCACGCGTTCGACTATCTGGTGGCCGGTTACGAGGCGGGTTATTACAGCTACGTCTGGGGCGAAGCACATGCCATCGACGTATTCACCCACTTCGAAAAATGGGGGTTGTTCGACAACAGGGCGGGTAAGCGCTTCCGGGCGGCATTCGCCAACTGGGCCAATGCCAAGGCGATGCCCGAAGGATGCGAGGAGTTTCTGGGACGACCTATGCAGATCGAGGCACTGTTGGACTGGTACGGTCTCGAATGAGGCGCACTGGCTGACGTAAGGCGCTAGAACGGATGATCATCCAGATGTACTGTACATGGATACAGTGATTTGGAGCCTGCGATGTATTCCCCAGCGCCGCAAAAAGGTCGAGGCACGACCCACAATCCGCTCAATCGTTTTTCTCCCAGCCATTCGACTGTGGAAGACGATGGCTGGTACCAGGACGTGCCGGCGACCCAAGGCACCGAGATCCGCATCGAGACCGCCAAGACCATCATCACCCGCAACACCTCGCCCGATCTGCCCTTCGACCGCTCGATCAACCCCTACCGGGGTTGCGAGCATGGCTGCATTTACTGCTACGCCCGACCCAGCCATGCCTACTGGGACCTCTCCCCTGGCCTGGATTTCGAGACCAAGCTGATCGCCAAGACCAACGCCGCCGAGGTGCTCGAGCAACAGCTGAGCAAGCCAGGCTATGTCTGCGCCCCCATCAACCTGGGTTCCAACACCGACCCCTATCAACCCATCGAACGGGAGCAGCAATTGACCCGGCGGCTGCTTCAGGTGCTGCTGCGCTATCGCCATCCGGTGACCATCGTCACCAAGGGAGCATTGGTGCTGCGTGACCTTGACCTGCTGGCCGAGCTGGCCAGCCAGCGCCTGGCGCGGGTGATGATCAGCCTTACCACGCTCGACGACACGCTCAAGCGCATCCTCGAGCCGAGAGCGGCGGCGCCCAAGGCACGTCTGCGGGCGATCCGCGTCCTGCGTGAGGCCGGGGTGCCGGTGGGGGTGCTGTGCTCGCCGATGATTCCCATGGTCAACGACAGCGAGCTGGAACACCTGCTGGAGGCGGCGAAGGATGCCGGCGCCCAGAGCGCGGCCTACATGATGTTGCGCCTGCCGTTGGAGGTGGCGCCGTTGTTCGAGCAGTGGCTGCAGGATCACTACCCGCAACGTGCCGCCCACGTATTGAGCCTGATTCGCCAGAGCCGCGGGGGCGAGCTGTACGACAGCCGGTTCGGGACGCGCATGCGTGGCGAGGGGGTGTTCGCTGAATTACTGGCGCAGCGGTTTCGCAAGGCGGCAAAGCGGCTGGGGTTCGAGGGGCGCGAGGCGCAGGCGCTCGATTGCACGGCCTTTTGCCCACCGGGTGGGCAGATGGCGTTGTTTTGAGGTGCGGTCCCATGGCCATCCTCAGCCTGGCTCATGCAAGCTGAGATTTTTATTCAGGAGTAGTGGCGATTGATATTTTTTTGCTACTATCGACGTCCCGCCTCATGAAGCTAGAACGCCCGTTCTAGAGCCTCCGAATTCAGTTTCAGTTAAGTTTTCTCCCGTAGCGTAAGTCGACAAGAGATTGTGATTTATCGCCTGTGCGTGTCATCTAACGCCCTGCATAGCCAGAATCTTTCCCCGGTAAAATGGACCTTACCTACAACCGCCAAGAGGATGAATCATGCCCGTCAAGGACCCAAACAAGGTCGTCCCGGCTGCACCTGCCGAAAGCGCCGATGCTGCCCTGAAGCATATCGTCGACGGCTTCCTGCGTTTTCACCATGACGTCTTCCCCGAGCAGCAAGAGCTGTTCAAGAAGCTCGCCACCGCGCAGAAGCCACGCGCGATGTTCATCACTTGTGCCGACTCACGCATCGTTCCGGAGCTGATCACTCAAAGCTCGCCGGGCGATCTGTTCGTGACCCGTAACGTCGGCAACGTCGTTCCGCCTTATGGTCAAATGAACGGTGGTGTTTCCACCGCCATCGAATACGCCGTGATGGCCCTGGGCGTGCACCACATCATTGTCTGTGGTCATTCCGACTGCGGCGCCATGCGTGCGGTGCTCAACCCCAACTCGCTGGAGAAGATGCCCACGGTCAAGGCCTGGCTGCGGCATGCCGAAGTGGCCCGTACCGTGGTCGAGGACAACTGCTCCTGCGGCAGCGAGCACGAAAGCATGCAGGTGCTGACCAAGGAAAACGTCATCGCCCAGTTGCATCACCTGCGCACCCATCCTTCGGTCGCCTCGCGCCTGGCAGCCGGCCAGCTGTTCATCCATGGCTGGGTCTACGACATCGAGACCAGCCAGATCGAAGCCTACGACGCCGCTTCCGACAGCTTCCTGCCGCTCACTGCCGGTGAGCCAATCCCCTGCGCTACACCGAGAGGCCGCTACTAAGCGACCCGAACACCTGCGTTGTTCTTGATAGCCGGTCGCACCCCTGCGGGGTGTGGCCTGGCTGTCGGCTGCCTTGAATTTCCCTGACAGACCTGCCGGCTTGCTGGCGGCCCGCGCCTGCGCGCGTGTCAGGGTTCCCCGTGCCTGCGGCCTTGGAGTGGCCGCCAAACTTGAGAAAGGAGCTTCATGGTGAACAAGACACAGATCAAAGCGGCATTGCCGCGAGAGTTGTTGGCCTCGGTGGTGGTCTTCCTGGTGGCGCTGCCCCTGTGCATGGGCATCGCGATCGCTTCTGGCATGCCACCTGCCAAGGGCCTGATCACCGGCATCATCGGCGGCATCGTAGTGGGCTTTTTGGCCGGCTCGCCCCTGCAGGTCAGTGGGCCGGCGGCAGGCCTGGCGGTGCTGGTGTTCGAGCTGGTGCGCCAGCATGGCATGGCCATGCTGGGGCCTATCCTGTTGCTGGCGGGGCTGTTGCAGTTGGTGGCAGGACGCCTGCGCCTGGGCTGCTGGTTCCGGGTCACGGCGCCTGCGGTGGTGTATGGGATGCTCGCGGGTATCGGTGTGCTGATCGTGCTGTCCCAAGTGCACGTGATGTTCGACAGCGCGCCACAGCCCTCGGGTGTGGAAAACCTGCTGGGCTTCCCGGCAACACTGGCCTCGGCGCTGCCCTTGGAGCGCGCGGGCAATGGCTGGCAGGCCGGTGCCCTAGGCCTGGGCACCATTGCTTTGATGTGGGCATGGGAACGGTGGCGGCCGCAGCACCTGCGCTTTGTACCTGGCGCGCTGTTGGGCGTCGCGGCGATGACCGCTGTCAGCCTGTGGCTGGCCCTGCCGGTGAACCGGGTGCAGGTGCCGGCGGATTTGTCCGAAGCCATCGACTGGCTGCGCCCGGATGATCTGCTCAGGCTGGCCGACCCTTCCCTGCTGGTCGCGGCCTTCGCACTGGCCTTCATCGCCAGCGCCGAAACCCTGCTGTCCGCCGCTGCGGTGGACCGCATGCACAGCGGCCAGCGCTCGGACTTCGATCGGGAACTGTCGGCGCAGGGGCTGGGCAACATGTTGTGCGGCGTGCTCGGTGCGCTGCCGATGACCGGGGTCATCGTGCGCAGCTCGGCCAATGTCCAGGCCGGTGCGCAGACCCGCTGGTCGGCGATTTTCCATGGCCTGTGGCTGCTGGCCTTCGTGGTGGCGCTTAGCAGTGTGCTGCAGCAGATCCCGGTGGCCAGCCTGGCGGGTGTGCTGGTGTACACCGGTATCAAACTGGTGGACTTCAAGGCATTCCGGGGGCTGGGCCGCTATGGCCGCATGCCGATGTTCACCTATGCCGCGACGGCGCTGGCGATCATCTTCACCGACTTGCTGACTGGCGTGCTGCTGGGCTTTGCCCTGACCCTGCTCAAGCTGGCGCTCAAGGCGGCGCGGCTGAAGATCGGCCTGGTCACCCTGGCGCAACCCGGGCACATGGAGCTGCGCCTGAGCGGCGCGGCGACGTTCCTCAAAGTACCGGCGCTGACCCAGGTGCTGGAGCGCGTGCCGCAAGGGACCACGCTGCACGTGCCGTTGGGCAACCTGAGCTATATCGACCACTCCTGCCTTGAACTGCTCGAAGACTGGGGGCGCAGCAATGCGGCCAAGGGGTCTCGCTTGGTGATCGAGCAGCGCAGGCTCAAGCGGCGTATCGAGGGGCGCCTGCGCACGACGGCGGGTGTTGGGGCCTGACACAAAAGGGGCCGCTTTGCGGCCCGTTCGCGGGTAAACCCGCCCATGCGTCAGGTGGATCAGACCGGCTGGCCGAGCTCCACGCCCAGCTGGCGGGACAGGCAGGGCCAGCGCTTCCAGGCCGCGCCGGTTTCGGGGCTGCAGAGTTTCTCCCGGTAAGTCTCGACCGACTCCACGGCAAAACTCTCGTCGTCGAGCATTTCGTCCACCGAGTGGTGCACCACTTCATCCAACTGGTTGGCGAAGGTTTCGCCGATCAACTGATGGGCGATCAGGTTGGCCACGGTGGTGTCCACCGGGATCAGCGGCTGCTGGAAGTGACGGATGTACAGGTCATTGACCTCTTCGACCAGGCGATGGGCCAGGTAGGCTTCGTCCAGCAGGCAATCCAGGCCGACATGGCCTTGCATGACGCTGGGCGGTTGCAGGAAGTAGGCTTCGGCGATTTTCAGCACCGGCTTGATCTGCGACTCGATCCCGGCTTCGCGGGCCACCTCATGGGCGGCCTCCAGCAGTTCCGGAACCTGATCGATGTAGGCGCTGACGAAGCGCGCCAGAGTACCCTGGGCATCCTGCTCAGGCAGTTGGATCGATGGATGCAGATGCGGCAGTTGTTGTTCCAGGCGCTGTTTCAGTTGGCCGGTCTGGCCCTCGTGTTGGTGGGCGTGGGTGATCTGCTCGCGGACAGCAGCGATGTTCATGACAACTCCAGGGACAAGGCGTTACAAACGGAAGACACTAAGTTAGCTCGCTTACCAGAATGCCTAAGACGCATTTGTTATAACCCCGAGGCACGTCTGTCTGCGTGGTTATATCAATATGCCACCATTTTGCTCTATCCCTGTAACTGCAAGCCTTTCAAGCGATTACGTCAATCGGTGAAGTTGTTTTCATGGCCTTCGTTGCGTGCCATTGGTCGCTGTCTATACTCGGGTTGAACGTGATTCGTTGATGAGGCCCGACTGCCATTTGCAGGGGCTCGGTCGTCGAAGCCAGGCAGTCTTGGCCGCCATCCCCTCCTTAGCCGTACGGTCGTCCACGCCTCCGGGACAACAAGAACGATAAGGGGAACCCGCAATGATGCGACATCCACATGTCTGGATGGGCCTCCTGTTGTGGTTGGTGTTTGGCCAGGCACAAGCCGCCTGGACCGTGAACATGGCACCGGGGGCGACGGAAGTTTCCAACGCCGTGTTCGACCTGCACATGACCATTTTCTGGATCTGCGTGGTCATCGGCATCGTGGTGTTCGGCGCGATGTTCTGGTCGATGGTCATCCACCGCCGCTCCACCGGCCAGGAGCCTGCGCATTTCCACGAGCACACCTGGGTCGAGATCCTCTGGACCGTCGTTCCCTTCCTGATTCTCGTGGCCATGGCCATCCCGGCCACTAAGACCCTGATCGACATCTATGACGCCAGCGAGTCGGACCTCGACATCCAGGTCACCGGCTACCAATGGAAGTGGCACTACAAGTACCTAGGCCAGGACGTAGAGTTCTTCAGCAACTTGGCCACGCCCACTGACCAGATCCACAACAAGGCGCCCAAGGACGAGCATTACCTGCTGGAAGTCGACCAGCCGCTGGTGCTGCCGGTCGGGGCCAAGGTGCGGTTCCTGGTGACTGCCGCCGATGTCATCCACTCCTGGTGGGTGCCGGCCTTCGCGGTCAAGCGTGACGCCATTCCGGGCTTCGTCAACGAGGCCTGGACGCGCATCGAGAAACCCGGCATCTACCGCGGCCAGTGCACCGAACTGTGCGGCAAGGACCATGGCTTCATGCCGGTGGTGGTCGAGGTCAAGTCCAAGGCCGACTACGACGCCTGGCTGGGCGAGCGAAAAGCCGAGGCTGCCAAGCTCAAGGAGCTGACCAGCAAGGAGTGGACGCTTGAGGAATTGGTCGAGCGCGGCGACAAGGTCTACCACACCACCTGCGTGTCCTGTCACCAGGCCGAGGGCCAGGGCCTGCCGCCGATGTTCCCAGCGCTCAAGGGCTCGAAGGTCGCCACAGGGCCTAAGGAAGAACACCTGAACATTGTGTTCCACGGCCGTCCCGGTACCGCCATGGCTGCGTTCGGCAAGCAACTTTCGGAAGTCGACATCGCCGCCGTGGTGACCTACGAGCGCAACGCCTGGGGCAACAACAAAGGTGACATGGTCACGCCGAAAGACGTGCTGGCGCTCAAGCAGGCAGACGCGCAATGAACCGGGTAACTCGCGGCAATCAATGGATTGCAGGAGACAGGACATGAGTGCAGTGATCGACGACCACGCCCACGGCCATGACCACGCCCACGGCCCGGCCAAGGGCCTGATGCGCTGGGTGCTGACCACCAACCACAAGGACATCGGCACGATGTACCTGTGGTTCGCCTTCACCATGTTCCTGCTCGGTGGCTCCTTTGCCATGGTGATCCGCGCCGAGCTGTTCCAGCCGGGGCTGCAGATCGTGGAACCGGCGTTCTTCAACCAGATGACCACCATGCACGGCCTGATCATGGTGTTCGGCGCGGTGATGCCGGCCTTCGTCGGCCTGGCCAACTGGATGATTCCGCTGATGATCGGCGCGCCGGACATGGCCTTGCCGCGGATGAACAACTTCAGCTTCTGGCTGTTGCCAGCGGCCTTCCTGCTGCTGGTCTCGACCCTGTTCAGCCCAGGCGGAGGCCCCAACTTCGGCTGGACTTTCTATGCCCCGCTGTCCACCACCTACGCGCCGGCCAGCGTGACGTTCTTCATCTTCGCCATCCACCTGATGGGGATCAGCTCGATCATGGGCGCGATCAACGTGATCGCCACCATCCTCAACTTGCGTGCCCCGGGCATGACGCTCATGAAGATGCCGCTGTTCGTCTGGACCTGGCTGATCACCGCGTTCTTGCTGATTGCGGTGATGCCGGTGCTGGCTGGCGTGGTAACCATGATGCTGATGGACATCCACTTCGGCACAAGCTTCTTCAGCGCTGCCGGCGGGGGCGATCCGGTGTTGTTCCAGCACGTGTTCTGGTTCTTCGGGCACCCTGAGGTGTACATCATGATCCTGCCGGCCTTCGGTGCGGTCAGCTCGATCATTCCGGCCTTTTCGCGCAAGCCGCTTTTCGGCTACACCTCGATGGTCTATGCCACTGGCGCGATCGCCTTCCTGTCGTTCATTGTTTGGGCCCACCACATGTTTGTGGTCGGAATTCCGGTGGTTGGCGAGCTGTTCTTCATGTACGCCACCATGCTCATCGCCGTGCCCACGGGGGTGAAGGTGTTCAACTGGGTCAGCACCATGTGGCAGGGTGCACTGACCTTCGAGGCGCCGATGCTGTTCGCCATCGCGTTCGTCATCCTGTTCACCATCGGTGGGTTCTCCGGGCTGATGCTGGCCATCGCCCCGGCGGACTTCCAGTATCACGACACCTACTTCGTCGTGGCCCATTTCCACTACGTACTGGTGCCCGGGGCGATCTTCGGCATCTTCGCCTCGGCCTACTACTGGCTGCCGAAATGGACCGGACACATGTACGACGAAACCCTGGCCAAGCTGCATTTCTGGCTTTCGTTCGTGGGCATGAACCTGGCCTTCTTCCCGATGCACTTCGTGGGGCTGGCCGGCATGCCTCGGCGTATTCCGGATTACAACCTGCAGTTCGCCGACTTCAACATGGTGTCGTCGATCGGGGCCTTCACCTTCGGTGCCACGCAGATCCTGTTCCTGTTCATCGTCATCAAGTGCATCCGCGGCGGCGCGCCGGCACCGGCCAAGCCTTGGGATGGCGCCGATGGCCTGGAGTGGACGGTGCCTTCGCCGGCGCCTTACCACACCTTCCAGACACCACCGGATGTGAAGTGAGGCGCCGGGCATGAACGGCCTTTCGCTCAGACGCCTGGTCACGCGCCTCTTGATGCTGGCGGTGCTGATGTTCGCCTTTGGTTTTGCCCTGGTGCCCATCTACGACGTGATGTGCAAGGCCTTCGGCATCAATGGCAAGACCGGCGGGCAATACGAGGGCAGCCAGGTGAGTGACCCGTCGCGCACGGTGCGGGTGCAGTTCATGTCCACCAACGCCAGCGACATGGTCTGGGACTTCTATTCCACCGCCGATCAGCTGGAGGTCAATCCGGGCGCGGTCAACCAGATGATTTTCATCGCCCGCAACCCCACCGACCGGCCCATGAGTGCCCAAGCCATACCCAGCATCACCCCGGCCGAGGCCGCGGCGTATTTCCACAAGACCGAGTGCTTCTGCTTCACCCAGCAGGTGCTGCAACCCGGTGAGCGCATCGAGATGCCCGTGCGGTTCATCGTCGATCGCGACCTGCCGGCCAATGTGAAGCACCTGACACTGGCCTACACCTTGTTCGACATCACCGCTCGCCACCCACCGGTCGCTCATGTCGCGGCCCAGGACGTCCAGGGCGCCCGCTAAGGGAAGGAGAACAGCAATGGCAAGTCATGAGCACTATTACGTCCCGGCGCAGAGCAAGTGGCCGATCATCGCGACCATCGGGATGTTCATCACGGTGTTCGGCCTGGGGACCTGGTTCAACGATCTCAAGGCCGGTCACCCCGAGTCCCATGGGCCACTGATCTTCTTCGTCGGCGCGCTGTTTCTGGCCTACATGCTGTTCGGCTGGTTCGGTGCGGTGGTCAAGGAAAGCCACGCCGGGCTCTATAGCGCGCAGATGGACCGCTCGTTCCGCTGGGGCATGAGCTGGTTCATCTTCTCGGAGGTGATGTTCTTCCTGGCGTTCTTCGGCGCGCTGTTCTACGTGCGAGTTCTGGCCGGCCCCTGGCTCGGCGGCGAGGGACACAAGGGCATCGCCCATATGCTGTGGCCAACGTTCGAGTTCGCCTGGCCGTTGTTGCATACACCGGATCCGAAGCTGTTTCCGCCACCGAAGGAAATCATCGATCCGTGGCACCTGCCACTGATCAACACCATCTTGCTGGTGAGCTCCAGCGTGACCATCACCATCGCCCACCATGCCCTGCGCAAGAACCATCGTGGGCCGCTCAAGCTGTGGCTGGGGCTGACCATCCTGCTGGGCTTGTCGTTCCTGGCGTTGCAGGCCTTCGAGTACCACGAGGCCTATACCGAACTGGGCTTGACGCTGGGTTCAGGGATCTACGGCGCGACCTTCTTCATGCTCACCGGCTTCCACGGTGCCCACGTGACCTTGGGCACGCTGATCCTGATCGTGATGTTCTGCCGCGTGCTACGCGGGCATTTCGATCCGGACAAGCACTTTGGTTTCGAGGCGGCGAGCTGGTACTGGCACTTTGTCGATGTGGTGTGGGTCGGGTTGTTCATCTTCGTGTACGTGCTCTGAACTGAGGGCAACTGCCTTTAGAGAACTCCGACGGACCAGATGGGAGCGGGTGAAAACTTAGAAGGGGGCGTGGGAGACCAGTTGGCCGCTGATCAGGCCCCAGGCCACCAGGGCGATTGTCAAGGTGGCCAGGGTGACTCGCACGGTCAGGGCTTTGAGCAAGCGGGTCGAGTGTTCGTCGTCCTTGACCAGGAACACCAGCCCGCTGAACAGGCTGGCAATGGTGGCCAACAGCATCAGGACAATCGCGGCCTTGAGCATGGCGAAACTCCGGGGGGATGCGGTGATGAAATCAAGTATAGCGATCGACCTGGCGAGGACACGGTGAAGCCGTTTCGCCCAGGCCTGGTACCAACCTTGGTGGTGCTCGCGCTGCTGCCGGGCCTGATCGCGCTCGGCTGTTGGCAACTGGGCCGTGCCGATGAAAAACGTGCACTGCTGGCAACCTTCGCCGAACGCAGGATCGAGGCGCCCCTGGCCGGCGGCCAACTGCCACAGGTGGCCAACCCGGCCTATCGTCGCGTGCACCTGTATGGCCGCTTCGATGGTGAACACAGCCTACTGCTGGACAACAGCATTCGCGACGGCCGGGCGGGTGTGGAGGTGCTGCAACCGTTTCATGACCAGGCCAGCGGCCTGTGGCTGCTGGTCAACCGGGGCTGGCTGCCCTGGCCGGATCGTCGCGAGCCGGTCCGTTTCGAGACACCTGCCCAAGCCTTGGCGCTCGAGGCCTGGGTCTATGTCGCGCCGGGCGCCACCTTCCAGCTGCACCCAGACCCGGTCGGCGGCCAGTGGCCACATCTACTGACCGCCGTCGACCCTGCCCAACTGTGGCAACAGCTCGGCCGTGAGGGTTTTGCCCATGAACTGCGTCTGGAACACGGCCCGGCCAGCTACCGGCTGGACTGGCCGGTGGTCGCCTTGGGTCCGGAAAAACACCTGGGCTACGCCGTGCAGTGGTTCGCCCTGGCCACGGCGCTGGTGCTGCTTTACCTCTACTTCGGCTGGCATGACAAAAAGGAGAACCCCCATGGGCGGCGTAACGAGTCCACTGGACGTGCCTGAACGTGGCAAACCCAGAAGCCGCGGGCGTTTGCAGCTGATCCTGATCCTGTTGGTGGTGTTGGGCCCAATGATCCTGGCCACCAGCATGTACAAGCTGCAGTTCTGGGTGCCAGAGGGGCGCAGCTACCACGGCGAGATGATCGGCAACGGCCAAAGCCGCGCGGATATCGGCATCGATGCCCAAGAGGCACGCTGGCAATTGCTGGTCAGCGCCCCGGCTACCTGCATCGAGGATTGCCAGCGACTGGTCTATCTGGCCCGGCAGATCCAGATTGGCCTGGGCCGCGATGCAAGCCGCGCCAGCCATGCCCTGGCCGCCGCCCAGCCATTGCCCGGCGAATTCCAGGGCACGCTCGAGCGTGAATACCCGCAATTGCAACGTTACCCGCTGGATACCCAGCGTTATGGCCAGAAGGTCGATGTACCCGGTCCGCAGCTGTGGATTGTCGATCCCCACGGCAACCTGGTGCTGCGCTACGACGCCAAGGTCAACGGTAAACAGGTGCTCGACGACCTGCGCCATCTGCTCAAGCTGTCCAACATCGGCTAGGAGGCCGCCATGGCCAGACCCGGATACCGCCTTGCTGTGTTTGCCACCGTGCTGGCGCTGCTGGTCGTGCTGCTCGGTGCTTATACTCGCCTGACCCACGCTGGCCTGGGTTGTCCCGACTGGCCTGGCTGCTACGGCTTCATTGGCGTGCCCAAGACCGAAGCCCAACTGGCACACGCCGAGCTGCGCTTCCCGGACCATCCGGTGGAGGAGGCCAAGGGCTGGGCCGAGATGGTCCACCGCTACTTTGCCGGCACACTGGCGACGGTGATCGCGCTGCTGGCCTTCCAGGCGGTGCGCCGTCATGCCCGGGACGGCCAGCCGTACCGCCTGCCGGTGCTGTTGCTAGGGGTGGTGCTCGCCCAGGCGGCGTTCGGCATGTGGACGGTCACGCTCAAGCTATGGCCGCAGGTGGTCACTGCCCATTTGCTGGGCGGCTTCACCACGCTCAGTCTGCTGTTCCTGCTATCGCTGCGTCTATCTCGCGCGTTTGCGCCGTTGCCCAAGCTGCCTTTGAGTCTGCGTCGGGTGGCGGCGCTGGCGCTGCTGGTGGTGATCGGGCAGATCGCCTTGGGGGGCTGGGTCAGTGCCAACTATGCCGCGGTGGCCTGCATCGATCTGCCCACCTGCCACGGTCAATGGTGGCCGGCGGCGGACTTCAGCAACGGCTTTCACCTGACCCAGCACGTGGGGCCCAACTACCTCGGTGGACAACTGGACAGTGATGCCCGCACCGCCATTCACATCAGTCACCGGCTCGGCGCGCTGATGGTCGTTGCGGTGTTGCTGATGTTGAGCTGGAAGCTGCACCGCAACGGTCTCACCGGGCTGGCTCGTCTGGTGCTGCTGGTGCTGGGCGTGCAGGTCAGCCTGGGTATCAGCAACGTACTGTTCCATCTGCCGTTGGGGGTGGCCGTTGCGCACAACGCGGGCGGTGCTCTTTTGCTGCTGAGCATGGTGCTGGTGAATTACCGGATTCGCGTGGTGGACAAGGTCCGTGTTGGCCATGGCTGGCGACTCACACCGGTCACCAGTGCAGGTGGCACCGTGCACACGAGGGCTGACGCGTGGCGACGCTTCTGAGTGAACGCCCGGCGCGAGCCGGGTGGCGCGACTACCTGGAGCTGACCAAGCCCAAGGTGGTGCTCCTGATGCTGATCACCTCGCTGGCGGGAATGTTCTTGGCCACCCGGGCCGGGGTGCCTTGGCCCATCCTGTTGTTCGGCAACCTAGGCATAGCCCTCTGCGCCGGGGGCGCGGCGGTGGTCAACCATGTGGTGGACCGGCGCATCGATGCACTGATGGCCCGTACCCACAAGCGACCGCTGGCTGACGGCCGGGTCGCGCCCTTGCCGGCGCTGGGCTTCGCACTGGCCTTGTCGCTGACGGGTATGGCCGTGCTGCTGGTCTTCACCAACGCCCTCACCGCCTGGCTCACCCTTGCCTCGTTGCTGGGCTATGCGGTGATCTACACCGGGTTTCTCAAGCGCGCCACGCCGCAGAATATCGTCATCGGTGGCCTGGCGGGTGCAACGCCGCCGTTGCTGGGCTGGGTGGCGGTCAGTGGGCATGTGAGCGCCGAGCCGTTGCTGCTGGTGCTGATCATTTTCGCCTGGACCCCGCCGCACTTCTGGGCCCTGGCCATCCACCGCAAGCAGGAGTACGCCAAGGCGGACATCCCCATGCTGCCGGTGACCCACGGCGAGCGCTACACCAAGCTGCACATTCTGCTCTATACCCTGGTGCTGCTGGCGGTGAGCCTGCTGCCATACGTCATCCACATGAGCGGCCCGCTCTACTTGATCTGTGCCTTGGCCCTGGGCCTGCGCTTTCTCCACTGGGCCTGGGTGTTGTACCGTGGCACCAGGCCGCACGCTGCGATCAAGACCTTCAAGTACTCTATCGGGTACTTGTTCCTGCTGTTCATCGCACTGCTTTTGGACCACTACCTGTTGCCGAACCTATGACCCGAACCCAGAAAACCGTCTTCATCCTCGTCGCCGTCGTCGCCTTGATCCTCGGCCTGACCGTCAACAAGGTGCTCAATGGTCGCAGCGAGGCGAACCCGGCCGAGCTGATCGACGCCGGCATCATTCTGCTACCTCAGAGCCGCACCGTGCCGGACGTGACCATGACCGACCAGGACGGCCGGCCCGTGGCGCTGGATCAGCTCAAGGGCAAGTGGTCGCTGCTGTTCTTCGGCTACACCTACTGCCCCGACATCTGCCCGACTACCCTGGCCCAGTTGCGTCAGGTCAAGAGCGAGTTGCCCAAGGAGGCGCTGGAGCGCTTGCAAGTGGTGTTGGTGAGCGTGGACCCGAACCGGGACACACCGAACCAGCTCAAGCAGTACCTGGGCTATTTCGACAAGGACTTCGTGGGGTTGACGGGGTCGATCGAAGATACCCAGGCGCTGGCCAATGGGCTAAGCATTCCGTTCATTCCGGCTGATACCAGCAAGCCTGGATATACGGTCGATCACAGCGGCAACCTGGCGGTGGTCGGCCCGGATGGTCGCCAGCGTGGTTTCATCCGTGCGCCGATGAACAACCAGAAGCTGGTGGCGCAGCTGCCAGGGTTGGTCAAGCGGGACTGAACCCGCGGCTGAAAAGCTTCGCGGGTAAACCCGCTCCCCCAGGTTCACCGCGGCGCTTTGGCCTGTGGCGTCTCTGTGGGAGCGGGTTTACCCGCGAAACATTCAGCGCGCAGACGGCTTAGAACGCCGGAATCACCGCACCTTTGTACTTCTCGGTGATGAACTGCTTCACCTCGGGCGAATGCAGGGCGGCAGCCAGTTTCTTGATGGCGTCGGCATCCTTGTTGTCCGGACGGGCAACCAGGATGTTCACGTAGGGCGAATCGCTGCCTTCGATGACCAGGGCGTCCTTCTCAGGGTTGAGTTTGGCCTCCAGCGCGTAGTTGGTGTTGATCAGCGCCAGGTCGACCTGGGTCAGCACGCGTGGGATGGTGGCCGCCTCCAGCTCGCGGAACTTCAGGCCCTTGTCGTTGCCGGTGATGTCCTTGACGGTCGAGAGGATGTTCTTGTTGTCCTTGAGCTTGATCACACCGGCCTTGTCCAGCAGCAACAGGGCGCGGCCACCGTTGGTGGCATCGTTGGGGATGACCACAGTGGCGCCGGACGGCAGTTCGTCGAGCTTCTTGAGCTTGCTCGAGTAGGCGCCCAGCGGCTCCAGGTGTACGCCGGCGACGCTGACCAGATTCGTGCCCTTGGCCTTGTTGAACTCATCCAGGTACGGCTGGTGCTGGAAGAAGTTGGCGTCCAGGCGCTTTTCGACCACTTGCACGTTCGGCTGGATGTAGTCGGTGAATTCCTTCACCTTCAGCTCCACCCCTTCCTTGGCCAGTTGCGGCTTCACGAAGTTGAGGATCTCGGCATGCGGAACCGGGGTGGCCGCGACGGTGAGGGACTCGGCGTTGGCCGAGAAGGCCGCGACAGCGGCGACGACAGCAAGCAGCTTCTTCATTGATCACTCCTTGTGAGGGCCGCGACGGCCCCCGAACGGGTCGGCCAGGCCGACCCCATTGGGGTTACTTACGGGAAAAATGCACGACCAGTTTGTCGCCGACACTTTGCAGAACTTGAACCAGGATCAGCAGCAGGATCACGGTGACCACCATCACATCGGTCTGGAAACGCTGGTAGCCGAAGCGGATGGCCAGGTCGCCCAGACCGCCGGCACCGACCACGCCGGCCATGGCGGTATAGGACACCAGGGTGATGGCAGTGACGGTGATGGCGGCGAAGATGCCTGGCCGGGCTTCGGGCAGCAGGGCATTGGTGATGATCTGGCGGGTGGTGGCGCCCATCGACTGGGTGGCCTCGATGATGCCGCGGTCTACTTCACGCAGGGCGGTTTCCACCAAGCGTGCGAAGAATGGCGTCGCACCCACCACCAGCGGCGGGATTGCACCGGCGACACCCAGCGAAGTGCCGGTGATCAGCACGGTGATCGGGATCATGACGATGAGCAGGATGATGAACGGCAGCGAGCGCAACACGTTGACCACCAGCGATAGCAGCGCATAAACGCCTTTTTGTTCGAACATCTGCCGCGGTCCGCAGAGGAACAGCAGCACGCCCAGGGGCAAGCCCAGCAGCACGGTGAAGAACAGCGAGCCGAACAACATGATCATGGTGTCGATGCTGGCCAGCCAGATTTCGGCCCAGTCGACGTTGGCGAAGAAATTAAGAGCGTCCATCAACGCAGTACCTCCATATGAACATCAGCAGCCTTGAAGCGGGCGAACGCCGCTTCCATGTCGCCGCCAGTGACGGCGAGCGTGAGCTGTCCATAGGGGACGTCCTTGATACGGTCGATACGTCCGGCCAGGATGCTGTAGTCAACGCCAGTCTCCCGGGCCACGGTGCCCAGAAGCGGTGCGTAGGTGGCATCGCCCTGGAAGGTCAGGCGCACGATACGCCCTGGTACGTGGGCGAAGTCATCGCGCTGCTCGCTTTCGTCCACCTGCTCATCTTCCTGGACGAAGCGCTTGGTGGTCGGGTGCTGCGGATGCAGGAACACATCGGCCACCGCGCCTTGCTCGACGATCTGCCCGGCATCCATCACTGCCACGCGGTCGCAGACCCGGCGGATCACGTCCATTTCGTGGGTGATCAGCACGATGGTCAGCTTCAGCTCACGGTTGATCTCGGCCAGCAACTGCAGCACCTGGGCCGTGGTTTGCGGATCCAGAGCGCTGGTGGCCTCGTCGCACAGGAGGATCTTGGGGTTGGTGGACAAGGCACGGGCGATACCCACGCGCTGCTTCTGGCCACCGGAAAGCTGGGCGGGGTACTTCTTGGCGTGGTCCGACAGCCCGACGCGAGCCAGCAGTTCGGTCACACGCTTGTCGATCTCGCTACGCGACAGCTCGCCAGCCAAGGTCAATGGCAGCGCGACGTTGTCGGCGACGGTCTTGGAGGCCAGCAGGTTGAAGTGCTGGAAGATCATCCCGACCTGCTGGCGGAAGCGGCGCAGCTGGTTGGCGTCGAAGGCGGTGACATCTTCACCGTCGACGATGATCTTGCCGCCGCTTGGGGCCTCCAGGCGGTTGATCAGGCGCAGCAAGGTGCTCTTGCCGGCGCCGGAATGCCCGATCAGGCCGAACACCTGGCCATTTTCAATGGTCAGGCTGGTCGGGTTCAGGGCGGGGATATCCCTACCGGCGACGCGGTAGGTCTTGTGGACATGTTGAAACTCGATCACTGAGCGAACCTTGTGGGGCGCATGGAATTTGGGTCAGCGGTTAGCCGGGGTCGCGCATTTTAGCCTTTTCCCATAGTTGTTCTTAGCATTTATTTCGTCATCAACCAATCCGCTGGGCATAACGCGACAACCGGTAATCCGATTGAACGCTCACGGGGCGCCTCCAGTCACTACAGGAACGAGCCCGAACGGGGCGCCTGAAAGCCATGACGAGGAGAACCGACATGCCAAAGACTCCGGATTCGCCCAGGGACAGCCAGCTGGCCGGAACCCACACGCCTGACCGGGCCAACACCAACGCCAAGGTGCAAAGCCTGGAAAGCGTGCGCAGCGATGCCACCGGCCAGGCCCTGCGCACCAATCAAGGTGTGAAGATTGCCGACAACCAGAACACCCTCAAGGCCGGCGTGCGTGGGCCTTCGCTGCTCGAAGACTTCATCATGCGCGAGAAGATCACTCACTTCGACCATGAGCGGATCCCCGAGCGCATCGTCCATGCCCGTGGCACCGGTGCTCATGGCTACTTTCAGAGCTATGGCTGCCACGCGCAGTTGACCAAGGCAGGCTTCCTGCAGGATCCGCAGAAAATCACGCCTGTGTTCGTGCGGTTTTCCACTGTGCAGGGCCCGCGCGGCTCGGGTGACACCGTGCGCGACGTGCGCGGCTTTGCCGTCAAGTTCTACACCGACGAGGGCAACTTCGACCTGGTGGGGAACAACATGCCGGTGTTCTTCATCCAGGATGCGATCAAGTTCCCGGATTTCGTCCATGCGGTGAAACCCGAACCGCACAACGAAGTTCCCACCGGGGCGTCGGCCCACGACACCTTCTGGGATTTCGTCTCACTGGTACCGGAATCGGCGCACATGGTCATGTGGGCGATGTCCGATCGGGCCATTCCGCGCAGCCTGCGCATGATGGAAGGCTTTGGCGTACACACCTTCCGCCTGATCAATGCCCAGGGCGAGGCCACATTCGTGAAGTTCCACTGGAAGCCGCGCCAGGGCGTGCACTCGGTGCTCTGGGACGAGGCGCAGAAACTTGGCGGCAAGGACCCGGACTTCCATCGCCGCGACCTGTGGGAGGCGATCGAGACCGGTGATTATCCCGAGTGGGAGCTGGGCGTGCAGATCGTGCCGGAGGCAGACGAGCACAATTTTGACTTCGACCTGCTCGACCCGACCAAGATCATTCCCGAAGAACTGGTGCCCGTGACGCCGCTGGGCAAGATGGTGCTCAACCGCAATCCGGACAACTTCTTCGCTGAAGTCGAGCAGATCGCCTTCTGTCCCGGGCATATTGTGCCGGGAATCGACTTCACCAACGACCCGTTGCTGCAGGGGCGTCTGTTCTCCTACACCGATACCCAGCTCAGCCGCCTGGGCGGGCCGAACTTCCATGAAATTCCGATCAACCGGCCGATCGTACCCAACCACAGCAGCCAGCGTGATGCCATGCACCGCATGACCATCGACAAGGGGCGTGCCTCCTATGAGCCCAATTCCATCGATGGCGGTTGGCCCAAGGAAACGCCGCCAGCACCCCATGGCGGTGGCTTCGAGAGTTATCAGGAGCGCATCGACGGGCACAAGATCCGTCAGCGTAGCGACTCTTTCAGCGACCATTTCTCCCAGGCGCGGTTGTTCTTCCAGAGCATGAGCCCGACCGAGCAGCAGCACATCATCAAGGCCTACAGCTTCGAGCTGGGCAAGGTCGAGCGCGAGGCGATCCGGGTGCGGGAGGTGAACGAGATCCTGGCCAACATCGACTTGGACCTCGCCGCAGCCGTGGCGACCAACCTCGGCTTGCCGGCGCCCAAGGCCGCAACGGTGCAGGTCAAGGGATCGACGCCAGCGCAATCACCGGCGCTGAGCCAGATGAACCACCCCGGCAGTGTGGGCATCAAGGGACGCAAGATTGCCTTGTTGGTGGCCGATGGGGTGGAAGGCGCCAGTGTCGATCGGCTGGTGAAGGCTTTCGAAGCCCAAAGCGCACGCGTGCTTGTTCTGGGGCCGACGTCGGCGCCGGTGACGACTGCCGAGGGCAAGGCGTTG
The DNA here is from genome assembly GCF_023611805.1 of Pseudomonas sp. BYT-1. Taxonomy (NCBI): domain Bacteria; kingdom Pseudomonadati; phylum Pseudomonadota; class Gammaproteobacteria; order Pseudomonadales; family Pseudomonadaceae; genus Pseudomonas; species Pseudomonas sp. BYT-1. Next base: position 138,611 of record NZ_CP072559.1, read on the forward strand.
GCGGTGGATGCCTCCATGGAGGGGATGCCATCGGTAATGATCGATGGATTATGGGTGCCGGCCGGCAAGGCGGCGCTGGAGGCGCTGGGGAAAAGTGGTTTGGCCAAGCATTATCTGCTTGAGGCCTACAAGCACCTCAAGCCCATGGGAATGGCCAGCGAGGGCAAGGCATTGCTCAATGCCTTGGGCTTGAACGAGGATGCAGGCTTGCTGCTGGGGGATGATCAGCAGGCGGTAGATGCCTTCGTGAAAGCGCTGGAGCAACATCGGGTGTGGGCGCGGGAGGCGGTGGCCGAGGCAATCCCGGCGTAGGCCAGGCTGTGTTTAGCCAGTTCCCGCGCTGTGCGGGAGCTGGCCATGCCTGCGATTGGGGCGCAGCGCGCCCCGCAATGCTCAGGGCTGACGTGGGACCAGCACTACCTGCGCAGGCAGCGAGCGCTGGATTTCATGGCGCTGGTTCAGCTCGAAACCGCTATCGAGCTTGCGCACGCGCTTGTCGAGCAAGGTCTTGAGCCAGGGTGCATCGTCGGTGCGCGGCACCTGAAACACCACATCGCACTGGTAGTTCACCACATCGGCGGCGATGTCATCGAGCTGGCGGCGCATGGCGCGGATGTCGGTGGTCTTGAGCGCCACCACGGTGCTCGGCGCACTGGGGTCGATGACGCGGGCCTTGGGCTTGGCCTCGGCGGCCTTGAGCGCGGCCTCGGCCTTTTCAAGTTCGGCCTTGCGCGCCTGGGCCACGGCGTCGCCCCCCGTGATTGCCGGGGCCTGGGGCATCAGCGCGCGGGCACGGGCCAGCGCGGTCGCGGCAGCATTGACGTCGCCCTTCTGCAGCACGATCTGGCTGCGCTGCAGGTAGGCTTCGGCCAGTTGGCGTTGGTACTGCTCAAGGCGTGCATCGTCTGGCGATTGTGCCTGCAACGCGGCCAACTGGTCTTCAGCGGTGGCCAGCTCATTGCTGGCAATGCTTTGTTGCAGCGCTTGCCAGGCATCGGTCTGGGCAGGCGCGTTCGACTGTTCAGACGGAGTGCTGGAGCAGGCCGCCAAGAACAGGGAAAAAACGGCAACAAGCAGAAAACGGGAGGCGAACGGCTTCATTCCTGCGACTCTCTATTTGCGCAAAAAGCGAGCAAGTCTACACCCTGGTGCGCACGCTCGAAAATAAGTCTTACAGACCCTTTACCTGACAAAAGGTTGCAGGATGCACCTGCGCGCATCCTTAAATTTTCAGCGCTTGGGCAACGCCAGGCTCAGCAAGAATAGCACCGCGGCGCACACCACGATCGACGGGCCGGCCGGGGTGTCCTTGAACCATGACATCGCCAGCCCGCCACAGACGGCGACCACGCCTAACAGGCTGGCGCCCAGGGCCATCTGCTCCGGTGAGCGGGCGTGACGCTGTGCCGCAGCGGCGGGAATGATCAGCAGCGAGGTGATCAGCAGTACACCGACGATCTTCATGGCCACGGCGATGACCACGGCAATCAACAGCATCAAGGCCAGGCGCAGGCTCGCCACCGGCAAGCCTTCGACCATCGCCAGTTCCTCATGTACGGTCACGGCCAGCAGCGGACGCCACAAGGCCGCGAGCAACAGCAGGACCACGACGCTGCCGCCCAGGATCCAGGCCAAGTCGGTGGGGCTGATGGCCAACAGATCGCCAAACAGGTAGGCCATCAGGTCGATGCGCACGTCGTGCATGAAACTCAATGCCACCAGCCCCAGGGACAACGTACTCGGTGCCAGGATGCCAAGCAGGGTGTCGGAGGCCAGCGGCTGGCGTTGTTGCAGGGTGACCAGCAGGATCGCCAGCAATAGGCAGCCGACGGTCACCGCCAGGGCGGGGCTGACATCCAGCGCCAGGCCCAGGGCGACTCCAAGCAATGCCGCGTGGGACAGGGTATCGCCGAAATAAGCCATGCGCCGCCAGACGACGAACGATCCCAAGGGGCCGGCCACCAGGGCCAGGGACAAGCCTGCGAGCAGGGCGTAGAGAAGAAAATCAGCCATGCTTGCAGTGCTCTCCATGAACGTGGGCGCCAGGGGCGATCACCGAGCCGTGCAGGTCGTGGCGGTGATCGTGATGGTGATGGTAGATGGCCAGGCTCGGGGCGTTCTGGCCGAACAGTTCGACGAACGCCGGATCGCCGCTGACCTGCTCCGGATGCCCGGAACAACACACGTGGCGGTTCAGGCACACCACCTGGTCGGTGGTGCTCATGACCAGGTGCAGGTCGTGGGAGACCATCAGCACGCCGCAACCGTGGCGGTCGCGCAGGCGGGTTATCAAGCTGTACAGCTCGGCCTGGCCGGCCACATCCACGCCTTGCACGGGTTCATCGAGCACCAGCAACTCCGGTTCGCGTAGCAGCGCACGAGCCAGCAGCACACGCTGCATCTCGCCGCCGGAGATGGTCTGGATCGGGCTGTCGATCACCTGTTCGGCGCCGACTTCCTGCAAGGCCGCCAGCGCTGCGGCGCGGTCCACTCCCGGTACCAGGCGCAGGAAGCGCAGCACCGACAGCGGCAGGGTGGGGTCGACCTGGATCTTTTGCGGCATGTAGCCGATACGCAGCCGAGGCTTGCGCCAGACCTTGCCACGGTGCGGTTTGAGCAGGCCGAGCACGGCGCGCACCAGCGTGGTCTTGCCGGCGCCGTTGGGGCCGATGAGGGTGACAATCTGGCGAGGTGCCACCGACAGGTCGATGCTGTCGAGCACCGATTCGCCGGCAAAGGTGACGCCGACCTGTTCGAGGCGGATCAACGCGTCGCTCATGCCTGCCCCCGGCAGCTGCCGCACAGGCCGACCACTTCGACGGTCTGCGTTTCGACGGTGAAGCCTACGCCCTTGGCGCTGGTGATGATGGCCTCGCTGATGCTTTGCTGTTCGAGCTCGATGGCCACATGGCAGGCGCGGCAGATCAGGAACTGGCCCTGATGCACGTGCTCGGGGTGGCTGCAGCCGATGAAGGCATTGAGCGAGGCGATGCGGTGGACCAGGCCGTTTTCCAAAAGAAAATCCAAGGCGCGGTACACGGTCGGCGGCGCAGCGCGGCGGCCGTCCTGTTCGCTCAGCACGGCCAGGATGTCGTAGGCACCCAGCGGCTTGTGGCTCTGCCAGACCAGTTCCAGCACCCGGCGGCGCAAGGCGGTCAGGCGCAGGCCCTGGCGTGTGCACAGGGCGTCGGCCTCGGCCAGTGCACTGTGCACGCAGTGGGAATGATCATGAGGACGGTTGGCCAGCGGCGTGATGGACATGGGCGGCGACGGTTCTGGACAGAGACGTTATTATGTTACCTCTTTCTGGCCCGCCGAGTACTCACCGTGTCCCGATTGCTTGCCCTTTTTGTCGCTTTCATCGCCTTCTCGGCCCACGCCGAGGTGCGCGTGTTGACCAGTATCAAACCATTGCAGCAGATCGCCGCGGCGGTCCAGGACGGCGTTGGCAGCCCGGATGTGTTGTTGCCGCCGGGCGCTTCGCCGCATAACTATGCCTTGCGCCCTTCCGATGTGCGGCGCGTGGCCAATGCTGACCTTTTGTATTGGATCGGCCCGGACATGGAAAGCTTCCTGCCCCGGGTGATCAACGGCCGTACCAAGCCTAGCGTTGCGGTGCAGTCGCTCCAAGGCATGCACCTGCGCCATTTTGGCGAGGACAGCCATGCCCATGAGGATGACGGCGATGACCATGATCATGATCACCGCCCGGGCAGCCTGGATGCGCACTTGTGGCTGTCGTCGGCCAACGCGCGGGTGATCGCGGCGAAGATGGCCAGCGACCTGGCCGCCACCGATCCGACGAATGCCGCTCGTTACCAGGCCAACCTCAAGGCCTTCATCGACCGTCTGGATGCCTTGGACCTGCGCATCAAGGCCCGGGTAGCAGGTGTCGAAAGCAAGCCGTACTTCGTGTTCCATGAGGCTTTCGATTACTTCGAGGCGGCATATGGCCTCAAGCACACCGGTGTGTTCAATGTGGCCGCCGAGGTACAGCCGGGCGCGCAGCATGTCGCGGCCATGCGCAAACGCCTGCAGGAAGTGGGCAAGACCTGTGTGTTCAGTGAGCCGCCACTGCGCCCGCGCTTGGCCGAAACACTGACGGCTGGTCTGCCGGTGCGTCTGGCCGAGCTCGATGCCTTGGGAGGGAACGATCCTGTGGATGCCAAAGGCTATGAGCGGTTGCTGGAGAAGCTGGGCAATGAGCTGACGGGGTGCCTGGAGCAGCTGTGAATCGATGGAGGCGTTTTCGCGGGAAAACCCGCTCCTACAGGGATAGCGCCACCTTTCAAGGCTGGCGCTGATGCTGTTGGGAGCGGGCTAGCCCGCGAAGAAGCAGACGAGGTCAGAGGGCGAACGGCAGGCCCAGTGCCACTTGCTGACGGTGCGCCAGGCGCACCTCGAACTCGCTCGGGTCGTGGATCATCACGTCCATTCCGGCAAACGCCTGGGCCGCGATCAGGCGCGACAGCCAGAACCGCACGCATGCCACGCGCAGCATGACCGGCCACAACTCGGCTTCGGCAGCGGTGAACGGACGCAGTGCAGCATAGGCGGCCAGCAGCGCTTGGGCGCGTGGCACATCGATGCCTCCGGCTTCATCCAGGCACCAGTCGTTCACGGTGATGGCGATGTCATACAGCATCGGCCCCGAACAGGCGTTGTAGAAGTCGATCACGCCGGTCAGGTGCGTGCCTTCGAACATCACGTTGTCGCGGAACAGGTCGGCGTGCAGGTTGGCCCGTGGCAAGGCCAGGATCTGCGCTTTGTGCGCGTCGATCTCGTTCAGCGCAGCCTGCAGCATCTGGCCCTGCCCGGTATCCAGGCCTGGCATCAGCTCGGCCCCGGCCTCGAGCATCCAGATCAGGCCGCGGTCGGTGCGACGCTCGATGATGTGCTCGCGGGTGGCCAGGTGGATATGCGCCAGCAACTCGCCGACCTGGGCGCAGTGCTGGTTGTTCGGCGCCTTGATGTGCTTGCCCGACAGCCGTGGCTGCAGCAGCGCGGGCTTGCCGCACAGTTCGCGCAGGGCATTGCCGTCGCGGTCGCGCAGGGCGTAGGGCACTGGCATGTCGGCATCGTGCAGCACATCGAGCAATTCGATGAAGAACGGCATGTCCTCGGCTGGCCCGCGCTCGATCAGCGTCAGGACGAATTCCCCCTGCTCCAGGCTGACGAAGAAATTGCTGTTCTCGGTGCCGGCGGCGATGCCCTGGAAGTCGAGCAAGCGGCCCAGCTCATACGGCGCCAGAAAGGTTTCCAGCTCAGGCCGGGTCACAGGGGTGAAGACTGACATGATGAAAAGAAGCCCATGCGGGCACTTCCACCCGGAAGTGCCTGGTTGATGTGAACGATACGCCTCAGATTACCACTCGAAGATCTTCCAGGACGGAATGAGCATGTCCGGCTGGTCGGATCGAATGAAGTTACCTTCGGAGCCATCGGCGCGTACCAGGAAATAAGGCTTGCCGTGCTTGGGCGTCACCTTGATCGCATACAGGAAACCGTTCTGCCGGTACTCCTGGATGGTTTTGTCGCCTTCCGTGCGAATGGTTACATCGGGATCTGCCGATGGGGCGTCTTCCGCCGCCAGGGTGACGACTGGCATGGTGGCCAACAGACCGAGCAGTAACAGGCGATTGAGTGTACGCATGATAACCTTGTCCCTTTGTCGTCAATTGTTCCCGCTATTCTAGCGCCGGACCTGCCGAAAAGGTTGATTCTCCTCATGAGCCAAGCGCCCCTCGTCCTGGTGGACGGTTCCTCCTACCTCTACCGCGCCTTTCATGCGCTGCCGCCGCTGACCACCTCAAAGGGCATGCCCACGGGTGCGGTCAAGGGTGTGCTGAACATGCTCAAGAGCCTGCGCAAGCAGTATCCGGACAGCCTCTTCGCGGTGGTCTTCGACGCCAAGGGAGGCACGTTCCGCGATGCCATGTTCGCCGAATACAAGGCCAATCGCCCGAGCATGCCTGATGATCTGCGGGTGCAGATCGAGCCGCTGCATGCCAGCGTCAGGGCCTTGGGCTATCCCCTGCTGTGTGTCGAAGGTGTCGAAGCCGACGATGTCATCGGCACCCTGGCGCGCAGCAGCGCGGCCTTGAATCGGCCAGTGATCATCTCGACCGGCGACAAGGACATGGCGCAATTGGTGGACGGGCACATTACGCTGGTCAATACCATGACCGGTAGCGTGCTGGACGTCGCTGGCGTGCACGAGAAATTCGGTGTCGGTCCCGAGCACATCATCGACTTCCTCGCGCTGATGGGCGACAAGGTCGATAACATCCCCGGTGTGCCGGGGGTTGGCGAAAAGACCGCGGTCGGCTTGCTGACGGGTATCGGTGGCGGCCTGAGCGACTTGTACGCCAATCTCGACAAGGTACCGGGGCTGCCGATTCGTGGCGCCAAGGGCCTGCCGGCCAAGCTCGAGGAGCACCGCGAGGCGGCGTTCCTGTCCTACGAGTTGGCGACCATCAAGGTCGATGTGCCGCTGGACATCGAAGTCGAGGCGCTGGTGTGCGGCGAGCCGGACCGTGACGCATTGCTGGCGCTCTATACCGAGATGGAGTTCAAGAGCTGGATCGCCGAGGTTCAGCGCGATGCGGCCCAGGCCGGTGACGTGGTCGCACCGCCCCCTGCGTCGCAGGCCAAGATCGAGCCCAAGTACGAAACCATTCTCGACCAGGCGCGCTTCGACGTCTGGCTCGACAAGCTGCGCCAGGCGCCGTTGTTCGCCTTCGACACCGAGACCACCAGCCTGGACGCACAGCAGGCGAAGCTGGTCGGCCTGTCGTTCGCGGTCGAGCCGCATGAGGCTGCCTATGTGCCGCTGGCCCATGACTACGAGGGCGCTCCGACGCAACTGGACCGCGACAGCGTATTGTTGGCGCTCAAGCCGCTGCTGGAAGACCCGGCCAAGGGCAAGATCGGTCAGAACGCCAAGTACGACATCAATATCCTGGCCAACTGTGCCCTGGGCGGCGACCCGGCGCAGGGCATCCAGATGCGCGGCGTAACCTACGACACCATGCTCGAATCCTACGTGCTGGATTCGACCGCCACCCGCCACGACATGGACAGCCTGGCGCTCAAGTACCTGGATCACAGCACCATCGCGTTCGAGGACATCGCCGGTAAAGGCGCAAAGCAGCTGACCTTCAACCAGATCCCGCTGGAAAAGGCCGGCCCTTACGCGGCCGAGGACGCCGATATCACCCTGCGCCTGCACCACGCCCTGCAGGAGCGTCTGGCCAAGACCCCCAGCGTGCAGCCGGTTTTGATGGACATCGAGATGCCTCTGGTGCCGGTGCTGGCCAAGATCGAACGCCAAGGGGCATTGGTCGATGCCGAGCTGCTCAAGGTGCAGAGCGGTGAGCTGGGCGTGAAGATGGCCGAGCTCGAGCGTGAAGCCTTCGCGCTTGCAGGCGAGGAATTCAACCTGGGCTCGCCCAAGCAGTTGGGTGTGATTCTCTACGACAAGCTGGGCATGCCGGTGCTGAGCAAGACCGCCAAGGGCCAGCCCTCCACGGCCGAAGCGGTGCTGGCTGAACTGGCCGAGCAGGATTACCCACTGCCTACGGTACTGATGGAATACCGTTCCCTGAGCAAGCTCAAGAGCACCTATACCGACAAGCTGCCAGAGCAGATCAACCCGCGCACCGGCCGGATCCACACCTCCTACCAGCAGGCTGTGGCCGCCACCGGGCGCCTGTCGTCCAGCGACCCGAACCTGCAGAACATTCCGGTGCGCACTGCCGAAGGCCGGCGGATTCGTCAGGCGTTCGTCGCCAGCCCCGGCTACAAGCTGCTGGCGGCCGACTATTCACAGATCGAACTGCGCATCATGGCCCATCTGGCCAAGGACGAAGGGCTGCTGCATGCCTTCCGCAACGACCTGGACGTGCACCGGGCTACCGCCGCGGAGGTTTTCGGCGTGCCGCTGGAGCAAGTCACCAACGACCAGCGCCGAAGTGCCAAGGCCATCAACTTTGGCCTGATCTACGGCATGAGCGCTTTTGGCCTGGCCAAGCAGATCGGTGTCGATCGCAAGCAGTCCCAAGACTATATCGACCGCTATTTCGCCCGCTACCCTGGCGTATTGGCGTACATGGAGCGCACTCGCGCCCAGGCCGCCGAGCAGGGCTTCGTCGAAACCTTGTTCGGTCGCCGCCTGTATTTGCCGGACATCAACGCGAAGAACCCGGCGCTGCGCAAGGGTGCCGAGCGCACCGCGATCAACGCGCCGATGCAGGGCACCGCGGCGGACATCATCAAGCGCGCCATGGTGGCTGTGGATAACTGGCTGACCGATAGCGGCCTGGATGCACGTGTGATCCTGCAGGTCCACGATGAACTGGTGCTGGAGGTGCGTGAGGACTTGGTCGAACAGGTACGGGAGCAGATCCGTCCCTACATGAGCAATGCCGCGCAGCTGGATGTGCCGCTGCTGGTGGAAGTGGGCATTGGCTCGAATTGGGACGAAGCTCACTGAATCGAGCAGGGCAAGCAGGATAGGATGTGTGGCGAGAGTCGTGGATCCACTGTCGGTTCAGCGCTGGCGGTTCTGAGGTTTCATGAAACTATCGCAAATAGTTTTCAGGGCCTTGGAACTAAACCGGTGAAGCGGGACTCAGAGTAACTGAATGGCTGGTGAAGCCTTTCGATGCTCCTATGTTGTGTTAAGTGTTGGCAGATACCCGGACCCCGCCCTAGCGGTCCGGACTTGAACCCCGAACTTCCCCCTCCCCATACGAAGTCCGGGGTTTTTTTTGCCTGGAATTTGGCGACCGACTTGCGCCTGGCGCTGTGGGAGCGGCTTTACCCGCCATCGGGTATCAAGCGTACGCTCCCACCGGACACGGCCTTGTCCTCAGGCGGGCTTGTCTTCCAGCTCCATCCACTCGGCCAACACGCCGTAGGCTTCCTCGAGCCCGAGGCGCTTGGGGGCCGAGAACAACTGGATGGTCACCCCATCGCCCCAGCCCTTGCGGATTTCCGACTGCACCTTGAGCAGCGTGTTCTTGGCCGCGCCAAAGGTGAGCTTGTCGGCCTTGGTGAGCAGGATGTGCATTGGCATGGCGCTGGCCTTGGACCAGTCGAGCATCATCTTGTCGAAATCGGTCATCGGGTGACGCACATCCATCAGCAGGATCACTCCGCGCAGGCACTCACGGCTGCCCAGGTAGGCTTCCAAGTGATGCTGCCAGTGCTGCTTGAGTGGGATCGGGACTTTTGCATATCCGTAGCCTGGCAGGTCGACCAAACGCCGTTCATCGTCCAGACTGAAGAAATTCAACAGTTGGGTGCGCCCGGGGGTCTTGGAGGTACGCGCCAGGCTGGCATGGGTCAGGGTATTGAGGGCGCTGGATTTGCCGGCGTTGGAACGACCGGCGAAAGCCACCTCGTAACCCTGGTCTTGAGGGCATTGTTCGACCTTGGCGGCGCTAAGGGCGAATTTGGCTTTCTGGCAGAGGCCGAGGATGGGGTTTTTGACTTGCATGGGATATCCGATATGGGTGTTGCCAAGGCCAGCCATTCAGGCGCCGGGCGCGGCAAGCTGTGTCGTTTCCGTTTGGATGGCGGAAGTATATAATGCCCCAGTTTTTGTGTGCGCATTATCCCGGCGTAGGATGATGTGCATGGGGTGTCGAACAATAGCTCGCGCATTAGAACGCAGCGCGGCCCCCAACCCTGAAAGGTCGTTGCGCATGGCGAAATGGCTGCTTGCTGTCGGTATGTTCCTGCCGTTTTTAAGCGCTCAGGCTACACAGGATCCCGAGGCGTTGTACAACCGCACGTGTGCGGCCTGTCATGCCGGGCAGTTGCCACAGGCCCCCCAGCGGGGTGATCGGGCAGCGTGGAATCCGAGGCTTGCGCAAGGTATGGACGTATTGGTGGCGCATGTTACCCAGGGTTTCAAGGCTATGCCGCCGCGTGGATTGTGCATGGACTGCAGTACCGAGGACTACCGGTCTGTCATCCTCTGGATGAGCGACAGTCCCGATACATAACATTTCACCCCTAGCCGTGTTGGATTAGCTGATGAACAAACTATTCGTGAGTCTGCTGTTGACCATGGGTGTCGCAGGTGCGGCCAATGCTGCGGAACCCATCAAAGGCGATGCTGCTGCCGGTCAGGCCAAGACAGCCGTCTGTGGAGCCTGCCACAACCCTGACGGCAACAGCCTGGCGCCGAACTTCCCCAAACTTGCCGGCCAAGGCCAGCGCTATCTCGAAAAACAACTGCACGATATCAAGTCCGGCAAGCGTACCGTGCTGGAGATGACCGGCATGCTGACCAACTTCAACGATCAGGACCTGGCCGATATCGCCGCCTACTTCTCAAGCCAGAAGGGCAGTGTCGGTGCGGCTGATCCCAAGCTGGTCGAGCGTGGCCGCGCGCTGTTCAACGGTGGCGACCTGGAGAAAGGCATGCCGGCCTGCACCGGTTGCCATTCGCCCAATGGCGCAGGCATCGCCCTGGCGGGCTTCCCGCACTTGGGGGGCCAGCACGCCCAGTACGTGGCCAAGCAGCTCACCGACTTCCGCGAAGGCAACCGCACCAATGACGGTGATGCCATGACCATGCGTTCGATCGCAGGCAAGCTGAGCAACAAGGACATCGAGGCCTTGGCCAGTTACATCCAGGGCTTGCACTGAACCCTGTAGGCCCTCGCAGGCCCTGCGCATTAACGTTCGGTTAATGCTGCCTGGCAAAGATGAAAGGGCGGCCTGGACCGCCCTTTTTTCTGTCCATAGCCGTTACACTACAGAACCCGAGCCCTTCCCGACCGGTCTTAGCTACCGGTCGCGTCGAGGCGACCAATGACTGCTCAGGAGTAAAGCATGCGTAAACTGATTCTCAGCGCTGCGCTGGTCGCCGCCAGCGTATTCGGAGTGACCGCCGTACAGGCCGCGGAGCCTGTCGAAGGTCAGCAGTATTTCGAGCTGAGCAACCCCGTTCCTGTTTCCGTCCCGGGCAAGATCGAAGTCGTCGAATTGTTCTGGTACGGCTGCCCGCACTGCTACCACTTCGAACCGACCATCAATCCATGGGCTGAGAAACTGCCGGCCGACGTCAACTTCAAGCGCGTGCCCGCCATGTTCGGCGGCCCCTGGGATGCCCACGGTCAGATGTTCCTGACCCTCGAGGCCATGGGCGTCGAGCACAACGTCCATGCCGCGGTCTTCGATGCCATCCAGAACAAGCGCATGCGCCTGACCAAGCCTGAAGAAATGGCCGACTTCCTCGCCACCCAGGGCGTGGATAAAGACAAGTTCCTCGCCACCTTCAACTCGTTCGCCATCAAGGGCCAGGTGCAGCAGGCCAAGGACCTGGCGAAGAAGTACGAAATCACTGGCGTGCCGAGCATGGTCGTCAACGGCAAGTACCGCTTCGACCTGGGTACCGCCGGCGGGCCGGAAGGCGTGCTGGATGTCGCCGACCAGCTGATCGCCAAGGAGCGCGCCGCTAAATAAGCGGCGTTGCCCATGAGCCGCTTTCGCTCCACACGCCTGGTTGGCCTGCGGCAACCGCAGGTCAACGAGCATCACCTGCAGGCATCAGGCTTGCCGGCGGATGGGCGACTGCGCCTGCTCAGCTTCAATATCCAGGTCGGTATCAGCACCGAGCGCTATCGGCACTACCTGACCCGCAGCTGGCAGCACCTGTTGCCGCACAATGGGCGGGCCGGCAACCTGCAGCGGATCGGCGAACTGCTCGGTGACTTCGATCTGGTGGCCTTGCAGGAAGCCGATGGCGGCAGCCTGCGCTCGGGTTACATCAATCAGGTCGAACATCTGGCCCAGCTCGGGGCATTTCCGTACTGGTACCAGCAGCTCAACCGCAACCTCGGGCGTTTCGCCCAGCACAGCAACGGCGTGCTCAGCCGCCTCAAGCCACAGCATCTCGAAGATCACCCCCTGCCTGGCCCAGCCGGTCGAGGTGCGATCCTGGTACGTTTTGGCGAAGGCGAAGACGCCCTGATCGTGGTGATGATGCACCTGGCGCTCGGCGCCAAGACACGGGCCCGGCAATTGGCGTATGTCCGCGAGTTGATCGGCGGCTACCGCCATCAGGTGCTAATGGGCGACATGAACACCCATGCCAATGACCTGCTCGAGCATTCGCCCCTTCGCGATCTGGGCCTCATCGCGCCGCAGGTCGAGGCCACCTTTCCCAGCTGGCGCCCCCAGCGCTGCCTGGATCACATCCTGCTCAGCCCGAGCCTGACCCTGGAACGGGTCGAGGTGCTGGCCCAGCCAATTTCCGACCACCTTCCGGTTGCCGTCGAGATTCGTTTGCCTGATGCACTGACTGTGGATACGCTGCCGGCTTTGGGCTGATTGCTATCACCGGTTTGCGGATCCAGGCATGACAGACGAAGGCGAGCGCTGGAAAGAGAAGTACCTCAAAAGCATCGAACAGCAAGAGAAGCTGGAGCGCCGTTGGGAAGCTCGTCTCGATCTGCTGCGTCGCGGCCTGGTGCGCAGCACCTTGGCGGCCGAGGGCAGCGACAAGACAGTCGACCAGTGCATGAAGGAAATGCGCGAGGTCATTCGCAGCGACAACATGGACGCGGGGCTTGCGGGCCTGTTGCCACGCTTGGAAAAAGCCGTGCTGGACTCCGAGCAGCGCCGCGAGACCCGCATGACGCAGGTCAGCGAAGCCCTGACCTCACTGGTCGAGCAACTGCAGCGCTTGCCCTTGCCCGGTGATATCGCCCGGCCCCTGAAGAAACTTTCAAAGAAACTCGATGGTGGGGTTAGCCAGTCCCGAGAGCTGCCGCCGCTGCTGGGTGAGCTGAGCGGCCTGCAGGGTCGCGCCCTGAGCGTGCTGCAAAGGCCCGATGAAGAACCGCGACCAGGATTCCTCCAGCGGCTGTTCGGCGGCCGCGAGGCGGACTTGGAGCCGGCCACCCAGCTTGCTGAGGCCAGGCCTGCCGAGATCCTCGAAAAAACGCTGGCCGAACCAGCGGCGCTGGCCGATGTGGATGAACTGCATCCCTTGGCGCAACCGCAGATAGACCCTGGGCAGGCTGCTGAGCGCGATGACGATGCGCTGCCCCCTGAAACGGACGTCGAAGTAGCTGAGCTGAGCGGTACCGACGAGCCTCGCCCGCACGAAGGAGCGCTGGAAACCCTGCCGCTGCCTGAAAGCCCTGAGGCGGTTTCGTCGTCACCCATTGAAATCGAGCCTGCCGACGCGTCTGCCGTCGTCGCGGAGCAAGAGCTTGCTCATGTGCAAAGCACATTGGAAGCAGAAGGCCCGTATGCCCTCCCTGACGCTGTGGAACCCCCCTACAGCACCGTCGCGGCGCATATCGAGCAGACGCTGATCGGCCTGCTCGACGACCTGAGCCTACCGGAGCGCCATAAGGCACAGGCGTTGGCCATGCGCGAGCGGGTATCGCGTGGGTTGAACTGGTACGAGCTGATTCCGGTGCTCGATGACTTGGCCGTGCTTATGCTGGCCATCACCGATAGCGGCCAGCATGAATTCGAAGCCTACCTGCAACAGCTCAACGGGCGCCTGGAAACCTTCCAGAGCCACCTGCAAGAGGCCAGTGCCGGGCATGCCGACAACAGCTGCGCCGCGCGTGAACTGGACAACCAGTTGCGTGAGCAGGTCGATGGCCTGCAAAGCAGTGTGCAGGGCGCCGCGGACGTGGACAGCCTCAAGCTCATCCTGGAGAACCGCCTCGAAGGCTTGCTGAACACCATGGATGAGCACCAGCATGAGCGCGATCGTCGTGAGCAGGAGCTGGCGGACCGCTTGAAGGGCCTGGCCGATCGAGTGGCGAACATGGAGCAGGAAGCCCTCGGTTATCGCGAACACCTGGAGGAACAGCGCCAGAAAGCCCTGCTCGACCCCCTCACGGGGCTGCCCAATCGTGCGGCCTGGTCGGAGCGCGTCGAGCGGGAGGTCCAGCACTGGCAGGCCCACGGCGGGCATCTGCTGATGGCTATTCTCGACCTGGACCACTTCAAGCGGATCAACGACAACTATGGTCACCTGGCTGGCGACAAGGTCCTCAAGATCGTCGCCGACCAGTTGCGCAAGCGTCTGCGAGGGCAGGATTTCATCGCCCGGTTTGGCGGCGAGGAGTTTGTCGTGCTGCTGCCGCAGACCTCGCCTGCTGTCGGCCTCAAGCTGGCCGAGACCTTGCGAGCGGCCGTCGAGGCCTGCCCGTTCCACTTCAAGGGCGAGCGGGTGGTGATCACCACCTCTATCGGCCTGAGCGCTTTCCGCTCTGGCGAGCGAGGCGACCAGGTTCTCAAGCGCGCGGACGACGCGCTGTACCGAGCCAAGGATCAGGGCCGCAATCGCGTGGAGCAGGCATAATTATTTACCGCATTCACTGCGACCCTGGTGCTGACAATGGTCGACCGGAAACCTGATGGACAGGTTTCGGCCCCTTGATCGAACAGGAAATAGCAGATGAAAGCACTCAACGGATTGGCCGTGTTTGCCATGGTGCTGGCCGTGCAGACGACCGCAATGGCCAAAGAACATGTGTTTACCGCTCATGTGGCGGCGGATGGCACGCTGTTGCGGCAGTCCCCGAAATGGATCTCCGACATCACCCATCAGCCCCAGCCCAACTACTTCAGCTTGTACAAGCTGAAGTTGAACAAGCAGGTTGTGCGGCAGGACCCGGGCTTTTGCACAGTCTCTGCCATCGATGCCAGCAGTTACGATCGCCAGCTGCATGGACAAGCCAAGGTAACGGGCAAGCCTTCGGCAGAAAAGGTCGACGTGATGACTCAGCTGGTCGACAAGAAAGGACCCAGTGGCGACAACGACCTGGAGTTTCTTTTGATGTGCACGCGGTGATTGCGTTTCTCGAGCTGTAGTGAGAAGTGCACGTTATACTGTAGCGCTGTTGCCGATTACTTTACTGACGTGCCCTCTCCCATGAAAACGCTTTTTGCCGGGCTGATGTTGTTGATGGTGGCTGGCTGCTCCACCGGCCTGCGGATCGACCGTAACCATCCTTCCGTCAACCATGACAGCCGTATCCAGTTCATCGTCCTGCATTACACCAACGCATCCCTGGAGCGCTCCTTGGCCTTGCTGACCCATGGCGAGGTCAGCAGCCATTACCTGGTCGGCGATGGGCCAGCCACCGTTTATCAACTGGTTGATGAAAACCGCCGGGCCTGGCATGCCGGCGACAGCCAATGGCAAGGGCGTACTTGGCTCAACTCCAGCTCCATTGGCATCGAGATCGTCAACCCAGGCTACACCGACACACCCAACGGGCGCGTCTGGCACCCCTACAGCGAGGCTCAGATCCAGGCCTTGATCGCGTTGCTCAAGGATATCGTCAAGCGCAATCACATCGAGCCACGGCACATCATCGGCCACAGTGATATCGCGCCGCTGCGCAAGCTTGATCCAGGCCCGCTGTTCCCGTGGAAACGTCTCGCCGATGCCGGCCTTGGCGTTTGGCCAGACGCAAATGCCGTTGCACGACAACAGGCATATTTCAGCGTCAATCCTCCGACCATCAGCTGGTATCAGCAGCAACTGGCGCGATTCGGTTATGCGATCGAGCAGACCGGCGAGCTGGATGTTGCCACTCGCCATGTGATCGCGGCCTTCCAGATGCGCTTCCGTCCTCAGCGCTTCGACGGCATGCCGGATGCACAGACCGCGGCGATGCTGCAAGTCTTGAATCGCTCGCGCTGAGTAACGGTAACGAAACCTTTCTGATGGTGTCATACGCCAAACGGGCAGGCTGACTTCTCGCAGAGTTGCTATACCTCTTGGTAATCAACTGGATGCCTGTGATGTCAGCCTTCCTTGCGACACTGCGTCAAATTTTCCACCGTCCCTGGATGCTGGCTGGGCTGGCCGCATTTTCCAGCGCAATCGTGCTGCTCGCAGGAAGCTTTGGTGTCGCGCTGCAGCAGATGAAACAAAACGAAAGCGCCCAGATGAACGCCCGGGGCGAGCGTTTCCTGGAGCGCCTTGAACAGATCTTCGGCCAGTTGCGCGAAGGCGTGGACCAATTGCAGGCGCAACCTCTGCGCGGTTGTGATGCGGCGATGGTCGCGGCCTTGCAGCAGATCGGCTTGAGTTCGCGATTCATCTATGAGGCCGCCTATGTGGACGGCGCGGTAGTCTGCTCCAGCCGTGGCGCCGAGAGCACCCTCGAACCCCTTCGTGCTCCGGACATCCAGGGGCCCACCTACAGCTATTGGCTCAACACCAGCACCGAGCCGAACGAGAACCTGGCCGCCTTGATGCTGGGGCGCGGCAAGTTCCTGGTATCTACCTCGCGGGGTCATCTTTCCGATGTGGTCGACTTGCCGCCGGGTGGCAGCGTGCTGGTCGTGCTCGACCATGGTACCCGGGCGATCCCCGTGCTCGGCCCGCCCCAGCGCTGGCCTCCGCCGACAGTGGAATGGCCGCCGCCACCGAACCAGTCGTTGCTGGAGAAGAACGACTGGTTGCTCTATCACATGCCGACCAACTCGCCCGACTACCAGTTGGTGTTGATCGCGCCTCGGGCGGGCCTGCCTCTGAAGATGAACGGGATGCTCTGGCTGCTGTTTCCGGGCAGCCTGGTATTGGCCTGTTGCGTCGGCTGGCTGGTGCTGCAGTTGATTCTGCAACGGCGCTCGATGAGTTCGGAGCTGCAGAACGCCTTGCGTCGGGGCGAGCTGCAGGTGCTTTATCAGCCGATTTTCGAGCTCGACAGTCGCCGTTGCGTCGGTGCTGAGGCCTTGGTGCGCTGGCTCAGACCGGATGGCTCGCTGACCAGTCCCGATCTGTTCATCCCGTTGGCTGAAAACACTGGGCAGATCCGCCAGATCACGGACTTCGTGTTGCAACGGGTGCTGGAGCAGTTGGGCCAATTGTTGCGGGCCAATCCTTCGCTGTACATCTCAGTGAATCTGGCGGCCTGTGACGTGATGGTGCCACGCATCGGAAGGGTGGCGGCCCGATTGCTGGCGCATCACCGGGTGGCGGCCAGCCAGATCGCCTTCGAGGTGACCGAGCGGGGCCTGATCGATGTGGTGGTGGCGCGTGACAATTTACAGGCCTTGCGCGCGGTGGGGCATCAGGTCCTGATCGACGACTTTGGCACAGGCTATTGCAGCCTGGCTTACCTACAGACGCTCCCGGTCGACTGCCTGAAAATCGACAAGGCTTTCATCGATGCGCTGGGGCATGACGCTGCGAGCAGCGGCGTGGCGCCGCACATCATTCGCATGGCCCACTCCCTGCACCTGCGAGTGATTGCCGAAGGGATCGAATGCGAGGACCAGGCGGAGTTACTCAATAGCGAAGGTGTCAATTATGGGCAAGGCTGGCTGTTTGCCCATCCGCTCAGTGCCCGGCAGTTCACCGAACTGGTGACTCGTCAGCGGCGCAAAGGCAAATAGCCGGCGGCGAACGTTGTGGGTGAACCCACTCTTACAAGTTCAATGGTGCTGTCGAGAACGGCCTGGATCCTCTGGGCGCAGGTTACTCGCGAAGCACACAGCCCGCGGTGGAGGTTCTACACGGGCAAGGTCATGTAGAACTGCGTCCCCTGCCCTGGACGGGAATACACACCCATCCGCCCGCCATGCAGCTGGACGATCTCCTTGCACAACGCCAGGCCCAAACCGGCTCCGCCTTTCTTGCGCCCGACCTGGACGAAGGGCTCGAAGATCCGGGCTTGCTGGCCATAGGCGATGCCTTCGCCGTTGTCCTCCACCCCGATGATCACTCGTTCGGCATGCCGCCGCGCATGCAGCCGGATGCGCCCATCGTTGGCGGTATGACGGAGCGCGTTGTGCAACAGATTGTCCAGCACCCGGTCCAGCTGCGCGGCGTCTGCCGGGATGCGTGGTAGAGGGGGCTCGACGTCTATGAACAGCTCGATGTTCTTCTGCGCGGCCTGCTCGGCAAAGCGTGAATGGGCACGCTCGAGTAGCTCTTCGATGCTGCAGGGCGAAAGCTCCAGCTTTTGCAGGCCGCTCTGGTAGCGGGAAAAGTTGAGCAGGTCGTTGATCAGTTGGGTCAGGCGCTGCATCTCCTCGCCGATGGTGTCCAACAGGTCGTTCTCCCGCGCTTGGGGTGGAAACGTCACCCGTTCTCGCAACAGGCCAAACGCCATGTGCATGCCGGTCACCGGCGTACGCAGCTCGTGGGAGGCCCGCAGGACGAATTCACTGCGCACCCGCTCGAACGCTCGCTGCTCGGTGACGTCGTGCAGCACCATTACGGCTCCAAGGATCGGCCCTTGTGGGTGGCTGACCGGCGTCAAGCTGTAGGTGAGCAGACGGGTTTCGTCGTCCACCTCGATGCTCAGGTCGTCCGGCGGTCGGTCCAGGCTACCGCCGCGCAAGACCTGATGCAGTTGTGGCTCGAGCTCCGGGCGCTGTAATGCTTCGGCAAGGCCCGTTCCAACTCGACTGATGTCCCAACCCAACTGGCGTTGCGCCACAGGGTTCAAATGTTCAAGGCGGCCTTGGCGGTCGATGATCAGCAGACCATCGTCGATGCTGTCGAGCACGGCCTGCAGGCGCTGCTGGCCGGCCAGCAGTTCATCGATGTTGGTGGCCTGGTGTTTGCGCAGGGCATCGGCCATCAACCCGAAGCGCCGGGTGAGCTGGTTGAGCTCGGTAGCCTGGGTGACTGGCAAGGTGACGTCGAAATTGCCTTGGCCGACCTGATCGGCGGCCTTGGCCAGGGCCTCGATGGGTTGGCCGAAACGGCGAGCGATGTTGTGCGCTGTGACGAACCCGAGCACCACTACCAACAGTCCCATCAAGCCGAGCACGCCGCTGATCAGCAGGGCGCGGTCGCGCGCTTGTTCTTCGCTGCGTGTGATGCGCTCCAGGGCCTGCTTGTGGGAGTCGATCAGGTCGGTACGGACCTGATTGAAGGCGGCGCCCAAAGGTTGCTCGGTGTCCATGCTGCGCGCGGGCGCCGCGCTTTCGCGGTAGGCCTGGAGAAAGGCTTGGTAATTGCTGCTGGCCTTGCTGAAGGCGGTGCGCTCGCCGCCTTCGGCAAGGCCTTGGTTGAGCAGGGATTGGAAGTCTTCCTGCAGGGTCACCAGATTGCGTGGGTCGGTGTCCGCATCGAGGATGAGCTTCAACTGCTCTCCAAGGTTCTGTCGTAGCTTGAGGGCGATCTCCAGCGTATGGGTGGTGTCCCCCACCAATCGCTGTTGCACTGTAGCCATCTGCATCACACTGACCAGCCCGAGCAGCAGGCCGAGCAAGGCGACCGTGACCAGGGCCGAGATGCTCAGGAAAAGCCGCGTGCGCAGCTTCATGGGCCACTTCATAGGTTGTACTGCTTGCGTTTGCGGTACAGAGTCGAGGCGTCGATCCCCAGCGTCTTGGCCGCCTGGTCCAGGGTATCGCTGGCCGCCAGCACCGCGCCGATGTGGGCGCGCTCTAGCTCGTCCAGGCTCAGGGCGGCGCCGATGCGTGGTGCGTTGCTGGTGGGAGGCTCGGCCATGCCCAGATGGCTGACTTCCACGCGCTCCTGCGGACAAATGATGCTCGCCCTCTCCACTACGTTGCGCAGTTCGCGGATGTTGCCCGGCCAGCGGTAGTTGAGCAGTGCCGTGCGAGCCTCGTCGCTGAACACTCGCGCGGGCCGGGCATATTCCTTGACGAAGCGGGCCAGGAAGCGCTCGGCGAGCATGAGGATGTCTTCGCTGCGTTCACGCAGGGGGGGCAGGTGCAGGGTGATGACGTTGAGGCGGTACAGCAAGTCCTCGCGGAAGCGACTTTCACGAACCATTTCTTCGAGGTTGAGGTTGGTCGCCGCGAGGATACGTACATCGGCGCGGCGGGTGACAGGATCGCCAACCCGCTCGTATTCCTTGTCCTGGATGAACCGCAGCAGCTTGGGCTGCAGGGTCAGAGGGAAGTCGCCGATTTCATCGAGAAACAACGTCCCGCCGTCCGCCTGGCTGACGCGGCCGAGGGTGCTCTCGCTGGCCCCGGTGAAGGCGCCGCGGGTGTGGCCGAACAACTCGCTTTCCATCAATTCGGCATTGAGCGAGGGGCAATTGATGGTCACGCAGGCCTTGCGCATTCGCTTGCTCCAGCCATGGATGGCGCGGGCCAGTTCACCTTTACCGGTACCGGACTCACCCAGGATCAGAATGTTGGCATCGGTGCTTGCCACCTGCCGGGCAGTTTCCAGCACCGCCATCATGGCCGGGCTGTGGGAGTCGAGGCCGTCCTTGGGTTTGCGCACCTCGCCTTCGAGCGCTTCCAGGCGGGCGGACAACTGACGGACCTCCAGCTGCTTGGCGGTGGCCAGGCGCAGTTGGTCGGGGCTGCAGGGTTTGACCAGATAATCGGCAGCGCCGGCCTGGATTGCGTCCACCGCCGTGTCGACCGCTGAATGGGCAGTGACGATGACCACGCGCATCCACGGTGCCTGAATGCGCATCTGCGCCAGGACATCGAGGCCGTTGTCTTCGCCTAGGCGTAGATCGAGAAAGCACAAGTCGAACACCTGGCGTTGCAACAACGCTTCAGCCTGGGCGGCGCTGCTGGCCGTGGCGACGCTGTAGCCTTCATCTTCCAGGCAATAACGGAAGGTTCGCAGGATCGCGGATTCGTCATCCACCAGCAGAATGCGGCCTTGGTTGTCCTGGGCTGATTCCATTTTCCTGCGCTCCTTCGGGATTGATCTCAATTAGTGTCGGAAAAATCGGGCAAGTTGCATGGTCAATTCTGAAGGAATCCGCCCTTTGCATGCTAGCCAATAGCCTTTCTTGCCTCCTGGCCCTGCCAGGGCAGGCGCTCAGAAAGAAGACAGCGGACTGGCATGGGGGTTGCGACGGTTCTCTCTTTATATGTCACCGATGGAGGAGCTGACATGTCTTTTTCCCTGAGAATCCTGGTGCTGACGACGTGCATGCTGACCGCCGTGCCGCCGGTTTTCGCCGATCCCGTCCAGGACGCGCGCCTGCAAGGCGCCCTGCAGACAGCTCTGTCGCTGAACCGGGTGCTCAACCCCTTTCGCATCGAAGTGACAGTCAATGGCGCGAACGCCAGGTTGACCGGCGAGGTGGAAAACGATGTCGAGCGTCAGCTGGCCGAGCATGTCGCGCTTGCCACCCACGGCATCGAGCAAGTCGACAACCAACTGCAGATAAACCCGGCGCTGGTCGAGCGGCCGCTTGAACTGCGTGCCTATGCCCAGCGTCTGGAGGACGCCACCTTGGCAGCGGTGATCCGAGCCCGGCTGCTTTGGAGCCGTATTACCGAAAAGGCAGCTATCGAAGTGGAAAGCCGCGAGGGCGTGGTCACCCTGCGTGGCAAGGTCGACAGCACCGAGGCCAAGGAGCTGGCGGGCGTGTTGGCGCGGACCACCGATGGGGTGCACCTGGTCAACAACCTGGTCAGCCTGGACAGCGCCGCCATGGCCAAGGCGCGGGAGAAGCCCGTGGATGCACCGGTCGGCCCGCAGCCCAGCGACAACTGGATCGTCGACAAGATCCAGAGCAGTTACCGCTACAGCCGTAACCTCGACGGCCTGAACCTCAAGGTGGCGAGCGAACAAGGCATGGTCCGGCTTTCCGGTGAGGTCGTCAGCAGCGAGCAGAAGACCATTGCCGTGGAGGTGGCACGGCAGATCATCGGCGTGCGAGGCGTGGATGCCGACCTGTTGAAAGTCGCGAGCAAGGTTGAGGGTTGATCGTGCAAAACGCACGACCCCAGATAGGCCATCGTGCAGGATACGTGCTTGATGGTCTTTGGTGAGCTATATAAGTGATTGATTTAAAAGGATTTTAAGAGAAGGCGAAGACTGGCATGCAGGCTGCAACTTCCTGTCTAGGTTCGAATAAAAACACAGCAGGAGGAGCCGGCATGAATCGCCCATTCGTCAACCGCCCGCAGATCGCCGATTCGCCCTGGCGTCAGTGCCTGTTTCTGGGCCTTGCGCTACTGCTGACATTGGCCGCTGGCCAGTTTTACTACAGCTGGCAGACGGCGCGGTTGGCCGAGCAGGTGGCGGCGCAAACCGCGCTGTTGACGCAGATCCAGGCGAGCCGTGCCAACACCTTGGTCAAAGCCACCGCGCCGTTGCCGGCTGCCAAGGCTTCGCCAGCCCATCTGGACACTGTCGTCCATGAAGAACGCTGGGTGTTCTGAATGCCGTACCGGATCGATTTCAAAAAGAAAGGAGAACCATCATGCTGAGTTGGGCTATCACTTTCCTGATCATCGCCATCGTTGCTGCCGTGCTGGGCTTCGGTGGTATCGCCGGCGCCGCCACGGGTATTGCGAAGATTCTGTTCATCGTCTTCCTGGTGCTGTTCGTGGCTTCTTTCTTCTTCGGACGCGGCAGAGGTTGAGCATGAGCCGGATGCTATGCAAAGCCCTGGCTACTGCCCTGTTACTGGGCGGTAGCGCAGCGGCGATGGCGGCCAATGACGGCCAGGTTCGGGTCGATCAGCTGCTCGGTTCGGACCCCGATTACCGCGAAACGTGGCAGGACACGATCAAGGGCGAGGAGCGCCTGCCCGATTGGGTCATCAATTTATCCGGCAGCTCGCAACACCAGATGTCGGCGGTTACCGAGGATGGTGACCGGTACTTGGTGGGCCCTTTATGCGAATCCCCGTCCAACTGCACGTACAAGCGCCTCGTGGTGGCGTTCAGTTGGGACAAGGATCATGCCTACGGAATGCTTGTCGAAGTCCCCGAAGGCCTGCCCGCGGACAAGTCACCCACCCGACATGCGCAGTATCGCTGGCTGGGTGATCCGGACGATGGGATGAAAGCCATGCTGCAGGAGCAGCTCAAGCGGGATCCGAAGTGGTACTGACCAAGGGTCACGCATGTGTAACGTCCTAGAAGCTGAACCTTTTTATCTTTCAGGCTTCTATGGTGCGCCACTCCGAGGAGGGGTGACGCATGACCAAGGGGCTGGGCTGTTCTGATTGTTGCAGGATCGGAGTGGCCTAGGGGTACAGGGAGTACCTCCGCAATGGGCCGGGTCAGGTAGGGCGGTATCGGAAGTTTTGACCGGCGGTGTCAGATTAGGCGCAAAGCCAGGTCAGACTTCCGAGACGCCTATATAAGAAAGACGTCTGGTTGCTTTCAGTATTTTTCCCTCAAGACACATTTTGTCTCGACCGTATATCGAAATTTTTTCGATGGGCGCATCGCGTACCTTTAGTGCCTTTGACACCATTCGGATTGTCGAACAAAGGTAGAAAATCCTCGTATGGATGCCGATAAATCGGCCGAAAAATGGCGCTTTGGTCTTGTTCGGGAATCCGAACACCGGAAAACCAACCCCTTCTGATGCGCGAAATTCCTCTCAAGCCTCATGCCGATTCGGCATAGGGTAGTCATTTACGGCATTAGACTGACCCCCGTCCCGTCGCAATAGTTGCCGCCTTTTTTCGCAGGCCGGAGCGTCCGACGCTCGCTTGCGGTGACCTTCGATGGCGTCGCCGCACGGAAGTCCAACGCTACCCAATACGCTGGCAAAGGCTCTGGGATGCGTTTTTCCGCCTGGCACCCATGACCACTAGAAGAAAGGGTAAAGACATGAAGAAGGCAAAACTGAGCCTCGCCTGGCAGATCCTCATCGGACTTGTCCTGGGCGTTGCGATCGGCGCGCTGCTGAACCATTTCAGTGCAGAAAAGGCATGGTGGATCAGTAATGTCCTGCAGCCTGCCGGTGACATCTTCATTCGCCTGATCAAGATGATCGTCGTCCCGATCGTGATTTCGTCGCTGATCGTGGGCATCGCCGGAGTTGGCGACGCGAAGAAACTGGGCAGCATTGGCCTGAAGACCATCATCTACTTCGAGGTAGTGACCACCATCGCCATCGTCGTGGGCCTGGTGCTGGCCAACCTGTTCCACCCAGGTGCCGGTATCGACATGAGCACCCTGGGCACCGTCGACATCTCCAAGTACCAGGCCACTGCGGCCGAGGTGCAGCATGAGCATGCCTTCATCGAAACCCTGCTCAACCTGATCCCGTCGAACATCTTCGCGGCTGTCGCCCGCGGCGAGATGCTGCCGATCATCTTCTTCTCGGTAATGTTCGGCCTGGGCCTGTCGAGCCTGCCGGGTGATCTGCGCGACCCGCTGGTGCGCACCTTCCAGGCTGTGTCGGAGACCATGTTCAAGGTCACTCACATGATCATGAACTACGCGCCGATCGGTGTGTTCGCCCTGATCGCGGTCACTGTC
Source organism: Pseudomonas sp. BYT-1 (assembly GCF_023611805.1). Classification (NCBI taxonomy): domain Bacteria; kingdom Pseudomonadati; phylum Pseudomonadota; class Gammaproteobacteria; order Pseudomonadales; family Pseudomonadaceae; genus Pseudomonas; species Pseudomonas sp. BYT-1. The sequence continues at coordinate 162,803 of NZ_CP072559.1, forward strand.
GCCAACTTTGGCTTCGCCTCGTTGCTGCCTTTGGCAAAGCTGGTCCTGCTGGTGTACTTCGCCATCGCCTTCTTCGCCTTCATGGTGCTGGGCCTGGTTGCCCGCCTGTTCGGCTTCTCGGTCATCAAGATCATGCGCATCATGAAAGACGAGCTGATCCTGGCTTACTCCACTTCCAGCTCCGAGACCGTCCTGCCGCGCGTGATCGAGAAGATGGAAGCCTATGGCGCGCCGAAATCGATCTGCAGTTTCGTGGTGCCGACCGGTTACTCCTTCAACCTCGACGGCTCGACCCTGTACCAGAGCATTGCTGCGATCTTCATTGCCCAGCTGTACGGCATCGACCTGTCCTGGAGTCAGCAACTGCTGCTGGTGCTGACCCTGATGGTCACCTCCAAGGGCATCGCCGGTGTGCCGGGTGTTTCCTTCGTGGTCTTGCTGGCGACCTTGGGCAGTGTGGGCATTCCGCTGGAAGGTCTGGCATTCATCGCCGGTGTCGACCGCATCATGGACATGGCCCGCACCGCCCTGAACGTGATCGGCAATGCCTTGGCCGCCCTGGTCATCGCCCGTTGGGAAGGCATGTACGACGCCGCCAAGGGCGAGCGCTACTACAGCTCGCTGCTGGCCGGCCACAAGCATGACGCCGTGGTTGCGACTGCAAGCGAGCCTGCCAAGGCCGTGCAGCAGAACCACTAAGCACACATGCTGAAAAAAAGCCCCGACTCGATCGGGGCTTTTTGTTGCCTGGCAATCTGTCAGGGCTTTGCCGGAGCGGATTGACCCGTGGACCAGGGCAAAGCCCTGGCCCTGGCTCCAGCCCACTGGCGCGATACGCTATCATTCGGGCATTTTTCAGGGGGAACACACGGATGCTCAACGGCCTTTGGCTCGGCTTTTTCCTGGTGGCGGCGGTCAGCGCCCTGGCCCAATGGCTGGTGGGCGGCAATGCCGGCATCTTCGCGGCGATGGTCGAGAGCATCTTCGCCATGGCCAAGCTGTCGGTGGAGGTCATGGTCCTGCTGTTCGGTACCCTCACTCTCTGGCTGGGCTTCCTGAAAATCGCCGAACAGGCCGGTATCGTAGAGTGGCTGGCCAAGGTCCTGGGGCCCTTGTTCGCTCGCCTGATGCCGGAAGTGCCGCCTGGGCACCCTGCCCTAGGCCTGATCACCATGAACTTCGCCGCCAACGGCCTGGGCCTGGACAACGCGGCAACACCCATCGGCCTGAAGGCCATGCGCGCCCTGCAGGAGCTCAACCCCAGCAGCACCACCGCGAGCAATGCGCAGATCCTGTTCCTGGTGCTCAATGCCTCGTCCCTGACCTTGTTGCCGGTGACGATCTTCATGTACCGCGCCCAGCAAGGGGCCATGGACCCGACCTTGGTGTTCCTGCCGATCTTGCTGGCCACCAGTGCTTCGACCCTGGTCGGCCTGCTCTCGGTGGCAGTCATGCAGCGCCTGCGCCTGTGGGACCCGGTGGTGCTCGCCTACCTGGTGCCCGGCGCCTTGTTGCTGGGGGCGTTCATGGCTTTTCTCGGCACCCTCTCGGCAACGGCGCTGGCCAGTCTGTCGTCGATCCTGGGCAACTTGACATTGTTCGGCGTGATCATTCTGTTCCTGGTCATTGGTGCGCTGAGGCGGGTCAAGGTCTACGAGGCCTTCGTCGAGGGCGCCAAGGAAGGTTTCGATGTGGCCAAGGGCTTGCTGCCCTACTTGGTCGCCATGCTGTGCGCGGTCGGTGTGCTGCGTGCGTCCGGCGCCCTCGAGTTGGCGCTGGATGGCATTCGCCACACAGTAGAGTGGATCGGCCTGGACACCCGTTTCGTCGAGGGTCTGCCCACGGCGCTGGTCAAGCCGTTCTCTGGCAGCGCGGCACGCGCCATGCTGATCGAGACCATGCAGACCCACGGCGTCGACAGCTTCCCTGCCCTAGTGGCGGCGACGGTGCAGGGCAGCACCGAGACGACCTTCTATGTGCTGGCGGTGTACTTCGGCGCGGTGGGCATCCAGCGGGTGCGGCACGCCGTGGGGTGCGCCCTGCTCGCCGAGCTGTCCGGGGTGATCGCGGCGATTTTGGTCTGCTACTGGTTCTTCGCCTGACCCTGGCCGGCCTGGGTGACGGTCCAGTTCACCACTTGCCCTACCAGCTGGTCGCTGGCATTGCCGAACCCCGCCACTACCGCTGACACCTGTTTGTCGGCCAGCGGCTGGCGCACTTCGAAGCGATGGCTGGCAAGGATGCGCTGGCTGCGTCCGTCCACCAGGCGCGCGTCATAGCGCACCACCACCTCCACCGTGTCCTGTGCACGGTACTCGCTCTGGAATGCCTGCAACTCGCCGGCCAGCTCGTAATCGGCCTGCAGGTTGCTGTCATCGGCGCTCAGGCGCTGCACCCGTCCGTCGCGCTGGAAACCGTCGAGCAAGCGGTTGCGTATCAGCAAGGGCGCTGGATCGCTCCAGCGTGCGCCCTTGTAGCTGCTGATCACATCGCCCTGGGGGATCACTGCGATACGGGGTGTGGCCAAGACCTCACTGGCCAGGGGCTTGTTCAGACGCAACGACCAGTCCAGCGCGCTGGCGGTTCGGCTGGGTTGGTTCACGGGCAGGCGATAGGTGTCCACCGGCTCGGTCTTGGGCAGGATCGAACAGGCGGTGGCCAGGCTCAAGGTGGCGGCCCAAGCCAGAAGGCGCAGCGTCGGTCTCATGGCTGGAACTCCTTGTTGTTGTCTCGGCCCAGCAGATAGCCGCTCGGGTCGGCCTCCAGACGCCGGGATATGCCCTTGAGCGCGTTGAGGGTTTCGCGCAGTTCTCGGATGGCCGGCGCCAGTTGATTCAGGCCCTGGGCGCCACCGTCGATGGCCTCGCGGTTGTCATTGAGCATCTGGTTGATGGTCTGGGTACTCTCGGCCAGCGACTGCATGGCCTGTTCAGCGCTGTCGATGGCCTGCTTGCCTTCGCTGCCGACCAGGCTGTTGGCGTTGCGCATCAAGGCCTGGGTCTCGGCCAAGGTGGCATTGGCCTGTTTGCCGAGCTGGGCCAATTGATCGATGGCTTGGCTGATACCGCCCTTGTGGCTGGCGAAGGTGCCGGTGGTCTGCTCCAGGTTCGCCAGGGTGTTGCTCAGGCGCTCGATATTGTCATCGGAGAACATCTGGTTGGCGTTGTGCAGCAGCAGGTTGATGTTGGTCACCAGGTCACTGCTGTCGTTGAGCAGGCGCGAGATGGGCGATGGTGAGGCGACGATCACCGGCAGTTTGCCGTCCTTGCCCTTGAGCTCAGGGCTTTTCGGCGTACCACCGCTGAGCTGGATGAACGAGTTGCCGGTGACGCCAGCCAGCGTCAGCTTGGCCTGGGTGTCTTCCTTGACCGGCGTGTCGGCGCTCAGGCGGATGCGGGCCAGAACCCGGCGCGGATCTTTGGGGTCCAGGCGCAGGTTGCTGACGTCGCCGACCTTGATGCCGTTGTACTGCACCGGGCTGCCCCGGGACAGGCCGGACACCGCTTCGTTGAACACCACTTCGTAGTCTTTGAAGGTGTCATCGACGCTCGACTTGGTCAGCCATAGGCCGAACAGCATGGCGCCGGCCACCACCAGGACGGTGACTAGGCCGATCAAAACATGATGAGCTCGGGTTTCCATTGTTCAGCGCTCCTGCCCGGCGCCAGCGGCGGCCTGTTCCGCCGCCCGCCCGCGCGGGCCGTGAAAGTATTCGTGGATCCAGGGATCGTCGGTCTGCTCGACCTGGGCCAGGGGGCCGGCCACCAGGACCTTTTTCTGTGACAGCACCGCGACCCGGTCGGTGATGGTATAGAGCGTGTCCAGATCGTGAGTGATCAGGAACACCGAGAGGCCCAGGGCATCGCGCAGGGTCAGGATCAATTGATCGAATGCGGCGGCACCGATCGGGTCGAGGCCGGCGGTGGGCTCGTCGAGGAACAGGATGTCCGGATCGAGCGCCAGGGCGCGGGCCAGGGCGGCGCGCTTGATCATGCCGCCGGACAGCGAGGACGGATACTTGTCGGCGGCGGAGATCGGCAGGCCGGCCAGGGCCAGCTTGACCCCCGCCAGGTGCTCTGCGTCGGCGCGCGAGAGGCCGGCGTGCTCGATCAAGGGCAAGGCCACGTTCTCGGTGACCGTGAGCGAGGAAAACAGCGCGCCCTTCTGGAACAGCACGCCGAAGCGTCGTTCCACCAGGGAGCGCTGCTCGCTGTTCAGGGTGGCCAGGTCCTGGCCGAATACGTTGACCTGCCCTGCGTTGGGCCGGCGCAGCCCGATGATGCTGCGCAGCAACACCGACTTGCCGCTGCCCGAGCCACCGACCACGGCGAGGATTTCGCCGCGGTACAGGTCCAGGTCGAGATTCTCGTGCACGCTCTGGGTGCCGAATCGGTTGCATAGCCCCCGGGCTTCGATCACTGCGTCTGGTACGCCACTCACCAGCCCATCTCCATGAAGAACAGTGCGGCCACCGCATCGAGCACGATCACCACGAAAATCGACTGGACCACGCTGGAGGTGGTGTGCGCCCCCACCGATTCGGCGCTGCCGCTGACCTTGAAGCCTTCCAGGCAGCCAATGGCGGCGATCAGGAAGGCGAAGAACGGTGCTTTGACCAGGCCGACGATGAAATGCTGCACGCCGATGTCGCTCTGCAGCAGCGAAAGGAACATCGCTGGCGAGATATCCAAGGACAGGGCACAGACCACGGCGCCGCCGACGATGCCGCAGATCATCGCGACGAAGGTCAACAGCGGCAGGGAGATCAGCAAGGCGAGCACCCGCGGCACCACCAGCAGTTCGATGGGATTGAGCCCCAGGGTGCGGATGGCATCGATTTCTTCATTGGCTTTCATCGAGCCGATCTGTGCGGTAAAGGCGCTGGCGGTGCGTCCGGCCATGAGAATGGCGGTCAGCAGCACGGCGAACTCCCGCAGGAAGGAAAACGCTACCAGGTCCACGGTGAACACCGTAGCGCCGAAATCCGCCAGTACCGTGGCGCCGAGAAACGCCACCACCGCGCCCACCAGGAAGGTCAGCAGTGCCACGATCGGTGCGGCGTCCAGGCCGGTCTGCTCGATGTGCGCGACCACCGGCGTGACCCGCCAGCGGTGAGGCTGCCAGGCCCTGCGAGCGAGCGTCTCGAGGATCAGGCCGATAAAGCCGAGCAATTGCCGGGTGTCCTCCCAGAGGGTGGCGACGGCGCAGCCGATGCGCTCGAGCAACAGCAGCAAGACGGGGCGCTCGGCTTCCTTGACCGGGATGCAGTAGTCCTGCACCGAGCAGTAGACGTTCTTTAGCAAGGCGCGGCTGGCTTCGGGGAGGTCATGGGTGCAATGCGACAGGCGCTCGGAGCCGAGCAACTCGGCCAGCAGCGAGGCGCCGGCGGTGTCGAGTCGACCCAGCTGGCTCAGATCGGCGATCGTGTCGTCGCCATACTGTGAGCGCAACCGTTCGCTCTCGCGCTTGAGGCTGGCGTAGTGGGCCAAGGTCCAATCACCGGCGATGCGCAGGCAGGCCGGTTGGCTGCTGGTGTCCAGGGTAGCGCTGGGGGTGGTCATAGGCTCCATGCATCTGACAGGGCGCGAGGCGTCGACTCAGATCATAGCGCACCAGAGCGGCTGGGGCTGCTGGGCTGTCGCTTGCCACCGGCACTGGGGCGCGGGTTCACCCGCGAACATATCGGTGAAGGCAACACGAGACAGTCGCGCCCAAGCATCACTGGGCTGGTGCGTCGTCGAGCACCTTGAAGCGCAGCACGCCAATCACCTGGCCATCCTCGGTCAGTACCCTCACCTGCCACTTGCCCACCGGGTTGGGTGGGAAGTTCTGCTTGTGGGTCCAGGCTCGATAGCCTTCCTTACGCCCGCCGTGGATGTCCAGGGCGATGCGGTCGACTTCTTTGCCGTTCAACTGCCACACATGATAGATGCGCTCGTTCAGGCCGCGCGGGGCGTTGATGGCGGTGTAGGCGTACAGGCCACCGCTACGGATGCGACTGACGGGGACTTCTTCGAGAGAGTCGCCGGGCTGGCGGTTCTGCACTTCAGTACTGACGGCCACTTCAGTCATCCACAGGGTCGCCGGAGGTACCCAGGAGCGCAACAGCCAACCGCCGCCGCCGACCGTCAGCGTCACCAGCACCAACGCCACCGCGCGGCGCCAGTTGTTGATCGGGAAACTGCTGGCCAGGCTCGGGAACGACAGCGCCATTGCGGCAATCAATGCCAGCTTGAAGCTTTGCGCGGTCGTCAGGTGCAGGATGATCGGCAACGCGGTCAGCAAGGCGGCGAACAGCGTCAGGGTGTGCAACGCCAGGAACAGCCAGCGTCGGGGCGCCAGCCACTTGTAGTACAGCGGGTCGATGATCGAGATGAGGCCGGCCGCGCCGAGCAAGCCCGTGAACACCAGCTGGCCGCTGTTCCAGGTGGTGGTGATGAAGAAGAACGGCAGGACGAAGAACAGGCTCTCCTGGTGGATCATCTGTGTCGCGTAACGCAGCAACGGCTGTGGGATCTCGCGCTTGAACACCTTAGCGAACAAGCCCGTCAGGGTATTCTCCAGCATCAGCCAGACCCAGCTGACCAGCATGAGCACGGCAACCCAGCTGGCCAGGCTGGCCTGGCGATCGACAAGGATGAAACTGCCGATGCCGGACAAGAAACCGCCCAGCGCGATGACGCCGGGGTAGCGCTTGAGCAGCTCGATCACGCGGATGACGAAATGGGGTATCGGGGGCATGGACGCAACAGACAAGAACGTGAGTGAGGCCAGGCAGGCCCTATCGCGGTAAAAGCTCGCGACAGGATGGAACTGGCAAGATGATGCCGCAGGATACTGCCAAATCAGGGCTTGCGTGTAGCGTCGTCGGGCTCAGCTGCCCGATGGCGTCGCAGACGCAGCAGACCAACGGCCAGGATTACTCCCAGCAGCAAAGCGAGTAGCCCATAGAGTTCGTCGAAGCCCAGCAGCGGCTTTTCGATGCGCAAATAGCCGGGCTCCTTGAGTAAGGCGCGCAAGGCGGCATCGGCCTGCTTGAGGCTCACCTGGCGCAGCTTGCGCGCCGGGTCACGGAAGCGCCCGTCGTTGTAGTCGTTGAGCGCACCCCAGTAATAGTCCGCCAAGGCGCTGTTGCCCTGGGTGCTCCAGCTTTCCCGGGCGATGGCTGCGTCCTTGATGCGAGCGAAGGTGTCCGGGTCCAGGCCGTTCTTGCGCAGATGATCGAACAACTGCTCCATTACCTTGATCGCCTGGTCGACATCCTGTCGCTCGAGGTCTGCGTTCAAGGCCAGCATGCCGGTATCGCCGAAGCTTTCGCGCCGCACCGATGGTCCGTAGGACAAGCCATGGCGCAGGCGCAACTGGTCGTACAGGGCCCAGTCCAGATAGCGCGAGAGCAGATCGAGGGTGGCGTTCTGGTCGTTGTCGGCCGCAGGTTCGATGAACAGCCAGTGCAGTTTGACGCTGTCCCCCAGCCAGCCGCGGGTCAGGTCGCGGCGTTGTTCGGCCTGTTGAGTGATGGTGTCGAGGTTTCGACGTTCGCCCGGCTCGGTGGCCGGCAGTTCGCCGTAGGTGCGTTCCAGGTAGGCCGGCAGCAGGCGGTCCAGGCCGCCAACCACGATCAGGGTCATGTTGTTGGCGGCATACCAGCGTTCGCGCAAGGTTTTCACCTGCTCGAGGGTCATGTCCTCGAGGTTGGAGCGCTCGGCGCACTTCAGGCCCAGCTCCACGGCCAATTGGTCGCTGCCTGGGTGGCCGATGTCCTGGCGGTCGAGCCAGCGTTGCAGGTGGCCGTAATGGCCGCCGTCTTCGCGTTCGATGATCTTTTTCGCTGTCTCCAAGGACGTGGCGTCGATGCGGGTATCGCGGATCACTGACAGCAGCAGGTCGAGGACCTTGCGTTGGTTGCGCGCGGGCGCTTCGATCACGAAGGTGGTGTCGGCACTGCTGGTGTAGGCATTCCACTCGCCGCCCAGCGATTGCAGGCGCTCTTCCAGGCCCCCTTCGCCGGTGTCGTCGATGCCGCTGAACAGCAGGTGTTCAAGCAGATGCGGCAATTCCTTCTGGTCGCAGTCGAAGTCATCCAGGCCGACGCCGACCACCAGGCGAATGGCCACGTGATCGCGCTCATAGCCGGACTTGAGGATCACCTGCAGGCCATTGGGCAACAGATAACCCTCTACCCGCGAACGATCGAGGGCAAACGAGGGCAGGCTGCAGATCAGCAGGCAAACGAACATCAGGCAACGCATCGGCGAGCTCGGGTCTCCAGGTGTGTGCGAATTTCAGGACAGGCGGGCCTCGTCCGGCACGCTGTCGAGCAGAAGTCCGCCCGTATCCGCGCCGCCCAGTACGACATAGGCACTGCTGCAGAACAAAGAGTTCAATCGCTTCATGTCGGCGATCAGCTCCAAGTGTAGCGAACTGGTCTCGATACTTTGCACCACTTTACGTTGCAGACGGCTGACATGGGCGTGGGCCAGGCGCCGCTCTTGTGCGCGGAAACGGCGCTTCTCGCGCAGCAGCAAACGCGCACTCTCAGGGTCTGCGCTGAGGAACACCGACAAGCCCAGACGCAGGTTGGCCAACAATTGCTCCTGAAGGCCAGTGAGTTCTTCCAGCCCGACTTGGGAAAACTCTCGGCGCTGCGAGGTCTTTTGCTGTTGGACCTTGCGCAACATGCGCTCGATCAGGTCGCTGGCGAGCTTTAGGTTGATGGCCAGTTCGATGATCTCTGCCCAGCGGCGGTTGTCTTGTTCGCTCAGGTCTTCCCGGGACATTTGTGCCAAGTACAGCTTAATGGCGCTGTACAAGGCTTCGGCATCCTCGCCCAGGGCACGCACTTGCTGAGGCAGTGCGGTCTGGGTGCCGCGCAGCGCGCCGAGCATGGCTTCGAGCAGGTTATCGACGATATCTCCCAGGCGCAGCGTCTCGCGAGCAGCGTTGGCCAGGGCCAGGCTCGGTGTGCCCAAGGCGGTGGCGTCCAGGTGGCGTGCCTTGATCGGTCCATTGCCGTTCTCGCGTTCTGGCAGCAGCCAACTGCATAACCGGCCCATGGGTTTGACTGTGGGCAGCATGACCAGGCAGCGCAACGTGTTGTAGAGCAGGTGGAAGCCGATCACCAGTTCCTGGGGGCTGAAGCTCAGCGAGTCCATCCAGTCCACCAGCGGATGCAGCACGGGAATGATCAGCACCAGGCCGATCAGCTTGTACAGCAGGCTGCCCAGGGCGACCCGGCGGCCGGCGGAGTTCTGCATGCTGGTGGTCAAGAAGGCCAGCAGGCCGCTGCCGATGTTGGCGCCCACCACCAGGCCGATCGCCACCGGCAGGCTGATGACTTCGGCGCCCGCGAGGGTGGCGGTGAGCAGTACGGCGGCCAGGCTGGAATAGGACACCAGGGCGAACAGCGCGCCCACCAGGGCATCGAGCATGATGTCGCCGGTCAGCGAGGCGAACAGCACTCGCACACCCTGGGCATGGGTGATTGGCGCGGCGGCCTGCACGATCAATTGCAGGGCCAGGATGATCAGTCCCAGGCCGATACCCACGCGCCCGAGCTGGCCGGCGCGGGTCTGTTTGCGCGAGAGGAAGAAGATCACCCCGAGGAAGATCAGCAGCGGCGACAGCCACGACAGGTCGAAGGTCAGCACCCGCGCCATCAGCGCGGTGCCCACGTCGGCGCCCAGCATGATCGCCAGTGCCGGCGTCATGGCCATCAAGCCCTGCCCCACGAACGAGGTCACCAGCATCGCGGTGGCATTGCTGCTCTGCACCATGGCGGTGACCACGATGCCGGCGATGAAGGCCAGTGGGCGCTTGCTCATGTTCTGGCTGAGCACACGACGCAGGTTTGAGCCGTACACGCGCAGGATGCCGGTACGTACGATATGCGTGCCCCACACCAGCAAGGCCACGGCGGACAGCAGGTTGAGCAGGGTCAGCATGTTCTGGGCCCCCTTGTTGCCTTGTGCCCCAGGCTGGGGCCAATAGGTGAAGCTGTGAGCCGGGCCCGGGGGTGGGCTGTTTTTGGGGCTCACTGAAGCTTTAGTTGTTTTGCGGACCTGCCGCCAGCTTCGCATGCTCGCCAGGCATTTGAAACATTTGAGTCATGAAAGGGCTGTCATCAACCCAAGGAAACTTCGCGCCAGAAACGAGAAAGGACCCCGAAGGGCCCTTTCTTTCTTGCGCTTCCTGATCTTATTGACCCGGAATGTCCTTGCGCAGTTTCACCGGCTCATGCTCCTTGCCCTGCTTTCGTGCCAAGGCGGTGCGCATGCGGATGTTGATCGCCTCGACCGCCAGGGAGAACGCCATGGCGAAGTAGACGTAGCCTTTTGGCACATGCACGTCGAAGGATTCGGCAATCAGCACGGTACCGACCACGATCAGGAACGACAGGGCCAGCATCTTCAGCGACGGGTGTTTGTCGATGAACTCGCTGATGGTGCCTGCACAGAGCATCATCACCAGCACGGCAACGATGATCGCGGCGATCATCACCGGTACGTGGGAGACCATGCCCACGGCAGTGATCACCGAGTCCAGCGAGAACACGATATCGATGATGGCGATCTGGATAATGGTGTAGAAGAACTTGCCGCCTGCGCCCTTGGGCTCTTCTGCGTTTTCGTCCTCGCCTTCGAGGCCGTGGTAGATCTCCTGGGAGCTCTTCCAGAGCAGGAACAGGCCACCGAAGAACAGGATCAGGTCACGCCCCGAGATGCCCTGCTCGAAGATGACGAACAGGTCGTCGGTCAGGCGCATCACCCAGGTGATCGACAGCAGCAGCATGATGCGGGTGACCATGGCCAGGGCCAGGCCGAAGATCCGCGTGCGCGGCTGCATGTGCTTGGGCATGCGGCTGACCAGGATCGAGATCATGATGATGTTGTCGATACCGAGAACGATCTCAAGCGCCGTAAGAGTAAAAAAGGCAACCCAGATTTCCGGGCTGGTCAGCCATTCCATGTGTTTTCCTTTGAACGATAAGGGCGACGCACCCAAGCGGGTGCGTCGCGGTTGAATAGTGCGCGTTTCTTACAGACTGCTGAACAGCGGGAAAATCCCCATGAGCAGCGCGGCGAGCATTATGCACAGGCACACGAGCACTGCCCACTTGAGCGTGAAGCGCTGATGATCGCCGAATTCGATACCCGCCAGGGCCACCAGCAGGTAGGTAGAGGGTACCAAGGGGCTCAGCAGGTGTACCGGCTGTCCGACGATCGACGCGCGGGCCATTTCCACCGGAGTGATGCCATAGTGGCTGGCCGCTTCGGAGAGTACCGGGAGAACCCCGTAATAGAAGGCGTCGTTGGACATGAAGAAGGTGAACGGCATGCTGACGATCGCCGTGATCACCGCCAGGTACGGCCCGAGTGCATCGGGAATCACCGCCAGCAGACTCTTGGACATGGCCTCGACCATGCCGGTGCCGGAGAGGATGCCGGTGAAGATACCGGCGGCGAAAATCAGCCCGGTCACGGCCAGCACGCTGCCGGCGTGGGCAGCGATGCGGTCTTTTTGCTGTTGCAGGCATGGGTAGTTGACGATCATCGCGATGCTGAAGGCGATCATGAACAGCACCGGCAGCGGCAAGGCGCCGGCGATCAGGGCGACCATCAGCGCAGCGGTCAGGGCGCCGTTGAACCAGATCAGCTTCGGTCGACGGGCTTCCGGAAACTGCGAAACGGTGATTTCGCTGTGGTCGATGTCGTCGGTGGGCAGGTGCAGTTCGCCCAGGCGAGCCCGTTCGCGCTTGCCGTAGAGGTAAGCGATGGCGAGGATCGCCACCACGCCGAACGCCATGGCCGGGATCATCGGCACGAAGATGTCGGACGGGTCGACATGCAGGGCGCTGGCGGCACGCGCGGTGGGGCCGCCCCACGGGGTCATGTTCATCACGCCGCCAGCGAGGATGATCAGGCCGGCCATGATCCGCGGGCTCATCCCCAGGCGGCTGTAGAGCGGCAGCATGGCGGCGCAGCAGATCATGTAGGTGGTGGCGCCGTCGCCGTCGAGCGAGACCACCAGAGCCAGCGCCGCGGTGCCGACCGACACTTTGAGCGGGTCACCTTTGACCAGTTTGAGGATCTTGCGCACGGCCGGGTCGAACAGGCCGGAGTCGATCATCAGGGCGAAGTAGAGAATGGCGAACATCAGCATGACGCCGGTGGGCGCGAGCTTGCTGATGCCTTCGAGCATCATGGGGCCGATGTGGCTGTAGAAGCCGCCGAACAGGGCGAACAGGATCGGTACCAGGATCAGGGCGATCAAGGCCGACAGGCGCTTGGTCATGATCAGGTACATGAACGAAATGACCATGGCGAAGCCGAGGAAGGTCAGCATGGCGGTACTCCAGGCGGTGCGCTGCGAAAGGAAAGTCGATTCGGGCGGGTCAGCGCGTCAGGCGCTGCGCGGGGAGTAGCCGGAGAGGTATAGCGAACAGGCGGGCACAGGAAAACATCGGGTATCACCATTGTTGTTGTTGATTGGGCCGGGCGCGGAAACTTCCGGGTGCCCTGGCTGACCGGTCTGCTGCCGGTGGTGGGGCTATCCTATTGGCGGAAGCTTTCAGCCAGCTTTCGGCTGAAACCAGGCGACAGGAGGTAGTGCCGATGACCGATGTAATGGAAGGTGGCTGCCATTGCGGCGCCCTGCGCTATCGGTTGCAAGGCGATCTTACAGATGTCGCCCATTGTCACTGCTCAATCTGCCGGCGGGTCAGCGGAGGTCTGGTGGTGACCTGGCTGACCTTGCCTCGTGACGATTTCAGATGGTTGACGGGCACGCCGGGCTGTTATGTCGCTCCGGCCAGTTGCAGCCGTTACTTTTGCACCAACTGCGGGGCTCATGTGGCGTTGCTGACGCTACACAGCCCCGCAAGCATCGACGTGACGGTGGCGACCCTGGACCACCCGGAGCGCGTACGTGCCAATCGGCACATCTGGACCAGCAGCCGGTTGCCTTGGTTGCATCTGGATGAGGATTTGCCTGGAGAGGCGCAGGAGAGCCTTTGAAGGCCGGAAACAGCCCCACCAACCTGAGCGGTATCAGGGAAGCTGCAAACCGCCGGCGGCTTTGTGCAATTCCCGCAGATGCACGCCGATCTGCTTCACATTGGCCTCTACCGCCGCGATCTCCTGGGCCCGCGAAGGCTCGAGCAATGCCCTAACTTCTTTGTCCAGGTCGGTGCTCAGGCGCAGCAATTGGGCCTGGCGCTCGCTGCTGATCTTCTCGAGCTGCTTGCGTTCTTCTGGCTGGGGCAAGCCGTAGCCCTTGTTTTCCAGCAACTCCGCCGGGCGGCTGAGGAAGCCGCTGTTGGCGAGCATTTTCTGCAAGGTGTCGTTGGCCTTGGAGATACTGCCGTCCTTGAGGGCGGTGGCGTTCAGGTAGCGCTGTTTGACCTCGTCCTGGGCCAGCAGCAGCTGGCGGCGAAGGCTGGCCTGTTCGAGCAGCAGCAACGCGGCGCTGGTGCGCAGGTCTGCCTGCTGGAACCAGGTACTGCGGTCCTTGGCATCCAGGGCCAGCCAGTCTTCGACTTTGTTCTGCTTGATCGGCAGCTGCTTCTTCAGCACATCGAACATGGCCTGGTAGCGCTCGCGGTAGGAATCGAAGCGATAGCCCAGGCGCAGGGCCTCACGTGGGTCATCCAGGACACTGGTATCGGCCAGCCCTCGCCCTTTGAGTACTTCCAGAAGGCCGTTGGGCATGATGCTGTCCAGATCGTTCAGCCGTGGATTGCCAGTGCCACTGCGCAGCAGTTTCAGGGACTCGACCGCACAATTGTTGGACAGGAAGTAATAGTTGCCGTCATAGCTCCAGTGAATCTCCGCAGCCTGGCGCACCAGGCTTTCAACCTCTTGACGGCTGAGCTTGAGCGGGATCGACGCCAGGCTGCGCAGTTCGGTCTTGGTGTACTCGTCGATCACCTGGCTCAGCGGCAGCACGAACAATCGCGAAGGGTAGGCACCGGTCAGGCCGTCCCAGCTGGACAACTGCACGTCATTGACGAACGCCCGGTACGACAGCACCAAGTGTTGGTCCAGATCCAGCCGGCAGTCTGGGCCACGAGGCCTGCCTGGGGCGCAGATTACCAGGCGCAACATGCTGTGGCCCCAACGGCTCACCCAGTTCTGGTTGGCTTCGGCCAGTAGGTAATCGACTTCATAGACCCGCTGCGGGTCGATTTCGCCCAGAGGCTGGCGGGCGAAATCGGTCCCGGCATTGAGAAATGGCAGACCGCTGACGCAAGTGTTCTGCTGTGGGGCCCAGCCGAAGTGGTCGCGCAGGTACTGATTCAGGGCGGGGCGGCGGCAGGCGTAGCTCGGGTCGAGGAGGAAGTACTCCATGTTGACCGCAACGAACTCCTTGGGGCTGCTCAATTCATAGCTGTCAGGGCTGCGGGCCAGCTGGCCATTGTGTTGCTCGCGATCGCCGCGACGGCCGACATATTGCGGCCATCCGGCCAAATCGAGCAGGCGCGGGTCGTCGCTCAGGGTAAAGCGCCTTTCAGCCTGGCCTCGGCACTGCTCAGGCAGGCCGATCTTGCCCAAGGTGTCCTGCTGGCGCTTGCAGCGGGTGATCAGCTGGCGTTCGGCTTCAGGCCACAGGCGGGCGCGGTCGTAAATGTGTGTCAGCTCGTGAAGCACGGTCGCCAGCAGCTCCTGCCGGACCGTGCCGTGAGGACGGTCGGTCTTCTTTTTGGCCGCGCTGCCATCGGTGAGGCTGGGCAGCAGGCGACGGTTGAGCTCAAGCGTCGCGACCGGCGAGGCCTGTCCATAGGCGTCGGTAGGCATACGCTCGCTCCAGCTGACCTGGATGCGTCGATCCAGCTGTTGCTTGAAGCGGGGGGGAAGCTTGCCCATGGCCTCGTCGAGCAGGGCTTGGGAGGCCTGCTGCTGCTGTGGGTCGAGGCCACTGACCTGCAGCTCGAGCTGCAGGCCAGCCAGGGCGGGCGTGCCGAGCAGCGTCAGGACGCAGCCCAGCAGCCAGGCACGCACGTGGTTCACAGAGCGAGGATGGCTTCGGCCAGAACCTGGTCGCTGGCATCGCGTGCTTCTGGGACGCGCTGGCGAAGGGTGTCGAAGGCGGCCTCCAGTTGAGCGCCGCGGATCTCGCCATTGCTGGCGACGAAACTGGCGGCGTCATCGTGGGCTTGTTGCACCACTTTGGAGTCGCGGATGGACGTCGTGGTGTCAGAGGTGAAATCGATCGAACGGCCAAAGGCACGGACGATGATATTGCTGGTGGCCACCAGGGTTTGTGCCTGGGCCAGGTCGGCCAGCAGCAGCATGCCGAGGGCAGCGGCGATCAGCGGTTTACGCATGGAGCATCTCCGGAAGATACAAGGAGTCAGACATGTTTATTGGACGAGAATTGCCTCGGCCAGTTCACGGTCACCGACACAATGGTACGCATGGGCATGACGCAGCGAATCGAGTGCCGCCTGCAGGCGTGCTCCGCGGATCTGGCCGTCAGTGGCCACGAAGGCTGCGGCGTCGTCGCGGGCCTGGATGACCAGCTTGCGGTCGAACGGCGCGGAGGTCACCTTGCTGGTGACGTAACTGCTGGCGACCAGGCTCTGGGTGGTGACATCCATGGCATGGGCGCTTCCCACGCCGATAAGGGCGAACAGTAACGGCAACGAATAACGCATGGAGTTCTGAAGGCGACGGAGGTGAACGGCGAAGGCTACCCCGGATACGTCGGCCAAGGCCAGTGTGTCCGGTTTGAATGGGGCCGATGTGCAGCCCTCTCGCGGGTAAAGCCCCTTACACTGGCACTTGGCAGCTTCTTGGGGCTTACCCGCGCTCGGTAAGCAGTGTCAGAGCGCGAGGATGGCCTGGGCCAGTTGCGCGTCGCTTGCCTGCAGGCTTGGCAGCTGCTGGCGGATATGGATGAACGCGCTTTCAAGCTTGGCGCCGCGGATTGCGCCTTCGCTGCCGACGAAGGTCGCGGCATCGTCGCGGGCAGCCTGGACGATCTTGCTGTCACGGAACGACGAAGAGAGATCGGAGGTAGCGTCGGTGGAGGCGGCTACGCCGCGCACGACCGTGTCGGTGGTGACGACGAAGCTGGTGGCGTTGGCGGTGCCGGCCAGGGCCAGCAACAGGGCGGCGCCGATGAGGTGTTTACGGGACATGGTCGTGGACTCCTGCGTAAGGGTCTGGGTGATTCTGGTTATCTGCCGCACGTTTGATCGCTCGCGATGCTTTCAACCAAGCGGCTGAACGAAGCGTATCACGCGGCGGCGGTGCAGAGGTTAACTGGACGGGCTTTGTGCGTAACTGTACTGGTCAATTCTCTGCTAATCAAAACTGTGCTGGTTTGCGCTGTGGTACGCGCACTAGAGCCCTGCAAACAAAAAGCCCGTCGCGGTTTCCCACGACGGGCTTTTGAAATTCTAGGGCGCCGGCCGAGGCCAGCGAGCCCGGGCTTAGCGCCAGAACGGCTTGCTCAGCTCTTCGTAACGCTGGGACTCGGTGATACCGGCGTCAGCCAGCAGACGACCGTCCAGGCGAGCCAGCTGACGACGGCTGCTGATACGACGCTGCCACAGCAGCAAGGTCGACAGGGCGCGCAGAGGCAGCGAAGCGTTGGAGGCTTGAGCGTTGTTTTCGAAAACCAGATCGGAACTGAGGGTACGTTCCATGATGTGTCATCCTTCCGCTTATGGCGGCATTAGGTAGTGATTTAACTGATGCCAATGATCCTCCTCCGTCGTCCAGAACAGTAGATACAGTTCACCAGTATTGCGATCACTCAGTTAACTGTCTAAGCCGACTGTTGCACCTGAAATTGGCGAAACTGTACCGGTGCGCACTTGTTTGGTGCAAAAACAGCGCGCTCCGATTTCGTGTCGACACAAAATCGACGTTTTTACCAGTACAGTAGTACAGTTTTTGTGAGTTAAAGGCGGGCAAGCCAACAGACTGTGTAGGTCCGAATGCAATCGCGGGAGCAGCCCACCCCCCCACAGAGGTGAGGATGGGGCTGCTCCCGCGACAGGTCCAGGCAGGCTGTGCTGGATCAGCTGGCGAGCATGCGACCGCTTTCTTCTAGGTTTTCGTGCCAGCTCAACGCCTCGCGCAGAATGTGCGGGGTGTGGCCGCCACGCTGGCAGGCGCGGTCGAAGTAGTCGTTCAGCGCGGCGCGGTAGTCCGGGTGCACGCAGTTATCGATGATCGCCCGTGCGCGCTCGCGCGGGGCCAGGCCGCGCAGGTCAGCCAGGCCTTGCTCGGTGACGAGAATGTCCACGTCATGCTCGGTGTGGTCCACATGGCTGACCATCGGCACTACGCTGGAGATCGCGCCGCCTTTGGCGATCGACTTGGTGACGAATACGGCCAGATGGGCGTTGCGGGCGAAATCGCCGGAGCCGCCAATGCCATTCATCATCTTGGTGCCGCAGACGTGGGTGGAGTTTACGTTGCCATAGATGTCGAATTCCAACGCGGTGTTGATACCGATGATGCCCAGGCGACGCACCACTTCGGGGTGGTTGGAAATTTCCTGTGGACGCAGGACGAGCTTGTCCTTGTAGCGCTCCAGGTTGCCGAACACATCGGCGTTGCGGCGGGTCGACAGGGTGATCGAGCTGCCCGAGGCAAAGCGCAGCTTGCCGGCGTCGATCAGATCGAAGGTCGAGTCCTGCAGCACTTCGGAGTACATGGTCAGGTCTTCGAACGGCGACTCGATCAGACCGCACATGACCGCGTTGGCGATGCTGCCGATGCCGGCCTGCAGTGGGCCGAGCTTGTTGGTCATGCGGCCGGCATCCACTTCACGCTTGAAGAAGTCGATCAGGTGGTCGGCGATGGCCTGGGTTTCGTCGTCCGGCGGCAGCACGGTGGACGGCGAGTCGGGTTGGTCGCTGATCACGATGCCAACGATTTTGGCCGGGTCGATCGGGATTGCGGTGCTGCCGATGCGGTCATCGACTTTAACCAGCGGAATAGGGGTGCGAGTCGGGCGGTAGGTCGGGATATAGATGTCGTGCAAGCCTTCGAGGTTGGCGTTGTGCGACAGGTTGATCTCGACGATCACCTGCTTGGCGAAGATCGCGAAGCTGGCCGAATTACCTACGGACGTGGTTGGAACGATGTGGCCTTGCTCGGTGATCGCCACGGCCTCGATGACCGCGATGTCCGGCAGCTTGAGCTGCTGGTTGCGCAGCTGCTCAACGGTTTCCGACAAGTGCTGGTCGATGAACATCACCTGGCCGTCGTTGATGGCCTTGCGCAGGGTGCTGTCCACTTGGAACGGCATGCGGCGGGCGAGCACGCCGGCCTCGGTCAGCTGCTTGTCCAGGTCGTTGCCCAGGCTGGCGCCAGTCATCAGGCTGATCTTCAGGGGCGACTGCTTGGCACGTTCGGCCAGGGCATGCGGCACGGCCTTGGCTTCGCCGGCGCGGGTGAAGCCGCTCATGCCGACGGTCATGCCGTCCTGGATCAGGCCAGCGGCATCAGCCGCACTCATTACCTTGCTGTGCAGGGAGGACAAGCGGATACGATCACGGTACATGGATTGTTATCTCGGGCTACTGAAGCTACTGGAGCGCAGTCTAGAGATTTCGCCCGTTGCCGTCCCGCGACCATGGTCGTAGGCGAAGGCTGGATTTAGAGCCGTTGATCTGGATCATGCAAACGAAAAACCCCCGGGCATGACACCCAGGGGTTTTAGGGGATTGCCTGCGCTTCTATATATAAGTGCAGGTGAGTCTGGCGATCATTCCACGGCCTTGACCATGTCCTCGATCACCTTCTTGGCATCCCCGAACACCATCATGGTCTTGTCCAGGTAGAACAGCTCGTTGTCCAGGCCTGCGTAGCCGCTGGCCATGGAGCGCTTGTTGACGATGATGGTCTTGGCCTTGAACGCCTCGAGGATCGGCATGCCGGCGATCGGCGACTTGGGGTCGTTCTTCGCTGCCGGGTTGACCACGTCGTTGGCGCCCAGCACCAGCACCACATCGGCCTGGCCGAACTCGGCGTTGATGTCTTCCATCTCGAAGACCTGGTCGTACGGCACCTCGGCTTCGGCCAGCAGCACGTTCATGTGCCCAGGCATGCGCCCCGCCACTGGGTGGATCGCGTACTTAACGGTCACGCCGTTATGGGTCAGCTTCTCGGTCAGTTCCTTGAGCGCGTGCTGGGCGCGGGCCACTGCCAGGCCGTAGCCAGGCACGATGATCACGCTGTCGGCGTTGCTCAGCAGGAAGGTCGCGTCGTCGGCCGATCCGGACTTCACCGGACGCTGCTCCTGGGAGCCTGCGCTGGCGCCGGCATCGGCATCGGCGCCGAAGCCGCCGAGGATGACGTTGAAGAACGAACGGTTCATCGCCTTGCACATGATGTACGAGAGGATCGCACCGCTGGAGCCGACCAGGGAGCCGGCGATGATCAGCATCGAGTTGTTCAGCGAGAAGCCGATACCGGCCGCTGCCCAGCCCGAATAGCTGTTGAGCATGGACACCACCACCGGCATGTCAGCACCACCGATCGGAATAATGATCAGCACGCCCATGATGAACGCCAAGGCGAGCATCAGGGTGAAGGCACTGTAATGGCCAGTGAAGGTGAACAGCAGGCCCAAGGCAATGGTGGCCAGGCCCAGGATCAAGTTCAGCTTGTGCTGCCCGGTGAACTGTACCGGTGCGCCTTGGAACAGGCGGAATTTGTACTTGCCTGACAGCTTGCCGAAGGCGATGACTGAGCCGGAGAAGGTGATCGCACCGATGGCCGCACCGAGGAACAGCTCCAGGCGGTTACCGGTGGGGATCGGGTCGCTGATGCTGGCGACGATGCCCAGCGACTGCGGCTCGAGCACCGCGGCTATGGCGATGAACACCGCTGCCAGACCGATCATGCTGTGCATGAAGGCCACCAGCTCCGGCATCTTGGTCATCTCGACGCGCTTGGCCATGATCGAACCGGCGCTGCCGCCGATCAACAGGCCGACGATCACGTAGCCGATGCCGGCAGTCGCCAGCTCTGCCCCCAGCTTGTAGATGAGTCCGACCGTGGTGAGGATCGCGATCCCCATGCCGATCATGCCGAACAGGTTACCCCGGCGCGAAGTGGTCGGGTGCGACAGGCCCTTGAGCGCCTGGATGAAGCAGACGGAGGCGACCAGGTAGAGAAGCGTTACCAGATTCATGCTCATGCTTACTTCTGCCCCTCGTTCTTGGTTTTCTTCTTGAACATCTCCAGCATGCGACGGGTGACCAGGAAGCCACCGAACACATTGACCGCCGCCAGGGCCACGGCCAGGGTACCCATGACCTTGCCTGCCGGGGTCACGGTCAGCGCGGCGGCCAGCATGGCGCCCACGATGACGATCGCGGAGATGGCGTTGGTGACGGCCATCAGCGGGGTGTGCAGCGCCGGGGTGACGTTCCAGACCACGTGGTATCCCACATAGATGGCCAGCACGAAGATGATCAGGTTGTAGATGCCATGGGAAATCAGCATGTCTTCCATTGTCGTGCTCCTTAACCGTTCTTGCGCACGACCTGGCCGTCGCGGCACATAAGGCACGCGGCGACGATGTCGTCTTCGAGGTTGATCACCAGCGCGCCGTCCTTGTCGAACAGCAGCTTCATGAAGTCCAGCAGATTGCGTGCGTACAGCGCCGAGGCATCGGCAGCGACCTGGGCTGGCAGGTTGGTCGGGCCGACGATGGTAACGCCTTCTGCCATTACCACCTGATCCGCTACGGTCAGCGGGCAGTTACCGCCTTGGGCGGCGGCCAGGTCGATGACCACGGCACCGGGCTTCATCTGCGCGACGGTTTCGGCGCTGAGCAGTGTCGGTGCCTTGCGCCCGGGAATCAGCGCGGTGGTGATGACGATATCGGCCTGCTTGGCGCGTTCGTGCACGGCCTGGGCCTGGCGTTGCATCCAGCTGGCTGGCATGGGACGGGCGTAGCCACCGACACCTTCGGCGCATTCGCGCTCCTCATCGGTCTCGTAGGGCACATCGATGAACTTGGCGCCCAAGGACTCAATCTGCTCCTTCACGGCCGGGCGTACGTCCGACGCTTCGATCACCGCACCGAGACGCTTGGCTGTGGCAATGGCCTGAAGGCCCGCGACGCCGGCGCCAAGAATCAGCACTCGAGCCGCCTTTACCGTACCGGCAGCAGTCATCAGCATCGGCATGAAGCGCGGATAGTAATGGGCCGCCAGCAACACGGCTTTGTACCCGGCAATGTTGGCCTGGGATGACAACACGTCGAGGCTCTGGGCACGGGAAGTGCGTGGCGCAGCCTCGAGGGCGAAGGCGGTGATACCGCGTTCGGCCATCTTGGCGATCATGTCGTTGTTGAACGGGTTGAGCATGCCCACCAGCAGCGTGCCGCTGTTGATCTGCGCAAGCTCCTGATCACTGGGTGCGACGACCTTGAGCACCAATTGCGCGCCGAAGGCATCGGCGGCATTGCCCAGGGAAGCGCCTGCGGCCTCATAGGCACTGTCCGGAATGCTGGCATTGAGCCCTGCCCCCCGTTGGACGGTGACCTGATGACCCTGGCCAACCAGCTTCTTGATGGTTTCCGGGGTGGCGGCGACCCGCGTTTCGCCCGTCTGCGTCTCGAGAGGAACACCAATGTGCACGACTTATTCTCCTGCGGTGACCTTTTGTCTTTGTTGAAGCCAGCGCACTTCGGGTGGTGCGTCTGGTGCGGCCGTTCAGCATGAACCCGCCGGTTCCGGGGCGGGTCGAGCATTTTGCAGACGAACCGAAGGGGCTTCAACCGGTTCTGAAGCGATACGAAGCCAAAACTACAAGTCACCCTGTGACCGTATGTCGCAACAAGCCGAAAGCGGCCCGTCAAACACAGGGTATTCGGAGATTAAGGTAAAAACTGCAATTTTTTGTAGGCGTTTCGCGGATGCGTTCGTGGATGTCGCAAATAAGCTCTGAAAGCCGCGTGGTTGCACGGTTTGAAGGCATTTTTAATGCAACCTGAACAGTTTTCTAATTGGCGACAAATCCTTATATCTGTAGGTGTTTAAAATAATTAACTACAGGGTCAGGTTTTCGTGGCGTCACGATGGGTCGCGGTGTAGTGGTCGGCCTGTTGCACCAGCCAATCGCGGAAAGCGCGCAGCGATGCCGATTCCACCTTGCGGTCTGGAATCATCAGGTAATAGGCCTTGGCACTGGCCAGAGCGTGGCGGTTCGCGATGACCAGCCTGCCCTCCTCCAGCTCACGCTGGATCAGGAACGGCGGAATCAGGGCGATGCCCATCTCGTGCATGGCGGCTTGGGCGAGCATTGAGAATAGCTCATAGCGCGGGCCTGTCATGTCGCGCTCAACATTCATGTCCAGATGCCCAAACCATTGCCGCCAGGCGTAGGGTCGGGTGGTCTGTTGCAGCAGTGGTAACTCGGCGATGCGTCGCGGCTCCAGGCTGCCCTGCCCCTCCAGTAGCGCCGGGCTGCACACCGGCACGGGGTTTTCGCCCATCAGTCGATGGGATTGGGTGCCGGACCAGTCCCCGTCTCCGAAATAAATGGCCGCATCGAAGGCGGTATCGGCGAACAGGAACGGTCGCGTGCGATTGGTGAGGTTCACCGTGACGTCCGGGTGACGCTCCTGAAAGTCCTTCAGGCGCGGCAGCAGCCATTGCGTGCCGAAAGTCGGCACCACGGCCAGCTCGATCACGTTCGCACCCTGCTGACGCATTACCGACAAGGTATCGCGCTCGACCGCATCGAGCTGCGCTGCGACCTGGCGACTGTAAGACAAGCCTGCCTCGGTCAACTTCACCCCGCGGCGAGAGCGGCGGAACAGTTCCACATTCAGGAAAGCCTCCAAGCCACCGATTTGCCGACAAACGGCACCCTGGGTGAGGGCCAATTCCTGGGCGGCCTTGGTGAAGCTCTCGTGGCGTGCCGCCGCCTCGAAGCAGACCAATGCCGTGGTGCTGGGAATCTTGCGGCGCATGTACGTCAACCTCACTTGTCAGCCGTTGAATCTAGGATTTTTCAGTTCTTCGAAGTGAGAAAATATCACTAAACGGTGCGCAATCCTCGTTTGTCCAGACGGCTGATCGGGCCTAGGATCAAGGCACAAGAAACTCAGCTTCCAATTTCGAGGTATTCGCTCATGGCCGGTAAAGCAAGCTTCAACTGGATCGACCCGCTGCTGCTGGACCAGCAGCTCACTGAAGAAGAGCGCATGGTCCGTGACAGCGCGTATCAGTTCGCCCAGGACAAGCTGGCGCCCCGTGTGCTGGAGGCCTTCCGCCACGAGCAGACCGATCCTGCGATCTTCCGCGAGATGGGCGAAGTCGGCCTGCTCGGCGCCACTATCCCGGTCGAATACGGCGGCAGCGGCTTGAACTACGTGTGCTATGGCCTGATTGCCCGTGAGGTGGAGCGCATCGACTCTGGCTATCGCTCGATGATGAGTGTTCAGTCGTCGCTGGTGATGGTGCCGATCAACGAGTTCGGCAGTGAGGCACAGAAACAAAAGTACCTGCCCAAGCTCGCCGCCGGTGAGTGGATCGGCTGCTTCGGCCTGACCGAGCCGAACCACGGCTCCGATCCGGGCTCGATGATCACCCGCGCGCGCAAGGTCGATGGCGGCTACCGTCTCACCGGCAGCAAGATGTGGATCACCAACAGCCCGATCGCCGATGTCTTCGTGGTATGGGCCAAGGACGATGCCGGCGACATCCGCGGCTTCATTCTTGAAAAGGGCTGGGAAGGCCTGAGCGCGCCGGCAATTCACGGCAAAGTCGGCCTGCGGGCCTCGATCACCGGCGAGATCGTCATGGACAACGTGTTCGTGCCGGAAGAGAACATGTTCCCTGAAGTGCGCGGTCTGAAAGGCCCGTTCACCTGTCTGAATTCCGCCCGCTATGGCATCTCCTGGGGCGCCCTGGGGGCAGCCGAGGCCTGCTGGCACACCGCTCGCCAATACACGCTGGACCGCAAGCAGTTTGGCCGTCCGTTGGCTGCCAACCAGCTGATCCAGAAGAAGCTGGCCGACATGCAGACCGAGATCACTCTGGCGCTGCAGGGCTGCCTGCGCTTGGGGCGGATGAAGGACGAGGGTACCGCAGCGGTGGAGATCACCTCCATCATGAAGCGCAACTCGTGCGGCAAGGCCTTGGACATCGCCCGTATGGCGCGTGACATGCTCGGTGGCAACGGTATTTCCGACGAGTTCGGTGTGGCCCGCCATCTGGTCAACCTCGAGGTGGTCAACACCTATGAAGGTACCCACGATGTGCACGCGCTGATCCTGGGTCGTGCCCAGACTGGAATCCAGGCGTTCTATTGATAAAGGAGCTGGCCATGGGTGCGCTATCACATCTGCGGGTGCTGGATCTTTCGCGCGTGCTGGCGGGCCCTTGGTCCGGTCAGATCCTTGCCGACCTTGGGGCTGATGTGATCAAGGTCGAGCGCCCAGGCACAGGGGACGATACCCGTTCCTGGGGGCCGCCCTTCCTAAAGGACGCCCAGGGTGAGAACACCAGCGAAGCGGCCTATTACCTGTCGGCCAACCGAAACAAGCGGTCGGTTACCATTGACTTCACCCAGCCTGAAGGCCAACGCCTGGTGCGTGAGCTGGCGGCGAAGTCCGACATCGTCATCGAGAACTTCAAGGTGGGCGGCTTGGCGGCCTATGGGCTGGACTATGCGAGCCTGAAGGCGGTCAATCCCAAGCTCATCTATTGCTCGATCACCGGTTTCGGTCAGACTGGTCCTTATGCCAAGCGCGCCGGATATGACTTCATGATCCAAGGGTTGGGCGGGCTGATGAGCCTGACCGGCCGCCCGGAAGGTGAAGAAGGCGCGGGACCGATCAAGGTGGGGGTCGCCTTGACCGACATCCTGACGGGGTTGTATTCGACAGTGGCGATCCTGGCTGCCCTCGCCTATCGCGATCAGACCGGCGTCGGTCAGCACGTGGACATGGCGTTGCTGGATGTTCAAGTGGCCTGCCTGGCCAACCAGGCGATGAACTACCTGACTACGGGCACCCCGCCACGGCGGTTGGGCAATGCACACCCTAATATCGTGCCTTACCAGGATTTCCCGACGGCGGATGGCAACTTCATTCTCACCGTGGGCAACGATGGGCAGTTCCGTAAGTTTGCCGAAGTGGCTGGCCAGCCACAGTGGGCAGACGACCCGAGGTTTGCCACCAACAAACAGCGTGTGGCCCATCGTGCCGAGCTGATTCCGTTGATTCGCCAGGCCACGGTGTTCAAGACCACGGCTGAATGGGTCAGTGAGTTGGAAAAGGCAGGCGTGCCTTGCGGACCGATCAACGACCTGGCGCAGATGTTCCAGGATCCCCAGGTGCTGGCGCGTGGTTTGGCGCTCGATATTGCTCACCCGCTAGCGGGTAGCGTACCGCAGGTGGCCAGTCCCATTCGGTTGTCCGAGACGCCGGTCGAGTATCGTCAGGCGCCGCCATTGCTCGGTGAGCATACTAACGCTGTGTTGGAGGAGGTGTTGGGTATGGATATCGAAGCGGTGCTGCGTTTGAGAAGCGCCGGAGTGATATGAAGTTCTCCCTACCCTCTCTATATATAGAGAAGCG
This sequence comes from Pseudomonas sp. BYT-1, assembly GCF_023611805.1. Taxonomy (NCBI): domain Bacteria; kingdom Pseudomonadati; phylum Pseudomonadota; class Gammaproteobacteria; order Pseudomonadales; family Pseudomonadaceae; genus Pseudomonas; species Pseudomonas sp. BYT-1. The sequence continues at coordinate 188,366 of NZ_CP072559.1, forward strand.
GGGAGGCCGTCAGGCCTCCCCGCTTTGCTTTTCAGCCGGATTAAGGTTTTTTGAAAATAAGTGTTGACGGGGTTTCGAATCCCCTTATAATGCGCCCCACTTCCGACGCAGTCGAAACGCAAAACTCCTTGATAATCAACGAGTTGAACGCTTCAGGTAGTATCGGAAGGGCTTCGGTCTTCTGATCGGCAGCGGTGAAAAAGGCAGTTGACAGCAGGTTTTAACGCTGTATGATTCGCCTCCCGCTACGAGAGATCGCAGCGAGTTAAGCGGTTGAAGTTGAACGGGTTTCTCGGAAAAAACTTCAAAATAAACGCTTGACAGACTTAGAGGAAGGCGTAGAATGCGCGGCCTCGGTTGAGCAAAGCGCTTAACCAAATCGCTCTTTAACAATCGAATCAAGCAATTCGTGTGGGTGCTTGTGAGTACGGACTGATCGTCGCCAAGATTATCAGCATCACAAGTGGCCATGCGAGAAATCACATAGTCATTTGAGATTGCTGAGCCAAGTTTAGGGTTTCTTAAAAACCCAAGCAGTATTGAACTGAAGAGTTTGATCATGGCTCAGATTGAACGCTGGCGGCAGGCCTAACACATGCAAGTCGAGCGGATGACGGGAGCTTGCTCCTTGATTCAGCGGCGGACGGGTGAGTAATGCCTAGGAATCTGCCTGGTAGTGGGGGACAACGTTCCGAAAGGAGCGCTAATACCGCATACGTCCTACGGGAGAAAGTGGGGGATCTTCGGACCTCACGCTATCAGATGAGCCTAGGTCGGATTAGCTAGTTGGTGAGGTAAAGGCTCACCAAGGCGACGATCCGTAACTGGTCTGAGAGGATGATCAGTCACACTGGAACTGAGACACGGTCCAGACTCCTACGGGAGGCAGCAGTGGGGAATATTGGACAATGGGCGAAAGCCTGATCCAGCCATGCCGCGTGTGTGAAGAAGGTCTTCGGATTGTAAAGCACTTTAAGTTGGGAGGAAGGGCAGTAAGTTAATACCTTGCTGTTTTGACGTTACCGACAGAATAAGCACCGGCTAACTCTGTGCCAGCAGCCGCGGTAATACAGAGGGTGCAAGCGTTAATCGGAATTACTGGGCGTAAAGCGCGCGTAGGTGGTTCGTTAAGTTGGATGTGAAAGCCCCGGGCTCAACCTGGGAACTGCATCCAAAACTGGCGAGCTAGAGTATGGTAGAGGGTGGTGGAATTTCCTGTGTAGCGGTGAAATGCGTAGATATAGGAAGGAACACCAGTGGCGAAGGCGACCACCTGGACTGATACTGACACTGAGGTGCGAAAGCGTGGGGAGCAAACAGGATTAGATACCCTGGTAGTCCACGCCGTAAACGATGTCAACTAGCCGTTGGAATCCTTGAGATTTTAGTGGCGCAGCTAACGCATTAAGTTGACCGCCTGGGGAGTACGGCCGCAAGGTTAAAACTCAAATGAATTGACGGGGGCCCGCACAAGCGGTGGAGCATGTGGTTTAATTCGAAGCAACGCGAAGAACCTTACCAGGCCTTGACATGCAGAGAACTTTCCAGAGATGGATTGGTGCCTTCGGGAACTCTGACACAGGTGCTGCATGGCTGTCGTCAGCTCGTGTCGTGAGATGTTGGGTTAAGTCCCGTAACGAGCGCAACCCTTGTCCTTAGTTACCAGCACGTTATGGTGGGCACTCTAAGGAGACTGCCGGTGACAAACCGGAGGAAGGTGGGGATGACGTCAAGTCATCATGGCCCTTACGGCCTGGGCTACACACGTGCTACAATGGTCGGTACAGAGGGTTGCCAAGCCGCGAGGTGGAGCTAATCTCACAAAACCGATCGTAGTCCGGATCGCAGTCTGCAACTCGACTGCGTGAAGTCGGAATCGCTAGTAATCGCGAATCAGAATGTCGCGGTGAATACGTTCCCGGGCCTTGTACACACCGCCCGTCACACCATGGGAGTGGGTTGCACCAGAAGTAGCTAGTCTAACCTTCGGGGGGACGGTTACCACGGTGTGATTCATGACTGGGGTGAAGTCGTAACAAGGTAGCCGTAGGGGAACCTGCGGCTGGATCACCTCCTTAATCGAAGACATCAGCCTGCTGATGAGCTCCCACACGAATTGCTTGATTCTTTGAAGAAGACGATGCTGTAACGCGACCCTGTTATAGGTCTGTAGCTCAGTTGGTTAGAGCGCACCCCTGATAAGGGTGAGGTCGGCAGTTCAAATCTGCCCAGACCTACCATTAGCTTGGTGCAGATGACTACGGGGCCATAGCTCAGCTGGGAGAGCGCCTGCCTTGCACGCAGGAGGTCAGCGGTTCGATCCCGCTTGGCTCCACCACTTGCCGTTACCTGCAGAACTTAGAAATGAGCATTCCAACGTGAATGTTGATTTCTGACTTTTGTCAGATCGTTCTTTAAAAATTCGGATATGTGATAGATAGACTGATGACCACTTTCACTGGTGGGCCATCAGGCTAAGGTAAAATTTGTGAGTTCTGCTCTTTATTGAGCAACATGCGAATTTTCGGCGAATGTCGTCTTCACAGTATAACCAGATTGCTTGGGGTTATATGGTCAAGTGAAGAAGCGCATACGGTGGATGCCTTGGCAGTCAGAGGCGATGAAAGACGTGGTAGCCTGCGATAAGCTTTGGGGAGTCGGCAAACAGACTGTGATCCAGAGATCTCTGAATGGGGGAACCCACCTAGGATAACCTAGGTATCTTGTACTGAATCCATAGGTGCAAGAGGCGAACCAGGGGAACTGAAACATCTAAGTACCCTGAGGAAAAGAAATCAACCGAGATTCCCTTAGTAGTGGCGAGCGAACGGGGACCAGCCCTTAAGTTGATTTGAGATTAGTGGAACGCTCTGGAAAGTGCGGCCATAGTGGGTGATAGCCCCGTACACGAAAGTCTCTTATCAATGAAATCGAGTAGGACGGAGCACGAGAAACTTTGTCTGAACATGGGGGGACCATCCTCCAAGGCTAAATACTACTGACTGACCGATAGTGAACCAGTACCGTGAGGGAAAGGCGAAAAGAACCCCGGAGAGGGGAGTGAAATAGAACCTGAAACCGTATGCGTACAAGCAGTGGGAGCCTACTTTGTTAGGTGACTGCGTACCTTTTGTATAATGGGTCAGCGACTTATATTCAGTGGCGAGCTTAACCGAATAGGGGAGGCGTAGCGAAAGCGAGTCTTAATAGGGCGTTTAGTCGCTGGGTATAGACCCGAAACCGGGCGATCTATCCATGGGCAGGTTGAAGGTTAGGTAACACTGACTGGAGGACCGAACCGACTACCGTTGAAAAGTTAGCGGATGACCTGTGGATCGGAGTGAAAGGCTAATCAAGCTCGGAGATAGCTGGTTCTCCTCGAAAGCTATTTAGGTAGCGCCTCATGTATCACTCCAGGGGGTAGAGCACTGTTTCGGCTAGGGGGTCATCCCGACTTACCAAACCGATGCAAACTCCGAATACCTGGAAGTGCCGAGCATGGGAGACACACGGCGGGTGCTAACGTCCGTCGTGAAAAGGGAAACAACCCAGACCGTCAGCTAAGGTCCCAAAGTCATGGTTAAGTGGGAAACGATGTGGGAAGGCTTAGACAGCTAGGAGGTTGGCTTAGAAGCAGCCATCCTTTAAAGAAAGCGTAATAGCTCACTAGTCGAGTCGGCCTGCGCGGAAGATGTAACGGGGCTCAAACCATGCACCGAAGCTACGGGTATCACTTAGGTGATGCGGTAGAGGAGCGTTCTGTAAGCCTGTGAAGGTGAGTTGAGAAGCTTGCTGGAGGTATCAGAAGTGCGAATGCTGACATGAGTAACGACAATGCGAGTGAAAAACTCGCACGCCGAAAGACCAAGGTTTCCTGCGCAACGTTAATCGACGCAGGGTTAGTCGGTCCCTAAGGCGAGGCTGAAAAGCGTAGTCGATGGAAAACAGGTTAATATTCCTGTACTTCCAGTTATTGCGATGGAGGGACGGAGAAGGCTAGGCCAGCTTGGCGTTGGTTGTCCAAGTTTAAGGTGGTAGGCTGAAATCTTAGGCAAATCCGGGATTTCAAGGCCGAGAGCTGATGACGAGTTGCCTTTAGGCGACGAAGTGGTTGATGCCATGCTTCCAAGAAAAGCTCCTAAGCTTCAGATAACTGGGAACCGTACCCCAAACCGACACAGGTGGTCGGGTAGAGAATACCAAGGCGCTTGAGAGAACTCGGGTGAAGGAACTAGGCAAAATGGCACCGTAACTTCGGGAGAAGGTGCGCCGGCGAGGGTGAAGGACTTGCTCCGTAAGCCCATGCCGGTCGAAGATACCAGGCCGCTGCGACTGTTTATTAAAAACACAGCACTCTGCAAACACGAAAGTGGACGTATAGGGTGTGACGCCTGCCCGGTGCCGGAAGGTTAATTGATGGGGTTAGCGCAAGCGAAGCTCTTGATCGAAGCCCCGGTAAACGGCGGCCGTAACTATAACGGTCCTAAGGTAGCGAAATTCCTTGTCGGGTAAGTTCCGACCTGCACGAATGGCGTAACGATGGCGGCGCTGTCTCCACCCGAGACTCAGTGAAATTGAAATCGCTGTGAAGATGCAGTGTATCCGCGGCTAGACGGAAAGACCCCGTGAACCTTTACTATAGCTTTGCACTGGACTTTGAGCTTGCTTGTGTAGGATAGGTGGGAGGCTTTGAAGTGGGGACGCCAGTTCTCATGGAGCCATCCTTGAAATACCACCCTGGCAACCTTGAGGTTCTAACTCAGGTCCGTGATCCGGATCGAGGACAGTGTATGGTGGGTAGTTTGACTGGGGCGGTCTCCTCCCAAAGAGTAACGGAGGAGTACGAAGGTGCGCTCAGACCGGTCGGAAATCGGTCGCAGAGTATAAAGGCAAAAGCGCGCTTGACTGCGAGACCCACACGTCGAGCAGGTACGAAAGTAGGTCTTAGTGATCCGGTGGTTCTGTATGGAAGGGCCATCGCTCAACGGATAAAAGGTACTCCGGGGATAACAGGCTGATACCGCCCAAGAGTTCATATCGACGGCGGTGTTTGGCACCTCGATGTCGGCTCATCACATCCTGGGGCTGAAGCCGGTCCCAAGGGTATGGCTGTTCGCCATTTAAAGTGGTACGCGAGCTGGGTTTAGAACGTCGTGAGACAGTTCGGTCCCTATCTGCCGTGGACGTTTGAGATTTGAGAGGGGCTGCTCCTAGTACGAGAGGACCGGAGTGGACGAACCTCTGGTGTTCCGGTTGTCACGCCAGTGGCATTGCCGGGTAGCTATGTTCGGAAGAGATAACCGCTGAAAGCATCTAAGCGGGAAACTTGCCTCAAGATGAGATCTCACTGGGATCTTGAATCCCCTAAAGGGCCGTCGAAGACTACGACGTTGATAGGTCGGGTGTGTAAGCGCTGTGAGGCGTTGAGCTAACCGATACTAATTGCCCGTGAGGCTTGACCATATAACACCCAAGCAATTTGCTTCTGCAGATTGCGGTGGTGAAGACGAAAGAACCGAAAGTTCGCAACCACAACGATCACATATCCGAATTGGCTGGAGTGTCATAAGACAGTCTGGCAACAGAATTTCTTGACGACCATAGAGCATTGGAACCACCTGATCCCATCCCGAACTCAGTAGTGAAACGATGCATCGCCGATGGTAGTGTGGGGCTTCCCCATGTGAGAGTAGGTCATCGTCAAGATTCATTTCGCAAAACCCCTATCTGCGTGAGCAGGTAGGGGTTTTGTCTTTAAGTAGAGAGACCAGAAATTCGCAGGCACGTCCGAGGGACGGGCCAGCACACAGAATTTCTTGACGACCATAGAGCGTTGGAACCACCTGATCCCATCCCGAACTCAGAAGTGAAACGACGCATCGCCGATGGTAGTGTGGGGCTTCCCCATGTGAGAGTAGGTCATCGTCAAGATTCAAACCCAAAGCCCCTGTTCGCGATGCGAACAGGGGCTTTGTCTTTTCCGGCTGTCACACTGCTGTTCTGCGCACCTTACCGCTACGTCGTGCCTGTAGCTTGCGCCACCAGATGTACACCCCTGTGATCGATAACACTGCGATCACCACCCCTAAAATCGCAATCAGCACCTGCCCCGCGACTCCGATGATGCGCCCCCCATGAATGGGAAGCTGCAAACGATAGAACTGCTCACCCAGCGTGCCTTCTCCGGCAATTTCCTGCCCTATTAGCTGGCCATCGGTGCCGTGAAAGAACAGCCAGGACTTACCATGGGTTTGTGTATCGTGCTGGCCAAACCCCGCGCCATAAAAGTTGTACTCGAAGCTGTAATAGAGCTCACCGATCGGTGCGCTCAGTCCAAGCCTTGCGCCTTCCTCCTGCGCGCGTTGATACGCCTGTTGGTAGGTAAGCTGTGTCACACCCAGGGCTTCCATGGGCATGACGCCCCGGGCTTCGTAGACACTCGGCTCAACGGGTGAAAACAACGAAATGGCGGGTTTGAAGACCTGGGCCGGCAGGTTCATCGCCACACTGCTGATGGCAATGGGCAACAGTAGTAGCCACAGCCATAAGCCGCTGGCTCTGTGGATATCCATGTTCAGTCGATACGCGTGCCCGCCCTTGATCTTCCAGGCGGTGCTCCATTTGCGGCAGAACGGCCGGCCGCGGGGCAGGGTGAGTAATACAGCGATGAGGCAATCCACGACCCAGAGGATCGCCACCACACCCATCAGCACAATCCCCCAATTGCCCGGCAGAGTCAGGCTGTAATGTAGCTCCAGCATGAACGGCATGAAGTTCTCGCGTGAGAAGCAGCATTCGCCCCAGTAGCGCTGGCCCAAAGTCTCACCGCTGACCGGATCGAGATAGAACACGGTGTTCTTCTCGTCATAGGGCTTGCCGGACTGTGGATCGTTGCGTGGAACCATCGCCAGCAGCGCGGAGTGCCCCGCCTCCTGTGGATATTCCATGTACCAGACTTGCAGCCGCGGATACTGGGTCTGCAACTTGTCCACAAGCGTGCCGGGTTGTTGCAGCGCCCCGGTGGCCGAAGCTTCGTAGAAACCTGGGTTGAGCCATTCGTCGAGTTCGTGATGGAAGGCCAGCACGCTGCCAGTCAGGCCGGCGACGGCCAGAAACGCTGCCGTGGCCAGGCCAAGGTAGCGGTGCAACAGGACATAGAGTTGACGCATTTACAGGCCTCCAGGAAAGCGCCGGAAACGAAAAAGCCAGCACCTGGGTCAGGAGCTGGCTTCGAGCATGGAAAGGAACGAGTCAGAACTGATAGCTGACCGTGGCACTGACATTGCGTTCTTCGCCCATGTAGCAGTAGTTCAGGCTCGCACAAGACGCGACGTAGGATTCGTTGGTCAGGTTATTGGCGTTGAGTCGCACATCCATTCCCTTGAGCCCGACCTTGCCCAGGTCATAACCGACCGAGGCGTCGAACAAGGTATAGGAGGGAACCTTCATGCTGTTTTCCGCATCGACCCAGCTATAACCCACATAACGCACGCCGCCACCCAGGCGCAGGCCATCAAGCGGGCCTTGGAGGAAGTTGTAGTCGGCCCACAGCGAATACATCTGTTCCGGCGCCTGGGTCGGCGAACGGCCTTTATTGTCCAGGCCTGGGGTCACCAAGCTCGGCATCGATTTGGTGTATTCGATGTCGGTGTAGGTATAACCCCCGATCAGCTTGAAACTGTCGGTCACCTGCACATGAGCTTCCAGCTCCAGGCCCTGGGAGCGAACCTCGCCCACCGCACGATAGAACTCTTCGTTCGGTTGCTTGGAGGCCAGGTTCTCTTGCTCGATGCGGAACACCGAGGCCGTGAACAAGTTGTCCGTGCCGGGCGGTTGGTACTTGATACCGGTCTCCCACTGCGTGCCTTCGGTCGGCGCGAGCGGACGGCCGTTCTGGTCGGATACGGTGTTGGGGTTGAACGACTCGGAGTAGCTCACGTAAGGCGCAACGCCGTTTTCGAACAGGTACAGCACACCCGCACGGGTGGTGAACTTGGAACGGTCGTCGTTGACCTTGGTATCGGTGTCGCGGTTCTCCTCCGATACCTTGACCCAGTCCTGACGCAGGCCCAGGGAGAAGCGCCATTGGTCCAGTTCGACCAGATCCTGTAGGTACACGCCGGTTTGCTGCAGACGCCGCAGGTAGTTGTTTTCGCCGAGGACCTGAAGGTTGCCGTTGCCATAGTGCGGGTTATCGGCATCCAACGGATCGACAGTGCCGTAGCGCCAGGTCACATCGGCCTTGCGCCGCTGATAGTCGGCGCCGAGCAAAACGGTGTGTTTAGCAGCGCCTGTGAAGAATTCCGCCTGGAGCATGTTATCGACGATAAACGAATGCAGGCGTTCGTCGCCGCCGGTATAGGCGCGGTTGAGGATGTTGCTGGTGGCATCCGCCCAGCCAGCCGAATAGACCTGGTCCATCGACACATCCGAATCTTGATAGCGGAAGTTCTGACGTGCGGTGAAGACATCATTGAAGCGATGTTCGAATTGGTAGCTGAACGACTGCTGGGTGCGCTCGTAATCGTCGATGTCCGGTTCGCCCTCGAAGAAGTGGTCGGACAAACGCAGGCCGTTGCGAGGGTGCAGCATGCCATCGGCCGGGTTGCCGCCGTGATAACCGCCATTGGGGTCGTGCTGCAGGTAGGCCTGCAAGGTCAGTGATGTGTCTTCGCTAAAGTCGATGCTGACCGCAGGTGCGATTGCGTAGCGTTCTTCCTTGTTGTGATCGAATTGAGTGTCCGAAGCGTCCGCAAGACCAGTCAGGCGATAGGCGATGCGTTTGTCGTCATCCAGCGGGCCGCTGAAGTCGAAACCCATGCCACGTTGGCCCTGGGTGCCAACTGTGGCCTGGATCTGATGATAAGGATCGAACAGTGGCTTCTTGGTGGTCAGTGCCACCAGCCCGCCTGGCGAGCTGCGGCCATACAGCACGGAGGAGGGCCCTTTGAGGATGTCGATGCGCTCGAGGAAGTACGGATCCACCTGCATGGTGCTGTAGGTGCCGTTATCGCCCATGGATTTCAGGCCGTCTACGTAGATGTTATCCACAGACCCGTCGTTGAAGCCGCGCATGGCTACGTAGTCGTAGCGATGGGTCGCGCCGTAGGGGTTGGTCAAGACGCCAGGGGTGTAACGCATGGCCTGGGCGACGGTCTGGGAGCCCTGGTCGTCCATCTGCTGGCGAGTGACCACCGAGACCGACTGGGTGGTTTCCAGGATCGGCATGCTGGTCTTGGTGGCCACTTGGCTATGAGTGGCGTTGTAGCCTTCCATGCTGCCCAAGGCATTGCCCAGGGTGAAGCTGCGGATGTCGGTGCTTGGCAACGACAGCGCAGCATCCTCAGGCTGCGCGCGCAGCACATAGCTGCTTGCGTCCTGGCTGACGGCTTCCAGCCCAGTGCCATTGAGTAACTGGCGCAGGGCCTGGTCGATGGCGTACTGGCCCCGTAAGCCAGGCGATTGCAGCTTACCTGTCATCTGCGGGGTGCTCGACAAGGTAATGCCCGCCTGGCGGGCGAACTGGTTGAGCACGTCATCCAGATTTCCGGCGGGGATCGAGTACGGCTGGCTCATACCCACCGGATCGGCGGCCAGGACATGTGGAGCAACGCCCAAGAAACCGAGGGTCGTGCCGAGCAGGGCTGCGCGTATGGCTCGGCCGAGAAAAACGCAATTCAAGACAGGTCGAAAATCATTCTTATCGACGGTGCTTAGTTGAGGCAAGGCATCTGGCATGGAAAAGGTCCGTGGGTTCGGTAAGGGCTGAAGGAGTCGCTTACTGTCCTAGCCGGACTTGTGAGAAAAACCCGCCAGAAAAACCTGCAGGAAAATGAAAAAATCAGGCCAGCCGTTCCAGGCGGACCCACCAGCGGGTGCGTTGACGAACGAATACCGGTAGCGTCTGCGGCAACAATTGCAGCAGTTTGTCGGTGTCCTCCAGGCGGAACACGCCAGACAGCCGTAGGTCGGCGATGTCCTCAGTGCATCCCAGGTAGCCATGGCGATAGCGGCTCACCTCCCCCAGGAAGTCGGCCAGACGCATGTCGCGGGTGACAATCAGCCCCTCGGCCCAAGCGCTGGCGTCCATCGGCTGTCGTTCGATCGGTCGCGGCCCGAGGGCATCCACGCGCCAGGACTGGCCAGGGGTGATCCACTGCAACGGCGCGCCATCGGGCCGGTGCAGGGCTACCTTGCCCTGCCTGACGCTGATGCGTGTGCAATCGGCGTCCTGACGCACCACGACCTGGCCACCGAAATCTTCGAGGAGGGCGTCACGAGTCTGGATCAACAAGGGGCGCTGTGCGTCATTGCATGTGAGCATGAGTTCGCCCTGGCGCAGCTGGATGAGCCGCTGGCGTTCGTCGAAAGCCAAATTCACGGCGCTGCGGGTGTTGAGCTGCAGCAATGAGCCGTCCTCAAGCGCAATGCTTCGGCGTTCGCCTGTGCCTGTGGCGTAGTCCGAGGCCCAACTGCTCAGTGCCTGTTGATCCTTGCCCAGCCAGGCAGCCGTACCGACCAGGGCGAGCCCGCCTAACAGCTTGAGTGCCTGGCGTCGGTTCAAGCGGCGTTGGCTGGTTTCGAGGGTCTGAAGGGCGACGTTGACGCCCGCCATGGCACGCAGGTCCAGATCCTGGTGCAGGCTCACGACACGCTGCCAGGCCACTTCATGCGCATGATCGGCGCTGCGCCATTGTTCGCATTGCAGCTGCAGCGCAGGGGTATGGCCACTTTCACGCAGGCGCAGGAGCCACTGGATGGCTTGTTTGACTACCTTGGGCGAAGGCGGGCAGACGCCTATCGGCTCATGGCTCATCGTCATAACGCAGCTGGTAGCAGTGATACAGCGCGTCCGCCACATAACGTTCGACAGAGCGCAGGGAGATACCCATTTGTTCGGCGACTGCCTTGTGGCTCAGTCCTTCGCATTGGGCGAGCAGGAAGGCGCGGCGGACCTTGGGCTTGAGGCCGTCGAGCATGCGCGCAATGCGCTCGAGCAGTTCCAGCATCAGTTCGCGGGTTTCGGCCGAGGGCGCTTCGGCCAGCGGTAGGTTGGCCAGCGCTTCGAGGTAGGCTCGTTCAACCTCTTCGCGTCGCCAGTGATCAATCACCAAGCCACGCGCTACCGTGCGCAGAAAGGCGCGCGGGGCGTTGAGTTCCAGGTGATCGCGTTGCAGCAGACGCACGAAGGTGTCATGGGCGAGGTCTGCGGCATCGGCGGCATTGCCCAGCTTGCTGCGCAACCAATTGTGCAGCCAGCCGTGATGATGGCTGTAGAGCGTATGCACGGAATCTCTGAAAGACATGGAGGCGCGCTGTGCTGTTAGGTATTAATGATAATAAGTCTCATTGTTAGCGGGCTGGAATTATTTTGCAACTGCCTTGAGCGGTGGGCTCGTCGTGCGGGCCCTACCTGCAGGTTTTAGCGTGTTGCCTGGCTGTCCAGATAGTTGCGAATGGTGCGCGATGCGTTGTTCAGGTGCCGCTCCAGTACGCTGACGGCTTCGTCCACCTGCTTTGCGCTGGCGGCATCGACCAACGCAATGTGATCGTCCTGAGTCAGCTTGCCCAGGCCCATCGAGGACAGGTGAAAACGCAGGAAGCGTTCTTCCTCGTTGAGCTCGACCTCGATCATGCGCAGCAGCTTCTGGTTGCGCGCCTTGCTGTAGAGCGTCATATGCAGCAAGCGGTTGAGACGGCCGATGTCGGCATGGCGGGTTTCGTGCTCCAACTGCTGGATATAGCCGCGTGCCAGGGCGATGTCTTCTGGTTCGAGCAGGGGAACCGACTGGCGTAGCGCCTCGGACTCGAGCATGACTCGCAATTCATAAGTATCGACCGCATCCTCGCCGATCAGTGGGGCAACCACGGCGCCCTTGTGCATCAACACTTGCAGCAGGGACTGCGCTTCCAGCTGGCGTAGGGCTTCGCGCACGGGCATGCGGCTGACGCCGAACAATGTGGCGATCTCCTGCTGCCGCAGGGCGGTCCCAGGTGGCAGGCGGCCGTCGACAATGGCGCTGCGCAGACGCTCTTCGATCACGCTGCGTGCCAGATGCGCTGGCACCTGTTCGCCGCCCAGAACAGTTTTCAGAAGTCGGGGTTTTTCGGCCACGTGGACGTCTGCCTTGATAGAAATTGGATCCAATAACACTAGAAAGCAGCGAAGGGGGTGTCAAACCAACGCGATAACAGGCGCTGAGCCGACTGGCATGGCGCGAAGAACGGCTATCGTGAAGGAAGTCCCGTAGTAAGGGAAGCGCTACTTCATGCAGCGATAAATCCGCACCGTCCGAGGATTTTCGAAGCTTTACAAGGCATGATGCGCAAGCGTTTGCGCGGGGCGACTCCAATAGTTTTGTGATGATCGTCACAGGGGCGCAATGAAACTTGTTTCCTGTGAATCGGCGTCTAGGCTGTCTGGAACAGGCGTGCTGGTTTGAGTCTGTGAAGATACCGACCAGCGAATTGACACTATTCTGCGGGAGTGCTGTACAATTGACGCCTGCTAAGCTGTGCTCTTTGATCTGATGTTTTTTTGACGCTTTGCGTTCTGACAAAGTGCACCGATATTTTTGATCTCCGACAAATGGATGTGCGGCATCTATCGGTAAAACGTCGGTCCTGAATTACAGAGTCATAGTTTTGGCGAAAATCATTCCTTCTTTGGCCATTCCCGGCCTGAGTGCCGAGCACTGCCAGTTCCACACCCAAGGACTGTACTGGGTGGCCTGTGACACGGCCGAAGATGCCAGCGCGATTTGCCGCCAGGTCATCGAGGCAATGACAGGCGATGCCAAAGCGACGCTGATCGACAGTGCGCAGGGGGTGCGCGAAATCGTCGATGGGCTTGCTCCGGACCGTGGACCGGGGCAACTCGCCTTGTACCAAGCCCAGCCTCATGCCGCACGCCATCTTGCCCAAGACCTGCCACGCATCGACCCGACTGGTCGCGTGATCGTGGTCCGGGTATCGGCGACGGATTGGGAGGACAGCGATATAGGGAGTTGGTGTCGCGAGATGGCCGACAGCCTTCGTGATGCGGGCAGCGTCCTGTTGATGGTCAGCGAAGGGCAGAGCGTCTGGCTGCTCGAGCAACTGCGTAGGTGCAATCAGGATCTCGATGGGTTGGCCCAGCTCTATCGTGGCCAGGGTGGGGTACGTTACCTGTTGCATTATTGGCGCAACGCGCTGGGTGTCGTTGGCACCGAAGATATCGAACTGACGCGTCACACCGGTGGTTTCGTGCTTGCAGGCCGTCCTCAACCGCTGGCCGAGACCGGCGGCGACGAGCTTCTGTTCCTGGCCCAGCGACAGGTGCTGGAAGGCGCGCCGGCCTTCTCCGAGCACTGGCAATTGTTCGATAGCATCAGCGAACTGGGTGCCAGGGCTGGTGTGGCGGTGTCCGCCACGGTGATCTTCCCCATGGACGGCGGGCAGCGCCTGGACGTTCTCGCGCGGCAACTGCACACCCTGCGCCTGTTGCGGGGCAACGCCCTGAAACTGGTGGTGCGCGAAATGGCACCAACGCTTCGCTATCAGGACGAGCAATTGCTGCTGGCCTGTGGTGCCAGCTTGATCGTGCCTTTCGGCGCCAGCCTTTCACGCTTCCTGACTCAGGTCGACAGCATCCAGGGCTACACCTGGCGCCGTCGGCTGCCGGCTGACTTCGATGCGTTGCTGGCTCGCCTGCGGCCGCTGCCGATATCGGGCCTGGTCTCACCGCGCGCCTTCGCCGATGCCGTGCTGCAGATGTGGCAGGGCATGCGCAACGGGGAAATCGTCCACCAGCTACTGGTGCTGCGTCCCGCCCCTGGTCTGTCCTCCTTGCAAGCGTGTTCACGCAGTATCTTCCGCCGCGACGGGGATATCGCCTGCGTGGTCGACGACATGCTGTACCTGTTCCTCTTCGCTTGCCGCGCCGAAGGCGTCGAGCAAGCGCTGGACCACATTTTCCAATTGTCCTGGCGGGAGCTGTTCATCGGCCGGGAACTGCTTGTCACGCCTGAAAGCCTCGGTGCGCCGGCATTCATGGATGAGACGCAGCCGGTGGCACCGGTTGCCGATGCGGCCAGCGTGCCGATGTCCAAGGTCCGTGCCGTATTGCAGCCAAGGCCCATATCGCTGCCACGACGAGGCAAGGCATGAATTTCGAGCAACTGCTGCAAGTCATCGGCATCAGTGCGCTTGGCACGCTGATCCTGGCGTTCGCTCTGCTGCGCCTGAAAACCTGGGTGCAGAGCTGGTTGAAACACCGTTTGCCGCCACGTCACATGAAAGCTGCGGGCGTGCGTCGACGTGGGGAGAAGCATGAGTAACTCGATGGTCATTGCCCACCCACTGTCCCGTTGGCCGGGCCTGGGCGCCTGGAACCTGTATTTCCTGGCGAAGTTCGTCATGCTCGCCGCGGGGCTGCTGGACTTCCAGCCGTTGCCCAACCTGCTGTTCGCAGCCTTCCTGATGGTGCCACTGCCAGGGCGCTGGTTACGTGTCGTGCGGCAACTGGTGGCTGTGCCGATCGGCGTCGCTTTGTTTTATCAGGACACCTGGCTGCCGCCATTCGAGCGTCTGCTCGCGCAGCCCGGTGTGCTCGATTTCACGCCTGACTACATGCTGGAACTGCTGGGCCGCTTCATCAATTGGTACTTGGTGGGCGCCTTGTTGTTGACGGTGGTGGGCTACTTCTACCTAAGACACTGGTTGCGCCTGAGCACCCTGAGTGTGGTCGGACTGCTGTGGCTGGCCGCAAGCGGATTGCCGTCGATCACGCCGGTCACCTCGCGCCAGGTCGTGACCGACGTTGCTACGCAGGAGGCAGCTGCCGTGGCAGCAGACGATGCCACGCTCAATGCCAAGCTGGATAGCTTCTTCGACCGCGAGCGCCAGCGGGTCACCGCCTTCCCGGTGGTCAAGCCCGATGAGCAACCTTTCGATTTGTTGGTGATCAACGTCTGCTCCCTGGCCTGGGATGACCTCACCGCTGTCGGCCTGCATGAAAACCCACTGTTCTCGCGCCTGGACGTGATCTTCGACCAGTTCAACTCGGCTACCTCGTACAGTGGCCCGGCCGCGATCCGCGTGTTGCGGGCCAGCTGTGGCCAGCCCTCGCATGAAATGCTCTACAAGCCGGCACCCGATCAGTGCCTGTTGTTCGATAACCTCGCCCGGCTGGGCTTCGAGCGTGAGACATTGCTCAACCACAGTGGGCACTTCGATAACTTCCTGGGTGACATCACTACCCAGCACATGCCGCAGCCGAGCCTGTCCAGCACCGACTTCCGCCGCTCGCTGGTCGGTTTCGATGGCTCGCCTATCGCCAGTGATCTGGAGGTGCTGCAAGGCTGGTGGGGGCGCCGCCAGGCGTCGGGAGCAGCGCATGTCTCGCTGTTCTACAACACCATCAGCCTGCATGACGGCAATCGCATAGTGACTGCTGATGGGGGAACCCGTATGGCGGACTACAACACCCGCGCGACGCGTCTGTTCGATGACCTGGGCAAATTCCTGGATGAACTGCAACGCAGCGGTCGCCGAGTCGTCGTGGCGATCGTACCGGAGCACGGCGCGGCGCTGCACGGCGACCGCATGCAGCTGCCCGGCATGCGCGAGATCCCTACGCCATCGATCACCCATGTGCCGGTAGGGCTCAAGTTCATCGGCATGGATCAACCAGGCCGGCGCGAGCCTCTGCATGTCTCGGCGCCCACCAGCTACCTGGCCCTGTCCGAACTGGTATCGCGCGTCTATGCCAACCAGGGAGCCGGCCAGGTCCTGGATTTGCCTGGTGTGCTGAAAGATTTGCCCACCACCGAACATGTCGCTGAAACGTCCGGCGCCCAGGTAATGGATTTCCAAGGCACCAGCTACATGCGTCTGCAAGGCCAGCCGAACTGGCAACCGATCCCGAAGGAGAGCAACTGATGACAAGGAAAGCAGATCCCGCTGATCGCAGTGATGACATCGCCCGGTTGCGTCAGCATCTGGATATGCCCGAACTGAACTACCAGGACATCTCGTTGATGGTGGGGGTGCGCGAGGCGCTGCGGCGCTGGCCCTTGCTGGGAGAAAGCTGTGCGAAGTCCATGAGTGACCTCGCCCATGAGATAGCTCCAGCGCCCAAGGCTACCGCGCGATGACCAGCCTTGCGCTGCATGGGCTGCGTGGCGGCCTGGGGCGTAGCTCCGTGCTCGCCGCGTTGGGGCATGCCCTGCGGGAACTGGGTGAGCGGGTGCTGCTGGTCGACTTATGCTCGAACAACCTGTTGGGCCTGCACTTCAATCTGCCGCTGGTTGGATGCGACGGTTGGGCGAACGCCGAACGGGACGGTCGCCCGTTCGGCGATCAGGTATTCGAAGTGTTCGACGGCTTATGCGTGATGCCCTTCGGCGAGCTTGACGAACCGGCCCTGGCCGAGCTGAGCGGGACATTCAACCCTGGGATCTGGAGTGCCCGCCAGGCGCAGTTGGTCCGGCACTTCGACTGGGTGCTATTCGATTTGCCATCTTCGGGCGCCTTGCGTGAAGTGGAGGTCGATGTACGTGTACTGGTCGCAGAAGCTGAAATGACCAGCCACATTTTGCTGGAGCGCCAGGCGCCGGAGCGCTTCGATCTGCTGCTTATCAACCGTTTCGACGCGGCCAGTCGCTTGCAGAGCGATGTGCTGATGGTCTGGCGCAGGCTTTACCACAACCGCCTTCCTCTGCAGGTGATACATCGCGACGAGGCATTCGTCGAGGCGCTGGCCTGCAAGGCTCCGGTCGGCCACTACGCCCCCCAGAGCCTGGCCTCCCGTGACGTACAGAGCCTAGCTGTGCGCTGCCTGACGAGGCGTCGATCGTGAAACTGTCGCCGGCCAATGCCTACCACTACTACTCCCACCTAGGTGCGGCGCGCCTGACTGCGCTGGTGTTCACCCTGGGCACCTGGCTGGCCTTCCTTCTGCTGCGTCTGGAGTCCCCGGCCTGGCAAGCGCTGCTGGCTGATCGGCGGCGGCTGTTCCCGCAAGTGGCCGGCAAACCGCCGACCTTGGGCGACCCACTGCGCTTGCTGATCCAAGGTGCGTGGTTGTTGATCCGACACGAGCCGCAACCGCGCAAACCGTCCGCGCTGGCCCGCGGCTGCCGCGCCCTGTTTGACGCCGGGGCCGCCCTGCTGCAACGCCTGCGTCGCCTTCGCTTGCACATGGTCGAGAAGTTGCGGCGGGTGCCCAGCCAGGTGCGCACCAGCACTTGGCAGCGTAACGCCGCCCAACAGCTGCGGGGCCTGAGCAAAGGTGCCCGGCGCGCGTTCTACTTTGTGCTCACGGTGTGCGCCCTTGCACTGGCGCTGCTGTGCGTGACCGAGCCATTCGGCTACCTGGCCCAGCTGATGTTCATTCTGCTGCTGTGGGGCATCGCCATGCTGGTGCGCCACATGCCCGGTCGCTTCCCGACCCTGATGTTGATCATCCTCTCGACGATCATTTCCTGCCGTTACCTGTGGTGGCGCTACACCTCCACGCTCAACTGGAACGATACGTTGGACCTGGTGTGCGGGCTGACCCTGCTGATTGCCGAGACCTACTCCTGGTTCGTGCTGATCCTGGGTTATATCCAGACCTGCTGGCCACTGGAGCGCAAGCCGGCGAACCTGCCGGAGCAGCTTACCGAGTGGCCGACCGTGGACCTGATGATCCCCACCTACAACGAGGACCTCTCGGTGGTGCGTACCACTGTGCTCGCGGCGCTGGGCCTGGACTGGCCGCGCGAGCGTCTGCGCATCTACCTGCTCGACGATGGCCGCCGCGATAACTTCCGCGCCTTTGCTGAGGAAATGGGTGTTGGTTACATCATCCGTCCCGACAACAAGCACGCCAAGGCTGGCAACCTGAATCACGCCCTGGGTGTCACCGACGGCGAGCTGATCGCGATCTTCGACTGCGACCATGTGCCGGTGCGCTCCTTCCTGCAGATGACAGTGGGTTGGTTCCTCAAGGACCCACGCCTGGCGCTGGTGCAGACGCCTCACCATTTCTTCTCGCCTGACCCGTTCGAGCGCAACCTGGGCACCTTCCGCAACCGCCCCAACGAAGGCGAGTTGTTCTACGGCCTGATCCAGGACGGCAACGACATGTGGAACGCGGCGTTCTTTTGCGGCTCCTGTGCCGTGTTGCGACGCACCGCCCTGGAAGACATCGGCGGGTTCGCCGTGGAGACCGTGACCGAAGACGCCCATACCGCCTTGCGCCTGCACCGCCATGGCTGGAACTCCGCCTACCTGCGCCTGCCGCAGGCAGCTGGTCTGGCTACCGAGAGCCTGTCGGCGCACATCGGCCAGCGAATTCGTTGGGCGCGCGGGATGGTACAGATCTTCCGCACCGACAACCCCTTGTTCGGTCGTGGCCTGAGCCTGTTCCAGCGGGTGTGCTATGCCAATGCCATGCTGCACTTCCTGGCCGGCCTGCCGCGTCTGGTGTTCCTGACCGCGCCGTTGGCGTTCCTGCTGCTGCATGCCTACATCATCTATGCACCGGCGCTGATGATCCTGCTCTACGTACTGCCGCACATGATCCACGCCAGCCTGACCAACTCGCGCATGCAGGGCAAATACCGGCGCACCTTCTGGGGTGAGGTCTACGAGACCGTGCTGGCGTGGTACATCGCACGGCCCACCACGGTGGCCCTGTTCGCGCCGAAGAAGGGCAAGTTCAACGTCACCGCCAAAGGCGGGTTGATGGAGGAGAGCCAGTTCGACTGGCGCATCGCCCAGCCTTATTTGTTGTTGGCGGTGCTCAATTTCGTCGGGCTCGGCTTCGCGGTCTGGCGCCTGTTCACCGGCCCAACCGAAGAGATCGGCACGGTCATCGTCAGTTCGCTCTGGGTGACCTACAACCTGTTGATCATCGGTGCTGCGACCGCTGTGGCCGCCGAGGTGCGCCAGGTTCGACGTGCGCACCGGGTGCAGATGCACCTGCCGGCTGCGCTGGTTCTTGAGAACGGTCACGCCTATCCGTGCACCCTGGTGGACTATTCGGACAGCGGTATCGGCCTTGAGCTGGGTGACGGCCTGGCACCGAAGACCGGTGGCCGGGTGCGTCTGCTGCTCAGCCGAGGGGAGCGTGAGTTCGCCTTCGATGCACGAATCACCCGCCGGGTTGGGCGCCACCTCGGCCTGACCTTCGATGAACTGGACACACAGCAACGCATCGACCTGGTGCACTGCACCTTCGCCCGTGCCGACGCTTGGCTGGCCTGGCAGGAGGCGCATCAGCACGACCGCCCGCTGCAAAGCCTGGTCGATGTGCTGAAGCTGGGTGGCGTCGGCTACCTGCGACTGCTCGAGTACGTTCCGGTGCGGCTGTTGGGGCCGGTACGACCTCTGGTCGTGCTGGCGCGCTGGCTGGCCACCTTCATGCCGCGCACCCCGCGGCCTCTCCCTTCCACGAATCTTTCAACCCGAGACGCATCATGACTCGTTACCCCGCACGTACCTGGGGCCTGGCGATGGCGCTGCTCGCCTGCGTGTTCCAGGCCACCGCCGACACCACCCCGTCCACCCCCGAGGCCGTTGCCGAGCCGGTGGTACCCAACTGGCCCGTGGCGAGAACGTTCGAGCAGCTCGGGCATCCTGCCGACACCCTGTTGCTCGGTGTGCGCAACAGCGAGCAGATCGAATTCGGCCTGCGGCGCGACCGCCTCGCCACCGAGGCGGTCCTGCAGCTGGACTACACGCCATCGCCGGCGCTGCTGCCGACCCTGTCGCACCTGCGCGTCTACCTCAATGATGAGCTGATGGGCGTGTTGCCGGTGGAAAAGGACCAGCTTGGCCAGCGCGTCCAGCGTCAGCTGCCGCTCGATCCCAAGCTGATCAGTGACTTCAACCGGGTGCGTCTGGAGTTCGTCGGGCACTACGCCGACGTCTGTGAAGACCCCGCGCACAGCGGCCTTTGGCTGAACCTCAATCGCAAGAGCGAGGTTCATCTGCGCGAGCAGGCCCTGGCGATGGAAAACGACCTGGCCTTCTTCCCGTTGCCGTTCTTCGACGCGCGCGATACCGGCAAGGTTGACCTGCCGGTGGTCTTCGCCGCGAGCCCGACGCTGGGGGAGCAACGTGCCGCCACGATTCTCGCGTCCTATTTCGGCAGCCAGGCGGGCTGGCGCAAGGCGACCTTCCCGGTGCTCTTCGACAGCCTGCCGGCGGCAGGCGACAAGCCAAAGCCGGCGATCGTCTTTGCCAGCAACGAGCGTCGTCCGGCATTTCTGGCCGACTACGAGAAGTTCCCGCGGGTGGACGGCCCGGTGGTGCAACTGATCGACCATCCAAGCGATCGTTGGAGCAAACTGGCTCTTCGCATTTAAGGGTGTAGCTGATTTCTAAACCCTCCTGACTTCAGCAAGCACCTGGCTATGTAATTGGTTAAATTTCTAAAGCCCAAGGCGGTACCTCGTAAGTGCTCAAGTCGCCCGTTGATAGCTTCTGTTGGACCGTTGCTGGTTCCTGGCCGGTCGAAGTAGGCAAGGATGCTCTCAGCGTATTTTTTCAGCGTTTCCCCCAAGCCTTTCACCTCGATGAGCGCTTTGGGCAAGTCGCTGGCTGTAATGATATTTATGACCTCTTCCATGAGTTTTTTACCACGTTTTCGATCCGGCTCGTTGTAGGCGCTGACCACCCGTTGGTACATGCTCCAGGTGCAATCCACTTCGAGGTGGTGCTCATCTGCAAACAGCTGGAACAGTTGCTTTTTGTTGGCGTCAGACAGGTAGCTGATCCGAGTCAGTAGCGTTCGACGGCTTTTGTAGAGCGGGTCATTTTTACGCCCTCTGCGGCCCAGGATGTCGTGTTGCACACGCCGGCGGCATTCATCCAGCATGTTGCTTGCCCAGCGCACGACATGGAAAGGATCCAGCACGGTTTGGGCTTGAGGCAGGGCTTCTTGCGCTGCAGATTTAAACCCCGTAAAACCGTCCATGGCAATGCTTTCGATCTGGTCACGCCACGATTTGGGGCGACTCTGTAGCCATTGCTTAAAGGCTTGTTTGGAGCGGCCTTCCAGCACATCGAGCAAGCGGGCCGGCCCGTTTTTGTTACGCACGGGCGTAAGGTCAACCACGATGGTGACGTACTTGTCACCACAGCGTGTATGTCGCCAAACATGCTCATCCACGCCCAGCACGGTCACACCGTCAAAACGTGTCGAGTCATTAAAAAGCAGGCGCCGTCCTTCGTTGATAATGGCATTATTAGCGGTGTGCCATGCAACATCAAGCTGGCTCGCAACACGAGATACCGACAGATGATCCAGCACGATGGCAGCTAATGCCCAGCGTATCGCCCCATATGAAAGCTTTGAACGTGGAGGTGCTGCACTGTTTGTATCTTCATGCCAGAAACAGCCGCAAGCACAACGCCAGCGACGGATACGCAGCAGCAATCTGGTTGGTCGTTGTCCGTAAGGTGTGTGAGCAAGATGCCTATCGACAGTACCGCGTGAAACACCAGCAGCCCCGCACTTGGGGCATGGCTCGGGTGCTTTGGTTAAACGACATTCGATGACGGCGCGCTCTGCACAAAGATGTTGTCCAGTGGCAGTCAGGCCGAGGTTATTCAGTTGGCAAAAGCTGGAAAGATCAGGGCTAGAAAAGGTAAGATTGTTCACGTCGGGGGCTTAGTTTTTGTTGGTGTGAGAGCTTACATTTTCTAAGATCCTCGACTCCTTTTCCAGCCGGTCAGATTTTTTCTACACCCTTAAATGCGAAGAGCCAGCAAACTGCTGCTGGTGCTGGGCCGCAACGACGAGGACCTGGTCAAGGCTGCCTCGGCATTGGCGGTGGGCAACAACCTGTTCCGTGGCGACCGAGTGAAGATCGAGCAGATGAGCGATCTGCAGCCTCGCAAGCCATACGATGCGCCGAACTGGACCCGCACCGACCGTCCGGTACGTTTCGCCGAGTTGCTCGATTACCCGCAGCAGTTGCAGGTCAGCGGCTTGCAACCGAACGCGATCATCCTCGATGTGAACCTGCCGCCAGACCTGTTCGTTTGGCGCAACCAAGGCATTCCGCTGCGCACGCTGTACCGCTATACGCCGCCAGCGGTCACGGACGAATCGCGCTTGACCATCAGTGTCAACGATCAGTACATCACCAGCATGCCCTTGGTAGGCAATGATCGTCGTGGCGGCACGCTCGAAGAGCTGCGCCTGAGCGTGCTATCCAGCGATAGCACGGCATTGAGCGAGCAGGCATTGGTGCCGGCGCTGAAGATCGGCGACCGCAACCGCCTGCGTTTCGACTTCAGCTTCGCCAGCAAGCTCGGCAGCTCCCAGCGTGATCAGTGCCAGACCTCTTTGCCGGTGGACGTTCGCGCGGCCATCGACGAGAACTCCACCATCGACCTTTCGGGGTACCACCACTACATCGCCATGCCGGACCTGCGTGCCTTTGCCCGCAGCGGTTTCCCGTTCAGCCGCATGGCAGATCTGTCCGAAACCCAGGTCTTGGTACCCGCCAAACCGACGCCGATGCAGGTGGGTATTCTGCTCGATGTGGTAGGTAGCATTGCCGGTCAAGTCGGCTACCCGGCCTTAGGGATTCGCCTGATCGACGACTGGAAGCAAGCGGCCTCGGCGGATGCCGACCTGCTGGTTATCGGCACATTGCCCCAGGAGCTGGCCCAGGAGCGCAACCTTGGCCTGCTGCTCAACGCCCAGCGCGACTGGCTGGCGCAAGGACGCTCCACAAACATGCCCGGTCGCCACCGGTTCGACACATCGCCCGTGCCGGCCAGCAGCCATGTGGCAATCAGTGCCCAGGCGCCGATCGGCGCGATCACAGGGCTCAAGTCTCCCTTCCACGAGCAGCGCAGCGTGGTCGCCTTGCTGGGCAATACCGATGCCGACTATGCGCTGCTGCGTGAGGCGCTCGGCGATACCGGCAAGCTCGATGCGGTAGCCGGCTCGGTCACCCTGGTGCGATCCAGCGGGGTGAGCAGCCAGTTCGTGGGCGAGCATTATTTTGTCGGCCAGTTGCCCTGGTGGCTGCTGTTGTGGTTCCACCTGTCCGAGCAGCCGTTATTGCTCGCGGTCCTTGCCACCATCAGCGTGCTGTTGTTCGCCTTCCTGCTGTGGCGCGCGCTGCGTTGGGCTGCCCGACGCCGGCTGGGTGAGGCTGACTGATCATGTGGCGGTTTGTGCTGATGCTGGCGCTGAGCCTGCCCGCAATCGCGGGCGCAGCGCCAAACTGTCCTTGGCCGGCCTGGGAGCGTTTGCGCACAGAGCTGGTGAGTGTGGACGGACGCGTGCTGGACCCCAGTGATGAGCGCCTGATTACCACCTCCGAAGGGCAGAGCTATGGGCTGTTCTTCGCCTTAGTGGCCAATGACCGGGCAACCTTCGCTCAACTGCTGCGCTGGACCAGCAACAACCTGGCCGAAGGAGACCTCTCGAGCCATTTGCCGGCCTGGTTGTGGGGGCGTGACGCCAAGGGCAAGTGGCAGGTACTCGACCCCAACAATGCCAGCGACGCTGACCTTTGGATCGCCTACAGCCTGCTTGAGGCGGGGCGTTTGTGGAACGAACCCAGCTATACCCAGCTGGGTCAGCACCTGCTATGGCGCATCAGCGCTCAAACCCTGCGCAAACTGCCTGGCCTGGGCATCATGCTGCTGCCGGCGGACTACGGTTTTGACGATGCCCGAGGCTGGCGCCTTAACCCGAGCTATCTGCCACCGCAACTGCTGGACCGCTTCGCCCTGGTCGACCCCCTGTGGGGCGAGCTTGCGGGCAACACCCGTCGGCTGCTGCGCGATGCCTCTCCCAAAGGCTTTGCGCCCGACTGGCTGCTATGGACGCCCACCGGCAAGATCGAGCCCGACCCGCAACATGGGAGTGCCGGCGACTATGACGCCATTCGTGTCTATCTGTGGGTAGGCATGCTTGCCAAGGACGCTGCCCAACGGGTTGAACTACTCCAGCATTTCGCGCCGATGGCCATGCTGACGACACAAAAGGGACAGCCGCCGGAAACCGTAGACGCCCGTAGTGGCCAGGCTCGTGGTGGCGGACCAGGTGGTTTCTCGGCCGCACTGCTGCCATTGCTGGCCGTGACACCGAATGCCGACGAAGGGCTGCGCGCCCAGCGCCAGCGAATAAAGGATCATCCGATAGAGCCTCGTGCGTACTACAGCCAGATGTTGGCGTTGTTCGGCCAGGGCTGGGATGAGGCGCGGTATCGCTTTGACAAGGAGGGTCGCTTGTTGCCGGCCTGGAGTACGTCATGTACCGATTGATTAGCATCGTGCTGCTCACAGGGCTTTGCAGCCAGGTTGCCGCGCAACCGACTGACCGCAGCGAGCAACGCCAATGGCTGCTGGAGCAGATCCGCATGGGCGAGGCTTTGCACCGCGATGATCTGGTTCGCGATGCGCTGGGTCGCTTGCGCCTGCTTGAGCCGCGCGACGCCGAGGTGCTGTTCGCTTCGTTGCGCCTGGCCCTGCGCGAGCGTGATCAGGACCAGGTCACCCAGCTCATGGCGCGCATTAGCCAGGAGGCGCCCGGTAGCGTCCAGGAGCACAAGGCCAAGCGTCTGATCGAGTTGCAGCAGCCGGAGGCAACCCGGCGCCTACAACAGGCACGCCTGTTCGCAGTGACCGGGCGCAATCAGGAGGCGCTGGAGATTTACGATCAGTTGTTCGCGGGTGAGCCGCCCAGTCTGGAGCTGGCGCTGGACTACTGGCGTGTGCGCAGCGCCTTGCCTGGCCAGCGGCGCGAAGCGATCGAGCAATTGCAGGCTCTGGATCGGCAGTACCCAGGGAATGCTGGGCTGCGCCAGACCCTGGTGGGGCTGCTGTTTGCTGAGAAACGAGATCCCGAGGCGCTGGCCCTGCTCGAATTGCTCTCACGTGATCCAGGCGCACGCGATTCTGCTGCGCAGCGTGAATTCGACTATCTCTCTGGGCAGCCCGTGGGCGCTGCCAGCGTGGCGGCCTGGAAAGCTTTCGTCCAACGCTATCCGGCATCACCGCTGTTGCCCCAGGCCAACCAGACCCTTGCCCAGCAACGTCAATTGATCGCCGATCCCGCTTGGCAGGCCGGTCAGCGTGGCAAGCAGTTGCTCGACCAAGGGCGTAACGCCGAGGCTGAGGCCCAGTTGCGCCGTGCCTTGCGCCAATACCCCGACGATGCCAGCCTGCACGGCGCCTTGGGTTATGCGTTGATGCGCCAGAGCCGTTTCGAGGACGCCAACGCCGCGTTTCGTCTGGCTGCCACCAAGGAGCAGGACACCTATTGGATCAGTCAGTGGAAGGATCTGGAGTCGTCCAGCCATTACTGGATGCAATTGAAGAAAGCCGACCAGGCGCTGGAACGGCGCGATATTTCCACCGCCCGTGCGATCTATCAACAGGCGCGTCAGCAGCGGCCCCAGGATGAATTCGCCGTGCTTGGCTTGGCCGACGTGGCGGTCGCCGAGGGCGATCCGGCCACTGCTGAGCGGTTGTACCTTCAGGTTCGGCGCATGGCGCCGGACAACGAGAGTGCTGTGCGCGGCCTGATGCGGATCTACCAAGCACAATCACCCGACAAGGCGCGTGCCTACCTTAACGGCCTGCCACCTCGGCAACAGGCAATGTTCGCCAGCCTGCGCCGCAGCCTGGAACTGGAGCAATTGCGCAGCGAAGCCGATGCAGCCGTGCAGCGGCAGGACTGGGCAGCGGCAAGCCCAGCGCTGAAGCGGGCAGTCGAGTTGGCGCCAGATGAACCCTGGCTGGTTTACCAACTCGCCGGCAGCCTTCGTCAGCAAGGGCGTATCGGCGAGGCCGATGCCGCCTTTGCCAAGCT
Source organism: Pseudomonas sp. BYT-1 (assembly GCF_023611805.1). Classification (NCBI taxonomy): domain Bacteria; kingdom Pseudomonadati; phylum Pseudomonadota; class Gammaproteobacteria; order Pseudomonadales; family Pseudomonadaceae; genus Pseudomonas; species Pseudomonas sp. BYT-1. Next base: position 214,179 of record NZ_CP072559.1, read on the forward strand.
GTTGCAACGGCATCCGACCGACCCGCAAGCGCGCTATGCCCATGGCCTGTTCCTGGAGTCCACTGACCGTGATGCCTTGGCACTGGATAGCCTTGCCGGTGTCCCCAAAGGTGCATGGACCGACGACATGCATGCCCTTGAAAAGCGCGCGCGGCGCCGTGTCACTCTGGCTCAAGCGCGACAGTTGCGCGACCAGGGGCGCGAAGCCGAGGCAAGCGCACTGCTCGAGGCCGGGATTGCCCGCGGCGAAGGCGACACCGATGACCTACTGATGCTCGCGGACTGGGCGGCGACCCGGGGGGATCACAGCACAGCCCGAACGTACTTCGAACGCGTGCTGGAGCGCCAGCCGGAGCAACCTGAGGCCCGCCTTGGGTTGATCGAGGGCTGGATAGCCGAAGGCAACCTGCCCCGAGCACGCCAGGCCCTGGAGCGGCGTGCGCCCCAGTTCCCGCCCGGGCAGATCGACGCACAGCGGCGTCTGGCTAATGCCTGGCTGGCAGTGGGCGACCGGGCGCAGGCGGCGTCGCTGCTAGACCGTCTGGTGGCCGAGCAAGCCCAGCCTGATCCGCTATTGCGTCGAGATGCTGCGCGATTGGCAGTGCAGCAGGACCCGCAACGAGCACTGGATCTTTACGCCGCGGCGATGGCCGATGCCGACCTGCTCGAGCGCCGTGCGGTGGAACCGCGTGATGATCGGGCGCTGACCTATGCGAGCCGTGCCAAGGACGAGGACGACTGGCTGGCGCGCAGCCTACGCAGCGACGTTGATGAGTTGTACCGTCAGCAGAACCCCAGCATCACGTTGATGCATGACTATGGCTGGCGCAATGACGACGGCACCGCTGGGATTTCGGAGCTCAAGACCCAGTCCACCCTGTTGCATGCCGACATGCCGTTGCAAGATGGCAAGGCGTTCGTGCGTTTGGAAAGGATTGGCCTGGATGCTGGTAGTTTCGACCTTGAAGATGGCCAGCACACCGAGGCGTTCGGCACATGCCAAGTCAGCGGTACCACCCGTTCGGGTAATCCGTTGCCGGCCGGTTGTCCTGGCGGGTCGCAGACGGCCAATGGCCGGATCATGGCGCTGGGCTGGGAAGGGGAGCGCTGGGCTGCCGACCTCGGCACTACCGATGGCTTCGAGGTCAACAACTGGCTAGGCGGTGCAACGGTCAATGGCGACCTGGGAGAGCTTGGCTGGTCGCTGACCGCCTCACGGCGGCCGATGAGCAATTCGCTGCTTTCGTTTGGTGGTGCCAAGGACCCGCGCACGGGCGTGCGTTGGGGCGGGGTCACCGCTAACGGCGCAACGCTCGGGCTGAGCTGGGACCAGGGCGGCGACGATGGTGTATGGGCCAGCCTCGGTCATCATTGGCTGTATGGTGAGAATGTCACCGACAACCAACGTACCCGAGCCATGGCGGGTTACTACTACCGTCTGCTGGAGCGGGCTGACGAGCGCATGCGTATCGGCCTGACCGTGATGCACTGGCGGCATGACAAGGATTTGGGCGATTACTATCTGGGCCAGGGCGGCTACTACAGCCCGGAGCGCTACAACTCCATCGGCGTGCCGTTCAGCTATGCCTGGCGCAACTACGATTGGTCGGTATTGCTGGAAACCTCGGTCAGCTGGTCCCAGGCTAAGAGTGGTAGCCGTCCGCGCTATCCCAACCAATCGCTGAACGACAAGATGATCAATCGCTATGATCTCGAAAGCTCGAACCTCGGCGATATCAGCGAGGGCAGTACCAGCAACGGCGTGGGTTATCACCTCAGAGGCTTGTTCGAGCGCCGCCTGAGCGACCACTGGGCCTTGGGCGGGGGCTTCGACTGGCAGCACAGCGATGACTATGCGCCGAGCAGTGCCATGCTCTACGTTCGATATCTGTTCGAGCCCTGGCGCGGCAACCTGCTATTGCCGGTGGAACCGCTGGAGCCCTACAGCGAGTGGCGTTGAGGCCTGGCAGCCGCTTTCAGCAGGAACACCTGCCCCTGCTGAAAGCGGCCAGACGGTCCCCAAGATGAACAACAATTCATCCAGGCGATCCATCGCCCCCGGTTGACGACAGGGGGAGGGCAAGGCGTAGTATTGATAGTTAGCAAACTATGAATATCCTTGGTTCCTCTCATGACGCTTGATGCACTGCACATGAAGATCAGCAGCGGCATGGTCGTGGCCGCCCGCCACTGGCGACGCATCTGCCAGGCGGCCCTGACGGGCTACGGCATCTCCGAAGCCTGCGCTGTGCCACTGCTGATGATCGTGCGCCTGGGCGATGGGGTGCACCAGGTCGCGGTGGCCCAGGCCGCCGGCCTGGAAAGCCCGTCGTTGGTGCGCCTGCTCGACCAGCTGTGCAAGGCCGGGCTGGTATGTCGCAGCGAAGATCCCCTGGACCGCCGTGCCAAGGCCCTGAGCCTGACCAAGGAGGGCCGCCGTCTGGCCGAGTCGATCGAAGAAGAGCTGGTGCGCCTGCGCCGACAGGTGTTGCGCGGGATCGACCAAGCCGACCTGGAGGCCACCTTGCGGGTGATCCAAGCCTTCGAAGACGCCAGCCAAGTCGCACCGGGCGGGCTTGCATGAACGGTTTTTTCAGTTCGGTCCCACCGGCCCGCGATTGGTTCTATGGCGTGCGCACCTTCGCCGCTTCGATGATCGCCCTGTACATTGCCCTGCTCATGCAATTGCCACGTCCCTACTGGGCCATGGCCACGGTGTACATCGTCTCGAGCCCCTTCGTCGGGCCGACCAGCTCCAAGGCGCTGTATCGCGCCTTGGGCACGTTGCTGGGTGCCGGCGGGGCGGTCTTGCTGGTGCCGCCTTTGGTACAGTCGCCAGCGCTGCTCTGCGTCGCCATTGCCTTGTGGACCGGCACGCTGCTGTTCCTGTCGCTGAACCTGCGCACGGCCAACAACTATGTGTTGATGCTGGCCGGCTATACCTTGCCGATGATCGCCCTGGCGGTGGTCGACAATCCGCTGGCGGTGTTCGATGTGGCCTCCTCCCGAGCCCAGGAAATCTGCCTGGGCATCGTCTGCGCGGCGGTGGTCGGCGCGATCTTCTGGCCGCGCCGCTTGGCGCCGGTGGTGCTCGGCTCGGCCAACAGCTGGTTCCACGAGGCGATTCGCTACAGCGACACCTACCTGGCCCGCGAAGTCGCCGCCGACAAGGTCGCCGGCATGCGCGCCTCGATGGTCGCCACCTTCAACAGCCTGGAGATGATGATCGGCCAGCTCGGTCATGAAGGCACCGGCCCCCATACCCTGAAAAATGCCCGGGAGCTGCGCGGACGGATGATCCACCTGCTGCCGGTGATCGATGCCCTGGACGATGCGCTGATCGCGCTGCAAAGCCGCGCCCCGGCCCAGTTCGCTCAGCTCCAACCACTGCTGGCCGAAACCCGCACCTGGCTGGAAGGCACCGCCCAAGACGCCTCGCTGGCCCGCTGGACCGCCCTGCACGAGCAGCTCGAGCGCCTGCAGCCCAGCGCAGCCGCACTGGACCAACGCCAGCAATTGCTGCTCTCCAACGCCCTTTACCGACTGAGCGAATGGATCGACCTCTGGCAGGACTGCTGCGCGCTGCAGCACGCCTTGCGCAAGGATGATGCCACGCCATGGCGTGCGGTGTACCGCCACTGGCGCCTGGGCCGGCTGACGCCGTTCTTTGACCGCGGGCTGATGCTCTACTCGGTGTTTTCCACTGTCACCGCGATCATCGTCGCCAGTGGCTTGTGGATCCTGCTCGGTTGGAACGATGGTGGCAGCGCGGTGATCCTCGCCGCCGTGGCGTGCAGTTTCTTCGCCGCCATGGATGACCCGGCACCACAGATCTATCGGTTCTTCTTCTGGACGCTGATGTCGGTGATTTTCTCCAGCGTCTACCTGTTCCTGGTGCTGCCCAACCTGCACGACTTCCCGATGCTGGTGCTGGCCTTCGCCGTGCCGTTCATCTGCGTCGGCACCCTGACCGTGCAGCCGCGTTTCTACCTCGGCACCTTGCTGACCATCGTCAACACCGCCACCTTCATCAGCATCCAGGGCGCCTACGACGCTGACTTCCTGACCTTCATCAACGCCAACATGGCGGGCCCTGTGGGTTTGCTGTTCGCCTTCATCTGGACCTTGCTGTTGCGTCCGTTTGGCGTGGAGCTCGCGGCCAAGCGCCTGACCCGCTTCAGCTGGCAGGACATCGTCGAGATGACCCAGCCCGCGACCCTGGCCGAGCATCGCCATGTCGGCGTGCAGATGCTCGACCGCCTGATGCAGCACCTGCCGCGCCTGGCCCAGACCGGGCAGGACAGTGGCGTGGCGCTGCGTGATCTGCGTGTGGGCCTCAACCTGCTGGACTTGCTGGCGTACATGCCGCGAGTCGGCCAGGCGCCACGCGAACGCCTGCAGACCGTGGTGGATGAGGTGGGCGCTCACTATGCCCAGTGCCTGCGCGCCAAAGAGCGCCTGCACGCCCCGGCGGCATTGCTGCGCAACATGGAGCGCGCCCGCCAGGCGCTGGCCCTGGATGCGCACGACAACGACCGAGGCGATGCCCGCGTGCACCTGTTGCATGCCTTGAGCGGCCTGCGTCTGGCGCTGTTGCCGGGCGTCGAGGTGATGCTCGAACCGGCCGACCAACCGCAATTGCCCCCGGGCATCGATGGAGCCCCACTGTGATCGGTGATCTGGATATCAGCGGGGTATTTCTGCCCACGCTGCTGGTGATGATGGTCTTCACCTACCTGTTGTTCCTGGGCGTGCACGCCGTGCTGGTGCGCCTTGGGTTCTACCGCCTGGTCTGGCACCGGGCGTTGTTCAACGTTGCCCTTTACGCCGTGCTCCTTGGCGCGGTGGATCACTTTTGTCGAAACCTGATGCTGCCATGAAAAAACCGTTGTTGACCTTGGGCCGAGTGGTCCTGACATTGCTGGTGGTGACCTTCGCGGCCGTGCTGGTCTGGCAGATGGTCGTGTACTACATGTTCGCGCCCTGGACGCGCGATGGGCACATTCGTGCCGACGTGATCCAGATCGCCCCGGACGTATCGGGGCTTATCCAGAAGGTCGAAGTGCGCGACAACCAGATGATCAAGCGCGGCGACGTGCTGTTCACCATCGACCAGGACCGCTTCACCCTGGCCCTGCGCCAGGCCAAGGCGACCCTGGCCGAGCGTCAGGAAACCCTGGCCCAGGCCTCCCGTGAGGCGCAGCGCAACCGTAAATTGGGCAACCTGGTGGCGGCCGAGCAGTTGGAGGAGAGCCAGTCGCGTGAGGCACGCGCTCGTTCGGCGGTCAGCGAGGCCCAGGTGGCGGTGGACACGGCCCAGCTCAACCTCGACCGTTCGGTAGTGCGCAGCCCAGTGGACGGCTACCTCAACGACCGCGCGCCGCGTGCTCATGAATTCGTCACCGCCGGGCGGCCAGTGCTGTCGGTGGTCGACAGCGCCTCGTACCACGTCGATGGCTATTTCGAAGAGACCAAGCTCGGCGGTATCCACATCGGCGATGCCGTGGACATCCGCGTGATGGGCGACAACACCCGGCTGCGAGGCCATGTGCAGAGCCTGGCGGCGGGCATCGAGGATCGAGACCGCAGCAGCGGCGCAAACCTGTTGCCCAACGTCAACCCGGCCTTCAGCTGGGTGCGCCTGGCCCAGCGGATCCCGGTGCGTATCGCCTTCGATGACGTGCCAGAAGACTTCCGCATGATCGCCGGGCGTACCGCCACGGTGTCGATCATCGAGGGCCAGCGGCCATGAAACAGCTGATCCTGGCGGGGCTGTGCCTGTCCCTGGGCGCCTGCATGATGGTCGGCCCGGACTACGAAGTGCCCAAGGACGCCGCCGTGCAGCGCAGCGACCTCAACGGCCCGCTGCGCCAGGACGCCGACAGCGTGGTCTCGGCGCCGGTACCAGACGACTGGTGGCAGCTGTACCAGGATCAGCGCTTGAACGATCTGGTGCGCCAGGCCCTGGCGGCCAACACCGAGCTACGCGTCGCGGCGGCCAACATCGCCAAGGCTCGTGCCCAGGTGGAAGTGGCCGAGTCCCAGGGTGGCTTCAACGGTGGGGTCAAGCTCGGCGCCCAGCGGCTGCAGGAATCCGGCGAAGCTTTCCTGCTGCCGGAAAAGGTGCCGGTGGCCAACATCGGCGAGGCGATCATCAGCGCCAGCTACCAGTTCGATCTGTGGGGCACCTTCAAGCGTGGCACCGAGGCCGCCAAGGCCAATGCCGACGCGGTGCAGGCCGCGGCCGATACTGCGCGCATCACCCTGGTGGCCGACGTGGTCAAGGCTTACACCCAGGTGTGCTCGGCCAACGAGGAGTACCACATCGCCCGTGAGTCCCTCGACCTGCAGGAACAGAGCGTGCAACTGAACCAGCGCCTGCGCGACGCTGGCCGCGGGGATGAAACCCAGGTCACCCGTTCGCAGACCCAGTTCAAATCCTTGCGCGCCGAGCTGCCGCGCTTCAAGGCCGAGCGTGAGGCTGGCCTTTACACCCTGGCGGCCCTGCTGGCCAAGCCGGTCGAGCAGCTGCCGGCCGGTACCGCTGACTGCGCGGAGCTGCCACACATCACCCAGTTGCTTCCGGTAGGCGATGGCGCTGCGCTGCTCAAGCGCCGCCCCGACGTGCGCCAGGCCGAACGTCAGCTCGCCGCCGCCACCGCCGCCATCGGCGTGGCCACCGGTGCGTTGTATCCGGACATCAGCATCGGCGCCCAGGTCGGCACCATCGGTATCCTTGAAAACCTCGGTGACCCGTCGACCAACCGTTGGGGCTTCGGCCCGCAGGTCAGCTGGACGATCCCCACCAACGGCACCCGGGCGCGCATCCGCATGGCCGAGGCCTCGACCCAGGCGGCGTTGGCGCATTTCGATGGCGTGGTACTCAATGCCATCCGCGAAACCCAGACCCGCCTGGCCCAGTACAGCGCGTTGCTGGAGCGCCGCGACGCCCTGGCCGACGCCGAGCGCTCGGCGAAGGAGTCGGCGGACCAGACTCACCTGCGATACCAGGTGGGACGCGAGTCGTTCCTGGCCGATCTGCAGGCGACCCGCACTTATACCGATGTGCGCGCGCAGCTGGCTGCTGCCAATACCCAGGTGGCCATGGGGCAGATCGGGGTATTCCTGGCCTTGGGCGGTGGATGGCAGGGCGCGGCGGCCAAGCCTTGAGGACCCATACGCGAGCGTCATGATCAAGGGCAACGCCCTCGGCGCGGCGCAAGTGTCGTCAGTTTGTCACAAGATTTTTCATGAAATCCGCCCATGAGCCTTGAGCGAAAGGGAGTGGAAGTGAACAATGTTCTCTTTCGTATTTACCGCGAGAGTGGCCATGATGCTCCCCTTCCGTCTGCTCGCCTGGCTGCCCGCCTTGTTGCTCGGCCCGATACTGGCGCTGAGCAGCACCCCGGCGCTGGCCGAATCCCCCGCCGAGGCTGCCAAGGCGTTGCACCTGCTCGACTACATCGGCGCCGACTACCCACCGACCGTGCACGACGGCAAGGTGGTGGATGCGGGTGAATACCGCGAGCAGCAGGAGTTCAGCGCCGTCCTGGCCGAAGTGCTCAAGGCCCTGCCGGACAATCCTGAGCGTAACGGGCTCGAACAGGGCGTGCAGGCACTGCGTCAAGCCATCGACCAACGCCAGGAGGGTGCAGTCGTCGCCAAGCAGGCCCGCCAGCTGGGCGCACGACTGGCGGTGGCTTATGAAGTCAGCCAGGCGCCGATCATCACCCCCGATCCGGCCCGTGGCGCCTCGCTGTACGCACAGAACTGCGCCATCTGCCACGGTGATACCGGTGCCGGCGATGGCCCGGCGGGCCTGGGGTTGGAGCCGCCGCCGGCCAACCTGCGCAGTGTCGCGCGCCTCGACCAGCTGAGCCTGTTCGACCTCTACAACACCCTGGCGCTGGGCATCGAAGGCACCGAGATGCCGTCGTTCGCCGACCAGCTCGATGAACGTCAGCGCTGGGATGTGGCCGCCTACGTGGCGAGCCTCACGGCCGACCCGCAGGCCGCCAAGGGCGACAAGACCTGGAACTTGGCCGACCTGGCGCGCCAGACCCCGGCCGAAGTCGCTGCCAGTGAAGGCGCCGAAGCCGTGCTCGCCTTCCGCGCCCAGCGTGCCCAGCCGCCGCAGGTCAAGCGTGGCCCTGCGCAGTTGCTCGAGTACACCGCCAGCACCCTGGACAAGAGCCTGGCCGCCTACCGCGAAGGCGACCATGACCAGGCTTATGACCTCTCGGTAGCGGCCTACCTCGAAGGCTTCGAGCTGGTCGAAAGCTCCCTGGATAACATCGACACCCTGGCACGCAAGGACACTGAGAAAGCCCTGATGGCCTATCGTCAATCGCTTCAGGACGGGCTGCCGGTCGCCCAGGCCGAGCAGCGCCTGGCCGAGGCCAAGGCCAAGCTCGACGGCGCCGCCAAGCTGCTGGGCGGCGATGGGCTGAGTTGGTCGCTGAGTTTCGTTTCCGGCCTGTTGATCCTGCTGCGTGAAGGGCTTGAGGCCATCCTGGTGCTGGCGGCGATCCTGGCCTTCTTGCGCAATACCGGCCAGCAATCGGCAGTGCGCAGCGTCAATCTCGGCTGGGGCTTGGCGCTGGTCGCAGGCTTCGCTACCTGGGCCCTGGCGGCCTACGTGATCGACGTCGGTGGTGCTCAGCGCGAGCTGCTCGAAGGCTGTACGGCGTTATTCGCCGCGGTGATGGTGCTGTGGCTGGGCGTGTGGATGCACGACCGTCGCCACGCTGCGGCCTGGCAGGACTACATCAAGAGCAGCCTGGTCAGCGGTGGTGGGCGCTTCGGCTTTGCGGTACTGGCGTTCTTCTCGGTGTACCGCGAGTTGTTCGAGGTGATCCTGTTCTATGAAACCCTGTGGCTGCAGGCCGGCCCAGCGGGCCACAACGCCGTGCTGGCCGGAGGGGCTACTGCGCTGGTGCTGCTAGTGGGCCTGGCCTGGGTGATCCTTCGTGGCTCGGCCAAACTGCCGTTGTCGCTGTTCTTCACGATCAATGCGGCCTTGCTGTGCGTCTTGTCGGTCGTGTTCGCCGGGCATGGCATCAAGGCGCTGCAGGAAGCCGGCGTGTTGGGCACGCGGCCCGTGGCGTTCTTCGAGTTCGACTGGCTGGGCATTCATGCCGATGCCTATTCACTCGGCGCGCAGGCGCTGGCATTGCTGGCGATCATGTTCCTCTATGGGCGGTCACGCCTGGCCGAGAAGCGCCGGATCGCGGCGAGCTGAAAGCCGCTCCCGCAGGCATACTGTGAACCTGTGGGAGCGGCCTTGGGCCGCGATTGGAGGGTCAAGCCCTCCCCAACGATTTCGAGGAAACACCTGCAATGCGTGTATGGATCGATGCCGACGCCTGTCCCAAGGCGGCCAAGGACCTGATCGTCAAGTTCGCCCTCAAGCGCAAGTTCGAGGTGGTGCTGGTGGCCGGCCAGGCCCAGATCAAGCCGGCGTTTGCCTGTGTTCGGCTGATCGTGGTGCCCAGCGGCATGGACGCGGCCGATGACTATCTGGTGGAAAACGCCGTGCCGGGCGAGCTGGTGATCTGCAGCGACGTGCCGTTGGCCGATCGCCTGATCAAGAAGGGTGTGTCCGCCCTCGACCCACGTGGGCGTGAGTTCGATGAGCGCAACATGGGCGAGCGCCTGGCGGTGCGCAACCTGTTCACCGAGCTACGCGAGCAAGGGCAGGTCGGGGGAGGGCAGGCGCCTTATGGCGAGCGGGAGAAGCAGGCATTCGCCAATGCCCTGGACCGGATTCTCACCCGGCTGTCGAAGGTGTGACGAACAGCCCCCAAGGGTTGGATGGGTATCCGACTGCTTGGGGGCGGAGCTGGTCAATCGTTCTCGTGGGTCAGCTCCAGCACTCGATCCACCAGCTTGTAGATACCGCTGGCCGCCTCGCTGATGGACGTGGCCAGCATGTAGGCGGGTGTGGTCACTAACTTGCGTTGGGTGTCCTCGACGATGTCGTGCACATCGCACTCCTCGTGGGTACCGCCCATCTTCACCACCGCCGCGCTGGTATCGGCGTCGGTACCGATGGTGCAGACCACGCCCGGGCCGTAGATCTTCGCCGCCAGCGCCGGGGAAATGCAGATCAGACCCACCGGCTTACCCGCCTCGGCGAACGCTTCGGCCAGTGCCAGCACGTCCGGATTGACGGTGCAGTTGGCGCCCTCGACGGCAAAGTTGGACAGGTTCTTCGCCGCGCCGAAGCCACCCGGGACGATCAGTGCGTCGAAGTCCTCGGCCCTGGCTTCGCGGATGTCCTTGATCTGGCCGCGAGCGATGCGCGCCGACTCCACCAGCACGTTGCGCGATTCAGGCATGGGCTGGCCAGTGAGGTGATCGATCACATGCATCTGGGCGATGTTGGGCGCGAAGCACTGCACCTGGGCGCCGCGCTGATCGAGGCGCAGCAGCGTGATCACGCTTTCGTGGATCTCGGCGCCGTCGTAGACGCCACAGCCGGAAAGTATCACCGCAACTTTTTTCGTCATGCTCATTACTCCAGTGTCGAGGCGCTAAATGTCCTCTAGTTTGGCAGATGTCGCCATAGGGTTTCCCACGCACGAGGCCTAATCTTTGGGGATAACCCCGGAGATGCTTGTCCATGGACCTGATTCTGCTGGCCGTGCCGTTCTTTTTCGTGCTGATCGCCGTGGAGCTGATTGCCGACCGCGTGCGTGGTCAGCGCAACTACCGGCTGGCCGATGCGATCAACAGCCTGAGCACGGGCGTGCTGTCGACCAGCACCGGCCTGTTGACCAAAGGCGTGGGGCTGGTGAGCTACGCCCTGGCCTGGGAATATCTGGCCTTCTCGCGCCTGCCGGGGGACGCCTGGTGGACCTGGCTGCTGGCTTTCGTGCTGTACGACTTGTGCTACTACTGGCTGCACCGCCTGGGACATGAGCGCAATATTCTCTGGGCCGCCCATTCGGTGCATCACCAGAGCGAGGAGTACAACCTCACCACCGCCCTGCGCCAGACCAGCAGCGGCTTCATCTTCTCCTGGATCTTTTACCTGCCCCTGGCGCTGATCGGCGTGCCACCGCTGGTGTTCGTTACCGTGGCCTCGCTGAATCTGCTCTACCAGTTCTGGGTGCACACGCGGCACATCCCCAAGCTGGGCTGGCTCGAATGGGTGCTGATCACGCCGTCCAACCATCGCGTCCACCATGCGCAAAACCCTCTGTACTTGGATCGCAACTACGCAGGCGTGTTCATTCTCTGGGATCGGCTGTTCGGCACCTTCCAGGAAGAGGACCCTCGTGAACCGGTGGTGTTCGGCGTGACCACACCGCTGGCCAGCTGGAATCCGCTGTGGGCCAACCTGCAGTTCTATGCACAGCTCTGGGAGGATGCCAGGCGTACCCACTCGCTGCGGGACAAACTGCGTATTTGGTTCATGCCCACCGGCTGGCGTCCGGCTGACGTCGCGGCACGTTATCCACAGGCCAAGCCGGACCTGGCGCGGTTTCACAAGTTCGAGATTCCGTTGGGGCGAAGGTCACAGGTTTACGTCGTGGCGCAGTTTGCAGCCTACGTTGCCTTGGGCAGCTACCTCATGCAGGTGGCCGAACAGGTGCCCACGGCCGGCCTCGTGCTGGGCTGGACAGTCATGGCGTTTGGTTTGTTCGTGCTCGGCGCTGCACTCGAGAATCGGCCTTGGGCCAGGCGCCTGGAGCTGGCACGACTGACATCGAATGCACCGGCGCTGTACCTGGCCGGTGCCATGGGCTTAGGGCCGGTCACGCCCTTGGGGTGGCTCCTGCTCCTGGGATACAGCGTTGCCAGTCTCTGGGGTCTGACCCGCTGCGGCTGCCTTGCGCTCGGCGCGCAGGGTGCGGAACCGGCGGCGCAACCAGAGCAGGCCACCGAGCGCCAGCAGGCCGCCGAGCACCCATAGCTCGTACTTCTTCACATTGCCCAGCATGCCTTCGAGGATGGCGCCGAAGTGGTACGCCGCGGCGCCCAGGGCCAGGGCCCAGACCGCTGCGCCGATGCCGTTGAGCAACAGGTAGCGCCGGGGTGGGTAGCCGGACAGACCTATGGCCACGGGCATGACCGTGCGCAGGCCGTAGACGAAGCGAAAACTCAGGACCCAGATGTCCGGATGGCGGCGGATGTGGTCAAGTGCCCGGTCGCCCATGGCTTGCCAGCGTGGTTTGCGCGCGAGGATGGCCCGGCCGTGACGGCGGCCCATGAAGTACCACAACTGGTCGCCGGCATAGCTGCCGAAGAACGCTGTGAGCACCACCAGATTGATATCCATGTATCCGCGGAACGCAAGGAAGCCCGCAAGAACCAGGATGGTCTCGCCTTCAAAAAACGTGCCGAGAAAAAGGGCAAAGTAGCCGAAATCCTGCAGGAATTGTTGAAGCATTTTCTGGGGTGCTAGCGAAATGAACGCGCAGCCTACCCCTTCGCGCGCGTTCGGGAAAGTGTCCAAATGTGTCTCGACGTGAACAATTCCTACAGGAAAGGTCGCTTTGGCCTCTGGTCAAAGGGTTGCCCAATACTGTCATCCCAGCGTCATAATGGCGGCTTATAACTGTCGCGCCAGCCCGCGTGCGCGGGCCCAGGAGTCTGCCGTGAGCGTTGCCCCGTTCATCCTCCTTCCTCTTGCCACCAGGCTGCGCAGCGACCGTCGGGATGCGTTTTCCACCAGGATCCTCTCCCTCGATGTACCGCTGGAAGCTGCGCAGGACTGGTGCCGCTTCAAACGGGCAGGCGCCGATGGCATCCTGACCTCTTTTCGCTGCCCGCGCCGCTCAATTGTCGAGAGGGCAGTCACGCCCTCCAGGAACGTCAGATGAACAATGAAGTGCTAACACCTGTCGCGATCAAGGATGCCCAGGCGGTTCCCGAAGAAATGGTGCAGACCCCGCCGGATCTGCCACCAGCAGCCGAGCCTGCGGCCGAAGCTGTCGCGCCTGCGCCCGCGCCTGCCATCGCCATTCCGAGCCTGGACGACAGCAGCCTGTACATTCATCGCGAGCTTTCGCAGCTGCAGTTCAACATTCGGGTGCTCGAGCAAGCGCTGGACGAATCCTACCCGCTGCTCGAGCGCCTGAAATTCCTGTTGATCTTCTCAAGCAACCTGGACGAGTTCTTCGAGATCCGCGTGGCGGGCCTGAAGAAGCAGATCACCTTCGCCCGCGAGCAAGCCGGTGCCGACGGCCTGCAGCCGCACCAGGCGCTGGCGCGCATCAGCGAGCTGGTCCATGGCGAGGTCGAACGCCAGTACGCGATCCTCAACGACGTGCTGCTGCCGGAGCTGGAGAAACACCAGATCCGCTTCATTCGCCGCCGGCACTGGACGACCAAGCTCAAGACCTGGGTACGTCGTTACTTCCGCGACGAAATCGCGCCGATCATCACCCCGATCGGCCTGGACCCGACCCACCCCTTCCCGCTGCTGGTCAACAAAAGCCTGAACTTCATCGTCGAGCTCGAAGGTGTCGATGCCTTCGGCCGCGATTCGGGTCTGGCCATCATCCCGGCACCGCGCCTGTTGCCGCGGGTGATTCGTGTGCCGGAAGACGTCGGTGGCGCCGGGGACAACTTCGTGTTCCTGTCCTCGATGATCCACGCCCACGCCGATGACCTGTTCCAAGGCATGAAGGTCAAGGGCTGCTACCAGTTCCGCCTGACCCGTAACGCTGACCTTGCGCTGGATTCCGAGGATGTCGAAGACCTGGCGCGGGCTCTGCGTGGCGAACTCTTCTCGCGCCGCTACGGGGACGCTGTGCGCCTGGAAGTGGCCGACAATTGCCCTAAACACCTGTCGGACTACCTGCTCAAGCAGTTCAGCCTGAGCGAGAGCGAGCTGTACCAGGTCAATGGCCCGGTCAACCTGACCCGGCTGTTCAGCATCACCGGCCTGGACAGCCACCCTGAGCTGCAATACACCCCATTCACCCCGGCGATTCCGAAGATCCTGCAAAACGCCGACAACATCTTCAGCGTGATCGGCAAGCAGGACGTGCTGCTGATGCACCCGTTCGAGTCCTTCACCCCGGTGGTCGACCTGCTGCGCCAGGCCGCCAAGGATCCGCACGTGCTCGCCGTGCGCCAGACCCTGTACCGCAGCGGCGCCAACTCCGAAATCGTCGACGCCCTGGTGGATGCGGCGCGCAACGGCAAGGAGGTCACGGCGGTGATCGAGCTGCGTGCGCGCTTCGACGAAGAGTCCAACCTACAGATGGCCAGCCGTCTGCAGGCTGCGGGTGCGGTGGTGATCTATGGCGTGGTCGGCTTCAAGACCCACGCCAAGATGATGTTGATCCTGCGTCGTGAACAGGGCGAGATCGTGCGCTATGCCCACTTGGGCACGGGCAACTACCACGCCGGTAATGCGCGCCTCTACACCGACTACAGCCTGCTCACGTCCGACGATGCGCTGACCGAGGACGTCGGCAAGCTGTTCAGTCAGCTGATCGGCATGGGCAAGACCCTGCGTATGAAGAAGCTGCTGCACGCGCCGTTCACCCTGAAAAAGGGCATGCTGGACATGATTGCCCGGGAAACCCAGTTCGCACTGGAAGGCAAGCCTGCGCACATCATCGCCAAGTTCAACTCGCTGACCGATGCCAAGGTCATCAAAGCCTTGTACAAGGCCAGTCAGTCGGGCGTGCGCATCGATCTGGTGGTCCGCGGTATGTGCTGCCTGCGCCCAGGGATTCCGGGGGTTTCACACAATATCCAGGTGCGCTCGATCATCGGTCGCTTCCTGGAGCACACGCGGGTGTTCTACTTCCTCAATGGCGGCGAGGAGCAGATGTTCCTGTCCAGCGCCGATTGGATGGAGCGCAACCTCGACAAGCGCGTCGAGACCTGCTTCCCGGTGGAAGGTAAAAAGCTGGTGCTGCGGGTCAAGAAGGAGCTCGAGGGTTACCTCACCGACAATACCCACGCATGGATCCTGCAGCCGGACGGCCGCTACGTGCGCAGCACGCCGACCGGCAACCAGAACCCGCGCAATGCCCAGGCCGCCCTGCTCGAGCGCCTGAGCAATCCGGTTCTCAACGTACGCTGAGGATGAAGTTGACCCGGGCCAGCCACTGCGCCTCGTTGGCGAAGTCGGCCTGGGTCAGCTGGTTTTCTTCCAGCCAGCCCTGCGGGAATACCACTTCCAGGTTGTCCTCGCCTGCCTTGAGCTCCACCTTCGGCATCTGCTGTGTACCGCGGATGTGGTGGAACAGGATGGCGAAGCGCAGCAGCACGCACAGACGGATCAACTGCACGCCTTCATCGCCGAACTCCGCGAACTTGTCCTTGGGAATGTTACGGCGGTGGCCACGAACCAGCAGGGCCAGCATCTGCTGGTCCTCGCGGGAGAAACCAGCCAGATCGGAGTGTTCGATCAGGTAGGCGCCATGCTTGTGGTAGTGGTAATGGGCGATATCCAACCCGACTTCGTGCACTTTGGCCGCCCAGCTCAGCAGGTCCCGCCAGTTGCCTTCTTCCAGGCCCCAGGCCTTGGCCACTTGGTCGAACGCATGCAGCGCCTTGCGTTCGACACGTGCCGCTTGGCCTTGGTCGACGTGGTAGCGCTCCATCAGCGAATTCAGGGTGCGCTCACGAACGTCCTCGTGATGGTGACGGCCTAGCAGGTCGTACAGTACGCCTTCGCGCAGGGCGCCGTCACAATGGTCCATGCGTTGCAGTTCGAGGGCGTCGAAGATCGCCTCGAGAATCGCCAGGCCTGCCGGGAAAATCGCGCGACGATCCGGCTTGACGCCTTCGAAATCGATTTTGTCGACCTCGCCGAGCTTGAACAATTTGCGCTTGAGCGCCGCCAGGCCTTCGGCGTTGACCTCGCCACTGCCCATGCCGTTGGCCTTGATCGCCGCGCCAATGGCACGGATGGTGCCAGACGAGCCGATGGCTTCGTCCCAAGTCAGGCGATGCAGGGCGTTCTCGATGCTCATCAACTCCAGGCGTGCGGCGGTATAAGCCTGGGCGTAGCGTGCGGGGGTGATCTTGCCGTCGCGGAAATATCGTTGGGTGAAGCTGACGCAGCCCATCTGCAGGCTCTCGCGCAGCAGCGGCTCGAAGCGCTGGCCGATGATGAACTCGGTGCTGCCGCCGCCGATGTCGGCGACCAGACGCTTGCCCGGGGTATCGGCCAGCGTGTGGGAGACGCCCAGGTAGATCAGGCGCGCTTCCTCGCGGCCGGAGATGACCTCGACCGGATGGCCGAGAATGGCTTCGGCGCGCAGGATGAATTCGTTGCGGTTGCGTGCTTCGCGCAGGGCGTTGGTGCCGACGATGCGAACGGCGCCCTGGGGCATGCCGTTGATCAGTTGCGAGAAGCGCTTGAGGCATTCGAGGCCCCGCTGCATGGCTTCTTCGCTCAACTGACGCTCTTCACTGATGCCGGCGGCCAGCTGCACTTTTTCCCCGAGCCGCTCGAGAATGCGGATTTCACTGTGGTGGGCCTTGGCCACGACCATGTGGAAACTGTTGGAGCCAAGGTCGATGGCGGCGATCAGAGACAGGTTCTTCGCGGTGGTATGCGGCATGATCTCGATGTTCTCGGTCGATAACCCGCCAATCCTGCCATGATCCATGGCTTGCGCCAACGCATGACAATTGTCGGGATTGATGCAGGGCAATGTGCCACTCGATGCTATGACAGTGATGTGACAGTTTCGATTCGTGGCGTCTTGCACAACTATAGTTACACTCAATCGTGCGCGACTTCCTGTAGGACGTAGGTGCAGCTATGATGGGCAACGTTTTTTATTGCTTACGACCTTGGAGATTTCCATGAGCGACAAAATCAAACACGTCACCGACGCCAGCTTCGAAGCCGACGTACTGCAGGCTCAAGGCCCGGTGCTGGTCGACTACTGGGCTGAATGGTGCGGCCCATGCAAGATGATCGCTCCGGTCCTGGACGACATCGCGGCTACCTACGAAGGCAAGCTGACCGTCGCCAAGCTGAATATCGACGAAAACCAGGAAACCCCTGCCAAGCATGGCGTGCGTGGTATCCCGACCCTGATGCTGTTCAAGAACGGCAACGTCGAAGCGACCAAGGTTGGCGCCCTGTCCAAGTCCCAGCTGGCCGCGTTCCTCGACGCCCACCTGTGATGTGAAAAGCCCCGCACATGCGGGGCTTTTTTCTGGGCCCAAGCGCTTGTGAGTGCAGGATTGCCCGCGAATTCGAGGGTGAAGCCACGGCTGCCTTCACAGGTAAACCGGTTCCCACGAGGCGCGATTTACCCAGTCAAAACCCCTAGACGTCGAAAAAAGCAAGTGTTACATTCGGCCTCGCACTGTTTCTCCAGTGCCCTCTGCACGCCGTCGCCGAAGCATCCCTAATTCGAATCAGTACGCGATCCTGTCGCCATCTAGCGGCGCGGCCTCATTAAGCCAACGCTTAATTCTCCCTTCTTACATGATTACGTCACTCCCCTTATGAACCTGACTGAACTCAAGCAAAAGCCGATTACCGATCTTTTGGAAATGGCCGAACAGATGGGCATCGAAAACATGGCCCGTTCGCGCAAACAGGACGTGATTTTCGCCCTGCTGAAGAAGCATGCGAAAAGCGGCGAAGAGATCTCGGGTGACGGCGTGCTGGAGATTCTCCAGGATGGTTTCGGTTTCCTGCGTTCGGCGGATGCCTCCTACCTGGCCGGCCCTGACGATATCTACGTCTCGCCCAGCCAGATCCGTCGCTTCAACCTGCGCACTGGTGACACCATCGTCGGCAAGATCCGTCCGCCGAAGGAAGGGGAGCGTTACTTCGCCCTGCTGAAAGTCGACACCATCAACTTCGACCGCCCGGAAAACGCGAAGAACAAGATCCTGTTCGAGAACCTGACGCCGCTGTTCCCGAACGAGCGCCTGAAGATGGAAGCCGGCAACGGCTCTACCGAAGACCTCACTGGCCGTGTCATCGACCTGTGCGCACCGATCGGTAAAGGCCAGCGTGGCCTGATCGTCGCTCCGCCGAAAGCGGGCAAGACCATCATGCTGCAGAACATCGCGGCCAATATCACCCGCAACAACCCCGAGTGCCACCTGATCGTCCTGCTGATCGACGAGCGCCCGGAAGAAGTGACCGAGATGCAGCGCACCGTACGCGGCGAAGTGGTCGCCTCGACCTTCGACGAGCCGCCGACCCGTCACGTGCAGGTTGCCGAGATGGTCATCGAGAAGGCCAAGCGCCTGGTCGAGCACAAGAAAGACGTGGTCATCCTGCTCGACTCCATCACCCGTCTGGCCCGTGCCTACAACACCGTCATTCCGAGCTCCGGCAAGGTCCTGACCGGTGGTGTCGACGCCCACGCCCTGGAAAAGCCAAAGCGCTTCTTCGGTGCGGCGCGTAACATCGAGGAAGGTGGTTCGCTGACCATCATCGCCACCGCGCTGGTCGAAACCGGCTCGAAGATGGACGAAGTGATCTACGAAGAGTTCAAGGGCACCGGCAACATGGAGCTGCCGCTGGACCGTCGCATTGCCGAGAAGCGCGTATTCCCGGCCATCAACATCAACAAGTCCGGTACCCGCCGCGAAGAGCTGCTGACCGCCGACGACGAACTGCAGCGCATGTGGATCCTGCGCAAGCTGCTGCACCCGATGGATGAAGTTGCCGCCATCGAATTCTTGGTCGACAAGCTCAAGCAGACCAAGACCAACGACGAGTTCTTCCTGTCGATGAAGCGCAAGTAAGCGCTGTAGATCAGGATGTAATTGGGGCCGCCTCGTGCCCCTTCGCGGGTAAATCCGCTTCCACAGGTTTCGTGCGATTCTGGTGGAAGCAGGTTTACATGCGAAGGGCTGCGAAGCGGCCCCAAGTCATTTTTGCCCCCAACAAAGCCTTGAACGGCGCTACACTCTGCAACCCCGATCGATACGGCCAACACGAGGCTTCTGCATGCAGTATCGCGACTTGCGCGACTTCATCCGTGGCCTGGAACAGCGCGGTGAACTCAAGCGCATCCAGGTTCCGATCTCCCCCATCCTGGAAATGACCGAAGTCTGCGACCGCACCCTGCGCGCCAAGGGCCCGGCGCTGCTGTTCGAAAAGCCCACCGGCTTCGACATGCCTGTGCTGGGTAACCTGTTCGGTACGCCGGAGCGCGTGGCCATGGGCATGGGCGCCGAGTCGGTCGATGAGCTGCGTGAAATCGGTAAGCTGCTGGCCTTCCTCAAGGAGCCCGAGCCGCCGAAAGGGCTCAAGGACGCCTGGTCCAAGCTGCCGATCTTCAAGAAAGTCGTGTCCATGGCGCCGAAGGTCGTCAAGGACGCGGTGTGCCAAGAAGTCGTGGTCGAGGGCGAGGACGTCGACCTCACCCAGCTTCCGATCCAGCACTGCTGGCCGGGCGATGTGGCGCCACTGATCACTTGGGGCCTGACCGTCACCCGCGGCCCCAACAAGGATCGCCAGAATCTCGGTATCTACCGCCAGCAGCTGATCGGCCGCAACAAGGTCATCATGCGTTGGCTGAGCCACCGTGGCGGTGCGCTGGACTACCGTGAATGGTGCGAGAAGCACCCCGGGCAGCCATTCCCCGTGGCCGTTGCCTTGGGGGCGGATCCGGCGACCATCCTCGGTGCCGTGACCCCCGTGCCGGACACGCTCTCCGAATACGCCTTCGCAGGCCTGTTGCGCGGCAATCGCACCGAGCTGGTCAAATGCCGTGGCAGCGACCTGCAGGTGCCGGCCACTGCCGAGATCATTCTCGAAGGGGTGATCCACCCAGGTGAAATGGCCCCGGAAGGGCCGTATGGCGACCACACCGGTTACTACAACGAGGTGGACAGCTTCCCGGTCTTCACCGTCGAGCGCATCACCCACCGGCAAAAGCCGATCTACCACAGCACCTACACTGGCCGTCCGCCGGATGAGCCGGCGATCCTGGGCGTGGCGCTGAACGAAGTGTTCGTGCCGATCCTGCAGAAGCAGTTCCCGGAGATCGTCGATTTCTATCTGCCGCCGGAAGGTTGCTCGTACCGGATGGCGGTGGTGACCATGAAAAAGCAGTATCCAGGGCACGCCAAGCGCGTGATGCTGGGTGTGTGGTCGTTCCTGCGACAGTTCATGTACACCAAGTTCGTTATTGTCACCGACGATGACATCAACGCCCGTGACTGGAACGACGTGATCTGGGCCATCACCACGCGCATGGACCCCAAGCGTGATACGGTGATGATCGACAACACGCCGATCGACTACCTCGACTTCGCGTCGCCGGTATCGGGCCTGGGGTCGAAGATGGGCCTGGATGCCACGCACAAGTGGCCGGGCGAGACTACACGCGAATGGGGGCGTGCCATCGTCAAGGACGAGGCCGTCACCCGCCGTATCGATGAGCTGTGGGATCAGTTGGGAATAGATTGATGCAGGTAACGTTGCAGCCGTCCGGAGCGGTACTGGCCGTCGAGCCCGGAGAACGGATTCTGGATGCGGCCCGGCGTCTGGGTTATGACTGCCCCAACAGCTGCCGCAACGGCAATTGCCACGTTTGCGCCGCGCTGCTGGTAGAAGGGCGGGTGCGCCAAGAAGGTGAAGTTCGCGATCATGGCGAGCTGTTCACCTGCATCGCCGAGCCGCTGGAGGACTGCGTGGTGCTCTGGGATGGTGTGCTGGCCCTGGGTGAGTTGCCGGTGCGCAAGCTGGCCTGCACCTTGAGTGAGTGCGTCGAGGTTGGTGGCGACGTCTGGCGCGTGCGCCTGCGCGCCCCCGCCGGCAAGGCGCCGCGCTATCACGCCGGACAATATCTGATGATCGAACGTGAGGGAGCCGACAAGGCGGCCTTCTCCCTGGCATCGGCCCCCCATGGCGGTCGTGACCTGGAGCTGCATGTGCTGGCGCGTGAAAACAGCGCCCGGCAACTGATCAGCCAGTTGCAGCGCGACGGCGTGGCACGTATCGAACTGCCGTTTGGCGACGCGCACCTGGCCGAATTGCCGGACGGGCCGCTGGTATTGATCGCCGCCGGTACCGGCATGGGCCAGATGCACAGTCTGATCGAGCATTGCCGCGCCCAAGGCTTCAAGCATCCGGTTCACCTGTATTGGGGCGTGCGTCGACCCGAGGACTTCTACCAGATCGAGCATTGGTCCGAATGGGAGCAGTTGCCGAATCTTTTTCTGCACAAGGTGGTGAGTGATCTGTGCGGTTGGGAAGGACGCTGTGGGCTGTTGCATGAAGCGGTCTGCGAAGATATCGCTGACTTGAATCAGGTGCATGTCTATGCCAGTGGTTCGCCCACCATGGTCTACGCGACTCTGGATGCGTTGGTCGAGGCCGGTATGGATGCGCATCGCATGCGCGCCGATGTTTTCGCCTACGCACCGCGGGCCTGAAACAGCACACGGCACACCGCAAAGGTGTGCCGTTTTTAATAACCGAAGTGTGCCATTCGTATTATAAGGCGCTCATTGTTGCCGCCGCGGTTAATAACTTTCACTATACTCGGAACAATACCTGTCTGTTATCCGCAAAGGCAGATGAATACTGGGCTCACGCAATACTTTTGACTTGAGTTCCGGACACTTTCTGCCGTACGGTAATTCCAGCGAGGCGTCACG
Organism: Pseudomonas sp. BYT-1; assembly: GCF_023611805.1. Lineage (NCBI taxonomy): Bacteria > Pseudomonadati > Pseudomonadota > Gammaproteobacteria > Pseudomonadales > Pseudomonadaceae > Pseudomonas > Pseudomonas sp. BYT-1. The sequence goes on from NZ_CP072559.1 coordinate 235,746, forward strand.
GCTTTTACAGTGACAGCCTTCGGTAGTTTACGGGGAATAATGGCGGCAGCATGATGTCGACACTTGAAAGTTCGTCGTGGCAGGTGACTTATCCTCCTTCGCTGGATTTCGGTCAGCAGTTGACCGAAGAGCAGTTGCATCACTCCATGAAACTGACCATGTCGCGTCACGAAGGTGGACCGGTGTGGTTGTTCGCCTATGGTTCGCTGATCTGGCGGCCGGAATGCAATTCGGTCGAGCGCCAGCGGGCGCGCGTGCATGGGTACCACAGGGGCCTGTATCTATGGTCCCACGAGCATCGTGGCACGCCCGATTGCCCGGGGCTCGTGTTCGGCCTGGACCGTGGTGGCTCGTGCAGCGGTTTTGCCTATCGCCTGGACGAGAACAACCTGGATGACTCGCTGATGGCCCTGTGGCAACGCGAGATGCCGTACCCGGCGTACCGGCCGCACTGGCTCAACTGCCGGTTGAGCGACGGCAGCAAGGTGCAGGCCCTGGGTTTTGTGCTGGAGCGGCATCTGCCGTGCTATGCCGGCAATCTGCCGGACGCGTTGCTCAGTCAGATTCTGGCCAGTGCCAAAGGGCGCTATGGCAGTACCCGGGACTATGTCGAACAGACGCTCAACGCCTTGCGCAGCCACCAGATGCCCGATCGCAATTTGGAAGCGCGGTTTCGCAGGTGCCATAACCTGCGCGAGGTGTAAGAAACGCCCGTTCCCCATCAAGTGCTTGCGACTCTCGGGGGGCTTGCCGTCCGTGGGCAGGCCTCGCCCAGCCCCCCTATTTGGTCAGCACCACCAACTTGCCCACAGCCTTGCGCTGCGCCAATCGCTCGATGGCTGCACCGGCTTCTGCCAGCGCATAGGTCTGCGACACCAGCGGTTTGAGCTTGCCCTCGGCATGCCAGACGAACAACTGGCGGAAGTTGGCTGCGTTGTCCTCGGGCTGGCGCTGGGCGAAAGCGCCCCAGAACACGCCCAGCACTGCGGCGCCCTTGAGCAATGCCAGGTTCACGGGTAACTGGGGGATGGTCCCGCTGGCAAAGCCCACCACCAGTAGTCGACCGTTCCAGGCCAGACCGCGTACGGCCTGCTCGAACAGTTCGCCACCCACCGGGTCGTAGACCACATCGACGCCCTGGCCCCCGGTCAGGCGCTTGATTTCATCCTTCAGGCTGGCCTGGCTGTAGTCGATCAGCTCATCGGCTCCGGCAGCCTTGGCGACGGCGAGCTTCTCGGCGCTGCTGGCTGCGGCGATCACCCGGGCGCCCATGGCTTTGCCGATCTCCACGGCGGCCAAGCCCACGCCGCCGGATGCACCGAGCACCAATAGGGTTTCGCCGGCCTTGAGCTGGCCGCGCTGGCGCAGAGCATGCATCGAGGTGCCATAAGTCATGCCGAACGCTGCAGCGGTGGCGAAGTCCATCGACGCGGGAATCGGCAGCACGTTATAGAAGGGCACGGCGACCTGCTCGGCGAAGCTGCCCCAGCCGGTCAGTGCCATGACCCGGTCGCCGACCGCGAAGGCGCCGGCCTTATCCCCGACCGCCGCTACCACGCCGGCCGCTTCACCCCCAGGGGAGAACGGCAGCGGTGGCTGGAACTGGTACTTGCCCTCGATGATCAAGGTATCAGGAAAGTTGACGCCGGCGGCATGAACCTCCAGCAGAAGCTCGTTCTTCTTCGGTACCGGGCTTGCCACCTCCTCCAGCACCAGGTTTTGCGCAGGGCCGAGGGTTTTGCACAACACTGCTTTCATCGGGGCTATTCCTTTGCGTGCGTTGGCCGATAAGTGTAGGAGGGGCACAGGACGGGTCAACGAGCATGCCCCGCCCTGATGGGGCGGCATAAGCCCGGGCTTGGGTTTGAGCGATGTGCTGGGTAAGCTGGCGCCAACTGTATTGAGGAGCGAATTCGTGAAAGCGTGGATCTTGATGATGCTGGCCTTGTTGTTGCCAGCGGCGGCCCTGGCCGAGGAAGCCAAGGAAGGAGAGCCCAAGGTGGCCTACATCAGCCTAAGTCCACCTTTCGTCGGCAACTATGCCCTCGACGGCAGCCCCAAGCTGCGTGTGTACAAGGCCGACGTTGCCCTGCGCGTGACCGGTGATGCCGCGGCCACCGCGGTCAAGCACCATGAACCGCTGATTCGCAACCAGCTGGTGGCACTGTTCACCCAGCAGGGTGTGGACAACATGAGCAATGTCGAGGCCAAGGAAAAGCTGCGCCAGGAAGCGCTCAAGCAGGTTCAGCAGGTGATGGAAGCCGAGGAAGGCAAGCCGATCGTCGAGGACTTGTTGTTCAATAACCTGATCGTGCAATAAACGCGCTTTTCACCGGTGGACCCGTTCCCGCAAGGCTTACGGGCCTGCGGGGCCGGGTTTACCAGTGTGTCAGGTCGTCAGCGCCAAAATCGCTGTCCACTGTTCGGCCGTGACCGGCATTACCGACAAGCGGCTGCCTTTTTGCACCAACGGCAGTTCGTCGAGGGCGGCCTGCTGCTTGAGCAGCCCGAGGCCCAGCACCTGGCGAAAGGTCTTCACATGGGCAACGTCCACGGCGCTCCAGGGGTTCTTCTCGGCAGTGGCCTTGGCGTCGTAGTAATGGCTCTCGGGGTCGAGCGCGGTCGGGTCGGGATAGGCCGAGGCAGTGATGCGCGCGATACCGGCAATGCCCGGCTGTGGGCAGCTGGAGTGGTAAAAGAAGAATTCGTCGCCCACGCTCATGGCGCGCAGGAAATTACGGGCCTGATAGTTGCGCACCCCGTCCCAGCGCGCCTGTCCGAGACCTGCCAGGGCTTCGATGGAGAGCTCGTCTGGCTCGGATTTCATCAGCCAATAGGCCATGGGTGAGGCTCCTGAAAAAGTTTGAAATAACCTGACGCATTTAACCGACAGTCGGTTGGCGTCAACGTTTGCGTGTCGACTCAGGTTGTCGGAAAATGCGCCGATTTTAAGCTTGACGCTCCGGCAGCACCAAGAAGGTTGCCGAGCCTGACTGTTTGCCTAGGGGGGCAATCATCAATGAACCAACGCAAACCGGACCTGCTCTGGATCCTGGTCTTTATCTTTGGCCTGGGTGTCGTCACCACCGGTTATGCGCAGAGTTTCCTTGAGCGCAAGGTGGACGCCGCCTACCAGATGCCGGTAGATCCAGCCCAGCCGCAGCGCTGATCTGTCCGCAGGCGCCGTTCAAGCCGGCGCCAGGTACCAGCCTCGGTCCGAGACCGTTCCCTTGAGCGGAACATCCCAACTGGCCTGAGCTAGCCGCTCCACTTTCTGGCACTCATGGGCCAGCCCCAGCAGCAGCGGTTTCTTCCACGTCTTGCGGCGCGCCTGGTAAGCCAGGCTGCGGTCATAGAAGCCGCCTCCCATGCCCAGGCGCCCCCCCACCTCGTCGAATCCCACCAATGGCAGCAGGATCAGGTCCAATGACCAGATCGGCCGTTGGCGCTTGCGTTCGACCACAGGTTCAGGAATGCGGAAGCGGTTGGGGCGCAGCTTTTCGCCGTGCTCGAAACGCTGGAAAACCATGCGCGTGCGCGGCCAGGCATGCAGTACCGGCAGGTAGACACGCTTGCCGCGTCGTTGGGCCTCGCGCAGCAACAGGCGCGGATCGATCTCGCCATCGTTGGGCAGATACAGGGCGATGTGCCGGGCGCGGCGGAACAACGGATGCTGGGCCAGCTGGCGGTACAGGCCGAGGGAGGCTTGGCGTTGTTGGGCGGGCGTCAGTGCGCGGCGGGCATTGCGAAGCAGACGGCGCAATTGGGGGCGGGTGAGCGGCGCGGTGTCGGTCATGGCACAGGCGTTCCCAGATGTGCCGGACGCCGTGGCGACCGGACGATTTGCCCGCCAGGGCAGGCGGGCAAGAAAGAATTCAGGCTCCCCGACAAGACCGCTATCGGTGTAGCCCTTGAACCCGAAAGTTCAAGGTGGAGATTGCAGGGGGCGTTAAGGCTTTCCGTCGGGCGGACATGCACACCGGCCCCAGCGTGCAACCCCCGTGGTTGTGCGTATCGGCTCAGGGACATAACCGACTGGCGCATCCCCCAGGGAGTGGCGCCAGTATACCAAGCTCAGCCGATTTTGGTATCCGCGTCGTCGGACAGCGCCTGGTCGACCCGCTCGAGCAGGTCGCGCACTTGCTCGCGTGTGGTGCCGCTGGCGGCAACATCCGGACGCTCCTGACGGTGCAGCAGTTCGTGGGTGATGTTCAGGGCTGCCATGACCGCGATGCGGTCCGCACCGATCACCTTGCCGCTGCTGCGGATCTCGCGCATCTTGCCATCCAGGTAGCGGGCGGCGCTGACCAGGTTGTTGCGCTCTTCCGGCGGGCAGATGATCGAGTATTCCTTGTCGAGGATCTGGACGGTGACGCTATTGCTTGAACTCATGAGTCTTGCTCCAGGGCCTTGAGGCGTAAAATCATCGACTCGACCTTTCGCCTTGCGATCTCGTTCTTTTCGATGAGGTGGGCGCGCTCCTCGCGCCAGGATTTTTCCTGCGCTAGTAGGAGTGCATTTTGCCGTTTTAGTTGCTCGACTCGCTCGATCAGCAACTCGAATCGGCTCATCAGCGCTTGCAAGTCGTTCTCTGGCATGGGTTGCACTCGATTCGCTCCCTCGTTGACTGCCTGGCGATCATGCCTCTTCCGGGGGCGGTACAGCCAGTGCGGATGGTCTTGGCGCGCCTGCCGGTGCTAGGATACAAGGTCTTCATTCTAGTCATTGCGCCGCCTGGCGCCTAGCTGCCCATGCCCAATACCCAATCGCCCTACACTGCCTTCGCCACGCTGCTCTCCAGCAATGGCCATCCTGTCTCCCCCGCCGAACTGCACGGCCTGCTGATCGGTCGCAGCTGCGCCGGCGCAGGCTTCGATGCCGATTCCTGGCTGGCCGACGCCGCCGGTGCGCTGGAGAACGAGCCGGTGGATGCCGTGCGCGCCGCCTTGCTTGGTCTGCAGGAAATGGTCAAGGCCGAGCTCACTGGCGAAGACATTGCCATCGTCCTGCTGCTGCCGGGCGACGATGCGCCGCTGACCGAGCGTGCCACTGCCCTGGGCCAATGGTGCCAGGGCTTCATCACAGGCTTCGGGCTCAACGCCGGCGGCAAGGACCTCTCCGACGAAGCCAAGGAAGTCCTACAGGACTTGGTGGCCATTTCCCAGGTTCAGGACGCCCTCGAAGAGTCCGAGGACGGTGAGAGCGACTACATGGAAGTCATGGAGTACCTGCGCGTCGCCCCGTTGTTGCTGTACACCGAGCTGGCCAAACCCGCTGCGCCCGCGCCCAAGCCATCGCTGCACTGATACCCCGGGGGTCCTGCCCATGAGCCATATTCCGAAGGCCGAATATGCCCGTCGGCGCAAGGCGCTGATGGCGCAGATGGTCCCCAACAGCATCGCCATCCTGCCGGCGGCCGCGGTTGCCATCCGCAATCGCGACGTCGAGCACGTTTACCGGCAGGACAGCGACTTCCAGTACCTGAGTGGCTTCCCTGAGCCCGAGGCGGTCATCGCGCTGATTCCTGGCCGTGAGCATGGCGAGTACGTGCTGTTCTGCCGCGAGCGCAACCCTGAGCGTGAGCTGTGGGATGGCCTGCGTGCCGGCCAGGAAGGCGCGATCCGCGACTTTGGCGCCGACGACGCCTTCCCCATTACCGATATCGACGAGATCCTGCCCGGCCTGATAGAAGGCCGCGACCGGGTCTATACCGCCATGGGCAGCAATCCCGAGTTCGACCGCCGGTTGATGGAGTGGATCAACGTGATTCGCTCCAAGGCGCGGCTCGGCGCCCAGCCTCCGAACGAATTCGTTGCCCTGGATCACCTGCTGCACGACATGCGCCTGTATAAATCGGCGGCAGAGGTGAAGGTGATGCGCACCGCCGCGAAGATTTCCGCGCAAGCTCACGTGCGGGCCATGCAGGCGTGCCGGGCCGGGTTGCACGAATACAGCCTGGAAGCAGAACTGGATTACGTATTCCGCAAAGGCGGCGCGAAGATGCCGGCCTATGGTTCGATCGTTGCGGCCGGACGCAACGCCTGCATCCTGCACTACCAGCAGAACGACGCCCCACTCAAGGATGGCGACCTGGTGCTGATCGATGCCGGCTGTGAAATCGACTGCTACGCCAGCGACATCACCCGGACCTTCCCGGTCAGCGGGCGTTTTTCGCCGGAGCAGAAAGCCATCTACGAACTGGTGCTCAAGGCCCAGGCCGCCGCGTTCGCCGAGATCGCGCCGGGCAAGCACTGGAACCACGCCCATGAGGCGACCGTGCGGGTTATCACCGAGGGGCTGGTGGAGTTGGGGCTGCTCAAAGGTGACGTGCAAGCGCTGATCGACAGCGAGGCCCATCGTGCGTTCTACATGCATCGCGCCGGTCACTGGCTGGGCATGGATGTGCACGATGTGGGCGATTACAAGGTGGGCGGGCAGTGGCGCGTGCTCGAGCCGGGCATGGCGCTGACCGTCGAGCCCGGTATCTACATTGCCGCCGACAACCAGAACGTCGCGAAGAAATGGCGCGGCATCGGCGTAAGGATCGAGGACGATGTGGTGGTGACCAAGCAGGGCTGTGAAATTCTGACCTCCGACGTACCGCGCACGGTTGCCGAGATCGAAGCGTTGATGGCCGCCGCCCGCAAGGACGCGGCATGAACCGGGTCAACCTGGCGATCATCGGTGGCGGCCTGGTCGGGGCCAGCCTAGCCCTGGCCTTGCAGGCCGGCGCCAAGGCGCGCGGTTGGAAGATTCTGCTGATCGAGCCGTTCGCCCCGGGTCACAGCTTCCAGCCCAGCTACGATGCCCGCTCCTCGGCGTTGTCCTACGGCACCCGGCAAATCTATGAGCACTTGGGCCTGTGGCAGCTGATCAGCCAACGCGCCGAGCCAATTAGCCAGATCCAGGTGTCCGACCGAGGTCGCTTCGGCGCCACCCGCCTGGATGCGATCGAGGAAGGCGTGCCGGCGCTGGGCTATGTGGTGGAGAACGCCTGGCTTGGCCAATGCCTGTGGCAGAGCCTTGATGCCGATGTGGTGAGCTGGCGTTGTCCGGCCGAGGTCAAGGCCATGCAGGCTGTCGCCGGCGGCTACCGCTTGCTGCTGGACGACGACACCAGCCTTGAGTGCGACCTCGCGGTACTCGCCGACGGTGGCCGCTCGGGCTTGCGCGAACAACTGGGCATCCATGTCCGGCGTACCCCCTATGAACAAAGCGCACTGATCGCCAACATCACCCCGGGCGAAGCCCATCGCGGGCAGGCCTTCGAACGGTTCACCGAGCAGGGCCCGATGGCCTTGCTGCCGCTGCCGGAAAACCGCTGTGCGCTCGTCTGGACCCGCCAAGGGATGGACGCCCAGCGCCTGGCCGAGATCGACGAACGCAGCTTCCTGCGTGAACTGCAAGATGTATTCGGCTACCGCCTGGGCGCCCTGCGTCAGGTAGGGGTGCGCCATCTGTATCCGCTCGCCTTGATCGAAGCCCAGGAGCAGGTGCGTCCACATCTGGTGGTGCTGGGCAACGCGGCCCACAGCCTGCACCCGATCGCAGGGCAGGGCTTCAACCTGTCGCTGCGTGACGTGCAGTCGCTGGCCGAAGCCCTGCTGGCCGGCCCGCAGCCGCTGGGCGACCTTGCCACGTTGCAGGCCTACCATCAGCGTCAGCAACTGGACCAGGCCATGACCATCGGTTTTTCCGACCAGGTCACCCGCTTGTTCGGCAGCAGCCAGCCTTTGCTGGCCGCCGGTCGCAACCTTGGGTTGCTCGGCCTGGACCTGCTGCCGCCGGCCAAGCGCTGGTTCGCCCGACAGGCCATGGGCCTGGGTACCCGTCCCGACCCGCGAGGCCGTGCATGAGCGATTCGCGCAGGCTCGCCCGAAAGGCCCGCATGTTGCGGTGGCTGCTCAACCTCTACCCACCCTATCTGGGCGCCGGTATCCGCGTGCAGCACATCAGTCCCGACATGCGCAGCATCAGGGTGCGCATGAAGCTGACCCGTTGGAACCGCAACTACGTCGGCACCCAGTTCGGTGGCAGCCTCTATTCGATGGTCGATCCTTTCTACATGTTGTTGTTGATCGAGCGACTCGGGCGTGAATACATCGTCTGGGACAAGGCCGCCACCATCGATTTCATCGCACCCGGCAAAGGCCCGGTATTCGCCGAATTCCATGTCGATGACGCGTTGCTGGAGGACATTCGCCAGCAGACCGCCAGCGGCAAGAAGTACCTGCCTCGTTTGCAGGTCGATATCCGCGACGGTGCCGGCGAACTGGTTGCGCGGGTCGATAAAACCCTTTATGTGCGGCTCAAGCCGCAAGCGAGGCAGGCGTAAGGCATGGAAATGCGCGCAGATCTGTTGATTGTCGGTGCCGGTATGGTCGGCAGCGCCCTGGCCTTGGCCTTGCGCCACAGCGGCCTGGAAATTCTCCTGCTCGACGGCAGCCCGCTGTCGGTCAAACCCTTCGATGCCCAAGGGCCATTCGAACCCCGCGTCAGCGCACTGTCGGCGGCCAGCCAGCGTATCCTCGAGCGCCTGGGCGCCTGGGAAGGCATCGCCGGGCGCCGGGTCTCTCCGTATACGGACATGCACGTCTGGGATGGCAGCGGTACGGGTCAGATCCACTTCTCGGCAGCCAGCGTGCACGCCCAGGTGCTTGGCCATATCGTCGAGAACCGCGTGGTGCAGGATAGCCTGCTGGAGCGTCTTCACGACAGTGACGTCGGCCTGCTGTCCAATGCTCGCCTGGAGCAGATGCGCCGCTCCGGCGACGAATGGCTGCTGACCCTGGCCGATGGGCGGACCCTGCGTGCGCCGCTGGTGGTGGCCGCCGATGGCGCCAACTCCGCGGTACGCAAGCTGACCGGTTGTGAAACCCGTGAGTGGGATTACCTGCACCACGCCATCGTCACCAGCGTGCGCTGCAGCGAGGCGCACCAGGCCACGGCCTGGCAACGCTTTACCGATGAAGGGCCGCTGGCTTTCCTGCCGTTGTCCCGTGATGACGGGCAGGCCTGGTGCTCGATCGTCTGGTCGACCACGCCGGAGCAGGCCGAGAAACTCATGGCCTTGGATGACGCCGCCTTCTGCGAGGCGCTCGGTCGTGCTTTCGAGGGGCACCTGGGTGAGGTGGTGAGTGCCGATCCACGGCTTTGCGTGCCGCTGCGCCAGCGCCATGCCAAGCGCTATGTGGACGAGGGGCTGGCGCTGATCGGCGACGCCGCGCACACCATCCATCCGCTGGCCGGACAGGGCGTCAACCTGGGCTTTCTGGATGCTGCCGTGTTGGCCGAGGAGCTGGAGCGCGCCTGCGAGCGTGGCGAACGGCTCGCCGACGTGAAGGTGCTGAGCCGCTTCGAGCGGCGACGCATGCCGCACAACTTGGCGTTGATGGCAGCGATGGAAGGTTTCGAGCGGCTGTTCCAGGCTGATCCATTGCCGCTGCGCTGGCTACGCAACAGCGGGTTGAAGCTGGTGGAGCAGATGCCGGAGGCAAAGGCGTTGTTCGTGCGCCAGGCGCTGGGGCTTTCCGGGGATCTGCCGGCCTTGGCCAAGGCCTGAGGGCGTCCGGCAACATTCGGTAACGTCTGCGCAGGTGAGGTAGATAATGGGATTCACTACCATTTGCACCTCTCAACTCAGCGAGGAAGACCCCGATGTTGCCACGCAAGCCCCTATTGGCCGCTCTGGCCCTGACCCTGTTCGGCGGCACTGCCCAGGCGGCGGACGAAGTGGTGGTGTATTCCTCGCGCATCGACGAGCTGATCAAGCCAGTGTTCGACGCCTACACCGCCAAGACCGGCGTGAAGATCAAGTTCATCACCGACAAGGAAGCCCCATTGATGCAACGCATCAAGGCCGAGGGCGAGAACGGCGTGGCCGACCTGCTGCTCACCGTCGATGCCGGCAACCTCTGGCAGGCTGAACAGATGGGCATCCTGCAACCGATCAAATCGGACGTCATCGACCAGAACATCCCTTCCCAGTACCGCGCTTCCTCCCACGACTGGACAGGCCTGAGCCTGCGTGCGCGGACCATTGCCTACTCCACCGAGCGGGTAAAACCCCAAGAGCTGACCACCTACGAAGCCCTGGCCGACAAGCAATGGGAAGGCCGTCTGTGCCTGCGCACGGCCAAGAAGGTCTACAACCAGTCGCTGACTGCGACCCTGATCGAGAACCACGGCGAGGCCAAGACCCAGGAAATCATCAAGGGTTGGGTGAACAACCTGTCCACCGATGTGTTCTCTGACGACACCGCCGTGCTCCAGGCCATCGAGGCCGGTCAGTGCGACGTGGGCATCGTCAACACCTATTACTACGGTCGTCTGCACAAGGAAAAGCCCAACCTGCCGGTCAAGCTGTTCTGGCCCAACCAGGGCGACCGTGGCGTGCATGTCAACTTGTCGGGCATCGGCCTGACCAAGCACGCGCCGCACCCGGAGGCGGCGAAGAAGCTGGTCGAGTGGATGACCGGCGTCGAGGCGCAGAAGCTGTTTGCCGACATCAACCAGGAATTCCCGGCCAACCCGAAGGTCCAGCCGTCCGAGGAAGTCGCGGCCTGGGGTAGTTTCAAGGCCGACAGCATTCCGGTGGAAGTGGCCGGCAAACGCCAGGCCGAGGCCATTCGCTTGATGGACCGGGCTGGCTGGAACTAAGCCCCAGGCTTTATCCTTCAGGGCCTGCAAAGGCCCTTCGCGGGTAAACCCGCTCCCCAGGAACACCCGCTCCCTCGAGGGTGTTCCTGGGGAGCGGGTTTACCTGCGAACGACCGCGCAGCGGTCGCCATCAGCACAGAGACGTTCGCCTTGCCCCACACCCTCCAACGCCGTTGGTACTTCCCGGTCTTTCTCGTCGCTGCTTTGGTGCTCTTGCCCCTGAGCGTGCTGCTGCTGTCCTGGCAGTCGATCGACGTGCAGATCTGGTCGCACCTGCTCGACACCCAGATGAGCCGCTTGCTGGGCAACACGCTCACGCTGGTGCTGGGAGTGGGCGTCGGGGTGACGGTGCTGGGTGTGAGCCTGGCCTGGCTGACCAGCCTTTGCCAATTCCCCGGCAGGCGGTGGCTGGACTGGGCGCTGATGCTGCCCTTCGCCATCCCAGCCTACGTATTGGCATTCGTCTTCGTCGGCCTGCTCGATTTCGCCGGCCCCGTGCAGACTGCCCTGCGCGAGGTGTTCGGGCCCATGCGCCTGCCTCGGGTGCGCTCCACCGGTGGCGTGATCAGCGTGCTGGTGCTGGTGTTCTACCCCTACGTCTATCTGCTGGCGCGTAGCGCCTTCCTGGCCCAAGGCAAAGGGTTGATGGAGGCGGCGCGGGTGCTTGGGCTGTCGCCGCTACAGGCATTCTGGCGTGTGGCGCTGCCCATGGCCAGGCCCGCCATCGGTGCAGGCATCGCCTTGGCCCTGATGGAGACCCTGGCAGATTTCGGCGCCGTGGCGGTGTTCAACTTCGACACCTTCACCACGGCCATCTACAAGACCTGGTATGGCTTCTTCAGCCTTTCCAGCGCAGCGCAACTGGCCAGCCTGTTGCTGCTGGTGGTGATGCTGGTGCTGTACGGCGAGCGGCGGGCTCGTGGCAAAAGCCGCCATGGCAACGAGCGGCCCCGGGGGCAGGCGCTCTATCACCTGCGTGGCCTGAAAGCGCTGGCGGCTACCGGCTGGTGCCTGTTGGTATTCGCCTGTGCTTTCGTCATCCCGCTGCTGCAATTGCTGGCGTGGTTCTGGCAGCGGGGGCGGCATGACCTTGACGAGCGGTACATTGGCTTGGTGCTGCATACCCTCTACTTGGGCGCCATGGCTGCCTTGATCACGGTCAGCGTGGCCCTGCTGTTGGCCTTTGCGCGGCGTCAGTCGCCAACCCGAGGCATCCGCGCCGGGGTGGGCGTGGCCAACCTGGGCTACGCCCTGCCGGGCTCGGTACTGGCCGTGTCGATCATGCTTGCCTTCAGCTACCTGGACAACCAATGGGTGGTTCCGTTGTCCCGATGGTTGGGCGGCGCCGGCAAACCGTTGTTGCTGGGCAGCCTCTGGGCTTTGCTGCTGGCCTACCTGGTGCGCTTCATGGCCGTGGCCTACGGTCCGCTGGAGAGCAGCCTGGAGCGTATACGGCCGTCGCTGCCGGAAGCTTCGCGCAGTCTGGGGGTCGGTGGCGTGGGGTTGTTTTTCAAGGTGTATCTGCCGTTGCTGGTGCCGGGCGCCCTGAGTGCGGCGCTGCTGGTGTTCGTCGATGTGCTCAAGGAGATGCCGGCGACGCTGCTGATGCGACCGTTCGGCTGGGACACCCTCGCCGTCAGGGTGTTCGAGATGACCAGCGAAGGCGAATGGGCACGAGCCTCGCTGCCAGCGTTGACGCTGGTGCTGGTCGGCCTGCTGCCGGTCATCGGGTTGATCCGCCGTTCGGCTCGGCGTCCCGGGCATCGTCACTGAGGGTGCCAGGCTCCGCCCTTGCGGCTACAATGCGCGGCATTCGCTGCGGCGGGTCCTGAACAAGATCAGGCGACGGATCAACGTTGCCGACCGCCGCCGCCTCGCCACGCCCGGAAGGAGAAACCCATGGGACAGCGTACGCCTCTGTATGACCTGCACCTGGCGCTCGGCGCCAAGATGGTCGATTTCGGTGGTTGGGACATGCCCCTGCACTACGGTTCGCAAGTCGAGGAGCACCACCAGGTGCGCAGTGATTGCGGCGTCTTCGATGTATCCCACATGACCGTCATCGATGTTGCCGGCGACCAGGCCACACCCTGGCTGCAACGTTTGCTGGCCAACGATGTGGCCCGTCTGGATAGCCTAGGCAAGGCGCTGTACAGCCCGCTGCTCAACGCCGACGGCGGCGTCATCGACGACCTGATCGCCTACCGCACGGAAATCGGCTATCGCCTGGTGGCCAACGCCGCCACCCGCGACAAGGTCCTCACCTGGCTGCAGGCGCAGAGCGCCGGTTTCGCCATCAACTTCGTCGAGCGCTCCGAGCTCGCCATCCTCGCCATCCAAGGCCCCCATGCCCGCGAAAAAGTCGCCCAGTTGCTCAGTGCCCCGCGTGCTGCACTGGTCCGTGAGCTGCGCCCGTTCGAAGGGGTTGCCGAAGGTGACTGGTTCATTGCCCGCACCGGCTACACCGGCGAGGACGGCCTGGAGATCATCTTCCCCGGCCAGCAGGCGCCAGCCTTCTTCAACGACCTGGTCGGTGCAGGCATTGCGCCGAGCGGCCTAGGTGCGCGCGACACGTTGCGCCTGGAAGCCGGCATGAACCTTTACGGCCAGGACATTGACGAAAACCATACGCCACTGACCTCCAACCTCGGCTGGAGTGTCGCCTGGGAACCGGCCGAGCGCGACTTCATCGGGCGTACCGGCCTGCTTGCGGAAATCGAGCAGGGTGTGCAAGAGAAACTGGTCGGCCTGGTGCTGGAAGAGCGTGGTGTACTGCGCGCCCATCAGGTAGTGCGGGTAGCCGGGATTGGCGAAGGGGAGATCACCAGTGGTAGTTTCTCGCCTACGCTGAGCAAATCCATCGCCTTGGCGCGTGTGCCCATGGCTACGGGCGAGCGTGCCGAGGTGGAGATTCGTGGCAAGTGGTATCCGGTGCGGGTGGTCAAGCCGACCTTCGTGCGCCATGGAAAGATTCTGATCTGAACAATTACCGGCGGGCTGACCGCTGAGCCAATCGAGGAAGACAACAGATGAGCAATATCCCCGCCGAACTGCGTTTTGCCGAAAGCCACGAGTGGGCACGCCTGGAGACCGATGGCAGCGTGACCGTCGGTATCAGCGATCATGCCCAGCAAGCCCTGGGTGATGTGGTGTTCGTCGAATTGGCAGAAGTGGGCAAGGTGTTTGCCGCTGGCGACGCCGCGGGCGTGGTCGAGTCGGTCAAGGCCGCTTCGGATATCTACGCACCTGTGGCCGGCGAAGTCATCGCCGTCAACGAAGAACTGGCCGACAGCCCTGAGCTGCTCAACGAAGAGCCCTACGCTGCCTGGATCTTCAAGCTCAAGCCAAGCAACCCAGCCGATCTGGACAACCTGCTGGACGCTGCTGGCTACCAAGCTGCCATCGGCGAGTAAGCCTTCCTGGCACAACTAAACCCCTCCTGCAGGCGCGATCCGAGCCCTGCGGGAGCGGGTTTATCCGTGAAGAAGTCACTGGGCAACGCAAGATTTCACGCAGCATGGGCAATCCCTTCCTAGACTTGTAAGTCTCCATGAGACCTGGTCCAGGAAGAGACGATCGCCATGTCCCAGTCGCCATCCTTGAGTCAACTGCAAGAGCTCAACCCCTTCCTGCGTCGTCACCTGGGGCCTGATGCCTCAGAGCAGAAGGCCATGCTCGATGCCCTCGGCATCGCCAGTCGCACCGAACTGATCGAACAGACCGTCCCCCCGGGCATCCGCCTGGCCCGCCCGCTGGACCTTCCGCCCGCCCTGGATGAGCAAGCTGCCCTGGCCAAACTGGCTGGGTACGCGGAACAGAACCAGATCTGGACCAGCCTGATCGGCATGGGTTACCACGGGACCGTCACGCCCACCGTCATTCTGCGCAATGTGCTGGAGAATCCGGGCTGGTACACCGCCTACACGCCTTACCAGCCGGAAATCGCCCAAGGGCGGCTGGAGGCGCTGCTGAACTTCCAGCAAATGGTGATCGACCTCACCGGCCTGGCCCTGGCCAATGCCTCGTTGCTCGATGAAGCCACTGCGGCGGCCGAGGCCATGGCCCTGGCCAAGCGGATGGCCAAGAGCAAAAGCAATGTCTTCTTTGCCGACGAGCACTGCCATCCGCAAACACTCTCGGTGCTGCGCACCCGCGCCGAGGGGTTCGGCTTCGAACTGATCGTCGATTCACTGGACAACCTGGCCAAGCATCAGGTGTTCGGCGCCTTGATGCAGTATCCCGACACCCATGGGGAAGTGCGCGACCTGCGTCCACTGATCGAGCAATTGCATGGCCAACACGCCTTGGCCTGCGTCGCGGCGGATATCCTCAGCCTGGTGGTGCTGACCCCACCCGGTGAGCTGGGGGCCGATGTGGTGCTGGGTTCGACCCAGCGTTTTGGCGTACCCATGGGCTATGGCGGCCCCCATGCCGCATATTTCGCCTGTCGTGATGAGTTCAAGCGCGCGATGCCGGGGCGCATCATCGGCGTCTCGCGCGATGCTCGCGGCAATACCGCCCTGCGCATGGCCTTGCAGACCCGCGAGCAGCACATCCGCCGCGAGAAGGCCAATTCCAACATCTGCACCGCTCAGGTGCTGCTGGCCAACATCGCCGGGTTCTACGCGGTCTACCATGGCCCTGAAGGGCTCAGGCGCATCGCTCAGCGTGTGCATCGGCTGACGTTCGTCCTAGCCGCAGGCCTCGAAGCCAAGGGCATCAAGCGGGTGAACCAGCACTTCTTCGATACCTTGACCCTCGACGTTGGCGGTACCCAGGCGGCGATCATCGAAAGCGCCGAGAAGTCCCGGATCAATTTGCGCATTCTCGGGCGCGGACACCTGGGCGTCAGCCTGGACGAGACCTGCACCGAGGCGACGGTCATGCGTCTGTTCGATGTCTTCTTGGGCGTCGACCATGGCCTGCGCATCGCCGACCTCGACGCCCAGGCGCTCCCCGAAGGCATTCCGGGGGCGCTGGTCCGGCGTACGCCGTTGCTCACCCATCCGGTGTTCAATCTGCACCACAGCGAAACCGAGATGCTGCGCTACCTCAAGCAGCTGGAGAACAAGGACCTGGCGCTGAACCAGTCGATGATCCCGCTGGGCTCGTGCACCATGAAGCTCAATGCCACCAGCGAGATGATCCCCATCACCTGGCCTGGCTTCGCCTCGCTGCACCCCTTCGTCCCGGCCGGCCAGGCCCAGGGCTACAAGGCCATGATCGACGAGCTGGAAAGCTGGTTGTGCGCCATCACCGGCTTCGATGCCATCTGCATGCAGCCCAACTCGGGCGCCCAAGGCGAATATGCAGGGCTGATGGCAATCACCCGCTATCACCAGAGTCGCCATCAGCCGCAGCGGACCCTGTGCCTGATTCCATCATCGGCGCACGGCACCAACCCTGCATCGGCGCAGATGGCTGGCATGGAGGTGGTGATCGTCGACTGCGACGATGATGGCAACGTCGACCTCGGCGACCTCAAGGCCAAGGCGCGCGCTGCTGGCGATAGACTTTCCTGCCTGATGATCACCTACCCCTCGACCCATGGGGTGTATGAAGAAGGCATTCGTGAGATCTGTGAGGTGATCCACCAGCAGGGGGGCCAGGTGTACATGGACGGCGCCAACCTCAATGCCCAGGTCGGCCTGACACGGCCGGCCGACATCGGTGCCGATGTCTCGCACATGAACCTGCACAAGACCTTCTGCATCCCCCATGGCGGCGGGGGGCCCGGCATGGGGCCGATCGGGGTGCGTGCCCACCTCAAGGCGTTCGTTGCCAGCCACCCGGTGGTGCCGGTGCCAGGGCTCGACCCGAACAATAGCGCAGTCAGCGCCGCGCCCTGGGGCAGTGCGAGCATCTTGCCGATCAGCTGGATGTACATCGCGATGATGGGGCCGCAACTGGCCGATGCCAGTGAGGTGGCGATTCTTTCAGCCAACTACCTGGCTCACCAGCTCGATGGGGCATTCCCGGTGTTGTACCGGGGGCGCAACGAGCGTGTCGCCCACGAGTGCATCCTCGATCTGCGCCCGCTCAAGGCGCTGACTGGAATCACCGAGGAGGACGTGGCCAAGCGCCTGATGGACTACGGCTTCCATGCCCCGACCATGTCCTTCCCGGTGCCGGGTACCTTGATGGTCGAGCCTACCGAGAGCGAATCCAAGGCTGAGCTGGACCGCTTTGTCGAGGCGATGCTGGCGATCCGGGCGGAGATCGATGAAGTGAAGGACGGCAACTGGCCCGCCGAGGACAACCCGCTCAAGCATGCCCCCCATACCCTGGCCGATGTGCTGGCGCCCTGGACGCGCCCCTACAGCCTGGAGCAAGGCGTAGCTCCCAGTGCTCATGTGCGCTTGCACAAGTATTGGCCAGCGGTGAACCGGGTCGACAATGTGTATGGGGACAGGAACCTGTTCTGCTCGTGCGTGCCGGTGGAGGCGTATCGCTGAGGCTGATGCTAGGCCATCAAAGGTAGGTAGGAAGCTGAGGGAAATGGGCGATTGAAGCAGCGGTTAGATGACCCCAGCATCTGAGTCGTCTGCTTGCGGGTCAGCCGCTCCCACAGGGCCAGCGCGGACCAGTGGGAGCGGGTTTACCCGCGAACACGACGCCACGGAGCAAGACCGTTGCTCATACAGGCCCGAGATGGATCTGTCGGAAGGACCCTGCGGTGTTACTCGACGACGGCGTTCTTGGCCAGGATAGCGTTGGCCAGGTCCATGTCGGTCGCTTGCATGCCAGGGTTGTCGGCGCGCACCTTACGGAGCGCTGCCTCTAGGTATGGCCCGCGGATGGCGCCTTCGCTGGCAACGAAGCTGCCGGCATCGTCTTGGGCGGCCACGACCATCTTGTGGTCTTTGGAGGTCAGGTAGCTCGACGCGGTGGTCGCGCCGGAAGTCATGACGTTACGCCAGAAGGTATCGGCCATGGCGGAGCCAACAGGCAGCGAGAGCAGGGCGGCGGCTGCGATGGCGGTTTTGAGACGCATGGTGCATTCACCTCGAGTGGTGAGGGTTGTGGGAATGGCCGTTTGGATCGTGTCTGAGTGACGCAAGTTCCCTGAATACAAGGGAATTTTGCTCAGGAGCAGACCCTGAGCACCTCCGCCAGGCTGGTCTGTCCGGCGCTGATTTTCACCTCCCCGCAGTGGCGCAGGTCCTGCAAACCTTCCGCCAGAGCCATCCGACGCAGGGCGGCCAGATCGCTGTTGGAGCCGATGCTGGCGCGCAGGCCTTCGCTTGGGATCAACAGCTCGAACAGCCCCGTGCGGCCATGAAACCCCGTCCCTCGGCAAGCACGACAGGCAACACCGTCGAGGGCCGCCGTGCCCTGGCAGTCGCCGCAGAAGGTACGCACCAGGCGCTGGGCCATGACGCCGAGCAGTGTGGCTTTGAGCAGGTAGTCCGCCACACCCAGCTCCTGTAGACGGGTGATCGCGCTGCAGGTGTCGTCGGTGTGAAGGGTGGACAGCACCAGATGCCCCGTCAGGGCTGCTTGCACCGCGACCTGGGCGGTCTCGCGATCACGTATCTCACCGATCATGATGATGTCCGGATCCTGGCGCAGCAGGGCGCGCACGCCATTGGCAAACCCCAGGTCGAGGCTCGGCTGGACCTGCAGCTGGTTGAACGCAGGCTCCAGACGCTCGATAGGGTCTTCGATGGTGCACAGGTTGACCTGGGGCGTGGCCAGTTGGCGTAGGCTGGCGTAGAGCGTGCTGGTCTTGCGCGAGCCTGTGGGGCCTGTGACCAGGACGATACCCTGGCGGTGGTTCAGCAGCCCTTGCCATTGGCGTAGCAAGTCGCCCTCCAGGCCCAAGTGGTGAAAGTCCTGGTGCGATTGTTGGGAGTCGAACAGCCGCAGTACCAGTTTTTCGCCGAAAGGCGTGGGTAATGTGGACAGCCGCAGTTCCACGTCGCCACCCCCCGGCAGACGGCTTTTCAGTCGACCGTCCTGGGGGCGGCGCTTTTCTGCGACATCCATGCGCCCCAAGTGCTTGAGGCGGCTGACCAACGCCAGGGTGACACCTGCCGGAAAGGCATAGACCGTATGCAGCAAGCCATCTATGCGGTATCGCAGCTGGCCCTGTTCTCGGCGCGGTTCGAGGTGGATATCGCTGGCGCGCTGTTCGATGGCGTACTGCAGCAGCCAGTCGACGATGTGCACGATGTGGGCGTCGTCGGCGCTGGCCTCGGTGTGGCGCTGGCCGAGCTCCAGCAGATGCTCCAGTTCACCCAGGCCAGTGGTCTGCTGGCGCTGTGCGCCCTTGACCGAGTGGGCCAGGCGAACGAAGGTCTGGGCCAATTGGCGAACCTGCACCGGGCTGGCCAGTACGCGGCGGATCGGCTTGCCCAGGCTGCGGACCAAGTCGGCCTCCCATTCGCACTGGTAGGGTTGGGCGCTGGCCACCGTGACGCAGCTATCGTCCACAGCCACGGCGAGGATGCCGTGGCGCTGGGCGAAAGCTGGCGACATCAGGCCGCTGACCTGCTGCAGGTCGACTTGCAGTGGGTCTATGCGCATGAACGGTTGGCCGGCCCGGTTGGCGAGCCATTGGCAGAGGATGTCCAGGTCCAGGCGTCGGTCGGGGTGGCGACGGTCATGGAGGTCGAGGCTGGCGATGGTCTCGAGCGGATGCTGATCTGGGTGGCGGTGGGCCTGTTCGAGAACGCGCAGGGTGTCGCTGGCGTCCAGGTGCTGTTCGATGAGCAGGGCGTCGAGCACTCGGCTCAGGTCGAGGGCGTGGGTGTCGTCGGTATACATAGATGGCTTCCTTGCCAGGGTGGATCGGTCCCGGGGAAGGCTAGCCGGCCTCAGGTGAAGGAGTCGGGGCAAAAAGTGTCTGGATCTTGCTCAGAGAAGCCGAACGAGGCCACCCCCGTCTCGCAGTCCTCAGCTCGCAGCCACCTCGGCCATCCGCGGCATGTTCTCAAGGCGCACTTCACCGACACACACCAGGTTGCGCAATTTCTGTGCAATGACTTCGGCCCGATGCCAGCTAAGTCCGTCCACACCCACTTCGATATCCAGCAGATCGTCCTGCTGTTGCACATGGACGCTGTGCGGAGTCAGAAACTGCAACGCGAACAGATTGAGCACCCGGCACAGGCTGTCCGGCTCGGCCTCGGCCTGCAGGCGATAGCGTGCGGTGCAGTGAGCGGCGCTGGCGGCCCAGGTGTCGGTGCGTTGCGGGGTGTCGGGGCGTTCGAGTGCGTTCATGCCGATCTCCATCGTCGAGGGAGAAAGTCTGGCAGGTCGAGGGGGGTATTTTTTCGCTATGATTCCAGCCAATCGCCCCTTGTCAGCTATTTCTATTCGAATCTGTGCGAAATGGAGAATTATTCATGCAAAGCGACCTTGACGCTTACGATCGCCGCATCCTGGAGCTGTTACAAGAGGATGCTTCGCTGTCCAGCGCGCAGATCGCCGAGCGCATCGGCCTTTCGCAATCGCCGTGCTGGCGGCGCATACAGCGCTTGAAGGACGAGGGAATCATTCGTGGCCAGGTGACCTTGCTCGACCGCAAGAAGGTTGGCCTCAATACGCAGATCTTTGCCGAGGTTAAGCTCAATGCCCATGGGCGTTCTAACTTCACCGAGTTCACCGAGGCGATCCGGGGTTTTCCGCAGGTGCTGGAGTGTTATGTGCTGATGGGATCGGTTGATTTCCTGCTGCGCATCGTCACGCCGGACATCGAAGCCTACGAACGGTTCTTCTTCGAGAAATTGTCCAACGTGCCAGGGATCCAGGAAGTCAATTCGATCGTGGCCCTGTCCGAAATCAAATCCACCACCAGCCTGCCGTTATCGAGGTGAAGCGTTCACAGGGGAACCCGCGCTCACAGGGCTGCGCAAAACCAGGATCTGCGCCGTATCTGTAGGAACGGGTCCACCCGTGAAGTAGCGAGCCGGTATCAAACTTTGAGCAAATGCTTCCAGCCCCTGCTCTGATCGATGACGCGGGCCTGCTCGATCCGCGCCTCCAGCAGTTCATCGCTGATCGGCAGTTCCGCCAGCTCATGTAGCTTCTTCAGGTCGCCATACAGCCGGTCCATCTGCGGCGCCTCGAGGACGTGACGCGCGTGGTGCAGCCAGGCCAGCAATTGCTCGATGCGCGGCAGTTGCTCGGCAAGGTCTTCTGGACGCTGGGCATACAGCGGCAACTTCAGCGAACGGCCTTCCTCGCCCAGCAGGTGCGCCAGCCAGCTGGCCAGGTGCGCCTTGCCCTGGCGCTCGCCCCGGCCGGCGCGCTCGACGGTCCAGGTACGGGCCAGCAGCCAGCGCGAGGTTTCCAGGGAGAACTGACCCCAGCGAGTGTCTTCGAGCTCGTCGGCGAACTGCTCGGGGGCGGCGCGGCGGACGTCTTCGTCGTCGTTGCCGGCCTGTACCAACGGACGCCAGTCTTCCAGCAGGGCGTCCAGGCGCAGACGTAGGTCACGTGTGGTCGCGCGGGGGGCGGCCTGGCCCAGAGTGCTGACCAGGGCACGCAGCTCGGCCAGGCACTGCACCCAGTCCTGCAGCAGGCGCCAATGGCCGCTGTGACGGTACTGCTCGGCCAGGCGCTGGCTACTGCCGAGCAACTGCCAGGCCAGCGCCGCGAAGGCGTCGTCCACCGAGGTTTCGGCTTCAAGTTCGGTGTTCGGCAAACTCAGCTCATAGCTTTCGGGCTCGAGCAGGCGGTAGCCGCGCTCGGCTTTGCTGATGTCGCAGGGCATCAGCGGCAGACTGGCGGCCAGTTCGGCGGCCAGTTCCAGCAGCGCTTCAGGGGCACCTTCGCGCAGCTCAAGCTCCAGCTCGCAGATTTCTTCCTTGCGCTTGCCAGCGATGACGAAGCCTTGGTCAAGGGCGGCTTCGATCACCACCTTGGCTTTGCCACGACCCCAGGCGATCTCGGCGAATTCGCGGGTGAAGTCGGTGGTGAACAGCGGCTTGATGGTCTTTTTGTCCAGCCCCGCTAGCTGCTCTGGCCAGCAGGTGTCGTCGAGCTTCTTGAGGTCCAGCTTGACCTTGTCCAGGTGCCATTCGTGTTCGTTGCGCTCGGACAGCCCGGCCACGCTCTGGCCGCGGCACTTGAGGGTCTGGATGATGACCTCGCCGTCCCGACGCAGGCGCAGGGCAACGCGGGCAGCCGCGAGGTCGCGGTCTGGGGTGTCGAAGTACTGGTTGAGCAGTTCGCGGGTCTGCCAGCCGGACTTGTTGCGCTTCTTCAGCAGGGGGTGCTCGCGCAGGGCGGCAAGGGTCTCGCGGCTGGCGCGGAGCTTGAGTTCGGTTTCTTTGTGCATCGCAGACTCGAAGGAGGGGGCATCGTTGTCGTGCAGTCTACAGGAGTCGGCTCCCGGCTGTTGGGTTGTTCCGGGGACGGGATGCATTGCTATGATGGGCCTCGAGCCCGAGGAGAGCGCTTATGCCCCTGCCGTCGCTGAAAGACCAGTTCGCCGCCCTGATCGCCGCACCGTCGGTCAGTTGCACCCAGGCTGCGCTGGACCAGTCCAACCGTCAGGTCATCGACTTGCTGGCCGGCTGGCTTGGCGATCTTGGCTTTGTCTGCGAGATCCGCCAGGTAACGCCTGGCAAGTTCAATCTGCTGGCCAGCCGTGGCACGGGCCCCGGCGGCCTGGTGTTGGCCGGACACAGCGACACCGTGCCCTATGATCCACAACTGTGGGCCAGCGATCCGCTCAAGCTGACCGAGGTCGATGGCCGCTGGGTGGGCTTGGGCAGTTGCGACATGAAAGGCTTCTTTGCGCTGGTCATCGAGGCCGTGTTGCCGCTGTTGGAACACGATTTCAAGCAACCGCTGCTGATTCTTGCGACCTGCGACGAGGAGAGCTCGATGTCCGGCGCCCGCGCCCTGGCTGAGGCCGGTCAGCCCCTAGGCCGCGCGGCAGTGATCGGTGAGCCCACGGGCTTGCGGCCGATTCGCATGCACAAGGGCATCCTCATGGACCGTATCGACATCCTGGGACGCAGCGGGCATTCCTCTGACCCAAGCCTTGGGCACAGTGCCCTTGAGGCGATGCATGCGGTGATGGGCGAGCTGATGGGCCTTCGCCAGCAATGGCAGCAGGCCTACCGCAACCCGCAGTTCAGCGTGCCGACCCCGACGATGAACTTTGGTTGCATCCACGGCGGCGACAACCCTAATCGCATCTGCGGCCAATGCGCCCTGGAGTTCGACCTGCGTCCGCTGCCTGGCATGGATGTCGAACAGCTGCGCGCGGCGATCCGGGAAAAACTCGTGCCGGTGGCCGAACGCCACGAAGTGCGCATCGACTATGCGCCGTTGTTTCCGGAAGTCCCACCGTTCGAGCAGACCGCCGACGCCGAACTGGTGCAATTGGCCGAACGTCTGACCGGCCATCGCGCCGAGGCAGTGGCCTTTGGCACCGAAGCGCCTTATCTTCAACAACTGGGCTGCCAGACCATCGTGCTGGGCCCGGGCGACATTGCCTGTGCCCACCAGCCGGGCGAATACCTTGAAATGTCACGTATCGAGCCTACCGTGCGTCTATTGCGTGATCTGATCCGGCACTATTGCCTGAGCTAGGGTCTGTATGAAATGTCTTCGCCCGCGCGTACACGCGCATTGGAGCCCTGTTCCAACGCAGCATGGGCCAGAGCGGATACATTTCGTACAGCGCCTAAACGTCCATTGACCTGATTCGTCCCTGCCTAGAGGAGACCGCGCGTGACCGCAAGCCTGTTCCGACGATGATTTTGAACGCCGCCGTTTGTTCGCCGTTCTCCGTTCACTTATCCACAGGCCTTGTCATGCCCGATTACGTCAACTGGCTGCGCCATGCTTCTCCCTACATCAACGCTCATCGCGACTGCACCTTCGTGGTCATGCTCCCAGGCGATGGCGTGGAACACCCCAATTTCGGCAACATCGTCCACGACCTGGTGCTGCTGCATAGCCTCGGCGTGCGGCTGGTGCTGGTCCATGGCTCGCGTCCGCAAATCGAGAGCCGCCTGGCCGATCGCGGCCTGACACCTCATTATCATCGCGGCATGCGTGTCACCGACGCGGCGACCCTGGACTGCGTGATCGATGCCGTCGGCGCCCTGCGCCTGGCCATCGAGGCGCGCCTGTCGATGGACATCGCCGCCTCGCCGATGCAAGGCTCGCGGCTGCGGGTGGCGTCGGGCAATCTGGTCACCGCCCGGCCGATCGGGGTGCTCGAAGGGGTCGACTATCACCACACCGGCGAGGTGCGGCGGATCGACCGCAAGGGCATCAACCGCCTGCTCGACGAGCGCTCCATCGTGTTGCTGTCGCCCTTGGGCTATTCGCCTACCGGCGAGATCTTCAATCTGGCCTGCGAAGACGTGGCGACCCGCGCCGCCATCGAGCTTGGCGCCGACAAACTGCTGCTGTTCGGTGCCGAACCCGGCTTGCTGGACGAGCAGGGCAAGCTGGTGCGTGAGCTGCGTCCACAACAGGTACCCGCGCATCTGCAACGCTTGGGCAGCGACTATCAGGGCGAACTGCTCGATGCCGCCGCCGAAGCCTGCAAGGGCGGTGTGGCGCGCAGTCACATCGTCAGCTATGCCGAGGACGGCGCGCTGCTGACCGAGCTGTTCACGCGTGGCGGCGGGGGCACGCTGGTGTCCCAGGAGCAGTTCGAAGTGGTGCGTGAGGCGACCATCGACGATGTGGGCGGTTTGCTGGAGCTGATCAGTCCGCTGGAGGAGCAGGGGATCCTGGTGCGGCGCTCGCGTGAAGTGTTGGAGCGAGAGATCGAGCAGTTCAGCGTCGTCGAGCGCGAGGGCATGATCATCGCCTGCGCGGCGCTGTATCCGATCGCCGATTCCGACGCAGGAGAGCTGGCGTGCCTGGCGGTGAACCCTGAGTATCGCCATGGCGGACGTGGCGACGAGTTGCTGGAGCGGATCGAGAGCCGGGCGCGGCAGCAGGGCCTTAGCACCTTGTTCGTGCTCACCACCCGTACCGCGCATTGGTTCCGTGAACGCGGCTTCGCGCCCAGTGGGGTGGAGCGGCTGCCGGCGGCGCGGGCATCGCTGTACAACTACCAGCGCAATTCGAAGATTTTCGAGAAGCCGCTTTGAGACTGTGCTGATCTCTTCGCGGGCGACACGGTCCCGGAATGAAAAACGCCGCCCCTTGGGGCGGCGTTTTCGTTTACACGGTATGCAGGTACCAGTTGTACTCGAGGTCGGAGATCGAGTGCTCGAACTCCTCCAGCTCGCTCTCCTTGCACGCGACGAAGATGTCGATGTACTTCGGATCGATGTACTTGTTCAGGATTTCGCTGTCGTCCAGCTCGCGCAGGGCATCGCGCAGGTTGTTCGGCAGGCTCTGCTCCAGCTGTTCGTACGAGTTGCCTTCGATCGGCTCACCCGGCTCGACCTTGTTGGTCAGGCCATGGTGCACACCGGCCAATACGGCGGCCATCATCAGGTACGGGTTGGCGTCGGCACCGGCCACGCGGTGCTCGATGCGCACGGCATCCGGCGAACCGGTTGGCACGCGCAGGGCTACGGTACGGTTGTCCAGGCCCCAGCTCGGCGCATTCGGCACATAGAACTGTGCACCGAAGCGACGGTACGAGTTGACGTTCGGGCACAGGAACGCCATGGACGCGGGCAGGGTCTCGAGCACACCGCCGACAGCGTGACGTAGCGCGGCGTTCTGCTCGGGATCCTCGCTGGTGAAGATGTTGTTGCCATCTTTGTCCAGCACGGAGATGTGTACATGCAGGCCATTGCCCGCCTGGCCCGGGTAGGGCTTGGCCATGAAGGTGGTGTCCATCTCATGGTCGTAGGCGATGTTCTTGATAAGGCGTTTGAGCAGTACGGCGTAGTCACAGGCCTTGAGCGGGTCGGGGACGTGATGCAGGTTGACTTCGAACTGGGCCGGGGCGCTTTCCTTGACGATGGCGTCGGCCGGAATGCCTTGCTCCTTGGCGCCTTCGAGGATGTCCTGCAGGCAATCGGCATACTCGTCCAGGTCGTCGATCAGATACACCTGGGTCGATTGCGGACGCTTGCCCGAGATTGGCGAACGCGGCGGCTGGGGACGGCCGTTCACGTTTTCCTGGTCGATCAGGTAGAACTCGAGCTCGAAAGCTGCGCAGATCGTCAGGCCCATCTCGGTGAACTTGTTCACCACTTGGCGCAGGACCTCGCGCGGGTCGGCGAAGAACGGCTCGCCTTCCAGTTCGTGCATGGTCATCAGCAGTTGAGCGGTGGGGCGCTTCTGCCAGGGTTCGTTGGAGAGGGTGCCGGGGATCGGGTAGCAGATGCGGTCGGCATCGCCGATGTCCAGGCCAAGGCCGGTGCTTTCGACGGTGGAACCGTTGATATCCAGGGCGAAGAGGGAGGCGGGCAGGTTGATGCCTTTCTCGTAAACCTTGTGGAGGCTGGTGCGCTCTATGCGCTTGCCGCGCACCACACCATTCATATCTGCAATCAGAAGGTCAACGTAGAGAACCTCAGGATGTTCCTTAAGGAACGCGTTCGCTTCGTTAAGCTGAACGGCACGCGGGGGTACCGACATGATGCAACACCTTTGTTGTTAAAAATATCAATCAAGGGGGGCTTGCAAGCCCAGTCAATCCGAAAGACCTAGCGAAGTCAAGCCAACCCCATGATGCCCCGAAATGGCACAGCAACGGCAGAAATGCTGCATCTGGGGGCAACTCATTATCCGCTATTTTGGCCCCAAAGGGCTATCGCAGGCTGAGCGTGGTTTATTTTTTACGGAGTGGTTGTGTAAAAAAATGAACAAGGCTAAGCTCGGCCTCAACCCAGAACACAATAATACGAGGGTCACATGGTCCGCCTGCCGAGACCTGAAAGCGCTGCCTGCGCCGCGCACACAGGTGTTCCCAGCATTCGCCGCGAAGGCTGCGCACGCATCGAGTCCTGCGCGCGCGCTCTGCTCGCAATAATTGACGGCTGGTCAGGTCCATCCTCCGTTCGTAGCAGTTTCCTGCACGTCCTTTCGCTTCTCTGCCCTTTGTTTGTATCGCGGACACGCTTGTTTCGAGTGTATCTGCTGTCGTCTTGCGCGTGGGTTTTTGCTTTAGCCAAGCACTGCATCCAGAATCAAGGCGCGGGTCTGCCATGGCATTTGCGGCCAGGCAGCGTCCGTCTTGATCGACGCCAGGCGTCAGCGGCGCCCGACTATCGTCAGCCGGGCCACATTACCTCCTGAGGTATTTATGAGTACCAACCTCGACCAGCTCACCGATTGGTTGAAAGAGCACAAGATCACCGAAGTGGAATGCCTGATCAGCGACCTGACCGGCATCACCCGCGGCAAGATTTCGCCGACCAACAAGTTCATCGCCGAAAAGGGCATGCGCCTGCCCGAAAGCGTCCTGCTGCAGACCGTGACCGGCGACTACGTCGACGACGACATCTATTACCAACTGCTGGACCCGGCCGACATCGACATGATCTGCCGCCCAGACGAGAGCGCTGTGTTCCTCGTGCCATGGGCCATCGAGCCGACCGCCCAGGTCATCCACGACACCTACGACAAGAAGGGCAACCCGGTCGAGCTGTCGCCGCGCAACGTGCTCAAGAAAGTCCTGAAGCTGTACGCCGACAAAGGCTGGCAGCCGATCGTGGCGCCTGAGATGGAGTTCTACCTGACCAAGCGCAGCGAGGATCCGGACTTCCCGCTGCAACCGCCAGTGGGTCGCTCCGGCCGTCCGGAGACCGGTCGCCAGTCGTTCTCCATCGAGGCTGCCAACGAGTTCGACCCGTTGTTCGAGGACGTCTATGACTGGTGCGAACTGCAGCAACTGGACCTCGACACACTCATCCACGAAGACGGCACGGCGCAGATGGAGATCAACTTCCGTCACGGCAACGCCCTGCACCTGGCCGACCAGATCCTGGTGTTCAAGCGCACCATGCGCGAGGCGGCGCTCAAGCACAACGTGGCCGCGACCTTCATGGCCAAGCCCATGACCGGCGAGCCTGGCAGCGCCATGCACCTGCACCAGAGCGTGGTGGACGTGGCCACCGGCAAGAACATTTTCTCCAACGAGGACGGCAGCATGAGCGAGCTGTTCCTCAACCACATCGGCGGCCTGCAAAAGTTCATCCCTGAAGCGCTGCCGCTGTTCGCCCCCAACGTCAACTCGTTCCGCCGATTCCTGCCGGACACCTCGGCACCGGTGAACGTCGAATGGGGCGAGGAGAACCGCACCGTTGGCCTGCGTGTGCCTGATGCCGGGCCGCAGAACCGCCGCGTGGAAAACCGTCTGCCAGGCGCCGACGCCAACCCTTACCTGGCCATTGCCGCGAGCTTGCTGTGCGGCTACATCGGTATGGTCGAGGGCATCGGCGCCAGCGCGCCGGTCCAGGGCCGTGGCTACGAGCGGCGCAATCTGCGCCTGCCGCTGACCATCGAAGATGCCTTGGAGCGCATGGAAAACTGCCGCGCGCTGGAACAGTACCTGGGCAAGAAATTCATCAGCGGCTATGTGGCCACCAAGCGGGCCGAGCACGAGAACTTCAAACGGGTAATCAGCTCCTGGGAGCGAGAGTTCCTGCTGTTTGCCGTCTGATCAAACTTGGGGCCGCTTCAGCGCGGCTGTCGGATAACGGAGAAGCACATGAGCGTCAACAACCCGCAAACCCGTGAATGGCAAACCTTGAGCGGTGAGCACCACCTGGCGCCTTTCAGCGACTACAAGCAGTTGAAGGAAAAAGGACCGCGCATCATCACCAAGGCCCAGGGCGTGCATTTGTGGGACAGCGAGGGTCACAAGATCCTCGACGGCATGGCCGGCCTGTGGTGTGTGGCCGTCGGCTATGGCCGTGAAGAACTGGTGCAGGCGGCGGAAAAACAGATGCGAGAGCTGCCGTACTACAACCTGTTCTTCCAGACCGCTCACCCGCCAGCCCTGGAACTGGCCAAGGCGATCACCGATGTGGCGCCCAAGGGCATGACCCATGTGTTCTTCACCGGTTCCGGCTCCGAAGGCAACGACACCGTGCTGCGTATGGTTCGCCACTACTGGGCGCTCAAGGGCAAGCCTGGCAAGCAGACCATCATCGGCCGCATCAACGGCTATCACGGCTCCACCGTCGCTGGCGCAAGCCTCGGCGGCATGAGCGGCATGCACGAGCAGGGCGGCCTGCCGATCCCGGGCATCGTGCACATTCCACAGCCGTACTGGTTCGGTGAGGGCGGCGACATGACCCCTGATGCGTTCGGGGTATGGGCTGCCGAGCAACTGGAAAAGAAAATCCTGGAAGTGGGCGAAGACAACGTCGCGGCGTTCATCGCCGAGCCGATCCAGGGGGCGGGCGGGGTAATCATTCCACCGGACACCTACTGGCCGAAGATCAAGGAGATCCTCGCCAAGTACGACATTCTGTTCGTCGCCGACGAAGTGATCTGCGGCTTCGGCCGTACCGGCGAGTGGTTCGGCTCGGACTACTACGGTCTGGAACCCGACCTGATGACCATCGCCAAGGGCCTGACCTCCGGTTACATCCCCATGGGCGGTGTGATTGTGCGTGACACCGTGGCCCAGGTTCTCAGCGAAGGCGGCGACTTCAACCACGGCTTTACCTACTCAGGCCACCCGGTGGCCGCTGCCGTGGGCCTGGAAAACCTGCGCATCCTGCGCGATGAGAAGATCGTCGAGCGCGCCAGGACCGAAACGGCACCTTATTTGCAAAAGCGTTTGCGTGAACTGCAAGACCACCCACTGGTGGGCGAGGTACGCGGCCTGGGCCTGCTCGGTGCGATCGAGCTGGTCAAGGACAAGGCGACCCGCACCCGTCACGAGGGCAAGGGCGTCGGCATGATCTGCCGTACGCACTGCTTCGAGAACGGGCTGGTGATGCGTGCGGTGGGCGACACCATGATCATCGCGCCGCCCTTGGTGATCAGCCACGCAGAGATCGATGAGTTGATTGAAAAGGCGCGCAAGTGCCTGGACTTGACGTACGAAGCGATCAAGTGACGGTCTGCTAGGCTGGCAAAGCGACATTAAGCGGTTACAGGGCCCTGCTTTCCTTGAAACAGCGCCTTGTAACTTGCCAGACTAGCGGCTGTTTCAGTCGCCCAGCGCTGTACCGTGGGATCTTGGCTGCTGAACAGATGGCTTGATAATAAATTCTGGAGCATTACGCATGAAGAAAATGGGCAAGACGTTGCTGGCCGCGGCCCTGATGGGTGCCATGGCTACCGCTGTTCAGGCTGACGACAAAACGCTGCACGTCTACAACTGGTCCGACTACATTGCACCGGACACCATCGCCAACTTCGAGAAGCAGACCGGCATCAAGGTCGTCTACGACGTTTTCGACAGCAACGAGACCCTGGAAGCCAAGCTGCTGGCCGGCAAATCCGGCTACGACGTGGTCGTGCCGTCGAACAACTTCCTGGCCAAGCAGATCAAGGCAGGTGTCTACCAGGAGCTCGACCGCTCGAAGCTGCCGAACTGGAAGAACCTGGACGAAGACCTGCTCAAGGCCGTGGGCGATGCCAGCGACCCGGGCAACAAGCATGCCTTCCCGTACATGTGGGGCTCGATCGGCATCGGCTACAACCCGGAGAAGGTCAAGGCCGCGCTGGGCGTGGACAAGATCGATTCTTGGGACGCCGTGTTCAAGCCTGAGAACATCGCCAAGCTCAAGAGCTGCGGCGTGAGCTTCCTGGATGCACCGACCGAAATGATCCCGGCGGCCTTGCACTACCTGGGCAAACCGTCCAACAGCACCGACAAGAAAGACCTGAAGGCCGCCGAAGAGCTGTTCCTGAGCATTCGTCCTTCGATCACCTACTTCCACTCCTCCAAGTACATCTCTGACCTGGCCAACGGCAACATCTGCGTGGCAGTCGGCTACTCGGGCGACCTGGAGCAATCCAAGGCCCGTGCCCACGAAGCCGGCGACAAGATCAAGCTGAGCTACGTCATTCCGAAGGAAGGCGCCGGTACCTTCTACGACATGGTCGCCATTCCGAAGGATGCCGAAAACGTCGAAGCCGCCTACAAGTTCATGGACTTCCTGATGCAACCGGAAGTCATGGCTGGCATCACCAATGCCGTGCGCTTCCCGAACGGCAACAAAGCTGCGACTGCACTGGTAGACAAGGAAATCACCAGCGATCCGAGCATCTACCCGCCAGCTGACGTGAAGAAAAAGCTGTACGCGATCGCCGACCCGGGTGCCAAGGCACAGCGTGAGATCACTCGCAGCTGGACCAAGATCAAGTCGGGCAAGTAAGCCCGTCTCGAAGCCCTCTGGGCCGGGGTTTCCCGGCCCGGAAGGCGTGTAAGGCAATTTTGTTTGCGGCATCGATGCAGCAAAGGTAAGTTGCGCGCCGGTTTTGCGTGTACGGCAGCGTCGCCGTCACCCAGAGGCACTGATTGTGAGGACCATCCACTTGTCTATTTCCGTATTTCGCAAGGCCATGATGGCTGGAGCGGGTCTGACGCTGGCATTCGGCGTCCAAGCAGCGCCCACGGTGCATATCTACAACTGGTCGGACTACATTGGCCCGACGACCCTCGCCGATTTCCAGAAGGCAACCGGCATCGAGGCCAAGTACGACGTCTTCGATTCAAACGAAACCCTGGAAGGCAAGCTGCTCGCCGGTCGCACCGGCTATGACGTGGTCGTGCCGTCCAACCATTTCCTGGGCAAGCAGATCAAGGCGGGCGCCTTCCAGAAGCTCGACCGCAGCCTGCTGCCGAATTATTCCAACCTGGACCCGGCTCTGATGAAGCGCCTCGAGCGCAATGACCCGGGCAACCAGTACGCCGTGCCGTATCTGTGGGGCACCAACGGCATCGGTTACAACGTCGAGAAGGTCAAGGCGGTGCTGGGCACCGACAAGATCGACTCCTGGGCCGTGCTCTTCGAGCCCGAGAACATGAAGAAGCTCTCCCAGTGCGGCGTGGCGTTCCTGGACTCGGCCGACGAAATGCTGCCGGCCGTGCTCAACTACATGGGCCTGGACCCTAACAGCAGCAATCCCAAGGACTACCAGGCGGCCGAAAAGAAACTCCTGGCCGTGCGTCCCTACGTGACCTACTTCCATTCCTCGAAATACGTCACTGACCTGGCCAATGGCGATATCTGCGTCGCCGCCGGATTCTCCGGTGATGTGTTCCAGGCCAAGGCCCGCGCCGAAGAGGCCGGCAAGGGCGTGAAACTGGCCTACGCCATTCCAAAAGAAGGCGGCAACCTCTGGTTCGATGTGCTGGCGATTCCCAAGGACGCCAGCAACGTCAAGGAGGCCCATGCCTTCATCAACTATCTGCTGAAACCTGAGGTCATCGCTCAGGTCAGCGATTATGTCGGTTACGCCAACCCGAACCCCAGGGCTGGCGACCTGATGGATCAGGCCGTGAGGACTGACGCTGCGGTCTACCCTCCGCAGGAAGTGCTGGACAAGATGTTCGTCAATGCTGAGTTGCCACCGAAGGTGCAACGTCTGATGACCCGTAGCTGGACCAAGGTCAAGTCGGGCAAGTAATCATCCAGACCCTCTACGTTCCTGCCAAAACAGGCCGTGTGGGCATAAAAATCTTGTTGGGAGTTTCACTCATGGCAGTTGCCTCCGGTGCCTATAAAAAAGCCCTCGAGGGTGGCCAGCAACCCAAGCAGGTGCTGGTCAAAATCGACCGGGTCACAAAAAAGTTCGACGAAACGGTAGCCGTGGACGATGTGTCCCTGGAAATCCGCAAGGGTGAGATCTTCGCCCTGCTGGGTGGCTCCGGCTCCGGCAAGTCCACCTTGCTGCGTATGCTTGCCGGCTTCGAGCGTCCGACCGAAGGGCGGATCTTCCTCGATGGCGTCGACATCACCGACATGCCGCCCTACGAGCGGCCGATCAACATGATGTTCCAGTCCTACGCGCTGTTCCCGCACATGACCGTGGCGCAGAACATCGCCTTCGGCCTGCAGCAGGACAAGATGCCCAAGGCCGAGATCGACGCCCGCGTGGCCGAGATGCTCAAGCTGGTGCACATGACTCAGTACGCCAAGCGCAAGCCGCACCAGCTTTCCGGTGGCCAACGTCAGCGTGTGGCCCTGGCCCGCTCCTTGGCCAAACGCCCCAAGCTGCTGCTGCTGGACGAACCGATGGGCGCCCTGGACAAGAAACTGCGCTCGCAAATGCAACTGGAGCTGGTCGAAATCATCGAGCGGGTCGGCGTGACCTGCGTGATGGTGACCCACGACCAGGAAGAGGCCATGACCATGGCCCAACGCATCGCCATCATGCACCTGGGCTGGATCGCCCAGATCGGCAGCCCGGTGGATGTGTACGAGACCCCGACCAGCCGCCTGGTCTGCGAGTTCATCGGTAACGTCAACCTGTTCGAGGGTGAAGTGGTCGACGACGCCGAAGGCCATGCGCTGATCGCAAGCCCTGAGCTCGAACGCAATATCTACGTGGGCCACGGTGTCACCACCTCGGTCGAAGACAAGCACATCACTTATGCGCTGCGTCCGGAAAAACTCCTGGTGACCTCCGAGCAGCCGACCTGCCAGTACAACTGGTCGCGTGGCAAGGTCCATGACATCGCCTACCTGGGTGGTCATTCGGTGTTCTACGTGGAGCTGCCGAGCGGGAAAGTGGTCCAGTCCTTCGTCGCCAACGCCGAGCGCCAGGGCACCCGCCCGACCTGGGGCGATGAAGTGTACGTCTGGTGGGAAGACGATAGCGGCGTGGTATTGCGCTCATGAACATTCGCAAGCTCAAGCGAGCACTCAACAAAGTGACCCCGGAGGGCCGCCATCTGGTGATCGGCGTGCCGTTCATCTGGCTGTTCCTGTTCTTCATGCTGCCGTTCTTCATCGTCCTGAAGATCAGCTTCGCTGAAGCCGACGTGGCGATCCCGCCCTACACGGAGATCTACAGCTACGTCGAGGACAAGATCCAACTGGTGCTCAACCTGGCCAACTACGGCCTGTTGACCGAGGATGAACTGTACATCTCGGCCTATCTGGGCTCGCTGAAGATGGCCTTCTTCAGCACCCTTCTGTGCCTGCTGATCGGCTACCCGATGGCCTACGCCATCGCCAATGCCCGCAAGGAAACCCAGACGGTCCTGCTGCTGCTGATCATGATGCCGACCTGGACCGCGATCCTGATCCGCGTCTATGCCTGGATGGGCATCCTCAGCAATAACGGCCTGCTCAACAGCTTCCTGCTGTGGATCGGCTTGATCGACCAGCCGCTGCAGATCCTCAACACCAACCTGGCGGTGTACATCGGCGTGGTCTATTCGTACCTGCCGTTCATGATCCTTCCGTTGTACGCGAACCTGGTCAAGCACGACCCGAGCCTGCTCGAGGCCGCAAGCGACCTGGGTTCGAGCACCTTCAACAGCTTCTGGAAGATCACTGTGCCGCTGTCGAAGAACGGCATCATCGCCGGCTGCATGCTGGTGTTCATCCCGGTGGTGGGCGAGTTCGTGATTCCTGAACTGCTCGGCGGCCCGGAAACCCTGATGATCGGCAAGGTGCTGTGGCAGGAGTTCTTCAACAACCGTGACTGGCCGGTGGCATCCGCCCTGGCGGTGGTGATGCTGGCGATCCTGATCGTGCCCATCCTGCTGTTCAACCGCAGCCAGGCCAAAGAAATGGAGGGCAGAGCATGAAGCGCTTCGGTTTCTCCAAGCTGATGCTGGTGCTCGGCTTGCTGTTCATCTACCTGCCGATGCTGATCCTGGTGATCTACTCGTTCAACGCCTCCAAGCTTGTGACGGTCTGGGGCGGCTGGTCGGTGAAGTGGTACGTCGGCCTGCTGGACAACAGTCAGTTGATGGGCTCGGTGATGCGCTCGCTGGAGATCGCCTGCTACACGGCGATCGCCGCCGTGGCGTTGGGTACCCTGGCCGCCTTCGTGCTGACCCGGGTGACCCGTTTCAAGGGCCGTACCCTGTTCGGTGGCCTGGTAACAGCGCCTCTGGTGATGCCTGAGGTGATCACCGGTCTGTCGCTGCTGCTGCTGTTCGTGGCCATGGCGCAGATGATCGGCTGGCCGCAGGAGCGTGGCATCGTCACCATCTGGATCGCTCACACCACTTTCTGCGCAGCCTATGTGGCGGTGGTGGTGTCGGCGCGCCTGCGTGAGCTGGACCTGTCCATCGAAGAGGCTGCCATGGACCTGGGTGCCAAGCCGTGGAAGGTGTTCTTCCTGATCACCATCCCGATGATCGCGCCATCGCTGGCGGCGGGCGGCATGATGTCCTTCGCCCTGTCGCTGGATGACCTGGTACTGGCCAGTTTCGTGTCCGGTCCAGGTTCGACCACCTTGCCGATGGAAGTGTTCTCCGCTGTGCGCCTTGGCGTGAAGCCGGAAATCAACGCCGTGGCCAGCTTGATCCTGCTGTCGGTATCGCTGGTGACCTTCCTGGTGTGGTACTTCAGCCGCCAGGCCGAAGAGCGTCGTCGCAAGGCTATCCAGCAAGCCATCGAAGAGGGCGCTGCGGCGAATGTTTCGCAGCCGCAGGTCAAGCGTCCGGTTCAAGCTACCGCGTCGGTCTGATCCATCCGTGGGCCGCTTTGCGGCCCTTCGCAGGCTCCGCGAGCTCCTGCAGGTATCGCATGCGATACCTGCAGGAGCGCATCGGGGCCGCGCGAGGGCTGCGACGCATCCCCAGGCTCAATCCGGCCAGTTCCAGGCCGGTTCATCGAGCATCCCCTGCCCAGCCATCAACGTCTGCCCGAGATCTTTTTCCAGGCGGATCGAGTGACAGGCTTCGTCTTCTTCCAGCGCCGCCACCAAGCGCGGAGCATGGGAGACCACCCACACTTGGCAATGCTGCGCAGCGTGGCGGATCAAACGCGCCAAGGCCGGTAGCAGGTCCGGGTGCAAGCTGGTTTCCGGCTCGTTGAGCACCATCATGCTCGGCGGCCTGGGCGTCAGCAGGGCGGCCACCAGCAGCAGATAGCGCAGGGTGCCGTCGGACAGTTCCGCGGCGCTCAACGGGCGCAGCAGCCCGGCTTGGTGAAAACGCAGGCTGAACAAGCCCCCGGGCTGCGCATCGACTTTCAGATGAGCCCCAGGGAAAGCGTCGCCGATGGCCTGCTGCAAGGCGCCGAAGTCACCGATTTCATCGATGGTCTGCAAGGCAGCGGCCAGGTCGCGGCCATCGTGGTGCAGCACGGGGGTGCGGGTGCCCAGGCGTGGCTGGCGTGCCGGTGCCTCGGCGTCGGTGCGAAAGTGATCGTAGAAGCGCCAACTGCGGATGCGTTCGCGCAGGCGCAGGACTTCCGGCGAATCCTGCAGGCTGCCGACGTGGTCGAACAGGCTGTCGAATTCGGTCATGTGCTGGTTGCGCACCTGCCACTGGCGCGTCTGGCGTGCCTTGACCATGGCCGCGCTACGCTCAACCAGCAGACTGGCAGGGCGGCACACCGGGCCAGCCCAGATCGCCTCGTGCTTGATCTGCGGGTCGAGGGCGAACTTCGACCGGCTCGGCTCGGGCAATCCGAGGCTGATGGCGTAACCGAAATCGTCGTCGGCAAACCCCAGGCGCAGACGTTTGACATGTTGACGCGGCCCACCCTGCACGGGCACGTCGCCCTGGCGCATGCGCCGGCTGATCGTCTCGGGGCCGGCCCAGAACGTCGACTCCAGACCGCCCTCGGCGGCCAGGGCGTTGACCACCCCGCCACGGGCCGTCTCGGCCAGCAGGCGCAGGGCTTTGTAGAGGTTGGACTTGCCGCTGCCATTGGCGCCGGTGATCACGTTCAACCGGCCCAGGGGGATGACCAGCTGGTTGATCGAGCGGTAGTTGGCAATGGCCAGGGTGTTGAGCATGGGCCTTTTCCTTGTCCTGTGAAGCGGCAGTATCCCCGATTCTGCGTGCAGAAGTTTTGATGGATCTGAGTCAGTGCCAGTTGTCCGTGCCTGATCTACGCTTTCACTCGCGTCCCTCAATCCAATTGGCACAAGCAAGGAGCCTGCATGACGTTAGCGCGTCCGCTGATGGTCGTTTGCCTGGGGCTGCTGTCCATGCTGTCGGGCTGTAGCAAGGAAGAGTCGAAAGCTGAACTCCCCAGGGTGGGTGTAATCCAGGTCAAACCTACCGATTTTGCCGCCAGGGTGACCCTGACCGGCGATGTCCAGGCGCGGGTGCAGACCGACCTGTCGTTCAGGGTCGGCGGCAAGATCATTTCCCGTAGCGTGGATGTAGGCGATCACGTCAAAGCCAACCAGGTGTTGGCGCGCCTGGACCCCAAGGATCTGCAGAACAACGTCGATTCGGCCAAGGCCGAAGTATTCGCCGCCCAGGCGCGTGTCACCCAGACCAGCGCGGCCTTCGTGCGTCAGCAAAAGCTACTGCCCAAGGGCTACACCAGCCAGAGCGAGTACGACTCCGCCCAGGCGTCGCTGCGCAGTGACCAGAGTGCGCTCAAGGCTGCCCAGGCGCAGTTGGCCGATGCCCAGGAGCAGTTGAGTTATACCGCGCTGGTATCAGAGGCCGACGGGGTCATCACCGAGCGTCAGGCCGAAGTCGGCCAGGTGGTGCAGGCGACCATGCCGATCTTCAGCCTCGCCCGCGACGGCGACCGCGATGCGGTGTTCAACGTGTATGAGTCCCTGCTGGTGGCGCCGCCGAGCGATGCAGGCGTCATTGTCAGTCTGCTGGACGATCCCAAGATCCAGGCGCAAGGGTTTGTCCGGGAAATCACGCCGACCGTCTCCGCGCAGAGTGGCACGGTGCAGGTCAAGGTAGGGCTGCGCAACGTACCTCCCGGTATGCAGCTGGGCGCGCCGGTCACTGCCACCACCAATGCCCAGGGGCGGCCGAGTGTCGAGCTGCCCTGGTCGGCCTTGACCAAAGCGTTGCACGAGCCGGCGGTCTGGGTGGTGGGCGAGGGGGACAAGGTCGAATTGCGCAAGGTCGAGGTCACACGTTACCTGACCGGCAAGATCGTGGTCGCCAGCGGCCTGAAAAGTGGTGAAACCGTCGTGGTCAGTGGTGGGCAATTGCTGCACCCGAACATGCAGGTGCACAAGGTCGACGCCAAGGACGGGGGAGGGGCGCCATGAAGCGCGTGCTGCTTGTGTTGCCGGCCAGCCTACTGCTGGCCGCCTGTTCCAGCGAGGAGCAAGCACCCGAGCCGATCCGGCCGGTGCTGTCGATGACCGTCGAACCCCAGGTACAGTCGCAGCTGGGGCGCTTTGCGGGCAGTATCCAGGCCCGCTTCGAAAGCACGCTGGGGTTTCGTGTGTCCGGGCGTATCGCCCGGCGCTGGCTGGACGTCGGCGCCCAGGTAAAGCCCGGCGATACCTTGGCCACCCTCGATCCGACCGATCAGCAGAACCAACTGCGCGCTGCCGAAGGCGACCTGGCCAAGGTGCAAGCGCAGTGGATCAACGCCCAGGCCGACGCACGACGGCAACAGCAACTGTTTGATCGAGGCGTCGGCGCCCAGGCGCAATTGGACATCGCCCAGACCAACCTCAAGACCACAGGCGCTGCACTGGAACAAGCCCGTTCGGCAGTGAGTCAGGCCCGTGACCAGCTCGACTACAGCACCCTGCGCAGCGACCACGCCGCCGTCATCACCGCCTGGCAGGCCGAGGCCGGGCAGACGGTGACGGCCGGGCAGGCCGTGGTCACGCTGGCCCGTCCGGACGTCAAGGAAGCGGTGATCGATCTGCCTATCGGTCTGGCCGAGCAACTGAACAAAGGCCTGACGTTCACCGTCGCCTCGCAACTGGACCCCACCATCAACACCACCGCTACCTTGCGCGAGCTGGAGCCCCAGGCCGATGCCACGACGCGAACCCGTCGTGCGCGGCTGACCCTGGCCAGCACGCCGGCCGCCTTCCACCTGGGCACTG
This sequence comes from Pseudomonas sp. BYT-1, assembly GCF_023611805.1. Taxonomy (NCBI): domain Bacteria; kingdom Pseudomonadati; phylum Pseudomonadota; class Gammaproteobacteria; order Pseudomonadales; family Pseudomonadaceae; genus Pseudomonas; species Pseudomonas sp. BYT-1. The sequence goes on from NZ_CP072559.1 coordinate 274,221, forward strand.
CCATCAGCGTGACGTTGAGCTCTGCGGTTTCGCCGCGCAGCCAGCTGCCGCTGAGCGCCTTGCTCGAACGCGACGGCAAGACCCAGGTGTGGGTGATCGACCCGAAACAGAAGACCGTGGCCATCCGTGACGTAGCCCTGATCGAGCGCACGCAGGACAGCATCGTCCTGACGTCCGGCGTTCAGCCAGGCGAGCGGGTGGTCACAGCCGGCGTGAACAGCCTCAAGCCGGGCCAGAAGGTCGCATTCGATGAGGACGCGCAATGAAAGGAAGCTTCAACCTGTCCGAGTGGGCGCTCAGGCACCAATCGTTCGTCTGGTACCTGATGTTCGTCGGGCTGCTGATGGGGATTTTTTCGTATTTCAACCTAGGACGTGAGGAAGACCCGTCCTTCACCATCAAGACCATGGTGATCCAGACCCGCTGGCCAGGGGCGACCCAGGACGAGACGCTGTATCAGGTCACCGACCGCATCGAAAAGAAGCTCGAGGAGCTCGACTCGCTCGATTACACCAAGAGCTATACCCGCCCTGGTGAATCCACTGTCTATGTCTACCTGCGCGACACCACCAAGGCCAAGGACATCCCGGAAATCTGGTACCAGGTGCGCAAGAAGATCCAGGATATCCGCGGCCAGTTCCCCTCGGGCATCCAGGGCCCTGCCTTCAACGACGAATTCGGCGATGTGTTCGGTTCGATCTATGCCTTTACAGCCGATGGCCTGACCTTGCGCCAGCTGCGCGACTACGTGGAAGTGGCGCGGGCCGAAGTGCGCGATGTGCCCAACATCGGCAAGATCGAGCTGATCGGCACCCAGGACGAAGTGCTCTACCTGAACTTCTCCACCCGCAAGCTGGCGGCCCTGGGCATCGACCAGCGCCAGGTGATGCAGGCTTTGCAATCGCAGAACGCGGTCACCCCGGCGGGCGTGATCGAAGCGGGCCCCGAGCGCATCTCAGTGCGTACGACCGGGCAATTCGCCTCGGAAAAGGACCTGCAGACCGTCAACCTGCGGATCAACGACCGCTTCTTCCGCCTCGCGGATATCGCCGATATCGAACGTGGCTATGTCGATCCACCTTCGCCAATGTTCCGTTACAACGGCCAGACGGCCATCGGCCTTGCGATCGGCATGAAGGCCGGTGGCAACATCCAAGTGTTTGGCGCCGCGCTGAAGAAGAAGATGGATAGCGTCGTCGCCGACCTGCCGGTGGGCGTGGGCGTGCACACCGTGTCCGACCAGGCCGTGGTGGTCAAGCAGGCGGTGGGCGGCTTCACCAGTGCGCTGTTCGAGGCGGTGGTGATCGTGCTGGGGGTGAGCTTCGTCAGCCTGGGCGTGCGCGCAGGTCTGGTGGTGGCGTGCTCGATCCCGTTGGTGCTGGCCATGGTGTTCGTGTTCATGGAGTACAGCGGCATCACCATGCAGCGGATCTCCCTCGGAGCGCTGATCATCGCCCTGGGCCTGCTGGTGGATGATGCGATGATCACGGTGGAGGTCATGGTCACGCGGCTGGAGATGGGCGAAAGCAAGGAGCAGGCGGCGACATTCGCCTACACCTCCACAGCCTTCCCCATGCTTACCGGCACGCTGGTGACCGTGGCCGGTTTCGTGCCGATCGGGCTCAACGCCAGCTCTGCGGGTGAATACACCTACACCTTGTTCGCCGTCATCGCGGTGGCGTTGCTGGTGTCGTGGGTGGTGGCGGTGTTCTTCGCGCCTGTGCTGGGCGTGCATATCCTGAGCAGCAGCAAGCTCAAGGCCCATGAGGCCGAGCCTGGCCGCGTGGGACGGGCGTTCGAGCACAGCCTGCTGTGGTGCATGCGTCATCGCTGGCTGACCATCATCGGCACGGTGTTGCTGTTTGTCCTGGCGCTGATCTGCGAGCGCTTCGTGCAGAACCAGTTCTTCCCTTCGTCCGACCGCCCCGAGATCCTGGTCGACCTGAACCTGCCCCAGAACGCGTCGATCGAGGAAACCCGCAAGGTCGTCGACCGGTTCGAGGCCAGGATCAAGGACGACCCGGACCTGGTGCGCTGGAGCACCTACATCGGCCAGGGGGCGATTCGCTTCTACCTACCGCTGGATGCGCAATTGCAGAACCCCTACTACGCGCAGCTGGTAATCGTCAGCAAGGGCTTCGAAGAGCGCCAGGGCATGATGAAGCGCCTGGAGAAGATCCTGCGCGAAGAGTTCGTGGGCATCGGTACCAACGTCCAGTCGCTGGAAATGGGCCCGCCGGTGGGACGTCCGATCCAGTACCGGGTCAGTGGCAAGGACATCGACCAGGTGCGCAAGCATGCGATCGAGCTTGCCACCCTGCTCGACGCCAACGAGCACATCGGCGAGATGATCTACGACTGGAACGAGCCCGGTAAGGTGCTGCGCGTGGAGATCGCCCAGGACAAGGCGCGCCAGTTGGGGCTGTCGTCCGAGGACGTGGCCAACGTGATGAACAGCATCGTCAGCGGCACGCCGATCACCCAGGTCAACGACAACATCTACCTGATCAACGTGGTCGCCCGTGCCGAAGACAGCGAGCGTGGCTCGCCCGATACTCTGCAGAACCTGCAGATCCTCACCCCCAACGGCACCTCGATCCCGCTGCTGGCCTTCGCCACCGTGCGCTACGAGCTGGAACAGCCCCTGGTATGGCGCCGCGACCGCAAGCCAACCATCACCATCAAGGCCTCGGTCAACGGCGACATCCAGCCCACCGACCTGGTGGCCCAGCTCAAGCCTGAAATCGACCAGTTCATCGACAAGCTGCCGGTCGGCTATGAAGTGGCCACCGGCGGTACGGTGGAAGAAAGCGCCAAAGCCCAAGGGCCGATCCGCAAGGTCATTCCGCTGATGCTGTTCCTCATGGCGACCTTCCTGATGATCCAGCTGCACAGCGTGCAGAAGCTGTTCCTGGTGGTCAGCGTGGCGCCACTGGGGCTGATCGGCGTGGTGCTGGCGCTGGTGCCCACCGGCACGCCCATGGGCTTCGTGGCCATTCTCGGTATCCTGGCCCTGGCCGGCATCATCATCCGCAACTCGGTGATCCTGGTGACTCAGATCGACGAATTCGAGGCGCAAGGGTTCTCGCCCTGGGATGCCGTCGTGGAGGCGACCAACCACCGCCGCCGACCGATCCTGCTGACCGCGGCGGCGGCGAGCCTTGGCATGATCCCGATCGCTCGGGAAGTGTTCTGGGGGCCGATGGCCTACGCGATGATCGGCGGCATCATCAGTGCAACGCTGCTGACGCTGTTGTTCCTGCCGGCGCTCTATGTGGCCTGGTACAAGATCCGCGAGCCGCAGACACAACGTTAGGGCACGCAACGGGTCTGTGGGAGCGGGTAGATCCGCTCCCACAGACCCGTTGGCACCTTCGAAATCGGCGCGGAATTTTAGTTATATAAAAATTCTTAAACAGTATTTTTCAGAATAAATACACGTCTCTAAGATTGCCCTCAAGCCAGGCGCAATCACCTTCCTCTGCCCGGCACTTCATACCCAAGGAGAACGAGCATGAGTGCATCTGTGCGTAGCATCGACGGTCAGGACGAAACCACCATTCTGCGTGAAATCCAGAGCGCGCTGCGCGATCTGCGCTTCGGTGCGGTGGAGATCACCGTGCACAACGCCCAGGTCGTGCAGATCGAGCGCAAGGAAAAATTCCGCCTCCAGCAGCCAGGCAACAAGTCCGGCTGATACCGCCCCCTCTAACAAACTAGAAAAATGCCAATCGGGAGCTTCACCATGTCCATCCGCCGTTATGCGCTTGCCGCTCTGGCCAGTGCCGTTTTTGCCGGTTCCGCGATCGCCAAGGACTACGAACTGCTGAACGTGTCCTACGACCCGACCCGCGAGCTGTACCAGCAGTACAACGCCGAGTTCATCAAGCACTGGCAGGCCGCTCATCCCGGCGACAAGGTGAAGATCCAGCAATCCCATGGCGGCTCGGGCAAGCAGGCCCGTGCGGTGATCGATGGCCTGCGCGCGGACGTGGTGACCCTGGCCCTGGCCGGCGACATCGATGAAGTGGCCAAGCTCGGCAAGAGCCTGCCGCAGGACTGGCAGAAACGCCTGCCTGAGGCCAGCACGCCCTACACGTCCACCATCGTGTTCCTGGTGCGCAAGGGTAACCCCAAGGGCATCAAGGACTGGGGCGACCTGATCAAGAAGGACGTCTCGGTCATCACCCCCAATCCCAAGACCTCCGGCGGCGCCCGCTGGAACTTCCTCGCCGCCTGGGCCTATGGCCTGAAGACCGGCGGCAGCGAAGACAAAGCCAAGGCGTACGTGCAAGAGCTGTTCAAGCACGTGCCGGTGCTCGATACCGGCGCCCGTGGCTCGACCATCACCTTCGTCAACAACGGCCAGGGCGATGTGCTGCTGGCGTGGGAGAACGAAGCGTTCCTGGCCCTGAAGGAAGACGGCGGCAGCGACAAGTTCGAAATCGTCGTGCCGTCCCTGTCGATCCTCGCCGAGCCACCGGTAGCGGTGGTCGACAAGAACGCCGAGAAGAAAGGCAACACCGAGATCGCCACCGAGTACCTCAAGCACCTGTACAGCCCGGCCGGCCAGAAGATTGCCGCCGAGAACTTCTACCGCCCGCGTGACGAAAAGGTCGCTGCCGAGTTCGGCAAGCAGTTCCCGAAACTGGAGCTGGTGACCATCGACAAGGACTTCGGTGGCTGGAAAACTGCACAGCCCAAGTTCTTTAACGATGGTGGTGTGTTCGATCAGATTTATCAGGCACAGTGATCGGCCATGAAAACTTGCGGGGCCGCGGTGAGGCCCCGAAAAGCAACACCCTTCAGTAGCCTGCACCAGCCCGGGATCACGCCCGGGCTTCGTGCGTTCAACCAGGGAACTTTATGTCACGTCGTATTTCCCCCGTCATACCCGGCTTCGGGCTGACACTGGGCTACACCTTGGTGTATCTCAGCCTGATTGTGCTCATACCGCTGGCCGCCATGTTCGTGCATGCCGCGCAGCTCACCTGGGAACAGTTCTGGAGTATCGTCAGCGCTCCGCGGGTTCTGGCCGCGCTCAAGCTGAGCTTCGGCACCGCCCTGTTCGCCGCCCTCATCAATGGTGTGATCGGCACCCTGCTGGCCTGGGTGCTGGTGCGCTACAGCTTTCCCGGTCGCAAGATCATCGATGCGATGATCGACCTGCCGTTCGCTTTGCCCACCGCTGTGGCGGGTATCGCCTTGACCGCCTTGTATGCGCCGGCCGGCTGGGTTGGGCAGTTCGCGACCGACCTGGGCTTCAAGATCGCCTACACCCCACTGGGCATTACCCTGGCGCTGACCTTCGTCACCCTGCCGTTCGTGGTGCGCACGGTGCAGCCGGTGCTGGCCGATATTCCGCGTGAAGTCGAAGAGGCCGCTGCCTGCCTGGGTGCCAAGCCGCTGCAGGTGTTCCGCCACGTGTTGGCCCCGGCGTTGCTGCCGGCCTGGCTGACCGGCTTCGCCCTGGCGTTCGCCCGGGGCGTAGGCGAGTATGGTTCGGTGATCTTCATCGCCGGCAACATGCCGATGAAGACCGAGATCTTGCCGTTGCTGATCATGGTCAAGCTCGACCAGTACGATTACACCGGTGCCACCGCCATTGGCGTGCTGATGCTGGTGGTTTCCTTCATCCTGCTGCTGCTGATCAACCTGTTGCAGCGGCGCATCGAAACCCCTTGAAGGAGGCCCGGTAATGTCTTCGTCATCCCTTGGCGCAGCGGCCGCCGCCAACGCCGCCCGCCGTGGCAGTGCCACCTCAAGGCGTGTGCTGATTGCCCTGGCCTGGCTGGTGTTCGCGCTGTTCTTGCTGCTGCCGCTGTTCATCGTCGTGTCCCAGGCCCTGAAGAATGGCTTTGGCACGTTCTTCGAAGCCATCTTCGAGCCCGACGCCCTGTCGGCGCTGAAGCTCACCCTGTTCGCGGTGATCATCTCGGTGCCGTTGAACCTGGTGTTCGGCGTCAGCGCCGCCTGGTGCGTGAGCAAGTACACCTTCCGCGGCAAGAGCCTGCTGGTGACCCTGATCGACCTGCCGTTCTCGGTTTCGCCGGTGATCGCCGGTCTGGTCTATGTGCTGATGTTCGGTGCCCAGGGGCTGTTCGGCCCCTGGCTGCAGGACCACGACATCCAGATCGTGTTCGCCCTGCCGGGCATCGTGCTGGCGACCATCTTCGTGACTGTGCCTTTCGTGGCCCGAGAGCTGATCCCGCTGATGCAGGAACAGGGCACGCAGGAGGAGGAGGCCGCGCGCCTGCTCGGCGCCAACGGCTGGCAGATGTTCTGGCACGTGACGCTGCCGAACATCAAATGGGGCCTGATCTACGGCGTGGTGCTGTGCACCGCGCGGGCCATGGGTGAGTTCGGCGCCGTGTCGGTGGTGTCCGGGCATATCCGTGGCGTCACCAACACCTTGCCGCTGCACGTGGAGATCCTCTACAACGAGTACAACCATGTCGCGGCCTTCAGCGTGGCCAGCCTGCTGCTGATCCTGGCGCTCTTCATCCTGCTGCTCAAGCAGTGGAGCGAGAACCGTATTAACCGCCTGCGCCACAGCGCCGCGGAGGAATGATTCATGTCGATCGAAGTTCGTAACGTCAGCAAGCGCTTCAACGCCTTCCAGGCCCTGGACAACATCAACCTGGATATCAACAGCGGCGAGCTGGTGGCCCTGCTGGGCCCGTCCGGCTGCGGCAAGACCACCCTGCTGCGCATCATCGCCGGCCTGGAAACGCCCGACCAGGGCAATATCGTGTTCCATGGCGAGGACGTGTCCGGCCATGACGTGCGTGATCGCAACGTCGGTTTCGTGTTCCAGCACTACGCTTTGTTCCGCCACATGAGCGTGTTCGACAACGTCGCTTTTGGCCTGCGCATGAAGCCCAAGGGTGAACGCCCGAGCGAGAGCAAGATCGCCGAGAAAGTGCACGAGCTGCTGAACATGGTGCAACTGGACTGGTTGTCCGACCGCTACCCTGAGCAGCTGTCCGGCGGTCAGCGCCAGCGTATCGCCCTGGCCCGTGCCCTGGCGGTGGAGCCCAAGGTGCTGCTGCTCGATGAGCCCTTCGGTGCGCTGGACGCCAAGGTACGCAAGGAGCTGCGCCGTTGGTTGGCGCGCCTGCACGAGGACATCAACCTGACCTCGGTATTCGTCACCCACGACCAGGAAGAAGCCATGGAAGTGGCAGACCGCATCGTGGTGATGAACAAGGGTGTGATCGAGCAGATCGGTTCGCCGGGCGAGGTGTATGAACACCCTGCCAACGACTTCGTCTATCACTTCCTGGGCGACTCCAACCGCCTGAGTCTGAGCGAGGGCCAGCATGTGCTGTTCCGTCCGCACGAAGTGTCGCTGTCGCGCCATGAGACCGAAGGCCACCAGGCCGCCGAAGTGCGCGACATCCGCCCATTGGGGGCGACCACGCGTGTCACCTTGAAGGTGCCAGGACAGAGCGAGTTGATCGAGGCGGAAGTGGTCAAGGACCACGACAGCCTGTCGGGGCTGGCGCGGGGGGAGACGTTGTTCTTCCGGCCGAAGGTCTGGCAGAAGGTAACGGACATCTGATCCATCGTGCACACCGATAACCCGGGCATCGTCCCGGGTTTTTTTGGACTGCAGGAATCTGTGGGAGCGGGTTTTGCCCGCGGATGCGTGGTGAAGAGGCGGGCGTAGTCGCGGGCGAACCCGCTCCTACGGAGGGTGTGCAACCCCACCTGTGCGCCAGGGCCATGCCTTGTCGCTATATTTCATATGCCGGGCAGGCATCGTTTTTTCGGTGCACTGCTGCAGCCCTTGAACGACGCGGCCTGGGCGCAACCGTAGCTTCTCTATATTCAAAAAAGATCTATTTTTAATTTTAAATATTACTTTCTGGGATAAGCCTTCGCGCCCGATGATTCAGCCATGAATCACGCCCCCAGGGAGTTCTATCGATGGGTAATGTCCAGTCGGCCGTCAGGGCCTACGACCAGCCATGGCGTCCGGCATCGGGCGACCTGGTCGAGCTTGGACGCACGCTTCGCCTGCCATTGGGCCAACTGCGCCTGCAACGCACGCCTGTCAGTGGCCTCAAGCGTCGCGACACGCTGGCACTAGGGCTGCTGGTGTTGGCCCTGCATGGCGCTGCGGCCTACTGGATCAGCCAGGCGCCGACTCCAGTATTGCCCGTGGTTCCACCACAGATTCCGCCGATGACCATCGAGTTCGCCGCGCCCGCACCACCTGTGGTCGAGCCCCCTCCACCGGCTCCAGCGCCGCCCGTGGTCGAGCCGCCACCCCCTGTGGTGGACGAGCTGGCGGCCAAGCCTGCGCCAAAACCGATACCCAAGCCCAAGCCGATACCTGCGCCCAAACCAGTGGCCAAGCCGCAGCCCAAGCCCGTCGAGGCGCCGCCCGCTCCACCGGTGGCGGCCCCCGCGCCGGTGGCTCCGCCGGCACCGGCGCCGGTTACGCCACCTTCGGCCAGCGCTGCCTATTTGAAGAACCCCGCGCCGCAGTACCCACAAATGGCCCATCGCCGGGGCTGGGAGGGGTCGGTGCTGCTACGTGTCGAGGTGCTCGCCAGCGGCAAGCCTGGGCAGATCCAGATCCAGAAGAGCAGCGGTCGCCAGGTGCTGGATGACGCGGCCCTCGCCGCAGTGAAGCGCTGGAGCTTCGTGCCGGCCAAGCAGGGCGAGGTGGCCCAGGTTGGCTGGGTCAGCGTGCCGATCGATTTCAAGCTTCGTTAATTCGCGCCCATCGACGTACAAAGGAAGACTTCATCATGAGCCTGTTGGCATCCCCACTCGAATCCGTTGAAAGCGCCGTCATCTGGCTGCTGGTTGGTTTTTCCGTGGCCACTTGGGCGTTGGCCTTGGTCAAGGTCGTGCAGTTCGTGCGCCTGAAGCACCAGGATCGGCGCTTCCATGAGCAGTTCTGGGCGGCCTCGAGCCTCGATGCGGCAGCCCAGCCCAGCCACGATCTGCCCGGCCCCGCCGCCCGGGTGGCCCAGGCAGGCTACGCGGCGATTGCCGTCGGGGAGCCAGGCCAGGCCAATGACCTGAGCCATGCCATCAATCATCAGGACCGTCTGGAGCGCGCGCTGCGTCAGCAGATCGTGCGTGAACGCCGCTCCCTGGAAACGGGCCTGGCAGTGGTCGCCAGCATCGGCAGCACCTCGCCTTTCATCGGCCTGTTCGGCACTGTGTGGGGCATCATGGAAGCGCTCAAAGGCATCAGCGCGGCAGGCTCGGCGAGCCTTGAAACCGTGGCCGGGCCGATCGGCGCGGCGTTGGTGGCCACCGGGGTCGGTATCGCCGTCGCAGTGCCTGCGGTGCTGGTCTACAACTACTTCCTGCGTCGCCTCAAGCTGACCGCCGCCGACCTCGACGATTTCGCCCATGACTTCTACAGCCTGGCGCAGAAGAGTGCCTTCCGCGTACTCGTGCACCCTGCAGTGCACAAGGCCCAGACCGGATTCACCCAACCGGTGAAGGAGGCTTCCTGATATGGCCTTCTCGACCCAGGACAGCGATGAAGTCCTCAGTGAAATCAACGTCACGCCCTTGGTGGACGTCATGCTGGTGCTGTTGGTGGTGTTCATCGTCACCGCACCGCTGCTGACCAACGCCATCCCCATCAACCTGCCCAAGACCGAGGCCGTGGCCCCGGTCGAGCAGAAGGACCCGCTGGTGGTGAGCATCGATGGCAGCGGCAAGCTGTTCATCAACAAGGACGAGATCCAGCCCGATCTGCTGGAAACCAACCTCAAGGACGCCAAGGCCAAGGACGCCGAGCTGCGCGTCCAGTTGCAGGCCGACGATGGCGTCAATTACGGCGAAGTGGCGCGGGCCATGGCTGCCATCGAACGCGCCGGGATCAGCAAGTTGGCGGTGATCACCGCACGCTGACCGGCAAACCCTCTTCAGGCAAGTGCTTCAGGGCCATTTTCCTTGGCAGGGGATGGCCCTTTTTTTTGGGCTGTACGTTTTGAGCTTCGTGCGGCAAGAGGGCACGAGTTAGCGACTGAAGCGTGTCGCTTAAAACTTAAAGCTATTAATAAATAGCGCCTTATTCCTTTACTGATATAACCGTCTCCTCAATACTGGTCCCAAGCACGCAAACTTCCAGGAGGCGTCCCCATGCGCAATGAGTCGATCCGTTACCTGATTGTGCCGGGCTGGCAAGGATCGCCAGACAACCATTGGCAAAGTCACTGGCAGCGTAGTCTGCCCAACAGCGTCCGGGTCGAGCAGCGCGACTGGCTCACGCCTCAGCGGCGCGACTGGGTCCAGGCGCTGGAGCAGGCAATCGCCGCCGAACGCTCGCCGGTGATCCTGATCGCCCATAGTCTGGGCTGCATCACCGTCGCTCATTGGGCCGCCCAGGCCCGCCCGGCCTTGCTGCGCCAAGTGCGCGGCGCATTGCTGGTGGCTCCGGCGGATGTTGAGCGTCCCACCTGCTCGCCCGCGCTGCGCAATTTCGCACCGATCCCGCTGCAGCCGCTGCCATTCCCGAGTCAGGTGGTCAGTTCGGACAACGACCCGGCCGTCAGTGTGCCGCGTGCATTGCACCTGGCACGGGCCTGGGGCGCCGAGGCGGGGCTGCTGGCCAATGCCGGGCATATCAACGTCAAGTCCGGCCATGAGCGCTGGGAGCAAGGTTTTGCCTACCTCTATCGCCTGCAAGGCCGTATCGAACAGCGGGCCTTGCGCCGCGCCTGATCCGCGAACCGTTCACGTACACCAAGACGCCCGGCCGGCGGCGGCCTCGGGCGGGAGCGCGTCATGACCATCCACAACACTTTCGGTCAGCCTTTGCTGACCTTCCCCGAGCAAGACAAAAGCCCATTGAGCATCCGCGCCAAGGCGCTGGTGTTCATCGACCCTCGTTCGCAACAGCTGCGCGATGCCTTGGAGCACCTGGCACCGCAACCGGTGCCGGTGCTAATCCGCGGCGAGACCGGTACCGGCAAGGAACTGCTGGCCCGACAGGTCCATCGTGCCAGTGACCGCAGTGGGTTGTTCGTCTCGGTGAGCTGCGCGGCGATTAGCCCGACCTACGCCGATGCCGAGTTGTTCGGCTACAGCGCCGGCACCCTAGGGGGAACCGCCAGCGGCCGGGCGGGCTGGTTCGGCTCGGCCAATGGTGGCACCCTGTACTTGGACGAGATCGCCGACCTGCCGCTGGCGATCCAGGGCAAGCTTCTGGCGGCGCTGGAGAACCGCGAAGTCACCCGCGTCGGCGCCCAGCGGCCGCAGCCGGTGGATGTCCGCTTGGTGGCGGCGTCCAGTATCGACTTGGCCCAGGCCGTGCGTGCCGGGCGCTTCAACGAGCGACTCTACCTCTACCTGCGCGAAGGCCAGCTGGAATTGCCGGCGCTACGCGAGCGGGTGGGGGATATCCTGCCGCTGGCCGAATACTTCATCGGAATCTACAGCCTACGCCTGGGCGTTCCGGTGCCGCTGATCAGCGAAGCCGCCCAGCAGGCCCTTGAGGCCCATGCCTGGCCCGGCAATACCCGCGAGCTGGAAAACGTCATCCACTTTGCCCTGTTGGTGAGCGATGCCGGGGAAATCCTCCCGCAGCACCTGGACCTGCCCGACACCACGCCGCTGGCCAGCCTGGCGCGCCAACTTGCGCAACTGGGCCAGAGCCAGGAGCCGCAAACGAAATTGGCGGTGCGCCAATTGCTGGCTTCGACGTTGGCGAGCCTGGGATAAACCCTGTGCTAGAGCGGGTAACCGTTGGTCAGAAGCGAATGCGGTAATGGCAATTTTTTTTAGTTATAAGCGGCTAAGCAAAAGATATTGTTCCGGAATAAAAATTCCCGGTATCGTCCGCTTCACGCCCCCATTCAAAGGGTGGGCACCGACTTCGCCATCATCAATGGCTCCAGCTTGATAACAAGGATCACCATGAAAAAAACTCTGCTGACCACTGCCCTGGCCGCTGCCCTGTCGCTGGCCGGTTTCGCCAACGCCGCCGAGAAGCTGGTCGTGGCTGCTACCCCCGTACCCCACGCCGAAATCCTAGAACTGATCAAGCCAACTCTGGCCAAGGAAGGCGTGGACCTGCAGATCAAGGTCTTCACCGACTACGTCCAGCCTAACGTGCAGGTCGACCAGAAGCGTCTGGATGCCAACTACTTCCAGACCCTGCCGTACCTGAAGAACTTCAACGAAGGCAAGGGTACTCACCTGGAAACCGTGATCGGCGTACACGTCGAGCCGTTCGGTGGCTACTCCAAGAAGGTCAAGAGCCTGGCTGAGCTCAAGGACGGTGCCACTGTCGCCATCCCCAACGAAGGCAGCAACAGCGGCCGTGCGCTGATCCTGCTGCAAAAGGCAGGTCTGATCACCCTGAAAGATCCGAAGAACGCCCTGGCCACGCCCAAGGACATCGCCGAGAACCCGAAAAACCTGAAGTTCCGCGAGCTGGAATCGGCCATGCTGCCGCGCGTGCTCGATCAGGTCGACCTGGACATGATCAACACCAACTACGCCCTGGAAGCCGGTCTGAACCCGGCCAAGGACGCCCTGGTAATCGAAGGCAGCGACTCGCCGTACGTGAACTTCCTGGTTGCCCGCCCGGACAACAAGGACAGCGAGGCCATCCAGAAACTGGCCAAAGCCCTGACCAGCCCGCAGGTGAAGGAATTCATCGCCAAGAAGTACAGCGGTGCGGTGCTGCCGGCGTTCTGATCTTCACGCCTGAAAGAAAACGCCGACGCATTTGCGTCGGCGTTTTCGTTCATGCCCCCGATTTGGCCAGCGCCCGACGCAAGGCCAGGAGCCATTGAAGTTGCTCGTTCGAAATGGGTGGGCAGGCGCTGTTCATTGGGGGATTCCTGAAGGCTGTCTGAGTGCCCTTTGAGAGGCCATCGACAGGAAAGATCCCAGGTCAGGACGAAATTTCCGCGCCCGCCGACGAAGGGTACGCGTTGCGGCCGATCGCAGGCTTTGCTCCCAAGGGCACAGCGCCAAGCCGAAGAATGTCGCCGTACCTGTGGGAGCGGGTGGGGCTGCATGGCAGCCCCGGGGATTTCAGCTATTGCGCGGCAACCAGTTCAACAGAAACTCATTCACCACCTGCGGGCTCTCGAGACTCGAGATGTGCCCCGCGAACGGAATCTGCGCCGCCAGGCAGCCGATCAAGCGGGCCATTTCGTTGGACTCTGCCGGTGGCCGGGGAATGTCCTGGTCGCCACACAGCACGATAGTACGTTCGCCTGGCAATTCGCCCAGCCGCGCCAGCAGGTCTGGCCGGCCGAAAATCACTCGGCCCATCGGCTCGAGGCTTTCCCGGATCGCCTGGGCGCTGCTAGCCTTGAGCTGGGCGCGAAACTGCTCACGGATCTCAGGTACCGTCTGGCCCCCGGCATGGAAGAAGATCGGTACGACGATGTCGAGCAAGGCATCGCTGAACCCGCCCGCTGCGCTCGCGGCATCGAGCAGGCCAAAGTATTTCAGGCGGGTGGCGTCCGGCTCGGCGCCCAGGTAGGTGTCCATCAACACCAGGCGGTCGATGCGCTGGGGGTGCTCGATGGCCAGCTGTGCGCCCCACATGCCGCCGACCGACAGGCCGACCAGATGGCATTTCGGGATATCCAGGGCATCGAGCAATGCCAGGTGCTGGCGCGCCAACACGCTCATGTCGGTGGTGGTGGGCGGTGGCGCTGCGGAGTCGCCGTGGCCCCAAAGCTCGGGCACGATCACCCGGTAGTGTTTCGACAGTGCCTCGATCTGCGGCTGCCACATGGCCGCCGACCACAAATAGCTGTGGCCCAGCAGCACGGGGAAACCTTGGCCCTGGTCGACATAGCTCATGCGGGCGCCGTCGATTTCAATGAAGTGCTTGTGCATCGGGATCCTCGGGAGCGGGTTGAAGGTCATGGCTCGGGCCGTCACTGTACCGGCAGCAGTCGCAAGGTGCTTTGCGCTGGAATCACACCCATCTGCGCCCGTTGATATCGCCCATTGATGTAATCCTCGGCTTGGTCGCCATAGTGCGGGTCGAACAGCACACCGCTCTGGCCTACCGGGTTGATGGTCAGGGCCGCGCCGGGGTCTGCGAAATCAATCAGGCGCCGGGTTGAGGGGCCGTAGTTGACTGCCCAGGGTGCCGGACCGATCTTCGCCGAGAGGTTGTTGGGCACCTCATGGGTACCGGGTGCGGCGAAGGGGCCAACGTTGAACAGCAGGTTCAGCGGCTTCTTCACTCCCAGCGGGTGGTTGTGGGTCAGGGTGTGGGCTTTGCCCCACTGCCAGCGGGCCGGGTCCTTGCCGAACGTCTCGCGCAGGTGAGCGAGGCTGCGTTGCCAGGCCAGCTTGACGATAGCGGTGCGGTCGGTATGTTCGCTGGCGCCGCGTAGCGCCCACCAAGGCGACTCGGGATCGGCCGCCAGGCGCGGCAGGGCTGCATCGATGACGCGGGTGTTGATCAGGACCGGGAACCAGGTATCTCCCAGTTCGTCGTGCAGGGCTGCGAAGGCCAGTTCATACAGGAACTGGTTGAACAGGGTGGCACTGGTCGAATCCAGCGGGTAGTCGCCCCGCCAGGCGGCCAATTGTTCCACCAGTTCCTTCTCCTGCTCGCCCTGAGCGATGGCGCGCAAAGTGCCCAGCAGCGGTGCCAAGGTGCGTGGGCCGTAGTCGGTGGCGGTATCGAGCTGCAAAGCTTGGGTGTTTTGGGTGTCCCACTGGATACCTGGCACGGCCAGGTGTCGGTCGAGCTGGCGACCACGATCGGGCAGGTTGTAATAGCCAGGGACCGGCACGACGGCCGGAGGCTGGAAGTTGGCCGAGACGATGTAGCCGCTGGCAGGGTTCTCTTGCTGTGGGTTCACGCTGAACGGGTAGAAGCCGGGTTTGTCGGCCTGGGACGTGCTGCCATCGAGAATGAACGACGGATTGACCCCCTCTGGGCGCACCGGCAATTGCGCTGCTGCCCACCACCCGATGTCGCCACGGGCATTGGCCCAGACAAGATTCAGGCCGGGGGCATGGATCTTCGCTGCCGCGTCGCGCATCTTGCCCAGGGTATCGGCGCGGTTGACCTGATAGAAGCCATCGAGCAAGGGGTTGTCGGTTTCCAGGAATGCCCACCACATGGCAATCGGCCTAGGCCCGGCGGTGGCGCCGATCACATCGTTGACGATCGGGCCGTGGGGCGAGCGACGTAGGGTGATAGACGCGGGGGCCTGGCCTTTGACAGCGATCTGCTGCTCGACTTTTTCCAGCGGCTGCCACCTGCCATCGACCCTGACCTGATCGGGGTCGTTCGGGTTGACCTGCTCGGCGATCAGGTCCACGTCGTCGTTCTGGAACATGGTCAGGCTCCAGCCGAAGTCCAGGTTGTGACCGAGCAGGGCGAAGGGATTGAGCGCCTGGAAGTAGCCATACAGGTTGAACCCCGGTGCCGACAGTTCGGCCTCGTACCACACTGCCGGGACGGCAAAGCCAATGTGCGGATCGCCGGCCAGCAATGGGCGGCCGCTGCGCGTGCGGGTGCCAGAGACGGCCCAGGCATTGCTGCCTTCGAACTGGGGGATGCCGGCCTCGCCCAAGGCCTCGTGACTCAAGCGTGCCAACTGCTCCAGGCTGCGCCAGTCCGCAGCAGCTAGGGGCGCGGCTAGGGCGCCGTCCGGTTGCCAGTCGAGATCGAAGATTTCCAGGTACTGAGGGCCGAGCTGATCGCGGATATAGGTCAGCGCAGGCTCGGTGCGAAAGGCAGCGGCAAAACTGTACGCCAAGTAACCGGCGATGCTGAGCGTGTCCTCGGCGGTGAAGGGGCGTGGGTTGATGCCCAGCAGGTCGAACTCCATGGGCTTGGGGTGGCTGGCCTGCCATTGGTTGACCCCGTCCAGGTAGGCCTGTAGCGCCTGCCAGGCCGGCGATTGCTGGTCCTGGCGCTGGGCCATGCGTGTGGCCTGTTCGCGGATACGCAGGCTGCGAAACAGGGTGTCGGTGGGGATCAGGTCGGCGCCCAGCACTTCGGCCAGCTCTCCACGGGCCAGGCGCCGCAGGATTTCCATCTGGAACAACCGGTCCTGGGCATGCACATAGCCCAGGGCACGGTACAGGTCAGACTCGTTCTGCGCCTGCAGATGAGGGACGCCGCGAGCGTCGTAGCGTACGCTGACCGGCGCCTCGAGGCCGGCAACACTTGCCTGGCCCCCGCGCTGTGGCTGCTTGCCTTGCACGTACCAGTAACCGGCGCCTACGGCAGCGGCAATCGCCACTGCCAGCAGGGTCAGGCTGCGCTTCATCAAGACTCCTTGTGCATTCGAGCGAAAAGTGTGGTCCGATCATCGACGGATTCGCGAACTGAGCATAGTCCCCTGGAAGGAGTCTCCATGTCCCTCAGCGAAAAACAGAAAATGCTGACTGGCCAGCTTTACCATGCCGGCTGCCCTGAACTGCAAGCCGAGCAGATCGCCAACAAGCACTGGATGCACCGCTACAACAGCAGTGTCGAGCTGCTCAACGACGCCCGCCACGCGCTGTTGGTCGAGCACTTCGGCCATGCCGGCCCAGGCGCAGTGATTCGTCCGCCATTTTATTGCGACTACGGCTACAACATCAGCGTGGGTGCCAACACCTTCATGAATTTCAATTGCGTGATTCTCGATGTGTTGCCGGTCCATATCGGCGAGGACTGCCAGATCGGCCCTGCGGTGCAGATCTACACCGCTGACCATCCGCTGGACCCCGAGGTGCGCCGCAGCGGGTTGGAGAGCGGCCGGCCGGTGCGCATTGGCAACAACGTGTGGATCGGTGGCGGGGCGATCATCCTGCCGGGCGTGAGTATCGGCGACAACGCCGTGGTGGGCGCCGGCAGCGTGGTCACCCGCGACGTGCCGGCCGGGGCGATCGTGGTGGGCAACCCCGCGCGGGTGCGTCAGCCGGCCCAAGGGCAGTAGCAGCCCTGGGCCAGGGTGTTGGACGCGTTGATCTTGCGGCCTTCGACCAGCGCCTTGAGGACCGGCTCGATGAAGCTGTTGCTGGCATTGCACACGGCGCCCTCGCTATAAGGGCCGAAATAGGCCAGGCGGCCTTCGCGGTCCCAGATGGCCACGGCGGGAGACGCTGGCAGGTGCTCGCTGCCGGGCAGCGCGGCCAAGGGTTGGAGCGCCGCCAGGTTGTCAGGCAACTGGCCTTGGCTACCGGGCTTTTGCACCACATGAAAGCGCACGCCTTGAGGTGCGAAATGTTCGATCAGCTCGCCCAGGTGCTGCTGGTTGCCGACGTTGCAGGGGCAGGCCGGGTCCCAGAAATGCACCACCCGGATCGGGCCTGGGCCGGCCAGCTCGGCAGGCAACTGCAACTGGCTGCCCTCGAACAGAGTTGTCTGGTCGTCGAACGTGCGCAGGTAACGCGCCTGGAAACTGGCGTACGCCCACCAGAGGACGGCAGCGCAGAGCAGCAATGCGAAGGCGGTGAGCAGGGATTTTCGGGTGGGCATGGTGTGTCCGCAGGATTTGGGGCAGCGAGAACCCTGTGGGAGCGGTCTGTTCTGGCAAAGGGTCTAGCTTGCCACGATGACGCCCAGAGCTGAATATCACAGGTCAATACTCGCTTCGCTGTGGATCCGCCCGATGCCCGCCACCTTTCACCCCGACCTCCTGCGCGCCAGCCTTGCGCCCTTGGCGGCCCGCCACCCTCTGTCGTCCCAAGGCCTGGACTACCAGCGTTTCTATGGCCTGGACCTGCCGGTGCGCCAAAGCTGGCTGGGCGGCTTCAAGGCGGCGGGCTTCGAGTTGGTGGGGCAGGTGTGGTTGCCGCAGCGGCCTGTGGCGACGCTGTTTCTGCTGCACGGCTACTACGACCACATGGGGCTGTACTGCCATGTGATCGAATGGGCGTTGGGTCAGGGGTTCGCGGTCATCAGTTGCGACCTCCCAGGCCATGGGCTGTCGAGTGGCGAACGGGCCAGCATCACTGATTTCGCCGTCTACCAGCAGATGCTCGATGCTTTGTTCGAACAGGCCCGTCTGCTCGACTTGCCACGCCCATGGCATCTGTGCGGGCAGAGCACTGGCGGGGCGATCGTGGTGGATCACGTGCTGCACCACGGCGAGCAGAGCCCGGCCGATGGCCAAGTGATCCTGCTGGCGCCTTTGGTGCGGCCACGCTCGTGGTATTGGTCGAAACTCAGCTATTGCGTGCTGCGCCACTTCGTCAACGGCATCGAGCGGCGCTTCAGCGAGAACAGCAACGATCCGGCGTTCCTGCCGTTCCTGGAGGCCGACCCACTGCAACCGCGGCGGTTGCCGACGGCCTGGGTCGGGGCCCTGGTGGCCTGGGTCAAGCGTATCGAGGCCGCGCCGCGCAGCGTGCGGCGACCGGTGATCGTGCAGGGGGAAGCCGACGCCACGGTGGATTGGCCCTACAACCTCAAGGTGCTCAAGGCCAAGTTCGCCGAGCCGCAGATCCTCATGCTGCCCGAGGCGCGTCATCATCTGGCCAACGAGTTGCCGGCCATTCGCCAGCGCTACTTCGCCTTCATCGATCAGCGCCTTGGCTGATCACTGCAGGTCTGCGGCGCTCCGCCCCACCGCCAGACCGGCGCGCACCGCTTCCAGGGCTGCCTTGTAGTAGGCCTTGCCCTCGGCGGATTCGGCGAAGGTGGCGAATTCCTCGAGCTCGGCGTCGGACAGGTCGCGGTAGACGTACAACAGGGTGTTGTTCAAATCCTCGCCGATCTGCTGCATCAGGCGCTGGCGCTGGCCATCGAGCAGGCTGCTGGCCTGACCTGCCCCGAACAGGCCGGGGATCATGGAGCTGAGGCTGTCGGCCGCGACGCCGGCGATTGCCAGGCTCACCTCGGCACCGGCTTCCCGGGCAGGCAGGGCCTGGGCCAGGTGGCCGATGATCAGCATACGGTTGTCGCTGGCCTGGATCTTCGGCAGGCCCTTGGCATTCTTGGCCAGTTGGTCCTTGCGCGTAGCCAGCAGTTCGGCGGCCACGACCTTGCGCCCAAGCGGCGACTGGAAGAAGGCCAGCGCAGGCGCAGGGTTGGGCAGGTTGGCGCGCAATTGCGCCTGGGCCCGGCGGTCCATGGCCTGGGCCTGGAAACGCTGGTTGCTGTTGTTGACCAGCGCCTGGTAGACCGCAGGCGGCAGGCTGTTCTTGTAGCGCTGCTGGGCAGCGCTCACGGCATCGGTGAAGTGGGCGCGCTGGTCGGGCCAGCCGGCGACCTTGTACAGCTGATCGAGACTGTCTGCCCAGACAGGCATGGTGCAGATCATCATCAGCAGCAGGGAAAACAAACGGCGCATTCAGGACTCCTGTCGGCAGGCCGCTATTGTCCTTGGGGCGGCGTGGCTTTGTCGAGACGCCGATGACGGTTGGCGGCCAAGTGGCGCTGTCGGTTTTCACGGCGAGTCGATACTATGCGCCATGCCCATCTCTCTTGAATATCCGATGCTTTCTACCATCGTCGACGACCTGGCCAACCGTGGTTGGTCCCGCCAGCCTTTTTTCCTGCCCGAAGCATTGATCAGCGCCTTGGCGGCCGAGTGCCGACACCGTGCCGCCGAGGGCGAATTGAGCCCGGCCGGCGTGGGGCGCGGCACCGGACAAGAGGTGCGCGAAGCGATCCGTGGCGACCGCATCCAATGGCTGGAGCCGGGTGAGTCCGAGGCCTGTGACCGTTACCTGACGGCCATGGACAGCCTGCGCCAGGCGCTGAACCAGGGCTTGTACCTGGGCCTTGAGGACTTCGAGTGTCATTTCGCCTTGTATCCACCAGGCGCCTTCTATCGCCGTCATGTGGACCGTTTCCGCGACGACGACCGACGCGCGGTCTCGGCCATCCTCTACCTCAACGAGAATTGGCAACCCCAGGACGGTGGCCAGTTGCGCATGTTCCTCGCCGAGGACGCGCAGCTGGATGTGCAGCCGGAGGCGGGCAGCCTGGTGGTGTTCCTGTCTGGCGATATCCCCCATGAAGTCTTGCCGGCCAGGCGTGATCGCCTGTCTCTGACCGGCTGGTTCCGCCGTCGTGGCAATGAACCGTTCTGATTTGCCCAGGGTCCTGGTCAGCGCCTGTCTGCTGGGGCAGCCGGTGCGCTACGACGGGCGCGACAGCGGGCACCCGGATCTTCTTCAGCGCTGGCAGGCCGAAGGCCGCGTGGTGCCGCTATGTCCAGAAGTGGCGGGCGGCCTGCCGACACCCCGCCCCCCAGCGGAAATTCCGGGGGGGCAGGGGGCGGCGGTGCTGGACGGGCAGGCCCAGGTAGTGACGGTGACCGGGTTGGATGTCAGCGAAGCCTTTCTTGCTGGCGCCCGGCAGGCCCTGGCGCTGGTGCGTGAACATAGCATCCGTGTGGCGGTGCTCAAGGCAGGCAGCCCTTCATGTGGCAACCGGTTGACCTACGATGGGACCTTCAGCGGCGTGAAGGTCCCGGGGGAAGGGGTGACCACAGCGCTGTTGCGCCGCGAAGGCGTGCTGGTGTTCAGCGAGCTGGAGCTCGAAGACGCACAGCGAGCGCTGGAAGGTATGGGCCATTAGCAAGGATTCGCCAGACGATAAAGGTCGATGCCCCCTGCAGCGTTTGGCAGGCCATCACTGGCTCGCTGCCTGGTTCTTGAGCCACTTCTGTTCCAATGCCGTCAGACGGCCGTCGTCCTTGATGCGCTGCAGGGCATTGTTCACTGCGCTTTCGAACGCCGGGTTGTCCTTCTGGAATGGAATCACCCGTGCGTCGGCGCCATAGGGCTGGCTGATATCCAATTGCCCATCGAGTGTCTGTTTGGCATCGAGCTGATCGAGGGCGATGTCGAACTTGCCGCTCTGAACGCCAGGCAGCAACTGATCCGCAGGGGCCTCGACGAATTGCGCACGCACATCCAGTTCCTTGGCGATGGCCTGGCCCAGCTCGATTTCAAAGCCAGTCAGGTGTTCGTTTTCCTTGTAGGCGTAGGGTGGGGTATCGGATTGCACGGCAATGCGCAGCTCGCCCCGGTCGTTGACGTCGTCTATCAGCTCGGCCTGGGCCAATGGGCTGATCAAAAGTGCCAGAAGTACGCCAGTGCTCAAACGCATGAATGCCCCCATTTTCTTTTGGCAGTTGAATATGTTTCGCCGCGACTTTCTGACTTGTTACGGTCGAATGCAGGCTATGACCTTAGCTGCGCTGCAATGTTTTGAGCGGCGATCATTTTTTCTGATCCTGTCCGGCAAGACCTTGGCGCCCAATTGAACTATGGTGATTTATCGCTGCGGTTCGTTAATGGACAGTAGTCAATGAAAGTGAAACACAGGAGATGTGAATGAACAGCCTATTTTCGCGTGCTGCCGTTGCCGGCTTGTTGATGGGGGTGTCGGTGTTCGCGGGCGCCGCGGACGCGCTGAAGAGTCAGGAGCCGCCCGAGGGCGCCAAGGTCTTCATCGTTTCCCCCGCTGACGGAGCGACCGTCGACAAGACCTTCACGGTCAAGTTCGGCATCGAGGGCATGGGGCTCAAGCCTGCGGGCGATGCGACCCCGCACACGGGTCACCATCACCTGCTGGTTGATGTCGACAAAGAGCCTGCGGCTGACCAGCCGCTGCCGACCACCTTGATGCCGGAGAACAACGCACCACTGCCGGCCGGCCCGCAAGTGTTGCACTTCGGCAAGGCGCAGACCGAAGCCACCATCACCCTGACGCCAGGCAAGCACACCCTGCAACTGGTCCTGGGGGACCGGTTCCATGTGCCGTTCAAGCCAAGCGTCGAGTCGCAGAAGATCACCGTGCAGGTGAAGTAAATCCCGACTCTTTCGCGGCCCTCTGGCACAGCGAGATGCTTGAGAGCGATACATGACCTGTGGGAGCGGCGGTTCGGCGCTCCGATTTACCCGCGAAACAGACACCGTCGATACACAGGCAAAAAAAAGGAGGCCACCCGGGCCTCCTTTTTTATGCAGCGCAGTAACTTAGAACAGCACGCGAGAGCGGATAGTACCCTTGACCTGCTGGAGTTTTTCCTGCGCCAGGTCCGAGTATTCGGCATCCACGTCGATGACCACGTAACCCACTTTCTCGTCGGTCTGCAGGAACTGGCCGGAGATGTTGATCCCGTTTTCGGCGAAGACCTTGTTGATCTCGCTGAGTACGCCGGGGATGTTCTGGTGGATGTGCAGCAGGCGGTGCTTGCCTGGGTGCGCCGGGAGGGCAACTTCCGGGAAGTTGACCGACGATACGGACGTACCGTTGTCGCTGTACTTGACCAGCTTTTCGGCCACTTCCAGGCCGATGTTGGCCTGGGCTTCGGCGGTGGAACCACCGATGTGTGGGGTCAGGATCACGTTGTCCAGGCCGCGCAGCGGGCTTTCGAACTGCTCGTCGTTGGAGCGAGGCTCGACCGGGAAGACGTCGATGGCGGCGCCGATCAGGTGCTGATCCTTGATCGCGGCGGCCAGGTGGTCGAGCTCGACCACGGTGCCACGGGCGGCGTTGATCAGGATCGAGCCCTTCTTCATCGCACGGATTTCCTTCTCGCCGATCATCCACTGGGTGGATGGCAGCTCAGGCACGTGCAGCGAGACGATGTCGGCCAGGCCCAGCAGCTCATGCAGGCTGGTCACCTGGGTGGCGTTGCCCAGCGGCAGCTTGGTCAGCGGATCGTAGAAGTAGACCTGCATGCCCAGGCTTTCGGCCAGGACCGACAATTGGGTGCCGATCGAGCCGTAGCCGACGATGCCCAGTTTCTTGCCACGGATCTCGAAGGAATTGGCCGCGCTCTTGATCCAGCCGCCACGGTGGCAGGAAGCGTTCTTCTCGGGGATGCCACGCAGCAGCAGGATGGCTTCGGCCAGCACCAGCTCGGCAACGGAGCGGGTGTTGGAGAACGGCGCGTTGAACACGGCGATACCGCGCTCGCGGGCTGCGTTCAGGTCGACCTGGTTGGTACCGATGCAGAAGCAGCCGACAGCGACCAGTTTCTTCGCGCAGTCGAAGATCTCTTCGGTCAGCTGGGTGCGAGAGCGAATGCCGATGAAGTGGGCATCAGCGATCTTTTCCTTCAGCTCTGCTTCCGGCAAGGAACCAGTGAGGTACTCGATATTGGTGTACCCGGCAGCCTTGAGGGTATCGACCGCATTCTGGTGCACACCTTCAAGAAGAAGGAACTTGATCTTGCTCTTGTCGAGAGAAGTCTTGCTCATCTGCGTAAACCTGTATCCCGGAGAAAAAATGGCAGGGGGGTAAAGCGGCGCGGCGTCGGCCTTAGCACGAACGGCGGGAGCGCTATGCTAGCATACGCGACAGAATCTGAGCTTATCCCGACAGGTGAAGAGTGCTCAGGGTGACTATGAATAGTTCGAGAGTTCAGCCGATGACCAACACCGCGGTACTTGATGAACTGATGACCCTGGTCGACCCGAGCAAGGTTCTTACCGACCCGGCTTCGCTGGAGGCCTACGGCAAGGACTGGACCAAGCACTATCCACCGGCGCCCTCGGCGATCGTCTTCCCTCGGTCCATCGAGCAGGTGCAGGCCATTGTCGCCTGGGCCAATCGACATCAAGTTGCGTTGGTGCCCTCGGGCGGGCGCACCGGCCTCTCTGCCGCCGCGGTGGCCGCCAACGGCGAGGTGGTGGTGGCCTTCGACTACATGAACCGGATCCTCGACTTCAACGCCTTCGACCGCACCGTGGTGTGCCAACCGGGCGTGATCACTCGCCAGTTGCAGCAGTTCGCCGAGGACAACGGCCTTTATTACCCGGTGGATTTCGCCTCGTCGGGCTCCAGTCAGATCGGTGGCAACATCGGCACCAATGCCGGCGGTATCAAGGTCATTCGCTATGGCATGACCCGGAACTGGGTGGCGGGTCTGAAGGTGGTGACCGGCAAGGGTGAGCTGCTCGAGTTGAACAAGGGCTTGATCAAGAACGCCACCGGCTACGACCTGCGTCAGCTGTTCATTGGCGCCGAAGGCACCCTGGGCTTCGTGGTCGAGGCCACGCTGCGTCTGGACCGTGCGCCGCGCAACTTGACCGCCATGGTGTTGGGTACGCCGGACTTCGACTCGATCATGCCAGTGCTGCATGCCTTCCAGGGCCGGCTCGACCTCACCGCGTTCGAATTCTTCTCCGACAAGGCCTTGGCCAAGGTCATGGGGCGTGGCGACGTGCCGCCGCCGTTCGAGACCGATTGCCCGTTCTATGCCCTGCTGGAGTTCGAAGCCAGCACCGAAGATGTGGCCAACGAAGCCCTGGCCACCTTCGAGCATTGCGTCGAGCAGGGCTGGGTACTCGATGGCGTGATGAGCCAGAGCGAGACCCAACTCAAGAACCTATGGAAACTGCGCGAGTACATCTCCGAAACCATTTCCCACTGGACACCCTACAAGAACGACATTTCCGTCACGGTTTCGAAGGTGCCGGCGTTCCTGCGGGACATCGATGCCATCGTCGGTCAGCACTATCCGGACTTCGAAGTGGTCTGGTACGGCCATATCGGCGACGGCAACCTGCACCTGAACATCCTCAAGCCCGATGACATGGCCAAGGACGCGTTTTTCGCCACCTGCGCCAAGGTCAACAAATGGGTGTTCGAGATCGTCCAGCGTTACAACGGCTCGATCTCCGCCGAGCATGGCGTGGGCATGACCAAGCGCGACTACCTGGGCTACAGCCGGTCACCTGAGGAAATTGCCTGCATGAAGGCAATAAAGGGGGTGTTCGACCCGAACGGCATCATGAATCCGGGTAAGATCTTCGCTCCTGAATAAATACGCAGTATCCAGAGGAGTCGGCCATGAGTTACCAGCACCAGTACCTAGACGGCACGCGCATCCACTTTCCCCTGGGCAAGGTGGTCTGCATAGGCCGTAACTACGCCGAACATGCCAAGGAGCTGGACAACCCAATCCCCAGCGAGCCTCTGCTGTTCATAAAGCCCGGCAGTTGTGTGGTGCCCTTGGAGGGTGGTTTCAAGATCCCGACCGAGCGGGGGGCCGTGCATTATGAAGCGGAGATTGCCGTGCTGGTCGGCAAGCCGCTGTCGACCCACCCCAGCGAAGAAGAAGTGCGCGATGCCATTTCCGGCTTTGCCCCGGCCTTGGATCTGACCCTGCGCGACGTGCAGGCCAAGCTCAAGGAGAAGGGCCTGCCTTGGGAACTGGCCAAGAGCTTCGACGGTGCCTGCGTCCTGCCGCCGTTCGTGGTCGCCGACACCTTCGAGGACCTGACCGATATCGGCATTCGCCTGTCGATCAACGGCGAAGTCCGCCAGGACGGCAACAGCGCGATGATGCTCAACCCCATCGTGCCGGTCATCCAGCATATTGCCGCTCACTTCTCCCTGCTCCCGGGTGATGTCATCCTCACCGGTACACCCGTTGGCGTCGGCCCCTTGAGGGTGGGCGATGAGTTGGTGTTGGAGCTTCCCGGCGCGAGCCGCTTCGAAAGCCGCGTGTTGTGACCCGCTGACGATGACAGTCTTATCGGGCTGTCATCGTATTCAACGCGATATTTGCCGTTTTTTTCACAAATCATCCGGATAATGCCCCGGATATTTCATTAGCCGACGTTAGGGAGAACTCGGCGATACCAGGAAGCGCTCTTCTATGGCATTTACCTCCAGTGCTCCACGCCCAGTTCGCAAGCGCGGTATTTTCCGTCGTTGGCAGGTATGGGTAGGGGTAGTCGCAGTGTTGGGCTATGTCCTGGCGGTGATCATGCATTGGGACGATCGCGCCGTGCTGTGGGTCAAGGAGCGCTTCGAGAACAAGGTCGAGCGCGGTGAAAGCGTCTGGCTGCCGGACTACGTGGCGGACATCGATGCCAAGGTATTGCCGGGCATGTCGGACGATGAGCCATCGGACCTGGCGTTCAACCCGTTTACCCGGACCCTGTTCGCGGTAATGGGGAACAACCCTTTCCTGGTCGAGCTGAGCCTCGAGGGTGATGTGCTGCGCAAGATCCCGCTGGTGGGCTGGGACAACCCCGAAGGGGTCGCGGTGTTGGTCGATGGCCAGATCGCGATCGTCGACGAGCGCAAGCATGACATGACCCTGGTGAGCGTGGATGCCAGCACCTCCAGCTTGACCTACGCGGACCATCCGCACCACGACCTGGGCAAGTCAGCCAACAGCAACAAGGGTTTCGAGGCCATCGCCTGGGACCCTGTCCGCCAGCGTCTGCTGTTGGGTGAAGAGCGTCCGCCCAAACTGTATGCCTGGAGCACCGATGGCAAAAGCCCGCTCAAAGGCGAAAAGCAGGTTGTGCCCAGCGACCAGCTCGATGTGCGCAATCTCTCCGCCTTGTGGATCGATCCCCGCACGGGCCATTTGCTGGTCTTGTCGGCTGATTCCAACTTGCTGCTGGAACTGGACGAAAAGGGCAAACAGGTCAGCTTCATGACGTTGCTCGGCGGTTTCAACGGCTTGAAGCACACCATTCCGCGCGCCGAGGGCGTGGCGACGGATGACCAGGGCAACCTGTACATGGTGAGTGAGCCAGACCTTTTCTATCGATTCAGAAAGAACTGACGGCATTAAGTTTTATTTCAGTCGACCATGATTAGATTCCGGCCTTTCTTATCGGATCTATCTTCATGTGTCGTCGTTCACGCCTGTTCCTTGTTCTGGTGCCGTGCCTTGCGCTGCTGGCGGGTGGATTGGCCGCCCATGAGTTTCGTCTGTTCGAGCGTGGCTGGTTCAATCTTCAGGCTTGGTGGCAGCCTGCCGAGCAGGGCATAGGCCTTGATCGTTACCGTGTGACGCTCGAAGCCCAGCCTATCGCAGGGCTGGATGACGATATCTCGGCGCTGACCTTCGACCCCGACCGCAAGACCCTCTTTACCGTCACCAACAAACGCTCCGAACTCATCGAACTGTCGCTGGAAGGACGCATCCTGCGCCGCGTCCCCCTGACCGGCTTCGGCGATCCCGAGGCGGTGGAATACGTGGGAACCAACAGTTATGTGATCACCGACGAGCGTGAGCAGCGGCTGATCCGCGTGCATCTGGACGACGACACACTGTTTCTCGACGCCAACGATGCCGAGCAGCTCACCTTGGCCATTGGCCGTAATGGCAACAAGGGCTTCGAAGGCCTAGCCTACGACTCGGCAGGCAAGCGCCTGTTCGTGGCCAAGGAGCGCGACCCGATGATGATCTACGAGATTCACGGCTTCCCCCACGGAAAACCCGGAAAACCCTATGCGGTGCATGTGGTGCAGGACCGCAAGCGCGATTCGCGGTTGTTCGTGCGTGACCTGTCGAGCCTGCAGTTCGACGAGCGCACGGGGCATTTGCTGGCGCTGTCGGATGAGTCTCGGTTGGTGGTGGAACTGGATGTGGAGGGCCGGCCGCTGAGCACGCTTTCGTTGAACAAAGGCTTTCAGGGGCTCAAGCGCAGTGTGCCGCAGGCCGAGGGCCTGGCCATGGACGAGGAGGGGACCATCTATCTGGTCAGTGAGCCGAACCTGTTCTACGTCTTCAGGCAATCGACAGATTGAACGCGGGTCGCGAGCAGGTCTGAGCTCGAAGTCGCCAACTCCCACCGGATACCGGTGGAAACTGGCGAAGTCTTCAACGGGCTGCAATGCAGCCCCAGAAGGGTTACTCGGCCTTGAGCGTCTTGACGCCTTCGGCGGTGCCGAGCAGCAGCAGGTCCGCCGGACGCGCCGCG
Organism: Pseudomonas sp. BYT-1; assembly: GCF_023611805.1. Taxonomy (NCBI): domain Bacteria; kingdom Pseudomonadati; phylum Pseudomonadota; class Gammaproteobacteria; order Pseudomonadales; family Pseudomonadaceae; genus Pseudomonas; species Pseudomonas sp. BYT-1. The sequence continues at coordinate 301,824 of NZ_CP072559.1, forward strand.
AACAGGCCGTTGGTGACTACGCCGACGATGGCGTTGATCTGCGACTCCAGGCCGACCGGGTCGGTGATTTGCAGGTTGTGCACGTCAAGAATGACGTTGCCGTTGTCGGTCACTACGCCTTCGCGATACACCGGGTCGCCGCCGAGCTTGACCAACTGGCGAGCCACGTGGCTGCGGGCCATGGGGATCACCTCGACCGGCAGCGGGAAGGCGCCCAGCACGGGCACCAGCTTGCTGGCGTCGGCAATGCAGATGAAGGTCTTGGCCACCGCCGCGACGATCTTCTCCCGGGTCAGGGCCGCACCGCCGCCCTTGATCAGGTTCAGGTGCGCATCGCTCTCGTCGGCACCGTCCACATAGAACTCCAGTTCGCTGACACTGTTGAGTTCGTACACCGGGATGCCATGGGACTTCAGGCGCTCGGCGGTGGCTTCGGAGCTGGCGACAGCGCCGTCGAAGGCGGTCTTGTGCTTGGCCAGGGCATCGATGAAGAAGTTGGCGGTCGAACCGGTGCCGACGCCGACGACGCTTTTCTCATCCAGCTTGGGCAGAATGAAGTCGACGGCAGCCTGGGCGACGGCCTGTTTGAGTTGGTCCTGGGTCATGCGGGCTCCGAGAGGGGCGGGATTTCAAAGCCCGGTATTATAGACGCAAGTGCCGGCAAAACCTCGGTTTCGCTGTGGTCGCCCGACGTAGCGCTGCGGTAGACTCCCAGGCCTTGTCCCGCGGCCAGTGATGCTTTCCCGATGCTCGAACAGTACGTCAAGAAGATCCTCACCTCGCGCGTCTACGACGTCGCTGTCGAAACCCCGCTGCAGAGCGCTGGCCAGTTGAGCAAGCGGCTGGGCAACCAGGTCCTGCTCAAGCGCGAGGATCTGCAGCCGGTGTTCTCCTTCAAGATCCGTGGGGCGTACAACAAACTGGCGCAGCTGAGCCCAGAAGAACTGGCCCGCGGCGTGGTCACCGCCTCGGCCGGCAACCATGCCCAAGGTGTGGCACTGGCGGCGCGCGAATTGGGTATCAAGGCAACCATCGTGATGCCTAAGACCACCCCGGAGATCAAGGTCGAAGGCGTGCGCTCGCGCGGCGGCAAGGTGGTGCTGCACGGCGACTCCTTCCCCGAGGCGCTGGCCTATTCGCTCAAGCTGGTCGACGAGAAGGGCTTCGTCTACATTCACCCCTATGACGACCCCCACACCATTGCCGGTCAAGGCACCGTGGCCATGGAAATCCTGCGCCAGCACCCGGGGCGCCTGGACGCGATCTTCGTGCCCGTCGGCGGCGGTGGCCTGATCGCCGGCATCGCCGCCTATGTGAAGTACCTGCGTCCCGAGATCAAGGTGATCGGCGTCGAGCCGGACGATTCCAACTGCCTGCAGGCCGCGATGGCTGCAGGCGAGCGCGTGGTGCTGCCGCAGGTCGGCCTGTTCGCCGACGGCGTGGCGGTGGCGCAGATCGGCCAGCATACCTTCGACATCTGCCGACAGTATGTGGACGAGGTGGTGACGGTCAGCACCGACGAGATTTGCGCTGCCATCAAGGATATCTACGACGATACCCGCTCGATCACCGAACCTGCAGGCGCCTTGGGCGTGGCGGGCATCAAGAAATACGTCGAGCTGTATGGCGTATCCGGCCAGACCCTGGTGGCGATCGACTCGGGTGCCAACGTCAATTTCGACCGCCTGCGCCATGTGGCCGAGCGCGCCGAACTGGGCGAAAAGCGCGAGGCGATCATCGCTGTGACCATTCCGGAGCGACCGGGCAGCTTCAAGGCGTTCTGCGAGGCGATCGGCAAGCGCCAGATCACCGAGTTCAACTACCGTTACCACGCCGACAAGGAAGCGCACATCTTCGTTGGCGTGCAGACTCACCCTGAAACCGATCCGCGGGCGATGCTGGTCCAGCAACTGACCGAGCAAGGCTTCCCTGTCACCGACCTGACCGACAACGAACTGGCCAAGCTGCATATCCGCCACATGGTCGGCGGGCACTCGGCAGGGGCCAGCGACGAGATGGTGCTGCGCTTCGAGTTCCCCGAGCGCCCAGGGGCGCTGTTCAATTTCCTCAATAAACTCGGCGGTCGCTGGAACATCTCCATGTTCCACTACCGCAATCACGGCGCAGCCGATGGCCGAGTGGTCGCAGGCCTGCAGGTACCGGACGACGAACGCCACCTGGTACCGGCGGCACTGGCCAAGATCGGCTACCCCTACTGGGACGAGACCGATAACCCGGCTTACAAGCTGTTCCTGGGCTAAACGACTAAGCTTGCCCTATCGCTCAAGGACGTGAAAATATGGAATACCTGACCACCCTCAAGGCCCTGCACATCGGTGCCACCGTGTTGTTGCTACTGGGCGCGCTGGGCCTGGCGATCTGGACCGTCGCTGCCCGCCGTCGTGGCGATGCCGAGGCCTACGGCAAGCTGCTGCGCCGGCCTCTGGTGTTTGTCTGGTTGTTGATGGGCGTTTGCTTGGTGAGCATGCCGTTCACCGGTTGGTGGCTGGTGCACCTGATCGGCTGGCCCCTGGGGCAGACGTGGTTACTGGCCTCCAGCGTCATCTACAGCGTTGGCGCGTTCACTGCCTGGTGGTTGTTGGTCCGTCTCAACCGGCTGCGCAAGGCTGAACCCACGGGGTTGCGCTTCACCCTGGCGTTGGCGTTGATCAGTGGCGTGTGCTTGCTCTCCATCGCCGGACTGATGGGCGCCAAGCCGATCTGAGCCCCAAGGGGTCGTTCCACGCCCCATCGTAGGTGGCCAGCTTCCACCTGGATCCGCTTTGAAAGGTAGGCGCTGGCGCAGCTGCGATGCTCCGTCACCAACCCTTCATGAAACCGCGGTATATCGTTACAGACCCTCGGCGACGTTCATGAGCCGGGCCCCGGCAAGACCCCATGGAACACAGAGTTTTCACCTCGCCTCACATAAGCTTGGCGGGCGCGTTGCTGCGCTCGTGAGCTTTGTGGAACAATGCGTTGACATGCGTTTGCGAGGTTGCTGCCGTGATCGACCCGGATGGTTTTCGCCCCAATGTCGGGATCATTCTTACGAATGATGCCGGGCAGGTGCTATGGGCTCGACGGATCAACCAGGATGCCTGGCAATTCCCCCAGGGTGGCATCAACCCTGACGAGACGCCGGAAGACGCCCTGTACCGCGAGCTGAACGAAGAAGTAGGCCTGGAACGCGAGGATGTGGAAATTCTTGCCTGCACCCGTGGCTGGTTGCGTTATCGTTTACCCCAGCGCCTGGTGCGCACCCACAGCCAGCCCCTGTGCATTGGCCAGAAACAGAAGTGGTTCCTGCTGCGCCTTGTGAGCAATGAGCAGCGGGTACGCATGGACCTGACCGGCAAGCCGGAATTCGACGGCTGGCGTTGGGTCAGCTACTGGTATCCCTTGGGCCAGGTGGTGACATTCAAGCGTGAGGTCTATCGCCGCGCCTTGAAAGAGCTAGCCCCGCGCCTGTTGACGCGCGACTGACGACGGAGTCCGACCCCGAGCCATGCTCAATACGCTGCGCAAGATCGTCCAGGAAGTGAACTCCGCCAAAGATCTCAAGACGGCGTTGGGGATCATTGTCTTGCGCGTCAAGGAAGCCATGGGCAGCCAGGTCTGCTCGGTCTACCTGCTCGATCCGGATACCAACCGTTTCGTGCTCATGGCCACCGAGGGCTTGAACAAACGCTCCATCGGCAAGGTCAGCATGGCCCCCAACGAAGGCCTGGTCGGCCTGGTCGGTACCCGGGAAGAGCCGCTGAACCTCGAAGACGCCGCCGCTCACCCCCGTTATCGCTACTTCGCCGAAACCGGCGAGGAGCGCTTCGCCTCCTTCCTCGGTGCACCGATCATCCACCACCGTCGTGTGGTCGGGGTGTTGGTCATCCAGCAAAAGGAGCGCCGCCAGTTCGACGAAGGCGAAGAAGCCTTCCTGGTCACCATGAGCGCCCAGCTCGCAGGCGTTATCGCCCATGCCGAGGCCACCGGCTCCATCCGGGGCCTGGGCCGCCAGGGCAAGGGCATCCAGGAGGCGCGCTTCGTCGGTGTGCCTGGCTCGCCGGGCGCTGCCGTCGGCAAGGCCGTGGTGATGCTGCCGCCGGCCGATCTGGAAGTGGTCCCGGACAAGACCGTCGAGGACATCGACACCGAACTCAAGCTGTTCAACACCGCTCTGGAAGGTGTGCGCGCCGACATGCGCAAGCTGTCGGCCAAGCTCGCCACCCAGTTGCGCCCGGAAGAGCGCGCGCTGTTCGACGTCTACCTGATGATGCTCGAGGACGCGGCTTTGGGCGGCGAGGTGGCGCAGGTCATCAAGACAGGCCAATGGGCCCAGGGCGCCCTGCGCCAGGTGGTGGGCGAGCACGTCAGCCGCTTCGAGTTGATGGACGACGATTACCTGCGTGAGCGGGCATCGGACGTCAAGGACCTGGGCCGGCGCCTGCTGGCCTATCTCCAGGAGGCGCGCTCGCAGACGCTGGTCTACCCGGACAACACCATCCTGGTGAGCGAGGAACTGACCCCGGCGATGCTCGGCGAGGTACCGGAGGGCAAGCTGGTCGGCCTGGTCTCGGTACTCGGCTCGGGCAACTCCCACGTGGCGATCCTGGCTCGGGCCATGGGTATCCCGACGGTCATGGGCCTGGTCGACCTGCCGTACTCGAAGGTCGACGGCATCGAAATGATCGTCGACGGCTACAAGGGTGAGGTGTTCACCAACCCGGGCGAGGTGCTGCGCAAGCAGTACAGCGACGTGGTCGAGGAGGAGCGCCAGCTGGCCCAGGGGCTGGATGCCCTGCGTGAGCTGCCGTGCGTGACCCCGGATGGCCACCGCATGCCGTTGTGGGTCAACACGGGGCTGCTGGCCGATGTCGCCCGTGCCCAGCAGCGTGGTGCCGAAGGCGTGGGCCTGTACCGCACCGAAGTGCCTTTCATGATCAACCAGCGTTTCCCCAGCGAGAAGGAACAGCTGACGATCTACCGTGAGCAACTGCAGGCGTTCCATCCGCTGCCTGTGACCATGCGCAGCCTCGATATCGGCGGCGACAAAGCGCTTTCGTACTTCCCGATCAAGGAAGAAAACCCCTTCCTGGGCTGGCGTGGCATCCGTGTGACCCTCGACCACCCAGAAATCTTCCTGGTGCAGACCCGCGCCATGCTCAAGGCCAGCGAGGGCCTGAACAATCTACGCATTCTGCTGCCGATGATCTCCGGCATCCATGAGCTGGAAGAGGCGCTGCACCTGATCCACCGCGCCTGGGGCGAGGTGCGGGACGAAGGCACCGATGTGCCGATGCCGCCGGTCGGGGTGATGGTCGAAATTCCTGCCGCGGTGTACCAGACCCGCGAGCTTGCGCGTCAGGTGGACTTCCTGTCGGTCGGTTCCAACGACCTTACCCAGTACCTGTTGGCGGTCGATCGCAACAACCCGCGCGTCGCCGACCTCTACGACTACTTGCATCCAGCGGTGCTTCAGGCCTTGCAGACCGTGGTCAGCGTCGCCCATGAAGAAGGCAAACCGGTGAGCATTTGCGGTGAGATGGCCGGCGATCCAGCTGCCGCCGTGCTGCTGATGGCGATGGGCTTCGATAGCCTGTCGATGAACGCCACCAACCTGCCAAAGGTGAAGTGGATGCTGCGTCAGATCAACATGAGCAAGGCCAAGGAACTGCTGGTCGATGCCATGAGCCATGACAACCCGCAGGTTATCCACAGTTCGCTGCAGTTGGCCCTGAAGAACCTGGGGCTGGCGCGGATGATCGGGCCTGGGGCCAACAAGACCCTCTGACATCACTCCTGGCCTCTTCGTGGGTAAACCCGCGAAGAGGCCGATACACCAATGCCTTTCAGACCAGCAGCTCGACCTCTCCCAAGTGCCCGCCAAAGGGCCCGAAACTGCGCTCGATGATTCGCCGCCGTCCTTGGTCATCGACCAGCAATACCGTACTCGCCCGTGTTCCATAGTTCTGGCTGGCAATGAACACGCTCGACAGCAGCTTCTCGGTCGCCAACCCCACGCCAGTTTCCGGCAGATCGCTGTCATGGGCCGGCGCTGCATCGGCGAGCAACGCCAGCAGATGCTCCGGCTGAGGATCCTCAAGTAACGCCTCCAGCCCACTACGCGCCTTGATCAGCTTGGGCCAGGGCGTATCCAGCCCGGCATTGGACAGCCCGTACACCCCAGGCTCCAGCAGGCGCGGCGAGGTCTGGCGTGCGTTCAGGTAACCCAGCTGCCCTGCATCGCCCACCAGTAGATTGAATCCTGAGTACTGGCTGCTGCGGCTGGCCACCTGGTCGAGGTAAGCCTCCACGCCCAGGTCCCCGCGCAGATAGGCCGCCACCAGCTCGCCGCGTGAGCGTGGCCCGAGTGGCTGTTGTGGGTCACGGATGTTGGTCAGCGCCGCGAAGCGTCCCAGGGGGCCGATGCCCAGCCAGGTGCCACCGGCTTCCAGGTCGCGACCGGCATGCACGCCCGGGGCGTCCTCCCAGGCGGCCAGGGCCTGGGTCGGGCGGGCGTAGAACTCGTCACGGTTGGCCGCGACGATCAGCGGCAGGGCGTGCCCCGGCCGCCAGGCGAAAACGATCAGGCACATGTCAGGGCCTCGGTTGTTTTGGCCACTCTACCCACTAGGGCTGCGTCTATCCATCACCTGACAGAGAGTTCACTAGAGCCACGGGGCTGGCTTCCGCTACCATGGCGGATTGTTTCCATAAGGGGCGACGAATGGAATTCGTACTCTATCTGCTGTTGGGGGCCTGCGCCGGTGTGTTGGCCGGGCTGTTCGGTGTGGGCGGTGGCATCATCATCGTGCCGGTGCTGGTGTTCAGCTTCACCCTGCAGGGCTTCGACCCTTCGGTACTGACTCACTTGGCCGTCGGCACGTCGCTGGCGACCATCGTCTTCACGTCGATCAATGCCGTGCTCGAGCATCAGCGCAAGGGCGCGGTGCAGTGGCCGATCTTCGCCTGGATGACCCTGGGCATCCTGCTCGGCGCGCTGGTCGGGGCCAAGACTGCCTCGCTGATCCAAGGCCCGATGCTGCAGAAGATCATCGGCGTGTTCGCCCTGGTGATCGCCGCGCAGATGGCCTTGGACCTCAAGCCCAAGGCCAGCCGTGGTATCCCCGGCAAGCCTGGCCTGACCGCTGCTGGCAGCGTGATCGGCTGGGCCTCGGCGATCTTCGGCATCGGCGGCGGCTCGCTGACCGTGCCGTTCCTGACCTGGCGCAGCCTGCCGATGCAGCAGGCAGTGGCGACCTCGTCGGCCTGTGGTTTGCCGATTGCCGTGGCCAGTGCCCTGAGCTTCATGTGGCTGGGTTGGAACGAGCAGCACTTGCCGGCTCACAGCATCGGTTACGTCTATCTTCCTGCGCTGGTGGGTATCGCGGTCACCAGCATGTTCTTCGCCCGATTCGGTGCCCGCCTGGCGCACAGGTTGTCGCCGCGTTTGCTCAAGCGCCTGTTCGCCGCGCTGCTGTTTTGCGTCGGACTGAGCTTTTTGATTTAACCCGAGAGGAATGACAATGCTGCCTTACCCGCAGATCGACCCCGTGGCCGTGGCCATCGGGCCGCTGAAAATCCACTGGTACGGCCTGATGTACCTGATCGGCATCGGCGGCGCCTGGCTGCTGGCCTCGCGCCGGTTGAACCGCTTCGATCCCACCTGGACCCGCGAGAAACTCTCCGATCTGGTGTTCTGGCTGTCCATGGGGGTGATCGTCGGTGGGCGCCTGGGCTATGTGCTGTTCTATGACCTGCACCAGTACTTGGCCAATCCGACGTTGATCTTCGAGGTCTGGAAGGGCGGCATGTCGTTCCACGGTGGCTTCATCGGCGTGATGCTGGCGGCATTGTGGTTCGGCAAGCGCAACAACAAGTCGTTCTTCGAGCTGATGGACTTCGTCGCCCCGCTGGTGCCGATCGGCCTGGGCGCCGGGCGCATCGGCAATTTCATCAACGCCGAGCTGTGGGGCAAGGCCACCGACCTGCCTTGGGCGATGGTCTTCCCGCCGTTCAGCGACCCGGCGCAACTGCCGCGTCACCCGTCGCAGCTGTACCAGTTCGCCCTCGAAGGTGTGGCATTATTCGTGATCCTTTGGCTGTACTCGCGCAAACCGCGCCCGACCATGGCCGTTTCCGGCATGTTCGCGCTGTTCTACGGGATTTTCCGCTTCATCGTGGAATTCGTGCGGGTACCCGACGCCCAGCTGGGGTACATCGCCTTCGGCTGGTTGACCATGGGTCAGTTGCTCTGCGTGCCGATGATCGCCGGCGGCATCTTCCTGATCTGGTGGGCCTACAACCGCAAACCTACGGCCAAGGCCACCGTTTGACTCTCACGGCAGGGGCGATCCCCCTGCCGTTCTTGCTACAGGTAAGCCATGAAACAGTATCTAGACCTGGTCCGTGACGTCATCGAAAACGGTACGTTGCAGGAAAACCGCACCGGCATCCGCACCATCAGTCTGCCGGGCGCCATGCTGCGTTTCGACCTGCAGAAGGGCTTCCCGGCCATCACCACGCGCAAGTTGGCGTTCAAGTCGGCGATCGGCGAGATGGTGGGTTTTTTGCGCGGCGTGAAGAATGCCGGGCAGTTCCGTGAGTTGGGCTGCAAGGTCTGGGACCAGAACGCCAACGAGAACGCTCAGTGGCTGGCCAATCCCTTCCGCCAGGGCCACGACGACCTGGGTGAAATCTACGGCGTGCAATGGCGCCAGTGGCCGGGCTACAAGCGCATCCCGCTGAGCAATCCGGCGGCCATCGAGATGGCCGAGAAGGCAGGCTTTCGCCGCATCGCCCAGGATGAAGAAGACGGCCAGGCGTTCGTCATCCTGTACAAGGCCATTGACCAGGTGCGCCAGTGCCTGGACACCATCGCCCACGACCCGGGCAGCCGCCGCATTCTGTTCCACGGCTGGAACTGCGCCCAGCTCGATGAAATGGCCCTGCCGCCGTGCCACCTGCTGTATCAGTTCCACCCCAATGTCGAGACCAAGGAAATTTCCCTGACGCTCTACATCCGTTCCAACGACCTGGGCCTGGGCACACCGTTCAACCTCACCGAAGGCGCGGCGCTGCTGTCGCTATTCGGCCGGCTGACCGGCTACACCCCGCGCTGGTTCACCTATTTCATCGGCGATGCCCATGTGTATGAAAACCACCTGGACATGCTGAACGAGCAGATGAAGCGCGAGCCATTGGCGGCGCCGAAACTGGTGATCAGCGACCGCGTGCCGGCGTTCGCAGAGACGGGCAAGTACGAACCCGAGTGGCTGGAGAAGATCGAGCCGAGCGACTTCTGGCTGGAAGGGTACGAGCACCATGCACCGATGACCGCGCCGATGGCGGTCTGACCCTGAGAGGGCTGGGCTGCTCGCAGCCCCCCCTCAATGCCCGTGACTGCGTCCCACGTGGGAGTGCTCGGTTTCGGGTACCGATACCGCCCCGTTCGTCTCCAGTTGCTGAAGGATCGCGCACTCCGATCCTTTGGCGTTGCACTGCTGGCGCAGCTCCACCAACTGCGCCTGCAGCGCCATCAACCCATCGATTCTCGCCTGCACATGCTCGATATGCTCGTCGATCAGCGCATTGACGCTGCCGCACGAATCGTCGGGGCTGTCGCGCAGGCGCAACAGGCTGCGGATTTCGTCCAGGGTCATGTCCAGGGTGCGGCAGTTGCGGATGAAGGTCAGGCGCTCCACATGGGCCTGGGTGTATTGCCGGTAGTTGCCTTCGGTGCGGGCGGGGGCCGGTAGCAATTGCTCGCGCTCGTAGTAGCGGATGGTCTCCACGGCGCACTCGGTGGCCTTGGCCAGTTCTCCGATCTTCATGGCAATCTCCAGGAAAGGGGCTTGACCCTATAGTGGCTACAGGGTGTTCACTTGGCAACAACCCACTCTGTGGATACCTGCAGAGGTCAGCGCTCACGTTAAGGATGATTCCATGAACCAGCCTGTCAGCCCCGAACATCAGCATGACCACGGCCATGATCACGATCATGGCGACAAGGCGCACAGCCATGCCTCCCATGGTCACGGTTGCTGCAGCTCCAGTGCCGCGCCAGCCAGGGTGCAATTGACCGAGAGGGCCAGTGGCCAGGCACGGCTCAGCCGTTTCCGCATCGAGGCCATGGACTGCCCCACCGAGCAGAGCCTGATCCAGGACAAGCTCGGCAAGCTGGCGGGCATCGAACAACTGGAATTCAACCTGATCAACCGCGTGCTCGGCGTGCGCCACACGCTGGAGGGTACGGCCCAGATCGAGCAGGCCATCGACAGCCTGGGGATGAAAGCCGAGCCTATGAGTGCTGAGGGTGACGATGCCCCAGCCGCGCCCCTGGCCCACAAGCCCCGTTGGTGGCCGCTCGCGTTGTCGGGTGTGGCGGCGATCGCCGCCGAGCTCGTGCATTTCTCCGGCAAGGCACCGGAGTGGGTCGTGGCGCTGTTGGCGCTGGCAGCCATCCTCGGCTGTGGCCTGGGCACCTACAAGAAGGGCTGGATCGCCCTGAAGAACCGCAACCTCAACATCAATGCATTGATGAGCATCGCCGTGACCGGTGCCGTGTTGATCGGCCAATGGCCGGAGGCGGCCATGGTCATGGTGCTGTTCACGGTTGCCGAATTGATCGAGGCGCGCTCGCTGGACCGCGCCCGTAATGCCATCGGTGGGCTGATGCAACTGAGCCCGGACCTGGCCACGGTGCAGCAGGCTGACGGCCAATGGCGTGAGGTCGAGGTGCGAGATGTGACTATCGGCGCCTTGGTGCGCGTGCGCCCTGGTGAACGCATCGGCCTGGACGGCGAAGTGGTCAGTGGGCAATCGAGCGTCGATCAGGCGCCGATCACCGGCGAAAGCCTGCCGATCGAAAAGGCTGTCGGCGACAAGCTGTTCGCCGGCACCATCAACCAGGCCGGTGCCTTGGAGTACCGGGTCACTGCGGCGGCAGTGCAGTCGACCTTGGCGCGCATCATCAAGGCCGTCGAAGAGGCCCAAGGCGCCCGGGCGCCGACCCAGCGCTTCGTCGACCAATTCTCGCGCATCTACACCCCGGCGGTGTTCGCGGTGGCCCTGACGGTGGCGATCATTCCGCCGCTGTTCATGGCCGGCGCCTGGTTCGACTGGATCTACCGCGCGCTGGTCCTGCTGGTGGTGGCCTGCCCTTGCGCCCTGGTGATCTCCACCCCGGTGACCATCGTCAGTGGCCTGGCGGCGGCGGCGCGCAAGGGCATCCTGATCAAGGGCGGCGTGTACCTCGAAGGCGGGCGCAAGTTGGACTTCCTGGCTCTGGACAAGACCGGCACCATCACCCATGGCAAGCCGGTACAAACCGACAGCAATGTGCTCGACCCGTTGTTCGAAGGCCGCGCCCAGGCGTTGGCGGCAAGCCTGGCGGCGCGCTCCGACCACCCGGTGTCGGGCGCCATCGCCCAGCATGCCCAGGCGCAGGCCCTGGAGCTGAGCGACGTGCGTGAGTTCACCGCCCTGGCTGGTCGCGGCGTGCGGGGCGAAATCGACGGCACCCTGTATCACCTGGGCAACCATCGCCTGGTCGAAGAGCTGGGCCTGTGCTCGCCGGCTCTGGAGGCCGAACTGGACCAGCTCGAGCGCCAGGGCAAGACCGTCGTGCTGCTGCTCGACGGCTCCGGACCGCTGGCGCTGTTCGCCGTGGCGGACACGGTCAAGGACAGTAGCCGCCAGGCCATCGCCGAGCTGCATGCGCTGGGTATCAAGACTGTCATGCTGACCGGCGATAATCCCCATACCGCCCAGGCCATCGCCGCCCAAGTGGGCATCGACCGCGCCGAAGGCAACCTTTTGCCGGCGGACAAGCTCGGCAGCATCGAGGCACTGTACGGCCAAGGGCATCGTGTCGGCATGGTCGGTGATGGCATCAACGACGCGCCGGCCCTGGCCCGCGCCGAGATCGGCTTTGCCATGGCGGCGGCTGGCACCGACACCGCCATCGAGACCGCCGACGTGGCGCTGATGGACGATGACTTGCGCAAAATCCCCGCCTTCGTCAGGCTGTCGCGCCAAAGTGCGGCGATCCTGACGCAGAACATCGTTCTGGCATTGGGCATCAAGGCGATTTTCCTGGCGATCACCTTCGCCGGCATGGCGACCATGTGGATGGCGGTGTTCGCCGACATGGGCGTGAGTCTGCTGGTGGTGTTCAACGGCTTGCGCCTGCTGCGTAAATAGAGGTAATTCGATGCTGAGCGCGGAGCTCAAAGCCTTCTACATGGTGGCCCGCCTGGGCAGCATCACTTTGGCTGCGAAGAAGCTCGGGCTCAGCCAGCCCACGGTGACCACGCAGATCCGCAACCTGGAGAGCCACTACGCAGTTGAGCTGTTCTACCGGGGTGGGCGGCGCTTGGTGCTGAGCGAGGAGGGCGCGCGACTGTTGCCGATGGTCAAGGCCTTGCTGCAACAGGAAGCCGACATCGAGTTCGAGCTGCGCAACAGTGGTCAGGCCCAGGGCGGTTTGCGCATCGCCGCCACCGCACCCTATTACATCCTCGATCTGGTGAAGATCTTCCGTGAACGCTTGCCACAGGTGGAACTGACCGTAGAAATCGGCAATTCCCAGCAGGTGCTGGAGATGCTCGAGGACTACCGGGTGGACATCGCTGCCTCTTCCCAACTGGTGGAAGACAATCGTCTGGTGCGTCGCGTGCTGGGTAGCGACCCGCTGGTCGTGGCGGTGCACCGCAACCACCCGCTGGCCCATCGCCACGCAGTTTCCATCGACGCGCTGGCCGGGCACTGTCTGTTGATGCGTGAACCTGGTTCGACCACTCGCAAGCTGACCGAGCGCATGCTCGAGGAGGCCGGGGTCAACGGTGGGACGCTGTTGGAAATTGGCAGCCGTGAATCGATCCGCGAGGCGGTGCTGCGCAACATCGGCATCAGCATCATTGCCCGCCATGAAGTGCCGCATAACCCGGAGCTGCGGGTGTTGACGCTGGAGAATGCTCCAGTGATGCACGAGTACTTGTACTGCCTCAAGGAGCGGCGCCAGGCCAGGTTGCCGGCGGCGTTCCTGGGCGTGGCACAAGAGGTGGTGGGATCGCAGTTCTAGATCGGTGTTGGCTCCTTGGGGGTGTGTGCTGAACCCTGTAGGAGCGGGTTTCCCGTGAAAGCGCCGTTGAGTTCACTACAAAAATCCGTGAATGGCACTATCGGCAGCTTTTGCTTACCAGCCACATAACCTTCGCATTGAGTTCCTAGCATGGCCCCATCTGTTCGATGAGGCCCTGTCATGAACAACGCTATCCCCGCCCCGGGCGCACAAATGAAAGTGCGCAACATCCACAAGCGTTTCGGCGCCTTCACGGCCCTCAACGATGTCTCCCTGGACATCGCCGCCGGCGAGTTGGTCTGTCTGCTGGGCCCTTCCGGCTGTGGCAAGACCACGCTGCTGCGCTGCATCGCCGGTCTAGAGCGCCAGGACCGTGGCGAGCTGTACATCGGCGAACGCGATATCTCCCACTTGCCGCCCCAGGCCCGTGACTACGGCATCCTGTTCCAGTCCTATGCGCTGTTCCCCAATCTGACCGTCGAGGCCAATATCGCCTATGGTCTGACCGGCAGTAGCCGCGAGCAGGCACGCCATCGTGTGGCGCAGATGCTCGAACTGGTCGGTCTCTCGGGCAGCGAGAAGAAATACCCCGGCCAGCTGTCCGGCGGCCAGCAGCAACGCGTGGCCCTGGCCCGCGCCCTGGCGCCGTCGCCTTCGCTGTTGTTGCTCGACGAGCCCATGTCGGCACTCGATGCACGTGTTCGCGAGCACCTGTGCACCGAGTTGCGCCAGCTTCAGCGCCAGTTGGGCATCACCACCCTGATGGTGACCCACAACCAGGACGAAGCCATGTTGATGGCCGACCGCATCGCCGTGATGAACAACGGCCAGGTCGAGCAGTACGCCACCCCGCAGGAAATCTACGACCAGCCCGCCACGCCGTTCGTGGCCGAGTTCGTCGGTCAGGGCAACTGGCTGCCCTTCCAGCGCAGCGGCGACAGCCATGCCCAGGTGGGGGGCATGAACATGCGCCTGGCCCCTGGGGCGGTGCACAGCAGCAGCGGTCGACTGTTCTGTCGCCCTGAGGCGATCACCGTCAACCCGGTGGTGCATGAGGAGAACCTGTTCCCGGCCATGGTCCAGGAGATCACCTTCCTGGGTAACCGCTGCCGCATGAGCTTCGAGCTCAAGGCCCTGCCTGGCCATTCGCTGCTGGCGGAGCTGGCGCCAGAGGCCATGCCGCGCCTGGGGTCCCAGGACATCTGGGTGGCCTTGCCGCCGCGCAGCCTGCAGGTCTTTGCCTGAGATGGCCGCGCCCCTGTCCGTCGCGATCCCCCAGGCCAAGTCGGCACCACGCAGTGGTGTCGCTCTGGGCGATCGACTCTTCGTCGTCGGCGGCAAGTGCTTGCTGCTGCTCCTGCTCATCCTCGCCGTGCTGATGCCACTGCTGGCGATCTTCTGGCGTGGCTTCAATGGTGAGGCCGGTCAAGGTGGCGGCCTGGTCGCCGCCCGTGAACTGTTCGCCAGCGAGAACTTCCACTGGCTGTTGGGCAACAGCCTGAAGGTCGCCTTCAGTGTCGCGGCCATTGTCGTGCCGCTGGCCTATCTGTTCGCCTATGCCTTGCAACGCACGCTGATCCCCGCCAAGGGGCTGTGGCGAGGCATCTCGCTGCTGCCGCTGCTGGCGCCGTCGATGCTGCCGGCGATCGCGCTGGTCTACCTGTTCGGCAACCAGGGCCTGTTGCGCGGGCTGCTGACCGATAACGTCTATGGCTTCTGGGGCATCGTGCTGGGCGAGGCGATCTACACCTTCCCCCATGCTTTGATGATCCTGCTGTCGGCTTTGACGTTGGCGGATGCACGTCTGTTCGATGCCGCGTCGAGCATGGGCGCCGGGCCCTGGCGCGCGTTTCGCAGCATCACCTGGCCCGGCACCCGCCAAGCGGTGTTCGCCGCGTTCTGCCTGGTGTTCACCCTGACCATCACCGATTTCGGCGTGCCGGTCGTGGTGGGAGGCGACTATCAAGTGCTGGCGCTGGAAGCTTACAAGGCGGTGGTCGGCCAGCAGCAGTTCGGTCGGGGGGCGTTGATCGGCATGGTGTTGCTGGTGCCCGCGTTGCTGAGCTTTACCGTCGATGCCTGGCTGCGCCGACGCCAGGGCGATGCCATGAGCGGTCGTGCGCAGGTGTTCCAGCCCCAGCCGTCGCGCCGCCGTGATGCGTGCTTCCTGGCCATCGTGCTGCTGGTCTGCGCGGTGCTGTTGCTGGTCATCGGTATGGCGGTGTACTCGTCGTTGGTAAAGTTCTGGCCGTACAACCTGTCGCTGTCGTTCAAGCACTATATGTTCGACGACACCGCCGGTGGCGGCTGGCTGGCGTACCGCAACAGCGTGACCATGGCGCTGGCCACGGCGCTGATCGGCAGCCTCGTGATCTTCACCGGCGCCTACCTGATGGAGAAGACCCAGGGCCAGCGCCTGCTCAACCAGTCCCTGCGCCTGCTGAGCTTCATTCCCATGGCGGTGCCGGGCCTCGTCCTTGGCCTGGGCTATGTGTTCTTCTTCAACCTCAACGGCAACCCATTGCACGTGTTCTATGGCGGCATGGCGCTGCTGGTGGTGTGCACCATCGCCCACTACCTGACCACGGCGCAGATGACCGCGACCACTGCCCTGCGCCAGCTCGACAGTGAGTTCGAAGCCGCCGCGCTATCGCTCAAGGCACCGTTGTACAAGCACTTCATGCGGGTGACCGTGCCGATCTGCCTGCCGGCGCTGCTGGACATCATCCGCTACCTGTTCGTCTCGGCGATGACCACCGTGTCGGCAGCGATCTTCCTGTACAGCCCCGACACCATTCTCGCCGCCGTCGCCGTGTTGAACATGGACGACGCCGGCAATGTGGGCGGCGCCGCCGCCATGTCCACTTTGATCCTGCTGACCAGCGCGACCGCTTCGCTGCTGCTGGCCGGTGCATCCCGCGGCCTGCTGCGCCGCTCCCAGGCCTGGCGCCAGCGTGCGCCCGGCCATTGACCGACTGCCAACCCTGTAAGGAACCGCATCATGTTCAAGCCCCTCGCACTTGTCGCTGCCGTATCCGCCGTGTTCAGCCTGCAGGCTTCGGCCGCCGGGACCCAACTGACGGTCTACACCGCCTTGGAAGCCGAGCAGCTCAAGAGCTACAAGCAGGCCTTCGAGAAGGCCAACCCGGACATCGAGATCAAATGGGTGCGTGACTCCACCGGTATCATCACCGCCAAGCTGCTGGCCGAAAAAGACCGCCCGCAGGCAGACGCGGTGTGGGGCCTGGCTGCCTCCAGCCTGGCCATCCTCGACCAGAACGGCATGCTCGAAGCCTACGCGCCCAAAGACCTGGGCAAGATCTCCCCCAACTACCGCGACGCCGCCAACCCGCCTGCCTGGGTCGGCATGGACGTCTGGGCTGCCACCCTCTGCTTCAACACCGTCGAGGCCGAGAAGCAGGGCCTGAGCAAGCCGGTGAGCTGGCAGGACCTGACCAAGCCTGAGTACAAGGGCAAGATCGTCATGCCGAACCCGGCCTCGTCGGGCACCGGCTTCCTGGATGTCAGTGCCTGGCTGCAGACCTTCGGCGAGCCTCAGGGCTGGGCCTACATGGACGCCTTGCACCAGAACATCGGTCAGTACGTCCACTCCGGGTCCAAGCCGTGCAAGCTGGCTGCGGCCGGTGAGTTCCCGATCGGTATCTCCTTCGAGTACCCGGCCGTGCAGCTCAAGCGCCAGGGCGCGCCGCTGGATATCATCCTGCCCAAGGAAGGCCTGGGCTGGGAAATCGAAGCCACCGCGGTCATCAAGGGCTCGCCGAAGGCCGAGGCCGCCAAGCGCCTGGCCGATTTCTCGGCAAGCCCCGCGGCCATGGAGCTGTACAAGGAAAACTTCGCCGTGCTTGCCGCCCCTGGCATCGCCAAGCCGCAGACCGAGCTGCCGGCAGATTACGAGCAGCGCCTGATCAAAAACGATTTCGCCTGGGCCTCGAAGAACCGCGACGAGATCCTGAGCGAGTGGCGCAAGCGCTATGACGGCAAGTCGGAGAAAGTCGCTCAGCAGTAATCGCGGCTAGTCTCTTGCGAGGGCCGCTTGCCCTCATTCGCGGGTAAACCCGCTGCCACAGGGATGATGCTGAACCTTGTGGCAGCGGGTTTACCCGCGAATGTATTGGTACCTAATTCTGGAGATGAGCAATGCCCACCCCCGAACAGATCATCCATACCACTTTCACCCTCTACGAACGCCACGGCGCCGACGACTACATCGGCGAGGCGATCACCCAGATCGAGCACATGTCCCAGGCCGCCGAATTGGCCATGGCCGAGGGCTTCGACGATGAAGTGGTGTTGGCCGCGTTCTTCCATGACATCGGCCATCTGTGCGGGGAGGGCGAAGGGGACATGGGCGGCTATGGGGTGGTCAGCCACGAGCGGATCGGGGCCGAGTACCTTCGTCGCTGCGGTTTCGGCGAGCGCATGGCGCGGTTGGTGCAGTACCACGTCGAGGCCAAGCGCTACCTGACCTTGCGCCAGCCGGGTTACTACGACCGCCTGAGCGAGGCGAGCCGGCGTACGCTCGAATATCAAGGCGGGGTGATGAGCGATGCCGAGGCCGACGCATTCGAGCAGGACCCGTTGTTCAAGGTCAGTCTGCGCATGCGCGAGTGGGACGAAATGGCCAAGGAGGTCGGGGTACCGGTGATCGACCTGGCGCTGCTCAAGGAAAAGGCCCTGGCGTTGCTCTGACAGACCTCTACGCGGGTAAACCCGCGAAGGGATCTACAAGTCGTTCACCAGGGCTTCGAGTTGCTCCTGCCGCTCGGCCTGATTGACTCGCGCGCCAGGGTTGAGCGTCGACCACTGGGGGTGCGCCCGGGCGCGCTTGAGGGCCTCGGGCAGCTTGCCCTCACGCCAGGCTTTTTCATCCGGCTCGCTTAGGCGGATGCTGTCTTGCGCGGCATGTCCGCGGCTGTCGAGCGCCACCATCAGCTGTTGTTGGCGCAGCGCCAGCAGGCGCAGCACTGTGTCGTCCACGGTCAGTTCGCGCTGGCCTTTGAGCTTGCCCATCAGGCGCGACCCATAGTTGCGCGCCGTTTGCAGTGCGCCACCGGCAATGGCCCCGGCCAGGGCGGCGGCACCCAGGGTCAGGCCACCCACCAGCAGGTCCACGCCAGCCCCGGCGGCAGCCCCGGCCGCCACGCCGCTGCCCAGGCGCACGCCGAGCAGCTTCAAAGTCTCCGGGTTGAACAGGTCATCCCCCCAGCGCCCATCGAGCAAGGGCAGGTCACCGGCATGGGCGTCGTCGCGACGGAAGGCATAGAGCTTGAGCAGTGCTTCGACGCAGCGTTGCTCGCGTTGACGCACCTCATGACGCAGGGTTTCGATGGCTTGGGCTTCGGCGGCAGGTTCGGCCTCGACGCTGCGTCGGCAGGCGGCGCAGTCGAGCAGCAACTCGGCGATCAAGCGCTTGGCACTTTGCTGGCGTGCCTTGCGCTGGGCTTGCTGGTCGTTGATCAGGCGTTGCAGGGCGGGGCGGGCGTCCTCGAGCAGCAGGGCCAGGCTCTCGTACAGGCGCCGTTCGCCATCCTCGGGCGGCGCCACGCTGTCGAAGCGCACCAGGGCGTGCAGGCCAAGACGGGCGAGGGCTTCGCGCCACTGAGGCTCGCGATGCTGCTGGCTGGCGACGAAGTTGAGCACGGGTAGCAAGGGCTTGCCGCAACTGGCCAGGACTTCCAGCTCATCGCGGTACTTGGCCAACACCGGCTCGCGGGCATCGATCACATAGAGCCCGGCATCGCTCGCCAGCAGTTGGCGCAGGACCTTGGCTTCCTGTTCGAAACGCTGGCGCGCCTCGCTGCCCTGGAGAAACCGCTCCAGCCGTGCCGGGC
The DNA here is from genome assembly GCF_023611805.1 of Pseudomonas sp. BYT-1. Classification (NCBI taxonomy): domain Bacteria; kingdom Pseudomonadati; phylum Pseudomonadota; class Gammaproteobacteria; order Pseudomonadales; family Pseudomonadaceae; genus Pseudomonas; species Pseudomonas sp. BYT-1. The sequence continues at coordinate 320,757 of NZ_CP072559.1, forward strand.
CGTCCAGGCGTTCGCCGGGGCGTTCCAGGCGTTCCAAGTAATCGAGCAGGGCGATGGCATCTTCCAGGCCGGGCGTGTCGTACAGCTCCAGCAGCGGCTCGCCGTCCACCGACAGCCGCGCGCCCTCCACGTGACGGGTGGTGCTGGGCCGGTGGGAGACCTCGCCGAAGCTGACGTCACGGGTCAGGGTGCGCAGCAGGGAGGTCTTGCCGACGTTGGTGTGGCCGACCACGGCCAGCTTCAGGGGCTCAGTCATGGCCGTGCTCCAACCAGGTCATGGGCGAGGTGTCGGCGTGGGGCAGGCCGAGGCGATCCAGGGCGTCATGCCAATCACCCAGGCGATCGGCGTCCAGCGGCTCGCCTGGGAGGGCCTGGAGCAGCCAGATGCGTGTGGCCCCTGCGTTACGTGCCAGTTCGGCCAGCAGTGCGAGGCTGCCACGGTCAGGCGAGCGACGGGGGTCGCAGGCGATGGCCAGGCGGGCTGGCGGGAAGCGGCTCAGTTGCTCCAGCAGCTTGTTGCGCGATTCGCGGCTGTCCAGCACGCCCGCGTTGGCCACGGTCTTGGGCAGAATGGGTGGCCAAGGACGCTGGTCATCCAGCTCCAGGCCGACCAGCAGGGCGCCGCCATCCTGAACGCCCAATTGGCCGGCCCGGAACTCGGGCAGGGCGTGAGGCGCGGCGTCCTGCACGCCGAGCCGTTCGCTGCTGGGCATCAACACATCGCGCAGGTGGCTGTAGCCGGGCAGGTTCAGGTCCAGCTTCAAACGCGCGCGACCCTGATGCCAGTGCCACAGGCAGAGCAGGGCGAGCAACAGGCGCGGCAGCAAGCCGTACACCAGCACCACGCCAAGCAACCAGCTGGCCCAGGCCTGGCGTGCCAGGTCGAGCGCGGGCAGGGTGTCGCCGCTGGCGCGGATCAGGGCTTCATCGGGCACCGCGAAGCCCAGTAACGAAGGCAGAGCGCCGAGGGTCTGGGTCAGATGGATGAACGGTTCTGCGGCGAGCAGGGTGGTTTCCCAGACGAAGCCGTAGCGCCGGGTGGCCAGCAACGCCAGAAGCATGCCCACTGCGGCGACCATTGCCAGCAGCCACAGGCCATGCACCAGCGCGCCGAGCAGCCAGCGGTTGAGCCGTTGGCGTTGTAGCATCACCAGCAAGGCGGGGGCCAGGTGCGCGGCCTGCGCATCGCGGGCCAGGCGTTCGCTGAGCCATAGCCACAGACGGCCAAGGCCTGTGTCGTGCTCGCCGGCCAGCAACAGCCCGGCGGCCCATCCCAGCAGCATCAGCAGGTTCAGCCCCAGCAGGCTGCCCAGGGCCCAGAACACATTCACCGGGCGCTGCCCGTCGCCCAGGGCCGCCAGCCCCAGGCCGGCGCCGCTGAGAACGGCCAGTACCATCAGGGCCAGCAGGGCCAGGCGCGCGCCCTGTTTCCAATGGCGCAGGGCGTGGGTCATACCATCGCGTTCGGCCAGCCACAGCGCGCGCGTTTCGATGCGCGCCGCCAGGTCGCCACCTTGTTGGCGGGCGCGGCGGTTGGCTTCCTGATCCTCCAGGGGGCCGGCCTGTTCCTCGCGCAGGCGCACCGCTTCGGTGAGCCAGCGTTTGTCGAATAGGGTGGGTGCAGTCACGAGCTCTTCCATTGCACAAGTCAGGGCAAAGCATAACCCAGGCGTCGGGTGCTATCCTCGCCACCATGAATACATCACTCCCCCTCAGCCTGATCGCGGCACTCGCCGAGAACCGTGTGATCGGCATCGACAACACCATGCCCTGGCACCTGCCGGGGGACTTCAAGTACTTCAAGGCCAACACCCTGGGCAAGCCCATCATCATGGGGCGCAAGACCTGGGATTCGCTGGGCCGCCCTTTGCCGGGGCGCCTGAACATCGTGGTCAGCCGCCAACCGGGCCTGCAATTGCAGGGCGCCGAGGTGTTTCCCTCGCTGGAGGCTGCTCGGGTACGGGCCGAGCAGTGGGCGCGGGAACAGGGCGTCGGCGAGCTTATGTTGATCGGCGGGGCGCAGTTGTACGGGCAAGCGCTGGAGAAGGGCTTGGTCAGCCGCATGTACCTGACCCGGGTGGAGCTATCGCCGGAGGGGGATGCGTGGTTCCCTGAGTTCGACAAGGCTCACTGGCGCTTGGTGTCGAGTGAGCCGCAGGCCGAGGAAGGCAAGCCTGCGTATCACTTCGAGGTGTGGGACAAGGTTTGAAACTACCGGGGCTGCTTTGCAGCCCTTCGCGGGTGAACCCGCCCCCCAAGGATCACCACCAACCCTGTGGGCGCGGATTTCCGCGAAGCAGTCGCCACGGAGCTAGGAATGGCTCAGTTCGGCATGGGCATCATCGGCCAGCACCTGCTGGTCGGTCTGCTTGAGCAACTGGCTGGTGACTACGCCTGCCGTCATGGAGCCGTTCACGTTCAATGCAGTGCGACCCATGTCGATCAGCGGCTCCACGGAAATCAGCAACGCCACCAGCTCCACCGGCAGGCCCATGGCGGGCAGCACGATCAGCGCAGCGAAGGTCGCGCCGCCGCCCACACCGGCTACACCTGCCGAGCTGAGGGTGACGATGGCCACCAAGGTGGCGATCCACAGTGGGTCGAAGGTATCGATGCCCACCGCAGGCGCGACCATCACCGCCAGCATGGCCGGGTACAGGCCGGCACAGCCGTTCTGGCCGATGGTGGCGCCGAACGAGGCGCTGAAGCTGGCGATGGACGGCGGAACGCCCAGGCGCCGGGTCTGCGCTTCGATGTTCAGCGGGATGCTCGCTGCGCTCGAGCGGCTGGTGAAGGCGAAGGTGAGCACGGGCCAGACCTTGCGCAGAAAGCGCAGCGGGCTGACGCCGGTCGCGGCCAGGATCACGCCATGCACCACGAACATCAGGCCCAGGCCCAGGTACGACACCACCACGAAGCTGCCCAGCTTGAGGATGTCCTCGAGGTTGGAGCTGGCGACCACCTTGGCCATCAGCGCCAGCACGCCGTAGGGAGTGAGCTTCATCACCAGGCGCACCAGGCGCATCACCCAGGCCTGCAGGGTATCGATGGCCGCCAAGGCGCGGTTGCCCTTGTCGGCGTCGTCCTTGATCAGTTGCAAGGCAGCCAGGCCCAGGAACACAGCGAAGATGACCACGCTGATGATCGAGGTCGGCTTGGCCCGCGCCAGGTCACCCACCGGGTTGGTGGGGATGAACGACAGCAGCAACTGCGGGATGTTGAGGTCGGCGACCTTGCCCGCGTAGTCGCTGTGGATGGTTTGCAGCCGCGCGGTTTCCTGGGCGCCGGCCACCAGGCCGTCGGCGCTCAGGCCGAAGAGGTTGGTCAGGGTGATGCCGATCAGCGCCGCGATCGCGGTGGTCAGCAACAGGATGCCGATGCTCAGCACGCTGATCCGGCCCAGGGACGATGCATTGTGCAGGCGAGCCACCGCGCTGAGGATCGAGGCGAAGATCAGCGGCATCACGATCATCTGCAACAGGCCCACGTAACCGTTGCCGACCAGGTCGAGCCAGGCGATCGTCGCCTTGAGCACCGGATGGCCCGCGCCATAGAGCGTGTGCAGCACCAGACCGAACGATACGCCCAGCACCAGGCCGAGCAGGACTTTCCGGGCCAGGCTCCAGTCGGTACGGCGGGTTTGCGAAAGGCCCAGTAACAAGACCACGAAGGCCAGCAGGTTGAGTGACAACGGCAGGTTCATTGAAGCTCCAGGGTAAAGCACAAGAGGCATCGCCTCTGATTGAGCGATTGCGAACGCAAATGCTAACAGCCTGAAAACAAACGAATTTATACCCAAATCGAATGTGCTTAGTCGTTTCTGGAATATAAAGGCGTCGCACTTGGAACATCACGTGGCGCGTGGAGAAGGTTCGACGTCGCTGTCGGGCCCTTGTAGTGGCGGGGGTTTGTCTAGCGTTGCAGGTCCACTGTTCAGGAGAACTTGCAATGAAGTCTGCTCCGAAAGTACTCGCGGCGGGCCTGGCCCTGCTGCTGAGCGTCGAGACCTGGGCCACCGAGCTCAAGCACTGGCCCGCAGAGGCCGCCAAGCAGTTGGACAGCATGATCGCCGCCAATGCCAACAAAGGTAACTACGCGGTGTTCGACATGGACAACACCAGTTACCGCTTCGACCTGGAAGAGTCCCTGCTGCCGTTCATGGAAAACAAAGGGCTGATCACCCGCGACAAGCTCGACCCCTCCCTGAAGCTGATCCCGTTCAAGGACACCGCTGATCACAAGGAGAGCCTGTTCAGTTACTACTACCGCCTCTGCGAAATCGACGACATGGTCTGCTATCCCTGGGTGGCCCAGGTGTTTTCAGGCTTCACCCTCAAGGAACTGAAGGTGCAAGTCGATGAGCTGATGGCCTCCGGCAAGCCGATCCCGACCACCTATTACGACGGCGACCAGGTCAAGCAGATGGAGGTGCAGCCGCCGAAGGTCTTCACCGGGCAGACAGAGCTGTACAACAAGCTGATGGAAAACGGGATCGACGTGTACGTGATCTCCGCAGCGTCCGAGGACTTGGTGCGCATGGTCGCCTCGGACCCCAAGTACGGCTACAACGTCAAACCGCAAAACGTGATTGGCGTCAGTCTGTTGCTCAAGAACCGCACCACCGGGCAGTTGACCACGCCTCGCAAGCAGATCAGCGAAGGCAACTACGACGCCAAGGCCAATCAGGAGCTGGAACTGACGCCCTACCTGTGGACTCCGGCCACCTGGATGGCAGGTAAACAGGCCGCCATCCTCACCTACATCGACGAATGGAAAAAGCCTGTGCTGGTCGGCGGCGACACCCCCACCAGCGATGGCTACATGCAGTTTCACAGCGTCGATGTGAACAAGGGCGGCATCCATCTATGGGTCAACCGCAAGGCCAAGTACATGGACCAGATGAACGGGATGATCGCCAAGAACGCAGCGGCCCAGGCCAAGGAAGGGCTGCCGGTGACGGCGGACAAGAACTGGGTGATCGTGACGCCGGAGCAGATTCAGTAGCTCCTGTGTTGCTTGATTGGATTCGCGGTTAAACCCGCTCCCACAAAAAAACCGGCGCACGGGGCGCCGGTTTTTTTATGCCTTCAGGCCTTAAAGCCCTTCGAGCATCGCCTTGTTGCGCACAGCGCCTTTATCGGCGCTGGTGGCCAGCAGGGCGTAGGCCTTCAAGGCGGTGGTCACCTTGCGTGGGCGGGCTTCGGCAGGCTTCCAGCCTTTCTTGTCCTGCTCGATGCGACGGTGCGCCAGTTCCTCGTCGCTGACCAACAGGTTGATGGTGCGGTTAGGGATGTCGATGAGGATCTTGTCGCCGTCGCGCACCAGGCCGATGGCGCCGCCTGCAGCGGCTTCCGGCGAGGCGTGGCCGATCGACAGGCCCGAGGTGCCGCCAGAGAAGCGGCCGTCGGTGAGCAGGGCGCACGCTTTGCCCAGGCCCTTGGACTTGAGGTACGAAGTCGGGTACAGCATCTCCTGCATGCCCGGACCGCCTTTGGGGCCTTCGTAGCGAATGATCACCACGTCGCCGGCCTTCACTTCGTCGGCCAGGATGCCGCGCACGGCGCTGTCCTGGCTTTCGAAAATCTTCGCGTTGCCTTCGAACACCAGGATCGAGTCATCGACACCGGCGGTCTTCACCACGCAGCCGTCCAGGGCGATGTTGCCGTACAGCACCGCCAGGCCACCTTCCTGGGAGTAGGCGTGCTCGACGCTGCGGATGCAGCCTTCGGCGCGGTCGGCGTCCAGGGTCTCCCAACGGGTCGATTGGCTGAAGGCGGTCTGGGTCGGGATGCCGGCAGGGCCTGCCTTGAAGAAGGTGTGTACCGCTTCGTCATCGGTTTGGGTGATGTCCCACTTGGCGATGGCTTCTTCCATGCTGCGGCTGTGCACGGTCGGCAGGTCGGTGTGCAGCAGGCCGCCGCGGGCCAGTTCGCCGAGGATGCTGATGATGCCGCCGGCGCGGTGCACGTCTTCCATGTGGTACTTCTGGATGTTCGGCGCCACCTTGCACAGTTGCGGGACTTTACGCGACAGGCGATCGATGTCGCGCAGGTCGAAGTCCACCTCCGCTTCCTGGGCGGCGGCCAGCAGGTGCAGGATGGTGTTGGTCGAGCCGCCCATGGCGATGTCCAGGGTCATGGCGTTCTCGAACGCCTTGAAGCTGGCGATGCTGCGCGGCAGGACGGACGTGTCGTTCTCGCCGTAGTAGCGTTTGCACAGCTCGACGATGGTGCGGCCAGCGGTCAGGAACAGCTGTTCGCGGTCGGCGTGGGTGGCCAGGGTGGAGCCGTTGCCCGGCAGGGCGAGGCCCAGGGCTTCGGTCAGGCAGTTCATCGAGTTGGCGGTGAACATGCCGGAGCACGAACCGCAGGTCGGGCAGGCGCTACGCTCGTACTCGGCGACTTTCTCGTCGCTGGCGCTGGAGTCGGCGGCGATGACCATGGCGTCGACCAGGTCCAGGCCGTGGCTGGCCAGCTTGGTCTTGCCGGCTTCCATCGGGCCACCGGAGACGAAGATCACCGGGATGTTCAGGCGCAGGGCGGCCATCAGCATGCCGGGGGTGATCTTGTCGCAGTTGGAGATGCACACGATGGCGTCGGCGCAGTGGGCATTGACCATGTATTCCACGGCGTCGGCGATGATCTCGCGGCTCGGCAGGGAGTACAGCATGCCGTCATGGCCCATGGCGATGCCGTCGTCGACCGCGATGGTGTTGAATTCCTTGGCCACGCCTCCGGCGCGTTCGATTTCGCGGGCGACCAGCTGGCCCAGGTCCTTCAGGTGCACGTGGCCTGGGACGAACTGGGTGAACGAGTTGGCGATGGCGATGATCGGTTTCTTGAAGTCTTCGTCCTTCATCCCGGTGGCGCGCCACAGGGCACGAGCGCCGGCCATGTTGCGGCCCTGGGTGGAAGTCTTGGAACGATAATCAGGCATGAAGCACTCCTGGCGGCTTAATCAGGTCACAAAATGGGGAGTGAGCTTGTCTTTCCTTTGCGCCGAAGGCCGGTTGCCGCTGGCACGGATGAGGCCGAAAGCGTCACGGGATCGCCGTGTGCTCGACCAGAGCTCATAAACCCGCCGGGGATGTCTGGCGATGAATAGGCCGATTCTACACCGCTGGCGCGGCGAGGGAATGGTTCAGGTACAGGTGGTACGTTTTGAGCTTGGAGCTACGAGCTTGGAACTACAAGCTGCAAGACGGGTGCGGTGAGGCTACCCTCTTGCAGCTTGCAACGGTCAGCTGTTGGGCAGCAGGCGGCAGGTGATGCTCTTGATGTAGCGGGTCTCGGGGATCGCTGGGTGCACGGGGTGGTCTGGGCCTTGGCCGCCGCGCTCGAGCAACTGCAGGTTGCGGTCCAGGTGGCGGGCGCTGGTCAGCAGGATGTTGTGCAGGTCGTCCTCGGGCAGGTGCATCGAGCAGGAGGCGCTGACCAGGATGCCATCCTTGGTGAGCATGCGCATGGCTTGCTCGTTCAGGCGACGATAGGCAGCCTCGCCGTTTTTCAGGTCCTTCTTGCGTTTGATGAAGGCGGGTGGGTCGGCAATGATCACGTCGAAGCGTTCCTCGGCGGCCTTGAGCTCGCGCAGGGCCTCGAACACGTCGCCTTCGATGCAGGTCAGCTTCTCGCTGATACCGTTGAGCGCTGCGTTGCGCTCGACGCCGTCGAGGGCGAAGCCCGAGGCATCGACGCAGAACACTTCGCTGGCGCCGAACACACCGGCCTGCACGCCCCAGCCACCGATGTAGCTGAACAGGTCCAGTACACGCTTGCCCTTGACGTAGGGGGCCAGGCGCGCGCGGTTCATGCGGTGGTCGTAGAACCAGCCGGTCTTCTGGCCATCACGCACAGGCGCTTCGAACTTCACGCCGTTCTCCTGTAGCGGGACCCAGTCCGGGACTTCCCCGTAGACCGTCTCGACATAACGTTCCAGACCTTCGGCATCACGGGCGGCGGAGTCGTTCTTGAACAGGATGCCGCTGGGCTTGAGCACCTGCACCAAGGCGGCGATCACATCGTCCTTGTGTGCCTCCATGGTGGCCGAGGCCAGTTGGACCACCAGCATGTCGTAGAAGCGGTCCACCACCAGGCCCGGCAGCAGGTCGGAATCGCCGTAGACCAGGCGGTAGCAGGGCTGGTCGAACAGACGCTCGCGCAGGGAAAGGGCCACATTGAGGCGGTGAACCAGCAGCGACTTGTCCAGGGGCAGCTTGGCGTCACGGGACAGCAGGCGTGCGCAGATGAGGTTGTTCGGGCTCATGGCCACCACGCCCAAGGGCTTGCCATTGGCGGCTTCGAGGATGGCCTGCTGACCGGCCTTCAGGCCTTGCAGCGGGGTTGCGGCAACATCGACTTCATTGCTGTAGACCCACAGGTGGCCGGCGCGCAGGCGGCGGTCGGCATTGGCTTTGAGGCGAAGGCTGGGCAGGGACATGACGTCGCTCCGGGAAAAAAGAGCGGGATTATAGCGTGTTGGCCATGCGCTGAGCGTTGCCCCGTCGGTTTTCCGCTGCCCGGACAAGCGCTTTTTCGGGTCAACCCCTCCCACAGGGTTCAGTGGTGCCCAGCGACACCGCTTAGCCTGTGGGTACGGGGTTGCCCGCGTCTCAGGCCAGCGCCTTGACCAGCTGTTCGCTGAATGCCGGAATGTCGTCGGGCTTGCGGCTGGTGATCAGGTTGCCATCGACCACCACTTCTTCGTCGACCCACTCGCCGCCAGCGTTGCGGATGTCGTCCTGCAGGGTCTTGTAACTGGTCAACCGGCGCCCCTTGGCCAGGCCACAAGAGACCAGCAGCCAGGCGCCATGGCAGATCACGGCGAGCGGCCTGCGGGCCGAATCATGGCTTTTCACCAGCTTCTGGGCAGCCGGGATGATCCGGATGGTATCGGAGTTCTGCACACCGCCTGGCAGCACCAGGGCGTCGTACAGGTCCAGGCTGGCGCCTTCGAAGGTGGCGTCCACGGCGAACTCATCAGCGGGCTTGTCATGGTTCCAGCCGCGCACCGTGCCTTCCTTGTCGCTCAGGATATCGACCACCGCGCCGTTGCGTTCCAGGGCCTCGCGTGGGCCGGTCAATTCCACCTGCTCGAAGCCATCGGTGACCAAGAAAGCCACGCGCTTGCCGTTCAGTATTGCACTCATGGGAGGTTCTCCTTTGAGGGTGGGTCTTGAGAGTGCAGGCCAGTGGCGTGGGGGAAAGTTCCGGCGCAGTGCGCCAGTGGTGGGTGCCCTGCCGGGCGGAGGACGGTAGAATTCGCCGTCCTCAATGTATGTGTGCACCATGTCCCAGGAACTCAGTCCCGAACAGATCCAGCAGGTCCTGCAAGGAATCAGCATCGCGCCGCAACCGCAGATCATGGTCGATCTGCAGTTCGAGCAGTACATGCCAGACCCGGACCTGGACACCATCTGCCGGCTGATCGCCCAGGATCCGGGGCTCTCGGGGGCGTTGCTCAAACTGGTGAATTCCCCGCACTTCGGGCTGGCCGACAAGGTCGGTTCGATCCAGCGCGCCGTGGCGCTGTTGGGCAGCGGTTCGATCATCAACCTGATCAACGCCTTGTCGATAAAGGGCGAGATGAGCGATGAAACCATCGTCACGCTCAATCGCTTCTGGGACACCGCCCAGGACGTGGCCATGACCTGCCTGACCCTGGCCAGGCACACCGACATCCCGGCCGTGGACGAGGCCTATACCCTGGGCTTGTTCCATGATTGCGGCGTGCCGCTGATGCTCAAGCGCTTCCCCGACTACATGAGCGTGCTGGAAACCGCCTATGCCCAGGCCAGCGAGCAGACGCGGGTGGTGGACACCGAAAACCGCATGTTCAACACCAACCATTCGGTGGTGGGTTACTACACCGCCAAGTCCTGGCGCCTGCCGGAGCACATCACGGCGGCCATCGCCAATCATCACAATGCCCTGGCAGTGTTTCGCGACGACGCTTCGGGCGATACTCGACTGAAGAACCTGCTCGCGGTGTTGAAGATGGCCGAGCACATCTGCGCCTCTTACCGGGTACTGGGCAACCAGGCCGAAGACCATGAGTGGCAGGTGGTCGGGCCCTTGGTGCTCGACTACATCGGCCTGTCGGAGTACGACTTCGAGCACCTCAAGCAAACCATTCGCGAATTGGGCGGACACTGAAAGACCATGCCGGAACTACCTGAAGTCGAGACTACCCGGCGCGGTATCGCGCCTTACCTGGAAGGTCAGCGGGTCAGCCGCGTGGTGGTGCGTGACCGGCGCCTGCGCTGGCCGATCCCTGAGGATCTGGATGTGCGTCTTTCCGGGCAGCGCATCCTCACCGTTGAGCGGCGCGCCAAATACCTGTTGATCAATGCCGAGGTCGGCACCTTGATCAGCCACCTGGGCATGTCGGGCAACCTGCGCCTGGTGGAGCAGGGCTTGCCGGTGGGCAAGCACGAGCACGTAGACATCGAACTGGAATCGGGGCTAGCCCTGCGCTACACCGACCCGCGTCGTTTCGGCGCGATGCTTTGGAGCCTGGACCCGTTCAATCATGAGTTGCTCATGCGTCTGGGGCCGGAGCCGCTGACCGACCTGTTCGATGGCGAGCGGTTGTTCCAGTTATCCCGCGGGCGGAGCATGGCGATCAAGCCGTTCATCATGGATAACGCCGTGGTGGTGGGGGTGGGTAACATCTACGCTACCGAGGCGCTGTTCGCGGCCGGCATCGACCCGCGGCGCGAGGCCGGCGGCGTCTCTCGGGCGCGTTATGTGAGGCTGGCGATCGAGATCAAGCGGGTGCTGGCAGCGGCGATCGAGCAGGGCGGCACGACACTGCGCGACTTCATCGGAGGCGACGGGCAGCCGGGATACTTCCAGCAGGAGTTGTTCGTGTATGGGCGCGGGGAACAGCCATGCAAGGTCTGCGGCACGACGCTCAGGGAAGTGAAGCTGGGGCAGCGGGCCAGCGTTTACTGCCCGCGCTGCCAGCGCTGATCATGATTGGGATCGCCTCATGGGCCTTCGCGGGTGAACCCGTCGCCACAGGTTACTGGTGGTCTTAAGAGCACCGCAGAATCTGTGGGTGCGGGTTCACCCGCGAAGAAGTGCGAAACCCTTGCCGAGCGCTTCAAGCCTTGCCGGTGATCCGCTTGTACTTTTCCATCAGCTCGTCGTGGGTCTCCGGGTGAGCTTCATCCAGAGGGATGCAGTCGACCGGGCAGACCTGCTGGCACTGCGGCTCGTCGTAATGACCTACGCACTGGGTGCACAGGTTCGGGTCGATCACATAGATCTCTTCGCCTTGGGAGATAGCGGCGTTCGGGCACTCGGGTTCGCAGACGTCGCAGTTGATGCAATCGTCGGTGATGATCAGGGACATGGGGGCTCCGGCCGGGGCTATTGGCCCGGGCATGTATCAAACCAGTGGGCACAATTGTGCCGCATTCGCGCCCGCAGTGCACGCTGGCGCGATGATCAGGCGGTGGGTGTCACTTCTTGAAGCGTAGGGTCAGCGCCTCGGCGACCACCGGGTGGACGAATTTGCTGATGTCGCCACCCAGGGCGGCGATTTCCCGGACCAGGGTCGAGGAAATGAACGAGTAGCGCTCCGACGGCGTCAGGAACAGGCTTTCGACGTCCGGCGCCAGTTGCCGGTTCATGTTGGCCAGCTGGAACTCGTACTCGAAGTCCGAGACTGCACGCAGGCCGCGCAGGAAGACATTGGCACCTTGCTCCTTGGCGAAATGCGCCAGCAGGCTCGAGAAACCGATGACCTCGACATTGGGCAGGTGCTTGGTGACCTCACGGGCCAGCTCCACGCGTTGCTCCAGCGGGAACAGCGGGTTTTTCTTCGGGCTGGCGGCGACTGCGATGATCACGTGATCGAACAGACGCGAGGCGCGCTCGACCAGATCGCCGTGGCCTTTGGTAATGGGGTCGAAAGTACCCGGGTACAACACTCGGTTCATCGCGTCATCCTGGCTGGAGTGCGTTGGGGAGTCGGATGGTAGCGCAGCGACTGCTGCCCGGCCAAGTCGCACGGCCGAATGAGGGCACTATAGACAGCCAGGCCGTTCGTTGTCATGCGCCCCGTGCCAGGCGGGTGGCCAGGGCGTCGCTGAGCCGGGCGGCGAGGGCGTAGACCGACAGTTGCGGGTTGGCGCCAATACTGGTGGGGAACAGCGAGCCGTCGTGGATCGACAGGTTCTCCAACTGGTGGTGCCGCCCCAGGCTGTCGCACACCGCCTGGCGTGGATCCTCGCCAAGGGCGCAGCCGCCCATTACGTGGGCACTGCCCAGGCGCGTGCGAAACGGCTCCAGGCGCAATTCGTCGATCAACGCCTGCGCCTGGGGCAGGTCTGTGGTGTAGCGGGCATCGCTGTGCACCGGTATCACTTGGGTAGCGCCGGCGGCGAACTGGATGCGCGCCATGCTCAAGTAGGCCCGGCGCAGGCCATCGCGCAAGTAGTCGGTGATGGGATAATCGAGCACCGGCGAGCCGTCGCCGCGCAGCTCCACCTGGCCGCCCTGGCTCTCGGGGTGGAAACCATCGCGCAGCAACGCCAGCATGACATGGGTATGTGGCAACGCGGCCATGCGCCGGGCGCTTTCTTGGCCATGGGCGCCCAGCAGCGTGCTTGCCAGCGCCGGATGCAGCGGGGGCACTTCGAGTTTGAAGCCGATCGGCCCATCGACGCCGTCGCGCCACTGGAATTGGTCGCTGTAGATGGACTGAGGCGCGCCATAGAACGGATCGATGCGCTCATCGAACAAGGCCGCGCTGAAATTGACCAGGTGCAGGAAGGTGCGCTTGCCCAGCCGTCGGTGCGGGTCGGGCGCCTCGGAGCGCAGCAGCAGGGCTGGGCTGTTGATGCCGCCGCCAGCCAGTACATAATGCCGTGCGCGGATCCGTACCTGGTACCCGGTCGGCTCCACGGCCCGGCGGTCCAGGGCCTGGCACAGCAGTTGGGTGATGCGCCTGCCGTCATGTTCGAATCGCTGCGCACGGGCCAGATAGAGCAGCTCGCCGTGGTTGTCGAGGGTGGTGGGAATGCTGGTCACCAGCATCGATTGCTTGGCGTTGACCGGGCAACCCATGCCGCAGTAGCCCAAATTCCAGCAGCCGCGCACATTGCGCGGAATCACTGCCCAGCGGTAGCCGAGCACTTCGCAGCCCCGGCGCAGCACGTCGTTGTTGGGGTTAGGCGGCAGGGCCCAGGGGCTGATGCCCAGGCGTTGCTCGATACGCTCGAACCAAGGGCGCAGGTCTTCGCTGGCGAGCCCTTTGACGCCGTGCTCCCGGGCCCAGTGCTCGAGGGTTTGCTCAGGGGTGCGGAAACTGGAGGTCCAGTTGACCAAGGTGGTACCGCCCACGGCGCGCCCTTGGAGGATGGTGATGGCGCCATCCTTGCTCATGCGCCCGAGCCCTTCCTGGTACAACTGGGCGTAGGCCTCGTTTTCCTGCAGGTGGAAATCGCTGCTGGTCTTGAGCGGGCCTTCCTCGATCAACAGCACCTTGAAGCCTGCGGCGCTGAGCAGCTCTGCGCTGGTGGCGCCGCCAGCACCACTGCCAATCACGGCGATGTCGGCCTCCAGCGTCAGGTCCTGGTCCAGACGCGAACCATCGTAGGTGATCCAGCCTCGGGCGAGGCCTTGGCGAAACGGGTCGGCGACAGGCATGGGCAAGCCTCTTAGTCAGATCTTCGGTGGGCCGGGATAGCCGCAGGCCGCCCAGGCCTCGGGGCGTTCGTACCAGGCCATGAGCAGCAGTTGCAGCAGCGAGGCGTGGCCCATGCGCAGCATGTCCAGCGAACTGTCGCGCCAGCGTCGCAGGAAGGTGTTCACCTGGGCGCTGCTGGCGTTTTCCCAACTGCCCCAGATGCCCGTCAATGGTCCACGGGTCAGCGGCAGGCTGAGCACGTCGAACAACTGGCGGGTGAGTTTGAGCATTTCAGGCGAGAGCGCTGCCAGCTTGTGATCCAGGCTGTGCAGTACCAGTGCGTCGCTGGCCTGAGTGCCGGCGAGCACCACCGGAATCACCGCAGCCAGCATCGGCAAGTCGTCTTCGCGTAGCACCGAGAAACCTGCAGCGGATGTCTGCGGCGCACAGCCGACCAGGCTGGCAGTGCTCAAGAAAACGCTGGCACCCAGGCTGAACCGAAGCAGGTCTCGGCGGTGCATGGCATCCCCTCGCTCAACGGATGAACAGCTTGAAAATCAGACGCTGCAAGGCTTTGCCATAAGGAGGGTAGATCAGCCGGGCGGTGTTGAGGCGTTGCTTGGCCAACACCGCCTTGGCCTTGCTGAAGGTCAGGAAGCCTTCATGACCATGGTAGTGGCCCATGCCCGAGGGGCCGACGCCGCCAAAGGGAAGATCATCTTGGGCCACATGCAAGAGCGTGTCGTTCAGGCACACGCCGCCGGAATGGGTGTTGCGCAGCACGTGGGCCTGCTCGGCGCGGTCGTAGCCGAAGTAGTACAGCGCCAGGGGCCTCGGGCGCTGGTTGATGTAGGCCAGGGCCTGATCGAGGTTGTCGTATGGCACCAGGGGCAGCAAGGGGCCGAAGATCTCGTCCTGCATCACCTGCATGTCGTCATTCACCGCCATCAGCACGTGAGGGGGCAGGCGACGACCCTGGCGGGGCTCGTCGGCATACAGGTCGAGCACCCGGGCGCCCTTGTCGCGGGCATCGGTGAGCAGCCGCTCCAGGCGTTGCAGTTGCCGGGTGTTGATGATGGCGCTGTAGTCGGGGTTGTCGGCGATGCGCGGGTACAGACGGCGCATGGCGCGTTGGTAGGCTTCGGCGAAGGCGTCGAGGCGCTCGCGAGGAACCAGCACATAGTCAGGGGCGACGCAGGTCTGGCCGGCATTGAGACCTTTGCCGAAAGCGATGCGCTCGGCGGCGGTTTCCAGCGGCACACTGGCGCAGACGATGGCCGGCGACTTGCCGCCCAGTTCCAGGGTCACCGGGGTGAGGTTGGTGGCGGCAGCCAGCATGACTTGTCGACCCACGCTGGTGGACCCGGTGAACAGCAGGTGGTCGAAAGGCAGGCGCGCGAAGGCCTGGCCGACTTCGACCTCGCCGAGCACGACGCTGACCAAGTCCGCCGGGAACACGCGCTCGAGCAGGGTCTTGAGAGCCTTCCCGCTGGCCGGTGAGGCCTCGCTGAGCTTGAGCATCACCCGGTTGCCGGCGGCCAAGGCGCAGGTCAACGGCCCGATCGCCAGTAACAAGGGGTAGTTCCACGGCACGATGACCCCGACCACGCCCAGCGGTTGATAAAGCACCTGGGCGCTGGCCGGTTGGAAGGCCAGGCCGACCGTGCGTCGCGAAGGTTTCATCCAGCGTTGCAGGTGACGCTCGGCATGACGCAGGCCTTGGATCGACGGCATCAGCTCGGCGAGCAGGGTTTCGTCGGCGCTGCGGCCATCGAAGTCTCGGTCGATCGCCTCGATCAGCGATTGCTGGTTTTGCAGCAGCGCTTCGCGCAGGCTCCGGAGCCATTGCCGACGTTGGGCCGCCGGCGGCATGGGATTGTTTGCGAAGGCTTGGCGCTGGGCATCGAACAACGCGGGCAGGTCGAGGTCGGAATGCACTGGAAGCTGAGTGATCGGCGAGGTCATGGCTGCTCCGCTGGGGTGCTCGGTGGCTAGAGCATATACTCTAATCCGTTGCCTGGACATTCAATTAAGGTGTGCCGTCTTGAAAATTTACCGACAGCGCGGACTCGTCTGCCTGCCGTCCACCCTGCCGGACTTTTCGCAGGTAAACCCGTTCCCACGGACCCCCGCGCCCGCAGCACTGTGCATTGCCTGGTCGATACGCCGTAAGATGAACCATCAACGAACCTGGAGCTGAGCATGGCCCCGCGCATGAAGACTCGCGAGCGCATCGTGCAGAACAGCCTGGAGCTGTTCAATCAACAGGGCGAACGTAGCGTCAGCACCAACCACATCGCCGCGCACATGGAAATTTCGCCCGGCAACCTCTACTACCACTTCCCCAACAAGCAGGCGATCATCGCCGTGCTCTTCAACCAATACGAAGAGCTGGTAGACAGCTTCCTGCGTCCGCCACAGGGGCGTGTCGCCACGGTCGAGGACAAACGTTTCTACCTCAAGGCCTTGCTGGCGGCCATGTGGAACTACCGATTCCTGCACCGGGACCTCGAGCACCTGCTCGACAGCGACCCGGAACTGGCTGCCCGTTACCGCCGTTTTTCCCAGCGTTGCCTGCAGCAGGGCCAGGCGATCTACCGGGGCTTCGTCGATGCTGGCATTCTTGCGATGGATGCCGCGCAGGTCGAATCGTTGACCATCAATGCCTGGATCGTGCTGACATCCTGGGTACGTTTTCTCAGTACTACACGCGAACATTCCGCGCATCTGGGAGAAGAAGCCTTCAAGCGTGGTGTCTACCAGGTGCTGGTGCTCGAACTGGGCTTCGTCACTGCCAGCGCGCGTGCCGCCGTGGATGCCCTCTGCGAGGAGTTCCACGTTCCGTTCAACCAGGCCCTGGAGCAGTGACCCCGGGCTTTCGTGCTATCGATCAGGAGATTGTCATGCCTCTTGCGCAATTGATCACCCCAACGCAGCTGGCCGAGCGCCTGGGCGCGCCTGGGTTGGTGATCCTCGACTGTCGCTTTGCCCTGGAAGATGTGGACTACGGCCAACGCAGCTACGCCCTCGGGCATATCGCCGGCGCGCACTTCGCGGATCTGGAGCGAGACCTGAGCGGGCCGGTGGTCAAGGGCGTGACGGGCCGTCACCCGTTGCCGGATCCGCAACGGCTGGTCGAGCGCCTGCGTGAGTGGGGGATGGACAACGACAGTCAGGTGGTGCTTTACGACGACGGCCCGGGCGCCTTCGCTGCCCGCGCTTGGTGGCTGCTGGCCTGGCTGGGCAAACGCGAGGGGGTGTCGATTCTCGACGGAGGCCTGAAGGCCTGGCACGCCGCGCATCAGCCGCTGAGCCTGGACCCTCCGGCCAAGCGTGAGGGCACCTTCACCGGTGCGCCGGACATGAAACTGGTGATCGACGCCGAGCATCTGGCCAAGGGGTTGGGCAATCCAGAAATGACTCTGATCGATGCCCGTGGCCTGCCGCGTTTTCGCGGTGAGGTCGAGCCGATCGACCCAGTGGCCGGGCATATTCCCGGGGCTCAGTGCGCGGCCTTCACCGACAACTTGGGGCCGGATGGGCACTTTTTGCCGGCCGAACAGCTCAAGCAGCGTTTTGCCCAGAAACTGGCAGGGCGGGCGCCAGAACAGTTGGTGGCCTACTGCGGATCGGGCGTGACCGCCTGCCACAACTTGTTCGCCCTGGCATTGGCGGGGTACCCGCTAGGCAGACTCTACGCCGGGTCGTGGAGCGAGTGGATCAACGACCCTGGCCACGGTGTGGCAACCGGTGATTGACGCCACCTGAGGAAAGCGGGGGCGTGATACAGGCCAATCCCTTCGACGATCAAGCCCCCTGCACCAACCACTGCGGAATCCTGCGCTCCAGGTAATACCCTGGATTGCGCAGGCTGCCTTCCACGAAGCCCACGTGGCCACCTCTGCTGTGCAGTTCCAGATGCGTGTCGCGCGCCAGTTCACTCGCAGTCGGCAGGCTATGGTCGAAGACGAAAGGGTCGTCGCTGGATTGGATGATCAGCGTCGGGGTGCGGTTTTCGCCCAAGTAGTAGCGACTCGACGAGCGCCGGTAGTAGTCGTAGGCATCGCTGAAGCCGTTCAGGGGCGCGGTGACCTTGCCGTCGAAGTCCCAGAAGTTGCGTAGGTTGCGCAATGACCCGAGCCGTTCCAGTTCGGCCAGCCGCTCCACATGGCCGTTGTCGCGAAAGTGCCGCTGTTTTCGTTGCACATAGGCCAGCAATTCGCGCATGAAATGCGCTTGGTAGACCTTCGAGAAACCCATCCCGATACGGTCGGCGCTTTGGTCCAGGCGAAACGGTACCGATACTGCGACTGCCGCTTGCAGTTGGCTGGCCGAGCCGCTTTCCCCCAGATACTTGAGCAACACATTGCCGCCCAGCGAATACCCCACCGCATAGAGCGGTGCCAAGGGTCGCTGGACACGCAAGTGACGGATGGTCTCGGCCAGATCCTCGCTGGCGCCGGAGTGGTAGCTGCGCGTCAACAGGTTGGGCTCGCCCGAGCAGCCTCGCCAGTTCACTGCGACACTGGCCCAGCTATGGGCCTGCAGCGCCTGCTGCAGGCCTTTGACATAGGGCGAGTGGGACGAGCCGGTCAGGCCATGGAGCACTAGGACCACGGGTGCGTTGACCTGATTGGGGCCAAGCCAGTCGAGGTCGAGAAAATCTCCATCGGAAAGCCACATTCGCTCGCGGGTGCGATGCAACTCGGGCGTTTTACGCCAGAGCGGGCCCCACAAGGTTTGCAGATGCGGATTGGAGAGGCCGATGGCGGGCGTGAACTGGGCGATAGGACTTGGCATGCTGGACAACTCGTCATGTGCTCGCCTAGCTTGCCATGAAGCGCCTCTTCAGGGGTTGCCCTATACGCCTATGGTCGGTGGCTCGGGCAACGGCTGCTGATCGACGGCAGGGCCAAGGGTGGCGAAGAAAGCCTTTTTTATATCGAGCCAGCCCCGAGCGGCTTGTCGAATGCCCTCGGGTGTCAAGGCTGCGAGTTTCTCCTGGTAGCTCGCCAGATGATTGGCTGGCAGCCCCTGATGGCTGAATGCTGCCAACCCGTTTGCCAGCACCGCATTGTCGGCCATGCCACGCATCAGCTTGCCCGCCAGCTGGTTCAGGGCCAGGTCGCACTCGGCCTGGGTGGGCCCATGGGCGATGAAGCATTCAAGCACGTTCGATACCAGGACCCTGGAGGCATCCCGGTATTCAGGTGCGATATCCCAGCTCACCTGCCACAGGCATCCCGCATCCATCGGTTCTAATACAGCATAGATGCTGTAGGTCAGCGCGCGACGTGTGCGCAGCTCGGGGGTCAATCGGGACTCGAACCCCGCTCCCAGGATTTCAGTGGCCATGAGCAGGGCTGGGTAATCCTCGTCCTTTGGCCAGACATGCAGCGGGAGTGTCAGCAGCACCTGAGTGCTGGCGCCTGGGCGCTCAAGATGCAGGGGACCAGCGGCAGGTACTGGCAGCGCTGGCGGAGGCACGGCGGCCCACTGCTGCGGCAGTGCCTGGGTAAGATCGTTTACCAGCGCTTGGGCCTCTTCACGGGACAGATCGCCAACCAGGCCGATGTCGAGATTGTTGGCGGAGTAGGCTTGTCGATGGAAGGCGCGTACATCGTCTGGCGTCAGGGAGCCCAGGCCATCGAGTGTTCCGGCCAGCGGGGTGGCATAGGGATGACCTGCGAGCAATTGCTCCATCGTGGCGTCGAACAACCGTGCATGCAGAGGCTGGAGGCTGCTTTGCTGTGCATCGACAAGGCGCGCGCTGATCTTGGCGACATCTTCTGGGCGCAAAGCAGGCCGGGCGACCATCTCGGTGATCAAGCGCAAGGCGCAAGCGCGCAGGTCCGGCGTGTTAAGGCTGCGCAGCGTGACGATCGCGCAGTCTTGGGTCACCTGCCGGTTCATGACCGCGCCCAGACCCTCCAGTCGCTCGGTGAATTGGGTGGCGTTGAGCTCGGCAGTGCCTTGGTCCAGCGCGTACAGGGCCAGGGCTGCCAGACCGGGCGTATCGCCGTCCAGGGCGCTGCCAGCCTTGAAGCGCAGCACCAGGTCGAACATCGGCCGTTCGTGTGAAGCCAGAAAACGCACGCGAGTGCCTTCTTTCGTACGCCAATGCTGTACGTCGTGCTTCACGAGCGGGAACGGGTCGAGGTCCAGGGCCTGCGCCGATGCGAGGTTGGCCAGCGTCTCGGTGAAGGTGTCCGGCGCAAGAGGGTTGCAGGTTTCGGCGTTCGCCGAGGGGGAAGAGAGATCGTTCATGCTGGCACTCCGTGCTGCAGGTAGGTTGTCGTCAGCCGCTCCCGCCTCAGGTATTCGCTGGCGACACGTTGCAGGGTGGCGCTGGTGAGGTCGCGGATGATTCGTGGCGCTTCATCGTGTAGCGCCGGATCCAGGCCGGCCGCGGCCGCATGGCCAATGAGCGTCGCCTGGTGCGCGAGGTCGTCCCGCTCGTAGAACTGCCTGGCCAGCAGGCGCAGCTTTGCACCTTCGAGCTCTGTTTCTGGTAGTGCAGCAGTTCGAAGCGTGTCGATCAGTTGCCATACCTCGGTAGCCGCCTGTTGGGCAGTGGCCCTGTCCGGGACCGTGGCGCTCGAGAGCGTCATCAGGGTGTCGCCCCGCACGTGGTGGTCATAGGAGAGTTGAGCGTATTTGAGGAGGCGTTTGTCACGCACCAGTTGGCTGTACAGCCGGGCACTGTAGCCAGTGCCCAGAACTTGGCAGAGCAAGCGCAGCGCCAGGACGGTTTCCTGAGAAGGGGCTGTGGCCTGGCTCGGGACGTTGAACGACATGAACAGGCCATCCACCAGCGTGGGCTGAACGAGCGTCTGGCTGCGTTCGGCAAGCACGCCTCTGTGCCGAGGAGCGGGTTTGGCATCAAGGGGGGCGGGTGGCAGGGCCGCGAAGTAAGTCTCTACCTGGTGACGCAGGACTTTGGGATCGACCGCGCCCGCGACCACCAAGGTCGCGTTGTTCGGTTGATACCACGTCTGATACCACGTCCGTACCGATGCCAGGCTCATCTCTTCGAGGTCGATCGAATATCCGAAGCTGGGCATGGCATAAGCGTTGTCCCCGTGGGCGAGCATTCGGTGCTGTTCAAATGCCAGCTGGATCGGCGAATTGTCGACTCTGAAGCGGCGTTCGTCGGCAACGGCTTTGACTTCCTGTTCGAATGCAGCCGGGTCCAGTGTGGCGTTCTTCATGGCATCGGCCATGAGTTCCAGAGCAACAGGCAGCCGGGAGGCAGGCAAGATCATCTCGAACGAAGTGGCGTCGTCATGGGTGGTGGCATTGGCCACACCGCCCAGGCGGGCGATCAATCGGGAGTACTGTCCAGCCGGGAGTTTACTGCTACCTTGGAAAACCAGGTGCTCGAGCAGGTGCGACAGGTTCGAATGCCCCGGTGGCTCGTGGCTTGCGCCGATGTGGTACCACAACTGGACGGCTGCCAGTGGGGCGCTGTGGTTTTCATGCAGGTAGACCGATAGACCGTTGTCGAGCCTGAAATGGTGCAAAGGGGCAGGCTTGGCTGATGCCAGTACGTCGAGACTGGCGCAACCTGTGTGGGCCTGATTAGGTGGAGTTGGGGAAGAAATCATCGCTGAAGTGCTCCTCATGGGCGATAAGCCGGAGCAGCTTCAGCGATAGAAAGGGTCTATCTGCGTTACATAAGTAGGCAGTCCGTCGATTCAGCCCCGTTGCCAGAGCGCGTAATGCACCTGCCCGGTCTTTTTCTCCCGGTGCAAGCGCCAGTTGCCGGGCATCTGCAAGGTGGAAGGCGCCGCTTCGCTCTCGGTGTAAACCCAGGCGCTTTCGCTCAGCCACTGGCGGTCTTCAAGCAGGTTGCAGGTGTCGGCCAGCAGGTCCTGGTGGAAGGGCGGATCGAGGAACACTACGTCGAACTGTTGTTTGGCCGGGCCTTGCAGGTAGCGCAGGGCATCGGTCTGCAGGATCTGGCCACGCGGGCAGCGCAGCACTTCCAGGTTGTCCTTGAGGTTGGCGATGGCCGCTGGGTTGCTGTCCAGGGCGACGGCATCCTTGGCTCCCCGCGACAGGGCCTCGAGTACCAGGGCGCCGCTACCAGTGAAGGCATCCAGCACCAGAGCACCCTCGATATAGGGCGCCAACCAGTTGAACAGGGTCTCGCGGACGCGGTCCGGTGTCGGCCGCAGGCCTTCACCTTCCGGGACCGTCAGGCGGCGGCTGCGCCACTCGCCGGCGATGATGCGCAAGTGTCCTGGGCCCTTGCTCTGGGCCTGGCCCGGACGGGCAGGGGTCGATGGCTTGGCCATTAATGCTCCGGTATGCCGAGCGGCTGCTCGGCGGGTTTGTCAGTGGGCGGCGGCAGTGGTTTCTGCGCCACGGTCGGGCCGACGGTGACGATCACCAGCTTGTCCGCCGCCAGGTGCTTGTTCATGGCGGCCTTGACCTGCTCGACGGTCAAGGCCTGGGACTGCTGCATGAAGTCCTCGAGCCAGGTCAGCGGCAGGTTGTAGAAACCGATGGCGCCCAGTTGGCCGACGATGCTCGAGTTGCTGGCATTCGACAGCGGGAAGCTGCCGGCCAGTTCGCGCTTGGCATCGTCCAGCTCTTGCTGGGTGGGGCCGGTCTTGAGGTAATCGGCGAGGATGTCCTGGACCAGCTTGAGCGTGCCTTCGCTCAGTTCGGCACGAGTCTGCAGATTGATCATGAACGGTCCGCGCACCTGCATGGGGCTGAAGGCCGAGTACACGCCGTAGGTCAGGCCGCGCTTCTCGCGTACTTCGCTCATCAGTCGTGTGCCGAAAGCGCCGCCGCCGAGGATCTGGTTACCCAGAGACAGCGCCGGCCAGTCCGGATCCTGGCGGTCGATGCCCAACTGCGCCAGCATCAGGTGGGTCTGCTTGGACGGGAAGTCGATGTGGGTCAGGCCAGGCTTGGGTTCGGCCGGCTGAGCAGGCTTGGCCAGCGCCGGCCCCTTGGGCAGCGCGCTGGAGACCTGGGCGGCGATGGCTTCGGCCTCGGCCCGGCTCAGGTCGCCGACCAGGGCGATCACGGCATTGCCGGCAGCATAAGCCTTGGCGTGGAACGCCCGCAGCTGCGCCAGGCTAATGCCAGGGATGCTTTCGGCACTGCCATCGCTGGGATGGGCGTAAGGGTGGTTGCCGTAGAGCTGGTTGAACAGGGCCTTGCCGGCGATTTTGCCCGGGTTCTGCTTTTCGTACTCGAAGCCGGCCAGCAGCTGGTTCTTGATGCGCTTAAGGGCGTCATCCGGGAATGTTGGCTTGCCCACCACTTCGGCGAACAGCTTCAGGGCTGGCTCGCGCTTGTCCGGGGTGCTCAGGCTGCGCAGGGTGGCCACGGCCATGTCGCGGTAGGAGCCGTTGCCAAAGTCCGCCCCCAGGCCTTCGAAGCCTTGGGCGATGGCGGTCACGTCCTTACCGGCCACACCTTCGTTGAGCATGGCATTGGTCAAGGTCGCAAGCCCTGGCACATCGCCGTCCTGGCTGCTGCCGGCCGCGAAGGTCAGGCGCAGGTCGAACATCGGCAGCTCACGCGCTTCGACGAACAGCACCCGCGCGCCTTCGGCGGTGCTCCAGCTCTGGATGTTCAGTTGGCGCCGACTGGGCGCCTTGCCGTCCAGCTCGGCCAGCGACTGCAACGTATTGGCCGGGCGCGCCGCCGTGTCCTGGGCCTTTGCGGCGTTGTCCGACTGAGCCGGGCGGGCCAGCACGAGGGCCAGGGCCACGACCAAGGTGATGATCCCGAGGCCGAACAGGGTGTAGCGTGGGGCGCTGCGATCACTCATGAGCGGACTCCTCGGGCAGTACGTGGGCAACGCTCAGGCGTTCGCGGGTGAAATAGGTGCGTGCGGCGTCCTGGATGTCCTGCGGGGTCACGCGCTTGAGCTCGTCCAGCTCGCTGTCGATCAGCTTCCAGGACAGGCCCACGGTCTCCAGCTGGCCGATGGTGGTGGCCTGGCTGCTGATGGAGTCGCGGTCGTAGACCAGCCCGGCGATCACCTGGGCGCGCACGCGTTCGAGCTCCTCGGCGGTGGGCGGGGTGGTCTTGAGTTCGTCGAGCAGTTGCCAGATGCCTTTCTCGACGTCGGCCAGGGTTTTCTGCTTCTGCACGTTCGGCGTGGCCGAGATCATGAACAAGCTGTCACCGCGGGTGAAGGCGTTGTAGCCCGACGAGGCGCCGGCCACCAGTTCCTGGCCACGCTCAAGGCGTGACGGCATGCGCGCGCTGTAGCCGCCATCGAGCAGGGCCGAGATCAGTCGCAGGGCATTGACCGCGCGCGCATCCTTGGCGGTGGCCAGGCTGGGCACGTTGAAGCCGTAGATCAGGCTTGGCAACTGGGTGCGTACATGCAAGGTCAGCTGGCGCAGGCCGGGCTCGGCCAGTTCCAGAGGCAGCTTGGCGGGAGGAACGGCTCGTTTGGGGATTGCGCCGAAGTACTTCTGCGCCAAGCCCTTGACCTCGTCGAGGGTGACATCGCCGACGACTACCAGCGTGGCATTGTTCGGGGCGTACCAGGATTCATACCAGTGGCGCAGCTCCTCGACCTTCATACGCTCGAGGTCGGCCATCCAGCCGATAGTCGGTGTGTGATAGCCACTGGCCGGATAGGCCATCGCGCGAAACAGCTCGTAGGCCTTGGCATTGGGCTGGTCGTCCGTGCGCAGGCGGCGCTCTTCCTTGATGACTTCGATTTCGCGGCTGAACTCATCGGCCGGCAAACGCAGGCTCGCCAGGCGGTCGGCTTCGAGCTCCAGGGCCACCGGCAGGCGGTCGCGGGCCAGCACTTGGTAGTAGGCGGTGTAGTCGTCGCTGGTGAAGGCGTTTTCCTCTGCGCCCAGGTCACGCAGGATGCGCGAAGCTTCGCCCGGACCGATCTTGGCACTGCCCTTGAACATCATGTGTTCGAGGGCATGGGACAGGCCGGTCTGGCCTGGCGTCTCATAGCTGGAGCCGACCTTGTACCAGATCTGCGAGACCACCACCGGTGCGCGATGGTCTTCGCGCACGACCACTTTCAGGCCATTGTCGAGAATGAACTCGTGGGTGGGTTGCGGATCGGCGGCAAGGGCCGCGAACGGCAGGCAGAGCGTGCTGAGCAACAGGCCAGCGGCGCGGCGGGCTAGAGCATTCATACGTTGGATAACCTGTACGGCGGCCCCCAGGGTTTAGCGTCGGCGGGCCAGGAGGTGCTAGGATACTGATCCGGTTGCCTGGCGACCATGCCTGTCGCCGTTCTGGCCTGCGGGCCTGACGACAAAATATTGCGCATGAACCAGCCGGATTCAAAATAGTCTGTTCTGCGTTTAGAGAATTCCCGATGCGCCGCTGATGGCCCATCGCTACCCTGAGATAGCCGTCTTCCATGTTTGGTTCCAACGACGACAAAAAAGCGCCGGCCGAGGCTGGCGAAAAGAAAGGCCTGTTCAGCTGGTTTCGCAAGAAGCCGCAGCAACCTGTCGCCGAACAGCCGCAAACCCCTGAACCGCAAACCGTAGAACCGGTCGCGCCGCAGGCCCCCGTAGAGCAGCCCGAGGTTGTTCCGGCCGAGCCGGTGGCCCCGGTCATTGCAGCGCCGACCCCAGAGCCGGTCGCGTCCGAGCCATTGCAGGCCCCGCAGCCTGAGCCGATCGCGTCCATGCCGCTGCAGGCGCCTGCTCCGGAGCCGGTCGCCTCCACGCCTGTACAGGCTGTGCCGCCAGTGGTCGCGCCTGCAGCGCCGGTGAGCAATCTGGTGCTGCCGGTGGCTGAGGAACCCGTGGCCTTGGTCCCGGATCTGGAGCCCAAGGCCCCGCCGGTCATACCTGAGCGTCCAGTGGTCGAGATGGCCCCGGTGGCCACTCCCGAGGCGCCCAAGGCACCCGTCGAGCCAGCACCGACACCGCGTGACCCCGCACCCGAGCCGGCTGTCGCCGAACCCGCCAAGCCCGGCTTCTTCGCCCGCCTCAAGCAGGGCCTGTCCAAGACCAGCGCCAGCATCGGCGAAGGCATGGCCAGCCTGTTCCTGGGCAAGAAGGCCATCGACGACGACCTGCTCGACGAGATCGAGACCCGTCTGCTGACCGCCGACGTTGGCGTCGAAGCCACGTCGGTCATCGTCCAGAACCTGACGCAGAAGGTCGCTCGCAAGCAGTTGGCCGACGCCGATGCCCTGTACAAGTCGCTGCAGGAAGAACTGGCTGCCCTGCTGCGCCCGGTCGAGCAACCGCTGAAAGTCCAGGTCCAGAACAAGCCGTACGTGATCCTGGTCGTGGGCGTCAACGGCGCCGGCAAGACCACCACCATCGGCAAGCTGGCCAAGAAACTGCAACTCGAAGGCAAGAAGGTCATGCTGGCCGCTGGCGATACCTTCCGCGCAGCAGCGGTGGAGCAGTTGCAGGTGTGGGGCGAGCGCAACCAGATTCCGGTCATCGCCCAGCACACCGGTGCGGATTCCGCCTCGGTGATCTTCGACGCCGTGCAGGCCGCCAAGGCACGGGGCGTCGATGTACTGATCGCCGATACCGCCGGTCGCCTGCACACCAAGGACAACCTGATGGAAGAGCTCAAGAAGGTCCGTCGGGTCATCGGCAAGCTCGACGCCGAGGCGCCCCACGAGGTGCTGCTGGTGCTCGATGCCGGCACTGGCCAGAACGCCATCAGCCAAGCCAAGTACTTCAACCAGAGCGTCGAGCTGACAGGCCTCGCCCTGACCAAGCTGGACGGCACCGCCAAGGGCGGGGTGATCTTCGCCCTGGCCAAGCAATTCAACCTGCCGATCCGCTTCATCGGTGTCGGCGAGGGCATCGATGACCTGCGCACCTTCGAGGCCGAGCCGTTCGTCAAAGCCCTGTTTGCCGAGCGGGAGCACCCATGATCCGATTCGAACAGGTTGCCAAGCGCTATCCCAATGGCCATGTCGGCTTGCATGAGCTGAGCTTCCGGGCGCGTCGGGGCGAGTTCCTGTTCGTCACCGGGCACTCGGGCGCGGGCAAGAGCACCTTGCTGCGCTTGCTGCTGGCCATGGAGCGTCCGACCAGCGGCAAGCTGCTGTTGGCTGGGCAGGACCTGGGGCAGATCAGCAATGCGCAGATCCCGTTCCTGCGCCGGCAGATCGGCGTGGTGTTCCAGAACCACCAACTGCTGTTCGATCGCACCGTCTTCAACAACATCGCCCTGCCGCTGCAGATTCTCGGGCTGTCCAAACCCGAGATCGCCAAGCGCGTGGACTCGGCCCTGGAGCGTGTGTCCCTGAGCGACAAGGGCGAGCTGTTCCCAGCCGACCTGTCCACGGGCCAGCAGCAGCGGGTGGGTATCGCCCGTGCCATCGTTCACCAGCCGGCCTTGCTGCTGGCAGACGAACCTACCGGTAACCTGGACCCGCGCCTGGCCGCGGAAATCATGGGCGTGTTCGAGGACATCAACCGCCTGGGGACCACCGTATTGATCGCCAGTCACGACCTGGCGCTGATCGCGCGCATGCGGCACCGCATGCTGACTCTGCAGCGCGGTCGTCTGATCGGCGATGGGGAGGCCGGGCAATGACCACTACACGTACGCCTAAGGTATCCGAGCGTGTCGCGCCGAAGGCTGCCGATCCGCAGCCATCCAAGCAGCGCGGCGGCCACGATGACGATGGCCCGGATTTTCGCAGCCTGCTGCACGCCTGGCTGGAGAGCCACCGCGCCAGCCTGATCGACAGCTTGCGCCGCCTGGGCAAGCAGCCGATCGGCAGTTTCTTCACCTGCCTGGTGATGGCCGTGGCCCTGAGCATGCCCATGGGGTTGTCGTTGCTGCTCAAGAACGTCGAGAAGCTCGGCGGTTCCTGGCAGCGCGCCGCGCAGATCTCCCTGTACCTCAAGCTCGATGCCGGCAGCCGTGAAGGTGAAGCGCTGCGCGACGAGATCAAAGGCATGCCCGGTGTGGCCGATGCCCAGTACGTCAGCCGCGAGCAGGCGCTGGAGGAATTCCAGCAGCAGTCCGGTTTGGGCGAGGCCCTGCGCGAGCTGCCGGACAACCCGCTGCCTGGCGTTGTGGTGGTGACGCCGACAGAGGTCGACAAGCCGGCCTTGGAAGCCCTGCGCCAACGGCTGTCGGAGCTGCCGCGAGTCGAAGTGGCGCAGCTGGATCTGGTCTGGGTCGAGCGCCTGGCGGCGATCCTCAAGTTGGGCGATCGATTCGTCTTCGGCTTGGCTGTTTTGCTGATTTCGGCCCTGCTGTTAGTAATCGGTAACACAATTCGTCTACATATCGAGAACCGCCGCATCGAGATCGAAGTGATCAAACTGGTGGGCGGTACCGACAGCTATGTGCGCCGGCCCTTCCTCTACATGGGCGCGCTCTACGGCCTGGGTGCCGGCGTGTTGGCGTGGGGGATCCTGGCGTTCTCGCTGGACTGGCTCAACGATGCGGTCGTGGACCTTTCCGGGCTGTACGGGAGCGACTTCGCCCTGGCAGGTGTGCCAGGGTCTGATGGACTTTCGCTCTTGATCGGTGCTCTACTGTTGGGGTATATCGGTGCGTGGATCGCGGTCGCTCGTCACCTGAACGAGCTGGCACCACGATAATGTTTTTACGCCAGCATTGACTTTTCTACCGTTCTGGGAACTTGTTTCGTGGTTTCCGGTCAATGTTGGCAGTGCCCACAAGGCGCGAGTTTAGTAAGTCGGAGGTTCTTGAATGACCAATTCGTTGCAACCTGCATATGCCCTGGTTCCCGGTGCAAACCTGGAAGCCTATGTGCACACGGTCAACAGCATTCCCCTGCTGACGGCCGAGCAGGAGCGTGAACTGGCCGAGCGTCTCTACTACGAGCAGGATCTTGAGGCCGCTCGGCAAATGGTGATGGCCCACCTGCGTTTCGTCGTACATATCGCTCGCAGCTATGCTGGCTACGGGCTGGCCCAGGCCGACCTGATCCAGGAAGGCAATGTTGGCCTGATGAAGGCGGTAAAGCGTTTCAACCCGGAAATGGGCGTGCGTCTGGTGTCCTTTGCGGTGCACTGGATCAAGGCCGAGATCCATGAGTTCATTCTGCGCAACTGGCGCATCGTCAAGGTGGCCACCACCAAGGCCCAGCGCAAGCTGTTCTTCAACCTGCGCAGCCAGAAGAAGCGTCTGGCCTGGCTGAACAATGAAGAAGTCCATCGAGTGGCCGAGAGCCTGGGTGTCGAACCCCGTGAAGTGCGCGAGATGGAGAGCCGCTTGAGTGGCCAGGACATGGCTTTCGACCCGGCGGCCGAAGCTGACGACGACAGCGCCTTCCAGTCGCCCGCGCATTATCTGGAAGATCACCGCTACGACCCGGCCGTACAGCTGGAAGACGCAGACTGGAGCGACAACTCCACCAGCAACCTGCACGTTGCGTTGCAGGGTCTTGATGAGCGCAGCCGTGACATCCTCTATCAGCGTTGGCTGGCCGAGGAAAAGGCAACGCTGCATGAGTTGGCGGACAAATACAGTGTTTCGGCCGAGCGGATTCGCCAGCTGGAAAAGAACGCAATGAACAAGGTCAAGGCGCTGATCACGATCTGATCAAGACCTGGCCATACACGAAAAGCCGCTTGCCTTTGGGCAAGCGGCTTTTCTTTTGGCTTCATGAAGGGGGCAAGCTGTCCTCGCTGTGGGCACTCAAGGACGCAGTTGCATCAAGTAGCTCGGCCCACCCAGCTGGCTCATCTGCCGGCGAATCCACCCAGCGCGGCTGGCGACATAGGCGCTGGGCCGGCTAGCGCTCCATTTCAGCGGACTGGGCAGTACGGCGGCCAGTTGAGCGGCCTGCTGGCGGGAAAGACGGCTGGCATCGACGCCAAAGTGGTAGCGGGCGGCGGCCTGTGCCCCGAACACACTCTTGCCCCATTCAGCGCTGTTCAAATAGACCTCGAGAATCCGCTCCTTCGACCAGAACAGCTCGATCAACCCGGTGAACCAGGCCTCCAGGCCTTTGCGCAGCCAGCTGCGACCGGACCAGAGGAACAGGTTCTTGGCGACCTGCTGGGTCAGGGTGCTGGCCCCCCGGATCTTGCCGCCGCGTTCGTTGTAGGCCAGTGCAGCCTGGATCGCCGGCAGGTCGAAGCCCCAATGGCTGGCGAACTTCTGGTCCTCGCCAGCAATGACCGCGACTTTGAGGTCGTCGGAGATCCGCTCCCAAGGCGTCCATTCACGTTGCAAGTCGATCGGCTCGCCGTTGATCCAGGATTGCACCTTGCGCTCGACCATCAGCGCCGTGCCCGGTGGCGGTATCCAGCGCAGGGCCAGCACCACGACGATGCTGCCGGCGGCGAACCAGAGCAGGGCGCGGGCGATGCGACGGATTAGGGATGACAGCATGGTGATGGCTTGGCCGGACCGTTGGAACGGGCCATTATACAGACCCCTTTCGAGGAGTCGTCCCATGCTTCGCAGCTTCCTGATGCTCGCCGCTTTCTTCGGCTTCACCGGGGTCGGTTTGGGCGCCTTCGCCGCCCACGGCCTGAAGAACCGCCTGACGGCCGACTACCTGGCGATCTTTCACACCGGCGTGACCTACCAGTTGGTGCATGCCTTGGCGCTGTTCGGCGTCGCGCTGCTGTCTGTGCACCTACCGGGTCGGTTAATCGGCTGGGCCGGTGGCCTGTTCGCCGTCGGAATCTTGCTGTTCTCCGGTAGTTTGTACGTGCTGACCCTCAGCGGCCTGGGCAAGCTTGGCATCATCACGCCCATCGGCGGGCTGTGCTTTCTGGCCGGTTGGTTGTGCCTGGGTCTGGCGGCCTGGCGCCTGAGCTGACCAAGTGGTCCACAATCGCGACTAATGGCGTTGGCTGGCCTTGGGTTGAAGTGCGGATCAGGGCTAGAATGCCGACCCCCAAAGCACAATGGTGGCCGTGCGCATGCGCATTCAACTGAACGGTGAACCTTACGAATTGCCCGATGGCGAGAGCGTCGCTGCCCTGCTGGGTCGGCTGGAGCTCGCTGGTCGCCGAGTGGCGGTGGAACTGAACCTGGATATCGTCCCGCGTAGCCAGCATGAAAGCACGCGGCTCAGTGAAGGCGACCAGGTCGAAGTGGTCCATGCCATCGGTGGCGGCTGATCCGCCCGGTGATTCACCTGCAAGTCCCGTAACCTTTTCCCGAGGATCCACGATGAGCAACGTTCGTAGCGACAAGCCCTTCACCCTGGCCGGGCGCACTTTCCAGTCGCGCCTGCTGGTTGGCACCGGCAAGTACCGTGACATGGAAGAAACCCGCCTGGCCATCGAGGCCTCGGGTGCCGAAATCGTCACCGTTGCCGTGCGCCGTACCAACATCGGCCAGAACCCGGGCGAGCCGAACCTGCTCGACGTGCTGCCTCCCGATCGCTACACCATCCTGCCGAACACCGCCGGTTGCTACGACGCGGTCGAGGCAGTGCGCACCTGCCGCCTGGCCCGAGAACTGCTCGATGGCCACAATCTGGTGAAGCTGGAAGTCCTGGCCGACCAGAAAACCTTGTTCCCCAACGTGATCGAGACCCTCAAGGCCGCCGAAGTGCTGGTCAAGGACGGTTTCGACGTGATGGTCTACACCAGCGACGATCCGATCATCGCCCGCCAGTTGGCTGAAGCCGGCTGCATCGCGGTGATGCCGCTGGCAGGTCTGATCGGCACTGGCCTGGGTATCTGCAACCCCTACAACCTGCAAATCATCCTGGAAGAGTCCAAGGTACCGGTGCTGGTCGATGCGGGCGTGGGTACGGCCTCTGACGCGACCATCGCCATGGAAATGGGATGTGAGGCAGTGCTGATGAACTCGGCCATCGCTCATGCCCAGCAACCGGTGCTGATGGCCGAAGCCATGAAGCACGCGATCGTCGCCGGTCGCATGGCCTACCTGGCCGGGCGCATGCCGAAAAAACTCTATGCCAGCGCCTCGTCGCCGCTGGAAGGTCTGATCAAGTAAGAGCCTCTGATGACTGAATCGCAAGAAACGCCGATTACCACCGACGGCGAAGCGCGCCCACACCGCCGCATCAAGAGCTTCGTGATGCGCGCCGGGCGCATGACTGAAGGCCAGCAGCGTGGTCTGGAACAGGGCGGTCCGCTGTTCATCCTGCCCCTGGCCGATAGCCCGGTGGACTACGACCAGGTGTTCGGGCGCTCGGCGCCGCGTACCCTGGAGATCGGCTTTGGCATGGGCCATTCCCTGCTGGAAATGGCCGCTGCCTCGCCTGAGCAGGACTTCATCGGTGTCGAAGTACACCGTCCTGGTGTCGGTGCACTGCTCAACGGTGTGCTCACTCAGGGCCTGAAGAACCTGCGTGTGTATGATTGTGACGCCATCGAAGTGCTCAACCGCTGCGTGGCCGACAACAGCCTCGACCGCTTGATGCTGTTCTTCCCGGACCCATGGCACAAGGCGCGCCACCACAAGCGCCGTATTGTCCAACCGGAGTTCGCTGAGCTCGTGCGTCGCAAGCTCAAGGTGGGTGGTGTGTTCCATATGGCTACCGACTGGGAGCCCTATGCCGAGCATATGCTGGAGGTGATGAGCGTCGCCCCGGGCTACCGCAACCAGGCCGCCGACGGGACTTACGTGCCGCGCCCAGAGGAACGCCCGATCACCAAGTTCGAGCGCCGTGGCGAGCGACTGGGGCATGGGGTGTGGGATTTGAAGTTCGAAAAGCTGGCCTGATCCTTCAGAGGAGCGCCGCACGCTTTCTCTTACCTGTCTGTTGCTTGACCATCCTGCTTTGGCAGGTGCGTAGCGCATGATATGTCACCGCAGCTCATGCGCTATGTGAGCCTCCTGACCTCGGGTAACGACGCCCGGAGACGCCAGGAGGCTCAATATGTACACACAGCGCTATCTCTCATCATTGCTGCGTTCGCTGTTGGTCGGTGCCCTGCTGGGCGTTCCGACGCTGGTCTTCGCTGAATCCGCTGCCGTTGGGGGCGGGCTGGATACCTCTGCCATTGCGATGTACCAGCGCTCGCTCAGCGACAGTGGCCTGCATTTCGGTTTGCGCAAAGTCGAGAAGAGCACGGCGTTTCTGATCGACAGCGGCAACGACGCCGCGCCGGCCTTGCTGGTGGGCAGCGGGCATGCGGTGCTCGACGTGTTCGATCAGGTCGCTACGCAACTGACGGGGATCGGTCTGGTCAGATTCCGGGACCTTCCAGACGCGACCTTCGAGGTCGCCCACGTGCGATTTGCCTCGCGTCGAGGTCTGGACTTCGCCATTTTCGAGTTGCATCAGACGCAGGGCGCGCTCAAGGCATTGGGCATTACGCCTTTAGTTCTGGCTGGACGCAAGGCAGTTGATGGCGAAACGATCATTGCCGCGACGTGCCAGGGTAGTGTCAGTGGTGTCGCCAGCTGGCCGGAACAAGCATTGCCCTGGATCGACATGCAGACTGGCGAGGGAACCTTGTTCCGACACCTTTTGATGTTGAACGACGTCAGCCTGCACGACGGGGACTCCGGTAGTCCGATCGTGGATGCCAGCAATCATAGTGTCTTGGCGGTCGTGCACAGCGTTGTGCCAGGCGGCGCCCATGCGTCAGATATGAGCTTCCTGCCGGCGTGCTTACGTCAGGGACGCTTCAGCGCTGAGGCCCAAGGTTGTGGATTGGACAATGTCTTCAATGTCGTGGTGGAAAAAGACGATGACGATCGTCTGATCTACAAGCCGTCCGATCAGGCGCCAATGCTCATTGATTCTTCGGTGTATTCGACGACTTCTCTGTACCAGGCCAAGCTTGCGCAGTGGCCGGAGCAGTGCGAGGAATCGAATGGGTATGGCGCGCCACAGGCATCGGGCGTTGCGCTGAATCTACACTTGGAGGGATTCACTCTTTCACCAACCAATCCCACGGTGCTGGCGTTGTGCATTTGGGGGCGTGAGGCTAGTGCTCCCGAGCCTGCTAGCCGTAACGCTGTGGCTCTGCCGGTGGTAGTGCTCCAGCCGGGGCCGGCCGCGCAGCCGGAGCTGAAAATCAGCGCACCTTACTATGATCATCACGGGCGCAAGGCCTACCGAGTGCGTTTTCCCTCCAGGCACCTCTTGTTCCGAAGGGTGGAATTCAAGCTGGGCCCTTGGCAGGGCACTGATTGCGCGAGCCTTCAGAACTACGGTGATTTACCCGCTACGGCAACGGGAAAGATCGTGGTCGGGCAGGATACACGGCTGTGTGCAGTGGGCATTGATCATGCCGGGCAGCGCTCTGTACCCATAGAGGTACGGTTGCAACCCTGATTTGAATGGGGGCGCAAGCAGGCCTGCCGCCGCGCACCCGTTCATTTACCCCCGTCGATCAGCCACCACGCCGATCAATACCAGTACCACCAGCAATACCGGCGCCAGGGCATAGTTGTTGAACTGGGCCAAGCCCTTCACCACCCACGGCGTTGCGTAGATCAGCGCCGCGCCGCTGCCGATCATCACCAGCAATGCCATGAAGGGGACGCGCAGGGCGCCGGCCAGGCCGCCCAGGCGTTGCTCCACCCAACCCTTGATGTCGGTGCCAAACAGCACCAGCATGCAGCCTACCAAGGCCAGGGAAATCTCCGACAGGTTGCTGCGGCTCCAGCGGGAGACGGTCGCGAGCAGGTCAAGTACCAAATCCATGGGTCATCCTTAGGTCAAGAAATACTGCAACAGGTCGTTGAGGAACAACTGGCCGCGTGGTGTGGCCACCAATCGATCCGGTTCGACCTGCAAAAGGCCCTTTCGTTCTGCCTCGCGCCGGGCCTCTGCCAGCTGCGACAGGGGCAAGCCGGTACGCTGGGTGAATAGGTCGGCTTCCACACCCTGGGTCAGGCGCAGGGCGTTCATCAGGAACTCGAACGGCAACTCCTGCGCGGGCAGGAGCTTTTCGCCGGCCTTGAACGGCTTGGCCAGGTTCAGGTAGTCCTTGGGCAGGCGGGTCTTCCAGGTGCGCAGGATGCGGCCGTCGGCAAAGGTCAGTTTGCCGTGGGCCCCGGCACCGATGCCGATGAAGTCGCCGAAACGCCAATAGTTGAGGTTGTGGCGCGCGGCCCGGCCCGGCTGCGCATACGCCGAGACCTCGTACTGCTGGAAGCCGTTCGCCGCCATCAGGGCCTGGCCGGCTTCCTGGATGTCCCAGAGAATGTCGTCTTCGGGCAGCTCCGGCGGCTGGTTCCAGAACACCGTGTTCGGCTCCACCGTCAGCTGGTACCAGGACAGGTGCGTCGGCGCCAACTCGATGGCCTGGCGCAGGTCGGCCAAGGCGTCGTCCAGGGACTGGTCGGGCAGGCCGTGCATGAGGTCCATGTTGAAGTTGTCGAAGCCGGCTGCGCGTGCCATGTCCGCGGCGCGGATCGCCTCGTCGCCGTTGTGTATACGCCCCAGGGCCTGGAGCTTGGCGGGCTGGAAGCTCTGTACGCCGATGGACAAGCGATTGATGCCGGTTTGCCGGTACGCCTTGAATTTCTCTTGCTCGAAGGTCCCTGGGTTGGCTTCCAGAGTGATTTCGATGTCGACGGCGAACGGGATGCGCTGCTCCACGCCGCGCAGCAAACGCCCCAAAGCCTTGGCGCTGAACAGGCTTGGAGTGCCGCCGCCGAAGAAGATCGAGCTGATGGGGCGTCCCTGGACCGCAGCCATCTCCTGATCAAGGTCGGTCAGCAGCGCATCGACGTACGCCTCTTCCGGCAGATCAGGCCCGGCAGCGTGAGAATTGAAGTCGCAATAAGGGCATTTGCGCACGCACCAGGGAATATGGATATACAAGGCCAGAGGTGGGAGTGCGGCGAAACCTGCCGCGCCGCAATGGCGCAGCTGGGTGGACAACGTTTCGGTCATGCCAGGCCCAGACGTTGACGCAGCAGGGCCATGGCGCGGGCGCGGTGGCTGAGCTGGTTCTTTTCGACAGGGCTGAGGTCGGCGCTGGAGCACTTGCGCTCCGGGACCCAGAACAACGGGTCGTAGCCAAACCCGTGCTCGCCGCTGGCCTCGAACAAGATGCTGCCATGCCACAACCCTTCGCACAGAATCGGCAGCGGGTCATCGGCGTGACGCACCAGGGCCAGCACGCAGACGAACTGCGCGCCGCGCTCTGCGGCGGGTACATCCTGGAGTGCTTGGAGCAGCTTGGCGTTGTTCGCCGCATCGCCCTTGCCGTCGGCATAGCGCGCCGAGTAGATGCCCGGTGCGCCGCCCAGAGCGTCCACTGCCAGGCCCGAATCGTCGGCCAGGGCCGGCAGGCCGGAGATACGAGAAGCGTTGCGTGCCTTGAGGATGGCGTTCTCGACGAACGACAGGCCGGTCTCCTCCGGTTCGACCTGGCTGAATTCGCCGATCGAACGCAGTTGCACGGACTCGCCGAGCATGGCCTGGAGTTCCTTGAGTTTGCCGGCGTTGTGGCTGGCCAATACGAGCTGTTGGAAATTCATCATTCGCCTGGGAACACTTCCTGGTTGAAGCTGAGTTTGTGGCTGACGCCGCCGGTCTCGACGTTCAGGTCGAAGGTCAGGGTTTCTGCCTGGTCAATCTTGAACTGGGCGATGTAGTAGACCGCGCCCTGGTCGGTGATCTGCTTGAACGACAACGGGCTGCTACGCCCGGTGAGGTCCTTTACGGTGCCACTGACCACCGCCATGCCTGGCTTGCCGGCCTTGAGCACGGCGATATTGAGCACGCCTTGATTCTTGCTGCGGGTCAGGCCCGTGGCCGCGGCCACATCCGGTTGCAGCATGCTTGAGGTGAAGGCGCTGTAGTGGACCGTCACGTCGCCGAAGACTTCCTTGCGTTCCGGCCTGGCGGGGTCTGCAGCCAGAACTGGCAAGGCCAGGCACAGGCTGATCAAGAAAAGTGCAAGGCGACGCATGGTGCGATCCTCCAGTGGGATGGGCTCGATGTCAGACCGCGACCTGATGTTCCTGCAGGCCTCGGCTGCTGACGCGATAGATACCGATTTCTCCTAGAAGATTAGGCCAAAGCCGGCCTGCCCACCCATTACGGTGCAGACGGTCGACCGCCAGGCGGTCGATCACCTTGGCGCGACGTTCGTGGCACAGGTCCTCGAAGTCGGCGAAGGTACAGAAGTGGATGTTCGGCGTGTTGTACCAGGTGTACGGCATGAAGTCCGAGACGGGCATGTGGCCCTTGGTCGCCAGGTACCAGCGGCAACGCCAGTGGCCGAAGTTGGGGAAGGTGATGATGCACTCGCGGCCCACCCGCAGCATTTCGTCCAGAATGCGGTCAGGGTATTCCACGGCCTGCAGGGCCTGGGTCATGACCACCACGTCGAAGCTGTTGCTGGCGAAGTTGCCCAGGCCTTTGTCCAGGTCCTGCTCGATGACGTTGACACCTTTGGCCACACAGGCGGCAATGTTGTCGGCGTCGATCTCCAGCCCGTAGCCGGTGACGTTCTTGCGATCGCGCAACGAGGCCAGCAGCTCGCCGTTGCCGCAGCCCAGGTCGAGTACCCGGCTGCCGGCGGGGATCCAGTCGTGGATGATTTCCAGGTCGGCTCTCATGCTGTCCTCAGATGGCGATGCGGTTCATGTAGTTCGCGAAACCTTGCATGTAGCGAGGCGTGGGGATCAGGAAGGCATCGTGCCCGTATGGTGAGTCGATCTCCAGGTAGCAGACGTTCTTGCGCGCGGCCATCAGTGCATCGACGATTTCTCGAGAACGCGCCGGCGAGAAGCGCCAGTCGGTGGTGAACGACATGATGCAGTAGTCCGCCGTGACATGCTCCAGCGTTGCCGCCAGGTCCCCCCCGTGGGTGGCGGCCGGGTCGAAGTAGTCCAGCGCCTTGGTCATCAGCAGGTAGGTATTGGCATCGAAGCGCCCGGAGAACTCCTCGCCCTGATAGCGCAGGTAGCTCTCGACCTGGAACTCGACGCTGTGGAAGTCATAGTTGAGCTTGTCGCTTTTGAGTTCGCGACCGAATTTCTCGCCCATCGAATCATCGGACAGGTAGGTGATGTGGCCCACCATGCGCGCCAGCATCAGGCCGCGCTTGGGCACCACGCCTTTGTCCTGGAACGAGCCGCCGTGGAACTCAGGGTCGGTGAGGATGGCCTGGCGGGCGACTTCGTTGAAGGCGATGTTCTGTGCCGAGAGCTTGGGCGCCGAGGCGATGTCCACGCAGTGGCGTACTCGGTCCGGGTAGCTGATGGTCCATTGCAGGGCCTGCATGCCGCCCAGGCTGCCGCCGACCACCGCCGCCCACTGCTGGATGCCGAGGCGATCGGCGAACCGCGCCTGGCTGTGTACCCAGTCTTCGACGGTCAGGACCGGGAAGTCGGCGCCATAGGGCTTGCCGGTGGCAGGGTTGACGCTGCTCGGCCCCGTACTGCCGTTGCAGCCGCCGAGGTTGTTCAGGCTGACCACGAAGAAGCGATTGGTATCGATCGGCTTGCCGGGGCCGATGCAGCTGTCCCACCAGCCGGGCTTTCGGTCGGTGGGGGCGTGATAGCCTGCGGCATGATGATGGCCGGAGAGCGCATGGCAGATCAGCACGGCATTGCTGGCGGTGCTGTTGAGGGTGCCATAGGTCTCGTAGATCAGCTCGTAGCTGGCCAGCGAACGGCCACAGGCCAACGCCAGCGGCTCATCGAACCGGGCAATTTGCGGTGTTACCAGACCAACGGAATCTTCGGGAAAGACAGTGGACATCGACCCTGCTCACGCTTGACGGAGGCGTAAGTCTAAAGAGCGCTATCCCCAGCGGCAAGCAAAGGCTTGCCGCTGGAAACACCAGGGTCAGATCATGCGCCAGAGGATCTCCGGCATGCCGACATATTCGGCAAGTACCGGCATGGCGTAGGACTGGATGACCTGGATCGCCAGGAAGGCGAAGATCGGCGAAATATCCAGCCCGCCCAGGTTAGGAATGAGCTTGCGGAACGGCGCCAGCACCGGCTCGCTGATCTGGTAGGCCAGTTCGGCGGCAGGGTTGTGGCTGTTGGGCGCGACCCACGAGACGATCACCATGACGATCATCGCCACCCA
This sequence comes from Pseudomonas sp. BYT-1, assembly GCF_023611805.1. Taxonomy (NCBI): domain Bacteria; kingdom Pseudomonadati; phylum Pseudomonadota; class Gammaproteobacteria; order Pseudomonadales; family Pseudomonadaceae; genus Pseudomonas; species Pseudomonas sp. BYT-1. The sequence goes on from NZ_CP072559.1 coordinate 359,320, forward strand.
GAAGATCTTCAAAAACAGCGAGGTCACGCCGATGATCGCCCAGATCACCAGTTGCAGCGGGCTGTAGCTGTAGAGCACGAACATCATCACGAAGGCCATCAACAGCGCCTGGATGGCCACCGACAGCAGCAAGGACGAGGTGTCCAGGCCGCCGATGCTGGGGATGATGCGGCGCAGCGGCTTGAGCAGCGGCTGGGTGGCGCGCACCGCGAACTGGCTCAGGGGGTTGTAGAAGTCGGCCTTGACCAGTTGCAGCACGAAGCGCAGCAGGACGATCACCAGGTACAGGCTGACCAGGGTTTGCACCACGAAGATCATGGCGCCGGACAATGCATTCATCGACAGCTCCTTATTTGCCCAATTGCTCGGCCAGCTCGGCGGAACGTTTTGCCGCGGCCTCCAGTGCCTGCTCGACGAGCGCCTCGAAGCCGTTGCCCTGGAACGATTTGATCGCCGCTTCCGTAGTACCGGCTGGCGAGGTGACGCGCCGACGCAGCTCGGCGGCGTCCACGTCGCTGGAGACGGCCATGCGTGCGGCGCCCAGTGCGGTCTGCAAGGTCAACTGCGAGGCGGTTTCACGCGGCAGGCCAAGTTTTTCGCCGGCTGCGGTCATGGCTTCGATCAGCAGGAAGAAATAAGCCGGACCACTGCCGGAGACGGCGGTGACGGCATCGAGTTGCTGCTCCTGGTCCAGCCACAGGGCGGTGCCCACGGCGCGCAACAGTTGCTCGGCCTGCTGCCGCTGCTCGGCAGACACCTCGGCGGTGGCGTACAGGCCACTGGCGCCTTCGCGCAACAGGGCCGGAGTGTTGGGCATGCAGCGAACCACCGGGCGTGGGCCCAGCCAGGCTTGCAGGCTGGCGCAAGTGATGCCGGCGGCGATGGAAACGATCAGTTGACCTGGCGCCAGATTGGGCTGCAGAGCCTGGCACACGGCCTTCATGACCTGCGGTTTGACCGACAGAACGATCACATCCGCGTCGGCGATGGCCTGGGCGTTGTCTTCGAAGGCTTCGATGCCGTGCTCGGCCTGGATCTTGGCCCGGGTCTCGGCGCCCGGGTCGCTGGCGCGGATCTGCGCGGCGTCCAGACCCTGGGCACGCAGGCCGCCGATCAGGCTGGCGGCCATGTTGCCGGCGCCGATAAAGGCAATACGTGTCTTGCTCATGTCAGGTCCTTGAAGGAAAGAGTGAGTAAAGCATGGAATCAGGGGCGTCCGTAGTCGCGGGCACCGAACAGGGCGGTACCGATGCGCACCCAGGTCGCTCCCTGTGCAATGGCCGCTTCCAGGTCATGGCTCATGCCCATGGACAAGGTGTCCAGGCCCAGTCCAAGGCCCTCCTGCAACTGGCGCAGGGTGGCGAAGGCCGCTTCCTGGGCGACACGGTCCTCGGTGGGTTCGGGGATCGCCATCAAGCCCCGCAGACGCAGGCCGGGCAGACTGGCAATGGCACTGGCCAGGGCCGGCACATCGGCTGGCTGGCAGCCGGACTTGCTGTCCTCGCCACTGACGTTCACCTGCAGGCAGACATTCAGCGGTGCCAGGTCGGCAGGGCGTTGTTCGGACAGGCGTTGGGCGATCTTCAGACGGTCCACGGAGTGTACCCAGTCGAAATGTTCGGCGATTGAACGGGTCTTGTTCGACTGGATGGGGCCGATGAAGTGCCAGGTCAAGGGCAGGTCGCGTAATTCTTCCTGCTTGGCCAAGGCTTCCTGGAGGTAGTTTTCGCCGACGTGGAGCACGCCAGCGGCGTGGGCTTCGCGCACGGCATTGGCGGGTTTGGTCTTGCTCACCGCCAGCAGTTGAATGCTGGCCGGGTCGCGTCCGGCAGCCTTGGCCGCGCTGTCGATGCGAGCGGCGAGGGCGGACAGGTTGTCTGCTATGGTGGACATGGAATCGATGCCGACGGCTCAGTGGTCTGCGGCATTCTACCTGCTTGATGGCCTTTGGGGAGTCTCATGGATGTGACCGACCTGTTGGCCCGGGCCGTGGCTGCGGGCGCTTGCGACCTGCACCTGGCGACGGGCGAAGTACCGGTGCTGCGCCTGGACGGCGAGCTGCAGCGCCTGGATCTGCCGCCTCTGGCGGCTGCGACCCTGAACGATGGCTTTGCTCCGCTGCTCGATGAAGCCCAGCGCCGCCAGTGGGCGCAGGGCGATGAGTTGGATATCGCATTGATACTGCCAGGCGCCGTGCGCGTGCGTGCGAACCTCTATCGCCAGCATCGTGGGCCAGGCGTGAGCCTGCGACTGCTGCCGGCTCGCATTCCCAGGCTCGATGAGCTGGGCCTAGAGGAAGTGTTTCAAGCGATTGCCCAGTGGCGCGATGGCCTCGTGCTGGTCGGCGGGCCGACAGGCAGCGGCAAGTCATCGACCCTGGCGGCTCTGATCGATCAGCTCAATCGAACGCAGGCGCTGCACATCGTCACCCTCGAAGACCCCATCGAAGTTATCCACAGCGGCCAGCGCAGTCTGGTCAACCAGCGCGAGATCGGCCGCGACTGCCGAAATTTTGCCCAAGGCCTGCGCAGTGCATTGCGCCAGGATCCGGATGTAGTCGTGATCGGCGAGCTGCGTGATCTGGAAACCATCCGCCTGGCCTTGCGCGCTGCGGAAACGGGGCACTTGGTGCTGGCGACGGTGCATACCCGCTCGGCGGTGAACAGCATCGACCGCCTGGTGGAGGTGTTTGCGCCAGAGGAAAAGGCTCTGGTGCGGGGCATGCTGGCGGAGTCGCTGCGCATGGTGGTGGCGCAGACATTGATCAGACGATTGGATGGCGGGCGTGTGGCGGCCAGGGAAGTGCTGGTGGCTACGCCCGCCGTACGCAACCTGATCCGTGAAGGTCGCATGGCGCAGTTGCATTCAGTGATGCAGACCGGAGCGGCGGCGGGGATGAGGACGATGGAGATGGCGATGCAGCAATTGCAGGGGGCGGGGCTGATCGCGTCAGGCTGAGGTTGGATCTTCGGCCCATTCGCGGATAAAACCGCCTCCACCCACCGCGCGGAGCTGGGATTGGCGCGGTTCTTGTGGGAGCGGGTTCACCGGCGAATGGGCCGAGCAGCAGTCCCGGTGATGTCAGGCAGTTCGAAGAACCTGGGCTCCACCGAGGGGCAGGTCAGCGTTTGGCCAGGGCCAGGGTCTGCTGTTCTTTAGGCAGCACGCGCTTGGCCACCACGTAGTGCTTCTGCCAGTACGGCTTGCTCAGGGTGTCGATGCTCACCCGCTTGCCGGTGCGTGGCGCATGGATGAAGCGGTCATTGCCCAGGTAGATGGCGACGTGGTTGACCCGGCGGCTCTTGATGTTGAAGAAGATCAGGTCGCCAGGCTTGAGGTCGCTTTTTGCGACTTTGACGCCGTGCCCTTTGGCCATGGCATTGGAGGTGCGCGGCAGGTCGACGTCGGCGACATCGGTGAAGGCGTACTTGACCAGGCCGCTGCAGTCGAAGCCCTTGCTCGGGCTGCTGCCGCCCCAACGATAGGGCGTGCCCAGTACATTCACTGCGCGGCTGAGCACGTTGCTGCTCTGCTTGGCCGACATGGCCACGACGGGCAGATTGCTCGAAGCCTTGGCGGCATTGCTTGGGCGGGCGCGCAAGGTGCTGTATTTGACCGGCGCGTGTTTCACCGAGGCGTTGGTGGTATAGCCGGTGAAACCATTGGGAAGACGTTGCTCACGATTGGTGGCGTGGGCGGCCAGGGGCAACAATAGGCAGAGGGTCAGCCATGTCTTGAACAGAGGCGGCATAGTTGAAGCTCTTTTTAGGTATGTGTTGGCTGTGGCGCGCAACTCTATAACAGCTTCGGGTGATTTTTTGCTCCGTTGGTCGATTGCGCGGGTACCATACGTCGGCTTCCCACGGAAAAGTCACATTTTCCGTTAGAAAATTTTTTGCTAACCCACGGAGGACAAGCATGAACGGTTATCAACAGGGTGGGCTGCACGACACCCACAGCAAGGTCCTTGGCTACCTCTTGTGGATCTTCGGTTTCACCGGCTCGCACCGCTTCTACTACGGCAAGCCGATCACCGGGACGATCTGGTTCTTCACCCTGGGGTTACTCGGTATCGGCTGGCTGATCGACCTGTTCCTGATTCCGTCGATGGACCGTGAGGCGGACATGCGCTTTCAGTCCGGTCGCGTGGACTACAACCTGGCCTGGATCTTCCTGACGTTCCTCGGGATCTTCGGCGTGCACCGGCTGTACCTGGGCAAGTGGATCAGCGCGTTGATCTATCTGCTCACCGGGGGCTTGTTCCTGATTGGTGTGCTGTACGATTTCTGGACCTTGAACAGCCAGATCTCCCAGGTCAACGCCCAGCGCCGCTGACAGAAAAAAGGCCTTGTCGCATCGAGCGGCAAGGCCTTTTTCGTTACTGGCGGGTCTGGCGCTGTTGCAGCAGCAGGTTGCTGAACCCTGCCCCGGCAAGCTGCTTCTGGGCGACCGTCAACTGCTCACGGTTGCTGAACGGGCCGACCAGGACGCGGTACCAGGTTTCATCTTTCACTGTCCCTGACTCCACCTTGACCGCTTGGCCAAGCAGGATGATTTGCGCACGAACCTTGTCGGCATCGGCCTGTTTGCGGAACGAGCCGGCCTGCAGGAAGAAGGTGGTAGTCGCCGCAGGCTTGATCACCGGAGGGGCGGGCGGAGGCGTCTGCCCCATCAGGGCGGCCTGGGCGCGCGCGGTATCGATCTTCGCAGCTTCCGCTGGCGTTACCGGCTTGACCGGCTGCACTGGCTGGGCCGGTACCGGTGGGGTTTTCTCCGGTACGGCCTCCGGCGGCACGATGACCTCTGACTCCGGCAGCAGGGTGTAGAAGTCGTACTTCGGCTTGACCGGCTGCTGTGTCGTCGGTGCGCTGGTCTTTCCGGCTTCGGCGACCTTGGCGGGTTTTTGCTGCTCAGGCTTGGCGCGCTTGATGTCTTCGCTGCCTGGCTCGAGCTTCATCAAAAAGACAACGAAAGCGCCTACGGTGAGGCCGACCGCCAGCCAGATCCAACCAGGAATCGGCTGTTTGGCCGGTGCCTGGTTGCGGCTGGCGCCACGCTTGGGTGCAGGTTTTTTCTTGGCAGCCAACTTACATGCGCTCCAGGGTTTCCAGGCCGAGCAGTTCCAGACCTTGCTTGAGCGTACGGCCGGTCAGAGCGGCCAGACGCAGACGGCTTTGCTGCTGTTCGGCGGTTTCGGCGGCGAGGATCGGGCAGTTCTCGTAGAAGCTGGAGAACAGGCCTGCGATGTCGTACAGGTAGCTGCACAGCACATGTGGGGTGCCCTTCTCGGCGACATTGTTGAGTACTTCACCGAACTGCGCCAGGCGAGCGGCCAGATCCTGCTCATGGGTCGCCTGTAGGACGATGTTGCCCTCGACTTCCTCGAAGCCCTTGCCCAGCTTGCGGAATACGCTGGCCACTCGGGTGTAGGCATACAGCAGGTAGGGTGCGGTGTTGCCGTCGAAGTTCAGCATCAGCTCGAAGTTGAAGCTGTAGTCGCTGGTGCGGTGCTTGGACAGGTCGGCGTACTTCACCGCGCCGATCCCGACCACTTCACCAATGTGGCGCAGTTCGTCTTCGGACAGGCTCGGATTCTTGTCCTTGACCAGTGCATAGGCACGCTCCTTGGCCTCGGTCAGCAGGTCGATCAGTTTTACGGTGCCGCCGTCACGTGTCTTGAACGGGCGGCCGTCAGCGCCGTTCATGGTGCCGAAGCCCATGTGTTCCATCTGCATTGGGTGGCCGACGAAGCCTGCGCGGCGCGCGACTTCGAACACCTGGTTGAAGTGCAGGGCCTGGCGCTGGTCGACGAAGTACAGGGCACGGTCGGCCTTGAGGACGTTGCTGCGATAGCGGACGGCCGCCAGGTCGGTGGTGGCATAGAGGTAGCCGCCATCGGCCTTCTGCACGATCACCGGCAGCGGCTCGCCTTCGGCATTCTTGAATTCATCGAGGAACACGCACTGGGCGCCCTGATCCTCGACCAGCAGGCCCTTGGCCTTGAGGTCGGCGACCACGTTGGCCAGGTCGCCGTTGTAGGCGCTTTCGCCCATCACGTCGGCCATGGTCAGCTTGACGTTGAGCAGCTCGTAGGTCTTCTGGCAGTGGGACAGGGAGATGTCCTTGAAGCGGGTCCACAGGGCCATGCACTCAGGGTCGCCGGCTTGCAGCTTGACCACCAGGCCACGGGCGCGGGTGGCGAATTCCTCGGACTCGTCGAAGCGCTTTTTCGCCGCGCGGTAGAAGTTCTCCAGGTCCGACAGCTCGTCGCTGGTGATCGGGTTTTCTTCCAGGTAGGCCAGCAGCATGCCGAACTGGGTGCCCCAGTCGCCCACGTGGTTCTGGCGGATCACTTGGTCGCCGAGAAACTCCAGCACGCGTGCGACGCTGTCGCCGATGATGGTCGAGCGCAGGTGGCCGACGTGCATCTCTTTGGCCAGGTTCGGTGCCGACATGTCGATCACCACTTTCTCGCTAGGGCCGGCTTTGCGCACGCCCAGATGATCGTCTGCCAGGGCTGCGTCCAGGCGGTTGGCCAAGGCCTGGGTGTTCTGGAAGAAGTTCAAAAAGCCCGGGCCTGCAATCTCGACCTTGGTGATGTCGGCGCTGGCCGGCAGGGCGTCGATGAGCTTTTCAGCCAGGTCGCGCGGCTTCATGCCGGCCGGCTTGGCCAGCATCATGGCGATGTTGCTGGCGAAGTCGCCGTGGGTCTTGTCCCGGGCGTTTTCCACCTGGATCGCCGGCGTCAGTCCCTCAGGCAGCACGCCGTCGGTGACGAGTTGGGTGAGGGCTTGCTGGATGAGCTGGCGAATGGTGTCTTTCATGGCGTTCTCTTTTCGACCGCAAGCGCGGTGGGGCGCTTCGATGCGCAGGTGGAAAAACTGGGCATTATCCGTTCCCGGGGGCGTGTTGCCAACCTTTGAGCGGCAAGCTGGGTATGGAGCGGCAAGCTTCAAGCTTCAAGCTGCAAAAAAAGCGCAGCGTGCACGGCCTGCCCTTGCTTGTTGCTTGCAGCTCAATAAAGGTCGACCGGATCTACGTCCAGCGACCAGCGCACCTGGCGCCCGGATGGCATGTGTTCCAACACTAGCAACCAAGCGCTGATCAGTCGATGCAAGGGCGCCCGGGCATTGGCCTGGAGCAACAATTGCGCGCGGAAACGCCCCGCACGGCGCTCCATGGGCGCAGGTACCGGGCCGAGCAGCTCGATACCCTGCAGGTTCTGCTCGGCCAACAGCCGTTCAGCGGCGCTGCAGGCCTCGTCCAGAAAACCCTCGGCCTGGCCTGGCTTGTGCGCCTCGGCCCGGAGCAGGGCGAGGTGGGAGAAGGGCGGCAGGCCGGCCGCGCGGCGTTCGCTCAGGGCCTGCTCGGCAAAGGCGAAATACCCTTGCTCGGTCAGTTGCACCAGCAGCGGATGTTCGGCCAGGTGGGTCTGGATGATCACCTTGCCGGGCTCCTCTGCCCGACCAGCGCGGCCGGCGACCTGGACGATCAACTGCGCCATGCGTTCGCTGGCGCGGAAGTCCCCGGAGAACAGGCCGCCATCGGCGTCGAGGATGGCCACCAGGGTTACCCGGGGGAAGTGGTGACCCTTGGCCAGCATCTGGGTGCCGACCAGGATGCTCGGCTGTCCGCGCTGAATAGTGGTGAACAGGTTGTGCATCGCATCCTTGCGCGATGTGCTGTCGCGGTCGACCCGCAGGATGGGATAGTCCGGGAACAGCACCTTCAGACGCTCCTCGGCGCGCTCGGTACCCGCGCCCACCGGGCGCAGGTCGACATGGGCGCATTGCGGGCACTGGTGGGGCAGGCGTTCGTCGTGGCCGCAGTGGTGGCAGCGCAACACGCCGGAGCGCTGGTGCACCGTCATCCGGGCGTCGCAGCGGGGGCATTCGGACAGCCAGCCGCAATCGTGGCACAGCAGGGTCGGCGCGAAGCCGCGGCGATTGAGGAACACCAGCACTTGCTGGCCTGCTTCCAGGGTCTGGCGGATGGCCTGTTGCAGCGGGCCGCTGATGCCGCTGTCCAGCGGCAGGCTGCGTACGTCCAGGCGCAGGAAGCGCGGTGCGCGAGCGCCGCCGGCGCGTTGATTCATGCGCAGCAGGCCGTAGCGGCCGCTGTGGGCATTGTGCAGGCTTTCCAGCGAGGGGGTGGCCGAGCCCAGCAGGATCGGGATGTTCTCTTGGTGGGCGCGGACCACGGCCAGGTCCCGGGCGTGGTAGCGCAGGCCTTCCTGCTGTTTATAGGAGCCGTCGTGCTCCTCGTCGATGATGATCAGCCCGGGATTTTTCATCGGTGTGAACAGTGCCGAGCGGGTGCCGATGATGATATCGGCCTCGCCGTCGCGGGCGGCGAGCCAGGCATCCAGGCGTTCGCGATCACCGACCGCCGAATGCAGCAGGGCGATGCGAGCGTTGAAGCGTTGCTCGAAGCGCGCCAAGGTCTGCGGCCCAAGGTTGATTTCCGGAATCAGGATCAGTGCTTGTTTGCCAGCCTCGAGGGTTTCACGGATCAGTTGCAGGTAAACCTCGGTCTTGCCGCTGCCGGTCACTCCCGCCAGCAAGAAGGCATGGAAGGCGCCGAAGCCCGAGCGCACGGCATCGAATGCGGCCAGTTGCTCTTCATTCAGGGGCAGCTCCGGCTGTGCCAGCCAGTGTTCGTGACGGGGCTGGGGCAAATGGCGGCGGACCTCTACCTGAACCAGTTCCTTGGCCAGCAGCAAATCGAGGCTGTCCTTGCTCAGGCCCAGCTTGGACAGCACGCTGTGGGCGACGCCGTGCGGATGCTGGGCCAGGGCCTTGAGGGCGTCACGCTGGCGGGGAGCGCGTGCGATACGCGGGTCTTCGAGGCGGGCGCCGGGAGCGACATGCCAAAAACGCTCTTGGCGCATCTCGGCCGGCTCGCCCTGGCGCAACAAGGTGGGCAAGGCCCAGTTCAAGGTGTCGCCCAGGCTGTGCTGGTAGTACTGCGCGGTCCACAGGCACAGCTTGAACAGTGCCGACGGCAGCGGTGAGACCGGATCGAGCAGGGCACTGGCGGGCTTGAGCTTGTCGGCGGGCACTTCGCTCTTGTCGCAGACCTCCACCAGTACGCCGATCATCTCCCGGCGGCCAAACGGCACGCGGATGCGCATGCCAGGCGTCAAGGCCTGGCGGGCCATGCTTGCTGGTGCCCTATAGTCGAACAGGCGACGCAAAGGCGAGGGCAGGGCTAGGCGCAGAATGACGTCGGACACGCGGGAGGTCTCTGGATGGCAGGTTTACAAGTTCCGCGAGCCTAGCAGACGACAGTCGGTGATCGCGACAACTTGCGCTGGCGCCTTGCTCTGGTATTATTCGCCGCCTAATTACGTGCGGTATTCAACAATTGGTGTTGGGTGGCGGCACGCAGCTCGAGGAAGTGACCATGAAAGCAGATATTCATCCGAACTACGAAGTAGTTGCAGTCACCTGCAGCTGCGGCAACAAATTCGAAACCCGTTCGACCCTGGCCAAGCCGCTGGCGATCGACGTGTGCTCCCAGTGCCACCCGTTCTACACTGGTAAGCAGAAAGTCCTGGACACCGGTGGTCGCGTACAGAAGTTCGCCGATCGCTTCGGTATGTTCGGTACCAAGAAGTAATCATGCGCATGGCGAATCCCTCGGGTTTCGCGCTGCTGCAAAAAAAGGCGCCCCTTGTGGGCGCTTTTTTTGTGGGCGCGATCTGGCATTTTCCCGCGCTGGCTTTCTGCCCATTGCCCGACAAGCCGCAGCAGGTGGCGGTGCGACAGGTGGTCGATGGCGACACCTTGCGTCTGAGTGATGGACGCAGCGTTCGGATGATCGGCATCAATGCACCGGAAATCGGCCGTAAAGGTCGCACCAGCGAGCCCTATGCCGAGGCCGCCAGGCAGCGTTTGCAGGCGTTGGTCAAAGCCAGCGACGGACGGGTCGGACTGGTGCCGGGGGTAGAGGGAAAGGACAAGTACGGTCGCACCTTGGCGCACATCTATGGCCGGGATGGCAACAATCTTGAAGCCACACTGCTCAGCGAGGGCTTGGGCTATCGCGTCGCGGTGGCGCCCAACGTCAAGCTTTCCCGCTGCCAGCAACAGGCCGAGCAGGCGGCCAGGGCGGCGCGGATCGGGTTATGGCGGCAGTCGCCAGTGCTGCGAGAGGGTGATGTCCGGCAGTCGGGCTTTGCTGTCATAAGCGGCAAAGTAAAGGCTATCGAGCGCAATCGTGGTGGTGTTTGGCTGGAACTTGGCAATGCGGTGGTGCTTCGCATTCCCGCTCGTCTGCAGCGCAACTTCCCCTCGAGCTTCTTCGATAACCTCAAGGGACGCCAGGTCGAGGCGCGCGGCTGGGTGCTGGATCGTTCCCGCAAGGGTGGGCTGAAGCCTGGGCAGCGACGCTGGGAATTGCCGTTGACCGATCCGAGCATGCTCGAACGGATTTCAGGGTAAATAGTTGTAGACATTTCGCTATTAAATTGTACACACTTGATGGTGTATGCCCCCGTGGGTTATAGCGTAAAGTCGTAGGCTAAAGGCCTTGACACAAGTGACCGGGCAGTCTTGTGGCCCCCCGGCTCTTTGCGTATCCTCGGCGGTCCGTCAGAACAGTAAACAAGCGGAATGCCCACCATGTCAGACCTGAAAACCGCCGCTCTCGAATACCACGCTCAGCCTCGTCCGGGGAAACTGAGCGTCGAACTCACCAAGCCGACCGCAACCGCCCGTGACCTGGCCCTGGCCTACAGCCCGGGTGTCGCCGAGCCTGTGCGTGAGATCGGCCGTGATCCAGAGCTGGCCTACAAGTACACCGGCAAAGGCAACCTGGTTGCGGTGATTTCCGATGGTACCGCCATCCTCGGCCTGGGTGACCTGGGTCCGCTGGCGTCCAAGCCGGTCATGGAAGGCAAGGGTGTTCTGTTCAAGCGTTTCGCTGGCATCGACGTATTCGACATCGAAGTCGACTCCGAAAGCCCGCAAGCCTTCATCGACACCGTCAAGCGTATTTCCATCACCTTCGGTGGCATCAACCTGGAAGACATCAAGGCGCCTGAGTGCTTCGAGATCGAGCGCACGCTGATCGAGCAGTGCGACATTCCGGTCTTCCACGATGACCAGCACGGCACCGCGATCGTCACTGCGGCCGGCATGATCAACGCCTTGGAAATCGCCGGCAAGAAGCTCGACGAAGCCAAGATCGTTTGCCTGGGCGCTGGCGCTGCCGCCATCTCTTGCATGAAGCTGCTGGTCAGCATGGGTGCCAAGGTCGAGAACATCTTCATGATCGACCGCACCGGCGTGATCCACGCAGGCCGTGACGATCTGAACCAGTACAAGGCCCAATTCGCGCACGCCACCGACAAACGCACCTTGGCTGACGCACTGGAAGGTGCCGATGTCTTCGTGGGTCTGTCCGGTCCGAACCTGCTGAGCCCGGAAGGCCTGAAGAGCATGGCTGCGAACCCGATCGTGTTCGCATGCTCGAACCCGGATCCGGAGATCAAGCCAGAGCTGGCCCACCAGACCCGCAGCGACGTGATCATGGCTACCGGTCGTTCCGACTACCCGAACCAGGTCAACAACGTGCTGGGCTTCCCGTTCATCTTCCGTGGCGCTCTGGACGTACGTGCCAAGCGCATCAACGAAGAAATGAAAATCGCCGCCGCCATCGCCCTGAAGGACCTGGCCAAGCTGCCAGTGCCGCAGGAAGTCTGCGACGCCTACGGCGTGCAGGCGCTGGAATTCGGCCGTGAGTACATCATTCCGAAGCCGATGGACCCACGCCTGATCACCGTCGTCTCCGATGCCGTGGCCAAGGCTGCCATCGAGTCCGGCGTTGCAACCCTGCCGTATCCGAAGCACTACCCACTGCAGAACGTGAACGACGTGTTCAACGGTTAATGCAGAACGCAAAAAAGAACCGGCTCAAATGAGCCGGTTTTTTTTGCTTCGAGTTTGGAGCTGCGAGCGACACGTTGTTCGAGGTTGTCTGTAGGGGCGCCCGGGAGAGCCGGCGCGCCCTTCTTCTTGCTTGTCGCTTGTGCTGCTTAGAACAGATCCATCGGCGCCGCTTCATCGGCCGGCAGCGGGCTGCCTGGTGCCGCACCGTTGCCCAGCTCGTCTACCGAAGGCGGGGAATCCTCGGCCTTGAAGAGCTCGAAATAGGCATTCGGAGTGCTTGGCGTGGCGGCGCGGCCGCTGACCGGATCGACCCGCAGGCTGAGGATGCCTTCCGGTTCGGCTGGGGCGTGCTCGGGCTTGCCTTTGAGCGCCGCGCCCATGAAGTTCATCCAGATCGGCAGCGCGGCGGTGCCGCCATACTCGCGCCGGCCCAGGGTCTCTGGCTGGTCGAAGCCAACCCACACGGTCGTCACGTAGTCGGCGTTGTAGCCAGTGAACCAGGCGTCCTTGGACTCGTTGGTGGTGCCGGTCTTGCCCGCCAGATCGTTTCGACCAAGGGCCAGGGCGCGGCGGCCGGTGCCGCGCTTGATCACGTCCTGCAGCATGCTGGTGAGAATATAGGTAGTACGACCGTCGACGATGCGCTCGGCCACGACCGGTGCCTGTGGCGCGGGTGCCACCTGGCCCAGTGTCGAGGGTGCTTCGCCTGGCAGCGGCTGGATGCTGATCGGCTGTTCCGGCGCGGCGATGCCGGCCTGGTCCTGACCCTCTTGAGGAACCCTCGCCGGATTGGCGGTGAACAGGGTTTCGCCGTTGCGGCTCTCGATGCGTTCGATCAGATAGGGGCTGATCTTGTAGCCGCCGTTGGCGAAAGTGCTCCAGCCCGTGGCGATTTCCATCGGCGTGAGGGTTGCTGTCCCCAGCGCCAGAGACAGGTTCGGCGGCAGGTCCTGCTTGTTGAAGCCAAACTTGGCGATGTAGTCGATGGTCTTGCCCACGCCCATCGATTGCAGCAGTCGGATCGAGACCAGGTTGCGCGACTTGTACAGGGCTTCGCGCATGCGGATCGGGCCGAGGAAGGTGTTGGTGTCGTTCTTCGGGCGCCAGACCTTGTCCAGGTACTCGTCGACGAACACGATCGGTGCGTCGTTGACCAGGCTGGCGGCGGTGTAGCCGCTGTCCAGTGCGGCGCTGTAGACGAAGGGCTTGAAGCTCGAACCGGGCTGGCGCTTGGCCTGCATGGCGCGGTTGTAATTGCTCTGTTCGAACGAGAAACCGCCGACCAGTGCGCGGATGGCGCCGTTGTAAGGATCCAGAGTGACCAGTGCGCTCTGGGCACCAGGCACCTGGCTGAACTTGAGCTTGCCGTCTTCCAGGCGCTGCACACGGATCAGATCACCGACCTGGGCTACGTCGGCGGGCGATTGAGGGGAGCGACCCTGAGCATTGCTGTTGAGGAATGGCCGGGCCCATTTCATGGTGTCCCAGGCTACGTGCTCCTCTTCGCCACTGCGGGTCAGCACCTTCAGGCCGCTCTTGTCGACCTGAGTGACGATGGCAGGCTCAAGGCCCCCAAGGGTGCGCTGCTTGCTCAGCTCCTGCAGCCAGGCGGCGTGGGTCTTGCCTGGGAAACGCGATTCTGGGCCGCGATAGCCATGGCGCTCGTCATAGTCGGTCAACCCAGTGAGCACGGCCTTGTTGGCCATCTCCTGCATGTCGCTCGGCACCGTGGTGGTCACGCGGAAGCCTTCGGTGTAGGCATCGCTGCCATAGCGGCCGACCATTTCGGCGCGGGCCATTTCGGCGATGTAGGGCGCGTTTACCTCGGGTGTCGGGACGTGATAGCTGGCATTGAGCGGCTCGGCCAGGGCGGCCTCGTAGCTGGCCTGGTCGATCTTGCCGAGCTTGTACATGCGGCCCAGGATCCAGTCGCGGCGCTCCTTGGCGCGCACCGGGTTGGCCAGCGGGTTGAAGCGAGACGGCGCCTTGGGCAGGCCAGCGATCATGGCCATCTGGGCCAGGCTGATGTCGCGGATGGACTTGCCGTAGTACACCTGTGCAGCGGCTTCGATGCCGTAGGCGCGGTTGCCCAGGTAGATCTTGTTGACGTACAGCTCGAGGATTTCGTCCTTGGTCAGCTCGCGTTCGATCTGCAAGGCCAGGAGGATTTCATTGGTTTTGCGCGAGAAACTGCGCTCGCTGGTGAGGAAGAAGTTCTTCGCCACCTGCATGGTGATCGTGCTGCCGCCGGTCTGGATGTGGCCAGATTTCACCAGCTGGGTCGCGGCGCGCATCAGGCTGCTCGGATCGACCCCATAGTGATTGAGGAAATTGTCGTCCTCTGCTGACAGAAGCGCCTGGATGAACTGTGGGGGAATATCCGCGAAACGGATAGGCGAGCGGCGCATTTCGCCGAATTCCGCAATCAGCTTGCCGTCGCTGCTGTACACCCTCAAGGGGATCTGCAACTGGATGCTTCTGAGGGACTCGACCGAGGGGAGGCTGGGGCTAAGATACAGAAACGCACCGCTCACACCGAGTACGAGCGCGCAGATGACTGCGACGAAAGACCACCAGAAGAACTTCAGCAGACGTATCAAGGCTTTTGGGTGTCCAGGTTGGGAGTGGATTGCACGCGGTCCGGCGGACAGGAAAAAACGCTGGGCATTATAAGCATTTTTCGCTTTGCCGGGGCGACCGGCCGGCCTGGACGGTCGGCTCCTGTAGTGCGGCACTGCGACGATCTTTCAAGGAAGAACCATGCTTGGACGTTTCGGCAGGGATGCCGGTTCACTGCTGGGGGTGGAAATCGCCTCCGGTTCCGTTCGAATCCTTCAATTGCAACGGCGCCAGGGCGGCCATGCAGTCTGCGCCTGGGCCGTGGAGCCTTTCGAGGCGCCACCGGGGCACTGGACGGCACATCCTGATGTGGTGGCCAAGGCCTTGCAACGAGCCTGGCAGCGTAGTGGGTCTCGTCAGCGTCAGGCCGCAGTGGCGTTACCGGGCTCTGAGGTGATCTGCAAGGTACATCGGCTGCCGGCGCGATTGTCCGACAGCGAGATGGAGGCGCAGTTGCTGGCCGAGGCCGAGCGCCTGTTTCCGTTTCCATTGCAGGACCTCGCGCTGGATTTCCAGACGCTCGAGACGGTGCCGGGGCCGGTCGATGAGGTGAGCGTGCTGGTGGGGGCTTGCCGCCACTGTCTGTTGGAGCCGTTGGAGCAGGTGTTCCACAGCGCTGGCTTGCAGTTGGTGATGGTCGAAGTCGACAGCCTGGCCTTGGCCCGCACGCTCGCCCCTGGCCGACTTACCGCAGCGGCGGTCCTCAGGATCGAGGCTGTTCGTGCCACCGTGCATACCTGGTCGGAGCCTTTCATGCCTCAGCGTCTGGAGTTGCGCATGGTGCCCGAGCAGGACCAGGCACAACGCCTCGAACGTATCGGGCACTGGCTGCGCAGTGCGCTGCCCGGAACATCCGTCGAATGCCTTCACGTCGCACCGTGCGATGTGCCGGAAGACGGCTGGCTGGAAGGGCTCGCGCAGCAACTGGCGATGCCGTGTGAGTCGCTCTGGCCTTTCGCTGGCCTGGCGCTGGCGGGCCTGGCCATGGATTCCACGCTGTCGTGCAGGGAGGCTGGTGGCATGGCGCTAGCCTACGGACTGGCATTGGGAGGAGGGCAGTGATGCTGCGGTTGAACCTACTTCCCTGGCGCGAACGGCAGCGCCTTGCGGCAGTTCGGCGCTTCAAGCTGGCCGTGCTCGCCAGTGTCCTGGTTGCCTTCTGCGGCGTGATGCTGCTCGACCATATGGCCCGTCAGCGTTTGCAGAGCCAGGAATTGGCCATTGCGCAAAGCCAGGCTTTGCTGCAAGAGCAGCAAGCGGAGCTCGCGCGCATCGATGGGCTGCGTGAGCGGCGCGAGGCCGTGCAGGCGCAATCTTCAGCCCTGGCTCGCCTGCGTGCCGATCAAGGTCTGCCTTTGGTGGTGTTCGCCGAGCTTGAGCGGGCCATGCCAGAGGGATTGAGCTTGAGCGAACTGACCTTGCAGGAAAATCGCGTGCAAGTGCTTGGGTTGGCGGCGTCCCCCGCTGTCCTGGCGCAGCTCATGCGCGCGCTCGAGCAGTCTGCCGTCCTGCAGGGGCTGGAGCTAAAACGCCTTCGCAATGTGCCAGCGGGGGAAGAGTTCTTATTGTTGGCCCAGGTGCCGGTTTCGTGGTCATGACGTGGGCCGAGATGACCGACTGGCGGGAGTGGGGGATCCGTTCGCGGGGTTTCATTGCTGCGATTCTGGCGACGTTGATCGCCCTGGTGTTGCTTGCCGGGTGGTTCGGGCTTCTCCAAGGGCGGTATCGGACCTATCAGTTGGGCAAGGGCCAAGAGCAATCATTGAACTTGGCGCTGTCGGGCAATTCGCAGGCGCTGCACCTGCACGAGTCTGCCCGGCTGGCGCTGGACGATGCCACGCTGCAGTTGCGCGATGCGCGTTGGCGCCTGGCTGCGGGTGTGAACATGAGTGATCTGCTCGACGAGCTGACCAGTTCGGGACATGCCCATGGGTTGGTGTTCGAACAGCTCGATGTGGAGCAGGCGCGCGTGGAGACTGGCTACCAGATGGTGCCGCTGCGGGTAGAGGTCGTGGGGCGTTATGCCGCGCTGCGGATGTGGCTGGACGAATGGTTCGGCCAGGTTCGTCTCTTGCGGGCAACGAGCCTGCGGCTGGTCGACTTGCCCGAGCGTCCAGGCCTGCTGCGCCTGCAGGTGCAGGTCGCTTCGTATCACCCGGGCGAAGAACTGCCGGCACCGGCCTCGTTGGCCCATGAGCCGGCGAGGCCGGCGGCCCGCCCTCCGCGCGTGGACCTGTTCGTGCCTTGGTCGACTCAGGCCGCCGTGACGGGGCTGGCTGGCGTGCCCCTGGATCAGTTGGAGATGGTCGGCAGCCTGTCGCAGGCTGGGCATCACCAGGCTCTGCTGTGGTCGGCTGGACGGTTGTATCGGGTGTGTTCTGGGGACCGTGTGGGGCGTAATGAGGGTGTCGTGGTACGGATCGATCGACACCAGATCGAGGTGCGCGAGCGTGTGTTCGTCGCGGGAGTGTGGCACGAGCGGTCGGTCTACCTGGCCATGGGAAAGCGGGTCAACAACGAGGTCATGGATGACGCTGAACAAACTGAAGATCGGCATGGTGATGGCAATGCTGTCGAGCCCGGCGGCGACAGCATCGCTCTATCGAGGTGAGCCGCTGTCCCTCAATTTCCAGGACATCGAAGTGCGCGCGGCGCTGCAGGTGCTGGCCGATCATGCCGGCATCAACTTGGTTGCCAGCGACACGGTACAAGGCAGTCTTACCTTGCGCCTGGAAGACGTGCCCTGGGATCAGGCGCTGGACCTTGTATTGCGCAGCAAAGGACTGGCCCGGCGCGAGGAGGGTAACGTTCTGGTGGTCGCGCCCATCGCGGAGCTGGCAGAGCAGTTTCGTGAAGCCCGGTCTGGGCAGGCGCTGGATGCGCAATTGCAGCCCATGCGGCGTGAGCTGCTGCCGATCCATCACGCCAAGGCGGCGGACATGGCAGAGTTGCTGTTGGCCGCGCTCGCCGACGAGGGCATTCTCACCGGGCGCGGCAGCCTGAGTGTCGACCCACGGACCAACACCTTGGTGGCCTACCAGCCGGCCGACCGACTCGCCGAGTTGCGGCGACTGGTGGGGCAGCTGGATGTGCCGGTGCGACAAGTGCTGATCGAGGCGCGGATCGTCGAGGCCAACGTCGATTACGAAAAAAGCCTGGGTGTGCGCTGGGGCGCGCCCCTGCAAGGCGATACCGCTCGTCTGGGAAAAGAACTGTTCGTCGACCTGGGTGTGGAGCGGGGGACGTCCGGCATTGGGTTGGGGGTGCTACGAGGCGGGACGCTGCTGGACTTGGAGCTCAGTGCCATGGAAAAGAGCGGAAACGGCGAGATCATCTCCCAGCCGAAGGTGGTCACCGCTGACAAGGAGACCGCGCGGATCATCAAGGGTACCGAGGTGCCTTACCAGGAAACCAGCAAGAGCGGCGCGACCTCCATCTCGTTTCGCGAGGCATCGTTATCGCTTGAGGTGACGCCGCAGATCACGCCCGATGGCAAAGTCGTGATGGCTGTCAGGGTGACCAAGGACGAGCCTGACTACGTCAATGCACTGAACAACGTCCCGCCCATCCGCAAGAATGAGGTCAACGCCAAGGTGCGGGTGGCGGACGGCGAGACGATCGTCATCGGTGGCGTTTACTCGACCACGCAAAACAATGTGGTCGACAAGGTGCCATTTTTAGGCGATCTGCCGTATGTTGGCAGGCTGTTTCGACGCGATGTATTACAAGAGAAAAAATCCGAGCTGCTGGTCTTCCTGACTCCGCGTATCATGAGTGACCAGGCGATTGCTGTGAGTCGTTGATTCTGTGCGAAATTTGATACTTGTGGGACCCATGGGCGCTGGTAAAAGCACCATCGGACGCCTATTGGCCAAAGAGCTGCGCCTGTTGTTCAAGGATTCCGACAAGGAAATCGAGCTGCGAACCGGCGCCAACATCCCGTGGATCTTCGACAAAGAAGGCGAGCCGGGCTTTCGTGACCGTGAGCAGGCCATGATCGCCGAACTCAGTGGCCTCGATGGCGTGGTCCTGGCGACCGGCGGCGGCGCGGTGATGCGTGAAGCCAATCGCAGGGCGCTGCGTGAGGGCGGACGGGTGATCTACCTGCACGCCTCGGTCGAGCAGCAGGTCGGGCGCACAGCGCGTGATCGCAACCGGCCACTGTTGCGCACTGCCAACCCGGAGGCGACCCTGCGCGCCCTGCTGGAAACCCGCGACCCGCTTTACCGTGAAATCGCTGACCTGGTGGTGGAAACCGACGAACGGCCGCCGCGCATGGTGGTGCTCGACATCCTTGAGCGCTTGCAGAAGTTGCCGCCCCGGTAAGCCGGGACTATTCTCGGCGACCAACGCCGAGGCGGGTTGAACGTTACCGCGCGGGGTCGCCTGGACGATGCCGCGCCCTAGTACATTGTGGGGATACATGCAGACATTAAAGGTCGACCTGGGCGAACGCAGCTACCCGATCTACATTGGCGAAGGCCTGCTGGACCAGCCCGAACTGCTGGCGCCGCACATTGCCGGACGGCAGGTCGCCATTGTCTCGAACGAAACCGTTGCCCCCCTGTATCTCGAACGTCTGCGCCGCACCCTCGGTGCCTATGCGGTATTGCCCGTGGTGTTGCCCGATGGCGAGGCCCACAAGAACTGGGAAACCCTGCAACTGATCTTCGATGCCCTGCTCACCGCCCGGCATGATCGCCGGACCACCGTGGTGGCCCTGGGCGGTGGTGTCATCGGTGACATGGCCGGCTTCGCCGCTGCCTGTTACCAACGCGGCGTCGACTTCATTCAGATACCGACTACCTTGTTGTCCCAGGTCGATTCCTCGGTGGGCGGCAAGACCGGTATCAATCATCCCTTGGGCAAGAACATGGTCGGCGCGTTCTATCAGCCCAACGCCGTGCTGATCGACACCGCCAGCCTAAAGACCCTGCCGGCACGCGAACTGTCGGCGGGCCTGGCCGAGGTCATCAAGTACGGCCTGATCTGCGACGAGCCGTTCCTGACTTGGCTTGAAGCCCACATCCATGACCTGCGCGAGCTGGAGCCCGTCGCGCTCACCGAAGCCATCCGCCGCTCCTGCGCGGCCAAGGCTGCGGTGGTTGGGGCTGACGAACGCGAATCCGGCGTGCGGGCCACGCTGAACCTCGGTCATACCTTCGGCCATGCCATCGAGACCCACATGGGTTATGGCGTTTGGCTGCATGGCGAAGCCGTGGCGGCCGGCACCGTGATGGCGCTGGAAATGTCCATGCGCCTGGGCTGGATCGACCAGGCTGCGCGAGATCGCGGCATTCGTCTGCTGCAGGCGGCCGGCTTGCCGGTGGTGCCTCCCCAGGAGATGACCCCTGAGCACTTCATGGAACACATGGCGGTCGACAAGAAGGTCCTCGACGGTCGCTTGCGCCTGGTGCTGCTGCGCCAGATGGGCGAGGCCGTGGTGACCGACGACTATCCGAAAGAGATTCTTCAGGCCACGTTGGCAGCGGATTACCGCGCAATCGTGGCCCAGCTTTGAGGTTGTGACAGCGCAATGACCAGTTTGCATGCCGATGAGGCGTTTCTCGACCACTATCAGTTGAGCCACGATCCGTTCGCGCCCCGTGTGCCCGGTTTCAAGTTCTTCCCCGCCCAGCGCAAGCCGGTGCTGGGCCAACTGCATCATCTGGCGCGTTATAGCCAGCTAATGCTGGTGGTCACAGGCCCTGTGGGCAGCGGCAAGACCCTGCTGCGCCAGGCCCTGGTGGCCAGCACCAACAAGCAGTCGGTGCAGAGCGTGGTGGTCTCGGCCCGTGGCGCGGGCGACGCGGCCAGCGTTCTGGCCCAGGTGGCACAGGCACTCAATGTCGCCAATGCCGAAGTGCAGACCATCCTCGCCCAAGTCGTGCAACTGGCGCTGACCGGGCAGGAAGTCTATTTGCTGGTGGACGATGCGGAACAACTCGACGAGTCGGCACTCCAAGCGTTGCTGGAGCTGGCGGCGGGTGTTCCGGAGGGCCGTCCGCACGTGTTCCTGTTCGGTGAGCCGTCACTGATCGCCGCACTGGAAGGGCTCGATGCCGACGGAGAGCGATTCCATGTCATCGAGCTTGCGCCCTACAGCGAGGAGGAAACCCGCGAGTACCTGGAGCAGCGTCTGGATGGCGCAGGCCGGGGCATCGAGGTGTTCACCCGTGAACAGATCGTCGACATCCATGAAAACTCCGACGGCTGGCCTGGCAACATTAACCAGGTCGCCCGCGATACCTTGATCGAAGCCATGATCGCTAGCCGCAGTACGGTGAAGCGACCATCCATGGGGTTCAATATGCCTAAGAAACACGTGCTCGCGCTGTCCGCTGTCGTCGTGGTCGCGGTTGCCGCGGCGGTCCTGATGCCCAAGAAGGGCGGTGACAAGCCTGCCGAAGCGCCTGCCGCCCAGGCCCAGTTGCCGCTGGGTGAAGGCCAGCCGGCCAATGCCCAGTCCAATAATAGTGGTCCAGCCATCGAGTTCTCCGGCTCTTCCCAGCCAATGCCACTGCCGCTGGTTGGGCAGTCGCAGCCGGTGATGCGCGAGCCGCTGGCCCAGGCGGCCGGCATGGGTGATGGCGAGGAGGGCGGCCCGGCCGGCAACACCGCACTGCAGCCGGCCAACCCGCCGACTGTCACGACCATCGCGCCGCCGCAAGGTGCCACCGCAGGCCCAGCCCCGGTACCGGCTCAGCCTGTCACCAGCGCGCCGGCCCAGAGTGTCGCCACCGCACCAGCCCAACCTGTTGCACCTGCGCCCAAGCCAGTCGCAACCCAGCCGGCCAAGCCGGTTGCACCTGCCAAGCCTGCCCCGGCGCCGACCCAGGTCGCCACCGCCAAGCCGGCTGCCAAGCCAACCGCTGGTGGCGCGGGCAATAGCGGCTGGTACAGCGGTCAGAAACCGGGCAATTACGTGGTGCAGATCTTCGGCACCAGCTCCGAGGCCTCCGCCCAGTCTTTCGTCAAAGCCCAGGGTGGCGACTATCGCTACTTCAAGAAGACCCTGCAGGGCAAACCCCTCTACGTGGTGACCTACGGCAACTTCGCCAGCCGCGATGCAGCGGTTGCGGCAATCAAGAACTTGCCAGCCAAGGTCCAGGCTGGTAAACCTTGGCCACGAACCGTAGGCAGCGTCCAACAAGAGCTGGCCACGGCCCGCTGACACCTTCCGGGCGGCTCCACCCTGCTGCCCAGTTGCCTGAGTTTCGATAAGCCTGCTGCGCCTGAGCGCGGCAGGCTTTTCTGTCCCGGACTGCCGGCCACAAGCCCTTTCTTGCAGTCATGGCTGAAACGCTTCAGACTCGAGTCAAGCCGTTACCACGGCGCATGGCGCAAAAACATTCAAAAATGCGACATAAGTTTTCAGTGATGCGTCATGAAAATTTGTGGGCGTTGCTGTCCCTGTGCAACAATGGTTTCCCATTGCCCACCGCAAAAAGCTGGCATTCGATCGGCGTGGATGGTAAGTGGTTGTACTAAAAAGAGATTTGCCTTGGT
Source organism: Pseudomonas sp. BYT-1 (assembly GCF_023611805.1). NCBI lineage: Bacteria > Pseudomonadati > Pseudomonadota > Gammaproteobacteria > Pseudomonadales > Pseudomonadaceae > Pseudomonas > Pseudomonas sp. BYT-1. The sequence continues at coordinate 381,342 of NZ_CP072559.1, forward strand.
TGAGAGGCGAACCTGGTGAGAAAGTGTCTATGAAAACAGGTCTGTACCATCCCGAAGAATTCAAGGACAACTGTGGTTTCGGCCTGATCGCCCATATGACGGGCGAGGCGAGCCACCATCTTCTGCAAACCGCCATGCAGGCGCTGACCTGCATGACCCACCGCGGCGGAATCAACGCCGACGGCAAGACCGGCGACGGTTGCGGTCTGCTCATGCAGAAGCCCGATCAATTCCTGCGTGCCGTGGCCCAGGAACACTTCGCCGTCGAGCTGCCCAAGCAGTACGCCGTCGGCATGGTGTTCTTCAATCAGGACCCGGTGAAGGCCGAAGCGGCCCGCGCCAACATGGATCGCGAGATCATCAATGCTGGCCTGAAGCTGGTCGGCTGGCGCAAAGTCCCGATCGACACCAGTGTGCTTGGCCGCCTGGCCCTGGAGCGCCTGCCGCAGATCGAGCAGGTCTTCATCGGCGGCGAAGGCCTGAGCGACCAGGAGTTCGCCATCAAGCTGTTCAGTGCCCGTCGTCGCTCGTCCGTGGCCAATGCCCACGACGCCGACCACTACATCTGCAGCTTTTCGCACAAGACCATCATCTACAAAGGCCTGATGATGCCGGCGGATCTTTCCGCCTTCTATCCGGACCTGGGCGATGAGCGCCTGAAAACCGCGATCTGCGTGTTCCACCAGCGCTTCTCCACCAACACCCTGCCGAAATGGCCGCTGGCGCAGCCCTTCCGCTTCCTCGCCCACAATGGCGAGATCAACACCATCACCGGCAACCGCAACTGGGCTATCGCCCGTCGCACCAAGTTCGCCAACGATCTGATCCCCGACCTCGAAGAGCTCGGCCCGCTGGTCAACCGCGTGGGTTCGGACTCCTCGAGCATGGACAACATGCTCGAGCTGATGGTCACCGGCGGCATCGACCTGTTCCGCGGCGTGCGCATGCTGGTACCGCCAGCCTGGCAGAACGTCGAGACCATGGACGCCGACCTGCGCGCGTTCTATGAGTACAACTCCATGCACATGGAGCCGTGGGACGGCCCGGCCGGTATCGTCATGACCGAGGGCCGCCACGCGGTCTGCCTGCTGGACCGCAACGGCCTGCGTCCGGCACGCTGGGTGACCACCAAGAACGGCTACATCACCCTGGCCTCGGAAATCGGCGTCTGGGACTACAAGCCCGAGGATGTGCTGGCCAAGGGGCGCGTTGGCCCGGGCCAGATCTTCGCCGTGGACACCGAAACCGGCCAGATTCTCGACACGGACGCTATCGACAATCGTCTGAAGTCGCGCCATCCCTACAAGCGCTGGCTGCGTCAGCACGCCCTGCGCATCCAGGCGACCCTGACCGACGACCAAGGCGTGGCCAGCTATGACGCTGACCAGCTCAAGCAATACATGAAAATGTTCCAGGTCACCTTCGAGGAGCGTGACCAGGTGCTGCGTCCGCTCGGTGAGCAGGGCCAGGAAGCGGTCGGCTCGATGGGCGACGACACGCCAATGGCCGTGCTGTCCCAGCGCGTGCGCTCGCCGTACGACTTCTTCCGCCAGCAGTTCGCCCAGGTAACCAACCCGCCGATCGACCCGCTGCGCGAGGCGATCGTCATGTCCTTGGAGATCTGCCTGGGCGCCGAGCGCAACATCTTCCAGGAATCCCCCGAGCATGCCTCGCGGGTAATCCTCAGCTCCCCGGTCATCTCGCCTGCCAAGTGGCGTTCGCTGATGAACCTGGAGCGCGAAGGCTTCGATCGCCAGCTGATCGACCTCAACTATGAAGAGAGCGTCGGCCTGGAAGCGGCCATCCGCAACATCGCCGACCAGGCCGAGGAAGCCGTACGCAGCGGCAAGACTCAGTTGGTGCTGAGCGACCGCTACATTGCCCCAGGCAAGCTGCCGGTGCATGCCTCCCTGGCGGTCGGTGCGGTACACCATCGTCTGACCGAGCAAGGCCTGCGCTGCGACAGCAACATCCTGGTCGAAACTGCCACCGCCCGTGACCCGCACCACTTCGCCGTGCTGCTGGGCTTCGGTGCCTCGGCCGTCTACCCCTACCTGTCCTATGAAGTGCTGGCCGACCTGATCCGCACCGGCGAGGTGCTGGGCGACCTGGATGAAGTGTTCAAGTACTACCGCAAAGGCATCTCCAAAGGCCTGCTGAAGATCCTGTCGAAGATGGGCATCTCCACCATCGCCTCCTACCGCGGCGCCCAGCTGTTCGAAGCCGTGGGCCTGGCCGAGGAAGTGGTCGGCCTGAGCTTCAAGGGCGTGGCCAGCCGCATCAAGGGCGCACGCTTCGTGGACCTTGAGAACGACCAGAAGCTGCTGGCGGCCGAAGCCTGGAGCGCGCGCAAGCCGATCCAGCAGGGCGGCCTGCTCAAGTTCGTCCACGGCGGCGAGTACCACGCCTACAACCCGGATGTAGTCAACACCCTGCAAGCAGCAGTGCAGAAGGGCGACTACGCCAAGTTCAAGGAATACACCACACTGGTCGACCAGCGTCCGGTGTCGATGATTCGCGACCTGCTCAAGGTCAAGCTGGCCGACCAGCCGTTGGCGCTGGATCAGGTCGAGCCGCTGGAGGACATCCTCAAGCGCTTCGACTCCGCGGGCATCTCCCTCGGCGCCCTGTCGCCGGAAGCCCACGAGGCCCTGGCCGAGGCGATGAACCGCCTGGGCGCGCGCTCCAACTCTGGCGAGGGCGGCGAAGACCCGGCCCGCTACGGCACCATCAAGAGCTCGAAGATCAAGCAGGTGGCCACCGGCCGCTTCGGCGTCACCCCGGAATACCTGGTCAACGCCGAAGTGCTGCAGATCAAGGTGGCCCAGGGCGCCAAGCCCGGCGAGGGCGGCCAGCTGCCTGGCGGCAAGGTCAACGGCCTGATCGCACGGCTGCGCTATGCCGTGCCGGGCGTCACCCTGATTTCGCCTCCTCCGCACCATGACATCTACTCGATCGAAGACCTGGCCCAGCTGATCTACGACCTCAAGCAGGTCAATCCGCAGGCGCTGGTGTCGGTCAAGCTGGTGGCCGAGGCCGGCGTGGGCACCATCGCCGCTGGCGTGGCCAAGGCCTACGCGGACCTGATCACCATCTCCGGCTACGACGGTGGCACCGGCGCCTCGCCGCTGACCTCCATCAAGTACGCAGGTGCGCCGTGGGAGCTGGGCCTGGCCGAGACCCACCAGACCCTGCGCGGCAACGACCTGCGTGGCAAGGTGCGGGTACAGACCGACGGTGGCCTGAAGACTGGCCTGGACGTGATCAAGGCGGCCATCCTTGGCGCCGAGAGTTTCGGTTTCGGCACCGCGCCGATGATCGCCCTAGGTTGCAAATACCTGCGTATCTGCCACTTGAACAACTGCGCTACCGGCGTTGCCACCCAGAACGACAAGCTGCGCAAGGACCACTACATCGGTACCGTCGACATGGTGGTGAACTTCTTCACCTTCGTCGCCGAGGAAACCCGTGAGTGGCTGGCCAAGCTGGGCGTGCGTAGCCTGGGCGAGCTGATCGGGCGTACCGATCTGCTCGACATCCTGCCAGGCGATACCGAGCGCCAGCAGTACCTGGACCTGTCGCCGCTGCTGGGCAGCTCGCACATTCCGGCCGACAAGCCGCAGTTCTGCGAAGTCGACAAGAACCCGCCGTTCGACAAAGGCGAGCTGGCCGAGAAAATGGTCGAGATGGCCCTGCCGGCGATTCGCGATCTTTCCGGTGGCGAATTCAGCCTGGACATCTGCAACTGCGACCGTTCCATCGGCGCGCGTATCTCCGGCGAGATCGCCCGCCTGCACGGCAATCAGGGCATGGCCGGTGCGCCAATCACCTTCCGCTTCAAGGGCACTGCCGGCCAGAGCTTTGGCGTGTGGAACGCCGGTGGCCTGAACCTGCACCTGGAAGGGGATGCCAACGACTACGTGGGCAAGGGCATGACCGGCGGCAAGCTGACCATCGTGCCGCCTGCCGGCAGCCCGTTCGAAACCCAGCACAGCGCCATCGTCGGCAACACCTGCCTGTATGGCGCCACTGGCGGCAAGCTGTTCGCCGCTGGCACCGCGGGCGAGCGCTTCGCTGTGCGTAACTCCGGCGCCCACGCTGTGGTCGAGGGTACCGGCGATCACTGCTGTGAATACATGACCGGCGGCTTTGTCTGCGTCCTGGGCAAGACCGGTTACAACTTCGGTTCTGGCATGACTGGCGGCTTCGCCTACGTGCTCGACATGGACAACACCTTCGTCGACAAACTCAACCACGAGCTGGTGGAAATCCAGCGCATCAGTGGTGAGGCGATGGAGGCCTACCGCAGCCATCTGGCGCGGGTCCTTGGCGAATACGTGGAAGAGACCGGCAGCGAGTGGGGGCGCGAGCTCTCGGAGAACCTGGACGACTACGTGCGTCGCTTCTGGTTGGTCAAGCCCAAGGCCGCCAACCTCAAGCAACTGTTGTCCAGCACCCGTGCCAACCCGCAGTAAAAGCAGCTGCAAGTGGCGAGCCTCGAACTGCAAGTTGAAGCGGTTCGAGGTTCGCCCGGCTTAAGTGATCGTCTTGCGGCTTGCAGCGCTTAGCTTGCAGCTGCTGTTAAGAGGTTTTGAAAAATGGCTGAACGTCTGAACAACGACTTCCAGTTCATCGAAGTGGGCCGTAAGGACCCTAAGAAAAAACTGCTGCGCCAGCGCAAGAAGGAGTTCGTGGAGATCTACGAACCCTTCAAGCCCCAGCAGTCGGTCGAACAGGCACACCGTTGCCTGGGTTGCGGCAACCCGTATTGCGAGTGGAAGTGCCCGGTGCACAACTTCATCCCCAACTGGCTGAAGCTGGTCTCCGAAGGCAATATCCTGGCGGCGGCGGAGCTGTCGCACCAGACCAACACCCTGCCTGAAGTGTGCGGTCGTGTGTGCCCGCAGGACCGCCTGTGCGAGGGTGCCTGCACCCTCAACGACGGCTTCGGCGCGGTGACCATCGGCTCAGTGGAGAAGTACATCACCGACACTGCCTTCGCCATGGGCTGGCGCCCGGACATGTCCAAGGTCAAACCGACTGGCAAGCGTGTCGCAGTCATCGGTGCAGGCCCGGCGGGCCTGGGCTGCGCCGACGTGCTGGTGCGTGCGGGCGTGACTCCGGTGGTGTTCGACCGCAACCCTGAAATCGGTGGCCTGCTGACCTTCGGTATCCCCGAGTTCAAGCTGGAAAAGACCGTGCTGAGCAGTCGCCGCGAAGTCTTCACCGGCATGGGCATCGAGTTCCGCCTGAACACCGAGGTGGGCAAGGACATCACCATGGAACAACTGCTCGCCGAATACGATGCAGTGTTCATGGGCATGGGTACCTACACCTACATGAAGGGCGGTTTCCCAGGCGAGGACCTGCCGGGCGTGCATGACGCGCTGGACTTCCTGATCGCCAACGTCAATCGCAACCTGGGCTTCGAGAAGTCGCCGGAAGACTTTGTCGACATGCAGGGCAAGAAGGTGGTGGTGCTTGGCGGTGGCGACACCGCGATGGACTGCAACCGCACCTCGATCCGCCAAGGTGCCAAATCGGTGACCTGCGCCTATCGCCGCGACGAGGCCAACATGCCGGGTTCGCGCCGCGAGGTGAAGAACGCCAAGGAAGAGGGCGTGAAGTTCCTCTATAACCGTCAGCCCATCGCCATCGTCGGCGAGGACAAAGTCGAAGGCGTGAAGGTGGTCGAGACCCGTCTTGGCGAGCCGGATGCCCGTGGCCGTCGTAGCCCTGAGCCGATTCCAGGCTCCGAGGAAATCTTGCCGGCCGATGCCGTCGTGATCGCGTTCGGCTTCCGTCCGAGCCCGGCGCCGTGGTTCGAGCAGTTCGACATCCAGACCGACAGCCAGGGCCGCGTGGTGGCACCGGAGAAGGCCAAGTTCAAACACCAGACCAGCAACCCGAAAGTGTTCGCCGGTGGCGACATGGTGCGCGGTTCGGATCTGGTGGTGACGGCGATCTTCGAAGGCCGCACTGCAGCTGAAGGCATTCTTGACTATCTCGGCGTCTGATCCGTCAGTGGGGCTGCTTTGCAGCCCTATCTCGGCCAAAGCCGCTCCCACAGGTACAGCAAGGTCTCGATAAGGGTGTGAGATGTGTGGACCTGGGCGACGAAAGGCCGCCCCGGAAGCATTTTTGTATACAAAAATGCTTGATCTACGGCACTCAATAGACAAAACGCATGGCCTTGGCCGTGCCTTTTGTGTCGGCGTCTGAGAAAATGCCCGCACTTTTTTGCTGGATGCCGACATGACTGCCCTGAAGAACGATCGTTTCCTGCGTGCACTGCTCAAGCAACCCGTAGACGTCACCCCGGTCTGGATGATGCGCCAGGCCGGTCGCTACCTCCCGGAGTACCGCGCCAGCCGCGCCAAAGCGGGGGACTTCATGAGCCTGTGCATGAACCCGCAGTTCGCCTGCGAGGTCACCTTGCAGCCGCTGGACCGCTACCCGCTGGACGCGGCGATCCTCTTCTCGGACATCCTCACCATCCCCGATGCCATGGGCCAAGGCCTGTACTTCGAGACCGGCGAAGGCCCTCGCTTCAAGAAGGTCATCAGCACCCCGGCCGACATCGAAGCGCTGCCGATCCCAGATCCGCACAAAGACCTTGGCTACGTGATGGATGCCGTCAGCACCATCCGCCGTGAGCTCAACGGCCGCGTACCGCTGATCGGCTTCTCCGGCAGCCCTTGGACCTTGGCCACCTACATGGTCGAAGGCGGTTCGTCCAAGGACTTCCGCAAGACCAAAGCCATGCTCTACGACAATCCCCAGGCTCTGCATCTGCTGCTGGACAAGCTCGCCCAGTCGGTCACCAGCTATCTCAACGGCCAGATCCAGGCCGGCGCCCAGGCCGTGCAGATCTTCGACACCTGGGGCGGCAACCTGTCGGCGGCGGCCTACCAGGAATTCTCCCTGGCCTACATGCGCAAGATCGTCAGCGGCCTGATCCGCGAGCACGAAGGGCGCAAGGTGCCCGTTATCCTGTTCACCAAAAACGGCGGCCTGTGGCTGGAAAGCATCGCCGAGGCCGGCGCCGACGCCTTGGGCCTGGACTGGACCTGCGAGATCGGCGATGCCCGTCGCCGGGTCGGTGACAAGGTCGCTCTGCAGGGCAACATGGACCCGACTGTGCTGTATGCCAAGCCCGAAGCCATCCGCAAGGAAGTGGCGCGGATCCTGGCAAGCTATGGCCATGGCAGCGGTCATGTGTTCAACCTGGGCCATGGCATTACGCCTGAAGTCGACCCGGAACACGCCGGTGCGTTCATCAACGCCGTGCACGAGCTGTCGGCGCAATACCACGCTTGAGTTCGAGTATGGCCGCCTGCATCTGCTGATGCAGGTGTGCCAGCGGCTGCCTTGCAGTCGTCGCAAGGCCGAACAGCTCCAGGCCAGGGTCGAATTGGCGCTGGAGCCGGTTTGCGCGGTTTCAGGCAGGGCTCTTGGAAGGCAACCGGCTCAAATGCAGGGCCACCAGCAACGCCACGACCAACAGGCTGCCGATGAACAGGCCGATGCCGTTCCAGCCGGCCTGGTGCCAGAACACGCCACCGGCGGTGCCGGCGATGCTCGAACCTGCGTAGTAGCTGAACAGGTACAGCGACGAAGCCTGGCCCTTGGCCTTGAGCGCCCGGCGTCCTATCCAGCTGCTGGCCACCGAGTGGGCGCCGAAAAAGCCGAAGGTGAACACCAGCATGCCCAGGATCACGATCACCAGCGGGCTGGCCAGGGTCATCAGCAGCCCCGCGGCCATCACCACGATACTCGCCCAGAACACCTTGCGCCGACCCAACCTGTCGGCCAGGGCGCCGACCTGCGCGGAGCTGTAGATACCTGAGAGGTACACCACCGAGAGCAGGCCGACCAAGGCTTGGTTCATGTGGTAGGGCTCGGCCAGCAGGCGATAGCCGATGTAGTTGAACAGCGTGACGAATGCACCCATCAGCAGGAAGGCTTCGAGGAACAGCCAAGGCAGCCCGGCGTCCTTGAAGTGCATGACGAAGCCATCCAACAGGCTGCGCGGATTCAGCGGCTGGGAGCGGAAGTTACGCGACTCGGGCAATACCTTCCAGAACACCAGCGCCGCCATCAACGCCAAGCCGCCGATGGCCAGCATTGCCGTGTGCCAGCTGACGAAGTCGATCAGCACGCCCGTGATCAACCGACCGCTCATGCCGCCAATGGCATTGCCGCCGATGTACAGGCCCATGGCCAGACCGATGTGTTGCGGGTGGATCTCTTCGCTCAGGTAGGTCATCGCCACGGCCGCCAGGCCGCTCAGTGACAGGCCGACCAAGGCGCGGGTAGCGAGCACCAGCTCCCAGCTAGGCATCACTGCGCTGGCCAGCGTCGCAAGCGCCGCGCACAGCAGGGCGAATACCATGACCGGCTTGCGCCCGATGCGGTCCGAGATTGGCCCTGTGACCAGCAAGCCGAAGGCCAGTGTGGCGGTGGAGACCGAGAGCACCAGACTGCTCTGCGCCGCATTGATGGAAAACTCCCGCGACAACAACGGCATCATCGGCTGCACGCAGTAGAGCAAGGCAAAGGTGGCGAAGCCGCCGCTGAACAAGGCCAGTACGGTCTTCATGAAGGCGGGGGTGCCTTTCTCTATCCAAGCGTCGTTCAGGACGCGGTCAGGCTCAAGGGATAGCGGGGCGACGGCGGATTTCACGGCAGGGTACCTCGGGGCGCGGGCCGGCGTTGCGATGGAAAAAAGCATATAGCTGGCTAATGATTAGATCCAATATATTGTTCGACCTGTTTAATAGGTTCTGCGACTGATTCGGAGGCTTCATGGAACTGCGCCATTTGCGGTATTTCATCGCCGTGGCTGAAGAACTGCATTTTGGACGCGCGGCCCAGCAACTGGGGATTTCCCAACCACCTTTGAGTCAGCAGATCCAGGCCCTGGAGCAGGAGCTTGGCGCGCGCCTGTTCGAGCGCACCAATCGGCGGGTGGAACTGAGCGAGGCCGGGCGCTTGTTTCTCGAAGAGGCGCGTCAGGTCCTGGCGCAGGTGGAGAAGGCTGCCGATGTCGCCCGGCGGGCGCAGTTGGGCGAGTTGGGCGAAATGAAGATCGGCTTCACCTCATCGGCCCCCTTCACGTCAAAAATCCCCAAAGCATTGCATGCGTTCCGCCAGCGGTTTCCGGCGGTACACCTGAGCCTTCGGGAGATGAGCAGTCGGGATGTGGCCGAGGCGGTGTTCAACGAGTCCATCGAAGTCGGCCTGATGCGGCCGTTGCCCTTGCCGGAGGGGTTGGTCGCCACCGAGTTGTTCAGCGAGCCGCTGGTGGCGGTGATCAATGCCTCTCATCCGCTGGCCCAGGGCAATGAGCAGGGGCTGTATATGGAAGCCTTGGCCCATGAGCCCTTCGTGTTCTTTCCGCGTAGCTACGGCAGTGGCCTGCATGCGCAGTTACTGAGCCTGGCGCGCCAGGCTGGGTTCAGCCCGCATTTTGCCCAGGAGGCAGGGGAGGCGATGACCATCATCGGGTTGGTGTCGGCGGGGTTGGGGGTGTCGGTATTGCCGGCGTCGTTCCAGCGCATGCGCATCGACGGGGTGGTCTATCGCACATTGCTGGACGAGGGCGCGATCACGGCGGTATGGCTTGTCCAGCGCCAGCTCGGCGGATCGGCCATGGCCCGTGCCTTTGCCGAGTTGTTGACGCAGCAGGTACTGGATTGAGGATGAATGCGGTCTGCGGTGCTGTTCGCGGGTAAACCCGCTCCCCGAGGAATCCGTGCAAGCCTCAGCGCCAGCGCCGGAAGATCAACGAGGTGTTCACGCCGCCGAAGGCAAAGTTGTTGTTCATCACATGCTCGTGGCTCATGGCGCGCATGCCCCCGCGCAGGTAATCCAGCTCGGCGCAGCGAGGGTCGATGTCATCGAGGTTCAGGGTGTGCACGTACTGGTCGCGATTCATCATCTCGATGCTGAACCAGGACTCAAGTGCGCCGCAGGCACCCAATGTGTGGCCAAGGAAGCTTTTCTGGGAACTGATCGGCATGCGCGGGCCGAACAGCGCGTGGGTGGCCAGGGTCTCGGCGATGTCGCCTTGTTCGGTGGCAGTGCCATGGCCGTTGACGTAGCCAATGGCCTCGACGGGCAGGCCGGCATCTTCGAGCGCCAGTTCCATCGCCCGGCGCATGGTCACCTGCTCCGGGCGGGTGATGTGCTGGCCGTCGGCGTTGCTGCCAAACCCTACGATCTCGGCGTGGATATGCGCGCCCCGGGCCAATGCATGCTCCAGCTCTTCCAGTACCAGCATGCCGGCGCCTTCACCCACCACCAGCCCATCGCGTGCGCGGTCATAGGGGCGCGGCGTCAGGGTGGGGGTGTCATTCTTAAGGCTGGTCGCGTACAGGGCATCGAACACCATCGCCTCGCTGGGGCACAGCTCCTCGGCACCGCCGGCCAGCATCAGCGGCAGGCGCCCGAACTTGATTGCTTCATAGGCATAACCGATACCCTGGCTGCCGCTGGTGCAGGCGCTGGATGTCGGGATCAGGCGCCCGGTCAGCCCGAAGAAAATGCTGATGTTGGCGGCTGTGGTGTGCGGCATCATGCGCACGTAGGAGTTGGCATTGAGCCCGTCGGCCTTTGAATTGAGCAACATGTTGCCGAAGGCCTTGATCTCTTCGGTGCTGCCGATCGATGACCCGCAAGCCACGCCCATGCGTCCATCGCGGATGCTCGGGGCGTCCAGCAGCCCGGCATCGGCCAGGGCGCGTTCGGCTGCGGCGACCGCCAGCCGTGACACGCGTCCCATGCTGCGCAGTTGCTTGCGTGTCCAGTGCCCTGGCACTTGGAAGTCATCCACAGGGCCGGCCAGGCGAGTATTGAGTTCTTCGAAGCGGTCCCACTCGTCCATGCGCCGGATACCACTGCGATTGGCGGCGAATTGCCGGGCAATGCTGTCCCAGTCGCTGCCCAGGGCAGTGATGCCGGCCATGCCGGTGACCACAACGCGACGCATCAGCATAGCCCTCCGTTGACGGCCAGTACTTGGCGGGTGATGTAGGCCGCTTCGTCCGACATCAGGAAATTGACCGCGCCGGCCACTTCCTCCGGGGTCCCCATACGTTGGGCAGGAATCATCTTGAGCAGTTCATCGACCGGTACCTGTTCATCGAGCATGTCGGTGTCGATCAGCCCCGGGGCCACGCAGTTGACCGTGATGCGGCGCTTGCCCAGCTCGATGGCCAGAGCCTTGGCGGCACCGATCACGCCCGCCTTGGAGGCGCTGTAGTTGACCTGGCCGCGGTTGCCGATCAGGCCGGATACTGAAGTGATGCAGACGATGCGACCAGGTGCGCGGCGGCGGATCATGGGCATCATGAGCGGGTGCAGGACGTTGTAGAAGCCGTCCAGGTTGGTCCGCATGACCTGGTCCCAGTCGTCTTCACTCAACGCAGGGAATGCGCCATCGCGGGTCAGTCCGGCATTGCACACCACTCCATAGTAGGCCCCGTGAGCTTCGACGTCCTCGCCCAGGATGCGGGCGCAGGCCGCCCGGTCGGCGACGTCGAAATGCAGGATCCGCGCCTGACGCCCCAGCCCACGCACCTGTTCGGCGACCGCCTCGGCCGCGTCGCGGCCGCTGCGGCAATGCAGCACCAGGTCGAAGCCTGCGCGTGCCAGGCGCAGGGCAATGGCGCGGCCGATACCGCGGCTGGAGCCGGTGACCAGGATAGTGTCAGTCATGGGGTGTTTCCTCGGGTGCCGCTTCGGCCAGGTAGCCAGTGGCCTGGGGCGGACGGTAGACGTTCAGGCGCGCGCTGGCATGGATACCCTCACCGCGCAGGTGACATTCGAACACGCCCATGCCGCTCTCGTCTTCAAGCGATCGCAGGGCATGGATGCGCAGCTCGGCGCCGGCCGGGAACTGCGCCACATCGCATTCGAAGCGACGGGTACCCAACAGAAAGCCCATTTCCACCGCACGCCCGGCGCGGCGAGCCTGGTACCCAGCATAGGCGGCCACGCTCTGGGCCATCAGCTCCAGGCCCAGCCAGGCGGGCAGGCTGCCGTCGGCGCGGTTGAACTGACCGCCCGGGCGGACCGTTGCACGGGTATGGATCTGTTCGTCGTCGCAGCTGTCGATGCGGTCGATGAGGATCATATCTGCGGCATGCGGCAGCAGTTCGGACAGTGGCCAGGTGTTCATGGGGCGTCTCCGAGAATCAGGCTGACATTGTTGCCACCGAAGGCGAACGAGTTGCTCATCAGGCGGCGCGGCCCCTGCGGAGGCAGGCGTTGGCTGCCATCGACCAGGTTCAGGGCCGGCAACCGGGGGTCGCGCTGGCCATCCCAGACATGAGGCGGCAACAGGCCCTCTGGGTTGTGCCGGCTCAGGGCAAGCCAACAGAACGCCGCTTCCAAGGCGCCGGCGGCCCCCAGGGTATGGCCGGTCATGGGCTTGCTGGAGGAGCAGGGCACGCGATCGCCGAACAGACCGTGCACGGCGAGGCTCTCCATGGCGTCGTTGTGGACGGTGGCGGTGCCGTGCAGGTTCAGGTAGTCGATCTGTGCAGGCGTTAGGCCGGCATTGTCCAGTGCTTTGCCCATGGCCTGCAAGGCGCCCTTGCCGGTGGGCTCTGGTGCTGAGATATGAAACGCATCGCAGCTTGCGCCTGCGCCGAGAAGGGCGATGCCTGGCCCGTCGCCTGCGCGTTGGCGGGTCATGAGAAACAGGGCTGCGCCCTCGCCGATGTTGATACCGTCGCGGTTGGCCGAGAAGGGATTGCAGCGCTCGGCGCTGACGGCCTCCAGCGCGCTGAAGCCGTTGAGCGTCAGGCCACACAAGGTATCCACGCCTCCGCACAGCACGGCATCGCACAGACCCAGGTCGAGCAGGCGGCGGGCACTGAGCAACGCTCGGGCACTGGAGGTGCATGCGGTCGACAACACATAGGCCGGGCCTGACAGTTGCAGCCATGCGGCCAGGAATGTGGCCGGTGCGCCGAGGGCTTGTTGAGCGTAGTCGTAGCTATCCGGGAAGCGGCCGGTGCGCACGTACTGCGCGACGCCGTCGCTGCCTTCGGCGATCCCCGAAGTGCTGGTGCCCAGCACCACGCCCACGCGCTGTGGGCCGTGGCGTTCGATGGCGTGGCGAATGGCAGGCTCGATTTGCAGTGCCGCGCTATAGAGCAATTGGTTGTTACGGCTTTGGTGACCGGGCAATGGCAGCTCGGGCAGAGGGCCTGGCACGGCCCCGACGGGCAGACGGCGTCCGGCTACCCAACCCTCTTGCGGCTGCATGCCGCCGCAGTCGCCGGCAAACAGTGCGCGGGCAACCTGGGCTTGGCCGTGGCCGAGGGCGCAGACCAGGCCCAGGGCGTCGAGGAAGGCGGTCATGGCGTGTTCTCGCTGGGCAAGGGGGTGACTAGATAACGCAGGCCCTGGCCGAGGTTCAAGGTGAAATCATCCGGGTCTTGGTAGTCCACCTGCCAACGCGTCTGTAGCGAACGCTGCTGTCCGCGCTGGAGGGCACCGGGATAGAGCTGCCTCAGTTGGGCCTCTGGGGTAAGCGCGAAGAGCACGGCGGCGAACAGTTCGCGGGCAGCCGGGTTGGGGGGCAGCAGACCGTCTGCGTGCCATTGACGGCCGTCGAACAGTTGGCGCGCCTGGGGAATGCCCATCAGATCGAGCAACGACCAGCGCAAGCGGCCCTCCTCTCGCTGGATCACCAGCAGCCAGTCCTGGCGCTGGCCATCCTGTTCGCGTTGTACATGCAACTGACGAGGCAACTGCAACTCCGGCAGCCGCTCAGGCAGGGGGGCTCGACCGGTGCAGGCGCCGAGCAGCAGGCAGGCCAGCAGAATCCACAGATGTTTCATGGTTGCCGAGGCCCTCCATCGTTGGCGCCGGCCCAGGGCGCCAGGAGAAAACTGAACACCAGGCCCAGGCTCACGGCCATGCCGAAATGACTCACTGCCGGGGTGCTGGAAAGCGCCAGCAAACCGAACGACAGCCACGTGGTGAGTGCTGCCAGCAAGGTACCCAGCAGGCTGACGGCACTGCCGCCGACGCGCTCATGCATCAGGATTGCATAGTCCACGCCGATGGCGGTCACCAGCAGCAGGCCAAACAGGCTGAACAGGGTCAGCGGTTGTCCCAGCCAACCAAGACTCGCCAGGCTGCACAACGCCGCGAGCAGCGGCAGGGCGACGATGCGCAGGGCGCTGCGCAGGCCGAACGGCAGCATCAGCACCATCGCTATCAACGCGCAAGACAGCAACTTGAGTTCGGCGGCACTGACCTGAGTGGCGGTGAACAGCTGGTTGAGCTCGCCTAGGCGATCGACCAAGTGTACGCCGGGCAGGTCCTGTGCCTGCAGGCGCAACAGCGAGACATCTGCGTGGCCCTGCAGGCTGACGATCGCCGCCACGCCTTGGCCGTCCTGGCCCAGCCACAAGGGCCGCCAGGCTTCGCCCAGCGGCCCCTGCAGGGCCTCGTCGATCGACAGCGGTGCCAATGTCTGCAGTTGAGCGATCTCCGTCTGCAAGGCCTGCTCGGGCACACCAAGGGCCAGCAATGGCTGCCAATGCCCAGGCAACTGCAGCAGGGCGTTGCGCACTTGCTGCTGCGTCGCTGGGCTGGTCACCAACTGGCTAAGGGACAGGTAGCCCTTGAGCTTGCCCAGGTCGACCAACTCATCGAGCTTGCCGCTCAGCGTCTGCAAGCGGTCGAGCAATTGACTCTGGTCATCGGCACGCACCAGGAAGAACTGGCTGGTCGGCTGGTAGCCAGTGATGCGCGCCACGGCCTGGGCTTGTTCGAGCAGTTGCGGTGGGGCGCTGATCCACTGGCGGATGTCGTTGCGGCTTTGCAACTGCCACAACCCGGCCACACAGAACACCAGCAACAGACCGAGCAGCATGACGCTGGGCACTTTGCGCAGCAGGCGCTCGCGCAGGTCGGTCAGGGCCTGGGCCACGCGCAGCGGCCAGGGGGAAGGACGCAGGTCCATGTGCTGCAACAGCGCAGGCAATAGGCAGACGGCGCACAGGTAGGCACCCAGCAAGCCTGCGGCGGAAAACGCCGCGATCTGGGTCAATGCCGGGAACGGCGTGAAGGCCAGGGCCAGGTAGCCGATGCAACTGGTCGCAAGGCTCAAGGTCATGCCGGGCAAGGTCAGGCGCAGCGCCGTCCAGCTGTGCCAGGGGCGCAAGCTCCAGCCCTTGGACAGGTAGTGCAGCGGGTAGTCCACCGCCACGCCGATCAGGCTGGCCCCGAGCACCAGGGTCATCACGTGCATCTGGCCGAACAGCGCGACGCAGGCCACCGAGCCGAACAGCATGCCGACCGCCACCGGAACGAACGCCAGCAGCGCGCGCCAGCGCCGCAGGGCCAGCAACAGCAGCAGGAAAATGCCCACGGTTGCCCCGCCGCCCACCCAGGTGATCTCCCGGCTGGCCTGGCGTTGACCGGCGGCGGCGTGCAGCAGGCCGCTGGCCGCCAGCAGCTGGGCGCCTGCCTGGTCGGCCTGCCGACGGGCCTGGGCGAGCAACGCCTCTACTTGCAAGGGCAAGTTCAGGTCGAAGGCGTTGCCCACGGTGCGCGCGCGCAGCAGCACCCAATGCTTGCCGTCCGCTTCGGCCACCAGCGCGCCGCTGGCGGTGTCGAGCTGGACATTGGCGGGCCTGGGCTGGCTGGCCTGGATGCGTCCGCTCAGGCCCAGCCAGTCGTCCTGGCTCGAGACCAGGCTCAAGCCCGCAAAGGGGTCGACCAGGCTCTGGACGCGTTGCTCGATGAAGGCGTCGGGCTGTTCGGCCAGTTGCTGCCGGTCAGCGGCCGAGAGCATCGCCAGGCGGCCTCGCAGGAGCTGCGCACGCACCGCCTGCAGGTCGGTGTGCAGGTTCCACTGCACCTTCTCGAACAGGCCGCTGGCCTGCCACCGGGTGGCCAGGCCCTCGGCCAGGGCAAGGGCTTGCTGGCGATCAGGGTGGCCAACCAGCACCAGCATTTCGCGGTTCAGCGGCGCCTGCATGCGTTGTTCGGCGCGTTGCACCAGCGGGTCCTGGGGCGCGCCAGGCACCAGGGTCATCAGGTCGGAGGACAGGGGCGCACCGCGGTGCCACTGCCAGGCCGCGAGCGCGAGCATGGCCAGCAACAGGGCGAGAAACAGGCGCGGCATCAGGCGTTCAATCGGCAAAGTCACGACGCTCCGAGTCGCTCAAGGCGCTGGCACCGCGGCTGTCCTGCATGCGCAGGACCGTGCTGTCGCCCTGGGTTTCGGCCAGCACGATGCGTTCGACGAAACGCCCGCCGGTGATATCGATGCGGGTGAAGATCTGCTTGAGCAACATCGAGCGCGGCGTCAGGCGCAGTTGCCAATGCTCGGCGTCACCGCTCAGGCTCAGCTCGAAGTCCCGTTGCAGGCCGCTGCTGTCGCCTTGCAGGACCGCGAAGAACAAACGGTTCTGCTGTGCTCCGGCGCTCTGGCTGGGCAGCGGTTGCCAGCCACCCGGATCACGACGGGCGATGCCGCTTGCGTCGATGCGGTAGTCCTGACGCAGCGGGGTGCGCAATAGCCAGAGCAAGCCATGGTCGCGTGCCAGGACGAAGCGGCCCTGGCTCGTCAGCGGTTGCGCCAGGGCACGCAGGTGTTTCTCCTGCACGAAGTTGCCGCTGACCACCGCTGGCGCGCTCAACTGCTTTTGCAAGTCGGCCAGGTCGAAGGCCATCGCCATCGGGCTTGAAAGCAGCATCAGCAATACCGCCAGCAAGCGGTGCAAGCGGTTCATGGCAGCACCTTGGCTACGGCATCGAGCATCACCTGGGGCGAGGCCAACTGCATTTCGCCGCTCTCGATGTGCACCGCGACCTGTACGGTGCTGGCGCGGGTCATGCGTTCACCGGTGTCTGCGTCGCTGATCAGGTAGTGGATTTTCAGGCGGCTTTCCCATTCCACCAGACTGGCGCGGACCTTCAGGCGTTGGCCGAAGGTGGCGCCACGGATATAGCGCAACTGCAAGTCGATCACCGGCCACATGTAGCCGCTGGCCTGCATGCGCCGATAGTCTTGCCCGAGGCGTTCGAGCAGCGCGCAGCGGGCGACTTCGAGGTATTTCACGTAATGGCCGTGCCAGACCACGTGCATGCTGTCCACGTCGAAGAAGGGCACGACGATCTCACTGTCGACATGGAACACGCCGGGGTTACGCATGCAGCCTCCAATGGCGTTCGCCGATGCGCGTCAGGCACAGCCGCAGTTCGTGTTCCAGGGCGCGGTCTTCGGTGACCGGGGCGAAGTCCGCCAGCAACGCCTGGTGCATCTGCGCAAGGGCAGGCGGCAGCGGGGCGGTAACGGCTTGGCGGCCGCGCAGCCAGACGCCCTGGTTAGCGGCCAGCAAGGTAGCGGCGGCGACCTGTTCGGTCAGTTGCAGAACGCGCAGCGCGTCCCGGGCGGCGATGGTGCCCATGCTGACTTTGTCCTGATTGTGGCATTCGGTGGAGCGCGAGAACACGCTGGCCGGCATCGTTTGCTTGAGCGCCTCGGCGGTCCAGGCGCTGGCGCCGATCTGCACGGCTTTGAAACCATGGTTGAGCATGGCCCGGTCGGCCTGGGCCCCGGAGAGGTTGCTGGGCAGGCCATGGTTGTAGCGGGTGTCCACCAGCAGGGCGAGCTGGCGGTCGAGTAGGTCGGCGACGTTGGCCACCAAGGTCTTGAGGCTGTCCATGGCAAAGGCGATGTGCCCGCCATAGAAATGCCCGCCGTGCAGCACCCGCTCGGCATCGCCATCGATGATGGGGTTGTCGTTGGCACTGTTGAGTTCGGTCTCGATGAAGCTGCGCAGCCAGCCCAGGCTGTCGGCCAGAACGCCCAGCACATGCGGCGCGCAACGCAGCGAATAGCGGTCCTGCAGGCGGTGCAGGGGGGCGGCTGGGGCGTCGAGGGCCAGGTCCTGGCGCAGCCAGGCCGCGACTTGGTTCTGGCCTGGGTGCGGCTTGGCGGCGAACAGGCGTTCGTCGAAGTGCTCGGGGTTGCCTTGCAGGGCGATGACGTTCAGCGCAGTGATGCGCGTTGCCAGATGCAGCAGATAGTCGGCACGGGCATAGGCCAGGCAAGCCAGACCAGTCATCACGGCGGTACCGTTCATCAGCGCCAGGGCTTCCTTGGGGCGTAGCACCAGTGGCTGCCAGCCCAGTTCGCGGTGCACGTCCGCGCTGCTGCGGCGCACGCCCTGGTACATCACGTCACGCTCGCCCGAGAGCGCGGCGGCGACGTAGGAGAGCGGCGTCAGATCGCCGCTGGCGCCCACCGAGCCTTCTTCGGGAATCAGCGGCAGGATGTCGTGGGCGAGAAAATCGCGCAGGCGCTCCAGCAGCTCCAGGCGCACGCCAGACATGCCATGGCTCAGCGAGCGCAGACGCGCCGCCAGCACCGCACGGGTGGCGGGCGCATCGAGCAACTGTCCCAGGCCGCAGCCATGGAAGGTGTACAGGTGGCGCGGCAGGGCCTCGACGTGCTCCAGGGGCACGGCCACCACGCAGGAGTCGCCGTAACCGGTGGTGACGCCGTAGATCACCCCTTCCTTGTGCAGCAGAGTATCGAGAAAACGTGCGCCGCGGGCGATGCGCTCCCGGTACTCGGCGTCGGCCTGCAGCAAGGGGCGGGCGTGGCGTTGGCTGAGGGCAAGGATGTCCTCGATGGCCAACGGCGCTTCGCCGAAGGTCACGGACTCATGCGGATGCGTCGTCATCGTCGCTCCAGAAAGGGTAGAAGTTGAACCATTGGTCCGGCGCCTGCTGGCAATAATGGCCCAGGCGGGCGGCATAGCGACCGGCCCATTGGGCGATCACCTGCTGGCGCTGCTCGCGGCGCCAGTGCAGTTGCTCGGCAAAGGGCTCCAGGGTGATCCGGTAGCGCCCGTCCTGCTTGAGACAAAACAGCAGGTTGACGGGACACTTCAAAAGGCCGGCCAGCAGCCAAGGGCCCTGGGGAAAGGCCGCCGGATAGCCGAGGAAGTCCACCTCGACCGTACGGGCGCCATGCAAGGGGATGCGGTCGCCGGCAATTGCGAGCCATTCGCCGCGCTCCAGGCGCTCGGAGAGCTGCAGCATGATCGCCGGGTCCAGCTCGCTGACCTGGATCAGCCGCAGGTGGCTGGCGCCGGCCTCGCCGAGCAGACGGTTGAAGCGTTCGGCGTGGCGGGTGTGCACCAGCACGTTCATGCGCACCCGCTCTCCCAGTTCGGCAAGGGCTCGGCACACCTCCAGGTTGCCCAGGTGCGCGCCCACCAGCAATTGCCCACGTGCGCCGCGCAGTTGCTGGCGCAGTTCGCTGGTGTCGCGGATCTCGATGTCTTCCAGGCGCAGCCTGCCGTTCCAGGCATCGAGTTTGTCCAATAGGGCTTCTGCAAAGGCCATGAACTGGCGAAACACTCGCCAGTGATTGGGCGGCGGAGTTCGGCCACCACTGCATTGCCACAAACGCTGCTGGTATTGCCAGGCACTGCGCCGGGCCTTGCGACCGAACAGGAAGAAGTACAGCACGATGGCATGGATCAAGGGGCTGAGCAGACGACGACCGAGCAGGCGCGCCAGCACGGCGGTGAGTTTCATCAACCAGAAACTGCCGCGTTCACGTTGCGCCGCCCAATGCTGCGATCGGTCGCTCATCGACGCCACCTGCGCCAGAGGATCATCGGCGCACGCAGGAGCATGCCGACACACAATCTGGCGTGCATGCGCGAAATCAGAACGTTGTCATGGAGCAGACGAAAATGCGAGACGCCGTCGGCGGGGTAGTGCACCCGGGTCGGCAGCCAGCGCATCGGTTGCCCACGCCACGACAGGCGCACCAGGATTTCGGTGTCGAAATCCATGCGCCGGCCCAGGCGCACCGAGTCGATCAGCGCCAGGGTCGGCGGCAGGGGATAGACACGAAAGCCGCACATGGAGTCCGGAATGGCCAGGGACAAGGTGTTGATCCAGACCCACACGTGGGTCAGGTAGCGGGCGTAGAGCCGGCCCTTCGGGACACTGGCGTCGTACTGTGGATAACCGCACACCAGCGCCTGGGGCTGGGCACGCGACAGCGCCAGGAAGTCCCCGACCGCTGTCAGGTCGTGCTGGCCATCGGCGTCCACTTGCAGGGCATGGCTGAACCCCAGCCGCGCGGCCTCGCGCAAGCCGGTCATCACCGCGCCGCCCTTGCCCTGGTTCAGGTCCAGGCGAACGAGGAATGTCTGCGGCTGCTGCGCCAGCTCGCGCAGCACCTGGGCACAACCAGGGTGACTGGCATCGTCCACGAGAATGCAGGGCAGCCCGGCACGCAACAACTCGGCGACCACCGTGGGCACGGCGCGCTCATGGTTGTACACCGGAATGACCGCACAGGGATTATGCACCGGCGTGCTCCAGGAGGATGCGGCCACTGGAACAGGCCTGCTCGCCGTTGGCGTAGGTGAAATAGAGCTTGCCGCGCTCGGCGTCGAAACGAAGCGTCAGCTCGATCTCGTCTCCGGGGCGGACCAGTTGCTGGAACTTCAGCACTTCCATGCCGGCAAACCGATGCCCGCTGGGAATCAGCGGCGCGGCGAGGTCCATGGCCCAGTCGATCTGCACCACACCCGGCAGAATAGGGGTGCTTGGAAAGTGGCCGGTGAAGCAGGCCAGATCCGCTGGTACTGCCAGTTTCACGCGCAACTGATGGGCGTCCTGCAGGGTATCGAGGACCTCCGGCGCATTACTCCTGGGCGCTGCCAGCAGGGCCTGGATCTGCGCCTGGGGCAGCTTGCCCTGGGCATTGAGCGGCAGTTGGCGCACCAGGCGCCAGCGCCGGGGCAGGGCCACGGCTTCGCAGTGCTGGGCCAGGTGCTCGCGTAGCGCCTCGATCAGGGCACGCCGCCCATGGTTGCGCAATTGGTGCAGCCCAAGAGGGGTGAGTACCAGCAAGACGCCGAGGAAGGCACGGCCTTGCTCGACCATGCCCAAACGCGCCTCGCTGACCCAGGCATGGGTGCACAGGGCTTGCTCCAGCCTGGGCAGGGCGATGCGTTTCTCTTCGAGCTTGACGATCCGGTCCAGCCGCCCGAGCAGGCGTACGCGTCCGTCGGCCTCGATGTGCGCTGCATCGGCGGTGTGTTCCACGTGCCCCTCGGGCAGGTAGGGCGAGCTCACGCACAGGGCACCCTCGGCCGACAGGCTCAAGACCACGCCTGCGAAGGGCGACCAGCGCTGCTCCCCTTGGCGCCAGGCGATGCCGCCTGTCTCGGAGCTGCCGAGGATTTCCACCGGCCGTTGCCCCAGGCGCTGCTGCAAGCGCTGCGCGGCATCGCCGGGCAGTTCGCCGCCCGATGAGAACACGCAGCGCACCTTGGCCAGGGCCGTCCAGTCCAGATTGTCGCCCATGCGCTTGAGCAGGGCGGGGCTGGCGACCCAGGCAAAGGCTGGCTGGGCCAGGCTGGCGCGTTGCAGGTCTTCAGGGAACGGCACCTGACGCCGCAGGAAGCCGCGCCCGGCGCACAGCGGCCAGAGCACGCGGAACAGCAGCCCATAGATGTGCTGCGAGGCGACACTGCCGATGATCCAGGCGTCGCCCAACGCGGTGCCCCATTGCTGCTCCAGGGCGCGTACCTCGTTGGCCAGCTGGCGCAGGGTCTTGCCGATGAGCTTGGGTTCGCCGCTCGAGCCCGAGGTGCACAGGCCGATGCGGCATTGGTCCGGATCGAGGTCGACCGGCGCCAGCGGGGAAGTTTGCAGCGACGCCAGGTCGAGGTCGCCGGGCTGATCAGTGAGCCACAGGTCGACCTGGTCGTTCCAGCGCAGCCGGGTCTGGGGCTGCAGGTCGGCGGGCAGCAGGACCTGGACGCCTGCGCGCCAGGCACCCAATAGCGCGATGGCCAGGTCGGCGGCGTCTTCCAGATGCACCGCCAGACGGCGCACGCCCCGCTGCTGCAGGCCCGCGGCCAGGCCCAGGGCGGCATTTCGCAGCCCTTCGTGGTCCAGGGGCGGCTCCAGGGTCACTGGGCGCGCGGTCGTCAGTGGGCGCAACAGGTGCTCGGGATCGATCCAGTTCATGAGCGTCCTCGCACATGGTGTCGTGTCAGCCATTCGGCAGCGAACAGCACGCCCATCGCCAGGTACGCGATCAGGCCGTTGTACAGCGTCCACCAGGTCAGTGGCGCCCAGAGCGTGAGCCCGGCGGCGATCACGCCATTGATCACGAAAAACAGACTCCAAACCTGCGTCACGCGCCGCGTATAGGCGACGGCCGCAGGCGGCAGGTCAGGTTCGCGCAGGCGTGCCATGCGCTCGACGACGGGCGGGCCGTACTTCAGGCTCGAGGCGAACAGGGCCAACATGAACGCATTGACCAGTACCGGGTACCAGCGCAGCAACTGCGCGCTGTCACTCAAGGCCAGCACAGCGCAGAACGCCAGGGCCACGGCGGTCATCCCCAGGTCGCCTGGCCTGCGCGCCGTGCCAACGGCGCGGGCCAGCCAAAGGGCAGCGAGCAGCAAGGCGAACTGCCAGGGTGCGAACCGGGCCAGGCCGAAGTACACGGCGAAGGGATAAAGCACCCCGGCGATGACCAGAGCGAGGCCGAACAGGCGTTTCATGCTGCGGTGTTGACCAGGCGGAAGACCGCTTCGACCACGTCATTGACGGTGCGCACCGACTTGAAGTCCTCGGCGGTGATCTTCTTGCCGGTCTGGCGCTTGATGTGATCGATCAGGTCGATGGCATCGATGCTATCGATTTCCAGATCCTGGTACAGGTGGGACTCCAGGCTGATGCTGGCCGGGTCGAGCTCGAACAGCTCGACGAGGGCGTTGCGCAGGAGGTTGAAGATGTCTTCGCGGTTTTGCATGGTGCGGTCTCAGGCGGCCTGACGGGCAGTGACGAATGCTGCCAGGGTGGCGATATTGGTGAAATGGGAGCGGGTGTCCTTGGCGTCGGCGTCGATCTTGATCCCGAAACGTTTCTGCAAGGCCAGGCCGAGCTCCAGGGCGTCCACCGAGTCCAGGCCCAGGCCCTCGCCGAACAGAGGTTGTTGGTCATCGATGTCCTGGACGTCGATGTCTTCCAGCCCCAGGGCGTCGATGATCAATTGCTTGATATCACGGTGCAGGTCTTGCTGTGGATCGCTCATCTTCGGCGAGCTCCTTGATGAAATACTGATGCAGGTAATCGTTGAGGCGTCGAGAGGCCACCGGTGCCGGGCCCAGCGCAGCGAACGAGGCGGGGTCGATATCGGCACCGACATGTAGACGAAAATGCACGCGTCGGCGCGGAATGCGGTACCAGGGCTCATGTTTGGTCAGGGTGCTGGGGCTGACGCTGATGGTCACGGGTGTAATGATTTTCGCACCGCGCAAGGCGATCGCGGCGGCACCGCGATGAAAGGCCGGGGCCTGGCCGGGCGGTGTGCGGGTGCCCTCGGGGAAGATGATCAGCGGCTGTCCCTGGCGCAGGGTGTCGGCGGCGGTTTCGAGCATCTGCACGCTGCCATCGTTGCCGATGTAGCGTGCCTCGCGCACCGGGCCGCGGGTGAAGGGGTTGTCGAACAGGCTCTGCTTGACCACGCAATTGGCGTTGCGGGCCAGGCCGATTAGAAACACCACGTCGATCAGCGATGGATGATTGGCGATGATGAGCTGCCCCGGACGGCCCAGACCCTCGGCTCCGACGACCTCGTAGGTGAGCACGCCGCTGACCCGCATGAAACGTATGAACCGCCAGAACAGCCAGCCGATGGTTCGGCGGGCGCGTTGCTGGTGGCGTTCGACGCCACCGGGCAGGCAGGCGAGCAGCGGAAACACCAACACGCGCAGGCACAGGCTGCCCACACCGAACAGGGCAAAGCTCAGTGCGGTCGCCACCAGGCGCCAGGGGTAGGCATCCCGTGGCTTGTTCACGCGAGCCGTTGCCAGTTCCATGAGCGTTGCTTTCCTGGGTGGGTGAGCCTGGACTGGTCGGTCAGCAGGGCGCGCAGCCAGCCCAAGGCGTGGGGCAAGTTGCCAGGGACGGCTTCGCTGCCTGGGGTCAGGTCCAACTGCCATTGCTCGCCAGGGGTCAATAGCAGCCCTAGGGCATAGGAGAGCGGTACGTCGCTGATCCAGGGCGCATAAGCCGCTGGCGGCAGTTCTTCGGCAACGATCAGCAATACGGCCGGCGCGCCTTCATGGAGCAGGCCGGCCGCCTCGACGAGGCCATGTTCGAATCCGTCGTCGGCCGCGGCCAGGGCGGTCATTTCGCAGCTCTGCCCACGCAGGATCGACCACAGGCCGATCACCGCATTGTGCACCGAGAGGCTGAACTGGGTGGGCGAGAGCGGCTCGCCCTGGGCGAGGTCGCTGAGGATGGAGAAGGTGCGCGGGGTTTCACCATGGCGCGAGACGTACACCAGCGGCAGCGATTCGTACCCCTCGGCAAGCGGCCAGCCGACAGCGAACGCCATGCGTGCCAACGGGCTCAGGCGCCGGCGCTGCAAGGCCGGAAGGAAGGACACGTCCGGCACCTGGCTGTCGCCTGGCGACACGGACTCACCGTTGGCCCAGGCACGCCAGTCGGCAGGCGTGTGCAGACCGGGGGCCCAGGCGCGCCATTGGCTGATGTTGAAAGTGATCACGATGTGCTTGTTTCCCGCCCTGCGGGCGACCTTTGGCGTCGGAGTGGCTCGGAGCGGCCTGAGGGATTCACACTCGCCGAGTGGCGCGCATTATCCCGGTGCAGGGGACCGCTAGCAAATACGCCTTGGACAATGACCAATGAACAACGCTCTGGCTAGTCGACCCGCTCCGATCGATTACCCGCGGTTTCCGATGAACGGTTACGAAGGTTATCGGCACCGGGGTAGGAAAGGTTGAGCGGGCGGTACTGGTCATTGTCGCTCGCCGGACACATACTCGGGCATTCGTTGATACACGGAGGTCTTCCATGCGGCGCGTGGTGTTCAATCAGAAAGGTGGCGTGGGCAAGTCGAGCATCGCCTGCAACCTGGCGGCGGTCAGTGCCAGTGAAGGCTATCGGACCCTGTTGATCGACCTGGATGCCCAGGCCAACTCCACCCAGTACCTCACCGGGCTGACCGGCGAGGACATTCCCATGGGCATCGCCGACTTCTTCAAGCAAACCCTCTCCAGCGGGCCCTTTGCCAAGAAGAACAAGGTCGATATCTACGAAACGCCGTTCGACAACCTCCACGTGGTCACTGCGACCCCGGAACTGGCCGACCTGCAGCCCAAGCTCGAGGCCAAGCACAAGATCAACAAGCTGCGCAAACTGCTCGATGAGCTGGACGATGACTACGAGCGAATCTACATCGATACGCCACCTGCGCTCAATTTCTACGCGGTTTCTGCGTTGATCGCCGCCGATCGGGTGCTAATCCCATTCGACTGCGACAGCTTCTCACGCCAGGCGCTGTATGGCCTGCTCGCGGAAATCGACGAACTCAAGGACGACCACAACGAAGACCTGCTGGTCGAGGGCATCGTCGTCAATCAGTTCCAGTCACGCGCCAGCCTGCCGCAGCAGATGCTCGACGAGTTGCTGGCCGAGGGCTTGCCGGTCCTGCCGGTGTATCTGGCCAGTTCGGTGAAGATGCGTGAATCCCACCATGCGAGCTTGCCGTTGATCCACCTGGAGCCTCGACACAAGCTGACCCAGCAGTTCGTCGAGCTGCACGCGCTGCTCGAAGAGAACGCCTAGACCCCCTGGCTGCGCAACCACTCCAGCAAAGACTGGAGTGGGAAAGCGCCTGCCTGGCGGGCGACCTCACGACCATTCTTGAACAGGATCAGGCTGGGGATCGAGCGGATGCCCAACTGACCGGCGAGGTTGCGGTTGGCCTCGCTGTCCAGCTTGGCCAGGCGACAGCGCCCGGCAAGCTGGCGGGCGGCTTGTTCGAAGACCGGGGCGAACGATTTGCACGGCCCGCACCAGTCTGCCCAGACGTCCAGCAGCAGGGGCAAATCGCCTTTGATCTGGCTGGCGTAGCTGCGTTCATCGAGGTCGAACGGCGTGGCCAGCAGTACCTCTTGCTTGCAGCGTCCACACTTGGGGTGGTCCCCCAGGCGTTCGGCGGGCAGGCGGTTGAGGCCGTTGCAATGGGGGCAGGGAATCAGCAGAGGTTCGGACATTTCATCTCCTGTTCGGTTTATCGCAGGCTGTCGCAGCGCCCACGGGGCCTGATCTGAAGCAGCCACATCTTGTGAATACTGGCCACAGCCCTGGCAGGGCATTCACGAGGAACAGCTGATTTCCAGGTGCTTGCCCCACTCGGGCGGACGTTCGGCATAGGCCTGCATTGCAGGTTGTTCTTCGAATGGATTGCTCAGCACCTGATGCAACCGCCGTACTTCGCTGTAATCCCCCGCTTCGGCCGCTTCAATGGCTTTTTGTGCCAGGTAATTGCGCAGGATGTACAGCGGGTTGACCGCATGCATGCGCTCGCGCCGGCCTTCGGCGTTGGCGGGTTCACGCTGGCAGCGGGCCAGGTAATCCTCGCCCCAGGCGTCGAACCCGGCCAGGTCGATGAAGTCATCGCGCACCACCTTGAGGGCATCGGCCACGGGCTGGTCGCCAAGCCTGCGGAAGAACAGGGTGTAGTCCACGCCGCCGCTCTGCATGCGTTGCAGCAGGCGCTCCACCAAGGCCATGTCACCGTCCTCGGCTATGGTGAAGCCCAGGCGCCGACGCATCAGATCCAGGTAGTGAGCCTGGTACAGCGGCAGGAACAGGCCCAGCGCTTCCTTGAGCGGCTCCACCTCGATCACCGTGGTCAGGGCCTGGGCCAGGGCACTCAGGTTCCAGTGGGCGATGGGCACCTGGTTGGCGTAGCTGTAGCGACCGCGGTCGTCGGAATGGTTGCAGATGAAATTGGCGTCGAAGTCGTCGAGGAAGGCGTAGGGGCCGAAGTCGAAGGTGATGCCCAGGATCGACATGTTGTCGGTGTTCATCACGCCATGGCAGAAGCCGTAGGCCTGCCACCGGGCGATCAGCTCGGCGTTGCGTTCGACGATGGTGCGGAACATGGCCAGGTAGGGCTGTTCTGCTTCCCGGCACTCGGGGTAATGCTGCTCCAGGACATGGTCGATGAGTTGGCGCTGCTGCTCTGGCTGGCGGGTGTAGTAGAAGTACTCGAAGTGACCGAAGCGCACATGGCTCTGGGCCAGGCGCAGGAGCATCGCGGCGCTTTCACGGGTCTCACGCCACACCGGGGTACTCGAGCCGATCACGCACAATGCGCGGCTGCTGGGAATGCCCAGGGCGTGGAGGGCCTCGGAGGCGAGGAACTCGCGGATCGAGGAGCGCAGTACGGCACGGCCATCGCCCATGCGCGAATAGGGGGTCTGGCCGGCGCCCTTGAGGTGCAGGTCCCAGTGCTCGCCGGCGTCATTGAGCACTTCGCCCAGCAGCAGGCCACGGCCGTCGCCCAGGCGTGGGTTGTAGGAACCGAACTGGTGCCCGGAATA
This sequence comes from Pseudomonas sp. BYT-1, assembly GCF_023611805.1. Classification (NCBI taxonomy): domain Bacteria; kingdom Pseudomonadati; phylum Pseudomonadota; class Gammaproteobacteria; order Pseudomonadales; family Pseudomonadaceae; genus Pseudomonas; species Pseudomonas sp. BYT-1. The sequence goes on from NZ_CP072559.1 coordinate 408,791, forward strand.
GACCATCGCCCGCGGCTCTGCCTCTTCCCACAGCTTGTGGCCGCTGAACAGCTCGGCGAACACCGGCAGTTCGGCCTGGGCCGGGTCGAGGTCGAGCAGGGCCATGGCCGATTCGCTGGCCACCACCAGGCGTGGCTCGGCAATCGGGTCGGGCAGGACCTCGGTGGAAAAGGCATCGCCCAGGCGGGCGAAGCGGTTGTCGAAGGTCAGTTGGTCGAGGGCTTTCACAGGCCGGCTCCTGGGATCGGGGGTCAGGGGCCGCTTTGCGGCCCTTCGCGGGTAATCCCGCTCCCACAGGTCCAGCGCTGTGCCTGTAGGAGCGGTTTACCCGCGAACGAGGGCGTAGCCCTCGCAAGGGTTGTGCACAGAATAAAGTATTCGAGTGCACTCAGGCCGGTGCAGTGCCATCCGGTTTCGGGTTCTCCACCGGAATCAACTGCTGTTTGCCGCCTTGCATGTCCATCAGGAACACCTCGACCTGGCGCACCGAGATCTTGATGTTGTGCGCCTTGAACTCGCGGTTGATGTAGCGGTTGATCTCGTCCAGCGTCGGGTTGCGGTCGCCCAGGTCGCGGACGTGCATGCGCAGTTCGTGGTCCAGCGAGCTTTCGCCGAAGTTGAGGAAGTACACGATCGGCTCAGGATCCTTGAGCACCCGTGGGTTTTCGTGGGCGCCCTTGAGCAGCAGTTCGCGCACCAGATCCAAATCCGAGCCGTAGTCGATGCCCAGCTTGAGCGTGACGCGGGTGACGGTGTCGGTCAGGGACCAGTTGATCAGCTGGCCTGTGATGAAGGTCTTGTTGGGGACGATGATGTCCTTGCGGTCGAAGTCGGTGATGGTGGTCGCACGGATGCGGATCTTGCTCACCGTGCCGGATAGATTGCCGATGGTGATGGTGTCGCCGATGCGCACGGGGCGCTCGAACAGAATCATGATGCCGGAGATGAAGTTGGCGAAGATCTCCTGCATGCCGAAGCCCAGGCCCACCGACAGGGCCGCCACCAGCCATTGCAGCTTGTCCCAGCTCACCCCGAGGGTCGACAGGGTGCTCACGATGCCCACACCCACGATGGTGTAGGAGAGCAGCGTGGTGGTGGCGTAGGCGCTGCCTTGGGCCAGGTTCAGGCGCGACAGCACCAGCACCTCCAGCAGGCCCGGCAAGTTGCCGGCCAGGGCGAAGGTGATACCGACGATCACCAGCGCACCGAGCAGGTCGCCCAGGCTGATCGGCACCATGCTGGCCGCCGCGCCAGTGCCGCTGGTGTATTCGTACAAGGTGAAGTTGTTGAGATAGGCGAAGACCGAGATCAGGTCCGACCAGACCCAGTACAGGCCGGCGATGAAGCCGCCAAGCAGGGCCAGGCGGATCAGGCGCAGCGACTGCTGGTTGACCTGTTCGATATCCAAGGTTGGTTCTTCGACGATCACCTCGCCGTCCAGCCCTTCCTTGGCAGCCTGGCGTTTGCTCAGGGCGCGCTGGTAGGCCAGGCGCCGGGCCGCAACCGAGAGCCCGCGTACGAACGCGGCCTCGATCACCAGCCAGAACAACAGCAGGTAAAGGGTATAGATGAGTCGGTCGGTGAGCTTGAGCGCGGTGTAGTAGTAGCCGAAGCACACGGCCACGAATAGGGCGATGGGTAGCGCGGTGAAGGCCACCCCAACCGCTTTGCGGAACAGCGAGGTGTCTCGGTGCGCGGGGCTGCTCAGCAGCAGGCGGCTGAGCAACCAGGCCATCAGGGCATAGCAGGTGAGCACCACACCGATGCCCAGCACATCATCGGCCAGGGCCGACGGCTGATGCTCGGCCACCGCCACCACACCTACCAGGGCCAGCACCACGGTGCCCAGTCGGCGCACCCAGCCGCGCAGGAACTCGACCTGCGGCTTGTGCCAGCGGAAGTGGATCTCGGCAACGCCGCCCGGCGCGAGGATGCGGTAGGCGGTGTAGAACACCAGCCAGGCCTGGGCGATCTGCCACAGGGCGGCGCCCAGGTTAGCGTTCTGGCCGCGAGCGTCGATCTGCAGGGCGTAGCTGCCCAGGGCCAGGGCCAGGGCGACCGGCATGGCCAGGAGGATATTGATCAGGATCGCCTGGGGCGTATGCCACTGGCTATCGCGACGGAAGTGGCCGATGTCCTGGTGAACCTTGCCCAGGCGCTGATAGAGGTACTTGCGCCGCCATAGCAGTGCGCCGATCACCAGCAGCAGCGGCAGGAACAACAGCGGGCGCTGCGCCAGGCCGTCGGTCAGCTCCTTGAGGCCCGAGCCCCATGGCAGGTTGGCGACCTGGTCGGCAAACCGCTCGGGCACATGGCTCAGCCACTCCCAGTCCAGCGGCTTGTTGCTGGGAATCCAGAACATCTGCTCTTCCAGGGTGGTGCGCAGACTTTGGGCGGTGCTGAGCAATTGCTTCTGGTTCAGCTGCAGGGTGATGGACTCATTGAGCAGCGCCGACAGCTCGCGGTTCAGGCGCTCGAGCAGGTCGCTGCGGGTGATCACCACCTCCAGCAAGGCCTTGCGCAGCTGTGGTGTGGCCTCTTCCTCGGGCTGGGCGGCCAGCAGCTTGTCGACGTAGATCGAGGGGCTGCTCATCTGCTCGCGCTGCTGGTTGATCTCGAACTGATAGAGGCGAATGTCGGCGATCTGGTCGGCCAGGTTGCGATCGACTTTCAGGTGCGGCAGGGATTGCTTTTGCTTGTAGAGGATCTTCGATAGCAGCAGGCTGCCCTTGAGCACGTCGATCTGTTCGTCCAGAGCCTGGTCGGCCTGGGTCAGGCTGTCGAGTTGCTGTTTGGTGCGCAGGTTCTGCTGGGTGACCTCGTTGAGCCGGTCGGTGCTCTTGAGCAGGTAGTCCGAAAGCTTGACGTTGGCGGTGCTCTCGGTGGCCAGCAAGGTGCTGCTGCCGGCCTTCTGGGCTTCGAGCGACTGTTGGGTGACGGTCTGCTGGGACTGGGCCAGACGCTTGTCGTTGATCAGCGTCTGCAGCTCCTGGATTTCTTGCTCTAGGCGCGCGGCGCGCTCGATCAACAGGTCGTGGCGGGCATTGCCCAGATCCTGCAGTTGGCTGTTGCTGGTCATTTCCTGGCGGCGCAGAGCCATGCGTGCATTGAGCGCGGCCAGCTCGGCGTTGAGCTGGTTGCGTTGGTCTGCGGAAATCGGTTTGCCGCCGTCCTTGCCCGATTTTAGGCTGCTGTTGATCTGCTGGATGCGGGTCTGGCTGCTGCTGATTTCGGCCTGGGCCCGTTCAGGGCGGGTCTGGGAGTTGATGATCAGGCTGTTGGCTTCGGAGAGCGCTTTTTGCAGTTCGCCTTGCTCAGTGCTGCGCTCGCTGAGCATCTGCTCCAGCTGGGGTACGGCCAGGTTGGCATAGCGCTCAGCCACCGGCACGCTCTTGGTTTGCTTGAGCTTGGTCAGCTCGCGTTGACCGTCACGGATCTCGTTGGGCGCGCTGGCCAGCTGCTGTTTGAGCTCGGCGAGTTTCTTTTCGCTGTCTTCCTTGCTGGCGAGCAGGACCAGGGTCTGCTCGAGCACTTGCTGCAGGGCCTTCTGCTCGGCTTCCGGAAGTTTGCGCTCGGCGATCTTGTCGAGGCTGTGCTGGACGCTGGCGGTGGTCGGGACCTCGGCCGCCATGACGGCGAACGAGAGGGACAGGCACAGCCCGAGCAGGGCTGCGCGGAGGGACACACGCAGGGACATAGGCAGAATTCTTGCGAAACGAGGCAAATCGAAGTTTAGAGGAACAACCCGGGGCCGGGTCGAGTACCTTCCGGAAATCTGACGCCCACTTTCTGGATCTTGTTCCCGTCCATGGTCGCCACGGTCCAGATCGTGCTGTTCCATTCGACCTGGTCGCCTACTACTGGAGCGCCTCCGACCTTCTGTCGGATGAACTGGGCAAGCGGCATTTTCGCGTCCAATCCGTCCAGCTTAAGGCCATAAAGCGCCGCCACCGCGCCGAGCTCGGCATCGCCTTCGAGCACGAAGTCGCCGAAGAAGCGCAGGTCCAGCCCCCGCTGCGGCGCCTGGCTGAACAGTTTGCCCAGGGCCGGCAGGTTGTGCTCGTGGCCGATCACGCACAGCATGTCGCCGACCTCCAGCACGGTGCTGCCTGAGGGGTGCAGCAGTTGCTCGCCGCGGAACAGTGCGGCGATACGGGTGCCCTCTGGCATCTTCAACTCGCGCAGGGCGGCGCCGATGCACCATTTTTCAGCACCCAGGCGATAGACGAACAGCTCCCACTCGCTGGTGATGTGCACCTCCAGAGCGGAGCGGGAAATCGGGGCCGGGTCCGGCGGCACGGTGACTTTCAACAGCTTGGCCATCCACGGCAGGCTGGTGCCTTGCACCAACAGCGAGACCAGGACGATGAAGAAGGCCAGGTTGAAGAACAGCTGGGCATCGGGCAGGCCGGCCATCAGCGGGAACACGGCAAGAATGATCGGCACCGCGCCGCGCAGGCCGACCCAGCTGATGAAGGCTTTCTCGCGGCCGTGGAAGGCCTTGAACGGCAGCAAGCTGGCCACCACCGACAGGGGGCGCGCGAACAGGATCATCCATAGCGCAAGGCCCAGCGCTGGCAAGGCGATCGGTAGCAGATCGTGAGGCGTGACCAGCAGGCCCAGCACCAGGAACATGCCGATCTGCGCCAACCACGCCATGCCATCGAGCATGTGCAGAATGCCGTGACGGCTGCGGATGGGGCGGTTGCCCAACACCAGGCCGCACAGGTAGACCGCCAGAAAACCGCTGCCGTGCAAGGCGTTGGTCAGCGAGAACACCACCAGGCCGCCGGCGATCACCAGGATCGGATACAGCCCGCCGGCCAGGTTGATGCGATTGACCAGTTGCAGCATCAGCCAGCCACCGCCCAGGCCCAGCAGGCTGCCGATGCCGAACTCGCGCACCAAGTGGGTCAGCAGGCTCCAGTGCAGGCCGGTCTGGCCGCTGGCGATCATGTCGATCAGGGTGACGGTGAGAAAGACCGCCATCGGGTCGTTGCTACCCGACTCGATCTCGAGCGTCGCGGTGACACGCTCGTTCAGGCCCTTGCCACCGAGCAGGGAGAACACCGCCGCGGCGTCGGTGGAGCCGACGATGGCGCCGATCAGAAGGCCTTGGATGAGGCTCAGGTCGAACAGCCAGGCGGCGACCATGCCGGTCAGCCCGGTGGTGATCAGCACGCCGACCGTGGCCAGCGACAACGCGGGCCACAGCGCCACGCGAAAGCTCGCCACCCGCGTGCGCAGGCCGCCGTCCAGCAGGATCACGGCCAGGGCCAGGTTGCCCACCAGATAGGCGGTCGGATAGTTGTTGAAGATGATGCCGCCACCATCGACGCCGGCGACCATGCCGACGGCGAGGATGATGACCAGGATAGGAATGCCAAGGCGCGATGACAGCGAGCTGACCAAGATACTTGCCCCGACCAGCAGTGCGCCGATCAGAAACAGGCTGTTGATGGTGCTCGCATCCAAAGGCAGTACTCCGGTACATCGCGGGGAAAAAGGACTTGATAGCGTTGACTAGCAGGTCGCGTGCCAATCGATTCTAACCTGATGAATTGGCAGCCTGTAAAGCGTTTCTGAAAATGAAAAAGGCACCCCGGAGGGTGCCTTTTTCGGTGTTACCAGTACGGCGCTATCGCGGGACAAGCCCGCTCCTACAGGTACTGCGCTGCGCTTATGGGCAGCGATATCCCTGTGGGAGCGGCGTTGGTCACGGACAAGCCGGGACAGGTTCAGCCCTGCTTGACCTCGCGCATAGGCTTGCCCTTCACCGGTGCGCCATTGGCCACGTAGTACTTGGCGGTGCTGCGCGGCAGCGGCTTGCGGCCACGGATCTTGTCCGAGATTTTCTCGGCGATCATGATCGTGGTGGCATTGAGGTTGCCGGTGATGATGATCGGCATGATCGATGCGTCGACCACACGCAGGCCCTGCATGCCGTGCACGCGGCCTTCGCCATCGACCACCGCCATGTCGTCGGTGCCCATCTTGCACGAGCAGGACGGGTGGAAGGCGGTTTCGGCGTGCTCGCGGATGAACTTGTCCAGTTCCTCGTCGGTCTGCACGTGGGCGCCCGGGCTGATCTCGCGACCACGGTATGGATCCAGCGCCGGCTGGGCCATGATCTCGCGGGTCAGGCGGATGCCGTCGCGGAATTCCTGCCAGTCCTGCTCGGTGGCCATGTAGTTGAACAGGATGCTTGGGTGCTGGCGCGGATCCTTGGACTTGAGTCTGATGCGGCCACGGCTAGGCGAGCGCATCGAACCCATGTGGGCCTGGAAACCGTGTTCCTTCACGCCGTTGGAGCCGTTGTAATTGATCGCAACCGGCAGGAAGTGGTACTGGATGTTCGGCCATTCGAACTCAGGACGGGTGCGGATGAAACCGCCTGCCTCGAACTGGTTGCTGGCGCCGATGCCAGTGCCGTTGAACATCCATTCAGCGCCGATGGCTGGCTGGTTCCACCACAGCAGCGACGGGTACAGCGAAACCGGCTGGGTGCACGCGTATTGCAGGTACAGCTCCAGGTGGTCCTGCAGGTTCTCGCCGACGCCTGGCAGGTCGTGGACGACCGGGATGTCGAGGCTTTCGAGCAGTTCGCGCGGACCGACGCCGGAGCGCTGCAGCAGCTGCGGCGAGGCGATGGCGCCGGAGCTGACGATAACTTCCTTGCGGGCGCGGGCTTCGACGCGCTCTTCGCTGTCGCCGACCAGGTAGGTCACGCCGATGGCGCGCTTGCCGTCGAACAGCACGCGGTCGGTCAGGGCGTGGGTGACGATGGTCAGATTCGGACGCTTCTTGGCCTGGTCCAGATAGCCGCGGGCGGTGCTGGAGCGACGACCGTTCTTGGTCACGGTACGGTCCATCGGACCGAAGCCTTCCTGCTGGTAGCCGTTGAGGTCTTCGGTACGTGGGTAACCCGCCTGCACGCCGGCTTCGACCATGGCGTGGAACAGTGGGTTGTTGCCGGCTTTAGGCGTGGTCACGCTGACCGGGCCTTCGCCGCCGTGGTAGTCGTTCGGGCCGATATCGCGGGTTTCGGCCTTGCGGAAGTACGGCAGGCAGTCCAGGTAGGTCCAGTCTTCGAGGCCTGGCAGTTTCGCCCAGCCGTCGAAATCCATGGCGTTGCCGCGGATGTAGCACATGCCGTTGATCAGCGAAGAGCCACCCAGGCCCTTACCACGGCCACACTCCATGCGGCGGTTGTTCATGTGCGGCTCAGGATCGGTTTCGTATGCCCAGTTGTAGCGACGGCCCTGCAGCGGGAAGGCCAGGGCGGCTGGCATCTGGGTACGGAAGTCGAAGCGGTAGTCGGGGCCACCGGCTTCCAGCAGCAGTACAGTGACGCCGGCATCTTCGGTCAGGCGGGTCGCCAGGGTGTTACCGGCGGAGCCGGCACCGACGATGATGTAATCGTATTCTTTGGACATGAAAGTACCCTCATGTTGGCGGTGATCAGGGAGCGGAAACGCCCGTGCGCAGCGGCACGGGCGTGGCTAGCTAGACAGGGTTCAGAAAACCGAGTTGTAGCCGCCCAGCTCGACCTGGACCGACTTGATGCGAGTGTATTGAGCCAGCGAGCTGACACCGTTCTCACGGCCGACACCCGACTGCTTGTAACCGCCGACCGGCATTTCGGCCGGCGATTCGCCCCAGGCGTTGATCCAGCAGATGCCCGCTTCGAGCTTGTGGATGATGCGGTGGGCGCGGCTGATGTCGTTGGTGCAGACGCCGGCGGCCAGGCCGTACTCGGTGTCGTTGGCGCGACGGATGACTTCTTCTTCGGTTTCGTAGGTCAGGATGCTCATGACCGGGCCGAAGATCTCTTCCTTGACGATGGTCATGTCGTCGGTGCAGTCGGTGAAGACGGTCGGGGCAACGAACGCGCCCTTGGCGAAGTCACCGGCCATCAGACGCTCGCCGCCGCACAGGACGCGGGCACCTTCTTCCTTGCCCTTGGCGATGTAGCCCAGGACGCTTTCCATGTGCGCGAAGCTGACCAGCGGACCGAAGTTGGTGTTCTCGTCTTCCGGGTTGCCGGCACGGATGCGGGCGACGCGTTCGGCGATCTTGGCTTCGAAGGCCGCTTTCATCGACGACGGGATGAATACGCGGGTGCCGTTGGTGCAGACCTGACCGGAGCTGTAGAAGTTGGCCATCATGGCGATGTCGGCGGCCTTGTCCAGGTCGGCGTCGTCGCAGATGATCAGCGGCGACTTGCCGCCCAGTTCCATGGTGACTTCCTTGAGCGTGGAGCTCGAAGCGCTGGCCATGACTTTCTTGCCGGTGGTGGTGCCGCCGGTGAAGGAGACTTTCTCGATGCGCGGGTGCTCGGTCAGCCAGGTGCCCACTTCGCGACCGCTGCCGGTCAGGACGTTGAACACGCCGTCCGGCAGGCCGGCTTCGGTGTAGATCTCGGCCAGCTTCAGGGTGGTCAGCGAGGTGACTTCCGAAGGCTTGAAGATCATGGCGTTGCCGGCGGCCAGGGCCGGGGCGGATTTCCACAGGGCGATCTGGATCGGGTAGTTCCAGGCACCGATGCCGGCAGTCACGCCCAGTGGCTCGCGGCGGGTGTAGACGAAGGAGCTCTCGCGCAGCGGGATCTGCTCGCCTTCGATGGCAGGAACCAGGCCTGCGTAGTATTCCAGCACGTCGGCGCCGGTGACGATGTCGACGTAACGGGTTTCGGAATAGGACTTGCCGGTGTCCAGGGTTTCCAGCATGGCCAGCTCGTCGTTGCGCTCGCGCAGGATCTCGACGGCGCGGCGCAGGATGCGCGAACGCTGCATGGCGGTCATTGCGGCCCAGACTTTCTGGCCACGCTCGGCGCTTTCGACGGCGCGCTCGACGTCAGCCTGGGTGGCACGTTGCACGTGGGCGAGGACTTCGCCGGTGGCCGGGTTGATGGCTTCGAAAGTGGCGTCGGTGCTAGCGTCGACGTAACCACCATCAATGTAGAGTTTTTGCGTTCCGAAACGGGCCATAGTGTCCTCGCAAGTGCAGTGTGTGGTTGGCTACCGCGTCACGCTCCTGCCTGGTTGGCAATCGCCGCGCGCGGTTGTTCAGAGGCCTGGTCGGTAGTGTCCAGACTCTGCTGTTTAGCCAGTTGTAGATCCATGTATTCGTAAGCAATCCGTATTGCCTGGTCGGTGTCGAATGCATCACCGGACAGCGCGCCACGCAGCCACAGGCCATCGATCAGGGCCGCCAGTCCGCGGGCAGCCTTGCGCGCATGGTAGAGCGGCAGGACGCGACGGAACTGGCAGCACAGGTTGGAATACAAGCGGTGGTCGTTGATCCGCTGCAACCTGTGCAGGTCTGGCTGGTGCATGCTGGAGGCCCAGAAGGCCAACCAGGTTTTCATTGCCGGGCCGTTCACCTGGCTCGCATCGAAGTTGCCCTCGATGATCACTTTCAGGTGGGCGCGCGGGCTGTCGTCCGTCAGTGCCTGGCGACGCGCCGCAACGCCTTCGTTGAGCATGCTCATGATGTAACCCATCGTCGCTGCGATCAGGCCGTTCTTGTCCCGAAAGTAGTGACTGATGATGCCGTTCGACACACCGGCCAAACGGGCAATCAGCGCAATGCTGGCATCTCCCAGTCCCACCTGATCGACCGCCTGCAACGTGGCTTCGATCAACTGCTGGCGGCGGATGGGTTGCATACCGACCTTGGGCATGTTGCATATCTCCTCAGGCCTGCGAGCAGACGACGAGCGGCTGCCTCGGCGAAGGCCAGTCTATTTTGTTTTGATTGAACGTTCAATCAATAAAGAATAAGCTCTGCGACAATTTGTGCCATTGACAGTTTTTCAGCTGATCGAGAAGGCACGGATTGACACCCCAGGAAATCGCGTAACCCCCGGAATACAAGGCGTTGACGGGCAAGAGCGATGCGAAATGCAGATTCCGCCGAGCGGTCATGGGCCGCGCGGGCAGCCACTGGAGCGGGCTTGGATCTGTTTTATTTGCAACGATTCGATTCGGGATCGCGATTTCCTAGGTGCTTTTATAACACCTGATGCTGTGGGGCTATTGCACCATTTGCTCGGGAAGACTGATTAGCCTCCACTCCCGCACTGCCCGGAGCATTCGTGCAATGAGTTCTGCCTCCCTAACCAACCCTCCCGCCGAACGGGTACGGGTCAACCGCGTTGTGTTCTATACCTCCGCGTTGCTGGTCCTCGTTTTGACCGCCCTGCTTATCGCTGTCCCTGAAACCGCCGGCCGTGTGCTGAGCGTGGCGCAGGCCTGGCTGACCCGTACCTTCGGTTGGTACTACATGCTGGTGATCTGCGGATACCTGCTGTTCGTCGTCTATCTGGCCTTCTCCGACTTCGGCAAGCTCAAGCTTGGCGGCAAAGATGACCAACCCGATTTCAGCTACGGCGCCTGGGCCGGCATGCTGTTCTCCTCAGGTATCGGTATCTCGCTGCTGTATTTCGGCGCCTCCGAGCCGCTGGACCATTATTTCAACCCGCCTGAAGGTGCCGCCGCGAGCCATGAAGCCGCGCGCCAGGCGCTGCAACTGACCTTCCTGCACTGGGGCCTGCATGGCTGGGCGATCTACGCCCTGGTTGGCTTGGCCGTGGGCTACTTCGCCTATCGCCACAACCAGCCGTTGGCCCTGCGTTCGGCTCTGTACCCGCTGGTCGGTGAGCGCTGGGTCAAGGGCGCTGCCGGCAATGCAGTGGACATCTTCGGCATGTTCGTCACCTTGCTGGGCCTGGTGACCAACCTGGGTATCGGTTCGATGCAGGTGGCGTCGGGCCTTGAGTACCTGTTCGGCATCGACCACAGCAAGACCAACCTGCTGGCGGTGATTCTGGTCATGGCCGGCGTGGCGACCGTGGCTGCGGTGTCGGGCGTGGAAAACGGTATCCGCCGTCTGTCCAACCTGAACATCATGCTGTTCAGTGGTCTGTTGATCTTCGTTCTGTTGGGTGGCAACACCCTGCACCTGCTCAACGGCTTCGTGCAGAACATCGGTGACTACCTCAATGGCATCGTGCTCAAGACGTTCGACCTGTACGTCTATGAAGGCGACGGCGCCAAGTCCGAGCGCTGGCTGGGCCTGTGGACCGTGTTCTACTGGGCCTGGTGGATCTCCTGGGGCCCATTCGTCGGTATGTTCATTGCCCGTATCTCCAAGGGCCGTACCGTGCGCCAGCTGGTCAGTGGCGTGCTGTTGATCCCGCTGGGCTTTACCCTGGCGTGGCTGTCGATCTTCGGCAACACCGCGCTGGACCTGGTGGTTAACCAGGGCGCTGTGGAGTTGGGCAAGACCGCGTTGGAACAGCCGTCGATGTCGATCTATCAGTTGCTGGAATTCTTCCCGGCAGCCAAGTTCGTCATCGGTGTGGCGGTGTTCGTCGGCTTCGTGCTGTTCCTCACCCCGGCCGACTCCGGTGCAGTGATGATGGCCAACCTGTCGTGCAAAGGCGGCAAGGTGGATGAAGACGCCCCGCACTGGATGGTGGTGTTCTGGTCGGTCGTCATTACGCTGGTAACCATCGGCCTGCTGTTCGCCGGTAACTTCGAAGCCATGCAGACCATGGTGGTTCTGGCTGGCTTGCCGTTCTCCGTGGTGCTGGTGCTGTTCATGTTCGGTCTGTACAAGGCCATGAAGCAGGACGTTGCGGTCGAGCAGGAGCGTGCCGAACTGGCTGCCCGTGGCCGTCGTGGCTTCAGCGAGCGCCTGAGCCAGATGGATTTGCAGCCGAGCCAGGCCGTGGTCCAGCGCTTCATGGACAAGTACGTCAGCCCGGCGCTCAAGGAAGCTGCCGCGCAGATGCGTAACCAGGGCTTCGATGTCGAGGCACGTGCCGGTCACTCCCGTTCGCTGATGGGCCTGCGCGTGATGATGGAAGAGGGTAATCCCTTCGTCTACGAAGTGAGCCTGGATGGCTACCAGGCCGCGCCGAGCGAGGCCGCGGCAGAAGGTGAGGCAGAAGTGCGCCAGCGTTTTTACCGCGCTGAGGTCTACCTGCATGATGGCAGTCAGGAATACGACCTGATGGGCTTCACGCCGGAGCAGATCGTGCGCGACGTGCTGGATCAGTTCGAAAGCCACCGCCAGTTGCTGGGCCGTGTCTATAGCTGATAGCGCCTGATGTCATGACAAAGGCCCGACTCGCGAGAGTCGGGCCTTTGTCGTTTCAGGGGGCTTGCAGGAGCAACAGGTCTTCGCGTGGCGCCGAGTGGTGTTTGGCGATGTCCTCGGCTTTGGTGCAGAGCTTCAGGGGCAGGTCCTGCCATTTGAATTCCTGGCTGGCATGGCGAAGCATTTGGTAGCCAGCCGGCTCGTTGCAGTCGAGGGTCCCGGGTGGGCCGTGCTTGATGCGATAGCACTGAAGGTCCGGCGGGGCGATCTTCCAGGTGACCTTCATGTCGCCGTTGTCGAGGCGCTCTAGGGTCATGTCCGGATCGGGAACGGGCGCTGGCCAGAGCATCCGCGCAGAAGGCCAGGCCTGCATACCGGGCACTGGGCCGGCCAACGCAGGCGAGGCAATCCAGGCGAATGCCAGCCCTAGGCAGATCGAATGTCGCGCGAGCATGGTGACCCTCCTTATTTGTGTAGAAGGGCCACTGTGAGCGCTGAAAGTGAGCGCAGCGCGGTACATCTTTAGTGAAGCGTGATGGCTTCAGCGGTTGCTGTAACGGCCATGCTTGCCATGGGCGGGCATGGCCTGGTTGCTCCGTTCGGCGATCATCTGGTGAAGGCCGATCAGCTCTATGCCCTGCTGCTTGAGTCGGGGAAGTTCTCGTTCCAGCACGTCCAGGGTCTGAGGGTAGGGGTGGCCGATGAGCACCGCCGAGCCTTGTCTGCGGGCCAAGGCCACGCCCTGCTGCAGCTGCGCGGAGATGGCCTCGGTGGTGCGGGTATCGTCCAGGAAGACATCTCGCGAAACATGCGCCAGTCCAAGTGCCTGGGCCTTGGCCGCGGCCACGGTGGCGGCACTGGTGCGGCTGTCGACGAAGAACAGGTGGCGCCGCTGCAACTCTGCCATCAGCCAGGTCATGGGCTCGGCCTGGGAGGTCATGCGGCTGCCCATATGATTGTTGATGCCGGCGGCGAAGGGCACTTTGGCCAAGGCGGCATCCAGGCGGCGGGCGAGCTCTTCGATCGGGGTGCCTGGGTGCCAGGCGTACGGGCCGGTGGCAGGGTCCATGGGCATGTGCAGGATCACCGTGCGCCCGGCTTTGTGGGCTTGTCGGGCGAAGTCGGTGGCATGGGGCGTATCGGGCATGATCGCCATCGTGATCGGGCCCGGCAGGGCGAGGGTGCGGCTGTCGCGCTCGCTGCTCTGGCCCAGGTCGTCGATGATGATGCTCATGTAGGCCTTGGCCGGCGCCGCATGGGCGGTGCCGGCCAACAGGCAGAACAGCGTCAACAGCAGGTAACGCATGAGACGGGTCAGTCGCCCTTGGTGATGTTCAGGCCTTTGAGCAGGCTCAGGGCCTGGCTGAGCTGGAAGTCACCATCCTGCGGCCGCTCCTTGCGCTTGCTGCTGCCGGTCGGACGGTCGGCACCGCCGTTGCCGTTGCCCAGGTGGCCCTGCAGGTCGGCTTCCTTGAAGTTCTCGGTGTCCGCTTCGGCGGTGAGCTTGGCTGGGCGTACCTCGATGTCCGGGACAATGCCCTGGGCCTGGATCGAACGGCCGTTGGGCGTGAAGTACAGCGCGGTGGTGAGCTTGAGCGCGCGGTCGTTGTTCAGCGGCAACACGGTCTGTACCGAGCCCTTGCCGAAGCTGTCGGTGCCCATCAGCACCGCACGCTTCTGGTCCTGCAGGGCGCCTGCGACGATTTCCGAAGCCGAGGCGCTGCCGCCGTTGATCAGCACCACCAGCGGCACGCCTTCGCTGGCGTCGGCCCGGTCGGCGGAGAAGCGCAGCTCGGAGTTGGCGATGCGGCCCTTGGTGTAGACGATCAGGCCTTTGGTGAGGAAGTGGTCGGCCACTTCCACCGCCGATTGCAGGACGCCGCCGGGGTTGTTGCGCAGGTCCAGGACCACGCCGCGCAGTTTCTTGCCGTTGTCCTTGCGCAGCTTGGCCAGTGCCTTGCCGACTTCCTCGCCGGTCTTGACCTGGAACTGGGTGATACGGATGTAGCCGTAGTCGTTCTCCAGCAGCTGACTCTTGACGCTCTTGACCTGGATCACCGCGCGGGCGAGGGTCACGTCGAAGGGCGTGCCGCCATCGCGGACCAGGGTCAGGGTGATCTTCTCGCCCACCTTGCCGCGCATCTTGTCCACGGCTTCGGTCATGGTCTGGCCGCGGGTCGGGGCGCCGTTGATCTTGACGATCAGATCGCCCGCCTCGATGCCGGCGCGCGAGGCCGGGGTGTCGTCGATCGGCGACACCACCTTGACGAAGCCGTCCTCCATGCCCACTTCGATCCCCAGGCCGCCGAACTCGCCGCTGGTGCTTTCCTGCAGCTCTTGGAAGTCCTCTGGCCCCAGATAGGCCGAGTGAGGATCGAGATTGCTCAGCATGCCCTTGATGGCGTTTTCCAGGAGGGTCTTGTCGTCCACCGGCTCGACATAGGCGGCCTTGATGCGATCAAGGACCTCGGCGAAGGTGCGCAGCTCATCCAGCGGCAGTGGCGCCTTGGCGGTCACCTCGGTGGCCGGTACCGCCGCGCGGCTGGCCGGTGCGGCCGGCTCGGCGGCGGAAACCAGGGGCGCGCCGACCACCAGGGCGATGGTCAGGGCCAGCTGGGTGAGGCGAGACGAGTGCAGCATGTCGAACGAACTCCTGATCCTGTTGGTGCTCCCTCGAAGGAGCATCGGCGCAGCTGTGGCTATGCCGTAAAAAAGGTGACTAACCGCGGCACCACTGCGAAGGGTCGGTGGGGCGACCCTGCTGGCGAATGGCGAAATACAGGCCCGAGCTGTCCTGTCCACCGCTGTCGCCAACGGTGGAGATGGCCTCTCCGGCCTTGACGATGTCGCCGGCGCGCTTGAGCAGGCTCTGGTTGTGGCCGTACAGGCTCAGGTAACCATTACCATGGTCGAGAATGACCAGAAGTCCAGCGCCACGCAACCAGTCGGCGAACACCACGCGCCCGCCGTGTACGGCGCGCACCTGGGTGCCCGGGTTGGCGCCGATCATCACACCGTCCCACTTGGCCCGGTCATCGCCACCGCGTGCATCGCCGAAGCGTGCCAGCAATCGACCATTGACCGGCCAGGGAAGTTTTCCGCGGGCAGCAGAAAAAGCGCCGCCGTAGCTTGCGCCTTCGCTGGAAACGAGGGGGCCGAGGGTGGTGCGGACTTTTTTCGGGGCTTCTTCTTCGTTGGCGGCAAGGGCCTGCTGCTGGCGGCGCTGCTCTTCGGCCTGCTGCTGGGCCAGCAAGGCTTTCTTGCGGGCTTCTTCGGCTTCGCGGGCCTGGCGGGCGAGGGTTTCCTCGATGGTCTTGAGGACCTTGGTCAGCTCGGCCTGATCCTGCTGGCGGGACTGCAGTTTCTGGTCGCGAGCCTGCATGTCGGTGTTGAGCTTGGCCAGGACTTGCCGGCGTTCGTTGCGCACGGCCTCAAGTTCCTGGCGGCGGCTGTCGAGGTTGCCACGCTGGGCCAGCAATTGCGCCTGTTGGCGGCTGATGTCCTGCTCGACGTTGGCCAGCTGGCGCAGGGTCTCGTTGAAGGTGCGCAGTTGTTCGAGGCGCGCCTTGCTCAGGTAGTCGTAATAGGTGAGGGTGCGGGCGAATTTCTCGGGATTCTGCTGGTTGAGCAGCAGCTTGAGGTATTCCTCGCGGCCGCTCTGGTAGGCGGAGCGGGCCTGGATGGCGATCAGTCGCTGTTGTTCAACGCGGGCGCTCTGGAGTTTTTTTTTCTCGGTATCAAGGCGCTCCAGCTCGCCCTCGGTCTTTTTTAGTTCTTGTTGCAGAGCCTCCACCTGCTTTTCCAGGTCGCCGATTTCGGTCTCGGTGGACTTGAGGTCTTTTTGCACGCCGGACTTTTCCTCCTGGAGCTTGCCCAGCATCTTCTTCAGCTCGGCGATGTCCTGGCGGGTGGCTTCCAGTTGTTGCTGGGTCTGCGCGCGCTCGTCGGCAAAGGCCGGGCTGAGCAGGCAGGACAGGGCGAGTAGGATCAGGGCGCGAAGCATGGAGTTGGGCGTACCAGGGATGGAGACTGGCCTAGTATGCCCGCCTGGGCCTGCAAAAAAAACGTCTCGCAGTGTCAGCGGTCAGCTTCAAGCTGCAAGTGTCAAGAAACAGCGAGCGCTGGCCCGCTTTTTATTGCCACTTGCAGCGTGTGCTTCGCGACGTGTGGATCAGTCGTCGACGAGGATCGACGTACCGGTCATTTCGGCAGGCTTTTCCAGGCCCAGCAGCTTGAGCATGGTTGGCGCCACGTCCGCCAGCACGCCGCCTTCGCGAACCTTGAGGTTGCGCTTGCCGACATAGATGAACGGCACAGGCTCGGTGGTATGGGCGGTGTGCGCTTGGCCCGTGCAGGCGTCTTCCATCTGCTCGACGTTGCCATGGTCGGCGGTGATCAGCGCTTCGCCGCCCACCTTGTCCAGTGCCTGGACGATGCGTCCGACGCAGCCGTCCAGCGCCTCGACCGCCTTGACCGCGGCTTCGAACACACCGGTGTGGCCGACCATGTCGCCGTTGGCGTAGTTGACCACGATCACGTCGTAGCGCTGCTGCTCGATGGCCTCGACGATACGATCGGTGACTTCCGGTGCGCTCATTTCCGGCTGCAGGTCGTAGGTGGCGACCTTCGGCGATGGGATCAGGATGCGCTCCTCGCCTTCGAACGGCTCCTCACGACCACCCGAGAAGAAGAAGGTGACGTGGGCGTACTTCTCGGTCTCGGCGATGCGCAGCTGGGTCTTGCCCTTCTTGGCCAGGTATTCGCCGAGTACATTGTCCAGGCTGGCTGGAGCGAATGCGGCCGGGGCCGGGATCTTGGCCGAGTATTGGGTCAGGCCAATATAGGCGGCCAGCTTGGGCAGACGGGCGCGAGGGAACTCGTTGAAGTCTGCCTCGACGAATGCGCGGGACAGCTCGCGGGCACGGTCGGCACGGAAGTTCATGAAGATGACGGCGTCGCCGTCCTCGACCTTGACGGCTTCTCCGATGCGGGTGGCCTTGACGAACTCGTCGCTTTCATCACGGGCGTAGGCCGCTTCCAGGCCGGCCAGGGCCGATGGCGCGGTGTAGTCGGCGACGCTGTCGACAATCAGGTTGTAGGCGGCGCTGACACGGTCCCAGCGGTTGTCGCGGTCCATGGCGTAGTAGCGGCCGATGAGGCTGGCGATGCGGCTCTTGCCCAGTTTGGCGAAGGTGGCATCGAGCAGTTCGATGGACGACTGCGCGCTGCGCGGCGGAGTATCGCGCCCATCAAGGAAGGCATGCAGGTAGATCTTGTCGGCGCCACGCTGCGCGGCCAGTTCGGCCATCGCGATGAGGTGATCCTGGTGGCTGTGTACGCCACCGTCGGACAGCAGGCCGAGAATATGCACGGCCTTGCCGGCGCCCACGGCCTTGTCCACCGCGCCGGTGAGCACCGGGTTGCTGAAGAACTCGCCATCGCGGATGGCCTTGGTGACCCGGGTGAAGTCCTGGTACACCACTCGCCCGGCACCGAGGTTCATGTGACCGACCTCGGAGTTGCCCATCTGGCCGTCGGGCAGGCCGACATCCATGCCGGAACCGGAGATCAACCCGTTGGGCTGGCTGGCGCGCAGGCGATCGTAGACCGGTGTATTGGCGGCGAAGATGGCGTTGTATTCGGGGCTTTCGCTATGCCCGAAACCATCGAGGATAATCAGGACCAAGGGTTTTGGCGTGTTCGTCATCAATCCTACTCACGGTTGCAAGATGATAAAGACACGCATTTTAGGGCAAATCGGCCAGCGGCGGCCAATTTCCTCCAAATGAACGGGCAGTGCCCGACAGGCTGTCGATACGAGGGATTTTCCAGTGGGGCCGCCGGGCTTTGGCGGGCCTGGGGGGCTGTGTATACTGGCCGGCATTTTCAATCGCGTGGAACACCCTCAGATGGTTGCTAACCTGATTCAATTTGCGACAAACCACTACATCCTGGTGGCGATCTTCGTTGTTCTGCTGGTCCTGCTGCTCATCAACGAAATCCGCCGTGGTGGCCAGAGTCTGAGCAACGGCCAGCTGACCGCGCTGGTCAACGCCGACAAAGGCGTGGTGATCGACATCCGTCCGACCAAGGAATACTCGTCGGGCCATATCGTCGGCGCCCTGAACATCCCGCAGGACAAACTGGTCAACCGTATGGCCGAGCTGGACAAGCACAAGGGCAAGACCCTGATCGTCGTTGACAGCATGGGCCAGCAGTCCGGCACCATCTGCCGCGAGCTGCTCAAGGCTGGTTACACTGCCGCCAAGCTCAGCGGTGGCGTTTCCAGCTGGAAAGCCGATAACCTGCCCCTGGTGAAGTGATCATGAAGCCTGTCATCGTCTACTCCAGCGACTATTGCCCCTATTGCATGCGTGCCAAGTACCTGCTCGAGAGCAAGGGCGTGGCCTTCGAGGAAATCAAGGTCGACGGCAAGCCGCAAGTGCGCGCCGAGATGAGCCAGAAGGCGGGCCGCACCTCGGTACCGCAGATCTGGATCGGCACCACCCACGTTGGCGGATGCGATGACCTCTATGCATTGGAGCGGGCGGGCAAACTCGATGCCCTGCTCGAGGCTTGAATCACAGCTCTTACATAACCATTAGGAAAAGATCTGCCATGACTGACCAGCAGAACAACGGCGCCGCCGACGACAATTCCCCGCAATTCTCCCTGCAGCGCATCTACGTGCGCGACCTGTCCTTCGAGGCGCCGAAGAGCCCGCAGATCTTCCGTCAGCAGTGGGAACCGAGCGTCTCGCTGGACCTCAACACCCGCCAGAAAGCCCTGGAAAGCGATTTCCACGAAGTGGTGCTGACCCTGTCCGTGACCGTCAAGAACGGTGAAGAAGTGGCCTTCATCGCCGAAGTGCAGCAGGCCGGTATCTTCCTGATCAAGAACCTGGATGCGGCCTCCATGAGCCATACCCTTGGTGCGTTCTGCCCGAACATTCTGTTCCCGTATGCCCGCGAGACCCTGGACAGCCTGGTGACCCGTGGTTCGTTCCCGGCGCTGATGCTCTCCCCGGTCAACTTCGACGCCTTGTACGCGCAGGAAATGCAGCGCATGCAGGAAGCCGGCGAAGCGCCGACCATGCAGTAATCGCTGTAAAAAAAAGCAAAGGGCGACTTCGGTCGCCCTTTTTTGTCGGTGAGTTCCCGGTTCGCGGGTTTGCCCCCGAACAGGCTGGGCATCAACTGCCGGCAAAGCCCTGCTGGCGCCACGCCTCGTAGACGGTTACCGCCACGGTGTTGGACAGGTTCAGGCTGCGGCAGCCGGGCCGCATGGGCAGGCGCAGGCGCTGCTGCGCAGGCAGGCTGTCCAGCACCTCGGTGGGCAAGCCCCGGCTCTCGGGGCCGAACAGGAAGGCATCGCCCGGCTGGTAATCGACCTCGTGGAAGGCATGCGAGCCTTTGGTGGTAAAGGCGAACAGTCGCGGCTGGCCGAGGCTCTCCAGGCAGTCAGCCAGGCTCTGGTAGCGCTTGAGCGTGGCATACTCGTGGTAATCCAACCCTGCCCGGCGCAAGCGCTTGTCGTCCAGCTCGAAGCCCAGCGGCTCGATCAGGTGTAGGGCGCAGCCGCTATTGGCGCAAAGGCGGATAATGTTGCCGGTATTCGGCGGAATCTCTGGTTGAAAGAGGATGACGTGAAACATGCACGGCTCCAGGCGTGAAGATGACGAGCATTCTACCCTTGAACCCGACCTGCGTTCGAAGGCTTGGCCACGTGTGCTGTTGTCCCTGGCAATCGTCGGCATGATGGTGGGGTTGATGATCGGACGCCTGACTGCGCCCCAAGAGCGAGTGCTCGAACAGGTGGAAGTGGTGCAGGACGGCCTGGATTTGTGGTTCAACGACGAGCCCAAGCTGCACGGTGAAACGGTGCAGGGCACGGTGGCTGTTGTGTTCCAGGCCGAGGGCCAGCCCCAGCGAGGCCAGTTGCAAGTGCAAGGAAAGCCGGCTGGCTGGCGGTTACAGAACAGCGAGGAAGGTTTGTTGCTGACGGTGGTCGCCGCGCGCCCTCTGCACGGCGAGTGGAGCGGTGCACAGGACGCTGGGCGCTGGCGGGTGCAGGTGAGGCTGCACGAATAAAAGAGGGGATGTCCCGGCCTGCCTGTACCGAGGTCCCCGAAACTGGAGATATCTGTCTTATTGCAGATGCCGTGCCAGTTTCTGAACCTACAGAAACGCTGGGTATTGAGCGGTTTTGGCGGGGTTTTTCGAGATTTTGTGCCTCGGTGCGGTGCAGAGGGCACAGGATCGGTGCAGATGGAGCCTTTGGGGCTGCTGGGGGCCGCGGTGCGGCCCCACAATAAAAAATGGCGGATTCAGCGAGGATCAATGATCGTCGCCTTCTTCCTCATCCCCGCCATCGACGCGCATTCCCAGTTCCTTGATCTTGCGTGTCAGGGTATTGCGTCCCCAGCCCAGCAGTACGGCGGCATCCCGGCGGCGGCCTGCGGTGTGCTTGAGGGCGGTCTCGATCATGATGCGCTCGAAGCTGGGCACGGCGCTGTCGAGCAGGTTCGACTGGCCGCGGGCCAGGGCCTGGTCGGCCCACTGGCGCAGGGCCTGCTCCCAGTTGGTGACCGGTGCCGAGTCCTGCGGCAGGTTGAGCAACTCCGGCGGCAGGTCGCCGATCAGCACTTCGCGGCTGGAGGCCATGACGGTGATCCAGCGGCAGGTGTTCTCCAATTGGCGGACGTTGCCCGGCCAGGGCAGATTGCGCATGAACTCTTCGGTTTCCGGCTTGAGCAGCTTGGGCTCGACGGCCAGTTCCTTGGCGGCGCGGCCAAGGAAGTGCCGCGCCAGGGCAGGGATGTCCTCGCGCCGATCGGCCAGGCGCGGAATATGGATACGGATCACGTTCAGGCGGTGGAACAAGTCTTCGCGAAACTTGCCGGCCTGCACCAGCGACTCCAGGTTCTGGTGGGTCGCGGCGATGATGCGCACGTCCACCTTGACCGGCACATGACCACCCACCCGATAGAACTCGCCGTCGGCCAGGACCCGCAGCAGGCGGGTCTGGGTGTCGGCGGGCATGTCGCCGATCTCGTCGAGAAACAACGTACCGCCATCGGCCTGCTCGAAGCGGCCGCGGCGCAGGTTGGCGGCCCCGGTGAAGGCGCCTTTCTCGTGGCCGAACAGTTCGGATTCCATCAAGTCCTTTGGGATTGCCGCCATGTTCAGGGCAATGAAGGGTGATGCCGCCCGCGGACTGTGGCGGTGCAGGGCGTGGGCGACCAACTCCTTGCCGGTACCGGACTCGCCGTTGATCAGTACCGTGATGTTGGAATGGCTGAGGCGACCGATCGCGCGGAACACCTCCTGCATCGCCGGCGCCTCGCCGATGATTTCCGGCGTGCGGGCCAGGCTTGTCGGCACATCGAGTGCCTGTTGTTCCTGGGCATGTTGATTGGCGCGCTTGACCAGCGAGACTGCATCGTCCACGTCGAACGGCTTGGGCAGGTATTCAAAGGCGCCACCTTGATAGGAGGCGACGGCGCTGTCCAGGTCCGAATGGGCGGTCATGATAATGACCGGCAGGCGCGGGTGTTGCTCGCGGATCTGTGCAAGCAGGTCCAGGCCGCTGGTGCCGGGCATGCGGATGTCGGAGATGATCACGTCCGGTTGCTGGCGGGCCAGGCGGCCCATGACGCCGTCGGCGCTGTCGAAGCTCTGGGTGGTCATGCCTTCTTGCTGCAGGGCTTTTTCCAGTACCCAGCGGATGGAGCGATCATCATCGACGATCCAGACGGTTTCACTTCGGCTCATGAGGCGGTGGCTCCTTGTTCCAGGGGCAGGTAGATCGAGAAGGTGGTGTGGCCGGGGTGGCTGTCACATTCGATCAAGCCCTGGTGCTGGCTGATGATGTTCTGAGTGATGGCCAGGCCAAGCCCGGTGCCGTCCGGGCGGCCGCTGACCATGGGGTAGAAGAGGGTGTCCTGCAGTTGCGCGGGGATGCCCGGGCCGTTGTCGGTGATCTCGACCCGCGCGACCAACCGATGGCGCACATGGCCAATGGTGAACTGGCGCACCGCGCGGCTGCGCAGGGTGATGCGGCCCAGGCGCAGGTCGTTCTGGCTGGCGATCGCCTGCATGGCGTTGCGCACGATGTTGAGCACTGCCTGGATCATCTGTTCGCGGTCGACCAGCACATCCGGCAGGCTCGGGTCGTAGTCGCGCACCAGCGTGATGCCGCCCTGGCTTTCGGCTTCCACCAGGCTGCAGACCCGCTCCAGCACTTCGTGGATGTTGGTCATGGCCAAAGATGGCAGTTTGTTGGAGCCGAGCATGCGGTCGACGAGGTTTCGCAGGCGGTCGGCCTCCTCGATGATCACATTGGTGTAGTCGCGAAGGTCGTCATGCGGCAGCTCCCGGGCCAGCAGTTGCGCCGCCCCGCGGATGCCGCCGAGGGGGTTCTTGATCTCGTGAGCCAGGCCGCGTACGAGCAGCTTGGTGGTTTCCTGCTTGCTCAGCTGGGCTTCTTCTTTGGTGATGCGCAGCAGGCGGTCCCGGGGATGGACCTCCAGCAGCAGCAGGGTCTGGCCCTGGTGCAGGATCGGCGTCACGGCGTAGTCGACGGTGATGCTCTGGCCGGTCAGCGAGGTCAGTTGCGCTTCGCGCTTGGTGAACGGGTGCGCCTGCTCCACGGCCAGGCGCAGAGAGTTGAGCGCTTCGGCCGACTCGGTGAACAGCTCGCTGATGAATTGCCCGTGACTGCGCTGACCACTGACCGCCAGCAGCATTTCAGCGGCAGGGTTCATGTACTCCAGGCGCAACTCGGCATTGAGCAAGAGCGTGGCCGTGGTCAGGTTGTCCAGGAGCAGTCGGTGCTGTGCATCGCTGATGGTCATAAGGCGTCGTCGACCTCTTTTGGCGCTTGCCAGGCACTGTTTTGGAAGGGCCGGGCGCGGGATGGATCCGCGGGTGCGATTCCGTCCTTTACAAAATGCAAGAAACAAACCAAAGCTCTGAAAAGATGCGGCATTTACCGATAAAGGCCTGGATTTGCGCAAATCCGGACCAGAAACTCTGGGTGAAGCGTTTCATTTGAACCAGATTGGGGAACAGTCAGCGGTTAGGCGCACTGGCGTGCACCAAGATAGAGCATAGCGTGGTGGGGAAGGTTTCTGCGTGGGCAGAAACGAAAACGGCCTCCCGAGGGAGGCCGTTTTTGATCATGTCATCGGCGCGAGGCGCCGATCAGATCAGCAGCTGTAGTACAGCTCGTATTCCAGCGGGTGAACGAAGGTACGGACCTTGATCTCTTCCTCGCTCTTCAGCTCGATGAAGGCATCGATGAAGTCGTCGGAGAACACGCCGCCCTTGGTCAGGAACGCACGACCTTTGTCCAGCTCTTCCAGGGCTTCTTTCAGGCTGCCGCAAACCTGCGGGATGTCCTTGGCCTCTTCAGGCGGCAGGTCGTACAGGTTCTTGTCGGCAGCATCGCCTGGGTGGATCTTGTTCTGGATACCGTCCAGGCCGGCCATCAGCAGGGCTGCGAAGGCCAGGTACGGGTTGGCCGATGGGTCCGGGAAGCGCGCTTCGATACGGCGGGCTTTAGGGCTGCCGACGTAAGGAATACGGATCGAGGCGGAACGGTTGCGAGCCGAGTAGGCCAGCATGACCGGGGCTTCGAAACCTGGGACCAGACGCTTGTAGGAGTTGGTCGATGGGTTGGTGAAGCCGTTCAGGGCCTTACCGTGCTTGATGATGCCGCCGATGAAGTACAGGGCGGTGTCGGACAGGCCGGCATAACCTTCGCCGGCGAAGGTGTTCTTGCCGTCTTTCCAGATCGACATGTGCACGTGCATGCCCGAGCCGTTGTCGCCGTACAGTGGTTTCGGCATGAAGGTGGCGGTGCGGCCGTAGGCATCGGCAACGTTGTGCACGACGTACTTCAGGGCCTGTACTTCGTCAGCCTTCTTAACCAGGGTGTTGAACTTGACGCCGATTTCGTTCTGGCCGGCAGTCGCCACTTCGTGGTGGTGAACTTCGACGGTCTGACCCATTTCTTCCAGTGCGTTGCACATGGCAGTACGGATTTCGTGGTCGTGGTCGAACGGTGGGACCGGGAAGTAGCCGCCTTTGACGCCTGGACGGTGGCCTTTGTTGCCGCCTTCCACGTCGGCGTCGGTCATCCACGAGCCTTGCTCGGAGAAGATCTTGAACATCGAGCCGGAGATGTCCGATTTGAACTTCACTTCGTCGAAGATGAAGAACTCAGGCTCCGGACCGGCGAAGACGGTGTCACCGATGCCGGTGCTCTTGAGGTACTCTTCGGCGCGCTTGGCGATCGCACGTGGGTCGCGGTCGTAGCCCTGCATGCTCGAAGGATCGACGATGTCGCAGGTCAGGATCAGGGTCGGCTCTTCGGTGAACGGGTCCAGTACGGCGGTTTCATCGACCGGCATCAGGATCATGTCGGAGGCTTCGATGCCTTTCCAGCCAGCGATGGAGGAACCGTCGAACATCTTGCCGACTTCGAAGAAGTCGTCTTCCAGCGCATCGCGCGCCGGCATGGTCACGTGGTGCTGAGTGCCTTTGGTGTCCGTGAAACGCAGATCAATCCACTTGACGTCATGATCTTTGATGAGTTGAACCGACTTCGACATAGTGTCCTCCGGATGGTCTAGGGCGCGGTGGGCCGCTGCCCTGGAAAAAGGGTGTCGCCGGGCGCGGATAGTCGGCCAAGCTTGCCTGCCTCACAAGGGAGCAAATTGCATGCCAGTGCCCGAAAATGGCGAAGGCGGGACAAAAGGGGGCGGTTACAGGCAATTGGGGCCCCCGGTGCGGCGAGAAATGCACTCTTGCGAGGCGTGTTTTTAAGTGCGCGCACCAAATGTGTGCATTCTTTTGGGTGGCGTGTTTCCCGTTCGCGACTAAAAGCGCTCCTGCAAGGGGCGCACACCGGCTGCAATTCATGCTGACCCTGGCGGCAGGGGCATTACCCCAAAAGGGGCAGCACAGGCAGCGCAAAATGCGCCTTCGGCAATATCTGGAAGCTTCTGATCAAAAGTTGCTCAAAGCTTGAGCAATTTCCGCTATAATTCGCGCCCCTCATTTTCGGCAGGCCCGGTGCGCGCTGTTAAACCAATGAAACTTATCGTCAAAGTCTTCCCAGAGATCACCATCAAAAGCCGGCCGGTGCGCAAGCGTTTCATCCGCCAGCTCGGCAAGAACATCCGCGTCGTGCTCAAGGATCTGGATCCTGAGCTCGCGGTCGATGGCGTCTGGGACAATCTCGAGGTGGTCACCCGCGTCGAGGACGAGAAGATCCAGCGCGAGATGATCGAACGCCTGACCTGCACGCCGGGCATCACCCACTTCCTGCAGGTGGAGGAGTATCCGCTGGGCGACTTCGACGACATCGTCGCCAAGTGCAAGCACCACTTCGGCCACCTGCTGGCCGGCAAGCGCTTCGCCGTACGCTGCAAGCGCGGTGGTCACCACGACTTCACCTCCATGGATGTCGACCGTTATGTCGGCAGCCAACTGCGCCAGCAGTGCGGCGCCACCGGCATCGACCTCAAGACCCCGGAAGTCCTGGTGCGCATCGAGATCCGCGATCAGCGCCTGTACGTGATCCATAACCAGCATCAGGGCATCGGCGGCTATCCGCTGGGCGCCTTGGAGCAGACCCTGGTGCTGATGTCCGGTGGCTTCGACTCCACCGTCGCGGCCTACCAGATGATGCGCCGTGGCCTGATGACCCACTTCTGCTTCTTCAACCTTGGCGGCCGCGCCCACGAGCTCGGCGTGATGGAAGTCGCCCATTACCTGTGGAAGAAGTTTGGCAGCAGCCAGCGCGTACTGTTCATCAGCGTGCCGTTCGAAGAAGTGGTCGGCGAGATCCTGAACAAGGTCGACAACAGCTACATGGGCGTGACCCTCAAGCGCATGATGCTGCGCGCCGCCGCACGCATGGCCGACCGCCTGGAAATCGAGGCGCTGGTCACCGGCGAGGCGATCTCCCAGGTTTCCAGCCAGACCTTGCCGAACCTGTCGATCATCGACTCGGCTACCGACAAGCTGGTGCTGCGCCCGCTGCTCGCGAGCCACAAGCAGGACATCATCGACACCGCTTATCAGATCGGCACTGCCGAGTTCGCCAAGCACATGCCTGAATACTGCGGCGTGATTTCGGTGAACCCGACCACCCATGCCAAGCGCCACCGCATGGAGCACGAAGAGAAGCAATTCGACATGGCGGTGCTCGAGCGAGCCCTGGAGCGCGCCAAGTTCATCTCGATCGACCACGTCATCGACGAGCTGGGCAAGGACATCGAGATCGAGGAAGTGGCCGAGGCCTTGCCAGGCCAGATCGTTCTCGATATTCGTCATCCCGATGCCCAGGAAGACGAACCCCTGGTGATCGACGGCGTCGAAGTCCAGGCCATGCCGTTCTACGCGATCAACAGCAAGTTCAAGCATCTGGATGCCAACCGCCAGTACCTGCTGTATTGCGACAAAGGTGTGATGAGTCGTCTGCACGCACACCACCTGCTCAGTGAGGGACATGCCAATGTGCGTGTTTATCGTCCGGCATAAGACGCCAGGGCTGTATGGCGGCAGCATCCGCCATCGCCCTCCCGACCATCGGGCCCGCTGAGCCTCAAACCGTACATATTCGCCGCCTACACTGGCGGCAACCGAATCCTCTGATCGAGATACAGTTGTGATCGAAAATCTGCGTAACATCGCCATCATCGCCCACGTTGACCATGGTAAAACCACCCTGGTCGACAAACTCCTGCGCCAGTCGGGCACCCTGGAGCGTAACGAGCTCAACGACGAGCGCGTGATGGACTCCAACGACCAGGAAAAAGAGCGCGGCATTACCATCCTGGCGAAGAACACCGCCATCCGCTGGAACGACTACCGCATCAACATCGTCGACACCCCCGGCCACGCCGACTTCGGTGGCGAGGTCGAGCGCGTGATGTCGATGGTCGACTCCGTGCTGCTGCTGGTCGACGCCCAGGACGGCCCGATGCCGCAAACCCGCTTCGTGACCAAGAAAGCGTTCGAAGCCGGCCTGAAGCCGATCGTCGTGATCAACAAAGTCGACCGTCCGGGCGCGCGTCCTGACTGGGTTCTGGACCAGATCTTCGATCTGTTCGACAACCTTGGCGCCACCGACGACCAGCTGGACTTCCAGGTGGTCTACGCCTCGGCCCTGAACGGCATTGCCGGCCTGGACCACACCAACATGGCCGAAGACATGACCCCGCTGTACCAGGCCATCGTCGACCACGTGCCGGCACCGACCGTCGACGTCGACGGCCCGTTCCAGATGCAGATCTCCGCACTGGACTACAACAGCTTCCTGGGCGTTATCGGCGTTGGTCGTATCGCCCGTGGCCGCATCAAGCCGAACACCCCGGTCGTCGCCATCGACACCGAAGGCAAGAAGCGCAACGGTCGTATCCTCAAGCTGATGGGTCACCACGGTCTGCACCGCGTTGACGTCGAAGAAGCCACCGCCGGCGACATCGTCTGCATCAGCGGCTTCGACGAGCTGTTCATCTCCGACACCCTGTGCGACATGAACCACGTCGAAGCGATGAAGCCGCTGACCGTCGACGAGCCGACCGTTTCGATGACCTTCCAGGTCAACGACTCGCCGTTCTGCGGCAAGGAAGGCAAGTTCGTCACCAGCCGTAACATCAAAGAGCGTCTGGACAAAGAGCTGCTGTACAACGTTGCCCTGCGCGTTGAAGAAGGCGACTCGGCCGACAAGTTCAAGGTTTCCGGTCGTGGTGAGCTGCACCTGTCGGTTCTGATCGAAACCATGCGTCGCGAAGGCTTCGAAATGGCCGTAGGCCGTCCTGAAGTGATCATCCGCGAGGTCAACGGCGTCAAGCAGGAGCCGTTCGAGAACGTCACCATCGACATCCCTGAAGAATCCCAGGGCAAGGTCATGGAAGAAATGGGTCTGCGTAAGGGCGACCTGACCAACATGGCGCCAGATGGCAAAGGCCGTGTGCGTCTGGAGTACAACGTTCCGGCCCGTGGCCTGATCGGTTTCCGTAACCAGTTCCTGACCCTGACCAACGGTGCAGGCATCCTGACCTCGATCTTCGATCGTTACGACACCATGAAGCCAGGCACCATGTCGGGCCGTCTGAACGGTGTTCTGGTTTCGATCGAGACCGGCAAGGCCCTGACTTACTCGCTGGAAACCCTGCAGGCTCGCGGCAAGCTATTCATCGAGCACGGCCAGGACATCTACAACGGTCAGATCATCGGCCTGAACAGCCGTGACAACGACCTGGGCGTGAACCCGACCAAAGGCAAGAAGCTCGACAACATGCGTGCTTCGGGCAAGGATGAAGTCATCGCTCTGGTTCCGCCGGTTCGCCACACCCTCGAACAGGCCCTGGAATTCATCCAGGACGACGAGCTGTGCGAAGTCACGCCGAAGTCGATCCGTCTGCGCAAGAAGATCCTCGACGAAGGCGAGCGTACCCGCGCTGCCAAGAAAGCCAAGGCTTGATGTACTAGCCTGAGCTGAACGAAAACGCCCCCGGTCGAAAGGCCGGGGGCGTTTTTGTTTGTCTTATGTTCTGGTGTCGCCCTGGCTGTCGGAAACCGCGCCCACAGGGATCCCAGTGACCGCTGTGGGGGGGGGCCGCGAACAGGTCGTTACAGGCAAGCGATCAGCGGGTGGTCGCCTTGGGCTTGTAGGCGCAATACCCGGGGCGTGGCCCGATTTTCGGGTGATTGCGGCAGGTGTCCGGGCGCTTGTCGTAGATGGTGCACAGCCGGCTCTTGCGATCCAGGTACAGGCAGTCGTCGTTGCTCATCCGGGTCAGGGTGAAGATCCCCGACTTCTGGTTGAAGCGCTCGATGATGCCGTCCTTTTGCAGGCGCTTGGCGATGTTCTTCGGGGGTTCGTCCTTTTCGAACTCGTCCACCACGCCGATGCGGATCAGGTCCTTGATCTTGACCTCCACCGGCAGGGTGCAGCAGGTCGAGTGGCAGCCCCCGCACATATGGCTGGCATAGCGTTGCCAGGTTTCCAGGCGGTCGACTTCGGCGGCGGCGATCAGGGTCGGTTTCATCGTTGTGTGGGCGTATCACAGTTGGGGCGCGCGATAATACCGGAGTTGTTCAAATTGTGAACAACCTTTCGCCCGAATCGCCGAGTGGATGTGAAAACCGCGAACCCACGCTGTCGCTCTGTGTCGAAGCGTCTAGGCTGAACAACCTGTGCTTTCGTCAAACTTGCCCGAGGATGCCGCATGTCCCAGGAACCCAAAGCGCGTGATGCAGAAGTGGCTGAGTTCCGCGCCGCTGTACTGGCCAAGCTGACCTACGCGGTCGGCAAGGATCCGGAGCATGCCTTCGATCACGATTGGTTCGAAGCCATTGCCCTGGCTGCCCGCGACCACATGGTCGATCATTGGATGGACCACACCCGCCAGGCGTATCGACGCAGCCAGAAGCGGGTCTATTACCTCTCGCTGGAATTTCTCATCGGCCGGCTGCTCTACGACAGCCTGAGCAACCTCGGACTGCTGGACATCGCCCGCGAGGCCCTCGAAGGCCTGGATGTGGACCTCGAACGCATCCGCCTGCTCGAGCCGGATGCCGCGCTGGGCAATGGCGGCCTGGGGCGGCTGGCGGCCTGCTTCATGGAGAGCATGTCGACCTTGGGGATTGCCGCCCATGGCTACGGTATCCGCTACGAGCATGGTCTATTCCGCCAGGCCATGGTCGATGGCTGGCAGCAGGAGCAGACCGAGAACTGGCTGGATTTCGGCAACCCTTGGGAGTTCGAGCGGG
Source organism: Pseudomonas sp. BYT-1 (assembly GCF_023611805.1). Lineage (NCBI taxonomy): Bacteria > Pseudomonadati > Pseudomonadota > Gammaproteobacteria > Pseudomonadales > Pseudomonadaceae > Pseudomonas > Pseudomonas sp. BYT-1. The sequence goes on from NZ_CP072559.1 coordinate 438,691, forward strand.
CCGAGGTGATCTACCCGATCAGCTTCGGCGGCAGCGTCGAGACGGTGCAGGACACCCACGGCCAACCGCGTCAGGTCTGGTGGCCGGGCGAGACGGTGCGGGCGGTGGCCTACGACACGCCGGTGGTCGGCTGGCGCGGGGCGAGCGTCAACACGCTGCGCTTGTGGCGCGCCCGGGCACTCGAAGAGCTGCACTTGGAGCGCTTCAATGCCGGGGACCATTTGGGCGCTGTGGCCGAGGTGGCACGGGCCGAGAGTATCTCGCGGGTGCTGTACCCGGCCGACAGCACCGAGGCGGGCCAGGAACTTCGCCTGCGCCAGGAGTACTTCTTCGTGTCGGCCTCCCTGCAGGACCTGTTGCGCCGCCACTTGAACATGCATGACAACCTGCTCAACCTGCCGGACGCGGCGGCCATTCAGCTCAACGACACGCACCCATCCATAGCTGTGGCCGAGTTGATGCGCCTGTTGGTGGATCAGCACGAGATCCCCTGGGATACCGCCTGGGAGCTGACCGTCAACACCCTGGCCTACACCAACCACACCTTGCTGCCCGAAGCCCTGGAAACCTGGCCGGTGGCGTTGATGGAGCGCATGCTGCCACGGCACATGCAGATCATCTATCTGATCAACGCCTACCACATCGATGCGCTGCGGGCCAAAGGCCTGCATGACTTCGACGTGCTGCGGGCGGTGTCGCTGATCGAAGAGGACAACGGCCGTCGGGTGCGCATGGGCAACCTGGCCTTCCTCGGCTCACACAGCGTCAACGGCGTGTCGGCCCTGCACAGCCGGCTGATGCGCAGTACGGTGTTCGCCGAGCTGCACAAGCTCTACCCGCAACGGATCAACAACAAGACCAACGGCATCACCTTCCGACGCTGGCTGTACCAGGCCAACCCGCAGCTCACCGCGATGCTGGTCGACGCGCTGGGCCCGGAGGTGCTGGACGACCCGGAAAGCAGGCTCAAGGCGTTGGTGCCGTTTGCCGAGAAGGCGACCTTCCGCAAACAGTTCGCCGCCCAGCGCCTGCACAGCAAGCGGGCGCTGGCCAGCATCATCCAGGATCGGGTCGGGGTCACGGTCGACCCGCAGGCGCTGTTCGACGTGCAGGTCAAGCGCATCCACGAGTACAAGCGCCAATTGCTCAACCTGCTGCACACCGTGGCCCTGTACCAGGCCATGCGCGCCGAGCCCGGGACCGACTGGGTGCCGCGGGTGAAGATCTTTGCGGGCAAGGCTGCGGCCAGCTATCACCAAGCCAAGCTGATCATCAAGCTGGCCAACGACATCGCCCGGGTGGTCAACAACGACCCGACCGTGCGCGGCCTGCTCAAGGTGGTATTCCTGCCCAACTACAACGTGAGCCTGGCCGAGAGCATCATTCCGGCAGCCGATCTTTCCGAGCAGATCTCCACGGCCGGCTATGAGGCTTCCGGCACCAGCAACATGAAGTTCGCCCTCAACGGCGCGCTGACCATCGGCACCCTCGACGGCGCCAACGTGGAGATGTGCGAGCAAGTGGGAGGCGAGAACATGTTCATCTTCGGCCTGACCGCCCAGCAGGTGGAGGAACGGCGGCGCTCCGGTGACTTTGGCGCCGGCGCTGCGGTCTCGGCGTCCAGTCGCCTGGCCGATGTGCTGCAGGCGATCCGCAGCGGGGTGTTCTCGCCGGATGATCCGGCGCGATACACCGGGCTTGTGGACGCGCTGGTGGCCTACGACCGCTTCCTGGTGTGCGCCGATTTCGATGCGTACTGGGACGCCCAGCGGCGGGTCGAGGCGTTGTGGCATGCGCCGCAGGACTGGTGGCGCATGGCGGTGCTCAACACGGCGCGCATGGGCTGGTTCTCCTCGGACCGGACCATTCGCGAATATGCCAGCGAGATCTGGAAGGCATTGGACTGAGGTGTCGCCATTCGCGGGTAGACCGCCTCCACGGGTGCATCGCAGGCCTGGGAGGAATGCGGTCCTTTGGGAACCGGCCCGCCCGCGAATGGACCCTAACGCCGACCACCGGCCTGGCAAGGGCTGAACTACCCACCTATTGTGCCGTCTGAGAGCCGTGGCGAGTCTCATCGCTCGCTAGCCCGCAACTCTCCCTGTAAACTGCGGGGGTTTTTCTCCCCCTTTCCATTTCGGAGCCATACATGTCCCGCGTTACCCTGAGTCGCTATCTGATTGAGCAGACCCGCAGCAACAATACCCCTGCCGATCTGCGCTTCCTGATCGAAGTGGTGGCGCGTGCGTGCAAGGAAATCAGCCACCACGTTTCCAAGGGCGCCCTGGGCGGTGTCCTGGGCAGCATGGGCACCGAAAACGTGCAGGGCGAAGTGCAGAAGAAGCTGGACGTCATCTCCAACGACATCCTGCTCGAAGCCAACGAATGGGGTGGCCACCTGGCCGGCATGGCCTCCGAGGAAATGGACAACGCCTACCAGATTCCGGGCAAATATCCCAAAGGCGCCTACCTGCTGGTCTTCGACCCGCTCGACGGCTCGTCGAACATCGATGTCAACGTTTCGGTCGGCACCATCTTCTCGGTACTGCGTTGCCCCAACGAATACCTGAGCCAGAACGAAACCCTCAACGAAAAAGCCTTCCTGCAGCCCGGCACCCAGCAGGTCGCCGCCGGTTACGCCATCTACGGCCCGCAAACCATGCTGATCCTGACCCTGGGCAATGGCGTCAAGGGCTTCACCCTGGATCGTGAACTGGGCAGCTTCGTCCTGACCCACGAAAACATCCGCGTACCGGAAACCACCGCCGAGTTCGCCATCAACATGTCCAACCAGCGTCACTGGGAAGCTCCGGTCCAGCGCTACGTGGGCGAGCTGCTGGCCGGTGAGACCGGTCCGCTGAAAAAGAACTACAACATGCGCTGGATCGCTTCGATGGTGGCCGATGTGCACCGGATCCTGACCCGTGGCGGCCTGTTCATGTACCCACGCGATGCCCGCGAGCCGAGCAAGCCGGGCAAGCTGCGCCTGATGTACGAGGCCAACCCGATGTCGTTCATCATCGAGCAGGCTGGCGGCGCGTCCACCAACGGTTACGATCGCATCCTCGACATCCAGCCAGAGAGCCTGCACCAGCGTGTGTCGGTGATCCTCGGCTCGAAGGAAGAGGTCGAGCGCGTCACCGCCTACCACAAGGAGTAAGTCATGCTCGCACCTTGGCAGCCGTTACTGGAATGGTGGTTCGGATGGGGTAGTAGCCCCCAGGCCGTGGCTGACGAGAAGAGCTCGCTGTGGTTCGGCAAGCACCATGACGATGAAGCCCGTGAGTATTTCGGCGAGCTGGTCGAGCATGCCCTGGCCGGCGGCTTGGACGAGTGGCAGCAAAGCCCCCAGGGTTGGCTTGGCCTGCTCCTGCTGCTCGATCAGCTGCCGCGCATGATCTACCGTGACACGCCGCGCGCCTTCGATGGCGACCGTCGTGCCCAGGTGATCGCCATGCAGGGCCTGCAGAAGGGCTGGGACTACCAGCTGCTGCCGATCCAGCGTGTGTTCGTGCTGCTGGTGCTGGAGCATGCCGAGGTGCTGGACTGGCAAAACCTGTGTGTCGAGCGCTACCAGATGCTGCTCGACGAGCAGCCCGAGGCCAATGCCCGGTTGTTCGAGGGTTTCCTCGATTATGCCGAGCAGCATCAACGGGTGATCGCTCGCTTCGGCCGCTTCCCACACCGCAACCTGGTGCTGGGCCGACCGAGCACCAGCGAAGAAATGGACTTTCTGCTGGAGCCGGGTTCGCGTTTCTGAGCATTTGAATCGATTGCGGGGCAGTTCGCTCCCACGCTTGTCGTGGACGTGAACTGCCCCGCAATCGTTTCCGCTGTGATCAGCGTCTCACGGCGCGCGCCAGCCGACCAATGGCGTAGGGTGAAAACCAAGGGACTAGGGAACCGAGGCGGCTTTTTGTCTTCTAAGCTGTCTGCAGGCCACCATGCCTGTGCCTTCATCTCCAGGAGTGTCCCTTCATGTCGTTGCGTTCCCTCGCCCTGTTGTCCTTGTGCGTCGTCCTGACCGCTTGCAGCAAGATCAACCAGGAAAACTATTCCAAGCTCAAGACGGGCATGAGCAAGGCTGAAGTGGAGCAACTGCTCGGCACCCCGGCCGAGTGTTCGGGCGCGTTGGGCATGAGCAGCTGCACCTGGGGGGACGAAAAGAGCTTCATCAGCGTACAGTATGCGGCGGACAAAGTCCTTATCTATTCCGGGCAGGGTCTCAAATGAAGCGTTTGCACCTGCTGTTGGCGTTCTGCGCGGTAGTCGTCCTGGGTGGCTGCGCCACTTCGGCGACCGATCCTCTGGTACCCAAGACTGCCGGAAACATCGACCTCAAGCGCTATGAAGGCAAGTGGTTCGAGCTGGCACGCTTGCCGATGCTGTTCCAGCGTGACTGCGCCCAGTCCGAAGCCCACTACAACCTGCGGCCCGATGGCACGATGGGTGTGCTCAATCGCTGCCGCATGTTCGATGGCGAATGGCTGCGCGCCGAAGGTTCGGCCTGGCCGCAGGAGCCGGGGCACAATGACCGGCTGTGGGTAGAGTTCAACAATTGGTTCACGAAGCTGGTGCCGGGCGTGGCCAAGGGCGAGTACTGGGTGCTGTATGTGGACGAGCGCTACCGCACGGCGATTGTCGGCAGCCCGGACCGCAAGTACCTGTGGCTGCTCTCGCGAACCCAGACCCTGCCGGCGGTGGAGCGCGAAAGCCTGCTGGCCAAGGCGCGTCAGCAAGGCTATGACACTACCCGCCTGATCTGGCGTGCCTCGGACAAGCAGATCGTCGCTTCGCACTAATTCAGGCAGGTAGAACGCAATCGCGGCGGTCCGGCATAACGGGCCGCCGCGATTGCGTTTGGGCAGGTGACGGATCAGTCCAGCAACTGACGCAGTACCTCCATGAACGCTCGAGTGCTCGCTTGCTCCTGCGCGTGGCGGCCCTGGCGCACAACCCACTGCCCATTGACCATCACGTCAAGCACCTGGCGATCGCCCCCGGCGAACAGCCAGCGATTGAGGATCCCATCACCGCTGGCTGTGGCGAGGTAGGGGTCCTGTCCATCCAGCACCAGCCAATCGGCGCGTTTGCCGACAGCCAGCTCGCCGACAGCCTGGCCCATCGCTTGGGCGCCGCCGACCAAGGCTGCGTCGTACAAGGTACGACCGACCATTGGCTGGTCACCGCGATACAGCCGGTTGCGGCGCTGGTCACGCAGGCGCTGGCCGTATTCCAGCCAGCGCAATTCCTCCACGACGCTGAGTGACACATGGCTGTCCGAGCCGATGCCCATGCGCCCACCTTGGGCCAAGAAGTCGACGGCGGGGAAGATGCCGTCGCCCAGGTTGGCTTCGGTGGTCAGGCACAGGCCGGCCACGGCATGGCTGCGGGCCATTGCGCTGACCTCGTCGGCCTCGGCGTGAGTGGCATGGACCAGGCACCAGCGCGCGTCTACCTCGACATTCTCATAGAGCCACTGCAAGGGACGGCGACCACTCCAGGCCAGGCAATCGTCGACTTCCTTCTGTTGCTCGGCGATATGGATGTGCACGGGGCACGCCTGGTCGCCGGCAGCCAGCACTTCGGCGATCTGCTGCGGCGTGACTGCGCGCAGGGAGTGGAAGCACAAACCCAGGCGCTGGGCTGGCTGGGCCGCCAAGTGCGGGGCGAGGCGCTCCTGCAGACGCAGGTACTGCTCGCTGGAGTTGATGAAGCGGCGCTGGCCCTCGCTCGGCGCCTGACTGCCGAAGCCTGCGTGGCTGTAGAGCACGGGCAGCAGGGTCAGGCCGATACCCGTGTCGGCGGCGGCGGCGCTGATACGCAGCGACAGCTCGCCCGGGTCGGCGTAGGCGTGGCCGTTGTGGTCGTGGTGGACGTAGTGGAACTCGGCGACCGAGGTGTAACCGGCCTTGAGCATCTCGATGTACAGCTGGCGGGCGATGACCTGCACTTGCTCGGGGGTAATGCGCCCGACCAGACGGTACATCAGGTCGCGCCATGTCCAGAAACTGTCGTTAGGGTTGCCAGCCACTTCCGCCAGGCCTGCCATCGCACGTTGGAAGGCGTGGGAGTGCAGGTTCGGCATGCCCGGCAGCACCGGACCACCCAGGCGCTCGGCGCCTTCGGCCGAGGCGTCGGCCTCGACATGGGTCAAGCGGCCATCCTCGGCAACTTCCAGGCGGACATTGCTGGCCCAGCCAGTAGGCAGCAGGGCGCGTTCGGCGAAAAAGGCAGGCATCGGGGAAAATCCTGTTACTGTTTAACTTGTATATACATATACAGGTGTTTGCCTGCCGGGTAAACTGCGGCAAGCTACCGCTCAATCAAATTGCACAAGGATTCAACGCCGTGCCGACACCTCCTGTCTCCGCGCTGGTTGCCCAGATGGGCGAAGGGCCGGCGCCGCTCTACGCCCGGGTCAAGCAGATGATCGTCCAGCAGATCGAAAACGGCAGCTGGCCGCCGCATCACCGGGTACCGTCCGAGAGCGAGCTGGTCAGCCAACTGGGCTTCAGTCGCATGACCATCAACCGTGCCCTGCGAGAGCTCACCGCAGAAGGGCTGCTGGTGCGCATGCAGGGCGTTGGCACGTTCGTCGCCGAGCCCAAGACCCGTTCGGCGCTGTTCGAGGTCAACAACATCGCTGACGAGATCGCCGGCCGTGGCCATCAGCATAGCTGCCAGGTCATCCGTCTCGCCGAGGAGACCGCCGGTTCCGAGCGCGCCCTGGCCTTGGACATGCGCGAAGGCCAGCGGGTGTTCCATTCGCTGATCGTGCACTACGAGAACGGCGTGCCGGTGCAGATCGAAGATCGCTACGTCAATGCCCAGATCGCCCCGGACTACCTCAAGCAGGACTTCACCCAGCAAACGCCCTATGCGTACCTTTCGCAGGTCGCGCCACTGACCGAGGGCGAGCACGTGGTGGAGGCGATTCTCGCCGAACCCGAGGAATGCCGATTGCTGCAAATCGAGCAAGGTGAGCCTTGCTTGCTGATTCGCCGCCGCACTTGGTCCGGTCGCCAGCCGGTGACTGCGGCGCGGCTGATCCACCCCGGTTCCCGTCATCGCCTCGAAGGACGATTCAGTAAATGACTCATTTGCAGTTGCTGCGTGCCAATGATTACCCGCGCATGCCTTGGAAGAACGGTGGCGGTTTCACCGAAGAGATCACCCGCGACGCCGGCGAAGGCCTGGATGGCTTCGGCTGGCGCCTGTCGATCGCCGACATCGAGGAGTCTGGTGGATTTTCCACCTTCGCTGGCTATCAGCGGATCATCACCGTGCTGCAAGGCGATGGCATGCGTTTGCTGGTCGATGGCCAGGCCAGCCGGCCGCTGCTGCCGTTCGACGCCTTTGCTTTCAATGGCGAAAGCCAGGTCAGTTGCAAGCTGCTCGGTGGCGCGATCCGCGATTTCAACCTGATCTACGCGCCGCAACGCTACCGCGCGCGGTTGCAGTGGTTCGACGGCACCAGCCGGATATTCAGCTCGGCCTCGACGGTATTGCTGTTCGCCGCCAGCGGGCAGGTAGAGGTGTCGGCATCGGGACAGGCCAAGCAGCAGCTCGGTTTGTATGACTGTCTGCACCTGGAAGGCAATGACGGATTGCTCGGGTTGGATGTGCAAGGGCGGTTCTGCCTGATCGAATTGATGCCGCGGTAAACCCGGCATTGTGAAAGGGGCTGCTGCGCGGCCTGATCGCGGGTTTTCCTGCGGTTGGGTCGCGCAGCGGCCCTTTTTGTTTTTCGGCTTCCCGAGGAACGGTACGAAAAATTTGGTTGTCCATGCTTGTACATACAAGTAAAGGTGTGTTTGTATATTCACATCGACACACCGCCGTCGACCTGACCGCAGAGGACATTCCCGTGACCGACAACAACAAATACCGTGACGTAGAAATCCGCGCCCCGCGTGGCAACAAGCTGACCGCCAAGAGCTGGCTGACCGAAGCGCCGCTGCGCATGTTGATGAACAACCTCGACCCTCAGGTCGCCGAGAATCCGAAGGAGCTGGTGGTCTACGGCGGTATCGGCCGTGCCGCACGTAACTGGGAGTGCTACGACAAGATCGTCGAGACCCTGACCCGCCTGGAAGACGACGAGACCCTGCTGGTCCAGTCCGGCAAGCCGGTCGGTGTCTTCAAGACCCACGCCAATGCCCCGCGCGTACTGATCGCCAACTCCAACCTGGTGCCACACTGGGCCAACTGGGAACACTTCAACGAACTGGACGCCAAAGGCTTGGCCATGTACGGCCAGATGACCGCCGGCAGCTGGATCTACATCGGCAGCCAGGGCATCGTCCAAGGCACCTACGAAACCTTCGTCGAGGCCGGACGTCAGCACTACGACGGCAACCTGACCGGCAAATGGGTCCTGACCGCAGGCCTGGGCGGCATGGGCGGCGCCCAGCCACTGGCCGCGACCCTGGCCGGCGCCTGCTCGCTGAACATCGAATGCCAGCAGAGCCGCATCGACTTCCGCCTGCAGACCCGCTACGTGGACGAGCAGGCCAAGGACCTGGACGACGCCCTGGCGCGCATCGCCAAGTACACTGCCGAAGGCAAGGCCATCTCCATCGCCCTACACGGCAACGCTGCTGAAATCCTGCCTGAACTGGTCAAGCGGGGCGTGCGCCCGGACATGGTCACCGACCAGACCAGCGCCCACGACCCGCTCAACGGCTACCTGCCGGCCGGCTGGACCTGGGAGCAGTACCGCGACCGCGCCCAGACCGACGCCGCTGCGGTGGTCAAGGCCGCCAAGCAGTCCATGGCCGTGCACGTACAAGCCATGCTGGACTTCCAGAAAATGGGCGTGCCGACCTTCGACTACGGCAACAACATCCGCCAGATGGCCAAGGAAGAAGGCGTGGCCAATGCCTTCGATTTCCCAGGCTTCGTGCCGGCTTACATCCGTCCGCTGTTCTGCCGCGGTGTCGGCCCGTTCCGCTGGGCGGCGCTGTCCGGCGACGCCGAGGACATCTACAAGACCGACGCCAAGGTCAAGGAACTGATCCCGGACGACGCCCACCTGCACCGCTGGCTGGACATGGCCCGCGAGCGCATCAGCTTCCAGGGTCTGCCGGCACGTATCTGCTGGGTTGGCCTGGGCCTGCGCGCCAAGCTGGGCCTGGCGTTCAACGAAATGGTCCGCAGCGGCGAGCTGTCGGCACCGATCGTCATCGGCCGCGACCATCTGGACTCCGGCTCGGTCTCCAGCCCGAACCGCGAAACCGAAGCCATGCGTGACGGCTCCGACGCCGTCTCCGACTGGCCACTGCTCAACGCCTTGCTCAACACCGCAGGCGGCGCCACCTGGGTTTCGCTGCACCACGGCGGTGGCGTGGGCATGGGCTTCTCCCAGCACTCGGGCATGGTCATCGTCTGTGACGGTACCGACGAAGCGGCCGCGCGTATCGCTCGCGTGCTGACCAACGACCCAGGGACTGGCGTGATGCGTCACGCCGATGCCGGCTACCAGATCGCCATCGACTGCGCCAAGGAGCAGGGCCTGGACCTGCCCATGATCACGGGCTGATCGACGTTCCTTTGGTAATTGCCGAACAACGTTGATACTGAAAACAAGAAGGGGCCTGCAGGCCCCATGCGAATTGGAGTAGCGAAGTGACCGAACTGACTCTCAAGCCCGGCACCCTGACCCTGGCCCAACTACGGGCCATCCATGCAGCGCCCGTGCGCCTGCAACTGGATGCCAGCGCCGACCAGGCCATCGACGCAAGCGTTGCCTGCGTCGAGCAGATCATTGCCGAAGACCGCACCGCCTACGGCATCAACACCGGTTTCGGCCTGCTGGCTTCGACCCGCATCGCCAGCCATGACTTGGAAAACCTGCAGCGCTCGCTGGTGCTGTCCCACGCCGCCGGTATCGGCGCGCCGTTGGACGACGACTTGGTGCGTCTGATCATGGTCCTGAAGATCAACAGCCTCAGCCGCGGCTTCTCCGGCATCCGTCGCAAGGTCATCAACGCGCTGATCGCCTTGGTCAACGCCGAAGTCTATCCACACATCCCGCTCAAGGGCTCGGTCGGCGCCTCTGGCGACCTGGCACCGCTGGCGCACATGTCGCTGGTCCTGCTGGGTGAGGGCAAGGCACGTTACAAAGGTCAGTGGTTGCCTGCCACCGAGGCTCTGGCCGTCGCCGGCCTGGAGCCGCTGACCTTGGCTGCCAAAGAGGGCCTGGCCCTGCTCAACGGCACTCAGGCGTCCACCGCCTACGCCCTGCGCGGCCTGTTCCATGCCGAAGACCTGTACGCCGCAGCCATCGCCTGTGGCAGCCTGACCGTCGAAGCGGCCCTGGGCTCGCGTTCGCCGTTCGACGCACGTATTCACGAAGTCCGTGGCCAGCGCGGCCAGATCGACACCGCGGCCTGCTTCCGTGACCTGCTGGGCGATTCCAGCGAAGTGTCCCGCTCCCACGAAAACTGCGGCAAGGTCCAGGATCCGTACTCCCTGCGTTGCCAGCCGCAAGTCATGGGCGCCTGCCTGACCCAACTGCGCCAGGCCGCCGAAGTGCTGGCGATCGAGTCCAACGCTGTGTCGGACAACCCGCTGGTCTTCGCTGCCCAGGGTGACGTCATTTCCGGTGGCAACTTCCACGCAGAACCTGTGGCCATGGCCGCCGACAACATCGCCCTGGCCATTGCGGAGATCGGCGCGCTGAGTGAACGCCGCATCTCGCTGATGATGGACAAGCACATGTCCCAGCTGCCGCCGTTCCTGGTGGAAAACGGCGGCGTCAACTCCGGCTTCATGATCGCTCAGGTCACCGCGGCCGCCCTGGCCAGCGAGAACAAGGCCCTGTCGCACCCGCACAGCGTCGACAGCCTGCCGACCTCCGCCAACCAGGAAGACCATGTGTCCATGGCGCCGGCCGCCGGCAAGCGTCTGTGGGAAATGGCCGAAAACACCCGTGGCGTCCTCGCCATCGAGTGGCTGGGCGCCTGCCAGGGCCTGGACCTGCGTGAAGGCCTGAAGACCTCCGCCAAGCTGGAGCAGGCCCGTCTGGCCCTGCGCCGTGAAGTCCCGCACTACGACCGTGACCGCTTCTTCGCGCCGGACATCGAAGCCGCTGCCGAGCTGCTGGCCAAGGGTTGCCTGACCGGCCTGCTGCCAGCTGGCGTACTGCCCAGCCTGTAATACCCTCGGGGCCGCTCGCGGCCCATCGCAGGCTTCGCCAGCGCCCGCAGGATCGCAACTGCCTGGAGGCGCTGGCGAAGCCCGCGATGGGAGGCGAAGCGGCCCTTGTAGCTATCACCGGCAGAACAATAATAAGGGTGCGAAATGCAAGAAGGTCTCAAGCGCGGGCTAACGGCTCGGCACATTCGTTTCATGGCGCTCGGTTCCGCGATCGGTACCGGGCTGTTCTACGGTTCGGCATCGGCCATCCAGATGGCCGGCCCGGCAGTGCTGCTGGCCTACTTGATCGGTGGCGCGGCGGTCTTCATGGTCATGCGGGCCCTCGGCGAGATGGCCGTGCACAATCCGGTGGCCGGCTCCTTCGGTCACTACGCCAGTACCTACCTCGGCCCCATGGCGGGCTTCATCCTCGGCTGGACCTACGCCTTCGAGATGGTCATCGTCGCCATCGCCGATGTCACCGCGTTCGGGATCTACATGGGCTTCTGGTTCCCGGAAGTAGCCCGCTGGATCTGGGTGCTGGGCATCGTCTTCATCATCGGCGGCCTTAACCTGTGCAACGTCAAGGTTTTCGGTGAGATGGAGTTCTGGCTATCGCTGCTCAAGGTCGGCGCCATCGTGGCGATGATCCTGGCAGGTTCCGGCATCATGATCTTCGGCATGGGCCAGGCCAGCACTGGTGCCACTGTCGGTGTGAGCAACCTGTTCAGCCACGGCGGCTTCATGCCCAACGGCATCAGCGGTCTGATCGCCTGTTTCGCGGTGGTGATGTTCGCCTTTGGCGGCATCGAGATCATTGGCGTCACCGCCGGTGAGGCGAAAGATCCTCAACGCGTCATTCCCAAGGCGATCAACGCTGTACCGCTGCGTATCCTGCTCTTCTACGTGCTGACCCTGTTCGTACTGATGTGCCTTTACCCGTGGCCGCAGATCGGCAGCCAAGGCAGCCCGTTCGTGCAGATCTTCAGCAACCTGGGCATCGGCTCGGCGGCCGCGGTGCTGAACATCGTGGTGATTTCGGCGGCCGTCTCGGCCATCAACAGTGACATCTTCGGCGCTGGCCGCATGATGTATGGCCTGGCCCAGCAAGGCCATGCGCCTCGTAGCTTCGGCAAGCTGTCCAAGCACGGCGTGCCGTGGATGACCGTGCTGGTGATGGGCGCTGCGTTGCTGATCGGCGTGGTGCTCAACTACGTGATCCCAGAGAACGTGTTCCTGCTGATCGCCTCGATCGCCACCTTCGCCACCGTGTGGGTATGGCTGATGATCCTGATGAGTCAGGTGGCCATGCGCCGCAGCATGACACGCGAGCAGATCGCCGAGCTGAAATTCCCGGTACCGTTCTGGCCTTATGGGCCGGCAATGGCCATTGCCTTCATGTTGTTCATCTTTGGTGTGCTCGGTTACTTCCCGGACACTCAGGCCGCGTTGATCGTCGGCGTGATCTGGGTGGTGTTCCTGGTGGCCTCCTACCTGCTGTGGTGCAAGCCACGGGCAGGGCAGGGCCAACGGGTTCGCGAGCCGGCCGAGCTGCACCGCTAGTCACGGAGAACGCTTATGAGAACCCTCTGGCAGCACTGCCACGTGGCGACAATGGCCCAGGGCCTTTACTCGATCATCGAGGACGCCGCGATCGTCACCAACGCCGGGTTGATCGAGTGGATCGGCCCGCGTGGCGAGGTACCCGTGGTCGGTGCCGAGCGCACGGTGGACCTGGGCGGCGCCTGGGTCACCCCGGGCCTGATCGATTGCCATACCCATGCGGTGTTCGGCGGCAATCGCAGCGGTGAGTTCGAGCAGCGCCTGCAGGGCGTCAGCTATGCCGAGATCGCGGCCAACGGCGGCGGTATCGCCAGCACCGTACGGGCGACCCGCGCGGCCAGCGAAGACGAGCTGCTGGCCAGTGCTCGTCAGCGGGTCAAGGCGTTGATGCGCGATGGCGTGACCACCTTGGAGATAAAATCCGGCTACGGCCTGGACCTGGCCAACGAGCGCAAGATGCTCAGGGTCGCTCGGCGTCTGGGTGAGGAGCTGCCATTGACCGTGCGCAGCACCTGCCTTGCCGCCCACGCCCTGCCGCCAGAATATGCTGGCAGGGCGGATGACTACGTTGCGCATATCTGCGACGAAATGCTCCCGGCCCTGGCCGAAGAGGGCCTGGTGGACGCCGTCGATGCCTTCTGCGAACACCTGGCGTTCTCGCCGGCCCAGGTCGAAAAAGTCTTCATCAAGGCACGTGAACTGGGCCTGCCGGTCAAGCTGCATGCCGAGCAGTTGTCGTCGCTGCACGGCTCGAGCCTGGCGGCACGCTACCAGGCGCTGTCGGCCGACCACCTGGAGTTCATGACCGAGGAAGACGCCATCGCCATGGCCGAGGCCGGCACTGTCGCCGTGCTGTTGCCGGGCGCGTTCTACTTCCTGCGCGAAACCCAGTTGCCGCCGATGGATGCCTTGCGCCGCCATGGCGTGAAGATCGCCCTTGCCAGCGACCTCAATCCGGGCACCTCGCCCGGGCTGTCGTTGCGCTTGATGCTGAACATGGGTTGCACCTGCTTCCGTATGACGCCTGAAGAAGCCCTGGCGGGCGTGACCGTGCATGCGGCCACGGCCTTGGGGTTAGGCGAAAGCCATGGCTCGCTTGAGGTGGGCAAGGTCGCGGATTTCATCGCCTGGCAGATCGAGCGCCCGGCGGATCTGAGCTATTGGCTCGGCGGCGACCTGCCCAAGCGGGTGGTGCGCCTGGGTCATGAGATATCCAACTGAGTGAGGGCACATGGACAAGGTATTGAGTTTTCACCAGGGCCAGCTGCCGCTGCTGATCAGCATGCCTCACGCAGGCCTTGGCCTGACCGACGCCGTGCGTGACGGCTTGGTCGAGCAGGCGCGCAGCCTGCCAGACACCGACTGGCACATCCCACGTCTGTACGATTTCGCCAGGGACCTGGGTGCCAGCGTGGTGGCCGCCCAGTATTCGCGGTTCGTCATCGACCTGAACCGCCCGGATGACGACAAACCGTTGTACGCCGGCGCCACCACAGGCCTGTACCCGGCGACGCTGTTCGAGGGTGAGCCGTTGTTCAAGGCGGGCCAGGAACCCTCAGCCGATGAGCGCAAAGGCTACCTGGAGCACATCTGGCGTCCTTACCACGATACGATCCGCCAGGAGCTCGCGCGCCTGCGCGAGATTCACGGCTATGCCCTGTTGTGGGATGCCCACTCGATCCGCTCGGTCATCCCACACCTGTTCGACGGTAAGCTGCCGGACTTCAACCTGGGGACCTTCAGCGGCGCCAGCTGTGACCCGGTCCTGGCCGAGCGTCTGCTGGGTGTCTGCGCGCAGGCCCAGGGCTATACCTGCGTGCTCAACGGGCGCTTCAAGGGTGGGCACATCACCCGTCATTACGGCGATCCGGCGAACCACATCCATGCGGTGCAACTGGAGCTGGCGCAGAGCACCTATATGGAAGAGCTCGAGCCGTTCAAGTACCGCGAGGACCTGGCCCAGCCGACCCAAGTGGTGCTCAAGCAGTTGCTCGAGGCCGTCCTGGCCTGGGGCAGGGAGCGCTACGGGCGGTAGGTCCGCTGTCCTGTTCGCCGGTCTACCCGCTTCCACAGGTTCATCGCCAGAGCCGTGGAAGCGGGGATTCCCGCGAACGGCCCCGCACACATCCACCTGTTTCACCGTGACACATGCTCAAAGCGCAATTCAGGTTTATGATGCCAGGCGGCAGATTAAATCCTCACACGGAGTGCGCAATGCAGACCCTGTACCCGCAGATCAAACCCTACGCCCGGCACGATCTGGCCGTGGAAGCACCGCATGTGCTGTATGTAGACGAAAGCGGATCGCCAGAAGGTCTGCCGGTGGTATTCATCCACGGTGGCCCCGGCGCGGGCTGCGATGCCCAGAGCCGTTGCTACTTCGACCCTACCCTCTACCGCATCATCACCTTCGACCAGCGCGGCTGTGGCCGATCGACTCCGCATGCGAGCCTGGAAAACAACACCACCTGGCACCTGGTCGAGGACCTGGAGCGCATCCGTGAGCACCTGGGCATCGACAAGTGGGTGCTGTTCGGCGGCTCCTGGGGCTCCACCCTGGCCCTGGCCTATGCCCAGACCCACCCCGAGCGGGTCCATGGCCTGATCCTGCGCGGCATCTTCCTGTGCCGCCCGCAGGAGATCCAATGGTTCTACCAGGAAGGCGCCAGCCGCCTGTTCCCCGATTATTGGCAGGACTACATCGCGCCGATTCCGCCGGAGGAGCGGGGCGACTTGGTCAAGGCCTTCCACAAGCGCCTGACCGGCAACGACCAGATTGCCCAGATGCACGCGGCCAAGGCCTGGTCGACCTGGGAAGGCCGGACCGCGACCCTGCGTCCCAACCCTCTGGTGGTCGATCGCTTCTCCGAGCCGCAGCGCGCGCTGTCCATCGCGCGTATCGAGTGCCACTACTTCATGAACAACGCCTTCCTCGAGCCGGACCAGTTGATCCGCGACTTGCCGAAGATCGCCCATTTGCCGGCAGTGATCGTCCATGGTCGCTATGATGTGATCTGCCCACTGGATAACGCCTGGGCGTTGCACCAAGCCTGGCCCAACAGCGAGCTGAAGGTGATCCGCGACGCAGGCCACGCCGCCTCCGAGCCGGGTATCACCGACGCCTTGGTGCGCGCTGCCGACCAGATGGCCCGGCGCCTGCTCGACCTGCCTCTGGAAGAAGCATGAAAGGGCTGCTGCAGCGCGTACGCGGTGCGCGCGTCGAAGTAGAGGGCCAGATCGTCGGCTCGATCGATCAGGGCCTGCTGGTGCTGGTGGCCGTCGAGCCGGGGGATACCCGTGAGCACGCCGACAAGCTTCTGCACAAGCTGCTCAACTACCGGGTATTCAGCGACCCCCAGGGCAAGATGAACCTGTCCCTTAAGGACATCGGCGGCGGCCTGCTGCTGGTGTCCCAGTTCACCCTGGCCGCCGACACTCGCAATGGCATGCGTCCCAGCTTCTCCACCGCTGCGCCGCCTGCGCTCGGCGTCGAGATATTCGACTATCTTCTTGAGCGGGCCCGCGCCGCCCATGGCGATGTCGCCAGCGGCCGATTCGGGGCGGACATGCAGGTGCATTTGGTCAATGATGGCCCCGTAACATTTATGTTACAAATATGAGGTTAAAAAACCCCTTGTTTGAAGGAAAACAAGTGGGTTTGTACGATAAATAGTTGTTTCAGCCTGATGCGTTGTAACGCGCCCTGCTGGATAATCGCGCGCTGCGTGAGCCTACGTTCGTAGGCTCGTTTCACTCTGACTCGAGCACTGTCTGGAACCGTTTGGGGAATCATTAGGCCCTTACGGGGTCCGAACAGTGCTCGCCAACCCGGCATTGGTCGCTGGCCGTTGGTTTCATGATCTGTTTTCGGCGAGGGTTGCTCGTGATTGTTAGTCCCTGTATTGCACAAAGAATCCCCGGAAATCGGCTTCGCAAGGCCCTGGCGGCAGGCGTCGCGCTGGTTGGCCTGATGAGCGCTGGCCAGCTTTGGGCATTCAATCTTGACGATGTTGCAGCCAAGGCAAAGGATCTCGCCGGTCAGAAGTACGAAGCACCGAAGAGCAACCTGCCAGCGGTCTTCCGTGACATGAAGTTCGGGGACTACCAGAAAATTCGTTTCATCCAGGAAAAGGCCGAGTGGGCCAAGGACAAGACGCCGTTCAAACTGTCCTTCTACCATCAGGGCATGCACTTCGACACGCCGGTGAAGATCAACCAGGTCACCGCCACCAAGGTCGAAGAAATCAAGTACGACCCGAGCCGCTTCGAGTTCGGTGACGTCCCGCACGACCCCAAGACCGTCGAAAACCTCGGCTATGCCGGTTTCCGCGTGCTCTATCCGATCAACAAGGCCGACAAGCAGGACGAGATCATGACCCTGCTTGGCGCCAGCTATTTCCGCGTCGTCGGCAAGGGCCACGTGTATGGCCTGTCCGCCCGTGGCCTGGCCATCGACACCGCGCTGCCGTCGGGCGAGGAATTCCCGCGCTTCACCGAGTTCTGGGTCGAAAAGCCAAAGCCGACCGACAAGCACCTGGTGATCTACGCCCTGCTGGATTCGCCACGCTCCACCGGCGCCTACAAGCTGACCCTGCGTCCAGGCAGCGATACCCTCCTGGACGTCAAGTCCAAGGTCTTCCTGCGTGACCATGTCAGCCGCCTGGGCGTTGCCCCGCTGACCAGCATGTTCCTGTTCGGCGCCAACCAGCCGTCCAAGGTCCTCAATTACCGCCCGGCCCTGCACGACTCCGAGGGCCTGTCGATCCACGCGGGCAACGGCGAATGGCTGTGGCGCCCGCTTAACAATCCCAAGCATTTGGCCGTGAGCAGCTTCAGCGTGGAGAACCCCCGTGGTTTCGGCCTGCTGCAGCGCCAGCGTGAGTTCAGCGCCTACGAAGACCTCGACGACAACTACCAGAAGCGTCCAAGCGCCTGGGTCGAGCCGCGTGGCGACTGGGGCAAGGGCACCGTCGACCTGGTCGAGATCCCGACCGCCGACGAGACCAACGACAACATCGTGGCCTTCTGGAGCCCAGAAAAGCTGCCTGAGCCTGGCAAGCCGATGGAGTTCGAGTACCGCCTGCGCTGGACCATCAACGAGTCCCAACTGCACTCGCCAGAGCTGGGCTGGGTCAAGAAGACCATGCGTTCCACTGGTGATGTGAAACAGTCCAATTTGATCCGCGAAGCCGATGGCAGCGTGGCTTTCCTGGTCGACTTCGAGGGGCCGACCCTGGCCGCCCTGCCGGAAGACACCGCCCTGCGCAGCCAGGTCAGCGTCGGCGACAACGCCGAGGTGGTCGAGAACAACCTGCGCTATAACCCTGAAACCAAGGGCTGGCGCCTGACCCTGCGACTGAAGGTCAAGGATCCGAGCAAGTCCACCGAGATGCGCGCCGCACTGGTGCGTGACGTTCCGGTGGAACCGGCCAAACCGGCCAAGGAAGGCAAGCAGGACAAGGCCGCAGCCAAGCACGCCAAGGCCGAGAAAGCCGCCAAGGCTGAACAACCTGCCGCCGATGCGGCACCCACCAACGGGGCACCGGCCACCACCGAAAAAGTGATGACCGAGACCTGGAGCTATCAGTTGCCTGCCGATGAGTAACTCAAGCGCACGGCCAGAATCGCTTGGCGAATACCTGGCCCACCTTCCCCTGAGCGATGAGCAGCGCGCGGAACTCGCCAGCTGCCAATCGTTCAGTGAGCTGCACCAACGCCTGGCGGCCCGACCGGCCGCCAACCCCGCCGAGGCCGTGCAGGCCTCGGTGGGCCCACGCCTGACCGTGGGTAGCGCCGCCGAGCTCGAGGACGCCGAAATGCTCGGCGTCGACGGCAGCGGCCGGCTGTGCCTGAAGATCGCACCGCCGATCAAGCGTACCCGCGTAATCCCCGAGCCATGGCGCACCAACATCCTGGTGCGCATGTGGCGCCGGCTCACCGGGCGCACCAATGCACCGCAACCGCCCAAGCGCGAGTTGCCACCGGCCCGCTGGCGCCGGGTCGGCTCCCTGCGCCGCTATATTCTCCTGGCCTTGATGATCGGGCAGACCCTCGTTGCCGGCTGGTACATGAAGGGCATCCTGCCGTACCAGGGCTGGTCGTTCGTTTCGCTCGACGAAATCATGGCCCAGTCGCTCTGGGAGTCGGTGGTGCAGGTCTGGCCCTATGCTTTGCAGACGAGCATCCTGATCCTGTTCGGCATCCTGTTCTGCTGGGTGTCGGCGGGCTTCTGGACCGCGCTGATGGGCTTTCTCGAATTGCTCACCGGTCGTGACAAGTACCGCATCTCCGGCAGCAGCGCCGGCAACGAGCCGATCGCGCCCCAGGCGCGTACCGCGCTGGTCATGCCGATCTGCAACGAAGACGTGCCACGGGTGTTCGCCGGCCTGCGTGCGACCTTCGAGTCGGTGGCCGCCACGGGCGACCTGGACCGGTTCGACTTCTTCGTGCTCAGCGACACCAACGACACTGACATCGCCGTGGCCGAGCAACAGGCCTGGCTGGACGTGTGCCGTGAGGCCAAGGGCTTCGGCCGTATCTTCTATCGCCGCCGCCGTCGTCGCGTGAAGCGCAAGAGCGGCAACCTGGACGACTTCTGCCGTCGTTGGGGGGGCGAGTACAAGTACATGGTCGTGCTCGACGCCGACAGCGTCATGAGCGGTGAGTGCCTGACCAGCCTGGTACGCCTGATGGAGGCCAACCCGGACGCCGGCATCATCCAGACCGCGCCCAAGGCCTCGGGCATGGATACCCTCTATGCGCGCCTGCAGCAGTTCGCCACCCGCGTCTATGGCCCGCTGTTCACCGCCGGCCTGCACTTCTGGCAACTGGGCGAATCGCACTACTGGGGCCATAACGCGATCATTCGCATGAAGCCCTTCATCGAGCATTGCGCCCTGGCGCCATTGCCGGGCAAGGGTGCGTTCGCCGGTGCGATCCTCTCCCACGACTTCGTCGAGGCCGCGCTGATGCGCCGTGCCGGCTGGGGTGTGTGGATCGCCTATGACCTGCCGGGCAGCTACGAAGAACTGCCGCCGAACCTGCTCGATGAACTCAAGCGCGACCGGCGCTGGTGCCACGGCAACTTGATGAACTTCCGACTGTTCCTGGTCAAGGGCATGCACCCGGTACACCGCGCGGTGTTCCTGACCGGTGTCATGTCGTACCTGTCGGCGCCATTGTGGTTCTTCTTCCTGGTGCTCTCGACCGCGCTGCTGGCGACCAACACGCTGATGGAGCCGCAGTACTTCATCGAGCCGTTCCAGCTCTACCCGCTGTGGCCGCAATGGCATCCGGAGAAGGCCATCGCGCTGTTCTCCACCACCGTCGTGCTGCTGTTCCTGCCCAAACTGCTCAGCGTCATCCTGATCTGGGCCAAGGGCGCCACGGAGTTCGGGGGGCGCATCAAGGTCACCGTGTCGATGCTGATCGAGATGCTGTTCTCCATGCTGCTGGCGCCGGTGCGGATGATTTTCCACACCCGCTTCGTCCTGGCCGCGTTCCTCGGCTGGGCGGCGACCTGGAATTCGCCGCAGCGTGACGACGACTCCACGCCGTGGAGCGAGGCAGTCCGTCGCCACGGTCCGCAGACGCTGCTGGGCATCGCCTGGGCGGCCTTGGTGGCTTGGCTGAACCCAAGCTTCCTGTGGTGGCTGGCGCCGATCGTGGGCTCGCTGGTGCTGTCGATTCCGGTCTCGGTGATTTCCAGCCGTACGCGCCTGGGCCTGGCGGCCAAGGACGAGAAGCTGTTCCTCATCCCCGAGGAATACGCGACGCCGCAGGAGCTGCTGGCGACCGATCAGTACACCCATGAGAACCGCTGGCATGCCCTGCACGACGGCTTCGTTCGTGCGGTGGTCGACCCACGGCAGAACGCCCTGGCGTGCGCCATGGCTACCGCACGCCATGGTCAGGCCGCGCCGATCGAGGCGTTGCGCATCGAGCGTGTGGCCAAGGCCCTGGAAGTCGGGCCCAAGGGTCTGGATGGCAACACCCGCCTGGCGCTACTGAGCGACCCGGTGGCGCTCTCGCGCCTGCATGAGCAGGTATGGGCATCGAACAACGAGGCCTGGATCGGGGTATGGCGCAGCTCCATCACCAACGATCCACACTCGCCGCTGCTGCCGTTGCACCCGGAAAACCAGGCCCAGCCTTCACTGGTCGGCGCCTGATTCCCCAAGGGCCGCTTTGCGGCCCTTTTCCCAGGCTTCGCCAGAGTCCACCGGTGTCTTCACCGAACCTGTGGAGGCTGCTGAAGCCTGCGGCCAGGGCCTGTGTCTCTATTTTGGCCAACAATGTCCCCCCCGGCTCTAGGTCCTAGGCCGCGCATGCGTTAGCATCCCTCTCGATATTGCGTATCGGTCTATCGACCTTTCCAACAATAAAATTCGCAACACTTTGCTAGGGGACTTGGTAATGATGAAGAAATACCTGTCGCGACTGCTGGTCGGTGTCACCGCACTGGTCGCCGTCACCGCCGCCCAGGCGGGCGCCATCGAAGACGCCGTCAAACGCGGTACCTTGCGGGTCGGTATGGACCCGACCTACATGCCCTTCGAAATGACCAACAAGCGTGGCGAGATCATCGGTTTCGAGGTGGACATCCTCAAAGCCATGGCCAAGTCCATGGGCGTCAAGCTGGAAACTGTCTCCACCGCCTATGACGGCATCATCCCAGCCCTGCTGACCGATAAGTTCGACATGATCGGCAGCGGCATGACTCTGACCCAGGAGCGCAACCTGCGCCTGAACTTCAGCGAACCCTTCATCGTCGTCGGCCAGACCCTGCTGATCCGCAAGGAACTCGCGGGCGAGATCAAGTCCTACAAAGACTTGAACAACGAGAAGTACCGCATCACCTCCAAGCTCGGCACCACCGGCGAGATGGTTTCCAAGAAACTCATCAGCAAGGCCAAGTATCACGGTTACGACAACGAGCAAGAGGGCGTGATGGACGTGGTCAACGGCAAGGCCGATGCTTTCGTCTACGACGCCCCGTACAACGTGGTAGCGGTCGAGAAGGCCGGTGCCGGCAAGCTGCTGTTCCTCGAAGAGCCGTTCACCTACGAGCCGCTTGCCTTCGGTCTGAAGAAGGGCGACTACGACAGCATCAACTTCATCAACAACTTCCTGCACCAGATCAAGAACGACGGGACCTACGATCGTATTCACGACAAGTGGTTCAAGAACAAAGACTGGCTGAAGGACATGGAATAAGCAGTAGCTACAAGCCGCAAGCTGCACGCTGCAAGATGAAACAGAGCCTACGCTTGGCCTGTTCTTGCCGCGTGTTGCTTGCGGCTTGCCGCTTTCTGGAGTACCCCAATTGATCAAGCACAAGAAAGCCCAGTGGCCCTGGCACGGGTTGACCGCGCTGGTCCTGGTGGGGCTGGCGTTCAGCCTCTACCTGGCCACCTCGATGATTTCCTACGAGTGGCGCTGGAACCGCGTTCCCCAATATTTCGCCTACCAGGCCGAAGAAGCGCAGCGCGCCGCTGAAAACGGCTCTGTCGAAGACATCACCCTCTCGGGCGACACCGCCCGCGTGACGCTCAAGGATGAAAGCGGCGGTCAGCAGGTCGTCACCGTCGCCAAGGACAGCCTGCTGCTGAGCCGTGGCGATGACGTCGCCGAGGGCGACCAGATCGGCGTGACCCGCCAGTGGGCCATTGGCCCCTTGACCTGGGGCCTGTGGACCACCCTATGGATCTCGGTAGTGTCCGGCGCCTTGGGCTTGGTGATCGGCCTGTTCGCCGGTTTGTGCCGGCTGTCGAACAACCCGACCCTGCGCGATCTTTCCACCGTCTATGTCGAGCTGGTACGCGGCACACCGCTGCTGGTGCAGATCTTCATTTTCTACTTCTTTATCGGCACCGTGCTCAACCTGTCCCGGGAGTTCGCGGGGGTGGCGGCGTTGGCGTTGTTCACTGGCGCCTACGTAGCCGAGATCGTGCGCGCCGGTGTGCAGTCGATCGCCAAGGGGCAGAACGAAGCGGCACGCTCGCTGGGCCTGAACGCCAGCCAGTCGATGCGTCACGTGATCCTGCCCCAGGCGTTCAAGCGCGTGCTGCCACCGCTGGCCGGCCAGTTCATCAGCCTGGTCAAGGACACCTCGCTGGTCTCGGTGATCGCCATCACCGAACTGACCAAGAGCGGCCGCGAGGCTATCACCACCTCGTTCTCGACCTTCGAGATCTGGTTCTGCGTGGCAGGCCTGTACCTGCTGATCAACCTGCCGCTGTCGCACATGGCCAGCCGGCTCGAGCGGAGGCTTGCGCAAAGTGATTGAAGTCCGTGATCTGGTAAAAGTCTTCGACACCCGTGGCCAGGTGGTGCGCGCGGTGGACAACGTCTCCACTCGCGTGGCCAAGGGCGAAGTGGTGGTGGTGCTTGGGCCGTCAGGCTCGGGCAAGTCGACCTTCCTGCGTTGCCTGAACGGCCTGGAGCATTTCGACGATGGCCATGTGTCCATCGACGGCCTGCAGCTGGATGATCCGAAGACCGACATCAACGCCTACCGCCGCGAAGTCGGCATGGTGTTCCAGCATTTCAACCTGTTCCCGCACATGACGGTGCTCGAGAACCTGTGCCTGGCCCAGAAGGTGGTGCGCAAACGTGGCAAAGCCGAGCGCGAAGCCAAGGCGCGCGCGCTGCTGGAGAAGGTCGGCATTGCCCAGAAAGCCAACGAATACCCTTCGCGCCTTTCCGGTGGCCAGCAGCAGCGCGTGGCCATCGCCCGAGCCCTGGCGATGGAGCCGAAGGTGATGCTGTTCGATGAACCCACCTCGGCGCTGGACCCGGAAATGGTCGGCGAGGTACTGGATGTCATGAAGACCCTGGCCCAGGAAGGCATGACCATGGTCTGCGTGACCCACGAAATGGGCTTTGCCCGTGAAGTGGCCGATCGCGTGCTGTTCTTCGACCACGGCAAGCTCCTCGAAGACTCCCCGCCCCAGCAGTTCTTCGCGGCTCCTAAAGACCTGCGCGCCCAGGCCTTCCTGCGTCAGGTGCTGTAGAGCGGGGAGCAAGCTTCAAGCGGCATGAAAAAAGCCGAACCGAGATGGCGAACTCATCTCCGTTCGGCTTTTTCTTGTGCTTGCAGCTGCTTTACAGCCGGAAGCGTGCTACCAGCCCCTGAAGGTGTGTCCCCAGGCGCGCCAGTTCGACGCTGGAGCTCGCGGTTTCCTCACTGGCTGCCGATGTCTGGTCGGAAATGTCACGTACGTTCATCACGCTGCGGTTGATCTCCTCAGCCGTGGCGCTCTGTTGCTCGGCTGCCGTGGCGATCTGCTGGTTCATCGCCTGGATCGACGAGACGGTGCGGGTGATGGTTTCCAGAGAACCTCCGGCGCGACGGGTCAATTCGACGCTGCTGTCGGTCAGGGCGCGGCTGCCATCCATCACCCCCGCCACGCGCTGGGTGCCGCTTTGCAGGCTGGCGATCAGTTCTTCGATTTCCTCGGTCGATTGCTGGGTGCGCTGGGCGAGGCTGCGCACCTCGTCTGCGACCACGGCGAAACCACGACCGGCTTCACCTGCACGAGCGGCCTCGATGGCCGCGTTGAGCGCCAACAGGTTAGTCTGCTGGGCCACCGACTTGATGACGTCCAGCACGCTGCCGATCTTGTCGCTCTCGGCCTTGAGCTGGTTCATGGCCTCGCTGGAATTGACCACTTCGCTGGCCAGGCGCTCGATCTGGGCGATGGCTTCACCGACCACGCGATCGCCTTCACGGGCCTGCTGATCGGCCATCAGCGCCGCCTCGGAGGCCTGCTCGGCGCTGCGGGCGACCTCATGCACGGTGGCGGTCATTTGGTTCATGGCAGTGGCGACCTGATCGGTCTCGACCTTTTGATTGTTGACCCCGGCGCTAGTCTGTTCGGTCACCGCCGACAGCTCCTCGGCCGCGCTGGCGATCTGGGTGACGCCGTCACCGATGCCGCTGATCAGCGTCCGCAGGCCTTGGTTCATGCGTTTCATGCTCGCTTGCAGCTGGCCCAGCTCGTCGCGGCGCTCGATCGATTGGTCGTCCTGGCTGAGGTCGCCATTGGCCACGCGCTCGGCGGCCGCGAGGATCTGGCGCAGCGGCACGATGATCTGCCGGGTGATGGTCCAGGCGGCCAGCAGACCCAGCAACAGGGCGAGGGCGGTGGCGGCGGCCAGCATACGCTTGGCTTGGCGGGTACCTTCGTCGCGTACCTTGGTTTGCGAGACTGTCATGGCCGCGCTGGACTCGAGCAGCACGTTGCCTTGCGTGGCCATGTGCTGCAGCGCCTGTTCGATTGCGGTTTGCGCGCTGTCAGGTTGTGTCGCGCGGCGCTGGTCGGCCTGCTGGAGCTGCTCGTAGCCTTGGCGGTACTGGCGCACAGCTTCCAGCTGCTGCTCTAGGCGCTGGTGATCGACAGGTTGTTCGATTTGCCCGAGCATCGCCTGCACTTGCTGCTCGAGCTTGTCCAGGGTCTTGTCCAGCTCGGTGAGCGAGGCTTGGTCGTGACGGGTCGTATAGTTCAGGCGGGCGATACGCAGCTCCTGGGTGGTCTGGTAGATCAGCGAAATGTTGCCCAGCTTGTCGCCGCGGTTGGTGACGTTGTCGATACCTGTCCAACCTGTGGCAGTGATCGCCAGGGTCAGCAGCAACACCAGGCCGAAGCCAAAGCCCAACTTGCGATTGACGCTCATGTTCCCCAGAAAATGGGCAAACCCTTGATACATGCTTCACTCCCCCGTCGGCTTGGTCGCATTTTTGTCATGCTTCCAAGGCCATCGGCTTGCCGGGGGGAAACTTGATGGGAGGTGTTTGACCCGCTCGTCAGAAAATGCGCGACAGCAATGCCGTCACGGCGGTCTCCACACGCAGGATACGATCGCCCAGCTGCACCGGCGCCAAGCCTGCTTTGCCCAGCAGATCGACCTCATAGGGGATCCACCCGCCTTCCGGGCCGATGGCCAGGGTCACAGGCGACTCCACGGCGCGTGGACAGGCCGGGTAGGGGCCTGGATGAGCGACCAAGCCAAGCGTACCGGCCGCGATGGCAGGCAGACGGTCTTCGACGAACGGCTTGAAGCGCTTCTCGACGATCACCTCGGGCAGCACGGTGTCACGGGCCTGCTCCAGGCCCAGGATGAGGTTCTCGCGGATCGTCTCGGGGTTCAGGAAGGGCGTTTGCCAGAAGCTCTTCTCGACCTTGTAGCTGTTGACCAGGATCAGCCGTGGCACCCCCAGGGTGGCGACGGTTTGGAACAGGCGACGAAGCATTTTCGGGCGTGGCACGGCCAGCACCAGGGTCAGCGGTAGCTTGGCCGGGGGCGGCTGGTCGAAGGCCACCTGCAGCTCGGCTTCATGCCCTGCCAGGCGCAGCACCGTGGCCTTGCCCATCAAGCCATTGACCTGACCGACGCGCAGGGAATCGCCCACTTCGACGCCGTGGATCTCCTGCATGTGAGTGAAGCGCCGGTCAGCCAGCACCACGCGATCGGCCGCGATGAAGTCGGCCTCTTCAAGTAACAGCAGGTTCACGGTTGGGTCGCTGGCGGCTGGTCGTTGTGGTCATCCGAGGCTGCTTCTTCGGGCTGGCTGCGCTTGCGGATCAGGCTGCCGCACAGCACGCCGACCTCGAACAGCATCCACATGGGCACGGCGAGCAGGGTCTGGGAGAAGATGTCCGGTGGGGTCAGGATCATGCCGACCACGAAGCAGCCGATGATGACGTAGGGGCGGATCTTCTTCAGGTACTGCACATCGACTACGCCGATCCACACCAGCAGCACCACTGCCACCGGGATCTCGAAGGCGACGCCGAAGGCGAAGAACAGGGTCATGACGAAGTCCAGGTAACTGGAGATGTCCGTCATCATCGACACGCCCTCGGGCGTGGCGCTGGCGAAGAAGCCGAAGATCAGCGGGAACACCAGGAAATAGGCGAACGCCATGCCGGCATAGAACAGGATGATGCTCGAGACCAGCAGCGGAATGGCGATGCGCTTTTCATGGCGGTACAGCCCCGGTGCAATGAAGCCCCAGATCTGCTGGAGGATGAACGGGATGGCCAGGAACAGCGAGACGATCATCGTAAGCTTAAACGGCGTCAGGAACGGCGAGGCCACGTCTGTGGCGATCATCGTCGCGTTGGCCGGCAAGTGTGAGCGCAGGGGCGCCGAGACCAGGGTGTAGATCTGCTGGGCGAAGGAGAACAGCCCAGCGAAGATCAGGAAGATGGCGGCTACGCAGCGCAGCAGGCGGGTACGCAGTTCGGTCAGGTGCGAAACCAGCGGCATCGGCTGGTCGTGTTCCGGTCTATCGCTCATGGGGCTCGTGGCGGCTGCGGCGGCTCAGTGGGGGCGGCAGGGGATACCGGGGCGCTGCTGCCGGGAGCGGCAGGGGTGGTCGATGGCGCCGGTGTTTCGCTGTTGCCGATGGATGGCGTGGCTGGCCTGCTCGGATCGAGGATGCGCTTGGCTTGTTCCTCCATCTGCAGGATGTGCTCATTGTGCAGTTGGCGGCGGATCTCGTCGGCACCGATCTCGCGCTCGACTTCCGTCTTGATGGCGTTGAAGCTGCGCTTGAGTCGGCCGATCCACAGGCCTGCGGTACGCGCGGCACCAGGCAGGCGCTCGGGACCGAGCACCAGCAGGGCGACCAGACCGACGAGCAGCAGCTCGCTGAAGCTGATGCCGAACATGGGTCAGTCTTTCCGCTGCGGCTCTTGGACCGGCTGGGCCTGGCCTTCGATAGTCTGGCCCTGGGGCTGCTGGGCGGTGTTCTGCACGGGGGCTGCGGGCTGGGCCGGCGGCGGGGTCTGCTCGGCCGGTTTGTTTTCTTCCTCGTTCATCGCCTTGCGAAAGCCCTTGATCGATTCGCCCAGGTCGCTGCCCAGGTTCTTCAGCTTCTTGGTGCCGAAGACCAGGATTACGACGACCAGCAGGACGATCCAGTGTTTCCAGTCAAAAATACCCATTTCGTACTCCTGAAATTTACAGGTACAGCGAATTTTTCTGACAGCGCGGCCCCTGTAGGAGCGGGTTCACCCGCGAACACCGGCCAAGCCAGTGCTCTCTACCGCGTTGCATTCTTCGCGGGGAAACCCGCTCCACAGGGACGCGCTGCGCCCCGGGAATACATCAGTTGGAAGGCTGGCGTGCGGCCTTCTCGTCATGCCCGGAGAGCCCGAAGCGGCGCTCCAGTTCATCGAGCACGGCCTGTGGGTGTTGGCCCAGCGCGCTGAGCATCACCAAGCTATGAAACCACAGGTCGGCGGTTTCGTAGATGACATCGCCGTAATCCTTGCTGATGGCGGCATCCTTGGCGGCGATGATGGTTTCGACGGACTCTTCGCCCAGTTTCTCGAGGATCTTGTTCAGACCCTTGTGGTACAGGCTGGCCACGTAGGAGCTGTCGGGCGCCGCTTGCTTGCGTTGCTCGAGTACTTCGGCAAGGCGGTTGAGGGTGTCGCTCATGTCAGTGTCCTGCGCTGTAGATGGCATCCGGATCCTTGAGGACCGGGTCGACGGTTTTCCACTGGCCGTCTTCGAAGACGCGATAGAAGCAGCTTTCGCGGCCGGTGTGGCAGGCGATATGGCCCAATTGCTCGACCATCAGGATGATCACGTCGGCGTCGCAGTCCAGGCGCATTTCGTGCAGCTTCTGCACATGGCCGGACTCCTCGCCCTTGCGCCACAGTTTGCCACGTGAGCGCGACCAGTAGATGGCGCGTTGCTCGGCAGCGGTCAGGGCCAGGGATTCGCGGTTCATCCAGGCCATCATCAATACGCGTCCGGTCTTATGGTCCTGGGCGATCGCCGGCACCAGGCCATCGCTGTTCCACTTGATCTCGTCCAGCCAGTCTTTCATCGTCGACTCCAAATCCGGACCCACGCCTGTGTCGGGCCCCTTGCGCTAGTGTGCCAGCCAGCCGCGCGGCTGGCTATTGGCGCACGATCAGGTAGAGCCCGGCCGCCAGCATCAGCCAGGCTGGCCAGGCCGCCGGGGCGCTGAGGCTGGCCGCCCCGGCCGCCAGGGTGGCACCGCCGCCGAGCAGGCCGGCACCGAGCAAACGCAGAGCCCAGCGGTCGCCCTGGCGGCGGCGCTCCGGCAGTTGCGGATCGTTCAGGTGCGGCTGCGACAGACGCTCGAGCAGGTCGCGGGTCATGTCGGCCAGGTGCGGCAATTGCTCTACCTGGCTTTGCAGGTTGCCGAACACTGCCTTGGGGCTCATGCGATCACGCATCCAGCGCTCCAGGTACGGCTTGGCGGTGCTCCACAGGTCGAGGTCGGGGTAAAGCTGGCGGCCCAGGCCTTCGATGTTGAGCAAGGTCTTCTGCAGCAGGACCAGCTGCGGCTGGACTTCCATGTTGAAGCGTCGGGCCGTCTGGAACAGGCGCATCAGTACCTGACCGAAGGAGATGTCCTTGAGCGGTTTCTCGAAGATTGGCTCGCACACGGTACGGATAGCCGCCTCGAACTCGTTGACCTTGGTCTGCGCCGGCACCCAGCCCGAATCGATGTGCAGTTGGGCGACGCGCCGGTAGTCGCGCTTGAAGAAGGCGATCAGGTTACGCGCCAGGTAATCCTGGTCTTCGGAGGTGAGGCTGCCGACGATGCC
Organism: Pseudomonas sp. BYT-1; assembly: GCF_023611805.1. NCBI lineage: Bacteria > Pseudomonadati > Pseudomonadota > Gammaproteobacteria > Pseudomonadales > Pseudomonadaceae > Pseudomonas > Pseudomonas sp. BYT-1. Next base: position 467,994 of record NZ_CP072559.1, read on the forward strand.
GCAGTCGATGGCGATGTACTGCGGGCTCCAGGGCTTGACCGTGCTGACGAAGATGTTGCCCGGGTGCATGTCGGCGTGGAAGAAACTGTCGCGGAACACCTGGGTGAAGAAGATCTCTACACCACGCTCGGCGAGCAGTTTCATGTCAGTGCGCTGGTCGGCCAGGGTCGCCAGGTCGGTGACTGGCACGCCGTAGATGCGCTCCATCACCAGCACCTTGGGGCGGCACCAGTCCCAATACACCTGGGGTACGTACATCAATTCCGAGCCTTCGAAGTTGCGGCGCAGCTGGCTGGCGTTGGCTGCCTCGCGCAGCAGGTCGAGCTCATCGAAGATGGTCTTTTCGTAGTCGCTGACCACTTCCACCGGGTGCAGGCGTCGGGCGTCGGCCGAGACCCGCTCGGCGCCCTTGGCGATCAGGAACAGCCAGGCCAGGTCCTGGGCGATCACCGGCTTGAGGCCAGGGCGCACCACCTTGACCACGACCTCTTCACCGCTCTTGAGGCGTGCGGCATGCACCTGGGCCACCGACGCCGAGGCCAGGGGCTCGACGTCGAAGCGGCTGAACACTTCGCCGACCTTGGCGCCCAGCTGCTCCTCGATCAGCGCCACGGCCTGCTTGGGGTCGAATGGCGGCACGCGGTCCTGCAGCAGCATCAGCTCATCGGCGATGTCGGTGGGCAGCAGGTCGCGGCGGGTGGACAGCAGTTGGCCAAACTTGATGAAGATCGGCCCCAGGTCCTGCAGGGCCATGCGCAGGCGTGCACCGCGGCTGAGCTCGGACGGTTTGCGCGGGAGCCAGCGCCAGGGCAGCAAGGCGCGCAGGCTCATCAGCCACCAGGGCAGGGGAAGGTCGAACAGCAGGTCATCGAGGCGGTAGCGGATCACGACGCGCTGGATGCGCAACAGACGGCGGACGGCGAGCAGCTTCATGCGTTATCGCTGGTATCAAGGGATCGGGCGAGGCGGCGCAGGCGCGCCTCGAGGCGTTCAACGTCGACCTTCAGGGCATCGAGCTCACTGAAGGCCGCTTCGGCTTCGCGCCGGCCGACCAGGGTGCGGGACTCTTCGGCCAGGTACTCGGAGAGGTTCTGGCTGAAGCGTGAAAGGCCCTGGCGGGTCCAGCGGGCGCGCAGGCGGATATGCCCGGCGACCAGTGCAGTGGCGACCGGCCCCAGCCAGCGCGACAGCTCGTACTCCCAGTCCAGTTCCAGGTCCTGGAGCACACCGACCAGGTCCAGCAGCACGGCGCTGTCGCCATGCAATTCGACCTGAGGGCTGTGCAGCACGGCGGTCTTGTCCTTGGCGAAGGCCAGTTGGGCGAGGCTGCCGGCCGGCGCGCGCAGGCTGCAATCGACCTCGCCTTCCCAGTGGGCAGCGAGCATCAGGCCTTGTTCATCGGGCAGGATGTACAGCTGCAAGGCCGGCTGGCGGCAGTCGATCTCGATCACCTTGCCTTCGAGCGCAGCCAGGCGCGGCAAGGCCGTGCTGTCCATGCGCAGGACCCGGTTGAGCCCATGCTCGACGCTGGCGAGCAGGCCGGCCAGGAGCATCAGGGTTTGATTCCCCGGTGCACGGCGACGATGCCGCTGGTCATGTTGTGGTAGGTGACGCGGTCGAAGCCGGCCTCGACCATCATGGCCTTGAGGGTTTCCTGGTCGGGGTGCATGCGGATCGATTCGGCCAGGTAGCGGTAGCTTTCCGAGTCGTTGGTGATCAGCTTGCCGGCCAGTGGCATGAAGGCGAACGAGTAGGCGTCGTAGGCCTTGGACATGAGCTTGTTGGTGGGTTTGGAGAACTCCAGCACCAGCAGGCGACCGCCGGGCTTGAGGACGCGCAGCATCGAGCGGATGGCTTCGTCCTTGTGGGTGACGTTGCGCAGGCCGAAGGCGATGGTCACACAGTCGAAGTGGTTGTCCGGGAAAGGCAGCTTCTCGGCGTCGGCCTGGACGAACTCAATGTTGCCGGCCACGCCACGGTCGAGCAGGCGGTCACGGCCGACCTTGAGCATCGACTCGTTGATGTCGGCGAGCACCACTTGGCCGGTGGGGCCTACCAGGCGCGAAAACTTGGCGGCCAGATCGCCCGTGCCACCGGCGATGTCCAGCACTCGGTTGCCGCTGCGCACGCCCGACAGCTCGATGGTGAAGCGCTTCCACAGGCGGTGCATGCCCCCGGAAAGCACATCGTTCATCAGGTCGTACTTGGCGGCTACCGAGTGGAAAACCTCGGCGACTTTCTTCGCTTTCTGGCTCTCGGGTACGTTTTGGTAGCCGAAGTGGGTGGTGGGTTCGGCGTGGTCGCCTTTGCGCTGGTCGTTCATATCGCTTCACCGAAAAAAATTACGGCCATTCTAGGGGCAACGGGCGGATTTGTCTTGGCGGGGTGCTCCGTGGGATGGGCGCGGGCATAATGGCGTCATTGTGTTGATATCCAGGATTGCCCGCATGACCCAGATCAGCGTTGAACGCAAACACTCCCTCGGCCGCGAGGCCGCCCGCGCCAAGGCCGAGGTGCTGGTGGACCGGCTGACCCGCGAGTACGACCTCAAGGCAAGCTGGCAGGGCGACCGCGTCGACGTGTCGCGCAGCGGTGCCAATGGCAGCGTGCATATCGGCGAGGACACCATCCGCGTGGAGCTCAAGCTTGGGATGATGCTGTCGATGATGAGCGGCACCATCAAGGGCGAGATCGAGCGAGCGCTGGACAAGGCCCTGGCCTGACGGCCCTCCGAGTACCAAGCTGCAAGAAAAAGCAGAATCGCGTACGGCGGGATTTGCTTTCTCTTGCAGCTGCGCTCTTAGGGTGAGGATTCTAATTTTCCGCCCTACCTTATGCTCAAGCCCGCGTTCCATGGGCAGTTCCTCCATTCCCTCAAGCGAGTGAGGTGCAGAGCATGGCCAAAGTGAACCTGAAGAAAAAAGACGACGCCCCAGGCAGCACCTTGGGCGAGGTGCGCGGCTACGCGCGCAAGATCTGGCTGGCGGGCCTGGGTGCCTATGCCCGTGTCGGCCAGGAAGGCTCGGACTACTTCAAGGAGTTGGTCAAGGCCGGCGAAGGCGTCGAGAAGCGTGGCAAGAAACGCGTCGACCAACAGCTCGACGCCGCCAACAACCAGATCGACGAAGCGACCGTGCAGGTAAGCCGTGTTCGGGGCAAGGTCGAGATTCAACTCGACAAGATCGAGAAAGCTTTCGATGCACGGGTCGCCCGCGCCTTGAATCGCCTCGGCATACCGTCTAAACATGACGTTGAAGCGTTGTCCATCAAACTCGAACAGCTGACCGAGTTGCTCGAGCGTGTCGCGCGCAAACCATAAGGAGAGCAGGATGGCTGGCAAGAAGAACACCGAGAAAGAAGGCAGCTCCTGGGTCGGCGGGATCGAGAAGTACTCCCGCAAGATCTGGCTGGCTGGCCTGGGTATCTATTCCAAGATCGACCAGGACGGCCCGAAGCTGTTCGAGTCGCTGGTCAAGGATGGTGAAAAGGCCGAAAAACAAGCCAAGAAGAATGTCGATGACGTGAAGCAAAGCGCCAAGTCGTCCACATCCTCTCGTGTCTCCGATGTGAAAGAGCGCGCGTTGGGCAAGTGGAGCGAGCTGGAAGAAGCCTTCGACAAGCGCCTCAATAGCGCCATCTCGCGCCTGGGCGTACCAAGCCGCAACGAGATCAAGGCCCTGCACCAGCAGGTCGATAGCCTCACCAAGCAGATCGAGAAACTCACCGGTGCTTCGGTGACGCCAGTGTCCAAGGCTGCTGCCAGCAAGACCGCCGCCAAGCCTCTGGCGAAAGCGGCTGCCAAGCCTGCGGCGAAGACGGCTGCGGCGAAACCGGCCGCCAAGCCGGCTGCGAAGCCTGTAGCCAAGGCGGCTGCCAAGCCTGCGACGAAGAGCGCTGCGGCAAAACCGGCTGCCAAGGCGACTGCCGCCAAACCTGCGGCCAAACCCGCTGCGGCGAAGAAGCCCGCGGCGAAAAAAGCACCCGTCAAGCCCGCGGCAGCCAAGCCAGCCGTGCCGGCCGCCAGCGCCGCCCCCGCTGCAACCGCCGCTCCGGCACCCGCCGCTGCGCCGGCCAGCAGCACGCCATCGGCACCGGTGAACGCCGCTACCCAGGCCTAATACCGCGTCGCCCCTTTCGCGGGTAAACCCGCTCCCACAGGTTCAGCGTTGAACCTTGTGGGAGTGGGTTTACCCGCGAAAGCGTCAGGCCAGGCAACGCATCGCGTGCGCCTTACCCCTCCAGGTATCTGCCCGCCAGCTGTTCGGCAGCCCCGCGTGCAGGGCCTACCAGATGTGGCGCCACCAGCATCATCACTTGATACACCACGATGCCCACGTCCCCTTCACGCCCAAGCACCCGCTGGTAATCGAGCGAAAACATCAGGGTCAGGGTGATCTGCTCCACCAGTTGCCCCAGCGCTTGCGTGTCGCTGCTCACAAGGCCTTGGCTCTTGAGGCTGGCGAGCAGGGCCGCCAGTGTGCGCTTGAGCGCATTGATCAGGCTGCGCATGCCGCGGGCCAGCTTCGGCAGGCGTCCGGTCAGGTTCGACAGGTCTTGGAACAGAAAACGGTACTGGGCCATGTGCTCGACGATCAGGTGCAGGAACAACCAATAATCCTCGGCGTCCAGGCGCACGCCCAGGGGTGGGTCCAGCAGCGGCATGAGCGCTTCCTCGAAGCGCTCGAAGAGCCCCAGCACCAACGGCTCCTTGCCATGAAAGTGGTAATAGAGGTTGCCCGGGCTGATGCCCAATTCGTTGGCGATCTCCAAGGTCGAGACGTTGGGTTCGCCCTGGCGATTGAACAAGTGCAAGGCGCATTCGAGGATACGGTCGCGGGTCTTCATCGTGTCAGCGTGCCCTGACATAGCTGCCCGGAGCCGGGCCCAGCGGTGGATAGCTGGCGTTGCCCAGCTCGGTCGCGGGGGCTTTCAGGCGCCCGGAGCGCTGGCCGATCCACTCCAGCCATTGGGGCCACCAGCTGCCTTCGTGGCGTGTGGCGTCGTGCACCCAGGCACGTGGGTCGCTCGACAGCGTGGGGTTCTCCAGGAAATGCGCCTTGGGGTTGCCAGGCGGGTTGATGATGCTCTGGATATGGCCGCTGTTGGCCAGCACGAAACGGCGTTTGCCACCGAGCAGCAAGGCCGAGCGGTACACCGCGTCCCACGGGGTGATGTGATCGTTGTTGCCGGCAACGGTGAAACTGTCCAGGGTGACCTGGCTCAGGTCGATCGGTGTCCCGCACACCTGCATGCCGTTCGGGTAGGTCAAGGGGTTGAGCTTGAAGAAGTCCAGCAGCTCGCCATGAAACGCCGCGGGCAAACGCGTGTTGTCGGCGTTCCAGTAAAGGATGTCGAAAGCCGGTGGTGTCCTGCCCAGCAGGTAATTGTTGATCCAGTAGTTCCAGATCAGGTCGTTGGGCCGCATCCACGCGAAGATCCGCGCCACCTCGCCGCCATCGAGCACACCGCGCTGGTACGAGCGGCGCTTGGACGCCTCGATGGTCTGCTCGTCGGCGAACAGGCTCGCCGGGCTGTCGAATTGGCTGTCCAGCAGGCTGACCAGGTAGGTGGCGCTGCGTACCCGGCGCAATTGGCCCTTGGCCTGCAAGTGGCCCTGCAGGGCGGCCATGGTCAGGCCACCGGCGCAGGCGCCCATCAGGTTGGGGTCGCGGCTGCCGCTGATGCTGCGGCAGGCGACGAGGGCCTCTTCCAGCGCTTCCACGTAGCTGGACAACCCCCATTCGCGATGGCGTGGATCGGGGTTGCGCCAACTGACCATGAACACTTGCAGGCCGTTCTTGAGCATGTACTGCACGAAGCTGTTGGTCGGCCCAAGGTCGAAGATGTAGTACTTGTTGATCTGCGGCGGAATGACCATCAGCGGTCGGGCGTACTGTTTTTCGCTCATCGGCTTGTACTGGATCAGCTCCAGCAGCTCATTGCGAAACACCACGGCGCCAGGGGTGGCGGCGAGATTCACGCCCACCTCGAAAGCGCGCTCGTCCACCTGGCGCGGCAGGCCGTCGTTATGACGCAGGTCGTCGAGCAGGTGGGCCACGCCGCGGACCAGGCTCAGGCCGCCGGTGTTGAAGATTTCCTTGACCGCCAGAGGGTTGAGCAGCGAGTTGCTCGGAGCCAGGGCATCGTTGAGCAGGTTGAACAGAAAGTGGACACGAGCGCGGTCATCGTCGTCCAGCGTACTTTCCTCGATCCATTGGCGAGTTTGTTTCTGCCAGGCCAGGTAGGCCTGCAGCCCGCGACGGTAGAAAGGGTTCTGGCTCCAGGTCGGGTCGCTGAAGCGGTTGTCGCGCGGGTGGGGCTGGTGCGGGCTGTCGCCGAGCATCACCCGGGTCAGTTGACCGCCCAGGGCAAGCAGATGATGGGCGGTGTGCAAGGGGTTGCGCAGGCCAAGACGGCCGACATTGCGCAGTGTCGAGAACAGATCGCGCCCGCGCAGGCCGGTGATCGCGTTCTGTACATTGATGCTCGTGGCGGGGACCGGTGTCGTCCCTTTTACCGGTTTATCTGTCATCCCACACTCCGTCGTAAGGCCTCATCCACGTTCGTCTCGCGTAACCATCACCACCGGTGGGGCAGGGTTCAGCCGCCAGGGCCAGGGGCCGGGCGAGGATGCATGACCGCGCGCTGGCGCTCCTGCTGAAGGAATTTCATGATGATCGGCGCCACGGCTTCGGCCCGAGTAATCAGGAACAAATGCCCGTCGTCGATGATGTGCAGCTGTGCGTTGGGAATACGCCAGGCCAGCAGACGCATGTTGATCAGCGGAATCAACGGGTCATCGTCGCCGGCCAGTACCAGTGTCGGCTGCTGGAGCTTGTGCAGCCAGTGGATACTGGTCCAGCCAAGGCCAGCGAACAGTTGCCAGTAATAACCGGTCTTGCCGCCCGAGCGCACCTTGGCCGCGTGGTGCAGGGCCAGGTCGGGGTCGCGGCGAAAACCACCGCCATAAATCAACGGCGCGATGCGGATCACATGGGAGGGCTGCACATAGCGCCGGGGGCTGGCCATCATCATCAGCACCTTGGGCTTGCCCGGCACCATGAAGGCCCCAGCAGCGGTCGCGGCGAGGATCAGCTTCTTGCAGCGCTCGGGGTAATCGTGGGCGAACTGCTGAGCCAGGGCGCCGCCCCAGGACACGCCGATGACATTGACCTGGCCATAGTCGAGGTAGTCGAGCATGCGCGCAGTCAGCTTGGCCAGGCCTGGGAAGCGGTAAGGGCGGCTGGGCGTGGACGAGCCGCCGACACCCGGCACATCGAAGGCGATGACCTCGATGTCCGGGTCCAGCGCCTCGATGAACGGGAACACCAGCTCCAGGTTGGCGCCGATGCCATTGAAGATCAACAAAGGCGTCAGATGCGGCTTGCCGGGGCGGACCGCGGTGCGGATGGACTGGTTGTCCAGCTCGACTGTCCTGAATATGTAGGGTTGCGGCATGCACGGAACTCTAGGTCAAAAAGACGCCATGACGCGACCAAGCGGCCATGGCGACAGGTCTCATCGTTCGTGGACGTACGTCCCCGGTGCGGCTTCGCCTGCGGTGTAGGCGCGATTGCCCAGGCGGGTCGGCGCCTTTTTCAGCTCACCTGCGCGTTCACCCAGCCAGGCTTGCCAGTGTAGCCACCAGGAGTCGGCGTGCTTGATCGCGTTTTCCTGCCAGGCCACGGGATCGTCCGGGCGGTCTTCACCGGTCATGAAGCGCGCCTTGGGATTGCCGGGCGGGTTGAGGATGCTCTGGATATGCCCGCTGTTGGACAGCACGAACTCGATCTTGCCGCCGAACAGGTGCGCCGAGCGGTAGCAGGACTGCCACGGGGTGATGTGGTCGGCAGTGCCGGCGACGCTGTAGATGTCGCAGTGGACCTTCTTCAGGTCGATGGCGGTACCGCACACTTCCAGGGCGTCGGCGCGGGTCAGCGGGTTGTTCTTGAACATCTCGATCAGGTCGCCGTGGAAGGCGGCGGGCAGGCGCGTGGTGTCGTTGTTCCAGAACAGGATGTCGAAAATCGGCGGCTCGTTGCCGAGCAGGTAGTTGTTGACCCAGTAGTTCCAGATCAGGTCGTTCGGGCGCATCCAGGCGAACACCTTGGCCATGTCGCTGCCTTCGAGCACGCCGGCCTGGTAGGAGTGGCGCTTGGCGGCTTCGAGGGTCTGCTCGTCGACGAACAGCGCGACCTGGGTGTCCATGGTGGTGTCCAACACACTGACCAGCAGGGTCAGGGCGTTGACTTTGTTCTCGCCCAGCGCCGCGTAGTGGCCGACCAGCGCGGTGCAGGTGATGCCGCCGGAGCAGGCACCGAGCATGTTCAGATCCTTGCTGCCGGTGATCGACAGCACCGCGTCCACGGCTTCCTTGAGTGCATCGATGTAGGTCGACAGGCCCCATTCGCGCTGAGCCTTGGTGGGGTTGCGCCAACTGATGATGAAGGTTTGCTGGTTCGAGCGCAGGCAAAAGCGCGCCAGGCTTTTTTCCGGGCTCAGGTCGAAGACATAGAACTTGTTGATTTGTGGCGGCACGATCAGCAGCGGACGGGCGTGCACCTGTTCGGTGATGGGGCTGTACTGGATCAGCTCCAACACGTCGTTGCGATACACAACGGCCCCTTCGCTGGTGCCCAGGTTCTTCCCCACTTCGAAGGCGTCCATGTTCACCTGGCTGGGCATGCCACCGTTGTTGACCAGGTCCTTCGCCAGGTTGGACAGGCCATCGAGCAGGCTCTTGCCGCCGGTCTCGAAGAAGCGCTTGACCGCTGCCGGGTTGGCCAGGGTATTGGTCGGGGCCATGGCCTCGGTCATCAGGTTGATGACGAACTGCCCGCGGCTGACATCCTGAGGGGAGAGGTCGCTGTTGCCGATCCAGTCCTGCAGCTCCTTGCGCCAGGCCAGGTAGGTCTGCAGATAGCGGCGATACAGTGGGTTCTGGCTCCAGGCCGGGTCATTGAAGCGGCGGTCATCGCCACTGGGCTGCAGGCTGGACTTGCCCAGCAGCACGTTCTTGAGTTCCAGGCCAAAGTGCGCCACGTGCTTGGCGCTGTGCAGCGGCTGGCGAACGGCCTGGCGCAAGACGGTGCGCGCCGATGTCAGCAGATCCTTGCGACGAATGCCGATGACCGGGTTCAGGCCCAGGGTGTTCTCCGAGGCCTGCCGCTGCAACTCATCGTTGTTCTTGTTACTCATCTACGACGCTCCGTTGTCCTGAGACGAGTACCGGTTGGCTGTGGCGGGTACACAGACGATTGCCCGGTACTGCTGCTCGGGTGACCAGTGATAAGAAACAGCGGTGCTGCGACCGGATGCGTCAGGCGATGAGCTGCGGGATTTTCTGCGTGTGAAGACAGCCTGCTTTCGCTCGCGACCTCTACATACCGGCCCGACCCTGCCCGCGCGTTCGACGATGCAGGGAACTTGCCAGCTCCATTGGTTACCCGACTTTCATGTAATGCGCAAGACAGCTCGTGCATGAGCTGTCTGTAGGGCATTCAAACAGATGAGATTAGAAAACGCGCTCTAAAGCGTGGAAGTCTTGCACTAGAGCATGAGTTTGACGACGGATTCGGCCGGGTCGCGGGATTTGCCGGCTTTGTGCAACTCATCGAGGTACTCGGCCCACAGCTGCTCCTGGCGTAGGCACAACTGCTCGAGGTACTCCCAGGTGAACAGGCCGCTGTCGTGGCCGTCATCGAAGATCAGTTTCAGGGCGTATTGCCCGGCAGGTTCAAGGCCCGTAAGGCCGACGTTGATCTTGCCGAACTGCAGGATGGGATTGCCGTGGCCCTGGACCTCGGCGGAGGGGGAGTGCACCCGCAGGAATTCGGCGGGCAGGTGATAGACCTCGCCGGGGGCGTAAGTGAGGCTGAGGGTCTTGGAGGCTTTGTGCAGGTTGATGGCGGTGGGCAGGCGGGCCATGGGGGAATCTCTCGGGAGCTGATAAGGCAAGCTTCCAGCTTCTTGTGGAGGGATTCAAGGGCCCATTCGCGGGTGAACCCGCTCCCACAAGGTCACTGCAATCCTTGTGGAGCGGGTTACCCGTGAAGAAGGCGACGCTGGGCTTACAGGATGTAGCGCGACAGGTCTTCGTTCTGCGCCAGCTCACCGAGGTGGCTGTTCACGTAGGACGCGTCGATGCGGATCGGCGCTTCGTCATGGGCGCTGGCCAGGTCGCCCGCGCTGAACGATACCTCTTCGAGCAGGCGCTCGAGCAGGGTGTGCAGGCGGCGGGCGCCGATGTTCTCGGTCTTTTCGTTGACCTGATAGGCGATCTCGGCCAAGCGCTTGATGCCGTCGGCGGCGAACTCGATGTTCAGGCCTTCGGTCTTGAGCAGCTCACGGTATTGCTCGGTGAGCGAGGCGTGCGGCTCCTGCAGGATGCGCTCGAAGTCTTCCGGGGTCAGCGCCTTGAGCTCAACGCGGATCGGCAGACGGCCTTGCAGCTCAGGTACCAGGTCGCTTGGCTTGCTCAGGTGGAACGCGCCGGAGGCGATGAACAGGATATGGTCGGTCTTGACCATGCCCAGCTTGGTGTTGACGGTGCAACCTTCGATCAGCGGCAGCAGGTCGCGCTGCACGCCTTCGCGGGAGACATCGGCGCCGCCGACGTTGCCGCGCTTGGCCACTTTGTCGATTTCGTCGATGAACACGATGCCGTGCTGCTCGACCGCTTCCAAGGCCTTGGCCTTGAGCTCTTCCTCGTTGACCAGGCGGCTGGCTTCCTCGTCACGCACCATCTTGAGCGCTTCCTTGACCTTGAGCTTGCGCGCCTTGCGCTTGCCCTTGCCCATGTTGGCGAACAGGCTTTGCAGCTGGTTGGTCATTTCTTCCATGCCGGGTGGCGCGGCGATCTCGACACCCATGGACTCGGCCACTTCGATCTCGATTTCCTTGTCGTCCAGCTGGCCTTCGCGCAGGCGCTTGCGGAACAGCTGGCGGGTGTTGGAGTCGCTGCTCGACTGGGAGGCTTCCTCGGCGAAGCTGCTGACCCGGGCCTGGGGCAGCAGGGCGTCGAGGATGCGGTCCTCGGCAGCGTCCTCGGCGCGGTGGCGCACGCGGATGATCTCCTGCTCGCGGAGCATCTTCAGCGCGGCATCGGCCAGGTCGCGGATGATCGATTCGACGTCACGGCCGACATAGCCCACTTCGGTGAACTTGGTGGCTTCGACCTTGAGGAATGGCGCGTTGGCCAGTTTGGCCAGGCGACGGGCGATCTCGGTCTTGCCCACGCCGGTTGGGCCGATCATCAGGATGTTCTTGGGGGTGACTTCTGCGCGCAGCTCGGCCGGCAGCTGCATGCGGCGCCAGCGGTTGCGCAGGGCAATGGCCACGGCGCGCTTGGCGTCGTCCTGGCCGATGATGTGGCGGTTGAGTTCGTGAACGATCTCGCGGGGGGTCATGGACATGATGAAAATGGTCCTTGATCAGAGTGGGTCAGCGTGGAAAAGCCCTGTCACCGGGACCGGGCGCCAAAACAGCTGATCACTCGGCCAGGTCCTGCTCCTCGATGGTCAGGTTGTGGTTGGTGAACACGCAGATGTCACCGGCGATGTTCAAGGCGGTCTCGGCGATCTCGCGAGCCGAGAGGTCGGTCTTGTTCAGCAGGGCGCGCGCAGCGGCCTGGGCGTAGGCACCGCCGGAACCCATGGCGATCAAGCCGTCTTCGGGCTCGACCACGTCACCGTTGCCGGTGATGATCAGGGAGGCATCCTTGTTGGCCACGGCGAGCATGGCTTCCAGGCGGCTCAGGGAACGGTCGGTGCGCCACTCCTTGGCCAGTTCGACGGCGGCACGGATCAGGTGGCCTTGGTGTTTTTCCAGCTGGCCTTCAAAACGCTCGAACAAGGTGAAGGCATCGGCGGTGGCACCGGCGAAGCCGGCGATGACCTGGCCGTGGTACAGGCGACGGACTTTCTTCGCGTTGCCTTTCATCACGGTATTGCCGAGGGAAACCTGGCCGTCGCCGCCCATGACGACTTTGCCGTGGCGGCGGACTGAAACGATGGTAGTCAAGGGAGAGTCTCCACGCAGCGGGGCGAAAATGCCTGTTGCAGACTCATATGGGGGTGGGGGGAAGGATTTCAACCGGGGGGGATGAATGGTCGTGCCGGGCAGGGCCATCGGTGTTGCCCATTCGCGGGTAAGCCCGCTCCCACAGGCGCTAGGATTGCTGTGGGGGCGGGCTTACCCGCGAAATGGGTTCGCTCAGGCCTCGTGGCAGATGTGCCCGTCGACCAAGGTATAACGCACCGCGCCCGGCAGGCAGTGGCCGATGAACGGGCAGTTTTCGCCGCGCGAGAACCATTGCTCGCCCGCGACCGTGGAAGCGTTCGGGTCGAACAGCACCAGGTCCGCCGCTGCGCCGACCTTGAGCTCGCCGGCCGGCAGACGCATGGCCGCCGCCGGGCCGCTGCTCAGGCGGGCCAGCAAGGTCGGCAGGTCGAGCAGGCCGTCTTCGACCAGCGTCATGGCCAATGGCAGCAGCAGCTCGACGCTGCTGATCCCAGGCTCCGTCGCACCGAACGGTGCCAGTTTGGCGTCACGCTCGTGGGGTTGGTGGTGGCTGGAGATCGCCTGGATCACACCCGATTTGACCGCCTCGCGCAGCCCATCGCGGTCGGCGGCGGTGCGCAGCGGCGGTTGCACGTGATAGAGGCTGGAGAAGTCGCGCAGCGCCTCGTCGGTGAGAATCAGCTGGTACAACGCCACATCGGCGGTGACCGGCAGGCCAAGCTGCTGGGCCTGGGCGATCAGTCGTGCACCGCGGGCGCTGGTGATCTGGCTGAAGTGCGCGCGTACGCCAGTTTGTTCGACCAGCAGTAGGTTTCGCGCCAGGGCCACGGTCTCGGCAGTCTCGGGGATGCCCGGCAGGCCGAGGAAGCTCGCCATCGGGCCTTCGTGGGCCAGGCCGCCCTGGGCCAGGTCGCGGTCCTGGGAGTGGAAAACCACGGTCAGGTCGAAGGTGGCGGCATATTCCAGCGCGCGGGCCAGGGTGCGGTTGTTCGGGATTTCCTTCAGGCCGTTTCCGAAGGCCACGCAGCCGGTGTCGCGCAAGGCGACCAGCTCGGCCAGTTGCTCGCCTTCCAGGCCCTTGGTCAAGGCGCCGATCGGGTAGACCTTGCTGTTGGCCGCTTCACGGGCGCGGTCGAGGATCAGTTCGGCCACGGCCGAGGTGTCCAGCACCGGTTTGGTCTGCGGCGGGCAGCACAAACTGGTGACACCACCGGCGACCGCAGCGCGGGTCTCGCTGGCGATGTTGCCCTTGCGGCTGTATCCCGGCTCGCGCAGGGAGACGCCGAGGTCGACCAGGCCCGGGGCTGCCACCAGGCCGTCGGCCTGGATCGTGCGGTTGGCAGTGAAGCCGGCGGGCGCTGCACCGATGGCCGCGATGCGACCGCCGTCGAGGTGCAAGTCAGTGATGGTGTCCAGGCCGCTGGCAGGATCGATGACCCGGGCGCCGATAATGCTGATGGTCACTGGGCGTTCTCCTGGTCGAATTGACGTTGCGCGGTCTGGCCGCTCATGGCCATGGACAGCACGGCCATGCGCACGGCGATGCCGTAGGTCACCTGGTTGAGGATCACCGAGTGCTGACCGTCGGCTACCGCCGACTCGATCTCCACCCCACGGTTGATCGGACCGGGGTGCATGACGATGGCATCGGGCTTGGCGCCGGCCAGGCGTGCGGTGGTCAGGCCGAACAGGCGGTAGAACTCGCCCTCGCTGGGCAGCAGGCCGCCGGCCATGCGTTCGCGCTGCAGGCGCAGCATGATCACCACGTCGACATCTTTCAGGCCCTGGGCCAGGTCGGTGTAGACCTTCACCCCGTACTGCTCGATACCCACCGGGATCAGAGTCTTGGGGCCGACCACGCGGATGTCGGGGCAACCGAGGGCCTTGAGCGCCAGCATGTCGGAGCGGGCCACGCGCGAGTGCAGGATGTCGCCGACGATGGCCACCGAGAGGTTCTCGAAGCTGCCTTTGTGGCGACGGATGGTCAGCATGTCGAGCATGCCCTGGGTCGGGTGCGCATGGCGGCCGTCACCGCCGTTGATCACGGCGACTTCCGGGCAGACATGCTCGGCGATGAAGTGGGCGGCGCCCGAGTCGGAGTGGCGCACGACGAACATGTCGGCGGCCATGGCTTCGAGGTTACGCAGTGTGTCGAACAAGGTCTCGCCCTTGCTGGTCGAGGAGGTCGACACGTTCAGGCTGATCACGTCCGCCGACAGGCGCTGGGCGGCCAGCTCGAAGGTGGTGCGGGTACGGGTGGAGTTTTCGAAGAACACGTTGCAGACGGTCTTGCCGCGCAGCAGCGGGACTTTTTTCACGGCCCGGGCGCCGACTTCCAGGAAGGAGTCGGCGGTGTCGAGGATCTCGGTCAGCAGTTCGCGGGGCAAACCGTCGAGCGAGAGAAAGTGGCGCAGCTGGCCCTGGTCATTGAGCTGCAGCGGGCGCTTGGCGTCGAATGGCGTCATCGCGAGGGACTCTTAAAGGGCGGAAGCGGTGGCGAGGTCCTGGCGCTCGAGGACGAGCGGTGCCGGTCCGGTCAATTTTACCCGTTCAGTGGGCGCCAGTTGCAAGGTGGCGCCCAGCACGTTCGGGCGGATCGGCAATTCGCCGGCGTCCAGGTCCAGCAGGCAGACCAGGGTGACGCTGGCCGGGCGGCCATAATCGAACAGTTCATTGAGCGCGGCGCGGATGGTGCGACCGCTCATCAGCACGTCGTCCACCAGCACCAGGTGCTGGCCTTCGATTTCGAAGGGCAGCTCGGACGGACGCACTTGCGGGTGCAGGCCGTTCTGGCTGAAGTCGTCGCGGTAGAAGGACACGTCCAGGGTGCCCAGCGGGCTGCTGTCGCCCAGCTCCTGCTGCAGGGCCTGGGCTACCCATACGCCGCCGGTGCGGATGCCGATGAAGCGCGGCTCGGTGATAGTGCGACGGGCCAGGTGGGCGCGAAGGTCGACGGCCATCTGCCGGATCAGGTCGGCGGGATTGGGTAGGCTCATTGCGTGCTCCTCGGAAGGGGGGCGCCGGGCTGGGCCGGCGGCGAAGCGGATTTAAGTATTGGCCTCCAGCCAGCCCTGCAGGAGCAGGGCGGCGGCAATGGCATCGACCGGGTTGTCGCGGTAGCTGCCATGGCGCATGCCTCGGGCCATCTGCTCGCCCTTGGCTTCGAAGGTGGTCAGACGCTCGTCATGAGTGTGCACAGGCAGGTTGTAGCGGCCATGCAGGCGGCGGGCGAACTTCTCGGCCCGGGCGCTCATTTCGCTGGGCGTGCCGTCCATGTTCAGCGGCAGGCCGACGACGATGGCGTCGGGCTTCCATTCGGTGATGAGCTTTTCCACCTGGGCCCAGTCCGGGACGCCGTTCTGGGCTTTAAGCGTGCACAATTCGCGGGCCTGGCCGGTGACCACCTGGCCGACGGCCACGCCGATCTGTTTGCTGCCATAGTCGAAGCCCAGCAGCAGGCGCAGCTCGGCCATCAGGCGTGACCCGCTTGGCTGGTCAGCAGGCTGAGGTTGATCCCCAGGCTGGCGGCGGCTGCCTCGAGGCGCTGCTCGCTGGCCAGTCCGAAGATGATCTCGGGGTCGAAGGGGCAGTTGAGCCAGGCGTTGTCGGCAAGCTCGGCTTCCAGTTGGCCGGCTTCCCAACCGGCATAACCCAAGGTGATCAGGCTCTGCTTGGGCCCTACGCCTTCGGCGATGGCGAACAGCACGTCCTGGGAGGTCGAGAGCGACAACCCCTGCAGCTCCACCGTGGCCTGATAACTGCAGTCGCTGCTGTGCAACACGAAGCCGCGATCGGTCTGCACCGGGCCACCCTGGTAGATCGGCACCTGCAGGGTGCTGGCCGGTGGCTCCTCATCCGGGCGTAGCTGCTCCAGGATGTCGGCCAGGTTCAGCTCCTGCGGGCGGTTGATCACCAGGCCCATGGCGCCGTTGGCGTTGTGCTCGACAATATAGGTGAGGGTCTGGGCAAAGTTCGGATCGACCATGTGCGGCATGGCGATCAGGAACTGATGCTTGAGGTAGCTCGGGCTGAGGGTTTTCATGAGTGATAGTGTGGCGTCAGCTGGGCTCGGCTTCAAGCTGCAAGCTTCAAGCGGCAAGAAAAAGCACGGCTGTGCATGCCCGCGCTTTTTTCTTGCCGTTTGAGGCGTGTGACGTGCGGCTAGTTACTGGACAACCGGTCCCCGCGGGCGAAGCGCCAGGTACGGATGATCTCCAGGCGGTCGAACTCCGCCAGGTCGCCTGTGAACGGTGCAAACGGCGCGGCCAGACGGACGATGCGTTGGGCCGCCTGGTCGAGCACCGGCTGACCAGAGGATTCGAGCACCAGCACTTCGTACAGCGAGCCGTCGCGGTTGATCGAGACCATCATCCGCAAGTTGCCGTAGATCTGTTGGCGTCGCGCTTCTTCGGGATAATTGAGGTTGCCCACGCGCTCCACCTTCTTGCGCCATTCTTCCTTGTACCAGGCGCCTTTGTCGCGCATGGTCGAGGCTGCGTTGAGGCGATGGATGCGCGGGCGCTTGGCATACATCTGCTGTTCGTTGGACAGCTCCGCCTCGAGGCTGGCGATCTGGCTGGAGAGCTGCGAACTGTCGAAGTCCGGCACCGCTGCCTGGGGCTTGGGCTGCGCCTTGCTTTCCTTGGGCTTGGGCTCGACCTTCTGCACCTTGGGCGCCTTGGTGGCCACCGCGGACTTCTGCGGCGGGGGCGGGGTTTCCTGGCGAGCGGCTGGCGGTGGGGTGATCTTGTTGATCTTGCTGTCCTGGAAGGGCGCGACCTCGGTGGTCTTGGGTACGGCTTTCTTTTCCAGGGTGCCGCTGCCTTGCTGGTTGTCCTGGGCCTGGAAGTCGGCCTTCTCGGGCGGCTTCTCGCTCTTGAAGGTGGCCAGGGTGATGTCCATCGTGTGGCGGATTTCGCTGGGCTTGCTGATGGTGAAACCCACGCCGAGGATCAGCGCCAGGTGCACCAAGGCAGCCAGGAACAGGGTGAAGCCAAGCCGGTCCACCGGGCGGACGCGGGGTGGGAGCAGGTCGGCAGGGATGTCGGCAGGCAGCGTCATCAGGTATCCAAGGGCAGCTTCGAATCACAAGCTGCAAGCTTCAAGTAAAAGCGGCCCGGTGCAGGCCTGCCCGTACGTGCAGCTTGCAGCTTGAAGCTGCGCATCATACCCCACTGCGTGGCATTGCCACGTGTCCTCGGTCAGCGCGCCTTGAGCTTGCGATCAATGGCGTCCATCAGCTGGGCGCCGATGTGGGTGTCGTAGGCGGCGTCGATTTCGCGAATGCAGGTCGGGCTGGTGACGTTGATCTCGGTCAGGTAGTCGCCGATCACGTCCAGGCCGACGAACAGCAGGCCCTTCTCGCGCAGGGTCGGGCCAACTTGGGCGGCGATCCAGCGATCGCGCTCGGTCAGCGGGCGGGCTTCGCCTCGACCGCCAGCGGCCAGGTTGCCACGGGTCTCGCCGCTGGCCGGGATGCGCGCCAGGCAGTAGGGCACCGGTTCGCCGTCGATCATCAGGATGCGCTTGTCGCCGTCCTTGATCTGCGGCAGGTATTCCTGGGCCATGATCTGCTGGGTGCCATGCTGGGTGAGGGTCTCGAGGATCACCGACAGGTTGGGGTCGTCCTTGCGGTGGCGGAACACCGAGGCACCGCCCATGCCGTCCAGCGGCTTGAGGATCACGTCGCCACGGCTATCGGCGAACTCACGCAGGATGTCCACGCGGCGGCTGACCAGCGTGGGCGCCATGCACTGCGGGAACTGGGTGGCGAACAGCTTCTCGTTGCAATCGCGCAGGCTCTGCGGGCGGTTGACCACCAGCACGCCTTCGCGCTCGGCCTGCTCCAGCAGGTAGGTGCTGTAGACGAACTCCATGTCGAAGGGCGGATCCTTGCGCATCAGGACCACATCCAGCTCACTCAGGGCGCTGTCCTGCTCCTCGCCCAGTTCGAACCAGCGGGCCGGATCGGCGAACACCTTCAGGGGGCGCATCTGGGCCCGGGCCTGGCCCGCACCCAGGTAAAGGTCGCGCTGCTCCATGTAGAACAGGCTCCAGCCACGTTCCTGGGCCGCCAGCAGCATGGCCAGCGAGCTGTCCTTTTTGTAGGAGATGGACGCGATAGGGTCCATGACAATCCCGAGGCGAACGCTCATGGGGTGGTTCCTCTTGGCGGCGCGGGGCCGCGGTGATTCGAAAGAAAAGTGGCTCAGGGTGGCGCCGGGAGCGCCGATGGTCAAGGGGTTCGGCGGATGGAATGGCTATCCGTAGTGTGCTAAAAGTGCAGCTGCAAGCCTTGAACTACAAGCCTTGAGAAAAACCAGCCATGCGTCGGCGCGCTTTTTCTCGCAGCTTGATGCTTGCAACTGCAGCTAATTCCCACTGGTAGGCAACTATGGAACAACCCCTGAAGGTGATGGTGATCGACGATTCGCGCACGATCCGCCGCACCGCACAGATGTTGCTCGGCGAGGCCGGCTGCGAGGTGATCACCGCCAGTGATGGTTTCGATGCCCTGGCCAAGATCGTCGACCACAAGCCCCAGGTCATCTTCGTCGATGTACTGATGCCTCGCCTGGATGGCTACCAGACCTGCGCGGTGATCAAGCAGAACAGCACCTTCAAGGATACCCCGGTCATCCTGCTGTCCTCGCGCGACGGCCTGTTCGACAAGGCCCGCGGTCGGGTGGTCGGCTCAGACCAGTTCCTGACCAAGCCATTCAGCAAGGAAGAACTGCTCGATGCGATCAGGGCTCATGTGCCCGGTTTCGTCGTGCAAGAACAACACGCACCCTGACACCGCCGCGCCTGGCGGCGTCTTCTTTTCCTTTAAATGGGGAAACAGCATGGCCCGAGTTTTGATCGTCGACGATTCGCCGACAGAGATGTACAGACTGACCGCCTGGCTGGAGAAGCATGGCCACCAGGTGCTCAAGGCCGACAACGGCGCCGATGGCGTGGCCCTGGCCCGTCAGGAGAAACCCGACGCGGTGCTGATGGACATCGTCATGCCGGGCATGAATGGTTTTCAGGCTACCCGTCAGCTGAGCAAGGACCCTGAGACCCGCGCCATTCCGGTGATCGTGGTCACCACCAAGGACCAGGAAACCGACCGGGTCTGGGCCACACGCCAGGGCGCGCGCGACTTCCTGACCAAGCCTGTGGAAGAGGCGGCCCTGATCAGCAAACTCAAAGAAGTGCTCGGGGCTTGACCACCCGCCCCCATGGCGCGTCGCTGACCGCCTTCGAGCTGTTGCTGGACATCGACCGGCGTTGTCGCCTGTTGGTAGCGGACCAGCCCTTGCAAGACACCCGCTTGCAGCAATGGAGCGGCATTGGGTTTCGCATTGCCGGGCAGTGGTTCGTGGCCCCCATGGGCGAAGTCGCCGAGGTCCTGCATGAGCCGCGCACTAGCCGGGTCCCCGGCGTGCAGCCCTGGGTCTGCGGTGTGGCCAATCTGCGTGGCCGGCTGCTGCCGGTTATGGACTTGAGCGCCTTCTTCGGCCTAGGCCCTGCGGCGGCGGGCAAGCAGCGGCGTGTGTTGGTGCTGGACCACGAAGAACTGTTCGCCGGCCTGTTGGTGGACGAAGTCCTGGGCCTTCAACACTTTGCCCTGAGCAGTCTGGAGCTGTCGCCACCGCAGCCCTTGCTGCGTGCCGCGGCGCCCTTCGTCCAGGGGCATTTTCCCCGTGAACGCAACTGGGCGATCTTCAGCCCGTTCGCCCTGGCCCAGGCGCCAGGCTTTCTCGACGTGGCGTTGTAGAGGATGCTTCGACCGTGAACAAACCCGCCACCCCCGTCGCTCCGGTTGCCGAAAGCCAGCGCAGCCGCAGTATTGCGCAGATCACCGCACTGTTTTTGGTGCTCATCCTGGCGATCATCCTGCTGTTCGCCAACTTCGCGTACCTCAATACCCAGTCCAACTACGACAAACAGTACATCGGCCACGCCGGCGAGTTGCGCGTGCTGTCCCAGCGCATCGCCAAGAACGCCACCGAAGCGGCGGCCGGCAAGGCCCTGGCGTTCAAGCTGCTGTCCGATGCGCGCAATGACTTCGAGCGGCGCTGGCGTTATCTGCGCGAGGGCGACAAGGCCACCGGGCTGCCGCCGGCGCCGCTGACCGTGCGGGACGAGATGGACGCGGTCCGTCAGGACTGGGACAACCTGCGCAAGAATACCGACACCATCCTGGCCAGCGAGCAGACCGTGCTGTCGCTGCACCAAGTGGCGGCAACGCTGGCCGAGACCGTGCCTCAGTTGCAGGTCGAATACGAAAAAGTAGTGGAGATCCTCCTGCAGAGCGGAGCGCCGGCGAGCCAGGTGGCGGTGGCCCAGCGTCAGTTGCTGTTGGCCGAGCGCATTCTGGGTTCGGTCAACACCGTGCTGGCCGGTGATGACACCTCGGTACAGGCCGCCGATGCCTTTGGCCGCGACGCCAGCCGTTTCGGCCAGGTGCTCGAAGGCATGCTTGGCGGCAACCCGGCGATTCACGTGACCAAGGTCGAGGACGCCGATGCTCGCGCCCGCCTCGCGGAGATCGCCGAACTGTTCCAGTTCGTCTCCGGGTCCGTGGACGAGATCCTCGAAACGTCGCCTGAACTGCTGCGCGTGCGCGAGGCGGCCGGCAATATCTTCAGTCTGTCGCAAACCTTGCTCGATGAAGCCTCGCACCTGGCCAACAGCTTCGAGAACCTGGCCAGCGGGCGCACCCTGGCTACTGTCGGTGGCTACCTGCTGGGGTTGGTGGCGCTGGCTTCGATCATCCTCATCGGCCTGGTGATGGTGCGCGCCACCCACCGCCAGTTGCGCGAGACCGCCGAGAAGAACGAGCGCAACCAGCAAGCGATCATGCGTTTGCTGGACGAGATCGAGGAGCTGGCCGATGGCGACCTCACCGTCACGGTGTCGGTCACTGAGGACTTCACCGGCGCCATTGCCGATTCGATCAACTATTCGGTCGACCAGTTGCGCGACCTGGTGGCCACCATCAACCACAGTGCCGAGCAGGTCGCCGCCGCCGTGCAGGACACCCAGAACACAGCGCGCCAGCTGGCCAAGGCCTCCGAACACCAGGCCGAGCAGATCAGCGAGGCGTCCCTGGCGGTGGGCGACATGGTCGAGTCGATCGACCGTGTGTCCTCCCACGCCTACGAATCGGCCAAGGTGGCCGAGCGTTCGGTGGCCATTGCCAACAAGGGCAACGAGGTGGTGCACAACACCATCCACGGCATGGACAACATCCGCGAGCAGATCCAAGACACCGCCAAGCGGATCAAACGCCTGGGCGAGTCTTCCCAGGAAATCGGCGATATCGTCAGCCTGATCGACGACATTGCCGACCAGACCAACATCCTTGCGCTCAATGCCGCGATCCAGGCCTCCCTCGCTGGCGAGGCCGGGCGTGGTTTTGCGGTGGTCGCCGACGAAGTGCAGCGCCTGGCCGAGCGCTCCTCGTCGGCTACTCGGCAAATCGAGGCGCTGGTGCGGACCATCCAGGTCGACACCAACGAGGCGGTGATCTCCATGGAGCAAACCACCGCCGAGGTGGTGCGCGGTGCGCGCCTGGCCCAGGACGCCGGGGTGGCGCTTGCCGAGATCGAAGGCGTATCGCAGACCCTCGCTGAGCTGATCCACAGCATCTCCGACGCAGCCCAGTTGCAAACCTCCTCGGCCGGGCAGATCTCCCACACCATGGCGGTGATCCAGCAGATCACCGCCCAGACCTCGGCCGGTTCCAGCGCCACCGCCGACAGCATCCGCCACTTGGCGCGCATGGCCAGCGAGATGCGTCGTTCGGTCTCCGGTTTTACCCTGCCGGCACCCGCCGAGCGGCGTTGAGGAGCGACAGATGGCTGCTTCAGCAGTGAGCCCCGAGCGCCACGACACCGTCGCCCTGGCGTGGGTCAAGGCGCCGATCCTCGATTGCCTGGGCCAGGCCCGCCAGGCCCTGGAGCGATTCGCCAGCGAACCGGGCGATCCGGCGATGCTGGCTTTCTTCGTCGACAACCTGCATCAGGTCCAGGGTTGCCTGCGCATGCTCGAACTGCGCGGTGCAGCGCACCTGGCCGAGGAGCTGGAGCTGCTGGGCCGGGCCATGGCCGATGGTCAGGTCAGCCCCCGAGGCGATTGTCTGGGTGCGCTGTTCCGCGGGCTCGAGCAATTGCCGCCGTATCTGGAACGGCTGCGCGGCTCGCGACACGACCTGCCGTTGGTGGTGGTGCCGCTGCTCAACCAACTGCGCGGCTGCCGTGGCGTCGAGCCGTTGCCCCAGGGCAGCCTGGTCGGCGGCGTGGCGCAGCGTCTGGCTGGGGCGGCGGACCTGGCGGATTTGGACCTGTCCTTGGGCAACTGGCGCGAACATTTGCAGGCCGGCCATGGACGCGACGCCCTGCGCTCGGTGGTGACGGCACTGTGCGATGACCTGATGCGCATCAAGGACCGACTCGATCAGTACATGCGCGGCGATCGTGAGCAGCGTGAGCAACTTGAGGCCCTGCTGGCGCCGTTGCGCCAGGTCGCCGATACCTTGGCGGTGCTCGCCTTCCAGCAGCCGCGTCGGGTGATCATCGACCAAGTACTGGTGCTGCAGGCCCTGGCCCAAGGCGAGCAGGCGGTGGACGACGCCGTGCTGATGGATGTGGCCGGCGCCCTGCTGTACGTGGAGGCCACCCTCAACGGCATGGTCGGCCCGCTGGAGGAAACCGGCCAGGGCGGCCTGCCGGGCGCGGACCTGACGGAGATCCGCCAGCTGGTACTCAATGAGTCCCTGGCGGTGCTGCAACAGGCCAAGGACTTGATCGGCGATTGCCTGGAGTCGGGCTGGCCGGCAGAACGCTTGCAGCCGCTGCCGGGGCTTTTGCACCAGATCCGTGGCGCGCTGACGATGCTCATGTGGCCGGAGGCCGCCGAGGTGTTCGGTGGCTGCGCAGGTTATGTGCAGGGTTGGCTGTCGCATCTGGAGCAGCCGCCACCTGCAGACGAGCTGGCGCATCTGGCCGAAGCCTTGAGCGCTGGCGAGTGCTATGTGCAATGGCGGGTGGCCGATCCGCTGGTCGATGCCCAACCATTCATCGACAGGGCGCGGGCCAGCCTGGCGGCGCTGGGTGTGTCGTGCGGGCAGGCCGAGGCTCGCGTCGAGTTCGAAGCGGTCGATGAAGAATTGCGGGATGTCTTCCTCGAAGAGGCCGGCGAGCTGCTTCCGGAAATCGAACGCCACTGGCTGCGTTGGCGCGCCGACAATGCCTTGCGCGAGGCCCTGGTCGAGGTGCGCCGAGCCCTGCATACACTCAAAGGCAGTGGTCGCATGGTCCATGCCGAGGCGCTGGCCGAGCTTGCCTGGGGCGCCGAGCACTTGCTCAACCGTGTACTGGAAGGGCGGATCACCCTTGGCGCCGAAGGGGTGCTGGCCCTGCAACAGGTGTTCGTCCGGCTCCCGGACTTGCTCGCCGACTTCGCGGTGGGCCATCTGCCGTCGCGGGTCGAGGTCGAGCCGTTAGCCGGCCACTTGCATCATCTGGCGATCAATGATGTGTCGGCGCCGGCGCAGGTCGACGGGCTCGACCCACAATTGTTGGCGATCTTCGGCAACGAGGCCCAAGGCCATCTCGCCAGTCTGGAGACGTTCCTGCGCGATGCCGATGGCCATGGCACGCCCGTCAACGACAGCCTGCAGCGCGCACTGCATACCTTGAAGGGCAGCGCGGCGATGGCGGGCGTCATGCCGATCGCCGAGCTGGCCACCGCCTTCGATCGACTGGTGCGCGAATACAAAGGTCACGAACTGCCCTTGCAGGTGGCGGAGCTGGAGTGGCTGGAGGCGGCCCGCGCCTTGTTCCACCTCGGCCTTGCGCAACTGGGTAGCACGCCGTTGGCCCCTATCCCGGGGGCGGCGCAGTTGATCGAGGAGGTCGGGCAGTCGGTGGATGTGCGCCTGGCCTTCCTGCAGCAGGACCCACAGCACAGCCATCGACCCAAACGCGATCCGCAGCGAATCGCCGCGTTCCTGACCCAGGGTATGGATATCCTGCTCGAGGCCGAGGCGCTGCTGTCGCGTTGGCAGGCGCAACCCGGCGACCGCTCGGTCTTGGAAACGCTGCTGGACGAGTTGACCACCCTCGGCCAGTCGGCGTATCTGGCCGAGTTGTGGCAGGTGGATGAAGTCTGCGAGGCGTTGCTTGACCTGTATGGCGCGGTGGAAGAGGGCAGTCTGGCCGCCAGCCCGCGATTCTTTGCCCTGGCCCAGCAGGCCCATGAGGCGCTGCTCGACATGTTCGACGAGATAGCTGCCGGCCAGGCGCTCAGCGCCCGCGTCGATTGCATCGCGGCCATGCGCGGCCTGTTGGACGACGCCCTGGACCCCGGGATCATGGGCGTGGTGGGCCAGGATGCGGTGGCACCTCTGGCGGTCTACCCGACAGCGAACGATCCTGCATTGGTGCAACTGTTCCTCGACGAGGCGGGCGATATCCTCGATGGCGCCGACCAGGCATTGGCGCAATGGGCTCAGGACCCGGACAACCACTCGGCACTGTCGACCCTGCAGCACGACCTCCAGACCCTCAAAGGCGGTGCGCAGATGGCTGGCGTGGGTGCGGTGGAGGTGTTGGCCCACGCGCTGGTCGCGCTTTACGAGGGCCTGGTGGATCGCCGCCTGGGGGCTACTGCCGAGCTGCTCGATCTGTTGCGGCGCGGCCACCAGACCCTCGGGCAGATGCTGCACGCGCTACGCGAAGGGCAGGCGCCGGCTTCGGCAACGGCGCTCCTGGGCGAGCTGCGCGAGTACCGCCATGCCCCACCTGCGCCTGCTGCCGTCGAGGCAGCGGCGGACGAAGCCCAACGCTCGAGCGATAACGAACTGCTCGAGGTCTTTCTCGAAGAAAGTTCGGATATCGTCGAAAGCGCCGCTGCGGCCCTGGCGCGCTGGCAGGCCGATCCGCGTAACAGCGTCGAGGTGGAGAACCTGCTGCGTGATCTGCATACCCTCAAGGGGGGCGCGCGGATGGTCGAGATCGCCGCTATCGGCGATCTGGCCCATGAACTGGAATTCTTGTACGAACTGCTCGCCGCCGGCCGCTTGCCGCCGAGCCCGGCGCTGTTCTCCTTGCTGCAAAACTGCCATGACCGTCTGGCACACATGCTCGACGCCGTGCGCCTCGGTCAGCCCCTGCACGCAGCCACGGCGCTGATCGACTATATCCGCAATTTCAGCAGTGCCGCGTTGACCGACAGCGCGGCCGGCCAGGTCCCGGTCGAAGCGCCGTCGCCGGAGGCGCCGGCCGCCGCGCCGGAGCGCGCGCCGGGCGACATGGTCAAGGTGGACGCCGAGCTGCTGGACGATTTGGGCAACCTGGCCAGTGAGCACTCTGTTATTCGCGGGCGCATCGAGCAGCAAGTCAACGATGCCCAATTCGCCCTCAACGAGATGGAAACAACGCTCGAGCGCATGCGCGACCAGCTGCTGCGCCTGGATATCGAGACCCAGGGACGGATGTCCAGCCGCTACCAGGCCGAGGGCGATGCGTACGAGGATTTCGACCCGCTGGAGATGGACCGCCATTCCCAGTTGCAGCAGTTGTCCCAGGCGTTGTTCGAGTCGGCTTCGGACCTGCTCGACCTCAAGGAAACCCTCGCCCAGCGTGCCCAGGAAGCCTACAGCCTGCTCCAGCAGCAGGCGCGGGTGAACAGTCAATTGCAAGAAGGTCTCACGGCCACCTTGATGGTGCCCTTCGAACGCTTGGTACCGCGCCTGCAGCGGGTGGTCCGCCAGGTGGCCAGCGAGCTGGGCAAGCAGGTCGAACTGGTGGTGGGCAACGCCGAGGGCGAGCTGGACCGCAGCGTGCTCGAGCGCATGGTGGCGCCTCTGGAGCACATGCTGCGCAACGCCGTGGACCACGGCCTGGAGTCGCGCGAAGCGCGTCTGGCGGCGGGCAAGCCGGAGCAGGGCACCATCCATCTGAACTTGCTGCACGAAGGCGCTGATATCGTCATCGAGATGAGCGACGACGGGGCCGGAGTGCCCCTGGAGGCGGTGCGCAACAAGGCCATCAAGCGTGGCCTGCTGGACCCGCAAGCATACTTGAGCGATCACGAGATCCTGCAATTCATCCTGCGTCCGGGCTTCTCTACCGCTGAGAAGATCACCCAGATCTCTGGCCGGGGCCTGGGGATGGACGTGGTGCATGAGGAGGTCAAGCAGTTGGGCGGCTCGATGAGCATCGAGTCGAGCCCGGGCAAAGGCGCGCGATTCTTGATCCGCTTGCCGTTCACCGTGTCGGTGAACCGAGCGCTGATGGTGCACCTGGGCGAGGAGCAGTACGCAATCCCGCTCAATACCATCGAAGGCATCGTGCGCGTGCCGCCCGCTGAGCTTGAGGCTTGTTACCAGCTGAGCGCACCGCGCTATGCCTATGCCGGTCACGAGTACGACCTGCGCTATCTCGGGGAGGTGCTCCAGGGCGGTGTGCCTCGGCCAAGTCTGCTGGGGCAAAGCGTGCCATTGCCTGTGTTGCTGGTGCATTCCCAGGAGCAGTCGTTCGCCATCCAGGTGGACAGCCTGTCGCCAAGCCGAGAGATCGTGGTCAAGAGCCTGGGGCCGCAGTTCGCGGCGGTGCCTGGGCTGTCCGGCGCGACCTTGCTGGGGGATGGCCGGGTAGTGCTGATTCTCGATTTGCTCGGCCAGTTGCGCGGGCAGCAGCGGCGTCTGGCGCGCCTGCCGGGTGGCTACGGGGGGCCGCGTCCGGTGTTTGGCCCGGCACCGCGTCAGCGTCTGCTGGTGATGGTGGTGGACGACTCGGTCACCGTGCGCAAAGTCACCAGTCGTCTACTGGAGCGCCACGGTATGAGTGTGCTGACGGCCAAGGACGGTGTGGATGCCATGGCCTTGCTGGAGGAGCACCGCCCCGATGTGCTGCTGCTGGACATCGAGATGCCGCGCATGGACGGCTTCGAGGTGGCCACGCGCATCCGCCGCGATGTCCGTCTGAAGGATCTGCCCATCATCATGATCACCTCGCGTACCGGCCAGAAACACCGCGACAGGGCCATGGCCATCGGCGTCAACGACTACTTGGGCAAGCCTTATCAGGAGTCGGTCCTGTTGCAGAGCATCGCCCATTGGAGCCAACCCCATGCTTGAATACATCGCCGGCCAGCGCAGCAGCCTGACCGGTCTGCTACTGCCTTTGAGCGACCGCACCCTGGTGCTGCCCAATGTGGCGGTGGCCGAGCTGATCGGCCAGCGCACCTTCGCCTGCCAGGCGGGCGACCCGGCCTGGCACCTGGGCTGGATCGACTGGCGTCAGCAGCGCTTGCCGCTGATCGGCCTGGAGGCCGCCTGTGGCGGCGAGACCGTTTGTGGCGAGCGGGCACGGGTGGTGGTGCTCAACGCGCTGGGCGATACCGGCCTGCGCTACCTGGCGTTGCTACTGCAGGACATCCCACGCTCCTGCAAGCTGGACAGCCAGCTCAACTATGTGGATGTCCCCTTGGCGAGCCTGGAGCTGGCGGCGGTGCAGGTCGGCGAGCAGGTGGCGCGGGTACCTGACTTGGCGGCGCTGGAGCGCATGGTGCGTGACGCGGATCTTCACTAGCTTCAAGTTGTAAGCTTCAAGCGGCAAGCTAGCTGTGTCGGGGGCGTCCCCGTGCTTTGCTTGAGGCTTACAGCTTGAAACTTGAAGCTGTCAGGGAGGTCAGTGTTTGCATGTATTACGGTGAACGCTTCAACGCCTGGACGCACCTGGTCGGTGCCGTGCTGGCCTGTATCGGTGCCATCTGGCTGATCGTCGTGGCCGGATTGCAGGGCGATCCGTGGAAGATCGTCAGCTTTTCCATCTACGGCAGCACTCTACTGCTGCTCTACAGCATCTCAACGCTCTACCACAGCACCCGTGGGCGGGCGAAGGTGATCATGCGCAAGCTCGATCACCTGTCGATCTACCTGCTCATCGCCGGCAGCTACACGCCGTTCTGTCTGGTCAGCCTGCGCGGCCCCTGGGGCTGGAGCCTGTTCGGCGTGGTCTGGGGCCTGGCCTTGATCGGCATGCTCCAGGAGATCAAGCCGCGCTCCGAGGCGCGGGTGCTGTCGATCATCATCTATGCGGTGATGGGCTGGATCGTCCTGGTGGCGGTCAAGCCGTTGCTGCAGAGCCTGGGCGGCGCCGGCTTCGCCTGGCTGGCGGCCGGCGGTGCGTTCTACACCATCGGCATCCTGTTCTTCGCCTTCGACAGCCGCTTTCGCCATTGGCATGGCATCTGGCACCTGTTCGTCATCGCCGGCAGTCTCATGCACTTCGTCGCGGTGTTCTTCTACGTGCGTTAGAAGTCGCCCCACAGCTGCTGGGCCACCGACAGCGCCACGACCGGCGCGGTCTCGGTGCGCAGTACCCGTGGGCCAAGGCGTGCGGCGTGGAAGCCGGCGGCCTTGGCCTGGTCGACTTCGGCGTCGCTCAAGCCGCCTTCGGGGCCGATCAGGAATGCCAGGCGGCCGGGGTGTGCATGGCTGGTCAGCGGTTCAGCGACCGGGTGCAGCACCAGCTTGAGGTCGGCCTCGGTATCCTTGAGCCATTCGGCCAGGGTCACCGGCGGGTGGATCACCGGCAGCGTCGAGCGGCCGCACTGTTCGCACGCGCTGATCGCCACTTGCCGCCAATGGGCCAGGCGCTTGTCGGCGCGTTCGTCCTTCAGGCGCACTTCGCAGCGTTCGCTGACGATTGGCGTGATCGCGTTGGCGCCAAGCTCGGTGGCCTTCTGGATCGCCCAGTCCATCCGCTCGCCGCGGGACAGGCCCTGGCCCAGGTGGACATGCAATGGGGACTCGGCCTGGCCGGGCAAGGCCTGGTCCAGGGTGACGCGCACGGATTTCTTGCCGACGTCGAGCAACTGGCCACGAAACTCCTGGCCACTGCCGTCGAACAGTTGCACAGCGTCTCCGGGCGCCATGCGCAGCACGCGGCCAATGTAGTGGGCCTGGGCTTCGGGCAACTCGTGCTCGCCGAGGCTCAGGGGGGCGTCGATGAAGAAGCGGGACAGTCTCATGGCTTTGCTCAGGAAATGAAATGGACATCGTCCCCGTGGAAGTGGCGTTGGGCCGCTGCGATTTACTGGCGAATGCGAGGGGAAATCCTCGATCCGCATTCGCAGATGAACCCGCTTCCACAGGGGGCGAGGCGAGCCTCAGGGTTAGCCCGGATCGCGGAAGTCGGGGTGGAAGTTGGCCGGCACCGCCACGCTGACGCTGTCGCGGGTGGCGATGTCGATGCCTTCGCTGGCCACTTCGGCGAGGAAGTCGATCTGCTCCGGGGTGATCACGTAGGGCGGCAGGAAATACACCACGCTGCCCAGCGGTCGCAGCAGCGCGCCGCGGGTCAGGGCGTGTTCGAAGACCTTCAGGCCGCGCCTCTCCTGCCAGGGGTAGGCAGTCTTGCTGGTTTTGTCCTGGACCATCTCGATGGCCAGGGCCATACCGGTCTGGCGGATCTCGGCGACATGGGCGTGGTCGGCCAGGTGCGCAGTGGCGCTGGCCATGCGTGCCGACAGGGCCTTGTTGGCCTCGATCACGTTGTCCTGCTCGAAGATGTCCAGCGTCGCCAGGGCCGCGGCGCAGGCCAGCGGGTTGCCCGTGTAGCTGTGCGAATGGAGGAACGCCCGCAGGGTCGGGTAATCGTCGTAGAACGCCTGGTAGACATCATCGGTGGTCAGGCAAGCGGCCAGCGGCAGGTATCCGCCGGTCAGGGCCTTGGATAGGCACAGGAAGTCCGGGCGGATCCCGGCCTGTTCGCAGGCGAACATCGTCCCTGTGCGGCCGAAGCCTACGGCGATTTCGTCGTGGATCAGGTGCACACCATAGCGGTCGCAGGCCTCGCGCAGCAGCTTGAGGTATACCGGGTGGTACATGCGCATTCCGCCAGCGCCCTGGATCAGCGGTTCGACGATCACGGCGGCGATGCTGGCGTGGTGCTCGGCCAGGGTCTGTTCCATGAGCGCGAACATGTTGCGTGAGTGCTCTTCCCAGCCCATGCCTTCGGGGCGCAGGTAGCAGTCCGGGCTCGGCACCTTGATGGTGTCGAGCAGCAACGCCTTGTAGGTCTCGGTGAACAGCGGCACGTCGCCCACCGACATGGCGGCGATGGTTTCTCCGTGATAGCTGTTGGTCAGGGTGACGAAGCGCTTCTTGTTCACCTGGCCTTTGTTCTGCCAGTAGTGGAAGCTCATCTTCAGCGCCACTTCGATGCACGACGAGCCGTTGTCGGCATAAAACACCCGGTCCAGCCCCGCCGGTGTCATGGCCACCAGGCGTTCGGACAGCTCGATTACCGGCTGGTGGCTGAAGCCGGCCAGGATCACGTGCTCGAGCTGATCGACCTGGTCCTTGATGCGCTGGTTGATGCGCGGATTGGCGTGGCCGAACACATTGACCCACCAAGAACTGACGGCGTCCAGGTAGCGCTTGCCTTCGAAGTCCTCCAGCCACACGCCTTCACCACGGCGGATCGGGATCAGCGGCAGCTGCTCGTGGTCTTTCATCTGGGTGCAGGGGTGCCAGAGGACCTTGAGGTCACGTTGCATCCACTGTTGGTTGAGGCCCATGGGCAGATCTCCTGGCGGGGCGTGCTGAGGCCGACAAGCCTAAGCAATGGGGCCGCGCAGGACAACCGACGCGCAGCGCGTGATTGCGTCGAAAATTAAATTTCCTGTGCTGGCAAGCACTTGATGTCACTACGCTGGCAGGGTCTGGAGACCTGACGTATTCTTAACGCATCTCGTCCCAGGGGCACTCTCCCCCTCTTTTCTGTCACTTCTGATCCGGAGTTCGCCAACATGGCTGCTGCTTGGGTGCGCCTGTGCGCGTTGGTATTGATTGGTGTCTCCAGCGGTGCCGCGCTGGCCAAGGACACGAGCCCCACGGCGATCGTCGTGGGTGGGGGCCTGGCAGGCCTGACCGCGGCCTATGAACTGCAGAACAAAGGCTGGCAGGTCACGCTGCTGGAGGCCAAGTCCGGCATGGGCGGCCGTTCGGGCCTGGCCACCAGCGAGTGGATCGGCAACGGCAAGAGCCAGCCGGTGCTCAACCAGTACCTGGACCGTTTCAAGCTTGAAACACTGCCCGCGCCTGAATTCGTACGCACCCCCGGCTACCTGATCGACGGCGAGTATTTCAGCGCCAGCGATCTGGCCACCAAGCAACCGGCCACCGCCGATGCGCTCAAGCGTTACGAGAAGACCCTCGATGATCTGGCCCGTTCGATCGAGGACCCGCTGAACCCGGCCGCCACCAGCACCTTGTTTGCCCTCGACCAGATGAACGTCTCCACCTGGCTGGACAAACTGCAACTGCCTGCCACGGCACGGCAATTGATCAACCAGCAGATCCGCACCCGTTACGACGAGCCGTCGCGTCTGTCGCTGCTCTATTTCGCCCAGCAGAACCGGGTCTACCGCGGTATCAGTGATCGTGACCTGCGCGCTGCCCGCCTGCCAGGCGGCAGCCCGGTGCTGGCGCAGGCCTTCGTCAAGCAACTCAAGACCATCAAGACCAGCTCGCCGGTCACCTCGATCGTACAGGACAGCAAAGGCGTGACGGTCAAGGTCGGCAGCGTCGGCTACCAGGCCGATTATTTGGTCATGGCCGTGCCGCTGCGCGCCCTGGCGAAGATCCAGATGACTCCGGGGCTGGACAGCCAGCACCTGGCGGCCTTGAAAGGCACCAACTACGGTTGGCGCGACCAGATGATGCTCAAGTTCAAGAAACCCGTCTGGGAAAGCCGTGCGCGCATGTCCGGCGAAATCTTCAGCAATGCCGGCCTTGGCATGTTGTGGATCGAGCCGGCGCTCAAAGGCGGCGCGAATGTGGTGATCAACCTCTCGGGTGACAATGCCCGACTGCTGCAGGCCTTTGGCGACAA
Source organism: Pseudomonas sp. BYT-1 (assembly GCF_023611805.1). Classification (NCBI taxonomy): domain Bacteria; kingdom Pseudomonadati; phylum Pseudomonadota; class Gammaproteobacteria; order Pseudomonadales; family Pseudomonadaceae; genus Pseudomonas; species Pseudomonas sp. BYT-1. The sequence continues at coordinate 499,913 of NZ_CP072559.1, forward strand.
GCAGATGGTCGATCAGGTGCTGATTCGACTGCACGCGTTCTATCCGCAGGCCCGGGGCGCGTTCACCGGCTACGAAGTGCGCCGCTACAGCACCGACGCCGGTACTGGCGGCGCCTATCTGGCCTATGGCCCAGGCCAGATCAGCAAGTACTGGCGTCTGTGGGAGCGTCCGGTGCAACGCATAGCCTTCGCCGGCGAGCACACCGATGCACTCTACCCTGGCACCCTGGAAGGCGCGCTGCGCAGCGGCCAGCGTGCTGCCAGCCAGGTGCAGGACCTGGCGGCCGGCAAGTCGTTCGATCCGGCCAGGGCTGCACCGGTCGCCGCCGCCGCAGCAGCGGGCGCGGTTGCCGCCAAGGACAAAGGTGGATTCTTCTCCAACCTGTTCGGCGGATCGTCCGGCAAGGCACCTGCCAAGGCGGACGCGGTGAAGGCAGAGGAAGCCAAGCAGGACAAGCCAGGCTTCTTCTCGCGCCTGTTCGGTGGCGGCGACAAGCCCCAGGCCAAAGCTGCACCGATCGCCAAGGCTGACGAGGTCGCACCGGTGGTAGCGCCGGAACCTGAGCCTGCCCCAGCGCCAGTGGCCAAGGAGGAGCCCGTCAAGCCAGCGGCGAGCAAGATTGCACCTGCCAAGCCCGCCCAGGCCCACAAGCCGTCCGCCAAACAGGCCCACAAGCCCGCGCCGGTGAAAAAGACCACGGCCAAATCCGAGCCTGTGAAAAAACCACTGGCCAATACCCAGGCCAAGGCTGGCTGAGGACTCGGGCCCCTCGCGGTGAGCCGCTTCTTTTCGGGTAAACCCGCTCCCATTCGGATTGCGTTGTTTTAGGACATTGCAACCGATTGCGAGCGGGTTTACACCGCACTACGACAACCCGCCGCTGAACATCTATCGTTAATGTTTTCTTAATAGGAAACTTCCAAAATACCTATCGTATTTGTCGATAATCCCAAGCGAATTTTTCCGCTTTCTTTCGATACGTTACGCGTTAGTCTGTGCACAGCTTTCACGGAGAATCACGCCAACATGCAACTGCGCAACTCTGCTTCTCGCTACGGCCTGGTCAGTATCGTCATGCATTGGGGCGTGGCCCTGGCGGTCTTCGGGTTGTTCGGCCTCGGCCTGTGGATGGTCGGCCTGGACTACTACAGCCCCTGGCGCAAGTCCGCGCCCGATCTGCACAAGAGCATCGGCCTGGTGCTGTTGGCGGTGATGGTGCTGCGTGTACTTTGGCGTTTCGTCAGCCCGCCACCGCCGGCACCTGCCAACCATGGCGCATTCACCCGCCTGGCCGCGAAGCTTGGCCATGCGGTGCTGTACCTTGGGCTGTTCGCCGTGATGATTGCCGGGTACCTGATTTCCACCGCGGATGGGGTGGGCATCCCGGTATTCGACTGGTTCGAGGTTCCGGCGCTGGTCAGTGACCTGCCCGATCAGGCGGATACCGCCGGAGCCATTCACCTCTACCTGGCCTGGGGGCTGGTGATTTTTGCCATCCTGCATGCCTTGGCAGCTCTGAAACACCATTTCATCGACCGTGACGCGACCCTGAGCCGTATGCTGGGCCGCAAAGCTTGACTCTCTACCTCAATTGCATAGGAAGGAAGTAAGGATGTTCAAAAAGACTTTTGCCGCACTGGCGCTCGGTACCGCACTGCTCTCCGCCGGCCAGGCCATGGCTGCCGAGTACAAGATCGACAAGGAAGGCCAGCACGCGTTCGTCGACTGGAAGATCAGCCACCTGGGTTACAGCTTCATCCACGGTACCTTCAAGGACTTCGACGGCAACTTCACTTGGGACAGCGCCAAGCCTGAGGCCAGCAAGATCGCCGTCAATCTGAAGACCGCGAGCCTGTGGTCGAACCACGCCGAGCGTGACAAGCACATCGCCAGCGCTGACTTCCTGGACGTTAAGAAGTACCCGGAAGCCAAGTTCGTCTCCACCAGCGTCAAGTCGACCGGTGAAAAGACCGCTGACGTGACCGGCGATCTGACCATGCACGGCGTGACCAAACCTGTCACCTTCAAGGCAACCTTCAATGGCGAAGGCAAGGATCCATGGGGCGGCGAGCGTGCCGGCTTCAACGCCACCACCACGCTGAACCTGAACGACTTCGGCATCAAAGGCCCAGGCCCGTCCTCCCAGACCCTGGACCTGGACATCAGCGTCGAAGGCGTGAAGCAGAAGTAATTCGCTTTGCCCTGACGAAAAACGCCGCCCATTGGGCGGCGTTTTCGTTTGCGCGGTGCTGGACTCAGCCCTTGCGGGTCAGCAAAGCAGGACGCTCACCGCGTGGGCGGCTCGGCAAGTCATCGAGTTGCTCCGGTGTCGGATAGCGATCGAGCTTGGACTCCTTGCGGATGATCACCGGCTGAGGGGTTTCACGCGGGCTGCGAACGGCTGGCTCTTGGCGGGAGAAGTCGTCACGGCTCGAGGAGCGGTTTCGGCCGCCGCCATTATTGTCGCGGCGTGCACCGCCGTTGTTGTTGCGGGTGCGTTTCTCGCCGGAACCTTGCCCCTGGCTCTGACCTTGGCCTTTGCGCTGGCCGCCGCCACTGTTGCGTGGCTGGCCGCTGCCGTTGCGTTGGCCCTGCCCTTGGCCTTGACCCTGGCCGCCGCCTGGACGACGGTTACGGCCTTGGTTCTTGGCGTTTTGGTAGGGGCTGACGTAGTCGGCGCGGTTGCCGAAGTTGTCGATGTCGTCGTCCAGGAATTCTTCTGGATCACGGTCCACCGGAACCGACGGCATGCCGCTCTGGCCTTGGGCCGCTTGCTGCTGGCGGGGTTTCTTGTTGCGCGACTTGCGCTGTTGCTGGGATTTCTCGCCGGACTTTTCCTGCTCGGCTGGCTTCTCGGCGGCGTGCTGCTTGGCCTTGCCTTTATCCTTGCCTTTGTCCTTGCGACCGCCGCTGCCGTCCTTGCTGCCTTCGGCGCGCTGCTGATTGCGGCCACCACGACCGTTGTTCTGCGGACGTTCGCGCACTTCCGGCTTCTCGGCTTCCACCTGGCTTGGGTCGAAGCCCATCAGGTCGCCGTCCGGGATCTTCTGCTTGGTGACCCGCTCGATGCTCTTGAGCAGTTTTTCTTCATCCGGCGCGACCATGGAGATGGCTTCGCCCGAACGGCCCGCTCGACCGGTACGGCCGATGCGGTGGACGTAATCTTCCTCGACATTAGGCAGCTCGAAGTTGACCACGTGAGGCAGTTGGTCGATATCCAGGCCGCGGGCGGCGATATCGGTGGCGACCAGCACGCGCACGGTGTTGGCCTTGAAGTCGGCCAGGGCCTTGGTGCGGGCGTTCTGGCTCTTGTTGCCGTGAATCGCGGCAGCGCTCAGGCCGTGCTTTTCCAGGTACTCGGCCAGGCGGTTGGCGCCATGCTTGGTACGGGTGAATACCAGCACCTGCTCCCAGGCGCCGAGGGTGATCAGGTGGGCCAGCAGGGCACGCTTGTGGCTAGCCGGCAGGCGATAGACACGTTGCTCGATACGCTCGACCGTGGTGTTCGGCGGCGTGACTTCGATGCGCTCGGGGTTGTGCAGCAGCTTGTCGGCAAGGTCAGTGATGTCCTTGGAGAAGGTCGCCGAGAACAGCAGGTTCTGACGTTTGGCCGGCAGGCGGGAAAGGACTTTCTTGACGTCGTGGATGAAGCCCATGTCGAGCATGCGGTCGGCTTCGTCGAGCACTAGGATTTCCACATGGGACAGGTCCACGCTGCCTTGGCCGGCCAGATCGAGCAGGCGGCCCGGGCAGGCGACCAGGACATCGACGCCCTTGGCCATGGCCTGGATCTGCGGATTCATGCCGACGCCGCCAAAGATGCAGGCGCTGATCAGGTTCAGATCACGGGCATAAACCTTGAAGCTGTCGTGTACCTGAGCTGCCAGCTCGCGGGTCGGGGTCAGCACCAGTACGCGAGGCTGACGCGGGCCGTGGCGCTGGGACTTGTCAGGGTGGCCACCGGGAAACAGACGCTCGAGGATCGGCAGTGCAAAACCGCCGGTTTTACCAGTACCTGTCTGGGCAGCGACCATCAGGTCGCGACCTTGCAACACGGCGGGAATGGCCCGCTGTTGCACCGGAGTGGGCTGGGTATAGCCCGCAGCCTCGATAGCGCGGACAAGAGCCTCGGAGAGACCGAGGGAAGCAAAGGACATGGGCAATCCTGTTCTCGTGGGGGCTGGGCCCGATGGGATGATCTGCCTGGCGCGACGGGCATCGGCGAGATGCGATCGCGTCCGGTCCAGCTGGGCATTCACTGCGCATCCGGGAGGCGGCGGGCGGCACTGGGTGCGTTGCCGACGGGTCGAGATGCCTGTTGCGAGGCCGAGCGTCCGGGCGTGAGCCGGGCGGGAAGGCCCGAGTATAACAGAGCTATCGCGCTCTGCTGTGTTCGTGCTGCTCAACGGCGTCAGGAATATTGCCGAGGTCGCTGTCGTAACGGGCATTGATGGCCGCATACGCAGGGTCTTGCTTGAAGCGTCGCAGCTCGTCGGCGAACGCCTGTGCCAAGCGTTCCCTTCCGGGTTTGTTCGCAAGTCCCAAGTATTGAGGGTGTCGGCTGATTACCAAGGGTAGCTCCTGAACCTGTCCCTCGAGCCCCAATTGCCGCCGCAACAGGCGCCCCGCACGGCGGTCTGTCACCAGTAGATCGATGCGCCCGAGCATCAACTTGCCGAAATTCGCCTCATGGGTGGGCGCCGGCTCTCGACGAAACAGGAAGGACTCGCTGAACGCCCGGCTGTAGGTGTAGCCCGGCGAGGTCCCTACGGTAAGGCCCGCAAGGTCTTTCAGGCGTTCGATGGCGTGAGGCCTGGCGTCGGCCTGGAACAGCACGAACTCAACCTCCGAGAGTGCCTCGTCCGGGTAGACCATGAACGGTTTGCGCGAATCGACCTGGAAGATGTCCAGCACACCGTCGGCCGCACCTTGCTCCACCATGGCGAGACAGCGTTTCCAGGGCAGCAGTTGCCAGTCGACATCGATGCCGAGTCGCTTGAGCACTTCGTTGGCGACTTCGTAGTCGATGCCTTTGGGCTGGCCTTCGTGCCAGTAGATATAGGGCGCCCAGTCATCGCTAACCAAGCGCAGGCGCTCCGCCTTGGCAAACGGGCTCAGGCAGACGAGCAGCAGGGCGCAAAGAAGGGGGGTTAAGTCAGGCATGGCGGCAGCGTACGTCCAATGTGTGTCCGAGGCCAGTGAAGCCTGTCGTCAGCCTTTGTCAGGCTTGAGCAGATGATCCCGCACGTCCTGATACTTGCTCCCCAAAGACAGACGTAAGCCAGGGTGGTGCAACAATTGGTGCAGTTGTTCGCTGTTCAGGCGCCCTTGGCGTTGCTGAAGATTTTCCAGTGCCTTGTCCCACCAGGCGAAGGTACAGGCCCGATCGAATTCGTTGGCATAGGGGTAGCAGCCGTACAGCAACTCCCGAGCAAATTGGCGTTGGTGGCGGGGCAGTGTCAGGCTCAGGGCCTTGTATCCCAGGCGATGCAAGGTGGGCGGTTTTGGCAGGCGGTCGTTGACCAGGGCTACGTCGGCCAGGGCGGCCTCGCCCAGAGGGTCATCCCCGTGCTTGTGCAACCAGGCCTGGATCTTGGCGCGGAACAGGTCCTTGCGGCTCCAGTAGTGGTGGATGACGTCGGTGCAGTCGGTCAGCGTCAGCGTGCGATAGGCCGCCACGGCCAGACAGAACTCTTCGAGGGTATAGGCGTTGGGGACGATGGGGTGGAACTCGTCCATCAGCGCGATCGATTGGTCGAGTGCTCCTGAATCCTCTGCCGCAAGGCCGATGACGCCGGAGTTGACCAGGTTCATGTGGTCATCCGCCAGGCCGCGCGCGTGCAGGATGTTGCGCAGGCCTTGGTACAGGTCGGTGTTCGGGTTTTCGCCATAGCGTGCGCAGATGGCGTTGCACAGCAGATGGCCGGGCTTGACGCGACGCAGCAGTTCCATCGGCGATTGGCGGAAGAAGGTGTCGGTGTCGATCAGCACCGCCTGGGAATGCTGCTCGAGGGCCTGGCGTAACAGAACATGCTTGCTGCGAAAATGGTAGCCATGGGGTTGGGCCCAGGCCGCGCGCGTGGCATCGCAAATAAGGTGAACGGTGACCGGGAGTTTCGCGTAGGGCGCGGGGTCGTCGGTATGGACCTGGATGTCCAGGGCTTGGCTGCCGGACTCTTTCAGCTGGGCGAGGGCGCTGATGATGCTGAAGCAAGCTTCCTGATGGTAGGTCTTTGCACCGAACGCTAGATAGATGAGCTGAGGTGTCGAGGAAGGCAAAGGCTGCATGGGCGGCTCGCTAACAGGTCTAAGGCTGGATGAAAGGTTTTAGCCTAATACCTAAGCCTTAAAGCTGCCTTAAGGACCTGTTAGCGAAATATGTCAGCGCGGCAGCTTCAGGTTGTTCCAGATCGCCAGGCTCGGCTCGGCCTGGTTCAACGTGTAGAAGTGCAGGCCCGGTGCGCCGCCTTGGAGCAACTGCTCGCACATGCGGGTGATCACCTCTTCGCCGAACGCCTGGATGCTGGCGGTGTCGTCGCCATAGGCTTCCAGCTGCTTACGAATCCAGCGGGGGATCTCAGCACCGCAGGCGTCGGAGAAGCGCGCCAGCTTGCTGTAGTTGGTGATCGGCATGATGCCGGGCACGACCGGGATGTCCACACCCATCTTCTGCACGCGCTCTACGAAATAGAAGTAGCTCTCGGCATTGAAGAAGTACTGGGTGATGGCGCTGTTTGCACCGGCCTTGACCTTGTGCACGAAGTTGGTGAGATCGGACTCGAAATTGCGCGCCTGAGGGTGCATCTCCGGGTAGGCCGCGACTTCCAGATGGAAGTGATCGCCGCTTTCCTGGCGGATGAACTCGACCAGGTCGCTGGCATAGCGCAGCTCGCCATAGGCCATGCCCATGCCCGACGGGAGGTCGCCGCGCAGGGCAACGATGCGCTTGATGCCTGCTGCCTTGTACTGGGCGATCAGGGCGCGCAGCTCTTCCTTGCTGTCACCGACGCAAGACAAGTGTGGCGCGGCAGGAATCTTCACTTCGCTTTCCAGCTGCAGCACCGTGTTCAGGGTGCGATCGCGGGTGGAACCACCGGCACCGTAGGTGCAGGAGAAGAAATCGGGGTTGTAGCCCGCCAGCTGGCGAGCGACCGCCATCAGCTTTTCATGGCCGGCATCGGTCTTGGTGGGGAAAAACTCGAAACTGTAGCGGCGTTCTTGTGACATCACTCGTTCCTCGTGCAGCCCGCCTCACGCGGCAAGCTGCAAGTAAAAGCCAGATCGGTGATGGCCGATCTGGCTTGGCATCGTTCAAGATTCCTTAGCCTGGGCTTCAAGCGGCATCGGCGCGCTCTGCCGCTGCTTGCCGCTTGAAGCTTGCCGCTTAGTAGCGGTAGGTGTCCGGCTTGAACGGGCCTTCGACGGTCACGCCGATATATTCGGCCTGCTGCGGGGTCAGCTGGGTGACCACGCCGCCGAAGCCGCGGACCATTTCCAGGGCCACTTCTTCGTCGAGTTTCTTGGGCAGTACTTCCACGGTCAAGCGCTCGGCCTTTTGTGCGGCAGGCAGTTGGGCGAACTTCTGCTCGAACAGGAAGATCTGGGCCAGCACCTGGTTGGCAAACGAGCCGTCCATGATGCGGCTTGGGTGGCCAGTGGCGTTGCCCAGGTTCACCAGGCGGCCCTCGGCCAGCAGGATCAGGTAGTCGTCGTTCTGCGGATCGAAGGTGCCAGCGCCGGTACGGTGGATCTTGTGAACCTGCGGCTTGACCTCTTCCCATGCCCAGTTCTTGCGCATGAAGGCGGTGTCGATCTCGTTGTCGAAGTGACCGATGTTGCAGACAACGGCGCGCTTCTTCAGGGCCTTGAGCATGTTGGCGTCGCAGACGTTGACGTTACCGGTGGTGGTGACGATCAGGTCGATGCGGCCCAGCAGGTCTTTGTTGATGCCGGCCTCGGTGCCGGTGTTGATACCGTCCTTGAACGGCGAGACGACTTCGAAGCCGTCCATGCAGGCCTGCATGGCACAGATCGGGTCGACTTCGGTGACCTTGACGATCATGCCTTCCTGACGCAGGGACTGGGCCGAGCCCTTGCCCACGTCTCCGTAGCCGATCACCAGGGCTTGCTTGCCCGACAGCAGGTGGTCGGTACCACGCTTGATGGCATCGTTGAGGCTGTGACGGCAACCGTATTTGTTGTCGTTCTTGCTCTTGGTGACCGAGTCGTTGACGTTGATCGCCGGAACTTTCAGCTCGCCCTTGGCCAGCATGTCCAGCAGACGGTGCACGCCAGTGGTAGTTTCTTCGGTGATGCCGTGGATCTTCTCCAGCATCGCCGGGTACTTCTTGTGCAGGATTTCGGTCAGGTCACCGCCGTCGTCCAGAACCATGTTGGCGTCCCATGGCTGACCGTCCTTGAGGATGGTCTGCTCGATGCACCATTCGTACTCCTGCTCGGTCTCGCCCTTCCAGGCGAAAACCGGAATGCCGGCGGCGGCGATGGCGGCAGCGGCCTGGTCCTGGGTCGAGAAGATGTTGCACGACGACCAGCGCACCTCGGCACCCAGGGCGACCAGGGTCTCGATCAGCACGGCGGTCTGGATGGTCATGTGGATGCAGCCCAGGATCTTGGCGCCTTTGAGCGGTTGCTCAGCCTGGTACTTGCGACGCAGGCCCATCAGCGCGGGCATTTCCGATTCGGCGATGATGACTTCCTTGCGGCCCCAGTCGGCCAGGGAAATGTCGGCGACCTTGAAGTCGGAAAAACCTGCAGGCGTGTTTACAGCGCTCATCGAGAGCCTCCATTCGTAGTGTGCGAATGGGCGCCGTTGTGCGTTAGGCGTCCGCAGTGCGGACAACGCCCCAACCGAGCCTGACAGGCCGAGCCTGCTGCAGCGCCCCTCGGATGGGTGGCGGGATGGCCCCCGCGGCGGGTGGCCATGTGAATCGGCAGGGATTATAGCCGTGGCGTCGTGCCACGCCCAAGGTTTTCTGTCGCTTAATCGAGACGATAGTCGATGTTCAATGGAGAGGTGCCAAAGGCTCTGCCATCATTACCCTACGTTAGCCAAGCAGGTCAGGAGTACCGATGAATTTCCACACCCGCAAATGGGTAAAACCCGAAGACCTCAATCCCAACGGCACCCTGTTCGGTGGCAGCTTGCTGCGCTGGATCGACGAAGAGGCGGCGATCTACGCCATCGTCCAGTTGGGCAACCAGCGCGTGGTCACCAAGTACATGTCGGAAATCAACTTTGTCAGTGCCTCGCGTCAGGGCGACATCATCGAGCTGGGCATTACCGCCACCGAGTTCGGCCGTACGTCCATCACTCTCAAGTGTGAAGTGCGCAACAAGATCACCCGTAAAAGCATCCTGACCGTCGACAAGATGGTCTTCGTCAACCTGGGCGAGGACGGCCTGCCGGCCCCCCATGGGCGAACCGAGATCAAGTACATCCAGGACCAGTTCCCCGATACCGCGGTGGAATGACATCGGGGGCCGCGAAAGCAGCCCCAAAAGCCTCAAGGCTGTGCAGTAACCCCGCGCACCACCCGCCCGATGCTCAACCCCTGCACCAGGATCGAAGACAGCACCACGATGTAGGTGATCGACAGCAGCAGGTCACGCTCGGCGCCAGCGGGCAGCGACAGCGCCAGGGCCACCGACACTCCGCCGCGCAAACCTCCCCAGGTCAGTACGCGGACAGTCCCCTTGGGCACGCTGCGCCAGCGGCGCAGCAATACGATCGCAGGCGCCACGGTCAGCAGGCGCGACAGCAGCACTGCCACGGCCAGCACGCTCCCGGCGGCCAGGTGCAGCCAGTTGAACGGCAGTAGTAACAATTCCAGGCCGATCAGGGCGAACAGCAGGGCATTGAGCATGTCGTCGATCAATTCCCAGAAACCGTCCATGTAGCGACGGGTCATGTCGTTCATCGCTAGGTTACGCCCCAGGTTGCCGATGATCAGGCCGGCCACCACCATTGCGATCGGCGCCGACACATGCAGCTCGTAGCACATGGCCGAGCCGCCGATCACCAATGCCAGGGTCAGCATCACCTCGACCTGGTACTGCTCGACGCTCTTGATCATGCGATAGGTGGCGTAACCAATCACACCGCCAAAGGCGATCCCGCCAATGGCTTCTCGGGCGAACAGCAAGGCGGTGTCGGCAAAGCTTGGCGCCTCGCCGAGCTGGACGATGCCCAGCAGGACGGTGAATACCACCACCGCCGTGCCGTCATTGAACAGCGACTCGCCCACGATCGTAGTCTTGAGTGGCTTGGAGGCATTGGCGGTACGCAGTGCGCCGAGTACGGCGATCGGGTCGGTGGGGGAGATCAGCGCGCCGAACAGCAGGCAGTAGATCAGCGGCACGTTCCAACCGAACATCGAGAAAACCCAATGGGCCAGATAGCCGATGACCAGCGTGGCGATCAGTACTCCGAAGGTGGCCAGCAGGCCGATCGGCCAGCGGTAGCTGCGCAAATCGGCGAGGTTGACGTGCAGCGCGCCGGCGAACAGCAGGAACGACAGCATCCAGTGCATCAACAGGTCGTTGAAATCGATCTGGTTCATCAGCCCCTCGACGCGCGCTTCCAGGCCGGGGAAGCCGATCAGGCTCAGGCCTTGCAGGATCAAGGAGAACAGCAGGGCGGTGACCATCACGCCGATGGCCGGCGGCAGGCCGATGAAGCGGTAATTGACGTAGGTGAGGAGGGTGGTCAGGCAGATAAAAGCGGCAACAAGTTCAAGCATCCGAAATCCTGTGACAGTGGCTTCCAAGTCGTTACCCGAAATGCTCGGGCAGTTCTTTGATGGTCTGGTGAGCGTTTCGGGACACACCTTATGACCCGATCCGAAAGATTCGTTCCGCCGGACAGGGCGCTGATTCCTACATTAGGGCTGGAAATCGATATAGTGTCGGACAATCAGGCCAACGAGGGCCTGGACTCTGTGCAAGGACCCTCCCGTGTTGGCAACTTCGCTGGTTTTGGTCGCGGCCCTGCTCCACGCGACTTGGAATACCCTGATCAAATTCAGTGGCGAGCGTTTGCTGGTGATTGCCAGCATGGACCTGGTAGCCCTCGCCTTCGCCGTGGCGGCGGTGGCGTTCGTAGACATTCCTCCGGCGCACATCTGGCCTTGGTTGCTCGCATCGGCGCTGGCCGAGCAGCTGTACCGCTTTTTGTTGATCCAGGCGTATCGGGTTGGCGATCTGGGGCTGGTCTATCCTCTGATGCGCGGCCTGTCGCCCTTGGTGGTGCTGGGGCTGACGCTGGCCTTTGCCGGAGAATCGCTCAGCGACAAGCAGATCATTGGCATCCTGCTGATTCCGTGCGGCATGGCCTGCCTGCTCTGGCAGGGCGGCGGCGGGGATCGGCTGCCGTGGTCGATGCTGCCAGTGGTCGCGCTGATCGGTCTGTGCATCGGTTGCTACACCTGGTTCGACGGCAGGGCCGTGCAAATCTGGGGCAAGCCGTTGGATTACCTGGTGTGGTTGACCTTGCTCAGTGCTTGGCCGTTTCCGTTGCTGGCAAGCGTGGCGCGGCGGGCGCCGTTCGTGTTGTTCTGGCGCACCCAGTGGCGCCTGGGGTTGGCGGTGGGGTTGTGCGTGTTGTTGAGCTATGCCCTGGTGCTATGGGCCATGCACCTGGGGTCGGTTGCCGAAGCGGCGGCATTGCGGGAGCTGAGCGTGATCCTCGTGGTGCTGCTGGGCATGCGCTACCTCAAAGAACCTTTTGGCGGGCCAAGACTCCTAGCTTGCGGGCTGGTCCTGGCTGGCATGCTGGTGATGAAGCTCTGAAACCGATCATTTGAACAAGGAGTCCTTTCCATGACCGTTGCCCTGTGGTGCATCCTGATTGCCATGATCCTGCCGCCGCTGTGTGGGTTGACGGCGAAACTGAGCAGTGGCCGTTTCGGCTTGCGTGAAAACCACGATCCGCGCGCCTTCCTCGATACCTTGTCGGGCCTGCCACGCCGTGCCCATGCCGCCCAGCAGAACGGCTTCGAGGCCTTTCCCGCTTTTGCTGCCGCGGTGCTCGTTGCCGATATCGTCGGTAACGCGGAGCAGGTGACGCAGGATGTACTGGCGGTGCTGTACATCACCAGTCGCCTACTCTTCATCATCTGCTACCTGGCCGACCTGGCCATCCTGCGTTCACTGGTGTGGTTTGCCGGGCTGGCGCTGATCATTGCGTTTTTCGTGGTTTCCATCTGAAAGCGTGTCGCGCTCTTCGCGGTTAAACCCGCTCCCCCATGGCACTGTGGGTCTTGAGGTCTGTGCAGGCTTGTGGGAGCGGGTTCCGCCGCGAAGCATCCAACCCTGATCAAGGGACTTTCGGCACCTCAGGCAGCGCCGCGCCCTTGGGCCACAGCATCCAGATCTGCCCTGGCTGCTTCATGTTCCCTGCCAGTTCGCCGGCCTGCGGGCCAGTTCCCCAGAACAGGTCTGCGCGGACCTCGCCGGTGATGGCGCCGCCGGTGTCCTGGGCGCCCACCGGACGCACCACCGGGCTACCATCCGGACGGGTAGTGGACAGCCACAGCAGGCTGCCCAGGGGGATCACCTTGCGATCGATGGCGACGCTGTAACCGGCGGTCAACGGCACGTTCAACGAGCCGCGCGGGCCTTCATTGCTGTCTGGACGGGTGCCAAAGAATACGTAGCTGGGGTTGCTGGCCAGCAGCTCGGGAACCCGCTGCGGGTTGGCCTGGGCCCAGGCGTGAATGCTGCCCATGGTCACGTCTTCTTTCTTCAACTGGCCTTGCTCCACCAGCCAGCGACCGATGGGACGGTAGGGATGGCCGTTCTGGTCGGCGTAGCCCAGGCGCAGTTGGCGTCCGTCTTCTAGCTGAATGCGCCCGGAGCCCTGGATCTGCAGGAATTGCAGGTCCATCGGATCGGTCAGCCAGGCCAGTACCGGCGCTTTCACGCCGTCGCGGTTGATCACTTCAGCGGTGTCGTAGGGCTTGAGCACGCGGCCATCGAGGCGCCCGCGCAGGCGTTTGCCTTTTAGTTCCGGGTAGATGCTGGCCAAGTCGACCACGATCATGTCTTCGGGGATACCGTACACCGGCACGTGGGCGGTCTCGGTACGGCTGAGGCTTCCGGGGTAGACCGGTTCGTAGTAACCGGTGATCAGGCCGTGGGCGTTGTTCTGCGCTGAACGCAGGCCGTAGACCGATAGGTTCTGCTGTAGGAAGGCACGGATCTGGGCGGCGTCTTCAGGCATGCGGGCCGCGGCCTCGCAGGTAGCGGCCCAGACCGGGTCACGCTTGAGCTTTTCGCATCCATTGCGCCAGGCCTGGAAACCGGCCAACAGGTCGTCGTCGCTGACGCTTGGCAGGTCTTGCCAGGTGGCCGGGGCGTAGGTCGCCACGGCGTGGGGTTCGGGTTTGGCATTCTCGCCGCCGTTGCAACCGGCCAGCAGGGCCAGGGTGGGAAGCGCCCAGGCAAGGTGGCGCAGAGCAGATCTCATGGTTGAATCCTTGAATGGGCGGCCTGTACGGCTGCCCATGTTTTTCGTGGGGGTATTGGTCTTTGTCGAGCAGGCGAGGATACTGTCGGCCCTTTCCCTCTGCCAATGTGACCGTGATGTTGAAATGTTTCACCGTTCTGCTGTTGGTCGGCCTGTCCCTGGCGGCCTGTGACCGTGTCGATCCTAACTCACCACTGGGTCAGCGCAAGGCGATCTTCAAGCAAATGCTCAAGACCAGCGAGGATATGGGCGGCATGCTGCGGGGACGATTACCGTTTGACGGCGCCCGGTTCGCCGAGGGTGCGGTGAAGCTCGATGGTCTGTCCCGCGAGCCGTGGCAGCATTTTCCGCAGGTCAAGGATGAAGGTGACAGCAGCGCGCGGCCTGAGGTGTGGGAGCGTCAGGCGCGTTTCCAGGATTTGGCTCGGCAATTGGAAGGGGTGACGGGCGAGCTCGTCAGCGTGACCCGTGACCAGCCACTGGAGGCGGCAAGCCTGAAGGCGCCAATGGACAAGGTCGAGGCCGCATGCAAGGCCTGCCACACGGAATTTCGCAATCATTGATTGCCCGCATGGCCGGGCTTGAGGCTGCTTCCCGCAATGCCTGCGGGAAACTGCGAAGGGCCGCGCAACGGCCCCGATATGCAGGGGCACAACTACCGTGCACTGCCCCTCTCAGCGGTAGCCCAGGGAGCCGATGTCACTTGTCCAGCTCCAGCTCGGCCTGCTTGAGTTCAGCCTGGGACTCTGCAAGCTTGCGCTCGCGCTTGGCGATCTTGTCCTTGTCGCCCTTGGCATGAGCCTCGGCGAGGTCTCCCTTGCGTTCAGCCACTTCCGCCTTGGCCTCGGCGACCTTGGCTTCACGCTCGTGTTTCAGGCCGGCATCGGTGCAGTGGGCGGCGTTTTCCTTCAAGGCTTTTTCCAGGCCACGGATCTGACCCCAATTGTTGTGCTTGCGGGCGTATTCGAGCTGGTTCTCGATGGCGCTGCGTTTGGCCGCGCAACCGGTCAGGCCTGGGGCGGGCTGCGCTGCCTGCGCAGTGCCAGCGGCCAGGCCGAGGATGGCCAGAATTGTCAGGGCGGAACGGGCTTTCATGAACACTTCCTTCAATAGCAACAAAATTTGTAGGGGATAGTGCCTACAACCGTTTGCCGAGTGAACCCTGGAAACGGGTGCTACATCGCTTTCAGAAAAACCCTACTCCGGCGTGACTGACTCAGCGCTCCAGTCCATCGACGGCTTCTTGCAGCTCCTTCTTGGCCTCGGCGAGCTTTTCCTTGCGCTTGTTGATCTTCTCCGGGTCGCCTTTCTTCATGGCCTTGTCCAGGTCCTTGGTGCGCTGGTTCACTTCGTGGCGGGCCTCGAGGACCTTCTGCTCACGCTCCTTGCGCAGGCTGGAATCGGTGCAGTGTTCGGTGACTTCGGCCAGGGCCTTTTCCAGGCCGGCCTGCTGCTCGCTGTTGCCATGGCTGCGCGCTTGTTCGAGCTGTTCGCTGATAGCCTGGCGCTTGGCCGCGCAGCCTGTCAGCCCAGGCTGCTCTTCGGCGGCCAGCAGAGGGCTGGCGGCGATGCTGAGCAAAGCGGACAGTGCAAGAGACGAAGGCAATTTCATCGGGGACTCCATTCGAAGGCAGGACAGCGGAAAACGAAATGCTGCCCTGATCTGACGAAATTAGAAACCCTGGATTGCGTGTGCGCGCAATTGCATGGCCAGCAGGGCCAGCGTTTCATCCGTGAAGAACGCCTCCAGTTGCGCGGCGCGTCCAGGGCCGATACCGGGCTCGGCCAGCCATTGTTCACGGCGCTTGGCCGCGAGGGTCTGCCAATCCGGTCCCAGTGGGAGGTTGCGCGGAGCCGGGACACCGAGGGCCCGCAACCAGCGCTCGAACGGTTGCTGCCGAGCATTGGCAAAGGCTTGCAGCAACTGCTCTGCACGCGCCGTGCCGATGCCCGATATGCGCTGCAGGTCGTCGCGCTCCAAGGCCAGCCAGTCATGCAGGCTGCTCACGGCCCCGCTTTCCACCAGGCGCGCCCAGGTGGCGGAGCCAAGGTTGGGCATCTGCAAACCCTGGCGGCCGCTCAACCAGGCCAGGCGGGCGAGGAACTGCTCCTTGCAGGTGTCGTCGGGCCGCCAGCAACTGAGTGGATGGTGCTGTGTGGCGTCCGGCGGCGCCACGGGCTCCCGGTGCGTCGAGCGGTGCACCACGCTTTCCAGTCGCGGCACGGTCAGCCCGGCCAGGGTGATCGCCACTTGGTCACCAGGGCGTATGTCCAGCCGCTGCCAGCGGGCCAGCGAACCGAGGCTGACCAGGCTGATGCGGCGGTCATCCAATACGACCGGGTGCAGGTGCAGCATGGGCGTGATGCGACCGGTCCGTCCTACCCGAAAGCGCACCTCGCGCACCTCGGCCAGGGCTTGTTGGAATGGGTACTTCCAGGCCGCTATCCAGGAGGGCGGCTTGGCCCGCCAGCGTTTGGCCGGCGGCCGACTGTCCTGGCGCAGAATCACGCCATCGGTCGCGAAGGGCAGGGCTGAGCGGTACCAATGCTGGCGCCAGTGCGAGGCTTGGTCGAAGGTCTCGATGGCGACGCTGTAGCGCTGGCTATCGGCAAAGCCGAGCTGCGCCAGCCGTGACAGGCGGTCGGCCTGACGGGGCGGCCCATCGGGCCAATCCCAAACGAACAGACCGATGCCGCCACCTTGGGCATCATCCAGGCTCTTGCGCGCCAGGAGGCCTGCCACCGTACCGCGGGCGTTGGCGCTGCCGGCCAGAGCTTGCGTGTGATTGTCCCGACGCCAATAGAGTTCGCCCTGCAGCACGAGGTCGATCGGCTCCGGCAGTTGCCGAGTGATGCCGCTCAGGTGGGGAATATGGCGACTCCAATCATGTCCCAGAAGGCCATCACCGCGGCTGAGCAACTGCACCAAGCGCCCTTCGCGGTACACCAACGACGCTGCGACGCCATCCACCTTCGGTTGTATCCAGACATCGCGCTTGCCTTGCAGCCAAGCTACCACTGCCTGTTCATCGGCCAGTTTGATCACGCCGGTGTGAGGTATCGGGTGAGGTAGGGCGCCGCGGGCGCTGGCCAGCGGATCATCGCTGCCTGGCAGGTCGAAGCAGATTTGCAACGCGTGCAGGCGCTGCCGGCTCTGGTCGTAGAGTTCGTCCGCCACGGGTGAATGGCCTTGGCGGTGGTACTGGTCGTCCCAGGTGGCCAGGGTTTCGCGCAGTCGGGTGATTTCCTCGTGGGCACGGGCCGGGGGCCAGGATGGACAGACGTCGGCTTGACTGACGATCGGCAGAAGTATGAGCAATGCAGCGATGAGCATTGGGGGCATGGCCAGCATCCTTGCTTGGCAGGAGGGAATGCTCAGCCTAGGCAATCGCAGGCCAGGGCGGCGGGCGGAGTTGTCAGTCGATATGTCACGAAAAAGCCCCTGCCGATCACTCGGCAGGGGCTTTTCCTTGCAACCTGTAGCGTGCGGCCTGCAATCAGCCGCTTACCCTTACAGGCCGGCTGCGGCGCGCAGGGCGTCGACGCGGTCGGTGCGTTCCCAGGTGAAGGTGGTGAAGGTGTCGTTGCCGACGGTCTTCTGCTGTGGGATACGGCCGAAGTGACCATAGGCAGCGGTTTCCTGGTACATCGGGTGCAGCAGGTCGAGCATGGTGGTGATGGCGTACGGGCGCAGGTCGAAGCACTCGCGGACCAATTGTACGATCTTGTCGTCGGCGATCTTGCCGGTGCCGAAGGTGTTGATCGAAATGGAGGTCGGCTGGGCCACGCCGATGGCGTAGGACACCTGGATCTCGCAACGGTCGGCCAGGCCTGCGGCAACGATGTTCTTGGCCACGTAGCGGCCGGCGTAGGCTGCCGAGCGGTCGACTTTGGACGGGTCCTTTCCGGAGAACGCGCCGCCACCGTGACGCGCCATGCCGCCGTAGGAGTCGACGATGATCTTGCGACCGGTCAGGCCGCAGTCGCCCACTGGGCCACCAATGATGAAGTTGCCGGTCGGGTTGATGTGGAACTGGGTGTCCTTGTGCAGCAGTTCGGCAGGCAGGGTGTGCTTGACGATCAGCTCCATGACGGCTTCACGCAGATCTTTGTAGGAGACTTCCGGGTTGTGCTGGGTCGACAGGACCACGGCATCGATACCCACGACCTTGCCGTTTTCGTAACGGCAGGTGACCTGAGACTTGGCGTCCGGACGCAGCCACGGCAGCAGGCCGGACTTGCGCGCTTCGGCCTGGCGCTCCACCAGGCGATGGGAGAAGCAGATCGGGGCAGGCATCAGGACGTCGGTTTCGTTGCTGGCGTAGCCGAACATCAGGCCCTGGTCGCCCGCACCCTGGTCTTCCGGCTTGGAGCGGTCGACGCCCTGGGCGATGTCCACCGACTGTTTGCCGATGATGTTCATCACGGCGCAGGTCGCGCCGTCGAAGCCGACGTCGGAGCTGTTGTAGCCGATGTCGATGATGACTTTGCGCACCAACTCCTCCAGGTCGACCCAGGCGGAGGTGGTCACTTCACCGGCAATGATGGCGACACCGGTCTTGACCAGGGTTTCGCAAGCAACGCGGGCGTATTTGTCCTGGGCGATGATTGCATCAAGGACCGCGTCCGAAATCTGGTCGGCGATCTTGTCCGGATGCCCTTCGGACACGGACTCGGAAGTGAAAAGGGAGTATTCGCTCATCTCGACGGGTTCCTAAAAATTTACCGATGGTGAGTGTCGCCAGTCGTCCGCTGGAAATGGCGGACCTGAATCTGGAAACCGTTACGCAAGCCCACATAGAGGCTGTCCCCGGGTACTAGCCCCGCTACCCGGGCCCAACGGGCCAGGTCTTCCTGCTCGAAGCCCAACCAGAGATCGCCGCAGGCTTCCCGCGCCCAGCTCTGATCATGGCTGCACAGCTCGGTGACCAGCAGGCTGCCGCCCGCTTTCACCCGTTTGGCCAGCAGGCGCAGGGCCAGGGCCGGGTCGCTGAAATGGTGCAACACCATGTTCAGCACTACGCAGTCGGCTTCCACATCCGTTGCACCCAGTGCATCGGCCAACTGCAGGTTTACATTATCCAGCCCTTCGCGCTCGCAGACCTGGCGGGCCAATTCGAGCATGGTCGAGCTGTTGTCCAGGGCCGTGACCTGATTGAAGCGCCGTGCCAGGTCCGGCAGGAAGCCGCCATCGCCTGGACCGACTTCCAGCGCGCTGGCCTCGGGGCCGAAACTGAGGTTGTCGAGCAGAGCCAGCAGGCTGTCGCGGTACTGCGGCAGGCCGGCGATCAGGTCTTGCTGGGCGCGAAACTTTTCTTCCACGCGCAGGAAAAAGTCCTGGCTGGTGGCGGCGCGGCGTTGTTGCACCTGGGCGATACGGGCCTGCACGTCCTGCGTCAGGGCCAGGCCGTCCACCTCTTCGAGCAGGGCTGCGTGCAGGCGACCGCCCAAGCGCAGGCTGTCGGGCAAGGCGCGGCGGTAGAAAATCGCATTGCCCTCGCGGCGCGTGGCCACCAGTTCAGCCTGGGCCAGTACCTTGAGGTGATGGCTCATGCCCGATTGGCCGATGTCGAAAATCTGTGCGAGCTCCAGCACGCCAAACGAGTCGCTGGCCAGCGCGCGCAGCACGTTCAGGCGCAGCGGGTCGCCGCCGGCCTTGCACAGGGCGGCCAGCTCGTCGCTGCGTTGAGGGGTGATGGGCGCGCTTTGGTTCATGAGGCGGCAGTCTAGACAGGGGATGCTGTCGTAGCAATAGCAATATCAAAAAGTTTTGATATTGGCGATGAGCTGCGGTCTGCAGGGGGCAAGCTGCAAGGTTGGAGCAGATCGGGCGCCGATCTACCTCTGCTTGCAGTGTCGAGCTTGTCGCCTGTGGCTGGAAAAGTTTGCCCCCGGCCCCGCCTGTGGGCGAAAATGGCGGCCTTTTTCGTTTCACTACCTTTTCAATCCCCAGGAGACTCAGCGATGCCCAGCCGTCGTGAACGTGCCAACGCCATTCGTGCCCTCAGCATGGATGCCGTGCAAAAGGCCAACAGCGGCCACCCAGGTGCCCCCATGGGCATGGCGGATATCGCCGAAGTGCTTTGGCGCGATTACCTGAAGCACAACCCGAGCAATCCGAAATTCGCCGACCGCGACCGCTTCGTGCTGTCCAATGGCCACGGCTCGATGCTCATCTACTCGCTGCTGCACCTGACCGGCTACGACCTGTCGATCGACGACCTCAAGGCCTTCCGTCAACTGCACAGTCGCACGCCGGGTCACCCGGAGTACGGCTACACCGCAGGCGTCGAGACCACCACCGGCCCGCTGGGCCAGGGTATCGCCAACGCCGTGGGCTTCGCCCTGGCGGAAAAAGTCCTGGCGGCCCAATTCAACCGTGAAGGCCACACCATCGTCGACCACCACACCTACGTGTTCCTGGGCGACGGCTGCATGATGGAAGGTATCTCCCACGAAGTCGCGTCCCTGGCCGGCACCTTGGGCCTGAACAAGCTGATCGCCTTCTACGACGACAACGGCATCTCCATCGACGGCGAAGTGCACGGCTGGTTCACCGACAACACCCCGGCGCGCTTCGAGGCGTACAACTGGCAGGTGATCCGCAACGTCGATGGTCATGACGCCGACGAGATCAAGACTGCCATCGAGACCGCCCGCAAGAGCGATCGCCCGACCCTGATCTGCTGCAAGACCATCATCGGCTTCGGTTCGCCCAACAAGCAGGGCAAGGAAGACTGCCACGGCGCGCCGTTGGGCAACGATGAAATCGCCCTGGCCCGCAAGGAACTGAACTGGAACCACGGTCCGTTCGAGATTCCGGCCGACATCTACGCAGAATGGGACGCCAAAGCCGCCGGCGCCAAGCTCGAAGCCGACTGGAACCAGCGCTTCGACGCCTATGCCAAGGCCTACCCTGAGCTGGCCGCCGAGTTCAAGCGCCGTGAACGCGGCGAGCTGCCGGCCGACTTCGCCGAGAAGGCCCAGGCCTACATCAACGAAGTCGCCGCCAAGGGTGAAACCATCGCCAGCCGCAAGGCCAGCCAGAACGCCCTGAATGCCTTCGGCCCGCTGCTGCCTGAGTTCCTTGGCGGCTCGGCTGACCTGGCAGGCTCCAACCTGACCCTGTGGAAGGGCTGCAAAGGCGTCAGCGCCGATGACGCCAGCGGCAACTACGTGTTCTACGGTGTGCGCGAGTTCGGCATGACCGCCATCATGAACGGCGTCGCCCTGCACGGCGGCCTGGTGCCTTATGGCGCGACCTTCCTGATGTTCATGGAATACGCCCGCAACGCGGTACGCATGTCCGCCCTGATGAAGCAGCGCGTCATCCATGTCTATACCCACGACTCCATCGGCTTGGGCGAAGACGGCCCGACCCACCAGCCGATCGAGCAGCTGACCAGCCTGCGCAGCACGCCGAACCTGGACACTTGGCGTCCAGCCGACGCGGTGGAATCCGCCGTGTCCTGGAAGCAGGCCCTGGAGCGCAAGGACGGCCCATCGGCGTTGATCTTCTCCCGTCAGAACCTGCAGCACCAGGAGCGCGATGCCCAGCAGATCGCCAACATCAGCCGCGGCGGCTACATCCTCAAGGATTGCGCCGGCGAGCCTGAGCTGCTGCTGATCGCCACCGGTTCCGAAGTGGGGCTGGCGGTCCAGGCGCATGCCAAGCTGACCGAGCAGGGCCGCAAGGTGCGTGTGGTTTCCATGCCGTGCACCAGCGTGTTCGACGCCCAGGACGCCGCCTACAAGCAGTCCGTTCTACCGCTGGAAGTCGGTGCGCGTATCGCCATCGAGGCTGCCCACGCGGACTTCTGGTACAAGTACGTGGGCCTGGAAGGCCGCGTCATCGGTATGACCACCTACGGTGAGTCGGCGCCGGCCTCCGCACTGTTCGAGGAATTCGGCTTCACCCTGGAGAACATTCTGGGTACCGCTGAAGAGCTGCTGGAAGACTGATGTAAGGATCTGCGGGCGGTGTCGCCCCGATTCGCGGGCAAGCCCGCTCCCACGGTGGTCGTGTATCCCTGTGGGAGCGGGCTTGCCTGCGAATGCCACACCGCAATCCCGCAGGCTGCTGACAATAGATCTGTTCCGTGAGTATCGAATGCCCCATCCGCGTCCCTACAAAGTTGCACTCAACGGTTACGGCCGTATCGGTCGTTGTGTCTTGCGCGCACTGTTCGAGCGAGGAGCGGACGCCGGCTTCGAGATCGTCGCGCTGAACGACCTGGCCGATCAGGCCAGCCTCGAATACTTGACCCGTTTCGACTCCACCCACGGGCGATTCCCTGGCGAGGTGAGGGTTGACGGCGACTGCCTGCACATCAATGGCGACTGTGTGAAGGTCCTGCGCAGCGTCACCCCGGAGGGCATCGACTGGGCGGCGCTGGGCGTCGATCTGGTGCTGGAGTGCTCCGGGGCCTACAACACTCGTGCCGATGCCCAGCGCTTTCTCGATGCCGGCGCGCCGCGGGTGCTGTTCTCCCAGCCGATGTCCAGTGAAGCGGATGTCGACGCCACGGTGGTCTATGGCATTAACCAGGACTGCCTGAGCGGCGAGGAGCGCCTGGTGTCCAACGCCTCCTGTACCACCAACTGCGGCGTGCCGCTGTTGCGCGTGCTGGACCAGGCGTTTGGCATCGAGTATGTGTCGATCACCACCATTCACTCGGCGATGAACGACCAGCCGGTGATCGATGCCTATCACCATGAGGACCTGCGCCGCACCCGTTCGGCATTCCAGTCGGTGATCCCGGTGTCCACTGGTCTGGCGCGCGGCATCGAGCGCCTGCTTCCGGAACTTGCCGGTCGAATCCAGGCCAAAGCCGTACGCGTGCCGACCGTCAACGTCTCGTGCCTGGACATCACCCTGCAGACCGCCCGTGATACCAACGCGGCAGAGGTCAACCGGGTGTTGCGCGAGGCTGCGCTGAACGGCCCGCTGAAAGGGCTGCTGGCCTATACCGAGCTGCCCCACGCCAGTTGTGATTTCAACCATGACCCGCATTCGGCCATCGTCGATGCCAGCCAGACCCGTGTTTCCGGCCCCCGCCTGGTGAACCTGCTGGCCTGGTTCGACAACGAATGGGGGTTCGCCAACCGTATGCTCGACGTTGCCGGTCATTTCCTGCACGTCGTCCACCAAACCCGCACCAAACAGCCCTGAAGGACTGCATTCATGACCGTGTTGAAGATGACCGACCTCGACCTGCAAGGTAAGCGCGTACTGATCCGCGAAGACCTCAACGTCCCTGTGAAAGACGGTGTGGTAGCCAGCGATGCGCGTATCCTGGCCGCGCTGCCGACCATCAAGCTGGCCCTTGAGAAGGGCGCTGCCGTCATGGTCTGCTCGCACCTGGGTCGCCCCACCGAAGGCGAGTTCTCCGCCGAGAACAGCCTCAAGCCGGTGGCTGATTACCTGAGCAAGGCCCTGGGCCGCGACGTGCCGCTGGTCGCTGACTACCTGGACGGTGTCGAGGTCAAGGCCGGCGATCTGGTGCTGTTCGAGAACGTGCGCTTCAACAAGGGCGAGAAGAAGAACGCCGACGAGCTGGCGCAAAAGTACGCCGCCCTGTGCGACGTATTCGTCATGGATGCCTTCGGTACCGCCCACCGCGCCGAGGGTTCGACCCACGGGGTTGCCAAGTTCGCCAAGGTTGCGGCTGCAGGCCCGCTGCTGGCGGCCGAACTCGATGCCCTGGGCAAGGCCCTGAAAGCCCCGGCCAAACCGATGGCCGCCATCGTCGCCGGCTCCAAGGTCTCCACCAAGCTGGATGTGCTCAACAGCCTGAGCACGGTCTGCGATCAACTGATCGTCGGTGGCGGCATCGCCAACACCTTCCTCGCCGCGGCGGGCCACAAGGTCGGCAAGTCGCTGTACGAACCTGACCTGGTCGACACCGCCAAGGCGATCGCCGCCAAGGTCAGCGTGCCGCTGCCGGTGGACGTAGTGGTTGCCAAGGAGTTCGCCGAGAGCGCCGAAGCCACCGTCAAGTCCATCGCCGATGTGGCCGATGACGACATGATCCTGGATATCGGCCCGAAGACTGCCGAACAGTTCGCCGAGCTGCTCAAGTCGTCCAAGACCATTCTGTGGAACGGCCCGGTCGGCGTGTTCGAGTTCGACCAGTTCGGCAACGGTACCAAAGTGCTGGCCAAGGCCATCGCCGACAGCGCCGCCTTCTCCATCGCCGGTGGCGGTGACACCCTGGCGGCCATCGACAAATATGGCGTAGGCGCTGATATCTCCTACATTTCTACCGGTGGCGGCGCGTTCCTCGAATTCGTCGAAGGCAAGGTCCTGCCCGCCGTGGCTATCCTGGAAGAGCGGGCCAAGGCCTGAGTATGGCGGCGCCTGGCAAAGGGAGCGACCTGATGGTCAAGCAATTGCCTGTGATGATCCTGGCCCTGTTGCTGGGCGCCTGCTCCAGCAAGTCTGCCGATACCGAGCCGTCGCAGCCGCCCAAGGGCGGCTGCTACCAGTCTCAGTGGCAGGCGGAAACCGCGCCGGTCATCAACAAGCGCATGGGCCCGGAGGGCCTGGAAAAGTACGACGACGAACACCAGCGCCAGGCGCCGGGCTGCCCTTGATCGGGCGCCAGGCAACCAAGGTTGGGTTTTGTGGTCTTGGATTAGGGGCCGCGTAGCGGATCCACGACGAGGTTTTTGGATGAAAGCGCTTCTGGCCGCATTGGCCCTGGCGACCCTGGCAGGATGCTCGCTGCTGCAACCGGCCCCATCCGCTTCGGCGGACAACTGGACCCGCTGGGTCTGCGACAGCCAGGCCGAAGTGCTCTGGCGATTCGCCGATGCGAGCCAGGATGCGGTCGACGTACGCCTAGGCGGCGGCGACCAGGTCTACCGGCTCAAGTCCGAGCCGGGCGCCTCGGGCGCGCTGTACAGCGACGGGGTACTTGCCTTCCACACCAAGGGCGACGAAGGCCTGGTGTATTGGGTGGCGACCAACGATCTGATTGGGCGGGGCTGCAAGGCACCGTGACTGGCCGGGCCGCGACGGTGGCCCACACTACTTGAACAGCAACCGCCCCTGCGGCAGGCTTGCACGAAACAACGACGCTTGTCGGGAGAGAGATACACAATGGCACTCATTAGCATGCGCCAGATGCTGGACCACGCCGCCGAGTTCGGCTACGGCGTTCCGGCTTTCAACGTCAACAACCTCGAGCAGATGCGCGCCATCATGGAAGCTGCGGATGCCACCGACTCCCCGGTCATCGTCCAGGCCTCGGCCGGCGCCCGCAAGTACGCTGGTGCCCCGTTCCTGCGTCACCTGATCCTGGCGGCGATCGAAGAGTTCCCGCACATCCCGGTGTGCATGCACCAGGATCACGGCACCAGCCCTGACGTCTGCCAGCGTTCCATCCAGCTGGGCTTCAGCTCGGTGATGATGGACGGCTCGCTCAAGGAAGACGGCAAGACCCCGTCCGACTACGAGTACAACGTTCGCGTCACTCAGCAGACCGTGGCATTCGCCCACGCCTGCGGCGTGTCCGTCGAAGGCGAACTGGGTTGCCTGGGCAGCCTGGAAACCGGCCAAGCCGGTGAAGAAGATGGTATCGGCGCCGAAGGCACTCTGGATCACAGCCAGATGCTGACCGACCCGGAAGAAGCCGCCGACTTCGTCAAGAAGACCCAGGTCGACGCCCTGGCCATCGCCATCGGCACCAGCCACGGCGCCTACAAGTTCACCAAGCCGCCAACCGGTGACATCCTGGCCATCGACCGGATCAAGGAAATCCACAAGCGCATTCCCAACACCCACCTGGTCATGCACGGTTCTTCCTCGGTGCCGCAGGAATGGCTGAAGGTCATCAACGAATACGGCGGTGATATCAAGGAAACCTACGGCGTGCCGGTCGAAGAAATCGTCGAAGGCATCAAGTACGGCGTGCGCAAGGTCAACATCGATACCGACCTGCGCCTGGCCTCCACGGGTGCCATCCGTCGCTACATGGCCCAGCACCCGAGCGAGTTCGACCCACGCAAGTTCTTCGCCGAGACCGTGAAGGCCATGCGTGATGTCTGCATCGCCCGTTACGAAGCCTTCGGTACCGCCGGCAACGCCTCCAAGATCAAGCCGATCTCCCTGGAGGGCATGTTCCAGCGTTACGCCAAAGGTGAGCTGGCCGCCAAGGTCAACTGATCCTGCCATGAACGAGGGGCCGTTTCGCGCTGGCGAAACGGCCCCTCGTTCATATTGGATGCGGATCGGATACACTCGCGGTTCTTCTCGCTGAACGTCGTGCAATGACCGCATTACGCTACCTGCAAGCCTACCCGCCTCACCTGCAAGAGCAGGTCCGCCAGATGATCGCCTCCGATCGCCTGGGCGATTACCTGCGCCAGCGCTACCCGGATCGACACGACGTACAGAGCGACAAAGCGCTGTACAGCTATGCCCAGGACTTGAAACAGCAATACCTGCGCAGTGCGCCGAATCTGGACAAGGTGCTGTTCGACAACCGCCTGGATCTGACCCATCGCGCCCTGGGCCTGAACACTGCTGTCTCCCGTGTGCAGGGCGGCAAACTCAAGGCCAAGAAGGAAATCCGCATCGCCTCGCTGTTCAAGGACGCGGCGCCCCAGTTTCTACGCATGATCGTGGTGCACGAGTTGGCGCACCTGCGCGAGCGGGACCACAACAAAGCGTTCTACCAGCTCTGTCAGCACATGGAGCCGGACTATCATCAATTGGAATTCGACCTGCGCGTCTACCTGACCTACCAGGAGCTGCCGGGCACCACCTGAGGATCGAGCAGCATGGATGTGAGCAAGACCAAGAGCAGTTTCTACCGGCGTCTCTATGTGGCCTGGTTGATCGACAGCCAGACCGCAACCAGTGTTCCGGCGCTGATGGAGGCTACCGGCATGCCTCGTCGCACCGCACAGGACACCATCGCCGCACTGGCCGACCTGGATATCGTTTGTGAATTCGAGCAGCAGGCCGGGGCGCGTAATCACGCCGGGCACTACCGCATCCACGATTGGGGTGCCATCGACAAGCAGTGGATCATCCAGCACCTGCGCAAGATCAGGGACGTGCTGGGGTATCCATGACCTGAGCGCCCCAGCCGCTCGATGCCCTCTCGCCTCAAGCCTTGCGCATACCGATATGCGCAATGCCATCCTCCAGGTACTGCTCTCCCGCCACCTCGAATCCATGCCGCGCATAGTAGGCCTGCAGATGTGCCTGGGCCGACAGGTAGATCGGTGTCCCAGGCCAGCAGTGCTCGGCGCACTCCAGCCCCTTGAGCAACAGCTGATGGCCCAGGCCGCCACCGCGCGCGGCGGGGGCGGTTACCACCCGGCCAATGACCACGTCGCCGCCTTGGGATTGGGGGTCGAGCAGGCGCAGGTAGGCCACCAAGCGGTCTTGTTCCCAACCCATCAAGTGCAGCGTATCTGCGCAAAGGTCCTGGCCGTCGACCTCCTGGTAGGCGCATTGCTGCTCCACCACGAAGACTTCAGTGCGCAACTGCAGGATGGCATAGAGTTGCTCCTTGCCAAGGTCGGTATGGTGCTTGCAGATCCACTCGATGGACATGGGTATGAACTCTTTGAAGGGGCGGTCGATCATCGCAAATCCCGGCGCTGGCGACGAGTCAGACATTGCCCAAAAACGGCTTCAACCGCATTCGGCCAAAATAGAGGCTATTTGATATCATTTGTCGGCTGCCGTCCGAGAGGGCTTTGTGTAATCTGCCCATCCTGTAGTAGTGCGGATCGCCACCATCAGAGTGGATCACCCACCTGCGAAAGGACTCGAGCATGCGGCCATTGCTTTGCGCGCTTGGTTTACTGTTGATCGTGCTGGTCACTCCCGCCGTGGCGGCCGAGAAGTTGCGTCTTGTGGCCGACAGTTGGCCGCCGTTCACAGACAGCGACTTGCCCGGCGGCGGCCTGGCCACCAACATCGTCACCGCGGCACTGACCCGTGCTGGCTACACCAGCAATGTCGAGCAGGTGCCCTGGGCCAGGGCCTTGATGGGTATCGGCGAAGGCCGCTACGACATCTTGGTCAACACCTGGTACAACGACTCGCGCACGCGTCTGGGCGCATTTTCCAAACCCTACCTGGTCAACCGCATCCGCCTGCTCAGGCCGCAAGATACGCCTTTGAGCTACCGTCAGCTGGCCGACCTCTACGACTATTCCATTGCCGTGGTACGCGATTACGCCTATTCCCCGGAATTCGACGCCGACGCCCGTTTG
Organism: Pseudomonas sp. BYT-1; assembly: GCF_023611805.1. Lineage (NCBI taxonomy): Bacteria > Pseudomonadati > Pseudomonadota > Gammaproteobacteria > Pseudomonadales > Pseudomonadaceae > Pseudomonas > Pseudomonas sp. BYT-1. The sequence continues at coordinate 527,638 of NZ_CP072559.1, forward strand.
CACAAGGTGGCGGTGCGCAACTTCTCCTCGGCGGTGCGCATGCTGGCGGCGGGCAGGGTCGACCTGACGGTGGAGGACGAATTCGTCGCGCGCTACAGCCTGCAACGCGAGCCGAAGGAGGTGCGTGAGGCCGTGACCTTCGTAGAGCCCGCGTTGGGCGAAAACAACCTGCACATCCTCGTCAGCCTCAAGCACCCCCATCATCAGCAGATCATCGAGCGCTTCGACCGCGCCATCGCCGCGATGAAGGCCGATGGCAGCTATGCCCGTCTGTTGCGCCAACACGGGTTCTGATCCGCCTCAGCGCCCTCTGGCTTCAAGAGCGGGTTGGCCTGGGAGCGTCAGCCCGTTGGGCTTTCCTTGATCAGGTGCGCCGCCAGGGTACGCAGCGGCCCGAGTTGGCGGCAGATCAGCGCCAGTTGGGTTTGCACCAGACGCTGATGTTCGTCCAACTCTTCGGGCATCTGTTCCAAGGCGCCGGCCAGGGCTTCCTCGGCATCGCTGTGGATGGCCACGGGCAGGCGGGCGGCCAGTCCATTGGCGATCTCATCGAGGCTGTTGGCCAGGCTCTGGCCGGCGCCATCGATCAACTGCTCGTGAACCTCCGGCGGCAGCGCCGTGTCGCGGTGTGCACCGAGCCCGGAGAGGTAGCTGAGCAGGGTGTGCGAGAGCACCAGGAAGCGGAAGCCCACATCGGCTTCCTTACGGAAGTGCCCAGGCTCCATGAGCATGTTGGCCAGTGTGGTCGACAGTGCCGCATCGGCGTTGTGGGCGTTGCGCCGGGCCAGGCGATAGGCCAGGTCGTCGCGCTTGCCATGGGCATATTGCTGCATGATCTGGCGCAGGTAGGCACTGGCGCAGGTCAGCGTATTGGCCAGCACTTTGTTCAGGCGCCGTCCCTGCCAGTCCGGCAGGAACAGGAACACCGCCAGGATGGCAATCAGGCTGCCCACGAGGGTATCGAACAGGCGTGGCAGGAACAGGCCGTAGCCATCGCCGATCTGGTTGAAGCAGAACAGTACCATCAGGGTGATCGCCGCCGTGGCCAAGGTATAGCGGGTGGTTCGGTTGACGAAGAACACCACCCCGGCGACCACCGCGAACATCGACTGGATGACCGGGCTGGGGAACAGGTCGAACAGCGCCCAGCCCACCGTGAGGCCGACAGCCGTGCCCACTACGCGCTGCACCAGCTTGCGGCGGGTCGCACCATAGTTGGGCTGGCAGACGAACAGGGTAGTCAGGATGATCCAGTAGCCTTGGGTCGGGTGGATCAGGTGCACCATGCCGTAGCCCACCGACAGCGCCAGGGACAGGCGCAGGGCATGGCGGAACAACAGCGAAGTGGGCGTCAGCTGCGTGCGCAGGCGGCTCCAGACATCCTTGAGGTTGCGTGGCGAGCGGTCGAGCAGGCTGCTGTCGCTGGCATCGGCCAGACTGTCGGGGTTGCTGGCGGCGCCCAGCAGGCGGTCCAGGGTCGCCAGGTTGCCGGCCAGCGCCCGCAAAGAGCGCAACAGGCCGCGCCAGGCTGGATTGCTTTGCTGGCGCAAGTGTTCCAGGGAGGCGTTGAGGTCTTCCAGCGCTTCGGCGAACCCGCCGCCGTAGACGAACGGCTGGCGCAGGCGGATCGAGTGGGACAGTTGCTGGCAGGCCGAGCCTTGCTGGCGCAGCAGGCGCTGGCAGCGGAACATCACATCGCTGTGGAAGAACGCTTCGGCCAGTGCGTTGTAGGGATAGTGCGAGGCACTGACCCGCTCATGGATGTCCTGAGCCAGAAAGTACAGCTTCAAATAACGGCTGACCTTGGCGTTCGGCTGGCTGTTGCCAACCCGGTGCAGGATGATTTCCTTGGCTGCGTTCAGCGCCGCCACTACTTTGCCATTTTGCTGGGCCAGTTCCAGGCGGCGGGCTTCCAGGTCCAGGTTGCGGATCGGCTCGAACAGGTTGGCCTTGAGCTTGAGGTAGCGGCCAAGCTCCATGAACAACTTTGCCAGGCTCTGCTGCACCGGCTGGTTGGAGAACAGCGCCTGCCACAGGACCGAGAGCAGCCCATACCACGCCGCACCGGCCACCAGCAGCAACGGTTCGTGCCAGAAATCGCTGACCTGCCCGCCGCGCTGGTCCACGCCGATCATGGTGTACACCGAGAGGATCAACGTCGCCGAGGCGATGGCGCCGTAGCGTTCGCCCAAGGCACCGAGCATGGTCAGGGCGAAGGCTGCCAGGGCCAGTGCGCCAGCGAAGATCCAGGGGTAAGGGAACAGCAGCTCCACCGACAAGGCGGCGATGGCGAAACACACCAAGGTAACGGCCAGGGCGCTCAGGCGGCCTTGCCAGCCGTCGTCGGTCTCGGCCAGGGCGCTGGCGATGATGCCGAGGAACAGCGGGATCAACAGCGCCATTTCGTCCTGGTACCAGCAAAGCGCCAGGCTGCCGGTGAGTGCGATCGTTACCCTGATGCTGTAGCTGAACTTGTCTTGGCCCCACAAACGACGCAATGAATGGCGGAACGAGCTCGATGACATGATGGCCCTGGGCAGTGATCGAATGAATACCTTGGCGCCATTCATAGTGGGCCGCGCAGCAGCCCCAGAAAATCGGCACCTCAGCACAGACCAGCAAGAAGCGTTCCGTGCTGCTGAAAGGATTCTACTCTACACGAACTGCGCTGCAGCGTTGGCCGAGGCCCATGCCCACTGGAAATTGAACCCGCCCAGGTGGCCCGTGACATCGAGCACTTCGCCGATGAAGTACAGCCCAGGACTCTTGAGGGATTCCATGGTCTTTGAAGACACCTCGCGGGTATCGACGCCGCCGAGGGTCACCTCCGCGGTGCGATAGCCTTCGGTACCGGCCGGCACCAGTTGCCAGGCCGACAGCTTATCCGCCACCTGGGCCAGTTCGGCCGGGGTGTACTGCTTCATCGGCTTGGACACGAACCATTGCTCGGCCAGCAGATTGGCCAGCTTGCGGGTGAAAACCTCGCCCAGCAGCGTCTTCAGCTCGCTGTTGGGGCGTTCGGCCTGCTGCTGTTGCAGCCAACTGAGGGCGTCTCGATCGGGCAACAGGTTGATCTCCACGGTATCGCCCGCCTCCCAGAACGAGGAAATCTGCAGGATCGCCGGGCCACTCAGGCCGCGGTGGGTGAACAACAGGTTTTCCCGGAAACTGGTGCCGTTGCAACTGGCGACGCAGTCCAGTGCGGTGCCGGAGAGCTCGGTGCACAGGGCCTTGAGTTGAGGCTCGGTGATGGTGAAGGGCACCAGACCCGCGCGGGTCGGCAGCAGGGTATGGCCGAACTGACGGGCGACCTGGTAGCCAAAGCCGGTAGCGCCCAGGGTCGGGATCGACAGGCCGCCGGTGGCGATCACCAGGGACTGGCAGGCGAACGGGCCGGCGGAGGTTTGCAGACAATAGCCTTCGGCGGTCTTCTCGATCTGCTCGATGCTGGTCTGCAGGCGTATCTGGGCCCCGGCCTCGTCGCATTCGGCGAGCAACATGTCGAGGATGTCGCTGGACTTGTTGTCGCAGAACAGCTGGCCAAGTTTCTTCTCGTGGTAAGGCACGCCGTGCTTGCACACCAGTTCGATGAAATCCCACTGGGTATAGCGGGCCAGGGCCGACTTGCAGAAGTGCGTGTTCTGCGAGAGGAAGTTGGCGGGCTCGGTGTACATGTTGGTGAAGTTGCAGCGACCGCCCCCGGACATGAGGATCTTCTTGCCCGGCTTGTTGGCGTGGTCGAGCACCAGCACCCGGCGTCCTCGGCGGGCGGTGAGCTGGGCGCACATCAGGCCGGCGGCGCCGGCGCCGATGATGATCACGTCGGTGGAATGCACGGTGTAAACCTTTTCTGAAATGACACACTGGCCCCCGTGGAAGCGGGTTTACCCGCAATGCGATGGTGGACTCACTGCCGCCTTCGCGGGTAAACCCGCTTCCACAGAGTCGTGCAGATCTTTAGATGATGCGGACTTTCAGGGACCGACCCTTGATCTTGCCGCTGTTCAGGCGCTGCATGGCTTGTTTGGCCACAGCGCGCTCCACCGCCACGAAGGCCTGGAAGTCGAAGATGGCGATTTTGCCCACCTGTTTACCGGGGATCCCTGCGTCGCCGGTCAGCGCGCCGAGAATATCGCCTGGGCGCAGTTTGTCCTTGCGGCCTGCGGCGATGCACAAGGTGGTCATCGCTGGCAGCAAAGGCTCACCCCCTTTGTGTTTGAGGTTGTCGAGCTGCTCCCAGCGCAGCGGGCGCTTCTGCAGGTCCTCGATGGCCTGTGCGCGGTGGCCCTCGGCAGGCGCGACCAGGCTGATGGCGATGCCTTTTTCGCCAGCGCGACCGGTGCGGCCGACGCGGTGTACGTGAATCTCCGGATCACGCGCCAGCTCGACGTTGATCACCATGTCCAGACCGTCGATGTCCAGGCCACGGGCCGCCACGTCAGTGGCCACCAGCACCGAGCTGCTGCGGTTGGCGAACATTGTCAGCACCTGGTCGCGGTCGCGTTGCTCCAGGTCGCCATGCAGGGCCTGGGCGACGATGCCCTTGGCGGTGAGGTGGGCTACCACGTCCTCGCACTGCTGCTTGGTGAAGCAGAACGCCACGCACGACTGCGGGCGGAAGTGGCCGAGCACTCGGGTGACGGCTTCCAGGCGTTGCTGCGGGTCGATCTCGATGAAGTGCTGTTCGATCTGGTTGTCTGCGTGCAGGCTTTCGACCTTGACCTGCTGTGGCTTGCGCATGAACTCGGCGGCCAACTGCTCGATGCCGGCCGGGTAGGTGGCCGAGAACAGCAGCGTCTGGCGGCGCGAAGGGGTCTTGCCGATGATGCTGGCGATGGCGTCGAAGAAACCCATGTCGAGCATGCGGTCGGCTTCATCCAGCACCAGGGTATTGAGCCCATCGAGCACCAAAGTGCCCTTGTCCAGGTGCTGCTGGATGCGCCCTGGGGTGCCGACGATGATGTGTGCGCCATGCTCCAGGGAGGCGATCTGCGGGCCCAGCGAAACGCCGCCGCACAGGGTGAGGATCTTGATGTTGTCTTCGGCACGGGCCAGGCGACGCAGCTCCTTGGCCACCTGGTCGGCCAGCTCGCGGGTCGGGCACAGTACCAGGGCCTGGCAGCCGAAGTAGCGCGGATTGATCGGGTTGAGCAGGCCGATGCCGAAGGCGGCGGTCTTGCCGCTGCCGGTCTTGGCCTGGGCGATCAGGTCCTGGCCCTTGAGGATGACCGGCAGGCTCTGGGCCTGGATCGGCGTCATCGAGGCGTAGCCGAGGGCGTCCAGGTTGGCCAGCATGGCGGCGGACAGCGGCAGAGTGGCAAAGGCGGTGGAGTCGGTGGTCACGAGGCGGGCCTGCGTTGCGAAGCGAAAAATGCCGCACAGTCTACCAGCCTCGTGGCCATTCGCCCTACGACTCCATGTGCGCTTCCTGACGACGGGCACGCCTTCCGTCTGTCGGTGACAACTGCAGGAAGATCGCTGCGGCCAGCATGGCCATCAAGCCGATGGTCAAGAAGGTCAGCTGGAAGGCGCCCAGGGTGCTTTCCACCCCCTCTGCGCTGCCCGCGGCGGTAAAGCCGCCAAGCAAGGCGCCGGCACAGGCCACCCCCAGGCTCAAGGACAGCTGCGCGACCACCGACAACAGGCTGTTGCCGCTGCTGGCGCTGGCGTCGTCCAGGTCGATCAGGGTCACGGTGTTCATGGCGGTGAACTGCATGGAGTTCACGGCGCCGAGCAGGGCCAGTTGCGCCAGCAGCAGGGCATACGGCGTGTCTGCGTCCACCAGTCCCAGACTGGCCAGCAGCAGGCCAAGCAACAGGGTATTGCCGGTGAGGATGATGCGATAGCCGAAGCGTTCGATCAGCGGCCGTGCGATGGACTTGGCGAGCATCGCCGCGGCGGCCAGAGGGATCATGCTCATGCCGGCCTCGGCGGGCGAATAGCCCAGCGCCACCTGCAGTAGCAACGGCACCAGAAACGGCAGAGCGCCGCTGCCCAGGCGGGCGAAGAGGTTGCCGAGGATGCCGATGGCGAAGGTGCGCACCCGGAACAGGCCCGGCGAGAACAGCGGCTGCGGATCGCGCCCGGCGCGCAGCCAATAGGCGGCCAGGCAGGCCATGCCGGCGAACAGCAGCAACATCACCCGCAAGTGCGGCAGGTGCAGCTCACCCAAGCCTTCCATGGCGATGGTGATCAGTACCATCGCGGCGCCGAACAGGATGAACCCCGGGCCGTCGAAGGTAGTGCGCTCGGCGCCGCGCAGATCAGGGATGAACTTCCATACCGCATAGCAGCCCAGTGCACCGACGGGCAGATTGAGCAAAAAGATCCAGTGCCAGGTGAGGATCTCCACCAGCCAGCCGCCCAGGGTCGGTCCCAGCAGCGGGCCAAGCAGGCCGGGGATGGTGATGAAGCTCATGATCCGCACCAGCTCCGAACGCGGGTAGGCGCGCAGCACTACCAGTCGCCCGACCGGCAGCATCAACGCACCGCCCAGGCCCTGGATGACCCGGGCCAGGATCAGGAACGTGAGGCTGTTGGCCATGGCGCAGAGCAGCGAGCCCAGGCTGAAGAGCAGGATGGCGCTGAAGAAAATGCGCTTGGTGCCGAAGCGGTCGGCGATCCAGCCTGAGGCGGGAATCAACAGGGCCACCGTGAGCATGTAGGCGATGATCACACCCTGCATGCGCAGCGGGTCTTCGGCCAGGGAGCGGGCCATGGCCGGCAGGGCGGTGTTGAGGATGGTGCCGTCCAGGGACTGCATGAAGAAGGCGATGGCCACCACCCAGGGGATCCAGCGGGCGGTGACGGGGTCCAGCGGGGCGCGTTCGGGCATGAATACCTCGGCTTTGCTGCTTGATCGTGCTGGCCCGCCTCCACAGGGTTATCGTCCTGTAGGAGCCCTGTGAAGCAGCCAGCACAGACCCATTAGAGGGTGAGGGTCAGGGCTTTGACCAGCGCTCCCGGCAAATGACTCGACCCGGTGCTGCGCTGGCCGTAGGTACTGGTCGACAGGATCAGCTCTCGCTCACGCGTCAGGTCTTCCAACTGACTGCCCAGCAGGTTGTACAGGCTGTCATCGAAGCGCATGGTGCCGACCGGCCCCTGGATGCAACCGTCCTGCACCCAGAAGGTGGCGAAACGGGTCAGGCCGGTCATGCGGGCGGCGGGCAGGTCCGAGTAGTTCAGGTACCAGAGATTGCTGATATACAGACCCGTGCCGAGTCGCTCGAGGACCTGCGCCGAAGGCAGATGCCCCGGAGCCAGGCTCAGTGCACAGGGCGACTCGAAGCTGTCGGCGCCGTTGGCCTGCAGGTCGAACTCCGCAGCGCTGCGCGCGCTGACCAAGCGCGCGTGTGCGCGGCCTTCGTGGATCAGGCGCACGTCCTGGCGCGGCGAGCCTTCGTCGGAGAAGGGCGGGCTGAGCGAGCCGCTGACCTGTTCATCGAAACCGACCTGCGGACTGAGGCTGGCATCGCCGGTGTACAGGCGCTGCAGCGCGCTGTTGCCTGTGGCCAGAGCCTGCGCGGAAAAACCACCCCAGCAGAGCATGCCGGCAATCTCGTCCATCGCCGCCGGGGCCAGGTAGGCGCGGTAGCTGCCAGGCTTGAGGATGATTGCCGGGCGGCCAAGGAAATCCAGTTGCTCGCGGGCCTGGCGCAGGCGCGCCACCAGGGCCGCACTGTCCCAGACCTGACCTGCATAATTGGCCTTGACCGCCTGGCCATTGGCGTGGAACAGGCTCCAGTCGAAGTTGAAACTGTTGGCCTGATGCCAGCCAAAGGCCCCGAAGGAGCTGGCGAACCCCCGGCAGATGGGGCCTGCGGCATAGATACCGACCAGGTCCAGATCGCCGGCTTCACGCTCGATCAGTCCAAGAACATCGGCGCAGTCCGGCAGCGCCGCTGCCTGCAGGTTGTGGCTGTGCCAGGCGCTTTCATCAAGACGCAGGTAAGGGTCGACAGGCAGCAGCGGCAGGATCTGACGCAGCTGGGCCAGCGCGTCGCGCAGGCGCTGGCGGTCCAGCTGTGGATCGTCGCCCAGCGTGAAGTGCTGCTCGGCCTGGCGCCCGTCGCGGATCAGGCGCAAGTGCGCGCTGGCCTGGGCGACTTCGCCGGCCTGGCGCACGCGGGCATGGTTGAAGCGGATGAACTGTGAATGCTCGGCACTGTAGCCGAGGGTGAACTGCTCGCCAGCCTGGAGTGCGTCGCGCAGGGCGCCTGTCAGGTCCTCGAAGCGTTGCTGGGGCGTGGCGCTCATCAAGCGTCTCCTCCGAATACGTCGATCTGGCGGAACACGCATGCCGGCGAGGCATGGCCAACCCGTACCACCTGGTTGGGTTCGCCCTTGCCGCAGTTTGGCGTGCCCAGTACCTGGAACGTGCTGCGATCGCCGACGGCGGCGAGATTGCCCCAGAACTGCGCGGAGATGCCGCGGTAGTTGGGGTTCTTCACTACGCCTTTGAGTTCGCCGTTTTCGATCAGTTGGCCCCATTCGCAGCCGAACTGGAACTTGTTGCGTGCGTCGTCGATGGACCAGGAGCGATTGGTGCGCATGAGGATGCCATGCTCGATACCACCGATCAGCTGCGCCAACGACTGGTCGCCCGGCTCGATGTTGAGGTTGGCCATGCGATCGATCGGCGCGCGATTCCAGCCACAGGCCCGGCTGTTGGCCACGCCATCCAGTCCCGAGCGGTACTGCGACAAGGCGCCGCCCAGCGGGCGCAGCAGCACACCGTCGCGGATCAGGAACTGCTTGCTCGCCGCAGTGCCGTCGTCGTCGAAGCTGTAGCTGGCCAGCTCTTCGGCGATAGTCGGGTCGAAGGTCACGTTGAGCAGCTTCGAGCCGTATTGCAGGTGACCAAAGTCGCTTGCCTTGACGAAGCTGGTGCCGGCGTAGTTTCGTTCGTCGCCCAGGATACGGTCCATCTCCAGCGGGTGGCCGATGGACTCGTGGATCTGCAGCATCATCTGGTCTGGCATCAGCAGTAGGTCGCGCGGGCCGCTGGGGGTATTGGGCGCGAGCAGCAATTGCAGGGCCTCGTCGGCGATGCGCCTGGCCGCACCGACCAGGCCACAGCGCTCGATCACCTCGAAGCCGCCTTGCTGGCCGAAGTTCTCCCGGCCTAGGCTGCGGCTCTGGCTGTCCTGGCCATCGCTTGCGGTCACGCCCAGGCCCGGGAACAGGAAACGTTGGGCATGGCGCAGCTCGGCGCCTGCAGAATTGAGGTAGGTCTGCTCGACAAGGCTGATGCCCAGGCTCGCCTGCCAATCAACCAGGCGGCTGTCCTTGGGCACGCTGGCCGACTCGGCGGTGAGCAGCTCGAGGCACTCGGCAAGGCTAGGCAGGGGATGTTCGAAGTGGGGCGAAACATGGTCATGGCGCTCGCTGGCCACCGGTTGCCCGCTCAGGTCCAGCAGACTGTAGGCGGCGATCGTGCGAGCCAGCGCCTCGGCCTGTTCGAGGGCGCGTTGCAGACCGGCTTGGGACACGTCGGCGGTGGCAGCGTAGGCTTCCACACCCTTGACGCGCACGGTGAGCATGGCGCCTTCGTCCTGACTGAAGAATGGTGGCTCGGCCACATTGCGACGCACCGACAGACTCTGGTGCGACTGCTTCACATGGCGCAGGGAAAACACCTCGGCCGAACTGCGCAGCGCGGCAAAGCGCTGGCGTAGCAAGGCACTGGAATCGAACATGCGGGAACCTCCGGTGCGCGGTGGCTCCCCCTAGAACCACCCCCTCTTGCAGGCCCAGGCCGGCTATGTTGCCTGACTTGAGCGGTGCGAGGTCATTATGGCAGCCTCGCCCTTGGTCGGTGGAAGAAATAACGTGCGGCCTGAATCGTCAAAAGGTGAATCTTGTTGTGAACAGCAGACGGATCAGCTGGTGGTGCTGGGGCATGTTCGATGCCCTGTTGTTAATCGACTACATATTCAAAGCGATCGCCAGCGGAAGGATTCCATTCGTTTCCGACGCGCTGCGGATTGCTGTGGTCGCCAGCGACGAAGGTACGGCGACCGCGGTGCTTTTTGCCTTGCGCTTGGGCCTGCTGGTGTCAGTGGGCATCAGTTGTGCGCTGTTTTTCACCCAGCGCAATGCCGTGAAATGGCTGGTGGGGTTGCAACTACCGCTCAGGCTGCTCTTTTTCATTCCCTCTGTTTCGGTCTTCTATCTGTACGAGGGCTATCAAGCGTCAGCACATCCACTGATGTTCTTTTTGATCGTGCTGGCGTGTGAGCTGTTCAAAATCTGGACGCTCTGGTTCTTCGGTAGAAACCAGGTGTCCACCTGATTGGGTGAGCGGCAATCGGGCGTTGTAAACATAAAAAAGGAGAGCCGAAGCTCTCCTTTTTCGTTTACCGCGTTGGATCAGCCGATGGTCATGAGGCTGGCGTTGCCACCTGCTGCTGCGGTGTTGACGCTCACGGCGCGCTCGATTACCAGACGCTCCAGAGCGATCTGGTGGTCGCCGCTGGAGAGACCATGGACGCCGACGATGGCGCCGGCGCGCTTGGCCACTTGCTCGCACACGCCGCGCAGCTGGTCAGAGTCGCCGTGGTGGATGACGGCATCGAAGGCGACGTCGTCCTTCTGCCAGTCGGCCACCAGCTTGACCTTGGCCTGCAGCTCCTTCGGCAGGCGGGCACGCAGGCTCTTGCCGGGCTCTGCGTCGGCCCATACCGCCGAGCTGCCCACGGCCAGTACGGCAGCCAGTTGGGCCAGCAGGTCGGCATCGTTGTCGGCCAGGCAGAGCACGTGCTCACGTGGCAACACGGTATAGGTGTTGCGCTCGCCGGTCGGCCCGGGCAGCACGCGGCTGATACCGCTCTGGGACTGGGCGGCGAACTGGTCGCACAGGCTGGCCAGCTCACCCAGCTGGCTGCTGGCAGCCCAGGTCTTGAGGGTGTGCAGCGGCTTGATCAGTTGGTCGCGCAGGACAGTATCGACCTTGCCTTCGCCGTCGACACGCTGGAAGTGGCGGGCGATGGCGTCGGCCGGGCGGGTCGACAGCAGGCGGTACAGGTAGAGCGGACCGCCGGCTTTCGGGCCAGTGCCGGACAGGCCTTCGCCACCGAACGGCTGGACGCCGACCACGGCGCCGACGATGTTGCGGTTGACGTACATGTTGCCGGCATTGACGTTGTCCACCACCTTGGCGATGGTCTCGTCGATGCGGGTGTGCACGCCCAGGGTCAGGCCGTAGCCGGAGGCGTTGATCTGCTCGATCAACTGGTCGAGGTCCTTGCGGTTGTAGCGCACCACGTGCAGGACCGGTCCGAAGATCTCACGCTTGAGTTCGTCGAAGCTTTCGAGCTCGATCAAGGTCGGCATCACGAAGGTGCCGCGCTTGATCTCTTCACCTTCGGCGATGGCGACCTGGTAGACCGTACGACCTTTGTCGCGCATGCCCTGGATGTGCTTCTCGATGCCTGCCTTGGCTTCGGCGTCGATGACCGGGCCGATGTCCACGGACAGACGTTCCGGGTTGCCCAGGCGGCTTTCGGCCATGGCGCCCTTGAGCATCTCGATCACGCGGTCGGCGGAGTCTTCCTGCAGGCACAGCACACGCAGTGCCGAGCAGCGCTGGCCGGCGCTGTCGAACGCGGAGGACACCACGTCAATGACCACCTGCTCGGTCAGGGCCGAGGAGTCGACGATCATGGCGTTCTGGCCGCCGGTCTCGGCGATCAGCGGAATCGGACGGCCTTGGTTATCCAGACGGCCAGCAATGTTGCGTTGCAGCAGGCGAGCGACTTCGGTGGAACCGGTGAACATCACGCCTTTGACGCGCTCGTCACCGACCAGGCCGGCACCGACGGTTTCGCCGCGGCCTGGCAGCAGTTGCAGCACGCCTTCAGGGATACCGGCTTCCAGCAGCAGGCGCACAGCCTGGGCGGCGACCAGCGGGGTCTGTTCGGCAGGCTTGGCCAGGACCGGGTTGCCGGCGGCCAGGGCCGCGGCGACCTGGCCGGAGAAGATCGCCAGCGGGAAGTTCCACGGACTGATGCACACCACCGGCCCAAGCGGGCGGCAGCTGTCATTGCTGAAATCGTTGCGTGCCTGCACCGCGTAGTAGCGCAGGAAGTCCACCGCTTCGCGCACTTCGGCGATGGCGTTGGCGTAGGTCTTGCCGGCTTCGCGCACCAGCAGGCCCATCAGCGGCTGGATATCGGCTTCCATCAGGTCGGCGGCGCGTTCGAGGATCGCGGCGCGTTCGGCTGGCGGCGTGGCCTGCCAGATCGGAGCGGCGTTGAGTGCGCACTGGATGGCATTGTCGACGTCCTCGACAGTGGCTTCCTGCACGTGACCGACGACATCGCGGTGGTCGGCCGGGTTGAGCACTTGCACGGCAGGTTGCTCGCTGGCGGCGCAGGCCAGCAGCGGGGCCGCTTTCCAGTCATTGTGGGCAGTGGCCAGCAGTGCGCAGGACAGCGACGCCAGGCGGTGTTCGTTGGCCATGTCGATGCCGGCCGAGTTGGCCCGCTCGCTGCCATACAGTTCACGCGGCATAGGAATGCGCGGATGCGGCAGGCCGATGCTGCCCTCCTGGGTGCCCATGCGCTCGATGCTGGCGACCGGATCGGCGACCAGTTCCTGGATCGAGATCGAGTGGTCGGCGATGCGGTTGACGAACGAGGTGTTCGCACCGTTTTCCAGCAGACGACGGACCAGGTAGGCCAGCAGGGTTTCGTGGGTGCCGACCGGGGCGTACACGCGGCATGGACGATTCAGCTTGCCTTCGGAGACCTTGCCCACCACCTGCTCGTACAGCGGTTCGCCCATGCCGTGCAGGCACTGGAACTCGTACTGGCCTGGGTAGTAGTTCTGGCCGGCAATGTGGTAGATGGCCGACAGGGTGTGGGCGTTGTGGGTGGCGAATTGTGGATAGATGGCTTCCGGTACCGACAGCAGCTTGCGAGCGCAGGCGATGTAGGAGACGTCGGTGTACACCTTGCGGGTGTAGACCGGGTAGCCTTCCAGGCCCTCGACCTGGGCGCGCTTGATCTCGCTATCCCAGTAGGCGCCCTTGACCAGACGGATCATCAGGCGGTGGCGGCTGCGCTTGGCCAGGTCGATGACGTAGTCGATCACGTACGGGCAGCGCTTCTGGTAGGCCTGGATGACGAAGCCGATGCCGTTCCAGCCAGCCAGCGATGGCTCGAAGCACAGGCGCTCGAGCAGGTCCAGGGACAGCTCCAGGCGGTCGGCTTCCTCGGCGTCGATGTTCAGGCCGATGTCGTACTGCTTGGCCAGTTGAGTCAACGACAGCAGGCGCGGGTACAGCTCCTCCATCACGCGCTCGTACTGGGCGCGGCTGTAGCGCGGGTGCAGGGCGGAGAGCTTGATGGAGATGCCTGGGCCTTCATAGATGCCACGGCCGTGGGAGGCTTTGCCGATCGAGTGAATCGCCTGCTCATAGGAGGCCAGGTACTTCTGGGCGTCGTGCTCGGTCAGGGCGGCCTCGCCGAGCATGTCGTAGGAGTAACGGAAGCCCTTGGCTTCGAACTTGCTGGCGTTGGCCAGGGCCTCGGCGATGGTCTCGCCGGTGACGAACTGTTCGCCCATCAGGCGCATGGCCATGTCGACGCCCTTGCGGATCATCGGTTCGCCGCTCTTGCCGATGATGCGGGTGAGCGAGGAGGTCAGGCCGGATTCGTTGTGGGTGGAGACCAGCTTGCCGGTCAGCAGCAGGCCCCAGGTGGCGGCATTGACGAACAGCGACGGACTGTTGCCCAGGTGCGGCTGCCAGTTGCCGGTGCTGATCTTGTCACGGATCAGGGCGTCACGGGTGCCTTTGTCCGGGATGCGCAATAGCGCCTCGGCCAGGCACATCAGCGCCACGCCTTCCTGGGACGACAGGGAGAATTCTTGCAGCAGGCCCTGGACGATGCCGGCGCGGCCGCTGGCGCTCTTCTGGTTGCGCAGTTTCTCGGCGATGCCGGCCGCCAGCTTGTTGGTGGCCTCGGCCTGCTCGGTGGAGAGACGCGCCTGCTCCAGCAGCATCGGCACAACTTCAGGTTCCGGGCGACGGTAGGCGGCAGTGATGGCCGAGCGCAGGACCGATTGCGGCAGGATGCTTTCAGCGAATTCGAGGAAGCACTGGTGGCTGTGGTCGGGCTGGACGTCGCCGGCATCGTCGCCGAGGCTGGCGGCATGGCCGTTGAGTTCGTTCAGGGTGGCGCCACCCTCGAGCTTCTCCAGATAGTTGAAGATCGCTTGCTTGATCAACCAGTGCGGCGTGCGGTCGATGGACTGCGCAGCTGCTTTGAGTCGCTCACGGGTCGGGTCGTCGAGTTTGACCCCAAGGGTGGTCGTCGCCATTTCTTATCCTCGTTATTGCCACGGATGTGGCCTAAGCTGGCGGCAAGATTAGCTGTAGGACAATCCGGGTGCAACCGGGTGCAACCCGTTTTTTGATCAGCGTAGGTGCAACTCGTCCGACGGCTCCATGGGTGGCAGGAAAATGTACTTTCTTGGTGCTTTTTCTTATGAAAAACCCGGTTTTTGAAACAAAAAGGTGCAAAGAAGCGGTTTTGTCTGAAAATGCAGGTGTAGGTGCAACTTGCAAATGAAAAATGGTTGCACCTCGTTCGTGTTGTTGCATAGGATGCGCCGCCTAGGTGCAACCGCCTTGCCGGCGGTCGCAAAACATAAAAACAACGCCAGGGCACAACCATGGGCAATCCACTCACGATCACCTTCGTGATCTACATTGCGGCAATGGTGCTGATCGGCTTCGCCGCCTATCGCTCCACCAAGAACCTCTCCGATTACATCCTGGGCGGGCGCAGCCTTGGTAGCGTGGTCACCGCGCTTTCCGCCGGCGCCTCCGACATGAGCGGCTGGCTGCTGATGGGCCTGCCGGGCGCTATCTATTTCGCGGGTCTTTCCGAAGCCTGGATCGCCATCGGCCTGACCGTCGGCGCCTACCTCAACTGGCTGTTCGTCGCCGGTCGCCTGCGTGTGCAGACCGAGTTCAATGGCGATGCCCTGACCCTGCCGGACTACTTCTCCAGCCGTTTCGAAGACAACAGCGGTCTGCTGCGGGTCATCTCGGCGATCGTCATCCTGGTGTTCTTCACCATCTACTGCGCCTCCGGCATCGTTGCCGGTGCCCGCCTGTTCGAAAGCACCTTCGGCATGCCTTACGAGACCGCCCTGTGGGCCGGCGCGGCCGCTACTATCGCCTACACCTTCGTCGGTGGCTTCCTGGCGGTCAGCTGGACCGACACCGTACAGGCTTCGCTGATGATCTTCGCGCTGATCCTCACTCCGATCATCGTGCTGATCTCCACGGGTGGCTTTGACACCACCTTCCTGGCCATCGAAGCGCAGAACCCTGCCAACTTCGACATGTTCCGCGGCGCGACCTTCATCGGCATCATCTCGCTGATGGGCTGGGGCCTTGGCTACTTCGGCCAGCCTCACATCCTGGCGCGTTTCATGGCCGCCGACTCGGTCAAGTCGATCGCCAAGGCCCGTCGCATCTCCATGACCTGGATGATCCTGTGCCTGGCCGGTACCTGCGCCGTCGGTTTCTTCGGTATCGCCTACTTCTCGGCTCACCCTGAGGTCGCAGGTCCCGTCACCGAGAACCATGAGCGTGTGTTCATCGAGCTGGCCAAGATCCTGTTCAACCCCTGGATCGCGGGTGTCTTGCTGTCGGCCATCCTGGCTGCGGTGATGAGTACCCTGAGCTGCCAGCTGCTGGTGTGCTCCAGCGCGCTGACCGAAGATTTCTACAAATCCTTCCTGCGCAAGAATGCTTCCCAGCGTGAACTGGTCTGGGTCGGCCGCCTGATGGTGCTGGCTGTGGCTCTGATCGCCATCGCCATGGCCGCCAATCCGGAAAACCGCGTACTGGGCCTGGTGGCCTACGCATGGGCAGGTTTCGGTGCCGCTTTCGGTCCGGTCGTGCTGATCTCCGTGCTGTGGAAGGGCATGACCCGCAACGGCGCACTGGCCGGTATCGTGGTCGGCGCCCTGACGGTGATTCTGTGGAAGAACTACGTTGGGCTGGGTCTGTACGAAATCATCCCGGGCTTCCTGTTCGCCAGCATCGCCATCGTAGTGGTGAGCAAGCTGGGTGCCCCGACCGGCAGCATGGTGTCGCGCTTCGAGAAAGCCGACGCGGCGTATCACGCCGAGAAGTGATCCTGCGTTAGGACAACTGCTTTGTTCGCGGCAAGCCCGCTCCCACAGGCTCCAGTTGCCTGGGGGAGGCGGGCTTGACCGCGAGTGCAGCATGCGCCGATCGACAGCCAGGCCTGACTCCGCCTGCCTGACAAGGTAAACTTGTCGCCCCCGCAGGAGTTGCCATGAACTATCGTCACGCCTTCCACGCCGGTAATCACGCCGACGTCCTCAAGCACATCGTGCTGACTCGCCTCATCGCCCTGATGTCGCGCAAGGAGCAGCCGTTCGCCTACATCGATACCCATGCCGGCCTCGGTCTGTATGATTTGCAGGGCGACCAGGCGACCCGCACCGGTGAGTACCTCGAAGGTGTCGCCCGACTGTGGAATCGCGAAGACCTGCCGGCCGTCACCGCTGACTACCTGCGAATCATCAAACGCCTGAATCCGGACGGCGAGCTGCGCTATTACCCCGGATCCCCGGAGCTGGCGCGGCGCCTGATGCGTCAGCAGGATCGGGCGCTGCTCAACGAGAAGCACCCCGAAGACGGCCCGCTGCTCAAGGAAAACATGAAGAAGGACCCACGGGTGGTCGTGCACCTGGGCGAGGGCTGGCACGTGCCTCGGGCATTGCTGCCGGTGCAGGAGAAGCGCGCGGTGATGTTGATCGACCCGCCTTTCGAGCAGGCCGATGAGCTCAAGCGCTGCACCGTGGCGATGAAAGAGGCGATCGGCCGCATGCGCCAGACCGTCGCTGCGATCTGGTACCCGATCAAGGATCAGCGATCGCTCACGCGGTTCTATCAAGACCTCACCAGCACCGGGGCGCCCAAGCTGCTGCGGGTCGAGTTGTATGTCCATCATCAGGACAGCCCCCAGGGTCTCAATGGCTCGGGCCTGGCTATCGCCAACCCGCCGTGGGGTCTGGAAGAGGAGCTGCGCGAGTTGTTGCCGTGGTTGGCCAAGGAGCTGGCGCAAACGGCCGGCAGCTTCCGCATGGACTGGCTGATCGCCGAGTGACAAGGGCCTGTTGCGCAGCCATGCCAGGCTGCGAACTCGCTCGTGGTACAGCGCTGCTTCCTGTAGCCCCTTCCAGCAATCGCACCCCCTGCTGTTTGCGTTATAATTCCGCCCTTTAGCCGCCATCCGCCTGCAAGGCCGATGGCGCATCCCTACCGAAAGAAGAGGCTAGACCCTTGGCATTGACGATTCTTGGCCTGTCCGGCGCCCTTAGCCATGACCCTTCCGCGGCCCTGTACATCGACGGCAAACTGGTTGCCGCCGCCGAAGAAGAGCGCTTCGTGCGTGACAAGCATGCGAAGAACCGCATGCCCTACGAGTCGGCGAAGTTCTGCCTGGAGCAGGCCGGCATCAAGCCGTCCGACGTCGACGTAGTGGCCATTCCGTTCGCCCCCATCAGTCTGTTCGGCAAGGCGCGCTGGCACTATGCCAAGCGCTACTGGTACGCCCCGGACCGCGCCCTCGACGCGATCCTGATGGGCAACCGTCGCTACAAGCGTTACCGCAAGAAGATCGTCTGGTGCCTGGAGCAACTGGGCTTCGACCCGAAGAAGATCAAGATCGAACCGGTCGAACACCACCTGGCCCACGCCTCCAGCGCCTACCACTGCTCGGGCTTCAAGGAAAAGACCGCGATCCTGGGTATCGACGGCAAGGGCGAGTACGCCACCACCTTCTTCGGCTACGGCGAGAACGGCAAGATCCACAAGATCAAGGAGTTCTACGATCCGGACTCCCTGGGTGGCCTGTATGGCGCGATCACCGAGTTCCTCGGTTTCGAGATGCTCGATGGCGAATTCAAGGTCATGGGCATGGCGCCCTATGGCGACGCCAGCAAGTATGACTTCTCCCGTCTGGCCAGCTTCGAGAACGGCGAGCTGGTGATCAACACCGAGTACGCCAACGTCATTGGCCTGCGCCGCTATAAAGAGAAGGGCAAAGGTTTCTACTTCTCGCCCAAGCTGATCGAGTGGCTGGGGCCCAAGCGCGAAGGTGACATCGCCGACGAGCCATACATCCACTACGCCGCGAGCATGCAGGCGCTGTTCGAGAAGCTCGCGCTGCAAATGATCGACTACTACCTGGGCGACATCCTCAAGCAGGGTGGCAAACTCGCCTTCGCCGGCGGCTGCGCGCTGAACGTCAAGCTCAACCAGAAAATCATCGCCCGCCCAGACGTCAAGGAACTGTTCGTGCAGCCTGCCTCGGGCGATGCCGGTACCGCCGTCGGTGCCGCAGCGTATGTTTCCCACGCCCGCGGCGTGCCGGTCGAGAAGATGGAGCACGTCTACCTCGGCCCTTCGTACTCCAACGAAGACGTGATCGCCGCCTGTGCCCGTCATCCAAATGCACCGAAATGGCGCAAGATCGACGACATGCCGCAGCGCATCGCCAAGATCATGGTCGATGGCAACCCAGTGGCCTGGTTCCAAGGCCGCATGGAGTTCGGCCCGCGTGCGCTGGGTGGTCGTTCGATCATCGGTTGCCCGAGCGTGCCGGGCGTGGCCAACCGGATCAACGAGCAGATCAAGTTCCGCGAGCGCTGGAGACCCTTCTGCCCGTCGATGCTCGACACTGTAGGGCCGCAGATGATCAAGGTCGATCACCCCGCGCCGTTCATGACCTTCACCTTCGAGGTCGCCGAGGAATGGAAAACCCGTGTGCCAGAGGTGGTCCATGAGGACGGCACCTCTCGCGCCCAGGTGCTCAAGCGTGAATACAACCCGCGTTACTACGACATGATGAAGGCCCTCGAGGACCTGACCGGCAACGGCGTGTCGCTGAACACGTCGCTCAACCGCCGTGGCGAACCCATGATCTGCTCGCCGACCGATGCCCTGAACATGTTCTTCGGCTCGGACCTGCAGTACCTGATCATGGAGGACATCCTGGTAGTCAAGGACGGCGCGGCGCCTTATGACCAACCGCTCTGAACGGCGCGTCCTGCAGTTCTGCCACGGCTATGACGGGCCATTCCTCGATTGCGCCCGTCAATATGCCAGTCTGTTCCAGGGCAGCGGCTTCAAGGTCACCACGGTCTTTCTCACCGGAAAGGCCGACCCCCAGGTAGCCGCAGGCTGCGCGTCGGACGAAGTGCTGTTTCTGGAGTTCAGCTCCAAGGCCGTACGTGGCCTGAAGCTGGGCGCGATCGCCGCGTTGCGCAAGATCGCCGCGGCCCGCGACTTCAGCTTCTGCATCGCCCACCGCTTCAAGCCGATCTATGTGGCGCTGCTGGGTACCCGCCTGCCGGTGATCGGCGTGCACCATGCGTTCGGTGACTACCAGCGCGGCGGTCGGCGCCTGTTCGCCAACTTGTTCAAAAAGCGTCTGAGCCTGCTCGGCGTTTCCGATGCGGTGCGTGACGACATGCGCCGTTGCCTGGCGCAGTGGCCGATCGAGCGAATCCAGACACTGTACAACCGCATCGATGTCCAGGGGCTGCAGGCCGGCCTGGTGCCTCGTGAGGAGGCGCGCCGGGCGCTGGGGCTCGATCCGCAGGCCTGGGTCGTCGGCAACGTCGGTCGCCTGCATCCCGACAAGGACCAGGCCACTTTGCTTCGCGGCTTTGCCGAGGCGCTGCCCGATCTGCCAGCTGGCGCCCGTCTGGCGATCCTGGGAGAGGGCCGCCTGGAAGCTGCGCTCAAAGCGCAGGCGGCGCAGCTGGGTATTGCCGGTCAGGTGGATTTTCTGGGCCAGGTGCCCAATGCGCGGCGCTATTTCCAGGCGTTCGACGTGTTCGCCCTGAGCTCCGACCATGAGCCGTTCGGCATGGTTCTGCTGGAGGCGATGGTTGCCGGCGTACCGCTGCTCGCCACGGCGTGTGGTGGAGCCCTCGAGGTGGTTGAAGGTGTGGGCGTGCTGTTCCCGCTTGGGGATGCCGCTCAGCTGGCCCAAGGCCTGAAGCATATGGCCGGGCTGGATGCGGCGCAGCGCCAGGCGTGCGCCGAGCACATGCTACAACGCCTGCATGAGCGATTTTCCGACCAGGCCGTACGCGAGGCCTTCTGGGCCTTGCCGCAGGTGCGGGCATTGGTGGCGGAGGCGTGATGCTCAATCATATCCGGGCCCTGCGCGAGCGCGGCTGGTCCGTCATCGACGGTCAGGCCTACGCCGATGCCTGGCATCGTTTCGGCGGCAGTGTCGCCACCCATCCGCAGGTGGTCGAGCAATTGGCGGACCTGGCGCAGATCCCTGTGCGTTACCTGGGTTGGCACCACGCTGGCGAGCTCAAGGCTGCTATTCCAACTTGGGGGCGTCACCTGGCGCTGTCCAAGGACGTGCTCAAGCGCCACGGTAAGAGGGGCCTGTTCGACCTGGGCAATGCGGAAATCATCCTGCCCGCAGCTCCCGATGCCGGTGCGCCACTGCGCCATGCAGCGCGTTATCTTTCCGAGTTGAACCAAGGTCGATTCACTGGGCTCAAGGCGCAAGCCGAGCAGCTGGCCATGGCCCGTGCCCATGAAGACTTGTCGAAGAAGTTCCGTTACAACCAGCGCCGCGAGCTGCGCCTGCTGGAAGAGGCGGGCGGTGTGGTGCGGCCGATCAGCGACTTCAGCGCGACCGAAATTGCCGCCATCTACTGCGACCTGTTCATGCGCCGCTGGGGGTTCCCGGCCACGGGCGCGGCGCGTATGGCTGAGGTGCTGGAGCGCCTGCGTGACCTGTTGATCGGCTCGGTGTTGCTGCTCGATGGGGCGCCGATCGCGATCCAGCTGGTGTACCGGGTCGAGGCGCCGGAATGGATCAGCGTCGAATACATCAACGGCGGTGTCGACCCAGAGACCAAGGCCTTCAGCCCGGGCAGCGTCCTGAGCTTCCTCAATACCCAGGCTGCCTGGGAGGACGCCAGGGCGCGCAACAAACCGCTGCGATTCTCCTTCGGTCGCGCCGACCGCGAGTACAAGGACCGCTGGTGCAACCCGGTGCCGGTGTTCCAGTCGTGAGCCGCAAGCAGCAGTTGCTCAAACGCCATCGGCGCAACAAGCGCCTGGGGCTGCTGGCCGGGCTCATGGTGCTGGCCGCCCTGGGGGTATTGACTTGGTGGTGGCTGCCACTGGTGCTATTGCCGCTGGTGTGGATTGCCCACGAGGCCTGGTTCGCTGATCACCTGTTCTATTCGCCCTCCGAAGACTATGCCTACCGCTTCGGCGAATTGACCCGCCAGGCCGCTGCGCGGCTTCAGGGTGACCGGCTCCAGGTCGATGTGCCACTGGCAGGCGATGAGACGCTGATCCTCGAAGTACGGGTCAAAGCCAACTGGTTGGGGCGTTTTCTCGACCCGCAGGTGCTGCTTGATGGTGAGTCCGAGCAGGACTGCCAGACTTTCGAACGCGGCGTCGATGGTGTCCGCTTCCTGAACCTGACCGGTTTCGCCGCGCCCCTGATGGCGGGTGTCTTGCGTTTGCGCGGTCGCCACTGTCGGCTGGTCGGCGAGCCTCGCCTGTGGATAACCCCCTCGGTTGAATTGCACAAGCGCCGTGTGATGGTCATCGCACCCCATGCAGATGACGCTGAGCTTGCTGCCTATGGCCTGTATAGCCAGGCCGAAGAAGCCTGGGTGGTCACCCTGACCGCAGGTGAGATCGAGGCCGAGCACTATCAGCAGATGGGCCTGCCCAAGGCTGAGGCGGCGCGCCTGAAGGGCCGTCTGCGCGCCTGGGACAGCATCGCGGTGCCGCGCTGGGCGGGCGTGCCTGAGGCGCGCTGTGTGCAGTTGGGCTATTTCTGTCTGCAATTGCCGGCGATGCAAGCGGCGCCGGACATGCCGGTGGGCTCGCGTGAGGCGGACATGGCCGACATCCGCCCCTTCCGCCGATTCAACCCCTTCGACTTGCCAGGCGATGCCGATGGTGCACCGACCTGGAACAACCTACTGGCCGATCTGCGCGCCGTCCTGGAGCGGGCGCGGCCCCAGGTGCTGGTGATGCCACATCCACAGCTCGATCCACATCCGGATCACATCTGTGCCCAAGCGGCGGTGCTCGAAGCGTTGCAGGGCCTGGACTGGCAGCCCGAGACGCTGCTGTGCTACGCCAACCACCTGCACGACAATGACCGCTGGCCGATGGGTGACAGCGGCGACGGCGTTGCCTTGCCCCCGCAGTTGAGTGCCGACCAGGTCTGGGCACCCTGCAGCCAGGTATTGAGTCTTGCCATCCAACGCGACAAGGCCATGGCCTTGGGCATGATGCATGACCTGCAGCCCAGCGCGCCGTTCAAGCGTCGCTTGCGGCGTGCCCTGCAACGCTGGCTGGCCGGACGCAAGCCATCGCCTTATGGCGAGAACGAATTCTTCCGCAAGGCGGTACGCCGCCACGAGCTGTTCTGGCGTCGCACGTTTGAGCGCGACGAATGATTGAAGGCGCAGAGGCCCAAGCAAAGCAATGAAAGTCCTATTTCTGGTGCAGAAGGAGCAACGGGCGATCCTCGACCGCCTGTACGATGGGGTGGCCGCCAATTGCGATTGCGACCTGCGCTGGCTGAGCAGCGAGGACCAGCGCAACCTGCGCCGCTACTTCAAGCGCGAGGTGGATGTCACGCGCTATGACCGGATCGTGTTCTTCCTACGCTTCAAGCAGGAGATCCGCCAGGTCCCGTTCATCCGCAGCGTGCCCAACCTGGTGATTCTCGAGCACGACGCCTACCAGAACTACATACCGTGCAAGTACACCGGCAAGTTCAGTGCGCATTATCGCCAGTTGCCGTGGGCTCGGGTGATCAGCTCCGGCTATATGGTCAGCGAGCGCCTGCGCCAGGAAGGTTTCGACGCAGTGTTCGTGCCCAAGGGTTACGACGAGCAATTGCTCACAGACCAGGGGCGCGAGCGCGATATCGAGCTGGCCTTCGTCGGCAGCACTGGAAGCGTCGCCTACAGTGGCCGCAAGGCGTTGCTCGATGAGCTGGGTCAGGTGGAGAACCTGGTGGTCACCCGCACCAAGTCCGGCGAGGACTACTGCAATACGCTCAACCGCATTCGCTTCTTCGTCAGCGCCGATGTGGGCATGGGCGAATACATGATCAAGAACTTCGAGGCCATGGCCTGTGGCTGCGTGCTGCTGGCCTATGACCAGGGCGAGGCGGAGAACCGTGCACTGGGTCTTGAGGACATGCACAACGTGGTGCTGTACGACAGCATTCCGACCTTGCGGGAGAAATTGGCGGTACTGCGCAACGACCCCGAACTTGCCGAGCGCATCGCCCGTAATGGTCGTGAGCTTGCGGTGTCACGCTTTAGCTTCGCCCAGGTAGGACGCAGCATCGTCGAGCATCTGGTGCCTGCGCTGCGTCCGCATCCGCCGCTGACCCGTTGGCAGCGTCTGCGCCTGGCACTGGGATTCTGACCGGCTTCTTTTACCTGGGGCTCGGCGGCGGCTTCCAGCTGCCGGGGCCGGTGTGCGGCCCAGCGCAGTCTTGGTAGGTGCTGGCGAAGCGGCCCCAGGACCTGACAGCCGCTATCGATTAGCAGACCTCAATGGGCCAGCAGGGCAGCCTCGAAATCGGCGACGGGGAACTGATTGGCGAGTTTTTCTCGCTCGATGTACCGCGCCATGTGCTGGACGTTGCGCCGAACCATTCGCGCCGAAAGCGGTGCACGCAGGAAGCGCATGTCCGCCACATCGATCAGCCCAAGGCGCTGGTCGGGTGTCATCACCACGTTACCCAGGTGCAACGAGCGGAAATAAATGCCCGAACGGTGCAAGTGACGGATCAACTCGATCAGTTGAGGCATAAGGGCGTCCCAACTGAACCCAGGTTTGCGCGACAGCTGCAGCAGTGTTTCGCCCGGCAGTGGGCGGTACAGCACGGCGGTGCGTCCTGGCAGTTCGAGCTTGTGGTGGCTGATCACCTGCAGGGTCGGGATCCCCAGTTGCGTCAGGCGTGCCGCATTCTCGACGAAGCGTTGCGAGTAGGGGCGCAACAATGCAGATGAAATCAAACGCTTGCGACGAAAGATTTTAAGGATATTGCCATTCCCTAGCAGGTAGACTTTGGCGCCGTAGCTATCTGCCTCTAGAACCTTGGCACCGAGTGTCAGCTGATCGAAGTCGACCTGGGAGAGCCGGGAGCATTGCATGGGTAGGGCCTTGTCGTCTGGCAAGCAAAATGACCGGCAATAATGCCGAAAATAACGCGCCAGTACCATGATGGTGGCGTTGGATTGTTTCAGGGATCGAAGCCAAGAAGCATTGCGCCGGCCTGCGAAGAGGCTGGTCATGTGGGTCTGGTGCTGCCCCGACGGGTGCCCTGGACAAACCCTGTGTTAAAATTTCCGGTTCAACCTGAACAGCGAGCTCGATGATGGCCGAAACACCGCTACCGGCGGAGCAAACCTCCAGCCTGAAGATCTACTTCCGGCTGCTGAGCTACGTCAAACCCTATATCGGCATTTTCCTGCTGAGTATCGTGGGCTTCGTGATCTTCGCCTCCACCCAGCCGATGCTGGCGGGGATTCTCAAGTATTTCGTCGATGGATTGAGCGATCCACAGGCGGTCCTGTTCCCGGACGTGCCCTACCTCAAAGACATGCAGTTGCTGCAGGCCGTGCCGTTGCTGATCATCCTGATCGCAGCCTGGCAGGGCCTGGGCTCGTTCCTGGGCAACTACTACTTGGCCAAGGTCTCCCTGGGGTTGGTGCATGACCTGCGGGTGGAGTTGTTCAACAAGCTGTTGGTGCTGCCGAACCGCTATTTCGACAGCCACAACTCCGGTCACCTGATTTCCCGCATCACCTTCAACGTGACCATGGTCACCGGCGCCGCCACCGATGCGATCAAAGTGGTGATTCGCGAAGGCCTGACCGTGGTGTTCCTGTTCGCCTACCTGCTGTGGATGAACTGGAAGCTGACCTTGGTGATGGTTGCCATCCTGCCGGTCATCGCCCTGATGGTCAGCACCGCGAGCAAGAAGTTTCGCAAGCAGAGCAAGAAGATCCAGGTGGCCATGGGGGACGTCACCCATGTAGCCTCCGAGACCATCCAGGGCTATCGCGTGGTCCGCAGCTTCGGCGGCGAGGCCTACGAGCAGCGTCGCTTCAGCAACGCCAGCCAGAGCAATACGGACAAACAACTGCGCATGACCAAGACCGGCGCGCTGTACACGCCGATGCTGCAGCTGGTGATCTACAGCGCCATGGCCGCGCTGATGTTCCTGGTGCTGTTCCTGCGTGGCGATGCTTCGGCGGGCGACCTGGTGGCCTACATCACCGCCGCGGGCCTGCTGCCCAAGCCGATCCGCCAGCTTTCGGAAGTCAGCTCGACCATCCAGAAGGGCCTGGCCGGCGCCGAGAGCATCTTCGAGCAGTTGGACGAGAAGCCCGAGGTGGACACCGGTACCGTGGAAAAGGACAAGGTGGAAGGCCGCCTGGAGGTGCGCAACCTCAGCTTCACCTACCCAGGGACCGAGCGCCAGGTACTGAGCGACATCAGCTTTACCGCCGAGCCTGGGCAGATGATCGCACTGGTTGGGCGTTCCGGCAGCGGCAAGTCCACGCTGGCGGCGCTGATTCCACGCTTCTATCACCATGATCAGGGGCAGATCCTGCTCGATGGCGTGGAGATCGAACAGTACCGACTGCGCAATCTGCGTCGACATGTGTCCCAGGTGACGCAACACGTCACTCTGTTCAACGATACCGTGGCCAACAACATCGCCTATGGCGACCTGGCCGGTGCACCGCGTGAGGCGATCGAGGCGGCGGCTGCCGATGCCTACGCCAAGGATTTCGTCGACCAGCTACCCAAGGGTTTCGACACCGAAGTCGGCGAGAACGGCGTGCTGCTTTCCGGTGGCCAGCGCCAGCGCTTGGCGATTGCCCGCGCACTGCTCAAGAACGCACCGCTGCTGATCCTCGACGAGGCGACCTCGGCACTGGATACCGAATCCGAGCGGCACATCCAGGCGGCGTTGGACCACGTGATGGAAGGCCGCACTACCCTGGTGATCGCCCACCGCCTGTCGACCATCGAGAAGGCCGACCTGATTCTGGTCATGGACCAAGGCCGCCTGGTGGAGCGTGGCACCCACGCCGAGCTGCTCCAGGCCAATGGCCATTATGCCCGCTTGCACGCCATGGGGCTGGATGAGCCGGAAAAGGCCGATATCACCTGACCCCCCTGAATCGGGGCCCTCTCGGCCCCGATCATCATTGGTAACGCACAGATCGCAGCTGGCCATAAAGCCGTCGCCGACCCTGTGCTAATATCCTGCCCCTGTTCATTATTTTTCATATGGGTTGCCCATGAAGTTGTCCATGCCGCGTTTCGATCAAGCCCCGGTCCTGGTGGTCGGTGATGTCATGCTCGACCGCTACTGGCATGGCGGTACCTCGCGGATCTCTCCCGAAGCACCGGTGCCGGTGGTCAAGGTCGAGCAGATCGAGGATCGCCCCGGCGGCGCGGCCAACGTCGCACTGAACATCGCTGCCCTTGGCGCGCCTGCCTCGCTGGTCGGCGTGACCGGTCAGGACGAGGCTGCCGACAGCCTCGCCAACAGCCTGCAGGCTGCAGGTGTGCGCTCGGTCTTCCAGCGCATCGCTCATCAGCCGACCATCGTCAAGCTGCGGGTCATGAGCCGTCACCAACAGCTGTTGCGCATCGATTTCGAAGAACCGTTCGCCACCGACCCGTTGTCGTTGGGCGAGGAGGTCGATGAGCTGCTCGAAGGCATCAAGGTGCTGGTCCTGTCCGACTACGGCAAGGGGGCGCTGAAGAACCATCAGAGCTTGATCCAGGCGGCGCGGGCCAAGGGCATTCCAGTGTTGGCCGACCCCAAGGGCAAGGACTTCTCCATCTACCGTGGCGCCAGTCTGATCACCCCGAACCTCAGCGAGTTCGAGACGATCGTAGGTCGTTGCGCCGACGAGGCCGAACTGGTCGCCAAGGGTCTGCAATTGCTCCAGGATCTGGAACTGGGCGCGCTGCTCGTGACCCGTGGCGAGCATGGAATGACCCTGCTGCGCACCGGGCACCCGGCGCTGCACCTGCCCGCCCGGGCCCGTGAAGTGTTCGATGTCACCGGTGCCGGCGATACCGTGATCTCGACCCTGGCCGCAGCCATTGCCGCCGGCGAGGATCTTCCCCACGCTGTCGCGCTGGCCAACCTGGCTGCAGGTATCGTGGTCGGCAAACTGGGTACCGCTGCCATCAGCGCGCCGGAGCTGCGCCGGGCGATCCAGCGTGAAGAGGGCTCCGAGCGCGGCGTGCTCACCCTCGACCAGTTGCTGCTGGCCATTGATGATGCCCGGGCACACAACGAAAAGATCGTCTTCACCAACGGGTGTTTCGACATTCTCCACGCTGGGCATGTGACCTATCTGGAACAGGCTCGCGCTCAAGGTGACCGCCTGATCGTGGCGGTCAATGACGATGCTTCGGTCAGCCGTCTCAAAGGGCCGGGTCGTCCAATCAACAGTGTCGACCGTCGCATGGCCGTACTGGCTGGCCTGGGGGCTGTGGATTGGGTCATCAGTTTCCCTGAAGGCACGCCGGAAAACCTGCTCAGCCAGGTCAAACCGGACGTGCTGGTCAAGGGCGGCGACTATGGCATCGACCAGGTGGTCGGCGCCGATATCGTCAAGGCCTACGGTGGCACCGTGAAGGTACTGGGACTGGTGGAGAACAGCTCGACCACCGCCATCGTCGAGAAGATCCGCAAGCACTGATCTGCAACGTAGGTATCGCGTGACAATTCCCCCATAGCGCAATGCTTGTGGGGAGCTTGTCACGCGATTGGCCTGTAAGGCCTGCTGTCGTTACTTGTGCAGTGCGCGCTGCAACAGCGCCCGCGCCTTATCGCTGAATCGCTGCAGGTGCGAGGTCGGCACCTGCTCAAGGCCTTGTTGCTTGATCCACTCTTTCCAACGAATCCGCTCATCCTTCACCACCCAGCCTTCCTGTCGGGCAAAGCTTTCGGCCAGGTACAGACCGCGGGTGCTTGCAGGCACCAGTTGGTCTTTCTTCAAGGTATAGAGCTCGGCCGTGGGCTGGCCATCGATCAGTGGCATCAGATACAAGTCAGGGCGCTTGCGGTTCAGGCGTGCGACCAGTTGGTCGCCTTCCAGCCGTTCGTCGACATGGAACAAACTGAGCGACTTGGCCTCCCGGGGGACCTGCAGGCGAAGGTCATAGATCAACTGCAGGGATGCCGTTGGCAGGTGCACATAGGCGCGTGGGCGTTCCAGCAGCATGAGGTTGTCGCAGTGAACCGGACGGGCTGCACCGGACTCGGGGGACAGAACAAACGGTAATGCCTCGCGGTAGTGCAGGGCGTCGGCGTAGGGGGCTGGCAGCCAGGTATCGTTGAAACGCCCACCGAGCCAGCCTTCGGGCGTCTCCATCAGGCACTCCTCGGCCACCTCCTGGATGGCGGTGTGCAGCGGCAGGTTCAGTTCCTGGGCCGGGACATAACCGGAAATAAGCTTGAGCACGACATCGCCGCGATCCTGGCGGCGCTGGCGCACCAGCACCCAGTAATCGCGATGCTGCCAATGCAAGGTCAGACGCACCGATACCCCGAGGTTGGCCAGTTCGACCACGAAACGCTCCGGGTTGCCCAGCTGAATGGCTTTGCGTCGCTGTTGCACCTGGGAGAAGTTCAACGGCATGCCGATGGGCTTGTAGGTCAGGCCGTCGGGCGTGGCTTCGACATGCAGCGGTAAAGTTTTGAAGTTGCTCGGGTTCTTGCGGATCAGCGTTCGCGGCACGAGGCTCCTCCTTGCGTTGGGCGCCCGTCTGGGCGATTCAAGGCCGTCCCAGGATTCGGGCGACGGTGGCCACGTTATGGGCCAGGTGCAACGGGTTTATGGTACCGACGATAGCACTGCTCACCCCCGGGTGGGAGAACAGCAGCTCGAAGCTGGCCTGCACCGGATCGACCCCGGGCGCGAGGCAGATGTGCCCGCTGGCCAAGGCCTTTTTCACCAGGATGGCCTTGCCGTGTTCGGCAGCGTAGTCCAGCACCGGGCGTTCTGCCTGCTCGTTGAGGTTGTAGGTGACCATGGCGCAGTCGCCTTGCTCCAGCGCCTTGAGTCCGCCGGCTACGGTCTTGCCGGACAGGCCGTAGCCGAGGATCTTGCCCTCCTGCTTGAGTTCGGCGAGGGTCTGGTAGACGCCTTGCTGTTCGAGGATTGCCAGGTCGTTGCCATCCGAATGCACCAGCACCAGCTCGATGCGGTCGGTCTCCAGACGACGCAGGCTGCGCTCCACCGACAGGCGAGTATGGGCGGCGCTGAAGTCGAATCGGGACTGGCCGTCCTCGAACTCCTCACCCACTTTGCTGACGATCACCCACTCGTCGCGCTGCCCGCGCAACAGCGGCCCCAGGCGTTCCTCGCTGCGGCCATAGGCAGGGGCGGTGTCGATGAGATTGATACCCAGCTCTCGCGCCTGGGCCAGCAACAGCCGGGCCTCGTCATCACCTGGAATGGTGAAACCGGTGGGGTACTTGACGCCCTGGTCCCGGCCAAGCTTGACGGTGCCCAGGCCCAGCGGCGAGACCTTCAGGCCGGTGCTGCCCAGCGGGCGATGGAGGTCGTGCAGGGTCGGCAGGCTCATGGCAGCAGTTGCTCCCAGGCAGGCACGCCAACCGGGGGGCGGGGCAAGTCGGCCAGGTCCGGTTGGGCGGTGGGGCGGATGCCGTCCCGATCCAGGCTCGCCAAGACGCGATCAGCAAAGTCCGGTGCCAGGGCCAGCTTCGTCGGCCAGCCCACCAGCAGGCGCTGCTGGTCAGCCAGGAAGGCGTTGTCCGGGCGTACCAGGCCTGATTGCGCAGGTTCTGCGCGGTCGACACGCAGGGTGGCCCAGCGAACTGGGCTCTGGTCGACCCATGGCAACAGGCTGGCGATTTCCTTTTGCGCCGCGGCGATCTGCGCCGCAGGCTCGCGGGCGACCCCCTCGGCTTCGGCCAAATCCCCCCCCAGGTACCAAACCCACTGCCCGTCCGCAGCCGGGTGGGTGGTGACGGTCACCCGAGGCTTGGGGCCGCCGCCCAGGCAGTGGGCGTAGAGCGGTTTGAGATTCGGCCCCTTGGCCATGACCATATGCAGCGGACGGCGTTGCATGGCGGGTTGGCTCAGGCCCAGGGCCTGGAGCAGCGCCTCGGTGCCCGCGCCGGCGCTGAGGACGATGCGTTGGGCACGAATTTCACGGTCATCGACACGCAAGCCGACGAGCTCGTCGCCTTCTTTCAAGGGTTCGATGCGCTCGCCGGCCAGTAGGCTGTCGCCGGCCAGTTCGGCCAGGTTGGCGAGCAGGCTGGGCACGTCGATGACCAGTTCGGCCAGGCGATAGACCTTGCCCTTGAAGGCACGATCCTGCAGAGCGGGGGGCAATTGATCGCCCTTGACCTGATCGACCCGACCGCGCACGGCTTTGCTGGCGAAGAAGCTGGTGAGGTTGCCGGCCAGGGTGCCAGGAGACCACAGGTAGTGGGCTTCGGAGAGAATGCGGGTCTTGCCGAGGTCGAGCTCGCCGTTGCCGGCCAGTGCTTCGCGCCAGCGGCGAGGCATGTCGGCGATGGCCTCCGATGCGCCGGTCAGGGCGCCATGCAGGGCGTACTTGGTACCGCCGTGGATGATGCCCTGGGACTTGATGGTCTGCTCGCCGCCGAGGCTGGCGCGCTCGACCAGCACGGTCGAGTACCCCAGGCGCTGCAGCCGGGCATTGAGCCAGAGGCCTGCGACCCCGGCGCCGACGATCAGCACGTCAGTGGAAATGGCAGATGGCATGCGGGCACCTCTAGAACTGGGACAGTTGCCCAGTATACAGGCTGTGGCGTGATGCTTGTCCGGGGAGAGATGCAGACCGTTTTGTCGCGTTCGCGGGTAAACCCGCTCACACCGTTACAGCGGCGTACCTATGAGCGCCGAAGAACCGGTGAGGGCGGGTTTGCCCGGTGAAGAGGGCACTACCACAGGGCAAGATGCTTGCCGCCCATGGGCGTGCATGAAATGCGCTGTCGCTCAGTGCCCCGCGGTCTTGGAGAACAGCTGGATCACCACCACGCCGCCGACGATCATGGCCATGCCCAGCATCGCCGGGAAGTCCAGCTTCTGCCCATAGATCACCAGCGCCACTGCGCTGATCAGCACGATGCCCAGGCCCGACCAGATGGCGTAGGCGATACCCACTGGAATGCTGCGCACCACCAGCGTCAGCATCCAGAACGCCACGGCGTAACCGCACACCATCAACAGCAGTGGCAGCGGTGTGCTCAAGCCCTTCACAGCTTTCATGGAAGCGGTGGCGATGACTTCTGCGCAGATGGCGATGGTCAGGTAGGTATATGCGTTCATGGTGCGAGTCTCCGTTGCCAGGCCTCGCATTCTAGGCCTAGGTGAAATGCGGTAAAGTCATTACCTATCTAACTTGGAGATAGGTTCAATGGCTGAGCAGTGGAGTCTGGATCAGCTGCGTCTGTTCCTGCGGGTGGCCGAGTTGCGGTCGTTTTCTGCTGTCGCACGGGAGCAGCGCAAGGCGCAGTCAGCCATCAGCAATGCAATCGCGCTGTTGGAGACGGACTTGGGCGTAACGTTGTTCGAGCGCAGCAGCGGGCGCCAGCCACGTTTGACCGAGAGCGGTGCTGCCCTGCTCGAGGATGCCCGCGAGCTGCTACGCCAGTGCGAGCGTCTGGACGGCCGGGCCTTGGCATTGATGCGGGGGCAGGAAGCACTGCTGCGGGTAGCCAATGACGAAGCCATGCCCTACCAGCCGGTCATCGACAGCCTGGACGAGTTGTCCACCCGCTTTCCGTTCCTCGAGGTGCAACTGGCCAGCGGTGCTCAGGGGGATGTGGCGCGCAAGCTGGTCGAGCGGCGCGCGGACCTGGGGTTGTTCTTCCATCACGAGCAGATTCCCGCCTCGCTGGAGCGTCGGGCGCTGGGCAGCGTCGAGATGGTCACGGTCTGCGCCGTGGGGCATCCGCTGGCCCGTGAGCAGCGGGTCAGTCGTCAGCAACTGGCGCGTCATCGGCAATTGCTGATCACGCCCCAGCAAAGCGGTTATCCGGGTGGCGAGGCGATCAGTCCGCAGGTGTGGCGCGCCGACAGCTTCTATTCAATGGCCGAACTGCTGATGCGTGGCCTGGGCTGGGCCTGGCTGCCGCGGCATGTGGTGCAGTATCCGACCTACCAAACGCACATGGTCGAACTGGACAGCGAGTGGCGCCCGCCGGCGCTGGTGGTCGAGCTGGCTTGGCGCCGCGACCAGCCGTTGGGGCCGGCGGCGCAATGGTTGGCCGAGCGCTTCGCCGTGCACCTGCGGGCGATTGGCTGAGGCTCGCCGCTTGCAGGCCTTTTCCTGCGGTTCCTTGTACACTGCGTCGCCATGAACAGAACCCTCTATACCTTGCTGTTTCACCTGGGCCTGCCGCTGGTCGCGCTGCGCCTGTACCTGCGCGCCCGCAAGGCCCCGGCCTACGGCCAGCGCATCGCCGAGCGCTTTGCCTGCAAGCTTGCGCCCATGCGCCAGGGAGGCATCTGGGTGCATGCGGTGTCGGTAGGCGAGAGCATCGCTGCTGCGCCGATGATTCGCGCCCTGCTCAAGGCCTACCCGGACTTGCCCATTACCCTGACCTGCATGACCCCGACCGGGTCGGAGCGGATCCGTGCGATGTTCGCCGAGGAGCCGCGCATTCAGCATTGCTACCTGCCATACGATCTGCCGTGGGCCGCCGGGCGTTTCCTCGATCATGTGCGGCCACGGCTAGGCATCATCATGGAAACCGAGCTGTGGCCAAACCACATTCACCAATGCACCAAGCGCGGTATCCCGGTGGCCTTGGCCAATGCTCGGCTGTCCGAGCGTTCGGCCCGCGGTTACGCGCGCTTTGCCGGGCTGACCGGTCCGATGCTCGCTGAGATGAGCCTGATCGCCGTGCAGACCGAGGTCGAGGCCGAGCGTTTCCGCAGCTTGGGCGCGCGCCCCGAGTGCGTGCAGGTGACCGGCTCGATCAAGTTCGACCTGAAGATCGACGAGCAACTGCAACCACGTGCCAAGGCGTTGCGCGAACAGTGGGGCGCCGAGCAGCGCCCCGTGTGGATCGCCGCCAGTACCCACGAGGGTGAGGATGCGCTGATCCTGGAGGCCCATCGGCAGTTGTTGCAGGTTCATGGTGATGCGCTGCTGATTCTGGTGCCGCGTCATCCGGAGCGCTTCGATGCGGTGTATGCCTTGTGCCGCGATCAGTTCGCCACGGTGCGACGCTCCCTGGGGACGCCGGTGAACGGCCAGACTGCGGTGCTGTTGGGCGACACCATGGGCGAATTGCTGTTCCTCTACGCATTGGCTGATATCGCCTTCGTCGGCGGAAGCCTGGTGGCTACCGGCGGGCACAACCCACTGGAGCCTGCTGCGCTGGCCTTGCCGGTGGTCATGGGACCACATGTGTTCAATTTCCTCGAGATCACCGCCATGTTGCGTGAGGCCGGTGCCTTGCAGCAGGTGGATGATGCCGAGGGACTGGCTGGCGCTATACGCCGCTTGATCGAGCTGCCACAGGATGCCCGGCGCATGGGGCTGGCGGGCAAGGCCGTGATGCAAGCCAATCAAGGGGCCCTGGACCGGCTTGTGCAGGCATTGGCGAAATGGCTGTGATGACGCAAAAGGTGGCAAACAGATAGTTCATTTGCGCTGGGCGTGCTGCCTACGCTCCTGTCCAGGACGCCAACAGGCGTGTCGAAGATTGGAGGAGACGCCGCATGTACAGCAGGACACTCACCGCGTTCGGCCTGATGACCGCCTTGTCGGCACAGGCCTCGATAGGTGTGCCGAAGTACCCAAAGTTCATCGAACAGTGGGCCAGCGTGAGCGTGAACTACCCGGATCCAAACGCCAGCATCCAGCACACCGGGGCCTATTTCATCGATGCCCTGAAAGGGCCGCACTTCACTATCGATGACAACGCCAGTTGGTCGGTGGATGACGACGATCAGGGCAGGTTGGAGATGGTGCCGAAGGTGCTGGGCAAGCATAGCTTCGTTGAGGAGGTCCTTGTGACCTCGGGCGCTCTGGCGTGCAATTTCAGCATCATGTACGACCTGCGGCGTGTCAGGCTTCATGCCGCGTCCATCGGCGAGGCCTACGCCGACTGCAGGTCTTCGCTGCATATCGATGGCGATCACAACGCAATTCGTTTCTTCATGAAGTGATGTGCATCGACAGGCTGTGCCTGCTACTTCACGAGCCGCTCGGCAGGCGTGCCCGTGAAGTAGCGGTAGCGCGTCCTCAAGGTCGCCGCTCGAAGTTCTTTGCCGCCGCGGCTGCCAGGTCGGGTGGGAGGAAGTCCTTGTCCGGGTTGTAGTCGGCTTTCAGATAGCGGCCCAAGTCCTGCAGGTCCTGCGGACTGAGCGTCCCGGCGGCTTGCTTGAGGCGCAGGTTGTCGAGGATGTAGTCGTAGCGGCTGTTGTTGTAGTCGCGCACCGAGGTGTAAAGCTGGCGCTGGGCATCGAGTACGTCGACGATGTTGCGGGTACCGACCTGATAGCCGATCTCGGTAGCCTCCAGGGCACTCTGGTTGGAAATGATCGATTGCTTGCGCGCCTGTACCTGTTCCACGTCTGTGTTCACTGCGCGGTGCAGGTTGCGGGTGTTCTCCACCACCTGACGACGCAGGCTTTCGCGCTGCTGTTCGCTCTGGCTCAGGCGCTGGTACGCTTCGCGCACTTGGGAACTGGTCAGCCCGCCACTGTAGATCGGGATGTTCAACTGAAGGCCGATGCTGGTCTGCTCCACGTCGCCGCTGTAGCGCCCGAAGGGCGAGGGGTTGGTGAAGCCGAGACTGTCATTGTCGCCTTTTTGGTACTTGGCCACCGCATCGAGCGTCGGGGCGTGGCCGGCCTTGCGCTGGCGCAGGGTTTCCTCGGCGGCGGTCACGGCATGGTTGGTGGCAAGCAGGTTGAGGTTCTGCCGCGCCGCGGTATCGACCCAGGCCTTGGCATCGTTGGGGATTGGCACCTGCACCGGTAGGGTATGGACCACGCCCTGGATCGAGCTGTATTCGCGGTTGGTCAGGGTCACCAGGGCCTCGAAGGCATCCTGTACCTGGCGCTCGGCGATGATCCGGTTGGCCCGGGCGGTGTCGTAACTGGCCTGGGACTGCAGCACGTCGGTCTTGTCCGAAAGGCCGACGTCGAAGCGCTCGTTGGACTGGTCCAGCTGGCGCTTGAAGGCCGCTTCCTCGGCTTTGGTCGAGGCCAGGTTGTCCTGGGCGCGCAGTACCGCGAAGTAGTTTTCGGCGGTTTGCAGAATCAGGTTCTGTTCGGTGGCCGACAGCTCGAGGGCCGCCTGTTCATTGACGGCTTCGGCTGCCTGCAACTGGAACCAGCGGTCGGCACGGAAGATCGGCTGCGCCAGTGTGGCGCTCCAGGAATTGCCGCTGCGGTTAGACGTGATGGAGGGCTCGTCGATCTTGGTGCGGGTGTTGAGCATCTCGGCACCGGCCGACAGGTTCGGCAGCAGTCCGGCCCTGGCCTGGGGGACCACTTCGCGACGAGCGCCGTAGTCGGCGCGGGCGGCGGCCAGGTCGGCGTTGTTGTCGACCGCCTCCTGGTAAACGCTGACCAGGTCGGTTTTCACCGTCGTGGGCATATCCGCTGCCCAGACCACTGCGTTGGACGCACAAGACACGGCTATCGCCAGTGAGAGTTTGCGCAGCATAGGCAATCCTTGAAATGAATTTCTGAACTGTTGAGTATCGAGCGATGGCCAGTGTAGTGCCGGGCGCACCTGGCAACAATCGCCTGACGTGCCTTTCATCATTCGCCAAGCTACACGCTTGGCTTTGCCGACCACTTGAGTCTAGACTGCGCATGTTCTTGTCGGGGTGCCTTGAATCGAAGGCTGAGATCGGATAGTTCCGGATCCCGTTGAACCTGATCAGGTTAGCGCCTGCGTAGGGAACAAGATTGCTCGCTTTCCCGGCGAGATCTTGTGCCAGGTCCGGGATTGTCGAAGCTCAAGCTCAAGGCACTTCTCGCATCCGGCACCGCACCGTCCTAGGTGTATCCGCGCCCCTTCAGGTTCTCCCCGACATTCCACGCTGTCTGGAGAGCCTGTGATGAGCCAACAAGAAAAATCGATCCACCTCAGCGAGTCGGCGCAAGTCGACCAGCAGTCCGTGCAACCTTTCCCCCGTTCGCGCAAGGTCTATGTCGAAGGCTCGCGCCCCGATATCCGCGTACCCATGCGCGAGATCAGCCTGCATGACACGCCCACGGACTTCGGTGGCGAGCAGAATGCGCCGGTGCTGGTGTACGACACTTCTGGTCCCTACACCGATCCCAACGTCGTCATCGATGTGCGCAAAGGCTTGGGCGATGTGCGCTCGGCGTGGATCGAGGCCCGTGGCGATACCGTGCGCCTGGATGGCCTGAGCTCGAACTTCGGTCAGCAGCGCCTGAACGACCCCGAACTGGCCAAGCTGCGTTTCGCCCACGTGCGCAACCCGCGCCGTGCCAAGCCAGGCGCCAACGTCACCCAGATGCACTATGCACGTCAGGGCATCATCACCGCCGAGATGGAATACGTCGCCATCCGCGAGAACATGAAGCTGCAGGAGGCCCGCGCCGCTGGCCTGCTGGACCAGCAGCACGCCGGGCACAGCTTCGGTGCCAGCATCCCCAAGGAAATCACCCCTGAGTTCGTGCGCGAGGAAATCGCCCGCGGCCGCGCGATCATCCCCGCCAACATCAACCACCCGGAACTCGAGCCGATGATCATCGGCCGAAACTTCCTGGTGAAGATCAACGGCAACATCGGCAACAGTGCCCTGGGGTCCTCGATCGAGGAAGAAGTGGCCAAGCTGACCTGGGGCATCCGCTGGGGTTCGGACACGGTCATGGACCTGTCCACCGGCAAGCACATTCACGAAACCCGCGAGTGGATCATCCGCAACTCGCCGGTGCCGATCGGCACCGTACCGATCTACCAGGCCCTGGAAAAGGTCGGCGGTGTGGCCGAGGACCTGACCTGGGAGCTGTTCCGCGACACCCTGATCGAACAGGCCGAGCAGGGCGTGGACTACTTCACCATCCATGCCGGCGTGCTGCTGCGCTACGTACCGCTGACCGCCAAGCGGGTCACCGGTATCGTCAGCCGTGGTGGCTCGATCATGGCCAAGTGGTGCCTGGCACATCACAAGGAAAACTTCCTGTACACGCACTTCGACGAGATCTGCGAAATCATGAAGGCCTACGACGTCAGCTTCTCGCTGGGCGACGGCCTGCGTCCGGGCTCGATCGCCGATGCCAACGACGCGGCCCAGTTCGGTGAGCTGGAAACCCTGGGCGAGCTGACCAAGATCGCCTGGAAACATGACGTGCAGTGCATGATCGAAGGCCCGGGCCACGTGCCGATGCAGTTGATCAAGGAAAACATGGACAAGCAGCTCGAGTGCTGCGATGAGGCGCCGTTCTATACGCTGGGTCCGCTGACCACCGACATCGCCCCTGGCTACGATCACATCACCTCCGGTATCGGTGCCGCGATGATCGGCTGGTTCGGCTGCGCCATGCTCTGCTACGTGACGCCCAAGGAGCACCTGGGCCTGCCGAACAAGGACGACGTAAAGACCGGCATCATCACCTACAAGATCGCCGCGCACGCCGCTGACCTGGCCAAGGGCCATCCGGGGGCACAGATCCGCGACAATGCCTTGTCCAAGGCACGCTTCGAGTTCCGTTGGGAAGACCAGTTCAACCTCGGCCTGGACCCGGACACCGCCCGTGCGTTCCACGACGAGACGTTGCCCAAGGAGTCGGCCAAGGTCGCGCACTTCTGCTCGATGTGCGGGCCGAAGTTCTGCTCCATGAAGATCACCCAGGAAGTCCGTGAGTACGCAGCCAACCAGCGTATCGAGGCGACGGATGTGTCCGTGGAAGAAGGCATGCGCGAGCAGGCCGAGCGGTTCCGTCAGGAAGGCAGCCAGCTGTACAAAAAGGTGTAACGCATCCCGGCCCCTTCCTGTGGGAGGGGCACATTTTTCTGTGTGGGGCACGGCCCTGTGGGGGCGGGTTTACCTGCGAATGCTGAGTTCACTGACGCATTCGTGGGTAAACCCACTCCCACAGGGCTGTGCCCTTCGTCAGTTTGACTCGGTATCCCCAACAACAACTCTGGTAAGCCCGCCGATGACCACTCCCAGCCACTTCTCCCCCGACCACCCGGTCCCTCACGGGCAGCGCCAATTCGGCGCCCGCGACCTGTTTTCCCTCTGGTTCTCCCTCGGCATCGGCCTGATGGTCCTGCAGGTCGGCGCGCTACTGGCGCCAGGCCTTGGCTTGGCAGGCTCGGTGCTGGCGATCGCGCTGGGCTCCGCGGTAGGCGTGCTGCTGTTGGCGGCGGCCGGGGTCATCGGCAGCGACACTGGGCTATCGGCCATGGCCACCCTGCGCCTGAGCCTGGGGCGTCATGGCGCGCGTCTGCCGGCGCTGCTCAACTTGTTGCAACTGGTGGGGTGGGGGTCGTTTGAGATCATCGTCATGCGCGATGCCGCCAGCCTGCTCGGCACCCGGGCGTTCGGCGAGGGCAGCGGCTGGAGCAGCCCTCTGCTCTGGACCTTGTGCTTTGGCGCTCTGGCCACCTTGCTGGCGGTGAGCGGCCCACTGACCTTCGTGCGCAAGGTGCTGCGCAAATGGGGTATCTGGCTGCTGCTCGGGGCGTGCCTGTGGCTGACCTGGAACTTATTCGCCAAGGCCGACCTGGCGGGCCTGTGGCGCCAGGCGGGCGATGGCTCGATGTCGCTGGCGGTGGGCTTTGACATCGTCATCGCCATGCCGTTGTCGTGGTTGCCGTTGATCGCCGACTACTCACGTTTCGGCCAGCGAGCCAGCCGCGTGTTCGGCGGTACGGCGCTGGGCTTTTTCATTGGCAATGCCTGGCTGATGAGCTTGGGCGTGGCCTACACCCTGGCCTTCGCGCCGAGCGGTGAGGTCAATGCACTGCTACTGGCCTTGGCGGGGGCAGGTCTGGGTATTCCACTGCTGCTGATCTTGCTGGATGAGTCGGAGAACGCCTTTGCCGACATCCATTCTGCTGCCGTGTCTACGGGTTTGCTGGTGCGCATGAAGGTCGAGCACCTGGCCCTGGCCATCGGCGTGCTGTGCACATTGATCGCCCTGCTGGCGCCGCTGGCGCAGTACCAGAACTTCTTGCTGTTGATCGGATCGGTGTTCGCGCCGTTGTTCGGTGTCGTGCTGATGGACCACTTCGTCATTCGTCGTCGGCAGATGCCGGCGGCGATCAGTGGCTTACACTGGCAGGCGCTGGTCGCCTGGGCGGTGGGGGTGGCGGCATATCACTTCATGGCCAATGTCGCACCGGAGCTGGGGGCGACCCTGCCGGCACTGCTGCTGGCAGGGGTACTGCATGGCCTGCTGAGCCTCAGCCGCGGCCAGGAAACAGCTCGGGCTTGAGCACGCCATTGAGGCGTGGATAGGGGATCTTCAGTTCGATGTGGCCCATGGAATAGGGCGCAATGGCATAGACTTCGTACTTGACCACCACCGCGCCATAGGTCAGCGCCACGTGCGGGGACTTGCGG
The DNA here is from genome assembly GCF_023611805.1 of Pseudomonas sp. BYT-1. Classification (NCBI taxonomy): domain Bacteria; kingdom Pseudomonadati; phylum Pseudomonadota; class Gammaproteobacteria; order Pseudomonadales; family Pseudomonadaceae; genus Pseudomonas; species Pseudomonas sp. BYT-1. The sequence continues at coordinate 567,333 of NZ_CP072559.1, forward strand.
AACGGCCAGGTCTTGATGAATTCGGGGTCCTTGTCCATGCCGGTGCTGATCATCCAGGCGCGGTGGGACTCCTCGACCGTCTTCCAGAAGGTCTCCTCCTGGCCCGGCAGCAGCATGTCCTGCAGGGTCAGGACCTTGTCCAGCTTGCGCGAATAGTTGATGAACCCGCGCCCCGGCATGCCGTGGGCGCCACCGCTGTCCAGATAGCTGGACAGTTCGATGATCACCAGCCCGTCATGCTGCTCGCGTACCTTGGCCTGCAGGTAGCTGCTGTTGCGTTTTTCGGCACTGGCCAGGTATTGCTGCTCATAGGCTTGCAGCGAGGTAGGCGCGGTGCTGCGCTGGTTGTCTTCGGTCAGCTGCAGCAGGCGCTGTTCGACGATGGCGTCGAGCTTGGGCAGGGCCGGGAAATGAATGGTGTCGATGTTCACCAGTGGGCAGTCGCTCTCGCTGCAACCGGGTTTGACGTGTTCCCAGGCGTCGCGCTTGACCTCGAGCGGAGCTCGGTAGTTGGGCTCGAACAGGCTTTGGCAGGCGCCAAGGGCCAATGCCAGCACAGCCACGGAAGTCAGTTTGACAAGCGTCATGATGATCCTTGCAGAACAGATGGAGTCGAGCTTCGACCGTCGGCGCGGCCTTCAGTTCGCCACTAAGCTAACAGAGTAGAGACGCTCTGTCCTGGCCGCCTGAACGGTCGTTGGAAAGGGGTGAAACACGACGGCTCGCAGAGTAGGATGGCGCGATGCGGTAAATGAGGTAACGAGGATTTCCATGTCAGATACGTTGAATTCAGTGCCCAAGGCGGTCGAGATCGTCGAGCAGGCCAACTGCTTCCAGGGCTTCTACCGGCTCGACAAGGTGCGCTTGCGCCATGAGTTGTTCGCTGGCGGCATGGGGCGGGAGATCAGCCGGGAACTGTTCGTGCGCCATGATGCGGTCTGTGTGCTGCCATACGATCCTCAGCGTGACGAGGTGGTGCTGATCGAGCAGTTCCGCGTCGGTGCCTTGGGCAAGGTCGAGAACCCTTGGCTGATCGAGATGGTCGCCGGGCTCATCGACAAGGACGAGGAGCCCGAGGAGGTCGCCCACCGCGAAGCCCAGGAGGAAGCCGGCCTGACCTTCAGCGCACTGTGGCCCATGACCCGCTACTTCCCGTCGCCCGGAGGCAGTGACGAGTACGTGCACCTGTTCCTGGGGCGCTGCTCCAGCGAAGGCGCCGGCGGGCTGCATGGTCTTGAGGAAGAAGGCGAGGACATCCGCGTGCGCGTTTGGTCGTTCGAGGACGCCCTGCAGGCTGTGCGTGACGGGCGTATCTGCAACGCCGCGACCATCATCGGCCTGCAATGGTTGGCGCTGAACCGTGCGGAAGTGCGAGGGATGTGGTCGTGAACCTGTTACGCGAGCGCTATCGGGTCGACCTGGCTGGGCTGCAGGCAGCCTGCGAGGCCAACTACGCCCGCCTGATGCGTCTGTTGCCAGACATGCGCACCACCCAGAGCTCGCGGCGCATCGGCATGACCCAAGGTGACCAGATGCTGGGCGTGCTGGTGCTCGACGTGGTGCTGGCGTGCCCCTACACCACCACCCTGCGCGTGCGTCAGGAACACAGCCTGCCCTGGTTGCCGGTGCCGCATCTGGAGGTGCAGGTGTACCACGATGCACGCATGGCCGAAGTGGTCAGTGCCGAGCATACCCGGCGCCTGCGCAGCATCTATCCCTATCCCAACGCGGCCATGCACCAGCCGGATGAAAAAGCTCAGCTCAACCTGTTCCTGGGTGAATGGCTCAGCCACTGCCTGGCCTGCGGCCATGAGTTGGAAGCCGTTCGCTGAAATGTGACGGCGGTCGGTTTCAGCCCTTTGCTCCGGCGCCTTCGGCATCCCATAATCGCGCTGAATCCGTTCGAGGAGCCGGCCGTTGCCGCAATTCAATCTCCCTCAAGCCTCGGCACCCCTGCAGGTGGTGCAACTGACCGACGCCCACCTGTTCGCGGACGCGGGCGGCACCCTGCTGGGCATGAATACCCGCGACAGCTTGCAGCATGTGGTCGAGCAAGTGCGGCGCGAGCAGCCGCAACCGGACTTACTGCTGTGCACCGGTGATCTATCCCAGGATGGCAGCGTCGCGTCCTATGAAGCCTTCCGCCAGCTGACTGCGGTGTTGGGTGCGCCGAGCCGCTGGCTGCCGGGCAATCACGATGAGGCCAAGGTGATGGCCGAGTTCGCGCAGGGCAGCGACCTGGTGCAGGCGGTGACCGATCTGGGCGCCTGGCGCATTGTCATGCTCAACTCGAACGTGCCCGATGCCACCCATGGTTGGCTCGCCGACGATCAACTGGCCCTGCTGGAGCAAGCCCTGGCTGGAGCGGGGGAGCGTCACTGCCTGGTCTGCCTGCACCATCAGCCTGTGGACATCGGTTGTGCCTGGATCGCGCCGATCGGCCTGCGCAATGCCGATGAACTATGGAAGCGACTGCGCGGTTATACACAGGTAAGGGCAGTGCTCTGGGGGCATATCCACCAGCCTTGGGATGAGCGGCGTGAAGGTGTTCGTCTGTTGGCCACGCCCTCGACCTGCATCCAGTTCGCCCCCAACAGTGAGGACTTCCAGGTCAGCGAGGAGCAGCCCGGTTACCGGTGGTTGCGCTTGCATGGCGATGGGCGAGTCGAGAGTGGGTTCGAGCGGGCCCGGGATTTCAACGTACAGCTGGATTTCAACAGTCCGGGGTATTGAGGCTCGGTGTGCTCCAGGTAAGGGCCCGCGAACAAGATGCAAGCCCTTGGCCGCCTGCGGCGTGAAGAATTTGTTGCGAAAAGCCCGAAGCTGCGCCAAAACCCAGCGAACAGGCTACACTGCGCGTCCCTGCGCCCGCACGGACGGGCGCGCCGCAGTACACTCCGGGGGCAGCATGTCGGGTTCCATCCTTTATATCCACGGCTTCAACAGCTCGCCGCTGTCGAGGAAAGCCCTCCAACTCGAGGCGGTGATGCAGCAACTGGGCCTGGCCGACCAACTGCGTGTGCCTGCCTTGCATCACCACCCGCGTCAGGCCATTGCCCAGCTCGAAGCGGCCATCGCCGAGCTGGGCCACCCTTTACTGGTGGGCAGTTCGCTCGGCGGCTACTATGCCACCTACCTGGCCGAGCGCCATGGCCTGAAGGCACTGCTCATCAACCCGGCGGTCGGACCGCACCGGCTGTTCGACGGATACCTCGGCACCCAGCGCAACCTGTACACCGACGAGACCTGGGAGCTGACCCTGGACCATGTACACGCCCTGGCCGAGCTGGAGGTGCCGCCCCCCCTGGATGCCAACCGCTATCAGGTATGGTTGCAGACCGCCGATGAAACCCTGGATTATCGCCAGGCCGAGCGCTATTACCGAGCTTGTGCCCTGCGCATCCAGGCTGGCGGCGACCACGGTTTCCAGGGTTTCGCCGAGCGCCTTCCGGCATTGCTGGCCTTCGCCGGGATTGCGCGCGGGCAGTATGCGGCGCTCGATTTTTCTGTATTTTGACTTTTTGCATTCACCAGACTGACGACGAGAACCCATGGCCAATCCCAGCGCTAGCGCCTATAACGCAGACGCCATCGAAGTCCTCTCGGGCCTTGACCCGGTCCGCAAGCGGCCGGGCATGTATACCGATACCAGCCGGCCCAACCACCTGGCCCAGGAAGTCATCGACAACAGTGTCGACGAAGCCCTGGCCGGCCACGCCCGTTCGGTACAGGTGATTCTCCACGCCGATCATTCGCTGGAAGTCTGCGACGATGGTCGCGGCATGCCGGTGGACATTCACCCCGAGGAGGGGGTGTCCGGGGTCGAGCTGATCCTCACCAAGCTGCATGCTGGCGGCAAGTTCTCCAACAAGAACTACCAATTCTCCGGCGGCCTGCATGGGGTGGGCATCTCGGTGGTCAACGCCTTGTCCAGCCAAGTCCGCGTACGCGTCAAGCGCGATGGCACCGAGTACCAGATGACCTTCGCCGATGGCTACAAGGCCAGCGAACTGGAGGTGGTCGGCACTGTTGGCAAGCGCAACACTGGCACCAGCGTCTATTTCAGCCCCGACCCGAAATACTTCGATTCACCTAAGTTTTCCATCAGCCGCCTCAAGCATGTGCTCAAGGCCAAGGCCGTGCTTTGCCCAGGCCTTCTAGTCAGCTTCGAAGACAAAGCCAGCGGCGAAAAGGTCGAATGGCATTACGAGGACGGCCTGCGCTCGTACCTGGTCGATTCGGTCAGCGAGTTCATGCGTCTGCCCGACGAGCCGTTCTGCGGCAGCCTCGCGGGCAACAAGGAGGCGGTCGACTGGGCCTTGCTATGGTTGCCCGAGGGCGGCGACAGCGTCCAGGAAAGCTATGTCAACCTGATCCCCACCGCCCAGGGCGGCACGCACGTCAATGGGCTGCGCCAGGGGCTGCTGGATGCGATGCGCGAGTTCTGCGAGTTTCGCAACCTGCTGCCGCGTGGCGTCAAGCTGGCGCCCGAGGATGTCTGGGAGCGCATCACCTTCGTCTTGTCCATGAAGATGCAGGAGCCACAGTTCTCTGGCCAGACCAAGGAGCGCCTGTCATCCCGCGAGGCGGCGGCGTTCGTTTCCGGCGTGGTCAAGGATGCGTTCAGCCTGTGGCTCAATGCCCACCCCGAGCTGGGCATGCAATTGGCGGAGCTGGCCATCAGCAACGCTGGGCGTCGTCTGAAGGCGAGCAAGAAGGTCGAACGCAAGCGCATCACCCAAGGCCCGGCACTGCCTGGCAAGCTGGCCGACTGCGCAGGTCAGGACCCGATGCGTGCCGAGCTGTTCCTGGTCGAAGGTGACTCGGCCGGCGGTTCGGCCAAACAGGCGCGTGACAAGGAGTTCCAGGCGATCCTGCCCCTGCGCGGCAAGATCCTCAACACCTGGGAAGTCGATGGTGGCGAAGTCCTCGCCAGCCAGGAGGTGCACAACATCGCCGTGGCCATCGGGGTCGATCCGGGCGCTGCGGACCTGTCGCAGTTGCGCTACGGCAAGATCTGCATCCTCGCCGACGCCGACTCCGACGGTCTGCATATCGCCACGCTGCTATGTGCCTTGTTCGTTCAGCACTTCCGCCCGCTGGTGGAAGCCGGTCACGTGTACGTGGCCATGCCACCGCTGTATCGCATCGACCTGGGCAAGGAGATCTACTACGCCCTCGACGAGGCGGAACGCGACGGCATCCTGGACCGCCTGGTGGCCGAGAAGAAACGTGGCAAACCGCAGGTCACCCGATTCAAGGGGCTGGGCGAGATGAACCCACCGCAGTTGCGCGAGACCACCATGGATCCGAACACCCGGCGCCTGGTCCAGCTGACCCTGGACGATGTGCAGGGCACCACCGAGATCATGGACATGCTGCTGGCCAAGAAGCGCGCCGGCGATCGCAAGAGCTGGCTGGAGACCAAAGGTAATCTCGCCGAGGTACTGGTTTGACCCGCCTGCTCGCAGCGGTCTGCCTGCTGTTAGTCGCCTTGCCGAGCCTGGCGGCCAACTGGCCTGAGCTCAAGATGAGCGAGGAACACCCGGTCGATGGCATGCGCGGTGGCAACCTGTCGGGCCTGGCCTGGTGCCGTGGGGCCTTGTGGACGGTGTCCGACCGGGACGACGACCGCATCTACCGCCTCGATCAGCAGGACCGGACCTGGCGTGCCCAGCCACTGACGTTCACCCCGCCACCGGTGCCGGAGAGCGGTCTGCCTTGGGGATTGAAGTCGCGTAATTGGGCGGCCTCTTATATCCGCGGCGGCGAGCTGGACTTCGAGGGCATCAGCTGTGATCAGGCCGGCAACTTCTACCTGATCAGCGAAGCCCATGCCGCGGTGTTGCAACTGCCTGCCGATGGCGAACCGCGCTGGCTGAAGATCGACCCGGCCATGGTGCGCCAGGCGCGTGCCAGCGGCATGCTGCTGCACTTCAATGCACTGTTCGAAGGGCTGGCAGTCCACCCGTCCGGGGATCGTCTGTGGCTGGCGGCCGAGCGGGAGCGACGCGGTCTGCTGCTGGTAGAACGCCAGCAGTCGGTCTGGAACTGCGCACGCAGCTGTGTGTTGCTCAGCGAGGCGGGCGTCGAAATGCAGCCCAAGCAAATGCCCAATCCGCAGGCCATGGCGCGGGACTTCTCCGACCTGGCATGGTACGAGGGCAAACTGTACACCCTCGAACGCAACGCCTATCGCATCTGCCGCCGTGACAGCGAGAGCGGGCAGGTCGAGCGTTGCTGGTCGTTCGCCGCCGATGCCTTGGTTGAATCGCGCCGCTACGACCAACCGTATGGGCTGGCCGAGGCGTTGGTGATCGACACCAAAGGTGCCTGGGTGGGTGTGGATAACAACAACGGCGATCGTGCCGATGGTGAGGCTCGTCCAATCGTCTGGCGTTTCGCGGCCCCTGAAGGTGGCTGGAACGCCAAGCCGTAGGCTTGCCGGCCGATTTGAATTTACCCGGCGCGGCGGTAGTTGCCGTCGCGCCAGAACCTGAAATGACGAGGCCCGCATGAGCGACTCACTGGAACTCAGTCTCGAAGGCGTCGAACGCCGCTCCTTGGCTGACTTCACCGAACAGGCCTACCTCAACTACTCCATGTACGTGATCATGGACCGTGCCTTGCCGCATATCGGCGACGGTCTGAAGCCGGTGCAACGACGCATCGTCTACGCCATGAGCGAGTTGGGGCTCGATGCCGATGCCAAGCACAAGAAATCGGCGCGCACCGTCGGTGACGTGCTCGGCAAGTTCCACCCCCATGGCGACTCGGCCTGCTACGAGGCCATGGTGCTGATGGCCCAGCCATTCAGCTACCGCTATACCCTGGTCGATGGCCAGGGCAACTGGGGTGCGCCGGACGATCCGAAGTCATTCGCCGCCATGCGTTACACCGAGGCGCGCCTGTCGCGTTATTCGGAGGTGTTACTCAGCGAGCTGGGCCAGGGCACTGTCGACTGGGTGCCGAACTTCGATGGCACGCTCCAGGAGCCTGCCGTGTTGCCGGCGCGCCTGCCGAACATCCTGCTCAACGGCACCACCGGCATCGCCGTGGGCATGGCCACCGACGTGCCACCGCACAACCTGCGTGAAGTCGCCAGCGCTTGCGTGCGCCTGCTCGACGAGCCCAAGGCCACCATCGAGCAACTGTGCGAGCACATCCAGGGGCCGGACTATCCGACCGAAGCCGAGATCGTCACGCCGCGCGCCGAGATCCTCAAGCTCTACGAGAGCGGCCGTGGCTCGATCCGCATGCGCGCCGTGTACCGGGTAGAAGACGGCGACATCGTGGTGACGGCCCTGCCGCACCAGGTCTCCGGTGCCAAGGTGTTGGAGCAGATCGCCGCGCAAATGCAGGCCAAGAAGCTGCCGATGGTCGCCGACCTGCGCGATGAGTCGGATCACGAGAACCCCTGCCGTATCGTCATCATCCCGCGTTCGAACCGGGTGGATGCCGACGAACTGATGCAGCATCTGTTCGCCACCACGGACCTCGAGAGCAGCTATCGGGTCAACGTCAACATCATCGGTCTGGACGGCCGGCCGCAGTTGAAGAACCTGCGTGCCTTGCTGCTCGAATGGTTGGAGTACCGCATCGGTACCGTCCGCCGCCGCTTGCAGCACCGTCTGGAGAAGGTCGAGAAACGCCTGCATCTGTTGGAAGGCTTGCTCACAGCGTTCCTCAACCTGGATGAAGTCATCCACATCATTCGCACCGAAGACCAGCCCAAGCAGGCTCTGATCGCTCGCTTCGACCTCACCGAGGTTCAGGCCGATTACATCCTCGAGACCCGCCTGCGTCAGCTGGCGCGCCTGGAAGAGATGAAGATCCGCGGCGAGCAGGACGAGCTGCTGAAGGAACAGGCCAAGCTGCTGGCGCTGCTGGGCAGCGATGCCAAGCTGCGCAAGCTGGTGCGCAGTGAGCTGATCAAGGATGCCGAGACCTACGGCGACGACCGCCGCTCGCCGATCGTCGAGCGAGCTGAGGCCAAGGCACTCTCGGAAAACGAGCTGATGCCGACCGAGCCTGTTACCGTCGTGCTTTCCGAGAAGGGCTGGGTACGCTGCGCCAAGGGGCATGACATCGATGCCACAGGCCTGTCCTACAAGGCCGGTGATGGCTTCAAGGGCGCTGCCGCGGGCCGCTCCAATCAGTACGCCGTGTTTATCGATTCCACCGGGCGCAGCTATTCGCTGGCTGCCCACAGCTTGCCTTCGGCACGTGGCCAGGGTGAACCGCTGACCGGTCGTCTGACGCCGCCACCGGGCGCGAGCTTCGAATGCGTACTGCTGCCTGATGACGATGCGCTCTATGTGGTAGCCTCCGACGCCGGCTACGGCTTCGTGGTCAAAGGCGAAGACCTGCAGGCGAAGAACAAGGCCGGCAAAGGGCTGCTCAGTCTGCCCAACGGCGCCAAGGTCATGACTCCAAGGCCGGTGTCGGACCGGGAGCAGGACTGGCTGGCTGCGGTGACCACCGAAGGTCGCCTGCTGATCTTCAAGGTCAGCGATCTGCCGCAATTGGGCAAAGGCAAGGGCAACAAGATCATCGGCGTGCCCGGTGACCGGGTCGCCAGCCGTGAAGAGTTTGTCACTGACCTTGCGGTAGTGAGTGAGGGGGCGACCCTTGTATTGCAAGCGGGCAAGCGTACGCTATCTCTCAAGCCTGACGATCTTGAGCATTACAAAGGCGAACGGGGACGGCGTGGCAGCAAGCTGCCGCGTGGCTTCCAGCGCGTGGATGGCATGGCGGTTGAACGCCCTGAGTGAACCGGCTGTCTGTCTGAAGCGGCAATTACAGCGTCATTTCAGGCAGAAATGCTGGAGTCGGGCGGTTATTTCGCGGATGATAGTGCCCTTGCGGTACCGGCGTGGCCGTGTGCCCGTAAGAATCTACATGAGTATCACTGCGGTTTGCCCCTGGGCGACCGCTTGGATGGGATGAATGAAATTTCTGCGCCTTCCATTTGCGCTGTTGATGACAGGTCTGCTGGGACTGAGCGGATGCAGCATGCATCAGCCGGTAGCCTTGTATCAGCTGGACAGCGGTGATCCAGGCCAGCCCTCGCAGAGCGCCGGCATGGCGGTTGTGCTCGGCCCGGTATCGGTCGCCGATTACCTGCAACGTGAAACCTTCCTGCAGCGTCAGCCTGATGGCAGCCTGACCTCGGCGACCGACGGTCGTTGGGCCGGCAGTTTGTCCTCGGACATCGATCAGTTGCTGGTTCGCCAATTGGCCTGGCGTCTGGACAGCCAGCGCGTGGTCCTGGCCCCGGCGACCGCCGGTTTCAATCCTGACGTGCAAGTGTTGCTGTCGATTACCCGCCTGGATTCGGGCAAGAACCAGCCGGCGATTCTCGACGCCCAGTGGCGCCTGCTCGATCGTCGCGGCAAGGTACGGGATAACCGTATCGTTCACCTGGAGCAGCCACACGAGGGCTCCGAGGCGTCCCAGGTGCAGGCCCAGGGGCAATTGCTGCAGAAGCTGGCCGAGCAGCTCAGTGTTGCGGTCAAACCGCTGGCTAACCAGCCGGCAATTGCTGAAGAGACCCCGCCTCAACGCAAGTCCGCCCCGGTTCAAGTCAAGAAGGGGCCTGAGAAGCCAAAGATTCCGATGGCCTCGCCGATTCGGACCGACATGGAGGTCTACCGGTTCTAAACCGATAGACACAAAAAAGCCCGCAGCGATGCGGGCTTTTTTTTGCTTCGTGAAGTGCTGGTGATTCGAGCTGTTGGAACGGTTGCGAATTAGAAGGCCGGTGTACGGACCCTCGCAGGTTGAGCCAGCTCCTACGGTGCGCTGGCTCGGCCCCAATCGTTCCTGAAGCTCAGGCCCGGCGCTCGTGCATGCGCGCCAACTGGCGCTCGAGCATGGACGGATAGGGCTCCATCAGTCGCTCGACGCAGCAGGCGCCTTCTGGGCTGGCTATCGGGCGGATGCGGGCTCGTTGACGAATCAGTCCATCATCGCTGATCTTGCGCTCCACCAGCAGCAAGTTACGGCTGTGCTGCGAGAGCGCCAGGGCATCCTGGGCTTTTTCGGTCATCAGCAGGTCGACCTGCTCCAGACCCTGCAGGTCGTCTGCCAGGACCAAGCCCAGCTGCAGTTGCAGGGTGATGCCACTGTCGGCCACCTCGATCTGCAAGGCATGGCCCAGCGCCCGTAGCAGTTCGCCGCAGCAGATGGCATTGGTCAGGTAATCCTCGCCACAGTCGCGACTGTGGAACAGCAACAGGGTGCTGCCATCGTTGAGGGTGTAGGTCTCGCCGTCATACAGCGATGCGGCCTGCTCCAGGCAGTCGCGATAGCGCTCCAGCAACTCGGTCAGGCGTGTGCGGGGCAGGCGGCGCAGTTGCTCCTGGGAGCCCAGTTGCACGGCGAGCACGGCGCTGTACTGCGGCTCGTCGGACACAGCAGCGACAGGCTTGGCGTGGCTGTCCTCGGCGTCGATCAGACCGGCGAAGGCATCATCGTCCTCGTCGTCTTCAGTTGCGATCTTGGTTTTTGTCGTGGCCTTGGGGGTAACGACGACTTCGTCCAGGTCCTCGAAATCTTCTTCGATTTCCTCCGGTTCTGGCGGCGGGGGTGGTGCCAGGCGGGTGTGCAACTGACGCGCCAGGTCGCCGATCTCGTCCTGACGGTCGGTTGCAGGCGTATATGGGTGCGGGTCGCGCAGCCACACGCGCAACTGCAAGAGCGGCGTGGTGATGTGACGGCCCAGGCGCAGGCTCAGGGCCAGTGCCAAGGCCAGCAGGATGCCGCCGAGGATACCCATGCTCTGCAGGCTGATGGTCATCGGCTGCTGGAACTGACTCATGTCCAGGCTGATGCGCAGTTGCCCGGCGGTCACGTCCTGGAAGGTGATCTTGGTCTGGTAAAGCCCTTCAGCCTCGCCCAGCAGTCCGTTCTTCGGCCGTTGGCCGGCTTCGGCCAGCATGCGGTTGTCCACGCTGTAGATGGCCGCATGGGCCACCAGCGGATTCTTCACCAGATTGCCCAGCAATACGTTGAGGCTGAGGATGTCATTCGACACCAGCAGCTCGGTCGCCGAGTTGGCGGTCTGGATGGTCAGGCTCTGGCCGAGGGCGTCGGCCTGCTCATGCATGGCCTGCCGGAACTGCAGACCCATGACGCAGGCATAGATCACCAGCGCCAGGGCCACCAGGAAAATATTGTGGCTGGCGATGCGCAGAGCCAGCGGAACGCGACGCTGGCGCAGGGCTCGGAAGATCATCAGGAAGAAGTTATCAGGTTTGACTGGCGTGGGCCGGTTCACAGAGCGCGGCTCTTTATGGCGAAAAAGGTGTTGCGCAGTATAGCGAGCCGTGTTTTGTCGGCAAAGTATCGGTAGCGCCCGATGGTCACGGAAAATCGGTAGAATGCGCATTTTTCATCGAAGTCGGAGCCCGGTCTTGCGCGAAATCGTCCTGATCAACATCACTGGTGAAGACCGTCCCGGTCTCACTGCGGCCATCACTGGCGTCCTGGTCCAGGGCGGTGTGAACATTCTCGACATCGGCCTGGCGGTGATGCATGGCACCCTGTCCTTCGGCATTCTGGTCGATATCCCGGACAACGAAGTGGCCACCAACTTGCTGCAGAGCGTTCAGGCCAAAGCTCATGCGCTGAACCTGCAGGCCCGCTACACGCCCATTTCCGAGGCCGACTACCAGCATTGGGCCGACAGCCAGGGCGAGGCACGCCATATCGTGACGTTGCTCAGCCGCAAAGTGACACCGGAGCAGTTGCAGCGGGTCAGTGCTGTGATCAGCCAGTACGGCCTGACCATCGAGCGCATCGAGCGCCTGTCCGCTCGGGTGTCGCTGGATGCCTCGTGCGAGAAGAGCAAGGCCAGTCTCGAGATTTCCGTACGCGGCGAGCCGAGTGATTCCCAGGCCCTGCGCGCGGACTTCTTCGCCCTGGCCGAGGAGCTGAGCGTCGACATCGCCTTCCAGAAAGATGACCTGTTCCGCCGCAACCGGCGCCTGGCCGTGTTCGACATGGACTCGACGCTGATCGAGGCTGAAGTGATCGACGAGCTGGCCAAGGCCGCCGGTGTGGGCGAGCAAGTGGCGGCGATCACCGAGCGCGCCATGCGCGGTGAGTTGGATTTCCGTGCCAGCTTCAAGGAGCGCATGGCCTTGCTCAAGGGCTTGGATGTTGGCGTGCTGGACCAGATCGGCGCTTCCCTGCGCCTGACGGAGGGGGCCGAGCACCTGTTCGCCGAGCTCAAGCGGCTGGGCTACAAGACAGCGATCTTGTCTGGTGGCTTCTCCTACTTCGCCAAGCAGGTGCAAGCGCGCCTGGGCATCGACTATGTCTTTGCCAACGAACTGGAAGTGGTCGACGGCAAGGTCACCGGCGTCGCTATTGAGCCGATCGTCGATGCGCAGCGCAAGGCCGATCTGCTGCAGCAACTGGCGAGCGAAGAAGGCCTGCAGTTGGAACAGACCATTGCCGTGGGTGATGGCGCCAACGACCTGCCAATGCTGTCGCTGGCCGGCCTGGGTGTGGCTTTCCGTGCCAAGCCGCTGGTGCGCCAGTCGGCCAAGCAGGCAATCTCCACCCTGGGGCTCGATGGCGTGCTGTACCTGCTGGGCCTACGGGATCGCGACGCGCGTAGCTGAGGTTGGCGCCTAATGACGTAGCTCCATGAAAAAGGCCCCGCCTGTGCGGGGCCTTTTTTCGTGGCGATGACTCAGGCTTGGGCAGGCTGTGCGAGCAACTCGCCCATACGTACCGCAGAGCCTGCACCCAGGCTTTGCGCCCACTTCACCTGCTCTGGGCCAAAAAGCACGATTGCGGTCGAACCCAGCTTGAAACGGCCCACTTCGGCGCCTTTCTCCAAGTGGATAGGGGCACGGCTGCCTTCGTCGTAGCGGAAGGTCTTGAGTTCACGCTTGGGTGGCGTGACCAGGCCTGCCCAGACCGTCTCGATCGAGGCCACGATCATTGCGCCGACCAGCACTACAGCCATCGGGCCACGCTCCGTATCGAACAGGCAGACTACACGCTCGTTGCGGGCGAACAGCTCGGGTACGTTCTCGGCAGTGGTCTGGTTGACCGAGAACAGCCGGCCTGGCACGTAGACCATTTCTCGCAGGGTGCCGGCCAGTGGCATGTGCACGCGATGGTAGTCCTTAGGCGACAGGTAGATAGTGGCGAACTCCCCCCCCATGAAGGGCGCGGCCAGGGCGGGATCGCCGCCGAGCAGTTCCAGGGCACTGAAACTGTGCCCTTTGGCCTGGAAGATACGGCCATGCTCGATCGGGCCGAGCTGGCTGACGGCACCATCGGCCGGGCACAGGATGGCGCCTGGGGTTTCGTCCAGCGGGCGGGCGCCTGGCTTCAGGGCGCGGGTGAAGAAGGCGTTGAAATGTTCGTAGGCGGTCAGGTCTTCGACCAATGCCTCGGACATGTTCACCTGGTAGCGCTTGGCGAACCAGGCGGTGAAGGCGTTCTTGAACCAGCGGGCGCGGCATTCGGCGACGCAGCCGGCCAGCCGCGAGAGCAGGTGATGCGGCAGCAGGTACTGGCTGATGATGAACAAACGGGATTTCATTGGGTTTCCTTGGAATTTCAAACTTCTACAGGCGTGTCCGGATGGTTGCCCCATTCGCCCCAAGAGCCGGCGTAGGCCTTCACTCGTGGATAGCCGAGGGCTTTGGCCACCAGATAGGTGAAGCCGGAACGATGGTGGGTCTGGCAGTGAGTGATCACTTCCTTGTCCGGGGTGATGCCGAGTTGTTGCAGGATGTCGGCCATGTCCGAGCGGATGCGCAGGTGGTCGTTCAGGTCCATGCCTGCGGTCCACTCGAAGTTGACCGCGCCGGGAATGTGCCCGCCTTTGGCGGCCAGGACTTTCTCGCCTTTGTACTCGCCGGGGCTGCGGGCGTCCCAGATGGCCAGGTCCGCCGCGCCCAATCGGCTTTGCAGGTATTCGCGGGTGGCGGTGGGCTCTGCATGCAGTTGCAGGCTGACCGGGCTGCCGCCGCTTGGCGGGATTTCAACGCTGAGCTTGTCAGCGGGCCAGGCCTGGATGCCGCCATTGAGGTAGTGGTAACGCGTGTGCCCGATGACATCGAGCAGCCAGATGAAGCGCCCGGCCCAGCCGCCCCCTTCATCGTCGTACACCACATAGACCGCATCGTCCCGGTGCTCGAGTTCACCGAACAGCTTCTCCAGGTCAGCCCGCGCCGGCAGCAACCCAGGTGCCGGTGGTTGTCCCAGCTGGGTGCGCTTGGGATCGACGAACCGGGCGCCAGGGATGTGCCCGCTGCCATAGCGATTGACGCTGGTCAGGTCGACGAGGATCAGCTGTGGCGAATCCAGGCGCGCGAGCAGGTCGGCCGGTTCGATCACCAGGGGCAAGCCGGAAAAGTCAGTCATCCACGATCTCCAGGGTGGAATAGAGGAGGCGATTGTAGCCTAAGGCTCAAGCGTTGCGGTTGGTAAAGGCCGACAGGGCACGCTCGGTGCATTGGGCTGTCTTGCCGAAAGCCTGCACGCTGACATCGGCCATGGGCCTGCCGCCTTGGTCGGCGATCATCAGCATCGTCACCTGGCCGTTGACTGCCAGCGAGCGCAGCAACAAATGCTCGCTGGACAGCAGTGCTCGCAAAGGAGTTGGCAGCAAGGCCGAGAACTGGGCGTGGTTCTCCGGCGTCAGGCGCAGTTGCGCTGCCTGGCCCATCAGCCGTTGCAACAATTTGCTCTGGTTCAGTGGCAGCACCAGCGAGGCTGCCTCCGGGGGCAGACCTGCGGTCTGCTGAACACGCAGGCATTCATTGGGTCTGTCGAGCGCCAGCAGCATGACCCGCTGCATGCCGCAGGCCAAGAGGGCTTCGCGCGCCTGGGTGGTCAGGTGCAGGATGGTGGTGAACGGGCTGGGTTGGACCAGCAACTCGCCACAGATTTTGCGCCAGTGTTCCAGATCCTTACTGGTGGGTGGCTCAGGTGCGAGCATGTCCGGATGCGGTCGCCGCTGGTGCCAGGGCCAGAGCAGCGCTTCGGCGGGATGGAACAGGGCGTGCCGGGCGTGGTGCCGGGCACTGGCTGCCGCTTGCTGGTGAACCTGTTGCTGGACATCGTCGAGCGAGGTTTGTAGGTACAAGGCCGTCAGCAACTGCCAGCGCAGTAGGTGAGGGTTGTCCCAGCCCACCTGCGCCGCCAGAGCCAGTCCGTTGGCCAGCAGCACGGTGTTGGCCGGTTGGTTGAACCAGCGGCGCAGCCCGGGCTCTTCATCCAGACGCTGTTGCTGGGTGAAGGCATCCTGCTCGCGCGCGATGGTCAGGATCTGGGCTAATTGTTCGCGCTCATCGAGCAGCAGGCGATAACCCTGGGTCACCCAGCCGGGCAAGCGCCATTGCTCGGCCATGGCCTGGCACAGGGTCACGATGCGCACGCCGAACAGTGCCTGCTCGACTTCGGCGGCCTCCTCGCCCTTATGGATGACTCGCAGTTCCCAGGCATCGAGCAATTTAGGGTAGGCCAAAGCCAGGGGCCACAGTGGTGACAGGAACAACAGGCTGCCCCAATGGATCTCTTGCCACAACCGGGCCAGGCGGCTGGCGAACAGGCCACTGGCCTGCTGGGCAGCGTGCTGGCTGATCAGCAGGAACTGACGTAGTACCGGCGGAATATCTTCGCCAGGGACGGCGGGCAGACGTGCCAGCAGGCTTGCGGTGCGGGCCAGACCTAGGCGATTGAGGGCGACTTCCAGGCTTTCGGCGGGTTCGGCCTGGCTGGCGTTGGCCGGATGGTTCGCCTCGCGCATCACCGAAAGCACCAGCGCTGGGCTGTCCTGCATGAGTTCGGCGATGTCGCGCAAAGAGCGCCGGCTATCGTTGATGGCGGCCAGTACCCGGTCATGACTCTCCTTGGGTACTGGCAGGCGGATGCCATCGAGCAGTTTTACCCAGGCATCGAGCGTGGGTGGAATCTGGCTTGGTACCTTAGCGTCCATTGGCATTTTGACATCAGTCCGAACTGGCTTTTCGCATTTTGTGCCTATAGTCTGGCGCAGTTCTGTCGATAAGTAGAAGAAGAGTTTTAAAGCTCCCGCCCCTGACCCTGACCACCACAGCAAGTGCTTTGAACCTATGGCTAAAATTATCGGCATCATCGTCGTATTCGCGAGCGTGCTCGGCGGCTACGTGCTATCCCACGGCAAGATCGCGGCGCTGATCCAGCCGTTCGAAGTGCTGATCATCGGCGGTGCGGCCTTCGGTGCGTTCCTTCAGGCCAACCCTGGTCACATGACCATGCATGTGATCAAGAAGTCGCTGAAGATGTTCGGCACCCGTTTCACTCACACCTTCTACCTGGAGGTGCTGGGCCTGGTCTATGAGATCCTCAACAAGAGCCGCCGCGAGGGCATGATGGCCATCGAGGGTGATATCGAAGACCCAGCCGCCAGCCCCATCTTCGCCAAATACCCGGCCGTTCTGGGCGACGAGCGCATGACCGCGTTCATCTGCGACTACCTGCGCATCATGTCCACCGGCAACATGGCGCCCCACGAGCTCGAAGGCCTGTTCGACATGGAGCTGTTGAACATGAAAGAAGAGCTCGAGCACCCTTCCCATGCGGTGACAGGCATCGCCGATGGCATGCCCGGCTTCGGTATCGTGGCCGCGGTTCTCGGGATTGTCGTGACCATGGCATCGCTGGGCGATGGCGACCAGAAGTCCATCGGTCTGCACGTGGGCGCCGCGCTCGTGGGTACGTTCTTCGGTATTCTCGCGGCCTACGGCTTCTTTGGTCCGTTGGCCAACGCCCTGCGTCATGACGCGAAGGAAGAGCTGAACGTCTACGAGGCAATCAAGGCATCGCTGGTGGCCTCTGCCTCTGGCATGCCGCCGTCGCTGGCCGTGGAGTTCGGGCGCAAGGTGCTTTATCCGGCGCACCGTCCAAGCTTCGCCGAGCTGGAACAAGCGGTTCGCGGTCGCTAAATCATGGAGAACAATCAGCCCATCATCGTCAAGCGCGTCAAGCGCTTTGGCGACGGTCACCACGGCGGTGCCTGGAAGATCGCCTTTGCCGACTTCGCCACCGCGATGATGGCGTTTTTTCTGGTGCTCTGGCTGCTGTCCACGGCCACGCCTGAACAGAAGCTCGCCATCGCTGGCTATTTCAAGGACCCGATAGGCTTCTCCGAGAGCGGCACCCCCTACGTCATCGACCTGGGTGGTTCGCCACAATTGGCGCCGGAGAAAACCATCAATCCGGAAGAAAAATCCGAGCCGACACCTGACACCAGCATCCAGTTGGACAAAGACAAGGTCGAGACCTTGGCCGAGCAGGTCGAGCAGGAGCGCTTGCAATTGCTGTTGCAGGAACTGCAGAACAAGGTCGAGGAAAACCCGCAACTGCAGAAGTTCAAGGACCAGATCCTGTTCGAGATCACCCAGGACGGCCTGCGCATTCAGATCATGGATGCCGAGAACCGGCCGATGTTCGACCTGGGCAGTGCACGCCTGCAGCCATACTTCGAGGACATCCTGTTGGCCATGGCCGACACCATCAAGGCAGTGCCGAACAAGATCAGCATCAGTGGTCATACCGATGCCAAGCCATACGCCGGCACTGGCGAGTTCGGCAACTGGGAACTGTCGGCCAACCGCGCCAACGCCGCGCGCCGCGCGCTGGTCGCCGGAGGGTATCCGGATGAGCAGGTGGCACGGGTGGTGGGTTATGCCTCGTCGTCGCTGTTCGATCGCAAGGACCCGTTCAACCCGGTCAACCGACGTATCGACATCATTGTCCTGACCAAGAAGGCCCAGCGTACCATCGAAGGCGAGCAGGGCACGCCACAGGCCCCGCCGGCGACAGAACAGGTTCCGGCCAATGGTGCGCCGGGGGCGGCTACCCCGGCCGCGCCGGGCCCGGGCGATACGGCTCAGGCGCCGATGCAGCCGCGTGAGCTTCGCCAGAAGCTGAACATCTTCGAAGATGGCGTGTTGAAAATGGACAATACCCAGGAATGAGACCTGGGCTGGGCCAGTCCACATAAGGCCGCGCCTGCAATCGCTGCAGGCGCGGCCTTGTTTTGTCTGGGAACTGTTCGGCAGGCCCGCGCTGGATGACTCAGTAGGTGTCCTGCGGCAGGCTGGCGATGATCGAGCGGTAGCTGTTCATCCGCTGTGGCTTGATGCGCCCGTCATCCAGAGCCTGGAGCAAGGCGCAGCCGGGTTCACGGTCGTGTTTGCAGTCGCGGAAGCGGCAGTGGCCGAGCAGTTCGCGGAACTCGATGAAGCCGGCCTCGACATCGTCGCGGCTGACATGGCCCAGGCCGAATTCGCGGATGCCGGGTGAGTCGATCAGATCACCACCATTGGGGAAATGGTACAGGCGGGCTGTGGTGGTAGTGTGCGTGCCTTGGCCGGACCATTCGGACAGATCGCCCACACGAGTCCTGACCTCCGGCAACAGGCTGTTGACCAGCGATGACTTGCCGACCCCGGACTGGCCAACGAACACGCTGATGTGCTTGTCCAGCGTCTGCTGCAAACGCTGCATGCCCTCGCCCTGATGAGCCGAAACCTCAAGAAGGGGATAACCCAGGTCGCGGTATACTGCCAGGAGGGCCTCGATGGTCGGGCCGTTCTGCTCATCGATCAGGTCGGCCTTGTTCAGCAGCAGAAGAGGGCGGATGCCTGCGTGTTCGGCGGCGACCAGGTAGCGGTCGATCAGGTTGGCCTGGGGTTCGGGGGCGGGAGCGAAGACGATCACGATCAGGTCGACATTCGCCGCGACCGGCTTGAGCTGGCCGTGATTGTTCGGCCGGCACAGCTCGGCGGTGCGGGGAATCTGCGCGACGATCACACCATTGCCCTGGTTGCCCGCTCGCCATACCACCCGATCGCCAGTGACCAGTGCCGGTAAATTGGCTCGCAAATGACAGCGAAACACTTGGCCCTTGGACTCGCCATCCTGCGCCTCGACCTCCACCTGCACGCCGAAGTGAGCGATCACCAGCCCCAACTGCTCAGGGCCTAGATCACCCCCTTCCAGCTCCTGCAGGGCGTGTTGCTCACGTTTGGCGGCGCGAGCGGCGCGCTCGCCTTGGATTTTTTCGATGCGCCAGTTTTGGCGACGGTTGAGCTGGCGTTTGGCCATGGAGGTTCCGTGTCGGCGGGGCAGAAGGAAAAACGGCTGGCAGTTTAGCACGCCGGAAGCCCTCGCCTTATTCGGTTACGGTTTCGCGGCCAAATGCACGGCGAAAGCTGCTATTTCTATAGAAATGACTACATATATAGAGAGGGTGAAAAAATCGGGGAAACACCCATCCGACGTTAAGCTTCCGGTGGGTATGGAGTTTCCCTAGGCATCTATTTGCCATTGTGCGACGATGCCGCCCTACACTAGGAGCTGGCACCTTGCCGCTGTGCAGATTCGATACGCAGGATTTCCAAATGATGGCCTGCCACGCAATGACCAAGGAGCGGGGGAAGGCCGCGATATTGTGCCTGATGGACATGCTGATTAGAGTTTTCTACGGTGATTACCCAGCGTTTCTCTACGTGCCCAGGAGCATGGGTGATCGCATTCCTTCGCAGCGTTTCCTGAGTACGGCGGCTGGCCTGGGATCGGAGGTATTGCATTGGAGGTCGGGCGTTTGAGCATTCGTCCATCATCGGGACCTGATGCAGAAGGTGGCGCGGACGCGCCCTTGGTCTCCGTGCTCGTGCCTTGCTACAACCGCGAGCTGTACATCGAGGAAGCACTGCTGAGCATCCTTGAACAGGATTACCCGAATTTCGAGCTGATCGTCGTCGACGACGGCTCGCAAGATGGCAGTGCCCAGCGGATCGAAGCCTTGCGCGAGCGTTATGGTTTCCAGTTTTATCGCCAGCAGAATCAGGGTGTGAGCGCGGCACTCAACACAGCGCTCAAGTATGCACGCGGTCAGTACATTGCGACCCCGGACTCCGACGATGTCATGTTGCCAGGCCGTCTGGCGCTGCAGGTCGCCTACCTTGAGCAACATCCCGAAGTCGGATGCGTCGGCGCCGGGGTTGTGTATGTGGATGCCAATGGCCGGCGCTTGAAAGCCGAGAAGTGCAAGCCGATACGCGCTTTCAGTTTTTCCGAGTTGCTGGCCACTGCCCGTGCGGTTGGGGCTCCGGTGGCCATGTACCGACGCGAGGCTATGGATCGTGTCGGTGGTTACGACCCGCAGATTCGTATCCAAGACTTCCAGATGACCCTGAAGATCGCCTATCTGGGTTACCGCGTGGATATTCTGCCTGACCTGGTGACGCTGTATCGCAAGCATCCGGGTAACATGTCGACGACGGCCTACAAGCGCCAGCTTGACTATGACCTGATGGCAATCGCCCCTTATCAAGATCATCCCGGCTACCTGCCGGGATTGACCTGCGTGATGAACAAAGCCCTCAAGCATTCGGTGGTTTCGCAAAAGGGCTATGCGCTCGGGTTGTTGATGAAAATTCCGCCGTGGCGCTGGAATCGCGTGACCTGGCGACGCATTCGCCAGCTGGTGTTCAAGTTCCGTGAGTAATCAGATGTTGTCTACAAAGCAAAATTTGCTGCACGCCTGGAATAGCTGGCGGGCGCCCGTACGTGTGGGTGAGGGACGAGCGGCCCGGGTCGCGGAAACGATGCTTGGGATTGGTGTGTTTTGGAGCATTGGGGGCGTGTTCCTGACGCCGACTATGAAGCTCTATCACACGCTTCTGGTGTTGTTCGTCTACCTGCCCGCCTTGTGGTTGGTCATCAGTCGTCCGGCGAGCCTCAAGCAACTGTTGCACGAACGAATCGAGGCGCGCTTGTTCCTGGTCTTGCTGGTCTGGGCCGGGCTTTCATTGTTCTGGAATGGTGAGCCGGGTGAACACCTGTCCCGCCTCAAGCGCTTGTTACTGTTCTGCCTGCTGGTCTGCGGGTGGGTGCTGTGGGCACGGATGAGCGAGCAGCGCTTGCGTGGCACCATGATGGTGTTGGGCGCGCTCAATAGCCTGTACAGCGTCGCGGCCTTGCTGTGGTTGAAGCCGGTGTTCGGGCGTATGAGCGGGTTTGGCGGTTTTCTCGACAATCCCAATGCGGCGGCCTATGCCACTGGCTTTGTAATGCTGTTGGCGTTGCCATTGCTTCCGGCTATGCGGTCCTGGCGTATAGGGTGGCTGCTGCTTCAGATCCCTCCACTGATCTATATCGGGCTGTGTGCGAGCCGAGGGACGTTGTTGGGGTTGATGGTGGTGGCGCTGTTCTACCTGGTATTTTTGGCCGGGCGCCGAGGGCGGTGGATCGCGCTCTTGGTCTTGGCTGCTGGCGCGATGCTGGCCTGGCTCGAGCCGACCTTGCTGGCGCGTGGGGATTCGGGGCGCTTTGAATTGCTGCAAAGTGCCTGGCCGATCCTGAAGGAGCATTTCTGGATCGGCCTGGGCTATGGGGCAGGCTATGAACTCCATCTTTGGGGCCGTCCGACCGACATGGACGTTCACAACTTCCTGATGCATACGGCGATGCAATATGGCGTTCCGGCATTGCTGGTGTGGTGCTGGCTATGGGTGGCGCTGGGCCTTCAGGCCTGGCGGGCCCGTCATACCCAGCTGGGCCTTTCGGTGCTGCTACTTTGGGTTTTCGCCAGCGTGGCCATGCAGTTCGATGTCTTCAGTTTGTGGGAGCGTACCCGTGCGATGTGGTTGATGCCATGGGTTGTGGTACTGCTGGGGTTAAGCCTGAAGGTGCCGACTAATTCAACCGCTGCTGAGCAGAATTAACCGCCCCGGGGCTCGCGTGGGCTAAAATGACGGCCTATTCGAGGAGCCCCTTCATGCAAAACGCACAGAACCTGATCTGGATCGATCTGGAAATGACCGGTCTGGATCCGGACAACGACGTCATCATCGAGATGGCGACCATCGTCACCGACAGTGAGCTCAACACCCTGGCCGAAGGGCCGGTCATCGCGATCCACCACAGCGATGAAGTGCTGGCACGTATGGACGACTGGAACACCCGGACCCACGGTGCTTCCGGCCTGACCCAACGTGTGCGCGAGAGCCGCATCGACATGGCTGAGGCCGAAGCGCAGACCTTGGCCTTCCTCGAACAATGGGTGCCCAAGGGCAAGTCGCCGATCTGCGGCAACAGCATCTGCCAGGATCGCCGCTTCCTTTATCGCCACATGCCTAAGCTCGAAGGGTTCTTCCACTACCGCAACCTGGACGTCTCCACGCTCAAGGAGTTGGCAGCCCGCTGGGCCCCGCAGGTGCGCGACAGCTTCAAGAAGGGGGGGACTCACCTGGCGTTGGACGACATTCGTGAGTCGATCGCTGAGTTGCGGCACTACCGCGAACACTTCATCAAAGTCTAAGTTTCGAGCCTCGAGCCAAGCATCAGCGCCACAGCGGCTGAGTGATCAGCCGGCCGTGGCGTTTTGTTTGTGGGTTTGGCGTTTGCCGCTTTTTTTGGACATGCACCATGTTGTTGATGCTCTACCTTGTCGCCATTACCGCCGAAGCCATGACCGGCGCGCTTTCCGCGGGGCGCCGCGGCATGGATTGGTTTGGCGTGGTGCTGATCGCCTGCGTCACCGCGCTGGGCGGCGGTTCGGTGCGGGATGTACTGCTTGGGCACTACCCGCTGACTTGGGTGAAGCATCCCGAGTACCTCGTGCTGACCAGCTTTGCAGCTTTGCTGACCATCTTCATAGCGCCGCTGATGCGCCATCTGCGCTCGCTGTTTCTGGTGCTCGATGCGCTGGGGTTGGTGGCCTTCACCTTGATCGGTTGCATGACCGCCCTGGAGATGGGGCAGGGCATGCTGGTGGCTTCGATCAGTGGCGTGATCACCGGTGTGTTCGGTGGCATCCTGCGGGACATCTTCTGCAACGATATCCCGCTGGTATTCCGCCGGGAGCTGTATGCCAGCGTCTCCTTTGCCGCCGCCTGGTTCTACCTGGGTTGCGTGCACTTCAAAGTGCCAGCCGAGCAGGCCATGCTGCTGACCTTGTTCGGTGGGTTCCTGGTGCGCTTGCTGGCAATCCGCTTCCATTGGGAAATGCCCAAGTTCCACTACAACGACCAGCAATGATTGCCTCTCTGCAGGCCTGAGGGGCTGGGTCGCTACTGATCTTCGTGCTGTGCCAGCGCCCACTCCACATGCTCGCGCACCAGTGCCGAGGGGTGCTCGCGCCGGGCACGCAAAGCTTCGAGTACAGGGATGGTAGTCGGGGCATTCCCCAGCCCCACCGCCAGGTTGCGCAACCAACGTTCGTAGCCTGCACGGCGCAGGGGAGAGCCCTCGGTGTTGTTCAGGAAGGTCGCTTCATCCCAGAGGAACAGTGCGGCCAGCTCGGCGTTGTCCAGGCCGTGACGTGGCTTGAAGTCGTTTTCCTGGGTCGGGCGGGCGAAGCGGTTCCAAGGGCAGACGATCTGGCAATCGTCGCAACCGAACACCCGATTGCCAATCAGCGGGCGTAACTCGACCGGAATTGCGTGCTTGAGTTCGATGGTCAGGTAGGAAATGCAGCGACGGGCGTCGAGCACATACGGCCCGACGAAGGCGGCGGTCGGGCAGATGTCCAGACAGGCCTGGCAGCGTCCGCAATGTTCGCTGGTCTGGGCCTGATCCACCGGCAGTGGCAGGTCGACGAACAGCTCAGCAAGGAAGAAATAGCTGCCGGCCTTGCGATTGAGCAGCAAGGTATTCTTGCCGATCCAGCCCAGGCCGGCCTGTTCGGCGATGGCTTTTTCCAATACTGGGGCGCTGTCGACGAAGGCGCGAAAACCAAAGGGGCCTATGGCCTGCTGGATACGCTCGGCCAGGTGCTGCACGCGTTTGCGCACCAGCTTGTGGTAGTCGCGACCCAGGGCATAGCGGGAAATGTAGGCTTTCTCAGGCTGAGCGAGCATCTGGGCCATGCGTGTATCGCCGGGTAGGTAGTCCATGCGCAGTGACACCACACGCACAGTGCCGGGTACCAGTTCGTCGGGGTGCGAGCGTTTGCTGCCATGGGCGGCCATGTAGTCCATCTCGCCCTGGTAACCGGCTTCCAGCCAGCGCTGCAGGTGATGTTCGTGCTCGCCAAGCGCCACGTCGGCGATACCGACGTGTGCGAAACCGAGTTCGCGGCCCCAATCCTTGATCGATTGGGCCAGCGTATTGAGGTCAGGAAGGCAAGCGGACATGGATGGACAAGGCAATACAGGCAGAGGTGCGTATAATTCTGCCAGACATCGGAGCCTTTGACCCCATGCCTCAGACCAAACACCCCGGTAATGCCCCCCAGCTGCTGAGCAGCCTGACCACTGCGCACCTGCCAGCGCGGCGCGCCGACGCCCACAAAGGCGACTTCGGTAACGTCCTGGTGGTCGGGGGCGATCTGGGCACCGGCGGAGCGGTGATGCTCAGTGCCGAGGCGGCCCTGCGCTGCGGTGCTGGCCTCGTGAGCGTGGCCACACGCCCCGAGCACGTCAGTGCAGGGCTTGCACGTCTGCCCGAAACCATGTGGCTCGGCGTGAGTTCGGCCAACCAGTTGATGGGCGTGCTCGAGCGCGCCTCGGTGTTGGTAGTCGGCCCTGGCCTGGGCCAGGCCGCCTGGGGGCGCAGCCTGTTGTCGGCGGCGGCCAACGCGCCTGTGCCGCAGGTGTGGGATGCCGATGCGCTGAATCAGCTGGCGCACAGGCCCTTGGCCCTGCACAGCGGCAGCATCCTCACCCCGCATCCTGGGGAGGCAGCGCGCATGCTGGGTATTTCCACTGAGGCGGTTCAGGCCGACCGCCCGGGAGCTGCCCGCAAGCTTGCGCGCAAGCATGCCAGTGTCTGCGTGCTCAAGGGCGCCGGTACCTTGGTGGCAGGCCCGGATGGGCAGTTGGCGCTGTGCGAGCGTGGCCATCCGGCCATGGCGGGCGCGGGCCTGGGCGATGTGCTGACCGGTGTGCTGGCCGCCTTGCTGGCCCAAGGCATGGACGCGTGGTCGGCCGCTTGCCTGGGCGTGTGGTTGCACGCCTGTGCAGGGGAGCGCTTGGGTGTGAAGGGAAGAGGCTTGGCGGCCAGTGATCTGGTTCCGGTCATTCGTGAGTTGTTGGAGGAGCATTCAGCGTGTCTGGCATAACCCTGTTTCTGGCCGACGAACCGGCCACCGTCGCATTTGGTGCACGCTTGGCCGAAGTGACCGGCGGTCATGGCGTGATCTTTCTCGAAGGCGATCTGGGCGCGGGCAAGACCACGCTTTCGCGCGGGCTGATCCGCGGCCTGGGCCATACCGGGGCAGTCAAAAGTCCGACCTTCACCGTGGTCGAGCCTTACGAAATTGGCGATGTGCGCGCCTTCCATTTCGACCTGTACCGTCTGGTCGATCCGGAGGAGCTGGAGTTCATGGGGATCCGTGACTATTTCGAAGGGGACCCGCTGTGCCTGTTCGAATGGCCACAAAAGGGTGCGGGCGTTTTGCCAAAGCCCGACCTGACCATTACCATAAGCCCGCAAGCGAGTGGACGCTCGCTTCTCCTTTCACCGCAGGGGGCTCGCGGTGAGGCCTGGTGCGCCGCCCTGGCCACAGAATTCAAACAGTAAATGGGGTTAGGTATGCGCATACGCGCACTGGTCGCCGTCGTTGGGCTGCTGCTGACAGCGGTGACCGTTGACGCTCTGGCCGTCACACAAGTCAAGAGCATGCGTCTGTGGCGCGCACCGGACAATACGCGGCTGGTCTTCGACCTGTCCGGCCCTGTGCAGCACAGCGTCTTCACCCTGACCGCGCCGGACCGCCTGGTCATCGACATCAACGGCGCCACCCTGGGCGGTACGCTGAATGTCGCCACCTCCAATACGCCGATCAACAGTGTGCGCTCCGCCCAGCGCACGCCCACTGACCTGCGCGTGGTGGTCGATCTGAAAAAGGCCGTGACGCCCAAGAGCTTCACCCTGGCGCCCAACGCGCAGTATGGCAACCGTCTGGTGGTCGATCTGTACGATCAGGAAGCCGATGCCGTTGCCGCCAGTACTCCGACCCCGCCACCTGCGCAAACACCCGCTACTGCCCCGGCCGTGCCGGTGTCGCCTGCCCAGCCGGCTATCAAATTGCCGCCGGTGCCCAGTGGCAAGCGCGACATCGTCGTCGCCATCGACGCCGGCCATGGTGGCGAGGACCCAGGCGCATCGGGCTCGCGTGGGCAGCATGAAAAAGACATCGTCCTGCAGATTGCCCGCGAGCTGCAGCGCCAAATCAACACCGAGCGTGGCTATCGCGCCGAACTGACCCGAACGGGCGATTACTTCATCCCGTTGCGCAAGCGCACCGAGATCGCGCGCAAGAAGGGCGCCGACCTGTTCATTTCCATCCATGCCGACGCCGCGCCGTCCAAGGCCGCTTTCGGTGCATCGGTGTTCGCGTTGTCCGACCGGGGCGCAACCTCAGAGACCGCGCGCTGGCTGGCCGACACGGAAAACCGCTCCGACCTGATCGGGGGCGCCGGCAATGTCAGCCTCGATGACAAGGACCGCATGCTTGCAGGTGTACTGCTGGATCTGTCCATGACCGCCACGCTCAGCTCCAGCCTCGATGTGGGGCAGAAGGTGTTGGGCAACATGGGGCGCATCACCCCGTTGCACAAACGCCGCGTGGAGCAGGCTGGGTTCATGGTGCTGAAATCCCCGGATATTCCGTCGATCCTGGTGGAAACCGGGTTCATCTCCAATGCCAACGAAGCCGCCAAGCTGGCGACCAAGAGCCACCAGCAGGCTTTGGCCCGCTCGATCCACACTGGTGTGCGTCAGTATTTCCAGCAAAGCCCCCCTCCCGGGACTTACATCGCATGGCTGCGCGATAGCGGCAAGATTGCCCAGGGACCGCGCGAGCATACTGTGCGGCCCGGCGAAACCCTGGCCATGATCGCCGTGCGTTATCAGGTCAGCGTGGCCAGCCTGCGGACCACCAACAGCCTCAAGAGCGATGAGCTGAAGGTCGGCCAGCACCTCGACATCCCTGGCACTACCCTGGCTGCCCAGCAATGAGTGGTGGTTCGCGCATCCAGTTGCTCAGCCCTCGGCTGGCCAACCAGATCGCCGCAGGCGAGGTGGTCGAGCGCCCGGCTTCGGTCGCCAAGGAGCTGCTTGAGAACAGCCTGGACTCCGGTGCCCGGCGTATCGATGTGGAAGTCGAGCAGGGCGGCGTGAAGCTGCTGCGCGTGCGGGATGACGGTGGCGGCATCGCGCCTGACGATCTGCCGCTGGCCTTGGCGCGCCATGCCACCAGCAAGATTCGCGAACTCGAAGACCTCGAAGGCGTGCTCAGCCTGGGCTTTCGCGGCGAGGCCCTGGCGTCGATCAGTTCAGTGGCGCGCCTGACGCTCACCTCGCGCACCGCCGGCGCTGGTGAAGCCTGGCAGGTGGAGACCGAGGGGCGCGACATGACGCCGCGTGTACAGCCCGCCGCGCACCCTGTCGGCACCTCGGTCGAGGTGCGTGACCTGTTCTTCAATACCCCGGCCCGGCGCAAGTTCCTCAAGTCGGAGAAGACCGAGTTCGATCACTTGCAGGAAGTCGTCCGGCGTCTGGCCTTGGCTCGCTTCGATGTCGGCTTCCACTTGCGACATAACGGCAAGAGCATCCTCAGTCTGCACGAGGCGCCCGATGAGCTGACCCGGGCGCGGCGGGTCGGCACGATCTGCGGCCCGGGCTTCCTCGAGCAGGCGCTGCCTATCGATGTCGAGCGCAATGGCCTGCGTTTGTGGGGCTGGGTTGGCCTGCCGACGTTTTCGCGCAGTCAGGCTGATCTACAGTACTTCTTCGTCAACGGTCGCGCCGTGCGTGACAAGTTGGTGGCCCATGCGGTGCGGCAGGCCTACCGCGACGTGCTGTTCAATGGCCGGCACCCGACCTTCGTGCTGTTCCTCGAACTCGAGCCGAACGGGGTTGACGTCAACGTGCACCCCACCAAGCATGAAGTGCGTTTTCGCGAAGGGCGCATGGTCCACGATTTTCTGTATGGCACTCTGCACCGTGCCCTGGCGGACGTGCGTCCGGAAGACCAGCTCGCCGCACCGGCAGCGGCTACCGAGATCGTCCGTCCCAGTGGTCTGCAGGCCGGTGAGTTCGGGCCCCAGGGCGAGATGCGCCTGGCCTCGCCGGTGCTGGAGCCGCCTCAAGCCGAGCCGCGCCAGTCGTTCGCCGGTGGTGGCTCGGGTTATCAGTACCAGTACACCCCACGCCCCTCGCAGCCTGTGCCGGTTGCTGAAGCGCAGGCTGTCTATCGTGAATTCTTCGCCCCGCTGGAGGGCGGCGCCTCTGTCCCGGCGGCGTTGCCGCAAAGCCAGGGCGATGTGCCGCCATTGGGCTTTGCCCTGGCCCAGCTCAAAGGCATCTACATCCTGGCCGAGAACGCCGTTGGCCTGGTGCTGGTAGACATGCATGCCGCCCATGAACGCATCATGTACGAGCGCCTCAAGGTGGCCATGGCCAGCGAGGGGTTGAGTGGCCAGCCGCTGCTGGTGCCCGAGTCGCTGGCCCTCAGCCAGCGCGAGGCCGACTGCGCCGAGGAGCATGCCCAATGGTTCCAGCGCCTGGGCTTCGAACTGCAGCGCCTGGGCCCAGAAACCCTGGCGATCCGGCAGATTCCTGCCTTGCTCAAGCAGGCCGAGGCCAACCGGCTGGTCCAGGACGTGCTCGCGGATCTCATGGAGTACGGCACCAGTGATCGTATCCAGGCGCACCTCAACGAGCTGCTCGGTACCATGGCCTGTCACGGCGCGGTGCGTGCCAACCGCCGCCTGGCCATCCCCGAGATGAACGCGCTGCTGCGTGACATGGAGAACACCGAGCGCAGTGGCCAGTGCAACCACGGTCGGCCGACCTGGACCCAGCTAGGGCTGGATGACCTGGACAAACTTTTCCTGCGCGGTCGATGACATGAGCGGCAAGCCCCCAGCGATATTCCTCATGGGCCCGACGGCGGCCGGCAAGACCGACCTTGCCATCGAGCTGACCAAGGTGCTGCCCTGTGAGCTGATCAGTGTCGATTCGGCGCTGGTCTATCGCGGCATGGATATTGGCACCGCCAAGCCTTCCAAGGACGTGCTGGCTGCACACCCCCATCGGCTGATCGACATTCTCGACCCGGGCGAGAGCTACTCGGCGGCGCAATTTTGTACCGACGCGCTGGAAGCGATGGCCGAGATCACCGCTCGGGGCAAGATCCCCTTGCTGGTGGGCGGCACCATGCTTTATTACAAGGCGCTGGTCGATGGTTTGGCGGATATGCCCGCCGCAGACGCTGCCGTGCGTGCCGAGCTTGAGGCCCAGGCGCGGGACCTGGGCTTGGCCGAGCTGCACCGGCAATTGGCCGAAGTGGATCCGGAATCGGCGGCGCGCATCCATCCCAACGACCCGCAGCGACTGATTCGCGCCTTGGAAGTCTATCGCGTGAGCGGCGAAAGCATGACCGCGCACCGGCAACGTCAATACGCGGAAAGTCGCGGCTCAGACGCAGGCGCGGGCGGTCATTTGCCCTATACTGTCGCCAGTTTGGCGATTGCTCCTACAGATCGTCACATTTTGCATCAGCGAATTGCGCTACGATTTTCGCAAATGCTGGAACAGGGGTTCGTCGACGAGGTCCGAGCACTGCGCGCCAGAAGTGACTTGCACGCAGGGCTGCCGTCTATACGGGCAGTGGGGTATCGGCAGGTCTGGGACTACCTGGACGGCAAGCTGACAGCCGAAGAAATGCGTGAACGCGGTATCATTGCCACTCGCCAATTGGCCAAGCGGCAATTCACCTGGTTACGTGGTTGGTCCGGCGTGGAGTGGCTCGACAGCCTGGCCTGCGACAATCTGTCCCGCACCTTGAAATACCTGGGGGCCATCTCCATATTGAGCTGAGTCCCTGCAATTGCCGTCTATTCTTGCGATTAGAATGGCTTGAATGACCGATTTTATTGTTTTTTTACTATTGATCCTTACAGGAGTGCGGCATATGTCAAAAGGGCATTCGCTACAAGACCCTTACTTGAACACCTTGAGAAAAGAAAAGGTCCCGGTTTCCATTTACCTGGTAAACGGGATCAAGCTGCAGGGCTCGATCGAATCCTTCGACCAGTTCGTGGTACTGCTGAAGAACACCGTCAGCCAGATGGTCTACAAGCACGCCATTTCGACCGTGGTTCCTGCCCGTCCGGTTCGCCTGCCAAGCCCGTCCGATTCCGAACACGGCGACAGCGAGCCAGGCAACGCCTGATAGGAGCCTGCATTGTTCTTTGAGCGCCACGGTGGTGGTGAGCGAGCGTTGCTCGTTCACTTGGAAGGTCAGAACCCTGAGGCGCGCGAAGACCCGCAGGAGTTTCAGGAGCTGGCGCTGTCGGCCGGAGCGGAGATCGTTTCGCTGGCCACGGTGGCCCGGCACCAGCCTACAGCCAAGTACCTGATTGGCAGTGGCAAGGTCGAGGAACTGCGCGATCTGGTCCACGCCGAACAGGTCGATCTGGTGATATTCAATCACACCCTCACGCCCAGCCAGGAGCGCAACCTCGAGCGCGTCTTCGAGTGTCGTGTGCTCGACCGTACCGGGCTGATCCTTGACATTTTCGCCCAGCGGGCGCGCACCCATGAGGGCAAGCTGCAGGTCGAACTGGCTCAGCTCGAGCATATGAGCACGCGCTTGGTACGCGGTTGGACCCACTTGGAGCGGCAGAAGGGCGGTATCGGCCTGCGCGGCCCGGGTGAGACCCAGCTGGAAACCGACCGGCGCCTGTTGCGGGTCCGCCTGCGGCAGATCAAGGCGCGTCTGGAAAAGGTGCGCAGTCAGCGCGAACAGGCAAGGCGCGGCCGCAAACGTGCGGATATCCCATCCGTTTCGCTGGTGGGCTACACCAACGCCGGCAAGTCCACGCTGTTCAACGCCTTGACCACCTCCGACGTCTACGCCGCCGATCAGTTGTTCGCGACCCTCGATCCGACCTTGCGCCGACTCGAACTCGCCGACCTAGGCCCGATCGTGCTGGCCGACACCGTGGGATTCATCCGCCACCTGCCGCACAAGCTTGTCGAGGCATTTCGGGCTACGCTCGAAGAATCGAGCAACTCCGACCTGTTGCTGCACGTCATCGATGCTCATGAGCCCGAGCGTATGGAGCAGATCGAGCAGGTACTGGCGGTGCTGGGCGAGATCGGAGCCGAAGGCTTGCCGATCCTCGAGGTCTATAACAAACTCGACCTGCTCGAAGATGTCGAGCCGCAGATCCAGCGAGATGCCGACGGCAAACCGCAGCGGGTCTGGGTATCGGCACGTGATGGACGTGGCCTGGAACTGGTTGGCCAGGCGATTGCCGAGTTGCTGGGGGATGATCTGTATGTCGGAACCCTGCGTCTGGAACAGCGACTTGCCCGCTTGCGCGCGCAATTCTTCGCTCTGGGCGCGGTGCAAGGCGAAGAGCACGATGAAGAAGGTCGCAGCCTGCTGAGCGTGCGATTGCCCCGGGTGGAGCTCAATCGCCTGGTCAGTCGCGAGGGCATGGAGCCTGAACTTTTCATCGAGCAACACACTTTGCAATAAATGCCCGTCGAGGTCGCCGGGCGACCGTGACAGGCATTCTGTAGCATTGGACGGCGCGCCGTGGGCGCGTCTTTGCTTTATCAGATGGAGAGCGCTATGGCTTGGAATGAGCCGGGTGGCAACTCGAACAATCAGGATCCCTGGGGCGGCCGTCGTGGCGGCGGTGGTGGCGACAAGAAAGGTCCACCGGATCTGGACGAGGCCTTCCGCAAGCTGCAGGACAGCCTCAACGGCATGTTTGGCAGCGGCAAGAAACGCGGTGGCGGTGGTGACCGCAATGTTGGCAAAGGTGGCGGCCTGGGCCTGCTGGGCATCGGCCTGGCCGTGCTTGCGGCCATCTGGCTGTACAGCGCCGTGTACGTCGTGGACGAACAGGAACAGGCTGTGGTGCTGCGCTTCGGCAAGTACTACGAGACTGTCGGTCCGGGCTTGAATATCTATTTCCCGCCCATTGACCGTAAATATCTTGAGAACGTGACCCGCGAGCGGGCCTACACCAAGCAGGGCCAGATGCTCACCGAGGACGAGAACATCGTCGAGGTGCCGCTGACCGTGCAGTACAAGATCACCAACCTGCAGGACTTCGTACTCAACGTCGACCAGCCGGAGGTCAGCCTGCAGCACGCGACCGACAGCGCCCTGCGCCATGTGGTGGGTTCCACCTCGATGGACCAGGTGTTGACCGAAGGCCGTGAGCAGATGGCCGTCGATATCCGTGAGCGCCTGCAGCGCTTCCTCGACAACTACCGCACCGGTATCACCGTCACTCAGGTCAACGTGCAGAGCGCGGCAGCCCCGCGTGAAGTGCAGGAAGCGTTCGATGACGTGATCCGTGCCCGCGAGGACGAGCAGCGTGCACGCAACCAGGCCGAGTCCTACGCCAACGGTGTGGTGCCGGAGGCCCGTGGTCAGGCTCAGCGCATCATCGAGGATGCCAACGGCTACCGCGATGAAGTCATCGCCCGCGCCAAGGGTGAGGCCGATCGCTTCAGCAAGTTGGTTGCCGAGTACCGAAAGGCACCGGACGTGACCCGTCAGCGCCTGTACCTGGAGACCATGCAGGAGGTCTACAGCAATTCGAGCAAGGTCCTGGTGACCAGCAAGGATGGGCAGAACAACCTGCTCTACCTGCCACTGGACAAGATGGTCGAAGGCAGCCGCCATTCGGCCGCACCGGTCAGCACAGTACCGGCGTCGGCCAACGATGCGGCCGCGCGCGCGGCGCAGGAAATGCAACAGCAGCAACAATCGCTGCGTTCTAGGGAGAGCCGCTGATGAGCAATAAATCGCTGATCGCCCTGATCGCCGCCGTGGTGCTGGCCATCGTGGCCTGGAACAGCTTCTACATCGTGTCCCAGACCGAGCGTGCGGTATTGCTGCAATTCGGCCGCGTGGTCCAGGCGGATGTCCAGCCAGGCCTGCATGTGAAGGTCCCCTACGTCAACCAGGTGCGCAAGTTCGACGCCCGTCTGATGACCCTGGATGCACCGACCCAGCGCTTCCTGACACTCGAGAAGAAGGCGGTGATGGTCGATGCTTACGCCAAATGGCGAGTCAAGGACGCCGAACGCTTCTACACCGCGACCTCGGGCCTCAAGCAGATCGCCGATGAGCGTCTGTCCCGTCGTCTGGAAAGCGGCCTGCGTGACCAGTTCGGTAAGCGCACCCTGCACGAGGTGGTCTCCGGTGAGCGTGATGCGTTGATGGCCGACATCACCGCTTCGCTGAATCGCATGGCCAGCAAGGAACTGGGTATCGAGGTCGTCGACGTGCGCGTCAAGGCCATCGACCTGCCGAAGGAAGTCAACCGCAGTGTGTTCGACCGCATGAGCACCGAGCGTGAGCGTGAAGCCCGTGAGCACCGCGCCAAGGGTAACGAACTGGCCGAAGGTATCCGTGCCGATGCCGACCGTCAGCGTCGTGTACTGCTGGCCGAGGCCTATCGTGAAGCGGAAGAGACCCGCGGTGACGGCGACGCCCAGGCGGCTGCCATTTATGCCAAGGCTTACAACCAGGACGCGGACTTCTATGCGTTCTACCGTAGCCTGCAGGCCTATCGCGAGAGCTTCTCCAGCAAGAGCGACGTGCTGGTCCTCGATCCGAAGAACGAGTTCTTCCGCTTCCTGGACAAGAGCAAGCCTTGAGCCCTTCCTGAAGACGCACCCCGCCTGGCAGCTAAAATGCCAAGCGGGGTGCATCCTGAAGGAAAAGGGGTGTATGATAAGTCAGCCGGGAAATTCCCGGCTTTTTTGCGTCTGCAAGGTTGATCGGCAACGTGTCGGT
This sequence comes from Pseudomonas sp. BYT-1, assembly GCF_023611805.1. Lineage (NCBI taxonomy): Bacteria > Pseudomonadati > Pseudomonadota > Gammaproteobacteria > Pseudomonadales > Pseudomonadaceae > Pseudomonas > Pseudomonas sp. BYT-1. Next base: position 601,138 of record NZ_CP072559.1, read on the forward strand.
TGACGGTTTGGTCAGGTCGCAAGGCTATTCGAGGGTATTGGGTACGGTGGTAGCGCTGGGATCGGTGCTGCCCGCTGCTGTGCGCCAATGCCTGCTTTACTGACGGCTCGCCAGCTGGCAAGCCGCCCGGACCAGAGGGGAAATGGCGTAATGGCAACGGTAGACCGCTGGCTGCTGCCAGATGGCATCGAGGAAGTACTGCCGCCTGAGGCTGCGCGCATCGAGATCGCGCGTCGCCAGGTGTTGGACCTGTTCCAGAGTTGGGGTTACGAGCTGGTCGTCACCCCGCATATCGAGTACCTGGAATCGCTGCTCACCGGTGCCGGCCAGGACCTGGACCAGCGCACCTTCAAGGTGGTCGACCCGCAGTCCGGTCGCCTGATGGGCTTCCGCGCCGACTTCACTCCGCAGGTGGCGCGTATCGACGCCCACACCTTGCGTCGCGAAGGGCCGAGCCGCCTGTGCTATGCCGGTAGCGTTCTGCACGCTCAACCCCGTGCCCTGTCCACTTCGCGCAGCCCAATTCAGCTCGGTGCTGAGTTGTACGGCGATGCCAGTCCTACCAGTGACGTCGAGGTCATCAGCCTGATGCTCGCCACGTTGCAACTGACCGATGTCGCCGATGTGCACATGGACCTCGGCCATGTGGGCATCTACCGTGGCCTGGCCCGTGCCGCCGGCTTGTCCGGGGCGGTCGAGCAGCAGTTGTTCGACGCCCTGCAGCGCAAGGCCGTCGATGAAGTGCAGGCCCTGACCGCCGACCTGCCGAAGGATCTGGGCAACATGCTGCGTGCCCTGACCGAGCTGTGCGGTGGTCGTGAGGTGCTGGCCGAGGCCCGCGTCCGCCTGGGGCGTGCGCCAGCCAGCGTGCTGGCGGCGCTTGACGATTTGCTGGCGATCGCCGATCGCCTGGCGGCGCGTTATCCGGACTTGCCGCTGTACTTCGACCTGGGCGAGTTGCGCGGCTATCACTATCACACCGGCGTGGTGTTCGCCGTGTTCGTTCCAGGCGTCGGTCAGTCGATCGCCCAGGGCGGACGCTACGACGACATCGGCGCCGATTTTGGCCGGGCACGCCCAGCCACTGGATTTTCCACGGATTTGAAGACCCTGGTCACACTGGGGCGAGCGGAGGTCGTATTGCCTTCTGGCGGGATCTGGATGCCCGACAGCGGCGACACGGCCCTCTGGCAGATGGTCTGCCAGTTGCGCAACGAGGGCCAGCGTGTGGTCCAGGCACTGCCTGGTCAGCCGTTGAGTGCTGCTCTCGAGGCGGATTGTGATCGGCAATTGATTCAGCAAGACGGGCGCTGGCAGGTACTGCCGCTGACCCATTGAGATTCTTCGTCGGCCGTGGGCCGGCAACCAAGTTTGCGTGAATGAGGACAAGTGTTATGGGTAAGAATGTCGTCGTCCTGGGCACCCAATGGGGTGATGAGGGCAAAGGCAAGATCGTCGATCTGCTGACCGAACATGCTGCCGCCGTAGTGCGCTACCAGGGTGGCCACAATGCGGGTCACACCCTGGTGATCAACGGTGAGAAGACCGTTCTGCACCTGATTCCTTCCGGCATCCTGCGTGAAGGCGTGCAGTGCCTGATCGGCAACGGCGTGGTCGTGGCTCCGGATGCCTTGATGCGTGAAATCACCAAGCTGGAAGAGAAGGGTGTACCGGTGCGCGAGCGCCTGCGCATCAGCCCGGCTGCTCCGCTGATCCTGTCCTACCACGTGGCCCTCGACCAGGCCCGTGAAAAGGCGCGTGGCGAAGCCAAGATCGGTACCACTGGCCGTGGTATCGGCCCAGCCTACGAAGACAAGGTCGCTCGTCGCGGCCTGCGTGTTGGCGATCTGTTCCACCGCGAGCGTTTTGCCGCCAAGCTCGGTGAGCTGCTGGATTACCACAACTTCCAGCTGGTGAATTACTACAAAGAGCCGGCCATCGACTTCCAGCAGACACTGGACGAGTGCATGGCCTACGCCGAGCAGCTCAAGCCGATGATGCTCGACGTCACCGCCGAACTGCATAACCTGCGCCGCGCTGGCAAGGACATCATGTTCGAAGGCGCCCAGGGCTCGCTGCTGGATATCGACCACGGCACCTACCCGTACGTCACCAGCTCCAACACCACCGCTGGCGGTATCTCCACGGGTTCCGGCGTTGGCCCGATGTACCTGGACTATATCCTCGGCATCACCAAGGCCTACACCACCCGCGTGGGTTCTGGCCCGTTCCCGACCGAGCTGTTCGACGAGACTGGCGCCACCTTGGCCAAGCGCGGCCATGAGTTCGGCTCCACCACCGGTCGTGCTCGCCGCTGCGGTTGGTTCGATGCCGTGATCCTGCGTCGCGCTATCGACGTCAACAGCATCTCGGGTATCTGCCTGACCAAGCTGGACGTGCTGGACGGCCTGGAAACCATCAACATCTGTGTTGGCTACAAGAACGAGAACGGTGCGGTCATCGACGCGCCTTCCGACGCTGACAGCTACATCGGCCTGGAGCCGGTGTACGAAGAGATGCCAGGCTGGAGCGAGTCGACCCTGGGCGTGAAAACCTTGGAAGAACTGCCGGCCAACGCTCGCGCCTACATCAAGCGCATCGAGGAGCTGATCGGTGCGCCGATCGATATCATCTCGACTGGCCCGGACCGCAACGAGACCATCGTGCTGCGTCATCCGTTCGCCTGATCAGTCGCTTCGGCAGTGATCGAACGCCGCGCTCCGCAAGGAGTCGCGGCGTTTTCATTTGGGCACCATGCAGAAATGCCTTGTCAGGCGCCAGACATTGGCGTTTATCCCTGCTGTGCTGGGCATAACCCTTGCTGTATGAAACTCCTGTCGGTGCCATCAAAGTAATGGCGCCAGAAAACACGGGAGTTACAACGTGTCTGCCATTCTTTCACTGTTACGAAGCCGCCTCTTGCGGCCAGTGTTTGTTGCACTTGGTATCGCTCTTCTGGTGCAGGTGCTGGTTGCCGTTGCACTAACGCGGAGCACGGTCACCGCCCTAGAAGCCGATTTGGGTGCACGCTTGGGCAGCGATAGCCAGAAACTGGCCGCTGAACTGGAGCAGGCCGGGCAGGATGTCCGCGCCGGGCTCGACAGCCTCTCGGCCAGCACTCGTCAGCGCCTGAGCGCCGGCCTTTCCGAGCGCCTGCAGGGTGAGCAGCAGCAACTGCGCGCCACGCTGGAGAAGAACCTCAAGGACTCGGCCAACGACATGGCCGAGCTATTGGCCTCTGTCGCGCCGCGCGCCATCTGGGACAACGATGTACCGACGCTTTCGGACTTTGCGCGTCGCGCGCAGCGCAATCCCAATGTGTTGTTCGTCATTTATGACGACGCCCAAGGCCAACACCTGACCCGCTACCTGAATCGCCAAAATCCCATCAACCAGACGCTGATCGAGCGCGGGCAGGGCGAGCGCGCGTTGGACAAGGTGCTCGATGCTGCGCGCAAGGACCCTTCGGTGTACTACGTCGAGGCGTCCATCAACCCCAATGGCGCCGAGATCGGCAAGGTGCTGATGGGCGTGTCGACCGCCGGGGTGGAGCAGGAGCTCAAGGCGCTGGACCAGCGCTTTGCTGCCTTGATCGCCAGCGGCGAGCAACTGGTGGGCGATAGCCTGGTGGCGGCCGCCGCCGACAGTGGCAAGGCCCTGCGGTCGCGTCTCGAGACCGCACAGAACAGCGCCACCGCCATGCAGGCCAACACCGCGCAAACCGTGCGCGATGCCGCGGCCGAGCTGCGCTGGCGGATCGGCCTGGGCCTGGTGCTGGTAGGCTTGGGCGTGTTGTTGGTGGTGGCCGTGGTGCTGGGGCGGCGTGTGGTCAACAAGCTGCGCTTGTTGATTGGGGCGCTGAACGATCTGGCGGCGGGCGAGGGCGATCTGACCAAGCGGGTGGCGCTCGACAGCCGTGACGAGATCGGTGATATGGCCTCGGCGGTCAATCGCTTCGTCGACAAGTTGCAGCCCATCGTCCGCGAGGCTGGCGAAGTGGCTCAGCGTACGGGAGTGGAAATCGACACCATGGCTCAGCGCAACGCAGGTGCCGACGCAGCCGCTGCGCTGCAGCGTGACGAGGTCGCCGCCAGTCTGCGTGATCTTTCGAGCATGGCGGACGAGGCCCAGGCCGAAAGCCAGGCCATGCAAGCGGCCTTGCAGCAAGTGGTGGATATCCGCCAAGCCACTGACGAGAACAGTCGCGCTTCCACCCAGCTGGCGCGTTTGATCGAGAACTTGGCCGGGGAGGTGGAGACGGGTTCTCAGGTAATCGAACGGCTGGCCAAGCAGAGCGAGCAGATCGAAGTGGTGTTGACCGTGATCCACGGCATCGCTGAGCAAACCAACCTGCTGGCGCTCAACGCCGCTATCGAGGCTGCCCGGGCCGGAGAGACGGGACGCGGCTTTGCCGTGGTCGCCGATGAAGTGCGCGCCCTGGCAAGCAAGACCCAGAGCTCTACGGGCGATATCCAGGCGCACATCGCCGCCTTGCAGGCAGGAGCCAAGGAGGCGGTGGCCACCATTAGCCAGGCCGGTCGCCAGGCAAGCGAAGGGTTGTTGGTGCTGCGTGACAATGAGCGTCGTCAGCAGTCGGTACAGGCAGCGGTGGAGCAGGTGCACTCGGCCATCGGTCTCGCGACCCGGGCGGCTGAACAACAGGCTCACGGCGCGCAGGCTGTGCGCGGACGAGTGGAGAATATCCATGCCCAGGCTGAGCGTTCGGCAGAGGTGGTGATGCAGACCACGGCCAGCAGCAAGGTGCTGGATGATCTGGCGGCACAGTTGCGGGCGAGCCTGGGGCAGTTCCGCGCCTGAAAAAACGTAGGGGGTGTGACGGGGCGACTGTTGCCCTGCCGGATCCAGGGGCTGTAAAGCAGCCCCTGGAGCGGCGGTGGGATCTACGAAACGGTTTACGCCTTGTTCAGATACATCCGCGTGGTCAGCAAATACACCGGCAACCCCGACACCACGATCAGTAGCGCCGCATAAGGTGCTGCCGCGGCGAATTCGACGTTGGCGGTATGCGCCCAGACTTCTGTTGCCAGCGTCGTCATGCCGGTGGGGCTGAGTAGCAGGGTAGCGGTCAGCTCCTTCATGGCATCGAGGAATACCAGGGCGAAGGCCGCTGCCAGGGCTGGGAAGATGATCGGCAGAGTCACCCGGCAGAAGGCGCCAAAACTGCTGGCGCCCAAGGTTCGGGCCGCTTCTTCCAGCGTGGGGGAGGCTTTGTTCAGGGCCGTGCGCACGGGGGCCTGTGCCAGTGGCAGGAACAGCAAGGCATAGGCCAGCAGCAGCAGGGCGGACGTCTGGTAAAGGGCCGGCACATAGTGCAGGGCGAAGAACACCAGCGTCAGCGCGATCACCAGCCCTGGCAAGGCATGCAGCAGGTAGGGCAGGCGCTCGGCCCAGATCGCCAGGCGGCCCTTGTAGCGCACTACCAGAAAGCTGATGGGCAGCGCCAGCAGCACGCAAAAACCGGCTCCACCCAAGGAGACTGACAGCGACGTCAGCAGTGCCTTGCCGATTTCCGTAACCGGAAATGCTGCCGATGAACCCACACTCAACCAGTAGCCGAGCATGGCCAAGGGGATTCCGCTGCCCAGTACCGCCAGTGACAGGCAGAACAACTGCCCCAAGGGCATCCAAACCCGTAGGCGAACCGGTTGACCGCGACGGGCCACGCCCTGGCCGATCCGCACATGGCGCGCCTTGCCACGTACGCGCAGTTCCAGCCAGAGCATTGCCAGGCACAGCGCCAGCAGCACAGCCGAAAGCATGGCCGCGTTGGCGTTGCTGAACTCCAGTTCGAACTGCTGGTAGATGGCCGTGGTGAAGGTCTGCAGGCCGAGGATGGACAGGGCGCCGAACTCCACCAGCATGTGCAGGGCAATCAGCAGTGCGCCGCCGATCATCGAGGGCCACAGCAACGGCAGGGTGATCTTGAAGAATACGCCCCAGCGGCTGCAGCCCAGGGTGCGCGCCGACTCCTCAAGAGAGGTGTCGAGGTTGCGCAGGGTCGCGGCCACAGGCAGGAACACCAGCGGGTACTTCGACAGCGCCATGACCAAGATTGCCCCGCCCAGGCCCTCGAAGTCCGAACTCAGCGACACCCAGGTGAAGCTGCTGACGAACGACGGCACAGCAAAGGGTAGGCACAGCACCACCCCCCAGAGGCGACGGCCTGGCAGGTCGCTGCGCTCCAGCAGCCAGGCCAACGCCAGTCCGACGATCAGGCAGGCCACTGTGACCCCTATCATCAACATCAAGGTGTTGCGCAGCAGCCCCCAGACGAAGGGGCGCCAGAGCAGGCGAAAGGCTTCATGCCAGCCGGCTTGCCATGCCTTGAGGGCGACGTAGAGCAATGGCAGCAAGCTCATCGCCACCAGGAACAGGACGGGCAGCACCACCCAGATCGAGGGGCGCTTGCGGCGTGGCACGAAGCGCGCCAGGGCCGGCTGGGGCAGGGCGGCAGTCATCAGAGCAGGCCGACCTCTCGTTCAAGCTCCAAGGCTTCCTCGGCGTTGCCAAGGTCCGCCGGCGAGATCTTCGGTGGGCGTAGCTCTTCGAACGGCTTCAGGCCCTGATCCGAGACCATGCCTTTATGCAGCGGGTATTCGGCGGTGGTCTGGGTGATGACGCGCTGGCCCTCTTCGCTGGCCATCCAGTTGAGCAGGGCTTGGGCTTCCTTCGGGTGCTTGCTGGCCTTGACGGCGCCGGCACCGGAGATGGTTACCAGATTGCCGGCGTCGCCGTCGGCCAGGTAGTAGAGCTTGGAGTCCAGCTGGCCACGCTCGCGCTTGAGGGCATACCAGTAGTAATTGTTCACTAGCACGGTATCGACTTCACCGCGCTCGACGGCTTTGAGGGCCACCATGTTGTTGGTGTAGGCCTTGCCGAAGGCTTTGAGGCCGGTTAGCCATTCCTCGGTCGCTTCGCGGCCATGCAGCTTGAGGATGGCCACGGCTTGTTCTTGGAAGGCCCCGCTGGTAGGCACGTAGCCGACACGGCCATCCCACTCGGGGTTGGCGAAGTCCATGACGCTTTTCGGCAGGTCCTTCTCGTCGATTTTCTTGGGGTTGAACACGACGATCCGGGTTCGCGCGGTCACACCCATCCAGGTACCGTTGGCGCCGACGTATTGCTTGGGCAGCATGTCCAAGGTCGCGTCATCGATTTTCGCCAGCAGGCCCAGTTCGCCCAGGTTGTTCAGAGGCGGGGATTCTTCGGTATAGATGACATCGGCGGGCGAGCGATCGCCTTCCTCGATGATCTGACTGGCCAGCTGGTTGCTGCTGCCCTTGCGAATATTGATGTGAATGCCGGTCTTGGCCTCGTAGGCCTTGGCGATGGCTTCGCCGATTTCTTTGTGCTGGCCGTTGTACAGGGTCAGCGTGACCGGTTCGTCAGCCAAGGCGGCCGGTGCGCCGATCACCAGGCCGAAGAGAGCGGCGGCCAGGCTGCGCATCAGCAGTTGCGGGCGGATCGTCATGCGGGTACTTCCTCGCTTACGGCTACATATTTGGAAACAATGGTAAACGAAATCGTTTCTCAAGTGGCCGTATGGCGAGAAATTCATCAGCAGACAAAGGGCTAAGGAGGCGTCTCTTCCTGGTGGGGCTGGTTTGCCTGTGAAGAGCGATACACAGTGCTTGGCACCGGCTTTGCCGGTGTTTGCGCATGAAGCCGTTGCTGCAGAGGGCGGGGGGCTAAATCGCAGGCAAGAAAAAACCCACTAGCAAGCTAGTGGGTTTTTGTATGGTGCCCAGGAGAAGACTCGAACTTCCACGACCGTTAAGTCACTGATACCTGAAACCAGCGCGTCTACCAATTCCGCCACCTGGGCAAAGCTTTACATCTTCTGTGCAAGACGACTATCGTTCGTTTAACACAGTAGTAACAGATCCTTGGTCATCTGTTACTTGAAAATAGTTGGTGCCCAGGAGAAGACTCGAACTTCCACGGCCGTTAAGCCACTGATACCTGAAACCAGCGCGTCTACCAATTCCGCCACCTGGGCACACATTTCGTCGAGGTCACATGATGCTTTACATCGCGTTGCATCTCAACTACAACGTCGGCTGTCCGTCGTTGTGGTGCGCACTATACGGACGCTCCTGAGGGCTGTAAAGCCCCGGATCAAAAAAAAATTCAAAAAATTCAACTTGTTGATTCCGCAGGCCTATTGCCTCCACTTCGACGCTCCGCTGGGGCTGTCCAAGGCAGACATTTCCGGTTTCAATACGCCTATGCCAGAATTCTTATCTATATACCCCAAGGTGAACCCCTTCTGATGGCCGATTGGCAATCCCTCGATCCCGAGGCCGCTCGCGAAGCGGAAAAATACGAAAATCCCATTCCTAGCCGTGAGCTGATCCTGCAGCGTCTCGCCGACCGTGGCGAACCGGCCGCTCGCGAAGAGCTGGCCGCCGAGTTCGGCCTGCACGAAGAAGACCAGATCGAAGCCCTGCGCCGCCGCCTGCGCGCCATGGAGCGCGATGGCCAGCTCATCTATACCCGGCGCGGCACCTATGCCCCGGTAGACAAGCTTGACCTGATCTGCGGTCGCGTTTCCGGCCACCGCGATGGTTTCGGCTTCCTGATCCCTGATGATGGCAGTGAAGACCTCTTCCTGAGCCCTGCGCAGATGCGCCTGGTGTTCGACGGTGACCGCGGTCTGGCCCGGGTTTCCGGTGTCGATCGCCGTGGCCGTCGTGAAGGCGTGCTGGTCGAAATCATCTCCCGTGCCCACGAGAGCGTGGTCGGCCGCTACTTCGAGGAAGGTGGCATTGGTTATGTCACTCCCGATAACCCGAAGATCCAGCAGGAAGTGCTGGTGACTGCCGGGCGTAACGGTGGTGCGAAGATTGGCCAGTTCGTCGAGATCAAGATCACCCATTGGCCGACCCCACGCTTCCAGCCCCAGGGTGATGTGGTGGAGGTGATCGGCAACTACATGGCGCCCGGCATGGAGATCGATGTCGCGCTGCGTAGCTACGATATTCCTCACGTCTGGCCTAAAGATGTGATCAAGGAAGCGCGCAAGTTCCGCTCCGAGGTCGAAGAGAAGGACAAGGAAAAGCGCATCGATCTGCGTCATCTTCCGTTTGTCACCATCGATGGCGAAGATGCCCGCGACTTCGACGATGCCGTTTATTGCGAGCCCTTGGGCAAGCTGCGGCTGTTCTCGGGCGGCTGGCGCCTGTACGTGGCGATCGCTGACGTTTCCAGCTATGTGCGCCTAGGTTCGGCCCTGGATGTCGAGGCGCAGCAGCGCGGCAACTCGGTGTACTTCCCCGAGCGCGTGATTCCGATGCTGCCCGAGGAGCTGTCCAACGGCCTGTGTTCGCTGAACCCGCACGTCGATCGCCTGGCCATGGTCTGCGAAATGACCATCAACAAGGCCGGCCAGATGGTCGACTATCAGTTCTACGAAGCGGTGATTCATTCCCATGCCCGCCTGACCTACAACAAGGTCAGCAGCATGCTCGAACATGCCCGTACCCGCGAAGGCAAGGCCCTGCGCGAGGAGTACAGCGCGGTTCTGCCGGACCTCAAGCACCTCTATGCCCTGTACAAGGTGCTGGTGGCGGCTCGCCACACCCGTGGCGCGATCGACTTCGAGACCCAGGAAACCCGCATCATCTTCGGTGAAGACCGCAAGATCGATGAGATTCGCCCGACCGTACGCAACGATGCCCACAAGCTGATCGAGGAGTGCATGCTGGCGGCCAACGTGGCCACCGCCGAGTTCCTGCAGAAGCACGGCGTTCCGGCACTCTACCGTGTTCACGATGGCCCGCCACCGGAGCGCCTGGAAAAACTGCGCGCATTCTTGGGCGAGCTGGGCCTTTCGCTGCACAAGGGCAAGGATCCTTCGCCGAAGGACTACCAGGCCCTGTTGGCGAGCATTGCCGGGCGCCCGGACTTCCATCTGATCCAGACCGTCATGCTGCGCTCGTTGAGCCAGGCGGTGTACAGCGTCGAGAATAACGGCCACTTCGGCCTGAACTACGAGGCCTACACCCACTTCACCTCGCCGATTCGCCGTTACCCGGACTTGCTGGTGCATCGCGCCATCCGCAGCGTGATCCGCTCGAAGATCGATACTCCGCATGTCAAGCGGGCGGGTGCCATGAGCATTCCGAAGGCGCGCATTTACCCATACGACGAGAACACCCTCGACCAGATGGGCGAGCAGTGCTCGATGACCGAGCGACGTGCCGACGAGGCCACGCGCGACGTCGTCAACTGGCTCAAATGCGAATACATGCGCGACCGTGTCGGCGAGACCTTCCCGGGCGTGATCACCGCGGTGACCGGCTTCGGCCTGTTCATCGAACTGACCGACATCTATGTGGAAGGCCTGGTACATGTCAGCGCCTTGCCGGGTGACTATTACCACTTCGATCCGGTGCACCACCGTCTGTCTGGCGAGCGCAGTGGTCGCAGCTTCCGCCTGGGCGATACTGTCGAGGTCAAGGTCATGCGTGTCGACCTGGAGCAGCGCAAGATCGACTTCGAGATGTCCGAGGCGAGCGTCAACGCCCCGGTCGGTCGCAAACCCGCTGCCGCGGCCGACAAAGCGGTACCTGCAGCCCAGCCGGCACCTGCATCCGAGGCGAAGATTTCGCCCAAGCCGCGCAGCCGCAAAAGCGAGACTGCCGAGGCGTACTTCCCCAAGGACGCCGTGCAGCGTAATGCCGAAGTGCGCAAAAGCCGGGAAATGAAAAAGGCGCTGATGAGCGAGGCCCGTCACAGCCACGCCAGCGGCAAGTCGGACAAAGGCGCCAAGGCGTCCGGCAAGCCGACCAAGCATCGCAAGGGGCCGTCGAAGTCCGGCGCGCCGCGCAAAGGCAAGAACAAGTCATGAGTCAGCTGGAAAAAATCTACGGCGTGCATGCCGTGCAGGGGCTGTTGCAGCATCATCCCAAGCGGGTCAAGCAGATCTGGTTGTCCGAGGGACGCAGCGAACCGCGTATCCAGAGCCTGTTGGCCTTGGCGGCGGAAAACCGCGTTCCGGTCGGCCAGGCCGAGCGCCGCGAGCTCGATGCCTGGGTCGAAGGTGTGCACCAAGGTGTCGTTGCCGAGGTCAGCCCGAGCCAGGTCTGGGGCGAGGCCATGCTCGACGAGTTGCTCGAACGTGCCGAACGGCCACCGCTGATCCTAGTGCTCGATGGTGTCACCGATCCGCATAATCTCGGAGCCTGCCTGCGTACTGCCGATGCTGCCGGTGTCACTGCAGTGGTGATTCCCAAGGACAAGTCGGCGACGCTCACGGCCGTGGTGCGCAAGGTCGCCTGCGGCGCTGCCGAGGTGATTCCACTGGTGGCCGTGACCAACCTTGCCCGTACGCTGGAGAAGCTCCAGCAGCGTGGGCTATGGGTGGTCGGGACTGCAGGCGAGGCCGAGCAGGAGATCTACCAGCAGGATCTGACTGGCCCGCTGGTGATGATCATGGGCGCCGAAGGCAAGGGCATGCGTCGCCTGACCCGCGAGCACTGCGACTTCCTGGTCAAGTTGCCGATGGCCGGTAGCGTCAGCAGCCTGAACGTGTCGGTGGCTACCGGGGTGTGTCTGTTCGAGGCTGTGCGACAGCGTCAGGTCAAGGGCTGATGCCCATTTGCGGCTGATCCCGCTGCTACAGGGCAGTGGGAGCGGGATTACCCGCAAAAGGGGCGGCGCCTCTTTCGCGGGGCTCCGGCAATTTGTTTCCGGCTGTTCAAATAATCGCCAGCCACCTTGCTTGTACTCCCCGCCTTCTCTACAATTGCGCCCCTTGCCAAGCAGGCAGGCGCGCATGTGCCTCTTTCCAAGGCAAGACATACAGTGTCATTCACTCCTTGTCTGACCACAGTGCTGGCAGACTACTAACCCGTAAGGAGCATTCATGCGTCATTACGAAATCATCTTCCTGGTTCACCCGGACCAGAGCGAGCAAGTCGGCGGCATGGTTGAGCGTTACACCAAGCTGATCGAGGAAGACGGCGGCAAGATCCACCGCCTGGAAGACTGGGGCCGTCGTCAGCTGGCTTACGCCATCAACAACGTTCACAAGGCTCACTACGTGATGCTGAACGTTGAGTGCACCGGCAAGGCCCTGGCCGAGCTGGAAGACAACTTCCGCTACAACGATGCCGTGATCCGTAACCTGATCATCCGTCGCGACGAAGCCGTCACCGGCCCGTCCGAGATGCTGAAGGCCGAAGAGAACCGCAGCGAGCGCCGTGAGCGTCGCGAGCGTCCTGAAGCTGCTGATGGCGTCGATGGCGACGACAGCAACGACAGCGACAACAGCGACAACAGCGATAACGCTGACGAGTAATCCACGGACCTTTTTGAGGAGCCTATTACATGGCACGTTTCTTCCGTCGTCGTAAATTCTGCCGCTTCACTGCTGAAGACGTGAAAGAGATCGACTACAAAGATCTCAACACCCTGAAAGCTTACGTATCCGAAACCGGCAAGATCGTTCCAAGCCGTATCACCGGTACCAAAGCTCGTTATCAGCGTCAGCTGGCTACCGCTATCAAGCGCGCCCGCTTCCTGGCCCTGCTGCCCTACACCGACAGCCACGGCCGCTGAGACCGGGTCGTCGACAAGTAGCAAGGGATAAGCATGCGAGCGTTGGCTGATTTCATCATGCGCGGTCGTGTGCAGGCCTCCATTGTGGTGGCCGGTTGTGCGGCGTTGCCGCTGTTGTTCTGGTTGAGTGCCGCCGCCGGGAGCCTGGTGTTCCTGCGGCGCGGTTTCAAGGACGCTTCCTCGGTCATCGTCTGGGGTATCTTGCCGGCGTTGGCCTGGTGGATCTTCGGCGAGCCACGCACCTTGATGGTGCTGCTGGGGACGCTGGGGCTGGCTGCGCTGCTGCGCGCCGGACATTCCTGGAACCGGGTGCTGTTGTCCAGCATCGCCCTGGGCCTGTTGTACGGTGTTGTGCTTGGTTCGGTGTTCCGCGAACCGATTGAAGCTCTGGCGCGAGCGCTTGAAAAAGCCCTGCCGCAGATGCTCGACGGCCTCTACCAGCAGTTGTCGGTAGAGGAACAGGCACACCTTGGAAGCCTCATCGTACCTGTGCTCGGCGGCCTGATTGCGGCCCTGTTGCAAGTTGTCAGCGTGCTGGCCCTGATGTTGGGTCGCTACTGGCAAGCCGTGTTGTACAACCCGGGAGGTTTCGGCCGCGAGTTTCACGCGGTACGGATTCCCCTGGTGCCGATGCTGGTGCTGTTGGCCTGCATGCTGTTCGGCCCGAACTTCGGTCCTGGCCTGGCATTGCTGACACCACTGTGCAGTGTGCCGCTCATGTTCGCGGGGATCGCCCTGCTGCATGGGTTGGTGGCCCAGAAGCGCCTGGCCAAGTTCTGGCTGGTGGGGTTGTACGTGACGCTGGTGCTGTTCATGCAGCTGACTTATCCGTTGCTCGTGGTCTTGGCTATTGTCGATAGCCTGATTGATTTTCGCGGTCGCAAGTCCCCTCACCAGGGTGACGATTCCGCGAACGGTGAAGGTTAAAAGTTAAGAGGTTTTACCAAATGGAACTGATCCTGCTGGAAAAAGTCGCCAACCTGGGCAACCTGGGCGACAAAGTAAAAGTAAAAGGTGGTTACGGCCGTAACTTCCTGCTGCCTTTCGGCAAGGCCGTTGTTGCCAACGCCGTCAACCTGGCTGCGTTCGAAGAGCGTCGCGCCGAGCTGGAAAAAGCTGCTGCCGAGCGTAAAGCTTCGGCTGAAAGCCGCGCTGCCCAACTGGCCGAGCTGGAAGTGACCATCACTGCCACCGCTGGTGACGAAGGCAAGCTGTTCGGTTCGATCGGCACCCACGACATCGCTGACGCCCTGACCGCCTCCGGCGTTGAAGTGGCCAAGGCTGAAGTTCGTCTGCCGAACGGCACCATCCGTAACGTCGGCGAATACGACGTTGCCGTGCACCTGCACAGCGACGTTGAAGCCACCGTTCGCGTGGTTGTCGTCGCAGCCTAAGCTGCCGCGAATCGGTTGGCTCCTCGGGGCCAGCCGGTTAACATCGGGCACGGTCCTGCATCATGCAGGTCGTGCCCTTTGTCTTTTTCATCACCCAGATTTTTCGTGTGGACATGAACGAGATCAGCAATCCCGAACAACTAGACCTGCAGACTGCCGCCCTCAAGGTGCCGCCGCACTCCATCGAGGCCGAACAGGCCGTGCTCGGTGGCCTGATGCTGGACAACAACGCGTGGGAGCGGGTGCTGGACCAGGTCTCGGACGGTGATTTCTATCGGCATGACCACCGCCTGATCTTCCGCGCCATCCACAAACTGGTGGATCAGAACCAGCCGTTCGACGTGGTCACGCTGCACGAGCAGTTGGACAAGGAAGGCCTCTCGACCCAGGTCGGCGGGCTGGCGTACCTGGCCGAGCTGGCCAAGAACACGCCCTCGGTGGCCAACATCAAGGCCTATGCGGCGATCATTCGCGAGCGGGCCACTCTGCGCCAGTTGATCAGCATCAGCACCGATATCGCCGACAACGCCTTCAACCCCCAGGGCCGCAATGCTGCGGAAATTCTCGATGACGCCGAACGGCAGATCTTCCAGATCGCCGAAGCACGGCCCAAGACCGGTGGCCCGGTGGGCGTCAACGAGCTGCTGACCAAGGCCATTGACCGCATCGACACGCTGTTCAACTCCGACAGCGACATCACCGGTCTGTCGACCGGCTATACCGACCTGGATGAAAAGACCAGCGGCCTGCAGCCAGCGGATCTGATCATCGTCGCGGGTCGCCCTTCGATGGGTAAGACCACCTTCGCCATGAACCTGGTGGAGAACGCAGTGCTGCGCAGCGACAAGGCGGTGCTGGTGTTCTCCCTGGAGATGCCCGGCGATGCGCTGATCATGCGTATGCTGTCCTCCCTGGGGCGCATCGACCAGACCAAGGTGCGTTCCGGTCAGCTGGACGACGACGACTGGCCGCGCCTGACCTCGGCAGTCAACCTGCTCAACGACCGCAAGCTGTTCATTGACGATACCGCCGGCATCAGTCCCTCGGAAATGCGTGCCCGTACCCGCCGTCTGGTCCGCGAGCATGGCGATATCGCCATGATCATGGTCGACTACCTGCAGTTGATGCAGATCCCTGGCTCCAGCGGTGATAACCGGACCAACGAGATCTCCGAGATCTCGCGTTCCCTCAAGGCGCTGGCCAAGGAATTCAACTGCCCGGTCATCGCCCTGTCGCAGCTCAACCGCTCCCTCGAGCAGCGCCCCAACAAGCGTCCGGTGAACTCCGACTTGCGTGAATCCGGAGCGATCGAGCAGGACGCCGACGTGATCATGTTCGTCTACCGTGACGAGGTGTATCACCCCGAGACCGAGCACAAGGGCATCGCCGAAATCATCATCGGCAAGCAGCGTAACGGCCCCATCGGCTTCATCCGCCTGGCGTTCATCGGCAAGTACACCCGTTTCGAGAACCTCGCTCCGGGCATGTACAACTTCGACGACGACGAATAACCCTTCCAGCGGTACGTCTGTCCCATGTGACGACGGGTTTGCCTGCGAATACAGTGGACTCTGCGCCATCGCATTCGCGGGTGAACCCGCTCCCACAGGGCGGAAGTCTCTTTTTTTGAGCACACGAATCCGACCACTATCGTCGGATTTGATCAAATTTTGTGCTATATTCCGCGCCCGCGATTTCCCTGCACACCAGAACCGGTCACTGACATGCAAGCAGCCAAACCACTCTACGACTATCCCAAGTACTGGGCCGAATGCTTCGGGCCGGCACCGTTCCTGCCCATGAGCAGGGAGGAGATGGATCAGCTCGGCTGGGATTCCTGCGACATCATCATCGTGACCGGAGACGCCTACGTCGACCATCCGTCCTTCGGCATGGCCATCATTGGCCGGCTGCTGGAAGCCCAGGGCTTTCGCGTCGGCATCATTGCACAGCCGAACTGGCAGTCGAAGGACGACTTCATGAAGCTTGGCGAGCCGAATCTGTTCTTCGGCGTCGCGGCAGGCAACATGGACTCGATGATCAACCGCTATACCGCGGACAAGAAGATCCGTTCCGACGATGCCTATACCCCGGGTGGCCTGGCGGGCAAGCGCCCTGACCGCGCAAGCCTGGTGTACAGCCAGCGCTGCAAGGAGGCCTACAAGCATGTGCCGATCGTCCTCGGTGGCATCGAAGCCTCCCTGCGTCGCATCGCCCACTACGACTACTGGCAGGACAAGGTCCGTCATTCGATCCTGATCGATGCCAGTGCCGACATCCTGCTGTACGGCAACGCCGAGCGCGCCATCGTTGAAGTCGCCCAGCGCCTGTCCCAGGGCGAGCGCATCGAAAGCATTACCGATGTACGCGGCACCGCCTTCGTGCGCCGTGACACACCAGAGGGCTGGTACGAGATCGACTCGACCCGCATCGACCGGCCAGGACGTGTCGACAAGATCATCAACCCCTACGTCAACACCCAGGACACCCAGGCCTGCGCCATCGAGCAGGCCAAGGGTGAAGTCGAGGACCCGAACGAAGCCAAGGTTGTGCAGATTCTCGACAGCCCACGCATGACCCGTGAGAAGTCGGTGATCCGCCTGCCATCGTTCGAGAAGGTGCGCAACGACCCGGTCCTCTACGCCCACGCCAACCGTGTGCTGCACCTGGAGACCAATCCCGGGAACGCCCGCGCTTTGGTGCAGAAGCATGGTGAGGTGGACGTGTGGTTCAACCCACCACCCATCCCGATGAGCACCGAGGAAATGGACTACGTGTTCGGCATGCCTTACGCGCGCGTCCCGCATCCGGCCTATGGCAAGGAGCGCATCCCGGCCTACGAGATGATTCGCTTCTCGGTGAACATCATGCGTGGCTGCTTCGGCGGCTGCACCTTCTGCTCGATCACCGAGCACGAAGGCCGAATCATCCAGAACCGCTCCCACGACTCGATCATCCGCGAAATCGAGGAAATGCGTGACAAGGTGCCAGGCTTCACCGGCGTGGTCTCCGACCTCGGCGGCCCGACCGCCAACATGTACCGCATCGCCTGCAAGAGCCACGAGATCGAGAAGCACTGCCGCAAGCCGTCCTGCGTGTTCCCCGGCATCTGCGAGAACCTCAACACCGACCATAGTTCGCTGATTGAGCTGTACCGCAAGGCGCGTGCCCTCCCGGGGGTGAAGAAGATCCTTATCGCTTCCGGCCTGCGCTACGACCTGGCCGTGGAGTCCCCGGAGTACGTCAAAGAGCTGGTGACCCACCACGTCGGCGGTTACCTGAAGATCGCTCCGGAACACACCGAGCGGGGGCCGCTGGACAAGATGATGAAGCCGGGGATCGGCACCTACGACCGCTTCAAGCGCATGTTCGAGAAGTTCTCGAAGGAAGCGGGCAAAGAGCAATACCTGATCCCGTACTTCATCGCCGCGCACCCAGGCACCACCGACGAGGACATGATGAACCTCGCCCTGTGGCTCAAGAGCAATGGTTTCCGCGCCGACCAGGTGCAGGCGTTCTACCCTTCGCCGATGGCCTCGGCCACGGCCATGTACCACTCGGGCAAGAATCCGCTGCGTAAGGTGACCTACAAGAGCGAAGGGGTGGAGATCGTCAAGAGCGAAGAACAGCGTCGCCTGCACAAGGCCTTCCTGCGCTATCACGATCCGAAGGGCTGGCCAATGCTGCGTGAAGCGCTGCAACGCATGGGGCGCGCTGACCTGATCGGTCCGGGCAAGCACCAGTTGATCCCGCTGCATCAGCCGCAGACCGACAGCTACCAGAGCGCTCGCCGTAAGAACTCGACTCCTGCCGGCAGCCACAAGGTGGGCAAAGACCAGAAGATCCTGACCCAGCACACCGGCCTGCCGCCGCGCGCCAGCGATGGCAGCAAGCCGTGGGACAAACGGGAGAAGGCCAAGGCCGAAGCGTTCGCTCGCAACCAACAGGCGGCCAAGGAGCGCAGGGAAGCGGCCAAGGGCGGCAAAGGCAAGAAGAAGCCTCGTCAGCCAGTCATTCCGCGCTGATCGATAGCCTGGGCACTGGACCCTGTGGAAGCGGGCTTATCCGCGAATGCTGAGGTGTCTACCGACGCATTGGCGGTAAAACCCGTTCCACAGGTCAGATGCGGGGCCCATCGATCGAGATCAATCAGGTTTCTTGTCGACCCACTTGGGTAGCACGGGCGGCACGAATTCCTCCATCGCATTCAGCAGCTCATCCGGCTGCTTGCCAAGCAACAGCATCGCCCGGTGCTGCGGTCTTACGAAGCCTTCTTCGACGATATGGTCGAGGAACCCGCCCAGTTTTTCATAGAACCCGTTCACATCCAGTAAGCCCAATGGCTTGGCGTGGTAGCCCAGCTGGCCCCAGGTCCAGACCTCGAACAGTTCCTCTAGCGTTCCCAGGCCCCCCGGAAGGGCGATGAAGGCATCGCTCAGCTCGGCCATGCGCGCCTTGCGGGCGTGCATGCCGTCGACCACTTCCAGCCGTGGCAGGCCTTTATGGCCGATTTCCGCATCGATGAGGCTTTGTGGCATGACGCCGATCACTTCCCCGCCAGCCGCCATGGCGGCATCGGCCACAGCGCCCATCAGGCCCACGGAGCTCCCGCCGTACACCAGGGTCAGGCCGCGCCGGGCGATGGCCTGGCCCAGAGCTACCGCGGCTTCACGATAAGCGGGGTGGGTGCCGATGCTGGCACCGCAAAAGACACAAACGGAACGTACAGGCATTGCTAATCTCCCATCACATGCGCGCACAGGGTAAGGCGCATGCCTGCCGCTTCCAAGCGCCGATTCACTCGGGGCGGGAGAACTCGCAAACTGCCGCGCCACTGGCGCCACAGGCGTAGGCAGCCAGCAGGCTGCGCATCATGCTGCTCAATGTCATGGTACTTGCTCCTGAATGAGAGGTTGTCCCATCGTCCATTAAGAGGGCATGATGTGCACTTAGATTGGTTGTATACAATCCATTGAACAAATCTACTGGCTGAGGCCTTTCCTCCTTGACCCATATCAGCGGGGAGGCGAGCGGCTTCAGGCAGTCTCGCAATGATTAAACCCTGCCAAGGAGATTCATGATGTTTGCGAAAGCTGTAGCGGTATCCCTGCTGACCCTCGCCAGCGCTTCTGTCTTTGCAGCCGAGTGCTCGGTGACTGTCGAGTCCACCGACCAGATGTCCTACACCACCAAGGAATTCACCGTCGACAAGAGCTGCAAAGAGTTCACCGTCAAGCTGACCCATTCCGGCAGCCTGCCGAAGAACGTCATGGGCCACAACCTGGTGATCAGCAAGACTGCCGACATGCAGGGCATCGCCACCGAAGGCATGAGCAAGGGTCTGGAAAACGACTACCTCAATGCCGCCAATGCCGGGATCATCGCCCATACCAAGATGATCGGTGCGCCAGAGAAGGAAACCGAAGTTAAGTTCGACACCTCCAAGCTCGAAGCCGGTGGTGACTACAGCTTCTTCTGCACCTTCCCAGGCCATATCTCGATGATGAAGGGCAAGGTCATCGTCAAGTAAGCGAAACCTGAGCGTATAACCTGTGGGAGCGGGTTTGCCCGCGAATGCCTCGGTGGTCTGCCACTGCATTCGCGGGTGAGCCCGCTCCCACAGGCGTTTCTAGGGGCTGATCAAGGCGCGAACGGCAGCTCGCGTTTGTGCTGGCTCTTGCGGTAGGTGGCGACGATGATGTCGAACGCCTCCTGGCTGACCGGCTCGCCGTGCAGGAACGCGTCGATCTGCTTGTAGGTCACGCCGTGGGAGGCTTCGTCCGGCTTGCCCGGCGCCAAGTCTTCCAGGTCCGCGGTCGGGACTTTTTCCACCAGTGCTTCCGGCGCGCCGAAACTGCGAGCGATGTCTCGCACTTGGTTCTTCACCAGACCGCTCAGTGGTGCCAGGTCGCAGGCACCATCACCGAATTTGGTGAAAAAGCCCATCACCGCCTCGGCAGCATGATCTGTTCCGATCACCAGGCCGCCCCGGGCGCCGGCAATGGCGTACTGGGCCACCATGCGCATGCGCGCCTTGACGTTACCCACGACGAAATCCACCAGGGTCGGCGAGCCGCCTTCCAAGGCTTTGGTCTCGGCTGCCAGGGCGCGGACGGCCGGGGCGATATCCACGGTGTGCACTTCATCGGCTTTGATCACATCCAGACACGCCTGGGCGTCGTGTTCGTCGTGCTGTACCTGATAGGGCAGGCGCACGGCGATGAAGCGGTAGCTGTCGTCTCCGGTCTCGGCACGCAACTCATTGATCGCGCGCTGGGCGAGCAGGGCGGCGGTCAGCGAGTCGACCCCGCCGCTGATGCCCAGGACCAGGGTCTTGAGCCGAGCATTGGCCAGGCATCCCTTGATGAAGGTCACGCGCCGGGTGACTTCGGCCTGGAGCGCGGCGGCGTCGGCAAACGGGGGCTGCACCTTGAGCTGCTGCGCAATCTCTCGCTGAACGGCTTGCATGGGTTACTCCTTGCTGGGGACTTTGAATACGTGGCGCAGGTAATTGACGAAATTCTCGTCACGGCACTGTGTCTTGGCGGCCTCGTCGGAGATCTTGGCCACCGGCGAGCCGTTGCAGTCGGTCATTTTAAGCACGATGCTCATCGGCGCTACACCAGGAATGTCACAGGTAAGGTTGGTGCCGATACCGAAGCTGACATTGATGCGACCGCGCAAGGCGCGGAAGATTTCCAGCGAACGGGTCAGATTCAGGCCGTCGGAGAACACCAGCGTCTTGGTCATCGGATCGATGCCCAGTTTACGGTAATGGGCGATGGCCTTCTCCGCCCAGGCTACCGGATCTCCGGAATCATGGCGCAGCCCGTCGAAGAGCTTGGCGAAGTACAGGTCGAAATCGGTCAGGAAGGCATCCATGGTGATGCAGTCGGTCAAGGCGATGCCCAAAAGCCCGCGGTATTCGCGGACCCAGCAGTCCAGCGCGGCGATCTGGCTGTCGATCAGCCGAGGGCCCAGTTGCTGGTGGGCCATGATCCACTCATGGGCCATGGTGCCCAGGGGCCTGACATCCAGCTTCCAGGCCAGGTCCACGTTGCTGGTGCCGACGAAGCGCGCTGGGAAGTCATCACGCAACACCCGTACCACTTCTTCCTGCACTCGACCGGAAAAGCGCCGCCGGGTACCGAAGTCGGCCACTTGCAGTTCGGCCAGCTCCTCGTCGCTGGCATGGGCACGCAGCCAGTCGAACTTACGGTACAACTGATCACGCGCCTCGCTAAGGCGCATGCGTGGGTGCAGATGACGATTGCGCACTTCGCTGATGATGGCCAGCAACGGCACTTCGAACAGGATCACGTGCAGCCATGGGCCACGCAGGCGCAAGAACAGCTGATCGTTCTCGATGCCAATACGCAAGTAACGCAGGTTGAAACGAAACAGCCCAAGAAAACGCAGGAAGTCGGGCTTGAGGAAGCTGATGCGCTCGAGGAAGGCCAGCTGACCTTCGTCCAAGCTAAGGTCGCTGAGGTGTTCGATTTCTTTGCGGATTTCGTCGAGGTACGGGCGCAGGTCCTCGCCGTTGCGACAGCGGAACTCCCATTCCACGTCTGCATCCGGGTAGTTGTGCAGGACAGCCTGC
This sequence comes from Pseudomonas sp. BYT-1, assembly GCF_023611805.1. Taxonomy (NCBI): domain Bacteria; kingdom Pseudomonadati; phylum Pseudomonadota; class Gammaproteobacteria; order Pseudomonadales; family Pseudomonadaceae; genus Pseudomonas; species Pseudomonas sp. BYT-1. The sequence continues at coordinate 622,720 of NZ_CP072559.1, forward strand.
ATCATGGTCAGTTTGTAGAAGTCGGTGTCGAGCAGGTTGTGCACGATGCGCTCGGCAAATGCGCTCTCGCTCATTGAGGGGCTCCAAGTGGCGGCGCTCGCGTCACAAAGCAGGCGCGTGGAATCCGCGCCATTGTGCCAGCGTTTGCGCCGTCGTGAGCACATTGGCTTCGGTAACGGCCCGTGCGGTTCGGCCCGGGCAGCCCCTGTCGGAGCGGGCTTGTCCCGCGATTTGGCGCTTTTGTCGCCTGTGATCCGGGCACTTTCCTACACACTGCGCCGCCTCGTAACGGTGCCCCCTGTAGCAGTTGTGCACTTGCAGTGTGCAGTTCGGTGACGTCGCCCTGTTACAGGGCGGTTGCACGTAAACACTTGCCAGGGTTGCAATGATGGCGCCGAACGGTTGCACAGAATGGCCAGCAGGGTTGCGACTTGTCTAGGTTAGACGGTTGCACGCTCAATAAAGAAAAGGCCGTCGGTCGCCTTTAGTCCGCTCTCTCACTGCGTTTTGCGACGAAGACAAATCTGCTGGCACGGCGCTTGCTCTGAGCTCAGTGCTGAAAGTTGTAGTGCCAACCAAAAAAACTCTAAGGAGCACCACCTCATGTCGCAGACGTTTTACAAGAAAGGTTTCCTGGCTCTCGCCGTAGCTTCGGCACTGGGTGTTTCCTCGTTTGTTCAGGCCGATGTGAAGATCGGCGTCGCAGGCCCGATGACCGGTGCCAACGCAGCGTTTGGCGAGCAGTACATGAAAGGTGCCCAGGCGGCAGCCGACAAGATCAACGCCGCAGGTGGGGTCAACGGCGAGAAGATCATCCTGGTCAAGGGCGATGACGCCTGCGAACCCAAGCAAGCCGTGGCCGTGGCCAACCGTCTGGTCGACCAGGACAAAGTCATCGGCGTGGTCGGTCACTTCTGCTCCTCCAACACCATCCCGGCCTCTGAGGTCTACGACGAAGCTGGCGTGATCGCCATCACCCCAGGCTCGACCAACCCTCAGGTGACCGAGCGAGGGCTCTCGGCCATGTTCCGCATGTGCGGTCGCGACGACCAGCAGGGCATCGTGGCCGGCGACTACATCGTCGATGTACTCAAGGGCAAGAAAGTCGCTGTCCTGCACGACAAGGACACCTACGGTCAGGGCCTGGCCGATGCGACCAAGGCGCAGCTTGAAAAACGTGGCGTGAAACCTGTGCTGTACGAAGGCCTGACCCGAGGCGAGAAAGACTTCAGCGCGGTGGTCACCAAGATTCGTTCCACCGGTGCCGACGTGGTCTACTTCGGTGGTCTGCACCCAGAAGCCGGCCCACTGGTACGCCAACTGCGCGAACAAGGTCTGAAAGATGTGAAGTTCATGTCCGACGACGGCATCGTGACCGACGAACTGGTAGCCACCGCTGGCGGTGCCCAGTACGTCAATGGCGTGTACATGACCTTCGGTGCCGACCCGCGCCTGCTGCCTGACAGCAAGGCGGTGGTGGAGGAGTTCCGCAAGGCCGGTACCGAACCTGAGGGCTACACCCTGTACGCCTACGCTTCCCTCCAGGCCCTGGCTGCCGCGTTCAACGGCGCTAAGTCGAACAAGGGCGAAGATGCTGCCAAGTGGCTCAAGGCCAACCCGGTCCAGACCGTCATGGGCGAGAAGAAGTGGGACAACAAGGGCGACCTGACCGTCTCCGACTACGTGGTCTACCAGTGGGATGCCAACGGCAAGTACCACCAGCTGGAAAAACAAAAATAACAATGGCGACCGGCCCGGATGCGCAGTGCTCCGGGCCGCAGCCCCGCGGTACCTGTCTTTATCCGTAGATCTGCACAGTTCTGCGCTGCGAGGGCCGCTTCAGCGGTGGTCCGCCGTGGTCGGCGCTCGTGCAATCTCAATCAGGTGAGATTGCGTTATGGATGGTATTTTCCTGCAGCAACTGATCAATGGACTGACCCTCGGGTCTGTCTATGGTCTGATCGCCATCGGCTACACAATGGTCTATGGCATCATCGGCATGATCAACTTCGCGCACGGCGAGGTGTATATGATCTCCGCGTACCTCGCGGCGATCAGCCTGGCATTGCTGGCCTACTTCGGTATCGAGTCGTTTCCGCTGCTGATGTTGGGAACCTTGTTGTTCACCATCGTCGTCACGGGCATCTATGGCTTCACCATCGAGCGCATCGCCTACAAGCCCCTGCGTAACTCCACCCGCCTGGCACCGCTGATCAGTGCCATCGGCATCTCGCTGATCCTGCAGAACTACGCGCAGATCAGCCAGGGTGCCCGCCAGCAAGGCGTGCCCACCCTGCTCGAAGGCGCCTGGCGCGTCGAAGTGGGGACCGGCTTCGTGCAACTGACCTACACCAAGATCTTCATCCTGGTGGCGGCCTTCGTCGGCATGGCCCTGCTCACCTATGTGATCAAGTACACCAAGCTCGGCCGCATGTGCCGCGCGACCCAGCAAGACCGCAAGATGGCCTCGATCCTGGGGATCAACACCGACCGGGTGATCTCCTACGTGTTCGTCATCGGTGCGGTGATGGCTGCCCTCGCAGGCGTGCTGATCACCATGAACTACGGCACCTTCGACTTCTATGCCGGCTTCATCATCGGCATCAAGGCGTTCACCGCCGCGGTGCTCGGCGGCATTGGCTCGCTCCCAGGCGCCATGCTTGGCGGGATCATCCTGGGGATCTCCGAGTCGTTGTTCTCCGGCCTGATCAACTCCGACTACAAGGACGTGTTCAGTTTCTCACTGCTGGTGATGATTCTGATCTTCCGTCCCCAAGGCCTGTTGGGTCGCCCGCTCGTGGCTAAGGTGTGAACATGTCTGCTGCCAATACTGTTTCTTCCGGTTTCGATATCAAGCGCAGCCTGCTGGAGACCATCGTCGCTGGCCTGCTCGCCCTGATCGTGTTTGGCCCTGTCGTCGGCGTGGTGCTCGACGGCTACAGCTTCAATGCCGAACCCCGTCGCGTGGCCTGGCTGGTCGGAGGGGTGATGCTGGGGCGCTTCCTGCTCAGCCTGTTTTTGCAGACCGCCTCGGGGCAGCGCATGCTCCAGGGCTTCGAAAGTGGCGGCTCGGGCGTGCACGTGCTGGCGCCTGACTACAAATCACGGCTGCGTTACATCATTCCGGCGCTGATCGTCATCGCCATCGTGTTTCCGGTCTTTGCCAACAAGTACCTGCTCACCGTGGTCATCCTCGGCCTGATCTACGTGCTGCTGGGCTTGGGCCTGAACATCGTGGTAGGTCTGGCGGGCCTGCTCGACTTGGGCTACGTGGCGTTCTACGCCATTGGTGCCTACGGTCTGGCCCTGGGCTACCAGTACCTTGGCCTGGGCTTCTGGAGTGTGCTGCCACTGGCGGCCATCGCCGCAGCACTGGCCGGGTGCATACTTGGATTCCCCGTGTTGCGCATGCATGGCGACTACCTGGCGATCGTGACCTTGGGCTTTGGTGAGATCATCCGCCTGGTGTTGAACAACTGGCTGTCGTTCACCGGTGGCCCCAACGGCATGCCGGCACCGGCGCCGACCTTCATGGGCCTTGAGTTCGGCCGTAGGGCCAAGGATGGCGGAGTGCCCATCCACGAGTTCTTCGGTTTCGAATACAACGCCAACCTTAAGTTCGTGTTCATCTATGCAGTGCTGTTCATCGTGGTGCTGGCCGTCCTGTACATCAAGCACCGTCTGACCCGCATGCCGGTCGGCCGGGCCTGGGAGGCGCTGCGCGAGGACGAGATCGCCTGCCGCTCGATGGGCCTGAACCATGTACTGGTCAAGCTATCGGCGTTTACCCTGGGTGCTTCCACCGCAGGCCTGGCTGGAGTGTTCTTCGCCACCTATCAAGGCTTCGTCAACCCGTCTTCGTTCACCTTCTTCGAATCGGCGTTGATTCTCGCGATCGTGGTGCTCGGCGGCATGGGCTCGACGGTAGGCGTGGTGATTGCCGCGTTCGTGCTGACCGTGGCACCTGAGTTGCTGCGCAGCTTCTCTGAATACCGGGTACTGCTGTTTGGTGTGCTGATGGTGCTGATGATGATCTGGCGACCGCGAGGGCTGATCCGCATCAGCCGTGCCGGTGTGACCCCGCGTAAAGGAGTGGCGCCATGAGCGACGATATCATTCTCTCGGTCGACAACCTGATGATGCAGTTCGGCGGCATCAAAGCGCTCAGCGATGTCAGCCTGAAGGTCCGGCGCAACCAGATCTTCGCCCTGATCGGCCCCAACGGCGCCGGCAAGACCACCGTGTTCAACTGCCTGACCGGCTTCTACAAGGCCAGTGGCGGGCGCATCGAACTGAACGTGCGCGGTGGCCGCACCAATGTGATCCAGTTGCTCGGCGAGCGTTTCCAGGCGGCGGATTTCGTGTCCCCGGCGCGTTTTGCCAATCGCTTGTACTACAAGATGTTCGGCGGTACCCACCTGGTCAACCGCGCAGGCCTGGCCCGGACATTCCAGAACATTCGCCTGTTCAAGGAAATGTCGGTGGTGGAGAACCTGCTGGTGGCTCAGCACATGTGGGTCAACCGCAACCTGCTGGCTGGCGTGCTCAACACCAAGGCCTACCGCAAGGCCGAAAGCGATGCCCTGGACCATGCGTTCTACTGGCTGGAGGTGGTCGATCTGGTCGATTGCGCCAATCGCCTGGCCGGCGAGCTGTCCTACGGACAGCAGCGTCGCCTGGAGATCGCCCGGGCCATGTGCACGCGGCCGAAGATCATCTGCCTGGACGAACCGGCTGCCGGTCTCAACCCCCAGGAAACCGAAGCCCTGAGCCGCATGATCCGCGTGCTCCGCGATGAACACGACATCACCGTGGTGCTCATCGAGCACGACATGGGCATGGTCATGAGCATCTCGGACCATATCGTGGTGCTCGACCACGGCAACGTGATTGCCGAAGGTGCGCCGCAGGACATCCGCAACAACCCGACGGTAATCGCCGCCTACCTGGGTGCCGACGAAGAGGAACTGGTATGAGTGCACCCATTCTCGAGCTCAAGGACCTGGATGTGTTCTACGGGCCCATCCAGGCGCTGAAGAAAGTCAGCATGCACATCAACGAAGGCGAGACGGTCAGCCTGATCGGGGCCAACGGCGCCGGCAAGTCGACCTTGCTGATGTCGATTTTCGGCCAGCCCCGGGCCGCGTCCGGGCAGATCGTCTACCGGGGCACCGACATCACCCGCAAGTCCTCGCACTACATCGCCTCCAACGGCATTGCCCAGTCGCCGGAAGGACGCCGGGTGTTCCCCGACATGACTGTCGAGGAAAACCTGATGATGGGGACCATCCCGATTGGCGACAAGCATGCCGATGAGGACATGCAGCGCATGTACGAACTGTTCCCGCGGCTCAAGGAGCGTCGTAACCAGCGGGCCATGACCATGTCCGGCGGCGAGCAGCAGATGCTCGCCATCGCCCGGGCATTGATGAGCCGTCCCAAGTTGCTGCTGCTTGACGAGCCGTCACTGGGGCTGGCGCCGATCGTGGTCAAGCAGATCTTTTCGACCTTGCGCGAGCTGGCCAAGACAGGGATGACCATCTTCCTGGTGGAGCAGAACGCCAACCATGCGCTGAAGCTCTCCGATAGGGCTTATGTGATGGTCAACGGCCAGATCCGCATGAGCGGTACGGGGCAGGAGCTGCTGGTCAACGAGGAAGTGCGCAACGCCTACCTCGGCGGACACTGACCCAGTAACCGGGCCGCAGCGCGGCCCGGTTGTTCACGCCAATGTGGACAACTTGTCGCATACCCTGCACGAGGGCCCGCAGAATCCCTTCGCAAGTCATTGTTTCCACAGGCTTCGCTTTGTCCACGGATCGTGTGGAACCGCCTGTGGAAAACATGGTGGCAGGTGTCTCTACGCCTTTACCGGCGCGCCTTACAGGCATCTGTATGTTTTTTGACCAGGTCAGGCTTGAGGACGTTTTTACTGCAGCCGCGCAGTCCGCAAACAGCGTGTCGATGTTTGGCGAAGGCTGTGGATAACTCTGTGAAAAAGCCTTGGACAGACCGCTGCAAGCGGCACCGTTGAAAGCGTTGGGCCATCACCGAAAAGCGCTCCACAGACCCGCTGGACAACGTTGCGTTCATTCAGGATGACGAGTTGCCCCCAATCCGTGGGGAAAGCCTTGTGGATAAGGTGCGTATAGGTGCGTTGAGCCTGTCTATTACAAGGGTTTCAAGGTGTTGGCTATTTATTGACCAGCATGGGGTGCGCTTGCTGGAGACGATGTAGCAGACCATGCTGAGCATCTGTCGACGACAACCCACCGTGAAGGAGATGCGCATGACATCCACCGTTTTCATCACCGGCGCGACGTCCGGCTTTGGTGAAGCCACCGCCCGCCGTTTCGCTGAGGCAGGTTGGAAGCTGGTGCTCACCGGTCGGCGCAAGGAGCGCTTGGACGCCCTGTGTGCCGAGCTGTCGGCCAAGACCCTAGTGCATGGTCTTGCGGTCGATGTACGTGATCGCCAGGCCATGGAACAGGCGATCGCCAGCCTGCCGCCGACTTTCGACAAGCTGCAGGGCCTGGTCAACAACGCAGGCCTGGCACTGGGCGCGTCACCTGCCCAGGACTGCGACCTGGACGACTGGGAAACCATGGTCGACACCAACATCAAGGGCTTGATGTACACCACCCGGCTGCTGTTGCCGCGCCTGATTGCCCATGGCCGTGGGGCCAGTATCCTCAACGTAGGTTCGGTGGCGGGCAACTATCCCTATCCGGGCAGCCATGTCTATGGCGGCACCAAGGCGTTCGTCGGGCAGTTTTCATTGAGCCTGCGCTGCGATCTTCGCGGCACCGGCGTGCGTGTCAGCAACATCGAGCCAGGACTGTGCGAGAGCGAGTTTTCGCTGGTGCGCTTCGGCGGGGACCAGGCGCGGTACGATGCCACTTACGCGGGCGCCGAAGCGATCCAGCCCCAGGACATTGCAGAAACCATCTTCTGGATGCTTACCCAACCGGCGCACATCAATATCAACAGTCTCGAATTGATGCCGGTGAGCCAGGACTGGGCTGGTTTTTCGGTCCACCGCTCGAGCAAGGACTGAACGGACGCGAACCGGCTTTGGCCGGTTCTTGCAGTGCCGTCGATACTTTATTTGATCAGTGACAAGTAGGTTTTGTTGGGCTCGATGATGTTCAGGGCTTGAAGCACATCGTTGATGGCGTCCTGTCGGCCGAGATCCTCGGCGGTGGCTTTTTGGCTCATCACGCGGCGCAAGCTCAGCAGGTAGCTCAGTTTCCCATGGGCGTGTTCATCGTAGCGTTGATTGCTGCTGTCGATGATCTTCTGGGCCGCCCTGTCGATCTGCGTTTCCACGAATGCTGCAAAATCGTTGTTTTTCATGTCCATTGTTCCTCCGAGATGGAAGAACAATGGTGAGGGGGCATGGCGGTCGATCAGCAGAGGGAAGTGTTGTCCGCACAGGCAGCCTGTAGGCCTTCCAGACACGTCGCCAAATGGTAGGGCGTGGTGGACGGCATGTCGTGCCGGCTGACCTCGCCTTGGCCATCGCGGCATTCATACCAGCCTCCGGCATGCAGGAACCGACCCTCGAGCGCCTGCAACTGCGCCAGTAACTTCGCCCCGCTCCCCGGCCGCAACGCCAGCGCTCGCAGGTATTCCGCCTGCGCCCAAATGCGTTGGGTGGGGTCGATCACCTTACCCGCGACATCCAGCATGGCCAACACTGCCGAATCCTTAACGCCGGACTGTTCGGCATAGATGAATGCACGATCGATGGAGGCATGCAGCGGGGTGCCACGCAGCAGCGGCGAGGTGTCGAGCAGATAGAACCATTCGAACTGATGCCCCGGCTCGAACCAGTTATCCACAGCCCCGTTCGGTTTCTCCAGCATCAAGCCGTGGACGGGATCGACGAAGCGCGCCTGCAGCGCTTCACACAGCGACAACAAGGCGTGCTCGACAGCGTCGTCCTCGCGCACCGCCAGGGTCTGCAGGAAGGCTTCGGTCAGGTGCATCTGAGGATTTTGCAGGGGGCCGCTACCCAGGTCCGACCAGTCTTCGCCCAGGCTGGCCTCATACAGCCCGTCATCCCGGGCGAAGCGCTCGGCGACGATATCCAGGGCGGCGTTGAGCGCGGACTCCACCAGACCCTCGCGCACCTTGCCCCAGTAATGGGCGCATGCGAAGACGATGAAGGCATGGGTATAGAGGTCCTTGCGCCGGTCCAGTGGCCGACCTTCGGCATCGATGCTGTAGAACCAGCCGCCATGTTCGGCATCGTGGAAATGCCGTTGCAGCGAGCGGAACAGCGCCGCAGCCCGCTCGGCCGCGCCCGGTTGCTCGATCCGGCTGCTGAACAGGTACAGCTGCCGGGCACAGGCCATGGCGCGGTAGCGCTGCACGGGCATGGGCCGGTGTTCGCCATCGAGGGCTTCAAAGGGCAGGGCCAGTTCGGCATTCCAGCCCGGACCTTGCCACAGTGGCACGATGCAGTCGGCGAAGTGCTGGTTGAAGCGAGCCAGTTCGGGCAGGGTGGGGCGGGGGTCGGACATGAAGGCGCTCGTCGCAATCGGGCAGTGCGCCATGGTAGCAGAATGGGGTTGCAGGGCGCTCGCGCCGGTACTTTACCGTTGTTGGCAACGATCAGCCTGGATTTCCCAACCCTTGCCAGTGGCGCGCACCCACGAAAATGAAGCGCAGTTGCTGGGTGATCTTTTCCTGCGGGGTGAGGGCCTGTGGATTCGCGGCGTCAGGGCTGTCGATCAGTTCGGGCAACGTGGCGAACACGGTCTTGACCACAAGGTCTGCCATCACTGCCAGTGCGGCGCCGTCCAGATGCTGCCAACGCGGCATGCGCGCCAGGTCGGTGGCGAGGTCTGCGCTGATGCCCTGGCGCAGCTGAGCAATGGCTTGGCGCACGGCCTGGGAGCCACCGTACTGTTCGCGGGCCAGGAACAGGAATTGCGCGCGGTGGGCAGCCACTACGTCCAGGAATATCCGCACCGAAGCGTCGGTGATGCCTCCGAGTTCGAACTCGTTGTGCCGCACGATCCGGATGGTCTGGCGGAACGTCGCATCGACCTCGGCCACCAGGGCCAGGCCCAGGGCGTCCATGTCGGTGAAATGCCGATAGAAACCGGTGGGGACGATACCCGCGGCCTTGGCTACTTCGCGCAGGCTGATGCTGCCGAAACCCCGGCCACTCTCCATGAGCTGGCAGGCGGCATCGAGCAGGGCCTGGCGTGTCTGTAGCTTCTGTTCGGCGCGCGGCAGCATGGGACGTATTCTGTGACTGTACGGCTGGGCACTCTAGATAAAAAAACGAAGCCCGGTCAATGGACCGGGCTTGGAGGGGAGCAGGTATTGCTTGGCGGGTTGTTGTTCTTGGCCATGGTGATCAGCCCATGCGGCCAAGTTCTACCAGGCGATCGGAACCGCCTTCGGCGACGCGGTTGTTACGCTCGATCAGGCGATCGGAGCCACCCTCGGCGACGCGGTTGTTACGCTCGATCAGGCGATCGGAACCACCCTCGGCGACGCGGTTGTTGCGCTCGATCAGGCGATCGGAACCACCCTCGGCGACGCGGTTGTTGCGTTCGATCAGGCGATCGGAGCCGCCTTCGGCGACGCGGTTGTTACGCTCGATCAGGCGATCGGAGCCACCCTCGGCGACGCGGTTGTTACGCTCGATCAGGCGATCGGAGCCACCCTCGGCGACGCGGTTGTTGCGCTCGATCAGGCGATCGGAACCGCCTTCTGCCAGGGTATTGAGTGGCTGGCTGACGGTGGCAGCGCTGGACCGGGATTCAGCCGTAAGATGTTGTTCGGCAGCCGGCAAAGCGAAGGCGTTGGCGGCAAGGGCTGTCAGGGTCAGGCTCAGCAGCAGATGGCGTTTCATGATCTCGGTGCTCCTCTAGGGGGCTGGGAAAAGTGGGTACGAGGCCAATGCTACGCTCGGTAACGCCAGAGAAAAGTTCATCCGGGTAATGGTAACAATCGATGCCATTGATACACCGCTTGAGCGGCTCTGGCTCAGTGTTTTCAGAGAAGTCCAACTGGAGTGTCACCGGTGGTTGAGGCCCGCGCACCGACCGCTCGGGCCGGTTTATGATCGCCATCGATTAAACCCGGCGCGCTTTCGTCAGTCCGACATAATGAGTGCCATCGCGGTGCCCGTTTTGTGCCATGCAGTCAGGAGAATTACGCAATGACGCGTCCCTTGCGCATCCTTACCTGGATCCTCACCAGCCTGTTGACCCTGCTGGCGATACTGGTGGTAGTGATCGCCACGTTCGACTGGAACCGCGTGAAGCCGCTGCTCAACGAGAAGGTCTCCGAAGCCCTGCACCGCCCTTTTGCGATCAACGGCAATCTGGCCGTGCAATGGCACCGTGAACCTTCAGAGGGCGGTTGGCGCGCCTGGATCCCCTGGCCGCACTTCGTGGCCGAGGACTTGACCCTCGGCAACCCCGACTGGCTCGAAGCGCCGCGCATGGTCGGCCTTGAGCGTGTAACGTTTCGTCTGTCGCCGGTGCCGCTGGTATTCCAGCAGATCGTCATTCCACGCATCGACCTCACCAAGCCTACCGCCAGCCTGACGCGCTTGGCCGATGGCCGGGCCAACTGGACTTTCGACCTCGGCCCCAAGGATGAGAACGCCCAACCCTCTCCCTGGGTGCTGGACATCGGCGCCATCGGCTTCGATCAAGGCAACGTCAGTTTCGATGACCAGACGCTGAAAACCCGCATGAAGGTCCAGATCGATCCGCTGGGCAAGCCGATCCCCTTCAGCGAGATCGTCGGCAAGGCCCGTGCCGAGAAGACCGGCGTTGCCCAGGATTACGCCTTTGGCCTCAAGGCCCAAGGCACCTACAAAGGCCAGCCGGTCTCCGGCACGGGCAAGATCGGTGGTCTGCTGGCCTTGCAGGACGCCAGCCAGCCCTTTCCGCTGCAGGCCGACGCGCGGATCGGCGATACCCGGGTGGCGCTCGCCGGCACCCTGACCGACCCGCGCAACCTGGGGGCGCTCGATGTGCGCCTGCGCTTGTCTGGCAGCAGCCTGGGCAATCTTTACCCCCTCACGGGTGTGACCCTGCCAGACACCCCGGCCTACGCAACCGACGGTCACCTCACCGCCAACTTGCACGATGCCCAGGGGGCGCGGTTTCGCTATGAAGGCTTCAACGGCAAGATCGGCGACAGCGATATCCACGGCGACCTGACGTTCGTCGCCAGCCAGCCACGACCGAAGCTCTCTGGCAACCTGGTGTCCGAGCAGTTGCTGTTCAAGGACCTGGCGCCGCTGATCGGCGCCGACTCCAACGCCGAGCAGAAGGCCCGGGGCGGCGCCAGCAAGCAGCCGACCGGAAAGGTACTGCCGGTAGAGGAGTTCCGGACCGAGCGCTGGCGCGCGATGGATGCGGACGTCACCTTCAGCGGCAAACGCATCGTGCACAGCGAGCAATTGCCGTTCAAGGACCTCTCCGCCCACGTATTGCTGGAGGACGGCCTGTTGCGTCTGGAGCCTCTGCGTTTTGGCGTGGCGGGCGGCAACTTGAACGCGAACATACGCCTGGACGGGCGCAGCGTGCCGATGCAGGGGCGGGCGCGCCTGAGCGCCCGGGGCTTCAAACTCAAGCAGTTGTTCCCAAGCTTTGCGCCCATGCAGACCAGTTTCGGCGAACTCAATGGCGATGCCGACCTCAGCGGACGTGGCAATTCGGTGGCGGCCTTGCTGGGCACTTCCAATGGTGATCTGAGCCTGTTGATCAACGACGGCGCCATCAGCCGCAGCCTGATGGAAATCGCCGGGCTCAACGTGGGCAACTATGTGATTGGCAAGCTGTTCGGCGACGAGGAGGTGAAGATCAACTGTGCGGCGGCCAACGTGGGTATCAAGGACGGGTTGGCGACCACGCGCCTGTTCGTCTTCGACACCGAAAACGCGATCATCTACATCAATGGCACGGCGAATTTTGCCACCGAGCAACTGGACCTGAAGATCACGCCTGAATCCAAAGGGCTGCGCCTGTTCTCCCTGCGATCCCCGCTCTACGTGCGGGGGCCGTTCGCCAAGCCCAGCGCTGGGGTGCAGGCGGTTCCGCTGGCGCTTCGCGGGGCAGGGATGGTCGCCCTGGGTGTGGCCATGGGACCTGCGGCCGGGCTGCTGGCGCTGATCGCACCGGGAGATGATGTGCCCAACCAGTGCACACCGCTGCTGGAGCAAATGAAGGCAGGCAAGGCGCCGAGTGCGGTGAAGGGCAAGAAAAAGTGATCGGTGACGAGTGCGGGCGCCGAGACAGGCTTCACGGGTAAGCCCGCTCCACAGATAGCGGTGTGATTGACGGCACTGCAGAGCTTGCGGGAGCGGGTTTCTTCGCGAGGGCTGCAGAGCAGCCCCCAAACTGGCTTACAACCCTTTCAAGAGGTCCGCCATGTCATCGGCATGTTCTTCTTCCTGGGCCAGAATATCCTCGAAGATACGCCGAGTGGTCGGGTCCTTCTCACCGATGTACTGGATGATTTCACGGTAGCTGTCGATGGCGATGCGCTCGGCCACCAAGTCTTCCAGCACCATCTCCTTGAGTGTGCTGCCGGCCACGTACTGGGCGTGGGAGCGCTTGCTCAGGTTGTCGGGGTTGAAATCCGGCTCGCCGCCCAACTGGACGATTCGCTCGGCCAGCCTGTCGGCATGCTCGGCCTCCTGGGTGGCATGCTCGAGGAACTCGTCGGCAGCGACGCTGGCCTTGATCCCGCTGGCCATGAAGTAATGGCGCTTGTAACGCAAGTTGCAGACCAGCTCTGTGGCCAGCGCCTCGTTGAGGAGGGTAAGGATCTTGTCCCGGTCGGCGTTGTAACCCTCGGTCACGGCGCCTTGTTCGACATGTTGTCGGGCACGCTCGCGCAGGGTCCGGACATCGGTCAGTTCAATAGCGTTCATGTTCGTCTCCGAAAGGATCAGGGTATTCACGGTGCGTCAGGGAGGGCTCACGCGCCGGGTACGGCCTCGCGGTCCTCTTCTCGTTGCTTGCAGGTCTTGAAGCCCTTGGCGTCGACATGACCGGTGGCGTCGAAGCGCACGTAGTAGGGCTGCTGGTGGCCGTCGCGGTTGAGGATGTAGTCATTGCAGGTACCGCCATTGGGCAGGTCGGTAGCGTTCGACGGGCTGCCGCCGATGGCGATGACTTTCTGCATGGTCATGCCGTTTTCCACTTGCTTGACCAGCGGCTCGTCACGGTAGGTCACGTAATCCACCGGGTTTTCCGGATGGCTGCCGCAGGCGGCCAGCGCCGCGCTTGCCAACAGGATGGCCAGGGTCTTTCTGTACATGGTCCGGCTCCTTGCTCAGGGGTGTTCTGGTTGGAACCGCAGGGCGCCTCAGGAGTTCGATTGCATCGCGCCGGCACGGCCTTGTAGTGTTGGCCTACGATCCAGGCAGAGGGCAGGGAATGAGCCAGGAACTTGCCACGCGTTACCCGTTGGTGCTGGTGCCGGGCATGCTCGGCTTCGTGCGGCTGCTGCTCTATCCCTACTGGTTCGGCATCGTCCCGGCATTGCGCCGGGGCGGGGCGCAGGTCTTTGCGGTGCAGGTCTCGCCGCTGCATTCCAGTGAGCTGCGCGGCGAGCAATTGCTGGCGATCATCGAGGACATCTGCGGGCGCACCGGCGCTGCGCGCGTCAACCTGATCGGCCACAGCCAGGGAGCCCTCAGCGCCCGCTACGCCGCGGCGAAACGGCCCGACCGGGTCGCCTCGGTGACCTCGGTGGCAGGGCCCAACCAAGGCTCGGAACTGGCCGACTACCTGGAACGCAAGGCCCCGGGAGACTCAGCCCAAGGGCGGATGCTCAAAGCCGTGCTGCATGGCACGGCGGTGCTGTTGGTCTGGCTGGAAACCGGCTGGCGCCGTGACCCGCTGCCGATCGATGTGCATGCCTCGCACCAGTCCTTCACCACTGCCGGTGTGGCCCGCTTCAACCGGGCTTATCCACAGGGCCTGCCTGTCACTTGGGGCGGGCAGGGCGATGCCGAGGTCAATGGCGTGCGCTATTACTCCTGGTCCGGCACCTTGCAGCCGGGGCGTACCGATCAGGGGCGCAATCGCTTCGACGCCAGCAACCGCTTCTGTCGTCTGTTCGCCCGAACGTTCGAGCGTGAGAAAGGCCAGTGCGACGGCATGGTCGGGCGTTTCAGCTCGCATCTTGGCCAGGTGATCGGCGATGACTACCCGCTCGATCATCTGGACATCGTCAATCAATCCCTCGGCGCGGTGGGCAGGGGCGCCGACCCGGTGCGCCTGTTCACCGAACACGCTGCCCGGCTCAAGGCTGCGGGGCTGTAACAGGCCGGCGTACAGGTGTGGTCCAGCGTTCGGCCAACAGCACGCCCGCCAATGTCAGCAGGCCGCCATACAGGTGATAGCTGGCCAGCTGCTCGTCCAGCACCACGGCGGCGATCACTGCCGTCACCACCGGCAGCAGGTTGAAGAACAGCGTGGTGCGGCTGGGCCCCAGGCGATGCACGGCCTGCATCCATACCCGTGGCGCCACCATGGAGGCGAGCACGCAGGCGTACAGCACCAGGCCGATGTTCTGGGCATTCAGCCCGGTTTTCGGTGACAGCAAAAACAACGGCAGCAGCACGAAGATCGCCACCACCACTTGCAAGTACAGCAATTGCATCGCCGGCAGGCGCAGTTGCCATTTCTTCAGAAGGAAGCTGTACAGCGCGTAGGCAAAGGTGGCCACCAGCATCAACAGGTCGCCGCTGTTGAGGCCTTGCTGCAGCAAGGCACTGGGTTTGCCGGCCGAGACCACTTCCAGCACGCCGATGAACGATAACAACGCGCCGCACAGTGCACCGAAGGTCAGGTGTTGGCCGAGCCAGGCGATGGCCAGGGCCAGGGACATCAGCGGCATCAGCGAGAGGATGATGCCCATGTTGGTGGCGCTGGTGATGCCTGCGGCGAAGTAGGCCAGGCTCTGGTACATGGCCATGCCCAGCACACCAAGGACGAAGATCTTGCCAAGGTGTGGGGCGATCGCGGCGCGGTTGCGCAAGACCTGGGGCAGCAGGAACGGCGTGAACAACAGGCCTGCCAGCAACCAGCGGTAGAAGCCGATCTCGGCAGGGAAGATCGCCCCGGCCGAAAGCTTGGTGACCACGGTATTGCCGGCCCAGATGAGGATGGCCAGCAGGGGAAATGCGTAATTCATGGAACTGTGAGTCTCTGAGGGTGTTGCAAAAATTCGGGACTGCCTTGAAGCCCTTCGCGGGTAAAGCCGCTCCCACAGGTCCGGCGTATTCCTGTAGGCGCGGATGAGCCGCGAAGTGCAGGCAGGCCCAAGCTGGCAGTCATTATCCTTTGTCTGTTCACAAGCCTATACTCGCATCCAGACAACCCACCCTTCGAAGCAGCCAACATGGTCCGCAAATATCTCGACATCCCTGCCTTCGAGCGACTCCCGGCGCCGGTGTACTTTCGCTACGACGAATTCGGCGCTGATACCCACAGCGCCCCGCATCGTCATCCTTGGGGGCAACTCAACTACGCAGCCCATGGCGTCATGCACCTGGACGTCGATGGCCAGCGCTTCGTCTCGCCGCCCCATTACGCCGTGTGGGTGCCTCCAGGGACCGAGCATGGCTGCTATAACCCCCAGGCGATCGTCTACCGTTCGGTGTACTTGGCCAGCGAGCTGTGCCAGGACCTGCCCCAGCAGGCCTGCACCCTGGTGATCAGCGATATTCTCAAGGCCATCCTCGGCGACTTCGCCCAACGCGATCTCAAGGTGGCCCAGGACGAACGCGACCAGCGCCTGGTCCAGGTGCTGCTGGACCAGTTGCACCTTGCGCCGACGCAGGCCTGCTACCTGCCATTCGCCCGCAGTGAAGGCCTGCGCCAGGTGCTCGAAGCCTTGCATGCCGAGCCTGGCGACAATCGCCCGTTGTCCGAGTGGGCCGGCCTTGTGCATGTGAGCGAACGCACCTTGGCGCGCCAGTTCCTGCGTGAGCTGGGGATCAGTTTCGGTGAATGGCGCCTGCGCCTGCGCTTTCTGCGCGCCATCGAGGCGCTGGAGGCGGGTCTGTCGATCCAGTCCATCGCCTTCGACCTCGGCTATAGCACCGCCTCGGCGTTCATCGCCATGTTCCAGCGCCAGGCCCGCTGCACGCCCGAGCAGTATCGTCGCCGGGCGCGCACGGCCTGAGCGGACGGCGAAAAATCTTGGCTACACTCTGCTCGACGACCACGCATGCAGCGTGGAGACAAGGAGATCGCTTCATGAAAATGCTGCACGTGCCTTTGCTGGTGTTGGGTGTGTTGATCAGTGCCCAGAGCTTCGCAGCCACCGCCCAACAGGAGAAAATGACCACCTGCAATGCCCAGGCCTCGGAGAAGGCCCTCAAGGGCGACGAGCGCAAGGCCTTCATGAGTACCTGTCTCAAAGCCAAGCCCGCCACCCAGCAGGAAAAGATGAAAACCTGCAACGCCGATGCCAGCGCCAAGGCGCTCAAGGGAGACGAGCGCAAAGCCTTCATGAGCGATTGCCTGAAGAAGAAATGACCTGCGCCTATGTTTGTCTGGCGAAGGCTGGCAGACTGCGGCTCTTTCCCGTTGTCCGCCGTTGAGGCTGTATGACCTTCACCCCCCGCCAGATTACCCTGGCCAGCTGGATCATCGTGTTTGCCGGCCTGCTGCTGGTGCTGCCCCTGAAGTTGTTGCCCAGCCTGCTGGCAGGCTTGCTGGTGTTCGAGTTGGTCAACATGCTCACGCCGCGCCTGCAGCCGGTGATCGCTGGGCAACGCGCGCGCTGGTTGGCCGTGGCGCTGCTTGGCACCCTGGTGGTCAGTACGCTGACGCTGCTGATCGCCGGGGCCTTCAGTTTCCTGCTTCACGAGGCGGAGAACCCTGGCGCCTCGCTGGATAAATTCATGGCCCTGGTGGAGCGCGCCCGCAGCCAGTTACCACCGTTCATCGAAGGGTACCTGCCGGCCAGCGCCGCCGAGTTCAAAGTGGCGATCGGCGACTGGCTCAAGAGCCACCTGGGTGAGCTGCAACTGGTGGGCAAGGGCATGGCGCACATGTTCGTCACCTTGCTGATCGGCATGATCCTCGGCGCGATCGTGGCCCTGCAGCGCATCCCCGACATTTCCCGACGCAAACCCCTGGCTGCGGCGCTGTTCGAGCGCCTGAGCCTGCTGGTGCAGGCGTTTCGCAACATCGTCTTCGCGCAGATCAAGATTTCCCTGCTCAACACCGCATTCACCGGCGTCTTCCTGGCCGTGGTGATGCCGCTGTTCGGGGTGCATCTGCCGTTGACCAAGACCTTGATCGTGCTGACCTTCCTGCTGGGGCTGCTGCCGGTGATCGGCAACCTGATGTCCAACACCCTGATCACCATCGTGGGGCTTTCGTTGTCGATCTGGGTGGCGGTGGCAGCGTTGGGCTATCTGATCGTCATCCACAAGGTCGAGTACTTCCTCAACGCGCGGATCGTGGGCGGTCAGATCAGTGCCAAGTCGTGGGAATTGCTGCTGGCGATGCTGGTGTTCGAGGCGGCGTTCGGGCTGCCGGGCGTCGTGGCGGGGCCGATCTACTACGCGTACCTGAAAAGCGAGCTCAAGCGGGCTGAGCTGGTTTGAAGCTTCAAGCTGCAAGCTGCAAGTAAAAGCGAGTCGGTGGAGACACCCACTTCTTGCAGCTTGCAGCTTGCAGCTTGCAGCTTATAGCTTGCAGCTTTTAGACGGCGCCGTAGCGCTTGCGTGCTTCGATCGCCAACCCGCTGCCGATACTGCCGAAGATGTTGCCTTCCACATGCCGCGCGTTGGGCAACATGGCCGCTACGCTGTTGCGCAGCGCCGGAATGCCGCTGGAGCCGCCGGTGAAGAACACGGTGTCCACTTGGCTTTCGCTCACGCCGGCCTTGTTCAGCAGTTCGGTGACGCTTCCGCGCACGCGGGCGAGCAGACCTTCGATGGCATCTTCGAATAGTGGTCGGGTCAACTCCACGGCCAGCTCCGGCTCGATGCGGCCCAGGTCGAGGCGGCGACTGTCCTGGTGGGTCAGCTCGATCTTGCTGGCTTCCACTTCCATCGCCAGCCAGTGCCCGGCGCGCTCTTCGATCAGCTTGAACAAGCGGTCGATGCCCAGGGTGTCTTCGATGTCGTAGCGCATGCTGCCCAAGGCCAGTTGGGATTTCTGCGAGTACAGCGCGTTGATGGTGTGCCAGGTGGCCAGGTTCAGGTGATAACTGGTGGGCATCAGCGCCTGGCTTTTCATCCGGCTGCCATAGCCGAACAGCGGCATCACGCCCTGCAGGCTCAACTGCTTGTCGAAATCGGTCCCGCCGATATGCACGCCGCCGGTGGCGAGGATGTCGCTCTGGCGCTCGGCTACCAGGTGGCGCTCCGGCGACAGGCGGATCAAGGTGAAGTCCGAGGTACCGCCGCCGATATCGACGATCAGCACAAGTTCCTCGCGGCTGATGCCCGACTCGTAGTCGAACGCCGCGGCGATCGGCTCGTACTGGAACGACACCTCCTTGAAGCCGATCTTGCGTGCCACCTCGGCCAAGGTGTCTTCTGCTTCTTGGTCGGCGGCCGGATCCTCATCCACGAAGAACACCGGACGGCCCAACACGACTTCGTCGAAGCTGCGTCCGGCATTGGCTTCGGCGCGCTTTTTCAGCTCGCCGATGAACATGCCCAGCAGGTCTTTGAACGGCAAGGCGCTGCCCAGCACGCTGGTGTCGTGCTTGATCAGCTTGGAACCGAGCAGGCTCTTGAGTGAGCGCATCAGACGGCCTTCGTAGCCTTCCAGGTACTCGTGCAGCGCCAGACGACCGTAGACCGGACGACGCTCCTCGATATTGAAGAACACCACCGAAGGCAGGGTGATCTTGCCGTCTTCCAGGGCGATCAGCGTTTCCAGGCCGGGGCGGTGCCAGCCGACCGTGGAATTGGAGGTGCCGAAGTCGATGCCACAGGCACGGGCCGGGGATACGTCAGACATGGGGAGGAGCTTCCGGAGGCAAAACGGCCGCGCAGTTTATGCCAGTGGCCGACTAAATCAAGACCGGTCGTCTGCTCTGGAACAACCCCAGGCGAACCTTGAAAGGCTATGCTTGACCCCAATCTTCAGAAACATCGTAAAAATTCCCAACGGTGATCCCTTAGATGGACTTCAAAGACTATTACAAGATACTCGGCGTCGAGCCCACCGCGGATGAAAAGGCGATCAAGGCCGCCTACCGCAAGCTCGCCCGCAAGTATCACCCCGATGTCAGCAAAGAGCGTGACGCCGAGGACAAATTCAAGGAGGCCAACGAGGCCTACGAGGTGCTGGGCGACGCCCAGAAACGCGCCGAGTACGACGAGATCCGCAAGTACGGCGGCCAGCATGGCCGGCCGTTCCAGGCGCCTCCAGGCTGGGAAAGCCGTGGCGGTGGTGGTGGTTTCGAGGGCGGAGACTTCTCCGATTTCTTCAGCTCGATCTTCGGCGGCCGGGGCGGCAATCCCTTTGGCCGGGGTCAGCAGCAGCGCAGCGCGGGCAGGCGAGGACAGGACGTGGAGCTGGAACTGGCGATCTTCCTCGAAGAAACCTTGAGCAAGGAATCCAAGCAGATCAGCTTCCAGGTGCCGCAGACCAACGCCATGGGCCAGCGCACCGGGTTCACCACCAAGACCCTCAACGTCAAGATCCCGGCCGGGGTGACGGACGGCGAGCGTATCCGCCTCAAGGGTCAAGGCTCGCCCGGTGTCGGGGGCGGTGCCAATGGCGACCTGTTCCTGACCATCCGCATGGCACCGCACCCGCTGTTCGATGTCGAAGGCCATGACCTGATCATCACCGTGCCCCTGGCCCCCTGGGAGGCGGCATTGGGCGCGAAGGTGGCGGTGCCGACCCTGACCGGCAAGATCAACCTGACCATCCGCCCCGACAGCCAGAGTGGCCAGCGTCTGCGGGTCAAGGGCATGGGCCTTGCCAACAAGCAAGGCGAGCGCGGCGATCTTTACGCCCAGCTCAAGATCGTCATGCCTAGCCAGTCGGATGCGGCCACGCGCGAACTCTGGACCAAGCTTTCCGAGAAAGCTGCGTTCAACCCGAGGACACAATGGAGTAGTTGATCATGAGCAGCACCCTGATCGTTCAACTGGACATGCGAACCCTCTGCCAGGAAGCCGACATCACGGCCGACTGCGTGATCGAAATCGTCGAGCACGGCATCGTTGAACCTTCGGGGCGAACGCCGGAGGATTGGTTGTTCGATGATCAGGCACCGCTGCTGGCCAGGCGGGCAGTGAAGCTGCACCGGGACCTGGAGCTGGAATGGGAAGGGGTGGCCCTGGCGCTGGAGTTGCTCGATGAGGTGCAACAGTTGCGCAGTGAGAACAGCATGCTGCGCCAGCGTTTGGGCAGGTTCATACACCTCTGAACGCAGGATAGGTCGCGGGTAAACCCGCTTCGCGCGAACCCTGCGGATGCTGGTTTAGCCGCGAACAGACCGCATCGACTGGACCGTCAGGCGCTTGGCTTGGCGCCTGGGTTGAGCATCAACTGCATGAACGTCAGGTCCAGCCAGCGGCCGAACTTCACCCCTACCTGCGGCATCTGCCCGGTCACCACGAACCCCAGCCGCTCGTGCAGGCGGACCGACGCCGCATTGCCGCTCTCGATGGCGGCGACCATCACATGTTTTCCGCACGCCCGCGCCCGATCGATCAACGCGCTCATCAATAATGGCCCCAGGCCCTTGCCACGCTGGTCGCCCCGGATATAAACCGAGTGCTCGACCGTGTGGCGAAAGCCTTCGAAGGGGCGCCAGTCGCCGAACGAGGCATACCCCAACACGCCACTGTCATCCACCGCCACCAGGATCGGATAGCCCTGCTGTGCACGCGCCTCGAACCACGCCTGGCGGTTGGCCAGGTCGACTGGCGTCTCGTTCCAGATCGCCGTGGTGTTGCGCACGGCGTCGTTGTAGATCTCGAGGATGCCGGGTACGTCATTGGGCAGGGCATCGCGGATTTCAGCGGTCATGACAGCGGCTCGCAAGGATCGGTACTTGGGCCAGGACAGCTCAGCTGTCCTGGGTGTCCCGCACGGCGGTGCGCGGGTGTCGTTTGCTGCGCACCAACTGGTAGGTGGCGGTGAGGATGACGAACCACAGCGGCGTGAAGATCAGGGCCTTGCGGGTATCGTCCTCCAGGCTCAACAGCACCAGGATGAAGGCAAAGAACGTCAGGCATACATAGCACATCAGGCGTCCGCCGGGCATCTTGTACTTCGAGGCCTGGTGCAATGCGGGGCGGTGCTTGCGGTAGTTCAGGTACGACAGCAGGATCAGCGTCCAGACGAACATGAACAGCAACGCCGAGACCGTGGTGACCAGCGTGAACGCCTCGACCAGGTCAGGAATCACGTAGATCAGCGCAGCGCCCAGCAACAGGCAGGTGCAGGAGAAGTACAGGCCGTTGGCCGGCACGGCGCGGCGCGACAGCTTTTCGAATGCCTTGGGCGCATCGCCTTCCTGGGACAAACCATAGAGCATGCGGCTGGTGGAGAACACGCCGCTGTTGGCCGAGGAGGCTGCCGAGGTGAGCACCACGAAGTTGATGATGCTTGCCGCAGCAGGCAGGCCAGCCAGGACGAACAGCTCGACGAACGGGCTCTTGCCTGGCACCACGTCGCGCCACGGGGTGACGGCCATGATCGCGATCAGCGCCAGCACGTAGAACACGATGATCCGCACCGGAATCGAGTTGATCGCCCGTGGCAGAGTGCGCTCGGGGTTCTTCGCCTCTGCGGCGGTGGTGCCCACCAATTCGATGCCGACGAAGGCGAACACGGCGATCTGGAATCCGGCGAAGAAGCCCATCAGGCCATGGGGGAACATCCCGCCATCGTTCCACAGGTTGGCCAGTTGCGCGGTACGCCCGGCCGGCGATTCGAAGCCAGTGACGACCATGTACAGGCCGGTGGCGACCAGGCCGACAATGGCGACGATCTTGATCATGGCGAACCAGAATTCGACCTCGCCGAACATCTTCACTGTGATCAGGTTCAGTGACAGCAGCACGGCTACGCAGATCAGCGCGGGTATCCACTGGGGTAGGTCGGGGAACCAGAACTGCGAGTAGGCGGCGATGGCGATCACATCGGCGATGCCGGTGATCACCCAGCAGAACCAGTAGGTCCAGCCGGTGAAGTAGCCCGCCCACGGGCCGAGCAGGTCGGCGGAGAAGTCGATGAACGACTTGTAGTTGAGGTTCGACAGCAGCAATTCGCCCATGGCACGCATGACGAAGAACAGCATGAAGCCGATGATCATGTACACGAAGATGATCGACGGCCCCGCCAGGCTGATGGTCTTGCCCGAGCCCATGAACAGGCCCGTGCCGATGGCGCCACCGATGGCGATCAACTGAATGTGGCGGTTGGTCAGGTTGCGTTGCAGATGTGAATCGTCTGCGGAGGTTGATGAGGTCCGGGTCATGGGCTGCATTCCGTTGTGGGTCAGTCTTCTTGTGCAGAGCCAAGTAGGCTAACACGCGCGTTCCAGTCCAGGGGCGCGGCAGATCGCCTCGATTTTTGTGTAGCAGCGTGGTGCCTGTGCCGCCCCTTTTCGCGGGTAAACCCGCGCGCACAGAGGATCACTGAAATCTGTCGGAGCGGTTTTTCCCGCGAAAGAGGCGGCACAGACAAGCAGTCTTCAAGCCCCGGCCAGGATCCGTCGGCGCACCACCAGGCTGTCGACCACCCACATCACCACCATCGAGGCGCCCACCAGCGGGAAGGCCACGCCCAGCACCAGCATGACCACCGTGGCGGTTTTCCAGCGGGGCAAGTCATGGCGCAGTGGCGGAACACCCAGCCCGCCTGCTGGCCGGCGCTTCCACCACATCACCAGCCCGCTCACCGAACCCAGCAGGATCATCAGGCACACCACCAGGATGATCGCCTGGTTCAGCGGCCCGAACATCTTGCCTTCATGCAGCATCACGCCCAGCTCGGTAGCACGGGCGACCGGGCTGTAGTCCTGCCAGCGCACGTCGGCCAGTACCTGGCCGGT
This sequence comes from Pseudomonas sp. BYT-1, assembly GCF_023611805.1. NCBI lineage: Bacteria > Pseudomonadati > Pseudomonadota > Gammaproteobacteria > Pseudomonadales > Pseudomonadaceae > Pseudomonas > Pseudomonas sp. BYT-1. The sequence continues at coordinate 645,766 of NZ_CP072559.1, forward strand.
GTACTGGTCCACATGCAGGGTGGCGTCGTTGCGCGGGTCATCAGCGAACACTGCGACGGTGAACACACCGCTTGCCGAGCTCGGCAGGGTGATGCTGTAGCCGGGCTCGACCTGGCGCGTGGTGGCCAGGTCCTCGACCTGCTGCAGGCTCACCTGCGGCGCCGCCGGTGCGTTGGACATGCCGTGGTGGGCGCCATGTTCGGCATGGGCGCCGGAAACCGGCATCGGTGTGTTCTCCAGCGCCCAGGGCACGGTCTGGCGGTGGGCGTTGTTCAGCGCGCCGGCCCGTTGATCGGATGTGGGCACATCGTTCCACATGGCCGCCGGGAAGCGGTTCCACAGATCGGCATACTGCTTGCCCCACAGGCCGGTCCAGGTCATGCCGCTGAGCAGCATCAGCAACAACAGCAGCGAGCCCCAGAAGCCGCTGACTGCGTGCAGGTCGCGCCAGAACACCCGGCCACGGGCGGACAGGCGCGGCCACAGCACGCCTGCGCTGCTGCGCCCACGTGGCCACCACAAGTACAGGCCGGACACCACCAGCACGATGCCCCAGCCGGCGGCCAGTTCCACCAGACGATCGCCCACGGTGCCGACCATCAACTCACCGTGCAGGGCGCGGGCCACGGCTTGCAGGTTGTCCTTGGCGTCCTGCTCGCCCAGCACCTTGGCGCTGTAGGGGTCGATGAACACGTTCAGCTCGCGCCCGCCGTCGTGCACCACGAACTGGGCGCTGCGCTCGGCATTGGCCGGCGGCAGGTACTGGCCCACGTGGCCCTGTGGATAAGCCTGGCGCACCTGGGCCAGGAGGGTGTCGGCATCCTGGCGTTGGTGACCGGCCTCGACCACCATCAGGTCGCGGTACAGCACTGGGTCGAGCTGCGGCTTGAACAGGTAAATGATCCCGGTGATCGCCAGCAGGATCATGAAAGGCGCGACGAACAGCCCGGCATAAAAATGCCAGCGCCACGCCAGGTTGTAGAAGGAAATGCGTTGTCCGCTCATGGAACCTCCAGATGACCCGGTTTGGGCGCGGTGATCGCCGCGCCCTGTTTGTTGTTGTCAGAAGCTGATGTCGACCTTGGTCCAGAAGGTCCTACCTGGCTCGTTCACCGGCTGTGGGTCCGTGGCCGGATAGCCGAACCCGGCATTGCCGGCCAGGTTCAGGTGCTCGGCGTAGGTTTTGTCGAACAGGTTGTCGACGCCTGCACTGAGCTTGAGGTTGCGGTTGACCTTGTAGGCACCGTTGAGCGAGAACACACCGAAACCTGCGCTCTTCTCGTAGTCCTTGCCGACCACATTGCCCTGGTTCTCGGCGATGCGATTTTGCTCCGCGACCAGGCGCCACAAGGCCCCGACGCTCCACAGATCACGGCTGTAGGTCAGCCCCAGACGGCTTTCCAGCGGCGGCATCTGCGGTAGTGCCTTGTCGTCGCTGCTGTTCTTGCCCCACGCATAGGCCAAAGTGGCGTCGGCCTTCCAGTTCTCGGTCAGCCTGTAGGCGGCGCCGAGCTCGCCGCCCATGATGCGGGCGTCGATGTTCTGGGCTTGGGAGCTCATGCCTTGGTAGTCGAACAGAATGTAGTCGCGGATCTGCCCGACATAGCCAGAGGCCCAGGCTTCCAGGCGCTCGTCCTGGTACTGGATGCCGAAATCCACCTGGGTGGTTTTTTCCGGCTTGATGCCATCGAAGGCATTGGCCGCGCTGGCTGGCGCCCGCTTGGGCGAGAACAGCTCCCAATAGTCGGGGAAGCGCTGGGCATGACCCAGGCCGACATACGTGGTTGCCGGAATCACCGCCAGGTCGTGCTCGTAGCGCACGAAGCCGCTGGGCAGGGTATCGGCGCGGGTATCGCCCTCGGTGGGGCTGCCTTGGCGAAAATCGCGGGCCGAGGCGCGATCGAGGCGGGCGCCGGTGACCAGGCGGTCGTTTCCGGTGGCGTACCAGGTCAGCTCGCTGAACACGCCATAGTTGTGGAAGTCGGCGTCCTTGGTCCAGGGCTGGCCTTTGTGTGCGTCGATGCCCATGCCACCGCGTTTGCGGTGTTCGTTGGTTTGCGCGTCGAGGCCGCTGACCAGTTGTACATCGGCCCAGCGCCAGGTGGCTTTGACGCGAGCGCCAAGGGTGCGGCGATCGACGTTGCTGACCATGGGCATGCCCATCATGCCGCTGCCGGAAGGCGTGCGTAGGCTGTAGTTGTCCATCACATGGTCGGCATAGTTGTAATAGACCTGGGCTTCGACCTTGTCGAGCACCTCGCCGAGGTTGGATTTTTCGAAGCGCAGGCCCAGGCTCTCGCGCTTGAACTGCGAGCCGTCCATGCCGCGTCCGGCATAGCGGGCTTCGCCGTCACCCTTGCCTGCGGTGAGCTCCAGCAGGGTATCGGCGTCCGGCGTCCAGCCCAGGGCTACATCGCCGTTCCATTTGTCCCAGCGCGACGGCACGGTATCGCCGTGACCGTCGTCGTAGTCATCCGAGCGCGACTGGTTGCCGACAAAGCGGGCATAGCCCTGGCTGTTGCCGGCGGCGGCATCGAGCACCTTGTCGAAGCGGCCGTTGGAGCCTCCCAGCAGGCTGGCATTGACCCGGCTGCCGAGTGCCCCGAAGGACTCGGGTTCACGGTCGAAGAGGATGGTGCCGGCGGAACCGCCAGGGCCCCAGATGACGCTTTGCGGGCCCTTGATCACGGTGAGGCGGTCGTAGGTTTCCGGCGAGATGTACGAGGTGGGCGCATCCATGCGGTTGGGGCAGGCGCCCAGCATCACGCCGCCGTTGGTGAGGATATTCAGGCGTGAGCCGAACATTCCACGCAGCACCGGATCGCCGTTGGTACCGCCGGAGCGGATCGCCGAAAAGCCGGGAATGGTTTTCAGATAGTCGGCGCCATCGCTGGCCGGCACCGGCTGGCGTGGGTCTTTGGGATTGGTGACCACGGTCAGCGGCGAGCTGGGGGCAATGGCGGTGATGACCGTCGGGCTCAGCTCGGCCATCTCGTGCGCATGGCCGTCATGGCCGGTTTCGGCGGCCAGGGCCAGGGGCGCGAGCACAGAGCCGCAGAGCACGGCGATCGTTCCCCGCAGGGAAAGAGCAAAAACAGGGGTACAGCCAGACATAGTGATTCCAGTCGATCAGTCAGGAAAGAGCGCGAAGCCTCCAGGCTTCGTGCGATAGCGTTGTGTTCAGGCGCTGATCGAGGCGGGTGGCGCGCGGCTGCGCGCACCAGGGAAGACGGCCTGCCGGGCGTGGCCCTGGTGGGGCGGTGCGGGGAGTAGGGCGGTGGGAAGTACGACGCCGGCACTGAGCGGGCTGAGGGCCTGGGGCAGGGCCGGGCAATTGAACAGCAGCGTGCAGTAGCCGCATTTTTCCCAGACCACATGCAACTGGCCGTCGTCGTGGCCATGGTGGTCGGCGCCGTGGTCATGCCCGGCTGCCATGGGCATGTCCATCGGCGTGGACATGTTCATGCCGGCGTGGTGATCCATCGGCATCGACTGGGAAACCAGTGGGCCGATGAAGATCATCCACATGGCGAACAGGCTCAGCCAGCCACCACCCAGGCGCCTGCGATCAGGGCGGGTTAAGCGGGTGAACCGGTCGCGCGGCAGGCTCATGGCGAGCGTCTGTCAGCGGTCAGTGCGTATGGGCCTGGCCTTGCTGGTCGGCGGGCGGCTGCTTTTGCACGGCCACCTCGACGGTGATGTCGCCGGCCTTCTCGAAGTGCAGGGTCAGCGGGAAGCGCTTGCCGTCGATGAGCAGGCTGCGGTCCTTGGGCTGCATCAGCATCACGTGATAGGCGCTGGGGGCGAAGGTCAGGTTTTGGCCGGCCGGGACGGCCACGCTGGAGACCTGCTGCATTTTCATCAGGCCGTCAGCGGTCTTGGCGTGCTCGTGCAACTGGGCGTCGTCGGTGATGGGGCTGTCGACCGAGAGCAGGCGGTCGTCCTGCTGGCCGTTGTTGTGAACAACGAAGTAGGCCGCGACGTTGGGGGCATTGGGCGGCAGCTCCAACGACCAGGGATGGGCGATGTGCAGGTCGCCGACGGTGTATTCGTGGGCGTTGGCGAAAGCGCCGGGCAGCAACAGGGCGGCCAGGACGAGGGCTTGCTTGAGCATGGTGAGTCTCCGATCTGTTCAGGTGCGGGCAGACAGCGTGGTCAACTCAGACGATCGGAGAGGCTCGGGGATTGAGCGCCGGCCATAGCTGGCGCGGCGTGGGAGTGTAGGCGGCAGGTGGCGCCAGGTGGCTGCCGAGCAGCAACGTTGGGTTGTGCAGCTGCGGCGGGTAGCCGGGCAGTGCCAGCAGCGGCGCGGCGCCTGAGCAGCACCAGCAGTTCATCAGGCTGGCGGAGTCGTCGCTTTGCGGCCCCAGGTCGATCTTGGCCAGTGCCTGGACATCGACCTTGCCTTTGTTCGCCATGCTCGAACAGAAAGCCCCCCACAGCAGCTGCTCGGCCGGACCTTTGGGCGCGGCGGAAGACAGCGGCATGGCCAGCAGGTTGAACAGCACTGCAAGGCAGGCTATCCAGGCAATGTGCCGACGTGGGGGCATGGGAGAGATCCGGTCAGGAATCAGGTGGCTATTGTAAGGGCGAGTATAGGTAAAAGTGCCGGGGTGCGGTGAAGTGCCGCAGGGGCAGCCCCCTGGAGACGGTACTGCGTGTCGCGCGGCAGAGCCCGCCCGACAAGGGGCACCGCTAAATTTGTGTGAGAGGGGATACCAGCAAGGACGTCAGGCCGCGCTTTCACGTGCCATGCTGGGACCCGATTTTCATTGGACTAAGGCCTGATCGCAGCCATCAGATCAGCCACCTGATCGAAGACGCGATCCACCGCCGGCAACACCGGGCGCTTGAGCACCAGTACCGGTATGCCCTGTTCCCTGGCCACTTCCAGCTTGGGCTCGGTGGCTGTGCTGCCGCTGTTCTTGCTCACCAGCACATCGATCCGGCGCCGTTGGAACAAGGCGCGTTCGTCCATCAGGTTGAACGGTCCACGGGCGCCGATCACTTCGCAGCGCTCGTTGCCTGGGTAGGTTTCGAGGGCGCGTAGGGTCCAGAACTGGTGCGCGGGGATCTCATCGAGGTGTTGCAGGGGCTCGCGCCCCAGGGTGAACAGAGGGCGTTCGAAGGGGGTCAGGGCTTCGATCAGTCCGGCCCAGTCAGCGACTTCGCGCCAGTCATCGCCAGGCTGCGCCTGCCAGGCCGGGCGGCGCAGAGCCCAGCAGGGGATGCCCGCGTAGCGTGCGGCCTGGGCTGCGTTGTGGCTGATTTGCGCGGCGTAGGGGTGGGTCGCGTCGATCAACAGGCTGATCTGCGCCTCGCGCAGATAGACCGCCAGGCCGTCGGCGCCGCCATAACCGCCGACGCGCACCTGGCACGTCAGATCCTGCGGGACGCGGCCGATGCCGGCCAGGCTATAGATATGCTCGGGCCCCAGCTGGCGGGCGATGGCCAAGGCTTCGGTGATGCCGCCGAGCAGCAGGATGCGCGGGCTCATTGCACACCCGCCTTGCCGACGATGCCGCCTTGGCGGTCGATGGCGAACACCTCGACTTGCACCTGCGCAGGCACCACGCTGCGCGCGAAGGCCAGGGCGTGGGCGCACACCGCATCGCCGAGCGGGACGCCAGCCGCGTGGGCCAAGGCCAAGGCCTGCTGACTGGTGTTGGCCGCGATGATCGCTGCCTGTAAGGTGGCGTCGGCGCCGATGTCTGCCGCCCAGGCCGCCAATTGCGGCAGGTCGATGCTCGAACTGCGGCTGTGCAGGTCCATGTGCCCGGCGGCCAGCTTGCTGATCTTGCCGAAGCCGCCGCACAGGGTCAGGCGGGCGACCGGGACCTTGCGCAAATGCTTGAGCACCGCGCCGACAAAGTCGCCCATTTCGATCAGGGCGATTTCCGGCAGGCCGTAGACCTGGCGCATGGTGTCTTCGCTGGCATTGCCGGTACAGGCGGCGATGTGGGTATAGCCATTGGTGTGGGCGACGTCGATGCCTTGTTGGATCGAGGCGATGTAGGCCGAGCAGGAGAAAGGCCGGACGATGCCGCTGGTGCCGAGAATCGACACCCCCCCGAGGATGCCCAGGCGTGGGTTCATGGTCTTGAGGGCGAGCTGTTCGCCGTCGCGCACGTTGACCGTCACTTCGAAGCCACCACCATGGCCGCAGGCGTCGGCGAGCTGTTGCAGGTGCTCGCTGATCATCCGCCGTGGTACCGGGTTGATGGCAGGCTCGCCCACCGCCAGCACCAGGCCGGGACGGGTGACGGTGCCGACGCCCTGACCGGCGACGAAGCGCACGCCAGGCTGCTCGAGCAGCCGCACCTGGGTGTAGAGCAATGCGCCGTGGGTCACGTCCGGATCGTCGCCGGCATCCTTGATCGTGCCGGCCTCGGCACCGTTGTCGGTGCGGCGGCAGAACGCCAGGCGCAGGGTCACCTGCTTGCCCTTGGGCAGCGTGATACGCACGGCATCGTCGCATTCGCCGGTGAGCAGCAGGCGAGCCGCCGCCAGGCTGGTGGCGGTGGCGCAGCTGCCAGTGGTGAGGCCGCTGCGCAGGGGCGCGGCTTTTTCGCGGGTTTCTTCACGCATCGAGGGGCTTCACCACGTCGAGCAGGGTGATCGGCAGAGCCTGGCGCCAGGTATCGAAATTGCCCAACGGCTGGGCATGGGCCACGTGGATGCGGGTCAGTTCGCCGCCATGGGCTTCGCGGAAGTTGGCCAGCGCCAGCTCGCTTTGCAGGGTCACGGCGTTGGCGACCAGGCGCCCGCCGGGGCGCAGGCGCTCCCAGCAAAAGGGCAGCACGCCCTCGCGGGTCACGCCGCCGCCGATGAAGATCGCATCGGGCCGCTCGAGATCGGCCAGGGCCTGGGGCGCTTTGCCACGGACCAGTTGCAGGCCCGGTACGCCCAGGGCGTCGCGGTTGTATTCGATATGGCCTTGGCGGCCTTCATCGGCCTCGATGGCCAGCGTGCGGCAGCTGGGATGGGCGCGCATCCACTCGATGCCGATCGAGCCACAGCCGGCACCGACATCCCACAGCAGCTCGCCCGGTTGTGGCGCGAGGCGTGCGAGGGTGATGGCGCGCACATCGCGCTTGGTCAGTTGGCCGTCGTGACGAAAGGCGCTGTCGGGCAAACCGGTGACAGGCGATAGTCGTGGGGTGTCGATGGCGGCCTGGCAGTCGATGGCGATCACGTTGAGGTCGGCTGTACGCGCATGCGGCCAATCCTCGGCGGTGCCGCGCAGATGGCGCTCCTCGGCGCCGCCCAGATGCTCCAGTACATGCAGGCGGCTCGGGCCGAAGCCGCGTTCGCACAGTTGTCGGGCGACGGCTGCCGGGCTTTGGCCATCATTGCTCAATACCAAAAGGCGCATGCCGCTGTAGAGATGCGCGTTGAGCGCGGCCAGGGGGCGGGCGACGACCGACACCACCTGCACCTCCTGCAGCGGCCAACCCAGGCGCGCAGCAGCCAGTGCGCAGGAGGACGGCATCGATAGCACATGCAGCTCTTCGGCCGGCACCTGGCGGGCAAGGCTTGCGCCCACGCCATAGAACATCGGATCGCCGCTGGCCAATACACACACGGGCTCGCCGCGCAGAGCCAGGACCGGCGCCAGTGAGAAGGGGCTTGGCCAGTGCGAGCGTTCGCCGACCACGCAGCGTGGCAACAGGGCCAATTGGCGCGGACTGCCGAAGATCCGCGAAGCGCTCAGCAGCGCACGCCGGGCTTGCTTGCCCAGGCCGCTGAAACCGTCTTCGCCGATGCCCACTACTGTCAGCCAGGGAGTCATGTGTCTCGTTCCGCCATCTTTGGGGCCGCTTGGCGCCCTTCGCGAGTGAGCCCGCACTCACAGAAGCCGCACAGCCCAAGGGGGGCGGATGATCCTGTGGGAGCGGGCTCACCCGCGAAGAGGGCGACGCGGTCCGGAATTTCTGCTCAATCGCAGTCAATGCTCGACCGTCGGCTTTTCATGCCGCCGGACAAAGCAGGCATAATACCGCGCCTTCTACACTCAAGCGCATTTTCAAGATTGCCGGACGCCCCCTTGAATCAGCCTCTCGTCCCTGCCGTGTCACCCCGCCCCTCGGCTTGCCCGGGGTTGTGGCGCATCGTCGCGGCCCGTGACGGTGGCATCTGCCGGATCAAACTCCCCGGAGGCGTGCTGCTGGCCGACCAGGCCGAGGCTGTGGCGACGGCGGCAGAGCGTTTCGCGGGCGGCGTGATCGAGGCGACCAATCGCGGCAATCTGCAAATCCGCGGCATCGGCGCGGACCACGCTGGCCTGATCGAGCATCTGTTGGCCGCCGGCCTCGGCCCGCGCGAAGCAGCAGGCGACGATGTGCGCAATGTGATGCAAAGCCCGCTGGCCGGGCTCGACCCTGACATGCTCATCGACACGCGCCCCTTGTCCGAGCAATTGCTGCACCTGCTGGAGACCACCCCGCGCTTGCATGGACTGTCGGCCAAGTTCGCTGTGCAGCTCGATGGCGGCGAGCATCTGGCAATGCTCGAACACCCTCACGACCTGTGGCTTTCGGCAATGATGCTCGACGGCCGCGCCTGGTATGCCTTCGGCTTGGCCGGCTGTCCGGCCAGTGGCCAGGTCCTGGGCGCCGTGCCGGCCGAGCACGGGCTAACGCTGGTTCATGCCGTGCTGGAGCGCTTCCTGGACCTGGCCGAGCCAGCGCAGTCGCGAATGCGCCAGTTGCTCGAGGACTGCCCCGCTGAACGTTTCGTCGACAGCCTGGGCCTGGAGATTCGGCGCGATGGCGCAGTGCTGGGTTGGCGGCGTGCGCCGGCCACTGGCGACTGGCTGGGGCCGCTGCCTCAACGCCAAGGCATGGCCTGGGGGGTCGCCCCGCCATTGGGCCGGCTGACTCCGGTCATGTTGCGCAGCCTCGCCAGGCTGGCCCGTGATGCCGGTGACGGCAGTCTGCGCGTGAGCCCCTGGCAGAGTCTCGTTTTGCCCAATGTCGACCTGGCGATGATCGACCGGGCCGAGTTGAACCGTCTTGGGCTGATCTGGGATGCCGGCCAGCCCTTGGCCCGCCTGACCGCCTGCACCGGCGCCGCCGGCTGTGCCAAGGCCCTGGCCGATACCAAGGCCGATGCCCTGATCATCGCTTCCTTGCTGCAAAAAGGTGGCCCCGGCAGTGTGCATGTTTCCGGCTGCCTGCGTTCCTGTGCCGTGGCTCATGTCGCCCCGGCCACCTTGCTGGCCCGCTCTGCGGGCCGTTATGACCTGTATTTGCGCGACGCGAACCAGCCAGGCTTCGGCAGGCTGCGTGCGCGCGACCTTTCCCCAGAAGAAGCAGGCGCCATGCTCGACCTGCCGACGGAGCACCTTGATGATTGACTACATCCGCGATGGTCAGGAGATCTATCGCAATTCCTTCCGGATCATCCGCGAGGAAGCCCGGCTCGAGCGGATCCCCGCCGACCTGGAGAAACTCGCCGTGCGGGTGATCCATGCCTGCGGCATGGTCGATGCCATTGATGGGTTGCAATTTTCCGAAGGCGCCGGCACTGCAGGTCGACAGGCGCTGGCCAACGGTGCGCCGATCCTGTGCGACGCGCACATGGTCGCCGAAGGCGTGACCCGTGCGCGCCTGCCGGCCAACAACCAGGTGATCTGCACCCTGCGCGACCCCAGCGTGCCCGACTTGGCCAAGAAGTTGGGCAACACCCGCTCGGCGGTGGCGCTGGAACTGTGGCGTCCGCATCTGGAAGGCAGCGTGGTGGTGATCGGCAATGCGCCGACCGCGTTGTTCTACCTGCTGGAAATGCTCGATGCCGGTGCGCCCAAGCCTGCGCTGATCCTTGGTTTCCCGGTCGGTTTCGTGGGCGCGGCGGAGTCCAAGGCGATGCTGGCCGCCGACAGCCGTGGTGTGCCGTTCGTGATCATGCAGGGCCGTCTGGGCGGCAGCGCGATGGCCGCCGCCGCGGTCAACGCCCTGGCCACGGAGGTGGAATGATGCAGCCACGCGGACGTCTGTTCGGCCTGGGCGTGGGCCCCGGTGACCCCGAGCTGATCACGGTCAAGGCCCTGCGCCTGCTGCGCGAGTCGCCTGTGGTGGCCTACTTCGTGGCCAAGGGCAAGCGCGGCAATGCCTTTGGCATCATCGAAGCGCACCTGCAGCCTGAGCAGACCTTGATGCCACTGGTGTACCCGGTGACCACCGAGGTGCTGCCCGAGCCACTGTCCTATGAGCAGGTGATCAGCGACTTCTATGACGAAGCCGGCGTGCAGGTTGCCGAACATCTGGATGCCGGTCGCGACGTGGCGGTGATCTGCGAGGGCGACCCGTTCTTCTACGGTTCCTACATGTACCTGCACGACCGCCTGGCCCAGCGCTACGAGACCCAGGTGATCCCAGGCGTATGCTCGATGCTCGGTGGCGCCTCGGTGTTGGGCGCGCCACTGGTGTATCGCAACCAGAGCCTTTCGGTGCTTTCCGGCGTGCTGCCCCATGAGGAGCTCAAGCGTCGCTTGGCCGATGCCGATGCGGCGGTGATCATGAAACTGGGGCGCAACTTCCCCAAGGTGCGCCAGGTGCTCGGCGAACTGGGCCTGGCTCAACGCGCGCTGTATGTCGAGCGCGCGACCATGGCCAACCAGAAGATCGTGCCGCTCGATGACGTGGACCCGCAGTCCTCGCCGTACTTTTCCTTGATCGTCGTACCGGGTGAGAAATGGCAGGGATGAATATCGGCAAGGCACCCGCAATCGTCATCCTTGGCCCCGGCAGCCTAGCGACGGCGCAGCGCATCCAGCTGTGTTATCCACAGGCGAAGATCCTGGGCCTGGCGGGTCGGGTGGAGGGCGTGGACGCTCACTATGAACATTTCGGTGACACCCTGCGCCAGCTCTACCAGCAGGACACCCCGATCATCGCCCTGTGCGCTGCCGGCATCGTGATCCGCACCCTGGCCAGCCTGCTCACCGAAAAAGGCGCCGAGCCGCCGGTATTGGCCGTGGCCGAGGACGGCAGCGCTGTGGTGCCGCTGCTCGGCGGCCTGTCGGGGGTCAATGTCATGGCCCGGGCGATTGCCCAGGCGCTGGACGTGGCTGCGGCCATCACTACCAGCGGCGAGCTGCGCTTCGGCACTTGCCTGCTCAATCCTCCCGAGGGCTACGCCCTGGCGGACCTGGAGCAGGGCAAGCGTTTCGTCTCCGACCTGCTGGCGGGCGAGTCGGTGCGGGTCGAAGGCGATGCGCCCTGGCTCGACCAGGCGCAATTGCCGCAGCACGACCAGGCCCGGCGCATCATCCGTGTGGGATGCGAAGCGCGTCCGGCCTGCCGTGACGAGCTGCTTATCCATGCCCGCTCGGTGTTGGTGGCGGTCGACGGCGCGGCGCCTGATCTGGCAGAGCGCGTGCCTCAAGCGTTGGCCGAGGCAGGTATCGCCCAGGCCGCGTTGGCCTGCCTGTTGGCCGATGAGCACTACATGGCCGAGCCAGCCTTGCACGAGGCGGCCCAGGTGTTGGGTGTCGCCCTGCGTTTCGCGCCAGCGGCTGGGCGCCTGTCCGAGCAGGTCGAGCAGGCCGTGCCAGGGGCGCGCCTGATCGAGCAGGGCGATGTGGTGATCGCCGTGGCACCAGCGCCGATCGAGCCGGCCCAGGTCGGTCGCGGCCGTGGCCGCCTGGCAGTGATCGGCCTCGGCCCCGGCGCGGCCGACCTGATGGTGCCTGCGGTCAAGGCAGAGTTGGCGCGGGCACAGGATGTGCTCGGCTATGAAACATACGTGCGCATGGCCGGCCCGTTCCGCGCCGACCAGGTGTTGCATTGCACCGACAACCGCGAAGAGATGCAGCGTGCCCGGCACGCCTTCGAGCTGGCAGCCGAAGGGCGTTCGGTGGTCGTGGTGTCCTCGGGTGATCCGGGCGTGTTCGCCATGGCGGCTGCCGTGCTCGAAGCCTTGCACGAATCCAGCGACCCCGCCTGGCACCGGGTGGACCTGCAGATCCTGCCCGGCGTCTCGGCATCGCTGGCCACCGCTGCCCAGGCCGGTGCGCCGCTGGGGCATGACTTCTGCGTCATGTCCCTGTCGGACAACCTCAAGCCCTGGTCGATCATCGAAAAGCGCCTGGACCTGGCCGCCCAGGCCGATCTGGTCCTGGCTTTCTACAACCCTATCTCCAAAGCTCGCCCCCACCAGTTGGGGCTGGCGCTGAGCGTCGTTCGCAAGCACCGCGAGGCGAGTACGCCCGTCGTGCTGGGCCGTGACATCGGGCGCCCGGGGCAGTCGCTGCGGGTGGTCACCCTGGGCGAGCTGGTGCCGGCGATGGTGGACATGCGCACGATGGTACTGATCGGCTCCTCGACCACCTGTACCTTCCCACGCGCAAACGGCGGCGAATGGGTCTATACCCCGCGTTGGTACCCGCTTAAGCCCAACCTCCTGGAAGCATGACCTGCTGAACTACTCATCCCTACATGCATAGTCTTCGAGTCCTACCCGGTATCCGCCGGGTTCCGACTCAAGGATTTGCATGATGAACGACAAACTGATTACCGATACAAACTCCGCCGCTGTGGTGGAGCAATCGCTGATGACATTCGCTGCTGGGATGAGCCTGCAGAATCGCATCGATGTCATGAGCTCCTACCAGTTCGCATCGCTGGTCGCCTCCAAACTTTATGACAGCGAAGACCAGAGCGAGCAGTGGTACAAGCAGAACCTCAAGGTCATGGAAGACCTGGGCTGGCTGACAGTGCGCCGAACCTACGAGCGTGAACACTCCGGCGAGCAATCGCTCGTTCTGGGCGCCATCGCCTTCAAGGCGATGAAGGTTGTGGGCCAGGCTGTCTTCGGCGGCCCCGTCACTGAGGCGATTAGCAAGATCGCCGAGTCGGCGCTTGATGGGCTGGGAAAGTTCACCGAAGCCCAAGAACTCTTCAAGCGCAACTTCAAGGATAAAATGGCGGGCACTGTTGGCTTGACGGCTTGTCTCGAGACGGATGACGGGCGGCTGATGATGGTGCAAACCGCAGTCAGTACCAAAGGCATGGTACGGGATCTGGACACGATCGCGTTCGAGTGGAAAAACAACGCTGCCTACCACTACTCGGGTACCGCGTTTCTGACGTTCAACACCCAACACTACGCCCGCGTGCGCGAGCATGTGGAAAAGCGGCTGGGTGATCGCCGATTCGACAATGTACTGCAATACGATTTCTGACGCCCGGTACCTGCTTTGCGCGTAGCGTCTGTAGGTACTACGTGGGAAGCATGCCTTGTACGGCCCAACGAGGATATGCATCGTGAACAAGCATCGAGCTGCAGTGGCAGGTAGCAGCCTGGTCGCTTTCCTGCCAGGCATCACCTTGGCGCAGCGCCAAGCGGTTTTGTCGGCAGCGCTGATGGCGGAGCGGGTGACGCGTACCGACCATGACGAGGGGCTGGTGACCGACTGGTTCAGCCATTACCGCAGGCAACTGCAGTTTTATGGTTGGGACGCGGTATCGGCGCAGCAGGTTCATTGGCCTGAACTCGAGCGCCCCGGCATAGTCAATGCCGCGCTGCGCCGTATAGAAGCCACGGCCGGTGAACGTTATTCGGCCGCCGTGAAGCTGGCGATGAACGGTTTGGCCTTGAACGACTGGCCGCTGTTGAATTTTGAGCAGCGCACTCGTGAGCGCGGAGTATTCCAACTACTACCCTGTGCTCCCGGGAAACCCGGATATGTTGATCTGGTGCTTTACCACGAGCGTTGTGAGACCGATACGCTGGGTACTGGATTTCTGTTTCGCAACCGGCAGGAAACCCGGGTTCAGGCCGAGCTCGTCCGATTCAACACGCGCCTGTTCGATCAGCAGTTTCGTGAGTTGGTGGAAAGGCGCCTGGAGAAGATCGCCCGGCAGCAGATCCTTTCCTTCGAAATTTGAGACCATGGGCTCATTCCGGTCAGGGCACCAGATAACCTTTGATCCCAGTGAAGATGATCTGTGCGGCCAGAGCGCAGACGAACAGCCCCATCAGGCGGCTGACGATCTGCAGGCCTTGGTCGCCCAGGATCCGCTCGATGCGGTTCGACAGATACAGCACCAAGCCAACCGTGAAGCTCGCCAGCGCGATACTGACGATGGCCAGCAGCTTGTCGTCCCAGTGCGGTTGGCCAACGCCCATCACCAGCAACGCACCGATGGTGCCGGGGCCGACGGTGAGCGGGATGGTCAGCGGAACGATGGTCACGTCCTGTTGCACGTTGTCAGCCTGGACCGCTGCCTTGCCCTGGGCCATGCCCAGCGCCGAGATGAAGAGCACGCTGCCGGCGCCGATTCGGAAGGCGTCGGGGGTTATGCCGAATACGCCGAAGATGGCACGTCCGAACAGGTAGAGCACGACGCTGGCCACCAGTGCCGCGATGGCCACACGCCAGGCAAGCTGCTTGCGCTCCTTGCTGGAGTAGCCGCGGGTCAGGCTGATGAAGCAGGACAGCACGAAGAATGGGCTGTAGAGCACGAGCATTTTCAGGTAGACGCTGAACAACTCATGGAGCATGGCGCAAATCCATGGCGGTGAGGGTGTGGGCAAGTGTATCAGGCACAATGGCGGCGCGGCTTGCGAGGCTCTCGTGCACGAAGCAGGCGGCGCGGTGAATGGCTGCGGCGCAGGCGACACAGCAGCGTTGTTCCTTCAGGGATCTCACGGAGTCTGCAAACGGTCCGAGGCCGCGGCCCGCTTGCTGGCCCAGAACTGGATCAGCTCGCGCAATTGCGACAGCTCCACCGGCTTGGCCATGTGCCCATCCATGCCGGCCTGGCGCGCGCGATCCTTGTGTTCGGTGAGGATATGCGCGGTCAATGCAACCACCGGGGTGCGCTCGCGTTGGTTGGCGGCTTCCCAGGCGCGTAGCTGCTCGGTGGCTGAGAAGCCATCGAGCACTGGCATCTCGCAGTCCATCAGCACCAGATCATAACGCTGCGCTTTCATGGCGCGCAGGGCTTCCTCGCCATTGCTGGCGGTATCTGGCTCGAGGTTGAGCTTGCCGAGCATGCCGCGGATGACCTTGGTGGAAATGCTGTTGTCCTCGGCGACCAGCACACGGAAGTCGCTGGGCAGGTCCAATGGCGGAGGTGGGCCGGGCAGTGTAGGGGCAGGCGGCTGCTCGCGACCGCGCAGGGCGAGCTCTTCGGCCAGCGTGGTCTTGAGGGTATAGCCGGCCACAGGCTTGGCCAGGATGCGCTTGACCCCGGCATTGCGGGCGATGATCTTGCTCGGCGCATTGCTGATGCCGGTGAGCATCACCACCAGGATGTCGTGGTTCAGGCTCGGATCTTCCTTGATCTTGGCCGCCAGCTGCATGCCGGTCATGCCGGGCATGTTCTGGTCCAGCAGCACGGCGTCGAAGTAGTCGCGCAGGTGTGCCTTGGTGCGCAGCAGGGCGAGCGCTTCCTTGCCCGAAGGCACGGCGCTGACGTTCATGCCCCAGGCACTGCACTGCTGCACCAGGACTTTGCGGCAGGTGTCGTTGTCGTCCACCACCAGCACGCGAGCGTCGCGCAGCGGGCCATCGAGGTCGGCCGGCGGCTGCTCCAGGCGCGAGGGGTCCAGCGGCAAGGTCAGCCAGAGGGTGTTGCCCATGCTGGTGCTGCTCTTGATGCCGAATTCGCCCTGCATCAGGCCGATCAGCTGTTTGGCGATGACCAGCCCCAGATGGCCGCCGAGCTTGTTGCTGGAAAGGAACTGATGGCTGTGCAACTGGGCTTGCAGCAAGGCTTCACGCTCGGCGGCGGGCATCGACTCGCCGCTGTCCTGCACGGCGATGCGCAGGCGTGGCAGGTCGCCGCGCTGGTCCAGGGCCACCACCAGCAGGATCTCGCCTTGCTCGGTGTTCTTCAGGGCATTTTCCAGCAGGCTCGACAGCGCCTGGCGCAGTCGGGTCGGGTCTCCGCTGATGACTCGTGGCACCTGGGGCTGGGTGAAGCTGATCAGCTCGATGTTCTGCTGTTCGGCCTTGGCCCGGAAAATGTTCAGGCAATCCTCGATCAGGGCATTGAGGTCGAACTGCACATCATCCAGCTCGATCTGTCGGGATTCGAGCTTGGAGATGTCGAGGATTTCATTGATCAGCGTGAGCAGTTCGTTGCCGGCGCTGTGGATGGTCTGCACATAGTCGCGCTGCTTGACCGACAACGGCGTGCCCAGCAGCAATTCGGTCATGCCCAGCACCCCATTCATGGGGGTGCGGATCTCGTGGCTGATCTTGGCCAGGAACTCGGCCTTGGCGTTGATCTCGGCATCGCTGGCAGCCAATGCGCGGCTGGCGCGGAAGCGCTCCTCGCTGATGCGGCGCAGACGTTCGCTGACCGACAGGTTCAGCAGCAAGCCGCTGGCCACGGTCAGCCCCATCAGGATGAACAGCAGCCATGGGGTCGAGGTGCGCGTCAGGCCCAGCAAGGCCGGCAGCAGCACCAGACCGCCCAGGTTGAATATCAGCATGGCCACGGCGAACAGTCGCGCAGGGCCGTAGCCCTTGTACCAGTGGTAGGCACTGACCAGCAGCATGGTCACGCTGCCGAGCGCGAGCAGGGCGTAGGTCATCAGGTTCAGTGGCAGGGTGTCCACGAACAGCAGCACCAGGCCGCTGACCGCGACGATCAGCATTTCTGCATGCAGCAGCCGGTTGCAGCGGATCGAGCTGCAGGGGGTGAAGAAATGCTGGGTGAAATACAGCCCGGCCAGCCCGGCCAAGACCAAGGTCAGATAGGCGGCGGGGGTCTGAGCGCTGTGCCACAGCTGCCACCAGGGGCCGCTGAGGTTCAGCAGGATCAAGGCGCTGAGCAGCATCAGGCCGTGGTAAAGGGCCAGGATCAGCGTGGTGCTCGAGCGGGTGTAGAGGAAGCGGATCAGGTTGTGCAGGATCAGCATCACCAGACCGCCGAACAGCAGGCCGAACAGCAATGGGCGCGTCTGGTCGGCCGCGGCCCAAGCCGCAGGCTCAAGGCTGATGGCCGGACGCAACTGGTGTTCGGATACCAGTCGCAGGTAGATGTCCAGCGCGCGCGGGCTGTTGGGCAGCGGCAGCAGGTGGTCGCTGCTGCGCAGCGTCGGGCTGGCATTACCGCCTTGACGACCATGGTGCAGCTGGCGAACGAGCTTGTCGCCATCCAGCGCGTAGAGGTCCAGGCGTGAAAGGTCGGGTGCGAAGACCCGCAGCAATTGCTCCTGCTCACCTGGCTCGAGCCGGTAGTGCAGCCACAGCGCCTGGTCGGCGGGGGCGGCATCGAGTTCGAACAGTTGCAGAGGACTGAACTGGTTGCGGTAGCGGTCCGAGCGGATATCGCTCAGTTGCAGGTTGGCCTGTTCGTCGAGCAGAACGCTCCAGCCTCCACCTTGTTCGGCCGAGGCCGGGGGAAGGCAGAGCAGCGTCAGCAGGCTGACGATCAGGGCAATGGCAATCCGAAGCCGACGCAAGACGAGATCCCTTCCTAGCCGTTGTGCAGGATAACTATGCGCGGGGCGCCAAGACGAAGGCAAGGCCCCGGCGGGGCCTTGTCGACGAGCCGGAGGCCGTGAGCCAGGGGCGTCACGGCGATCCGTTGCAGCTTACTGGTGCTCGCCACGCTCGCGGGCGATCGCACGGTAGCCGATGTCGGTGCGGTAGAAGCTACCGTCCCAGTCGATTTGCTCGGCCAGGCGATAAGCCTGTTGCTGGGCGGCCTCGACGGTGGCACCCATGGCAGTGGCGCAGAGCACACGGCCACCGGCGGTCACGACCTTGCCGTCCTTGAGCGCGGTGCCGGCGTGGAAAACCTTGCCCTCGAGCTTGGCGGCAGCGTCCAGGCCGTTGATCACGGCGCCTTTGGCGTAGTCGCCCGGATAGCCGCCGGCGGCCAGTACCACGCCCAGGCTCGGCTGCGGGTTCCACTGGGCCTCGACCTTGTCCAGGGCCTTGGCGAAAGCCGCCTCGACCAGCAGCACCAGGCTCGACTCCAGGCGCAGCATGACCGGCTGGGTTTCCGGGTCGCCGAAGCGGCAGTTGAACTCGATGACCTTGGGGTTGCCCGCCTTGTCGATCATCAGGCCCGCATAGAGGAAGCCGGTGTAGACGTTGCCTTCCTCGGCCATGCCGCGCACGGTCGGCCAGATTACTTGGTCCATCACGCGCTGGTGCACATCGGCGGTGACGACCGGAGCCGGGGAGTAGGCGCCCATGCCGCCAGTGTTCGGGCCAGTGTCCTTGTCGCCGACGCGCTTGTGGTCCTGGCTGGTGGCCATCGGCAGCACGTTGTGGCCATCGACCATGACGATGAAGCTGGCTTCCTCGCCGTCGAGGAACTCCTCGATGACCACACGCGAACCGGCATCGCCAAAGGCATTGCCGGCGAGCATGTCACGCACGGCGGCTTCGGCTTCCTCGAGGGTCATGGCGACGATCACGCCCTTGCCCGCAGCCAGGCCGTCGGCCTTGATGACGATCGGCGCGCCCTTTTCCTTGAGGTAGGCCAAGGCCGGCTCGATCTCGGTGAAGTTCTGGTAGTCGGCGGTCGGAATCTTGTGACGGGCCAGGAAGTCCTTGGTGAAGGCCTTGGAGCCTTCCAGCTGGGCTGCGCCCTTGGTCGGGCCGAAGCAGTCCAGGCCACGACTGCGGAACAGATCGACCACGCCGGCCACCAGCGGGGCCTCGGGGCCGACGATGGTCATCTGCACGTTCTGCTCGGCGAAGTCGGCCAGTTGCTCCAGGGCAGTGACGTCGATGGCGACGTTCTCGCACTTGGCCTCGATAGCGGTGCCGGCGTTGCCCGGGGCAACATAGACTTTCTCGACGCGTGGGTCCTGGGCGACTTTCCAGGCCAGGGCGTGCTCACGGCCGCCGCTGCCGATGATCAAAACTTTCATGTCAAAACCTCGAATTCTTTCGGACGGGAGGCAAAGCCTCACGCTGTACGAGGTCGCAATGAAACAGGTAGATGCAAGGCAGGGTCGGTTCCGATGAGCGGAGTTGCCTTCTGGCAATGAGCATCAGCGGAACCGGCCCCAACGCAGCAGATGCCTGCCTCAGTGCGGCCGATTGCCGTAAATCAGTGGCGGAAGTGGCGCATGCCGGTGAATACCATCGCAATGCCAGCTTCATCGGCGGCAGCGATAACCTCGGCATCACGCATCGAACCACCTGGCTGGATCACGGCGGTGATACCCACTTTAGCCGCATTGTCGATGCCGTCACGGAACGGGAAGAAGGCGTCCGAGGCCATGACCGCGCCCTGAACCTGCAGGCCGGCGTGCTCGGCCTTGATGGCCGCGATGCGGGCGGAGTTGACGCGGCTCATCTGGCCGGCGCCCACGCCGATGGTCTGACGCTGCTTGGCATAGACGATGGCGTTGGACTTGACGAACTTGGCCACTTTCCAGGCGAAGACCAGGTCGTGGATTTCCTGCTCGGTCGGGGCGCGCTTGGTCACGACCTTCAGGTCGTCGGCACCGATCATGCCGATGTCGCGGCTCTGTACCAGCAGGCCACCGTTGACGCGTTTGAAGTCCCAACCAGCGGCGCGCTCGGCTGGCCACTCGCCGCACTCCAGCAGACGCACGTTCTGCTTGGCAGCCACGACTTCGCGGGCAGCCTGGGAGATTTTCGGCGCGATGATCACTTCGACGAACTGGCGGTCAACGATGGCCTTGGCGGTTTCGCCGTCCAGTTCGCGGTTGAAGGCGATGATGCCGCCGAACGCCGACTCGGTGTCGGTGGCGTAGGCCAGGTCATAGGCCTTGCGGATGCCGCCTTCGTCCTCCGGTACCACGGCCACGCCGCACGGGTTGGCGTGCTTGACGATGACGCAGGCCGGCTTGACGAAGCTCTTCACGCACTCGAGCGCCGCATCGGTGTCGGCCACGTTGTTGAACGACAGCTCTTTGCCCTGCAGCTGGATAGCGGTGGAGACGCTGGCTTCGCCCTTCTTGGCCTCGACGTAGAACGCCGCGCTCTGGTGCGGGTTCTCGCCGTAGCGCATTTCCTGGGCCTTGACGAACTGGCTGTTGAAGGTGCGCGGGAACTCGCTGCGGCCTTCGGTGGACAGGGTGTCCTTGGCCTGGTCGATGGTGCCCATGTAGTTGGCGATCATGCCGTCGTAGGCGGCAGTGTGCTCGAAGGCCTTGAGCATCAGGTCGAAGCGCTGGGCGTAGGTCAGGCCACCGGCCTTGAGGTTTTCCAGGACGCTGGCGTAGTCGCTTGCGTTGACCACGATGGCGACGTCCTTGTGGTTCTTCGCCGCGGAACGGACCATGGTCGGGCCGCCGATGTCGATGTTCTCGATGGCGGTCGGCAGGTCGCAGCCTGGCTTGGCGATGGTCGCCTCGAACGGGTACAGGTTGACGGCGACCAGGTCGATCGGCTTGATGCCGTGCTCGTTCATGATGGCGTCGTCGATGCCGCGGCGGCCAAGGATGCCGCCGTGGATCTTCGGATGCAGGGTCTTGACCCGGCCATCCATCATTTCAGCGAAGCCGGTGTAGTCGGCCACTTCCACCGCGTTCACGCCGTTGTCCTTGAGCAGCTTGTAGGTGCCGCCGGTGGACAGGATCTCGACGCCCAGCTGTTGCAGTTCACGGGCGAATTCGAGGATCCCGGTCTTGTCGGAGACGCTGATCAGGGCGCGGCGGATCGGCAGGCGGGTAGTCTGGTCGGTCATTTCGGATTCCATAACGCGGTGGTTTCAGCAAAAAAGGCGCCTCTTGGGAGAGCCGCCTTTTCTGATTGGGATTCGGATTACAACAGATCGTACTGCTTGAGTTTCTTGCGCAAGGTGCCACGGTTGAGCCCGAGCATCTCGCTGGCCTTGGTCTGGTTGCCCTTGACGTAGTTCATCACGCTTTCGAGCAGCGGTGCCTCGACTTCCGACAGCACCAGGTTGTAGACGTCCGTGACGGTCGCGCCTTCCAGGTGGGCGAAGTAGTTGTGCAGCGCCTTCTCCACGCTGTCGCGAAGGGTCTGGCCCTCTTCGCTCGGCGTATTGAGGTGCTGTTTCAGGTTGGCGTTGTCGCTCACGGGCGTTGTTCCACTCACTAATGTCTCGGTCATCATCGTCATGCGGCCACCCCTTGTCCGTCCTCTGTCTCAAGGCTCTCTCGACGTTCGCAAAAGAACGCGCGAACGTTGGCGCACTGCGCTTGTGTGTCTTCCAGCGCGTTGAACCGGGCGCGAAACTCCTTGGCGCCAGGTCGTGTTGCCAGGTACCAGCCCACATGCTTGCGGGCGATACGCACGCCCATCACATCGCCATAGAAGGCATGCAGTGCAGCCAGGTGCTCCAGCAGAATGTGTTCCACTTCATCCAGCGCCGGGGCAGGCAGGTGCTCGCCCGTGCGCAGGTAATGCTCGATCTCGCGGAAAATCCACGGCCGCCCCTGGGCGGCACGGCCGATCAGCAGGCCGTCGACGCCGGTGGCGTCCAGCACCGCCCGGGCCTTTTCCGGCGACGTGATGTCGCCGTTGGCAAAAACCGGGATCGACACCGCCTGCTTGATCGCCGCGATGGTGTCGTACTCGGCTTCGCCGGTATACAGATCGGCGCGTGTACGGCCATGGACCGCAAGCGCCTGGATGCCGGCCTGTTCGGCGATCTTCGCCACGGTCAGGCCGTTCTTGTTCGCCCGGTCCCAGCCGGTGCGGATCTTCAGGGTCACCGGTACGTCCACCGCGCCGACCACGGCGTGGAGGATTTCGCTGACCAAGGCTTCATCTCTCAATAAAGCAGAGCCTGCCGCCTTGTTGCAGACTTTTTTTGCCGGACACCCCATGTTGATATCGATGATCTGCGCGCCGGCCTCGACATTGGCCTGGGCCGCCGCGGCCAGCATCTGCGCATCGCCACCGGCGATCTGCACCGAGCGAGGCTCGGGATCGCCTTCATGGATGCGGCGCAGGCGCGATTTGCGGCTGTTCCACAGGCTCATGTCGCTGGTCACCATCTCCGAAACCACCATGCCGGCGCCCAAGCGTTGGCAAAGTGTACGGAAAGGCTGGTCCGTCACCCCGGCCATGGGGGCGAGGATCAGGTTGTTTCGCAGTGTGTAAGGGCCGATGCGTACCGCCGACATAGGTGTTCCCTGTTGTGGGGCCGAATCATGGGAGTCCGAAAAAGGGTTGGCATGATACCCGCTCTCGATGACTGGATAAAGATGAATCTGGATAAAATCTGAACAGCTGCGGGCTTATAACGAGACGCTTCTAGCTGCAAGGTTCAAGCCGCAAGCTTCACGCCAATCGTTGATTGGCCTGCGTTTTTCTTGTGGCTTGAAGCTTGCTAACGAGCGCTGCTTTTCATTCCGGCGAGCGGAAGCTCAGGCTGTAATTAACGGCCTTCGGGCCGGGATCGAGGATGTCCAAGGCGATATGGATGGGGGTCTGGCTGGGCATCTCGCCGCGCCCGGCCAGCTCACCCGACAGGTACTCGCTGGGCTTGAAGCGACGGCTGGCGATCAACTGGCCGTTGAGGTCGGCAAAGCGCAGCTCCAGCAGTGGGAAAGGTTGGGCGAACGGCGCGCGGTTGTAGATGATCGCATCGACGATCAGGGCTCCCTTGAAGTCCGGGTGGCTGCGCACCACCAGGTTGCTGCTCTTGATGCGGGAGATGTCGACGCGGGTCGGCACTGTGCAGCCGAGCATCGGGCACAGCTGCTGGAACCAGGGACGGTACTGGTCCTGGCGGGCCATTTCATCGAAGTGGTAGGCGATGTACTGGAAGACCAGCAGCCCTGCGGCCAGCAGGGTCAACAGGCCCCACAGCAGGCGCTTGAACCCGTTTGGCTTGGCCTTTTGCCAGTCGAGCTGCAATGGGTCGTCCACCACATGCACCAGCGGCTCCTTGCGGGAAGGACGTTCGGCCTTGGCGGCCAGCATCGGCTCCGGCCGCTCATCATGCAGATCGTCTGGCTCGTCGTCATCACGTGCAGACAGGCGCAGGCTGCCGGGTTCGTCGTCGTCGCGGGCAGAGAGGCCTTTCTCAGGGATGTCGTCGTGGATCGAGAGTGGTGCCAGCGGCGCGTCGGCAAGGACGTCGCGCGGCGCGTCCTGGGTGAGTGGGCGAGGCTCGTCGTCGTCCAGGTCCAGGCCGCCCAAGGTCGGCTCGGTGCGTTCGCCGGGTGCCGGCTCGAGGTCCAGATCGAGGGTTTCCTGTTCGACCAGCACGGGGGCAGGCGCTTCGGCGGAAGGCGGCTCCGGCACATGATCGGTGGCGGTGCCGAAGGGCTCGTGCGCGTGCTCATCGTGGCGATGGTCATCGCGGCGGGCCTGCAAGGCCTCTTCACGTGATGGCGCCTGGCGCTCCCGGTGGGGTTCGCGACGCTCGAGACGGGCGAGTTCCTGGTCCAGGTCCAAATCATCCAGCGCTTGTGCGGTGACCGCCCAATCGTCCTGTTGCGGGCTCGGTGCCGGCTGCGCAGGCACGTCCTGAGGCGGCAGGGCCGGCTCCGGTTGCGCGACCGGGGCTGGCGCTGGTGCTGGTGGCGGGCTAGCCGCCTCAGGCGTGTCGGCGCTCCGGTTCTGCTCCAGCAACTGCTTGGCAGCGTTGAACACCTGCAGGCAGTGGCCGCAGCGCACCACACCGCGCGCCATGCTCAATTGCTGGTAGGTGACGCGAAAGCTGGTCTGGCAATGAGGGCACTGGGTGACGAAACTGTCGGTCATGCGGCAATCCGGGCTATGCAGGTGGTTAAGTCTAGGTGGGCCTAGCGGCGGCGACCACTGATGCGTACCCAGCCGTCGCGCACGACGATTGGGTCCAGATCGAAGTCGGCAGCATAGGCAGCGGCTACTTCGTCGCCCTGCTCGGCAAGGATGCCGGACAAGGCCAGCAGGCCTCCGGGGCGAACCAGGCCGGACAATTGCGGGGCCAGCGAGACCAGCGGGCCGGCCAGGATGTTGGCGACCAGGACGTCGGCTTGCATGGCGGGCATCTGCTCGGGCAGGTACAGGGCCAGTCGCTCGTCGGCGATGCCGTTGCGCTGGGCGTTGTCACGCGAGGCTTCGATGGCCTGCACGTCGATGTCGGTGCCGATCGCCTCGCGGGCGCCCAGCAGCAGGGCAGCGATGGCGAGAATCCCCGAACCGCAGCCAAAGTCCAGGACTTGGGTGCCTTCGAGCTGCTGGCCGTCCAGCCACTCCAGGCACAGGGCGGTGGTCGGGTGGGTGCCGGTGCCGAAGGCCAGGCCTGGGTCCAGCAGCAGGTTGACCGCGTCTTTTTCCGGGGCCTCGTGCCAGCTTGGCACGATCCACAGGCGCCGGCCGAAGCGCATGGGCTGGAAGTTGTCCATCCAGCTGCGCTCCCAGTCCTGGTCTTCGATCACTTCGGCGTGGTGCTCGGGCAACTCGGCGCCGGTCAGCAGGCGCAGGTGGGCGAACACCGCTTCGGGCTCGGCGTCAGCCTCGAACAGGGCCAGCAGGTGAGTGTGCGACCAGAGCGGAGTGGTGTTGAGGTCCGGTTCGAAGATCGGCTGGTCTTCGGCGTCCATGAAAGTCACCGAGACGGCGCCGACTTCGAGCAGGGCGTCTTCGTAGGTTTCGGCTTGGTCTGGGCTGATGGCCAGGCGAACTTGCAGCCAGGGCATGGCGGGCACCTTTGGTAAATCGACAGGGGCAGCCCAGGGCTGCGCGTAGCCTGGCAGTTTACTTGAGTGCGTGGGGTTTGTGCATTCCGTGCATTGGCGGTTTCCGGCGCGGGTAGTTGCTTGCTACCGCATGTCGGTCGGTGTCCAGACCAATCCTTGGTGGCTTCTCAATCAGGATTGATCGTCATGAGTGCATCCGTTTCGCCACCTGTCTCCACGACCAGCTCGCCTATCCTTGAGCGCCTCATTGTCTGGGCCGAGCATTTCCAGCGACGGCTGAACGATCAGTCAACCTTCTTCGAGGTCGCCGAGAACAATCTTCTGGTGGAGTTGAAAACCCATTACAGCGACGCTATCGATCCGCGTTTGCCGCACGACCTGCTCGATGCGGCGCTGCAACATCGGATCGATCAGAGGCCGCTGGTATTCGATGCGCAGTTGCACGCGCCTTATCGTCCGGATGGGCGTGTCGTTCAGGAAATACCCGAGACGCGCCGGGATGTCATGGTCCAGCTCGTGGAAAGCGCAAGCACCCGGCTTCTGGATAATTACCAGGATTACCTGACCCGTTACTGGCAGGTGGCGCCCCAAGGGCTTGTGCAGCGGCAAGCGTATCTCGTCCGTGTTGCCGAGCGAGTGGAAGCGCATTGCCAGAGCATCAAGGCCACGCTGGAGTCGGCAGCGCTTCTCGACATGTCGGTGGAGAGGCTGCGTGCGCAGCTCGGTGAGCACGAACACCAGTGGCATGAGCAGTTGGCGTTATCAAGCTTGGCCACCGAAGCCGAGCGTGAAGCGGTCGATGGCGGGACCAAATCCCACTCTCCACATTGGTACAAATTGCTGGATGAAAGCCAGCGCGCTTGTCTGGAGAAGGCTTGGGAAGACTGGCAGGATGCGCAGGACCAAGCGGGTCGCGCACTGGGCGATGTGCGTTCGCTGCAGCGCCACGCCAGTCGCTGTGCGCAAGACTATCTGGACGAGCATTTTGACGCACCGCTGCTCGCTGACCGGATTACATTCAAGCGGCGAAGGCGAGGCGCCTCACTGCAGGACGGGAAATCGCTGAGCTTGACGGAGCTGGTGGCGGAAGGGGCGCTGAATATCGACCAGCTATATGAGCTCAGTGATATCACCAACACCTCGCTTTTGTGCCCGCCACCGAGCGCAGCGCAGATTCGCGAGTTGGCGGCCAGCGTCGATGCCAAGGCAACCTACCTGCCAGCGCTGACCAAGCGCCACGAAGCAGCCGAGGTCAAGCAGGCGCTGTTCGATGCCTATGATTTCGGCCTGAAGTACAGCGCGCAACGCGCCGTGTATGCAGGGCATCTGCAGGACGCTCATCATGCCCGGTTGTCATCCCTGCGGCAGGGCAATCAGGCTCAGTGGGAGGTCAGTGCCATCGAGCTGTTCGACGGCATGGTTTGCAGTGACCTGTTGGTGTTCTTTCGTAGCCAAGAAGGCGTCTTGGACAGCCTGTTCTTGTATGCGCCAGCAAAGCCGGACGGACAGGAGTGGATCGAGCTCAGCTCCCTTCGCATGCTCAGCGCCGAGATTGGCGGCTGGATGAAAGAGGCGGCTGGCCAAGACTACCTGCTGTCGCAATTGCCCGGGGAGCAGCGCGACAGGGCTGTCTTGGAAATCAAAAACATCCAGTCACTGCCCGCTGCATGGGATCTGACCCGCGATCTTCGCAGCGCGAGCCGGGGTTATCAGGCTTGTATCGAAGAAGGCGTTCGGGCGCGCATGACGATACGCGAGCACGAAGTGCAGGCCAGCGAGTCGCCTCGTTGGTACAGCGTGCTGGGCATTGAAGAGCGTCGGGTGATCAACCTGCTTTGCAACGAGGCCCGTGGCGCTGAGCAAGCATTCATCGAGGTGCTGAAAGACTATGAGAGTTTTCAGGACTTTGCCCGACGTACGGTGGGCGAAGCCATCAAGCCGTATCTGGTAAAGCAGGGCATCACCGATCCGGTGGCACCGGAATCGATCGTCTTCGACTTGAGCACGACATTGGCCGATGGGACGACACGTTCTGTCAATCTGCTCGACGTGGTCTGCTATGGCTATGACGACAATTCGGGTATCGACCACCCGAAGCGAGGCGTGCGCTCGCTTGTCGGTCAGGACCTATCTGCGCTGCGAAGCGCCGACCTTGCCCGATACGCGCGTGGTGCCTATGTGGGAGAAAAGTACATTGCTCATGTGCGTGAGCGCTTCCTGCTGGCCGGTTCGGTGGAGTATGCGAACTACCAGCAGCTGTTCGGCAGTGCCCTGCTGAGCGGCATGGATCGTGACTTGCGAGTTGCGCATGGTCGCGCAGAGATCGATCTTGAGACCTACGAGGCGCTGACGCGTCTGGTCACTGAACTGGGACGCACGCTAAAAAAAGAGAAGGCAAGCGGGTCTTCCGAACAAGTGGCCAATCACGATGGGATCTTTCGGCTGACCATCGAGGGGTACGTCATCCTGGGGTGCTATGTGTTCCGCCACATCCAGGAGGGGAAAGCCCAGGACTGGCTGTATGCGCCGGCGGAGCCGAACGGTCGTTTGTTCAGCCGATACAGCACACTGGGGCATGAGATGTCAGGGGTGGCAAACGATTACCTGCTTGCGCGGGCGCCTCTGGCGGGCAGGCGCAAGGTCGAACAACGCCTGATTGCCCTGGCTTCGGGCAGTGCCTCCCGAGATTCACTGCGCGGCCTTCAGCACGTCATCACCATCGCTGCTGAATACGAGGCCTATATCGAACATGCGCTGGCGGATGTCGATGAGGTGACGAGCAGCCACTTCGAGGTGATTCGCACGCAAGTCGCCAAGGGGCTGTTGTACGCGCTGGTGCCGCTTTCTCTCGTCTCGCCGCCGTTCGCAGCGTTGCTGGGCGCCTATTTTGTCGCGGCGCCGCTGCGCTCGGCGATTATCGCCCACACGCGCAAGGACACCGCGCATGCCCTGCAACAGTGGTTGCTCGCCTCTTGGGGTTTGTTGGGGCTGATGATCGTGCTGCCAGGGTTTTCGCTCAGAGCGGTCAGGTCGTTGCTGGACGAAACACGGCACATGCTGGCGATCAAGCAAGTGTCCTCTGCCAGCTGCAGGCGCGCTCCTTCGATGCGTTTGGACAAGCGGTGGGCGGTCAAGGGTGAGCCGGCGAACCTTCAGGAAGTCACCGAGGCGGGCATCTGGCAAGGCACCTACCGCGGCGGCGCATCAAGCGAGGCGCCTGGGGTCCGGCACTTCGTCCGCCACCAGGGGCGGTACTTCCAGGTCGAGAGGGACGTGGAACATGGCACGCTGCGCGTGATCAAGGCCAACCGGCCCGACAGTCTTCACCGGGAGGCCATCGTCCGCAGTGCAGATGGTCGCTGGGTGGCCAATAGCACAGGCCTGCGCGGGGGCAACACCGTGCATGACTTAGGGCGGATCACCGACGTGCGGCAAGTCGCCCAGGGTACGAGCCCTGATCCGCTTCGCGGAGCGCTGCAGGGCGAAGCGGTGGTCGGGCGGCTGTCGGCCAGCAGCGCGGACAACTACCTGTTCACGCTCAATGTGCAGAGCTGCGTGGCTGTTTCGCTGTACAACCCGGCAACCAAATGGGGCGCTGTCATCCACTTCGACCATAACATCCGCGGGCTCATCGAACGCGCGATCCGGGACGTTCTGTCTCGCATCCAGAGTGCCGGAGCAGGGGAGGTGCGTGCCGTGATGGCGGGTGGAGATTGGTTGGGAGGGACGAGCATCGGCGAACCGATCCGGTCAGTGCTCAGGCGCCAGGGGATATCCGCGCAGTGGGACCATTGGTCGTACTCTTCATGCTTTGGCAAGACCTATGGCATGACATTGGACTTGGGCACCGGTGTGACCCAGGTCTATACCACCTCCGGCGACTTGGTAGCAGGCTTGTACGATCCGATTCTGCGTGGAGCACGCGCGGGTGCCGCGGGTATCAGCGGCAGGGCTGGCCGAGTGCTAGCGCGAGTCAGGGCCGAACCGTTGTACCAGTTGCGCAGCGGCCAGGTCAGCGATGGCGCGGGTCGTGTCTACAGGGCCAGCGAGTACGAGAACAACGCCATCGCGATTCATCTGGTGTCCTGACCACCCAATAAAAACCCCGGCACTGGGCCGGGGTTTCTTGCATCACGCTAACGCGATCACTCCTGGTTGGCCAGTTTGTGCTCGAGGTAGTGGATGTTGACGCCGCCTTTGCAGAAACCTTCATCACGCACGAGGTCGCGGTGCAGTGGAATGTTGGTCTTGATGCCGTCGACGACGATCTCGTCCAGGGCATTGCGCATGCGAGCCATGGCCTCGTCGCGGTCCTTGCCGTAGGTGATCAGTTTGCCGATCAGCGAGTCGTAGTTCGGCGGAACCGAGTAACCGCTGTACAGGTGCGAATCGACGCGAACGCCGTTGCCGCCCGGGGCGTGGAAGTGCTTGACCTTGCCTGGGCTCGGAATGAACTTCTTCGGATCCTCGGCGTTGATACGGCACTCCAGCGCGTGACCACGGATGACCACGTCTTCCTGGCGGATCGACAGTTTGTTGCCAGCGGCGATGCTGAGCATCTCCTTGACGATGTCGATGCCGGTGACCATTTCCGAGACCGGGTGCTCGACCTGGACGCGGGTGTTCATCTCGATGAAGTAGAAACGGCCGTTCTCGTACAGGAACTCGAAGGTACCAGCACCGCGGTAGCCGATCTCGATGCACGCGTCGACGCAACGCTTGAAGACTTCCTGACGGGCCTTCTCGTCGATGCCTGGCGCTGGCGCTTCTTCCAGGACCTTCTGGTGACGGCGCTGCAGCGAGCAGTCGCGATCGCCCAGGTGGATGGCGTTGCCCTGGCCGTCGGACAGGACCTGGACTTCCACGTGGCGTGGGTTGGTCAGGAACTTCTCCAGATAGACCATCGGGTTGCCGAAGGCGGCACCGGCTTCGGTACGGGTCAGCTTGGCCGAGGCGATCAGGTCCTCTTCCTTGTGCACCACGCGCATGCCGCGACCACCACCGCCACCGGCGGCCTTGATGATCACCGGGTAGCCGACGTCGCGGGCGATCGCCAGGGCGACCTCTTCGTCTTCCGGCAGCGGGCCGTCAGAGCCTGGCACGGTCGGTACGCCGGACTTGATCATCGCGTCCTTGGCCGAAACCTTGTCGCCCATCAGGCGAATGGTGTCGGCTTTAGGGCCGATGAAGGCGAAACCGGACTTCTCCACCTGCTCGGCGAAGTCGGCGTTTTCCGCCAGGAAGCCGTAACCCGGGTGGATGGCGGTGGCGCCTGTCACTTCGGCAGCGGCGATGATCGCCGGGATGTGCAGGTAGGAATCCTTGGACGATGCAGGACCGATGCAGACCGACTCGTCTGCCAGGCCCAGGTGCATCAGTTCGCGGTCGGCCGTGGAGTGAACAGCGACGGTCTTGATACCCAGCTCTTTGCAGGCACGCAGGATCCGCAGGGCGATTTCCCCGCGGTTGGCGATCAGGACTTTTTCGAGCTTCCCAGACATCGTTGGCTCTCCGCGGTTCAAACGATGGTGAACAGCGGCTGGTCGAACTCAACCGGCTGACCGTCTTCCACCAGGATGGCGTCGATGACACCGCCGATCTCGGCTTCGATGTGGTTCATCATCTTCATGGCTTCGACGATGCACAGGGTGTCGCCTTTCTTCACGGTCTGACCGACTTCAGCGAAGTTGGCCGAGGTCGGCGAAGGCTTGCGGTAGAAGGTACCGACCATTGGCGAGCGAATCACGGTGCCTTTGAGGGCTGGAGCGGCAGCGGCGGCTTCGGCGGCCGGGGCAGCGGCAGCGACTGGCGCGGCAGCGGCGACAGGGGCAGCGGCCGGAGCCGGGGCGGCGAAGTACTGGGCGCCGGCCGGGGTCTTGCTGTGACGGCTGATGCGAACGGACTCTTCGCCTTCCTTGATCTCCAGTTCGTCGATGCCAGACTCTTCCAGCAGTTCGATCAGCTTCTTGACTTTACGGATATCCATTAATCATCAACTCCCAAGGTTCGGTCGGGGACTTAATTTTAAAAACGTGTCTAAAACGTTTCTCTACAGCCCTGGCCCCGAAGGGCCAAAGCCTTGTGTCATCAGGGCTGTGCGTTGGCAGCCAGGTATTCCAGCGCGGATTCCAGGGCCAACCGATAACCGGTGGCGCCCAGACCGCAGATCACCCCTACGGCGACATCTGAAAAGTAGGAGTGATGACGGAACGGTTCACGCTTGTGCACGTTGGAAAGGTGCACTTCGATGAATGGGATGCTCACAGCCAGCAATGCGTCACGTAATGCGACGCTGGTGTGGGTGAAAGCAGCCGGATTGATCAGGATGAAGTCCACGCCTTCGTTGCGGGCGGCATGAATACGGTCGATCAATTCGTACTCGGCATTGCTCTGCAGGTACTGCAGGTGGTGGCCAGCGGCGCGGGCGCGCTGCTCCAGGTCCTGGTTGATCTGGGCCAGGGTCACGGCACCGTAGTGGCCTGGTTCGCGGGTACCGAGCAGGTTCAGGTTGGGGCCGTGCAGCACCAGTAGGGTTGCCATCTGCGATTCCTTGGGTTTTGTAGGGCAATACGACATGAGCGCGGCGACTATGCCGCAAGAGGGCGTCGGGTGTCCAGTTCCCTGCAATAGCCAGCACGTTGTCCGAGGTTCGCGCAAAGTATGTGACCAGATCATTAAGTCTGGTCACTCCTTTAGTGAAGTTGCCCGGTCCGGAGAAGTTATAGACCCAGTTTGCCGCGCACGCGCGTCAGAATCGCCGCAAATTCGCCGGCGTTTATCTCGCCAATGACCCGATCAACGGAAAGTTCGCTGCCGTTCGCTGCAAAAAACAGTAGCGCAGGTGGGCCGAACAGCTGGTAGCGGTCGAGCAGGGTGCGTTGCTCTGCGTTGCTTTCGGTGATGTCGAAACGCAACAACTTGAACGCGCCCAATTGTGATTGGACCTGTGGTGCGCTCAGTACTTCGTGTTCGATCACTTTGCAACTGATGCACCAGTCGGCGTACCAGTCCAGCAGTACCGGTTTGCCGGCGGCCTTGGCGTCGGCGAGCGCTGCATCCAGTGCGGCGGGCGTGGTGATGGTCTGCCAGGCGTCGGTCTTGCTGGCCCGGCTGCCGTCGAGGCTGGCTACTGCCGGGGGCGGCAAGGGGCTCAAGGGGTCGCCTTGACCGCTCAGGGCGCCATACCAGCAGGCCAAGGCGTAGACCAGCAGGGCCAGGCCGAGCAATTGGGCCAGGCGTTGACGCGGGGTCTTGACCACCAACTCCAGGGCGCCGAGGAACAGCGCCACGCCCGCGGCGAGCAGACCGACCAACAGCAACGTCGCAGGCCCCGGCAGCACGCGGCTGAGCAGGCCGATGGCCAGGCCCAGCAGGAGAACCCCGATGGCATTCTTGACGGTGTTCAGCCACGGGCCGCTCTTGGGCAGCCACGCTGCTCCTCCGGTGGCCACCAGCAATAGCGGCGCGCCCATTCCCAGGCCCAGGGCGAAGAGTTTCAGCGCCCCGCCCAATGCATCGCCGCTCGCGCTGATGTACAGCAGGGCTCCGGCCAGCGGCGCCGACACGCAGGGGGAGACCAGTAGGCTGGACAGCACGCCAAGCACTGCCGCACCCAGCAACGAGCCGCCTTTGGTGCGGTTGGCCATGCTGTCCAGGCGGCTGCTCAGCGCCTGCGGGAGCTTGATTTCGAACAAGCCGAACATGGCCAGGGCAAACAGCACGAAGAACAGCGCGAATGGCACCAGCACCCACGCCGACTGCAGGCGTGCCTGCAGGTTCAGGCTGGCGCCGAACATGCCCATCAGCGCCCCAAGCACGGCAAAGGACACGGCCATCGGCAGCACATAGGCCAGCGACAGGCTCAGCCCACGCCAGCCACCCACTTGCCCGCGCAGCACCACACCGGACAGGATCGGCAGCATCGGTAGCACACAGGGGGTGAAGGTCAGGCCTATGCCGGCGAGGAAGAACAGCAGCAGTGA
Organism: Pseudomonas sp. BYT-1; assembly: GCF_023611805.1. Classification (NCBI taxonomy): domain Bacteria; kingdom Pseudomonadati; phylum Pseudomonadota; class Gammaproteobacteria; order Pseudomonadales; family Pseudomonadaceae; genus Pseudomonas; species Pseudomonas sp. BYT-1. The sequence goes on from NZ_CP072559.1 coordinate 678,303, forward strand.
CTGCCAGCCCCAGCCTTGCTCGGCGCCACCTGCGCCGGCCTCGGGTTTCCCGCCGGTGCCATCGATGCTCAGCCGTTCGGTTTCCGGCGGATAGCACAGGCCTTTGTCGGCGCAGCCTTGGTAGCCCACCAGCAAGGTGAAGGCACGTGGATCGGTGCGTGGCAACTGGATGTCGACCACGCCGTGGTAGACCTCGACATCGCCAAAGAACTCGTCGTGCTTGGCTTCGCCCTTGGGAATATCGGCCTGGCCCAGGGCGATGTCGGCGGGCTCCGTACGGAACTGGAAGCGGTGGCGGTAAAGGTAATAGCCGTCGGTGGCGACGAAGCGTAGCTTGACGGTCTGGGCGTCGGCCTGGACCAGGCTGAGCTTGAAGGCTTCGTGGACAGGCAAGAAGTCGGCGCTGTTGCTCAGAGAGGCGGCGCCGAGGGTGGCGCTGGGGCGGTTGTCGAGCAGGCCCGCGGCGAAGGCAGGGCTGGCCAGCAGCAGGAACAGCAGGAAAAACAGGCGGCGCATGGCGGTCTCGCTAGGTGAAACGTGGGCGCATCATAGCGGACTTGCCCACGATTGGGGCCTGGTTGGCCGGCAGCGCGACACATGGCCGCTGGATTTCATGTTGTCAGTGCCGACGCAACCGCTCAGGTGCCGAGACGCTCAGAGGCGAAACGCCCGCACCGCCGTGTTCAGCTCGCTGCCAAGCTGGAGCAACTGCTCACCTTGCTCACGCCCTTCGCCTATGCGTTGCAGGTTGTCCTCGCCCAGTGCGTGAATCCGCTCGCTGTGGTCGCGAATCTCGCTCACCGCCCCTGTCTGCTGGGCGGTTACCTCGGCGATGCGTACCGCCGTGTCGGCGATCGTGCGGATGGCACCGACGATTTCATCGAGTGCGCCATCGGCAGCCTGGGCCTGGCTGGCGGTGGCCTCGGCGTGTTCGAGCTGGGTGCGCATGCCGTTCACCGATTCCCGGGCGGCTTGTTGCAGGCGGTCGATCAAACCCTGGATTTCACCCGTAGCCCCCGTGGTGCGCTGGGCCAGCGAGCGCACCTCGTCGGCGACCACAGCGAAGCCACGGCCCATCTCGCCCGCCCGTGCAGCCTCGATGGCGGCATTGAGTGCCAGAAGGTTGGTCTGTTCGGCGATCGCACGAATCACTGTCAACACACCGCCGATGGTGGCCGACTCCTCGGCCAATTGCTCGATCGTCTGCGCGTTGCCTTGCACTTCATCGACCAATGCACGCAGGCCGGACAGGCTCTGGCCGATCACCGCCTGGCCCTGTTCCACGGCGCGCCCGGCATCACGGCTGGCTTCGGCGGCGGCGCTGGCATCGCCCGCGACCTGCTGGATGGTCGCCTCCAGTTCGCCCAAGGCATCGCGGATCTGTGCGGTGTCACCGGCCTGGCGCTCGGCGCCGTCGTGCAGGGCAGTGCTCATTCCCGCCAAGGCATGACTGCTGCCGGCAACCTGTTCGGCGTTGTGACGCAGGGTGCCGACCAGGTCCACCAGGTATTGGCGCAGGCGATTGAGCGACGCCTGGATATCGTGCAGCTCACGGTTGGTGCGCCCCAAGGTGATGGCCTGGGCGAAGTCGCCCTCGGCCCAGCGCGACAGGGCAGGGGCAAGGCCGGTCAAGGTCCGCGCCAAGCGGCGCTGAAGGGTGTCGATGAGCAGGGCGATGAGCAGGATCAGGCCAATCATCAGCCCCTGGATGATACGCACTTCGCCGGCGATCTTGGCGTGCAGGCCCCGTACCTCAGGCTCCAGGGCTGCGATGGCCTGTTGCACTGCTTCCAGTCGCTCGCCTGTGCTGGCGGCCAGGGCGGTACGGCGCTCGATCTGTTCGCGGGTGCGTTGCAGTTCGGCCGGGTAGCGGGCCAGCAGGCTTTGCAGCTCGCGCTTGAGGCCCACCGCCACATCTTCGCGTTGCTCGCTGGCCTGTGTCTGCAGCCCCATCAGGGCGGCGAAATCGTCGGCGTTGGACTCGGCAGCGCGGGTCACGCCCAGCAGTGGTAGGGTGTCGATGGCCTGGGCTTGGGCGCGGATCAGTTGCAGTTCACGTTCGACTTCGTCGGCCAGCTCCGCACGGCCACTGCTGACCAGCTTGTCCCGAGCCAGGGACAGGCGCCCCAGGTGCACCGAGGCGTCCAGCACGGGCGTCAGGTACCGGCCCGCGTCTGGGCTGGCGCTGTCACGGGCGTAAGCTGCCAATTGCTCAAAATTGGCCCCCAGCTCACGTTCGGCCTGAAGCAGCAAGGCCTGCGGGTCGCCGGCGAGCTTGCCGGCGGCGAGCAACTCGTTGGCGGTAAAGGTCTGCAGGTGGTCCAGGCTGGGGCGCAGCTTGTCCGAAAGCGCCTGTGGCCAGTCGGCCAGGGAGGCCTGCAACTGCTTGGTCGCCTCCATGGCGGCGGCATGGCGCAGGGCGTCGCCACTGCCCAAATAGGCCTGGATATTGCGCGCTGCGTCACGCTGGAACTGTTGGGACAAATCCAGGTAGCGCTCCATCAATTGATAGGGGCGCTCCAGGGCGCGTTGCGACCACCACAGGGTCGCGCCCAGGGCGATACAGACGGTCACTAGCAGCAAAGTATTGAAATTGGTCAGCCACTTCAGGCGCATAGCTGCGAACTTCCGGCGGGGAGTGGAGAGGTAGGTGCCTGAAGTTATTGCGATTTTGTGACGAGGTGATGACGAGAAAGGCGTGACCTTACAAAAAAGTGGCTATTTGCCTTTATTGGCCAAGCCGGTCGGGGAAGCAGGTGGCACGCACCACGCAGTTGCGCCCGGCATGCTTGGCGCGGTACAGCGCCTCGTCCGCGGCGCTGGCCATGGTCAGGGCATCGAGGTTGTCGTCCAGTTGCACCACGCCGGCGCTGAACGTGCACGTGAGATCGTGGGGCTGGGCCGGGTAGAGGATTTCGGCGAAACGTCGGCGAATCTCGTCCAGTACCTTGTGGGCCGCGTCCAGCGCGGTGTTAGGCATGACGATGGCGAACTCCTCGCCGCCGTAGCGCCCGATGAAGTCGGTCTTGCGCAGCCGCTGCTTGAGAAACAGCGCCAGGCTCTTGATCACCCGGTCGCCCATCGGGTGGCCATGGCGATCGTTGATTTTCTTGAAATGGTCGATGTCGAGCATGGCGAAGCTCAGCGGCTGCGCTTCGCGGCGTGCGCGGAAGCTGCAATCTTCCAGCAACTGCAGGATATGGGTGTGGTTGTACAGCCCCGTGAGGCTGTCGCGCACCATGCGGGCCTTGAGGTGACGGGCGCGGGCCGCGCGGTTGCGCACGGTGGTGATCAGGTGGCGTGAGCGGATCGGCTTGGTCAGGAAGTCGTCACCGCCCTCGCTCATGGCGTCCAGTTGCTTGTCCAGATCATCCTCGGCCGACAGGTAGATGATCGGCACACTGACGTAGCGATCGTTATGGCGGATGACCTTGGCAAGCTCGGGGCCGGTGCAGTCGGGCATATAGAGGTCGAGGATGATCAAGTCGGGCTGGAAATCCGCCAGCTCGGCCATGGTGCGGATCGGCTCGGTGAGGGTGCGGGTGATCATGCCCGCGCCGTTGAGCAGGCGTTCGGTATACATGGCCTGGGCGCGGGAGTCGTCGATGATCAGCACACGGAAGGGGTCGTACTGGGTGGCGCTGGTGTAGAGCTCGACTTTCTCCAGCAGGCTCGAGGCCTCCAGCGTGCCGGTCAGGAACTCCTGGCCTCCGGCGCGTACGGCGGCCAGACGGGTGGGGGTGTCGGTCTCGTGGTGGCTGAAGAACAGCAGCGGGATGTGCTGATCCAGCCCTTGCTGGGCCAGGGCCGCGAGTTTCAGGCCTTGGCCTGGGCCAGTGAAGTCCACATCCATCACGATGGCCGAAGGCAAACGTTCACGCATCGAGGCGCAGAAGGCCTCGGCACTGTACAGCGCCTGCACGCCCAGGCCGAAGAATTCGAGCTGCTGGGCCAGGCGCTCGGCTCGGTCGTGGTCCTGAAGCAGGATGTAGACGGGCTTGCGTACGGGTGGCAGGGGCACATTGTCGAGCTGGTCGCCTTTGCGCAGGCCGGTACGTGAGAGGCGCTGCATCAGGCGGTTGAGTTCGCTGATCAGCTCCGAGTTCAGCCGCGCGCTGTTGGCCTCGATGGCCCGCAACGTCTGGCCGATCGCCGCCGAGAGCACGCTATGCTCGGGTTGTTCGAAGCGCTCGGCATAGCGTTGCAGGCGCAGGTTGGCCTCGCACAGCTCGCCCAACTCCGCAGCCGACCACTCGCCCCGTTGCAGGCGCTGCCAGATCTCCAGGATCTGTCGGGCCTGGTGGATGACCCGCTGGGCGAAGTGCTGCTTGAGGCGCTCGTGGCTCGGGTCGGCTGGCTGGGTCATGTCCTGACTGCTTGTTGGTGTGTGGTTATGCAGGTGCAATGATGGCTCCATGCTAGCACTCATTTCTGGACTGGCCAGTGCGCCATGTCAACAAAGTCTGCCCAGGTACGAATATTCAGTTACCGACCGATTGGTCGCTTATGCGTAAGGCAGTGTCTGCTTTATAGTGCTGCCACGCGGGCTTGCCGTGGCACCCTGGCTGGGGCTGGTGGTCCAAGCCCCTGAACTGTCGGACTGATAAGGACAACGCCATGCTGGATTGGAAAAACCGCGAGGCCAAAGCCGAGCCCCGTGAGCGCGTCGACGCCCGTGGCGCCGCTGCACGTAGCTATCTGGGGGGGTTGTGGAGCCGAGCCTTGGGCACCCTGATCGGCCTGTATCTGTTGGTGTGCATCGGCCTCGGTTGGTACTGGAGCCAGGAGCCGGAGCTGTTCCCCGTTCAGCAGAACGCCCAGGCTGCTGCCGAGCGCACCGGCCAGCAAATGGTGGTGGGCTATACCACCATCGAGACCCTCAAGACCGTCGCCGGCACCCTGCTGAACAAGCCGGGCGGCTACATCTCCAACGACCGTTTCCCGCCAGGGCTGTGGATGGACAACATGCCGAGCTGGGAATACGGCGTGCTGGTCCAGGTGCGTGACCTGTCCCGCGCCCTGCGCAAGGACTTCGCCCGCTCCCAGTCGCAATCGACCGAAGATGCGGACCTGGCCAAGGCCGAGCCGCGCTTTAACTTCGACAACAAGAGCTGGATCCTGCCGTCGAGCGAATCGGAGTTCGAGGAGGGCATCAAGTCGCTCAGCCGCTACCAGCGCCGTCTGGCTGCCGGCGACCAGGGCGCCATCTTCTATACCCGCGCGGACAACCTGAACAACTGGCTGGGTGATGTGGCCACCCGCCTGGGCTCGTTGTCCCAGCGCCTGTCGGCCAGTGTCGGTCGGGTCAAGCTCAACAGCACCCTGAAGACCGAGTCGGTCGTTCCAGGCCAGGCGCCGCAGGTCGACGAGGAACTGGTGGAAACCCCATGGCTGCAGATCGACAACGTGTTCTACGAAGCCCGGGGTCAGGCTTGGGCGCTGTCGCACCTGCTGCGCGCCATCGAGGTCGACTTCGCCGATGTACTGGCCAAGAAGAACGCCACGGTCAGCGTGCGCCAGATCATCCGTGAGCTGGAGGCCTCCCAGGAGGCGCTGTGGAGCCCGATGGTGCTCAACGGCAGTGGCTTTGGCATGTGGGCCAACCATTCGCTGGTAATGGCCAACTATATTTCCCGGGCCAACGCCGCTGTCATCGATCTGCGTCAACTGCTGTCGCAGGGCTGAGGATGACCATCAGCCCACAGGAGGCTGCGCATCGCGCGGCCTCCGATCGTGAATCGGTCGCCTGGGTCGACGAGGCCGACCGACTGCTCGGCGCGCTACCCCGGGCCGAGCTGCGTGAGCGCGGCCTGATCGGGCGCTGCACCTTCATCTTGTTGTTCAACAGCGCCGGTGAGCTGTGCGTGCACCGGCGCACGTTGAGCAAGGCCTTGTATCCCGGCTATTGGGACGTGGCAGCTGGTGGCATGGTGGCAGCCGGCGAAAGTTACGAGATGTCGGCGGCGCGTGAACTGGAGGAAGAGCTGGGTATCTCGGGCGTCGAGTTGCGCTTTCACGAGCGGTTCTACTTCGATCAACCGGACAACCGCCTATGGTGCGCGGTGTTCTCGGCGGTTTCCGATGCACCGTTGAAGCTGCAGCCCGAAGAAGTCAGTGAAGCGCGGTTCATGAGTCTTGCCCAGATAGAAGCCGATCGTGGACGTTTGTCGTTCTGTCCGGACTCGCTGGCGGCGCTGGATCGTTACGCCGCCAGTCTGAAATAGCTGTGTTGGCAGGGCCGGCTCTTACGCAGGTGAACCCGCACTCACAGGGCTCATATAGCGCTTGAGCGCTGTGGGAATGGGTTTGTTCGCGAAGGGTCGCAAAACATTCGAAAAATGGCGCATTCCGGTACTTAGCAACCGGCAGATTTATCGTTACACTGCGCGCCCTTTTCGGGCTGTCGCAGGATTTTGCGGCAGTAGCGCTGCCCCTGCCAGAGTGGGGCTTCGCGGTCGGTCCTGGCCCCAGGCACCGACCAGTTTTTGTCCTCAGCAAAGAGGAACAAAAGTGGCCAAGAAAGCTTCTTCCTTCGCCGCCCTTGGCGGTCTCGTTTACTCCACCGATGCCGGTCGGCATTGCCCGGACTGTGGCAAGCCGGTGGACGCCTGCATCTGCAAGCAACAGGTCATCCCCGAAGGTGATGGTATCGCCCGCGTGCGCCGCGAAAGCAAAGGCCGTGGCGGCAAGACCGTGACCACCATCAGTGGCGTCCCGCTGCCCCTCGACCAGCTCAAGGAGCTGGCCAGCAATCTCAAGCGCCGTTGTGGCACCGGAGGCGCGCTGAAGGACGGGGTCATCGAGATCCAGGGCGACCATGTCGAGCTGCTGCTCGGTGAGTTGACCAAGCAGGGCTTCAAGGCGAAGAAATCCGGCGGCTGATCCCGGCCCGCGCGATTTTTCGCCCATTGCTTTCTAAACTCGTTCCCGTGGCAAGGGTCTATCCCCTGGCACGGACGAATCGTCATTTTCGGTTTTTACACTGCATCCGCGCTCTCGTGGTGCAGTGTCTTCGACTTATCTACAGGGGACTTGAATGTCCGTACGACGCACACGCAAAGATGATGGCAGCCAGTGGACCGTGGCCGACAGCCGCAGTGTTTATGGGATTCGCCATTGGGGCGCTGGTTATTTCGCCATCAATGAGGCCGGGCGCGTCGAAGTGCGCCCCAACGGTCCGGACAGTGCCCCGATCGACCTGTACGAGCAGGTCGACGAGTTGCGCCAGAGCGGCCTGTCGCTGCCGCTTCTGGTGCGTTTCCCCGACATCCTGCAGGACCGCGTGCGCCAGCTGACCGGCGCCTTCGATGCCAACATCGCGCGCCTGGAATACCAGAGCAAGTACACGGCCCTGTATCCGATCAAGGTCAACCAGCAGGAAGCGGTGGTGGAGAACATCATCGCCACCCAGAACGTTTCCATAGGCCTTGAAGCCGGGTCCAAGCCCGAGCTGCTGGCGGTCCTGGCGTTGGCGCCCAAGGGTGGGACCATCGTCTGCAATGGCTACAAGGACCGTGAGTTCATCCGCCTGGCGCTGATGGGCCAGAAGCTTGGCCACAACGTGTTCATCGTTATCGAGAAGGAGTCCGAGGTCGCCCTGGTGATCGAGGAAGCCGCCGATCTCAAGGTCAAGCCGCAGGTCGGCCTTCGTGTGCGCCTGTCGTCGCTGGCTTCGAGCAAGTGGGCCGACACCGGGGGCGAGAAGTCCAAGTTCGGCTTGTCCGCCGCACAGCTGATCTCGGTGGTGCAGCGCTTCCGCGATGCAGGCCTCGACCAGGGCATTCGCCTGCTGCACTTCCACATGGGCTCGCAGATCGCCAACCTGGCCGACTACCAGCACGGTTTCAAGGAGGCCATTCGTTACTACGGCGAATTGCGCGCCCTGGGCCTGCCGGTCGATCACATCGACGTCGGTGGCGGCCTGGGCGTGGACTACGACGGCACACACTCGCGTAACGCCAGCTCCATCAACTACGACATGGACGACTATGCCGGCGTGGTGGTGGGCATGCTCAAGGAGTTCTGCGACGCTCAAGGCCTGCCGCATCCGCACATCTTCTCCGAGAGCGGCCGCTCGCTGACCGCGCACCACGCCATGCTGGTGATCCAGGTGACCGACGTCGAGAAGCACAACGACGAAGTGCCGACCATCGAGAACAAGGAATCGCTGCCTGAAACCGTGCAGTGGCTGGTCGACCTGCTGGGCCCGACCGACATCGAGATGGTCACCGAGACCTACTGGCGCGCCACCCACTACATGGGCGATGTGGCCGCGCAATATGCTGACGGCAAGATCAGCCTCGCCGAGAAAGCCCTGGCCGAGCAGTGCTACTTTGCCGTGTGCCGCCGCCTGCACAACTCGCTCAAGGCCCGTCAACGCTCGCACCGCCAGGTGCTGGACGAGCTCAACGACAAGCTGGCCGACAAGTACATCTGCAACTTCTCGGTGTTCCAGAGCCTGCCGGACACCTGGGCCATCGGCCAGGTGCTGCCGATCATCCCGCTGCACCGCTTGGACGAGGAACCAATGCGCCGCGCCGTGTTGCAGGACCTGACCTGCGACTCCGACGGCAAGATCAACCAGTACGTCGACGAACAGAGCATCGAGACCAGCATGCCGGTGCACGCGGTCAAGGAAGGCGAGGACTACCTGCTGGGTGTGTTCCTGGTCGGTGCCTATCAGGAAATCCTGGGTGATATGCACAACCTGTTCGGCGACACCGACTCGGTGAACATCTACCAGAACGCCGATGGCAGCGTGTACCACGCCGGCATCGAGACCCACGACACCATCGAGGACATGCTGCGTTATGTGCACCTCTCGCCGGAGGAGTTGATGACGCACTACCGAGACAAGGTCGCCAGCGCCCGCATCACGGCGCGTGAGCGTACCCAGTTCCTGGATGCGCTGCGTCTGGGGCTGACCCGGTCGTCGTACCTGTCTTCCTGATCGCACGATGCGCTAGCGTCTGGAGCGATCGAGGCGCGGGCTAGGGTGAAACGGCCTTGACCATGGCCCTGCCGATGGCGGCGATCGCCGCGTTGCGTTCATCCAGGGAAGCTTCGGTGTCCTTGAGGTAGATGGTCGCGACGATCGCCTCGCCCCGCGGCGGCCATAGGACCGCCGCAATGCCTCGCGCCCCGAAACTTCCGCTGCCGGTCCTGTCGGCGATTTGCCAGTCGTTGGGGATTGCCGCCCGCAAAAGCGGGCCACCCACCTCGTTGTTGCTCAGCCATTCGGTCAGTTGTGCCCTGGACGGTGTGTCCAGGGCCGTTCCCAGTAACAATGCCTTTACCGTGTTTGCCATGGCCCGTGGTGTCGTGGTGTCACGCTCATCCCCAGGCATGACCTCATTCAAACTCGGTTCGTTTCGATCCGATCGGGTGGTCTGGTCGCCCAGTCCTCGGACAAAAGCGGTCACTACCTTGGGCCCTCCCAGGACCTCGAATACGGCATTGGCGGCGGTGTTGTCGCTGGTTTTGAGGGTGATGGCGCACAGTTTTGCCGCAGGTACATGCGTGCCGACCAGGTCTTTGGTCACCGGCGCGTAGGCCAGGATGTCTTGCGAGTGAATAGGCACCGATCGGGTCATCAGCGCTTGCCCTTCATTGAGCAGCGTCGAACACAAAAGAAGCTTCACGGTGCTTGCCATCGGAAAGCGTTCGTCGGCCCGATACTGCCAGGAGCGACCCGTGCCGGTGTCATGAATCGAGTATCCGACTGTCGCCTTGAGCGTGCGCTCTATCTGCAGGGCTGCTTCCTGGATTGGGTCGCCGCCGGCCATGGCCGCCTGGGCTGGGAAAGTGACAGCAGTAGCGAACAGCCATGAGCCGACCAAGCGTCTGACCTGACGGGAAAGCATGAGTAAGTCCTGTCGATAAAAGAGGGAGCGGGCGACGTTAAGAGGCTTTGGTTGTTTCAGATGCAGGATATGGCCTCAAGCTACGAAGACTTGTTCTGGTTATTGGGTAGGGTGTTTCTGGGGCATTCCTTTGATTGCCTCAATGCCAGGTCGTGATGCAGACGCATCGCCGTCCCTCATGGAACCCATAGGCCTTGTTGCCGCAGCTGCCAACCCACCCATCCCAGCGTTATCGCCCGTAGCCCCATGAATACGAGAAAGGCCAACCACAGACCATGGTTGCCCAGCCCGCTCATCGCCAGCGCCAAGGGCAAGCTCAGCGCCACGCTGAGCAGCATCGCATTGCGCATCTCCCGTGCGCGTGTGGCGCCGATGAACAGGCCGTCGAGCAGGTAGCTCCATACGGCGATCAACGGCAATACCGCCAGGTAGGGTAGGAACGGGTAGGCCGCTACGCGCACGCTGTCGATATCGGTCTGCAGGTCGATGAACAGATGCCCTGCGAGCAAGAACAGCGCGGCAAAACCCAGGCTGACGATCAGCGACCAGCCGCAGGCCACCACCAGCGAGCGGCGTAGGGTCTGGTGATCTCGGGCACCGATGGCGTGGCCGCACAGGGCTTCGACTGCATGGGCCAGGCCGTCCAAGGCATAGGCGGTGAGCATCAGGCCATTGAGCAGCAGGGCGTTGGCCGCCACAGTGGCTTCGCCCAGTCGCGCCCCCTGAACGGTTACCAGCAGGAACACCAACTGCAGCGCCAAGCTGCGCAGGAAGATGTCGCGGTTGACCGACAGCAGCGGCCGCCAGGACTGCCAGCGCTTGAGTGCGGCCCAGGCAATGTGCCCAGGGTAGGCGCGCAGGGCCGGACGCGTCAGGGCAAGCCCGAGCAGCGCGGCGCTCCATTCGGCCATGACCGAGGCCCGCGCCGAGCCCAGCACGCCCCAGTCGAGGCCAAGAACGAACCACAGGTTAAGGACGATGTTCAGCACGTTGGTGGTCAGCAGGATCGCCATGGGCGCCCGGGCGTTCTGCGTGCCCAGGAACCAGCCGACCAGGGCGTAGCTGGCCAGCGCCGCCGGCAGGCCTAGCAGACGGGTATGGAAGAAATCCTCGGTGGACTGGTGCAGCGCCGCGCTCGGTTGCATCGCCTGCAACGCCAATTGGCTGAAAGGAATCGCCAGCAGGCCGATCAGCAGTGCGAAGGCCAGGGCCAGCAGTAATCCTTGCACCAGTACCTGGCGTAAAGCGGCTCCATCGGAGCGTCCTGCAGCCTGGGCGGCGAACCCGGTAGAGCCCATGCGCAGGAAACCCATCAGTCCGACCATGAAGGTGAACAAGGTCGACCCCACCGCCACTGCGCCCAATTGATGGGCATGGGGCAGGTGGCCGATCACGGTGCTGTCGACCAGGGCCACCAGTGGTACCGAGATGTTGGACAGGATCATCGGCGCGGCCAGCGCCCAGACCTTGCGGTGGGTACGGCGGTCGTGCCAGTCGGTGGACAGTGCGGACATGTGAAACCTTGGGCTGAAGGGCCGCTTGGAGAGTGGCGCCATTGTAGCGGGCAGGCCAAGGCTGTGCGCGAACAGGGTCTCAGTTGCACGCTCATGGCAGGTACGTGGCCAACCATTGCGCTATAGTTGCGCCCTTATCGACACGCTGCCCAAGAGTTCTCTTTCCATGCTCAACAAAGGATTGTTGCTGGCCTGCGCGCTGGCGCTGCTCAGTGCTTGTGATTCCTCGTCGAAGGATGCTCCGGCTCCTGCCGACAAGCCGGCTGCGTCGGCGCCTGCCGCCACCCCGGCGCCCAAGCGCGAAGACCCGGCCGTCCTGGCCAAGCGCTACGCCGACCGCGAGCTGACCGTGCTGGACGTCTCGGAAGTCCAACTCGATGGTGCCAGTACCCTCTCGGTCAGCTTCTCCGCTCCCTTGGACGCCAATCAGGACTTCGCCTCCAAGGTCCACCTGGTCGATACCGTCAAAGGCAAGATCGACGGCGCCTGGGAGCTTTCGGACAACCAGATGGAACTGCGCCTGCGTCATCTGGAGCCGCAGCGAAAGCTGGTCTTGACGGTCGACAAGGGCCTGCTGGCGGTCAACGACAAGCGTCTGGAGCAGGAGTCGGTGACCCGTCTGGAAACCCGCGACATGCAGCCGACCGTGGGCTTCGCCAGTCGCGGCTCGCTGTTGCCCACCCGCCTGGCCGAAGGCCTGCCGGTGATCGCCCTGAACGTCGACAAGGTCGATGTGGAATTTTTCCGCATCAAGCCGGACATGCTCTCCAGCTTCCTGGTCAACTGGGGTCGCAACAGCAGCCTGTACTACTACCAGTCCAAGGAAACCCTGGACATGGCCGACCTGGTCTACAGCGGCCGCTTCGACCTCAACCCTGCGCGCAACACCCGCGAGACTGTGCTGCTGCCGATCGCCGGGATCAAGCCGCTGCAGGAGCCGGGCGTGTACCTGGCGGTGATGCGCGCCTCGGGCACCTATGATTATTCCCAGCCGGCGACGCTATTCACTTTGAGCGACATCGGCGTCTCCGCCCATCGCTACCGGGATCGCCTGGACGTATTCGCCCAGGCCCTGGAAGGCGGCAAGGCGCTCAAGGGCGTCACTCTCGAGTTGCACGATGACAAGGGCAAGCTGCTGGCCCAGGCCGAAACCGACGGCGAGGGCCACGCACAACTGCCGATCACTGCCAAGGCCGACACGCTGATCGCCACCCAGGGTGTAAACACCACGCTGCTACGCCTGAACACCGCCGCCCTGGACCTGGCCGAGTTCGACATCACAGGCCCTCAGGCCAATCCGCTGCAGTTCTTCATTTTCGGTCCGCGCGACCTGTATCGCCCGGGCGAGACGGTGTTGCTCAACGGCTTGCTGCGCGATCAGGACGGCAAGCCGGTCAAGGCGCAACCGGTGACGGTCGAGGTGCGTCGGCCGGATGAGCAGGTCAGCCGCAAGTTCGTCTGGGAGGCCGACAGCAACGGTTTGTTCCAATACCAACTGCAACTGGCCACCGAAGCCCCGACCGGACGCTGGCAACTGCTGCTCGACCTGGGGGGCGGGCGTAAGCAGGTCTATGAATTCCTGGTCGAGGATTTCCTCCCAGAGCGCCTGGCCCTGGAGCTCAAGGGCAGCAGCGCGCCGCTGTCGCCTGACGAAACCGCGCGCATCCAGGTCAATGGCCGTTACCTCTACGGCGCGCCTGCCGCCGGCAACCGTCTGAGCGGCCAGGCCTATGTACGCCCTCTGCGCGAAGCCGTGCCGGCGCTGCCGAACTATCAGTTCGGTTCGGTCACCGAGACCGAACTCAACCAAGACCTGGAGCTGGACGAGGTGACCCTCGACAACGCCGGCAAGGCCACCCTGGATATCGAAAGCCGCTGGGCCGAGGCCCGTTCGCCGTTGCAACTGACTGTCCAGGCCAGCCTCCAGGAGTCTGGCGGACGGCCGATCACCCGCCGCCTGGAGCAGCCGATCTGGCCGGCCGAACGCCTGCCGGGCCTGCGTGGCCTGTTCGAGGGCGAGGAAACCGACAGCGACGGTCCCGTGGAATTCGAAGTGCTGGTGGCCGATCGCGAAGGTCACAAGCTTGCCGCCGAAGACCTCAAGGTGCGTCTGGTGCGCGAGCGTCGCGACTATTACTGGAACTACTCCCAGAGCGACGGCTGGAGCTACAACTACAACGAGAAATTCCTCACCCAGAGCGAGGAGACCGTCAGCGTGAAGGCTGGCGGCACCGCCAAGCTGAACTTCCAGGTGGAGTGGGGCCCGTACCGGGTCGAGGTAGAAGACCCGCAGACAGGGCTGGTCTCCAGCGTGCGCTTCTGGGCGGGCTACCGGGCCCAGGACAACGCCGAAGGTGGCGCGGTGCGTCCGGACCAGGTCAAGCTGGCCTTGGACAAACCGTCCTATGCCGACGGGGCCACCGCCAAGGTCACGGTCACCCCACCTGCTGCTGGCAGCGGTTATCTGATGATCGAATCCAGCGATGGCCCGCTGTGGTGGCAGGAGATCGACGTGCCCGCCGAGGGCAAGACCTTCGACGTGCAGCTGGATGAAAAGTGGGCGCGTCACGACCTGTACATCAGCGCCCTGGTGATCCGCCCCGGCGAACGCAAGGCCAACGCCACGCCAAAGCGCGCCGTGGGTGTACTGCATCTGCCGCTGGACCGTGCCGAACGCAAGCTCGCTTTGACCTTGCAGGCCCCGCAGAAGATGCGCCCCAAGCAACCGCTGACCGTGAAATTCAAGGCCGCCAACGCCGATGGCAGCGTGCCGAAACAGGTGCATGTGCTGTTGTCGGCGGTGGACGTGGGCATCCTCAACATCACCGATTTCAAGACCCCGGACCCGTTCGCCAGCCTGTTCGGCCGCAAGGCCTACGGTGCCGACCAATTGGATATCTACGGCCAGCTGATCGAGGCCGGGCAGGGCCGTCTGGCGAGCCTGGCATTCGGCGGCGACGCGGCCATGGCCAAGGGCGGCAAACGCCCCAACACCACGGTCACCATCGTTGCCCAGCAAAGCCTTCCGGTAACGCTCAATGAACAAGGCGAGGGCGAGGCGACTGTCGAGATTCCGGACTTCAACGGTGAGCTGCGCCTGATGGCCCAGGCCTGGACCGACGAGCACTTCGGCATGGCCGAAGGCAAGACGGTCGTCGCCGCACCGCTGATCGCCGAACTCTCGGCGCCGCGCTTTTTGGCCGGTGGCGATCACACCAGCCTGGCGCTGGACCTGGCCAACCTGTCCGGCCGCGCCCAGCAACTGAACGTGCAGGTGAGCGCCGAGGGCCAGTTGGCCCTGGCCGGCGAAGGCCAGCAGAGCGTCAGCCTGGCCGAGGGCCAGCGCAAGACCTTGATGATCCCGGTGCAGGCCCAGGGTGGCCTGGGCCAAGGCAAAGTGCAGGTGCGGGTCAACGGCCTGCAGTTGCCTGGCGAGCCGACCCCAGCCTTCGAGCGCCAGTGGACGCTTGGCATGCGCCCCGCCTATCCGGCGATGCTCAAGCACTACCGCGTGGCGCTCAAGGACCAGCCCTGGACCTTGCCTGAAGGCGACCTCGCGGCCTTCGAGACCGTGGGCCTGGAAGCCAGCCTGGCGCTGTCCAGCCGCCCACCGCTGAACCTGGCCGAACAGATTCGCGCCCTGGAGGCCTACCCCTACGGCTGCCTGGAGCAGACCACCAGCGGCCTGTACCCTTCGCTCTACGCCGATGCCGAAAGCCTCAAGCGCTTGGGTATCAAGGGCGAGCCGGCCGACGTGCGCAAGCGCAAGATCGAGATGGGCATCGAGCACCTGCTGGGCATGCAGCGCTACAACGGCAGCTTCGGCCTGTGGAGCTCGGACAGCGAAGAGGAATATTGGCTCACCGCCTACGTCACCGACTTCCTGCTGCGCGCCCGCGAGCAAGGCTTCGGTGTACCGGCCGAGGCCCTGAAGAAAGCCAATGAACGCCTGCTGCGCTATGTGCAGGAGCGCAACCTGATCGAGGTGGACTACAGCCAGAACGCCGACCACACCCGCTTTGCCGTGCAGGCCTATGCCGCGCTGGTGCTCGCGCGCAACCAGCAGGCGCCGCTCGGTGCCCTGCGTGGCCTGTTCGAGCGCCGCAGCGATGCGCGCTCCGGCTTGCCACTGGTGCAGTTGGCGGTGGCGCTGGACAAGATGGGTGACAAGCCGCGTGCCCAGCAAGCCTTGCAGGCGGGCCTTGGCGTGAAGCGCAGCGATGGCTGGATGGCCGATTACGGCAGCACCCTTCGAGACCAGGCACTGATCCTGGCCTTGCTGCAGGAGAACAACCTGGCCGCCAACCAGGTCGACCAGCGCCTGTTCGCGCTGTCCGATGAGTTGGCGGCCAACCGCTGGCTGTCGACCCAGGAGCGCAACGCCTTGTACCTGGCCGGTCGTGGCCTGCTGGGCAAGCCGGAAGGCCAGTGGCAGGCACGCCTGGACAGCGCCGGAGAGATCCGCGAGTTCAACAACGCTGAATCGGGCATGAAGCTCGAAGGCCCCTTGCTGATGTCGCCGCTGACCGTGCAGAACCAGGGCAGCGAGACCCTCTACCAGCAGCTGACCCTCTCCGGCTACCCGCGCCAGGCCCCGCCTGCAGGGGGCAACGGTATGGAGATCCGCCGTGAGTACCTGGGCATGAACGGCCAGCCGCTGGATGTGCGCAGCCTACGCAGCGGCGAGTTGGTGCTGGTGCACCTGGCGCTCAAGGCCTCCACCGCGGTGCCGGACGCCTTGGTGGTGGACCTGCTGCCGGCGGGCCTGGAGCTGGAGAACCAGAACCTGGCCCAGAGCGCCGCCAGCCTGGACAACGCCAGCAGCGCGGTGAAGCAGTGGCGCGAGTCGATGCAGAATGCCAGCCTGGTGCACCAGGAGTATCGCGACGACCGCTATGTGGCCGCGCTCAAGCTCGATGGCTACGGCACCAGCCATCTGCTGTACCTGGCCCGGGCAGTGACGCCGGGGACCTATCGCATTCCCCCACCGCAGGTGGAGTCGATGTACCGGCCTAACCTGCAGGCGGTTGGGGAAGGGCAGGGAGAGATGATCGTGAGAGGGCGCTGAGGGCTCTTGGAGCTTCGAGCGGCAAGCGGTAAGTAAAAGCAGGTGGTGTGAGCCACGCTTGCTTGCAGCTTGCAGCTCTAATGAACGATCCAGCTCAACACCCACAGGCCCAGCAACGCCCAGATGATCCCGAGGATGATCGAGGCGCGCATGAAGGCGCGGACGGCCGAGTACAGCAGCATCAGGCCGACGATGAGCGCCAGGATGCTGACCAGCGAGGTGTCCATGCCCAGGTTGCGCGCCAAGCCGTCGATGAAACTGCTGCCGGCGTTGGCCAGCAGGTTGAACAACCCGCTAAGGCCGTCGACGATGAAACGGATCAACGAACCCAGTGCTTGGCCCAGCCACTCGAAAAAACCTTCTACATGCATAGTTGCTTCCTGATGAACGAATCGGCGCGGGTGCCGTTCCCTAGCCTTTGGCCATCACTTGGGCAGGTCGGTTCCCGATGCCAATGGTAGCGTGCCTGCGCACCCGCACCGCAAGGGTCGTGCGTGGTATCGGCATCGCCAGTGTGCTGGTCGTGGCGCTGTTGTGGCTGGCCGATCGCTTGTGGCCGTTGCCCATGCCGGGCGATGACCTGGCGCGAGTGGTGCTTGCCGAGGATGGCACGCCCCTGTGGCGTTTTGCCGATGCCGACGGAGTGTGGCGGTATCCGGTGAGCCCCGAGGAGGTCTCGCCGTTGTACCTGGAAGCGCTGCTGACCTACGAGGACCGTTGGTTCTATAGCCATCCCGGGGTCAACCCGCTGGCGCTGGCGCGTGCAGCCTGGCTGAACCTGCGTGGTGGCCGGGTGGTGTCGGGCGGCAGCACGCTGTCGATGCAGGTCGCACGCCTGCTCGACCCTCACGAACGCACCCTGTCGGGCAAGCTGCGTCAGCTGTGGCGTACGGCGCAGTTGGAGTGGCACCTGTCCAAGCGTGAGATCCTTCAGCTCTACCTCAACCGCGCCCCGTTCGGCGGCACCCTGCAAGGGGTGGCCGCCGCCAGCTGGGCTTACCTTGGCAAGTCGCCGATGCACCTCACGCCTGCCGAGGCAGCGCTGCTGGCGGTGCTGCCCCAGGCGCCCAGCCGGCTGCGCCCGGATCGCCACCCCGAGCGTGCCCAGCGGGCCCGCGACAAGGTGCTGGAGCGCTTGGCCGAGTACCAGGTATGGCCGGCGCAGCGGGTGAGCGAGGCGCAGGAAGAACCCTTGCTGCTGGCGCCTCGCCAGGAGCCGGCCCTGGCCCCCTTGCTGGCCCGGCGTCTGAACAGCGCCAACAGCCCACCGCTGATTCGCACTACCCTCGATGCGGCCTTGCAACGTCGCCTGGAGGACCTGCTGTTGGGCTGGCGTGCACGGCTGCCCGAGCGCACCTCAGCGGCGCTGCTGGTGGTGGAGGCGCAAACCATGGCCGTGCGCGCCTACCTCGGCTCCATCGACCTAGCCGATGAGCGCCGCTTCGGTCATGTCGACATGGTCCAGGCCTTGCGATCACCCGGCTCGACGCTCAAACCGTTCCTCTACGCCATGGCCATGGACGATGGGCTTATCCACTCAGAATCCTTGTTGCAGGACGTGCCACGTCGTTATGGCGACTACCGGCCTGGTAATTTCTCCATGGGCTTCACGGGCCCGGTTTCGGCCAGTTCCGCCCTGGCCCTGTCGCTGAATCTGCCGGCAGTGCAGTTGCTCGAGGCTTACGGACCAAAGCGTTTCGCCGCGCAGATGCGCATGGGTGGCATGCCGCTGGTACTGCCGCCGCTCGCCGAACCGAACCTGTCGCTGATCCTCGGCGGAGCGGGCAGCCGTCTGGAGGACCTGGTGGGTGGCTACGCGGCCCTGGCCCGTGAAGGGAAGAGCGCGCGGGTACGCCTGCAACCTCAGGATCCGCTGGTCGAGCGGCAGCTGCTGTCGCCTGGTTCGGCCTGGATCGTCCGGCGTATCTTGAGCGGCCAGGCCCGGCCGGACCGTGATCTTCACGCTGAGCTGGTACAGCGCCCGCAGTTGGCCTGGAAGACCGGCACCAGCTACGGTTTTCGTGACGCCTGGTCGGTGGGCGTGGGGCCGCGCTACCTGATCGGTGTGTGGATCGGCCGACCCGACGGCACGCCGGTGCCGGGACAGTTCGGCTTGGCTTCGGCGGCGCCGCTGATGCTGCAAGTCCACGACCTGCTCAGCAACCGTGACAGCCAGCGGGGGATCAATGTGCCGGCCGAGCGGGTGCCGGCGAGCGTCGGTGTGGCCGCCATCTGTTGGCCATTGGGCCAGCCCATGAACCGCCTGGACCCCAACTGCCGTCGCCAGCGCTTCGCCTGGACATTGGACGGCACTACGCCGCCGACCCTGCAAGCGGCCGATCAGCCGCTGGGGCTTGGGTTGCGCGAGACGGTTTGGGTCAATGGGCGTGGTTTGCGCGTCGATGCCAGTTGCAGCGGCGCCAAGGCGCAGGAGGTGGCGTTGTGGCCGGCGCCGCTGGAGCCGTGGCTGCCCCGCATCGAGCGCCGCGCCGCGCGCCTGCCGGCGGTGGACCCTAGCTGTCCGCCCCAAGTGCCGGTGAGCGCGCCGCCGCTGTCGATCGTCGGTGTGCGCCCCGGCGACACCCTGCGACGCCCGGCAACCAGTCGCGAACCGCTGCAGGTGCCGGTTTCGGCCTTGGGCGGCAGCGGTCAGCGCTGGTGGTTCCTCAATGGACAGCCCTTGGGCGAGACCCGCGACCAGGACAGTCTGCTGGTGCGCTTCGAAAAGACCGGGCGCATCGAACTCAGCGCGCTGGACGAAAGTGGCGAGACCGCGCGGGTAGAGTTTCAGGTCAGCCAATAGCGACCACCGCGCCGCTCGCTTCGGCCGTTCGACGATCGTGAGGCCAGCACCTACGCTTGAACCACAGGGCGGTCCTGTTGCGCCCGGTCTTCGCGGGGTCATGGAGCGTCCTATGCGTCCTCTGGTCGTTACGCTGCTGATGGTGTCCGGGGCCTGTGTTTGCCATGCCGGGTCGCTGCCGAGCGTGCTCGACGGCAATGAGGTCGAACGACGCCTGCCCACCGCCAACCTGCCGATCGATACCTATCGTCCTCTTCCGGCGGGGGTGCGCATGCCGGCCGCGGAGAAAACAGCGCCTGCATGGCCGCTGAACACGTCTGTGGCAGTCCGCAAGGTGCGCTTCGAAGGCGGTACGGTGTACCTGCTGAGCGAATTGCGCGAGCACTACCAGCACGTGGTCGGCCATCAGGTGACCCTGGCTGAACTCATCGCAGTGACCGACCGCCTGACCGAGCGTTATCGGCGCGATGGCTACCTGCTATCGCGGGCCTACCTGCCGCCTCAGGACTTCGCTGATGGCCGTGTCCACGTGGTGTTGGAGGAGGGCTATATCGGCGAAACCCAGGTGCACGGGGAGATCGGGCCCGCGGTCGGCTACCTGGAGCAAGTCCTCGACAAGCTCAAGGCCGAGCGGCCACTGACGCGAGAATCCTTCGAGCGCTATACCGGCCTGATCGGTCGCATGCCTGGTGTGAGCGTCGAGGCCGAACTGCAGCCCGCCGGGTGGCGCGATGGCGCCATGCGCCTGATCGTCCATGTCGGGCGCAAACCCTTTGGCGCCAGGTTGACCCTGGCCGAGGGTAGTCGCACGTCCGCGCAAGCGCTGATGGCGTTCGACAGCCAGGCCCAGACCCGTTTCGCCGAGCAGTTGAGCGCCCGCGTCCTGCTGCCGCCTGGTGACGACGAGGCCCATTACTACCGACTCGACTACAGCCAATACCTGGACGCCGAGGGCAGCCGGCTGCTGCTTTCGGCGTCCCGCTTTCGCAGCGAGCCGCGCACCTTTGTGCCCTTGGATGACGGTGAGAACCTGCGCCAGCGTTGGGATAGCGAGCGCCTTGCCATCGGCGTCAGCCAAGCCCTGATCGTCAAACCCGACGAGTGGCTGGATGTGGTCGGGCAGTTCTACACCACGGCCGATCACGTCGACTGGCGCACGGCCGACCCAGCGCGCCAGGACGACAGTGACACCTATGCTCGGGCGGTGTCCTTCGAAGGGGACTGGCGCAAGGTCGAGGACGGTCGGTTGCGTAGAGTCAGTGCCGGCGTGCACCAAGGCCTGGATCTGTTCGGCGCTCGCAGTGACAGCGCCCGCGATGTGGATTTCTTGCGCCTGCGCCTGTCTGGTTTGCAGCGCGATGCGTTGGCGCGTGACTGGCAGGGTGTGGTGTCCGGCGCGGTGTACTGGAGCGGCAACGACCTGCCCGACAGCGAACGCCTGCTGTTCGGTGGCCAGCACTTCGGCCGCGGCTACCCGGCCGACCAGGCCTCGGGCGACAAGGGCTGGGGATTGGCCTACGAGCTGGACTACAGCGTCTACCGCGACGGCGCTTGGGTACGGTTGCTGCAGCCCTATCTGGCGCTCGATGCCGCCCGGGCGTGGTCGAACGGGCGCGACCTGGAGCGGGCACGACTGGCCTCGGCGGCGTTGGGAGTGCGCATAGGGGATAGGCGCTTTTACAACCTGGCCGTGGAACTGGCCAAGCCCCTGGCGGATGTGGCGCAGGACAGCCTGGATCGCAGTCCGAGGATCATGGTGAATCTAAGTGTTTCCCTGTGAGGGTGAGTGGCGCTTAGCAGAGCGAGCCCTACCACTGCGTGGTCTCTTGGGCGCTGGCGAGGCCTGCGATGGGGCGCGAGCGTCCCCAGGGGTCAGCACACGACCTGCATCCGCGGCTTGGGGAACAAATTCTCCAGCGTCTCCAGCAGGCGTGCGTGATAGATGGGCTTGCGGAACAGGTCCAGTACCTGAAGGCGTAGCAGGTCGCTGATGTCTTCCATGTCGGCGTGACCGGACATGACGATCACCGGCAGATGCTGGCGGGCCGTGTGGTCGCGCAGGCGTTTGATCAGGCCGATACCGCTTTCCTCGGGCATACGCAGGTCGGTGATGACCAGGGCCACGTCCGGGTGGCGGGTGAGCTGGAGCAGGGCGCCTTTGACCGAGGTGGCGGTCAGGCAGATGAAACCTTCGTTCTCCAGCAGTTCGGCGAGTTCGAGCAGGGCCTCTTCCTCGTCGTCTACCAGCAGGATCTGTTGACGCAAGGAAGAGAGTGACATGGCCGGCTCCTTTCGAATGGGTTCCAAAATCGTTGCTGCCATCTTGATCGTTAAGTACCACCAGTCGTAGAGCTTCCTCCACTGCTGCCGCCAGTCGTGCCACTGGTTCCTGTAGTGATGGCAGCCTGGATCTTATCCATGACCGATTTGACATTGTTGGACACGCCCGGGACGAACCCCGCCAGCACGACTGCCACCATGGCGGCGATCACCGCGTATTCGATACCGGAGGCGCCGTCCTTGCGTTGGATGAACTGTTTGCAGTGAAGAAGGATGCGTTTGAGCGACATGGTGCAACTCCTCGCGCGTTCGAGCGCTGATGGCGGGGAATCCCCTCGGTGATACCCCTTTGCCATCACAGAATTCGCCAAGCGATTGGAAGCTGCAAATGTAACAACGGATTAATCCAAAAGTATGAGTTTCGAATAGCCGCGCTAAGTTTCTGTTTTGCCGAGGTGTCAATTTAGTGGCATCAAAAAGCACCTGTTTCTCATGGCAATTTGTGGCATTTGGACTACGTTGCAATAGCGAAATAGTTTCTTTTTGCCATCAGCTAAATGCGCAAACGGCGTAAGGGGATAGCGGATATGAGTAGTCGCTTGACCATGATGCTCGCCGGTTTTTTCCTGGTCGCCGCGTTGGTGGCTGGGTACTGGGGGCTGGTTCTTAGTCGCCCCTCGGTGCCCGTCGAGCAACCGGCCCCGGTGATGGCTCCCGTGGCTGCGCCTGCCGCGCCGACCCCGGCCAAGGCAGAGGAGCCTGTGCGCTCACAGATTGTCGTGCTGCGCCGCGACGTTGCTGCCAATACCCCCTTGACCCCAGACGATCTGTTGCTCGAGCGCCTGCAGGTAGTGCCGGCAGGGGCATTCCAGCGAATCGAGCAGGTTGTCGGGCGTAGCAGCATGCGCCCTTTGGCGGCAGGCAGCTGGCTTGCCGAAGACAGTTTCCAGGCAGGTGGTCCGCTGGCGCGGATGATCCGCCCACACGAGCGGGCCGTGGCCGTGGCGGTGGACGATGTGATCGGTGCCGCCGGGCAGCTTCGTCCGGGCGACTACGTGGATGTGCTGTTGTTTCTGCGAGAGGAAAACAACAATCCCCAGTCTTCCGCGCAGGTGGTGTTGCCTGCACTGCGCGTGCTCAGCGTCGGCGAGCAGATGGGCTTGGCCAATGATGGCCGGCCGGCACAGACCCAGGAGGAGCAGAAGGCCCGTCGCGATCAACCGGGTAGCACGGCCCGCACCGTGGCACTGGCCGTGCCTGAAGCGCTGGCCAGCCGACTGATGCTGGCGGCCCAGACAGGGACCTTGCGTCTGGCGGTGCGCAGCGCCGACGAACAACGCCTGGCCCGCTACTGGGCCGGCACCGAAGCCAGTGCCCAGGTGGAAAACGCCAACCGTGACCTCTATCGTTTCAGTCAGCTGTCGCAGGTGCCGATTGCCAAGACGGTGGCGCCTGGCAGCGGCATCTCGGGCATGCAGATCATCCGTGGCGCCCAGGCTGCCGATACCTCAAAGACTCCGTGACCTAGCAAGGACGCCGCCATGCGTAGTATCGAGCGGATACTCAGACAGTTGTGCCCTGCCCTGACGATGGTGACGTTGCTGCCGATGGCCCAGGCGGCCGACAAAGGCTGCGCTGCATTCAGCCAACTGCCGTCGGTGATCGAGATGGACCAAGGCCTGCAACAGGAGCTGCGCCTGCCGGTGGCCATCAGCCGGGTGGCGGTGGGCGAGCCCAAGGTCGCCGATGTCCAGGCCAGCGGCGAGCGCGCCGTGTTGCTGACGGCGGTCGGGGCAGGCAATACCAGCCTGATGCTGTGGACCGCCTGTGCACCGGCCCCCCACCGGGCCATGCTGTTCGTCAAAGGCCGGGCCAGCGCGGACATGGCCGAAGACACGATGCTGCCTTCCCAGGACCCTCAATTGCCCAGCCAAGTGCAGGCCGATATCCGCTTCGTCGAAGTGCAGCGCAACAAATACAAGGAAGCCGGGGCGCGGCTGTTCTTCAAAGGATCGAACAACAGCCTGATCGGCTCACCGGGTACTGTGCCTGGGACCCGCGTCACACCTGGCGCTGTGCCGATCGCCCGGCCGTTGATTCCGCTCGACGACAACGTGTTCAACATTGTCTGGGGCGGTGGCAGCAGCCGCTTTCTGGCGGCGATCAATGCGCTGGAAACCAGCGGCTTCGCCTACACCCTGGCCCGTCCGAGCCTGACCGTGCTTAGTGGCATGACCGCCAGTTTTCTCGCGGGCGGCGAAATCCCTATCCCGGTGCCGAGCACCGGCAGCGACAGCGTGTCGATCGAATACAAAGAGTTTGGCGTGCGCCTGGCCCTGACGCCGACCGTGGTCAGCCGCGACCGTATTAACCTGAAGGTCGCGCCGGAAGTCAGCGAGCTGGATTACACCAACGCGGTGAATATCGCCGGCACCCAGGTGCCGGGGCTTAAAGTCCGGCGTACCGACACCAGCATTTCGCTGGCCGATGGGGAAAGCTTCATCATCAGTGGCCTGGTCAGCAGCAGCACCCGCTCGGGTGTGGACAAGTTCCCGGGCCTTGGCAACCTGCCCATTCTCGGTGCGTTCTTCCGTCAGTCGACGGTCAATCGCGAAGACACCGAGCTACTGATGATCGTCACGCCTCACCTGGTCCAGCCGCTGGCCGCCAATGCCCGTTTGCCGGAACTGCCGGGCGAGCGTCTGCGCACCTACGACCCCAGCTGGGGGCAGCTGTTTTTCCTGGAAAACGGCAATTTCGAAGGCCGTAGCGGGTTATCACGATGAGCGAGAGCCTGAACCAGACCTACCTGGCCATCACCCGCAACGAGGAGGACCTGCGTTGGCTGCAGGGCGCGCTCGCCCCGCTCGGCCAAGTGATCGGTGCCAGTGGCGGTAGCCTCGACGAGTTGCTGGCTTTGGTCGACGTGACCTTCAGCAACCTGCTGTTCATTGGCCTGGACCGCGAGCAGTTGATCAATCAGTGCGCGCTGATCGAGGGTGTGCTGGAAGCCAAGCCGATGTTGGCCATCGTGGCCTTGGGCGATGGCATGGACAACCAACTGGTCCTGCACGCCATGCGCGCCGGTGCCCGTGACTTCGTCGCCTACGGCTCGCGCGCCAGCGAAGTGGCAGGTTTGGTGCGGCGCCTGAGCAAGCGGCTGCCGGCGGTCACCAGCAACCCAAGCCTGGGCGGGCTGACGGTGCTCTACGGGGCCCAGGCCGCAGCCGATGGCGCATTGCTGACCACCCACCTGGCGCGGGTGGTGCAGGAGAGCGGCCAGCAAGCCTTGCTGCTCGACCTTGGCCTGCCGCGGGGGGACAGCCTGACTTTGCTCGGGTTGGAGGCATCGTTCTATTTCGGCGACGCCCTGCGCCATTTGCGTCGGCTCGATGGCACCCTCATCGACAGCGCCTTCCCGCGTGACAAGGGCGGTCTGCGC
Source organism: Pseudomonas sp. BYT-1 (assembly GCF_023611805.1). NCBI lineage: Bacteria > Pseudomonadati > Pseudomonadota > Gammaproteobacteria > Pseudomonadales > Pseudomonadaceae > Pseudomonas > Pseudomonas sp. BYT-1. The sequence continues at coordinate 703,273 of NZ_CP072559.1, forward strand.
ATCCTGGCCTACGCCGACAGCGACGATCCGCTGCAACAGACCAGCGCGGCCGAGCTGTACATGTTGCTCAGTGCCCTGCGCCAGCACTTCCAGCACATTGTGGTCAACCTCACCGGCCAGGCCGACAACGATGCCTTGCGCACCATCGTCAGCCATTGCGACAAGCTGATCGTCTATACCGACCAGAACATCCTCGACTGCCGGCGCAACCTGGAGGTGCTGGAGCAGTGGCGCGACCGGGGCATCAAGCTCGACCATGCCGTGCTGCTGGTGGACCGCTACCTGCGCAACGTGGCGCCGGATGCCGATGCTTTGGCCAAGCGCTATGGCCTGACCTTGCTCAAGGCGTTGCCCTACAGCCCTGAGGTGCGCCTGAATGCCAAGAACCAGGGGCTGAGTCTGTTCGAGCTGGCCCCCCGGGAGAGCCTGACCCAGGCCTTGCATTACCTCGGCGAGCGATTGGCGCGGCGCTCGGAGCACCTGGCCAAGCCCACCCCCACTACCTGGCTGCGCCGCCTGTGGAGCCATAAATGAGTGCCGACGAACCCTTTGGCGGCCCGCGCCACGCGGGGGCCGACCCGCAGGCACTCAAGCGTGCCCTGCACCGCTTCGTCATCGATGCCATCGAAGACAGCGGCCGCAACCTGCTCGAAGGCGCGCGGCCTGCGCTCACCCAGTTCGTCGTGGAGCAGGTCGGCGACTACGTGGCACGCCTGCACCTGGCGCTGTCGCGCTACGAGACCGAGCGCCTGGCCGAGGAGCTGGTCGATGAGCTGACCGGTTATGGCCCGCTGGAGGTGCTGCTGCGCGATGCCAGTGTCACGGAGATCCTGGTCAACGGCCCGCACCGGGTTTTCGTCGAGCGGGCCGGGATGCTCCAGCGCACCGACCTGCGCTTCATCGACGCCCATCACGTGGAGCGAGTGATGCAGCGCATTCTCGCGCCGCTCGGGCGTCGCCTGGATGAATCCTCGCCGATGGTCGACGCCCGCCTGCCCGATGGCAGCCGTGTCAATGCGATCATCCCGCCGGTGGCGCTGGACGGGCCTTGCCTGTCGATCCGCAAGTTCCGCCAGGACATGCTCAAGAGCGCCGACCTGCTGGCCACCCGTGCCATCGACCAGGCCATCTTCGACTTCTTCGAGCGGGCCGTGGCTCGGCGCTGCAATATCCTGGTCAGCGGCGGCACGGGCACGGGCAAGACCACCTTGCTCAACATCCTCAGCCAGATGATCTCTCCCCATGAGCGCCTGGTGACCATCGAAGACGTGGCGGAGTTGCAGCTGCACCACCCGCACGTGGTGCGCCTGGAAACCCGGCCACCGAACGCCGAAGGGCATGGCGAGATCAAGGCCAGCGAGCTGATCCGCAACGCCTTGCGGATGCGCCCGGACCGCATCCTGCTCGGCGAGATCCGCGGAGCCGAAGTGCTCGACGTGCTCACCGCGATGAACACCGGGCACGATGGCTCGATGAGCACGGTGCACGCCAACACCGCGCAGGATGCCTTGCTGCGCCTGGAGACCCTGGTGGGGCTGACGGGGCGCCAGGTGGCCGAGAAGACGCTGCGCCAGATGGTGTGCGCGGCGCTCGATGTGGTGATTCAGCTGACCCGCCTGGCCGATGGCCGGCGTTGCGTCAGCGAGGTGCTGGAGGTGGTCGGGGTGCGTGACGACGTGTATGTCACCAATACCTTGTTCCGCCTCGACCGGCGCGGCGGCGAGGGCTTCTTGCGCGATGCCCCCAACCCGGCGGGCGCCAAGCTGCGCCAGGACGGGTTGATGTGATGGGCCCGCTGCTGCTGGCACTGGCGCCTTTGTTGCTGGGCGTGGCCTTGCTGCTGTTTCGCCGAGGTCAGTACAAACGCCGCGAGGAGCGCATCCTGCAGCGCTTGGGACGTGCCTACCAGAGCGTGCGAACCGCCACGGTGCGGCGTGACTGGCTCGACCCGTTGTTGCAGCGTGCGGGGCTGGCCCAGGGCGAGTTCAGCCTGCGCCCTTGGTTGACAGGCTGGCTGGGCCTGGTCGCGTTGGCCTTGCTGTTGGCCGGCTGGGTCGCGGCCGTGCTGGTGCTGACCGCGCTGCCACTGCTGGCCTACCTGTACCTGAGCTGGCGCTGTCGCCGCCGTCTGGCGCTGATCGTCGAACAACTGCCTGGGCTGCTGGACTACAGCGTGCGCAGCCTCAAGGCCGGCCGCACGCTCAGCGATGCGGTGCTCGGTGGGATCGAAGGCACGCGCGAGCCGTTGCGTTCGGCCATGGGCCGTGTGCAGCGCAACGTGCGCATGGGTGTGCCTCTGGAGGAGGCCGTGCATGAGCTGGCTGAACTGTACGAGCAGGACGAGCTGCGGCTGTTCGCCTTGGGGCTGCGCATCAACCAGCACTATGGCGGCAACGCCAGCGAGCTGATGGAGAACCTGATCAAGCTGATCCGCGAACGTGAGCAAGGGGCTCGCCAGCTCAGGGCCATGACCGGTGAGACACGGATCACCGCCTGGATTCTCGGCGCTTTGCCGCTGACCATGGTTGGCTACTTCTTGCTGGGTAACCCCGGCTACCTGATGGCCATGTGGCGCGACAGCCAGGGGCAGATGATGTTGCTGTTCGCCTTCGCCCTGCAGGCGGTGGGGTGTCTGATGCTGTGGCGCATGATGAGGAGCCTGTGACCATGGCCTGGCTGATCTGTGCCCTTTGCCTGTTCGCAGGCTTTGTCCTGTTGAGCTTGCAGGCGCTGCGCCAGGTCCGCGCCCGGCAGATGATCGCACGGCGTTTGCAAGGCCAGCTGGCCCGTGAGGAGCGGCTGGGAGACTGGCTGCATTGGCTGGGCAACTCGGCCTTGGGCCGACGTCTGCAGACCCTGGACAGCGAAACCCAGACCCTGCTGGAGCGAGTGGGTTGGCGTCGTAGCCGTCACCGGGCGTTGTTCGCGGCCGTGCAACTGGGGCTGCCGGTGTTGGCGGCGGGCCTGACGCTGTTGCTACAGCAGGGCCTGGTGTCGGGCGGCTTTGGCCATGGGGTGGTGTTGCCCCTGTGTGCCCTGGGGGTGGGCTACCTGCTGCCCAAGCGCCTGCTGGCGATGGCCGCATTGCGCCGCCAGCAGCGCATCGCCCAGGAGGTGAGCCTGGTGATCCCGCTGCTGCGCATTTTGTTCGAGAGCGGCTTGGCGGTCGAACAGGCCCTGCGGGTGCTGAGCCACGAGAGCCGCACGTTGGTGCCGCATGTGAGTGAAGAGCTGCGGCTGGTCCTGCAACGCGTGGACTCCGGGCTTGCGTTGGGGCCGGAGTTGGAAAAGACCGCACGCCTGCTGGCGGTGGACGAATTCATCGACACCTGCGTGATCCTGCGCCAGTTGCTGGTGCAGGGCAGCGGTGCGATGAAGTCGCTGCTGGGCCTTAAGACCTTGCTCGATGATCGGCGCCTGACGCGTCTGCAGGAGCGGGTCTCGAAGATGTCGGCAAAGATGTCGGCGGTGATGATGATGTTCTTGTTCCCGGCCTTGATCATCGTCCTGGCCGGACCGGGTTTCACCGCACTGACGCGGGCCCTGGCGTTCTGAGGAAGGAAGAGTCGGATGAAAGCGATCCTGTTGTTCACCGGTCTGTTTTTGCTGGCAGGCTGTGCGGGCCAGCCACCCGAGGGGTTTGCCAGGTTGCTGGGCACCTCGTCCTGCGGCAAGCCCACCGCCGACCAGCAACTGGCACTGAACCTGGCGGACGAGATGCTCAACGACGGGCGCCCGCACGCCAGCTATGCGCACCTGCAGCAACTGCCGGACGACCTCGATCAGGTGCGCTTGCGCAAAGCCAAGGTGCTGCGCCTGCTTGGGCGCAGCGAAGCCGAACCGCTTTACCGCAGCCTGCTCGGCGGCTGCCTGGCGGCCGAAGCCGAGCATGGCCTGGGCCAGCTTGCCTCGGCGCGGGGGGACGATGTACAGGCGCTGCGCAACTTGCAGCGGGCGGTGCGTCTGGCGCCAACCGACGAGAAGGTGCGCAATGACCTGGGAGTGGTGCTGATGAACCTGGGCGATCATGAACAGGCGCGCTTCGAGTTCCTGACCGCCATCGAGCTCAAGGACGACAACCCGCTGCCGGCAGTCAACCTGGTGACCCTGTCGCTGGTCGAGGACAATTGGCAGCAGGCCGCCGACCTGGTGACCCGGCTAGGGCTCAAGCCGGAGCAGTTCGCCGAGGCCCAGGCGCGGGCCAAGCAGTTGAAGGAGACCGGGCGTGGCTCGGTGGGTTGAAGACAAAGGAGGCGTTGCCATGTTCAAGCCAATGATGGTTGTGCTCTGCCTTTCCTGCCCACTGCTCGCTCAGGCCGAGGACCCACCTCGCCGGCCGCCGCCGGACACTGGCGCCGAAGCCTGGTTGCGGGTGCAGGCGAGCAACCAGCAGGCCTCGCCGAAACCCCAGAGGCAGAGCGCGAAGGAGCGGGAGTTGTCCCTACAGCGCTGGCTGGACAGCTACAAGTATCCGATCCCCGATGCCTTCCGCTATCAGTCGATGAGCACCACCGGTAACTGACGCAGCCAACGCCTGCCGGTCCTGCGCAGACCATGAGCGCGGCACGCTACCTGTGGGAACGGGCATCGGCGAGCGAGCCGGCAACAGGCTACAAGCCTGTGCCGTTCAGTGGGTGGAGAAGCGCTGGCTCAGCGGCGAAGCGCCTGGCATCAGCGCCAAGGCCAGTTGGGTGCGGTTGTGCATGTGGGTCAGACGCAGCACCTGCGACACGTAGAGCTTGACGGTGTTCTCGGTAATCCCGAGCTCACAGGCGATCTGGTAGTTGGTCTTGCCCTTGCCCACGAGCCTGGCCACTTCCAGCTGACGCGGCGAGAGCTTGTCGAAGACCGGGGGCAGCTCGGCCTCGGGCTCTTCGAGGTCCGTGGCGCGGCGATGCATGCCTTGGCCGCGGGCTTTCTCCAGGTCTTGGTAAAGGATATCGATGGACTCGGCCAGCTCCTGCAAGCGTTGGTTCAGGTGCCCCAGTTCATGAATGTTGCGTTGGCGTTCGAGCAGCGCTTGCTCCTGGCGTCGCACGCCTTCGAGCAGCTCCTGCAGGTCGACGGGCTTCTGGTAGTAATCGGCGAACCCTTCCCGCAGGGCGCGGATGATGTCCTGCTTCTCGGCTTGTCCGGTCAGCATGATCGCTTCGAACACGCGCTGGCGACCGGTGAGTTTCTTGAGCGCATGGACCATCTCGATGCCATCGATCTGGGGGAGGTGTAGATCGCACAGGACCAAGCCGATCTGCTCGTCGGCCTGGTAGCGCTCAATGCCTTGCATGGCGCTGTTGGCCGGGGTGCAGGCGTAGCCGTGAAGTTCGAGATATTCACACAGCTGTTCGACCACCTCTGGCTGGTCATCGACGACCAGAATCTTCACCGTGCTGGGCTGTTTGTTCACGATCAACTCCCTGTTCGTTCTGGGCCCTTGTTCCTGCGCATGAACGCTAAAGACGGTAGCTGGTGTTGGTGGTTTTGTACAAGGTTTGTATAGTTTTTGGTGCCGTTACTGAATCCATACGGCTGTCAGCAGAAAACCCACCAGCACATAGGGCGCGAAGGGTTGTTTGTCGCCGACTTCCTCGGCCAGTTTCTGCAGGCGCTTTTTCACCTTGGGATTGAGCAGGATCCACAGCCTGCGGCGGCCAAGCAGCCAGGCCAGCACGGTGATGCCGGCGCCGATGAAAGTGCCAAGCACGTACGGGGGGCTGGTGGCCAGGGCCAGGGCGCCCATCAGCTTGACGTCGCCAGCGCCGAAGCGGCCAAGCATGTAGCCGGGGAGGGTGAGCAGCATGACGATGGCCAGTGCCCAACCGGCATCGCTGGGTTCGGCGCCGATCCAGCTGCGCCCGGTGGCGAACAACCAGACCAAGGCACAAGCCGCAACGCCCAGGGTCAGAGCGTTGGAGAGCTGCCGTTCGCGGATATCTTGTTCGGTGCACAAGGCAAGCCACATCAGGAGAACAATGCTTTGCATTGGCAAAATGCCATCCCTATTCGTTGAACGGTTCTATGCTGTGTTTCAGGTGTCATAGTCAGGGTAGACGCGAACATGAAAGCAAGCCTGGCAAGACGGCAAAAAGGTGCGGCTGCCATCGAGTTCGTCGCAGTCTTCATGGTTTTTTTCGCGGTGTTCTACGGGTTGGTCAGCTATGCATTGCCGATGCTGATGGTGCAGTCGTTCAACCAGGCGGCCAGCGAGGCGGTGCGCCGCTGCGTGGCGCTCGAGCCCGGCAGCGCCTTGGCCAGCTACAGCGCCGTGGCACAGCAGGCGATCGACCAGCAGCTGTCCTGGATGCCCGCGGCCTTGGGCTTCAGCGCGGTCAAGGATGCCAAGGTCGAGTTGAGCGGGAAGCTGTTGACCGTAACCATTCAATACCCGCGTGAGCGCCTGACCCGCGTGTTGCCATTGCTGGTGCTGCCTGTGATCGGTGAAGTACCACGCTTGCCCGAGCAGTTGCAGGCCAAAGCGAGTCTGCAACTGTGACCGGGCTGTTCGACCGTTGGCGCGGCGGCACGCAGCCAGCTGTTTCCGAGCCTGAGGCGCCTGCCGCCGTTGGCCTGCAACTGTGGCTCGATGGGCAAGGCAGCGTGCAGCGCTTGTCTGGGCCGTTGCGCACCTTGTTGGCGTTGCCCTTCAAAGGTGGTGGCCGGGTCCAGGACTACCTGGAGCGGCACAGCTGGCTGGTGCTGGAAGGGCAGCCTGCCGATTGGCAGGGGCAACCCTTGGATCTGGATTTTCGCACTGCCACGGGCAATCCCCTGTGTACCCGTGGCTGGGTGATGCGCCAGGGCGATGGCTGGTTGTTGCAGCTGTTCGATATCGGCGACCTGCTGCTCGAGCGGACCCACGCCTGGCAGCATCAAGGCGAGTGGCAGTTGGCAAAGGACATCGACCGCGCCTTGCGCGAGTGCAGCGCGGAGCGTTTGACCCAATGTGTGGCGGTGCAATTGCAGCATCTGGCCGAGCACTGGCATGTGCCCGCCGTGCGCCTGATGCTGCCGCAGGCTTCGGGTTGGCGCACCTTCGCCGGTAACGAGACACCTTGGCCGTGGCCGGGCGACGCCCGCCTGCAATCCTGGCTGGACGGTCTGTCGGCGCAACCTCAGACAGCCGCCACGCTGCCTGCAGAACTGCTGACCCTGTGTGGCGGCGTTTCGCTGTTCGTGCTGCCGTACCTTGAAGGCTCGCAGGTCCAGGCCTGGCTGCTGTGTGCCGGCGGGCAGCAGATGCCCGCCGATGCGCACCTGTTGTGGCAGGCCTTGATCGAACCGGTGCTCAGCCGTTATCGGCATGCCCGGCTGCAACAGCAGAGCGGTTACCTGGCGCAGTTGCAGCAACAACTGGGCGCAGGTTGGTGGGCCTGGTCACGCGAGGACGGCCTGCACCTGGACCCGACCCTGGCCGCGCGTCTTGATCTGCCCCACCACCCCAGCCTGGAGCAGTGGCTTGCGCGGCTTCACCCTGCCGACCGGGAGCCGGCGCGCCTGGCCCTGGAGCAGGCCTGCATGGGCGATGACTTGAGCCTGAGCGTGCGTGTGCCGGCGCTCCAAGGGCATGGCGATCCGGCCTGGCTGCATTGGGTGGGCCGGTTGCAGGGCAGCGAGCTGCGCGGTTTTCTGCTCGACATCAGTGCGCTCAAGGCGCAGGAGCTGCAGACGAGCGCGGCGCGCACACGCCTGGAAAGCCTGATCGCCAGTTCACCGGCGGTGATCTACATACAGCGCTACGCCGAAGGTGCGTTGCACAGCGAATTCTTCAGCGCCAGCTTGATGCCGCTGCTGGGCTGGACGCCGGACAGCGAACAGGCCCGCCAGCCGGGCCTGGCCGTGCATCCGGACGACCGCGCATTGTGGCTGGAGCGTACCCGCACCTTGCTGCGCGAGGGCCAGGCCCGTAGCCGCTACCGTCTGCGCGATAGCCGGGGTGGCTACCACTGGATACTCGATGAGGCGCGACTGCTGCGCAACGATATTGGCCAGCCGCTGGAGGTGGTCGGCTTGTGGCTGGATGTCAGCGAGGCCACCGAGGCCGCCGACCGGGTACGCCAGAGCGAGGAGCGCTACCGGGTGCTGGTAGAGGACTCTCCGGCGATGATCTGCCGTTATCGCCCAGACCTGGCCCTGGTGTTCGGCAACCGACCCTTGGCCGACTACCTGCACTGCGCGCCGGAGCAACTGGAGGGTATGAACCTCGGCCAGTGGCTCTCGCAGGAGCAGCGCGAAGCGTTCCTGGCGCGGCTGCAACTGCTGACCCCCGAGCAACCGATGAGCAGCGCGGAGATCTGCCTGCAGTTGCCTGGTCGCGAGCACGCCTGGTGGGTCTGGGCCGACCGCGGGCTGTTCGATGAGCAGGGGCGGCTGCTGGAGATCCAGGCAGTGGGCCGTGACAACACCGAAGTGCGACGCAGCCAGCGGCAGCTGCTGCAAGGCGCCAAGATGGCGACGCTCGGCGAGTTGACCACCGGCCTGCTGCATGAAATCAACCAGCCATTGAACGTCATGCGCATGGCGGCGGCCAATGCCCTGAAACGCCTGGAGAACGGCACGGCCGAGCCTGCCTATCTGGAGGATAAGTTGCACCGCATCGAAGCGCAGATCGAGCGTACCGCACGGCTGGTGGACCACATGCGCGTGTTCGGGCGCCGCTCCGAGGTCGAGCGTCAGCGCTTCGCAGCCTGGAGCGCGGTGCAGGAGGCGACGGCGATGCTCGAGGAAAGCCTGCGCGGCAAGGGCGTCTCCCTGCGGATCGAGACGCCCGAGGACCAACCGCAGGTGCTGGGGCACAAGGATCAACTGGAGCAGGTGATGATCAACCTCATGATCAATGCCCGCGATGCCCTGCTCGAACAACGTTGCGCCGAGCCCTGGATCAGCATCCGCCAGACCTTGCAGCCTGGGCAGCTGTGCCTGTGGGTGGAGGACAACGGCGGCGGCATCGACCCGCAGGTCCAGGCGCGTATTTTCGAGCCGTTCTTTACCACCAAACCGGCGGGTGTCGGCACCGGGCTAGGACTGTCGGTGAGCCATGGCATCATCGAAGCCATGGAAGGCAGCCTGAGCGTGGCCAACGGAGCCGAGGGCGCGTGCTTCAGGGTGTGTCTGCCGGTTTACAGCACCAACTGAGCGCGGCCGCTGGAACAACTGAGGTTGGCCCCGACTTCTGCGTTGACCAGGTCGATGCCGAGCATCTTGAGGAGCATTTCCACCAACGGATCGATGATCGGGCTGAGCAGGTTCTTGATCAGCGGTTCGAGGATGCTCTTCACACCGTCGAGCAGGCCTGCGGTCAACACCAAGATCTTGCCCAGGCCACTGTTCGCAGTGGGTTCGTAGGCCTCCAGGTGAATCCCCAGCAAGGTGTCGCTGAGGCTGCCCACCACATTGCTGTTGGCGGTCGCCATCGCCTGATAGCGCGGATCGAGACCAATATCGGGCGGTTCGCTCGCGCCTTGGAAGACCAAGTCATGTTCGCCCTGGCCGTACCCCAGTACCTTGCTGTCGACACGCACGCCGATGCCGCCACCGGCGAAGGGCACGCGGGTGCCGCAGACTGGCGGTAGGATCAACACGCGGCTGCAGACATTGGTGCCGATGTCGATCAAAGGCAGGGCCTTGTTAGCAGCGGTGCCCTGGGCGAAAAACGTGTCGGGCGAGTCGAACCTGCCCACCGAGATCTTCACGGCGGAGCGGTCGGTGAGGGTAGTGAGGCGCTTGGGGGAGCAACTGTAACTGCTCGTCAACGGCGGCTTGAGGCGGCTGGTGGCTTCGCCTATCTCCAGGCCGATATCCAGGTGAAGCTTGTCCGGCATCAGCTTGATGTCGCTGACCTTGCACGGAATGCCCAGGCTACAGGTCAGCGATTGCACGGTGCCGAACAGGTTCAGGCTGAGCAGATTGTTCAGCACGTTGGTCAAGGGGGCCGCCAGGTCGAGCACGGCGTTTACCAGGCCGACGACGCTGTCCAGCAACGGCAGATCGACCGACACCAGGACTTTGACCTGGGCGGTATGCACCCTGAGCTCATCTTTTGATGGGTCACCCACCGAGGAAATCTGTTGTGGCTCTATGACTTTCACCCGTACTCGACCATTGGCCAGGCCAAGCACGCTGGGCGAGAGGTCGATGCCTGCGGCGCTGTCGCTGGCTGCGACCATGAGCATGCCATGGACCAACTGAAGCAACTGAAGGCTAGCATCGAGCCCGGCCTTGGCGGTGCCGTTCTGGATATCGACCAGCTCCCCCAGATGCAATGAACTGCCGCTGCCGGCCAGTGCCACCTTGCCCAGGTTCGATACCACGTCAACCGCGGTGCCACTTTGCTGCAGGACTTTCACGGCGGCTTGCAGCAGTTGGGTTGCGCTGGCGTTCGTGTCGAGCAGGGTCTGGTAGTCGCCGGCTTTGATGTTCAGGTCCACTGCCAACTGATCCAGGTACTTGAGTAGATTGAGTTGGGTGTCGGCCAGGCCCTGCCAGCCGGCAACGTCGAGCTGCAGGTTGCCACCCAGGGGGGCGAGCAGAGCATTGAGCAGCGCCGCCTGGCGGGTGTCGATCTTCACCAGTGTGCTGCGGATTCGCAGCATCGCCTGCGGTTGCGTGGGCACTGAGGCCACGGCGCTGGCAGTCAAAGTGCTGGTCAAGGGCAAACCATCGCCTTTGACCAAGGCAAAGACACCGGCGGCAACGCTGGTGGGGACGGTGTTGCTGACCTGCACCCTGATTGCCTCATTGCGCGAGGCATCGACGGTGAAGGTGCGCAGGTGGTCGGCCCCGGTTTGCACATGGCCACAACTGGCCACCAGCGGGTTGCTCGGATCATGGCCATTGCGGGTGGCGGCGGTGCGCGCAAGGGTGGGGGCCTGGGGACCGGTGCCGGTGCACACGGCGTGTTGGCCAGCCGCCTCCAATGCTGCCATGTCGGCGATGCGCTGAAGTTTACGCTGCTCCAGATAAAGCCGGCCGCTGTCGACCACCAGCAGCATGAACAGCAGGGCAAGGCCCAGCGTGAGCGCGGCCATCAGGCCGATCGCGCCGCGTTGGCGTGCGGGATAACGAAGAACCACGGGCACTCCTTTGCAGGCCTCTGGCCAAGCAGCGCGGCGGCGGTGAAAGGAGTGTAGTAAAGGTGATGGCTAATTGCCGTGTTTGCTTGGTCGATCGTGACGACCTTGCCGGCCCGTGTTCGCGGCTTATCCCGCGAACACGGGCGAAGCCCGTGCCATCACTGCATCGTCTGTTTACTGCCGGCGCGGTGGATAGTGCGACATCACCTGGGTGACGGTCTTCTGGATCGCAGTGTTGCGTTCTTCCGGGCCGGGCGGGTAGTTGTTCATGATCTGTTCGGCGCTGGCACGCCAGACCAGCTTGCCGTCACGACCGTCGAACATGTCCACCTGGATGGTCGCGACCTTGTAGTCGACGCTACGGGTCTCGTTGTACATCGGCCCGCCCCAATAACCTCCCCAGTACCCACCCCAGGCGCCGCCGTAGTTGGTGGTGATCTGCTGCTGGCGTTCCTCGACGATGAGGTAGGCGCGTACCTTCACATCGGCCTGGGCATTGCCCTGCACCGGTCTCAGGCCGCGTTGGTCGAGCTGGTCGGCCACGGCCTGGCGGATGCGCTGCTCGGTCAGGTCGCTCTTGATCCGTGGGTCGTCCGGGCGGTACTGCAACGCCGGTTCCTGCCAGGCCCAGCTGCGGTAGGCAGCGAAGTCACGGCTGGCGTCGAAATCCTGGGTGACGTTGTTGTTGGCGCAGGCGGTGAGCAACAACGCGAATGACAACAGAACGAGGCGGCGCAACATGATGGTTCTCCGTTGGACACTAACTGGGAGGATAGCCGCTCAGCGCCTTGCCCACTGACTCGCGCAAAGCGTTTTCGCGGTCCCGAGGCGAGTCCTTGCCGCTGCCACTCTCGGCGCTGGCGCTCCATACCGGTTGGCCGTCGCGCGCGTCGAACAGGTCGATGCGCACCACCATGACTTCGACTTCATAGGTGCGCACGATCGGCACGCTGCCATAGGCGCCATAGCCATTGCGATAACCGCCATAGCCGATGCTGCCGTAGGGGTACGGGCCGTAGTAGGGGTCGTAATAGTCGTAGTCACGCACCTGGCGCAGGCGACGCTCCAGACGGATATCGGCGCTTACCAGAAGGTCCGCGGCATTGCCGCGTGCAGGACGCAAACCATGCTGGTCGAGGGCGCTGCTGACCGCCTCGGCCAGTTGCGCAGGGTCGGCGTTGGCATTGGCACTTGGCGGCTGGCCGTCGCGCCAGCGCCAGCTGCGATAGCGGCCATAGTCGCGCGGCGGTGCAGGATAAGCGCTGGCATCGAAGGTGTTGGCTGCCTGGGCCGGTGCCGGCGGCAATGGCCGGCTACTGGCGACATAAGGGTTGCTGCCCTGGCAGGCAGCCAGGGTCAGGGTGAGCAATGCCAGGCAGAGTTGCGGGTACGGCATGGGGTCCTCCCGGCAAGCGGGTCAATGCGGTCGGCAGATCCAGTGCAGATAGCGGCCAAGCCCAGCGAAGCTGGGGTGGCGGCGATGTGCGAGCTCCATCTCCAGTAGGTCGAGCAGCTCGGCCTTGGCCTGGAAGTCCTTGGGCATGTAGTCATAGAACACCCGCACGCCACTTTCACTTTCGACTTGCCACATGGGTTCAAGTTGCGCCTTGAGCTCCCTTGGATCAAGCGGTTTCTGCGGAGTCAGGCTCTGGCTTTCACCCGCTAGGCGGTTGCTGCGCAACTTGCGGAAATGGCCTTTGAGCAGGTTGCGGTAGACCAGCGCGTCGCGGTTGTAGAACGCCAGGGACAACCAGCCGGCAGGAGCGGTCAACTGGTGCAGCACCGGCAGGATGCTCTCGGGTTCGGCCAGCCATTCCAGCACGGCGTGGCACAGCACCAGGTCGAACGGCTCGGTCAGCTGGCCGAGCAGGTCCTGCCAGGGCGCCTGGATGAAGGTGGCTGCCTGGCCGGCCTCGGCAAAGCGGGCGCGGGCACCGTCGAGCATGGGCGCGGCGGGTTCGGCGAGGGTCAGGTGGTGGCCGCGTTCGGCCAGCCACAGGGCCATGTGGCCCAAGCCTGCGCCGATGTCCAGCACGCGCAAGGGACGGTCGGGCAGGGCTTCGGCGAGGTCGGCCTGAAGGCCCGCGAGGCGGATCGCGCCTTTGGCGCCGCCATAGATCTTCTCGGCGAAACGGGTGGCCAATTCATCGAAATGACGGTCGTTCATTTGGCGAAGCGCCTCTCGCTGTCAGCCAGCTTGGCACGCACCACTTCGTTCATGTCCAGCCCCAGTTCGCTGCACAGCAGCAACAGGTAGAGGACGATATCGCCCACTTCCTGGCCGGCGTGGGCGAGTTTTTCAGGGGGAAGCTGGCGCGATTGATCCTCGGTCAGCCATTGGAAGATCTCCACCAGTTCAGCCATTTCGACACTGGCCGCCATGGCCAGGTTCTTGGGGCTGTGGAAGCCGCGCCAGTCGTTGGTGTCGCGGATCCGGTGCAGGCGTTCAGTCAGTTCTTGCAGGTTCATTGGGCTCTCCTAATGGCGCATAGCTTCGGATGAGCCTGGCTGCAAAGCAAGCGCCTCGGGCTGCATGGCAGCCCCAGGGCTAGAGCGGGGACCAGCGCCCGAGCATGTGCACCAGCGCCCCATGACCCTCCAGGCGCAACACGCCTTCCGGCCCGGCTTCGCTGGCACTGAGCACCACCTCCGAAGGCAAGCGCACGGGTTTGTGGAAATCTACCGCGAAGGCATAGCCGCTGGCCGGCAGATGGCCGCGCAAGGCGGCCATCGCCATGGCCTTGGTCCACATGCCATGGGCGATGGCGGTGGGGAAGCCGAACAGGCGGGCGCTGGAGGCGCTCAGGTGGATCGGATTGTAGTCGCCGCACACCTTGGCGTAGCGCCGGCCAATACCACTGTCGGCGTACCACCGGGTGACCTCCGGCAGGTTGCCGGGTTCGACGGTCTGCACCTCGTCCCCCTGGCCTTCCAAACGCAGGCCGCGCACCAGCATCCGGCTGGTTTCCCGCCAGAGCAGACCCAGCCCATCCTCGGCCTCGGTGACCAGATCGAAGGTGCCGCCTTTGGCGTGGGCCTGCAGGTTGTCGGCGTAGACCGCAAAGCGCAAGCCATCGATACCGCCCAGCGGACGATGGACCTGGATTTCGTTGTGCAGGTGGACCAAACCGAGCAGCGGGAAAGGGAAGCGATGGGCCGTGAGCAACTGGAGCTGCAGGGTGAAGGCCATGATGTGGGGATAGGTCGGCGGCAGGCGGCCGTGGTCGGCGAAATGGCACAGTCGGCGATAGGCCGCCAGGTTGTCGGGCTGAACCCGCAGGAAACAGCGCAGGCCGGCCTCGGGCAATCGGTCGCCGCTGATACCGCGTTTGCGCAACGCCCGCAGGTAAAGGCTGGCGCGTGCGTCGGGGTTGTGCAGGTCGTGCCATGAACGGGTCATTGTCATGCCCCCATCAGTGCCTGGCCGCAGACCCGCAGGACTTGGCCATTGACCGCGCCCGTGCCGGGCTGGCTGAGCCAGGCGATGGCCTCGGCGACGTCCTGTGGCACGCCGCCCTGGCCCAGCGAACTCAGGCGTCGTCCGGCTTCGCGCAGGCCCATGGGCATGGCGGCGGTCATGTGGGTTTCGATAAAGCCTGGGGCCACGGCATTGATGCTGGCGCCCTGCTTGGCCAGCTTGGGTGCCCAGGCTTGGGCGAAGCCGATCAGGCCGGCCTTGCTCGCTGCGTAATTGGACTGCCCGCGATTGCCGCCGATGCCGCTGACCGAGGCGAGCAGGGTGATGCGCGCCCCGTCGTGAAGCTTGCCGGCGTCGAACAACGCTTGGGTCAGGACTTGCGGGGCCTTGAGGTTCACGGCCAGCACCGCGTCCCAATATTCGGGCGTCATGTTGGCCAGGGTCTTGTCGCGGGTGATGCCGGCGTTGTGCACCAGGATGTCGAGGCCGTCGGGCAGGGCTTCGACCAGCTTGGCTGGGGCATCGCTGGCGCAGATGTCCAGGGCCAGGGCCTCGCCACCCAGGCGGGCGGCAAGGGCGTCGAGGTCTTTTTGTGCCTGTGGAACATCCAGCAGGATGACGTCCGCGCCATCGCGGGCCAGGGTCTCGGCGATGGCTGCGCCAATCCCTCGGGCGGCACCGGTCACCAGGGCGCGGCGGCCGGCCAGCGGGCGGGTCCAGTCCTCGACGTGGTTGGCGCAAGGGCCCAGGCGCAGAACTTGGCCGCTGATGAAGGCACTGCGGGGCGACAGGAAGAAGCGCAAGGCGCCTTCGAGCTGGTCTTCGGCGGCCTTGTCGACATACAGCAACTGCACGGTGGCACCGTCGCGCAGTTCCTTGCCCAGTGAACGGCTGAAGCCTTCCAGGGCGCGCTGGGCCACGCTGGCCTGCGGGTCGTCGAGGCTTTCGGGCGCGCGCCCGAGGATCACCACATGGGCGCAGCGGGCCAAGCTGCGCAGCAGCGGCTGGAAGAACTCACGCAATTGGCGCAAATCGTCGCTGTCGGCCAGATGGCTGGCATCGAACACCACGGCCTTGAGCTTCGGCCCCAGGCCGGCGACCCAGGTCTGCGCCTGCAGCCCTTCGCCGTTGAAGCTGTAGAGGGTGTCGGTCAGGCGTGGAGCGATGGCCTCCACCTGGACTGCCAGGGGCCCACCTCCGAGCACCAGGGCACCCTCCACGGGACGCAGGCGCCCTGCCTGCCATCGCTCCAGCGGCGCCGGACGGGGCAGGCCCAAGGCATCGACGAGGCGTCGGCCAAGGTTGGAGTTGGCAAAGCCGAGATAGCGGTCGCTCATGTGCGGGTCTCCCAGGGGACAAGCTTGCAAGTGTGGACCAAGTTTGTGTCGAGGTCGTTCGACTGCGGTAAAAACACCTAGTCTGTACGGATCAAATTGTTTCAGAAGGAACATGCGCCATGGTTTCACCCCGCCGCGTCGCGATCCTGGGCGCAAACCGAATACCGTTTGCCCGCTCCAACGGCGTCTATGCCAAGGCTAGCAACCAGGCGATGCTCACCGCCGCGCTCGAGGGCCTCATTGAGCGCTGCCATCTGCATGGCTTGCGCCTGGGCGAGGTGGCCGCGGGCGCGGTGGTCAAACATGCCCGCGACATGAGCCTGACCCGCGAGAGCGTGCTGGGCTCACGGCTTTCGGCACAGACACCGGCCTATGACCTTCAGCTGGCCTGTGGCACGGGCCTGGAGGTGGCGCTGCTGTCGGCCAACAAGATTGCCCTCGGGCAGATCGACTGTGCCATCGCCGGCGGCGTGGACACCGCCTCGGACGCCCCGATCGCCGTCAGCCCGGGCCTGCGGCGCATCCTGTTGCAGGCCAACAGCGCCAGAACCTGGCCCGAGCGGCTCAAGCCGTTCCTCAAGCTGCGTCCCAGGCACTTTCTACCTGAACTGCCGCGTATCGAAGAGGCGCGCACGGGGCTGTCGATGGGCGAGCATTGCGAGCGCATGGCGCAGACCTGGCAGATTGGTCGTGCCGAGCAGGACGAGCTGGCCCTGCTCAGTCATCAACGTCTGCTGGCCTCGTTCGATGAGGGCTGGCATGAGGACCTGCTCACGCCTTACCTGGGCCTGGCTAGGGACAACAACCTGCGTGCGGACCTGACCTTGGAGCAGTTGGCCAAGCTCAAGCCCGCGTTCGACCGCAGCGGGCAGGGCACCCTGACGGCCGGCAACTCCACACCGCTGACCGATGGCGCCTCACTGGTATTGCTGGGCACCGAAGAATGGGCCAGGGAGCACGACTTGCCTGTGCTGGCGTATGTGGTGGATGGCGAGACCGCTGCAGTGGATTTCGTCACCGGTCACGAAGGGCTGTTGATGGCGCCTGTCTACGCGGTACCTCGGTTGTTGGCGCGTAATGGGCTGACCCTGCAGGATTTCGACTACTACGAGATTCACGAGGCCTTCGCCGCCCAGGTGCTGTGCACGCTCAAGGCCTGGGAGGATGAGGAGTACTGCCGCACGCGCCTGGGCCTTGCGCAGCCGTTGGGCGCCATCGATCGCAGCAAGCTCAATGTCAAAGGCAGCTCCCTGGCGACAGGGCATCCGTTCGCGGCTACCGGCGGGCGCATCCTGGCGAACATGGCCAAGTTGCTGGCCACGGCCGGTAAGGGCCGAGGACTGATCTCCATTTGCGCGGCGGGAGGGCAGGGGGTGACGATGATCGTCGAGCGGTGAGGGGCGGCTGGGGCTGCCGTGCAGCCCATCGCAGGCTGTCGCCAGCTCCCACTGGCGCAGTAGCCGATGAACCTTGGCTGTTAGGCTCCGTTGGGCTCCACACCTGGGCGTTGCAGTTCTAGCGCCCGCAGGTCGTGGCCCGTTCGCGGGCAATCGGAGGTGAAACCGCTGCTCCGATTGACCCGCTAAGGGCATGACTCAGGTACGGAACCTGCGCACCAGTGCATCCAGCTCATTGGACAGCCCCGCCAGGCTCTCGGAGTCCTGACGTGCGGCCTGGGCCAGCTCGGCCACCAACTGTGCATCGCCGTGGATCTGGCTGATGTGGCGGTTGATGTCCTCGGCCACCTGATGTTGCTCTTCGGCGGCAGTGGCGATCTGGGTGTTCATGTCGCGAATGATGTCCACCGACTCGCGGATCTGCCCGAAACTGTCACGCGCCAGGCCAATGCGGCTGACCGACTGCTGCGAGACCTCGAGGCTTGCGTGCATCTGCTCTGCGACCTCGGCGGTGCGCGAGGCGAGGTTGCCCAGCAGGCCGTCGATCTCGGCAGTGGAATCGGCGGTGCGCTTAGCCAAGGCGCGGACTTCGTCGGCGACCACGGCAAAGCCACGGCCTTGCTCGCCGGCGCGGGCGGCTTCGATGGCGGCGTTCAGGGCCAGCAGGTTGGTCTGTTCAGCGATCGAACGGATGGTGCCGAGAATCGACTGGATGGCATTGCTGTCGCGTTCCAGTTGCTGGATCGACTGGGCCGACTGCTCGATCTCCTGGCTCAGGCGGTCCACGCTTTGCACCGCCGCGTCGATCTGCTGCTGGCCTTCGCGGGCCTGCTGCTGGCCGCTGTCGGCCGACTGCGCCGCCTGGCTGCAGGAGCGGGCCACTTCGTTGGCGGTGGCGACCATTTCGTGGAAGGCGGTGGAAACCATGTCCACCGACTCGCGTTGGCGGCTGGCCGCTT
Organism: Pseudomonas sp. BYT-1; assembly: GCF_023611805.1. Lineage (NCBI taxonomy): Bacteria > Pseudomonadati > Pseudomonadota > Gammaproteobacteria > Pseudomonadales > Pseudomonadaceae > Pseudomonas > Pseudomonas sp. BYT-1. The sequence goes on from NZ_CP072559.1 coordinate 721,450, forward strand.
CGCTCATGTCGCTGGAGACGCGGGTCGAGCTGCTGGAGGTATGCAGGATCTGCCCGGCGGCGGCGCCGATGTGCTGGATCAAACTGCGGATGGCGCCGAGGAACTGGTTGAACCAGTTGGCCAGTTGCGCGGTTTCGTCGCGGCCGTGGATCTCCAGGCTGCGGGTCAGGTCGCCTTCGCCCTGGGCGATGTCTTCCAGGCCGCTGCTGACGCTATTGATCGGCCGCACGATGAGTTTGGCGAAGGCCGCGCCGACACCTGCGAACAGCAAGGCCAGGACCAGGGCGATGGTGCCGATCACCCAGGTCAGGCGGGTGGTGGTCTGCATGACTTCGTCGTGGCGGATCAGGCCGATGAAGGTCCAGCCCGTCTGGGCGTCGGGATAGATGTTGGCCATGTAGCGTTCGCCGCCCAGCTCTACTTCGACCAGGCCCTTGTCGGCCTTGGCCAGGGTGGCATAGCCGTCGCCGAAGCTGTCCAGTTGCTTGAAGTTGTGGTTGGGGTCGCGCGGGTCGACGATCACGTTGCCGTTTTTCTCGACCAACATCAGGTAGCCGGTTTCGCCCAGCTTGATCTGCTTGAGCAGATCAGTCAGTCCATTGAGCGACACATCGATACTCACGACGCCGCCCAGGCTGCCCAGTGCGTTGCCCACCGCGCGTACCACACTGATCTGCACCACGTCGCCGGATGCCCAGTAGTAAGGTGCAGTGCGCAAGGTCTTGCCGGGGTTGGCCAGGGCCAGCTGGTACCAGGGGCGCTGGCGGGGGTCGTAGTTGGCGAAGGTGTCGTCGTTCGGCCAGCCGACGTAGCCGCCGTCGCTCACGCCGTAGGAGATGTAGGCGTAGCTGGGATGGGCCTCGGCCAGGCGGGTCATGAACTCGAAGACTTGTTTGTCCTGCTCGCCCAGCTCCCGGGTCGGGTTGGCGGTCAGGTACTTGTTCAGGTTGTTGCCGGTCGCTGCGACCACCGGTTGCGCCGCAATGTAGTTCACGTTCTGCTCGATGCCCTGGAAGAACAGGTTCATCGCATTGCCGACTTGGCGGATTTCCCGGCTGCTGTTGCCGAGGAAGTCTTCACGGGCTTCACTGCGCAGGTTGAGCACCACCAAGGTGGCCACGAGGACGATGGGCAGGCCCGCGATAATGGCGAAGGCCCAGGTCAGTTTTTGCTTGATGTTCATCCACGATCCCCGATTGTTTTTATCGATACCTGAGGCAGGTGTCTTAGACATCGGCAGCATTCGGCTTTTTTGTAGGGGAGTGCCCAGATTTATTAGCCAAAATCGTGTTTTGTGACCGATCGGTCATGATTTGCGCCCAGCCTGCAGCAGCGACCTAGGGCCGCTCCTGCAGAGCAGGATCAGGCGCAGCAGCTCTTGCCGTTGGCCAGGTCCTTGAGGATCGGGCAGTCCGGACGGTCATTGCCCTGACAGTGGGCAGCCAGGTCGCTGAGCGTGTCACGCAGACTGACCAGTTCCTCGATCCGCTTGTTCAGCGCCTCGATGTGTTGCATCGCCAGGGCTTTGACGTCTGCGCTGGCGCGCTGGCGGTCCTGCCAGAGGGTCAGCAGCTTGGCCACCTCCTCCAGGGAAAACCCCAGGTCACGCGAGCGCTTGATGAACGCCAGGGTGTGCAGATCGTCCTGTTGGTACAGGCGATAGCCACTGTCGCTGCGCACGGCCGGCTTGAGCAGGCCGATGGACTCGTAGTAACGGATCATCTTGGTGCTGAGCCCGCTGCTGCGGGCGGCCTGGCCGATGTTCATGGATGCTCCTGCGCGTTGTCGGTGGGCTTCCAGGTCTTGAGCCACAGAGCGTTGCTCACCACGCTGACACTCGACAAGGCCATGGCGGCGCCGGCCAGCACGGGGTTGAGCAGGCCGAACGCGGCCAGTGGAATGCCGATCAGGTTGTAGATGAAGGCCCAGAACAGGTTCTGGCGGATCTTGGCGTAGGTCTTGCGGCTGATCTCCAGCGCCGCAGGCACCAGGCGCGGATCGCCGCGCATGAGGGTGATGCCGGCGGCTTGCATGGCTACGTCGGTGCCGCCACCCATGGCGATACCGATGTCGGCAGCCGCCAGGGCCGGAGCGTCGTTGATGCCATCGCCGACCATCGCCACCACCCCGTCGCGCTTGAGCGCGGCCACGGTGGCGGCTTTGTCTGCGGGCAGCACTTCGGCATGGACATCATCGATCCCAAGAGCATCGGCCACGACCTTGGCGCTGCCCCGATTGTCGCCGGTCAGCAGGTGGCTGCTGATGTGTTGCGCATGCAAGGCTTCGATAGCGTGTCCGGCACCGGGCTTGAGGCTGTCACCGAAGGCGAACAGGCCCAGCACCCGCTGTTGCGGTTGGCGTTCGATCAGCCACGACAGCGTGCGGCCCTCGGCCTCCCAGGCTTGGGCCTGGGTGGCGAGTTCGCCAGGCGACAGGGTGCTTTCATCGAGCAGGCGGCGGTTGCCCAGGGCCAGTTCGCGCTCGCCGACACGCCCGGCGATGCCACGGCCGGTGAGCGATTGGCTGTCGGCCACTTGCGGCACGTCCAGGCCCTGTTCGGCACAGGCATCGAGCACGGCCTTGGCCAAGGGATGTTCGCTGCCGCGTTGCAAGGCACCGGCCAGCTGGAACAGTTCGCCGGTGTCGCCGTGGAGGGCTTGGCTATGGACCACGCGAGGGCTTCCTGAGGTCAGAGTGCCGGTCTTGTCGAACACCACGCGATTGACCGCGTGGGCGCGCTCCAGTGCCTCGGCATCCTTGATGAGGATGCCATGGCGGGCGGCGACACCGGTGCCTGCCATGATCGCCGCAGGCGTGGCCAGGCCCAGGGCACAGGGGCAAGCGATGACCAGCACGGCGACGGCATTGATCAGCGCGGTTTCCAGCGGCGCACCGGCCAGCCACCAGCCAATCAAGGTGATCAAGGCGATCACCAGCACCGCCGGAACGAATACCTGGCTGACCCGATCCACCAGCTTCTGGATCGGCGCTTTGGCCGCCTGGGCATCTTCGACCAGACGGATGATCCGGGCCAGCACGGTTTCGGTGCCCAGCGCCTGGGTACGGATCAACAGGCGGCCTTCGCCGTTGATCGCGCCGCCGGTGACGGCGTCGCCCGGCTGCTTGGGCACCGGCAGGCTCTCGCCGCTGATCAGGGCTTCATCGGCATGGCTGCTACCTTCGAGCACCTCGCCGTCGACCGGGAATCGCTCGCCAGGTTTGACCAGCACCAGATCCCCCAGGCGCAACTGGTTGATGGGCACGTCTTCCTCTCGGCCGTCGACCACCCGCACGGCCCGGTCCGGGCGCAGGGCTTCCAGGGCTCGGATGGCGCTGGCAGTCTGGCGTTTGGCGCGGCTTTCCAGGTACTTACCCAGCAACACCAGAGCGATCACCACCGCCGAGGCCTCGAAATACAGGTGCGGCTGCATGCCTGACGGGGCCTGGGCCCACTGGTACAGGCTCAGGCCATAGCCCGCGCTGGTACCCAGGGCCACCAGCAGGTCCATGTTGCCGGCACCAGCGCGCACGGCTTTCCAGGCAGCCACATAGAAGCGCGCGCCGAGGATGAACTGGACAGGCGTGGCCAGCAGGAACTGCACCCAGGCCGGGAGCATCCAGTGCAGACCGAAGGGTTGCACAATCATGGGCAGTACCAAGGGCAGCGCCAGCAACAGTGCGGCACCGACGGCCAGGCGCTCGTTGCGTAGGCGACGCTGGGCGTCGGCCTGGTCGTCACGTGCGGCCTGGGGCAGGCTGGCGCTATAGCCTGCCTTTTGCACGGCATCGATCAGTAGGGTGTCGTCGAGCCCCTGGAGGACTTCGAGGTGGGCGCGTTCGCTGGCTAGGTTGACGTTGACCTGCTCGACCCCCGGCACTTTGGCGAGGGCGCGTTCGACCCGGCCCACGCAACTGGCGCAGGTCATGCCGACGATCTGCAGTTCGAGAGTGCGGGTGGGAACGCCATAACCGGCCTCTCGAACTGCGTCGACGAGGGCGGGAAGGCTGTCGGCCGGGGCCTGGACCCTGGCCTGTTCGGTGGCGAGATTGACGCTGACCTGTTCAGCGCCGGTGACCTTGCGCAGTGCGCGCTCTACCCGGCCAGCACAGCTGGCGCAGGTCATGCCGGAGATCGGCAGGTCGAACGTGGTGGATGCGGACATGGCTCTCCTCCTTGGACAGGCCTTCAGCATCAACCTTGCCACACGGGGAAGGTCAATACCCCAAGCCGGCCTTCTTCAACTGCAGCCCATTGGCACCCATGGCGATGCGGTATTTGCTGATCTGTCCGGCCTGTAGGCTCAGGCGTGTGCTGCGTTGGTCTTCGATACCGGGCGCGCAGCCGGGCACCTGTCCTGGCAACAGGCGCAGGCGGACGTCCACCGGGCCGGGTGGCAAATTGAAGGAGGTGGACTGCTCCTGGAACAGACGCCCGGAGAGCTGGTCGTTGAGGTAGATGCCGATCTCGCAACTGGTGGCCACTTCCAGGCGTTCCCGGGAAATGATCAGCACGCTGTAGTCCGAGTTGCCTTCGGCGCTGGCTGGCGGCACCGCGGCCAGTGTGCCCAGCAATCCAACCAGGCCCAATGCTGCCCTGAACATGAAGAATCTCCTGCTTGCCAAATCGTCAAAGGCGCAGCTTGGCCGAGCCGCGCGCGGATTTCCAGCCCGGCCGGTCAACGCAATACTTGACCTTGCCATGATGGTAAGGACGAGACTGCGAAAAACCCCTGAAGGAGACACCCGATGCAAGTGTTCAATGTTCAAGGCATGACCTGCGGCCATTGCGTGAAGGCGGTAACCCGAGCGGTGCAGGCACAGGATGCGGCTGCCCAGGTGCAGGTCGATCTGCCGAGCCAGCAAGTGCGCGTACAGAGCCAGTTGGCTGCCGAGCAGATCCTGGCGGCGATTCGTGAGGAAGGTTACCAGGCTGAGCAAGCCTGATCGTCTGGGGGTGCATGGCGCCCCCATTTATTACAAAGGTTTTCAAGCTGATCGGGCCCAGTGCAGGTAGACTGACGCACTTGCTTAGCCAGCTATGGATTCCCGATGAACCTGCGAATAGTGTTGATCCTGGGCGCCCTCAGTGCGTTCGGGCCCCTGGCGATCGACTTCTACCTGCCCGCTTTCCCCGCCATGGCGCAAGCCTTCGGCACCGACGAGAAGCACGTCCAGACCACACTGGCGGCCTACTTCCTCGGCCTGTCGCTCGGCCAGTTGGCCTATGGCCCGGTGGCCGATCGCTTCGGCCGACGTACGCCGCTGCTGTTCGGCATCACTCTGTTCACCCTGGCTTCCCTGGCTTGTGCCTATGCACCGAACCTCCAGACGCTGGTGCTGGCGCGTTTCGTCCAGGCCCTGGGCGGTTGCGCGGGGATGGTACTGTCGCGGGCCATTGTCAGCGACAAGTGCGACCCGGTGGCCTCGGCCAAGGTGTTCTCGCAGTTGATGCTGGTGATGGGGCTGGCGCCGATCCTGGCACCGATGCTAGGCGGGGTGCTGGTCAATGTGTCGGGCTGGCAGTCGATTTTCCTGGCCTTGAGCCTGTTCAGTGCGGCTTGTCTGCTCGCGGTGAGCCTGGGGCTGCCGGAAAGCCTGCCGCCGGACATGCCTCGCCAACCGCTGTCCGGTGCCTTGCGCCAGTACCTGCGTTTGCTCGGTGATCGGGTGTTCCTGGGGCACGCTCTGACCGGTGGAATCGCCATTGCCGGTATGTTCGCCTACATCGCCGGCTCCCCCTTCGTGTTCATCAAGCTGTATGGCGTTCCCGCCGAGCACTATGGCTGGCTGTTCGGCACCAATGCCGCAGGCTTCATCCTCATGGCCCAGGTCAATGCGCGTCTGCTGGCCAAGCGCGGCCCGGCATTCCTGTTGGCGCGGGCGGTGTGGTTGTACCTACTGGCGGGCTTGGCGCTGCTGTGCGTCGCGGCGTTGCGGCCGGAGTCGTTGTGGCCACTGCTGGTGCCGTTGTTCCTGTGCATCGCAAGCCTGGGCTGCATCATCCCCAACGCATCGGCGTGCGCCATGAGCGGTCAAGGCGCCAGGGCCGGTAGTGCCTCGGCCTTGATGGGCTGCGCGCAGTTCAGCGTCGCTGCCGGCGCGGCAGCGCTGGTGGGCGTGCTGCACGATGGCAGTGCGGTGCCCATGGCCTTGGTGATCAGCTTGTGTGGCGTGCTGGTCGTCAGTGTCGCGATGTTGACTCGGCGCTTGCAGGCCAGGCGTCCCGCATGAGGGGGTGAGGCGCCTGCAGGCGACTTTCCAGCGTGGCAACGAACGAGCGAGCTTCGGCTTCGCTGCGGAAACTCACCACATGCTGATCGAGCCGGACTTGCCACGGGCAGTTGGGGTTGCGGTTCGAAGCACTGACGACAATCTTCATCGCGGCATACCTCCAATGGGCGGGAGCCGATGCAGTTTAGCGCTGCCACTTGCGGGTGCCATGGCTTGGTGCAGGCCTTCGGACTGACGGTCGTGCCTCTGGTCGGGGGGACGCCCGGTCGGTTCGGGCAATGTTCAGTAGCATGTGGAAGCTTCGCTTTGGCCTGCCGTACATGAGGAAGGTTTGCGTCGGTATTGTTTCCTGCATTGAGCTGAGACTGTCGGCCTCTGTGGGACCGCGTGCTCGCTGTCATGGGGCCACCGGTTACATGGCGCTCTGGCCGAAGCCTGGCGCAACGCCGCAAGCCTGGCCGAGGGTGATACCCCCCAATGCTGTTCTGCTCTGTGGACGCCGGCTGCCGGCGCAGGCGCAAGGCCTGTAGCGACTTATACTGGCTAGCCCGGCCAGTACCAGCGAGAGAGATTTCCCTGCCAGGGAACGGCAAGAGACTGCGTCGATTCGAGCGCGACCGGAGCGCCTTGCGTCGTTTGCGGGCTCCGGCGTATCCGTTCTTGCCAGTTCCGGCAGAGGTGCCACGCTGGCGGTTGGCCGATAGGAACCGACGTGATCATGCAGGGAGTTGGAAATGAAAGCAGTCAGCAGTATCGCCCAGATCGCCGGCCTGATGGCCGACCCCAAGCGCAGCGCCATGTTATGGGCATTGATCGACGGGGTCCCTCGCCCTGCCGATGAGTTGGCCCTGATGACCGGCCTGACCTCGTCGTCCGCCTGTGCGCACCTGTCGCTGTTGTCGTCGGCGGGTCTGCTCAGGCTGGAGTCACGTGGCCGCAAGCGGTATTTCCGTCTCGCCACGCCGCAGGTGGGAGCGGCGGTGGAAGCCTTGGCCAGTGTGCATCTCGAAAGCCGCGGGCAAGGAAACACACAAGCCACACCTTTGCAGGTGCCCATGTCCATGCGTCGGGCGCGCCGCTGTGGCGACCATCTCGGGGGAGAGCTGGCGGCCGATCTGCTGCATCGGCTGATCGTAGCCGGGTGGCTGGAAGGCACCCAGCAGCAGCCGAGGGTCAGCCTCGAAGGCCGGGCCCAATTGGCCGCTGTCGGGGTTTACACCGAGGCGTTGGCATCCGGTCAGAAGAACGGCTGCATGATTTGTCACTGCAATGAATGGAGCGATCAGGGGCCGCACCTGGGAGGCAGCCTGGGCCACGCTTTGTTCAGGCTGTTCCTGCAATCGGGTTGGCTGTGCGAACAGGAAGGCTCGCGGGCGTTGCAGATCTCTCCACTGGGCGTCCAGCAGATCAACCGTATCGCCCGCATGCCAGCCTTGCAGGTTGGCTAGGGGCTAGCCCGGGCGGGCCAGCCAGAGGGGCAAGCTATCGAACCAGGCGGGCGTCCAGGCTGTTTTGCGCCAGGCGTCGGGCTTGATCCTGGGTCATGCCCAGGTGGGTGTGCAAGGCATGGAAGTTCTCGGTGATATAGCCACCAAAGTAGGCCGGATCATCGGAGTTCACCGTCACTTTCACGCCACGCTCGAGCATGTCGAGAATGTTGTGCTGACCCATGTGCTCGAACACACATAACTTGGTATTCGACAGCGGGCACACTGTCAGCGGGATCTGCTCGTCGATGATGCGCTGCATCAGCCGTTCGTCTTCGATGGCGCGTACACCATGATCGATGCGTTGGACCTTCAGCAGGTCGAGGGCTTCCCAGATGTACTCGGGCGGGCCTTCCTCACCGGCATGGGCGACGGTCAGGAAGCCTTCGCTGCGGGCGCGGTCGAAGACGCGCTGGAACTTGCTCGGCGGATGGCCTTTTTCCGAACTGTCCAGGCCCACGGCGATGAAAGCATCACGCCAGGGCAGCGCCTGGTCGAGGGTCTGTTGTGCTTGCTCTTCGCTGAGGTGGCGCAGGAAGCTCAGGATCAGGCCGCTGCCGATGCCCAGCTGTTCGCGGCCATCCTTGAGGGCCTGGCTGATGCCATTGAGCACCACTTCGAAGGGGATGCCCCGATCGGTGTGGGTCTGCGGGTCGAAAAAGGGTTCGGTATGCACCACGTTCTGGGCTTTGCAACGTTGCAGGTAGGCCCAGGTCAGGTCGTAGAAGTCCTGCTCGGTTCGCAGTACATCGGCACCTTGGTAATAAAGGTCGAGAAATTCCTGCAGGTTGTTGAAGGCATAGGCGCTGCGCAGGGTTTCCACATCGGCCCAGGGCAGGGCGATCCTGTTGCGTTCGGCCAGGGCGAACAGCAGTTCCGGCTCCAGCGAGCCCTCCAGGTGCATGTGCAGTTCGGCCTTGGGCAAGGCGTTGAGCCAGTCATACATAGGTGTAGTCTCGATCAGGTACGGTTCGCGCCATTCTACAGGGCGTGCGCGGCAACTGCGCAGCCCGCTCATGACACAAGGCCGCCCCAAGGATCCCGTGTGGGCCCGTGGGGCTGCCTTGTGTCATGACGAGGCTGAGGGCTTCTGCCTCCGTGCAGGATCAGCCGGCGATCAGCTGGGCGGCAGCTTGGCGGTGGTCAGCAATCAGGCCTTGTACATCTAGGCCCTCGATCTGCCCGTCGATGACGCGCCATTGGCCTGCGACCATGACCCGGTCGGCGCGGTCGGCACCACACAGCAGCAGCGCCGAGAGTGGATCGTGGCTACCGGAGAAGCGCAGCTCGTCGAGCTTGAACAGCGCCAGATCTGCCTGCTTGCCGACGGCCAGCTCGCCAATGTCGCTACGTCCCAGCAGACGTGCCGAGCCTCGGGTCGCCCAGCCCAGGGCTCGCTCGGGGGTGATCTGCTCGGCGCCATAGCGCAGGCGCTGCAGGTACAGGGCCTGACGGGCTTCGAGGATCATGTTCGAAGCATCGTTGGAGGCCGAACCGTCGACGCCGAGGCCAACCGGTGCGCCGGCGGCTTCCAGTTCCACGGTCGGGCAGATGCCGGAAGCCAGGCGCATGTTCGAGCTCGGGCAATGGCAGATGCCGGTGCCGGCCTCGCCCAGGCGGGCAATTTCCTCGTTGTTGAAGTGAATGCCATGGGCGAGCCAAGTACGCGGGCCGAGCCAGCCAACGCTGTCCAGGTAATCGACGGTACGCAGGCCGAAGCGCTGCAGGCAGAAGTCCTCTTCATCGAGGGTTTCGGCCAGGTGGGTGTGCAGGCGCACGTCCAGCTCGTCGGCCAGGGCAGCGCTGGCGCGCATGATCTCGGGGGTCACCGAGAAGGGCGAACAGGGTGCCAGCGCGATCTGGATGCGTGCGCCATCGCCGCGCTCGTGGTAGCTGTGGATAAGTCGTTGGCTGTCGGCCAGGATCACTTCGCCCTGTTGCACGGTCTGCTGTGGCGGCAGGCCACCGTCGGCCTCTCCCAGGCTCATGGAGCCGCGGGTCAGCATGGCGCGCATGCCCAGCTTGCGCACGGCTTCGACTTGGACGTCGATGGCGTTGTCCAGGCCCTGTGGGAACAGGTAGTGATGGTCGGCGGCGGTGGTGCAGCCGGACAGCAGCAGCTCCGCCAGGGCGACCTGGCTGGCCAGCTCCAGCTTGGCTGGGGTGAGGCGTGCCCAGACCGGGTAGAGGGTTTTCAGCCAGGGAAACAGCGGCTGGTTGACCACCGGTCCCCAGGCGCGGGTGAGGGTCTGATAGAAGTGATGATGGGTGTTGATCAGGCCTGGCAGCACTACGTGCTCACGGGCGTCGAAGGTCTGGTCGCAGGGCTTGCTGGGTGTTTCGCCAAGGGCGAGCAGTTCGGTGATGCGGCCATCTTCGATGACCAGGCCGCCACGGGCGTCGGTGCCGTTGGCAGTGAAGATGGCAAGGGGGGATTTCAACCAGGTACGGGTCGCAGGCATGGTGCCGGCTCCTCTGAAAGTGGGTTCAGGTTAGCCAGCTCAGTGTTGCCCTGTCTGCTGATCCAGGTTCGCCGTGGGCGAGGCTCGCAGTCTACTGCCTCGCCACACGGCTTTCAATTCACCAGACGAGCGCTTCACCTTTGTAATTGATAAAGCGCAGCCCTGCATTGCCGCTTTGCGCCTTGACCTGATCGAGCATGCCACGGGTACTGGTGAGCACATCGATTTCGGCATTTTCGCCGCCCATTTCGGTCTTCACCCAGCCCGGGTGCATGGCCAGAACGCACAGGTCCGGACGCTGCAACTCGACCACGAAGCTGTTGATCATCGAATTGAGTGCAGCCTTGCTGGCCTTGTACAGGCAGATCTCGCCACCATCGGGAATGGTCACGCTGCCCAGGATTGAGCTCATGAAGGCCAGCACGCCAGTGCCCTCCCGTACCTGGCCGGCCAGGCGACGGGCGACGCGAATCGGTGCCACGGCATTGGTCGTGAACAGCTCGCCCAGCGCGGCGGTGCCTACTGTTTCCAGGTCTTGCGGCAGTGGGCCCATGACCCCGGCGTTGATGAACAGCAGATCCAGTACTTCACCCTGCAGGCGTTGACGCAGAGCATCGAGCTGGGCGGTGTCGTTCATTTCCAGGGTCTCGATGCGCACGCCAGGCACGGCGCGCAGGGCCTCGGCCTTTTGCGGGTCGCGTACGGTGGCGATGATGTTCCAGCCGTCCTCGTGCAGGCGTTGCACCAGGCCCAGGCCCAGCCCGCGGGAGGCGCCGATGATCAGGGCGGTTCTGGTAGTGGACATGAGGGGCTCCTTGATCTTTGAAAGTCGGGGGTATTGAGGATAATTCAGCGAACCGAATGCTGCCCGGTCGTGACTTGAACAAAAAATGACCATTCGATAGAAGGCCCGTGAATCCGGACGTTTGCTCCAGGGATGCACGGGTTATCCACAATCCCCTCCACATTATCTGTGAGCAAGGCAGCACGTGATTGCAGGTGCTTCAATCAGGGAAAGGGATCGCTGAATTGGGGATAACTTGCTGTTATTCAGGTGCTTGCGACGCTGTCATGAAAATGTGATCAAAATATGAACAATGCCCTGCAGGCCTTGTGGTGAAAGGGCTGTAACCGAATGCCCCAAGCTTATCCACAGGCGGACCCACAGTAGTTGTGAGCAACCGCAGTGCTTGGGTTACTCACAGGGCGCCAGGCGAATGCGTCCGCGGCTCAGATCCGCCAACTGTTGTTGCAGTGTCTGTAGATGCGCCTCGCCAACCGCAACCTGTAGGTCCACGCCGTTGGCAGTGAACTGTTCGTCCAATACCAGACCGTCGACTTCCGCCAGACGCAGCTTGAGTAGCGCCAGTTCACTGAAGGTACAACTGCAGTGGTACTCGCTGCGTTGGACAAGCAACCGCTTGGGCGCCTGTTGCAGGCATTTATTGGCCCCACCCCCGTAGGCCCGGGCCAAGCCGCCGGTGCCCAGCTGGATGCCGCCATACCAGCGGATCACCAGCACCACGACCTGGTCGCAGTCCTGCGCCTCGATGGCGGCCAGGATCGGCCGACCTGCAGTGCCACCGGGTTCACCGTCGTCGCTGCTGCGGTACTGGGCTCCGAGCTTCCAGGCCCAGCAGTTATGGGTCGCTGCCAGGTCGCTATGGCGTTCGATGAAGCTCATCGCCTCGGCGGCACTGGTGATCGGGCCGGCAAGGGTGATGAAGCGGCTCTTGCGGATTTCCTCGCGGAACTCGCAGAGGTCAAGCAGGGTAGAAGGCATAAGTCCGGGTCAGGCTGTGGGGGTGATGCCGCAGCCTTTGAGAATGATGTGGATAAGGTTGTTGCTGGCGTCTTCCATGTCCTGTTTGGTCAGGCGACTGCGCCCGGTGACCTGGCAGATCTGGGTCGCGAAGTCGGCGTAGTGCTGGGTGCTGCCCCAGAGCAGAAAGATCAGGTGGACCGGGTCGACGCGGTCCATCTTGCCAGCATCCATCCAGGCCTGGAACACCGCGGCACGGCCGCGGAACCATTCGCGGTAATCGGCGCTGAAATACTCGCTCAGGCAGTTTCCGCCACTGATGACTTCCATGGCGAAGATCCGCGAGGCCTGCGGGTTGCGTCGGGAAAACTCCATCTTCGTGCGGATGTAGTGGCTCAGCGCTTGGGCAGGGTCGTCCTCGACGCTCAAGGCGTTGAAGGTGCTGTCCCACAGCTCGATGATATTGCTCAGCACGGCGATGTACAGGCCAAGCTTGTTGGTGAAGTAGTAATGCAGGTTCGCTTTGGGCAGGCCGGCCTTCTGGGCGATGGTGTTCATGCTGGTGCCCTTGAAACCATGGCGGGCGAACTCGTCTTCGGCGGCCTGGATGATGGCCTGCTCGTTCTTCTGGCGAATGCGGCCTGCGGGTTTGCCCGAGAGGGGCGGACGATGCGCGGGAACTTCAAGGGTCATGGACGATTCCGTACGAGTCTGTGGCAACGGCTGCCGGACAGATTACCTTCCTCTGAGCACCTGACAAGCATTAGCGGCAGAGTCAGGCATCAACGTGTCGCAGCCAGGCTTTCCAGGAAGCTTTCGAGCACAAGGTTTGGACGCCGCCCCTTGCGTGTGACCCAGCTAAGGCTCAGGTCATAGAAGCGCTCGAGGGGCTTGAGTGCACGCAGGCGCCCCTGCTGAACCCAGAACATCGCGTAGTGGTCAGGCAGATAGCCGATGTAACGCCCGGTGAGGATAAGAAACGCCATGCCTTCGCGGTCCGATGCACTCGCCGTGCAGTGCAGCGCCTGGTAATGCGCCTGGATATCGGCTGGCAGGCGAAAGGTCGGCGCGATGGCGTCCTGGCTGTTTAGGCGTTCGTCGTCGATCTGCTGATCATCTGCGTAGAACAGCGGGTGCCCGACGGCACAGTAGAGCAGCGAGCGTTCGCTGTACAAGGGTTGGTACTCCAGACCCGAAAGCGGGCTGGTCTGTGGCACCACGCCGACATGCAGGCTGCCGTCCAGTACGCCTTGCTCGACCTGGCTGGGGGCGATCATGCGGATCTGGATGCGTACATCGGGGCCACGGTCCTTGAGTTCTGCCAGGGCATGGGTAATGCGCATGTGCGGCAGAGTCACCAGGTTGTCGGTCAGGCCGATGTTCAGCTCGCCGCGCAGATGCTGGTGCAGGCCGTTGACCTCGGTGCGAAAGGTTTCCAGGGCGCTGAGCAGTTGCAGGGCCGAGTGATAAACCTCCCGGCCTTCCTCGGTCAGTGAGAAACCGGCGCGGCCCCGTTGGCACAGACGCAGGCCCAGGCGCTGCTCCAGGTCGTTCATCTGCTGGCTGATCGCCGAGCGGCCGATGCCAAGAACGTTCTCGGCGGCGGAAAAACCTCCGCATTCCACGACGCTGCGGTAGATCTTCAGCAGGCGGATATCGAAGTCGCTGACTTGGGCAAGGGGCTGTGGGCGTTTCACGGGAAGCCTTCAATGGAGTGAGTCAGGGGCGCAACCTTAACCAAACCCTGTGCATAAATCAGTCGGCGAGCTGCAACCGTTCATTGCATATCTGCCTGCCCAGGCCCCTGACGGACGGATACCGGCGTATCGACCAAGTAATTGATCAGTAGCGGGTTATTGGTATGTGTTGATCTTGTCGAGCTTAAGTTTAGCCTGCATGAATCTAAAGATTAGAAAAGCGGCATTTTTCTTACGTTAGTCCCGTGACAACTTAGCTGCAACAACATCCATCGTTGCCTAATCGTCTTCCGAGGAACCGCCGATGAACATGCCCGCAACCGCCACCACCGGTATCGCAAGCCAGCTCAAGCTGGACGCCCACTGGATGCCCTACACCGCCAACCGCAACTTCCAGCGCGATCCACGCCTGATCGTGGCGGCCGAAGGCAACCACTTGGTCGATGACAAGGGCCGCAAGGTGTTCGATGCACTGTCTGGCCTGTGGACCTGTGGCGCTGGGCACACCCGCAAGGAAATCACCGAGGCCGTTTCGCGCCAGATGGGCGTGCTGGACTATTCGCCAGCCTTCCAGTTCGGCCACCCGCTGGCATTCCAGCTGGCGGAGAAAATCACTGAGCTGACCCCGGGCGACCTGAACCACGTCTTCTTCACCAACTCCGGTTCCGAGTGCTGCGACACCGCGCTGAAGATGGTGCGTGCCTACTGGCGCCTGAAAGGCCAGGCGACCAAGACCAAGATCATCGGCCGTGCCCGTGGCTATCACGGCGTGAACATTGCCGGTACCAGCCTCGGTGGCGTGAACGGCAACCGCAAGCTGTTCGGCCAATTGCTGGATGTCGACCACCTGCCTCATACCGTGCTGCCGGGCAACGCCTTCACTAAAGGCATGCCGGAAGAGGGCGGTATCGCCCTGGCGGACGAGATGCTCAAGCTGATCGAGCTGCACGATGCCTCGAACATTGCCGCCGTGATCGTCGAACCGTTGGCTGGCTCGGCTGGCGTTCTGCCGCCACCGAAGGGCTATCTCAAGCGTCTGCGCGAGATCTGCACTCAGCACAACATTCTTTTGATTTTCGATGAAGTGATCACCGGCTTCGGTCGTATGGGCGCCATGACCGGCTCCGAAGCGTTCGGCGTGACCCCGGACCTGATGTGCATCGCCAAGCAGGTCACCAACGGCGCCATCCCGATGGGCGCGGTGATCGCCAGCAGCGAGATCTACCAGACCTTCATGAACCAGCCGACGCCGGAATACGCCGTGGAATTCCCTCACGGCTACACCTACTCGGCCCATCCTGTGGCCTGCGCTGCCGGTATCGCTGCGCTGGACTTGCTGCAGAAGGAAAACCTGGTGCAATCCGCAGCCGAGCTGGCGCCGCACTTCGAGAAAGTGCTGCACGGTATCAAGGGCACCAAGAACGTCGTCGACATCCGCAACTATGGACTGGCCGGCGCCATCCAGATCGCCGCCCGTGACGGCGATGCCATCGTGCGTCCGTACGAGGCTGCAATGAAACTGTGGAAAGCAGGCTTCTATGTCCGCTTCGGCGGCGACACGCTGCAGTTCGGCCCAACCTTCAACACCCAGTCGCAGGAACTGGATCGCCTGTTCGACGCGGTGGGCGAAGCCCTGAACCAGATCGACTGATTTCTTCCGACTCTGACGGCAGGCGCATGTTCATGCGCCTGCATCAACCTTCTTTATCTGGAGTTTTGCATGAGCATCGTTCAGCACCTGATCAACGGCGAGCTGGTTTCCAAGGGTGAGCGCACCGCCGATGTCTTCAACCCGTCCACCGGCGAGAGTTCCCGCAAGGTCGAACTGGCCAGCCGCGCAACCATTCAAGAAGCCATCGACGCAGCCAAGGCAGCCTTCCCGGCCTGGCGCAATATGCCGCCGGCCAAGCGTGCCCAAGTGATGTTTCGCTTCAAGCAACTGCTGGAGCAGAACGAAGCACGTATCTCGCAATTGATCAGCGAAGAGCACGGCAAGACCCTGGAAGACGCTGCGGGTGAGCTCAAGCGCGGTATCGAGAACGTCGAGTTCGCCTGCGCCGCACCCGAGCTGCTCAAGGGCGAATACAGCCGCAACGTAGGTCCGAACATCGACGCATGGTCCGACTTCCAGCCGCTGGGCATCGTTGCCGGTATCACCCCGTTCAACTTCCCGGCCATGGTGCCGCTGTGGATGTACCCGCTGGCCATCGTCTGTGGCAACGCCTTCATCCTCAAACCGTCCGAGCGTGACCCGAGCTCGACCCTGTTCATCGCCCAATTGCTGCATGAGGCCGGCCTGCCCAAAGGCATCCTGAATGTCGTCCATGGCGACAAGGAAGCGGTCGACGCATTGATTGAAGCGCCAGAGGTCAAGGCCTTGAGCTTCGTCGGTTCGACGCCGATCGCCGAATACATCTATGCCGAAGGCACCAAGCGCGGCAAGCGTGTCCAGGCTCTGGGCGGCGCCAAGAACCACGCGGTACTGATGCCCGACGCCGACCTGGACAACGCCGTCAGTGCGCTGATGGGGGCGGCTTATGGTTCTTGCGGCGAGCGCTGCATGGCCATCTCGGTTGCCGTGTGCGTGGGCGACCAGGTCGCAGATGCGCTGATCGCCAAGCTGGAGCCGCAGATCAAGGCGCTGAAGATCGGCGCCGGTACCTCCTGTGGCCTGGACATGGGCCCGCTGGTGACCGCGGCTGCCCGTGACAAAGTGGTTGGCTACATCGATGACGGTGTGGCGGCTGGTGCCAAGTTGGTCGTCGATGGGCGTGGTCTGCGCGTGACCGGCCATGAGGATGGCTATTTCGTGGGCGGCACCCTGTTCGACCACGTCACGCCAGAAATGCGCATCTATAAAGAAGAGATCTTCGGCCCTGTGCTGTGCGTGGTACGTGTGAAGAGCCTCGAAGAGGCCATGCAACTGATCAACGAGCATGAATATGGCAACGGCACCTGCATCTTCACCCGTGACGGTGAAGCGGCGCGCCTGTTCTGCGACGAGATCGAAGTCGGCATGGTAGGGGTGAACGTGCCGTTGCCGGTACCGGTTGCCTACCATAGCTTCGGTGGCTGGAAGCGTTCGCTGTTCGGCGATCTGCATGCTTATGGCCCGGATGGTGTGCGCTTCTATACCCGTCGCAAGGCTATCACCCAGCGTTGGCCACAGCGTGCCAGCCATGAGGCTTCGCAGTTCGCGTTCCCAAGCCTGTAAGAGATAGAGCAAGCCCAAAAGCAAAACGGGGAGGCCGCCAGGCCACCCCGTTTTGCTTTTCAGCCGGATTAAGGTTTTTTGAAAATAAGTGTTGACGGGGTTTCGAATCCCCTTATAATGCGCCCCACTTCCGACGCAGTCGAAACGCAAAACTCCTTGATAATCAACGAGTTGAACGCTTCAGGTAGTGTCGGAAGGGCTTCGGTCTTCTGATCGGCAGCGGTGAAAAAGGCAGTTGACAGCAGGTTTTAACGCTGTATGATTCGCCTCCCGCTACGAGAGATCGCAGCGAGTTAAGCGGTTGAAGTTGAACGGGTTTCTCGGAAAAAACTTCAAAATAAACGCTTGACAGACTTAGAGGAAAGCGTAGAATGCGCGGCCTCGGTTGAGCAAAGCGCTTAACCAAATCGCTCTTTAACAATCGAATCAAGCAATTCGTGTGGGTGCTTGTGAGTACGGACTGATTGTCGCCAAGATTATCAGCATCACAAGTGGCCATGCGAGAAATCACATAGTCATTTGAGATTGCTGAGCCAAGTTTAGGGTTTCTTAAAAACCCAAGCAGTATTGAACTGAAGAGTTTGATCATGGCTCAGATTGAACGCTGGCGGCAGGCCTAACACATGCAAGTCGAGCGGATGACGGGAGCTTGCTCCTTGATTCAGCGGCGGACGGGTGAGTAATGCCTAGGAATCTGCCTGGTAGTGGGGGACAACGTTCCGAAAGGAGCGCTAATACCGCATACGTCCTACGGGAGAAAGTGGGGGATCTTCGGACCTCACGCTATCAGATGAGCCTAGGTCGGATTAGCTAGTTGGTGAGGTAAAGGCTCACCAAGGCGACGATCCGTAACTGGTCTGAGAGGATGATCAGTCACACTGGAACTGAGACACGGTCCAGACTCCTACGGGAGGCAGCAGTGGGGAATATTGGACAATGGGCGAAAGCCTGATCCAGCCATGCCGCGTGTGTGAAGAAGGTCTTCGGATTGTAAAGCACTTTAAGTTGGGAGGAAGGGCAGTAAGTTAATACCTTGCTGTTTTGACGTTACCGACAGAATAAGCACCGGCTAACTCTGTGCCAGCAGCCGCGGTAATACAGAGGGTGCAAGCGTTAATCGGAATTACTGGGCGTAAAGCGCGCGTAGGTGGTTCGTTAAGTTGGATGTGAAAGCCCCGGGCTCAACCTGGGAACTGCATCCAAAACTGGCGAGCTAGAGTATGGTAGAGGGTGGTGGAATTTCCTGTGTAGCGGTGAAATGCGTAGATATAGGAAGGAACACCAGTGGCGAAGGCGACCACCTGGACTGATACTGACACTGAGGTGCGAAAGCGTGGGGAGCAAACAGGATTAGATACCCTGGTAGTCCACGCCGTAAACGATGTCAACTAGCCGTTGGAATCCTTGAGATTTTAGTGGCGCAGCTAACGCATTAAGTTGACCGCCTGGGGAGTACGGCCGCAAGGTTAAAACTCAAATGAATTGACGGGGGCCCGCACAAGCGGTGGAGCATGTGGTTTAATTCGAAGCAACGCGAAGAACCTTACCAGGCCTTGACATGCAGAGAACTTTCCAGAGATGGATTGGTGCCTTCGGGAACTCTGACACAGGTGCTGCATGGCTGTCGTCAGCTCGTGTCGTGAGATGTTGGGTTAAGTCCCGTAACGAGCGCAACCCTTGTCCTTAGTTACCAGCACGTTATGGTGGGCACTCTAAGGAGACTGCCGGTGACAAACCGGAGGAAGGTGGGGATGACGTCAAGTCATCATGGCCCTTACGGCCTGGGCTACACACGTGCTACAATGGTCGGTACAGAGGGTTGCCAAGCCGCGAGGTGGAGCTAATCTCACAAAACCGATCGTAGTCCGGATCGCAGTCTGCAACTCGACTGCGTGAAGTCGGAATCGCTAGTAATCGCGAATCAGAATGTCGCGGTGAATACGTTCCCGGGCCTTGTACACACCGCCCGTCACACCATGGGAGTGGGTTGCACCAGAAGTAGCTAGTCTAACCTTCGGGGGGACGGTTACCACGGTGTGATTCATGACTGGGGTGAAGTCGTAACAAGGTAGCCGTAGGGGAACCTGCGGCTGGATCACCTCCTTAATCGAAGACATCAGCCTGCTGATGAGCTCCCACACGAATTGCTTGATTCTTTGAAGAAGACGATGCTGTAACGCGACCCTGTTATAGGTCTGTAGCTCAGTTGGTTAGAGCGCACCCCTGATAAGGGTGAGGTCGGCAGTTCAAATCTGCCCAGACCTACCATTAGCTTGGTGCAGATGACTACGGGGCCATAGCTCAGCTGGGAGAGCGCCTGCCTTGCACGCAGGAGGTCAGCGGTTCGATCCCGCTTGGCTCCACCACTTGCCGTTACCTGCAGAACTTAGAAATGAGCATTCCAACGTGAATGTTGATTTCTGACTTTTGTCAGATCGTTCTTTAAAAATTCGGATATGTGATAGATAGACTGATGACCACTTTCACTGGTGGGCCATCAGGCTAAGGTAAAATTTGTGAGTTCTGCTCTTTATTGAGCAACATGCGAATTTTCGGCGAATGTCGTCTTCACAGGGCGGCGGCAAAAACTGAGTGCAACACCTGACCTTTCCGGTACGGTGCTGCCCCTATGTCATATACCGAACTCAGCGTTGAAGAACGCGCCACCATCCAAATCGGCCACGCCCAGGGCTTCAGCCTGCGCAGGATTGCTCGCCTGATCAATAGGTCTCCTTCGACCATCAGTCGAGAGCTGCGCCGCAATCGAGATGTCTGTGGCAGCTACTCGGCCCGCGCGGCCCAGGAGCAGATGAAGGCCCGCCGCCAAGTCTGTCGACCGAGCCGAAAGCTGCTGCCGGGGAGCGAGCGCTTCGAACTGGTGGTTCATATGCTGCGTGAGCGTTTGTCTCCCGAACAGATTGCCGGCAAGCTGCGCCACATGAACATACCTAGCCTCAGAGATGCCTACGTCTGTCGCGAGACGATCTACAACGCGATCTATGCCCTGCCAGTGGGTGAGCTGCGTAAGGAGCTGATCATCTGTCTGCGCCAAGGCAAGACGACGCGCCGGCCGCGCTCTGGTGGCGTGGATCGGCGCGGCCAGATCCCCGAGATGGTCAGTATTCATGTGCGCCCGCCGGAGATTGAAGACAGGCTGATGCCGGGGCATTGGGAAGGCGACCTCATCAAGGGTAAGGCCAACGCCTCGTCCGTCGGTACGCTGGTGGAACGCACCAGTGGGTACCTGATGTTGGTGAAGATGAACGACGCGACGGCGACTTCGGCGCTGGAAGGCTTCAGCGCCGCGCTCAATAGCATGCCGCTGGAGATGCGCAAGAGCATGACTTACGACCAGGGCCGGGAGATGGCACGACACGCCGAGATCACCCAAAGAACCGGCGTGGCGATCTACTTTTGCGACCCGCACAGCCCCTGGCAGCGCGGCAGCAACGAAAACATCAACGGCCTGATTCGCCAGTACTTGCCCAAGGGCACAGACCTGTCGGTACATAGCCAGGAGGAGCTGGACGCCATTGCGCTGCAACTGAATATGCGACCGCGTAAGCGCTTCGACTTCAAATGCCCAATCGAAGTTATGGGCGAGGTGATGCAGAAGGCCATGGCTATGCGGCATGATGCTCCAGTTTCAATTCAATGACCGTGTTGCACTCAGCTCCTGCAACCGCCCAGTATAACCAGATTGCTTGGGGTTATATGGTCAAGTGAAGAAGCGCATACGGTGGATGCCTTGGCAGTCAGAGGCGATGAAAGACGTGGTAGCCTGCGATAAGCTTTGGGGAGTCGGCAAACAGACTGTGATCCAGAGATCTCTGAATGGGGGAACCCACCTAGGATAACCTAGGTATCTTGTACTGAATCCATAGGTGCAAGAGGCGAACCAGGGGAACTGAAACATCTAAGTACCCTGAGGAAAAGAAATCAACCGAGATTCCCTTAGTAGTGGCGAGCGAACGGGGACCAGCCCTTAAGTTGATTTGAGATTAGTGGAACGCTCTGGAAAGTGCGGCCATAGTGGGTGATAGCCCCGTACACGAAAGTCTCTTATCAATGAAATCGAGTAGGACGGAGCACGAGAAACTTTGTCTGAACATGGGGGGACCATCCTCCAAGGCTAAATACTACTGACTGACCGATAGTGAACCAGTACCGTGAGGGAAAGGCGAAAAGAACCCCGGAGAGGGGAGTGAAATAGAACCTGAAACCGTATGCGTACAAGCAGTGGGAGCCTACTTTGTTAGGTGACTGCGTACCTTTTGTATAATGGGTCAGCGACTTATATTCAGTGGCGAGCTTAACCGAATAGGGGAGGCGTAGCGAAAGCGAGTCTTAATAGGGCGTTTAGTCGCTGGGTATAGACCCGAAACCGGGCGATCTATCCATGGGCAGGTTGAAGGTTAGGTAACACTGACTGGAGGACCGAACCGACTACCGTTGAAAAGTTAGCGGATGACCTGTGGATCGGAGTGAAAGGCTAATCAAGCTCGGAGATAGCTGGTTCTCCTCGAAAGCTATTTAGGTAGCGCCTCATGTATCACTCCAGGGGGTAGAGCACTGTTTCGGCTAGGGGGTCATCCCGACTTACCAAACCGATGCAAACTCCGAATACCTGGAAGTGCCGAGCATGGGAGACACACGGCGGGTGCTAACGTCCGTCGTGAAAAGGGAAACAACCCAGACCGTCAGCTAAGGTCCCAAAGTCATGGTTAAGTGGGAAACGATGTGGGAAGGCTTAGACAGCTAGGAGGTTGGCTTAGAAGCAGCCATCCTTTAAAGAAAGCGTAATAGCTCACTAGTCGAGTCGGCCTGCGCGGAAGATGTAACGGGGCTCAAACCATGCACCGAAGCTACGGGTATCACTTAGGTGATGCGGTAGAGGAGCGTTCTGTAAGCCTGTGAAGGTGAGTTGAGAAGCTTGCTGGAGGTATCAGAAGTGCGAATGCTGACATGAGTAACGACAATGCGAGTGAAAAACTCGCACGCCGAAAGACCAAGGTTTCCTGCGCAACGTTAATCGACGCAGGGTTAGTCGGTCCCTAAGGCGAGGCTGAAAAGCGTAGTCGATGGAAAACAGGTTAATATTCCTGTACTTCCAGTTATTGCGATGGAGGGACGGAGAAGGCTAGGCCAGCTTGGCGTTGGTTGTCCAAGTTTAAGGTGGTAGGCTGAAATCTTAGGCAAATCCGGGATTTCAAGGCCGAGAGCTGATGACGAGTTGCCTTTAGGCGACGAAGTGGTTGATGCCATGCTTCCAAGAAAAGCTCCTAAGCTTCAGATAACTGGGAACCGTACCCCAAACCGACACAGGTGGTCGGGTAGAGAATACCAAGGCGCTTGAGAGAACTCGGGTGAAGGAACTAGGCAAAATGGCACCGTAACTTCGGGAGAAGGTGCGCCGGCGAGGGTGAAGGACTTGCTCCGTAAGCCCATGCCGGTCGAAGATACCAGGCCGCTGCGACTGTTTATTAAAAACACAGCACTCTGCAAACACGAAAGTGGACGTATAGGGTGTGACGCCTGCCCGGTGCCGGAAGGTTAATTGATGGGGTTAGCGCAAGCGAAGCTCTTGATCGAAGCCCCGGTAAACGGCGGCCGTAACTATAACGGTCCTAAGGTAGCGAAATTCCTTGTCGGGTAAGTTCCGACCTGCACGAATGGCGTAACGATGGCGGCGCTGTCTCCACCCGAGACTCAGTGAAATTGAAATCGCTGTGAAGATGCAGTGTATCCGCGGCTAGACGGAAAGACCCCGTGAACCTTTACTATAGCTTTGCACTGGACTTTGAGCTTGCTTGTGTAGGATAGGTGGGAGGCTTTGAAGTGGGGACGCCAGTTCTCATGGAGCCATCCTTGAAATACCACCCTGGCAACCTTGAGGTTCTAACTCAGGTCCGTGATCCGGATCGAGGACAGTGTATGGTGGGTAGTTTGACTGGGGCGGTCTCCTCCCAAAGAGTAACGGAGGAGTACGAAGGTGCGCTCAGACCGGTCGGAAATCGGTCGCAGAGTATAAAGGCAAAAGCGCGCTTGACTGCGAGACCCACACGTCGAGCAGGTACGAAAGTAGGTCTTAGTGATCCGGTGGTTCTGTATGGAAGGGCCATCGCTCAACGGATAAAAGGTACTCCGGGGATAACAGGCTGATACCGCCCAAGAGTTCATATCGACGGCGGTGTTTGGCACCTCGATGTCGGCTCATCACATCCTGGGGCTGAAGCCGGTCCCAAGGGTATGGCTGTTCGCCATTTAAAGTGGTACGCGAGCTGGGTTTAGAACGTCGTGAGACAGTTCGGTCCCTATCTGCCGTGGACGTTTGAGATTTGAGAGGGGCTGCTCCTAGTACGAGAGGACCGGAGTGGACGAACCTCTGGTGTTCCGGTTGTCACGCCAGTGGCATTGCCGGGTAGCTATGTTCGGAAGAGATAACCGCTGAAAGCATCTAAGCGGGAAACTTGCCTCAAGATGAGATCTCACTGGGATCTTGAATCCCCTAAAGGGCCGTCGAAGACTACGACGTTGATAGGTCGGGTGTGTAAGCGCTGTGAGGCGTTGAGCTAACCGATACTAATTGCCCGTGAGGCTTGACCATATAACACCCAAGCAATTTGCTTCTGCAGATTGCGGTGGTGAAGACGAAAGAACCGAAAGTTCGCAACCACAACGATCACATATCCGAATTGGCTGGAGTGTCATAAGACAGTCTGGCAACAGAATTTCTTGACGACCATAGAGCATTGGAACCACCTGATCCCATCCCGAACTCAGTAGTGAAACGATGCATCGCCGATGGTAGTGTGGGGCTTCCCCATGTGAGAGTAGGTCATCGTCAAGATTCATTTCGCAAAACCCCTATCTGCGTGAGCAGGTAGGGGTTTTGTCTTTTCTGCAGCCATATTGGCAGCCCAATCAGTACTTTCCAGAAAGGCGCTTCCTACAGCGATATGGGGCCTGCAACACCTCGGGCGATGCGCAGCCCCTGTGATATGGTTCCCTACCAGAACCTCCCCGGCTGAGACGCTCAATGACCGACACATCCTCCCTGCATCCAGGTTTCATGATCGTTCAAGGCAACCGTCTGGATGACTTGCGCCATCTGGTAGTGGGTGTGATGCGTCGTTATCCCTTGGCACCGCTGGAGAACGAGATCGCGCTGGTTCAAAGCAATGGCATCGCCCAATGGCTCAAGTTGGCCCTGGCCGAAGACCCGCAGGAGGGCGATCAAGGCGGATGTGGGATTGCGGCTGCTATCGATGTCCAGTTGCCGGGCAGTTTCATGTGGCAGTTGTATCGCCGTGTTCTGGGGCGCGATGAAATTCCTGAGGTTTCGTTGCTGGACAAAGCTCCCCTCACTTGGCGCTTGATGCGCCTGCTTCCTGAGTTGATCGAGCGCCCCCATTTCGAACCGCTGCGCCGTTTCCTCACGGACGATGGTGATCTGCGCAAGCGTTACCAATTGGCCGAGCGCTTGGCGGACCTGTTCGACCAATACCAAGTCTATCGCGCCGACTGGCTCAAGGATTGGGCAGTAGGCGAGCATGTACTCAATAGCGCTCGTGGCGAACGCAAGCCCTTACCCGCCGGTAATCGCTGGCAGGCGCAGCTATGGCGAGCTTTGCTCGAGGATGTCGGCGAGGCGGGCATGGCGCAGAGTCGCGCCGGGGTGCACCAGCGTTTCATCGAACGTATCAACAGCCTGGACCAAGCGCCCTCCGGCTTGCCGAAACGGGTGATCGTTTTCGGCATTTCGTCCTTACCTGCCCAAGCACTCGAGGCGCTGGCGGGGCTTGCTCGCTTCAGTCAGGTGCTGCTGTGCGTGCATAATCCATGCCGCCATCATTGGGCAGATATCGTTGCAGACAAGGACCTGCTACGTCATCAGTACAAGCGTCAGCAGCGCAAGCACGGCACCCCCTTGCAATTGGATGACGAAAGCCTGCATCAGCATGCTCATCCATTACTGGCTGCCTGGGGCAAGCAGGGCCGTGACTACATCAACCTTCTCGACAGTTATGATGACCCCGGCAGCTACCGCGGTGTATTCAGCGAGGGTCGCATCGACCTTTTCCAAGAGTCTGAGCCAAACTGCCTGCTTCGCCAGTTGCAGGATGACATTCTCGAGTTGCGCCCACTGGCCGAAACCCGCGAGCAGTGGGCTCCTGTCGATCCCGCCAAGGATCGCTCGGTGCGCTTCCATGTGGCCCACAGTCCGCAGCGAGAAGTGGAGATCCTTCATGACCAGTTGCTGGCCCGCTTCAGTGCAGATCCCACGCTGCGCCCGCGTGATGTCATCGTCATGCTGCCGGCCATCGACGACTATGCACCGCATATCCGCGCGGTCTTCGGCCAACTTGAGCGCAACGACCCTCGCTACATTCCTTTCACTCTCACCGACCAAGGCCAGCGTGGTCGAGAACCGCTGCTGATCGCTCTGGAGCATCTGCTCAAGTTGCCCGAGAGTCGCTTTGCCGTCAGCGAAGTGCTCGACCTGCTGGACGTCCCTGCGCTTCGTGCGCGCTTTGCCATCGCACAGAGCGATTTGCCGACCTTGCATCGCTGGATCGAGGGCGCCGGCATCCGCTGGGGACTGAGCGCCAAACAACGTGCGACCCTGGGACTGCCTGAAGGCCTGGAGCAGAACAGCTGGCGGTTTGGCCTGCGACGCATGTTGCTAGGGTATGCCGTCGGTGTCGGGGAGGGCTTCGACGAGATCGAGCCCTATGATGAAATCGGTGGCCTCGATGCTGCCTTGATCGGCCCGCTCGTGGCCCTGCTCGACGCGCTCGATGTGGCATGCGAAGCCTTGTCGCAGCCGGCTACGGCGCGCGAGTGGGGCGAGCGTCTGCAAGCGCTGCTACAAGTGTTCTTCCTCGCCGAGGATGAGCAGGACGAGTTCCTGTTGATGCAGCTGCAGGATTTGCGCGACACCTGGTTGGCCACGTGCGAAGCGGTTGGCTTGCAAGACGTGTTGCCGCTAACGGTGGTTCGTGAGGCCTGGTTGTCGGGGCTGGACCAAGGCAAGTTGTCCCAACGTTTCCTGGCAGGTTCGGTGAACTTTTGCACGCTCATGCCCATGCGCGCGATCCCCTTCCGGGTGGTGTGCCTGCTGGGCATGAATGACGGCGACTACCCACGTGCCCAGCCGCCGCTGGACTTCGATCTGATGGCCAGCGACTACCGCCCTGGTGATCGCTCCCGCCGTGAAGATGACCGTTACCTGTTGCTTGAAGCCCTGCTCTCGGCGCGTGACCAGCTCTATATCAGTTGGGTCGGGCGC
Organism: Pseudomonas sp. BYT-1; assembly: GCF_023611805.1. Lineage (NCBI taxonomy): Bacteria > Pseudomonadati > Pseudomonadota > Gammaproteobacteria > Pseudomonadales > Pseudomonadaceae > Pseudomonas > Pseudomonas sp. BYT-1. The sequence continues at coordinate 747,595 of NZ_CP072559.1, forward strand.
AGCATTCGTGACAACAGCGAGCGTCCCGCATCGGTGTTGATCGGCCAGTTGCGCGACCACCTCGCCGCAGGTTGGCGTCTGGCGGGCGCCAAGGAGGGGCTGCGGGAAAACCCTGGTGAGCAGTTGCTGCATGCCCTGACCCAGGAGCATCCCCTCCAACCCTTCAGCCAACGTTATTTCCAGAAAGGCAGCGCGTTGTTCAGCTACGCCCATGAGTGGCAGGTATTGCACCAGCTCGACACGGATCCTGTGGCCTGTCGTGACACGCTGCCGCCCTATGTAGCCGAGGAGGCGTTGAGCCTCACCCAGTTGCAGGATTTTCTGCGTCACCCTGTGCGGCACTTCTTCAGTCAGCGTCTGAAAGTGTTCTTCGAGGCCTTGGAAACGCCAACGCCGGATGAAGAACCCTTCGTGCTCGATGCTTTGCAGCGCTACGGGCTGAGCGAAAGCCTGCTCGGCGCCGCGCTGGCCGATCCCGACAACGCCGATCACGCGCTGCTGAGCCAGGCTCGTCGCCTTCAGGCCTGCGGCCTGCTGCCGCTGGCGGGGTTCGGCGAAATCCTCCAGGCCGAGCTGATCCAGCCCCTACCTGACCTGCTGCAGCGTCATCGCCAGTTGCTGCAACGTTGGCCTACCGTGGTCGATGGGGCGCTGCCGATTCATTTCGACCACGCAACGCAGCGTCTGGAAGGCTGGTTGGGGAGGGTGTACCAAGCCCAGGACCTGAGCCTTCTGAGCATCACCACCGTACCCAACACCCTGAGTGCCGGACGCAATAGCCGTAAATGGCATCGCCTGATCCCTGCCTGGGTCGTACATCTGGCGGCCTGTGCCGCAGGCTATCCATTGCATACCGCCATGGTCGCCAGCGACCTGACATTGTTGCTCGACCCGCTGCCGCAGCCCCAGGCGGCGGAGCTTTTGGGCGACCTGATCGTGGCTCGCCAGGCGGCCATGAATGCGCCGCTGCCCGTGGCCGCCAAGACCGCGTTCGCCTGGTTGGCCCAGAGCGATCCGGACAAAGCCCTGGCCTCAGCAGTCCGCGCCTACGAGGGCGATGGGCAGAACACCACCGGCGAGCGCGGCGAGAGCCTTGCCTTGGCACGTCAGTTCCCTGACTTCGCCGCGCTGTGCGCCGATGAAACCTTCGAAGGTTGGTGCGAGACCCTGTACCGCCCCTTGTTCGCAGCGCCCTGGCAGACCCTGGGCAATCCGGAGAATGCCGCATGACCCAGGCCCGCCCCTTGGCCCTGAGCTTTCCATTGCACGGCAGCCAACTGATCGAGGCCAGTGCTGGCACCGGCAAGACGTTCACCATATCGGCGTTGTACCTGCGCCTGATCCTAGGCCATGGCGGCGAGCAAGGCTTTGGCCGTGAGCTGCTGCCGCCACAGATCCTGGTGGTGACCTTCACCGACGCTGCCACCAAAGAGTTGCGTGAGCGGATCCGTGCTCGCCTGGCCGAAGCGGCACGGTTCTTCCGCGGTGAGCTGGCCGAAGCTGATCCGCTGCTGCAGATGTTGCGCGATGATTATCCCGCCGAGCAGTGGGCGCGTTGCGCCAGTCGCCTCGACGTTGCGGTCCAGTGGATGGACGAAGCCGCGGTGTCGACCATCCACGGTTGGTGCCAGCGTATGTTGCGCGAGCACGCCTTCGACAGCGGAAGCTTGTTCACCCAGAGCCTGGAGACCGATCACAGCGAGTTGCTGGGTCAGGTCATGCGCGATTACTGGCGGCGTTTCTGTTACAGCATGCAAGGCGAAGCCCTGGCCTGGGTACGCAACCAGTGGGGCAGCCCCGACGCGTTGCTGCCACGTATCCGCCCATTGTTTGGGCGGGTGCGCGGTGAGGTGGATGATGCTCAGCCGCAAGCGTTGATCGAGCAGGCCTTGCGCGAGCGGGCCGCGCAGCTGTGCCAGCTCAAGGCGCCCTGGGGGCAATGGGCCGATGAACTGCACCGGATTTGCCAGGCGGCTGTGGCCGGAAAACTGGCGGACGGCCGCAAGCTGCAGGCACGCTTCTTCGAGCCTTGGTTCGACAAGCTGCGGGCCTGGGCCGGTGACGATCAAGTACTTGAGCTGGATTTGGGCACCGGTTTCACCCGACTGACGCCTGCGGGCATGGCAGAAGCCTGGAAGTCCGGCGAGCCGCCTGATCATCCCGCCCTGCATGCCATGCAGAGCCTGCGTGAGCAATTGCAGGGGCTGGCCAGCCCCGATGCGCGGCTGCTGGAGCACGCCGCGACCTGGGTGTCGGCCCGTTTCGAGGTGGAGAAGCGCAAGCGCGCCGAGATGGGTTTTGACGACATGCTCTTGCGTTTGGAGCAAGCGTTGACCAGCGAGTCTGGCGAGCGTCTGGCCGGTTTGATTCGCGAGCAGTTCCCGGTAGCGCTGATCGACGAGTTCCAAGACACTGACCCGGTGCAATACGGCATCTTCGAGCGCATCTACCGGATCAGCGAGAACCATAGAGAGACCGGTCTGTTCATGATTGGCGATCCCAAGCAGGCGATCTACGCCTTCCGTGGGGCCGACATTTTCACCTACCTGGCCGCCCGCCGCGCCACGGCAGGGCGCTTGCACAGTCTGGATACCAACTACCGTTCCAGCCAGGCGATGGTAACGGCGGTCAATCGCGTGTTTCTCCAGGCCGAAGAGCGCCGCCAGGGGCGCGGCGCCTTCCTGTTCCGCGAGGGCCAGGACAACCCCTTGCCCTTCGTCGAGGTCCGTGCCAAGGGGCGCGATGAGCGATTGATGATCGACGGCCAGCCCGCTGCGGCGTTGCAATGCTGGCAACTGCAAAGCGAGGAGCCGGTCTCCAGCACGCTCTACCGCCAGCAACTGGCGGCCAGTTGCGCCAGTCATATCGTCGGCCTGCTCAATGGCGGCCAGCAAGGCATGAGCGGACTGCTCGACAGCCAGGGCACGCTTCGCCCCTGCTTGCCGTCGGACATCGCCATCCTCGTACGCGATGGCCGAGAGGCCCAGTTGATACGCGCCGAGCTTGCGGCCCGCGATGTACGCAGCGTGTATCTGTCGGACAAGGACTCGGTCTTCGCCGCCCAAGAAGCCCATGACTTGTTGGTCTGGCTCAAGGCCTGTGCCGAGCCGGATTCCGAGCGTCTGCTCAAGGGCGCCCTGGCCAGCCTGACCCTCGACCTGCCACTCGCCGATCTGGACCGCCTGAACCAGGACGAGCGCGTGTGGGAAGGTTGGGTCATGCGTTTTCGTCAGTACCGCGAGACCTGGCAGCGTCAGGGCGTGTTGCCGATGCTGCGCCGCCTGCTGCATGACTTCCAGCTGCCGCGCATGCTCATGGCCCGCAGCGACGGCGAGCGGGTGCTGACCAACTTGCTGCACCTGGCGGAGTTGCTGCAGCAGGCGGCGAGTGAGTTGGACGGTGAGCAGGCCTTGATCCGCCACCTGGCCGAACACCTGGCCAATGCTGGTCACGCCGGCGAAGAGCAAATCCTGCGCCTTGAAAGCGACGAGCAACTGGTCAAGGTAGTGACCATTCACAAATCCAAGGGGCTGGAATACCCCTTGGTCTATTTGCCGTTCATCTGCACGAGCAAACCGGTGGATGGTCAGCGCCTGCCTCTGACCTGGCACGATAGCCAAGGCCGGATCCACCTCACCCTGACACCCGACGAAACACAGATCGCCCGCGCCGATGATGAACGCCTGGCCGAAGATCTGCGCCTGCTCTACGTGGCCCTGACCCGTGCACAGTATGCCTGCTGGCTGGGTGTCGCCGACCTCAAGCGCGGCAGTCAGAAGACCTCGCAATTGCACCGCTGTGCACTGGGCTATCTGCTCGGCGCAGGCTTGCCTCTGGCAGCTTCCAGCGAACTGGGCGAATGGCTTGCGCAGTTGCAGGGCTCGAGTGCGGACATCACATGCAGCGTACTGCCCGAAGCCGACGCCCAGCGCTACCACCCCCCTCGTGACGAGCGCGAGCTGTTGCCGGCGCGCAAGCCACGGCGGGCCGCCGCCGAGCATTGGTGGATCGCCTCCTACAGTGCCCTGCGAGTCGGTGATCAGACCTTGAGCGCCGACAGTTCCCAAGCCCAGCAATTGCTGGACGACGAAATAGTCGATACCCAGGCATTGCGTGAGGTGCCCGCCGAGGGCGGCGATATTCACCGCTTCCCTCGCGGGCCGAATCCCGGCACCTTCCTCCACGGCCTGCTGGAGTGGGCCGGCCGGGAAGGGTTCGCCGAGGTCAGCGGCAAGCCGGATTTGATCAAGCGCACCGTGGGGGAACGTTGTAACCGCCGGGGCTGGACCGGCTGGATTCCCGCCTTGGAGCAGTGGCTGGGGCAGTTGCTGAACCAGCCGCTTCCCTTGCACGCCGACGGCCCGAGCCTGATCCTCGCCGAGCTGCGTCACTATCAGATCGAGATGGAGTTCTGGTTCGCCAGCCATCAAGTGGATGCCGTGCGCCTTGACCATCTGGTCGCCCGCCATACCCATGGCGCAGCGGCGCGTCCTGCGGCGTTGCCCACGGTGCTCAACGGCATGTTCAAAGGCTTCATCGACCTGGCATTCGAGTTGGACGGCCGTTACTACGTGGCCGACTACAAATCCAACTGGCTCGGTCCGGACACCCAGGCCTACAACGGCCTGGCCATGGAGCAGGCGATTCTGGAGCATCGCTACGATCTGCAGTACGTGCTCTATCTGCTGGCCCTGCATCGCCAACTGCGGGCACGGTTGCCGGACTACGATTACGACCGTCATGTGGGCGGTGCTGTGTTCATCTTCCTGCGTGGTGCCGACAGCGCCGGCCATGGCTTGTATTTCGCCAAGCCGCCGCGGGCGCTGATCGAGGCGCTCGATGCGTTGTTCCGCGGTGCCCATGAGCCGGAACAGCAGGACCTGTTTGCCGGAGTCGCGCCATGAGCCGATGCCTCGATGACCTCTTGCCTACCCCTGTAGATGCCGAACAACTGACGGCTCTGGCGCCCCTGCGCGAGAGCCGTGACCTGTTGGTGCTGCTCGATCGCTGGGTCGAGCGAGGCTGGCTGCGGGCACTGGACCGTGCCTTCGTGAATTTTCTCGAAGAGCGCGCCCCTGGCAGCGACACCTTGTTGTTGCTGGCAGCGGCCCTGGCCAGTCATCAGTTGGGCCATGGTCATGTCTGCCTCGATCTGGAGCAGACCCTCGCCGAGCCTGATTTCGCCTTGTCGCTGCCGCCGGAGGGCGACGCACTGGCCGGGCCTTTGCTGCTGCCCTCGCAACTGCTCGCCAGCCTGCCCCTGGACACCTGGCTGCAGCGCATTGCCGCCAGCCCTCTGGTGGCCGCGGGCAATAGCCCGGGGCAAGGTGCCCGGCCGCTGGTGCTCAGCGGCCAGCGTCTCTATCTGCGCCGCTACTGGAGCTATGAGCGGCGCATCGACGACGCCTTGCGCCAGCGCCTGACCCAGAGCGAAGCCATGCCGGCGGATCTGCCCGCACGGCTTGATCACTTGTTCGAAGGCGGCGCCCCGGCAGGGCAGGTGGACTGGCAGAAACTTGCGTGTGCGCTGGCCACGCGGGCGGCGTTCAGCATCATCACCGGCGGCCCTGGCACCGGCAAGACCACCACCGTGGTGCGTTTGCTGGCGTTGTTGCAGGCGCCTGCCGTGGAGAGGGGGCGCCCTTTGCGCATTCGCCTCGCGGCGCCCACGGGCAAGGCCGCCGCCCGCTTGACCGAGTCGATCGGCCAGCAGGTCGAGCGGCTGAAGGTCAGCGGTGAGGTGCGCGCACAGATCCCGACCGAGGTCAGCACCGTTCACCGTCTGCTGGGCAGCCGACCGGGGTCCCGGCACTTCCGCCACCATACGGGCAACCCGTTACCGCTGGACGTGTTGGTGGTCGACGAAGCCTCGATGATCGACCTGGAGATGATGGCCAACCTGCTCGACGCCTTGCCGCCCAAGGCACGTCTGGTGCTGTTGGGCGACAAGGACCAGTTGGCCTCGGTCGAGGCCGGCGCGGTGTTGGGTGATTTGTGTCGCGATGCCGAGGAGGGCTGTTATTCCCCGGCTACCCGGGCCTGGCTGGAGCAAGTCGGCGGCCAATCGCTGGAGGGCTGTGGTCTCACGCCCGGGGATGCGCAGCGCAATCCGCTGGCCCAGCAGGTGGTGATGTTGCGTTACTCGCGCCGTTTCGGCGAAGGCAGCGGCATCGGCCAGCTGGCCCGCCTGGTCAACCGCCAGCAGGCACAGCAGGCACGTGATTTGCTGACCCTGCCGCCGAGCGATGTGTTCGGTCTGACCCTGCGCGGTGAACAGGACCGGGCTTTTGATCGCTTGCTATTGGACGGCCTGGGCCGTGGCGACGATGGGCCCCAGGGTTACCGCAGCTATCTGCGTGCCATTGGTCGTCATCGTCCGCCCCCTGGCACACCCGTCGATGACCCGCGCTGGGAGCAGTGGGCCAGCAAGGTGCTGCAGAGTTTCGAGCACTTCCAGTTGCTCTGCGCAGTGCGCAAGGGCCCTTGGGGGGTTGCGGGTCTGAATGAACGTGTGGCGCGTGTGCTTGGCAACGCCGGGCTGATCGACAACCAGCAACCCTGGTATGAAGGCCGGCCAGTGCTGGTCACGCGCAACGATTATGGCTTGGGCCTGATGAACGGCGACATCGGCATTGCCTTGCGTCTGCCGGATGATCTGGGCGAGCCGGTACTGCGCGTGGCCTTTGCGCGCAACGATGGCAAAGGCGGGGTGCGTTTTGTGTTGCCGAGCCGGCTCAACGAGGTGGAAACGGTGTTTGCCATGACCGTGCACAAGTCCCAGGGCTCGGAGTTCAGCCATACGGCCTTGGTGTTGCCGGATGCATTGAACCCGGTGCTCACCAAGGAGTTGGTCTATACCGGTATCACCCGCGCCAAGCACTGTTTCAGCCTGATCGAGCCGCGCACCGGCGTTTTCGAAGAGGCGGTGGCGCGCAGGGTGCGACGGATCTCCGGTTTGATGCTCGAGCAAGTGTGACGTAGCGCACATTTCTGAGCGGCAGGCCTTGTGCTATCGTTGCGCCAAATCTGAAGGGACTTTGTGGGATTTCCTAAATGGTGGCTGTCTCGCCTCGGGGACGCGTGATGGGCCGTGCGCTTGCGCTGTTGATGGCCGCCTTGCTGCTCGCAGGCCCTGCACGGGCGGACACCCCTGCGAGCGCTGCTCAGGTCCAACAGCGGGCCAAGGCCGTGACCCAAGTCGTGCTGGGCATTCTCAGCTATGCGCGCTGGCCGGCAGAGCCAGTGCCGCTGCGTTTGTGCCTGGTAGGGCCGACCGAATACGCCGATGACCTGATCAAGGGCAATGTGCAGAACTCCGGCCAGCCCTTGCAGGTGCGGCGCTTGTTGGTGAACGACCAGCGTGTCGCCAGCGCCTGCGACGCACTTTATATCGGCAAGCTCGACCAAGGTGAGCGGGAGCGGCTGTTCCAGTCGGTCAGCGGCCATCCGGTGCTCAGCATCAGCGAGGCGGACGATCCCTGCACCGTGGGCAGCCTGTTTTGCCTGCGGGTCAGTGACGAGCAGGTGGCCTTTGACGTAAACCTGGATTCAGTCGCTCGCAGCGGTGTGCGAATCCATCCCAGTGTGTTGCAGTTGTCTCGTCGACGGGCGGTGCAGCCATGAGAAGGTGCATCAAGCCTGGCGTTCGCCCAACCCTGCGTTCGGTACTTGGCCGCGGCCATCTGGGATTGGCCTTGCTGGCGGTAGGGTTGGCAGGCGTCTCCCTGACCCTGCTCGGTGTGCTCGCCTTGCGCGTCTATGCCAATCACAACCTGCACCTGATTGCCCGCTCGATCAACTACACCGTCGAAGCGGCTGTGGTGTTCGACGATGCTCCTGCTGCGAAGGAAGCCCTGGCGTTGATCGCAGCCACCGAAGAGGTGGCCGATGCCAAGGTGTTCAATGACGAAGGCGTGCAACTGGCCCATTGGCACCGTGACGATGATGGCATGTTTGCCCAGCTGGAGGCGGAAGTGGCCAGCGCGCTACTGGAGGAACCGATCACGCTGCCGGTGATGCATCAGCAACAGAAGGTCGGGCACATCGAAGTGTCCGGGCAGGGCGGCAACTTGCTGCGCTTCCTGTTCAGTGGCCTGGCGGGGATCGTGTTCTGCACGTTGCTCAGTGCAGTGGTGGCTCTCTATCTGTCGCGTCGGCTGTTCGGCGACATCATTCGCCCGTTGCGCAGCCTTGCCAGCGTGGCTCACGCCGCCCGCCGCGATCGTACCTTCGACCGGCGCGTACCCGAAACGCAGATCGCCGAGCTCAACGAGCTGGGCAACGACTTCAATGCACTGCTCGACGAACTGGAGGCCTGGGACAGTCACCTGCGCAGTGAGAACGAGAACCTGGCGCACCAGGCGACCCATGACAGCCTTACCGGCCTGCCCAATCGAGCATTCTTCGAGGGGCGCCTGAGCCGTAGCCTACGCAATGCCGTCCGCCAGCAGGAGCGGCTGGCGCTGATGTTCCTCGACAGCGACCATTTCAAACAGATCAACGACAGCCTGGGCCACTCGGCGGGGGATGAGGTGCTGATCAGCGTGGCCAGTCGGATCCGCGCGCAATTGCGCGAACACGACCTGGTGGCGCGCCTCGGCGGGGACGAGTTCGCGGTGCTGCTGACGCCCTTGCAGTCGCGAGGCGACGCCGAGCGCATCGCTGAAAAGATCATCGCTAGCATGCAGCTGCCGATTCATCTGGAAACCGGCAACAGCATCACCACCTCGTTGAGCGTAGGCATCGCTTACTTCCCCGACGACGGCCTGGACCCGGCAGGGCTGCTCAATGCCGCCGATGGGGCGATGTATCAGGCCAAGCGCATGCGCCGTGGCCATTGGCAAGTGGCGCAGACGGAGCATTCGGCCACTGACGTTGATAACAGGAGCTGAACCGTGATTCACCGTGTCGTTGCACTGCGTTTTCCCACGCTGATATTGGCATTGCTGACGTTGCTGGCGCTCGGCGGTTGCCAGAGCGTTCCCAAGGGTTTGAGTGAAGAGCAGATCGCCGTGCTCAAGCGTGAAGGCTTCGCGCCGACTGACGAAGGTTGGGCGTTCGATCTTTCTGGCAAGGTGTTGTTTGGCAGCGATCTGGACAGCCTGAACAGCCAGAGCCGCGCGATCGTCGAGCGCATCGGCAAAGCCTTGCTGTCGGTGGATATCCAGCGGGTGAGGGTTGACGGCCATGCCGATGCCTCGGGCAAGGAGGCGTATAACCAGCAGTTGTCCGAACGCCGTGCGCAGAGCGTCGCCCAGGCGCTGATCGGCATCGGCATGCAGCCTCAGAACATCCGCACCGTTGGCCTGGGCAGCAGCCAGCCGGTGGCGGACAACCGCACCGCCAGCGGGCGAACGGAGAACCGCCGCGTATCGATCGTGGTAGCGTCCTACTGAGGCACGCGCTGGCGCCTGTAATTGGGCGCAGATGCGCCCATCCGGCATCACGCGAACTTCATCTCCCGGCTGTTGCCCATCAGCAACGGCGCGTTGGCCTCGGTCACATCGCGAATGTAGTCCCACAGCAAGGTGATGCGCTTCAACTTGCGCAGGTCCTCCCGGCAGTACATCCAGAACTGCCGAGTGATCTCCACCTCTTCAGGCAATAGATTGATCAATCGTGCATCCTGCGCAGCCAGGAAACACGGCAGGATTGCCAGGCCCCGGCCTTGCAAGGCCGCGGTGTATTGGGCGATCACGCTGGTGCTGCGCAGGTGGGCGTTGGCATTGGGGATCAGGTTGGCCAGGTACAAAAGCTCGGAGCTGAACGCCAAGTCGTCCACATAACTGATGAACCGGTGCTGGGTCAGGTCGGCGGCCTGGCGGATTGGCGGGTGGTTGTCCAGGTATTCCTGGGTCGCGTACAGCCGCAGGCGATAGTCGCACAGCTTGCAGCACACATAGGGCCCATGCTCGGGCCGCTCCAAGGCGATGACGATGTCGGCCTCGCGCTTGGACAGGCTGATGAAGTGTGGCAGGGGCAGGATGTCCACCGAGATTGCCGGGTAGGCATCGACGAAGTGGCTCAGTTGCGGAGTGACGAAGAAGCTGCCGAAGCCCTCGGTGCAGCCCATGCGAACATGGCCCGAAAGTGCCACGCCTGAGCCTGAGACCTGCTCGCAGGCCATGTGCAGCGTGCTTTCGATCGATTCGGCGTAGCCCAGCAGGCGTTGACCCTCAGAGGTCAGGACAAAGCCGTTGGTCCGGGATTTTTCGAACAGAAGCGTGCCCAGCGCGCCTTCCAGCGAGCTGATGCGTCGCGACACCGTGGTGTAGTCAACGGCCAGGCGCTTGGCCGCGCTGCTGGCCTTGCGGGTGCGCGCCACTTCAAGAAAGAACTTCAAATCGTCCCAGTTCAGTGAACTCAGGGAGGTGAGGTCTTTTTGCATGATGATCCGGTTTTTTTGTGCGTTCTTGTTGGATGTTTGCACATCTATACTCGAAAAAAGCCCCACGGCGCCACCCCGCCTCGGCGCGCTGGCGATCTCGTTCCGACAATAATTCCAAGGAGAGCGCAGATGAACGCACCCCATACCCCCGATCAGGCCAAGGTCGAGCAGGTCAAGCTGCTGATCGACGGCCAGTGGGTCGAGTCCAAGACCACCGAGTGGCGCGACATCGTCAACCCGGCCACCCAGCAGGTGCTGGCGCGGGTGCCGTTCGCCACCGTAGAGGAAGTCGACGCCGCCGTGGCTGCGGCCCAGCGAGCCTTCGCCAGCTGGCGCGACACCCCCATCGGCGCGCGTATGCGCATCATGCTCAAGCTGCAGGCGCTGATCCGCGAACACACCAAGCGTATCGCCCAGACCCTCAGTGCCGAGCAGGGCAAGACCCTCGCCGATGCCGAAGGCGATATCTTCCGCGGCCTGGAGGTGGTCGAGCACGCGGCCTCGATCGGCACCCTGCAGATGGGCGAGTTCGCCGAAAACGTCGCAGGTGGCGTGGACACCTATACCCTGCGCCAACCGATCGGCGTATGCGCTGGCATCACCCCGTTCAACTTCCCGGCGATGATTCCGCTGTGGATGTTCCCGATGGCCATCGTTTGCGGCAACACCTTCGTGCTCAAGCCGTCCGAACAGGACCCACTGTCGACCATGATGCTGGTGGAACTGGCCCTGGAAGCCGGCATACCGGCCGGTGTGCTGAACGTGGTGCATGGCGGCAAGCAGGTGGTGGATGCGATCTGCACCCACAAGGACATCAAGGCGATTTCCTTTGTCGGTTCCACCGAGGTCGGCACCCACGTGTACAACCTGGCTAGCCAGCACGGCAAGCGCGTGCAGTCGATGATGGGCGCCAAGAACCACGCCGTGGTGCTGCCGGACGCCAACCGTACCCAGACGATCAATGCCCTGGTCGGTGCTGCTTTCGGCGCGGCCGGTCAGCGCTGCATGGCCACCTCGGTGGCGGTGTTGGTAGGCAAGGCCCGCGAATGGCTGCCGGACATCAGGGAAGCCGCCAGCAAGCTCAAGGTCAATGCTGGTTGCGAGCCGGGCACCGACGTCGGCCCGGTGGTTTCCAAGCGTGCCAAGGAGCGCGTGCTGGGGCTGATCGAAAGCGGAATCAAAGAAGGCGCCAAGCTCGAACTGGACGGGCGTGACGTCAAGGTGCCGGGCTATGAGCAGGGCAACTTTGTCGGCCCAACCCTGTTCTCTGGGGTACGCACCGACATGCAGATCTACACCCAGGAAATCTTCGGCCCGGTGCTGGTGACCCTGGAAGTCGACACCCTCGACGAGGCCATCGCCCTGGTCAATGCCAACCCGTTCGGCAACGGCACGGGCCTGTTCACCCAGAGCGGTGCGGCAGCGCGCAAGTTCCAGAGCGAGATCGACATCGGCCAGGTTGGCATCAACATTCCGATTCCCGTGCCGGTGCCGTTCTTCAGTTTCACAGGTTCGCGCGGCTCCAAGCTGGGCGACCTGGGCCCGTACGGCAAGCAGGTGGTGCAGTTCTACACTCAGACCAAGACCGTCACCGCCCGCTGGTTCGACGATGACAGCGTCAATGACGGTGTGAACACCACCATCAGCCTGCGCTAAGGAGCTCGTCATGCGTATCGCATTCATCGGCCTGGGCAACATGGGCGCGCCCATGGCCCGAAACCTGATCAAGGCCGGGCATCAACTGAACCTGTTCGACCTGAACAAGACCGTGCTGGCCGAGCTCGCCGAACTGGGCGGGCAGGTCAGCGCATCGCCGAAGGAGGCGGCGGCCAGCAGTGATCTGGTGATCACCATGCTGCCGGCGGCGGCCCACGTGCGCAGTGTCTATCTGGGTGACGATGGCGTGCTGGCGGGTGTACGGCCGGGCACACCGACCGTGGACTGCAGCACCATCGATCCGCAGACCGCCCGCGAAGTGTCCAAAGCCGCAGCGGCCAAGGGCGTGGACATGGGCGATGCGCCGGTGTCCGGTGGTACCGGTGGCGCGGCAGCGGGTACCTTGACCTTCATGGTCGGTGCCAGCGCCGAGCTGTTCGCCACGCTCAAGCCGGTGCTGGAACAGATGGGGCGCAACATCGTGCACTGCGGCGAGGTGGGTACCGGACAGATCGCCAAGATCTGCAACAACCTTCTGCTGGGTATCTCGATGATCGGTGTGTCCGAAGCCATGGCCCTGGGCAATGCGCTGGGCATCGACACCAAGGTGCTGGCCGGCATCATCAACAGCTCCACCGGGCGTTGCTGGAGTTCGGATACCTACAACCCCTGGCCAGGCATCATCGAGACCGCCCCGGCTTCGCGCGGCTACACCGGCGGCTTTGGCGCCGAGCTGATGCTCAAGGACCTGGGGCTGGCCACCGAGGCTGCGCGTCTGGCGCACCAGCCGGTGATCCTCGGCGCCGTTGCGCAGCAGCTTTATCAGGCCATGAGCCTGCGTGGCGAGGGCGGCAAGGACTTTTCGGCGATCGTCGAGAGTTATCGCAAGAAGGATTGACGAGCGAGGTGAATTTTATCGCGGGCCAGGTGGCCTTCCCTCTGTAACTGCGCACCAGAGGGAAGGGCACCTGCCTCGCGATTTTTTTCGTGCTCGATTTTTCAGGTGTGGTGCAGTCTGTGGGCGCGGGTAAACCCGTTCCCACAGGGACGCGCCGTGTTGACCTGGCTGCGCCATTCAAAGCCCTGCGAAAGGGCTTTGGCATCAGGCGAAGACGAAGTACTTGCGCACGGTCTCGACCACTTCCCAGGTGCCTTTGAGACCTGGCTCGATGATGAACACGTCGCCTGCCTTCAGGTGCTTGGGCTCTTCACCTTCCGGCGTGATGATCACGTAGCCTTCGAGGAAGTGGCAGAACTCCCACTTCTCGTAGTTGATCTCGAACTTGCCGGGAGTGCAGATCCAGGTGCCCATGATCTTGCTGCCATCGGCAGAGAGATAGGCGTTCAGGTTGACGGTCTGCGGGTTGCCGCCGATGCGCTTCCACGGGGTGGCGTTCAGGGCCGGGGTCGGGCAGGTTTCGCGCAGGACGGTAATGAAGTCGGACATGGCAGGTTCCCAGGTAAGTGGCTGAATGACACGTCACCATAGGGCCTGCGCAGGCGCTGGAGTTGCCTGGGCTCGACGTCCAGGTGTCTGGATGCGCTATGTGGGCATATGCGACTTGCAATGAAGAACGAAGGCGTTGACCTGTTCCGGCCATTGGGCGAGCAGGTCCGGCGCGGTACCCAGGTAGGCGGCGCGCGCGTTGGCCAGCACCGGTTGGTGCGCGTCTGGCAAACGCTCCAGCAACCACTGGGCGGCTACATCCTTGGCTGCGATCGACCCCGTCGCCAGGCTGTACCAGATGCGCGCCAGGGCGAGCACCACGGTGTGCTCGTCGCCGGTCCAGTCCTCGGGCGTGTTCCATTGGGCCAGGGTGTCGGCAAAGGCTTGTTTCAGGTCGGCGGGCGGCACCGGGTCGAACCAGCTCGCAGCCGCTTCGCCCACCAGGCAAAGGCTGTGCTGGCGGGCCTTGGTCAGCAGAATGGCCAGGTCCGGGTCGAGCTGGGCAGGTTCGACCTCGCCTGCCAGCAGCGATGCTCGCAGCCACTCACCGAATTGCAGCTCGCGGCGGGCCGGATAGCGCCAGGGATGGATGTCGTCGCGTACCAACAGCGTCACCTCCAGGGCGCGCAGGTTGGGGTCTGCTCCCGGTGGTGCGGAAACATCCAGCAGCGCGCGCATCAACCCCTGGCGTGTGGCGTCGGACAGCGGTCGGGACACAGTCACCAGCAGGTCGAGATCGCTGTGCGGCCTCAATCCACCGGCCACGGCCGAGCCGTACAGGTGGATGGCCTGCAAGGCGTCGCCAAGGTGCTGGGCAAGCAGTTGCTGGGCAGCGAGCAGTTGTGGGTCGGTCATGGTGCGCCTCCTGAGGGCACACCATAGCAATCACCCTCAGGCGTTGGCCATTGCGTTGACTTCGACCGTGATGTGCGCCAGTTCTTCATGGACCGCCAGTGCCTGGCGTACGGTGTCGGCGCTAAGACAGCCCGTCGCCGCCAGGCTGAGAATGCAGGCGTACTGGTCCTTGCCGACACGCCACACGTGCAAGTCGGTGAGGGTGGCCGGTACCGACAGTTGCGCCACGGCGTCGCGGATCTCCTGGACCACGGGCGCGTCCATCTCGGCGTCCAGCAATACCCGGCCGGTGTCACGCAGCAGGCCTTTGGCCCACACCGCCACCAGCACCGCTCCCACCAGGCCCATCACCGGGTCGAGCCAGCCGGCGCCCCAGAACTTGCCGGACAGCAGGGCAATGATCGCCAGCACCGAGGTCGCGGCGTCGGCCATCACGTGCAGGTAGGCCGATCGCAGGTTCAGGTCATGGTGGTGGTGGTGGTGGTGGTGGTGGTGGTGATGGCCATGGTGGTGATCGTGATGGTGATCGTCGCGCAGCAGCCAGGCACAGGCGAGGTTCACGGCAAGCCCGAGTGCCGCAAGGGTGATGGCTTGGTCATAGTGAATCGGCCCAGGTGTCAGCAGCCGCTCGACCGACTGGAAGGCCATGAGCCCGGCTACGCCCAGCAGAAGCAAAGCGCTGGAGTAGCCGCCGAGGATCTCGATCTTCCACGTGCCGAAGGCGAAGCGACGGTCGCGGGCGTAGCGCCGTGCGGCAGCGTACGCCAGCAGTGAGAGCCCCAGGGCCAGGGCATGGGAGCTCATGTGCCAGCCGTCGGCCAGCAGCGCCATGGAGTTGAAGTACCAGCCGCCGGCGATCTCCGCCACCATCATCACCGCCGTGAGCCACACGGCCAGGCGTGTCTTGCGCTCGGCGCCGAGGTTGCCGGTATGGAACTGATGGCTGTGCAGCCACTTGTCTGAGGTTTGCGCAACCATGGTTTATCATGCTCCGGTAGATAGGCGAAATATACTATACCCCTGTATACCTAGAGTGATGCAGAACCCTATGGCACATACCATCAAGAGCAAGAAGCAACTGCTGACCCGTGTGCGCAAGATCAAGGGCCAAGCCGCAGCCCTGGAAAGCGCGTTGGAGCAGGACAAGGACTGCTTGGCGATCCTGCAGCAGATCGCCGCCGTACGAGGTGCGGTGAATGGGTTGATGGCCGAGGTGATGGAAGGGCACATCCGCGAGCATCTGGTGGCCGATGACCTGAGTGCCGAGCAGCGCCAGGAGGAGGCCGACAAGGTGGCCTCGCTGCTGCGCTCTTACCTCAAGTAACCAGTGTGGGCTGCGTTGCGGCCCATCGCAGGCTTGGCGATTCGGCAAGCCCAGGCCGCAGTTCTGAATACCCCCTGGGGGTATTTTTCTAGGCCCACCAGTACCGTACGAAGTGGAAGAACACCGGCGCCGCGAAGCACACCGAGTCCATGCGGTCCAGCATGCCGCCGTGGCCTTCGATCATGTGTCCCCAGTCCTTCACCCCGCGGTCGCGCTTGATCGCCGACATCACCAGCCCGCCAAAGAAACCCATGGCATTGACGGTCAGCGCCATCAGCGCTGCCTGCCAGAAGTTGAACGGGGTGATCCAGCACAGCAAGGCGCCCACCAGGGTGGCCAAAGCTACGCCGCCGGCCAGCCCTTCGACGGTCTTGGAGGGCGACAGGTTAGGCGCCACCTTGCGTTTGCCGAACAGCTTGCCGCAGACGTACTGCAACACATCGCTGATCTGCACCACAAGGATCAGCCAAGCGATCAGCAACAGGTTGCGGCCTTCATAACCGGGAATGTCCAAGGTCATCAATGCCGGCACCGAGGACAGGCAGTACACCGCGATCATCAGCCCCCACTGCACCTTGGAAGCGCGCTCGAGAAAGCGCGTGGTGTCGCCACCGAAGCTCGCCAGGATCGGCAGGAACAGAAACAGGTACACCGGGATGAAGATGCTGAACAAACCGTACCAGTCCATGGCGATCAACAGGTACTGCACCGGCAGCGCCACGTAGAACGCCGCCACCAACGCCGGGTAATCGCTGCGCCGGGTGGGCGTGAGGGTCATGAACTCGCGCAGGGCATAGAACGAGACGAAGTAGAACAGGGCGATCACGCCGTACTTGCCGAACACGAAAGCGATGCCGATCACCAGCACCATCACCCACCAGGCGTTGATGCGGGCGTTGAGGTTGTCGATCACTGCGTGCGGCGCGGGGCCGGCGCGCCATTTGAGTAGACGGCCGATCACGCTGGCGAGCAGGAGCAGGGCGCCGATGCCGGCGAACAGGGAAAGGGTGTTGTCGTCCATCTCAGGCATCCTTCGGGGCCAGGTTCAGCAGGGCCTGGCGGGCCCGCTCGAGAAAGGCCTGCTTGCTCTCGTCAGGCAGCAGGTGCAGGGGTTCGCCGAAGCTCAAGGTGCACAGCAGCGGCAAGGGCAGGGCGCGGCCCTTGGGCATGACGCGGTTGAGGTTGGCGATCCACACTGGCACCAGCTCGATATCAGGGTTGGCCGAGGCCAGGTGGAACAGGCCGCTCTTGAACGGCAGCAGTGGCTCATCGCTGAGATTGCGGGTGCCTTCAGGGAAGAAGATCAGCGAATCGCCTTGGCCCAAGGCATCGAGCACCGGTTGCAGTGGGTTGTCGTTGGACTCGCCACGCTGGCGGTCGATCAGTACGGCGTCGAACACGTTACGGATCAGAAACTCCCGGATGCCCGGCTTGGCCCAATAGTCGGCCCCGGCGACCGGGCGTGTACGGCGGCGCAGTGGTTCGGGCAGCGAGGCCCAGAGCAGCACGAAGTCGCCATGGCTGCTGTGGTTGGCAAAATACAGGCGTTGCCTGGGGTGCGGCGTGCAGCCGAGCCAGAGAGCCCGGGCACCGGTGATCAGGCGTGCGGCAGAGGTGATGGCAAAGGCGGTCAAGGCGGCGAACATGGCGCGGTGGTTATCCGGTGAAAGAGAGTATCAGCAGGGTAGTCAGGGCTAGCACGACTTGCGCGGCGAAGCACAGCGCCTGGCGTCGCAGCAGGCCCAGCGCGCCCTGGCTGCGCGAGGGCCAGTCGCGTGCGTCGTGGGCGTGGGGCTTGAGGTTCAAGTCAAACAGGGCGCGATCCAAGGCTTGGGTGTCGGCGGTGAGGTCTGCGCTGCTGGCGAGCCGGGCGAACAGCGCGGCGTCCAAGGCTACGCGGATTGCCCAGTACTTGTGCAGCAGCCCCAGCCCCAGCAACACCGCGCACACCGCACTGGCCAGCGGGGGCAGGTGTGTCACCAGGGGTGCCAGGCCGTAGGCCAGGGCCAACAGGGTGATGCCATCGGACAAGCATTCGAGCTGTCGACCACGGCCCAGCAGGCTGGCCACCAGATGCAGGTTCATGGCTGGGCCTCCAGCTGTTCGAGTGCCATGCGATGGCCTGGATGTAACACGACAGAGGGTCGGGCTTTGCGGATCAGCGCTTCGGCCTGGGTAACGTTGGCGCAACGGCCACTGTGCACCAGCCAGGCGGCCACCGCGCTGGCGCTGCGGGAGTAGCCCAGGGCGCAGCAGACCAGGACCGGGCCCTGCTGACGCAGGCATTCGATGGCCTCGGCGGCCTGTCTGAGCAAGCTGGCATCCGGGACGATCAGGTCCAGGGTGGGCAGGCAGGTGTAATGTGCGGGCATCTGCATTGTCTGGCCTGGCCCATTTGCGGGTTTACCCGCGAAAGCGCCGGCACAGGCATAGCACGGCAGTTCAGCCGTCAGGTCCAGCGCGGCATTGAATGAGGAGGCCTCGCCGGCTCCGGGAATGCGCCCCAGAAATACCCCATCGCACACCTCATCGGCCTGTGGCCGTTTGCGGGTCCAGAGCCGCGAGTTGATCCAGGCCCCTAACAAATAGGGCGCCAGCAACCCAGTGGCGGCATTGGATAGCCGTCCATCCGCGCCTTTCTGGAATCCACCGGCACCGAACACGGCATAGTTCAGCGCCACCATCAGCAGCGAAACCGCCGGCCACAGCAGCCATAGCCAGGCGCCCGCCAACTGCAGCGCCAGCACCGCGCACAACAGCGCGCCGCCCCCGTAATACAGGGCAAGCCGCCAGCGTCGAGGATCACGGGCCAGGCGTGCTGCCCGCAGCGGCAGCTCGCCCTCCCTCGGCCACAGCCAGACGCATACCAGTCCCGCCAGTGCCCCGGTGGGCAGATCGATGAAATGATGCTGCCAGGTGGTCAGCACCGATACCCCGATCAAAGCCATCCAGCCATGCATCAGCCCGCGCCAAGGCTGGCGATGAACATGACGGGCAAACATTGTCCAGATGATCACCAACAGCGCGATGTGCAGTGACGGGGCCTGGTTGAAGGGCTTGTCGAACCCCATCAGCACATCGAACAGCCAACCGAACAGGCCGTCCAGCGCTGGGCGTTCGAAGGTAAAGCGCAGTGGCCACAGCAAGAAGCAGCCGACGCTGATCACTTGCGCGGTCAGCAGGGCCAGGGCGTGGCGGTCCATCTCCCGGCGGGTGGTCGGCAACAGGAAGGACAACCCGTACAGCAGGTCGATCGACCAGTAGGGCACGATCGTCCACGGCCATAGTGGCGTTTGCCCTTCCCAGCCGAACACCAGGCTGCCGACGTCGTCGCGGGTAGCGGTGTGGTTGTTGACCAGCCCATAGCTGAGAAAGAAGAACGGCCCCAGCAGCAACAGCCAGAGCACGCCTCGGCGGATCAAGCCGGGTTCGCGCGTCATCAATCCACCCGTTGCGCCAGGCTGACACTGAAAATGCCCCACTCATCGATGCGCTGAGCGACCTTGCGAAAGCCTGCCGCCTCCACCAACTGGTCCATCTCCGCCTGGCTGCGCCGACGCATTACCCAGGCCTGGCCATCGCGGTGGCTGGTGAGGGCACGGGCGATCATCTCCAGTTGCGGGTGCCAGGGCTGGCCGGTGTACACAAGATAGCCGCCCGGCTGAACAGCATCGGCCAGGCCCGCCAGGGAACTGCCCACCAGGTCATTGCTGGCGAACAGCTCATACAGACCAGACACCACTGCCAGGGTCGGGTGCGGATCGAGACTGGCCAGGCTCTGGCGGTCGAAGGCATCGCCTTGGACGAAGCGGGCCACCTCGGTCAGGCCCTTCTCGGCGATCAAGGCGCTGCCTTGCTGGACGTTCAGCTCGCTGTAGTCGCGCAGCAGGATCGAGTCGGGCATCTGCTCCTGCAGCGCTTCGAGGATGTAACGACCGTGGCCTGCCGCGATGTCGACGATGTGTACCGGGCGCTGCTGCTCGCGCAGGCGGCGGATGGCTTCGCGCAGCAGTTCCTCCACATGCAGCTTGCGCTGGCGGATGCCGCGCCAGCCGATGGCGTTGAGGTAGTTCCGGTCGATCAGTTCGCCCAGCTTGCCTTTGCCGCTGGGCTGGTTGCGATACACGTAGTCCAGGGTACTGCCCGAATCGAAGCCGGTGTCGAAGCCCAGCTTCACCCCTTCCGAGAAGCCCTTGCCCAAGCGCAGTCCGGCACGGGTGGCCCGCCAGTAAAGGTCGCGGGGCGAGTTGCGAGGTAGCGGCGCGGCCAGGCTTTCGGCTTCAGCGCAGCTGGCGCCGCTCTTGTCGGCATCGAGCAACGAGGGCACCGGTAAAGGCCTGTCGAAGCAGTGCGCAACGAAGCGCTGGATCCTTGCCAGGGCATGGGCCCGGTCGCGCTCGCCGAGGGTGTCATGGAAAAAGCCCGGCAAAACATGCATCTCTTTGCGCGCACTGCCCAGACGCTCGAAGAAGCGCTCCTGGGGCTTGCGTTCGACCACAAGGTCGGCGCCGGACACCAGCATCTGGGTCGGCACCTGGATCGCCTGGGCATCGGCGACCACTCGGTCGGCCGCTTCATACAGGCCCAGCAGCATGGTCACCGAGATCGGCCGGCTGATCAGCGGGTCGGCCAGGTAGGACATGACCCGCTCCGGGTCGTGGGTCAGCAGGCGTGGCTTGACGTAGCTGTTGACGAAGAAATTGCCGCGCAATGCCTTGAGCAGCTTCAGGCCTGGGCGAGCGAACGGCACGTAAAGCTTGACCTTGAAGGCCGGCGAGGCCAGCACAAGGCAGCGCACTTTCGGCGCGTAGTCATGGGCCCAGGTCGCCACCAGCACCGCCCCCACGCTCTGGGCCAGTACCACCATGTCCGCCTCGGCGATGCCATGGCTGTCGCGGACATGCTCGATGAAGGTCTGCACGTCCCGCACGCTGGTGGCAAAGCCTGGGCTGTCGCCACGTGCTCCGGGTGACTGGCCATGGCCCCGGGCGTCCCAGGCGAAAAAGTCGTAGCCGGGCATGTCCAGCTCATCGGCCAAATGGGCCATGCGCCCGCCGTGTTCGTGGCCGCGGTGGAACATCACCACCGCCCGGCGTGGCTGGTATTCGTTACGGGTGGCGGGCCAATAGCGGTAATGC
The DNA here is from genome assembly GCF_023611805.1 of Pseudomonas sp. BYT-1. Taxonomy (NCBI): domain Bacteria; kingdom Pseudomonadati; phylum Pseudomonadota; class Gammaproteobacteria; order Pseudomonadales; family Pseudomonadaceae; genus Pseudomonas; species Pseudomonas sp. BYT-1. The sequence goes on from NZ_CP072559.1 coordinate 768,402, forward strand.
AGCTCGACGCCATCATGGGTGCAGAAGTGCAGCGATTGCGCTTGGCGCATGGCGAAGGTCCTTGTCCGGCGGCGAAGAGGTCAGCGAGTTTCGGCCAGGCCTTGGCGAACCCGGTTGTAGAGGGTATAGAGCGAGAGTGCGAGGATGACCAGCAGCAGGCCGTCGATCCATGCTGCGCTCAGCACCCCGAAAGCGATCCCGGTGCCCAGCACACCAAAGGCGAAGGCCCGGTCGCTCTTGCCCATGGGCCCGTCGTATCGCCGCGAAGCCCCCGCCAGCGGCCCCATCACGCCGGCGTACTCGCTGATGACCGCGCTCACGACCACCAGCACCACCAGCGCCGGTGATACCCCCGGCAACAGGGCGAATGGTAGGTACAGCGCCGCATCGGCGACCACGTCGCACAGCTCGTTGAGGTAAGCCCCAAGCTTCGATTGCTGGCCGAACTCCCGCGCCAGCATGCCGTCGACGGCATTGAGGGCCATGCGCAGCAGCATCCACACCGGCACCAGGATGAACAGCCCGGTCACATCGTGCTGCCAGGCCAGCAACAGGCCCAGCAGTACCGACACCAATGCGGCTGCCACGGTGACTTGATTGGCGGTGACGCCGCGCGCATGCAGGCGCTTTACGCCAGGGCGCAACAGGGCCTGGAAACGGGGTTTGAGTTGATAGATCGACGGCACGTTGAACTCCCTTTCATGGCGCGACATGACCCGATTGTGAGGAATGAGCCAGGTGGGCGGCAAGGGGGGACGTTGATGACCTTCAACGGTGCGGCATGCCGTGGTATTCGTTGCCCGGCCGTTGCCTTGTCGGTTCGCTGCGTGCCCAGAACCAGGCACCTCCCTGCGCAATGACCAGGCCGCCGAAGCAAATCAGAAGGTCCGCCTCGCAGTGCTCCCAGGTACCGACCTTGAAGCCCGTATTCTCCAATGTCAGGAATTCACCTGTGGCAGGCAAGCATTGCGGGGAGCCTCTGAGGCCGCCATGGAACAGCTGCTCAGGGCTATGGCAAACCCGGGCGTGCAGCTGTTCGGGTTTTTTCTTCGCTTCATGCATGAAGCGCGAGATGAATGTCTTGCGGATATATCGCTGTGCGAACGTCTGCAGCAGGCGCTCCAGATCGTCACTGGAACACAGGCGATTGTCGTGTCGATTCATGAAGGCATCCCGTGGAAACGAAAGATCGCGTTCGCTCAGGGTTTTAACGTAGATGCCGGGCCAGGCGCGCCAGGACCGTGCCGGGTTGGTTGTAGGTTGAGTCTCGATTTCGCGGTGGGGGTGATGGGGTTGCAGCCTGCGCGGGTTTCAGCTGTCCTCCAGTTGTTTCACCAAAGCGGCGGCATACCCTGGCAACGCTCCGAAATCCCGGGCGCACAGTAACAGTCGACGGTTGGCCCAAGGCTCGGGCAATGCGATCCAGCGCAGTGGCAATACCCCTTCCCAGCGTCGCACCGATGCCAACGGCACCACCGCTACCCCGGCGCCGCCGGCAACCATGCGAATCACCCCGTCGAATCCTTCTGCCCGCACCCGTACCTGCATGCGCCGCCCTTCCCGCAGGGCTTGTTCCTCCAGATGCAGGGCCAGGGCGCTGTTGGCACCCAGCCCGACATGGCCGTGGGCAAGGCTATCGATGAAAGTCGGCGCGGCCTGCTCGATCAGGGGATGAGCGATGGGCATCGCCAGCACCAGCGGATCGTCGCGAAAGGGACGAGTCTGCAGGTGCTCGTTGGGTGCGGCGGTAGAGATGATGCCCAGGTCGGCCATGCCCTGGGTGATCGATTGCACGATGCGCAGACTCGGCATTTCCTGAACATCGACGCTGACACCGGGATGGCTACACAGATAGGCGGCCAGCAGCTCGGGTAGGTATTCGGTCAGCGCGGCGGTGTTGCACAACAGGCGCACCTGGCCATATTGGCCTTGGGCGTACTGGGCCAGATCGTATTGCAGGCGTTCGACCTGCTGGCTGATCAGCCGGGCATGCTGCAACAGGGCCTGGCCGGCGGGTGTGGGCAGTATGCCACGGCGATTGCGCTCCAGCAGTGCGATGCCGAGCGAGGCTTCCATGGCGCGGATGCGGGCGCTGGCGGCGGGCAGCGACAGGTGGCTGCGACGCGCGCCGGCGGTGATGTTGCCGCACTCGGCGGTGTGGCGAAACAGCTGGAGGTCGGTCAGGTCGAAATGCATCAGCCTCTGTCCTGGCAAGAGTCTGGCTGAGTATATGGCAGATTTTCAGCCAGGCGCCGAGACGTCATTCTGGCGCCATGAAGACTTTCTTGGCGTTTTATCAGGATATGGGCCCGGCATTGTGGTTGCTGGTGGCGATGACCTTTTTGCTGGCCGGTGCGGTCAAGGGAGTGATTGGCCTGGGCCTTCCGACCATCGCTATGGGCCTGCTCGGTCTGGCTATGGCACCGTCGCAGGCTGCCGCACTGCTGATCCTTCCTTCCACCGTCACCAACCTCTGGCAGTTGGCCTCTGGGGGGCATTTGCGTGGATTGCTGCGTCGCCTGGGCCCGTTGTTGCTGATGATTCTGGCCGGCACCCTGATCGGCAGTGCTTGGCTGGGTATCGACAGTGGACCTTGGGCCGCTCATGCGCTGGGTGGGGCGTTGCTGCTGTATGCCGTATATGGGCTGTCGGGGCCAACGATGAAGGTGCGGCCCGCATGGGAAGTGTGGCTGGGACCGTTGTGCGGCCTGGTGACCGGCCTGGTGACGGCGGCGACGGGCGTGTTCGTGATGCCGGCGGTGCCTTACCTGCAAAGCCTGGGCTTGTCGCGTGACGAGATGGTCCAGGCCCTGGGCCTGTCGTTCACGGTGTCCACGCTGGCGCTGGCCTTGGGCCTGGCCGGTCAGGATGCCCTCGGCGGACAGACGCTTGGCGCATCACTGTTGATGTTGGTGCCCGCCCTGTTGGGGATGCTTGGCGGCCAGTGGTTGCGTCAGCGCATCAGCGCGCAGGTGTTCAAGCGCTGTTTCTTCATCGGCCTGGCGCTGCTGGGCGGGCACCTGTTGCTCAACGGCTAGCCGAGCAAGGGCTGAGCATCTCGATCAGCTGGATGTCGAAATCGCGCTCCAGGTAATCCATGCGCTGTTCGAAGAATTCGCGCATGTGCGGCAGGGCCGAATGCACATCCAGATCGGCCTTGCTGGCCCAGACCTCATAGAACACGAACAGGCTGGGATCCTGCTTGTCGCGCAGCATGTGGTACTCGATGCAGCCCGGCTCCTGGCGGCTCGGTTCGACATAGGCGCGGAACAACCGCTCGAAAGCCTCGGCTTTTTCTGGGCGGGTCTTAGCTTTGAGAATGAACGCGTATTGCTCGGTCATGGACTGGCCTCGTGGGTTAAAAGATGGGAAGAATTTTAAAGCAATAATGTGTGTTCAATTCGTGATTCGAGCGCAAATGTATTTTGCCGATCGAGCGCTTTTTCTCAGCTTCCCGGATGCCTAATCTGCCGCCATCGAACTTGACGTGACCGGTGGCCGACAGCCTCGGGTCCCCTTATCGGAGGCTCCCATGAAAAAGATTCTTCTGCTCAACGGCGGCAAACGCTTCGCCCATTCCGACGGTCGTCTCAACACGACCCTGCACGAGGTTGCCCTGGCCCATCTGGACCGCGCAGGTTTCGACGTGAAGCAGACCTTCATCGATGGTGGCTACGACGTTCAGGAAGAAGTCGACAAGTTTCTCTGGGCTGATGTCGTGATCTGGCAGATGCCCGGCTGGTGGATGGGCGCGCCGTGGACCGTCAAGCAGTACATCGATGAAGTCTCACCGCAGGCCACGGCAGCCTGTACGCCAACGATGGCCGCACCCGCTCCGACGCCTCGCAGAAGTACGGCAGCGGCGGTCTGATCCAGGGCAAGCAGTACATGCTTTCGCTCACCTGGAATGCCCCGCAGCAAGCCTTCGACGACCCGAGCGACTTCTTCGAGGGCAAAGGTGTGGATGCGGTGTATTTCCCGTTCCACAAGGCCAACCAGTTCCTGGGCATGACCGGCCTGCCGACTTTCCTGGCAGTGGACGTGATGAAGCGTCCGGATGTGCCGGCGGCGGTGGCAGCCTATGAAGCCCATCTGGACAAGGTGTTCGGCAAGGCCCAGTGAAGGGCTAAGGCTGTGGTGCAGCCCCTCGCAGGCTCGGTCAGCGCTCTCCACGTGCGTCGGAAGCAGCCCTGGACTGCGATGGGCGCCTTGCATGAATCTCTGTCACCCGCTATCAATCACGGCATTCTCCGATACAGGCCTGATACGTGAAAACCCGATCCGAAGAGCTCCAGGTATTCGTCGCTGTGATCGACTGCGGCTCGATTTCCGCCGCTGCCGAGCAGATCGGCCAGACGCCGTCGGCTGTCAGCCGCACGTTGTCACGGCTCGAGGGTAAGCTCGGCACCACGTTGGTCAACCGCACCACCCGGCGCATGGACCTGACCGAGGAAGGGCGCTTTTTTCTGGAGCGTTCGCGGCAGATCCTCGAGCAAATGGACGACATGGAAGAGCACCTGTCGATGCATAACCAGACGCCTTCCGGGCGTCTGCGCATCAATGCCGCGGCGCCGTTCATGCTGCATGCCATCCTGCCGTGGATTGGTGAGTTTCGTCGCCAGTACCCTGGCATCGAGCTGGAACTCAACACGGACGATCTGATCATCGACCTGCTCGAGCAAAGCACCGACGTTGCCATCCGCATCGGCGACCTTGCTGACTCCAGCCTGCATGCTCGCGCCCTGGGGTGCAGCCCGATCCAAGTGCTGGCGAGCCCCGAGTACCTGGCGCGCCATGGCACGCCAGAAAAGGTCGAGGACCTGAACGCGCATTCCCTGCTCGGTTTCAGCCAGCCGGAGTCGCTCAATCGCTGGCCGCTGCGCCATGCCCAAGGTGATTACTGGCAGATCCGTCCCAGTCTGATTGCCTCCAGCGGCGAAACCTTGCGTCAGCTGGCCTTGGCGGGAGAGGGCATTGTCAGCCTCTCGCACTTCATGACCCATGAGGACATCCGCACCGGCCGCTTGCAGGTGGTGCTGGGCGAGTTCAATAACGGTTATCGCCAGCCAATCCATGCGGTGTACTACCGCAATACCCAGTTGGCCCTGCGTATCCAATGCTTCCTGGATTTCATTCAGAAGAAGCTGGCGATGTACGCCTGCTGAGTTGCCTGAACACGACAGGACCTGTGCAGGGGCGGCGCAATCTTCCCCGGGTGTTTGCTTAGTCGAACGGCTTCGGCCTTAATGACTGATCAACAAAAACAACACCAAGGAAGTGCGCATGCGTATCGTCATGTTCCAGTCCATGGCCCTCGGGGCCGCGATCCTGAGCTGTTCGTCCGCCTTTGCGGTCACCCTGGAGGGTGGCGCGGTGGCCGCGCCCGATCAATATGGCGCACAGGTGGCCGCCGACATTCTGAAGAAGGGCGGTAATGCAGTGGATGCCGCCGTGGCCACGGCCTTCACCCTGGCGGTGACCTACCCTGAAGCCGGCAACATCGGTGGCGGCGGCTTCATGACCCTGTTCGTCGATGGCAAGCCGTATTTCCTCGATTACCGCGAAGTGGCGCCCAAGGCGGCCAGTCGCAACATGTACCTCGACGAAAAAGGCGAGGTCATCGAGAACCTCAGCCTGGTCGGAGCCCGAGCCGCTGGTGTGCCAGGTACGGTGATGGGGCTTTGGGAGGCCCACAAGAAGTTCGGCAAGCTGCCCTGGAGCGAACTGCTGACCCCCGCCATCGGCTATGCCAAGAACGGTTTCAAGGTCGCCCAGAAGCAGTACCAGTACCGCAACGATGCCCAAGGCATGTTCAAGACCGCCACCAACTTCAACGACTACTTCGGCAACATGAAGGTAGGTGAGCTGTTCAAGCAGCCTGAGCTCGCCCAGACCTTGGAGCGAATCGCCGACAAGGGCGTCAGCGAGTTCTACCAGGGCAAGACCGCCGACTTGCTGGTGGCGCAGATGCAGGCCGATAAAGGCCTGATCACCAAGGCCGACCTCAAGGACTACAAAGCCGTGTGGCGTCAGCCAATGGCGATCAGCTGGCGTGGCAATGTTGTCTACACCGCACCGCCACCTAGCTCTGGAGGTGTGGCCCTGGCCCAGTTGCTGGGCATCAAAGAAGACCGCGCGGCGGACTTCAAGGGTGTGGCGCACAACTCGGCCAAGTACATCCACCTGCTTTCGGAGATCGAGAAGCGTGTGTTCGCCGACCGTGCCGACTATCTGGGTGACCCGGCTTTCACCAAGGTGCCGGTCGACCAGTTGATCGCCAAGGACTACCTCGCCAAGCGCGCCGCCCAGGTCAACCCAAACGCCATCTCCGACACCGACAAGGTCAAGCCGGGCCTGGAGCCGCACCAGACCACGCACTTCTCCATCGTGGACAAGCAGGGCAATGCGGTGAGCAACACCTACACCCTGAACCTCGATTACGGCAGCGGCGTGGTGGTCAAGGGCGCGGGCTTCTTGCTCAACGACGAAATGGACGACTTCAGCGCCAAGCCGGGCGCAGCCAACGCCTTCGGCGTGGTAGGCGGCGATGCCAATGCCATCGAGCCGGGCAAACGCATGCTGTCGTCGATGAGTCCCAGCCTGGTGACCCGTGACGACAAGGTGGCGCTTGTGCTCGGCACACCCGGTGGTTCGCGGATCTTCACCTCGATCTTCCAGGTGATGAACAACCTGTACGACTACGACATGCCGCTTGAAAAAGCCGTGGCGGCGCAGCGCGTGCATCACCAACTGCTGCCCAAGGACACCATCTATTTCGACAGCTATGCGCCACTGACTGGCCAGGTGGCCGATGAGCTGAAGAAAATGGGTTATGTGCTGGAGGACCAAGGCTGGGAGATGGGCGACATCCAGGCGATCCGGGTGACCGGCGAGAAGCTCGAGACTGCCTCTGACCCGCGTGGGCGAGGGGTAGGGATGATCGTCAAGTAAGCCGATGGTGCGTCAGGTCATGCAAGATTGCCTGGCCTGACGCATTCGCGGGTAAACCCGCTCCCACAGGGTGCGCTGTTCTAACGACACCGCTGCCTCTGTGGAAGTGGGCTCACCTGCGAAGAGGGCTCTATGAATCTCAGGTCAGACGCGGAACTGGCTGACCAGTGTCTGCAGATGTCCGCCCAGGCGCGCCAGCTCGACACTCGAGGCGGCGGTCTCGTCACTCGCGGTAGCGGTCTGCTCCGACACATCACGCACATTCAGGATGCTGCGGCTGATTTCTTCGGCCACGGCACTCTGCTGCTCGGCGGCGGCGGCGATCTGTTGGTTCATCGACTGAATGTTCGACACCGTACGGGTGATGTTCTCAAGCGAAGCGCCAGCCTTGCGCGCCAGCTCAACGCTGCTGTCGGTCAGGCTGCGGCTGTCGTTCATCACATCAGCCACCTGCTGGGTGCCATTTTGCAGGCTTGCCACCAGCCCTTCGATTTCCTCGGTGGACTGCTGGGTACGCTGGGCCAGGCCGCGGACTTCATCGGCGACCACCGCAAAACCGCGGCCGGCTTCCCCGGCGCGTGCGGCTTCGATGGCGGCGTTCAGCGCCAGCAGGTTGGTCTGCTCGGCCACCGATTTGATCACGTCCATGACGCTGCCGATCTTCTGGCTTTCCTGCTGCAGCAGGCTCATGGCTTCGGTGGAACGGTGCACTTCCGAGGCCAGGCGTTCGATCTGGTTGATCGCCTCGCCTACCACGCGATCACCTGCGCGGGCTTCTTGATCGGCGCCAGTCGCGGCATGGGAGGCTTGCTCGGCGTTGCGTGCCACTTCCTGTACGGTGGCCGCCATTTCGTGCATGGCGGTGGCCACCTGGTCGGTCTCGACTTTCTGGCTGTTGGCGCCGGCGCTGGTCTGCTCGGTCACCGCCGACAGTTCCTCGGCAGCGCTGGCGATTTGGGTGACGCCATCGCGGATACCGGTGATCAACTCGCGCAGGGTCGTGCCCATGCGCGCGATGCCTTGCTGCAGCGCGCCGAGTTCATCGCGGCGAGTGACACGCAGGTTCTGGGTCAGATCGCCATTGGCGATTTTTTCCACCACGTCCAAGGTCTCGCGCAGGGGGCGGGTGATCTGGCGGGTGATGAGGAATGCTGCCAGCACGCCGACCAGCAGGGCCAGCAAGGTGGCGATGGTCTGCAGGCTGCGGGCCTGGGCGCTTTCGCTGTCGCGACGGTCCAGTTGGATCTGGTACAGCTGGTCGCTGCGTTTGACGATATCGGCGCCTTCTACGGTCATTTCCGCACGGGCCACGCCGACTTCGGCGTTGGCATCGCGGAACTGACGCAGTGCATCGCGGTAGCCGCTCATGGCCGACTCGAACGCCTGGATTCGGGCGGTCTCCCCAGGCAGGTGGCGCTTGAGGTTGTCGATCTCCACTAAGGTTTTTTCAACCTGACGGGTGACGGTCTGTTCGGCATCGCTGGTGAGGTCCGCGATATAGCTGCGCACGTCCAGGCGCAGCTGGACGAGCTGTTCCTTGGCCTGGCTGATGGCCAGGAACTGCTGCAGGGTGGCTGTGTCGCCGGAAGTGCGCGCCAACGCGTCGCGGCTGACGGCCTCGATGGCGGCGAGCGCCTCGCTGGCCTGGCGGGCGTTCTGGTTCAGGGCTTCTCGCGCGGCGAGGCCGGTTTTGTAGGCCTTGCGCATCTTCTCCAGCGAGACCCGGTACTTGGCGATGGTCTCGCCCTGCTCGCGCAGCAGCTTGAGGTTTTCTGGGCTTTTGAAGGTATTGACCAGATGCTGTTGCTGGGCACCGAAAGCATCGAGCTTGTCCAGCACGTTGGCGGCCGAGGTGTCGTCGCCGTTGGTCAGCATGTACTGCAGGCGCGCCACGCGAAGGTTGGTCAGGTCACTGTTGAGCTTGGTGATGTCGCTCATCCAGTTGCTGCGGTCGATCAGGCTGCCCAGGCTGGTCCAGCCGGTCAGGGCCAGAAGGCCGGTCAGAAGCAGGACCAGGCCGAAGCCCAATCCGAGTTTGAGGTTGACGCTGATATTGGCAAACCAGCCGTTCATGGCACGCTCTCCAGAAAATTGATTTCGCTCGCTTGATCTCCAATCGCTGGGCATTGTTGTTATCGGCGCCCGCTGATTCATGCCAGGGGTTATCGGCAAGATCGAGCGAAGCTGAAACGCTTTTTCAGCAGATTTGTAACCTACTGAAAACGTTTGCGTTTTGGAGATGGCAGGCGGCGACGTCGCAGCCTATCGAAGGCTTTGGCAGCTTCTACAGCGGTGAAGATGGCTGGAAGTTCGTGGGAAAGGGCGAAGCCTGAGAGGGGGCCGCAGGGCGGCCCTGTCTGTCAGAGGCTGCGTGAGCCGAAGGTATCGCAGCGGTTCACGTCCCCGCTGGAGAAGCCGGTCTTGAACCAGCGCACCCGCTGCTGCGAGGTGCCATGGGTGAAGGAGTCTGGCACCACACGGCCCTGGCCCTGCTGCTGGAGGCGGTCGTCGCCGATGGCGTTGGCGGCATTCAGGGCTTCTTCCACATCGCCAGGTTCGAGCCAGTTCAGGCGCTTTTGCGCCTGGTAGGCCCAGACGCCTGCCAGGCAGTCGGCCTGCAATTCCTGGCGCACCAGCAGGCCGTTGTCGCCTTCCATGCGTTGGCCGTTGCGCCGCGCCGCGTCGACCTTGGCCGAGACGCCCAGCAAGGTCTGCACGTGATGGCCGATCTCGTGGGCGATCACATAAGCCTGGGCGAAGTCACCGGCGGCGGCAAAACGGGTTTCCATCTCGCGGAAGAAGGTCATGTCCAGATACACCCGCTGGTCTGCCGGACAGTAGAACGGCCCGACCGCCGAGGAGGCGAAACCACAGGCGGAATTCACCTGGCCACTGAACAGCACCAGTTTGGGATCGCGGTACTGCTTGCCGGCCTGGGCGAACAAGGCCTTCCAGGTATCCTCGGTGTCGCCCAGGATCGAGGCGACGAACTCGGCCTGCTCGTCGTTGGCCGGTGGCGCCTTGCCACCCGCGCCCGACGGCGCCTGTTGCTGCTGCTCCATCTGGCCGGCGAGTTGGCCGAGGATCTGCAGCGGGTCTTGCCCTGTGATCCAGCCGATGCCGACGATCAGCAGGATGGCGCCCAGCCCCAGCCCTTTGCCACCGCCAAAACGCATGCCGCCGCCACCGCCTTCACCTCGGGCATCGACCACATTGTCGCTGCGTCGGCCTTTTCGCCATTCCATGTAATGTTCTCCGGAGCCTGAAACATGAGCACAAAGATTAGTTCAGGGCTGTTTCGGGTGTCAGCCAATCTGTAGATGCATAACCATTTGGTTAAGTAAGGTCACGTTGTTTTCAATGTTCATGCCCCGTGACCTATCTGAAACTGCATGTCCACCTGCCACGCACAGGTGCCCGACAATTCCAAGAGAGGAACACGGCATGCCCGCCCAGGACACCAGCCGCTTCGTGATCCGTGATCGCAACTGGCACCCCAAAGCCCTCACGCCTGACTACAAAACCTCCGTGGCCCGCTCGCCACGCCAGGCGCTGGTCAGCATCCCGCAGTCGATCAGCGAAAGCACCGGGCCGGACTTTTCCCACCTGGGCTTCGGCCCTCACGACAACGATCTGTTGCTCAACTTCAACCACGGCGGTCTGCCGATCGGTGAGCGCATCATCGTCGCAGGCCGGGTGGTCGACCAGTATGGCCAGCCGGTGCCCAACACCTTGGTTGAGATGTGGCAAGCCAACGCCGGTGGCCGTTACCGGCACAAGAATGACCGCTACCTGGCGCCGCTGGACCCGAACTTCGGTGGTGTCGGCCGCAGCCTGACCGACCGTGACGGCTACTACAGTTTTCGCACCATCAAGCCAGGGCCTTATCCGTGGCGCAATGGCCCCAACGACTGGCGCCCGGCGCACATCCACGTGTCGGTCAGTGGCCCGTCGATCGCCACCCGCTTGATCACCCAGCTGTACTTCGAAGGCGACCCGCTGATCCCGCTGTGCCCGATCGTCAAGTCGATCGCCAACCCCGACGCGGTGCAGCGCCTGATCGCCAAGCTCGACATGAGCAACGCCAACCCCATGGACTGCCTGGCGTATCGCTTCGACATCGTGCTGCGCGGCCAGCGCAAGACCCACTTCGAAAACTGCTGAGGACCCCGTCATGCCTATCGAACTGCTGCCGGAAACCCCTTCTCAGACCGCCGGCCCCTATGTGCACATTGGCCTGGCCCTGGAAGCGGCCGGCAACCCCACCCGCGACCAGGAAATCTGGAATCGCCTGGCCAAGCCTGACGCGCCAGGTGAGCACATCCTGTTGATCGGTCATGTGTACGACGGCAATGGGCACTTGGTGCGCGACTCGTTCCTGGAGTTCTGGCAGGCCGATGCCAACGGTGAATACCAGGACCAGTACCACCACGAGAACGCCTTCAACAGCTTTGGCCGTACCGCCACCACCTTCGATGCCGGTGAGTGGACCCTGCACACGGTCAAGCCAGGCGTGGTGAACAATGCCGCCGGGGTGCCCATGGCGCCGCACATCAACCTCAGCCTGTTCGCGCGGGGGATCAACATCCACCTGCACACCCGGTTGTATTTCGACGATGAGGCCCAGGCCAATGCCCAGTGCCCGGTGCTCAACCTGATCGAGCAGCCGCAACGGCGCGAGACGCTGATCGCTCGGCGTTGCGAGGTGGACGGGAAGACGGCGTATCGTTTCGATATCCGTATTCAGGGGGAAGGGGAGACGGTGTTCTTCGACTTCTGAGTGAACTCTGGGGCTGCAGTGCAGCCCCAGGCCCTGAAACTCAACGCCGAACCAGCAGTACGCCGCTTTCCATGTGGTGGGTGTAAGGGAACTGGTCGAACAGCGCGCAGCGCTCGATGCGGTGAGTGTCCTGCAACTGGGCGATGTTGGCTGCCAGCGTCTCGGGGTTGCACGAGATGTACAGGATCCGCTCGAAGCGGCGAGTCAGCTCGCAGGTGTCCGGGTCCATGCCGGCGCGCGGCGGGTCGACGAACACGGTGCCGAAGTCGTAGCTTTTCAGGTCGATGCCTTCAAGACGACGGAACGGGCGCACCTCGTTCAGTGCCTGGGTCAGCTCTTCGGCCGACAAGCGCACCAGGCGCACATTTTCCACGGCGTTCTCATCCAGGTTGCTCAGCGCGGCATTGACCGAGGTCTTGCTGATTTCGGTGGCCAGCACCTGGCGCACGCGGGTGGCCAGCGGCAGGGTGAAGTTGCCGTTGCCGCAATACAGCTCCAGCAGGTCATCGTCACGCTCGCCGATAGCCTCGTAAGCCCAGCTCAGCATCTTCTGGTTCACCGCGCCGTTGGGTTGGGTGAAAGCGCCTTCTGGCTGGCGATAGCTGAACACGCGGCCGGCCACGTTGAGTTTTTCCACGGCATAGTCGCGACCGATGACCAAGCGCTTGCCCTTGGAGCGGCCGATGATGCTGACGCCCAGATCCTCGGACAATTGCCGAGCAGCGACTTCCCAGGCGTCATCGAGCGGGCGGTGATAGCACATCGTGATCATGGCGTCGCCGGCCAACGTGGTGAGGAACTCCACTTGGAACAGTCGGTTGCCCAGTTCCTCGCTGGCCTGCCAGGCGGCCTTCAGGCGTGGCATCAATGCGTTGATCCGTTCGCTCGCGATAGGGAAGTCATCGATCAGGATCGCCTTGTGTTTTTCGCCTGGGGCGAACATCGCATAGTGGCGCTGGCCCTCTTCGCGCCACAGGCGAAACTCGGCGCGCAGGCGGTAGTGCTCGCGCGGCGAATCGAAGACGGCGGGCTCCGGCGCGCCGAACGGCGCCAATAGCTCACGCAGCCGGGCGACTTTGCCCTCGAGCTGCGTGGAATAGGCGGAAGGGTCGAAGACAGCACTCATGCGTTGAACCAGCCCAGCTTGATGACGAACAGGATGGAAAGGATCACCAATGCCGAGTTCAGGTCGCGGTAGCGACCGGAGATCAGCTTGATGGCGGTCCAGGCGATGAAGCCGAAGGCGATGCCGTTGGCGATGGAGTAGGTCAGCGGCATGGCCAGGGCGGTGACCACCACGGGCGCTGCTTCGGTGACGTCGTCCCAGTTTATTTCCGCCAGGCCCGAGGCCATCAGCACCGCGACGAACAGCAGCGCGGGGGCGGTGGCGAAGGCCGGTACGCTACCGGCCAGCGGCGCGAAGAACAACGCCAGCAGGAACAGGATGGCGACCACGATTGCGGTCAGGCCCGTGCGGCCACCGGCGCTCACGCCGGCCGCGGATTCGATGTAGCTGGTGGTGGTCGAGGTGCCCAGCAGCGAGCCGGCCATGGCAGCGGTGCTGTCGGCGATCAGGGCGCGACCCATTTTCGGCATGTGGCCGTCCTTGCCCATAAGGCCGGCGCGTTTGGCCACGCCGATCAATGTGCCGGAGTTGTCGAACAGGTCGACGAACAGGAAGGCGAAGATCACGCTGATCAGGCCGACGTCCAAGGCGCCCTTGATGTCCAGTTGCAGGAAGGTCGGGGCCAGCGATGGCGGCATGGACACCACGCCGCCGAAGGGCGTCACGCCCATCAGGATCGAGGCCAGGGTCACCGCCAGGATGCCGATCAGCACCGCGCCACGGACCTTCATGGCCTCAAGGGCCACGATCAGGAAGAAGCCCAGGGTCGCCAGGATCGGTGCAGGTTGCTTGAGGTCCCCCAGGCCCACCAGGGTGGCCGGGTTGTCCACGACGATGCCGGCGTTGTGCAGGGCGATCAGCGCCAGGAACAGGCCGATACCGGCAGCGATGGCCGAGCGCAGCGGCAGCGGGATGCTGTTCACGATCCATTCGCGGATGCGGAAGATCGACAACAGGAAGAACAGCACTGCCGAGAGGAAGACCGCGCCCAGCGCCACTTGCCAGGTGTGCCCCATGTGCAGGACCACGGTGTAGGTGAAGAACGCGTTCAGGCCCATGCCCGGTGCCAGGGCGATAGGGTAGTTGGCGATCAGGCCCATGGTCACCGAGCCGATGGCTGCGGCAAGGCAGGTGGCGACGAAGATCGCGCCCTTGTCCATGCCGGTCTCGCCGAGGATGCTCGGGTTGACGAACAGGATGTAGGCCATGGCCAGGAAGGTGGTGACGCCCGCGAGAATCTCGGTGCGCACGTTGGTGTTGTGTGCTTTTAGTTGAAACAGCCTGTCCAGCATGCCCGCTCCCCAAGGCGCCCCCGGCGCCGCGATTGAATCGTCCCCAATCAGCAAAGCACAGACCGTCGACGATGCCTGCATTTGTGTGGGGCACAAAAAAGCCGCGCATGATACCAGTATGGGGGGCGAGGGCCTATGGCCGGTGGGAAGGCCGCTGGCCGCGTTGGCCCGTTCGCGGGGGAGTCCGCTCCTAAAGAGGGCCTGCAGGGCCTCGAGACAGAAGCCGACGTAACCCGTGAGGGAGCGGGTTTACCCACGAATGGACCGTATCACTCACCGTGCAGCCTGTCGCGCTTGGCCAAGGTCGGGAACAGCTTCATCCAGGTGCCGGTCACCACCAGCGTGCCCACGCCACCGAGCACCACCGCCGGCACGGTACCGAACCAGTGGGCCGTCACGCCGGACTCGAACTCGCCGAGCTGGTTCGAGGCGCCAATGAACAGGCCGTTCACCGCGCTGACCCGGCCGCGCATCTCGTCCGGCGTCTCCAACTGCACGAAGGCGCCACGGATGACCATGCTGATCATGTCCGCCGCACCCAGTACCACCAGCACCGCGAGGGAGAACCAGAACGAGGTCGACAGGCCGAAGGCGATGGTGGCCACGCCGAACACGCCCACGGCGGTGAACATCGTCAGACCCACCTTGCGCTCCACCGGGAAGCGCGCCAGCCACAGTGACATCAGCAGCGCCCCCACCGCCGGCGCCGAGCGCAGCAGGCCCAGGCCCCAGGCGCCGGTGAGCAGGATGTCCTTGGCGAACACCGGCAGCAGGGCTGTGGCACCACCGAGCAGCACGGCGAACAGGTCCAGGGAGATCGCTCCGAAGATGTCCGGGCGGCTACGGATGAAGCGGATCCCAGCCAACAGGGACTCCAGGCTGGCGCGCCCACGTTGGGCCACTTGCTGGCGGGCATCGAGGCTCAAGGTCAGCAGGCAGGCGATGACGTAGAGCGCCACGGTCGGTCCGTACACCCAGATGCTGCCGAAGGCATAGAGAAAGCCACCCACGGCCGGAGCGACGATGGTCGCCGCCTGGGTTGCCGATGCCGATGCTGCCACGGCCCGCGGGAACAGCCCTGGCGGTACGACATTGGGCAGCAGGGCCTGGGTGGCCGGCATTTCGAAGGAGCGGGTGGCACCGAGCAGGAAGGCCAGCACGAAGATCAGCTCACGGCTGACGTTGTCGGTGGCGCTGCCCACGGCCAGGGCCAATGCGATCAGCGCCTGCAGGCTTTGGCACAGGGCGGCGACACGGCGCCGGTCATAGCGGTCGGCGACGTGGCCGGTATGCAGCATGAACAGCACCCGCGGGGCAAATTCCACCAGGCCGACCAAGCCCAAGTCCAGCACATTGCCGGTCAACTGGTAGAGGTGCCAGCCAATGGCCACGGTGAGCATCTGAAAGCCGCTGGCGGTGAACACACGGGCCAGCCAGAACGCCAAAAAGGGGCGATGCTGGCGGAGCAGAAGCGGGGTGGGGTCGGACATCGGTGAGCCTTGGCCTCGGTACGTGGAGGCGCTGCAGGGTATCACCTGTTTGTAACAAATGGTTGCTGTTTGCCGGGGCAGACAGCTTTTTCACACCCCTTCAAGACGGTGGGACAACCGGTCACGCGGCAATCAACCGCACGGCTCGCCTGTGTATTCGGGTCTATGCTTCCCAACAATCGTTGATTTGGGTCAATCGTTCCAAATGCAACGATCCGGCCATCGGCCGCAATCCCTGCGATCGAACAGAACAATTCCAAGACAGCGCACTCGATAACCGTGGGGGCAGTGGGCGTCAGGGCCACGAGCCCGGACGCCGGATTACCTGAAGAGGAAGCACTATGTTCGGTTTAGAGGCCTTGGAGCTCGCCCGAATCCAGTTTGCGTTTACCGTGTCCTTTCACATCCTGTTCCCGGCCATCACCATTGGCCTGGCGAGCTACCTGGCGGTTCTGGAGGGCCTTTGGCTCAGGACCGGCAACAACACCTACCGCGACCTTTACCACTTCTGGTCCAAGATCTTTGCCGTCAACTTCGGCATGGGCGTGGTCTCAGGCCTGGTCATGGCGTATCAGTTCGGCACCAACTGGAGCCGCTTCTCCGACTTCGCCGGCTCCATCACCGGCCCTCTGCTGACCTACGAAGTGCTCACTGCCTTCTTCCTCGAGGCGGGCTTCTTGGGTGTCATGCTGTTTGGCTGGAACCGTGTCGGCCGTGGCCTGCACTTTTTCTCCACGGTCATGGTGGCGCTCGGGACCCTGGTCTCGACCTTCTGGATCCTGGCGTCCAACAGCTGGATGCAGACGCCACAGGGCCACGAGATCATCGATGGCCGGGTGGTCCCGGTGGACTGGCTGGCGGTGATCTTCAACCCGTCCTTCCCCTTCCGCCTGATGCACATGGCCACTGCCGCGTTCGTCTCCACGGCCTTCTTCGTCGGTGCCTCGGCTGCCTGGCACCTGCTGCGCGGGCGTGACAATCCGGCTGTACGCAAGATGCTGTCGATGGCCATGTGGATGGCGCTGATCGTTGCGCCGATCCAGGCGGTGATCGGTGACTTCCATGGCTTGAATACCCTCAAGCATCAGCCGGTGAAGATCGCCGCCATCGAGGGTCACTGGGAGAACAAGCCTGGCGAGCCGACACCGTTGATCCTGTTCGGCATCCCGGACATGAAGGCCGAGACCACCCACTTCAAGATCGAGATCCCGGCACTGGGCAGCCTGATCCTCACCCATAGTCTGGACAAGCAAGTCCCGGCGATGAAGGAGTTCCCGCCCGAAGACCGCCCCAATTCGACCATCGTGTTCTGGTCGTTCCGGATCATGGTCGGCCTGGGCCTTCTGATGATCGCCGTCGGTTTCTGGAGCCTGTGGCTGCGCAAGCGCGGCACGCTGTACAGCTCGCGTCCCTTCCTGCACATGGTGTTGTGGATGGGGCCTTCGGGTCTGATCGCCTTGCTGGCGGGCTGGTTCACCACTGAAATCGGCCGCCAACCCTGGGTGGTCTACGGCCTGATGCGCACCGCCGATGGGGTTTCCAACCACAGCTACGGCCAGTTGGGCCTGACCCTGGTGATCTTCGTGGTTGTCTACTTCGCGCTGTTCGGCACCGGCCTGGGCTACATGATGCGTCTGGTGCGCAAAGGGCCGAAGACTGGCGAGGGTGACGAGCACAATCCTGGCGGGCCTGGCCAGAAACGTACGCCGGCGCGGCCGCTGTCCGCCGCCGATGAAGGCCATCCGGCCGATTCCGCCAGTCTGAGCAAGGGGAACTGAGCCATGGGTATCGACCTTCCGTTGATCTGGGCCGTGATCATCATCTTCGGCGTGATGATGTATGTAGTGATGGACGGCTTCGACCTGGGGATCGGCATGCTCTTCCCCTTCGTCAAGGCAGAGCGTGACCGGGATGTGATGATGAACACCGTTGCCCCCGTGTGGGACGGCAACGAGACCTGGCTGGTGCTGGGTGGGGCGGGGCTGTTCGGTGCCTTCCCGATGGCCTACTCGGTGGTGCTCGAAGCGCTGTACCTGCCGTTGATCCTGATGCTGGTTGGGTTGATCTTCCGGGGCGTGGCGTTCGAGTTCCGCTTCAAGGCCACGGCGCACAAGCGTCATCTTTGGGACAAGGCGTTCATCTGGGGCTCGCTGGTGGCGACCTTCTTCCAGGGCGTGGCCCTGGGCGCTTTCATCGAAGGCTTCAAGGTGGTCGATCGTCACTATGCGGGCGGGGCCTTCGACTGGTTGACCCCATTCAGTCTGTTCTCTGGGCTGGGGCTGATCGTCGCCTATAGCTTGCTCGGCTGCACCTGGCTGATCATGAAGACCGAAGGACCATTGCAAGAGCAGATGCACACGCTGGGCAAGCCCCTGGCGCTGGTGTTGCTCGCGGTGATCGGCATCGTCAGCCTGTGGACACCGCTGGCTTACCCGCAGATCGCCGACCGCTGGTTCAGCATGCCCAACCTGATTTGGTTCATGCCGGTGCCGATCCTGGTGTTGGTGACCTTCTACGGCCTGTTGCGGGCGGTGGCGCGCAATGCGCATTACACCCCGTTCCTGCTGACCTTGGTGCTGATCTTCCTGGGTTACAGCGGCCTTGGCATCAGCTTGTGGCCGAACATCATCCCGCCGTCGATTTCCATCTGGGATGCCGCGGCACCACCGCAAAGCCAGGGCTTCATGTTGGTGGGGACGCTGTTCATCCTGCCATTCATCCTGGGCTACACCTTCTGGAGCTACTACGTGTTCCGCGGCAAGGTGACCCATGACCAGGGCTATCACTAGGAGGTCGGGCAATGATGGCTGAACAGAAGAAGCCCTTGTGGCAACGCCTGGGCTGGCTGGTGCTGATCTGGGCGGGCAGCGTGGCCGCCCTCGGTGTGGTGGCCTGGCTGATGCGGATGTTCATGAGTGCGGCTGGATTGAGTACCCACTGAACCCTGGGGCCGCAAGGCGGCCCCAATCAGGTTACTTGCGTGCCTTGAGGATCACGAACTTGGGGGTCGCCGCCACTTGCTCCACCCCTCTGAACAACCGCCCCAGCTTGCTGTGATAGCCCAGGTGGCGGTTGCCGACGATGTACAGCGCCCCTCCTACCACCAACGCTTCACGGGCCTGCTGGAACATGCGCCAGGCTAGAAAGTCCCCGACCACCTGTTGCTGATGGAACGGCGGGTTGCACAGCACCACGTCCAGCGACTGTTTTTCCTGCCCCGCCAGACCGTCGGCGGCGCGGATTTCCGCGTCCCGCCCACCCAGCGCCGCCTGCCAATTCTCACGGGCAGACTGCACAGCCATGTACGACTCGTCCACCAGCGTGTAATGCGCCTCGGGATTGGCCAGGGCACTGGCGATCGCAAGCACGCCATTGCCGCAGCCAAGGTCCGCGACCCGCGCCTGCCCCAGGTTGTGCGGCAGGTGTGGAAGGAAGGCGCGCGTGCCGATGTCCAGCCCTTCGCGGCAGAACACATTGGCGTGGTTGATCAGCTCCAGGGCCGGCGCATCCAGGCGATAACGGGTGGGATAGGGTGAGCGGGCGAGCGGGCGCTCGGCAACGGTGGCGGTCAGCAGCCGGGCTTTTTTCTGGGCCAGCGATGCCTGGACCGGGCCGATGTACTTTTCCATCAGGTCACCTGCCGCTCGCGGCAGGTGCTTGATCATGGCGCCCGCGATCACCTCCGCGCCGGGGGCCAGGTGGCCTTGCAGGCGGATCAGTTGCTCCTCGAGCAGGGCCAGGGTCTTGGGTACCCGCACCAGGACCCGGTCGAACATGCCTTGCCAGGCCTCGCTGGCGGGAATGAAGGGCACACTGTCGAAGGGCTTGCCGTTGCGCACCAGGTTCTTCTCCAGCGCCAGGCGGCCCAGGTGGGAATCGCCGCTGCTGACTACCGGCAAACGGCCTGCCAGGCTGGCGGCCAGCGCGCCGAAGCTGTCGTTGAGCACCAGTACCCGGCAATCGGCGGCAGGCGCCTGGCTGGCCAGGTGCTCCAGCAGGTACTGGTCGGCGGCGTCGAAGGCCTGCAAGGGGTCGTTGGCCTGCTCGGGCTGGCGGATGAGGTCGAGTTCGGCGAAAGGGCTGGTCAGCAGGGGCATGGCGTAGGGCTCGGGTACCAATCTGCTCGACGCAGGCCACGTCGAGCTTCAAAGGCGCGATTCTACAGGGCTTTGTCGTCCGCTTGTACGATGGAGGCCCTACAAACCATCGGTGTTCATCCCTGGCGCTTTGCGCGACACTGGGCGCACCTGCTCGATGGAGTCCGTCATGACCGCCAGCGCCGACAAGTTCACCCGCCAGACACTGCTTGACGTTCAGCCGCTTACCCCCAGCCTGTTCACGCTGAGGGTCACTCGCGATCCTGGATTTCGCTTCCGCTCCGGGCAGTTCGCCCGACTGGGCGTGACCAAGGCCGACGGCAGTGTGGTGTGGCGGGCGTACTCGATGGTCAGCGCACCTCATGACGAGCATCTGGACTTTTTCTCCATCGTCGTGCCAGGAGGAGAGTTCACCAGCGAGTTGAGCCGTCTGGGGGAGGGCGACACCTTGTTGATCGACCGCCAGGCCTTCGGTTACCTGACCCTCGACCGCTTCGTTGGCGGTCGCGACCTGTGGTTGCTGGCGACCGGCACTGGTATCGCGCCGTTCATGTCGATCCTGCAAGACTTCGAGGCCTGGGAGCGTTTCGAGCACATCAAGCTGGTGTACTCGGTGCGTGAAGCGAAGGAGCTGGCCTACCTGGATCTGATCGCAGGCCTCGAGCAACGGGAGTATCTTGCCGAGTTCGCGGGCAAGTTGCAGTTCATCCCTGTGGTCACTCGTGAGGCGTACCCCGGGGCGCTGAATGCGCGGATCACCACGCTGATCGAAAACGGTGAGCTGGAAAGGGCGGCGGGCTTGGCGCTGTCGCCGGAGCATTCGCGGATCATGCTGTGCGGCAACCCGCAGATGATCGATGACACGCGCAAGGCTCTGAAAGCACGGGACCTGCAGTTGAGCCTGAGCAAGCGGCCGGGGCAGGTGGCCGTGGAGAATTACTGGTAGTTGGAAGCGTCAAGCTGCAAGGTTCAAGCTGCAAGTGAGTGTGGAATCCACCCTGTTCGCTTGCAGCTTGCAGCTTGCAGCTTACTGCCGGTTCTGCGCCTTGAGCAGGTCGCGGATCTCGGTCAGCAGAGTTTCCTCGGCGCTCGGCACGGGCGGTGCGCTCGGCGCCGCGGCTTCTTCGCGCTTGAGGCGGTTGATCGCCTTGACGCCCATGAAGATGGCGAAGGCAACGATCAGGAAGTCGATCACCGTCTGGATGAACTTGCCATACGCCAGCACTACCGCCGGCACGTCACCTTCGGCCGCCTTGAGGGTGACGGCCAGGTCGCTGAAGTCCACGCCGCCAATCAACAGACCCAGCGGTGGCATGACCACGTCGCCGACGAAGGACGATACGATCTTGCCAAAGGCCGCTCCGATGATGATACCGACTGCCATGTCGACGACATTTCCCTTGACCGCGAAGGCCTTGAATTCACTGAGCATGCCCATGGTTTATTCCTTGTAACAAATGGAGAGGTAATCGCAGTGTAAGCCAGCAATGCGCTTCATGCGTTGCATCGCGATTACAGACTTCGCTTAGAGCGAATAGTTTTGTCGCCTCCCGGCGCATTCGAGACACGTCCGGCTCGGCTATCATGGCGATTTTTTCCAGGAGACTGAGCCCATGGCCAAGGCCAAGCGCTTGTATGGCTGCACTGAGTGCGGCGCAACCTTTCCCAAATGGGCTGGCCAATGCGGCGAATGCGGGGCCTGGAACACACTGGTCGAGACCATGATCGAAAGCGGTGGCGCCGCAGCCCCGGCCGGGCGTACCGGCTGGGCCGGGCAGCAGGCGCAGATCAAGACCCTGGCCGAAGTCAGCGTCGAGGAGATCCCACGCTTCACCACCAGCAGCACCGAGCTTGACCGAGTGCTGGGCGGGGGCCTGGTGGATGGCTCGGTAGTGCTCATCGGCGGCGATCCGGGCATCGGCAAGTCGACCATCCTTCTGCAGACCCTGTGCAACATCGCCACCCGCATGCCGGCCCTGTACGTCACCGGGGAGGAATCCCAGCAGCAGGTAGCCATGCGTTCGCGTCGCCTGGGGTTGCCCCAGGAGCAGCTCAAGGTGATGACCGAGACTTGTATCGAGACGATCATCGCCACCGCACGGGTGGAAAAACCCCGGGTCATGGTCATCGACTCGATCCAGACCATCTTCACCGAACAGTTGCAGTCAGCCCCCGGCGGCGTTGCCCAGGTGCGCGAAAGCACGGCCTTGCTGGTGCGCTATGCCAAGCAAAGCGGTACGGCAATCTTCCTGGTGGGCCATGTCACCAAGGAAGGCTCGCTCGCCGGCCCGAGGGTGCTGGAGCACATGGTCGATACCGTGCTGTATTTCGAGGGCGAATCCGATGGCCGACTGCGTCTGCTGCGGGCGGTGAAGAACCGCTTCGGCGCGGTCAACGAACTGGGCGTGTTCGGCATGACCGACCGTGGGCTCAAGGAGGTCTCCAACCCGTCGGCGATCTTCCTCAACCGCACCCAGGAGGAAGTTCCGGGCAGCGTGGTGATGGCGACCTGGGAGGGCACCCGGCCGATGCTGGTGGAAGTCCAGGCGCTGGTGGACGACAGCCACCTGGCCAACCCACGGCGGGTCACCCTGGGCCTGGACCAGAACCGCCTGGCCATGTTGCTGGCGGTCCTGCATCGACACGGCGGGATTCCCACCCATGACCAGGACGTGTTCCTCAACGTAGTGGGTGGGGTGAAGGTGCTGGAGACGGCTTCTGACCTGGCGTTGCTCGCGGCAGTGATGTCCAGCCTGCGCAACCGCCCGCTGGCCCATGGGCTGCTGGTGTTCGGCGAGATCGGCCTGTCTGGCGAAGTGCGTCCGGTACCCAGCGGCCAAGAGCGCCTCAAGGAGGCGGCCAAGCATGGCTTCAAGCGCGCCATCGTGCCCAAGGGCAATGCGCCGAAGGAGGCGCCGGCGGGCTTGCAGGTCATTGCCGTGACGCGCCTGGAGCAGGCGCTGGATGCATTGTTCGAGTGACATCGCGGCGGCCCTATCGCGGGTTTACCCGCGAAGAGCACACCGCGACATCGGGCCTGTTCGCAAAGAAAAAGGGGAGCCGACGATGCGCATCGGCTCCCCTCGACCACCTCGGCGGGCGATCAGTGCTCGGCTAACGCTTTGCGCCGGGGCGCCTCGTTGCCATGTTCATCGAGCTCCATCACAGGCACTTCGTTGCCGTCGGCGTCGAACAGCTTACCGTCTTTAAAGTAGTCGCCATCACGCAGGCAGGAGATGTCAGAGTACTGGATGGTGCGTTCGTAAGCGGCGGCGAATACCGACTGCTGGTCCGAGTTGCCGGTCTTGAGGTGGTTGAACAGCAGGTTCAGCAAGATCGCCATGATCGCCGCGGAGCTGATGCCGGAGTGGAAGATGGTTTCGAACCAGCTCGGGAAGTTGTGGTAGAAGGTCGGCGCAGCGATCGGGATCATGCCGAAGCCCAGGGAGGCAGCGACGATGATCAGGTTGACGTTGTTCTTGTAGCTGACTGTCGACAGGGTGCGGATGCCGCTGGCTGCCACGGTGCCGAACAATACGATGCCGGCGCCGCCCAGGACTGGGGTCGGTACCGCAGCGATGATGCGGCCCATGATTGGCAGCAGGCCCAATATCACCAGGATGACGCCACCGGTAGCCACCACATAGCGGCTCTTGACCCCGGTCACGGCTACCAGGCCGACGTTCTGGGCGAAGGCGCTCTGGGTGAAGGAGCCGAAGATAGGCGCCAGGATGCTCGAGGCCATGTCGGCGCGCAGGCCATTGCCCAGACGCTTGGAGTCGACCTTGGTGTCGATGATCTCACCCACGGCGAGGATGTCTGCCGAGGTTTCCACCAGGGTCACCATGATCACGATGCACATCGACAGGATCGCGGCGATGTGGAAGGTCGGCATGCCGAAGTGGAACGGGGTGGGGAAGGCGAAGATCGGACCTTCGGTGACTTTGCTGAAGTCGGTCATGCCCAGCGACCAGGCAATCAGGGTGCCGATGACCATGGCCAGCAGGATCGACAGGCGCGAGATGGTCGCGCTGCCCAGCTTGCTCAGCACCAGGACGATGGCGAAGGTCAGTGCTGCCAAGCCGATGTTGGCCACGCTGCCGAACTCCGGCGAGGCACTGTTGCCGCCCATGACCCAGCGTGCGGCGACGGGCATCAGGGTCAGGCCGATGGTGGTGATGACGATGCCGGTCACCAGCGGAGGGAAGAACTTGGTGATGCGCGAGAACACCGGCGTGATCAGGAAGCCGATGAACGACGCCGCCATGACCGCACCGAGTACACCTGGAAGACCGCCGCCGTCCTGGCTGCTGAGAATGGCGCCCATGGTTGCCACGCCGGCGAACGAAACCCCTTGCACCAGCGGTAGCTGACAGCCGAAGAACGGCAGGCCCAGGGTCTGCAGCAAGGTCGCCAGACCGCCTGCGAATAACGATGCGGCGATCAGGATACCGATTTCCGCAGGTGCCAGGCCTGCGGCCTGTCCGAGAATCAGGGGTACGGCAACGATGCCCCCATACATGGTCAATACGTGTTGCAGACCATAAGCCAAGTTGGCACCAAGCCCGAGATTTTCGTCTTCGGGACGTTTGGTGGGAGACGTGCTAGGGGACGTAGTCATGGAGCAGGCTCACTTGTTTATTGTTGTGCCGCTACTGTAGACAATTCTTACAACCAAATACCATATGAATTGTATACAAGATTTTGATCGGAGCACGGACGCAGGTAACCGCCACGTGCGCTACAAGTGAATGCAGGTTGTGTTCCAAAGTGTCAGAGGCGGTGCTAGAGGGGTGTGTACATCCTGTCCACCAGCCGACAGAAAGCTGTCTGGGTAGACAGGAAACACATTGAGGCTAGAACGTTAGCAGGCTAAGAGATATCAATATTCGATGAGTTCGCGCAGCTCGCGCATCATTTCGGTGCCGTCGGCCACGTTCAGCTCCACAAGACGGTGCAAATGCGTCATCGAGTCGATATCGATATACAGGCAGACGAAGCCCAGGCGGGTGGGTTCTTCGTGGCGCAATTCGACCTGCATGCTCACGTGATTTTTCGGGTCGAGGTGGATGATGGCGTCGAAATCCTGGGTCAGATCCGCATCCCAGGGTTCTGGCCTTTCGATCAACAGGCCCTTCAGCGAGAGATCGAGCAGCTTTACCGGCCAGCGTTTGAGGCCCTGGCGCAGTTCGGTGGGGGCGTCGAAATCTATGCGCAGGAAACGGCGGCGTTCGTCGTGTTCGCTCATGGGGCAGGCCCTCCGGGGGTACTTCCTGACTATAGTTGATTGTGTATGTCCTACCGGTACCTGAATCGGGCCGCAAAGGCTCTAGACCAAAGCAAGTGTGGCAATGCGCGATGACACGCCCTAGACTCGATGGGCGGTCTTTTTCCAATCCACCAGCTGGAAGTAAACCATGAACAACAATAATAGCCTGCTACGCCACATTCCGTGGCTGGCGCTGGCAGTCATAGGAGCCTGCGCGCTGGGTGTGGTCGCCCTGCGTCGCGGCGAGGCGATCAACGCCTTGTGGATCGTGGTCGCGGCAGTGGCCATCTACCTGGTCGCCTATCGCTACTACAGCCTGTTCATCGCCACCAAGGTGATGCAACTCGATCCCCGTCGGGCCACACCGGCGGTGCTCAACAACGATGGCCTGGACTACGTCCCGACCAACAAACACATTCTCTTCGGTCACCACTTCGCGGCCATTGCCGGCGCAGGCCCCTTGGTCGGTCCGGTGCTTGCCGCGCAGATGGGCTACCTGCCCGGCACGCTCTGGCTGATTGCAGGCGTCGTGCTGGCAGGTGCGGTCCAGGACTTCATGATCCTGTTCCTGTCCACTCGCCGTAACGGCCGGTCCCTTGGGGACATGGTCCGTGAGGAAATGGGCCGCATCCCCGGCACCATCGCCCTGTTCGGCTGCTTCCTGATCATGATCATCATCCTTGCGGTGCTGGCGCTGATCGTGGTCAAGGCCCTGGCCGAGAGCCCATGGGGCATGTTCACGGTGATGGCGACCATCCCGATCGCGATGTTCATGGGCGTGTACATGCGCTACATCCGTCCGGGACGCATCGGCGAGATCTCGATCATCGGCGTGGTACTGCTCTTGCTGTCGATCTGGCTGGGGGGCCAGGTGGCGGCCGATCCGGTCTGGGGCCCGGCGTTCACCTTCACCGGCGTGCAGATCACCTGGATGCTGGTCGGTTATGGCTTCGTGGCTGCCGTGCTGCCGGTATGGCTGGTGCTGGCGCCGCGTGACTACCTGTCGACTTTCCTCAAGATCGGCACCATCGTGGGCCTGGCCATCGGTATCCTGATCATCGCGCCGGAACTGAAGATGCCGGCCCTGACCCAGTTCACCGACGGTACCGGCCCTGTCTGGAAGGGCACCCTGTTCCCGTTCCTGTTCATCACCATTGCCTGTGGCGCGGTGTCCGGCTTCCATGCGCTGATCTCTTCGGGGACTACACCCAAGCTGCTGGACAACGAAGTCAACGCTCGCTACATCGGCTACGGCGGCATGCTGATGGAGTCGTTCGTCGCCATCATGGCCATGGTCGCCGCCTCGGTGATCGAGCCGGGTGTGTACTTCGCCATGAACAGTCCGGCTGCGGTAGTCGGTGCCGACGTTGCGTCGGTCGCCCAGACCGTCAGCAGTTGGGGCTTCCTGATCACTCCCGAGCAGCTCGAGGCCACCGCCCGTGACATCGGCGAGCACACTGTCCTGGCCCGTGCCGGTGGTGCGCCGACCCTGGCGGTGGGGATCGCCCAGATCCTGCACCAGGTGTTGCCGGGCGATAACACCATGGCGTTCTGGTACCACTTCGCGATCCTGTTCGAGGCGCTGTTCATCCTCACCGCGGTGGACGCCGGTACCCGTGCCGGTCGCTTCATGCTGCAGGACCTGCTGGGCAGCTTCGTTCCAGCCCTCAAGCGTACCGACTCGTGGGGTGCCAACCTGGTGGGTACCGCAGGCTGCGTGGCCTTGTGGGGCTATCTGCTGTACCAAGGGGTGATCGATCCGCTCGGTGGTATCAACACCTTGTGGCCGCTGTTCGGCATTTCCAACCAGATGCTGGCCGGTATCGCCCTGATGCTCGGCACCGTGGTGCTGATCAAGATGAAGCGCCAGCAGTACGTCTGGGTCACCCTGCTGCCGGCGGCCTGGCTGCTGATCTGCACCACCGCCGCGGGCCTGATCAAGCTGTTCGATCCGAACCCGGCAGTGGGCTTCCTGGCCCTGGCCAACAAGTACAGCGTTGCGCTGGACGCAGGCCAGGTGCTGGCGCCGGCCAAGGACATTGGCCAGATGCAGCACGTGATCTACAACGCCTACACCAACGCGGGCCTGACCGTGTTGTTCCTGGTGGTGGTGTTCAGCGTGCTGATCTTCGCGATCAAGGTCGGCATCGCCGCCCTGGGCCGCAAGGAGCGCAGCGACAAGGAAACTCCGTTCCAGGCCTTGCCTGACGCGTAACCGAAGAGGAATGCAGTGATGTTCAACGACCTGGGGCGACTGGGTAAGTACCTAGGGCAGGCAGCCCGCCTGATGGTCGGCATGCCTGACTACGACAACTATGTCGAGCACATGCAGACCAAGCACCCGGACAAACCGGTGATGAGCTACGAGGCGTTCTTCCGTGAGCGTCAGGAGGCCCGTTACGGTGGCAAGTCCGGCCCCAAGTGCTGTTGACGCAACCCTTGGGAGGTCGGCTCCGGCCTCCCATTGAACATCACGCCCCTCATTGAGTAGCAGAACCTGTGGGAGCGGGTTTACCCGCGAAAACGTCGGTGAGTTCACTGGCGCATTCGCAGGCAAGCCCGCTCCCACAGGTTTATTGCTTGAGGCCTCGCGCAATTCTTATCAGCTTCAGGAGACGACCGCGTGCAAACGCCTATTCCCGTGACGGTGCTGACCGGCTTTCTCGGCGCCGGCAAGACCACCCTGCTCAAGCACATGCTCAAGGCCGAACATGGCATGAAGATCGCTGTGATCGAAAACGAGTTCAGTGAAGCAGGCATCGACAGCCAGCTGCTTGGTGACGAGCCGGTACAGGTCATGACCCTGGCCAACGGCTGCGTGTGCTGCACCATCCACACCGACCTGACCAAGGCTCTGTACTTGCTGCTTGAGCGCCTGGATGCCGGCGAGATCGCTTTCGACCGCCTGGTGATCGAATGCACGGGGCTGGCTGACCCGGCTCCGGTGGCGCAGACCTTCTTCATCGACGAAGACCTGCGCGAGCGCTACCTGCTGGACGGCATCATTACCCTGGTCGATGCCGCGCACGCCGAGGTGCACCTCACCCAGGCCATCGCGCAGGCCCAGGTCGGTTTCGCCGACCGCCTGCTGCTGAGCAAGACCGACCTGGTCGAGCCTGAGGGCGTGAAAGCTTTGGAGCAGCGCCTGTCCCGCATCAACGGCCGTGCCGCGGTCCGCGTGGTCGAGCATGGCCGCATCGATTTGGCCGAGTTGCTGGATGTGCGCGGCTTCAACCTCAATACCGACCTGGGCGCCAACCTAAAGCCCGCATTGCGCCCGGTGCTCAAGCCCGCGACCCCGGATCGTATTTCGACCCTCGTGCTGCGTACCGACACCCCGCTGGACATCGACCGCCTCAGCGACTTCATGAACGAGCTGCTGGAAAGCCATGGCAAGCAATTGCTGCGTTACAAAGGCGTGCTGAACATCGCCGGTGAGGACCGCCGTCTGGTGTTCCAGGGCGTGCTCAAGCTGTATGGCTTCGACTGGGACGCCGAGTGGGCCGAGGGCGAGAAGCGGGAAAGCGTGATAGTGTTCATTGCCGATGAGCTGCCGGAAGAGAAGATCCGGGCGGGGTTCGAGGCGTTGAGCCAAGGCTAGCAACTGAGCCCGCAACTGATCGCTGGGCAAGCCGAAAGCATCGCCCGTCTTACGCACAATGAAAAAGCCCGGCACAAGGCCGGGCTTTTTTACATCAGGCGATTGCCGATCAGTTGCCGTACACCGGCAGCTTCTTGCAGATGGCCTTGACCTTCTCGCGAACGGCGTCGATCACCGCTTCGTTGTTCAGGTCGGCGAGGATGTCGCAGATCCAGCCGGCCAGCTCGCGGCACTCAGCTTCCTTGAAGCCACGGGTGGTGACGGCTGGGGTGCCGAAACGCAGGCCCGAGGTGACGAACGGGGAGCGTGGGTCGTTCGGGACCGAGTTCTTGTTGACGGTGATGAAGGCCTTGCCCAGGGCGGCGTCGGCGTCCTTACCGGAGATGTCCTGCTTGATCAGCGACAGCAGGAACAGGTGGTTCTGGGTGCCGCCGGAAACGACGTCGAAGCCACGTTCGATGAACACGCTGGCCATGGCCTGGGCGTTCTTCACGACCTGCTGTTGGTAAGCCTTGAACTCAGGCTGCAGTGCCTCCTTGAAGCAGATCGCCTTGGCAGCGATGACGTGCTCCAGCGGGCCGCCCTGGGCGCCTGGGAAGACAGCCGAGTTGAGCTTCTTCTCGATTTCTTCGTTCTTGCGAGCGAGGATCAGGCCGCCGCGTGGACCGCGCAGGGTCTTGTGGGTGGTGGTGGTGACCACGTCAGCGAACGGAACAGGGTTCGGGTAGACGCCAGCGGCGACCAGGCCGGCAACGTGGGCCATGTCGACGAACAGGTAGGCACCGACCTTGTCGGCGATGGCGCGGAAGCGGGCGAAGTCCAGGACCTGCGAGTAGGCCGAGAAGCCCGCGACGATCATCTTCGGCTTGTGCTCGACCGCCAGGCGCTCGACTTCGTCGTAGTCGATCAGGCCGTTGCTGTCGATGCCGTACTGGATGGCGTTGTACAACTTGCCGGAGGAGCTCACGGCGGCGCCGTGGGTCAGGTGGCCACCGTGGGCCAGGCTCATGCCCAGGATGGTGTCACCGGCAGACAGCAGGGCCAGGTAGACGGCTGCGTTGGCCTGGGAGCCGGCGTGCGGCTGGACGTTGGCGTAGTCGGCGCCGAACAGCTGCTTGGCACGGTCGATGGCCAGTTGCTCGACGACGTCGACGTACTCGCAGCCACCGTAGTAGCGCTTGCCTGGATAGCCTTCGGCGTACTTGTTGGTCAGTACCGAGCCCTGGGCTTCCATGACGGCGGGGCTTGTGTAGTTTTCCGAAGCGATCAGCTCGATGTGCTCTTCCTGGCGCAGAGCTTCTTGCTGCATGGCTTCGAAGAGCTCGGCGTCGTACTTGGCAATGGTCAAATCACGGCTGAACATGGCGGTCCTCAAGGATCGGGCTGAATTGGGTGGGCATTCTAACCGATTGATTCGCCACTGGCATATGAAGTGGTGTCACGTAGCAGACCAATGGGGTTCATGTTGCAACCCGCGCCCTGACTGGGCTGCGCACCTGTGCAGGTTGACTCGAAAGTCCGGTTTTGCCTTCGGCTGGCCTGGGGCGGTCAAGCGACGCTTTTGTGGGTAAACCTGCGAACCGCCTCGCTCACTGGAACACGAACAACGTCTCGTGGCTGAACTGCGCCTCGAACTGGTGAGCTGGCATGGGGCGGCCGAACAGGTAGCCCTGCACTTCGTCGCAGTCGTGCTCACGCAGGAACTCCAACTGCTCGTGAGTCTCGACCCCCTCGGCGATGACCGCCAGGTTCAAGCTGTGGGCCATGGCGATGATCGCCCGGGCGATCTGGGCGTCCTGCTCGCCTTCCGGCAGGCCATCGACGAACGTGCGGTCGATCTTCAGCACGTCGATGGGGAACTGCTTCAGGTAGTTGAGCGACGAATAGCCGGTGCCGAAGTCGTCGACCGCGATGCTCAGGCCGAGGTTCTTCAGGCTGTCGAGAATCTGCATGGCCTCGCTGACCTCGCGCATCAGGATACTTTCGGTCAGTTCCAGCTCCAGGCATGCCGGGGGCAGTCCGGTCTCCTCGAGGATGGTGGCGATGCGCGTACCCAACTGGCCATCGGAGAACTGCCGCGCCGAGATGTTCACCGACACCTTCGGCACCCGCAGCTTGGCTTTGTGCCAAGCCTTGAGCTGGCGGCTGGCTTCTCGCAGCACCCAGTCGCCGACGTCCACCACCAGGCCCAGCTCCTCGATGACCGGAATGAAGTCGCCCGGTGGAACCAGGCCTCGGCGCGGGTGACGCCAGCGCAGCAAGGCCTCGGCTCCGGTCAGGCGTTTGCCGTCTCCGCTGAATTGCGGCTGGTAGTAGAGGATGAACTCGTTCTGCTCCAGGGCATGGCGCAGATCGCTTTCCAGCTCCAGGCGCTCCAGGGCGCTGGCGTTCATGTCTGCCTGGTAGAACTGGAAGTTGTTCTTGCCGCGCTCCTTGGCGTGGTACATCGCGGTGTCGGCGTTCTTCATCAACTGGCTCAGTTCACCGCCATCCTGCGGGCTGAGGGCGATGCCGATACTGGCAGTGACGAAGAACTCGCGGTTTTCCAGGACGAACGGGCGCACCAGGCTGCCGAGGATGTTCTCGGCCACGTGAATAGCGCGGTTCAGGGCCATCTCGCGGCTGGCCTTGGGTTGCAGTAGCAGCGTGAACTCATCGCCGCCCATGCGCGCAACGGTATCGTCATCGTCGACGCAAGCCAGCAGGCGCTGGGCCATGTCCTTGAGCATGCGATCGCCCGCGGCGTGGCCGAGGGAGTCGTTGATCGGCTTGAAACGGTCCAGGTCCAGGAACATCAACACCACCCAGGACTTGTGGCGCTCGGCCTGTTGCAACGCGGTGAACAGGCGATCCTGGAACAGGGTCCGGTTGGGCAGGTGGGTCAGGGCATCGTAGTAGGCCAGGCGGTGGATGCGCTGTTCACTGGCCTTGCGCTCGCTGATGTCGGTGAAGAAGCACACATAGCTGGCCAGGTCGCCCTCGTCGTCGAGCACGGCGGTAATGCCGACCCAGGCCGGGTAGTGCTCGCCGTTGCGACGCTTGAGCCAGACTTCGCCTTCCCAGCTACCGCGCTGATGCAGTTGCTTGACCACATAGCGCAGGTGCGCCTCTTGCTGGGCGTCGACCGTGAGCATGCCGGGCAGTTGATCGAGCACCTCGCTGACCGCATAGCCGCTGACCCGGCTGAATGCTTCGTTGGCTTGCACGATGTAGCCGGCAGGGTCGGTGATGAGGATGGCCGAGGTGGAATGCTCGAATACCGTCGCGGCCATGCGCAGGTCTTTTTCGGCGCGGCGCTGCTGGCTGATGTCACGCCCGACACCGAGCACACCTTCGAAGTGTTCGTGCTCGTCCCAGACCAGCACCAGGCGCAGCTCGATGGGAATCTTGCGGCCATCGGCGCGCAGACAGTCGAACAGGAACAACTGAGTGGGCAGCTGGCTGCGCAGTTGGGCGAGCTGCTCGCTGTCGTGCAATGCCTTGCTGACCCGCTCGAGCAGGGTGTAGACGCCCGTGAGTTGGGCCGGGTTGGCGACGATCGATTGCCAGCCGTGCTCGAAGATCCAGTCGGCCTGATAGCCCAGCACCGCCTGCACCGACGGGCTGACATAGTTCAGTTGCAACTGGCTGTCGGTGGAGAAGATCACATCGCTGATGCTTTCTGCCAGCATGCGGTAGCGCTGCTCGCTGTCGCGCAGCGATTCACTGGCTTCGATCTGCACCGTGACGTCCTTGCCCACCCCGATGATGCGTGTCACTTGGCCATTGGCCTCGCGGGTCAGGACCTGCTCGCGGATTTCGTAGCAGCGCCAGCCGCCGTCACGGTGGCGGAAGCGCAGTTGGCAATGCAGGGTCTGGCCGTGACCGGTCTCACGCTGCTGCTGGCGTAGCGTTTCGTAGTGTTCGGCATCCTCCGGATGCAGCAGCAGTTCCCAGAAGCGGTCCCCCATCTGTGCAAGTTCTGCGCGGTCGTAGCCCAGGGTCTGGCCGAGGTGGCGATTGCTGAAGATGATCCGTTGGCTATGCACATCCTGCACGTACAACTGGTCGGGAACGGTGCGCACCACGTCCGACCAAAAGCTCTCACGTTCGAGCAGGGACAGCTCGACCTGTTTGCGGCGGGTGATGTCGCTGATGCTCAGGATCACTGCCTGGTAGTCCCGGCGCTGCTGAGGCAGGCGGGCCATCAGCCAAAGGTGCAACTCGCCACTGGTGGACGTGGGCAGGCGCACTTCCAGTTCCAGCAGGCTGCGTTGTTCGATCAGCGCATCGATCAGTTGCATGCCGACGCTTTCACGGCCATCGCCGCTACCGTCGATCAGGCGCTGCCAGGCCCCCTCGTGGCAATGCACGTTGAGCAGCTGGCGTGCGACTTCGTTGATTTCGGTGATCTTCAGCTCTTGCAGCAGCGAGCGGCGCAAATTGGCATCCAGGGCCAGGCTCTGCTTGAGGGCGGCATGGTTGCGCAGGTGGTAACGGTCGAGCTGACCAGGCAGGCTGGACAGATCGAGCACGCACAATGCCACGCCAGTGCCTTCGAAGATTTCCTGGTAGCGACGGCGGTCCTCTTGCAGCGCCCGATGGCGGCGACGCATGTTGATCAGGGCCAGCACCGGCAGCAGGGCGCAGAACAGCACCAGCAAGCACTTTCCGATCAGGGGAGGGAGCAGATCGGCACGTGCCTGCTCGGCGTCGAACAGACCGCGCAGTTGCCAGGCACTGTTGTCGATGAAGGCCAGCATCACGCTTTGTAGCGGCTCGCTAGGCGGCGGTACTGCTCCGTGCCGCTCCAGAACCGTGCCGCTGCGGCTGTTTTCCAGCAGCCACAGGAGGTGGCTCGTGCCGTTTAGGTGTTCGGACAGTTGCTGGTAGTAGCGAGGGGCGAGCCGCAACAACCAGTAGCCGCGGTCGTCTGGCTGGCGCAGCAGCAGGTAGATCTGGTTATTGTCTGCAGTGTTGCTGAAGAAGTACGGGCGGCCTTGACTCAATTGCAGCAGCTCGTCAATCGATTGACGGTCCGGGCTGCCGACCAGACTGTCGGCCACCACCCTGCCGCTGTCGTCCAGCCAGGCCAGCTGTTGCAGGTTGGGAAGCCGGTCACGAACCGCGTGCAGCACCGAAGGCAATGCCGACGGTGTCGGGGCGTTGACGTAAGGTTGCAGAATGTTCCCGGCCTGTTCGGCCTTCAGGGCCATGCTCAGGCTCAAGTGATCGGCTAGCTGGGCGCTCGCTGCCAAGCTCTGGCGGTGCAGGTCGTTTTGGGTATGGCGGTATTGCGAGAACAGTTGCCACAGGAGCAACGCCAGCAGGACCAGGGCCAACAAGGCCAGGGCGCCTTTGAGCGAGCCACGCGGATTGCCAGCCGAGGCAGCTTCAGCAGGGCGCAGGGAGGGCGGTTGAGTGAGATTGGTCAAGCGTTGATCCTGCGATTGGGCTGGCGATGGCAGGGGCTGAACATGCATGGGGCGTGCCTGGGCATATCGCCGGGCGCACTATTATAGAGTGGCGCATCAAGCCGACTAGCATGCCTTGAATTATGGCAAAGTGCCACTCTTCTGTCCCCTGCCGATGGTCGACATCCTGTTCGGCAAGACCCTTCAAGCTGTGCGAGAATGCGCGCCGCTTCATAGTCAACGCTTCTGGAGATGTACGGTTTTGGTTACTCACTATTCCACCAATGGCCTCGATTCCGCCTGTGGGCGCAGCAGTCAGACCCTGGTCAGCACTGCCGTGACCGACGACGTATCCTGCAAGTCCTGCCAGCGTTCGCTGGCAAAGCCAGATGCTGCCAACGCGGCGGTGCGCAAGAGCCCTTCGCTGGCTGAGCTGCGCAAGTCGGCCAAGGCGACCGTCGAGCCGGTTGTCGAGTCGGTTGCCGTGGCTGTGCCTTCGGCAAGACCTGCCGCCAAACCGGGTGCCCAGCCAGCCGCCAAGCAAGGTGCGAGCAAGCCGGCACGCACCGGTGGTTTCAGCGTCAAGGCCGCCTGGGCTGCGCGCCTGGCCGAGCAGAACGACCGTTGCCGTCTGCCACGCGGCAAGGCCAAACAAGCTCACGTCTAAGCTTGCCTGGCCGCAGGCTGCGCCCCTCGGTCGCGGCTTCAAGGCCGCTCCCTCCGGCACAGCCCGTGTACGGATGGGAACGGCCTCGCCAGAGCACTGGCCCTTCAATGCACCCATTCGACGCCCCGCCATCTGTGAAACGCCACGACTTGGCGTAGAATGGCCCACTTTGTTCAACGACACCCCGTAAACACATCCCCCTGGCCCATGCCGGGGTCGTTGTCTTTACCTTTCTGATAGAGGGCTTGGTTTTGGCTCAATACGTCTACACCATGCATCGGCTGAGCAAGGTCGTGCCGCCGAAGCGGGAAATCCTGAAGAACATTTCCCTGTCGTTCTTCCCCGGCGCGAAGATCGGTGTGCTCGGCCTCAACGGCGCGGGCAAGTCGACCCTGCTGCGCATCATGGCCGGCGTCGACAAGGAGTTCGACGGCGAAGCCCGTCCGATGCCGGACATCAATGTCGGCTACCTGCCCCAGGAGCCGCAGCTGGACGCGAGCAAGACCGTCCGCGAGGTCGTCGAGGAAGCGGTGAGCGTGATCAAGGATGCCCAGGCACGCCTGGACGAGGTCTACGCCGCCTACGCCGAGCCGGATGCCGACTTCGACAAGCTGGCTGCCGAGCAGGCCAAGCTCGAAGCGATCCTGCAGGCCTCCGACGGCCACAACCTGGAGCGCCAGCTGGAAGTCGCCGCCGACGCCCTGCGTCTGCCGCCATGGGACGCCAAGATCGAGCACCTGTCCGGTGGTGAGAAGCGCCGTGTGGCCCTGTGCCGCCTGCTGCTGTCGGCCCCCGACATGCTGCTGCTGGACGAACCGACCAACCACCTGGATGCCGACTCGGTGGCTTGGCTGGAGCACTTCCTGCACGACTTCCCCGGGACCGTGGTGGCGATCACCCACGACCGTTACTTCCTGGACAACGTTGCAGGCTGGATTCTCGAACTGGACCGTGGCGCCGGTATTCCGTACGAAGGCAACTACTCGGGCTGGCTGGAAGCCAAGTCGGCGCGCCTGGAGCAGGAATCCAAGCAGCAGAGCGCCCACGAACGCGCCATGAAGGAAGAACTGGAATGGGTGCGCAAAGGCGCCAAGGCCCGCCAGTCCAAGTCCAAGGCTCGTCTGGCACGCTTCGAAGAGATGCAGTCCCAAGAGTTCCAGAAGCGCAGCGAGACCAACGAGATCTACATCCCGGCCGGTCCGCGCCTGGGCGACAAAGTCATCGAGTTCAAGAACGTCACCAAGGGCTACGGCGACCGCGTGCTGATCGACAACCTGTCGTTCTCCATGCCCAAGGGCGCCATCGTCGGTGTGATCGGGGGTAACGGTGCCGGTAAGTCGACCCTGTTCCGCATGCTGATGGGCAAGGAGCAGCCGGACTCGGGCAGCATCGAGATCGGTGAGACCGTGCAACTGGCCTGCGTCGACCAGAGCCGCGAGGACCTGGACGGCAGCAAGACCGTGTTCCAGCAGATTTCCGACGGCTCGGACGTGATCCGTATCGGCAACTACGAAATCCCGTCGCGTACCTACGTTGGCCGTTTCAACTTCAAAGGCGGCGACCAGCAGAAATTCGTGAAGGACCTGTCCGGCGGTGAGCGTGGCCGTCTGCACCTGGCCCTGACCTTGAAGGAGGGTGGCAACGTCCTGCTGCTCGACGAACCGTCCAACGACCTCGACGTCGAAACCCTGCGTTCGTTGGAGGAAGCCTTGCTGGACTTCCCGGGCGCCGCGATCGTGATCTCCCACGACCGTTGGTTCCTGGACCGTGTGGCCACTCATATCCTGGCCTATGAGGACGACTCGAACGTGGTGTTCTTCGAGGGCAACTACACCGAGTACGAAGCCGACCGCAAGAAGCGCCTGGGCGATGCCGCTGCCCAACCGCACCGGGTACGGCACAAGAAGCTGGCCCAGTAAGCCGGCAAGCGCTGCACAAGAATGGGGCCCTCAGGGGCCCCATTTTTGTGCCTGGCGCGTAACGGCGCTGCGCATGAGCGCGGCAGTCGAAGAGGGCCTTTTATTGAGGTTGGGCGCGATGGCAAACCGCTCTTGAACTCACCGATTGGCAACGTGTTGTTTGTATACAGTTATAGAAATTGCACCAGAAAATTTCAAAAAAACGACATGCCGCCCTGTTCCGGTGCGATTGGTTCTTGGTAAAGTCTCGGAAAAAACCAATAAGTCCAATCCTCTTGGTGAGATGTCTACCATGATCGAATCCGTCGACGATTTCCTGGCCCGCCTGAAGCAGCGCGACCCGGCCCAGCCTGAATTCCACCAGGCCGTGGAAGAAGTTTTGCGCAGCCTGTGGCCTTTTCTCGAAGCCAACCCCCGCTACCTCAAGGCCGGTATTCTCGAACGGATGGTCGAGCCCGAGCGTGCAGTACTGTTCCGCGTTTCGTGGGTCGACGACCAAGGCAAGGTGCAAGTCAACCGCGGTTACCGCATCCAGATGAGTAGCGCTATCGGCCCTTACAAAGGCGGCCTGCGTTTCCACCCATCGGTCAACTTGGGGGTGCTCAAGTTCCTGGCCTTCGAGCAGGTGTTCAAGAATTCACTGACCTCGCTGCCCATGGGCGGCGGCAAGGGGGGCTCGGACTTCGATCCGAAAGGCAAGAGCGATGCCGAAGTCATGCGCTTCTGCCAGGCCTTCATGAGTGAGCTGTATCGTCACATCGGCGCCGACCTGGACGTGCCGGCCGGTGACATCGGGGTCGGCGCCCGTGAGATCGGCTACCTGTTCGGCCAGTACAAGCGCCTGGCCAACCAGTTCACCTCGGTACTGACCGGCAAGGGCATGACCTACGGTGGCAGCCTGATCCGCCCAGAAGCCACTGGCTACGGTTGTGTGTACTTCGCCGAAGAAATGCTCAAACGCCGCGATCTGCGTATCGATGGCCGTCGTGTGGCGATCTCCGGTTCGGGCAACGTGGCGCAGTACGCCGCGCGCAAGGTCATGGACCTGGGCGGCAAGGTCATTTCGCTGTCGGACTCCGAGGGCACCCTGTTCTGCGAAGCCGGCCTGACCGACGAGCAGTGGGATGCGCTGATGGAGCTCAAGAACGTCAAGCGCGGCCGCATCAGCGAGATGGCCAGCCTGTACGGTCTGGAGTTCCGCAAAGGCCAGACGCCTTGGAGTCTGCCATGCGACATCGCGCTGCCATGCGCCACCCAGAACGAACTCAACGCCGAAGATGCCCGCACCCTGCTGCAAAACGGCTGCATCTGCGTGGCCGAGGGCGCCAACATGCCGACCACCCTCGAGGCGGTGGATATCTTCCTGGAAGCGGGCATCCTCTATGCGCCGGGCAAAGCCTCCAACGCAGGTGGCGTGGCGGTTTCGGGCCTGGAAATGTCGCAGAACGCCATGCGCCTGCTATGGACTGCCGGGGAGGTGGACAGCAAGCTGCACAACATCATGCAGTCGATCCATCACGCTTGCGTGCACTACGGCGAAGAGGCCGATGGCACCATCAACTACGTCAAGGGCGCCAACATCGCCGGCTTCGTCAAGGTCGCCGATGCCATGCTGGCCCAGGGTGTGGTTTAAAAGCCATCACCGACCCTTTCGCGGGTAAACCTGCTCCGACAAGGATTCAGCTTGTAGGAGCGGGTCGCCCGAGAAAAGGGAGTACGCTGTTTCAGGGCTCGCCTTCGATGCTGACGACCTCGATCGACTGATCCCCTGCCGGTCGTCGCCACAGCACTTCATCCCCGGGCCCCGCACCCAGCAGCGCACGGCCCAACGGTGAGCCCCAGTTGACCAGGCCACGCGTAGCGTCGGCCTGGTCTTCCCCCACCAGTTGCACGGTGTGTTGCTGGTCATTTTCGTCGACGAAGGTCACCCGGCTGCCAATCTGCACTATTTCGGTGGAATGGGCAGCAGGCACGACTTGGGCGCTTTGCACCCGCGCAGAGAAATACCGTAAATCCCGTTCACTGTCGGCCAGGCGCTGCTTGTCGGCGCGCTCGCCCTGGGCCATGAGCTCGTTGCGCAGTGCGTTGAGCTCGGCCACACGCTGCTGCAGCTGGGCGAGCCCGCTGGCGGTGACGTAGTTGGGCTGGTCGCTGACCCGTCGCTCCACCGGTTGGCTGGCCTGGGCAGCGGCCTGATCCTCGTTGACAAATGCTCGACTCATGAAAGCCTCCTTGTGCAGGAGACCATGGTGGCAGCGTGCGGGTTTCAACGGTTGTCCGTTTGCGACTCATTGGCGGCGATAGGCGCGCGCGGCGTCGCGGTCTTTTTCCTGCTGCCATTGCCGGTCGCGCTCATCCCAATAGCGTTCGCGATACTGGCGTAGATCTTCGTTGGACTGCATTGCATTGCACTGGCGAAAACCGTCGTCCCAACCGGTTTCGTACTGGCGCTCGTGCAGGTACCGCGCCACGTTTTTGCGAAAGCCCCCGACCATCAGCCCGGCTGCCTGGCGACCGCTGCTACAGCCGTCCTCGAAACCATCGGCATAGGCGGGCGGATAGCCCTGGTCGATCATGTGCTGGTGGGCTGACTGGCAGCCGGTGAGCGACAACGTTATCCACAACCCGACCCCACACCAACGCATGACCACATACCCTCTGACCGATACGGGAAAGTCTAGGCGGCGATTTGTCGGTGGGGCGTCAAAACCGTGTCAATGACTCGCACAGCGTTCCTGTTTGCTGAGGTGTCAGCGGGTAAACCCGCTAACAAGGACAGGGGCGACTCAGTAGTGGTACCACTTCAACTCCAGCATCACCTCGTTCTGCGCCGTCGCCAGCTGGCTGAACTGGCGGCTGGCACTTAACCGCAACCCGAGGTTTTGGCTGATTTCCCACTGCTGGTTGAGGCTCAGCGTACGGCGTACCTCGCCAATGGTGA
This sequence comes from Pseudomonas sp. BYT-1, assembly GCF_023611805.1. Lineage (NCBI taxonomy): Bacteria > Pseudomonadati > Pseudomonadota > Gammaproteobacteria > Pseudomonadales > Pseudomonadaceae > Pseudomonas > Pseudomonas sp. BYT-1. The sequence continues at coordinate 807,928 of NZ_CP072559.1, forward strand.
AGTAGTCGCCCTTGGCTTCCAGGGTCAGATTGCCCAGGCCGTTGCGCCACAACAGCCCGCCGTTGAAACCTGCCGCCGGGGCGATGAACTGGGCAAAGTCGTTGTGGTGCTCGATCCGCGCGGTGCCCAGGGCGAAGCCCAAGAGGCCGTCGGCCAGCTGCCAGGTGGCACCGGCGCCACCGTTGACATGACTGACCAGGACCTCGTCATCATGCTTGCCCGGCACCCGCTCGAGCCCTCCCGCTACCTGCCAGGACCAGGGCTGGAGCAGTTCGTTGCGTGGTGTCAGGGAACGGATGGTCGCAAGGTCCAGGCGTTGCACCTGCCAGTCGTTGTTTTCGTACTGGCGCAGCTTGAGCTGCAGGATCTCGATCTGCGCGCCCAGCGGGAAACCGTAGGCATTGTCGTTGAGGTCATGGTAGGCCATGCGCAGGCCGTATTCGGCGTAGGCGCGGTCGTCGCGGGTGCCGACGCCCAGTTGCCAGGTGCGTGACTGATGACCGTCCTCGGGCAAGCCCGGCCGCTCGATTGCCAGTGGCGGTGGCGGGTTGCGGTTGATCGCCTGCAACAGTTCGAAGCTGCGCCGGGCCTGGGCCGGGTCGCGGACCTGGCCATTGGCGCGGTAACGCTCCAATCGGTAGGCGGCGTCCTGCACGAGGGCCTGGCGTTCGCGGGGCAGGGCGGTGAAGGCGGGAGCCTTTAGTTCTGCGGTATCGGCACTGACGGCCAGCACCTGCTGCTTTTCGTCGTGATCCAGTGATTCGGCGCGGGCCAGCAGTTCACGCTCGCGGGAGGGGCGGTAATGGACGCTGGCGACCAACCCGGACTGCTTGACCGCCTTGACCGTGTCGGTGGGGATGGCGGTCAGCGGGAACTGCGAGGTGAGGTCCAGGCTGGGGCGGGCCACCTGCAACAACTCCAGCAGGCGGTAGGAGCAGTTCTCATCGAAGAAGAAGTAATCGAACTGGATCTGCTTGAGTTCCCACACATGTTCGACCATGCGTCCGGTCTCTTCGGGTGTCAGGTCCAGCTGGTATTCCCACAGGTCGCGATTTTCCAGGCTGCGGTACTCGGAGAGTTTTTCCTGGTAGGGCATCAGGGCGAACAGGCCGGGATAACCGCCCATCAGCCCCTTCCAGGCATAGAGAATGCTGTTGTCGCTGCCTTCGATATAAGCACCGAAGTTGATCGCGTAGCTCAGCAGCGTGGTGTCGTCGCTGCGGGTATTGGACTGGTCGATGCGCAGCAAGGTATGGCCGAACATCGACGAAGGGCTGTTCAGGTAGGCCGCCGGAAACACCAGCACGGCGCTGTGCGGGTCGATGGATTTGTACCAGGTGGCGAATTCCTGGCAGTTCGGTTGAGGCAAGTCCGTGAGCTGCAGTTGCTCACGCAGCCAGCGGGTGCGCGCAGGGAAGACGCATTGGGCATGTTTGTCACCCAGGCTGGCCGGGGCATACAGCGCTTGGACCGTGGCCTCGAGCTCCTGATCGGGATGATGGGCGCCATCGGGGGCCAGGAAGAACGCGTCATCGTCCACATAGCTGCGCCAGCCACCGAGCTTGGCCGTCTCGTAGTGGCCCAGGGCAATCCAGTAAGGGGTCGAGGCCAGTTGTTGGACTCGCGCCTGATCCAGCTGTGGTGCGGCATGAAGTGGAGCACTGGCGACCAGCGCCAGGGAAGCGAGGCGTTTGAGCATATCGGGCAACTACGTCTGGATGATGCCGAAGGTAAAAGTGACCGAACCCGCCCCGAAACCGGGGCGGGAAAGGGCAGGCCTCAAGCCTCGGTGGCGTATTTGGCCAGGCGTGGATCGCTCTTGAGAACAGCGAGCGTGTTGCTGTGCACGGTCTCGGCAGTGACGTCGGCGCTGCTGAAGATTTCACTGAAGTGCTGGTGGGTGACAGCGGCGAAGTGCGCGCGGTCTTCAGGTGCCACACCAAGAACCACGGCATAGGTGGTCAGGGCTTCGCCCTGGCCCTGGGCCATGTCCTCGGAGAGCTCGTTCATCATGCCGTTCATGGCGAACCAGGACTTGCCGCCATAAGTGAGCGCTGCCTTGGTCGAGCAGCCGTTGGTACCAGAGGTCATGCCGAAGGTCGCGTTGCCGGAAGTGCCGTTGGTGGTGGAAGCCAGGAAGTGGGCCGGTGTACCGCGCTGGCCCTCGAACAGCAAGTTGCCCCAGCCGCAGTTCGGGCCGCCCGGCGCTTCCGCCATGGCATTGATCGAAACAGCGGCGAACAGAGTACCCAGAAGAATCCGTTTCATAGCTTTGTTCTCTTTTTCGGTTTCAGTAGACGTACCAATGGTCAGGGTTCTGGCAACGCGGTTGCCAGGTCGGGAAAGCAAATACGCCCACCCGCGCAGGTTGGAGTTTAGGCACGATCCAAAGGTTGCGTTATTTATTGCGAAAAATTGCTTGCGCATTCGCATTGGCTGGGCTGCGACATAAAGTCCCGCCAAGCCTTGCAAGCAGCGCGCGGGCAGCGCCAGAATGCCTTTCATCCGCCCCGCCGAAGTAAGGAAACCCCATGCCCGATTCTGTCGCCTCGCGCCTGCGTCTCGCGCCCGAAGCCCTGACCCGGCGTTTCTCCGCTGAGCAGTTTGCCTTTTCCACCACCGACGATCTGGAGCCGTTTCGAGGGGTCCTGGGCCAGGAGCGTGCCGTAGAGGCCCTGCAGTTCGGCGTGGCCATGCCGCGCCCAGGCTACAACGTGTATGTCATGGGCGAGCCGGGCACCGGCCGCTTCTCGTTCGTCAAGCGTTACCTCAAGGCTGAGGGCAAACGCCAGCAGACGCCGTCTGACTGGGTCTACGTCAACAACTTCGACGACACCCGCGAGCCACGGGCACTGGAGCTGCCGGCTGGCAGCGCCAACGAATTCATCACCGACATGAACGGCCTGATCGACAACCTGCTGGCCACGTTCCCGGCAGTGTTCGAGCATCCGTCCTACCAACAGAAGAAAGGCGCGATCGACCGGGCCTTCAACCAGCGCTACGACCGTGCCCTGGATGTGATCGAGCGGGCGTCTTTGGAAAAGGACGTGGCCCTGTATCGCGACGCCAGCAACGTCGCCTTCACGCCCATGGCCGATGGCAAGGCCCTGGACGAGGCCGAGTTCGCTCAACTGCCCGAGGAGGTGCGCGAGCAGTTCCACGAGGACATCGCCGCACTCGAGGAGCGTCTCAACGAGGAGCTGGCCAGCCTGCCTCAGTGGAAGCGCGAATCGAACAACCAGTTGCGTCAACTCAATGAAGAAACCATCACCCTGGCCCTTCAGCCACTGCTGGCGCCGCTGTCTGAAAAATACGCAGAGAATGCGGCCGTCTGCGCCTACCTGCAGTCCATGCAACTGAACCTGCTGCGTACCGTGGTGGAGCAACTGGTCGACGACAGCAAGACCGATGCCGTGGCGCGCAAGATGCTCGAGGAGCAATACGCCCCGAGCCTGGTGGTCGGTCATCACGTCAGCGGCGGAGCGCCGATGGTGTTCGAGCCGCACCCGACCTACGACAACCTGTTCGGCCGAATCGAGTACAGCACCGACCAGGGCGCGCTCTACACCTCCTATCGCCAGCTGCGCCCGGGTGCGCTGCACCGGGCCAATGGTGGCTTCCTGATCCTCGAAGCGGAGAAGATGCTCGGCGAGCCGTTCGTCTGGGACGCCCTCAAGCGCGCCCTGCAATCGCGCAAGCTGAAGATGGAATCGCCGCTGGGCGAACTGGGGCGGGTCGCCAGCGTGACCCTCACGCCGCAGATGATCCCGCTCACCATCAAATTGGTCATCATCGGTTCTCGCCAGCTGTACTACGCGCTGCAGGACCACGACTCGGACTTCCAGGAGATGTTCCGGGTGCTGGTGGACTTTGACGAAGACATGCCGATGGTCGACGAGAACCTCGAGCAGTTCGCCCAGTTGCTGCGCACCCGCACCAACGAGGAAGGCATGGCCCCGCTGACCAGCGATGCCGTGGCCCGGCTGGCCACCTACAGCGCCCGTCTTGCAGAGAACCAGTCGCGCCTGTCGGCGCGTATCGGTGACCTGTTCCAGTTGGTCAGTGAGGCGGACTTCATCCGTCAGTTGGCCAGCGAGGACATGACCGATGCCGGGCACATCGAACGCGCCCTCAAGGCCAAGGCCACACGCACCGGGCGAGTGTCGCAGCGAGTGCTCGACGACATGCTCGCCGGCATCATCCTGATCGACACCGAGGGTGCCGCCATCGGCAAGTGCAACGGCCTGACCGTGCTCGAGGTCGGGGATTCGGCGTTCGGCATGCCGGCGCGGATCTCCGCGACTGTCTACCCGGGCGGCAGCGGCATCGTCGATATCGAACGTGAGGTCAACCTAGGCCAGCCGATTCACTCCAAAGGCGTGATGATCCTCACCGGTTATCTGGGGAGCCGCTATGCCCAGGAGTTCCCGCTGGCGATCTCGGCGAGCATCGCGCTGGAGCAGTCCTATGGATATGTGGACGGGGACAGCGCATCGCTCGGCGAAGTCTGTACCTTGATCTCGGCCTTGTCCCGCACCCCGCTCAAGCAGTGCTTCGCCATCACCGGTTCGATCAACCAGTTCGGTGAAGTGCAGGCGGTGGGAGGGGTCAACGAGAAGATCGAAGGCTTCTTCCGTCTCTGTGAGGCACGCGGGCTGACCGGTGAGCAAGGCGTGATCATTCCGCGCGCCAACGTCGCTACGCTGATGCTCGATGAGCGGGTGGTTCAGGCGGTCGAGGCCGGACGGTTCCACGTCTATGCCGTCAGCCAGGCCGACGAGGCCCTGAGCCTACTGGTGGGCGAGGAGGCCGGGGCACCTGACGAGAAGGGCCAATTCCCTGAAGGCAGCGTCAATGCGCGGGTGGTCGAGCGCTTGCGTGTGATTGCCGAGATGATCAGCGAGGAAGACATCAAGGAAGCCGAGAAAGAGCGCATGGAGGAGGTCGTGGCCCAAGCGAATCCCGCTTGAGTCAATAAACCGGCGCTGGAGGCAAATGGCTACCGTTCAGCGCCGGTTTTCCATCTTTTTTTGTAGGTCTTCTATGCTGGAACTTAGGACGGCATCAGCGTTCAGGATGGAAACAGCCTGAAGTTTTCGGGCTGAACAAGGCTTCACAGAGGGGACGCCGCCATGCGCAACCTCAGCCTCACCCGCCAGTGCCTGGGCCTGGTGACGCGTATCGAATGCAGTATCCGTCCGCTGGCCGGCGACACCGGGATGTGGACCTTGCTCTTCGCTGCCGGGATGGAGGGAGAGCAACCTTCGGCCATCAAGGCTCAAGGACCATTCCATGGTCCACTGGTCGCCGAGTCGGTGCTCAATGCCATTGTCGACAGCCTGACCTTGCATGGTTATCAGGTCGCTGATGACCCGCAGATCTGGTGCCTGCACCTGCAAGCGCAGTTGCGGCGGATCAATGGCGAGCGCTGTCGCAACCTGGGGGATTATCAGTTCCATCCCGAGACCTGATTGCTCGGCAGTCGTTGCGTTCGGCTGCCTGGAGCATGGGGCGCCGCCTCCACCGGTGGAGGCGGTTAACCCGCGACGCTCTGGGCTCCAGGCTTTTGCTGTCCCGGAGGGGTAGCTATACTCGCGCTCGCTTTTTCGCCATCTGACGAGTCTCTATCTCCCCATGGAACGTATCCTTGAAAATGCGATGTATGCCTCGCGCTGGCTGCTCGCTCCGATCTATTTCGGCCTGTCCCTGGGCCTGCTGGCCCTGGCGCTGAAGTTCTTCCAGGAAGTCATCCACGTCCTGCCCAATGTCTTCGCGCTGAGCGAGGCCGACCTGATTCTGGTGATCCTGTCGCTGATCGACATGTCGCTGGTCGGAGGCCTGCTGGTGATGGTGATGATCTCTGGCTACGAAAACTTCGTCTCGCAGTTGGATATCGACGACAACAAGGAGAAGCTCAACTGGCTGGGCAAGATGGATTCTTCTTCGCTGAAGATGAAAGTCGCGGCCTCCATCGTGGCGATCTCCTCGATCCATCTGCTGCGGGTATTCATGGATGCCCAGAACATCTCCACCGACTATCTGATGTGGTATGTGATCATCCACATGACCTTCGTGGTCTCGGCGTTCGTCATGGGTTACCTGGACAAGCTCACCAAGCACTGATCGACGCTGTTGCCGAGCATCTAGCCGCCGCCCGTCCGTTGCCAAACGGACGGGCGGTTGCGCTCATGGCTTGTGATTTTTCAACGGGTGTACAAAAAATGAGCAGTCATGCGTGGTTCCCACTTGTGAGGTGCTCTCATGAACCTGCATCAGCTCAATGTCGAAGCCAGGGCTGGCCATGTCGAGGAACTCAATCTGATCGCCATCGAAGGCGGTGATTATCTGCTCGAGGCCCGGATCCAGGGCCATGCCCACCCACTGGCAGATGGTCGTGGCGAACGGTTGCGGGTGCATTCGGTGGAGGATGCGCGGCAACTGCTCAACGCTCTGCCGATGTTGTCGATGAACCTGGTGCACTGGTCGGTCCAGGACGAAATGTGCGGAATGGGTTCGCACCCGGAGGAGGACTTGAAAGTGCCGATCTCCCAGCGTTCGGCCTGGTAGCCCTGATAGCTGAATCACTGCGCCGCTGTGTGCTAGGCTTCTCGCCCTTTTTCATGCAGGGCGGATTTCCTTCGCCCTCAAGCGGAGAGTGAAATGTCCGAACTGAACCTGAGCACCGACGAAACGCGCGTCAGCTATGGCATTGGCCGTCAGCTGGGCGGCCAACTGCGTGACAACCCACCGCCAGGCGTGAGCCTGGAAGCCATCCTGGCTGGCCTGACCGATGCGTTCAACGGTGCCGAGAGCCGAGTCAGCGAAGCCGACCTGTCGGCCAGCTTCAAGGTCATCCGTGAAGTGATGCAAGCCGAAGCGGCTGCCAAGGCCGAAGCTGCTGCTGCCGCTGGCAAGCAGTTCCTGGTCGAGAATGCCAAGCGTGACGGCATCGTCACCCTGGCGTCGGGCCTGCAGTACGAAGTCCTGACCGCAGGCGAAGGCGCCAAGCCGACTCGCGAAGACAACGTGCGTACCCACTATCACGGCACCCTGATCGACGGCACTGTGTTCGACAGCTCCTACGATCGTGGCCAGCCGGCCGAATTCCCGGTCGGTGGTGTCATCGCGGGCTGGACCGAGGCGCTGCAACTGATGAATGCCGGCAGCAAATGGCGTCTGTACGTGCCGAGCGAGCTGGCCTATGGCGCCCAGGGCGTCGGCAGCATCCCGCCGCACAGCGTACTGGTGTTCGACGTCGAGCTGCTCGACGTTCTGTAATGCCGTCGGGGCCGCATTGCGGCCCAGTCGCGGGCAAGCCCGCTCCCGCAGGTGCCGTGCATTCAGCGCGTGCGGGAGTTGGCCAAGCCTGTGGCATCAGTTCCACTCTGTTCCCCCGGGGCGCAATGCCCGTGCATAGCAATACAGAAACAGATTTCGCACCAACTCCTTGAGCACTCCCGGCTCGCTTGAATTCAGGCCATTGAGGTCCAGGTCGCCCTGGTCGCGCAGCTCATCGAGCGCGTCTTGCTCGAGCACGGCACAGACTTCGCCTGTTTCGCGATGCAGAATGCGCAGGTAGGGGTGAGGCCGGTCGAGCCAGGCATCGATCAGATAGGTCATGGCTGTTCTCCTTGGAATGGGTTCCAATGAGAATAATTCTTATTATCAGAATAGCAAGACCCTATTGGAAGTTTTCTTCCGGGCGGGGTAGGGACTTGTCGCAGACCTGAGGGGCCGCCCGGGTGGCGGCCCCGGTGCGGGGTCAGACCTTGCGTACGAACTCGGACTTCAGCTTCATGGCGCCGATGCCGTCGATCTTGCAGTCGATATCGTGGTCGCCATCGCACAGGCGGATATTCTTGACCTTGGTGCCGACCTTCACCACCAGAGAAGATCCTTTGACCTTGAGGTCCTTGATGACCGTGACGGTGTCGCCGTCCTGCAGGACATTGCCGACCGAATCCTTTTTCACCACGTCGTCGCTGGCGGCTTCGGCTTCGCCATTGGCCGACCATTCGTGGGCGCATTCGGGGCAGATCAGCTGAGTGCCATCCTCATAGGTGTATTCGGAGTTGCATTTGGGGCAAGGTGGCAAAGTGCTCACAGGGGTTCCTCAAGACAAGCGGGATTAAGGCCCACATTGTATAAGGTTTTGATCGGATAGTGTGTTTTGCCTGTGCAAACGCATTCGCGGGTAACCCCGCTCCCACAGACGCGGCGCAATCTGTGGGGCGGAGTTACCCGCGAATGAGGGCGATGCGATCTTAGTGGGTTCGGGCTACCGCAAACTCGCTCAGTTCGATCAGTGCGTCACGGTATTCGCTGGCTGGCAGCACTTCCAGGCATTCGATGGCGCGCTTGACGTAGTCCCGGGCGAGCTGGGCGGTATAGTCCAAGGCGCCGGAGGCTTCCACGGCGATGCGGATCTGCTCCAAGTCCTCGATACCGCCCTTCTGGATCGCCTGGCGTACCAGGGCGGCCTGTTCGGCGGTGCCTTCGCGCATGGTGTAGATCAGCGGCAGGGTTGGCTTGCCCTCGGCCAGGTCGTCGCCGACGTTCTTGCCCAGGGTCTGCGAGTCGCCTTTGTAATCCAGCAGGTCGTCGACCAGCTGGAAGGCCACGCCCAGATGGTCACCGAAGGTGCGCAGGGCTTCGCGCTGCTCGTCGCTGGCGCCGGCCAGTGCAGCGGCGCTGTGAGTGGAGGCCTCGAACAGCATCGCGGTCTTGCCGCGGATGACATCCATGTAGACCTCTTCGGTGGTGCTGGCATCGCGAACTCGCGACAGTTGCAGCACCTCGCCCTCGGCGATCACCCGGGTGGCCTTGGAGAGGATCTGCATGACCGGCATCGAGCCCAGCTCGACCATCATCTCGAACGAGCGCGAATAAAGGAAGTCGCCGACCAGCACGCTCGGGGCGTTGCCCCACAGGGCGTTGGCGGTGGAGCGGCCACGGCGCATACCGGACATGTCGACCACGTCATCGTGCAGCAAGGTGGCGGTGTGCAGGAACTCGATGGTCGCCGCGAGCAAGCGCAGGTCGTCGCCTTCACGACCCAGGGCCTTGCCGCACAGCAGCACCAGCAATGGGCGCAGGCGCTTGCCGCCAGCGGACGTGATATAGTCGCCGATCTTCGATACCAGCGGCACGCGCGAGGTCAGCTGCTTCTTGATGATCTCGTCGACGGCGCTGAAATCGTCAGCTACCGCGCGGTAGAAGGTTTGGGGTTGCATCGGCTGCTCCATTGAGGTTGCGCGGCATGCTAGGTCGCGGGTCCCGGTGTGTCAAGGCGCGGTGCCCGTGGCCCCTGGCCGCCACTTGCAAGCATTTATTGGGTTGCGTACAATCGCGCACCCTAACTTCCTGGGCAGCACCTGCCTTACGCAATTGCACCGGGCCGTTCCAGCCCAGTGCAGCCATGCCAGCCAATACTCATCATATAAAGCGCTGGGTGAGCAGGATTATCGGAGAAATACCCAATGTCTTACGCAGTAATCGTTACCGGCGGCAAGCAGTACAAAGTCGCTGAAGGTGAATTCCTCAAGATCGAGAAGCTGGAAGTCGCTACTGGCGAATCCGTGACCTTCGATCGCGTTCTGCTGGTCGCCAACGGCGAAGAAGTCACCATCGGCGCTCCAGTCGTCGCAGGTGCCAAGGTTGTGGCCGAAGTCGTTTCGCAAGGCCGTCACGACAAGGTTCGCATCATCAAGTTCCGTCGTCGTAAGCACCACATGAAGCGCATGGGCCACCGCCAGTGGTTCACCGAAATCAAAATCACCGGTATCCAGGCTTAATCGCCCCGATCCCCTGAATTTATTGGAGAATTGAACCATGGCACACAAAAAGGCTGGTGGTAGTACTCGTAACGGTCGCGACTCAGAATCGAAACGCCTTGGCGTGAAGATGTATGGTGGCCAGGTTATCAAGCCAGGCAACATCATCGTCCGCCAGCGCGGCACCGAATTCCACGCCGGCTACGGCGTTGGTATGGGCAAGGATCACACCCTGTTCGCCAAGATCGAAGGCGTGATCAAGTTCGAGAAGAAAGGCGAGTTCGGTCGTCGTTACGTAAGCGTCGTCGCGGCCTAATCGCGCTGTCGCTGGAGAAGCCCCGTCATGCGACGGGGCTTTTTCGTTTGTGGTGAGCCTCTTGCAAAGCTGTTTGTATGGGCTGCCGGCGTGGGTTTCTACGGTCGTACGGGGCCGCCGCGCTCATTTTTGCAAGAGCCTCATGTAATTGAGTCATTCAGCTCGTCGGAAGACGAGAGGCGGTTTTTATGAAGTTTGTTGACGAAGTATCGATCCGGGTCAAGGCCGGTGACGGCGGCAATGGTTGCATGAGCTTCCGCCGCGAGAAGTTCATCGAGAACGGTGGCCCCAACGGTGGTGATGGTGGCGACGGCGGCTCGGTGTACATGGTTGCCGATGAGAACCTCAACACCTTGGTCGACTACCGCTACACCCGTCATCACGAAGCCCAGCGTGGTCAGAACGGTGGCAGCACCGACTGCACCGGCAAGAAAGGTGAAGACCTGTTCCTGCGCGTGCCGGTCGGCACCACCGTGATCGACGCCTCGACCCAGGAGGTGATCGGTGATCTGGTCGCGCCGGGGCAGAAGCTGATGGTCGCCCAGGGCGGCTGGCACGGCCTTGGCAACACCCGTTTCAAGTCCAGCACTAACCGCGCGCCGCGTCAGACCACGCCAGGCAAACCGGGTGAGCAGCGCGACCTGAAGATGGAGCTCAAGGTCCTGGCCGACGTCGGTCTGCTGGGCTTGCCGAATGCGGGCAAGAGCACCTTCATCCGTGCGGTTTCCGCAGCCAAGCCGAAGGTTGCCGACTACCCGTTCACCACCCTGGTGCCGAACCTGGGTGTGGTCAGCGTCGACCGCTGGAAGAGTTTCGTCATCGCCGACATCCCGGGCCTGATCGAAGGTGCTTCCGATGGCGCCGGCCTGGGTATCCGCTTCCTCAAGCACCTGGCGCGCACCCGTGTGCTGTTGCACCTGGTCGACCTGGCGCCGCTGGACGGCAGCAGCCCGGCCGATGCCGCTGAAATCATCCTCAACGAGCTGGCGCAGTTCAGCCCGGCTTTGGTCGATCGTGAGCGTTGGCTGGTGCTGAACAAGGCCGACATGATCATGGACGATGAGCGCGAAGAGCGCGTCAAGGAAGTCGTCGAGCGCTTGAACTGGGATGGTCCGGTCTATGTGATTTCGGCCATTGCCAAGCAGGGCACCGAACAGCTCAGCCATGACCTGATGCGTTACCTGGAAGACCGCGCCGACCGCCTGGCCAACGACCCGGCCTACGCCGAAGAGCTGGCCGAGCTCGATCAGCGTATCGAAGATGAAGCCCGTGCCCAGCTGCAGGCGCTGGATGACGCGCGTACTCTGCGCCGCACCGGCGTCAAGAGCGTGCACGACATCGGCGACGACGATGACTGGGATGATTTCGAGGACGACGAAGACGGTCCGGAAATCATTTACGTGCGCGACTGATCGGTTGCAGTACACTAAACGCCGCTCAAACGAGCGGCGTTTTTGTATCTACGGTATCTACAGATTCGACATAGGTTGGAAGAGAAGATGCGAAGCAAGGTGACAGGCGCCAAGCGCTGGGTCGTGAAGATCGGCAGCGCCCTGCTGACGGCGGATGGCAAAGGCCTCGACCGCGGCGCCATGGCTGTCTGGGTCGAGCAGATGGTCGCACTGCGGGAAGCAGGTGTGGAATTGGTGCTGGTCTCCTCCGGGGCCGTGGCAGCGGGCATGAGCCAGCTGGGCTGGACCTCGCGACCGAGCGCGATGAACGAGCTGCAAGCCGCCGCTTCCATTGGCCAGATGCGCCTGGTGCAGGCATGGGAGTCGAGCTTCGGCGAGCACGGCAAACACACCGCGCAGATTCTTCTGACCCATGATGACCTTTCCGACCGCAAGCGTTACCTCAATGCGCGCAGCACCCTGCGTACTCTCGTCGATCTGGGTGTGGTCCCGGTGATCAACGAGAACGACACCGTGGTCACCGACGAGATTCGTTTCGGTGACAACGACACCCTGGCCGCCTTGGTGGCCAACCTGGTGGAAGCCGATCTGCTGGTGATCCTCACCGACCGCGACGGCATGTTCGACGCCGACCCACGCAACAACCCGCAGGCGCAGTTGATCTATGAGGCTCGCGCCGATGATCCGTCGCTCGATGCCGTTGCTGGCGGTACCGGGGGGGCGCTCGGTCGCGGCGGTATGCAGACCAAACTGCGCGCCGCGCGCCTGGCTGCCCGTTCCGGCGCCCATACCATCATCATCGGTGGCCGCATCGAGCGTGTCCTGGATCGCTTGAAGGCTGGCGAGCGCTTGGGAACTCTGCTGTCGCCCGAGCGCGGCATGCTCGCCGCACGCAAGCAGTGGCTGGCCGGCCATCTGCAAACCCGCGGGACCTTGGTGCTGGACGACGGCGCCGTGAAGGCCTTGCGCGAATCGAACAAGAGCCTGCTGCCGGTTGGCGTGAAGACCGTGCAGGGCAGCTTCCGTCGTGGCGAAATGGTGGTCTGCGTAGGGCCTGATGGCCGTGAAGTGGCCCGTGGCCTGGCCAATTACAGCGCCCTGGAGGCGCAGAAGATCATCGGCCAGCCTTCCGATGCCATCGAGAGCCTGCTGGGCTACAGCGCCGAACCGGAGCTGGTGCACCGCGACAACCTGGTGCTGGTCTGAGGAGGCGGGGCATGCTGAAAAAGATGATTGCCCTGGCGGCCTTGGCGCTGCCGGTGCTGGCCCCAGCCGATGAAATCGGCCAGGTATCCACTGTGTTCAAGTTCCTCGGGCCGAACGACCGCATTGTGGTCGAGGCGTTCGACGATCCGAAGGTCGAGGGTGTGACTTGCTACCTGTCGCGGGCCAAGACGGGCGGTGTGAAAGGTGGGCTGGGTCTGGCCGAAGACCGCGCAGAGGCGTCGATCGCCTGCCGTCAGGTCGGTCCGATCAACTTCAAGGGTGAGCTCAAGGACGGCGAGGAAGTATTCAAGGAGCGCACCTCGCTGGTGTTCAAGACCATGCAGGTGGTGCGCTTTCTGGACAAGAAGCGCAACACGCTGGTGTACCTGGTGTACAGCGACCGGATGATCGAAGGCAGCCCGCAAAATGCGGTAACGGCAATTCCCATCCTGCCGTGGGCGCAGTGATACCTGGTTGACCGTCGGGAGGGGGCTTTGGCCCCATCCTACGCTGCAAGGGAGTCACGCCAGACTTAAAGCATGCAGGCGCTGGCGCTAGCCTGCGAAGGGCCGCAAAAGCGGCCCCAGTCCACCGACTCAGGCCAGTTCCTCGGCCACATCCTCACGCACGATCGCCTTCACTTCATCGATACGGCTGATGAACTTCCAGTCCGCTTCGTCGATGTAGATGCCGTTCGGTCCGCTACCCCCTTCCAGGTCAATCGCGACCCGCGCCGACACCTGCGGCTTCACGCTCGCCAGAATCGGCACGAAGCCTAGCTGCTGGCTGGTTTCCAGCAGCGCTGCCTGGTTGCGTTCGTCGATGTCCGCCGCCTCGTCGAGGTAGTAGGGCAGGCGGATGCGCCCGGCCAGATCGCGATCCATCAAGTGCAGCAGCAGGTACATATTGGTCAGCGCCTTGATGGTCATGGTGGTGCCGTTGGACGCGGCGCCATCGATGTCGGCGTGGATCACCGGCTGGCTGTTGATCTTGGTGATCTCGAAGGCCAGCTCGAACAGGTCCTTCAGGCCCAGCTGGTTGTGGTTAGCCGCCACCAGCCGCGCCAGGTACTCCTTGGCCTCTTCGTTCTTGTGATCCTGCTCGGCGCTCTGGGTCAGGTCGAACACCGACAGGGTCTCGCCTTCTTCGTACTGGCCGGCGCTGTGGATGATCTGGTCGATGTGCTTGAGCGCTTCCTTGTTCGGTGCCAGGACCACGCGGAAGCTCTCCAGATTGGACACCTGGCGCCGGTTGATCTCGCGGTTGAACAGCGCCAGTTGGTGCTCGAGGCTGTCGTAGTCACTGCGAATGTTGCGCAGAGTCCGGGCGATGTCGGTGACCGCCGCGCGACGGGCCTTGGCCAGGGTCAGGGCCTCTTCGGTGCGGTGCGAGTAGGCATTGATCAGCAGCTGCAGGCGGCGTTCCATGTCGTCTTCGCTGTCGAACTTGGCCACGCCCTTGAGGCGCACCTGGGCGTACAGCGCCTCGATCTGGTTGTCCACCCGCTGCAGCGCCTGCCAGCTGTCCTGGTAGTCGTTGAGCAGTGGCAGCAGGTTGTCCATGGAGTCGTCGACCGCTTCCATGAACGGCGTGCCGAACGGCAGGTCGGCCGGCAGCAGCTGGCGGCGGCGCAGGGCGTCGTCGAGGGTGCGTTGCTTGGCTTCGAGGTCGGCGATCTGCCGGCCGACCAGTTGCAGCTTGGCCGACAATTGCTGGACGCGTTCGGTGAAGGCGTCGCTGGAGCGCTTGAGCTCGTCCTGGGCGGCTTCCAGTTGCGCCAGTTGCTCCATCTTCTCGGGTTCTTCGGCGCTCAGGGTTTCGCTGCGGCGGAAGTCTTCCAGGGCCTTCTGGGCGTCGAGCACCTGTTGGTACAGGGCCTCGGTCTGGGCCTTGCTCGCGTTGCGGTCGGCGGCGACTGCCTGCTGGGTCTTGAGCTGCTTGAGTTCTTTTTCCAGGCGCTCCTTCTGGTCGCGCAAGGCGGCGCGGTCGGCCAGGGCCTGCAGGGCCGGCGGGTCGATGTGCGAAAGGTCGATGGACAGGCCAGGCGCCTCGAAGCGCTCGCCCTTGAAGCTGTCGAGCACTGCTTCGAGGGTCTTGACCCAAACATCGCTGTCGTCCAGCTCGATGCCCCGATCGCCCAGCGGCAGGCTGAACAGCGCACCGTTGAACAGGCGCATCAGGCGGTCGACATCCTGCTGGGAAAACTCCTCGCGCAGGCGGGCGTAGCTGTTGTTGTCGGCGTGATCGAGCTGCTGCTTGACCTGCTTTAGGCGTTTTTCCAGATCGCGCACGCGCTCGTCGAGGTCCTCGGCGGAGAACTGACGCGACTGGGCCAGGGCGCCGGCCAATTCGTCGTGGGCATCCTTGGCGGCCAGCAGTTGCTGCTCCAGGACCTTGGCATCTTCGACCAAGGCGAAGCGATGCTTGAGTACCGACAGCTCGCCAAGCCAGCGCTGGATGCCGGTGATCTCGCGCTCCAGTCGCATCAGCTCCTGGGTACCGCCGCGTTGGTCGTTCTGCAGGCGGTCCTGTTCGCTGCGGTAGTGCTCGGCCTGGATGACCAGTTCTTCCTTGCGCGCCATGGCGTATTCCTGCCAGGTGCCCAGCAGGTTGTCGAGCAGGGGCGAGAGGCGGTGCAGCTTGCCGCGCAGGATGTCGCGCTGGGCCACGCCGCCGGCCAGGGCCTCGACCAGCGGGCCTGCGGCGACCAGGGCATTGTAGTCCTGCTCCATGCGGCGCACGTCGCGGAAGGCTTCCTCGCAGGCGGCGATGTAATCGACGCTGCCCGAGCGCAGGCTGTGCTCGAAGGCATCGAGGAACAGCTGCTTGAGCTTGGCTGCGGTGATCTCGCGCATGTGCAGCAGGTTGATGAACAGCGAGCGGAAGGTCTTCAGGCTCTGTTCGCTGGTCGAGCGCAGCGGGATCAGGGTCAGGTCCAGCGGCACCGACGTATGACCGCCGACCAGCAGTCGGCGCAGTTCGTCGGGCTTGAGTTCGTAGGCCTTCAGGCCGTGCTGCTCGAGGTTGGTGAACAGCTCCTTCTGGCGCAGGCAGGTGTCGTTCTTCTGGTAGTGCGCCAGGTCCAGCTGTCCCTGGTAGGCAAAGAACTGGTGGCCGAAACCACCCCCTGGGCCGCGGCCGACCACACCGATCACGTGGGGGCCGTGGGGCAGGTTCAGCTCGCAGAGGATATAGCTGGTGTCGCTGGCGAAGTAGAACCGGCGCGACTGCTCCAGGCTGTACTTGCCGAAGCTCATGTCGGACATGCGCGCCAGGATCGGGAACTGCAGGGCGTTGATCGAGGCGGATTTACCGAGGTTGTTGGCACCATAGACCGACAGCGGCTGCTCCAGAGGGAACAGTCCCAGGCTGTAGCCGGCGGTGTTGAGCAGTGCGAAGCGGCGAATACCGTAGCGTTCCTGGCTCATGCGTCAATCTCCTGTTGCTCTTCGCGGATGGCTCGGGCGAGGGCTTCTTCCTCGCTCTCCTCGCTGTCGAACGGCGACAGGTCGAGCGGATCGTCGGTGCGGTTGAGTTCTTCCGGGCTTTCTTCTTCGACCAGTACCGGCGTTGGCAACGGCAGGTCGCTGTGCAGACTGGCAGCCAGATCCCGGTCCTGCTGGACCGACAGGCACACATCCAGGAAGCGGTGCATCGGCGGCAGGAAGCGGTAGATGCCGCCTTCCTCGTGGGCAAAACCCAGCTGGGTCATGCGGCGCAGGATCTTTTCTTCCAGCTCGTCGACGGTCTGCACTTCGGCCTGGATGAACAGGTCGCGGTACTTTTCCAGCAGCGAAGGCAGCTCATCGCGGCCAATGCTGCCGCCGTCAAGCACGGCCATTGGATCGCGGCCCTGGTCGGCCAGGTGCTCGACCAGGATGAAGGTGAACAGCGACAATCGCTGGGCGGTCTTGTTGACCTGCGCGGCGGCCTGCTCGGGGACGAAGTAGTAGAACCCGCGGGTATCGCACACCAGTTCGAAGCCCAGGGCCTTGAACAGGGTGCGGTACTGGTCCTGGAAGTTCGACAACTGGGCATACAGCTCAGGGTCGCGGCGGCTGATGTGAAAACCTTTGAACAGCTCGCGGAAGATGGGGGCGAGCTGGGACAGTTCGGAAAGATCAAGATGCATTGGCTGGGCTCGCGTTGGATTCAGGCGTGGTTTCGCGGCTGGAGGTCAGGGCGAAGGAGCGCAGGCTGACCAGGTGCTCGCGGGTGGTGTACTCGCGGCGGTCCAGGCGTTCGCGGCTAAAGCGCTTCTCCCGCGACAGGCGCGAGAACCAGTACAGCAATTCGTCGGTGGCGCCTTCGGGCTCCTGCTCGAGCAGCCAGACCATCAGATCCGGCAGGGGCAAGGCGTCCTCGCAGCGCTCGAGCATTTCCTTGACCGTGCGCGGAGCGCGGGGCAGCGGGCCCTTCTGGCTCTTGTGCGCCTTGGGGAAGCGCGCCGGCTTGGGCTCGAAGCGGGCCAAGGCATACACATAGGCCTCGACCTGGCTGGCGCTGCCGAGGAACGTGCTCTGCGGGCGGGTGAACATCGGCATGGCCGCATGCGGCACCGCATCGATGCCTTTGCGTCGGATCACCGAGAGGGCCAGGGCCGCGCCACGGGTGACCGCGTTGTGCCGGCGCGCTTCTTCGCGCAGCGGCAGCAGCAGCTCACGGGCATGGCGCAGGGTGAGCTGGGCGCTGGTCTGCATCTCGAGGATGCGCGCATGGGTGCGCAGCAACATGTCGTCGTCGACCAGATGGCCCAGGCGCGCCTGCTCGCCCAGCAGGCGCAGCAGCACGGTTTCGACCTTGCGCACGCCTTGTTCGAAAGCGCCGTCGGCATTGACCAGTTGGATCATCGGCTCGACGTATTCGTCCCAAGTCGCCAGGACTTCGGCGTAACGTTGGCGCAGGGGAATCTGGCGGTTGCTGGTCTTGGCCCGTTCGGCCACGGCGACCAGCGCCTGCTCGTCGTTGTCGAGTTTCTTGAGGACATCGCGCACGCGCATGTCGAGCAGGCGCAGTTGGCGCGCCAGGTCGTCGCTGTCGCGGTTGTCGAAGGCGTCCTGGATGTGCCCGGCCAGGCGCTCCAGGTGGCGCAGGTAGGCCTCGATCTCAAGGCACAGGCCCAGGCGGTGCTCGCGGCGCAGGTAGGCGAGGAAGTCGTGGATCTGGGCGTTGAGCTCGAAGCGGTTCGGGCTCTTGGCCACCGGCACCAGGATATCCAGGCGTATCCATACGTCCAGCAGCTGGGTGATGTCCTGCGGCGTACTTTCCACCTGCTGCCGGGCAAGCTGCTGGCGCAGTTCGACCAGGCTCAGGGTGCCCTGGTCGAAACGCTCGCACAGCGGCTCGATCAGGGCCCAGTGTTCGGCTAGGGCGCGCAGGACGCGCTTGGGTTCGATCATTGGCGGGTCGACTCGTTGCCAAATAAAAGGGGCGATTGTACTGCATCCGGGGGGGAGGATTTCACCCCTTGGTCTGTAATCGGGATGGCCCCAAGCCTTGCAGGGAATTGCCTGGCCTCTTCGCGGGCAAGCCCGCTCTCGCCTGGTCCAGTGGTACGCTCAGCAACACCGCTGTATCCGTGGACGCGGGTTTGCCTGCGGATGGGGAAGCAAACAACAAATTTCCGCCGACCAGTTGCGGCGCTTGCTGGGCAACGGCGTTAGAATGGCCGACTGTTTTCGTTCCCCGGATGCCTGTGCCTTGCTGACCGAGCCCCGCCGCCGCGCCTACCTATCCGCCATGCAAGTGGTGCATTGGCTG
This sequence comes from Pseudomonas sp. BYT-1, assembly GCF_023611805.1. NCBI lineage: Bacteria > Pseudomonadati > Pseudomonadota > Gammaproteobacteria > Pseudomonadales > Pseudomonadaceae > Pseudomonas > Pseudomonas sp. BYT-1. The sequence continues at coordinate 826,395 of NZ_CP072559.1, forward strand.
CCGCGCGCCGAACTGCCGTTCGCCGCACCGTCGCGTCCGGAGTTGTTGGCGCCTTTGGCGCCGGTCGAGGACGTCGAAATCGACGTGCGGGCCTCGGTGCCATCGTCCGAGCAGGCGCCAGCCGCGCCGCTGGCCCGCTCGGCGGAGCGACCGAAGATCGAGATCCCCCGACCTGGCAGCGCTCCCAAGCCCGCCAGCAAACCGGTCGAAGTCGAGGAGCAGGCGCCGGCACCCCGGCCAGTGCCTGTGCCGCCGCCGCGTTTCGCCCTGCAATTGCTGCGTGCCGGCAGTTGCCTGCTGTTGGTGGAGCTGGCCACCGGCCAGCCGTTCCAGAGCCGTGACCCGTCTTACTTGCTGCTCAAGGACATGCTGCGCGCCGCCGGCCTGCCCGATGCGCCGCAGATCATCGGCGAGCCGGTGCGCTGGCCGCTGCTGGTACGCGGCAACATGGACCAAGGCCCAGAGGCTGCGCGCGACTTCGTCCAAGGGTTCATTCAGGCTCGCTTGGAAGAGGCGCCCTGCACCTGCCTGTGGCTGGTCGGCCTGCCAGCCGTGCGCTTTGCCGGCCAAGCCGACAGCGAGGCCTACTACCAAGAACTGAAGGTCGAGGGCCTGGGCGATGCCTGGGCCTTGCCGGGCCTTGAACTGTTGATGGACGAGCCGCAACGCAAGGCGGACGTCTGGCAAGCGATGCGCCGGCTGATGGCGCGCTGGAAGAGCGTTGAATGAGTGACTCGATCAGTTTCCGCCGAATGACCGAGGCGGATCTGGATGCCGTGCTTAAGATCGAATATGCCGCGTTCAGTCATCCCTGGACCCGCGGGATCTTTCAGGATGCGCTCAAATCCTACGAAGTGTGGCTGATGTTCGACGGGCAGCAGCAGGTGGGGCATGGCGTGATCAACGTGATCATCGACGAAGCCCACTTGCTCAACATCACCGTCAAGCCCGAGAACCAGGGACGCGGCCTGGGCCTGCGCTTGCTCGAGCACCTGATGGCGCGGGCCTATCAGCTCAATGGTCGCGAATGTTTCCTGGAGGTGCGCGCCAGCAACCAGTCGGCCTATCGTTTGTACGAGCGCTACGGATTCAACGAAATCGGCCGGCGCCGGGACTACTATCCGGTCGCCGGCGGCCGCGAAGACGCCCTGGTGATGGCCTGCACCCTGCTCGAAGAGTGACCTTGCAGGAGCAGGTCGTGTCACACAGCCATACCCTGATGAGGCAACGACCATGCATGACCTGCAGGAACTGATCGACAACAATGAGCGCTGGGCCGATGCGATCAAGCAGCGCGACCCGGATTTCTTCGCCAAGCTGGCCCGCCAGCAAACCCCCGAATTCCTCTGGATCGGCTGCTCCGATGCCCGCGTGCCGGCCAACGAGATTGTTGGCATGCTGCCGGGCGATCTGTTCGTGCATCGCAATGTCGCCAACGTGGTGCTGCACACCGACCTGAACTGCCTGTCGGTGATCCAGTACGCGGTCGAGGTGCTCAAGGTCAAGCACATCCTGGTCACCGGCCACTACGGCTGCGGCGGGGTGCGGGCGGCCATGCAGGACCGCCAGCTGGGCCTGATCGATGGCTGGCTGCGCTCGATCCGCGACCTGTATTACGAAAAGCGCGGCGAGCTGGCCAAGCTGGAGAGCGAAGAGGCCAGGGTCGATCGGCTGTGCGAGCTCAATGTCATCCAGCAGGTCGCCAACGTGGCTCATACCAGCATCGTGCAGAACGCCTGGCATCGCGGACAGGAGCTGTCGATTCATGGCTGTATCTATGGCATCAAGGATGGTCGCTGGAAGAGCCTGGACACCACCATCAGCGGCTTTGCCCAGTTGCCGCCTCAATATCGCCTGCGGCCTCTTGAGTAGCCCGTGTCTCAATAGCGCGGGGCCCGTGCTTTACTCGGTGTAGGGACGAGCACAGGAGTGGTAGATGAAAGGCATGACGCTGCTGGCATTGGCGGCAAGTCTGGTGATGGGCGCCCATGCTCGCGCCGATGATCGAGACCTGTGGATGTTCGCCCAATGGGCGGGTGACCACGAGACGCGTGCCTTCCGCCAGATGCTGGTGGATGCACGCCTTTATGGTGTAGTGCCGATCCATCAACTGCTGCGCTCGGCCTCGGACTGGCGCCTGTGCCAGGCCTCGCCCTTCGCCGTGCCGCCGGCCGCCCAATGGCCCCAGGTGCGATCCACCTTGGCGCTGCTCAAGACCCTTGATGAACAAGGCATCCTGCGTCAGTTCGAAGTGGTCTCGGCCTATCGCGATCCGCGCCTGAACGCCTGTGCGGGCGGCGCGCCGGATAGCGCTCACACGCGGGCTTTCGCGGTCGACGTGCTGCTGCCGGCGTGGTCAGATCCCAATCCGCTTTGCCGCTTCTGGCAGCAGCACGGCCAGGCCTGGAACATGGGGCTGGGGCGCTACCCGACTGGGCGCATTCATCTGGATACCGCAGGGTTTCGGACTTGGGGTGGCGACGGTCACTCGGGCTCGTCGTTCTGTATCAAGCCCAAGTGAGCCAGGCAGCTGTGGCACTCCTGAACCACCCACGTCGCGAAGCGCTGGCGCTTGTCACCGGCCTCCAAGGGGCGGGGGCTGAGCAGGTGATAGGCAGAGCCATCACGCAAGAAGCCAAACGGCGCCTGAAGCTGTCCGCTGTCGAGCTCGTCGCGAACCATCAAGGCTGAAGCGATCGCCAGGCCCAGGCCCGCGCTGGCGGCCTGTATCGACAGATAGAAATGCTCGAAGTCGCTACGCTCGGTCTCTCGGGCCTGTCTACCGTCCAGGCGCAGCCAAGTGCTCCAGGCGTTGGGGCGGGTGGCGCTGTGCAGCAGCCGTTGGCCTTCGAGGCTGCCTCCCAGGTTGGGTTGGCAGACCGGGCCGATCCATTCGTCGCAGATCTTCAAGCTGTGCAGCTGTCGGTCCCAATGGAAGTCGTCACGCCGCAGGGCCAGGTCGACACCCGCTCGTGCGAAATCCAGCGGGCCGCCAGCGGCCACCAGGTGCAGTTGCAGGTCAGGGTGGGTGGCGTGGAAGCGGGGCAGGCGCGGAATCAACCAGCGCATGGCGATGGTCGGCTCGCACGACAACACCAGGACGTTATCGCGCTCCTGGGTTTGCAGGCGCTGCACCGTGCCTTCCAGTTGTTCGAAGATCGATTGGGTGGTGCTGTGCAGTGTCCGGCCGGCAGCGGTGAGGAAGATCGCCCGGTTGCGCCGTTCGAACAGTTCGATGCCAAGGCTCTCCTCCAGCAGTCGCACCTGGCGACTGACCGCACCATGGGTCACATGCAGGCGCTCGGCGGCGCGCACGAAGCTTTCGGTTTCGGCGGCGATGTCGAAGTAACGAAAAGCGGTAAGTGGCGGCATTTTCATGATCGTGTCGGCGCGACAGCCCTGTGGGAGTGGGTTCGCCCGCGAAGGGAATCCTGTGTTTTCAAGAGCGAGTTCGCTCTCAGATCCGTGAAAGAAACTAGCGGATTTGTCGCACTATAAATCGATTTTTGCCTGTGGATAAGCCCTCGATAATTGGCGCTTCTGTGTATTTTCATCGCCTATCGAGGAGTTTTTTTGTGAATGAACTGATCGCTGTCGCCCTGTTCACTGTGCTGGCTGTCATCAGCCCGGGCGCTGACTTCGCCATGGTCACCCGCAGCAGTTATGCGCAAGGGCGCAAGGCAGGACTTGCCGCTGCCATCGGCATCGCATTGGGGGTGCAGGTGCATGTGCTGTACACCGTCCTGGGTATTGCCGTGATCATCAGCCAGAGCCCGGTGTTGTTCATGGCGATGAAGGTGGTGGGGGCGGGCTACCTGATCTACCTGGGCTACAAGTCGCTGACCAACACCTCACGCATCTGCCTCGATGGCCTTGCGCAGGACGGCCAGGCGAGCACGTTGCAGGCGTTGCGCACGGGCTTTCTGACCAATGCGCTGAATCCCAAGACCATGCTGTTCGTCGTCAGCGCCTATACCCAGGTCGTGCAACCGGGTAGCCCGTTAGCCCTGGACTTTGTCTATGGTGCGTTCATGTCCTTTGCCCATTGGCTGTGGTTCAGCCTGGTGGCGGTGTTCTTTTCCAGTGCGGTATTGCGCAAGGCAATGATCGAGCGGCAGGTGATGGTCGATCGGGTGATCGGCGTAGCCTTGATCGGGCTGGGCGTCGCGGTGGTGGCGGCGGGGGTGCGATGAGTGATAGAGCTGGCGCGACTTTTCGCGGGCAAAGAAAAAGGGCTTATCTTTCGATAAGCCCTTTTCAATATGGTGGCTACACAGGGACTTGAACCCCGGACACCGGCATTATGAATGCCGTGCTCTAACCGACTGAGCTATGTAGCCAAGTGGCGCGCATTATTCGCCTGAAACGCGATTGTGTCAACACTCATTTCAAAAAAAATTTACGCGCTTTCAATCGCTTAGCCAGAAAGCCCTGAATCCGCGCATCACCAGACAATGGCCGAGCACCTTGACCAGGCGCTAATGCTGTTCGCCAGCCAAGCGTGCTGCGCGCTGTATGGGGTGTCGATGGTGAAGTCATCACTGACGCGCCGCTGGAGAGATTGTGGCGACAATATAAAAAGGTAGCTATCTATCTACTTATTTCCGGATAATCGGATCCCAAATTCGCGGACGGAATACCTGCCATGGCCATCAGCAGCGCCCAGACTTCCACTGCCGCCAGCGCGACGGCCCAAGCCAACCCGCTGGTGATGCGCATCATCGCCTTCTGCGCTTTGGCGCATCTGATCAACGACTTGATCCAGTCGGTGTTGCCAGCCATCTACCCCATGCTCAAGGCGAACTATGACCTGAGCTTTGCCCAGATCGGCCTGATCACCCTGACCTTCCAGGTCACTGCCTCGCTATTGCAACCTTGGGTGGGCTTTTTCACCGACCGGCGACCGACGCCGAACCTGTTGCCTCTGGGCACGGTGTGCACGTTGGTGGGGATAGTGATGCTGGCGTTCGTCGGCAGCTTTCCGATGATTCTCCTGGCCTCGGCGTTGGTAGGCATCGGCTCGTCGACCTTCCATCCGGAAACCTCGCGGATCGCCCGTCTGGCCTCGGGCGGACGGTTTGGCCTGGCCCAGTCGACGTTCCAGGTTGGCGGCAATGCCGGCTCTGCCTTCGGCCCGTTGCTGGCGGCGGCGATCGTCATTCCCTTCGGCCAGACCCACGTGGCCTGGTTCGGACTGGCCGGATTGTTCTTCTTCGCCGTGACCTTGCTGCTGCGCCGCTGGTACACCGGGCACCTCAACCAGTTCAAGGCGCGCAAGGCCGTACAGGCCAGCCATGGCATCTCCCGCCAGCGAGTGATCCTGGCGCTGGTGGTACTGGGCCTGTTGGTGTTCTCCAAGTACTTCTACATGGCCAGCTTCACCAGTTACTTCACTTTCTACCTGATCGAGAAGTTCGACCTGTCGGTGGCCAGCTCCCAGTTGCACCTGTTCCTGTTCCTCGGCGCAGTGGCCGCCGGGACCTTCTTTGGCGGGCCGATCGGTGATCGCATCGGGCGCAAAGCGGTGATTTGGTTCTCCATCCTGGGCGTGGCGCCATTCACCCTGGTGCTGCCCTATGCCGATCTGTTCTGGACCACCGTGCTCAGTGTCGTGATCGGCTTCATCCTCGCGTCGGCCTTCTCCGCGATCGTGGTGTACGCCCAGGAACTGGTGCCTGGGAGTGTCGGCATGATTGCCGGGATCTTCTTTGGCCTGATGTTCGGGTTCGGGGGCATTGGGGCGGCGTTGCTCGGGTATCTGGCTGACTTGCGGGGAATCGAGTACGTGTACGGGTTGTGTTCGTACCTGCCGTTGTTCGGCCTGCTGGCGGTGTTCTTGCCGTCCACCAGCAAGCGCTGATGTCGTTGGGACCGCCTGGCGGTCCCGAGATTGACGAGTCGGCGGCCGTTGGCCTAGAGTGCCGGCTCTTTTCTTTCCACGTAGTCGATGCAATGCGCTGTTCCCTGAGTTCTCGCCTTGTTCGCCAGCCTGCTTTCCAGGCTGCACGTCGCACGTGGCCGAGCGACACGGTGCTCAAGCGTCGACGCAGCGTGCTGTTCGCCTTCACTTTCTCGCCACACCTTGCCCTGATCTGATCCGCGCTTACCTGCGCCGCGCCTTTGCGGTGCGCGTCTGCGCTTGCATCTGTTTTCAGTGATTTTTCCAGCCGACCGGGCCCCCATGGGGGCTGCCTGGCGGCGCGCAAGGAGTGGTACATGAACATGCGTTTACTGGCGGGCCTGTTGTTCGCCGTGTCAGTGGTGGGCTTCAGCCTCGGAGCGAGCCTGCCGCTGGTGTCGTTACGCCTTCACGAGGCGGGGGCCAGCACCCTTGAAATTGGCATCATCTCGGCCATTCCGGCGGCAGGAATGATGCTCTCGGCGTTCATGGTCGATGCCTGCTGCCGGCACCTGACCCGGCGCACCATCTACCTGTTCTGCTTTAGCCTGTGCACCCTGAGCATCGCCTTGCTGGAGTGGTCGTTCGCCTCGATCTGGTACCTGGCCCTGCTGCGCCTGGCGTTGGGGGTTGGCATGGGAATCGCGATCATCCTGGGTGAATCTTGGGTCAACGAGCTGTGCCCGGATCACAACCGCGGCAAGATCATGGCGCTGTACGCCACCAGCTTCACCGGCTTCCAGGTGCTGGGCCCGGCGATGCTGGCGCTGGTCGGTGCCAATAGCCCCTGGGTCACCGGCGTGGTGACGGCCTGTTACGGCCTGGCCCTGTTGTGCATCCTGCTGACGGTGCCCAAGGATCATGTGGAACACGGCGAGGAGGGCGAAAAGAGTTTCACCCTCGCCGGCTTCTTCCGCGTGGCACCAGCGCTGTGCGTGGCGGTGTTGTTCTTTTCCTTCTTCGATGCCGTGGTGCTGTCGTTGCTGCCGGTGTACGCCAGCAGTCATGGCTTTGCGGTGGGCGTAGCGGCGCTGATGGTGACGGTGGTGTTCGCCGGCGACATGATCTTCCAGTTGCCCCTGGGCTGGCTGGCCGACCGGGTCGAGCGCACCGGGTTGCATTTGGTGTGCGGGGTAGTGGCGATGTCGATCGGCATAGGTCTGCCGTGGCTGTTGCAGGCAACCTGGTTGCTCTGGCCGATGCTGGTGCTGCTGGGGGCAGTGGCCGGTGGCATCTACACCTTGGCGCTGGTGCTGATCGGCCAGCGCTTCAAGGGCCAGGACCTGGTCACCGCAAACGCCAGTGTCGGCTTGCTATGGGGTGTCGGCAGCCTGGTCGGGCCGCTGGTCAGCGGCGCGGCGATGGATGTGGCGCCCCATGGGTTGCCGATGGCGCTGGCGCTGATGGCGGGTCTGTTCGTGTGCTTTGCCCGGCAGTCGTATCGTCGGGCGGCCAGGCTGCGGGCTGTGACAGACTGACGCCAAGGCGCTGCCAATATCGGTCTGTTCGCAGGCATTTCGCGAAGAAGGCGCCACGGAGCAAGACCATTGAAAGCGGAATTACCCGCGCAAGATCCGTCGTTTAGCCGGTGAGCGATTGGTCTAAGCTGGGTGTTTTCCGCTCCCTGGAGGGCACTGCGCATGATCCACGCCGACCTCTCGCCCGCGGCCTACCGTGAAGCCACGGATTATCTGGCCGCTCTGGACCCGGACTGGGCCCGGCATATCGACACCATCGGCCCTTGCCTGCACAGCGCTGCGCCCGAGCGTGAACCCTTCGAAGCGCTGGTGCGGGCGGTGGCCTATCAGCAACTGCATGCCAGGGCAGCCGAGGCGATCCTGGCGCGGATGCTGGCCTTGTTTCCTGATGCCGCATTCCCCGAACCTGAGCAGCTGTTGGCGACACCGCCTGAGGTGCTGCGCGGCTGTGGCTTTTCTGCGAGCAAGCTGGCGACCGTGCAGGGTATCGCCCAGGCGCGCCTGGACGGTATCGTGCCCAGCCGCGAGCAGGCCATGACCTTGACCGATGACGCACTGATCGAACGGTTGGTCAGCCTGCGCGGTGTTGGCCGTTGGACGGTGGAGATGCTCCTGATCTATTGCCTGGAGCGCTCTGACATCCTGCCGGTGGACGACTTCGGCGTACGGGAGGGTTACCGGCGGCTCAAGGGCATGGACAAGGCCCCGACCCCCGCGCAGTTGCGTTCGTTGGGTGGGGTATGGAGCCCGTATCGGACGGTGGCGTCCTGGTATCTGTGGCGGGCTTGAACCGATGACGCACAGATTGCTCGGCAAGAATCGGAGTGCCACGCTCCAAGCACCCTGTCAGGCTTGAACCATCCGCAGCCAGGAGATGCCCATGAAGCCTGCCTCGACTTACCTCACCGATACCGACCGCTGGCACGCTGTGCAGGCGCGCGACGCTGCGGCCTGCGGTCATTTCGTCTATGCCGTGCGCACCACGGGGGTCTATTGCCAACCGGGTTGCAAGTCGCGGCTGGCCAAGCGCGAGAACGTCGAGTTCTTCGCCGATGGCGGGGCTGCCGAGGCGGCCGGTTATCGTGCTTGCCGACGCTGCACCGAGGCCAAGGCCGAGCAGGTTGCGCGACGCACTGAGCTGGTTGCTCGTGCCTGTCGCTTGATCGAGGCCAGCGACACCGCACCCAACCTCGAGCAACTGGGTGAGCAACTGGCACTGAGCCCGTTCCACCTGCATCGCCTGTTCAAGGCTGAAACCGGCCTTACGCCCAAGGCCTACGCCTCGGCCTTCCGCGCCCGTCGCCTGCGCGAGCGGCTCGATGATCAAGGCAGTTCCGTGACCGACGCGATCTATGACGCCGGTTACAACTCCAACAGCCGATTCTATGAAAGCGCAGGCCAACGCCTGGGCATGCGCCCGCGCGAGTACCGCGCCGGCGGGGCGGGGGCGAGGATCCGATTCGCCATTGGCCAATGTTCTCTGGGGGCGATCCTGGTGGCCCAGAGCGAGCGCGGCATCTGCGCCATTCTGTTGGGCGACGACCCGGAGCAGCTGTTGCGCGAGTTGCAGGATCAATTTCGCAATGCGCAGTTGATCGGCGGTGATGCCGGCTTCGAGCAATTGGTTGCGGTGGTGGTGGGCTTTGTCGAGCAGCCGGCACTAGGGCTGGCCTTGCCGCTGGATGTGCAGGGCACGGCCTTTCAGGAGCGGGTCTGGCAGGCGCTGCGTGAGGTGCCGCTGGGCAGCCGGGTCAGCTATACCGACATCGCCCAGCGCATCGGCGCGCCCAAGGCCGTGCGTGCGGTGGCCCAGGCCTGCGCGGCCAACCACCTGGCCGTGGCGATCCCCTGCCATCGGGTGGTGCGCCGCGATGGCGACCTCAGTGGCTACCGGTGGGGTGTCGAGCGCAAGCGGCAATTGCTGGAGCGAGAAACGGCACTCACGTGATCATCAGGAGCAGCGTAGAATTCCCGCCCAATCGAGCTTGTAAATAGGGGAATTCGATGGGGCGACTCAGCCATTGCCGTTTTTACGTGGGAATCCTCGCCTTGTTGCTGTGGGTGGCGACACCGGCCTGGTCGGCATCCGTCGGGCCGCTGAGCCTGGACGAACTGCCGGTGCTGGACGAAAACGCCAGCCTGAAGCAACTGACCGATCGGCTTGATCAGGTTCGCCAGGAACTGACCAGCGAAGCCAACGATGACTTGCTGTCACAGTTGCGTCAGGCCGCCTTGCAGGTGCAGCGCCAAGCGGACGCCTTGAGCGCCCAGCGTACGACCGATGTCGAGCGTCTGGACGACCAGCTCAAGGTCCTTGGCCCAGTATTGCCGGATGAAGCCGAGAGCATCACGCGTCAGCGCAAGCAGCTCAGTGACGAGAAAAAGCAGGTGCTGGCCGAGCAACAGCAGGCCATCAAGCTGACCCAGTCGGCGCGCGACCTGGCTACGCAGATCGTCAACCTGCGCCGCAGCCAGTTCAACTCCCAGGTCACCACCCGTGCTGCCAGCCCCTTGAGTCCGGCGTTCTGGTCGAGCCTGATCCGGCCGACCGACGAAGATGTCGCCCGCCTGCGCGATCTGCGTGGCGAGGCGACTGACGCTGTGGCCAGCGCCTTCAGTGCCGATCACCGCTGGTTGTTCATTGGCAGCCTGGCGGCCGCGCTGTTGGTCTGGACCTGGGTACGCCGCTTGCTCGAGCGCTTGCTGGCCAATGCCATGGTCCGCTGGTTGCCCGAGGGCCGCCTGCGTCGCAGCGCCTTGGCCTTGAGTGTCAGTCTGGCGACCTTGAGCACCATCGGCGGCTCGGTGTCGTTGGTGCGTTGGGGCCTGGAGAACAGCGCCGAGCTGGGCAATGACATTGCCAGCTTGACCAACCACATTCTGGCGCTGGTGGTGTTCAGTGCCTTCATTGCTGGCCTTGGCCGCGCCATGCTGATGCTCCAGCGTCCGTCCTGGCGACTGCCGCCGATTCCGGATGAAGTGGCCAGCGCCCTCGGCTGGTTCCCCAAGCTCCTGGCGCTGGCGTTGATGGTGCTGCTGACCCAGGAGCGCATCAACAGCGTGATCGGTACCAGCCTCGCGCTCACCGTGGCCACCAATGGCCTGACCGCGCTGGTGGTGTCGCTGATCTTCGTCGCAGCGCTGGTGCGCTATCGTCGTGCCCGCAAGCAGCATCAGCTGGAACGGGCACCTGGGCTTGCGGGGCTGATCCCGTTCGTGATCGTGGTGTGGGTCGCGTTGGTCCTGCTGGCGCTGCTCACCGGTTACCTGACCCTGGCTTATTTCCTCACCGCCAAGCTGCTTTGGGTCAGCGTGGTGGGCACCTGCGCCTACCTGCTGGTCACGGTGTTTGGCGATCTGTGCGAAACCTTGCTCTCGCCACGCCAGCCTGGTGGCCTGGCCCTGGCCGCTGCGCTGGGGCTGCAGCAGCGCCACCAGGCCCAGGCCAGCACGATCCTGGCAGGGATCGGCCGCACCTTCTTGTTGTTTGTCGCCGGCCTGCTGGTGCTCATGCCGTCGGGCACCAGCCCGGGCGAGCTGCTGCAGAGCCTGGCGGACTGGGATGACACCGGCGGCAAGCTGCTGGGCAACCTGAACATCGTGCCCCAGGACATCCTGCTGGCCGTGGCCATGTTCCTGGGCGGTCTGTTCGCCATTCGTGTGGTCAAGCGCTGGCTGAGCGAGCGCCTGCTGCCGGAGACGGACATGGATGCCGGCATGCGTGCCTCCCTGGTGACCTTGGTCGGCTACCTGGGCTTCCTGTTCCTGGCCATGCTGGTGATGACGACCCTGCGCATCAACCTCACCAGCCTCACCTGGGTAGTCAGTGCCCTGTCGGTGGGTATCGGTTTTGGCTTGCAGCAGATCGTGCAGAACTTCATCTCCGGCTTGATCCTGCTCACTGAGCGTCCGGTCAAAGTAGGTGACTGGGTGAGCCTGGCCGGTGTGGAAGGGGATATCCGCCGGATCAACGTGCGAGCCACGGAAATCCAGATGTCAGACCGCTCCACGGTGATCGTGCCCAACTCCCAGTTCATTTCGCAGAACGTGCGCAACGTCACCATGGGCAATGCCCTGGGTGTGGTCGGCATCACCCTGACCTTGCCGCTGGAAACCGATGCGAACAAAGTGCGCGAACTGCTGCTGACGGCCTTCCGCGAACATGAGTCGATCCTCGATGCGCCGGCCTCGTCGGTGACCTTCAAGGACCTCACCACCAGCGGTATGGTGCTCAGCGTCAGCGGCTATGTGGCCAGCCCCCGCCAGGTGTCGGGCGCGCGCAGCGACCTGTTGTTCACGGTGCTGGGGCGTCTGCGCGACGAGGGCATCGCACTGTCGTCGCCGCAGAGCATGGTGCTGTTGCAGGACAATGCACGGCCAGCGGACGGAGCTGTGTGAGGCCCATCGCGGGCACCCCGGTGCTTTTGAGCGAAGCGTAAATCCTGGAGTTGCCCGCGAAGCCGACGGCTCGGTCGTTCAGACCGGCGTTGTCGGTGTTCGTGGAATAGAGGCGTAAGCACCATCAGGCTCAATGCTGCTTCGCCCGCCGGATCCGCAACAGGATCATCCCCAGCAGCAGAATCACCGGCACCGCCATTCCCAGCAACGCCTCGCGCGCCGTCAGCCCAGCCCCCAGCACGTTCAGCCCGCCATACAGCAGCTTGAACAGGTTCAACAGGTAGTAGGTGATGGCGATGATCGACAGCCCTTCCACGGCCCGCTGGATCTTCACCTGGGCGTCAGCGCGGGCATTGAGGCTGCGCAGGATCTCGGCGTTCTGTTCTTCCATCTCCACTTGCACCCGGGCCTGCAGTAGGTCGCCCAGGTTGGCCACGTTCTTGGCCAATTGTTCCAGGCGTTGCTCGGTGGCCGCGCAGTAACGCACGGTCGGCTTGAAACGCCGCTCGATGAACACCCCTAGACGCTGGCAGTCGCCCACATGGCTTTCGCGCAGCTCCCCCAGGCGCTCGAACACCAGCTGTGCATAGGCCTGGGTCGCGCCGAAGCGATGACGGGTCTTGACCGTGCGGCTGACCACCTGGCGCGAGAGGTGGGCAATGGCTTCGAGCAGGGCTTTGGAGTCCTGGCCGTCGACGCTGGCACTGCGTTCGGAGAGGCTCACCAGGGTCCGGTCAAAGGCATCGAGCTCCTGGCTCAACGTCTTGGCCGTGGTGAGTGTCAGCGAAGCCATCATACGGTAGGTCTCGATCTCCAGCAGGCGCCGGATCATGCGACCTTGGCGGTAGGCATTGAGCCGCCGGTTGACGAACAGCAGGCGGTTGGTGCCGTCTTCGGTCAGGCGAAAATCGCTCCACACCACCGCATCACCGCCCCCGACGCAGGAGCCGCAGGGGTCCTTGAAACCGTACCGTGTCAGGTCCAGGTCCTGCTCGCCACGCACCAGCACCTGTACGGCATTGATCACTTGCGCCGCCTGCGGCGCGACGGCCTCGGCCAGGACCTGGGGCAGCCCCTGCCAGCCGGCATCGTGGGCGGCGCAGGGCACCACCAGCGTCAGGGTGAAGAACTCGGCGTGGCGCTCCCATTTGAACGGATGGCCCTCCAGCCGGGTGATGCCTTGGGCGGCCTCGGTGTCGAGTGCATCCGGGCAACAGCGCTGCAGCAAGGCCCGGCAGTCGGCCTCATCGCCCAGCAGTGCCAGGTGATGGACATGGGCAGGCTCGTTGAAATACAGCGAAGGTCGGGCGTGCAGTTCGTTGTGCAGGGCGGTGCGTTGCGGGTGCATGGGAGGTCTGGCCTGGTGTTGTGATTGTTGGGCTACCAGGGGTGGGACTCTTTCATTTTAGATAAAAGTCACCAGAGGCACAGAAATGTGCCGGCGGGTTGTGGGACCCGCTCGCTGCTTAACGTCATTGTGGCGACCGATCGCTTGCAGGATGCAATCGAACGAGCTCTGGTCGCGTCTGAAAGAGTGGGTTGCGTTGCGTCTGTCGTTCATCCGCGTACCGAGCGGCTTGAGCAGTTCTACGCACAATATGCGGGGTTCAGGCACTGTCCTGATCTGTCACCCAAGACGATGATGCTGGCGCTTCGGTAGCCAGTGCCTTATTTGTGAAAGCCCCTTGTGACAGCCGTCAGCAAGGGGCTTTTCGTCTCCGGCTATCAGCCCAGGCAACGCGTCACATGCTTGACCGACTGATACGCCGACAAGCCCCACGGCCCGAGTTCACGGCCGATGCCGCTGCCCTTGGTTCCGCCCCAGGACGTCTCGACGAATACCGCCTGGACCGAGTTGATCCACACGTGCCCGACCTCCAGCGCATCGGCCACACGTTCGGCGCGTTCGAGGTCGGCGCTGCAGACCGTGGCGACCAGGCCGAAGCGGCTGTCGTTGGCCTGGGCGATGGCTTGGTCTTCAGTGGCGAAGCGGCGGGCGCAAAGCACCGGGCCGAAGATTTCCTCGCTCCACAGGCGGCTGGATTCGGGCACGTCCACGTACAGGGTGGGGCTGACGAACCAGCCGTCACGGTCCAGTACCTGGCCGCCGGTCAGGCAGTGCAGGCCTTCTTCGCGCGCGGTGGCGAAGTAGCCGGCGACCTTCAGCCATTGCGCCTGGCTGGTCAGTGGGCCCATGGCCACCTCCTCGGTCAGCGGATTGCCCACCTGCATCTGCTCCAAGGCTGCCTGCAGACGTGGCAGCAGAGCATCGGCGATGCCGTCCTGCACGAGCAGGCGGGAGGTGGCCGAGCACATCTGGCCGGCGTTCCAGGTGATGCCTGCGACGATCCACTCCACTGCTTGGTCCACGTCACAGTCATCGAACACCACGATCGCCGACTTGCCCCCAAGCTCCAGGGTCACCGGCCGGCATTGGGCTGCGGCGGCGCGCATCACTTGGCTGCCGACGCCATTGCTGCCGGTGAACGACAGCTTGTCCAGGCCGTTGTGGCCACTCAGGGCGGCGCCGGTCTCGGCCTTGCCGTTGACGATGTTCAGCACACCGGCAGGCAGGTTCAAGGCCTCGGCAATCTGGCCGTAGGCCTGTTCGATCAGCGGGGTGACTTCCGAGGGTTTGAGCACCACGGTGCAGCCTGCGGCCAGCGCTGGGGCGAGTTTCCAGGCGCTGGTCACCAGAGGGAAGTTCCACGGCACGATCAGGCCGACCACGCCTACCGGCTCCAGGCGGGTGCGGGCGGTGAAGCCTGGGGCGGCCAGGGGCACGACGCGGTTCTTCTCGGGCAGTTGCTCGGCAAGGTCTGCGTAGTAGCCGAAAGTGGCGATGGCATCGTCCAGGTCGATCTCGGCTTCGTGGCGCGGCTTGCCGTTGTTGCGCATCTGCAGAGTGATCAACGCCTCGCGGCGTTGGCCGAGTTGATCGGCGAAGCCACGCAACAGTGCGGCGCGGGTGGCCGGGCTGGTGGTTTTCCAGGCAGGCAGGGCGCGGCGGGCGGCGGCCACGGCTTGGTCGACCTGAGCAGCGCTGGCCGACATCAGTTCGGCGAACGGCTGGCCCAGCGAAGGGTCATGCACGACGATGCAGTCGTTGCCTTGGCCTTCGACCCAGTGGCCATCGATGTAGTGAGGTGCGGTCATGATCGGATTCCAGTCAGGCGATTTCGGCGGAGGTTACCGGCGTGCGCGGCGCGCTTTTGCAGCGCACCCAGCGCGGGCCGTTCGGGCCATAGACGCCGGCAGGTTCAGGGAACAGATTGAGCAGGATCAGGTACAGCACGCCCGCCAAGCCCAGGGTGACTGGCAAGCTCAGGTCGATACCGCCGGCCAGTTCACCCAGGGGGCCGACGAACTGTCCGGGCAGGTTGACGAAGCATAGGCCCACCGCCGCGCTGGGGATCCAGGCGCCCATGCCGCGCCAGTTCCAGCCATGCAGGAACCAGTAATGGCCGCCGCGTTGGCCCCGGGTGAACACTTGCAGGTCATCGGCGTGGTAGAAGCCGCGGCGTGTGATCAGGCCGAGGATCATGATCACCATCCAGGGGCTGGTGCAGGTAATGATCAGCACGGCGAAGGTCGACACGCTCTGCACCAGGTTGAAGGTGAAGCGGCCAATGAAGATGAAGGCGATGGCAGCGACCCCGATCAGCAGGGTGGCGCCGGCGCGGCTGAGCAGGCGCGGGAAGACGCTGGACATGTCCAGACCTGTGCCGTACAGCGCTGTGGTGCCGGTGGACATGCCGCCGATCACCGCGATCAGGCATACCGGCAGGAAGAACCAGCTCGGCGAGATCGCCAGCAGGCCGCCGACATAGTTGTTGGCCGCGATGTAGTCCGGTGCCTGGGTGGCGACCAGGGTCGCGGTGCACAGGCCGAACAGGAACGGGATCAGCGTCGCCAGCTGGGCAGCGATCACCGCCAGCATGATGCGCGCCTTGGGCGTCTGGCGTGGGATGTAGCGCGACCAGTCGCCAAGGAAAGCGCCGAACGAGACCGGATTGCTCATCGCCAGTATCGCCGCGCCCACGAATGCCGCCCAGAAGCCTGGCTGACCGAGATTGACGCTGCCAGCGAAGTTGAGGTCGAAGGGGCCGGCGAAGGCGAGGATGCCTAGCAGGAACAGCAGGCTCGACGCCCATACCGCGATCTTGTTGACCCACAGCATGAAGCGGAAGCCAAAGATGCACACCACCAATACCAGCACCGCGAACAGGCCATAGGCCAGGCCCAGGGTCAGGTCGGTTTCCGGCACCCCGACCAGGCGCTTGGCGCCGCCGACCAAGGCGTCGCCCGAGCTCCACACCGACAGGGAAAAGAACGCTACAGCGGTGAGCAGCGACAGGAACGAGCCGACGATGCGCCCATGCACGCCGAAGTGCGCACCTGACGACACCGCGTTGTTGGTGCCGTTGAGCGCGCCGAACAGGCCCATGGGCGCGAGGATCAGGGCGCCGACCCCGACGCCGAGCAGGATCGCCCAGACACCGGCCTGGAACGACAGGCCGAACAGCACCGGGAAGCTGCCCAGCACCGCGGTGGCGAAGGTATTGGCACCGCCGAATATCAGGCGGAACAGGTCCAGCGGGGAGGCGTCGCGTTGATCGTCGGGGATCTGTTCGACGCCGTTGGTCTCGATACCGGTCGATTGACTCATGGCAAGGCTCCAGCGCGCATGTTGTAGGTCGTCGCGGGGCGCGACCCTATTGTGGTTGCGTTGGCAGTGCGGCAAGGCCGCGGAAAAGGTCAGGCGTCGGAGACGACCGACAGGTGCTCGTGGCAGGCCAGCCAGCCTTCGTCCTGGCGGCGGAAGACGATGGTTTCGCGTTCGGCGAGCGAGTGCTCCTGGCCTGCGATGCGGATGCGGGTGGCCACATCGTGCATGAAGATCGCTACGTCGCCCTGCAGGCTCACGTGCTGATTGCTGGACTGACACGCCAGCACGGCGAAGCCTTCGGCTTGCCATTGGGCCCACAGGTGCTCATAGGCCCGGCGCGACAGCAGCGGCTGCGCCAGGGTATGGAAGAGGAAGGTGGCGTCTTCGCTGAAACAGGCGAAATAGCGGGCGGTATCGTTGCTGGCGAAAGCGGCGACGAGGTCGGCGGCGGCCTGGCGTACTTGGAGGGTCTGGTCCACAGCAGTGGCCTCACGGTTATTGTGATTGTGGTGCAGCGATTCTGGTGAGCCTTGGCGGGGGGAAAAATCGCTGGGGATAAATAATCAGTTCAGGAATTTGTGAACCAAGTCATCCAAGGGGGCGGCCGTTGTGACGTTTTCCAGAACCTTGGAGTTTCCACACAGTCAGCGACGGCCGTTGCAACGCTGCTGAAACAGTGCGCGTTTTTTAGCCACAGAATGGTTGTCGAGATTTTGACGAGGCAGGGGAGGGGCCATTGAGATTTATCATGGTGGCGGTCTATTGACGTAGTGTCATGGTGCCCCATACTCAAGCCATATAAAAAGAAAGCTGTTTCTCAATTAAACAGTTTCAATCCTCTTTCAGGGAGGGGATCATGCGCTCGACACTGATCATCAAGTCGATTTTCTTGTTGGTGCTGATGAGTGGCGCAGCTGGCGCTGCGGATTCCTACATCAGCAAGGCGAGTGTAGTGCCTGCCGCGACGGCGGGATGGCTATTTTCCTTTGCGGTGATTGGGTTTATCGCCCTCGCCAACCGATCGAAAATATAGTGAAAGTTATTCGCTTTTCTGTGCATTAACACCTTGGTTTTAATGCGTACGTTTTAAACATTGGCGTGCGGTGTATTGCCCTGCGCCGATAAGTGAAAACGATGTGAAAGTTCCTGGAAGAACCGCGTTTTATCAGGACGGAGCAACGGCTTGTGGAATCCCATGCCGTTGCTATATTCCACTTGTCGGCGCCCCCCAGCGGACGCCGCGGGAGCAGGAAGCTTCGTCGATGTGTTTCATCGCGGAAACATCCTCCAGGACGGTCGAGGCGATTGCGGTCGGTACTTGTTTTACGGCAAAGGCGAGCGTTTTCGCCCCGTTCTATTGTGTAGCGCTGGGCATGGCTACTTGACCGGAGGGATCCCGATGTTCCGTTTCCTGATCTCCACACTCTGCGCACTGATGCTCCTGCCTTCGGCGGCCAATGCCACCGAGCCGAATGCGGCCTACCTGCTGAGCCCTGGCGATGTAATCCTGGTCTCGGTCTGGCAGGAAGAAAACCTTCGCCAGGAGGTGAAGGTGCTTCCCGATGGCAGCATCACCTTCCCGCTTGCCGGGCGCGTCGACGTCGCCGGCCTCGATGCCAGCACGGTCGCCCAGAAGATTGCCAAGAAACTCGAGCAGTACCTGCCCGAGCCGAATGTCAGCGTGGTCGTCACCAGCATCGCCGGCAACCTCGTTTATGTGCAGGGCAAGGTGCTCAAGCCCGGCCCGGTGCTGATGGAAGGCCCCATGGCGGTGTTGCAGGCACTGAGCATGTCCGGTGGCCTGGACAAGTTCGCCGATGAAGGCTCCATCAAAGTGATCCGGCGCAAGGGTGAGAGCCAGCAAGTGCTGCCCGTGCGCTACCGGGACCTGGTTTCCGGACGTGACATGACCACCAATTTCCAACTGCAGGCCGGCGATACGCTGGTCGTTCCTTGATCCTGCTCTGAGCCTATCGTGTCTGTATTGAAAACTTCCCGGGTCGCCGCGGCGATCCTGATTCTTCCTTGCCCGGCCGTGGTCCAGGCAGCGCTCTGGCACACGTCGGTCGCCGTACCCATGACCGTCGAACATGACAGCAACCCGTTGCTGCTGACCTCTCAGGAGAAAGCAGTGACCAGCACCTACCTCGATCCGGAAGTCGGCCTGCTGGGCACTTTCGATCGCGATCAGTTCGACTTCGGTCTGGGGGCTCATGTGTTGCGCTCATCCGATCGCAACATCCTCGACAACCGCGAGGACCCTCGCGTGCGGCTGGGGTGGCAACGCGATTACGACAAAGGCCGTTATGGCCTGGTGGGGACCTACGTCGAGAGTTCGACGCTGTCCAGTGCGGTACTCGAAACCGGCGTGGTCACCACCGACGGTACGCAGAAGCTCTACACCCTGACCGGCAACTGGAGCCGGCAGCTCAGCGAGCGAGGCCTTCTGGAAAACGAGACCTCGTACGACGACGCCAGCTACGACGTGTCCACGCTGATCGGCTACAAGGAATACGCCAACCGGTTGAGCTACACCTATGCCTGGACCGAGCGCACCGACCTGTTCACCCGGTTCATCTACCGGCGTTACGAACCGGATGATCGCGATGCGGCGATCGCCTCGAACAGCTATACGCCTGTGATCGGCATGACGCACCAGTTCACCGAACGCCTGGAGGGGAGCGTGAACGTCGGCGTCAACGAAGTCTCCGGTGACGGCGGTGGACGCAAGGGGCAGGGCGGCGTGTCGTTGCGCTATCGGGGCGAGCGCATGGACGCCAACGTCGCCGCCGACCGCAGTTCGGTGGCCAGCGGTCAGGGTGGGTTTTCCGAGATCGACACGTTGCGCGGCTCCTGGAGCTACCTGGTCGCCGACACCGATCGGGTCGGGTTCGATGCCAGCTGGCAGGACAGCAAAGGGCAAACACCCAACAAATTATGGTCGGTTGGCGCCTGGGCCAGTCGAGAGCTCTCGCCATTTTGGGTAGCGCGCCTATCCTTGGTGTACAGAGAGCGTCAGCAAGACAACCTGCCAGATGCCACCGGCACCATTATCGGACTGAGCTTGACCTATAGATTTCCCGACTACTGATTTTTCAGCGGTGTGGTGACTATGAAATCTGAATACGAGCTGTCGATCAGGGACTACATCTCCATCATCAAGGATCGTGCACTGGTGCTGGCGATTGTCATCGTGGTGATCCTCGCGGCGACCGTGGCGGTCGCCGTGGCGGTGCCGCCGGTCTACCAGTCGACCGGGACTATCCTGGTGGAGTCCCAGCAGATATCTCCGGATCTGGTCGCCAACAACAACAACAGCTTTGCCGACGAACGCATCGAGGTGATCCGCCAGCGGGTGATGACCCGCGAAAACCTGCTGCGGATCATCGACAAGTACGGGCTGTTTTCCAGCAAGGCCCGCCAGCTCAGTGACGCCGACAAGGTCGAGCTGATGCGCACCGCGATCTTGGTCGAGACCTTGAGTACCTTCATAAAAGGGCGTGGCGAGGCCACGGTCGCCTTCAATGTGTCCTTCGAACACAAGCAGCCGGAGGTGGCCAGGGAGGTCGCCAACGAGCTGGTGACCTTGTTCCTCAACGAGAACATCAAGCAGCGTACCGAGCGCGCCAGTGAGACCACCGAGTTCCTCAGCCAGGAAGCGGACAAGCTGGGCGCCGAACTGCAGAGCCTCGAGAACCAGTTGGCCGACTTCAAACAAGCGCATGCCAACGCACTGCCGGAACACCAGACCCTGCGCATGAACATGCTGTCGCGCTCGGAGATGGAGTTCAGGGAAATCGATCGTGACTACAAGGCCGCCCAAGAGGAGTTGCGCTACCTGGACTTGGAACTGGCCGGGGCCAAGGCCGGCGTGCCTAGCACACTCGATGGCGGCAGGCCTCGTACGGCGGAGCCGCCGCAGGATCTGGCCAGCCTGCAGGCCGAGTACACCCAGTTGCTCTCCCGCTACAAGGAAGCGCACCCCGACGTACGTGCGGTCAAACGCAAGATCGACGCCTTGAAAGCCGGCGGCGGCGCCGGTGGCATTGGCGTCGAGGGTAACCTGGACGTGGCCAAGGTACGCACCCGCATGGCCGCGGCGCAGGAGCGCGTTGCCTCGCTGGCCCAGCAAAAGCGCGACATGTCGCAGAAGATCAACGCCTATGAGGCCGAGATCCTTGAGGCACCCCAGGTCGAGCGTGGCCTGGTCAACCTGATGCGCGACCACGACAACGCCCGCAAGAAGTACGAAGAGATTCGTGCCAAGCAAATGGCGGCGAAGATTTCCGAAAGCCTGGAGCAGGAGAACAAGGCCGAGCGCTTCGTGCTCCTGGAGCCGCCGATGTTGCCGGAAAAACCGGTGAAGCCTAATCGCAAGAAGATCGTCGCGCTGGGCTTCGTCCTGGCCCCGGCCGGCGGTGGCGCACTGGTGATGGTGCTGGAAATGCTCAACCAGCGCGTGCGCGGTGTGGGGGCCCTGGAAAGCATCGTGGGCAAGCGGGTCCTGGTCAGCATTCCGCATATCCCGACCCAGGCCGAGCTTGCGCAGCGGCGGCGTTGGCGCGTGTGGCTGGTGGTCTCGATCCTGGCACTGGCGGTGCTAGGGGTGGTGTTGCTGCACTTCTTCTATATGCCGTTTGACCTCTTGCTGATGAAGGCCATGAGTCGGTTCGGATAGGGACAGCTGCGATGAACAAGATCACGCCGATAGACGAAACGAAAAAGACCGGCGCATCAGCGCCTTCCTCCATCGTGCCGGTCAAGCATCCGGAAGTGCCAGGCCTGTTCGACTATGTGCGCACCAAGGTCGTGCCCTTGCGCCCGGACCATCTGGAGCGTCACCGCATCGTGGCCTACAAGAAGAACTCGGCGATCAGCTCGGCCTTCGACCTGCTGCGCACCCAGGTGCTGCAAGCCATGGAGGAGAACGGCTGGCGCACGCTGGCCATCACCTCGCCGACGCCTGAGGCGGGCAAGACGGTGCTGGCGATCAACCTGGCGATGAGTATCGCCCACCACACCACCAAGACCGCGTTGCTGGTGGACTTCGACCTGCGCAGGCCACGGGTCGGCGCCTGCCTGGGGTTGCCGATGGAGAAGTCACTCAACGACTACCTGGCCAACGAAGCTGAGTTGTGCGATGCCATGGTCAACCCGACCTTGCCACGCTTTGTGGTGTTGCCGACCCGCGAGCCCATTCCGCTGTCGACCGAATTGCTGTCCTCGCCGCTGGTGAGCAACCTGATCCACGAGTTGCGCGAGCGTTACGAGTCGCGCATCACCATCTTCGACCTGCCGCCGCTGCTGAGCTCCGATGACGCCATC
Organism: Pseudomonas sp. BYT-1; assembly: GCF_023611805.1. NCBI lineage: Bacteria > Pseudomonadati > Pseudomonadota > Gammaproteobacteria > Pseudomonadales > Pseudomonadaceae > Pseudomonas > Pseudomonas sp. BYT-1. Next base: position 848,164 of record NZ_CP072559.1, read on the forward strand.
ACCCTGCTGCCGAAATTCGATTGCGTGTTGCTGGTGGTGGCCAATGGCATGAACAGCAAGAAGGACATCGAGGACAGCCTGTATCACCTGGGTACCAGTAACCTGATCGGGACGGTGCTGAACAAGGCCGAGGAACAGCCGCGCACCTACTACTGAACTGCTGGCCACTGGGCAAGGGCTGCCGATCAGTTCGGGGAGTACCAAGGGTACTTTTGCTCCCAATGCCAGGCATGCGAGACGATCTGCTCCAGCGCCGCGAAGGCCGGTCGCCAGCCCAGCACGGTCCTGGCCCGGCTGGCATCTGCCACCAGGCGGGGCGGGTCGCCGGCGCGGCGGGGGGCGTCGCTGGTGGCGATCTTGCGCCCGGTCACGCCGCAGGCGGTGTCGATCACTTCCTGCACCGAGAAGCCCAGCCCGTTGCCCAGGTTGAATGCCGTGCTCGCACCACCGGCGAGCAGGTAGTCCACCGCCAGTGAATGCGCCGCAGCCAGGTCTGCCACATGAATGTAGTCGCGGATACAGGTGCCATCCGGCGTGTCGTAGTCCCGGCCGTACACCGTGATCGTCTCACGCCGTCCGGAGGCCGCCTGCAGAATCAACGGCAGTAGGTGGGTCTCAGGCTCATGGCATTCACCCAGTTCGCCCTCCGGGTCCGCGCCCGCGGCGTTGAAGTAGCGCAGGCACACTGAGCGCAAGCCATAGGCGCGGTCGAAATCCTCGAGGATCTGCTCGACCATCCACTTGCTGCGTCCATAAGGGTTGATCGGCTGCTTGGGATGCGCTTCGTCGATGGGCACATGCTGCGGGTCGCCGTAGACGGCGGCGGTCGAGGAGAAGATCAGGTGACGGACATTGGCGCGCACCATCGCCTGCAACAGGGTCAGGGTCGCGACGACATTGTTCTGGTAGTACTTGGAGGGTTCGACCACCGACTCGCCCACCTGGATGAACGAGGCGAAATGAAACACCGCGCTGAATCGATGCTGGGCGAACAAGGCATCCAAAGCATGGGCGTCGGCGATGTCCAGCCTGACCCAGTTCGGACGCGGCCCGCAGGCGCAATTGTCCGCCACGATGACGTCGTGCCCTGCGCAACGCAGGTGTTTGACCATGTGCGAGCCTATGTAGCCCGCGCCGCCGACAACCAAGAACTTCATCCAAGCCTCCTGGAATCTGTTTGATGTGCAAGCGCGCTCCGGAGGGGCCGGGCGGTCATCCTTAGCAAGCGGATCAGGTGGTCAGCGGGTTGGCCATCTGCATGGGCACGCCCCTGGTTTCTTGGAGCCTAGATGCCTATTTCAAGAACAGCCAATTCGTCATCTGCCTGCCGTCGAAATGGATCAGATAGCGCCCGTCCTGATAGCTGACGGGGTATTCCTGAAGCTGTCCCTGGGCGTTTCGACTGAACAGTTTCAAGCCGTCGACGGCCTGGATCGACAAGGTGCCGTCCAGCGGCTCGACACGAAACGGGGTCCGCTTGTTCGGCTGGGGCTCGGCCCGGGTGCCCAGGGAGATCAACAGGTTTCGCGACTGTTTCAGCGGTTTGCCGTCCAGGCTCTGCACCGCCACGCTCGCGCTGGCGGTCTTGAGCTTAAGCTGGATGTCACCGAGCGCGAGCGTCTTGCCGCCGAGCCAGCCGATGGCCGCTTGGGTCAGCGGTGTGTCGATGGTGTAGAGCCCTTGTTGCCAGTTGCGTCTGAGCTCGCCGGTGTCGCTGCGGGCCTCGCTGGCGTTGGCCGGCAGCAGGGACTGGTTGGGATCCTGGATAACCTTGGCGCCGGCGGGCAGTGCGCTCGCCTGCAGCCACGGCAGCGCCGGTGTCTTTGGCATGGCAATCTGCAATTTGCCTTTTTCCATGGCTGTGCGCAGCAGCACCGAATCGGCTGGCGAGATGGACTGGTTGAACAAGGTGTCCGAGGTGGGGGCGAAGACGTAGCTTTGGTCGGCTTCGCGTACATCGCCGCGGCGATAGACCAGGGCAGCGGCCGGGAGTGTGGCCAGCTGGCTGGGGTCGTTGTAGGCGTGCCAGTTGCTCGCCGAACGATCCTGCTCGCGGAACGGCTCCTGGCTGTAGGCGTAGTGCATCAAGGCGTCCCAGCCCTGATAGCGGGCCGTGGCGGCGACATACAGCGCCAGTGTGTAGCGATCGGCCACAGGCTGGGTGTCGCTTTGCCATTCGTTGTTCCACTCGGTCACGCTCAACGGCCGGCCCACGACCTGGGCCGCGGCGAGCCAGTTGACCAGGTTGTCGCTGGTCAGCGGGTTCTTTTCCAGCTGGCCTGCGCCGCCATAGCTGTGGACGTCGATCAGGTCGCCACTGGTCAAGGCCGGCAAGGCGCTCAGGCCATTGCGTCCCCAGGTGCTGGTGGTGACGATGGGCACCTTCACGCCCAAAGTACGCAGGTGATCGATCATCTGCTGGTCGAAGCGTTGCTCCAGGTCGTTGAGGAATAGCTTGGATGGGCCATGTTCCCAGGCGCGCCAGGTCTGCTGCTTCGCGAGCCCATGTTGCTTGGCGAAGGCTTCGGCCAATTCCATGTAGCGCTTGATGTGCTGGGTGGGTGTCTTGTCTGGAAGCAGGGCATTGCCGTAATGCCCGGTGAGGTCGTTTTCATTGGTGATCAGTACGGCGGCGATGGCCGGGTCATCCTTGTAGGCAAGGCCGGTGTAGGCGTTGACGTGCCCCAGGTACTGCTCGGCGAAGCGCTTCATCGTCTGGGCGATGGTGTCGTTGACATAGTTGTAGCCCTTGAGGTCGGCGATGGGCTGTTTGTCGCGGTCGGTCAGGCCTTCGCGCTTGGGTAATTCATCGAAGCCGCGGATCTTGTCCCTGGCCATCAGGGCGCGCTGGACGTGCAGGTCCAGCCACACGTAGATCCCTTCGTCCTTGAGGCATTTGATCCACCAGTCGATCTTTTGCAAAGACTCAGGGCTCAGGTTCTGGGTGTCCCGCACTTGGTCGTGCCGGCCGAAGATGCTCGGTGTCACCCAATACGAATCGTGGTGATGCAGGCGCACGAGGTTGAATCCCAGGGCCGACAGGCGCTTGGCCTGGGCACGGATTTCGTCGTCCGTGGTGTTGAACAGGGCATAGGCCGAGACGTTGGTGCCCCAGAAGCGCACCGGGGTGCCATCGGCGAATTGCAACCGATCGCCCACTGCCTTGACGAAGCCACGCTTGCCGGCCGGTTTTTCTCCAGCGTTGAGGAACGACAGGTCCACCGGCGAGGTGCGCCAGTCGGTCTGGTCCAGCGGCCAGCGGCTGGTGTCGCCCAGGCCGAAGCGCTCATCGGAGGTCTGGGCCAGCTCTATGCCCTGCGAGACCGTGAGCACGCCTTTGATCTGCTGGGTGCCGGGAACGATCTGGTCCTTGTAGAAGAACGCCCGTACTTCGGCGTCGTCGATGGGCTCGATGTACACGCTCGTCAGGGGCGGATCGAAGCGCATCTCGATGTACGGTCCCTTGGCGCGGTCGCCCCAGGTCCAGCCTCGATTGCCCGGCAGCAGGCTTGGCTTGCCCATTTCAGTGAACAGGGCGCGGTCGAACTGGAACGAGATGCCGCCGCCCATCACATTGGTTTTGCGGCTGTGGGCCTGCAAGTCGAAAGCCCAGGTCAGGCTCTGCTGCGTGGTCTTGGCGATCTGGGCCTTGAGGTCGAACCCCAGTGTGGAGTTCCTGGCCTGCAGGCTGTAGGTGAAGGGGGCCTCTACCTTGAAGGCGCCGCTGTCGAAGTTCGCCCATTTCCAGTCGGCAGCGAAGAACTTGAACTTGGCCTGCATCGCCAGGTTACCGCCACGGGTCAACTGTGGCAGGCCCTGGCTTTCGTCGATACTGGCGACCCAGTCCTCGGCGTGAGTGACGGGGGGCAATGCCAGCAGCAGGGTGAGCAGCAGGGATGAAACCAGGCAGCGTCGTGTCATGCGGGTCACCGGGCGGGCAGGCCGACACCAACGATGCCGGCAGCGTGGGCGAGTTTGAACCGGCGCACCATCTGCACATAGGCAACGGCTACACCGGCGAGGGACCAGTACACCACGGGGATGAACGTGATGCTGCTGACGGTGAAGATCGTGACCAGGATGCCAATCAGGGTGGCCAGCAAACTGCGCCCGAGTCGGCACAGGTGCTCGTCCTTGTCGGCAAACGTACGCAGTGTCTTGCGCAGGCTCAGCAGCGCGGAGGCGAAGAAGGCGACGAACAGGGCCAGGCCGACCACGCCAAAGCGCAGGGCCAAGTTCAGGTAGGTATTGACGATGTCGATGATGCCTTGGCCCTGGACCATCGACTGCATTTCCGGCGTCTTGCGAAAATCGAACGAGCCGAACCACAGGTTGCGCTCGATGACGATCAGTGAGTTGTCCAGCAGCCGCTCCCGATAGGTGATGTTGTCTTTTTCCAGCGTGCCGATGTACGGCAGCATGTCGATCACCTTCTCGCCCCCCGGCACCACGGCCAGCAACGGCAAGCAGAGCAGGCCGGCGACCGCCAGCATTCCCAGGCGCTTGACCGCGCCACGCCCGGTGGCGATGAACACCACGATGATCACGCCCGTGCCGACCCAGGGCCCGCGCGACAACGGCACGAACAGTCCGGCTGCCAGTAGCAGGGCGCCCAGGGTGCGTTGCAGTGTGCTGCGTACATAGCCTTGGACGAACAGGTACAAGCCGATGCCGACCATCATCAGGTAGCCCAGAACGATCGCCTGGCCTGTGGTGGCGCTGGCGCGCAGTGCACCGCCCCGGCTCAGGTAGCTGGTCATGTCCATGTGGATGCCCAGCACGTAGGTCAAGGCGTTGTACAACAGCCAATGGCGCGCCGACTCGAAGGTTCCGATCAGTGCTAGCAACATCGTGGCGATCACGAAGCTGAGCAAGGCGTCCTTGAAATGGCTGAGTTCCTTGAGTGCCCGGCTGGCCACGTAGTACGGCAGGAAGATATCCAGGAACAGGTACAACGTCTGGCGCAACGTGTCGGTCAGGCTGGTCTCGCGCAGGTAGAGCAGGTTCATCAGTACCAGGCTGGCGAGCAGGAAGCGGTCAGGCCAGGTGCGCCCGAACGGCAAGGTGTCCGACTCTTGGCGCAGGGCCAGGGCCGCGGGCAGCAGTACGCTCAGGCTGAGCAGGCGGATATGGTCCAGGTCGACCAGGTAGTTGATCACGCCAAAGCCAGGCACCGGTATCGCCGCCGCCGGCATCAGGAACAGCAGCATGAGGAACAGCGCCATCGGGTTGTGCTCGCGCCGTCCGGCAACCAGCAGCACCAGGACGGCAATGACGGCATACACCCAGAAGTTGCCGGACACGAACACCAGCAAGGTGAGCGCGAACCAGAGGTTGCGCCGACGCTTGAAGTCGGCTGAACGGATCAGGTCCAGCGCCGGCCGTCGTGCCATGGTGAACACCACGGTGGCCAGGAACAGGATGACGATCAATGCGCGAAGGTGTTCTGGCATAGGCGGTGATGACCTGTCCCTTTGTGATGGACGACGGCTAGCGACATGGCAGATTGAGACTATAGTGACTTTAGCCAATAGGTCAGGGAATGTAGTCATGCCGTCAGTCGACTTATCGCCGCCGACCAGCCTGCGCAAACGCGCATTGGGAGCGGGTGCGTGGAACATGGTCTCCCTGGTCGGTACGCAGGCCCTGCGCCTTGGCGGCAACCTGATCATGGCACGGCTGCTGGTGCCGGACATGTTCGGCATCATGGCCATCTCCACTACCTTGTCGGTGGTCCTGCACCTGCTGTCGGATGTCGGCCTGCGCCAGAACATCATCCAGAGCCCGCGCGGCGACGATCCGCTGTTTCTCAATACCGCCTGGACCGTGCAACTGCTGCGCGGCATCCTGCTGTTCGCCGTGACGCTGCTCATCGCCTTTGGCTCCTGGGCGACCCAGCAGATCAACCTGTGGCCAGCCGGATCCTCCTATGCCGCTCCGGAGCTGCCGTTGGTGCTGGCGGTCACCGGCATTTCCGCAGTGATCTACGGCTTGCAGTCCAACACCATCGACCTGGCCGTGCGGGCGTTCCAGCAAAAGCGCGTGGTGATTCTCGAGCTCACGGCGCAGTTCGTCGGATTGCTGGTCATGCTGGTGTTCGGCTACCTCACCCGGTCGATCTGGTCGCTGGTGGCCGCCGGGATCGTCTCCACCCTCGTCTCCACCGTGATGAGCCACTTGCTATTCGAAGGGCCACGCAGCCGCTTGTGCTGGGACAAGTCTGCGCTGACCGAGCTGATCAACTATGGCCGCTGGATTCTGTTGTCCTCGATGGTGGGCGTGCTGGCGATGAACGGCGACCGCATCTGGTTCGGCGGGGTGATGTCCACTTTCGACATGGGCGTCTACTCCATCGCGGTGCTGATTCTCTCGGCCGTGCAGGTCGGCTTGCTGAAACTGGGCGGGGCGGTGGTGCTGCCGGCCTTCAGCGAGGCCACTCGCGCTGGCGACAAACCCCGGCTGCTCAAGCTGTACAACCACTTCAGGCTGTACTTCGACACCGCCTGCCTGTTCGCCTGCGGTCTGTTCCTCACGGTCAGCCCGCTGATCATCAGCTGGTTGTACGACGACCGTTACCAGGATGCGGGCCGGATCTTGGCTATTCTTTCATGGTCGTTCTTCACCTTGCGTTACAGCTTGGCCCATCAGGTGTGGCTGGCCGTGGGGCTGACCAAGTACCAGGCCATGGACAACATCATCCGGGCCGTTTCGCTTTGGGTTGGGATGCCAGTGATGCTGGCCATCGGCGGCGTGGACTACGCGATCTGGTGGGTGGCGCTGCATACCTTCCCCACGTTGATCCTGGTGTTCTACGTCAATCGCAAACTGGAGATGTTCAGCCTCAAGCGTGAGCTGATGGTCTTGCCGATCATCGCGGTCGGCGCGTTGTGTGGTGAGCTGGTGACGCGGCTTTTCAACGGGTTCTGATTCCATCGCGAATACGCTGTCTGTCGCCGTCGGAAACCTAGAATTCCAAAGTCAATTTCACGGCATGGGTCTTGGAATCATGGGAAAGCATGACTCTGTTTCCCCGCTGCTAGGACGCAGGGGCTTTCTCAAGGGATGCGCGGTATTGGGTGCAGGCGGGCTGGTCTTCGGGCTTTCCGGGACCGCCACGCGCAAAGTCACTCAGACCGGGGGCTTCGTGGTGATCAACGGATGGGTGTTGCCCGCCGAATACTTTCGCAAGGCCTGAGCATGATCAAGGATTATCAGACGCACAAAGCACTGCGTGATGACTACGACTTCTGCATCATCGGCGGGGGACCTGCGGGCATCACCCTGGCCTTGCGCCTGGCCGAAGCAGGCTGGCGCGTGGTGTTGCTCGAAGGCGGCGGGCACGAGTATTCCCAGCAATCCCAGGATCTTTATCAATGCACCTCCTCCGGTCTGGAGGCGTATATCCACAATACGCGCCTGCGCTTTCTGGGCGGCACCTCCAACCATTGGGCCGGGCGCTGCCGGCCATTCGAAGCCTCGGACTTTTCTGTTCCGCCGCCGGGCGGCATTCCTGGCTGGCCCATCGCCTATGCCGAGATCGAGCGGTACCTGCCGGCCGCCATGGCCATCGTCGACCTGCCGGAAGGCGCGCACTTCCAGGCGATCAATGTCAGTCGGCTCGGTGATGACTTCGTACCTGACGAGTTCTTGCTCAGCCCGCCCACTCGGTTTGCCCAGAAGTACGCCAAGGCGCTGGAGCAGACGCCAGGGCTGGATGTGTTCATCCACTGCAATTGCGTCGACCTGGAATTCGATCACGCTGCCGATAGGGTCAAGGCTGTAGTGGTGTCCGATTACGATCTGCACCGGGAGCGGGTGATCGCCCGGCAGTTCGTACTGGCCATGGGCGCTGTGGAAAATGCCCGGCAACTGCTCAATAGCGAGTCACTGGCTGCCGCGGGCGTGGTCAAGCCCGATGGTTTTGTCGGGCGCTGTTTCATGGAGCACCTAAATGTCGACCTGGGCACGTTCATCCTCAATAGCGGAAAAGTGGACAAGCCTCGCCAGTACTTCACCACCGATGCGTTCGTGGCCGAGTATCACGCGGGCAAAGGCAACGTCTCCGCGACGGTGCTGGACGAGGTGACGAACTATGGCCGGACCGCCCAGGTCAAGGACTTCCTCGAGACCCTCAGCTGCGATATGGGAATCGCCCACAAGATCGATTTCATCGCCAAGTTCAACTGCCCCGGCGATGGCGTGCTGAGCACCATGATCGAACAGTTCCCCAACCTGCAGAGCCGCCTTTCGACATTGCAAGAAAAGGACGCGCTGGGCGTGGCCAAAGTGAACATGAACTGGGTACTGAGCGGCGATGACCGCCAGACCATCAAGTGCATCGGCGTCGAGCTGGCAAAGCGTTTCGCCGAAAGCGGGCTGGCCTTCGTCAAGTTGAACGACTTCGTCCACGACACGTCCCTGCCCCTGAAAATGTCGCCCCACGCGCACCACATGGGCACCACGCGCATGGCGGCCTCGCCCGATGCCGGGGTGGTCGACCCGGACTGCAAGGTGTTCGGCACAGACAATCTGTATATCGCTGGCAGCAGCATTTTCGCCAAGGGCGGGGCGAGCAATCCGACGATGCCGCTTCTGCAGTTCGCCTTGCGGCTGGCGGACCATCTGGACGCAAAGATGAAGTCTCAGGCGGGAGAGTTCGCCTGAAGGGTGTGACAGCGCGCCTGCAACCTGTGGATGTCTGGCAGCTGCGCTGATGGGGCAGGTACCGTGCGAGGAACGTGCGGCCTGGGTTCGGTTCGACATCGATAGGTTTGCGAGGGCAACAGCATGATGGGATGGCTGAGAAAAATCGTGGCGCATTACGCCATGTCCACCGGACGTGGGGCCGGACTGTACAGGCGCCTGTGCCGCCCCAACGCTATCCAGTGGGGCGCGTACCTGTCGCGCTGGGGGCGGTTTCACTCCACCGGGACCAACGTCCAGATAAACCCGGGGTGCAATATCACCGACCCTTCCCTGGTGCGCCTGGGCAACAATTGCGGGCTGTCGGATTGCACGCTGATCGGGCACGACGGTGTGGTGGAGCTGATCGAGGTCATCTACGGCAAGAAGCTCGACTCGGTGGGTTTCATCGATGTCCGTGACAACAGCTGGGTCGCCCATGGGGCGATCGTCATGCCGCGGGTGACCATCGGGCCGAACTCCATCGTGGCCGCAGGGGCGGTGGTGACCAAGGACGTGCCGCCGGGCACGGTCGTTGGTGGCAACCCCGCCAAGGTCCTGTGCACGCTCGAAGACCTGGTCAAGCGGGTCGAGGCGCGCTGCGAGGCCTACCCGTGGATCGACCTGATCAAGAATCGGGCAGATGTCTTCGATCCACAGCTGGAGCCGAAACTGGCTGCCATGCGCGCCGAGTACTTTTACGGCACCGGGAGGCAGGAGACATGACTGAAAAGCTCGTCGATGTGCTGATCGTCAATTACAACACCGCAGGGCTGCTGCAACCGATGTTCGATGCCCTGCGCCGTGGCGAGGGCGCGGATCTGGCGAGCTACTTGGTGGTCGACAACGCCTCGGTCGATGACTCCCTGGAGCGCCTGGCGGCGGTCTGCCCCGAGGCGCTGCTGGTGGCCAATCCGAAGAACGTCGGTTTCGGCCGAGCCAACAACCAACTGGTCGAGCACCTGCAGGGCAAATACGCTTTGCTGCTCAATACCGACGCCTTCGTCGCGCACGACACCCTGGTGCGAACGGTCGAATACATGGAAGCGCATCCGCAGTGCGGCGTGCTCGGGGTGCGTCTGGTGGGGCGCGAGGGAGACCTTCAGCCCAGCTGCCGGTACTTTCCGACGCCGCTGAACATGTTTGCCGCGCGCACGGGGCTGGAGCGCTTCTTCCCTGGGCTGCAGACCATCGACGAGATGAACTGGGACCACGACTCGGTGCGTGAATGCGACTGGTTGCCAGGCTGTTTCTACCTGGTCCGACGCGAGGTCATCGAGCAGGTAGGTTTGTTCGACCCGCGCTACTTCCTCTATTACGAGGAAGTGGACCATTGCAAACGGGTCAAGCAGGCTGGCTGGAAAGTCGTGTATTACCCCTACACCACGGTGGTGCACATTGGCGGCGAAAGCTCCAAGTCAGTCACCGAGCTCGAAGCGGCCAGCCGGCAGATCTCGGTGATGCAGATCGAAAGCGAGCTGCTGTACTTTCGCAAGCACCATGGCGTGCCAGGGCTTGTGCTGCACATGCTGCTGGTGAGCCTCGGGGACACCTTGCTGGCGCTCAAGGCATTGCTCAAACGACGTGGCTGGGGGGCCGTGAAAGCCAGCTGGAAGCATGCCCGGGCGACCTGGGCGTTGCTCTTCGACACGCGCTTTGCAAGCCAGCCGACACGCTAGGGGGCCGTATGTTTGAGAACGTTCGCGCGGACCTGCGGGCCCATGGAGGCGACTGGGCGGCACAGGGCTTCTGGGTGATGCTGGTCTACCGTTTCGGGCGCTGGCGCTACGGGGTGCGTCCGGCGTTGCTGCGCAAGCTGCTGTCGTTCATCTACAAGGTGCTGTTCAAGCTGGTGCAGATCCTCACCGGCATCGAACTGCCCTGCGAGGTGGAGCTGGGGCGCAACTTCGTCATCGATCATTTTGGCGGCATCGTGGTCAGCGGCTATGCCCGCTTCGGCGATGACTGCCGCATTCGCAATGGCGTGGTGGTGGGCTTGAAGAACGTGCAGGAGCCCATCGCGCCGGTATTCGGCAACAACGTCGATATCGGCACCGGGGCCAAGGTGCTGGGCAATATCCGCATCGGCAACAACGTGATCATCGGGGCCAACGCGGTGGTGTTGACCGATGTGCCCGACGATTCGCTGGCTGTCGGTGTGCCCGCGGTCATCAAGCCCCGACGCAGTGGCGGATGAATCCATGATGACCGGCATCGGTGTGGTGGTAATCGGGCGCAACGAGGGCTCGCGGCTGGAGCGCTGCCTGGCGTCGCTGGCCGGTGCGGCGGATCAGGTGGTGTATGTCGACTCAGGCTCCACCGACGGGTCTGTGCAGATGGCGCAGGCGCGGGGTATCGAGGTGCTGGCCCTGGACATGACGCAGCCCTTCACTGCCGCGCGTGCGCGCAACGAAGGCTTTGCCTGTTTGCATCGCTTGATGCCTTCGGTGCGTTACGTGCAGTTCGTCGATGGCGATTGCGAAGTGGTCGCCGGCTGGCTGCCCGCGGCGCAGGCCTTTCTCGACCAGCACCCTGAGGTCGCCGTGGTCTGTGGTCGGCGCCGCGAGCGATACCCCACACGTTCGATCTACAACCAGTTGTGCGACCTGGAGTGGGACACCCCGGTCGGCCAGGCCAAGGCCTGTGGCGGCGATGCGCTCATGCGCGCCGATGCCTTCGTCCAAGTGAATGGCTACCGCGCTGACTTGATCGCCGGCGAGGAGCCGGAGTTGTGCGTGCGCCTGCGCGCCCAGGGCTGGAAGGTCTGGCGTCTGGACGCCGAAATGACCCTGCACGACGCGGCCATGACCCGCTTCAGCCAATGGTGGCGGCGCAGCCTGCGCGGCGGCTATGCCTTTGCCGAAGGCGCGTTCCTGCATGGCGCGGCACCCGAGCGCCATTGGCTGCGTGAGTCGCGCCGAGCCTGGGTGTGGGGGCTGGGGATTCCCTTGGCGACCCTGCTGGCCTGCACGTTGTTCGGTTGGGGCGGGCTGTTGCTGTTGCTCGTCTACCCGCTGCAGGTGCTTCGGCTGATGCGCCGGGGGCGCGGGTCGTTGCAGCAGAACGGGTTGCAGGCGGGGTTTCTGGTGTTGGGCAAGTTTCCCGAAATGTGTGGGCAGGTGAAGTTCTTGCTGAAAAGGTTCGGTGTCGGCAAATCCGTGTTGATCGAATACAAGTGAGATGTCCATGACATATCGGTCACTGGTCAAAAGCGTGTTCACCTTGCACCCCGGTTACTCGCTGCGGGCGCTGCACAACAAGCTCCGTCTGGTACGGCACATGGCGCGGGAATGGTCCGGCCTCAATGCGTTCCAGCGGCGTCTGTCGCTTGCCTTGGGCGACAGTGGCCGGGAGCGACTGGGCATCGATTGCATCGGCCTGGTCCAGTGGCCGTACATCAGCAAGGACTGGCCGGCGTCGATGCGCTTCGATGCGCTGGCCTCGCACTACGAAGTGGTCAGCAGCCGGTGCCCGAGCCTGCTGCTGCTGGGGCGCGAAGAGCGGCTGCTGCTCGATGACCTGTCGCGCTATTCACCGGCATGCTCTTTGGTGCTTGATCGGGCGTTCTGGTTCATGCGCGAAGGGGAGTTGGTGCTGAACCTGTTCCAACATGATCTGCGGGTCGCGTCGCTGGCCTTCAGCCTGGGCCTGGAGGACGGCGAGCTGTGCGTGTTCATCGGCGCAGTGCAGGGCATTCACAAAGGCATCGACAGCGAAACGTCACTGTCGATCTATCGGACGCTGACCAAGGATTTCGAAGGGCTGCGCCCGCGCAGCCTGTTGATTGAGGTGCTCCGCCACCTGGCCACGCGCCTGGGCGTCACGCGGCTCTACGCCGTGGGAGATAGCTACCGGCATCATCGCCATGCCTACTTCGGTGCGCAAAAGGCCCAGGAGTTGCCGACCAACTACGATGTCATCTGGCAAGAGCACGGTGCGCTGCCTTCGCAGCGCCAGGACTTCTACGTCATGCCGATCGACGAGGCCCGGCGCAGCCTGGACGACGTCGCGCCCAAGAAGCGCGCGATGTACCGCCGCCGTCATGACCTGCTGGACGATGTATTCGCCCAGGTGGACGCCACGTTGCGTTTGCAAGGTAAACAATCGGTGAGCGTGAAGGAGGCAGGCTACCCTGAGTCAGGAGTGCACCCATAATCAATCGAACACGCATTCAGTCGGGTCCCTATGCGCATTACGTATTTCGTCAATCAGTACCCGAAGGTCAGCCATAGCTTCATACGCCGTGAAATCCTGGCGCTGGAGCGTCAGGGCTTCATCATCCAGCGCATGGCCTTGCGGGGTTGGGATGCGCAATTGCTGGATGCCGACGACATGGCCGAGCGGGATCAGACCCAGTACGTCCTGCAAGGCGGCCTCAGAGGGCTGATCAAGCCCTTGCTACAGGTGCTGCGGGCCGACCCGCGACGGTTTTTTACCGCATTCTGGCTGGCCTTGCGCCTGGGCTGGCGCGCCGACCGGCCATTGCCTTACCACGTGGTCTACCTGGCTGAAGCCTGCTGGGTGCTGCAGCGATTGCGGGCATTTGGCAGCGAGCATGTGCATGCGCACTTTGGCACCAACTCCACCGAAGTGGTGATGCTGGCCAATGCCCTTGGCGGGCCGGCGTACAGCTTTACCGTGCACGGGCCGGAAGAGTTCGACAAACCCCAGTTTCTCCACTTGGGCGAGAAGGTCCGGCGCGCCGCGTTCGTCGCGGCGATCAGCTCCTACGGGCGCAGCCAGTTGTTCCGTTGGGTCGCCCATGGGCATTGGGCCAAGGTGAAGGTGGTGCATTGCGGCCTGGAGCGGATGTTCCACGACGTGCCGGCAGTACCGGCTCCGGCGGTACCACGGCTGGTGTGCGTGGGGCGGCTGTGCGAACAGAAAGGGCAACTGCTGTTGCTCGAGGCGGCGCGGCGCCTGGCCGAGCGCGGTGTGGCCTGCGAATTGGTGCTGGCGGGCGATGGCGAGATGCGGGCGGATATCGAGGCGCTGATCGCCCGGCACGGCCTGCAGGCCCAGGTGCGCATCACCGGCTGGATCAGCAGCGCGCAGGTGCGTGCCGAGATCCTGGCGGCGCGCGCCCTGGTGCTGCCGAGTTTCGCTGAGGGTCTGCCGGTGGTGATCATGGAGGCCATGGCCCTGCGCCGACCTGTCTTAACGACCTATGTGGCGGGCATCCCCGAGCTGGTCCGCCAGGGTGAGAACGGCTGGTTGTTCAGCGCCGGGGCCGTGGAGGAACTGGCGCAGGCCATGGCCGACTGCCTGGCGCAACCGGTGGAGGTGCTTCAGCGTATGGGGGAGGCGGCGTATGCGCGGGTGCTTGAGCGCCATGACATCGACACCGAGGCCGGTAAGCTGGCCGCACTGTTCAGGGCTCCGGCATGACAGGGCTCGCGGCGGCGATACTGGGCGCGCTGGCGTTGCTCGTGCTGTTGCCGACGCTGGTGTTGTTCATCGAGGTGCTGATGGCCTGCCTGCCGGCACGGCTGCCGCCTGCGGCCCGCGTGCCGCGTCCGCGTTTGGCGGTGCTGGTGCCGGCCCATGATGAGGCCTCGATCATCATCGCCACGCTGGACAGCATCCGTGCGCAGCTGTGCGAGGGTGATCGACTGCTGGTGGTGGCGGACAACTGCACCGATGACACCGCAGCGCTTGCGCGGGCAGCAGGTGCCGAGGTGGTCGAGCGCTTCGATGCACAGGCGCGGGGCAAGGGTTATGCGCTGGACTTTGGAGTGCGCTACCTGGGTTTCGACCCACCGCCGGTGATCGTCGTGGTCGATGCCGATTGCCAGCTGGGCGAGGGCGCGCTCACGCGCCTTGCTACCTGCTGCATCGACAGCGGGCGTCCGGTTCAGGCGTTGTACCTGATGCAGGCGCCTGAGGGCGCAGGACTCAAGACCCGCGTGGCCGAGTTCGCCTGGCGCGTGAAGAACCTGGTGCGTCCACGCGGCTGGGCGCGGCTGGGCCTGCCTTGTCAGTTGATGGGCGCTGGCATGGCGTTCACCTGGCGTGACCTGGCCTCGCTGGAGCTTGCCAGTGGCCATTTGGTCGAGGACCTGAAGATGGGCCTGGACCTGTGCCGCATCGGCAAGGCGCCGTTGTTCTGTCCCGATGCCAGGGTCACCAGCTGGTTTCCCGTCAGCAACGAAGGGCTGGGGGCGCAACGCCGACGTTGGGAGCACGGGCACCTGGGCGTCTTGCTCAAGGATGCGCCACGGTTGTTGATCGAAAGCCTCGCCCGTCGCAATGGTGCGTTGTTGGCCCTGGCGCTGGACCTGATGGTGCCACCGCTGGCCTTGCTGGTGTTGGCCTTGGCCGGGGTTTTCTGCCTTTCGTGGTTGGCCTGGTTGCTGCTGGATGTCAGCACCGCGCCGTGGCTGGCGAGCTGCGCAGTGGTATTGCTGGGCATCGCCGTCCTGCTGGCCTGGTACCGGTTCTGCCGAGGGCTGATCGCATTTTCAGTGCTGCTCTACGCGCCGCTCTACGCGGCGAAGAAAATCCCTATCTACCTGGGGTTCCTGGTCAAACGCCAGGTGGACTGGGTGCGCTCCAAACGGGATGGCAACTGATGCCTATGTCGATCTGGCAAGGCCACTGGAGCACCATCGTCGACAAGCTGCGGGTGGTGGAAGACGCAGAGGATGAGCAGCGCTTGCTGGCCCAGTTATCCACACCTGGGGCGCGGCGGGTGCTGGGTTTCGTCAACGCCCATGCCATGAACTTGGTGACCCGCGACCGCGCTTACCTCCAGGCGCTGGCTTCGGCGGACGTGCTGTTGCGCGACGGTTCGGGCATGGCGATCCTGTTGCGCCGGCTGGGGTTGGCGCCTGGCCTGAACATGAACGGCACCGACTTCATTCCCAAGTTGCTGATGGCCTTCAGCGGGCGGCGTGTGGCGTTCTGGGGCACCGAAGCGCCTTATCTGGAAAACGCAGCGCGCAGCAGCGAAGCCCGCTTCGGGGTTCAGGTGACGTCTGTTCACCATGGTTTCGATCAGATCGATACCTACCTGGCCCTGGCGCACCGGCAGCGGCCGGAGCTGATCGTGCTGGGCATGGGCATGCCCAAGCAGGAGGCGGTCGCTGCCCGGCTGGCGCAAAGCGGCGTGCCCTGCGTGGTGGTGTGCGGCGGGGCGATCCTGGATTTTCTCGGCGACAAGGTGACGCGTGCGCCTCGGTGGATGCGGCGCCTGGGCTGCGAGTGGTTGTTCCGACTGCTGCGTGAGCCCAGGCGGCTGTTCAGCCGGTATGTGCTCGGCAATCCATTGTTCCTCTGGCGCACGTTGAGCTATGCGCGAGCGCGTGGTCACTGACAGGGAGTGGTGTCTGCTTCGCGGGTAAACCTGCGAAGGGGGCGACGCGCCTCTGCAACGGCCCAAAAGGGTAAATCCCCGGCGCGGTTCCAAAGTACTGCTACAGTGATATCAAACGCACCCATGTGCCGAGGACCCTCGGCAAACGGGTCGCACTATCGCCCTGGGGAGCAGTCCGCGCATTAGCGTGTGATTCAGGTGATCGATAGTCACGGGGACGATCTCCTACGTCATTGACCAGGCGGCACTCGCTGAGTGCGCGTCGGGTCTTTGTCTTTTCAGGATGAATGCGGTTGTTCTTGGCTTGGTAGGAAAGCGTGTGGTTTCTCGGCATCAGTGAGGACGAGCAATGGTTTTCGAACCCAGAAGTAACCGTTCCCTACTCCAGCGCAGACGCAGCATCAGCAACGCCATCCAGGCCGGGCTCGACGGCATCGCGGTGACCGGAGTCGCCTGGTACCTGATCTACCTGCACGTCGGTTACATCACCCCCGACTACGTCATCATGCTGCTGTTGCTGATCGGCGCCCTGGCGGTGGTCTATGACCACTACGCCATCTACCGCAGCAACGTGGGCCTGTCGATCAAGGCGTTCAAGCTGTTCAAGGCCTGGACGGTGACGTTCTGCTTTCTCGTGGCCATGGCTTTTCTCACCAAACAGAGCGAGCAGTATTCGCGCCTGCTGGTGGGCGAGCTGTTCGTCATCGGCTATTTCATCCAGTTGCTGCTGCATTTTCTGGTACGTGAAATCCAGGTGAAATTCCTGACGCTGCCCTACAGCCAGGAGAACGCCTTGATCATCGGCTCCGGTGAACTGGCGACCTTCCTGCACAAGAAGATCAGCAACAACCCCTGGCTGGGCGAGAAGATCGTCGGCTGCGTGCACATCGGTGAGACGGAGCTGCAAGTAGGGGCGCAGGAGGGAGAGGGTGGCCCGGTGATCCTGGGCGATATTTCCCAGCTGGATGACATCGTGGTACGTCATGGCATCAAGACCGTCTACCTGGTCACGCCGCTGGAAGGCTCGCAACTGATCCGCGATGTGTACCTGCGGTTGCTGGACAAGTGCGTTTCGGTCAACTGGATTCCCGACATCTTCTCGCTGCGGCTGATCAACCATAGCGTGCGCGAAATTGCCGGTATCCCTGTGCTCACGCTTTCCGAAACGCCACTCACCGGCACCAGCCTGTTCCTCAAGAACCTCGAAGACAAACTGCTGGCCGCATTGATTGTGCTGTGTGCCGCACCGGTCCTGCTCATCATCGCTGTGGCCATCAAGCTCGACAGCCCGGGGCCAGTGTTCTTCCGCCAGGAGCGCATGGGCTGGAGCGGCGAGACCTTCCGCATCTGGAAATTCAGAAGCATGTTCGTGCACCAGCCCGAAACCGGGGTGCTCCAACAGGCGCAGAAGAACGACCCGCGCATGACCCGGGTCGGGGCGTTCATTCGCCGCACCAGCCTCGACGAGTTACCGCAGCTGTTCAATGTATTGATGGGCGAGATGTCCCTGGTGGGGCCACGTCCGCACGCCATCCAGCACGACACTCAGTATTCCAGGGACATTGCCGACTATTTCGCGCGCAACAACATCAAGCCCGGCATGACAGGGTTGGCGCAGGTGCGCGGTTACCGGGGAGAGACCAAGGATCTGGGACAGATGATCCAGCGGGTCGACTCGGACATCGAATACATCAACAACTGGTCGGTGTGGCTGGATTTCATCATTCTCGTGCGCACGCTTTCGGCGTTCACCGGCAAGCAGGCGTACTAGCGCGTCAGACGTGTCTGGATTATCGGCATCGGGTTCAGGTGCGCGTAGCGGCTGCGCAAGGTCTCGATCAAGGACGGGCTTGGTACCCGGGAGCAATGCAAGTACACCTTGGACAACCCGCCAAAGCCCATTTCTCGGTAGCGGCTGGCGATCTCTTCATCGCTCGGCCCCTCGGGCACACCCAGGTGCAAGGTCAGCCGGCCATCCTCCACCGCGAACAGCGGCGTACTCCAGAGGAACCATTCCGAGCCGGTGCGGGGGAGCCTGACAAAGAAGTGGGCATGGTTGCCTAAGGTATCGACGTCGCCGCCGCGGCGTCTTTTCCATTCCAGCAGCCCATCGTCGGGGCGGGCCAGGCAGCAGCCAATGTCGTAGTAGTCGAAGCCGTTTTCCAGCGCCCACTCCAACGCCATGAAGGTGGTAATCGAGTTGACCTCGCGCAGCTGCTTGGCATCGGCGAAAACCGACTCGGGGTAGCCGAAGCGAATGGTGCTCCAGTAGCGCTTACCGGCACGGGTGATGACGCAGCCCAGGTGGCAGGCCACCACTTCATCGTCGCGCAGGATCAGGTCCAGCCGGCCTGCGGACTTGGCGAGCCTGAAGACCTCGGCAGTGGCAATCTGCGAGGCGGACGCCCCATGGCGAGCCTTGGCGTAGGGTTGCAGCATCGTCGTGTCGGCATGGGCGATCTCTTCGTCGGTGACTGCCGGGCGCATGTGATAGCGCGGCCGGTGCTTGCGCAGGCTGCGCCGCAACTCACTGTTGTAGGTGGCGACGATGCTGTCCAGAGAGCGCCCCAATGGCACCACGGCGCTCAAAAAATGCGGCACCTGCAGGGCTCCGGGCACCGGCACTTCGCTGGCCAGTACCACGGCATCGCTGGTCGCGCTGGCCGGCGTGGTCGCCCCCATCAGTAACTTGGCCAGGTCGCGGTGGGCTTTGCGGCCCAAGTAAACCACCTCGTGGCTGCTCTGTTGGTCGGGCTTGAAGCGGCTGCGCTCCCAGCGCCACAGGCAGGCGCGGCTGGCCAGGTCCTTGAGCCTGGCGGACGTGGCCCTGATTTCGAAGCGGACCGACGGCGAAATGCACTGCCTGGCCAGTAGGGCGAGCTGTTCTTTCATCGCGGTGCTGGCGCTCCTTCAAGGGGCATGTGCATACCTAGAACGAGTAAAGATGTGAAACGGCCAGCTCGCAAGGCAGGGCCACAGTGTTCACCCAATGGAACGCTGAGGTCTGATTTGAGTATCTAGCGACTGTCCACTCGTCGGACTAACGTTGTGTCTATTGTTTTTTCAGAAGGGGCGCCGACCGCCGAATCGAGCCGACTGACGGTCGCTTGGCATGGCCGGTGTTGCCTACGCTGATAGTCCCGCACATGAATTGCGGGCAGGCGGCAACTGGATTGCGTACGTCTAAAAATCCCACCGAAGAAAGGAGCATTACCATGGCTTTCCAATACAAGCGTCTGGACAAGAACGACGCCGCTGTCTTGCTGGTCGATCACCAGACGGGTCTGCTCTCCCTGGTGCGTGATATCGAACCGGACCGCTTCAAGAACAACGTGCTGGCCCTCTCGGACTTGGCCAAGTACTTCAAGCTGCCGACCATCCTCACCACAAGCTTCGAAAACGGCCCCAATGGCCCGCTGGTGCCTGAGCTCAAGGCGCAGTTCCCAGATGCGCCCTATATCGCCCGCCCCGGCAACATCAACGCCTGGGACAACGAAGACTTCGTCAAGGCGGTGAAGGCCACCGGTAAGAAGCAACTGATCATCGCCGGTGTGGTGACCGAGGTGTGCGTGGCCTTCCCGGCGCTGTCGGCCCTGGAAGAGGGCTTCGATGTGTTCGTGGTCACCGATGCCTCCGGGACCTTCAACGAACTGACCCGTGATTCTGCCTGGCGCCGCATGGAGGCGGCCGGTGCGCAGTTGATGACCTGGTTCGGCGTGGCCTGTGAGCTGCACCGCGACTGGCGCAACGACATCGAAGGCCTGGGCACACTGTTCTCCAACCACATCCCGGACTACCGTAACTTGATGACCAGCTTCAGCACGCTGACGAAGTAATCCGGCGTGGGAGCTTTGCCTTAGGGGCTCATGCGCCTGGGGCAGGGTTCCCCGTCCGTATCCAGAGGTACCGGATGGGTCCACTGATCGGCTATTTCAAACTGGCCCTCAATCCCGGGCGTGGGGTGTTGCTCTTCACCTTACGCACCATCGTCGCAGGCCTGCTGTGTCTGTATCTGGCGTTCATCTTCGATCTGGAACAGCCCAAGTGGGCGCTGATGACCGTGATCATCATCAGCCTGCCCTTGGCCGGCATGACCCTCAAGCGCAGCTTCGCGCAGGTGATCGGCACGGCGGCGGGCGCGGCGGTGGCGGTGGTGCTGATGGCGCTGTTCCCCCAGGCACCGATGCCCTTCATCGTTTGCCTGGCCTTGTGGCTAGCATTCTGCACGGCAGGGGGCACGCTGCTGCGCTATACCGACTCCCATGCCTTCGTCCTCAGTGGTTTCACCGCCGTGGTGGTGGCGATGCTGGCGGTGCCCGAACCGGACGGCATCCTGCTGCTGGCCATCACGCGCCTGACCGAAACCCTGCTGGCAGTGGCCTGTGTAGCCGTGGTCAGCCTGCTGACAGCGCGTCCGCAGGCGGTCGCCCAAGGTTACTTCGCCCAGGTCGACAGCCTGGTCAAGCTGATCGCTCGGCATGCCGCCGAGGTCATCAGGACCGAGGAAGACGAAGCCGCTTTCAACCAGCGCCAAGCCCAGCTGATCGCCCAGGTCAGCGCGCTGGAAGGCCTGCGCCGACATCTTTATTTCGATGCCCCGCACCTGCGCAACGCCGATGGCCTGGTGCAACTGCTGGCCAACCAGCTGGTGCTGCTGGTGTCGCGCCTACTGGTGTTGCGACAGCAACGTGAGCTGATCAAGCAGCACTGGCAAGGGCCGCTGCCGGCCGACATCCAACTGTTGCGCAACGATGAGCTGGACAGCCTAGATGCCCTGGCCAATGAGGGTGTGGCCTTATCGGCGCAGCGTCGCCAGGCCATACACCACCTGAACCAGCGCTTCGAGCAGGCCGCCGACCGTGCGGAATTTCTCAGCGAACCATTGCCACCGCGTCTGCGTTCACTGGCCTGGGCCCTGCGTTGGGAGCAGGCGCGTCTGTTGCAACAACTGAACGAGCTGATCGAGCTGAACGAGGCGATCCAGCAGGGCAGGGCTGCCAGCTGCCCCCATGCCCAAGGGCGGGTCAGTGCCCTGCACCTGGATTTTCGCCTGGCCGGCATGAACGCCGCGCGGGCCTTTCTGGCGTTGTTCCTGGCAGGGTGGCTGTGGATCGAGACCGCTTGGGACGGCGCCCGCTCTGGAGTGATCCTGATCGGCGTCATGTGCTCGCTGATGGCCACTTTGCCTCGACCGCTGCTGGCCAGTCAGAACTACAACCGCGGATTGCTGGTGGCGCTGGTACTCTCAGCGGTCTATCAGTTCGGCCTGCTGCCGATCTTCACCGATTTCGAAATGCTCGCCCTGTGCCTGACACCCTTGCTCTATCTGGCCGCCGTCGGTCTGGCCAACCCCATGACCGCCGGGATCGGCATGGGCATCGGCCTGGTGGGCCTGCTGATGATCGGCCCGCAGAACGTCGGGGCTTACCACAACAGCGCCATCCAATGGTTCGAGTTCGCCGGGGCCTACCTGGCCGGGGGGCTGCTGGCGATGGTGGTGTTTGCCCTGGTCTTCCCGTTCAACCCGCAAAGGCGCATGGCCCGCCTGTTTCGCCTGAGCCGGGAAGATGTGTACCAACACGTGACTGCCCCCTCCAGCCTGGTGCGCCAGTTCGATTTCGAGAGCCGCATGCTCGACCGGCTCTCGGCCATGATCGGCCTGCTGCCGGCCACCAGCGATGCGCGTTCGCGGGAGCTGTTCGAGTGCAATCTGGTGTGCCCGGCATTGGCTATCGTCCTGGCCAAGGCACAGGCCCAGTGCGTCACCAGCGAGACCTTGCCGGAAGGCGTAAAGGCGCGATTGCGCCTAGGGTTGCAAGAGATGGCGGACTTCATCGGTGCGCGTCGTCAGGTGGACCTGGACGCACTGCTGCACGAGCTCGAAGCGCTTGGCGAAACCCTGGACGCCTTGCATCAGGTGCATTTCGAGGCGGGCCGGGAGGCGCTGCGTCAGTTGTTCATCCTGCGGGTCGCCTTGGCGATCGCCGGCCAGTTGCTCCAGCGCTACCGCCAGGTACTGGCGCCGACCACGCAGCCTGAAGAGGAGGGCGCCTATGCCCATTGATTTCGAGTTCGGCGGTGTCTACCTGCCGCCGATCGCCCAGGCGTTGTTGCTGGGCTTGCCGTTGTTTCTGCTTGCCGACGCCTTGCTGCGTCGAGTTGGGGTGCTGGCGTTGGTGTGGCATCCCGCCTTGTTCCAGGGTGCTCTGTATGCCGCGATCTGCGCGGCCCTGGTGTTATCGATGGGAGTGAGTGTCTAACAATGCCTGCCTTGAAACCTGTATTTTCCAAGGCACTGACCTTGGCCGTGCTGGCCCTTGCCCTGGTGCTGGGCTGGTTTGCCTGGGACTACTACACCCGTGCGCCCTGGACCCGCGACGCCCGGGTGAGGGCGGACGTGGTGACCCTGTCGGCCGAGGTGGCCGGTCGCATCATCGAACTGCCGATCCATGACAACCAGTTCGTCAAGCAAGGCGAGCTGCTGCTGCAGATCGACCCCGCCCGTTATGAGCTTGCGGTACTGCATGCCGAGCGCGCGGTCGAGGTCGCTCGCGCCGCACTGGGGCAGTCCAAGGCATCGATCGTGGCCAACGAAGCCCTGCTCAAGCAACGGCGCAGCGAAGAGCAACGCCGGCGTAGGCTTCAGTCTTTGTCGGCGATTTCCGCGGAAGAGTGGGAGAAGTCCGGCACGGACGTGGCCGTGGCCCAGGCCGATCTTCTACGCGAGCAGTCCAACCTGGGGTTGGCCCAGGCCAACGTGCAGCTCGCCGAGGCCACATTGAAGCAGGCCCGCCTGGACCTGGAGCGCACACGGGTCACCGCCCCGGTCAGCGGCTATGTAACCAACCTGTTGACCCGCCAGGGGGATTTCGCCCAATCCGGCACGCCGCTGTTGGCGCTGGTCGACAGCAGCTCGTTCCACGTCAGTGGCTATTTCGAAGAAACCAAGCTGCCGAAGATCAAGGTGGGCAGCCATGCGCGCATCGCCTTGATGAGCGGCGAGGTGCTGGAGGGCACGGTGGAAAGCATCGCCTACGCCATCACCGATCGCGAGAACCAGCCGGGCAACCGCCTGCTGGCCAACGTCAATCCGAGCTATACCTGGGTCAAGCTTGCCCAGCGGATCCCGGTGCGCCTGCGTCTGGAGCGCAGCGCCGACGCACCGCCGCTGCGCGCTGGGACCACGGCGACGGTCACCATCGTGGATTGAGTTGGGTGAGTCTGTCGCATGTTCGATCTGAATGATTTGTACCTGTACACCAAGGTGGTGGAGCACGGTGGCTTCGCCCCCGCCGGCCGTGTCCTCGGCTTGCCCAAGTCGCGCCTTAGCCGTCGTGTGGCCCTGCTGGAAGAGCGCCTGGGCGTGCGCCTTATCCAGCGCTCCACCCGCCAGTTCGCCGTCACCGAGGTGGGCCTGGAGTACTACCATCACTGTGTATCGATGATGGACCGGGCGTATGCCGCCGAAGACGCGATCGAGCGCAGCCGTGCGGTGCCCAGCGGTATTATCCGCCTGGCCTGCAGCACCTCGCTGCTGGACTCGCGCCTGGCGCCGATGCTGGCGCGCTTCATGGCCGAATGCCCAGTGGTGGAGTTGCTGGTCAAAAGCTACAACCGGCGTGTCGATGTCATTGGCGAGGGCTTCGACCTGGTCCTGAGCGTGCGCCATCGGCCACTGGAGAGCAGCGAGCTGGTGATGCGCAAGTTGGCCGATAGTCGTCAATGCCTGGTAGTCGCCCCCAGGCTGCTGATCGGACATGAGCAACCGCTGCGCCCCTCGGACCTGTTCGAACTGCCGAGCCTGGGCTGGGGCGCCAATGTACAGGAGTACACCTGGGACCTGGACGGGCCGGACGGCGCCGTGGCGTCGATTCGCTACCGGCCCCGCCTGGTGTCGGACGATGTCGCGGTGCTGCGCCAGGGTGCGTTGGCAGGTGTCGGTGTGGTGTTGCTCCCCGAGGAACTGGTGCGCGCCGACCTGGCAGCCGGGCGCCTGGTGCCTGCCTTGGAAGACTGGACCCCACGCAAGGGCGAGATCGTTGCGCTGTTCCCGTCACGACGCGGGGTGATGCCTGCGGTGCGCAAGCTGATCGACTTTTTGGTGGCGGCGTTCGAGCGAGAGGCTGAAGTCCAGATGCGACAAACCCTTTGAAACGGGGAGGTCACGAGGTGGGAGGCCAGGGAGCTGCAAGGCTCGGTGTCCGCTTCGTAGAGAGCGGATCATAAAGCCGTGCGCTTGAGTATTTCTTTTATGGCATCCAGCGCTTTGGGCCTTCGCGGGATGGATTTATACAGTAAAACGAGTTGGCGTATGTAGTCATCGGAGTCTGAGACGGGCGTGGCGAACACCTCCCCACTTTTCAAACCTGCCCATGCGGGAACGAGCGATACGCCCATCCCTTTCTCTACCATGATGTAAATGGCGTCAAGCGCATCGAGGTTGCACAGTAGATCAGGGCTTAGATCGTTGTCATGCAAGTATTGCAGGGCTATCTGCCCGCCCCAGGCATTTGAATCGTATCGAATCAACGGGTGGGTGAGAATGGTCGTATTTATATTGCTCTGCTCAATGGGTTCCTTTGTCAACAGCATTAAAGGTTCATGCCGCAGCGTTTGCATCTTGATGGATTTCGGTACGGAAAACGGGGGGCAGACCATAAGCCCGGCATCGAGTTCACCTGTTACCACCTGCTCATACAGCGCGCGCGAGTCGCCAGGTGTGATTCTAAGCCTCAGGTGCGGTGCCGTTATCGTTAATTGGTGCATTAATTCTGGAAGCAGGCCTGTCAACGCAGTTGAAATAGCGCCTAACTTGAAATCACCTGTAAGCCCATTGCTGTCGAATCCATCCCTGAGTTCCGTAGCGCACTGAATTAAGTTGCGCATTTTCGGCAACAATGCCAGGCATTGTTCAGAGGGATCAACTGAGTGGGATCCACGGTTCAATAGTTCACAGCAGAGCGATTTCTCAAGCGCTTGAATACGCTGGCTGATGGCAGGTGCAGTAAGGTTTTCTCGGCGGGCGGCTGCCGCGATGGAACCTGTTTCAATAACCGCGACCAAACTTTCGAGAAATCGAATATCCAAAACAATTCCTTTCGGTCAGAGATGGAAAATCACGCTCCAGAACAAGCGAAAGGATAGGGTAGGCTGCACGAAATTCCCACCCAAACAAGAGGGCGTTTCCGTGACCGCATTTTTCCATGCCTCCTATCATGTAACAAACCTTGAAGAGTCTCGTAAGTTTTACGGCGAGGTGCTGGGCTGTAAAGAAGGCCGCTCCAGCGAGACGTACATCGATTACGACTTATTCGGTCATCAAATTTCCCTTCACGAAGGCACGCCATTTCCGACCACGCGCACCGGCAAGGTCGGCGAGCACATGGTGCTGATGCCGCACATCGGCCTGGTGCTTCAGTTGGATGATTGGATGGCGATGGCAGAGCGCCTGCAAGCCCATGGGGTGAAGTTCGATATTCCCCCCGTTGTGCGCTTCCCGGGTCAGCCGGGTGAGCAGCGGACAATGTTCTTCCTCGATCCAAGTGGCAACCCAATCGAGATAAAAGGTTTCAAGGACTTCAAAGAAGTCTTTGCTGTTTGAAGGCGTGCTTTTATCCAAGCAGCACGCTTTGTCGATCACGCTGTTTATCATGAGCACCAACGCATGAGTGCGAATACCGGATGCTTGAGTGTGCGCGGCGTTTACCAGCCAGTTGACAGTCCAAATTATAATAATGGGAGGACGTATGGCGAAGGCGAGTCTGGTCACAAGAATCATCGTGGGTCTAGTGTTGGGCATTATAGTGGGTGCCCTGTTAAATATTTATCCAGATTACAAAGTATGGGTGAGTAGTCAGGTCCTGCAGCCAGCCGGTGATATTTTCATCAAGATGATGAAAATGATCGTGGCGCCACTGGTCTTTGCCTGCATGGTCAGTGCCGTTGCCGGTAATGGCGACAGCAAGGCAATCGGGCGGGTGGGGGCCAAAACCATGTTCTACTTCTTCGTCGTCACGGGTATCGCCATTGTTTGTGGTTTGATCATAGGTAATGTGGCCCAGCCAGGTACCGGCGCAAACTTGAGCACCCTTTCGGCTGCCCAGTCACTGACGTTGCCCTCTTCTTCGGAGGGTGGCGATGTCGGAAGTGTGATTCTTGGTGTCATTCCGGATAACATCGTGAATGCAATGGCGCAGGGTAACTTGCTACCCATCTTGTTCTTTTCGATCCTGTTCGGTTTTGGTGTGAATGCGCTTGATGCGGATAAGAAGCGACCGCTGATCGCTGTGTTCAACGCCTTTTCCGGAGCGATGTTCAAAGTCACGCACATCGTCATGCACTATTCTCCGATCGGCATTTTCGGTCTCATTGGCGTGACGGTGTCTAACTTCGGACTTTCTGCGCTGTTGCCGTTGGGTAAATTGATTCTTGTCACTTACGCCGCTGTCCTGCTGTTCGGACTGGTCGTACTTGGCGGAATAGCCAAAGCGGTTGGCATTAACATCTTCGACCTGATCACGTTCATCAAGGATGAACTGATTTTGGCATTCAGTACCGCCACTTCGGCTACCGTGATGCCACAGCTCATCGAGAAGGTGGAGGCTTACGGCGCGCCGAGGTCCATTGCTTCCTTGGTGATTCCTACTGGGTACTCGTTCAATCTGGATGGCGCATCGCTCTTCGTGGGCATTGGTACGCTTTTCATCGCCCAACTGTATGAAATCCCATTGAGCCTCGCTGACCAGGCGGTGCTGGTGCTCATCATGGTTTTGACGTCCAAAGGCGCGGCGGGTGTGCCAGGGGCGATGTTCGTCATCCTCACCGCCACGCTGACCAGTGCCGGGCTTCCCGTGGAGGGCATCGCTTTCATCGCCGGTGTCTACAGGCTCATGGACATGCCGATCACCGCGTTGAATGTGCTGGGCAACGCCTTGGCGCCCTTGGTGATCTCCAAGTGGGAAAACCAATTTCGAATAGCACCTAGCCAACAGCCTGACGCAGTTGCGGGTGAGCGCCCTATGAACGCGTTGGCAAGCGAAGGGGGGGGCTGAACCGGACACTCGTGGGCAATAAAAAACCCCTTGAATCGGCTGTATTCAAGGGGTTTTGATGTCCATCAGGAGCTCGTGCGATCTCGACTCCCGATTAGACGTTGAAGCGGAAGTGCATCACGTCACCGTCCTTGACGATGTAGTCCTTGCCTTCCAGACGCCATTTACCGGCTTCCTTGGCGCCGCCTTCACCCTTGTACTGGATGAAGTCGTCATAGGCCACGACTTCGGCGCGGATGAAGCCTTTCTCGAAGTCGGTGTGGATCACGGCGGCGGCTTGCGGCGCGGTGGCACCGACACGCACGGTCCAGGCGCGGACTTCTTTCACACCCGCGGTGAAGTAGGTCTGCAGATTGAGCAGGGCGTAGCCGGCGCGGATCACGCGGTTCAGGCCAGGCTCTTCCAGGCCCAGGGCCTCGAGGAACATGTCCTTCTCCTCGCCTTCTTCCAGCTCGGCGATCTCCGCTTCGATCTTGTTGCACACTGGCACCACGACCGCGCCTTCTTCCTCGGCGATGGCCTTGACCACGTCCAGGTGCGGGTTGTTCTCGAAGCCGTCCTCGGCCACGTTGGCGATGTACATCACCGGCTTGCTGGTCAGCAGGTGGAAGCCGCGGATCACGGCCTTCTCCTCGACGCTCATGTTCTTCATCAGGCTGCGCGCAGGCTTGCCATCGGTGAAGTGGGCAATGAGCTTTTCCAGCAGGGCTTTCTGGGCCAGGGCTTCCTTGTCACCGCCCTTGGCGTTGCGCGCGACCTTCTGCAGTTGCTTCTCGCAGCTGTCCAGGTCGGCGAAGATCAGTTCCAGGTCGATGATCTCGATGTCACGCTTGGGGTCGACGCTGTTGGAGACGTGGATCACGTTCTCGTCTTCGAAGCAGCGCACCACATGGGCGATGGCGTCGGTCTCGCGGATGTTGGCGAGGAACTTGTTGCCCAGGCCTTCGCCCTTCGAGGCACCGGCGACGAGACCTGCGATGTCGACGAATTCCATGGTGGTCGGAATCACACGCTCAGGCTTGACGATCTCGGCCAGGGCGTCGAGGCGTGCATCGGGCATCGGCACGATGCCGCTGTTCGGCTCGATGGTGCAGAAGGGGAAGTTCTCCGCCGCGATACCAGACTTGGTCAGGGCGTTGAACAGGGTGGACTTGCCGACGTTGGGCAGGCCGACGATGCCGCAATTGAAACCCATGGGAATTCCCCTCTCTAGGAAATCAGGCCTTCTGGCTGTGCAGTTCGCGCATCGCCTTGGCGAAATCGCCTGCGAGCACGTCCGGCATCACGCCGAGGGCAAAATCGATGCTGGCGTCGAGCTTCTCCTGCTCGGCGCGCGGTGCGCGGCCCAGGACGAAGTTGGAGACCAGTTTGGCGTCACCTGGGTGGCCGATGCCGAGCCGCAGGCGATGGAAGTCGTTCTGGTTGCCGAGCTGCGCGATGATGTCGCGCAGGCCGTTGTGCCCACCATGGCCGCCGCCTTTCTTGAGCTTGGCGACGCCCGGGGGCAGGTCGAGTTCGTCATGCGCCACCAGGATGGCCGCCGGTGGAATCCGGAAGAAATTGGCCAGTGCCGCGACGGACTGGCCGCTGCGGTTCATGTAGGTGGTGGGAATGAGCAGACGAACGTCTTGGCCCTGATGGCTGAACTTAGCCGTCAGGCCGAAATACTTGCGGTCAGCGGTCAGCGATACACGCTGGGCGCTGGCGAGGCGTTCAACGAAAAGAGCCCCTGCGTTATGCCGGGTCTGTTCGTATTCGGGGCCGGGGTTACCCAGGCCGACGATCAACTGGATGGCGGTCACGTCAGGGGCTCTTCCTTGGAGTTGGTGGGTTACGGTGCGCGCGGCACTGTAACCCGATCAACGCCGGCGTGCGAGTGGATTACTCGGCAGCGCCTTCAGCAGCGTCAGCGGCTACGCGCGGGGCGTGGACGTTGGCAACAGCTTTGTCATCACCGTGGGCCAGAGCGACGAACTCTACGCCTTTCGGAGCTTTCAGGTCCGACAGGTGGATGATGGTGCCGATTTCAGCCTTGGCCAGGTCGACTTCGATGAACTCAGGCAGGTCTTTGGCTTCGCAGGAAACTTCGATCTCGGCTTCTACGTGGGAGATCTCGCCGCCTTTCTTGACCGGGGCTTCTTCGTTGATGAAGTGAACCGGTACCTTGGCGGTCAGCTTCTGGCCAGCAACGACGCGAACGAAGTCGGCGTGCATGATGAAGCCTTTGGCTGGGTGACGCTGCAGGGCCTTGACGACGACGTTCTGCTTGGTGCCGTCGACGTTCAGTTCCAGAACGTGGCTGAAGGCAGCTTCGTTATCGAACAGCTTGGTGATTTCCTTGGCCAGGATGGTCAGGGATTGGGCTTCTTTGCCACCACCGTAGACAACGGCTGGGATGTTGGCGGAATGACGCAGGCGGCGGCTCGCACCTTTCCCCAGGTCAGTACGCGCTTGGGCGTTCAGGATGAAATCGGTCATTTTGTATCTCCAAAATAGCCTCCCGTATGGCGTTTGCGACCAGCGCCATCGGGATTGGCAAAAAAGCCCCGCCCCGACAAGATGCCGGGGCGGGGCGCTTTTCGTCAGCGAGCGTTCCGCTTAGCGGAACATCGCGCTGATCGATTCTTCGTTGCTGATGCGGCGAACCGCTTCAGCGACAACCGGTGCGATATCCAGCTGGCGGATACGGTCACAGGCTTGAGCAGCGGCGGACAGCGGGATGGTGTTGGTCACCACCAGCTCGTCCAGCACCGACTTCTCGATGTTCTCGATCGCACGGCCCGACAGTACCGGGTGCGTGCAGTAGGCGTAGACCTTGGCCGCGCCGTGGTCTTTCAGGGCCTTGGCCGCGTTGCACAGGGTACCGGCGGTATCGACCATGTCGTCTACCAGGATGCAGGTGCGTCCTTCGACGTCGCCGATGATGTGCATCACTTCGGAGTGATTGGCCTTTTCACGGCGCTTGTCGATGATACCCAGGTCGACACCCAGGGACTTGGCGACGGCACGTGCGCGCACGACACCACCGATGTCCGGGGAGACGATCATCAGGTTCTCGAAACGCTGGTCTTCGATGTCGTCGACCAGTACGGGCGAGCCGTAGATGTTGTCGACGGGAATATCGAAGAAGCCCTGGATCTGGTCAGCGTGCAGGTCGACAGTGAGTACACGGTCGATACCCACGACAGTGAGCATGTCAGCGACGACTTTGGCGCTGATGGCTACACGTGCCGAACGCGGACGGCGGTCCTGGCGGGCGTATCCGAAGTAAGGAATCACGGCAGTGATTCGTGACGCTGAGGAGCGGCGGAAGGCGTCGGCCATCACTACCAGTTCCATCAGATTGTCGTTGGTAGGGGCACAGGTTGGCTGAATGATGAAAACGTCCTTACCACGAACATTTTCATTGATCTCAGCACTGATTTCGCCGTCGGAGAATTTACCGACAGAAACATCACCCAGTGGAATATGCAGCTGACGTACGACACGCCGAGCCAGATCGGGGTTGGCATTCCCCGTGAAGACCATCATCTTGGACACGCGCAGTACCTGAAGGCTGAGGGTAACCTGGATGAGTATAAGGAAAATGGCAGGGGCGGCTGGATTCGAACCAACGCATGGCAGGATCAAAACCTGCTGCCTTACCGCTTGGCGACGCCCCTGTATCTGTTGCTGCGAGTACCGAATACTCGACTTCTAGAGCAGGCTCTGTAGCTTGCGATGCAACATCGAAATGTTGCTTCCCTTTGCCACAAACCCTGTTTGGGTCTCTGAAAGAAGGGCCAGAACTTTATCAGCTTCGGCTTTGCTTGGGAAGGCCCCAAACACACAACTTCCAGTGCCGGTTAGACGAGCTTCAGTGTATTTACCCAGCAGATTCAACGCATTGCGAACTTCTGGATAACCTTGCTCTACCACCGGTTGGCAGTCATTTCGACTGTTTCCCTCGGGAACGGGGCGCATCTTAAGGGGGAGGGAATCACGTGTCAACTCTGGATGCGAAAAAATTTCCGCTGTGCTGACAGACACTTGCGGCACCAGTACGACGTACCAGGGCTCTTCGGGGTCCACCGGGGTCAGTTGCTCACCCACACCTTGGGCGAAGGCGGCGTGGCCGCGGACGAACACCGGTACATCGGCGCCAAGCCCCAGGCCCAGGCCGGCCAGGCGGTCTTCGTCCCAGCCCAGTTGCCACAGATGATTGAGGGCCAGCAGCGTGGTCGCGGCGTTGGAGCTGCCGCCACCGATGCCGCCGCCCATGGGCAAGATCTTGTCCAGCCAGATGTCGACGCCGAGCGCGCAGCCTGATTGTTGTTGCAGCTTGCGTGCAGCTTTCACGATCAGATTGCTGTCGTGGGGCACGCCGGCGATTTCGGTGCGCAAGTGGATCTGGCCATCGTCACGCAGGCTGTAGTGCAGCTGATCGGCATGGTCGAGAAACTGGAACACGGTTTCCAGCTCGTGGTAACCGTCTGGGCGGCGACCGATGATATGCAGCCACAGGTTGAGCTTGGCCGGGGCGGGAAGGGTGAGCGTGGCCATCGATCAATGCCCCAGCTGACGTGGCTGCCAGTCCTTGACCACCAGGGTGACGTCCAGGTCCTGGCCGTGCAGCTTCAGGCGTTCAGGTAGCCAGTAGCCGTTCTGTTGGGTGTAGCTCAGGTACTGCACCTGCCAGCCGTCCTGGGTCAGGCTGGCCAGGCGGCTGTCGCCATCCAGGGTCAGTTGGCTCTTGCTGTCGGGGGCAGGCAGGCCACGGACCCACCAGACCAAATGCGAGACCGGCAATTGCCAGCCCAGCTGTTCTTCGAGCAGTGCCTCGGGGCTTGGGGCTTCGTAGCGGCCCTGGTTGGCCACCTCCAGGACCACGCCGCCGGGGCGTCCGGTCAGGCGTGCCGCCCCGCGACCCAGGGGGCCGGCTAGGCGGATGTCGTAGTAGTCCTGGCGTTGCAGCCAGAACAAGGTACCACTGCCCGAATCACGGGGGGCGCGAATGCCGACCTTGCCGTTGATCTGCCAGCCGTCGAGGTTGCTCAGTTGCTCTTTATGGGCGCGCCACAACTGTGGATCGCCGTGGCCTTGCAGGGATTCACGGCTACCGAATCCGGCGCAGCCGGCCAGCAGGGCGATCAGGGTAAAGGTGATGCAATGACGCAGGAACATGGTTTACAGGGTCTCTGATCCGGTCAGGCGCAGGAGAGTCTTGCGCAGGATTTGGCTGTCGGGTTGGCCCTCGAAGGCCTTGGCCCAGACCTGGCGGGCTTCGCGGCGTTTGCCGTTGGCCCAGAGCACTTCACCCAGGTGGGCTGCTACTTCGTGGTCGGGGAAGCGCGCCAGGGCCTGGCGCAGCAGGCGTTCAGCTTCGTCGAGGTTGCCCATGCGGTAGTTGACCCAGCCCAGGCTGTCGAGCACAGCGGGGTCGTCCGGGGTGAGCTGGTGGGCTTTTTCGATCAGCGCCTTGGCTTCGGCGTAGCGCGTGGTGCGGTCGGCAAGGGTGTAGCCGAGCGCGTTCAGGGCCATGGCGTTTTCCGGTTCGCGCTGGATGATGGCGCGCAGGTCTTTTTCCATTTGCCCCAGGTCATCGCGCTTCTCCGCCAGCATGGCGCGGGTATAAAGCAGGTTGAGGTCATCCGGGTAGCGCTTGATCGCCTGGGCCAGGACTTGTTCAGCCTGGGCTTCCTTGGCGTTGTTGCCGTAGCTTTCCGCCTCGATCAGGTACAGCTGGATGGCGTAGTCCGGCTGGGCCTCTCGGGCTTCGCCGAGCAGGCGCGACGCCTCGCTGGAGCGGCCGTTAGCGATGAGGATGTCGGCCTGGCGCAATTGCGCCGGCAGGTAATCGGGGCCAGGGCCTACCAGGGCGTATTCACGCAGGGCGGCCTCGGGATCGCCGCGCTCTTCGTGCAGGCGGCCCAGGTTCAGGTGTGCGGCGTCGACATTGCTGTCGCGCTCCACCAGCTCCTGCAGATACCCCTCGGCCTCGTCCCAGTTCTTGGTTTCCAGGCAGACCAGAGCGAGCGAATAGCGCAGCTCGTCATCTTCGGGGTACTGCTGAAGCAGGCTCTCGAATTCGGCCTTGGCATCTGCCATGCGGTCCTGCTCGACCAGAGTGCGGGCGTAGGTCAGGCGCAGGCGCTTGTCGTCGGGATTGTCGCGAATAGCCCCGCGCAGCAGTGGCAAAGCCTCCGAACCACGGTCCAGGGTCTGCAGCAGACGGGCGCGCAGCAACACCGGGGCGACTTCGCCGTTTTGCGGCGGGTGCGATTCGAGTAGTTCGAGGGCTTGCTCGGTCTTGCCATCCTGGTTCAGCAACAGTGCTTTGCCAAACACCAACTGGCCGTTGTCCGGATACTTGACCAACAGGCGGTCGAAGCTTTGCAACAAGCCGTCGCGGGTGTTCTGGTCGGTTTCGGCTGCGGACAGCGCGAGGAAGTCGAAGTGGGTGTCGCCCTGGCCCTGGAGGACCTTTTCCATGTAGGCCATGGATTCGTCGTAGCGTCCGGCGCGGGCCAGTTGAATGGCCGCGGCCCGTTGAGCGTCGAGGTTCTGCGCATCGTTGCGTGCCCAGATCATCGCGGTGTCCAGCGCGGGCTCGTCGGCACCGAGGTATTCGGCGATGCGGTAGGCGCGTTCGGAGACGGCTGGGTCCTGGGTCTTCTCAGCCTGGTCGACATAGTTGGCCAGGGCAATGTCAAAGCGGTTACGTTGCCCGGCCAGTTCCGCTACCAGCAGGCTGTAGAGCGTTTCCTCTTTGAACGAGCCGTACACCACAGGCTTTTCCGGTGCGCTTTTGCCTGCCGCGGCAACGGGCGACGCGGCCTCGTTCTTCTGCGGGGCCAGGCTTTGGCAGCCCTGGAGCAGGGCGAGAGCAAGCAACAATGCGTAGGACTTGTTCATAAAGAAGGCTTTGGATACCGGCGGTCGGAGCATGATGACACAAGCGCGATGGCAAACCCACCTGCGAAGGTCGAGGTTGCGAGGTTTCGGATTGTTCGGACCATTCTATTAGCGGGTTGTTCTGGACTTTCGAAATCACCGGACCAAAATCCCAATCCCAATCCCAATCCCAATCCCAATCCCAATCCCAATCCCAATCCCAATCCCAATCCCAATCCCAATCCCGCTTTTGCTTTTAATTGCACAAATTAGTTCAGGCGCCGCCAATCGCGACTTCAGGAGGCCGAGTGCAGGTGCCTGTAGGGGCAGGCGCGCAGCGCCCTTCGGCGTCAGCCGAAGTTGCGAGATGGAGACTTGCGAAGCAAGTCGGAGGCCGCGAAGCCCCGGAAGGCGCCGGAGCGGAGGGGACCCCGGAGCGCAGCGTAGGGGCCGGATGCAGGAGCAAGCGGTTTTTGCCTCCTTTTTGTCAAGACAAAAAGGAGGTCGCCGTAAGGGCGAAAAGGTGAGTCTGCGCCGGCGCAGGGAACGGATATTCACACGCTGTAAATGCCCACCGGCGGTGTTTGGGCCATCGTGCACCAAAAAGCCAAAGCCAAAGCCAAAGCCAAAGCCAAAGCCGATAGGGTGAGAGCGAGGGCTGTCAGTCACTGTATGAGCTCGTAGCGTCTGGCCGGCGCAACGGCCCGCCACCGTCGATAGCCCTCGGGTATCGCGACAATAGCGAACGGTGGTTGTTCTGAAACCTGCGAAGTAGGACAATTATCGGCTTCTCGTCACAACCAGCGACCTTGCATGGCCTTTCTTGCACTTGGTATCAACCATAAGACTGCCTCGGTAGACGTACGCGAGCGCGTGGCGTTTACGCCAGAGCAGCTGGTCGATGCCCTGCAGCAGCTTTGCCGACTGACCGCCAGCCGTGAGGCGGCGATCCTGTCGACTTGCAACCGCAGTGAACTCTATATCGAACAGGACCACCTGGCCGCCGACGCCGTGCTGCAGTGGCTGGCCGAGTATCATCAGCTCAACCTCGAAGAGCTGCGTGCCAGCGCCTATATCCACGAAGAGCATGATGCGGTCAGGCACATGATGCGTGTGGCCTCGGGCCTGGATTCGCTGGTGCTGGGCGAGCCACAGATTCTCGGCCAGATGAAGTCGGCCTACGCCGTGGCCCGCGAGGCCGGGACCATCGGCCCGCTGCTCGGGCGCCTGTTCCAGGCCACGTTCAGTGCTGCCAAGCAAGTGCGCACCGACACCGCCATCGGCGAGAACCCGGTTTCCGTAGCCTTCGCCGCCGTCAGCCTGGCCAAGCAGATCTTCAGCGACCTGGGTCGCAGCCAGGCGCTGCTGATCGGCGCTGGCGAGACCATCACCCTGGTCGCCCGCCACCTCCATGAGCAGGGTGTACGGCGTATCGTCGTGGCCAACCGTACCCTGGAGCGCGCCAGCATCCTGGCCGAACAGTTCGGTGCCCATGCGGTGCTGCTTTCGGACATCCCTCAGGAGCTGGCCAACAGCGACATCGTCATCAGTTCCACCGCCAGCCAGTTGCCGATCCTCGGCAAGGGCGCGGTGGAAAGCGCCTTGAAGCAGCGTCGGCACAAGCCCATCTTCATGGTCGATATCGCCGTGCCAAGGGACATCGAACCGCAGGTTGGCGAGCTCGATGACGTCTACCTATATACGGTCGATGACCTGCATGACGTCGTTGCGGAAAACCTCAAGAGCCGCCAAGGCGCGGCCCAGGCTGCCGAGGAGCTGGTATCGGTCGGTGCCGAGGATTTCATGGCGCGCCTGCGCGAGCTGGCCGCGGTGGATGTGCTCAAGGCCTATCGCCAGCAAAGCGAGCGCCTGCGCGACGAAGAACTGCAAAAGGCCCAGCGCCTGCTGGCCAATGGCGGCAATCCCGAAGAGGTACTGGCCCAGCTGGCCCGGGGGCTGACCAACAAATTGCTGCATGCGCCCAGCGTGCAATTGAAAAAGCTCTCCGCCGAAGGCCGCCTCGATGCGCTGGCCATGGCCCAGGAACTCTTTGCCCTCAACGAGGGCTCGACGGACAAAACCCCGCAATGAAAGCGTCGCTGCTCAATAAACTGGACACGCTCCAGGACCGCTTCGAAGAACTCACCGCTCTGTTGGGCGATGCCGAGGTCATTTCCGACCAGACCCGTTTCCGCGCTTATTCGCGTGAATACGCCGAAGTCGAGCCGGTCATCGACGCCTATAAAGAGTGGCGAAAGGTCCAGGACGATCTGGCCGGCGCTCAGGCGCTGCTCAAGGACAGCGACCCGGACTTGCGCGAAATGGCTGTCGAGGAAGTGCGTGAGGCCAAGGAGCAACTGGTCGGCCTGGAGGCCCGGTTGCAGCGCATGTTGCTGCCCAAGGACCCCAACGACGGGCGCAACGTGTTCCTCGAGATCCGCGCCGGTACCGGTGGCGACGAGGCGGCGATCTTCTCGGGCGACTTGTTCCGCATGTATTCGCGTTACGCCGAAAAGCGCGGCTGGCGTCTGGAGATTCTCTCCGAGAACGAAGGCGAGCACGGCGGCTACAAGGAGATCATCGCCCGGGTCGAAGGCGACAGTGTCTACGGCAAGCTCAAATTCGAATCTGGCGCACATCGCGTGCAACGAGTGCCGGAGACCGAATCGCAAGGGCGTATCCACACCTCCGCCTGCACCGTGGCGGTCTTGCCGGAGCCGGATGAACAGGTCGCCATCGAGATCAACCCGGCCGACCTTCGTATCGATACCTACCGCGCCTCGGGCGCCGGTGGTCAGCACGTCAACAAGACCGACTCGGCGATTCGCATCACCCACCTGCCTACCGGCATCGTGGTCGAATGCCAGGAGGAGCGGTCGCAGCACAAGAACCGTGCCCGGGCCATGTCCTGGCTGTCGGCCAAGCTCAATGACATGCAGACCAGCGCCGCGCAAAACGCCATTGCCACCGAGCGCAAGCTGCTGGTGGGCTCGGGCGATCGCTCCGAGCGTATCCGCACCTACAATTATCCACAGGGCCGGGTGACCGATCATCGCATCAACCTGACCCTGTACTCCCTGGATGACATTCTGGCCGGGGGCGTCGATGCGGTCATCGAACCCCTGCTCGCTGAATACCAGGCCGATCAGTTGGCCGCCCTGGGGGATTGAATGACCATCATCGCCAGCCTGCTGCGCGACGCGCAGTTGCCGGATTCCCCGACCGAGCGCCTGGACGTCGAGCTATTGCTCGCCGCAGCCCTGGGTAAGTCGCGCAGTTATCTGCACACCTGGCCAGAGCGAATCGTCAGCAGCGAGGCCGCCGAGACGTTCGCCGGCTACCTGGCGCGTCGCCGAGCCGGTGAGCCGGTGGCCTACATCCTGGGCCAGCAGGGTTTTTGGAAGCTCGATCTTGAAGTCGCGCCGCACACCCTGATCCCACGTCCGGAAACCGAGCTGCTGGTAGAAGCGGCGTTGGAGCTGCTGCCCGTGCGACCTGCGCGGGTGCTTGACCTGGGCACTGGCACCGGCGCCATTGCCCTGGCCCTGGCCAGCGAGTGCCCGGCCTGGCAGGTAACGGCACTGGACCGCGTGCCCGAAGCCGTGGCCCTGGCCGAGCGCAACCGCGATCGCCTTGGCCTGGCCAATGCCCAGGTACGCCTGAGCCACTGGTATGACGCCGTGGCTGGCGAGCGCTTCGACCTGATCCTGAGCAACCCTCCCTACATCGCTGCCGACGACCCGCATCTGGTCGCAGGCGATGTGCGCTTCGAGCCCAGCAGTGCCCTGGTGGCGGGGCAGGATGGCCTGGATGACCTGCGAGTGATCATCGCCCAGGCGCCGGATCACCTATCGGCCGGTGGCTGGCTGCTGCTCGAACACGGTTACGACCAGGCCTCGGCCGTGCGTGAGCTGCTCACCCGCCACGGCTTTATCGACGTGGCCAGCCGCCTGGACCTGGCCGGTCACGAACGCATTTCCATGGGACGACTGCCATGCTGAGTGATCAGGAACTGTTGCGCTACAGCCGGCAGATCCTGCTGGCCCAGGTGGATATCGACGGTCAGTTGCGGCTCAAGCGCAGCAAGGCGTTGGTCGTCGGGCTCGGGGGGCTAGGGTCGCCGGTTGCTCTGTACCTGGCCGCGGCCGGTGTCGGCGAGCTGCACTTGGCCGACTTCGACACCGTCGACCTGACCAACCTGCAACGCCAGGTCATCCATGACAGCGACAGCGTGGGCATGAGCAAGGTCGACTCGGCGTGCAAGCGTCTTGAGGCGATCAACCCCGAGGTCAAGCTGGTTGCGCACCGCGAGGCGCTGGACGAAGACTCCCTTGCCGCGGCCGTCGGCGCGGTCGACGTGGTGCTGGACTGCTCGGACAACTTCTCCACCCGCGAAGCGGTCAACGCCGCCTGTGTCGCAGCAGGCAAGCCGCTGGTCAGTGGTGCGGCGATCCGCCTGGAAGGGCAGCTGTCGGTGTTCGACCCCCGTCGTGACTACAGCCCCTGCTACCACTGCCTTTATGGCCATGGCAGCGAGGCTGAGCTGACGTGCAGCGAGGCGGGTGTGCTCGGTCCGTTGGTGGGCTTGGTGGGCAGCCTGCAAGCACTCGAGGCGATGAAACTGCTGGCCGGCTTCGGCGATCCTCTGGTGGGGCGCTTGCTGTTGATCGATGCGTTGGGCACACGCATGCGCGAGCTGCGGGTCAAGCGCGATCCGGCGTGTGCTGTCTGTGGCAGCCGGCATGGCTGAGCGTGCGGCGCCGGTCGGCGTGATGGATTCTGGGGTCGGCGGTCTGTCGGTGCTCGCCGAGATCCAGCGCCTGTTGCCCAACGAATCGCTCCTGTATGTCGCCGACAGCGGCCATGTGCCGTACGGCGAAAAGTCGCCGGACTATATCCGCCAGCGCTTGCGCCACATTGCCGGGTTCTTCCACGCTCAAGGTGCCAAGGCGATGGTCCTGGCCTGCAACACTGCGACCGTGGCGGCAGTGGCCGACCTGCGCGAGCTGTACCCGAATTGGCCTCTGGTGGGCATGGAGCCTGCGGTCAAGCCGGCCGCTGCAGCGACGCGCTCTGGCGTGGTCGGGGTGCTGGCCACCACCGGCACTTTGCAGAGCGCCAAGTTCGCTGCCTTGCTCGATCGTTTCGCCAACGATGTCCAGGTCATCACCCAGCCGTGTCCTGGCCTGGTGGAGCGCATCGAGGCGGGGGATCTCGACAGTCCACAGCTGCGCCAGTTGTTGCACGGCTATGTGCGGCCTTTGCTGGACGCAGGTTGCGACACGCTCATCCTTGGCTGCACCCATTACCCCTTCCTGCGTCCGCTGTTGGCCAGCATGGTGCCGGCGGATGTGGCCATCATCGATACCGGTGCCGCTGTGGCGCGGCAACTGCAGCGCTTGCTGGCGGCGCGGGACCTGCTGGCCGAGGGGCCAGCGCGTGACACCGCGTTCTGGACCAGCGCCGAACCACAGTCGCTGAACGACGTGCTGCCGCTGCTCTGGGGGCGTGCCGATCGGGTTCTGCCTTTTCCGCTGTAACCGAAGTGTGCTGCCCAAGGGGGCGCCTGCAGACGCTGGCTTAGCCTGCGATGGGGCGCCCCGCGCGCCACAGGCTCAATCCTTAAGACCTTGAAACGCCGCCAAGACCCGCTCACGACTGCTGCCCAGGTCCACGATCGGCTGCACGTATGACGCAGAAAATAAGTCCCCGCCGGCACCCGGTTCATGGATGGTTTTGTCATCGAGCCCCTGCAATTCCGGCAGCCAATGACGGATGAACTGCCCTTGCGGGTCGAAGCGGCGTGACTGGCTGACCGGGTTGAACAGACGGAAATAGGGCACTGCATCGGTCCCGGTGGAGGCACTCCATTGCCATCCACCATTGTTGGCGGCCAGATCGCCGTCGATCAGGTGTCGCATGAAATGCCGTTCGCCCAGGCGCCAGTCGATCAGCAGGTTTTTGCTCAGGAACATCGCCACGACCATGCGCAGACGATTGTGCATCCAGCCGGTGTGCAGCAATTGGCGCATGGCGGCATCGACGATCGGAAAACCGGTACGACCGGTTTTCCAGGCTTCCAAGTCTTCGGGGGCATCCCGCCAGGGCAGCGCTTCGGTGGGGGCGCGGAAGGCCCGGTGTCGAGAGACCTGTGGATAACCCACCAGGATGTGTTTGTAGAACTCCCGCCACAGCAGCTCGTTGATCCAGGTTTGTACACCTACGCTGCCGCTGTCCAATTCGCCCTGGTTCCCGCTCAAGGCAGCGTGCAGGCACTGGCGCGGCGATATCACGCCGGCGGCCAAGTATGGCGAGAGTTGGCTGGTGCCGGTCCGGGCGGGTAGGTCCCGTAGTTGAAGATAGTCCTCGACCGTCTCGTCGATGAAGCGGGTCAGGCGCCGATGGGCTTCGTTTTCTCCGGCTGGCCAGTGCTCGCGCACACTCCGCGGTGGGGACGGAAAACCGGTGAAGCCCTGGGGGAGGGGATCGCTGGCAATGCGCAGCGGTGCCTGACGTTTCACGGGAGGCGCCAGGCTTGGCAGGCTCAGATGCAGATGCTCAAGGCATGCCCGACGGAACTGGCCGAACACCTGGAAGTAGTGCCCGCTTCGGGTCAGCACCGAGCCTGGGCGAAGCAGCAGCTGATCCAGGTGGCCATGGGTGAGGATGCCCGCCTGCTCGAGCAGATCCTGGGTAGCGGCGTCACGCTGCTGCTCGTTCACGCCGTACTCTTCATTCCAATGCACCGCCTCGATCCGATGTTCTCGGCAGACCTCCAGCACCGCCTGGGGCGCCTGTCGCCAGGTGTCGACGTGGCGGATCAGCAAGGGGATATTCAGGCGCTCCAAGGACTGGCGCAGGGTCTGCAGGTTGCGCAACCAGAAATCGACCTTGCAGGGAGCATCGTCATGGGCGAGCCACTGGCCGGGGCTGGCCAGCCACAGGGCGAGGGTCGGCCCAAGGGCACAGGCCGCGCTCAGGGCGGTGTTGTCTTCGACGCGCAGGTCGCTGCGCAGCCAGATCAGTTGCAAAAGCGTTTCCTCAAAGTGATTGCAGCAGGCGCAGGGCTGCCAGGGGCGTGTCGAACAACTGCAAGCCCTCGACGTCGGATTCGACCAGGCGCGGGCCGTGCGCGAAGACAGTGCCACCACCGGCCAGCAGTGGGATGTCGATGCCGGTCAACGCTGCCTTGAACGAGCGGATGTCGACACGGGTGCCGAGGTAGAAGATCACCGCCCGTGGCCGCAGGGCTTGCACCGCGCGGTGCAGGCAGGGGCCGGTGAGCGGTTGTTCGAGCACCTCCACGGAGATCGCACTGTTGCCGAGCAACCAGGCGCACAGCCAAAGGTGCGGATCGAACGCGCCATCGCCGCAGGTTGTGATGAGCACGGCGGGGCCTGGCAGCGACAGGCTGTCGTGCTGAACGCGCGCGCCCAGCTTGCTACGCAGCCAGGTGTAGAAGAATGCTTGCTCGAGCCGGGCGTTGAAGTAGCTGCGCCAGCGTTGTTCCAGGCTGTCCAGCAGGGGCAGCAGCAATTGCTCGCACAAAGTGAAGGCCGGATACAGTGCCATCGCCTGGTTGAATTGCTGGTCGAGAGCATGATGTGAAAGCGAGGCGATGGCCTCGATCATCGCCTGTTCGCGTAATTGCCAGTCGCCCACCGGGGCAACGCTCGGCGGGCGTTCGAGCAGCTCGCGCACCTGGCCCACCGACGCGCCGCGTTCCAGCCAGCTCAGGATGGCGTGCACCCGCTCGACCTGTTCTGGCGGATAAAGGCGATGGCCTTTGGCGGTGCGCTGGGGTTTGAGCAAGCCATAACGCCGCTCCCAGGCCCGCAGCGTGATCGGGTTGACGCCTGTGCGCCGGGCCAGTTCGCCTATCGGCAGCAGGATTTCAGAGAGCATTGCGCAGGCCCAGGGGCGCGGGGTGTGGTTGCAGGTAAGCCTGTTGCAGCAGGTAAGGGTCGGGGTGGTTGCGCAGGTGATGCTTGAGCAAGGTCAGGGGCACCACCAACGGCACGATGCCTTGCTGGTACTGGCCGATGAGCTGCTGCAGTTCGTTGCGGTCGCCTTGTCCCAGAACATCTCTCAAGTAACCACTCAGGTGCTGCAAGACGTTGCCATGGGTGCCACGGCTGGCGCGACGGCGTAGCGCCTGCATCAGCGCGCTGAAATAACGGGGGCCGATGTCGAGCGGGTCGTCGTCACGGCGCATGCTGCCGAGCATTCGGCCCAGTTCGCGATAGGCCTGAGGATTGTTGGCCATGAGCAGGTATTTGTAGCGCGAGTGAAAGCGCACCAGGGCTCCGCGGTTCAGGCCCTGCGTCAGCAGATGCTGCCAGTCGGCATAGGCATAGACGCGGCTGATGAAGTTTTCCCGTAGTACCGGGTCGTGCAGGCGGCCTTCTTCTTCCACCGGAAGATCCGGGCGGCGCGCGCAAAATGCACTGGCGTATGCACCTTGCCCCGGCAGGCGGGAGAGCTGACCGTCGTGCTGATAGACCTTCACCCGCTCCAGGCCACAGGACGGCGACTTCTGCATGAAGATGTAACCGCACAGGTCATCGAGCGACTCGGCCATCTGCTCGCCATAGGCGCGCAGCGGGCCCGACAGGTCAGTGCCAGGGCTTTGGGGGGCTATCACTTCAGGGCGTTCAGGATCGCCGACCAGGCGGATAGCGGCGCGGGGAACGCCTAGACCAATGGCCACCTCAGGGCATACCGGAGCCCATTCGAAGTGATCTGCGAGCAACTCAAGGCACAGGGGAGAGGCCTTGTGACCGGCGTTGAAGCGCACGGATTGGCCGAGCAGACAGGCACTGATACCAATCCGCGGCTTGTCGGTGGGCGAAGCGATGTCCATGGCGGGTCTCCGGAAAACCTGTACGCTGATGTGCGTCTTGTACAGGTTCATTCCAGCACACCGAAAAACTTATGCAAGAGAAATTTTTTGTACAGCTCTGCGGATCGCGTTAATCGAGGTGCTCCAGCAGCCGCCGGGCAGCCTCCTGACCGCTGAGCCAGGCGCCTTCCACGCGGCCGGACAGGCACCAGTCCCCGCAGGCATACAACCCAAGGTCGGCATCGGCCAGGGCCCCCCACTCATGGTTGCCGGCCGGACGGGCATACAACCAGCGGTGCGCCAGGGCGAAGGTCGGTGGCGGCACGATGCAGCCAATCAACTCAGCGAATTCGCCCCACAGCTGCTCGATCACGTCCTCTTTGGGCAGGTCGATATGCTGCTTGCTCCAGTTCGAAGTGGCGTGCAGTACCCAGGTGTCGAGTTGTTCGTCGCGCCCAGGCTTGCTGCGGTTGCGGGCCAGCCAGTCGAGCGGGTTGTCCTGTACGAAGCAGCCCTGCATGGGCGTATCGAGGGCGGTCTGGAAAGCCAGCGCGACGGCCCAGGTAGGCTCCATCTGCACGCCAGCGGCCACGGCGGCGAGCTTGGGCGTCGCGGCCAGCAGCGGTGTCGCCTGGGGCGCGGGCACCGCGATCACCACACGGCTGAAGGGGCCGTGGCTGCACCCTTCGGTGTCCTGCAGGTGCCAGTATTGTTTGCCACGGAAGACTTCGGCGATGCGGCAGCCGAAGTTCACCGTCACGTCCTTGAGCAGGCCGCGGGTGATGGCGCTCATGCGCGGCACACCGACCCAGCGCGTCTGTTCGTCGGGTGAGGGGGTCAGTTCGCCGTCTCGGTAGTTGTACAGCTGAGGCTTCCACTGCTGCACCCAGCCGGCCTCGACCCATTGATGGACCTGCTCGACGAAACGCCGGTCACGGGCGGTGAAGTACTGCGCACCCAAGTCCAGTGCGCCCGCTTCGCTGCGTTTGCTGGCCATGCGGCCGCCGCTGCCGTGGCCCTTGTCGAACAAGTGGACCGTCTGCCCGGCTTTCTGCAGAGCCTGGGCGGCGGAAAGGCCGGCGATACCGGCACCGATGATGGCAATAGGTACTGTCATGATGGCCTCTTCGAACCTTGCTGTAAGCAGACTACGCTGTTAGGCAAACCTGTACAATGCACAAAATTTGTATAAGGTTATACCGCTCGATAGGGCAGGTTGGCCTATGTTTAATCCGAGAGCATCCGGTCTAAAAAGTGCCTTGTTCTTAAAAATAGACCACGGCCGCAACTTGCGAGGACACAGCCATGCATATATTGCTGACCGGCGGTACTGGCTTGATCGGCCGGCACCTCTGCCAGTACTGGCTCGGCCAGGGCCATCGCCTGACCGTATGGAGCCGTCGCCCCGAGCAGGTCGCTAAAATCTGCGGCACCGGCGTGCGCGGCATCGCCCGACTGGAAGACCTGGCAGCGGACGAGGAGGTCGACGCGGTGATCAACCTGGCCGGCGCACCGATCGCCGACCGTCCTTGGACTGCCTCGCGACGGACCCTGCTGTGGGCCAGCCGCATCACCCTCACCGAGCAGCTGCTGGCGTGGCTGGAGAGCCGTGAGCAGCGCCCCGAGGTGCTGATATCGGGGTCCGCGGTGGGCTGGTACGGCGACGGTGGCGAGCGGGAACTGACCGAGGCCTCGCCTCCGGTGAAGGAAGATTTCGCCAGCCAGCTGTGCATCGCCTGGGAGGAAACCGCCCAGCGTGCGCAACGGCTGGGCATTCGCGTGGTGCTGGTGCGAACCGGGCTGGTGCTGGCCAGCGACGGCGGCTTTTTGTCGCGCCTGCGCCTGCCGTTCAAGCTGGGGCTGGGCGGGCCTTTGGGAGATGGTCGGCAATGGATGCCCTGGGTCCATATAGAAGACCAGGTCGGCTTGATTGATTTTCTCTTGCAGCACAAGGACACCACCGGTCCCTATAATGCCTGCGCGCCAGAGCCGGTGCGCAACCGCGAATTCGCCAAGCGTCTGGGGCGTGCCCTGCATCGGCCTGCCTTCATGCCGACACCGGCGCTACTGCTCAGGGCGGGCCTGGGCGAGCTTTCGACGCTGCTGCTTGGCGGACAACGGGCGCGCCCGGTCCGCTTGCTGGCGGCAGGATTCACATTCCGTTTCAACGATCTGCAATCGGCCCTGGACGACCTGTCCAGCCGCCTCTGACATAGGATGCTG
This sequence comes from Pseudomonas sp. BYT-1, assembly GCF_023611805.1. Classification (NCBI taxonomy): domain Bacteria; kingdom Pseudomonadati; phylum Pseudomonadota; class Gammaproteobacteria; order Pseudomonadales; family Pseudomonadaceae; genus Pseudomonas; species Pseudomonas sp. BYT-1. The sequence continues at coordinate 893,150 of NZ_CP072559.1, forward strand.
CATGACCGATCACGCCTTGCTACTGGTCAACCTGGGTTCGCCGGCCTCCACCTCGGTTGCCGACGTGCGCCGTTACCTCAACCAGTTCCTCATGGACCCCTACGTGATCGACCTGCCGTGGCCTGTGCGTCGTCTGCTGGTGTCGCTGATCCTGATCAAGCGACCGGAGCAGTCGGCCCACGCCTACGCCTCGATCTGGTGGGACGAGGGCTCGCCCCTCGTGGTCCTGACCCGACGCCTGCAAGCGGCCATGGTCGAGCATTGGCCCCATGGCCCGGTGGAGATCGCCATGCGCTATGGCCAGCCGGCCTTGCCCGAGGTGCTGGAGCGTCTGGCGGCCCAGGGTGTGCGCAAGGTTACCCTGGCGCCGCTTTATCCACAGTTCGCCGACAGTACCGTGACCACGGTGGTGGAGCTGGCCAAGCAGACCATCGCAAATCGTCAGCTGCCATTGCAGATGCGCGTGCTGCAGCCGTTCTATGATCACCCCGACTACATCGATGCCTTGGTGGCCAGCGCCAAGCCGTATCTTGAGCAGGGCTACGATCACCTGCTGCTGAGCTTCCACGGCTTGCCCGAGCGACATCTGAAGAAGCTCGACCCGACCGGCAAGCATGACTTCCAGGCCGCCGATTGCTGCAAGAATGCCGATGCCCAGACCCGTGCGATCTGCTATCGCGGTCAATGCCTGGCCACGGCCAAGGCGTTCGCGCAAAAGATGGGGATCGCCGATGGCAAGTGGTCAGTGTCGTTCCAGTCACGCCTGGGGCGTGCCAAGTGGATCGAGCCCTATACCGAGACGCGTCTGGATGAGCTGGGCAAGGCTGGGGTGAAGAAGCTGCTGGTGATGTGCCCGGCGTTCGTCGCCGATTGCATCGAGACGCTGGAGGAGATTGGTCAGCGCGGCAGTGAGCAATTCATCGAGGCGGGAGGTCAGGAGTTGGTGCTGGTGCCATGTCTGAACGACCACCCGCAGTGGGTGAAGGTGCTGGCAGGGATGTGCGAAAAGGCCTGACTTTCTAAACACCTGTTCGGCCTCTTCACGAGTAAACCCGCGAGGAGGCCTGGTCAGGCTGAAGTCGGGTGTCAGTGCAACTGATCGTCCAGTTTCTTGTGCTTCCAGCTGTCGTTGCCCGGCAGGATCAGGTTCAGGGCGATGGCCACGATGGCGCACAGGGCGATGCCCTTCAGACCCCAGTCATCGGGGCCGTCGCCGCTGCCGATCAATACGCCGCCGATGCCGAACACCAGGGTCACCGAGACGATCACCAGGTTGCGGGCTTCGGCCAGGTCGATCTTGTGACGGATCATGGTGTTCATGCCCACTGCGGCGATCGAGCCGAACAGCAGGCACAGAATCCCGCCCATCACCGGTACCGGAATGCTTTGCAACAGCGCGCCGAACTTGCCGATGAACGCCAAGGTGATGGCGAAAATCGCCGCCCAGGTCATGATCTTCGGGTTGTAGTTCTTGGTCAGCATCACTGCGCCGGTCACTTCGGCATAGGTGGTGTTGGGCGGGCCGCCGAACAGGCCGGCTGCGGTGGTGGCCAGGCCATCGCCGAGCAGGGTACGGTGCAGGCCCGGCTTTTTCAGGTAATCGCGCCCGGTCACGCTGCCCACGGCAATGACGCCGCCGATGTGCTCGATCGCCGGAGCCAGAGCCACCGGAACGATGAACAGGATCGCCTGCCAGTTGAATGCCGGCGCGGTGAATTTCGGCAGCTCCAGCCAGGGCGCCGAGGCGATCTTGGCGGTATCGACCACCCCAAAGGCGAACGACAGGCCAAAGCCCACCAGCACGCCGGCGATGATCGGTACCAGACGGAAGATCCCCTTGCCGAACACGGCCACGATCAGCGTGGTCAGCAATGCCGGCATGGAGATCAACATGGCGGTCTTGTACGGCATCAGCACACTGCCATCACCGGCCTTGCCCATGGCCATATTGGCCGCGATCGGCGCCATGGCCAGGCCGATGGAGATGATCACCGGGCCGATCACCACAGGCGGTAGCATACGGTCGATGAAACCGGTGCCCTTGATCTTCACCATCAGGCCCATGAAGGTGTACACGAAGCCCGCTGCCATCACGCCGCCCATGGTCTCGGCCAGGCCGAACTGGCCCTTTGCGAGAATGATGGGGGTGATGAAGGCAAAGCTGGAGGCCAGGAATACTGGGACCTGGCGGCCTGTAACCAGCTGGAACAGCAAGGTGCCGATGCCCGCGGTGAACAGCGCCACGTTGGGGTCGAGGCCGGTGATCAGCGGCATCAGTACCAGCGCGCCGAATGCCACGAAGAGCATCTGCGCGCCCGAGACGACCTGGCGCCAGAGCGGGTCGTTGAAGCCGTCCTGCATGGTCAGGCGTCCTTCTGCTTGGTGCCGAAGATCTTGTCGCCGGCATCACCGAGGCCTGGGACGATGTAGCCGTGTTCGTTCAGGCGCTGGTCGATCGATGCGGTGTAGATCTGCACGTCTGGGTGGGCTTTCTCCACCACGGCGATGCCTTCGGGTGCGGCGACCAGGACCATGGCGCGGATCTCTTTGCAGCCTGCCTTCTTGAGCAGGTCGATGGTGGCGACCATCGAGCCGCCGGTGGCCAGCATCGGATCGATGATCAGGGCCAGGCGCTGGTTGATGTCCGGCGCGAGCTTTTCCAGGTAGGTATGTGCTTCGAGGGTTTCTTCGTTGCGGGCAACGCCCACGGCGCTCACCTTGGCGCCCGGCACCAGGCTGAGCACACCATCGAGCATGCCGATGCCTGCGCGCAGGATCGGAACCACGGTGATCTTCTTGCCGGCGATTTTCTCGACCTGCACCTTGCCGCACCAGCCGTCGATCTCGTAGGTCTCCAGCGGCAGGTCCTGGGTGGCTTCATAGGTCAGGAGCGCGCCGACTTCCTGGGCGAGTTCGCGAAAATTCTTGGTGCTGATATCGGCGCGGCGCATCAGGCCGAGCTTGTGGCGGATCAGCGGGTGGCGGATCTCACGAGTAGGCATAGGGGAGGGCTCCGGGAGGCGGGCAAAAAAACGGCGGTAGATTAATCTATTCAGTCCTGCATGTCGTCTGCTCATTCTGGACGTTAGTCCATAAATGCTTGATCTGGGGCGGGCGGATGCGTACCTTTGCCCGCTTTTCCAATTCCGAGCCCCCTGGAGAGCGCCATGTCCGCCGATCTCGAGCATATCCGTCAAGTCATGCGCGAGGCTGACTGCCTGTACACCGAAGCCGAGGTCGAAGCGGCCATCGCCAAGGTCGGCAAGCAGATCTGCCAAGACCTGCATGACAAGAACCCGGTGGTCTTCTGTGTCATGAACGGTGGCCTGATCTTCGCCGGCAAGCTGCTGACTCACCTGCAGTTCCCGCTTGAGGCCTCCTACCTGCACGCCACGCGTTACCGCAACCAAACCAGCGGCGGCGAACTGTTCTGGAAGGCCAAGCCTGAGATTTCCTTCATCGACCGCGACGTGCTGATCGTCGACGACATCCTCGATGAGGGTCACACCCTCAGCGCCATCATCGATTTCTGCAAGCATGCCGGTGCCCGCTCCGTGCACACCGCGGTGCTGATCGACAAGGATCACGACCGTAAAGCCAGCCCGGACCTCAAGGCCAACTATGCCGGCTTGCCGTGCGTCGACCGCTACATCTTCGGCTACGGCATGGACTACAAAGGCTATTGGCGCAACGCCAACGGCATCTTCGCAGTCAAGGGCCTGTGACCATGCGCCAACCTGCATTCATCGACCACGCGTTGTTTGCCGAGTTGGCGCAAAAAGCTGCCGACAGCCCCCGTGGGCGGCAACACCATAATTTCCATGAGATGGAAGAACCCTGCCACCGCATGGCCGTCGGCCTGCAGCCCACCACCTACATCCCGCCCCACCGCCACCTGAGCGACGACAAGGCCGAGGCGCTGATCGTGCTCAAGGGGCGCCTGGGCCTGTTGATCTTCGACGAGCAGGGCGTGGTGATCGACAAGCGGGTGATGCAGGCCGGAGGCGATTGCCTGGGTGTCGACCTGGCGCCGGGTACCTACCATGGGCTGGTGGTGCTCGAAGCCGACAGCATGCTGTTCGAATGCAAGGCCGGGCCCTACCGGCCGGTGGGCGAGGGCGAGCATGCTCATTGGGCGCCGCGTGAGGGCGAGCCGGGCGTGGCCGAATACCATGCGTGGATGCGTGCGCAGTTCGAGTAGCGTTCGCGGGTAAGCCTGGTCCGCAGTGCCTTTGGGGGCGAGTTTACCCACTAAGACGACACCGCAGAGCAAGGCAGTTTCACCACGAACCTGAGTGGCAGCGGTTTTCTGCGAAGGGACGCAGACGCAATCAAAAAGCGCCACGCCCACTCAGGATCCTGAACCCACCTCCATGCTAGAGTGCTTCTCCCTGCCAAGGAGCCTCACATGCGTGCGATTCTTCCTTTCCTGCTGGCGGTGAGCCTGCCGCTGTCCGCGGCGCCGCTGCATGGCCAGTTCCTGCCCCCCGATGAGCTGTCCCTGCGCCAAGAGGCTCCGACAGCCCAGCAACTGCTGCAGGTGACCGACTATTCGGTGGTGACCGGCATCCAGCGCCAGTCCGACCAGCAACCCATCCCGATCACCTCATCGTTGCTGTTGCGCCTGAAGGGCAAGCCCTTGAGCAAGGGCGCCACCCTCAGCCAGGTCTTGATCAATTTCGATGGCGAAGGCGGCAAGAGCCTGAAGAAGCCGGTCTACGACGAGAAGACCCGAACCCTCACCTTGAGCTATCCGCTGGCCAACTATCGAGTGATCATGGACCTGCTGCGCAACGAGACGTTGTACGTGCAGTTCCTCACTTACCCCAACGGTCATCTTTGGGCGGATCTGCACACCGGCACCGTACGTACGCGTTGAGACCCGCGGGCCGTGAGGGGTAAACTGCGGGCCTTTGAATGCCCATATGGCCCAGTTGGAGTCGGCAATGCGTAAAGACAAGAAGCAGGTTATTGGTGACGAGATCAGCGACGACTACGTCAAGACGTTCCTCCAGTTCGAGCCGGCCGATGGCGTGACCTCGCCATCGCTGCACAAACTGGTCAAGGCCTATCGTGGCCTGCGCGTAGACGATTTCGAGCGTTTCGTCGGCTTCTTCGTCGAGGCGGGTCTGGACCTGGACGGCAAAGATGAGCACGGCAAGACCTTTGTCGAGCTGATCGCCGACCAGCGCAATGCGCTTGAATACATCGAGATCATCAATAACGCCCGTGGCTGATCGGTAAGCCTGTGCCGACCTTTCGCGGGTAGGCCCGCTCCCACAGGGTTCATCGCAATGCTTGTGGGCGCGGTTTCCCGCGAAGAGCACCGCAAATCCAGGCACAAAAAAACGCCCCGAGGGGCGTTTTTTTGTGGGTCGGTATCAAGCGTAGTGCTGGGCCGGGCTGCTGGTGTCTTCCACCATTTCCAGCGCTTCGTCGTTCTGTGCGCTGATCTTGTGGTAGAGCGCGGCATCGGTGGCCAGGACCTTCTCGCGAGCCGGGAAGATCTCCTTGAGCTTGGCAGCCCAGGCACCCTTGGCCTGCTCGGGGAAGCAGCGCTCGATCAGTTCAAGCATGATCGAGACGGTCACCGAAGCGCCTGGCGAGGCGCCGAGCAGGGCTGCCAGGCTGCCGTCCTGTGCCGAGACCAGCTCGGTACCGAATTGCAGAATGCCGCCTTTCTTCGGATCCTTCTTGATGATCTGCACGCGCTGGCCTGCAACTTCCAGACGCCAGTCCTCGGCTTTGGCTTCAGGGTAGAAGCGGCGCAGGGCCTCCAGGCGTTGTTCCATCGACTGCATCACTTCGCTGACCAGGTATTTGGTCAGGTCCATGTTGTCACGGGCGACGGCCAGCATCGGGCCGATGTTGCCCATGCGTACCGACAGCGGTAGGTCGAGCAGAGAGCCGTGCTTGAGGAACTTGGTGGTGAAGCCTGCATACGGGCCGAACAGCAGCGACTTCTTGCCATCGACCACACGGGTGTCCAGGTGTGGAACCGACATGGGCGGAGCGCCGACCGCGGCCTGGCTGTAGACCTTGGCCTGGTGCTGCTTGACGATCTCGGGGTTGTCGCAGCGCAGCCACTGGCCGCTGACCGGGAAACCGCCGAAGCCCTTGCTTTCGGGGATGCCGGACATCTGCAGCAACGGCAGGGCCGCGCCGCCAGCGCCGAGGAAGACGAAGCGGGCATCGACTTCACGGCTGCCGCCGCTGTTGACGTCCTTGATGCTGACGGTCCAGCCGCTGCCGTTGCGGCGCAGGCCGACGACCTTCTTGCTGTACTTGACCTGCGCATCGGCGCAGTTGCCCAGTTGCTTGAGCAGCTTGTTGGTCAGGGCGCCGAAGTTCACGTCGGTACCCTTGATCACGCGTGTGGCGGCGATGCGCTGGTCGGCCGGGCGGCCCGGCATCATCAGCGGCATCCACTGCTCCATCACGGCCTTGTCTTCGGTGTACTCCATCTCGCTGAAGGCATGGTGCTGTTTGAGCAGCTCGAAGCGCTTCTTGAGGAAGGAAACGCCCTTGTCACCTTCGACATAGCTCAGGTGCGGGACCGGATTGATGAAGGCACGTGGCGAGCCGAAGCTGCCCTTGCGCACGAGATAGGCCCAGAACTGGCGGGACACCTCGAACTGGGTATTGATGTGCACAGCCTTCTTGATGTCGATGCTGCCATCGGCGGCCTGAGGCGTGTAGTTCAGCTCGCACAGGCCTGCGTGGCCCGTCCCTGCGTTGTTCCAGGGGTTGGAACTTTCCGCGGCACCGGAGTCCATCGCCTCGACGACCTCCAGCTTGATCGACGGGTCGAGTTCCTTGAGCAGTACGGCCAGGGTGGCACTCATGATGCCCGCGCCTACCAGTACCACATCAACCGATTCGTTCTGCGCCATTAACGCGTCTCCACAATCTACAGCACCTAATTGACAGCATAGGATCCCTGGGTTGGCCAGGATCGCCATGTCCGACTCTTCGCAGTTCTTGCCACTTCCGCGGACCCTGCCAATTCAGTCTTGGTGTTCGGCTATTGAACGCCCTTGCCACGGGTGCGGCAATTCGACTTATGGTCAAGGTATCCGCCGTGCGGTATGGACCGGCTTCAGTACTTCATCGAGGATGAGCACTTTTGCCGTCTGTTCGAGGCTGTTCGGGATGCATCTGTCGCTTTTGCACATGCCAGACTGTTCATTTGCTCGCCACACTCTTGTGAAGTTTGAAAAACCCGTTTTTTCACGCTCTTTTGGAACGTGAACCTCAAAAGGGACTGCGCGATGGCAATCCACAGGTTCCTGCAATGCGAAGGCCGGGACAGCAGGCGCGGCGGATGCAAGACCTGAGTGGAAGGCTCTCTGTGGGCAAAGCGTCGAAAGTGCCGTGGTCAACGGCGATGCGGGGCCCGATCAGGAGACGTCCTTATAATCGGGGGGAGATTATAACGATGTCGCGGGCAGAAAGGTGCGCTTAATGGGCTTTTTATTGCTGCGTTTGTCAGGCTGGCAGGGTGCGTTGCTGCCAGCGGCGGCTTGCGTGGGCGCAAACCCGAGCACTGTCCGGTAGCGGCTGGCCAAGCCAGCCCAGCTGGGCTTCGCTGACCTGTACCCAGCCGCTGCTGCTGGGCCGTCGTGTGCAGTGCAGGAATCCAAGGCAATTGCCCTCGGCATCGAGGCGGACATAGGTGTTCTGGCGGGGGCGGGAGAAAAGCAGATTCCACAGCGAGGTCATGGCGGCGATCCTGTTCGGTCTGTCTGGCAACAGGATGAACGCCCGGCATGAAACCCATGTGACAACCGCAATTAAGGAGGCGGATCGGTTGCTCGGCTGCTTTTTCTAACAGCTTGCAGCGTGAAGCTTGTCGCTAGGTATACTGTGGGCCTTTGCCGTATTTTCTGGAGAAACGCGCATGTTGCAACGTCTGTTGTTCGGTTTGATCGCGGTGGCCAGCCTGAGCCTGGTCGGTTGTGCCCACAGCCCGCAACAACTCAGCCCGCAACCCAAGCTCACCGCCCAGCTCAATCCGGTCGGCCGTGGCCAGCCGGTCGTGGTCAAGGTGGTCGATGGCCGTGCCTCGCAATCGCTGGGGACCCGGGGTGGCATGTACCCTGAAACCAGCACCATCAGCGTCAGTGGCAACGATATCGTGCCCAAGCTGCAGGCCCAGGCCGAGGCCGCGGTACGCCTGTTGGGCTTCACTCCGACGCCCAACGCCTACAATGCCCCTCAGTTGACCGTGACCCTGGCCGAGCTCAAGTACCAGTCGCCCAAGGACAAGATGTATGTGACCGAAGCCACCATCGGCGCCACCTTCCGTGCCGATGTGTCCAACGCCAACCGTCGCTACAGCGGCCGTTACGGTGCTTCCCTGGATCAGCGCTTCGGCATGGCGCCGAATCAGGAGACCAACACCAAGCTGGTCGGTGACGTGCTCAGCGATGCCCTGACCCGTCTGTTCAAGGACCCGACCATCGGCCAGGTCCTAGGCGAATAAGCGCAGCGCCCTCGATAAAAAGCCCGCTGCCGGGTGCTTCCGGTAGCGGGCTTTTTGTTGCCTGTGAAGAGGCTAAGGAGCAGGCCAGCTTGTCATGCGGCCTCTATACGAAAGTCGAGCAGGCTACGGCCGGTATAAATATCGACTTCGGGCAGGTCTTGGTGGGCATGACCACCCAAGGCGCAATAGACCAGCCACTGGCGATCCTGGACGTTAATGGCCAAGCCGTCGATCAGCGCCTGTTGTTCATCGCTCTGGGCGACAAGGTAGAGGCGGTCCTGGTTTTCGGCGTGCAACATGACAAGCTCCATCGTAGGAAAAGGCCGACAGGGTGGCCTGTCCTGATGACGAGCGTGTGACAGTGAAATTCAATGACAGTTGGTCGCAAAATCCGAGCAGCAGGATTGGGCTTGGGTAGAATGCCGGGCTTTGCCGTCGTTCTTTTCCGAGGTTATGCGATGTCCTTGCAAGTGCTCTGGGGATTCCTGGCTGCCCATCCGGCCAAGTTGATCAATCTGCTGGCCCTGCTGATTACCTGTCCCGGCGGGCTGCTGCTGCAAAGCGCACGGCGGCGCGAAGTGGTGGCGCGGGCAAGTGGTGCGAGCGACGAGGCAGTGGTCGATGCCTTCGACCAGCGGGTGCCGCGGTACTACTACATCCTCGGATTCTCTTGCCTGGCCATGGCGCTGCTGCTGTCCTGGTTCAGCACCTGGATCTGAACACCGGATGCCCCTGTTGGGACGGGTAACCCGCCCCAACAGGGGATATTTCAGGCGACGGGGCTTTGAGCCTTGACCTGGTACTGGTTGCGCACCGGGGTGGCGTACTGCTGCACCAGGTAGGGCTGGTGTTCCACCGGGCAAGCGTCCAGGCGGCGCTGCCATTCTTCCTTGGCCTTGGCCAATTCCTGCGCGGGGAACAGTTTCTCCGCACTCGGCACCTGCAGGGCCGGGTCTGCTTCACTCCACATGCCATAGGCCAGGTAATGCACCGGGAACAGGCGGTAGCCGCCGAGAATCTGCCGGTCGATTTCCTGCGCCAGTTGCTTGGTGTCTTCGAAGTACTCGGTCACCGGGGCCGCGAAGCTGATATGCACCCGACCTTTGTAGCCGGTGATGCCCTGGGCGATGCTGTTGTCGTCCTCGCCCGGTGCCTTCTTGTAGGTGCCGGTGGTGGCGCGGATGTACAGCTCGCGGGCCTTGGCCAGGTCGCAGGGATCGTACTCGTAGCTGATCGACACCGGTGTCAGGTTCAGGCTCTGGATCACGGCGCCGAAGGCTTCGTCCTTGCGGCTCATGTGGAACATCTTGAGGATCGCCGAATCGGTACGGTCATCGCCGTCCTTGGCCCGTCCTTCGGCCTGGGCGATCCAGATCGACACGCAGTCGTTGCGGATCGAGTGATTGATATAGGCCGACAACAGCTGGTAGGCGGCGAGTTTTTCCCGGCGACCGCTCAGCGAGCGATGGACGATGAAGCTCTTGTTCAGGCGCATCATGTCGCTGACGAAGGGCTTTTGCAGCAGGTTGTCGCCAATGGCGATGCGCGGCGTCGGCAGGCCGGCGTGATACACCGCGTAATTGACGAAGGCCGGGTCCATGACGATGTCGCGGTGGTTGGCCAGGAACAGGTAGGCCGTCCCTGACTTGAGCTGCTCGACCCCGGAGTAGGTAACCCCATCGGTGGCGCGCTCGATGGTCTGGTCGACGTAGTGCTCGACCTTGTCCTGCAGGGTCGAGACGCAGGTAACGCCGGCGAACTCGTTGCGCAGGCGGCGAGCGATCAGTGGCTTGAGCAGCCAGCCGAAGGCGCCGGCCGCCCGCGGGAAGCGGAAGTGGGTGAGGATATCCAGAAATGCCGGGTCGCTGAGCAGGCGTGCCAGGACGGCAGGGACCTCAGCGTCGTCGTACGGTCGGATGGCATCGAATTCGCCCATCATGCTCTCTTGTTGGAAACGGCTAGGGTAATAAGGTAGGGGTGGGGTCCGAAAAAACGGCTCGGACACACGCAGGCCCTGTAAACAGACCGGCAATTATACGCATAAGTCACCGCGGAGGCCGCGATGCTGGAAACCGACTTCTATCGTTGTCCCTATTGTGGTGAAACCGTGGAAACCACGGTGGATATCTCCGGCGGCGACCAGGTGTACACCGAGGACTGTCAGGTGTGTTGCCAGCCAGTGGTGTTCATCTTGCAGGTGCATGGTGACGAATGGATGCTCGATGTCAGACGCGAGGATGATGCCTGATGATGCGTATCTACGAGCCGGAGAGCCTGATGGAGGCGCAGTTGCTGGTGGGCATGCTGGCCAGCGAGGGTGTCCAGGTGCATCTGGCCGGGCGTGATCTGGTCGGCGCTGCCGGCGAGTTGCCGATGCAAGGGTTGCTCGGTCTGGTAGTACCGGACGAGCAGGCTGGGTACGCACGGCAGTTGATCGATGCGTACAATGCGGCCCTGCCACTTGCCGGCGACGAACCGGAGAGTTTCCCCGGAACCCTGATCTGCTGAGTTTTTATCGCCATGTGTGGACGCTACGCCCTGTTTCGCTGGTCCCCGGCCTTTGCCGCCTTGCCCGGGTACCCCGCCGACCAGCAGGCGCAATGGAACATTGCCCCAGGCGCTTCGGTGCTGATCCAACGTCAGTTCGACGGCCAGATCCAGTTGGCCAGGGCCCGCTGGGGACTGACCCCGGCCTGGCTGACCGACTTATCCCGCACACCTGCCCAGGCGCGTGCCGAAACCTTGGCGGAGCAGCCGATGTTCCGCGAGGCCTTCCGCCAGAGGCGCTGTCTGATGCCGGCCAATGGTTTCTACGAGTGGCGTGGCACGGTGCGCAAGCGGCCGTACTGGCTGACACCGGGGGAGGGGGCCTCGCTGTTCTTCGCGGCGGTGTGGGAGGCGTATCCGGTGCAGGACGAGGTCTGGCTGAGTTGCGCGGTAGTGACCCAGGCGGCGATGAACCAACGTCGACCGCTGATTCTCGATGAAGCGGGGCAGGCGGCCTGGTTGGACCCGGAAACGCCGCTGGCGCGGCTGCACGAGCTGTTGTCCAGCCCACCAGCAGCGTTGCGCGAGCGGGCGCTGGCGCATTTCGTCAATGATCCGAAGCTCGATGCGCCGGAGTGCCTGACCCCGGCGTGAACCTCACGGGGCTGCAAGGCAGCCCCTTGTTCCTCAAACGCGGAACTGGTTGATCAAGCGCCGCTGCTGTTCGGCCAGCTTGGTCAGTTCGGCGCTGGCCTGGCTCGACTCGTCGGCACCGCCGGCCACTTCACCGGCCACCTGGCCAATGTTGATGACGTTGCGGTTGATGTCTTCGGCCACGGCGCTCTGCTGCTCGGCCGCGCTGGCGATCTGGGTGTTCATGTCGTTGATCACCGACACGGCCTGAGTGATGCTCTCCAGCGCTTCGGCGGCACGGGTGGCCTGTTGCACGCTGTCGTCGGTCTTGCCCTGGCTGTCTTCCATGACCTTGACCACTTCGCGGGTGCCTTGCTGCTGCTGTTGGATCATCTGCTGGATTTCTTCGGTGGCCTGCTGGGTCTTCTGCGCCAGGTTGCGGACCTCGTCGGCGACCACGGCAAAGCCCCGGCCTTGCTCGCCCGCGCGGGCCGCTTCGATGGCGGCGTTGAGTGCCAGCAGGTTGGTCTGCTCGGCGATGGCGCGGATCGCCACGAGGATCGCGTTGATGTTCTCGCTGTCGCGGGCCAGGGTCTGGACCACCTCCACCGCACGGCCTATCTCAGTGGCCAGCACGCTGATCGAATGGGAGGTGTCGCGCACGATCTGCAAGCCCTGGTTGGCCGCCTGGTCGGCGTTGTTCGCGGCCTGGGCGGCGTGGGTCGCATTGCGCGCCACGTCCTGGGCAGTGGCAGTCATTTCCTGCACGGCAGTGGCCACCTGATCGATCTCGGCCATCTGCTTGTGCACGCCTTGGTTGGTGCGAATGGCGATATCGGCAGTGTGCTCCGAGGAGTCGCTGACTTTCTGCACCGAGCCCACCACCTGGGTGATCATCGCCTGCAACTTGGCCAGGAAGGTGTTGAAGCCCTTGGCGATCGCGCCCAGTTCGTCGGCACGGTCGCTGTGCAGGCGGCGGGTAAGGTCGCCTTCGCCCTGGGCGATGTCGTCGAGCATGGCCACCATCTGACGCAGGGGGCGGGCGATACCGTGGGCCAGCAGCCAGATCACCAACAAGCCGATGGCGGCGATACCCAGACCCATCAGGGTCATGCCGGTGATGTCGGTGCGCCGTTGTGCGGCGAGGTCTTTCTGCAGTTGGTTGACGTCGGCCATCACTGTGCTCAGCGGCAGTTCGAGCAGCAGCGTCCAGCGGGCGTCGGTGCTGGCGACGCGGAAGGGCAAGTAGAGTTCGATGCGGTCCTTGGTTTCGTCGAGCTCATAGTGGAGGTTTTCGCCAGTCAGGGACGTAAGCGTGCCCGACTCCTCGGCATCCAGCACATCACTGGCTTTTTCGCCGAACTTCGACGGGTCACGGGTATAGGCCACCAGGCGGCCGTTGCTCGAGACCAGGGCCAGTTCGCCGGCGCCGTCGTATAGCTGACGGTCGGCGTTGTTGAGCAAGTCCTGGATGAAGTCTACCGACAGGTCGGCACCGGCCATGCCCTGGAACTGGCCATCGATCATGATCGGTGCGACGAACGAGGCGAGCATGACGGTCTTGTCGCCCACCTTGTAGGGCGCCGGATCGATCACACAGGGCTTCTTCGACTCTTTCGGGCACAGGTAGTACTCACTGGCGCGTACGCCTGTGGCCAGCACGGTATGGTCGTTCACATCGATCAGCTTGTCCTGGCCGAGGCTGCCGTCACCATTACGGAACCACCACGGCAGGAAACGTCCCGTGGCGCTATCGACGCCAACCATGTTGCTGCCGACATAGCGGGCATCGTCATGGTCCAGGGCATTGGGCTCCCAACCCAGGTAGGCGCCGAGCACGGTCGGGTTGACCTCGACGGTGCGCTTGAGTTGGTTGACCAGGGATTGGCGGTCGACGCGCATCAGCGGTTGGCCGTCGGTGCCTTGCATGCCGATCATGGCATTGCTGGTGGCCAGGCTGCGGGCAATCAGCAGCGGCGCTTCCAGCCCGCGCTGGATCTCGCTGACTTGCGTACGGGCCAGGGCCCCCAGGCGTTGCTCGATCACGTTTTCAAACTGTTGACGGGTGCGTTCCTGCACCAGCGACTGAGTGCGTTCGCCGGAGTACACGGCGTACAGCACCAGGGCCGCGACAATGCTCAAAACGATGGCGCCCGCCAGGGCAGCCACGGAAAACTGAATCGACTTGAACTTCATGGGGCACCGCGTTCGAGAATGATTGTTTCCCGGGTTATCGGCGGGGCCTGGCGAAAGCATGAGGGGTGATGAGAAATCTTACCTGCGGCTCTGGCGAGGCCAGGCGACTCGGCCTAGGATACGCGGCATGTAAAAACGGAGTGCTTTCATGCGTAGTTCATTCGTTGCCAGCCTGATCGGCGCCAGTATCCTGCTGTCTGGTTGCCAGGCAGTGAATACCACCAGCGGTGGTGCCGTGGGCGTCGATCGCCAGCAGTACATGTTCAGCATGCTCTCGACCGACCAGGTCAACCAGATGTATGCCCAGTCGTATCAACAGACGCTCAGCGAGGCCTCGAGCAAGGGTGAGCTGGACAAGAGCAGCGCCAAGGCCAAGCGTATCCAGGCCATCGCCAGCCGCCTGATCGCCCAGGCGCCCAAGTTCCGGCCGGACGCCGCGCAGTGGAACTGGGAGGTCAACCTGATCGACAGCGACGAGCTCAACGCCAACTGTGGCCCGGGCGGAAAGATCATTTTTTATACCGGCCTGATGGACAAGCTGCAGCTCACCGACGCTGAGATTGCTGCTGTACTGGGTCATGAAATCGCCCATGCCCTGCGCGAGCATGGCCGCGAAGCCATGTCCAAGGCCTATGGGGTGGAAATGGCGCGCCAAGGCGCCGGTGCTCTGTTCGGCCTGGGTCAGGGCGGCATGGCCCTGGCGGACACCGTGGTGAACTACGCCATGACCCTGCCCAACAGCCGCGCCAACGAGAACGAGGCCGACCTGATCGGCCTGGAGCTGGCGGCGCGTGCCGGTTACGACCCGAATGCCGCGATCACCTTATGGAACAAGATGAGCAAGGCCTCCGAAGGCGCGCCGCCTGAGTTCATGAGCACCCACCCGGCCTCAAGCAGCCGTATTGCCTCGCTGCAGGCGGCGATTCCGAAGGTGATGCCGCTCTACCAGGCTGCCAAGAAGTAAGCTGCAAGCTTCAGGCTTCAAGCTGTTAGGACGGCGTGACTCGCTTCTCTTGCAGCTTGCAGCTTGCAGCTTCAGTCTTTAGCCCACCCAGCCGCTGGCTTTCATGGCCGAGTACACGGCGACGATGGCCAGTACGAAGAATGCAGCCGCTGCCAGGCGTCGAATCAGTGTCAGTGGCAGCTTCTCGGCGGCGAAGTTGCCCGCCAGCACAACCGGCACGTTGGCGATCAGCATGCCCAGGGTGGTCCCGAGGATGACCATGATCAGGTGAGGATACTGGGCCGCCAGCATGACCGTGGCGACCTGGGTCTTGTCGCCGATTTCAGCCAGGAAAAATGCGATCAGCGTGGTGACGAAGGGGCCGAAGCGGCGTGCGGCGCTGTTTTCGTCATCGTCCATCTTGTCTGGAACCAAGGTCCACAGGGCTGTTGCAGCGAAGCTCGCGGCGAGGATCCAGTGCAATACCGTCTCGCTGAAGAAACTGCTGACCCAGGCGCCCACGGCACCGGCGGCGGCATGGTTGGCGAGGGTGGCTGCGATGATGCCGGCGATGATCGGCCAAGGCTTGCGAAAACGCGCGGCGAGAATGAGGGCGAGCAATTGCGTCTTGTCGCCGATTTCAGCGAGGGCGACGATTGCGGTGGGGACGAGCAGGGATTCCAGCATCAGGTTTCCTACGGGGGCGGGTCGACACGGCTATGACACGTACGACCTCCCCGCCCCGGGTAAGGTGTGCGTGTCATAGGTCTTGTCAAACCCTGGATCTGTCTGCGCAGACCGCGGGTCGCACGCGCCATGGCCTGTGGGCCAAGTGTGTTGACGCGTGCCGGGCGAGCAGGGCGCTCGCGGGAGACTACTCCCCTAGGACGGTGCGGATTCTGCCTAGGTGAATGCGTTTCGGCAAGCCCTGTTTTCAGCCGCGTGTGGCCTGGTAGATACGAAAGCCGTCCGCCTCGGCGCAGACCCGGCAATTGCCCAGGGCGCCTTCGATCAGCGGTTGATAGCGCAGGAAGCTATTGGCGACCAGACGCATTTCCCCACCTTTTTGCAGATGAAGACCTGACTTTTTCAGCAGGTTCTCCGATGCCTGGTAGTTGGTATGCACACCGGTATGAAAGGGCGGGTTGCTCAGGATCACATTCAGCCCGGTAGGCGCGGCATCGATGCCGTCGCCACTGATCACGTCGCCTTCCAGACCATTGGCCGCCAAGGTCAGCCGACTGCTCGCCACGGCGAAGGCATCCACATCGAGCAGGGTGACGCGGCTCTGTGGATAACGGCGTTTGATGGTCGCGCCCAGTACGCCGGCACCGCAGCCGAAGTCCAGCACGTGACCGGCCGGCAGGTTGTCCAGGTGTTGGAGCAGCAGGGCAGTGCCGCGATCCAGACGGCCATGGCTGAACACGCCGGGCAGGCTCACGACCTGCAGCGGGCCGTCTTCCAGGGGCAGCTCGAAACGTTCGGCCAGGCTCTCCAGGGGTTTGGCCTGCGGAGCATGGTCCACCGTCACTTGCCACAGCTGGCAGTGACGCGCGCTGTCGAGCTTGCGCGGCTTGCCGAAAGCTTGCAGCTGCTTGGCAGCGCCCTCGATGCCCCCGCGCTTCTCGCCTACCAGATACAACTCACGGCCTGCCAGGCGGGACGCCAGGGCATTGAGCAGATAGGCAGCAAGCTCCCGCGACTTGGGCAGAAACAGTACGGCGGCCTCGAAGGCCACTTCGGGCACGTGCACGCCATAGTGGCTGCGGTCGCTGAAACGGCTGTCGAGCAGGGCCTGGTCCCCGGCGTGCCAGGACCAGCCGCTAGCCTGCGGCAGTTGGCCGAGCAGGTCGTCGGCGGGCAGCCCGGCGAGCAACAGCGGGCCTTGGAACAGTTCGGCCTGGCGAAGCAACACTTCACTGCGCGGGTCCATGGACGACGTCTCCTGAAAAAGCGCGCAGTGTACCAGAGCCCCTTGCCGATTCAGCTGACCACTCGCCGTGGCTGGCCGGCGAAGAAGGCCTGGGCGTTCTCGCTCAACTGGCCGACGATGCGCTGGCGCGACTCCACCGCGCCCCAGGCGCTGTGCGGGGTGACGATCAGACGCGGAATGTCCGGGGCCAGCAAGGGGTTGCCATCGACCGGGGGTTCGACGCTCAGCACGTCAGTGGCTGCGCCGCCGAGGTGGCCGCTGCGCAGGGCGTCGGCCAGCGCCTGTTCATCGATGAGGCCGCCTCGAGCGGTATTGACCACCAGGGCGCCGGGTTTGAGCTGAGCCAGTTCGCGCGCGCCGATCATGTGGCGGGTGTGCTCGTTGAGCGGGCAGTGCAGGGTCAGCGCATCGACCTGAGGCAGCAGTTCGTCCAGTGGCAAACGTTCAGCGCGGGCTGGGCGACCGGGGATCTGCCCGCTGAGCACGCGCATGCCGAACGCCTCGGCCAGCCGCGCCACCGCGCCGCCGAGCTCGCCGTGACCTAGCAGGCCGAGGGTCTTGCCTTCCAGTTCGACGATCGGGAAGTCCAGCAGGCAAAACTGGCTGGCCGTGGCCCAGCGGCCCTCGCTGACCGCCTGGTGGTAGTCGCACAGGCGCGTGGCCAAGGCCAGCAACAAGGCCAGAGTGTGCTGGGCGACCGATGGGGTGCCATAACCCTGGCAGTTGCACACGGTGATGCCCTGGGCACGGGCGGCGGCCAAGTCGACATTGTTGGTGCCGGTGGCGGCAACCAGAATCAGCTTGAGCTGTGGATTGGCCGCCATGGCCGCGGCGTCGATCATTACTTTGTTGCTGATCACCGCTGTGGCACCTTGCAGGCGCTCGGCGACCTGTTCCGGCTGGGTAGAGGCGAACAGCTGCAGGCTGTCGAAGGGGCGTTGCAAGGGCGCGAGATCGAGGTCGCCCAGGTCAAGGGACTGGTGATCGAGGAAGACGGCGCGACGCGGGCTAGGCATGAGGGGCTCCGGGCTGGGGTTCGGGCGGTGACAGATCAGGTCAGCCGTTGCGCGACAGCGCAGCCGATCAAGCTGAAGGCGGGTTGGCAAAGTGTCAAGCGTGTGGGGCGAGGCCACTCATACCTTTATCCCTTCGAATCATTCCTTCGGCTGATTTGACCAAAGTGTCACCGTTCTAGAGTAGACATCAGACTTCTCCGGCCAGCATTGCAGATAAGGGATCCCTATGTTGCAGACGCGTATCATCAAGCCCGCCGAGGGCGCCTATACCTTCCCGCTGTTGATCAAGCGTCTGCTGATGTCGGGCAGCCGCTACGAAAAGACCCGAGAGATCGTCTACCGCGACCAGTTGCGCCTGACCTATCCGCAACTGGTCGAGCGCATCGCGCGTCTGGCCAACGTGTTGACCGAGGCTGGGGTCAAGGCCGGTGATACCGTGGCGGTGATGGATTGGGACAGCCATCGATACCTGGAGTGCATGTTCGCCATCCCGATGATTGGCGCGGTGGTGCACACGATCAACGTGCGCCTGTCGCCGGAGCAGATTCTCTACACCATGAACCACGCCGAGGATCGCGTGGTGCTGGTCAACAGCGACTTCGCCGGTCTTTACCAAGCCATCGCCGGCCAGTTGACCACGGTGGATAAAACCATCCTGCTGACCGATGGGCCAGACAAACAGGCCGATCTGCCCAGTCTGGTCGGCGAGTACGAGCAACTGCTCGCCGCGGCCAGTCCACACTATGACTTTCCCGATTTCGACGAAAACTCGGTGGCCACCACCTTCTACACCACTGGCACCACCGGCAACCCCAAGGGGGTGTATTTCACGCATCGCCAGTTGGTGCTGCACACCCTGGCCGAGGCGTCGGTCACCGGTAGTATCGACAGCGTGCGCCTGCTGGGCAGCAACGATGTGTACATGCCTATCACCCCGATGTTCCACGTGCATGCCTGGGGCATTCCCTATGCGGCCACCATGCTCGGCATGAAGCAGGTCTATCCGGGGCGCTACGAGCCGGAAATGCTGGTGAAGCTGTGGCGCGAGGAAAAGGTCACCTTCTCCCATTGCGTGCCGACCATCCTGCAAATGCTGCTCAATTGCCCGTCTGCCCAAGGCGAGGATTTTGGCGGCTGGAAGATCATCATCGGCGGCAGCGCGCTCAATAGGGCGCTCTATGAGGCGGCCCTGGCGCGGGGCATCCAGCTGACCGCAGCCTACGGAATGTCGGAAACCTGTCCGCTGATTTCCTGCGCCCACCTCAACGACGAATTGCAGGCCGGCAGCGAGGACGAGCGTATTTCCTACCGCATCAAGGCGGGTGTGCCGGTACCGTTGGTGGAGGCGGCGATCGTCGATGGTAACGGCAACTTCCTCCCAGCCGATGGCGAGACCCAGGGCGAACTGGTCTTGCGCGCACCCTGGCTGACCCAGGGGTACTTCAAGGAATCCGAAAAGAGCGAGGAGCTGTGGGCGGGCGGCTGGCTGCATACCGGCGATGTCGCCACCCTCGACGGCATGGGCTACATCGACATCCGTGACCGCATCAAGGACGTGATCAAGACCGGTGGCGAGTGGATCTCCTCCCTCGACCTCGAGGACCTGATCAGTCGCCACCCGGCGGTGCGCGAAGTGGCGGTGGTCGGTGTGGCCGACCCGCAATGGGGCGAGCGGCCATTCGCCTTGCTGGTGGTCCGCGAAGGGCAGGCCATCGATGCCCGGGCGCTCAAGGATCACCTCAAGCCGTTCGTCGAGCAGGGGCACATCAACAAGTGGGCGATCCCTAGCCAGATCGCGATTGTTACTGAAGTTCCCAAGACCAGTGTCGGCAAGCTCGACAAGAAGCGTATCCGCCAGGACATCGTCCAGTGGCAGGCCAGTAACAGCGCGTTTCTGTCGACCTTGTAACCTCCCTGCGGGTCGCGCTCGTCTGCGCGCGACCCGCAGGCCAGAGCGGCTGGCGCTTGTAAAACGCTGAAATTGCGCCATGCTTGCGCGCGTCCTGAAAGCCATCGTCGGCCCAGGAAACACAAATCACACTTTAGAGGGATCAAGCACCCGGACCTGCTGGCTATAGTCGGGGCCAGGTGATTTTCAGGAATGGGGCAAGGCACTGCGCGCAAGTCGCAGCGCCGCGGGCGCAAGCCTGCACACCGGTCGCACGGGCCGTTTCTGAAAGGACTCACTGCCATAACAATAAAGTACATGGAGTAGCGTCGATGACATCTGCAAACCTGTTCTGGCGCCGGGCGAAGCTGCCCTTGGCCGTCAGCCTCGCTTCCACGCTCGCAAGTCCCGCATTCGGTGTCAGCTTCAACATCGGGGAAATCGAAGGCCAGTTCGATTCGTCGCTCTCCATCGGGGCCAGCTGGTCAACGGCCAATCCGAACCAGAACCTGATCGGGGTCAACAACGGTGGAAAGGGCTTGTCCCAGACCTCCGATGATGGCCACCTGAACTTCAAGAAGGGCGAGACCTTTTCGAAGATTTTCAAGGGCATCCATGACCTGGAATTGAAGTACGGCGACACCGGCGTGTTCGTCCGGGGCAAGTATTGGTATGACTTCGAACTCAAGGACGAGCACCGCCAGTTCAAGGACATCAGCGACTCCAATCGCAAGGAAGGCGCCAAGTCCTCGGGCGCCGAGCTGCTCGACGCCTTCGTCTACCACAACTACTCCATCGGCGATCTGCCAGGCTCCGTACGCCTGGGCAAGCAGGTGGTCAGCTGGGGTGAGAGCACCTTCATCGGTGGCGGCATCAACGCGATCAACCCGATCGACGTGTCTGCCTTCCGCCGCCCTGGCGCCGAGATCAAGGAAGGCCTGATCCCGGTCAACATGTTCTATATCTCCCAAAGCCTGACCGACAACCTGTCGGCCGAGGCCTTCTACCAGATCGAATGGGACCAGACGGTCGTCGACAACTGCGGCACCTTCTTCTCCCAGGCCGACATCATCGCCGATGGCTGTAGCGACAACCTGCGCGTGCTCAACAGCAGCCGCTCCCTGCCGGCTCCGGTGCTGGGCCTTCTGGCCAGCCAAGGGGTGGATATCAACCAGGAGGGCGTGAAGGTCGCCCGTGGGCCGGACCGCGATGCACGCGACAGTGGCCAGTTCGGCGTGGCCATGCGCTACATGTTCGAGCCGCTGGATACCGAGTTCGGCGCGTATTTCATGAACTACCACAGCCGTGCGCCGATCTTCAGCGCAACTGGCGCACCTGCGTCGGTCTATGCCGCAGCGGGCAACTTCGGTCGACTGGCGCCGATCATCGTCGCGGGTAACTCGAAATACTTCGTCGAATACCCTGAGGATATCCGACTGTATGGCCTGAGCTTCTCCACCACGCTGCCCACCGGCACTGCTTGGAGTGGCGAGCTGAGCTACCGCCCCAACGCTCCGGTGCAGTTGAACACCACCGACATCCTCTTCTCGGCCGTGCGTCCGCTGGGCGGCCCTTACGCCGATGCCTCGGTGCTCAACGGCGTGCCGGGCGAGGACCTGCACGGGTACACCCGAAAGGAAATCACCCAGTTCCAGACCACCTTGACCCACTTCTTCGATCAGGTCATGGGTGCCAGCCGCCTCACCGTGGTGGGAGAAGTGGGCGTCACCCACGTAGGCGGGCTCGAGAGCTCGAGCAAAGCGCGGTACGGTCGCGACCCGGTCTTTGGCCCAGGCAATCTGCCCAACGGTACCTGCGAAGCGCTCAACGGCAGCACCATCGGGGGCTCTGGCCTGAACAGCTCCACCGCCAACATCAGCCGCAACTGCGAGAACGATGGCTTTACCACCACGACCTCCTGGGGTTACCGCGCCCGCGCCATCTGGGACTACAACGATGTCTTCGCCGGGGTGAACCTGCGGCCGAACGTGGCCTGGTCCCATGACGTCTCGGGTTATTCGCCAGGCCCTGGCGCCAACTTCGAGGAAGGCCGCAAGGCCATCAGCCTGGGCCTGGACGCCGAATACCAGAACACCTACACGGCGAGCCTTTCGTACACCAACTTCTTCGATGGCAAGTACAGCACCGTGGACGATCGCGACTTCGTGGCGCTGAGCTTTGGCGTGAACTTCTAAGCACACTGATCCAGGACGACAACAATGAACAAGACCAGAAGTCTGCTCAAAGCCGGTGTACTGGGGCTGTCCCTGCTGGCCACCAGCGTAATGGCCGCGGTGTCCGCCGACGAGGCTGCCAAGCTGGGCGCCAGCCTGACCCCAATGGGGGCAGAGAAGGCCGGAAACGCCGATGGCTCCATCGGCCCGTGGGAGCCGCTGTCCAAGACTGCAGGCAGCGCTGACGCCAAGGGCTTTTTGTCCGACCCCTATGCCAGCGACAAGCCGCTCTACACCATCACCGCGCAAAACGTCGACCAGTACAAGGACAAGCTGTCACCGGGCCAGGTGGCGATGTTCAAGCGCTACCCGGACACGTACAAGATCCCGGTGTACAAGACCCACCGCGGCGCGACCGTGCCCGATGAAGTGTTCGCCGCCATCAAGGAAAACGCCACCAAAACCACGCTGGTCGAAGGCGGCAACGGCCTGAACAACTTCCGCACCGCCATTCCGTTCCCGATCCCCAAAAGCGGTCTGGAGGTGATCTGGAACCACATCACTCGCTACCGTGGCGGTAGCGTGACCCGCCTGGTCACCCAGGCCACGCCCCAGCAGAACGGCTCCTACAGCCTGGTGTACTTCCAGGACCAGTTCGTCTTCCGTGACCGCATGAAGGACTACGACCCGAACAACCCAGGCAACATCCTGTTCTACTTCAAGCAGAAGGTCACCGCCCCGGCGCGTCTGGCGGGCACCGTGCTGCTGGTTCACGAGACCCTCGACCAGGTCAAGGAGCCGCGCAAGGCCTGGATCTACAACGCTGGCCAGCGTCGTGTGCGCCAGGCTCCACAGGTGTCCTACGATGGGCCGGGCACCGCCGCGGACGGGCTGCGCACCTCCGATAACCTGGACATGTACAACGGTGCACCGGACCGCTACGACTGGAAGCTCGAAGGCAAGAAGGAGCTGTACATCGCCTCCAACAGCTACAAGCTCGACTCGCCCACCCTCAAGTACGCCGACATCCTCAAGCCGGGGCACATCAACCAGGACCTGGCCCGCTACGAGCTGCGCCGTGTGTGGCATGTGGTCGCGACCTTGAAGCCTGGCCAGCGGCACATCTACGCCAAGCGTGACTTCTACATCGACGAGGACACCTGGCAGGCCGCGGTGATCGACCAGTACGACGGCCGTGGCCAGCTGTGGCGTGTGTCGGAGGCTCATGCCCAGGACTACTACAACGTGCAAGTGCCGTGGTACACCCTGGAGACCATCTACGACCTGCAATCGGGCCGTTACCTGGCGCTGGGCATGAAGAACGAGGAAAAACGCGCCTACGACTTCGGTTTCAGTGCCAGCAAGAGCGACTTCCAACCGGCGGCGCTGCGCCAGGACGGCGTGCGTTGAGGTCTGATTTCGCCTGAAGCCACTGGGGCTGCCAAAGCAGCCCCAGAGGTTTACACACCCTGCCTGCCATTCACGCATCCAATGCCTGCTCATTCCCGCCATCGGCCTTGTTTCTTTTTGTTGTAGTCTTTTTCTTGCCAACCGCAGCCATCATCTTCAAATGAGCGGCGTTACCGGCTAGTCTCGCAACAATCCATACCCGCCGTAGTCCTCCACCCAGAACGAGCCGGCCATGACAGACCTGTCCCGTATGCATGGATTTGCCAGTCAGGCCTTCGGCCTGTTGGACGGGCGTTTCTTCCGGCCGCCCCTGCCTGATGGCCATGTGCCCAGGTCGCGGCTGTGCCAGCGCCTGCAGTTGGGCCTCGACGGGCGTCTGTTGCTGGTCAACGCACCGGCGGGCTTCGGCAAAAGCTCCCTGGCTATCGAGTTCTGTCAGGCCTTACCTGTTCAGTGGCGCAGCCTGTGGCTTGGCCTCAGCCAGCGCGATGCTGACCCCGGCCGCTTCCTTGAACGCCTGCTCGAAGGCCTCCAGCAGTTCTGTCCGGCCCTGGGGGGCCAGGCCATGGGGCTGCTGAAAATGCGTCAGCGCCACCAACCGTTCGCCTTCGAACAGTGGCTCGATGGCCTGCTCGACGAGCTCGCGCTCTACCTGCAGGCGGACTCTCCGTTGCTGTTGGTGCTGGACGACTATCACCTGGCCCAGGGGCCCGTGCTGGACCGTTGTCTGCAGTTCTTCCTCAACCATTTGCCCACCGGCCTGGTCTTGCTGGTCACCAGCCGCCAGCGACCTGACTGGCACCTGGCGCGGTTGCGGCTGTCGCGCCAATTGGTCGAGCTCAATGAGCAGGACCTGCGCCTGACGCCCGACGAAGCCTTGGCAGTGATCGGCCGCCAACCCACAGGGCTGCGCGGGCAGGCGCTGGACAACTTGATCCAGCGCAGCGACGGTTGGGTTGCCGGGCTGCGTTTCTGGCAACTGGCGGCCAGCGAGTCCGGCGAGGACAACGCCTTGCCCCAGGCCTTGCACGGCGGCGAAGGGCTGATTCGCGACTACTTGCTCGAAGAGGTCATCGAGATCCTGCCGGCCCATGTGCAGGCGTTTCTCTATGACACCGCCTGCCAGGAGCGCTTCTGCGCTGAGCTGTGCGATGCATTGCGCGAACGCGAGGACAGCGCCGGCATCCTGAAATACCTGCAGGCCCACCAGGTGTTTCTGGTGCCGTTGGACGAACATGGCCGCTGGTTCCGTTATCACCATCTGTTCTCCGATCTGTTGCGCAGCCGTCAATCCAGCCAGCCGTTAGGCGCCCTGCACCTGCGGGCGTGCCGCTGGTTCCAGGCCCAAGGCTTGCTCGACGAGGCCGTGGAACAGGCCTTGCGCGCGGGGCATCTGGACGTAGCCGCCGACCTGGTGCAGAGCCTGTCTGAAGAGCAACTGCTGGCCGAGCAGAACGTCGGCATGCTGCTGCGCTGGAAGATGGACCTGCCCGATAGCCTGCTGATCAGCACCCCGCGTCTGATCGTGCTGTATAGCTGGGCCTTGGGCCTAGCGTGCCAGCTTGATGCGGCCGAAGAGCTGGCGGCGCACTTGAGCCGTTTCCTGCCGGCCCCTTCGGCCACTGCGCAGAAATCCATGCTCGCCCAGTGGCTGGCATTGAGCGGGGTGATCGCCCGGGGGCGTGGGGACCGTCAGCGCACCCTGGCCTACTGTGGCGAGGCACTGCGCAGCCTGCCTTACAAACGCTATGGCCAGCGTCTGGTGTGCCTATCGACGCTATCCAACCTGGCGATCGCCGATGGCGATTTCTGGCGGGCCCGAGGCTGGAACCGAGAAGCCTTGGAGTTGGCGCAGCGCGTCGGCAATCCGTTGTTCGAGGCCCTGGCCCATTACGATCGGGCGCGCGTGCTGCACGCCCGCGGTGAGGTGCTGCGTGCCCTGGATGAAGTGCATCAAGGCCTGCAGCGTCTGCAAGGGTTGTCGGCGCAACGCCTGTATGCCGTACGCGCCCGGCTGACCTTGTATGAGGGGTATCTGCTGGTCTCGCGCCTGCAGCCCGCCCAAGGCCGCGCGCGGCTTCGTGCCGGGCTCAGCGAGGCGCGGGCTTGCCGCGATATCAGCGTGCTGATCGGCCATTGTGTGATCGCCTCGCTCGACGGTCGGGAGGGCCGGTTCGCCGAGGCCTTCGCCGAACTGGCCGAGGCCGAGCGGTTGATGCACATCTGGGATGTGCCGCCGATCTTCTACCTGGCCATGATCACTTTGGTGAAGTGCGAGCTGTGGCTGGCCCAGGGGCGTACCGACCTGGCCGGCTCCTGGCTGTTGCGCCTGGGCCAGACCTACGGCGGCGAACGACCGGCGGCGGCGCCGGAATTCCACCCGTTGCTGGCGCTGCACATCGAGTTGCAGCAGTCGCTGCTCGAGCCCGTGCTGGCGCGGCCTCAGGAGGCGGCGGAGCGTCTGCGTGCACTGGTGGAGCGTGGTCAGGCCAGTGGCGGCATGATGCTGGTCGTCAACGCCCTGTGCCAATGGATGTCGCTGTTACTGGCCGAGGGGCAGGAGCAGGAGGCGGCGGCCTTGTTGCCTCAAGCCCTCGAGGCCGCCCGGGGCGGCGTGTTGCAACCGTTCCAGCGACTGCTCGAGCAGCAGCCCCACTGGCTGCGTGAGCAACTGGCCACACGCCCGGCCTGTCAAGTCCAGGCCGAATTGCTCGCCCGCCTGCCGCGCCCCGCAGCGGTCGCGGAAAACATCGAGGCGCTCAGCGGACGCGAGTTGGCGGTGCTCGAGTTGATCGCCCAAGGCTGCTCGAACCAACAGATCAGCGAGCGGCTGTTCATCTCCCTGCATACCGTCAAGACCCACGCCAGTCACATCAACGCCAAGCTTGGCGTTGAGCGTCGCACACAGGCCGTGGCCAAGGCCAAGAGCCTGGGGCTGCTTGCCTGATCGTGGATCGGGTCGGATAATGGCTCATGGCCATTATTTCTGGGCGGCCATCGCGGGCTCATCTTTCCTGACTCGCTGCCGATAGCCTGTTCGGCGGTACGCATCGCCACGGACCATTCTCCAACTCTTGCCAATACAGGGTCGTGTTGATGCTGCAGTACGGGCAAAAAAGCTTCCTGATCGTCGACGACTTCACCGACTTTCGCACCTCGACCCGCTCCATGCTCCGTGAGCTGGGGGTGCGCGATGTGGATACCGCCGACAGCGGCGAGCAAGCCTTGCGCATGTGCGCGCAGAAGCGCTACGACTTCGTCCTCCAGGATTTCCACCTGGGCGACGGCAAGAAAAACGGTCAGCAGGTGCTCGAAGACCTGCTGCTGGACAAGCTGATCAGCCATGAATGCGTGTTCATCATGGTCACCGCCGAGAGCAGCCAGTCCATCGTCCTGAGCGCACTCGAACATGAGCCCGATGCCTATCTGACCAAACCGTTCAACCGGGTGGGCCTGGCCCAGCGCTTGGAAAAACTCGTTCAGCGCAAGACCCTGCTCAAGCCGATTCTCCAGGCCCTGGACCGTGCACGCCCTGCCGAAGTGCTGGCGGCCTGCGCCGAGCTGTGCAAGAAGGACCCACGCTTCGCCCCGCTGTGCCTGCGCTATCGCGCTGATGCGCTGCGCGACCTGAACCGCTTCGAAGAGCTGGAAAAATTCCTCACCAGCATCCTTGCCAGTCGCCCCCAGCCGTGGGTCTATGCGTCCCTTGGCAGCCTGCTGCACAAGCGTGGCCAGCATGCCCAGGCCCAGGGTGTCTATGAGCAGGCGCTCAAGGCGTTCCCGATCATGCCGGGGTTGTACGATGGCATGGCTGAAGTGCTGGTCGCCCAGGGCGAGACCAAGCGGGCCCAGCACATGCTCGAAGAAGCCGTGCGCCTGTCGCCCCTGGCGGTACGCCGGCAGGCGGCGCTGGGTAAGCTGGCGCTGGACAACGAAGACTTCGAGAGCGCTTCCAAGGCCTATCGTCACGCCGTCAACCAAGGCCAGAGTTCTCGTTATAAAAGCCCGGAGAGTAACTTGGGCCTGGTCCAGGCGCTGATGAGCAAGAACGCCGGCAATGGCCTGGATGCCCGCACTCGCGTCGAGATCAACACGGTGCTCAGCGAAGTGGCCAAGGAAAACGTCGAGGACCAGGGCCTGCAGGTGCGTGCCCGACTGATGAAAGCCGCCAGTCTGCAACAGGCCGGTGACGAGGAAACGGCGGGCAAACTCACCGAGCAGGCCATGCAGCGCCTGGAGAAGATGGACCAGTTCTTCTCGGTCGAAGCGGCCCTGACCGTGGCCAAGCAGTTGCAGCAACTCGGCCAGGCTTCGGCCGGCACCAGCATCCTCAAGGGCTGTGTGGAAACCTACGGCGACGACCCCAAGGTCATGCAGAGCGTGGCCAAGCTCACCGACGACCCTAGCGTGCTCGGTGCTGTCACCGAGGCGGTGGACCTCAACCGCCAAGGCGTGCGCAGCTACCAGGGCGGCCAGCTCAACGAGGCGCTGGAGATGTTCCGCCGGGCGCTGGCGTTGCAGCCCAAGAACATCAGCATTGCACTGAATACCGCCCAGGCGCTGCTGCGTATCGGTGGCGAAAACCCGGCGCCTGCACTGATGCAGGAGTGCCGCAACTGCCTGCAGAGCGTCGCCGGCATTCCGGCCAGTGACAACCGCTACGATCGCTACCGCAAACTGCATATCCGGGTATTCGGCGCATGAATCGAGACGAGCAGGGGCTGGATTTCTCAACGGTGATCGCGTCTACCGTGCATGACATGAAAAACTCGCTGTCGGCGCTGATCCAGGCCCACGACCAATGGCTGGCGCGGCTGCCCGAAGTGCTGCACGGCGGCAGCGAGCAAGGCGTGATGGAGCACGAGTTTCGCCACCTCAACGGCATGCTGGTGCAGTTGCTGGGCCTGTACAAGCTGGATATCAACCAGTTGCCGATCTGCCCGGACTACCACGAACTGGACGACTTCATCGAAGCCCAGCTCGCCGCCCAGCAGGAGGTGCTGGAGCATCGCGACATTCTCGCCACCTGGCGCCTGGAGACCGAAAGCCCGCTGGGTTTCTTTGACCGCGAGCTGGTCGCTTCGGTGGTGGGCAACGTCCTCACCAACGCCATTCGCCATGCCGGTCACGCCTTGCAGATCAGCATCGAAGACGTGGGAGAGCAACTGATGATCAGCGTCAACGACGATGGCCCCGGTTATCCACAGCGCATGCTCGAACGCCAGCAGGACTACGTCCAAGGCATCGACTCGAGCACCGGCAGCACAGGCCTTGGTCTGTATTTCGCCGCCCGCATCGCCGCCCTGCACGAGCGCAATGGCGTGCGCGGGCGGATCGAGATCAGCAACGGCGGGGTGCTGGGGGGCGGTTTGTTCCGGTTGTATTTGCCTTGATGCTGTGTCGAACACGTTTTGTATAAGCCTCGTTCGCGGGTAAACCCACCCCCGCAAGGGGCAACGCGGGCCAGATAGCGGGTTTACCCGCGAAGAAGGCGCCACGAAGCGAGACAGTTGCTCTTCAGTTCTCTGTTATTGGTATGGGGAGCCTGGGGTTTTTCTTGTATGGTTTCTGCCTGAACGCAAGCAGGACCAAACGCACATGAATCCCCAATCTCCCAGCCTCATTCGGGAAACCTTCCCCGTCGGCCCGCTGCAGTGCAACTGCACTCTGATCGGCGATCCGATCAGCAAGAAGGCAATCGTGGTCGACCCGGGGGGCGATCCGGAAAAGATTCTCGCCCGCCTGCAGGCCCATGGCCTGACTTTGGTGAGCATCATCCACACCCATGCCCACTTCGATCACTTCCTCGCCTCGGGCAAACTCAAGGAGCTGACTGGCGCGACCTTGCATCTGCACAAGGACGACCAGCCTTTGTGGGACAACCTTCAGATGCAATGCCAGATGTTCGGCGTGCCCTACACGCCGGTGCCGCCACCGGACCGCTGGTTGGGAGACGACGAGGAACTGGCCTGTGGCTGCGGTGTGGCTTTGCATACGCCGGGACACACACCGGGCTCGATGAGCTTCTGGTTCGCCGATGCCAAGCTGCTGATCGCAGGTGATACGTTGTTCCGCCGGGGAATCGGTCGCACCGATTTGTGGGGTGGGGATCAGCGGGCGATCGTCCGTTCCATCAAGGAGCGGCTCTATCGCCTGGACGAGGAAGCGGTGGTGGTGACCGGCCATGGCCCGGATACTCGTCTTGGCGACGAAATGCGCGAAAATCCTTTCGTGCGGGCGTGAGGTTTCACGGAATTATTCCGCCTCGCTTCGGTCCAAGGCTGGCATAGGGCCATCCACGACCTTTTGCACTTTCGAATTTCTGTAGGAGCTTGTCCATGTTCACCATGCGTCGTCTGATTATCGTCGCTACCGCTGCTGCCCTGATGACCGGCTGTGCCGGCCAGAACCCCTATGACAGCCAGGGCCAGACGCAGGGCTCCACCGGGATGAGCAAGACCGCCAAGTATGGTGGCCTGGGCGCGCTGGCCGGTGCCATCGCCGGCGCTGCCATCGATCACAACAACCGTGGCAAGGGCGCGCTGATCGGCGCCGCCGCAGTGGGCGCCGCCGCTGCTGGCTATGGTTACTATGCCGACAAACAGGAAGCCGAGCTGCGCGCCAAGATGGCCAATACCGGTGTCGAAGTGCAGCGCCAAGGCGACCAGATCAAGCTGATCATGCCGGGCAACATCACCTTCGCCACCGATTCGGCGAACATCTCCCCAAGCTTCTACTCGCCGCTGAACAACCTGGCCAACTCGTTCAAGCAGTTCAACCAGAACACCATCGAGGTGGTCGGCTTCACCGACAGCACCGGCAGCCGCCAGCACAACATGGACCTGTCCCAGCGTCGCGCCCAGGCCGTCAGCAGCTATCTGACTTCCCAGGGCGTCGACCCGTCCCGCGTCAGCGTGCGCGGCATGGGCCCGGACCAGCCGATCGCCAGCAACGCCGACGCCAATGGCCGTGCGCAGAACCGTCGTGTAGAGGTCAACCTCAAGCCGATTCCGGGTCAGCAGTACGATCAGCAGGGCACTGTCCAGCAGTACCCGTAAGCGTCAGACCCACATGACAGGGGCCGCATAGCGGCCCCTGTTCATTTCAGCGCACGGTACTGGCCTGAATCGCGGTCAAGGCGATGGTGTGGACGATATCGTCTACCTGAGCCCCGCGTGGCAGGTCGTTCACCGGCTTGCGCAACCCTTGAAGCATCGGGCCGAGGCTGACGCAGTCGGCGCTGCGTTGCACGGCCTTGTGCGTGGTGTTGCCGGTGTTCAGGTCCGGGAAGACGAATACTGTCGCCCGCCCGGCCACAGGGCTTGCCGGAGCCAGCTGACGAGCGATTTCGGGGTTGGCGGCGGCGTCGTACTGCAACGGGCCGTCGATCACCAGATCGTGCTCGGCCTGCTGCGCCAGGCGGGTGGCCTCACGTACCTTTTCCACTTCCTCGTCGCTGGCGGCCGAATCGCTGGAGTAGCTGAGCATCGCCACGCGTGGGGCAATGCCGAAGGCCTGGGCCGATTCGGCACTCTGCCTGGCAATCTCGGCCAGTTCCGCAGCGCTGGGGTGCGGGTTCATCACGCAGTCGCCGTAGACCAGCACCTGCTCGGGGAAGAGCATGAAGAACACCGACGACACCAGGCTGCTGCCGGGTGCGGTCTTGATCAATTGCAGGGCAGGGCGGATGGTATTGGCAGTCGAATGGACCAGCCCTGACACCAGCCCGTCGACCTCGTCGAGCGCCAGCATCATGGTGCCGATCACCACTGGATCTTCCAGTTGCTGTTCGGCCATGGGAGCGTTGAGATTCCGGCTCTTGCGCAGCTCGACCATGGGCTGGACGTAGCGGCCGCGGATCAACTCCGGATCGAGCACCTCGAGATCCGGTGGCAGGGTGATGCCCTGGGCGCGGGCGACCGCCTGGACGTCCTCGGGCTTGGCCAGCAGCACGCAACGGGCGATGCCCCGCGCCTGGCAGATGGCGGCGGCCTGCACCAGCAGCGGCTCGGCGCCTTCGGGCAGGACGATGCGCTTGTTGGCCTGCTGGGCGCGCTGGATCAACTGGTAGCGGAACACCGCCGGTGACAGGCGCAACTCGCGTGGTGTGCCACAACGCTGATGCAGCCAGGCGGCATCCAGGTGGCTGGCGACGAAGTCGGTGATGAACTCGGCGCGTTCGCGATCATCGACTGGGATTTCGCGGTTGAGTGAGTTGAGGCGATTGGCGGTGTCGTAGGAACCGGTGCTCACCGACAGGATCGGCAGGCCGGCCTGCAGGGCGCCGCGGCACAGTTCCAGGATGCGAGGATCCGGCTTGCTGTCGCTGGTCAGCAGCAGGCCCGCCAGCGGGACCCCATTGATCGCCGCCAGGCTCACCGCGAGGATGATGTCGTCGCGGTCACCCGGCGTCACCACCAACGTGCCCGGCTTGAGCAGCGGCACGGTGTTGGCCACGGTGCGGGCGCAGATGATGATGGTGTTCATGCGCCGCTGCTCGTAGTCGCCGGCATTGAGCACTTGGGCGCCTAGCAGCTCGGCCACATCCCGGGTCCGTGGGGCATTGAGCTCGGCCTGGTAGGGGATGCAGCCGAGCAGGCGGAAGTCATCGCCGCGCAGCAGGGGCGAGTGTTCGCGCAGGCGGGTGGCGAAGTCGGCCATGCTCTCTTCGGTGCGAACCTTGTTCAGGACCACGCCGAGCACCTTCGGATCGCGCGGACCACCGAACAGCTGGGCCTGCAGTTCGACACGGCCGGACAGCTCGCTGAGTACTTCGTTTTCCGGTGCCGACACCAGGATCACCTCGGCGTCCAGGCTCTTGGCCAGGTGCAGGTTGACCCGGGCCGCGTAGCTGGCATGGCGGGTGGGCACCATGCCCTCGACCACCACCACGTCGTTGCCGATGCACGCCTGCTGGTACAGGCGGATGATTTCCTCGAGCAACTCGTCCAACTGGCCATCGCCGAGCATGCGCTCGACCTGGGCCAGGCTCAGGGGTGTGGGCGGGCGGATGCCGTGGGTGCGGGCGACCAGTTCGCTGGAGCGCTCCGGGCCTGTGTCGCCAGGGTGGTGCTGGGCGATCGGCTTGAAGAAGCCGACCTTCAGGCCGCCGCGCTCGAGGGTGCGGACCAGGCCGAGGCTGATGGATGTCAGGCCGACACCAAAATCTGTCGGCGCGATGAAAAATGTCTGCATGCGTGCTTCTCGAAATAAGCGGTGCAAGGGATCAACGGCCAAGGGTATCGCTATCGGTACCCTGGGCGCACCAGCCGCAGGCAAATACCTGGCCGATGCGCCGTTCGCGCTCTTGGGCATCGAGCACCCAGGGCCTGGCCTGCCAGGGCGGTTGGTGGCGCAGGTGCTGGGTATGGCCACAGGAAAGCTCAACCACCCAGTGGCCGTCTTCGTCCTGGTGAAACCCAGTCACCCGACTGACGGGGCGCTCAATGTCCGAGGGGCGTTCGCAATCGGGCGATGCCTTGGTTACACTTATTCGCTCTACATTCTTTTGCAAAAGGTCTTGCCCCATGCTGATTGCCGCCAACAAGGCTGTCTCCATCGACTATACCCTGACCAACGACGCCGGGGAGGTCATCGACAGTTCCGCCGGCGGTGCTCCGCTGGTGTACCTGCACGGTGCCTCCAACATCATTCCAGGCCTGGAAAAAGCCCTGGAAGGCAAGCAGGCCGGCGACGAACTGAACGTCAGCGTCGAGCCTGAAGAGGCCTACGGCGAGTACCTGGCCGAACTGGTCAGCACCCTCAACCGCAGCCTGTTCGAAGGCGTCGATCAACTGGAAGTGGGCATGCAGTTCCACGCTTCGGCACCGGACGGCCAGATGCAGATCGTCACCATCCGCGACATCGACGGCGACGACATCACTGTCGATGGCAACCACCCGCTGGCCGGCCAGCGCCTGAACTTCAAGGTCAAGGTGGTCAATGTGCGTGACGCCAGCGACGAAGAAATCGCTCACCGCCACATCCACGGTGAAGGTGGCCATCACCACTGATTTTCTGCGCTAAGCTCAGAGAGTCGCCAGGCGCTCGGGCAAGCCGACTTGCCTTCCTTGGGGAAGGTGTGGACGGTTTGGCCGCGCGCCTTTTTAGTGGGCGCCTTTCGCCCCTGCGACAACCGGGAACCTGAGAGGGGAGTCATCATGAGTGCATTTCACGACCTGACGTTGAAGGCGCTGAACGGCGAGGATCTGCCCCTTGCACCGTTCAAGGGCCAGGTGGTGTTGGTGGTCAATGTCGCCTCCAAGTGTGGTTTGACACCGCAATACAAAGCCCTGGAGAACCTGTACCAGGATTACAAGGACAAAGGCTTCAACGTCCTCGGTTTGCCTTGCAACCAGTTCGCCGGGCAAGAGCCGGGCAGCGAGGAGGAAATCCAGGCGTTCTGCAGCCTCAACTACGGCGTGAGCTTCCCGTTGGGGGCCAAGCTCGAAGTCAACGGGCCGCAGCGTCATTCGCTGTACCGCCTGCTGGCGGGTGAGGGGGCTGAATTCCCCGGGGATATCACCTGGAACTTCGAAAAATTCCTGGTCGGCAAGGATGGCCGGGTCCTGGCTCGTTTCGCACCGCGTACCACACCGGATGACCCGACGGTGGTCCAGGCGATCGAGAAGGCGCTGGCCTGAGTCCTATTTGATACGGGGCTTCAGTCCTGCGAGTCGCCAAACAACGGCGGCCCTACTGCGCAGTCCATTCGCGGGTAAACCCGCTCCCCCAGGGGCTCTGCCAGCCTGAAGGCCGGCGCAGGCCTGTGAGAGCGGGTTTACTCGCGAATGGACCACCGTTTTGAGTCCGACGAGCGCTCAGCTGCGCGGTGTGGTCGAGCCTCGCTTGATCGCCAGATCTGTCTTTACAGCCTGAGTGTTCATCATTCCTGCCTGGCGACAAGCACTAGCCAGGTACCCTTCGAACTGCTCGACGATCGCCGGCCAGCCCTGGCGACTGGCGTGCTGGCGGGCATTCAGACGTACCGTGCGCAAGGTTTCCTGCTCTTCCATCAGCCAGCAGGCCGCGTCGATGAACGCCGCCTGGTCGCCCGGCATTGCCAACGCGCCGCTGTGCCCGTGGCGGATGTGCTGGGCGGCCGCTGCTTCATCATAGGCAACCACCGCCAAGCCCGAGGCGAGGGCCTCGAGAACAACGTTGCCGAAGGTTTCGGTCAGACTCGGAAACAGGAACAAGTCACCGCTGGCATAGTGCTCGGCCAATACCTCGCCCCGTTGGGCGCCACAGAACACGGCATCGGGCAACTGCTGTTCGAGCGTTTCGCGCTGGGGGCCGTCGCCGACGATGACCAGGCGCATGCGGCGCTGTGGATAAGCCTTGCGCAAGGCCTCCATGCACGGTGCAAGCAGCCCTAGGTTCTTCTCTGCGGCCAGCCGCCCCACGTGCAGCACGGCAATGTCGTCCGCGCCCAGGCCCCAGCGCTCGCGCAACGCCTGGCTGCGCCGGGCCGGATTGAAAAGGCAGGCGTCAACGCCGCGGGCCATGAGCGCCAGGCGCTCGAAACCACGGCGCTCCAGCTCCAGGCGCTGGCTCGCGCTCGGCACCAGGGTGATGGCGGTGCGCCGGTGAAACCAGCGCAGGTAATGAGTGAGCAGGCGCGTCAGCAGGCCCAGGCCGTACTGCCGCGAATATTGTTGGAAATTGGTATGAAAGCCGCTGACCACGGCAACCCCCAACTGCCGCGCCGCACGCAGTGCGCTGAGGCCCAGCGGCCCTTCGGTGGCGATGTAGAGCACGTCCGGGCGGTGCTTGCGCCAGCGGCGCAGCAGTGTGCGCTTGGTGATCTCGCCCCATTGCAGGCCTGGGTAACCCGGCAGTGGCCAGCCCCGGCAGAGCAGCAGATCATCCCCTTCACGCTGCGAGGTGTCGCTGGCCTGTCTTGGGCGCACCAGCTCGACCTGATGACCACGTTGGCGCAGCCCTTCGATGAGGCGTCCGAGGGTATTGGCCACGCCGTTGATCTCGGGTGGAAACGTCTCGCTGACAAGGGTGATACGTAGGGGCGGTCTATTCATGACAAAAAGTTTCCACCCGCCGCGTTGCGGTTCTGTGACGTCATTGTGACGGCCGGGTGACGCCATTTTTTTGAAGGGAAAAATGCTTGGAAATTTCCCCTTTGGGGTGCTCAAGAATCCCCCAGGACCAGCCGATGCAGATGTATTCGACACTCGAGGTGCGCTCCGGGAGAGCGGTCATGTTCAACAGCAAACTCAAGAAAGAAATCCAACAGCTGCGCGAGGACCTGATGTCCGTCGAGCAAGTCAAAAGCAGCCTGGACAGCGAGATGTTGGTGCTTCAGCTCGACCCCCACGGGCGCATCGAGTCGGTCAACAGCAACTTCGAAAAGGAGATGCTGTACAGCGCCGGGCAGTTGATCGGGCGCAACATCGAAGAAATCGTGCCGCCTCATGTGAAGGAGCTGGACTTCTATCACCGCATGAAAGGCGCCATCACCCGTGGCGAACACCTCAACGGCGCGTTCCGCCTGCTACGCGGCAACGGCGAGGAAGCCTGGCTGCGCTCGATCCTGCAGCCGGTCAAGAGCAGCGATGGGCGGATCAAGCATTTCAGCATGCATTCGAGCGACTTGACCCGCACCATCGAGGCCTCCCGCGAGCACGAGAGCCTGATCAAGGCCCTGATGCGCTCCACCGCCCTGATCGAGTTCAACCTGCAAGGCGAAGTGCTCACCGCCAACGACCGCTTCCTCAACGCGATGGGTTACACCCTGGAGCAAGTGCGTGGCAAACCACACCGCATGTTCTGCGAACCGGAAGAGGCCAATTCGCCGGCTTACCAGGCGTTCTGGGACAAGCTGCGCCGGGGCGAATTCGTTGCCGACCGTTTCAAGCGTGTCGATGCCCATGGCCGGACCGTGTGGCTGGAAGCTTCCTATAACCCGATCATCGATGCCCATGACGTGCTCTACAAAGTGGTCAAATTCGCCACCGTGATCACCGACCAAGTCAACCAGGAAATCGCCGTCGCCCAGGCTGCGGACATCGCCTACAACACCTCGCTGGGTACCGACGCCAGTGCCCGCAAGGCCACTGAGGTGGTCACCCAGACCGTCGATGTCATGCGCGGTCTGGAAAGCTCCATGCAGGATGCCGCCCAGGGCATCCAGGCGCTGGACACCCAGTCCCGGGTGATCGGCTCGATCATCAAGACCATCAGTGACATTGCCGGGCAGACCAACCTGCTCGCGCTCAACGCCGCCATCGAAGCGGCGCGCGCGGGGGAGCAGGGACGCGGGTTCGCCGTGGTCGCCGACGAAGTGCGCCAGCTCGCCTCGCGCACCAGCACCGCCACCGACGAGATCGCCAAGGTAGTGCAGCAGAACGAACAATTGGCTCAGGCGGCGGTGGACATCATCGACACCAGCAAGCGCCAGGCCGAGCAAGGCCTGACCCTGGCTGCCGAAACCGGCAGCGTGATCGTCGAAATCCAGGACGGGGCGAAGAAGGTGGTGGATGCGGTAGGGCAGTTTTCCAACCAGCTGAATCATTGATGCCCCGCACCGTGGGGCGGGGTTAGCCGCGAAGGGGGCGCAGTACGCCCCCTCGCGAGGTCAGCTGCGCTCGCGTACCCAGAACAAGGTCGCGCCCGCCACTGCGGCTGGCATCATCACCACGTTCACCAGCGGAATCATCAGCGCCAGGTAGGTGATGCCGCCAAAGCCCAGTGACTGCCAGCGCTTTTCGCGCAGCCAAGCGAGCATGTCCTGCCAGCTCATCTTGTTGTTGTCCGCCGGGTAGTCGATGTACTGGATGGCCATCATCCAGACCCCGAAGATCAGCCACAACGGGGCGGCCACCACGTTGACCACCGGGATCAAAGACAGGATGAACAGGCCGATGGCCCGTGGCAGAAAGTAGCCTAGTTTGCGCATTTCACGGCCGAAGGTGCGTGGCACCATGGCGATCAGCTCGCCCCAGCTGAACGCGGGGAAGTTATCCTGCCCGCGGACCACCACCTCGACCTTTTCGGCCAGAAACCCATTGAAGGGCGCGGCGATGACGTTGGCCACCAGGGTGAAGGTGAAGAACACCATGAGGATCACCAAGGCGACGAACAGTGGCCACAGAATGTAGGTCAGAAAGCTCAGCCAGCTCGGCAGGGTGGGCATCAGGGTATCGACCCACAGGCTGAACTGATGCCCTGCGAAGTAGATCAGCCCGCCGAACAGCAACAGGTTGACTGTCAGCGGCAGCAGCACGAACAGGCGCAGGCTGGGGCTCATGACCAGTTTCAGCCCTTCGCGCAGGTACTGTGGGCCAGAGAGGACAGGGGCTTGCATCGAGACGCTCCGGATCAGGGGAAAACGCGCTGACCTTACCGAGTTTGAGGCCTCGACGAAAGCCGCCTGGTGCGGGAGCAACGGGCTGTAACAAAAGCGAGGGAAGATTTTCTATCGGTTCGGTCGGGAGATAGAGGCAGCCTATAAGGTGGATTGTCGAAGGATATTTCCTTAATCTCTGCGACCTCGCTACAGTGCGCTCAACTTTTTGGTTTCGGATCTGCGCGTCATAGGCTTCCCCAAGCGCTGCGTAGGTCCCTTTTCATTCCAGCCGGCACTGCCGGTGCCCCGACGCCGGCCCAGCGGCCGTCTCGACAGGAGTTCGACATGTCTGAAGTACGTCATTCGCGCGTCATCATCCTCGGTTCCGGCCCGGCCGGTTACAGCGCAGCGGTCTATGCCGCCCGTGCCAACTTGAAGCCGCTGCTGATCACCGGCATGCAGGCCGGCGGTCAGCTGACCACCACCACCGAAGTCGACAACTGGCCGGGCGACCCCCACGGCCTGACCGGCCCGGCCCTGATGCAGCGCATGCAGGAGCATGCCGAGCGCTTCGAGACCGAGATCGTCTTCGACCACATCAATGCCGTGGACCTGGCCAACAAGCCGTTCACCCTGCGCGGCGACAGCGGCACCTACACCTGCGATGCCCTGATCATCGCCACCGGTGCCAGCGCTCGCTACCTGGGGCTGCCGTCGGAAGAGACTTTCATGGGCAAAGGCGTTTCGGCCTGCGCAACCTGCGACGGTTTCTTCTACCGCAACAAGCCGGTTGCCGTGGTGGGTGGTGGCAACACCGCCGTGGAAGAAGCCCTGTACCTGGCTAACATCGCCAGCAAGGTGACGCTGGTCCACCGCCGCGACACCTTCCGCGCCGAGAAGATTCTGGTCGACAAGCTGCACGCCCGTGTGGCCGAAGGCAAGATCGAGCTCAAGCTCAACGCCACCCTGGATGAAGTGCTCGGTGACGACATGGGGGTGACCGGTGCGCGCCTGAAGAACAACGACGGTAGCAGCGACGAAATCAAGGTCGACGGCGTGTTCATCGCCATTGGCCACACCCCGAACACCTCGCTGTTCGAAGGCCAGCTGACCCTCAAGGACGGCTACCTCGTGGTCAACGGCGGCCGTGAAGGCAACGCTACCGCCACCAACGTCGAAGGCGTGTTCGCGGCTGGCGACGTGGCCGACCACGTCTACCGCCAGGCGATCACCTCCGCCGGTGCCGGCTGCATGGCTGCACTGGACGTGGAGCGTTACCTGGACGGCCTGGCGAACGCTTCGTTCTAAGGATTCGCCAGCGTCCACCGGGGCTTTGGCCCCCTACAAAAAAACCGGCCTGATGGCCGGTTTTTTTGTGTCTTGAAAGAGCCTTACAGGCTAAGGCGCATCGACAGGTCCACCGCCTTCACGTCCTTGGTCATGGCGCCGATGGAAATGTAGTCCACGCCGGTCTCGGCGATCACCCGCAGCGTGCTTTCGTTCACGCCGCCGCTGGCCTCGAGCTTGGCCTTGCCAGCGGTGATGCGCACGGCTTCGCGCATTTCATCGAGGGTGAGTTCATCGAGCATGATGATGTCGGCGCCGGCCGCCAAGGCCTGGCTCAGCTCGTCCAGGCTTTCGACCTCGATTTCCACAGGCTTGCCCGGCGCGATGCGGTGCGCTGCGTTGACGGCCTCGGCCACCCCGCCGCTGGCGGCGATATGGTTTTCCTTGATCAGGAACGCGTCATACAGGCCGATGCGGTGGTTGTGACAGCCGCCGCAGGTGACTGCGTACTTCTGCGCCAGACGCAGGCCGGGGAGGGTCTTGCGGGTGTCGAGCAGGCGCACCTGGGTGCCCTGTACCAAGTCCGCGAGAAAGCGCGCCCGGGTCGCCACACCCGACAGCATCTGCAGGAAGTTCAGCGCCGTGCGTTCGCCGCTGAGCAGCG
This sequence comes from Pseudomonas sp. BYT-1, assembly GCF_023611805.1. Taxonomy (NCBI): domain Bacteria; kingdom Pseudomonadati; phylum Pseudomonadota; class Gammaproteobacteria; order Pseudomonadales; family Pseudomonadaceae; genus Pseudomonas; species Pseudomonas sp. BYT-1. The sequence goes on from NZ_CP072559.1 coordinate 932,571, forward strand.
AGCGTGCCGGGCCTTCGAGGTGGAACAGCGCCTGGTTGGGCGTGGCCCGATCGCCATCGGACACCTGCCAATGCACCGCGACCCGCGGGTCGAGCTGGCGGAACACCGCATCGACCCAGGCGGTACCGGCGATGGTGCAGTCCTCACGGGTGATGATGGTTGCCTTGGCCAGGCGCTCGGCCGGAATCAGCTGGGCGGTGATGTCGCCACTGCCGATGTCTTCGAGCAGCGCGCGGCGCACGTTAGCTTCGATTTCGGCGGTCAGGTCGGCGAGGCGTAGGTTCGGCATGGTCGGCTCCACAAGCTAGGTGCGGCGATTATAGGGCAGGGGGGCGGCGTGTACAGCGGCAACGGGACTGACCTTTGGTCGGGACGGCTGAGCATTGTGGCGAATGGAGTGTCAGTTGCTGGCGTGTGAAGAACGCTCTAGTAGCTATCGGAATTTTTACCGATAATGCGCCCAGTATTTGGCGTCATGGTTTTGACTGGCATCGCGCCAACGAAAACACCCACAAGGAGTCCGGGATGCAGAAAGAAGGCAAGGTGGTGCCTTTGGCGGTCGCCATCGATCGCGGGGCTCATGCGCCCTCGTGCCTCCCGGTGCCGCTTCTGCAAGTGCGCGACCAGGCTGCATTGCAGCTGCGCCAAGGGCTGCAGGCATTGTTCGACAATGCTGACGACACGCTCTTCGAAATGGCCGACAAGGCTCCTGATCGTTTCGAGCAGAACCTGTACTTCGAAGCCATGCGCGACCTGCGTCTGAAGCGAAAGAGCATCGAGCGCGGCTTTCTCGACACTTTCTATGACCGCTTTGCCCAGGTAGGGCAGGTCGAAGCCTCGGCATTCACCCTCAGCGAGGACCCGCTCGGTTCGGCGCAGTTGGCACGCACCGCCGTCCTCGAAACCATGGTCGCCCGGGTGCTTTCGCGCGATGGTCTTGCTTTGGAACACCTGGCGTTGCGCCTGCAAGCCCTGCTCGGCAACGCCGCGGCGGCGCCGGACAACCCCCTGGGGCCGGACCGTTTGTGCGGTTATTTCCTGGAGGCCGCGCGCAGCCAAGGCGTTACCCGCAGGGTCAAGCTGATCCTGCTCAAGCTGTTCGAACGCTACGTATTGCGCGACCTCGATCAGTTGTACGATCAAGCCAACCAGTTGCTGGCCGACGCCGGTGTGCTGCCTGAACTCAAGCCGACACCGCGCCGTCGTGCCGACGATCGTCGCCAATCCGTCCAACGCCTGTCAGCCGAGCTGGCGCGCGACGAAGCGCCGGATCTCGATGGCGCAGGCCAGGCGTTCTTCGATTCCGTACAGGCACTGCTGGCCCCGATCCGAGGCCGAATCGCGCCGCGTGTGCAGCAGGTCGCCAGCGCCCAGCCGATCAGCACCGCCGACCTGCTGCGCCTGCTGTCGCATCTTCAGCACTATGTACCGGCCACCTGCGAGGCGGATGACTTCTCGCTTGGCCAGCAGTTGGAGCAGTTGCTGCTGCGGGTGAGCGTGCGCAGCGGCACGCGCCGCCGGATCGACACGGCTGACGAAGACACCCTCAATCTGGTCGGCCTGCTGTTCGACTTCATCCAGGCCGACAACAACTTGCCTGTATCCCTGCGCGGGTTGATCGCTCGCTTGCACATTCCACTGCTCAAGGTCGCCTTGCTCGATAAAGGCCTGTTCAGCCGTGCCAGTCATCCTGCCCGGCGTCTGCTCAACGAGATTGCCGCCGCCGCGATCGGCTGGGAAAGCGGCAGCGAGGGCGTGCGCGACAGCTTGCATCTGCGCGTGGAGCGGGTGATCCAACGCCTGCTCAACGACTTCACTGACGATTCCCGCGTGTTCGCCGATCTGCTCGAGGATTTTCTCGCGTTCAACCAGGAAGAGCGGCGGCGCAACGAACTGCTCGAACAGCGCACCCGTGACGCCGAAGAGGGGCGCGCCCGGGCGCTGCAAGCCCGGCAACGGGTACAGCAGGCACTGAACTTGCGCCTACAAGGTCGGGTGCTGCCGCACGCGGTGGTACACATGCTGGTGCATGGTTGGAGCCAGGTCTTGCTGCTGGCCTGGCTCAGGGAGGGCGAAGACTCCAGCGCCTGGCGCGATGGCCTGGACACAGTCGATGCCCTGCTGGCCAGCATCGCCCCGCACCGAGATCCACAAGCGCGGGAGCGCTTGTTGCAACAGGTGCCGGTGCTGCTCAAGAACCTGCGCGACGGATTGGCCGGGGTGGTCACCGAAGCCGCCGCGACCCGGGAGTTCTTCCTGCGACTGGAGCAGTTGCACCTGCGCGCCTTTGCTGGCGGTGACGTTTCATCCACCGACGGCGCGCCTGACCTGGATGAGGTCTTGGTGGCCGAGCAGATCATTCTGGCGGTGGCCGATGAATCGGCCTGTGGTCCGTTGCTGCGTCTGGATGGACAAAGCCCTGAACTGGGACAGGTGCGGCGGCTGCGCATCGGTGCATGGGTAGAAGTGATGGATGACGATGAGCCCCTGCGCTGCAAGTTGGTGGCGGTGATCGACAGCAGCGACCGCTATGTCTTCGCCAATCGTACCGGCATGAAGGTGCGGGAGTGGAGCTGCGCCGGACTGGTCCAGGCCCTGCGGCGTGGTGAGGTTCGTCTGCTCGACGACGGTCTTTTGTTCGAGCGCGCGCTGGACGCTGTGCTGGAACGATTGCGCAGCCAGCAGACGCGCTGAACAATCATTTACATGCAAGCCTGCCGGACGCGGGGCATACTGGCGGCTCCTCCCTGGCGATTTCAGGAACTGCTCCATGCAATTGGACCGTGCGACTGGCTGGTTCTCCGGCGTCACCCACTGCCCCTCGCCGAATTTCAACGCGCGCCCTGAAGGCGAAGCCATCTCCCTGTTGGTTATCCACAACATCAGCCTGCCTCCGGCCTGTTTCGGCACCGGCAAGGTCCAGCAGTTCTTCCAGAACCGGCTCGATCCCGCCGAGCACCCCTACTTCGAAAGCATCTGCCATTTGACCGTCTCAGCGCACTTGTTCATCGAGCGGGACGGGGCGGTGACCCAGTTCGTCTCTTTGCTGGACCGTGCCTGGCATGCCGGTGTTTCGCGCTTCGGCGAGCGCGAGGGTTGCAACGATTTTTCCATTGGTATCGAGCTGGAGGGCACCGATGATTTGCCCTACACCGACGCCCAGTACCAGACCTTGAAACAACTGACCGAGCAGATTCGCGGCGCGTGGCCTGTGATCGACCTCGGACGTATCTGCGGTCACAGCGACATCGCCCCGGAGCGCAAGACCGACCCGGGCCCGGCTTTCGATTGGTGCCGCTACCGGGCGGCCCTGCAGTGCAGTGAGGACGACGCATGAGCTTTCTAGTGTTGGTGTTGGTGCTCTGGTTCGAGAAGTTCTCGGCCCTGCGCCAGCGGTTGCAGCGTGACGGGTTCTTCATCGGCGAGCTGGTACGTCTGGAGCGCAGCGGCAAGGTGCATCCCTGGTGGACGCTGGCCATCCTGGTGCTGGCGCCCGTAGCGTTGCTGGTGCTGTTGCTGCACGTGCTGGAGCCTGTGGCTTACGGCCTGCTGGCCTTGCCAGTGCACCTGCTGGTGCTGATCTACAGCCTCGGGCGTGGCGACATCAAGGCATCCCTGGGGCCGTTTCGAGATGCCTGGCGCCGGGCCGATGACCAAGCCGCGCTGCATGTGGCCGAGCGGGATCTGGGCCTGGCCGCCGACGATGCCCCTAGCTTGTTGGTGCGGGTGCAGGGGCATTTGCTGTGGCAGGCCTACCAGAGCTTTTTCGCGGTGATCTTCTGGTACTTCCTGCTCGGCCCGGGCGCGGCCTTGGCCTATCGGCTGCTGGCGCTGAGTGTAGAGAACAGCCGCCAACCGGCACTCAAGGAGCGCGCCGAGCAGCTGCGCCATGCCCTGGACTGGTTGCCGGTGCGGGTGCTGGCCCTGAGCTTTGCCCTGGTAGGCAACTTTGTCGCCGTGGTGCGGGTGATGCTGCATGAACTGCTCAACTGGCACATCAGTGCGGGGCATCTGGTGGCGCGGGTCGGACGCGTGGCGGACAGCGCGCCTGAGGAAGAAGACACCCAGCGGAGGCTCGGTCGTCTGGACAGCCTCTGGGAGCTGCTGCTGCGTTGCGCGGTGCTGTGGTATGCCTGCTTTGCGCTGTGGACGGTATTGGTCTGAGTGCGTGCTTCGGCTTGTCGGCCTGGTATCGAGCGAGCCAGGCCTACGCAAGCAGCGCTTAACCTTAAATTACAAACCTTGGGTTCGATCTGCGTTATACAAGTCCCCTGGCCGTTAATGGCCTTGTGCTACCTCGCAGAATAAAAAGAATCCAAGGAGATGCGCATGAAGCGTTTGCTCTATCCGGCCATCGCCCTGATGGACCGGCTGAGCTTCGGCTTGAAGTTCAGCTTGATCAGCACTTTGTTCTTCGTCCCCATGCTGGTCACCAGCTTCTACCTGGTGCGCGACGTCTACGACGAATTCCACGCCACCGGCGTCGAGCTGCAGGGCTTGGGGCCCCTGGCTGGCGCCCTGACCCTGCGTAGCGATCTGGAAACCCTGGGCAACCTGTTGCAGATCAACGCCCTGTTGGGCCAGTCGGGACAGGCCGGCGACGTGGAGCAGCGTATCGGCGCCCTTGAGGACAAGGTCGCCGCGGGGCTTGAGGCGATACCCACGAGCGACCCGCAGCTACAGGCCCGACGAGAAGAGCTGAGCGAAATCTTCACCCGCGCGCGCAACGAGTCCTCCCTGCAAAGCAAGGCGGCTCTGTTCGACAAGCTGTTGGTTCAGGCCCAGGTCCTGACCAAACAGGTGGCCAGTCAATCCGGGCTGGACCAGGACCACCAGGCCTCGGTGCGGCATCTGAGCGAGCTGCTGGGCAGTGCCACCGGTCAGGTAACCCAGACCCTGGGCGAAGGGCGGGCATTGGGGGCCATGGCGTTGGGCCGTGGCTTCATCGATTCGGCCGGCAGTGCCCGTTTCGAAGACTTGTTGCAACGCTTGGAGCGGCTGTCTGCCGACTACGGCATTCGCCTGGACGACGCACTGGCCGCTGACCCGCGCGCAAGGACCGACTTGGCCGCGCTGGCCGAAGCCAGCCAGGCAACGGTGAAACAGGCCGCGACCTTGTTCGAAGACCGTGTGGTGATGGCCGAAACCCTGGACGCGCCATGGCTTGGGTTCTATCAGCAGGTCAGCGACCTGATGGTGCAGACCTACCGCCTCAACGACGCCATCCTCTCCCACCTTCAGGTGCAACTGCAGGATCGCCTGGACGAGCACCGCCTGCGCATGATCGCGCTGGTCGCCGCGCTGCTGGCGGTATTTGCCCTGATCATCTATCTGGACAGCGGCTTCTATGTGTCCATCCGCCAAACCTTGGGCAATCTGGGCGCGGCCATGGACAAGGTCGCAGCCGGCGACATGACCGTGAGTTTCAAGGCCCACAGCCGCGACGAGCTCGGCGAGCTGGGCCAAGGCTTCAACCAAACGGTGTTGCGCATTCGCGAGCTGATCGATCAGGTGGGGCGGACTGTCTCGACGGTCGAGGAGCAAGCCGGGCAGGTGCTGGAGGTGTCGGTGCGCAGCAATCAGGCGGTCAGTGGCCAGCGTGAGCAGATCGAACAAGTGGCCACCGCCATGAACCAGATGAGCGCCACCTCCCAGGAGGTCGCCCGCAGTGCAGCCCTGGCCGCCGAAGGCGCGCAACAGGTCAATCGCGAGAGCGCCACCGGCCGTGGCCTGGTGGAAAACCAGCAGGACAGCATCACCCGCCTGGCCGGGGAGATTGACCAGAGCGTGGTTGCGGTCAACCAGCTGGCCGGTGACAGCCAGGCCATCGGCCGGGTGCTGGAGGTGATCCGCAGCATCGCCGAGCAGACCAACCTGCTGGCGCTCAACGCCGCCATCGAGGCGGCTCGGGCCGGCGAGCAGGGCAGGGGCTTTGCCGTGGTGGCCGATGAGGTACGCACCCTGGCGCGCCGCACCCAGGACTCCACCGAGGAGATCGCCCAGATGATCCAGCGCCTGCAGGCGGGCGTCGACGCGGCGGTCACGGCCATGGGCAGCAGCCACCAAATGGCGGCGGGGACGGTGGACGAAGCACGTCAGGTGCAACAGGCGCTGGGCAACATCCTTGGTGCGGTGGGCGGCATCGTCGCGCAGAACCAGCAGATCGCCGCGGCCGTCGAGCAGCAGACCGCGGTGGCCCATGACATCGACCTGAATATCGTGGCAATCAACCGCGCTGCCCAGGACACCACCCAAGGCGCCTGCCAGACCGAACAGGCCAGCCGGGCGTTGTCGAACCAGGTGGACGAGCTCAAGCGACTGATCGGCGCGTTCCGCGTCTAGGCTGATTCGTGGCGACTTCTTCGCGGGTTTACCCGCGGATGGGCCTGCGATGGCTTACCAGCCGAACAGCTCACAGGCATTGCGGCTGCTGATCTGAGCCAGGCGCTCGGCGTCTATGCCCATCACCTCGGCCAGTGCGTGGGCGATTTCCGGGAGATGTTCCGGGCTGTTGCGTTCTCCGGGGAACATCACCGGTGCCATGTCCGGGGCGTCGGTCTCAAGCACCACGCTTTCCAGCGGCAACCGGGGCAAGGTCTTGCGCAGGCGCAGGGCTTGGGGCCAGGTGGCCGCGCCGCCCAGGCCCAGCATGAAGCCGAGCTTGATGTATTCGCGCGCTTCTTCATAGCTGCCGGCGAAGGCGTGGATGATACCGGCGCGCGCAGGCTTATAGCGCTTGAGGGTGGCGATCACCTGGGCATGGCTGCGGCGTACGTGCAGCAGGGCGGGCAGGTCGAAGTCGCAGGCCAGTTGCAACTGCGCCTCGAACAACGCTTGCTGGCGTTCCTTGTCCAGTTCCGGCAGGTAATAGTCCAGGCCGAACTCACCCACCGCACACAGACGCGGGTCGCCGCGCAGACGTTCGAGCCAGGCGCGCAGTTGTGCCAGGTGCTCGGGGCGGTGCTGGTCGAGGTACACCGGATGCAGGCCCAAGGCCGCGAACAGCCGCTGTTCGCCACAGACCAGATCCCACACCCGTTGCCAATTGGCCTGATACACCCCCAGCACCACCATGCGCTCCACGCCTCGAGCCGCCGCGTTGGTCAGCAGGCGGTCGCGGTCGGCGTCGAAGTCGGGGAAGTCCAGATGGGTATGGGTGTCGATCAGGCGCATGGTCAGCCTGCGTTGATGCGTTGCTTGAAGGTCCGGGCTATCGCATGCACGCCGGGTTCGTAGCGCTTGTCCTCGATCGCGGCCAGGGCCAGTTCCAAGGCGGTGGCCGCGATCAGGCCGTGCTGCTGGGCCATGGCATTGACCGGCAAGGGCAGGAAGTCCAGCAACTGGTTGTCGCCGAAAGTACCCAGTTGCAGCTGGCGCGAGTCGGCCGGGCGCGTCTGCAGGGTATCGAACACGCCCTGGAGCAACACGTAGGAGGTGGTCACCAAGGCGTCGGGCAGGCCGCCGAAGTCCTCGATCAGTTGCTGCATCAGGCGCTGGCCACACTCGCGGCTGAAGGCTTCGCCCTGGTAGCGGCGCACCTGGCCGGTGAACGGTTGCAGGGCTTCGTCGAAACCGCCAGCACGGGCCTGGCTGACCGACAGCTCCGGGCGTGCGCCGATCAGGGCGATGGTGTCTGGGCGGGTATCCAGAAGGCTTTGGGCCAGCTGGCGGCTGGCGTCGCGGTCGTCGCTGATCACTGAGCAGAAGTATTCCGGTGCCATCCGCCGGTCGATGGCGATGACCGGTAGGCCTTTGTCCTGCAGCTCACGATAGCTTTCGTCATCAGGCGGCAGGCAACTGGCGACGAACAGCGCATCGCAACGACGGGCGCGGAACAGCTGCTGCAACTGGCGTTCGCTGTCGGGCTGGTCATCGCTGCTGGCGATCAGCAACTGGTAGCCGCGGGCGCGGGCACCCTGTTCGAGTTGCTTGGCAATGCGGGCGTAGCTGGGGTTCTCCAGATCCGGGAGAATGAAGCCCAGGGTGCGGGTGTGCCGGCTGCGCAGGCCGGCGGCCTGGGGGTTGGGCGTGAAGCCGTGGGCCTCGACCACCGCACGCACGCGCTCGACGGTGCTGTTGCTGATGCGCTGTTGTTCGGCCTTGCCATTGATGACGTAGCTGGCGGTGGTCACGGACACACCGGCCAGACGGGCGATATCGCTGAGTTTCACCGAATTTTCCTTGTTATTACCGGGGCTGCCTGCGAGGCCGGACCGGGTAGTTTCACCTGGCGCCGGGGCCTTGGGCAGGCGACCATTGTCGCAATTGTCCGACAGGATGGGGCTTTTTCGTCGGAAGATTATCGAGTAACGTGGCCACCTGGTCAGGTTAAACGATTCAGCAGGCAAATTTTCTGCCCCGTGTACCGTCTGCGCAAGACCGTTGAACAGACCCGATTCGTGGAATTCACAACAATACCTCAGGTCCCCGCCCCGGGGGCTGCAAAAGGAGAAGGTCATGCTGGAGCTCGCTCAGGAGCAGATCGCTATGGACCAGGTGGCTGCCGACAAGGCCGAGGCGCTGCGCCTTCTGGCCGATCGGCTGGTCGCCGATGGCCTGGTCGCCGAAGGTTACCTGCAAGGGCTCCTGGACCGCGAGGCGCAAGGCTCGACATTCCTTGGCCAGGGTATCGCCATCCCCCACGGCACGCCGCAGACCCGCGCCCAAGTCTTCGCCACCGGCGTGCGCCTGTTGCAGTTTCCCGAGGGGGTGGACTGGGGGGACGGTCAGATCGTCTACCTGGCCATCGGCATTGCCGCCCGGTCCGACGAGCACCTGCGCCTGCTGCAATTGCTGACCCGCGCCCTGGGCGAGACCGACCTGGCCGAGGCCCTGCGCCGTGCCTCCAGCGCTGAGGCGTTGCTCAAGCTGTTGCAAGGCGCACCCCAGGCCCTGGCGCTGGACGCGCAACTGGTGGGGCTGGGCCTGGCCGCCGAAGACTTCGACGAGCTGGCCTGGCGTGGCGCGCGGCTGCTGCAACGTGCCGGCTGCGTCGATGCCGGGTTTGCCAACGTGCTGCAACAGGCCGAGCCGCTGCCCCTGGGTGAGGGATTGTGGTGGCTGCACAGCGAGCGCCTGGTGCGTCAGCCAGGCCTGGCCTTCGTCACGCCGCAGCAACCGCTGCGCTACCGTGACCAGCCGCTCAACGGCCTGTTCTGTCTGGCGAGCCTGGGTGTCGCTCATCAAGCTTTGCTCGAGCGCCTGTGTGAAGTGCTGATCGAAGGCCGTGGGCAAATGCTCTACCAAGCGCCCAACAGCCGCGCCGTGCTGCAGGTGCTCGGTGGAGAGGCCCCGGCCGATTGGCCGAGCGTTTGCGTGGTGCTGGCCAATCCCCACGGTTTGCATGCGCGCCCAGCCAAGGTGCTGGCCCAGCTGGCCAAAGGTTTCGAGGGCGAGTTGCGTATCCGCCTGCAGGACAGCGTCGAGCCGGCAGTGTCGCTCAAGAGCCTGAGCAAGCTGCTCAGCCTTGGGGCCCGGCGCGGCCAGACGCTGGAGCTGATCGCCGAACCCAGTATTGCCAACGATGCCCTGCCGGTCTTGCTGGCGGCCATCGAGCAAGGCCTGGGCGAGGTGGTGGAAGCGCTGCCTGAAACGGCCTCGCCAAGTGTCCAAGAGCCTGTGCAGACGCTCCAGGCGCCGGCGGCCGGAAGCGTCGTGCAGGGTGTCGGCGCTGCGCCGGGCATCGCCAGTGGCCCGGCTTTTGTGCAGGTAGAGCGCCAGATCGACTACCCGCTACGCGGCGAGTCGCCTGCCCAAGAGCGGCATAAGCTGCGCGATGCGCTGGCGGTGGTGAATGCCGAGCTGCAGGCCCTGGTGGAGCGTAGTGACCCCACCATCGGCGAGATATTCGTCACCCACCAGGAAATGCTCGCCGACCCGGGCCTGAGCGATGAAGTCGAGCAGCGCCTGGCCCAAGGCGAGAGCGCGGCGGCTGCCTGGATGGCGGTGATCGACGGCGCGGCGCGTCAGCAGGAGGCGTTGCACGACACCCTGCTGGCCGAGCGTGCTGCGGATCTGCGTGATATCGGCCGGCGAGTGCTGGCGCAACTGTGCGGTGTCCAGGACATCGTCGAACCTGAGCAGCCCTACGTGCTGGTGATGGCCGAGGTGGGCCCGTCGGATGTGGCCCGCCTGGACCCGGCCCGGGTCGCCGGTATTGTCACTGCCCAAGGCGGTGCCACGGCCCACAGCGCAATCGTTGCCCGCGCGCTGGGCATTCCGGCGGTGGTGGGGGCCGGTGCCGCCATTCTGTTGCTGGAGCCCGGCACGCCATTGTTGCTCGATGGCCAGCGTGGCCGGGTCAGCGTGGCGCCGGCGGCCGATGACCTGCAGCGGGCCCTGGCCGAGCGCGACCTGCGCGAGCAACGCCTGCAGGCCGCCTGGGCCAAGCGTCACGAGCCGGCGGTGACCCGCGATGGCCATGCGGTCGAAGTGTTCGCCAACATCGGCGAGAGCACGGGGATCGACAAGGTGGTGGAGCAGGGCGCCGAAGGCGTCGGCCTGCTGCGCACCGAACTGATCTTCATGGCCCACCCCCAGGCACCTGATATCGCCACCCAGGAGGCTGAATACCGCCGCGTGCTCGATGGCCTGGGCGGGCGGCCCCTGGTGGTGCGCACGCTGGATGTGGGGGGCGACAAACCGCTGCCGTACTGGCCGATCGACGCCGAGGAGAATCCCTTCTTGGGGGTTCGCGGCGTGCGCCTGACCCTGCAGCGTCCCCAGATAATGGAAGCCCAGCTGCGCGCCTTGCTGCAGGCAGCCGATGACCGCCCCCTGCGCATCATGTTCCCGATGGTCGGACAGGTGCATGAATGGCGCGAGGCCAAGGCCATGGTCGATCGCCTGCGTGCGCAAATCCCGGTGGCTGACCTGCAAGTGGGCATCATGGTCGAGGTGCCGTCAGCGGCGCTGCTGGCACCGCAACTGGCGCGCGAAGTGGATTTCTTCAGTATCGGCACCAACGACCTGACCCAGTACACCCTGGCCATCGACCGTGGCCATCCGAGCCTTTCGGCCCAGGCCGACGGCCTGCACCCGGCGGTGCTGCAACTGATCGACGTGACCGTGCGTGCCGCCCACGCCCAAGGCAAATGGGTGGGCGTGTGTGGCGAGCTGGCGGCGGACCCGCAGGCGGTCGCGGTGCTGCTGGGCCTGGATGTGGACGAGCTGAGCGTCGCGGCCCGCAGCATTGCCGAAGTCAAGGCGCTGGTCCGCCAGGCCGATCACCAGACGGCACGCGCCCTGGCGCGCGAGGCCTTGCAACAAGACAGCGCCGCGGCGGTCCGGGCGCTGGTGGAGCGTTATTGAAATGGCCAAGATCCTCACCCTTACCCTGAACCCGGCGCTCGACATCACCGTCAGCCTGGACACCCTGCGCCCCGGCCATGTCAATCGCAGCCACAGCCAGCACAGCCATGCCGCGGGCAAGGGGCTGAACGTTGCCCAGGTCCTGGCCGACCTGGGCCACAGCGTGACTGTGGGCGGCTTTCTGGGGCGTGACAATATCGAGCCGTTCGAGGCGCTGATCGCCTGGCGCGGCTTTGCCGACTGCTTCGTCCGGGTGCCGGGCGAGACCCGTAGCAACATCAAGCTGGTCGAGGCCGATGGCCGGGTCACCGATATCAACGGTCAAGGGCCGGAAGTTGACGAGGCGGCCCGTGTTGCCCTGCTTCGTCGCTTGGAACAGGTGGCGGCGGGGCACGATGCTGTGGTGGTGGCCGGCAGTCTGCCCCGAGGTGTCGATGCGCAGTGGTTCCATCAGCTACTGCTGCAACTGAAGCAGCAGGGTTTGAAGATTGCCCTGGACACCAGCGGCGAAGCCTTGCGTGTCGGCCTGCAGGTCGGGCCCTGGCTGGTCAAGCCCAACACCGAGGAACTGGGCGAGGCGCTCGGCGCCAAGGTGGACACTGCGCAAGCCCAGCGCCTGGCTGCCGAGCGGCTGCTGGCCAGCGGCGTCGAGCACGTGGTGGTGTCCCAAGGCGAGCAGGGCCTGAGCTGGTTTGCCCAAGATCGGCCACCCCTGCATGGGCGACCGCCGAAGGTGCAGGTGGCAAGCACTGTCGGCGCCGGTGATTCGTTGGTCGCGGGCATGGTCCATGGCCTGCTGCTGGATGAGCCGCGCGAGCACACGCTACGCCGGGCCACGGCCATCGCCGCTCAGGCGGTCACTCAGGTCGGCTTTGGGATTCGCGATCGCGAACAGCTGGCGCGCCTGGAAAACGCTGTGCAACTGACAGAACAACAAGAGGGTTGCCGATGAACATCGCCATCATCACCGCCTGCCCCAACGGCCAGGTGTCCAGCGTTCTGAGCGCGCGCTTGCTGGCGGCTGCCGCCCGGCAACGCGGCTGGAACCCCGTGGTCGAGGTGCAGGATGTCGAACGTGCCGAGGGGCGCTTGAGTCCGGCGCAGATCGCCGAGGCCGACTGGGTACTGGTGGTCAGCACTGGCCCTGTGGATCTGGAGCGCTTCGTCGGCAAGCGGGTCTACCGCAGCACACCGGCCCAGGCCCTGGCCGATCGGGAGCGTTTCCTGGATGAGGCGGCGGCCCAGGCCCAAGTGCTGGAGGCGCAGACGCCTGCGGTGCCCACGGCGAACGGTACGCTGCCGAGGGTCGTTGCTGTCACTGCCTGCCCCACCGGTGTGGCCCACACCTTCATGGCCGCCGAAGCGTTGCAACAGGCAGCCAAGGACTTGGGCTATCAATTGACGGTGGAAACCCAAGGCTCGGTAGGGGCGCGCAATCCGCTCTCAGCCGAGGCCATCGCCGACGCCGATGTGGTATTGCTGGCCGCCGACATCGAAGTGCCCACGGCGCGCTTTGCCGGCAAACGCATCTACCGCTGCGGTACTGGCATCGCGTTGAAGCAGGCGCGCACCATCCTCGACAAGGCCCTGGCCGAAGGCAAGGTCGAGGTAGGGGTGGAGGCTGCCGCAGAGACCGTGAAGAAAAGCGAGAAGAGCGGCGTCTACAAACACCTGCTTACCGGCGTGTCGTTCATGCTGCCGATGGTGGTGGCCGGTGGCCTGTTGATCGCCTTGTCGTTCGTCTTCGGCATCGAGGCCTACAAGGAGCCTGGCACCTTGCCAGCGGCCTTGATGCAGATCGGCGGCGAGGCGGCATTCAAGCTGATGGTGCCGCTGCTGGCCGGCTATATCGCCTGGTCCATCGCCGACCGCCCCGGGCTGGCGCCGGGCATGATCGGTGGTCTGCTTGCCAGCACATTGGGGGCGGGCTTCATCGGCGGCATCATCGCAGGCTTCCTGGCCGGCTACAGCGCCAAGGCCATCAGCCGCTGGGCGCGTCTGCCGAGCAGCCTCGAGGCGCTCAAGCCGATCCTGATCATTCCGCTATTGGCCAGTCTGTTCACCGGTTTGGTGATGATCTATGTGGTCGGCCAGCCAGTAGCGGCGATGCTCGAAGGCCTGACGCGCTTTCTCGACAGCATGGGCACCACCAACGCCATTCTGCTTGGGCTGTTGCTGGGCGGCATGATGTGCGTGGATCTGGGCGGTCCGATCAACAAGGCGGCCTACGCCTTCTCGGTGGGGCTGTTGGCCTCGTCCAGCTATGCACCGATGGCGGCGACCATGGCCGCCGGGATGGTGCCGCCGATCGGCCTGGGCATCGCCAGCTTCCTGGCCCGGCGCAAGTTCGCCCAGAGCGAGCGCGAGGCGGGCAAGGCGGCATTGGCCCTGGGGCTGTGCTTCATCTCCGAGGGCGCGATTCCGTTTGCCGCCAAGGACCCGCTGCGGGTGATCCCGGCCAGTGTCGCGGGCGGCGCGCTGACCGGGGCGCTGTCGATGTACTTTGGCTGCAAGCTGATGGCGCCCCATGGCGGGCTGTTCGTGCTGCTGATCCCCAACGCGATCAACCATGCGTTGCTTTACCTGCTGGCGATCCTGGCGGGCAGCCTGCTGACGGCGGTGGTGTATGCACTGATCAAGAAGGGCGAGCGTGTGGAATTGGCGGTGGCGCCGGCAAAGGGCTGAAGAAAGCGAGCCTGAGGTCGTAGCGCAGCCCCAGGCGATTCAGCGGCGGTGTTTCTGGCGCAACGGCGTCAGCAGTTCACCCAGCCCGTTGTGGTCGATCTCATGCATCAAAGCCAGCAGTCCACCCAACTCGCCAGGCGGGAAGCCCTTGCGGGCGAACCATGCCAGATAGTCGCCGGGCAGGTCGGCGATCAGGCGACCTTGGTACTTGCCAAAGGGCATGGTGCGGGTGACCAGCAGCTGCAGGGTTTCAGGTTTCATCGCCAGCCCTTACCGAACAAAGCGCCGACCATACTGCAAACTGCACGAACACCCAAGCGGCGATCATGCAGAACGCCGCCCAAGGTGTTGCTCCACGGTTTCGTAACTCATTGAATTAACGAAGAATTATCCTTTTTGTCGATTTGGCACGATGCCTGCTCCATTCCAAGTGACTATCACCTGCCAAGGAGTTCGCGCCATGAGTCATCCAAACAACGACGTGATCGATGTGCTCAACGACCTGATCGAGTACAGCAAGGACGGCGAAAAGGGGTTCAAAGAGTCGGCCGAAGACGTCAAGAATACCGAGTTGAAGGCATTCTTCGTGCAACGCGCCGGTGAATGCGCCAGCGCTGCCGCCGAGCTGCAGAGCGAGGTGCGTCGTCTGGGCGGCGACCCGGAAACCTCTACAAGCCTCAGTGGCGACCTGCATCGGGGCTGGGTCAACTTGAAGTCCATGCTGACCGGCAAGAGCGAGGAAGCGGTGCTCAACGAGGTCGAGCGCGGCGAGGACTTCGCGCTCAAGGCCTACAAGGACGCCCGCGAGAAACTGGTCAAGCTCGGCCGCAGCGCCAGCGACCAGACCTACGCGTTGGTAGAGAAGCAGCTGCAAGGTGTGCAGCGTAACCATGACCAGGTCAAAGCGCTGCGCGACGCCGCGCGCGCTCGGTCCTAAAGCTCCGGGCCCTCGACACGGTTGCGGCCGTTGGCCTTGGCCCTGTAGAGCGCCTCGTCCGCGCTGCCCAGCAGGCCCGTCAGGTCCTGCTGGGTGCCAGGGACGTGCACGCCGATACCAATGCTGACGGTCACCGGTCGTTCGTCGCCTGCGAAAGTCGGTAGCGCCTCGACCTGGGCGCGGATGCGCTCGGCGAGCAGGCGCGCACCGGCCAGATCCGTCTCCGGTAGCACCACCTGAAATTCCTCCCCACCATACCGCGCCGCCAGATCCGCCGGGCGGCGAATACAGTGTTCGAGCGTATGGGCGACTTCACGCAGGGCATGATCGCCCCCGGCATGGCCGTGGCGCTGGTTGAACGCTTTGAAGTGATCCACATCCACCATGAGAATGGCCAGCGGCTGACGATTGCGCTGGGCCCGCGCCCATTCCTGTCGCAGCACCTGATCGAGATGCCGGCGATTGGCCAAGCCTGTGAGGCTGTCGGTGGCCGCCAGAGTCGCCAGGCATTGTTCGGCTTCGTGACGACGGCGCAATTCGCGGCCTAGCAGTAAGGTCAGCCAAAGAATGCCGATGCACAGCATGCCGGTCGCTACGCTGACCAGGATCGCAGTGCGTCGCCAGGACTGAAACACCTCTTCGGCCGAGTCCACCACCAGAACGATCAACGGCAGGTCAGCGACCCGGGCGAACGTATAGATATGCGGCGTGCCGGCCGACCCGGAGCGCGCGGTGAAACTGCCGCTGCGTTCGCTGAGGATGCGCTGGAAATTGGGCCGTTCGCGGTAATTGCTGCCGATCATCGGGTCTTGCGCCCGGGAGGGCTGGCGGGCCAGTAACTGCCCTTCGGTGTTAAGCAGGTTGATGCTGCTGTCGTTGCCGATGTCCAGGCGTTCGAACAGCTCGCTGAAATAGGACAGGCGCAGGGCACCGGAGGCGATGCCGGCGAATTCGCCATCAGGGCCGGAAATGCGCCGGCTGAAACTGATGCACCAATCCAGATCCCCCAGACGCGCTTTGAACGGCGGGCTGATGAACAACCCAAGGCCCGGGCGGTCGCGATGGGCCTTGAAGGCAACGCTGTCGCTCAGATCTCCTTGCCTTGGCGGCATGCTGAGCGAGTCACCGAGCACCTTGCCCTGGGCATCGACCCAGAGGATATCGCCGCGTACGGGGGCGGCGAAGGTCTGGTTGAAGAGGATTTGTTGGCGCAGCTCAGGCGAGGTATCCAGCAGTTCAGGGTGCTTCACCGCCCAGATCAGGCCGTGCAGGGTCTGGTCGTAGAGTTCGACGTTACGCAGGATATCGCTTTCGATGAGCTGGACGATGTTACTGGAGGAACGTTTGGCCGATTGTTCGACACTGTCGCGTTCGCGGCTCAGCAGGTAGCTGACGATCGCCACGATGGCGAGCACGGCAAGGCAACTGCCCAGGTTGAGGATCAGTTCGGGGTGCGACCTGTACAGGGTAAAGCGCGATGATCGGGTGGGCATGTTCGCTACTGCACAGGCGGGGCCATTATGCGGCGGCGGTATTCTAGGGAAGCCAGGATTGTCGGACAAGATTCGTTCGACGGAAAAACGAGGCCGGCCGCTGTACGGCCTATCGCAGGCCTGGCCCGCTCCCACAGAGGCTACGGTGTCCTCTGCAGGTGCGGGCTTGCGCGGCGAACGAGGGCCAAGCCCTCGCTAGGTCTTTAGGTCAGAAGATGTTCAACGGATAGTCGACGATCACCCGGACTTCATCGTTGTCGCTGTTGCCATCGATGGCGGCATAGCCCTGGCTGCCGCGATGGCTGGCGTAGCGCAACAGCACCGACAGGTCCTTGAGGCTGCCTTCCTGGAAGACGTACTTCACGTCCAGGTCGCGTTCCCAGTGCATGGCGTTCTTGCCTTCGGGATTGTAGTAGGCGTAGTGGGTGGTGTCCTGGTCGGCCTTGGTCAGGTCCGCTTCACCGCGCGAGTACGACAGCGAGGTGCTCAGGCCGGGCATGCCGAGGCCGGTGAAGTCATAGTCGTACTGCAGTTTCCAGGACCGCTCGTTGGGCGCGTTGAAGTCCGAATACATGCGCGAGTTGTCCAGGTACACGCTGTCGCCCAGGTTGATGTAGTCGAACGGCGTGTTGCCGTTCACGCGCTGGTAGGCGGCCGTGATGCTGTGGTAGCCGGCATTGACTGTGAAATGCAGGCTGTAGGTGTTGTTGTCGATGTTGCCCAGCAGTGCCTGGCCGGTGTCCTGGGTGTGATAGAAGTGCAGGCCCGGGTTGAGGCTGACCAGGTCGTTGACCACATAGGTGTAGTCGAAGTCGACGTAGTACTGGTTCCAGATGTCCTTCAGTTCGGCGGCATAGAGATTGGTGGTGACGTTCTCGGTACCGCTCCAGGACAGCCCGGCCCAGGTCAGGTGGTCACTTTTGCTGCCATCATTCAGGCTGCCGTAGTAGGTATCGATGCGGCGATGCCCGCTCTGGTTGTACGGCTTGGTGAAGCTGGCCTGGCCACCTTCGAGCAGCAGGCCGTCGATGCTGGTGTTGGTCAGGCTCACGCCGCGGAAGGTCTGCGGCAGCATGCGCGACTCGCCACCGGCGATCACCGGGTTGGTGAGGAACAGGTCACCGGCCTTGAGCTCGGTGTCGAAGGCCTTGAACTTGACCGCCGCGCCTGCAGTGGAGAACGAATGCGGGGCTGCCCCCGGTTCGCCATCGTCTTGTACGTGTTTGGGCAGGATACTGGTGCCGGAGTGGCCGCCACCGCCGTCGAGCTTCAGGCCCAGCATGGCATGGGCATCGACACCGACGCCGATCACGCCGGGGGTATAGCCGGACTCGAAACGCGCAACGAAGCCTTGGCCCCATTCACGCAGGTCGCGCTCTGCGGGGTTGAGGTTGTTGCGATTGAAGTAGGCATTGCGAAAATGCAGGTTCAGGGAAGAACCTTCGATGAATCCATCAGCCTTGTCTTCATCGGCCTGGACAGCGAACGGCATCGTTGCAGTCAATGCAACGAACAGCGGGGTAAAACGAAACGCGGAAGGCACCGGTACGAGCTCCTTTGATCTGGCGGTGGGGTCGTTGTTGTTTTGGGGAATGCAAGTTTCTTGTTATGTACGCAACAGCCTGGCTGATAGTTTTGGCACATAAAAAAAGCCGCTGATCGGCAGCGGCTTTGAAAGGCTAACATATTGGCGCACGGGGCGCCCGTGTGAGAGCCAAGGGAAAAAACAGGAGCGGAAAACAGTCGATCAGCTATCGGCACTGTCGTCGGCGACGGCCTTGGAAGCGGTCTGCTGTACGTCTTTGGCAGCATCTGCCTTCTGCGCGGCATAGGCTTCACGAGCCTGTTGATGGACAACTGCAAGTTCTGCGTTACGGGCAGCGAAGGCCGGCGATTCTTCAGCCATGGCCAGAGGCGACAACAACAGGGAAGACAGAATGAAAACGCTGGCAACACCCATACTGTTGGACATTTAAAACAACCTTCTTGCGATGCAAGTGTTAACGAGGACAGGCATAAGTTAGTCCCTTCAACCATGTAGAAACAGGCTGAAGTTGGATAAGCACTGTTACGCAAAAAGTAATGATTGGCGGCGAAAACGCTAGGATCCAACGCGCAAACCAGCGTCCTTGAGCGTCCGGCAGGCAAAATGCCGAAGGTGTTGCCGCCCTGCGCGCTGCAAACGAAAAAGCGCCCCCTGCTGTCCATCAAGGCTGACAGCCCCATCGGTTTCAGGTGGTTGGTGGCCAATTGCCAATATGCTGCTCTGGATCAATGTTTTGTCAGTCATTGGCCCTAGAGTCGAACGCCCTGCCGATTTTCCCCACAACAACAACGAGTGCCTCCGATGAAGTGCAATTTGCCTGTTACCGGTCGCCAAGTGGATTACCCCGGCGATGCCAACATCCTGTCCACCACCGATCTGGACAGCCGGATCACCTATGCCAACGACGATTTCGTGCGAATCAGTGGGTTCACTCGCGATGAATTGTTGGGCCATGCGCACCATATCGTGCGCCACCCGGACATGCCGCCCGAGGCGTTCGAACAGATGTGGGGGGCGCTCAAGGCTGGGCGCTCCTGGATGGGGTTGGTGAAGAATCGCTGCAAGAACGGCGACCATTACTGGGTCAGTGCGTTCGTTTCGCCGATCAGCAGCGGTGGCAGAACCATCGAGTACCAGTCGGTGCGCACCCGGCCCAGCGCCGAGCAGGTGGCGGCGGCCGAGCGCTGCTATCGACAACTGCGCGAAGGGCGGCGTAACTGGCGCGCGCGCCTGCCGGTGCTCGGCCTGGGACTGCGGCTGTCGTTGGGCGTCGCAGCGGCGCTAGCGCTGGTGGTCGGCGTCGGACATGGCTGGCAGGGTGTGCCGGTGTGGCGTTCGCTGGCGGAAATCATGCTTGCAGCCGGGGCTAGCAGTGCGCTGTTGATCTGGCAGCTGCGTCCCTTCGAGCGCTTGCGCCAGCAGGCCTTGGCGATTGCCGACAACCCGCTGAGCCAGCAGTTGTACACCGGGCGGCGCGATGCCATTGGCCAGATCGAATTCGCCATGCGCATGCTCAAGGCCCAGCTGGGTGCGGTGGTGGGGCGCATTGGCGATACCTCGGCACGCCTGGCCGGGCATTCCGGGTCGTTGGTGCAGGCGCTTGAGGTCAGCCATGCCAACAGCCTGGAGCAGCAGGAAGAGGCGGACCAGGTGGCCACCGCCATTCACCAGATGAGCGCCAGTGTCGCCCAGGTGGCCAGCAGTGCGCAGTTGGCGGCCGTGGCCGCCAACCAAGCCGAAGATGAAACCCAGGCCGGCCATCAAGTGGTGGACCGCAATCGCTGCGCGATCCAGGACCTGGCCGGGTCGCTGGTCGAAGCCAGTGATGCAGTCCATCAATTGGAGCAGCACAGCAGTGATATTTCCGGAGTGCTCGACGTGATCCGGGGGATCGCCGAGCAGACCAACCTGCTGGCGCTCAACGCAGCCATCGAGGCTGCCCGGGCGGGCGATCAGGGCCGAGGTTTCGCCGTGGTGGCCGACGAGGTGCGCGGCCTGGCCCAGCGCACCACGCAATCGACCCACGAGATCCAGCGCATGATCGGCACGCTGCAGGACGGGGCTCGTGCCGCGGTGCAGGTGATGCGCCAGAGCAGCAGCCACGCCGGGCACAGCGTCGAGCAAGCGCAACTGGCCAGCGGTGCGCTCGATGGCATCAGCGCACGGGTCAACCAGATCAATGAGATGAGTCTGCAGATTGCCGCTGCGGTGGAGCAGCAGAGCCAGGTGAGCGAAAACATCAACCGCAACATCATCAGCATCCGCCAGGCCAGCGAAGCGACGGTCGATGTCGGCCAGCGCAGCCATGCCAATGCGACCGACGTGGCGGACCTCGCCATGGACCTGCGGCGTCTGGCTGATGAGTTCTGGCGCCGTTGCCAGTGAATCAGAAACCGATGAAGGCGTAGTAGAGCGGCGGTTCGGCGGTGGTCGATAGACCGAGTGCGGCCAACTCGTGCATCAGAGGCGGGGCTTCGATGTGCAAGGTCCAGGGCGCCTGGTTGTCGGCCGGCAGCTGTTCCAAGGCCGCGGCGAAAGCGTCCATGGCGGGCAGGTAGGCCGTGAAGCCGTTGCCCTTGAGAGCGCTGGTGGTCATGCCCAAGGCTTGGCAGAGGGCCACCTTGGCGGCGATGTCGTCACGGTCGGCCTGGCGCGAGGCTTCGATCAGGGCGCGCAGGTGCGGGTCCACCAGTGACTGGCCGTGGATCAGTTCAGGGCCTTGGCTCCAGGCGTCGGGCGGACAGTCCTTGTTTTCCGGACGCAGGGGCAGGTGCGGGTTGATCTCGGCCGGGTAGATGCGGCAAACCAACGGGCGGGTCTCATAGATAGTGCACAGGTCGTTGTCGTCCAGGTTGCGGCAACGGCCCGGGTTGAAGGCGGCGAACGTCACCGACACGTGCAGCTGGGCCGTGCCGCAGACAACCGGGTAGGCCCGGCGCAGGACATGGTCGCGTTGTTCTGCCGGCATGCCGGGGCCGTCGCAGACGAACCCTTCGATCAGCACCACCACCTGGCCGCCGTTGGCCGCCCATTGGCGGGTTTCGTCCAGGGTCAGCGGCACATGATGGCCGGTGCAGCACTTGCCGCAACCGGTGCAGGCGAAACGAATGCTGTCGCTCACGGCGCGCCTGGGCTCCATTCGCTGACGAAGGCCTGGTGACGCTGGCGGTCATACAGGCACAGCTCGGTGCCGGTGCGCTGCTGCATGTGCTTTTGCGGGTAGATGCCCTCGATCAGCAGGACGCTGTAGCCCACCTGGTCGTCGAACTCCGCGGGTTTGCCGCGGGCATGGGCATCCTTGAGCTGGCTGGCGGCCAGGCAGCCCTTGAGCATCTGTTGGCGTTGTTCATTCCAGGCTTGACTGCTGGAAGCCTGGGCCATGCCGCTGGCGAGGACACAGGCGATCAGAAGGGTGCAGAGAAACTTCATACAAGGTACCGGCAACAAAACAACCGAAGGGCGCGAATTATGCCCGAGTCGTCCCGGGCAGCAAGCCAGGGAAATTGTCGCTGACTATATCAGTGCTCGGCAAAGACCACGGCCCGCGCGGCCACCACCAGACAATCGGTCAGCTCGGGCGAAGAGAACTTGGTGAGAATCGCGTTGGCGCCGGCCAGCTTGGCTTTTTCGCCGCTCATGGTGCTGTCCAGCGAGGTGTGCAGCAGTACGTAGAGATGCTGGAAGTCCGGGCTTTCCCGCAGGGTGCGGGTGAAGGCGTAGCCGTCCATCTCTGACATCTCGATGTCCGAGACGATGATGTTGATTTCCCGCTCGGTGCCTTGCAGTTCCAGCAGCACGTTGATCGCATCCTTGGCGCTGCGTGCGGTGTGGCATTCGATGCCCAGGTTGCGCAGGGTATGGATCGACTGTTGCAAAGCCACTTGGCTGTCATCCACCACCAGAATGTTGGCGGCCGCCAGCAGGCTGGCGTCTTCCTCGCTGAGTTCGCCTGGGTGCGGTTCTGGCTCGGGCGGTGCGATGGCGTGGATGACCTTTTCGATGTCCAGCACCTGCACCAAGGTGTTGTCGACCCGGGTCACGCCGGTGATGAACGAGCGGTTGCCCGAGCCGTAGGGGGGCGGCTTGATGTCGGTGCTCAGGCAGTGAACGATGCGGCTCACCGCCTGCACATGCAGGCCCTGGCGCGAACGGCTGATCTCGGTGACGATCAGGCAGCCACCGGACGGGTCGGCCAACGGCTGCTCGCCGATGGCGCGGGAGAGATCGATCACCGACAGCGGGTTGCCGCGCAGCGTCGCCACGCCTTTGACGTGCGGATGCGATTCCGGCAGGCGGGTCAGCGGCGGGCAAGGGATGATCTCGCTGACTTTGAGCAGGTTGATCGCCATCAGCTTGCCGCTGCGCAAGGTGAACAGCAGCAGGGACAACGAGTCCGCACGGGCGTTTTGCGTGGCCATGGGCAACCTTCGAGTCTGTCGGTAATAAAAGGAGGATGCCGGGTTATCGGCCTGTTGGGGCCAGGCTTTAGGTCACGGTGCGGTCAATCGCAGGCGTTGCCTGGGCAGGTATCGCCTGCGTTGACCCTTTCGCGGGTAAATCTGGGCGCCGAAGGTCGTTTCGCGGTGGCGGGACTGGGCGCAAGGGTCAGCGCAACCCCAGGCGCTTGGCCAGGCGGCTGAGATTGGCGCGATCGAGCCCCAGCTCGCGCGCTGCTGCCGCCCAGTTGTCCTGGTGGCGCTCAAGGCAAGCGCCGATCACCTGCCGTTGATATGCGTCCACCGCTTCGCGCAAGCCACCGTCGGGCAGGTTGAGCAGTGGCTGAACCGGGGCAGGAGTGGGGGCGTGGTGGGGCGCAAGGGCGGTGTGCAGGTCCAGGTCGCTGGCTTCCAGGGTCAGAATGCGAGGACGCTCGGGATGCTGGCCGAGGGCTTTGAGTGCCGAGCGGCCAATCAGATGCTCAAGTTCGCGCACGTTGCCAGGCCAGTCGTAGGCCAGCAAGGCGGCCTGGGCGTCGGCACTCAGTCGCAGGCTGTTCAGGCCCAGGCGGGAGCGGTTCTGCTCGAGGAAGTATCCGGCAATCAGCAACACATCCCGGCCGCGCTCCCGCAGCGGCGGGACCTGCAGCGGATAGACGCTCAGGCGGTGGTAGAAGTCGGCGCGGTAGTGGCCGTTGCGCACTTCCATGGCCAGGTCGCGGTTGGTGGCAGCGATCAGGCGCACATCGACCTGGTGCTCGCGATCTGAGCCCAGGCGCTGCAACTGCCCGCTTTGCAGGACCCGCAGCAGCTTGGCCTGTACTGTCAGGGGCAGTTCGCCCACCTCGTCGAGAAACAGCGTGCCGCCATTGGCCAGCTCGAATTTGCCGCGCCGCTCGCCATGGGCGCCGGTGAAAGCCCCGCGCACGTGGCCGAACAGTTCGCTCTCCACCAACGTGTCGGGCAGGGCGGCGCAGTTGAGGCTGATCAGCGGTTTGTGGGCGCGGTTGCTGGCCTGGTGCAGGGCCTGGGCCACGAGCTCCTTGCCGACACCGGTCTCGCCGGTGATCAGCACAGTCAGGTCGCTGCCGCCGACCAGGCGGATTTCTTCCAGCAAGCGTTTGTGCGCCTTGCTCTGACCGATCAGCTCTTTGGCTTGCCCGCTGGCCTGGCGATAGACCTCGGCGCGTTGGTGTTCATCCTCGGCGCGTAGGGCCAGGTCCTCGATGCGCTCGGCCACGGTGACAGTGGCCGCGGCGAGGCTGGCGAAGGCTTGCAGGGACTCGAGTTCCAGGCTTTGGAAACGCCCGGGCGTGAGGGCATCGAGGGTGACCAGGCCCCAGGGTTGTTCATCGACCATCAAGGGGCAGCCCATGCAGTCGTGCACGTGCAGGTCGGCATGCGGCGCGTTGACCAGGCCGTCGTACGGGTCGGGCAGTTCGCTGTCGCTGGCGAAGCGGGTCGGGCCGGGACGGCTGAGCAGGATCTGGAAGCGCGGGTGTTCACTGACCCTGAAGCGTCGACCCAGCGTATCGGGCGACAGGCCATCGACCGCCAGCGGCACTAGCCATTCGCCATCCAGGCGTAACAGGGCAGCTGCATCGCATGGCAGCAGGTTGCGCATGGCTTGCAGCAGGCGGCGATAGCGCTCCTGGTCCGGAAGATCACGGGATAGATCGCTGACCAGAGGGAGCAGGGTGGTGAGCAGAGGGCGTGTAGTCATATGGACTCCTGTTGGTCGTTATGACTATACGCGCATTGGTGTCGTTTTGACTCGCATTGCTTGAAAACCCCGTAAACACTGGGCTCAGAAGTTGGCACGGTTGATGAAATACCGAGGGCAGACCAGTTCAAGCCCTAGGCTCAGGAGTCGTACCAAATGCTCAATGCCGAACAACGCGCAATCATCAAAGCCACTGTCCCGCTGCTCGAAAGCGGTGGCGAGGCCCTGACGACGCATTTCTACAAGATGATGCTCAGCGAGTACCCCGAAGTGCGCCCGCTGTTCAACCAGGCCCACCAGGCCAGCGGCGATCAGCCGCGCGCACTGGCCAACGGTGTGCTGATGTATGCCCGCCACATCGACCAGTTGGAGCAACTCGGTGGTCTGGTCGGGCAGATCATCAACAAGCATGTCGCCTTGCAGATCCTGCCCGAGCATTATCCGATCGTCGGCAGCTGCCTGCTGCGCGCTATCGAGGAAGTCCTTGGCAAGGACATCGCCACCGCTGAGGTGATCGCTGCCTGGGGCGCGGCCTACGGGCAATTGGCCGATATCCTGATCGGCGCCGAGGAAAGCCTCTATAAACAGAAAGAAGAAGCGGCCGGTGGCTGGCGCGGTACCCGTGAGTTTCGTCTGGTGCGTCGGGAGCAGGAGAGCAGCGAGATCGTCTCTTTCTATTTCGCACCGGTGGATGGCAAGCCGGTCCTGAAAGCCGAGCCTGGCCAGTACATCGGCCTGCAGCTGTTCATCGACGGTGTCGAGCAGCGCCGGAACTATTCACTGTCGGCCCTGTGCGATGGCGAGCAGTACCGCATCAGCGTCAAACGTGAAGTCGGTGGCAAGGTGTCCAATTACCTGCATCAGCAACTGCAGGTCGGCCAGACCCTGCAATTGTTCCCGCCGTCCGGAGATTTCACCTTGACGCACAGCGACAAGCCGCTGGTGCTCATCAGCGGAGGCGTAGGCATTACGCCGACCCTGGCGATGCTCCAGGCCGCCTTGCAGACGCAACGCCCGGTGCATTTCATCCATTGCGCGCGCAACGGGGCGGTGCACGCCTTCCGTGACTGGATCGATGGCCTGGCGGCGCGTCATCCACAGCTCAAACGCTTCTATTGCTATGCCGAGCAGGACGGCAAGGGCGAGGCCGACGCGGTCGGGGTGCTGAGTCAGGAGCAACTGGGCCAGTGGCTGCCGGCCGAGCGTGATGTGGATGCCTACTTCCTGGGCCCGAAAGGCTTCATGGCGGCGGTCAAGCGCCACCTCAAGGACCTGGGTGTGCCCGAGCAGCAAAGCCGTTACGAATTCTTCGGGCCGGCGGCGGCGCTGGAGTGAAGCCTCGATAATCTGGTCAGTCCGCTTCGGGGTGCAATCCACGAAGCGGACGACGCAGGATTTCCATTCCAATCGCTGGCAAGCCAGCTCTCGTATGCGGTGCTCCCGGACGTGGGTAATCGAGACGAAGCGAACGCGACATCGTTCGTGCGGGGGCTGGCTTGCCAGCGATTGGACCTGTAGGTCGCTTCTTATATAAGGAGATGAAATAAGCGAGGCCAATTTCATCTTTAATCTTCCTTTAATCACTGTATCCTTCACTCCCGGGTGTCGAGGGGCGTTCGCCTGTCCGGCATCCGGGTTGCCGCTTTTTGGCGGCTGACGTTGAACCGACGTCGCCCCGGCTGGTCTGAAGACGTCATCGGATAGCCCCGCGCAGTGCTATCACGCCGCTTCCTCGACGCACGTGTAGACTGTCGCCCAGGCAGGCCATTGCCCCGACAGGCCTGGCGCTGCCTCTATCCATCGAAGGAATCGGTAATGAACGAACAAACATCGCGCCTGAATCGCGAACGGCGCTTCCTGGTTCTGCTGGGTGTGATCTGCCTGTCGTTGATCGGCGGGGCGCTCTACATGCAGGTCGTGCTCGGCGAGGCCCCATGCCCGCTGTGTATCCTGCAACGTTATGCGCTGCTGTTGATCGCGGTGTTCGCTTTCCTTGCCGCCGCCATGCCGGGAAAACGCAGCCTGACGTTCTTCGAGGCGTTGGTGGTGCTCAGCGCGATCGGCGGAATCGTTGCGGCCGGCAACCATGTGTATATACTCGCGCACCCGATGGTCAGCTGCGGTATCGACACGCTGCAGCCGATCGTCGATGACCTGCCGCTGGCGCAGGTCTGGCCACTGGCGTTCCAGGTCGATGGATTCTGCAGCACGCCATACCCGCCGATCCTTGGATTGTCCCTGGCTCAGTGGGCGCTTCTGGCGTTCGTCCTCACTGCCGTCCTGGTGCCGCTGGGTATCTATCGGAACCGACGCAAGGCTTAGACAAAAGTCCCGCTTCCGACCTCTTCTGTTGCACGGCGAGAAACCAAAAGAAACTTGCCTCCCGCTTGACCCAGATCAACCACGAAGCCTTGTGCAATGCGGGCTTCAGGGCTATCAAGCGGGGTGCGACAAACTGTCGCGAAGTTGATTTTCCCTTCTGTATTGTTACCGAAATGGTAAAAGACTGTTGCGCAATAAGTCATAGTCAAGGGTGGGCGACCTATCTACAATCGCCCCCAATTTCCGTTCGGCACTGCTTGCAAGTCGCAGGATTGAAGGAAGCCGAGGCTCCTTTTTGCTGACTTCGTCAAGTTTCGCCCAACGGCGATACCGGGCGGACCCCCCTCCGCGTTTTCCCGCACCAAATGGACTTGGTCTGAAGTACAGGCCTGTTGCCTACGAAACCATAAGCACCGCTAACCCGCTTGACGCCAAGGTCCTGCAGTCGGACCTCCGGCAGGAGCGAGTACGGGCGCGAAATGCCTCACTTGGCAGGACGAAGTGTTGGCTACCAAAACACAAATTGCATTGAAGCAAGCTGATCTAGAGGTCGTGAGATGAGTAAAAAGCGTTACCCCAGACTGTTTGGCATATTGCCCTTTTATTGCCCTTTTTAGGCATGCTTTTACTCAGTGGGTGCAACTGGACCCTGCTCGACCCGAAGGGCCAGGTCGGCATTGAGCAAAAGAACCTGATCCTGATCGCCACTGGCCTGATGCTGCTGGTCGTCGTACCGGTCATCATCATGACCATCGCGTTCGCCTGGAAGTACCGTGCTTCCAACAAGGCTGCCACCTACACGCCCGACTGGTCGCACTCGACCAAGATCGAAGCGGCTGTCTGGATCATCCCGATCCTGATCATCATTGCCCTGGGCTACGTCACCTACCACTCCACCCACAAGCTGGACCCGTACCGTCCACTGGATTCCGAAGTGAAGCCGGTGCAGATCGACGTGATCGCGCTGGACTGGAAGTGGCTGTTCATCTACCCGGAGCAGGGCATCGCCACCGTCAACAAGATCGTCTTCCCGGCTAACACCCCGGTCAACTTCCGCGTGACCTCCGACGCCGTGATGAACTCCTTCTTCATCCCGGGCCTGGGCGGCCAGATCTACGCCATGGCCGGCATGACCACCAAACTGCACCTGATCGCCAACGAGAACGGCGAATTCGACGGTATCAGCGCCAACTACAGCGGTGCTGGCTTCACCGGCATGAAATTCAAGGCTACTGCCACCTCCCAGGAAGACTTCGACAAGTGGGTCGCCGAGGTCAAGCAGTCGCCGAAGAAGCTGGACAAGGCTGAATACGACGCCTTGGCCAAACCAAGCGAAAACAACCCAGTCGCGCTGTATAGCGAGGCTTCGCCTGACCAGTTCCAGCTGATCGTCGACAAGTACGAAGGCATGAACCGCGGTCGTCCGAGCCACGAAGAAGCAGGCAGCAAAGATCTGGCCACTACCAAGGGTGTGGAATCGAGTATGCAACCAGCTGCCGGTGCAGAGGAGTAAGAGATGTTCGGTAAATTAAGCCTGGAGGCGATACCCTATCACGAGCCGATAGTCATGGTGACGCTTGCCATGATTGCGCTCGGTGGTATCGCTTTGGTCGGTGCTATCACCTATTTCCGCAAGTGGACCTACTTGTGGACTGAGTGGCTGACCACGGTCGACCACAAGAAAATCGGGGTGATGTACATCATCGTCGCGATGGTCATGCTGCTGCGCGGCTTCGCCGACGCCATCATGATGCGTACCCAGCTGGCTGCCGCTACCGGCGGCGCCGAAGGCTACCTGCCGCCTGAACACTATGACCAGATCTTCACCGCCCACGGTGTGATCATGATCATCTTCATGGCGATGCCGTTCTTCACCGGCCTGATGAACCTGGCGGTTCCTCTGCAGATCGGTGCACGTGACGTTGCCTTCCCGTTCCTGAACTCCCTGAGCTTCTACCTGCTGCTGGCAGGCGTGCTGCTGGTCAACATCTCCCTGGGCGTTGGTGAATTCGCCAAGACCGGTTGGGTTGCCTATCCGCCGCTCGCGGGTATCCAGTACAGCCCTGGCGTGGGTGTGGACTACTACATCTGGGCGCTACAGCTATCCGGATTGGGTACGACGCTTACCGGTGTGAACTTCCTCGTCACCGTGATGAAGATGCGCGCGCCTGGCATGAAGCTGATGGACATGCCGATCTTCACCTGGACCTGCACCTGGGCCAACGTGCTGATCGTCGCTTCCTTCCCGATCCTGACCGCTGCACTGGCTCTGCTGACTGTTGACCGTTATCTGGACTTCCACATCTTCACCAACGAGCTTGGTGGGAACCCGATGATGTACGTCAACCTGTTCTGGGCCTGGGGTCACCCTGAGGTTTACATCCTGATCCTGCCGGCCTTCGGTGTGTTCTCGGAAGTCACCTCGACCTTCGCTGGCAAGCGTCTGTTCGGCCACCACTCGATGATCTACGCATCGGGCGCGATCGCTGTTCTGGGCTTTGCCGTCTGGCTGCACCACTTCTTCACCATGGGTGCAGGCGCGAGCGTCAACACCTTCTTCGGTCTGGCGACGATGCTGATCTCCATTCCGACCGGTGTGAAGCTGTTCAACTGGCTGTTCACCATCTACCAGGGCCGTCTGCGTTTCACCGCGCCGATCATGTGGACCCTGGGCTTCATGGTCACCTTCTCGATCGGTGGTATGACTGGCGTTCTGCTGGCTGTTCCAGGTGCTGACTTCGTTCTGCACAACAGCCTGTTCGTTATCGCCCACTTCCACAACGTGATCATCGGTGGTGCGGTATTCGGCTACATCGCCGGCTTCGCCTATTGGTTCCCGAAAGCCTTCGGTTTCACCCTGAACGAGAAGTGGGGCAAGGCTGCCTTCTGGTTCTGGATCTCCGGCTTCTACGTAGCGTTCATGCCGCTGTACGCCCTGGGCTTCATGGGTATGACCCGTCGTCTGAACCACTCGGACAACCCGGCTTGGGAACCCTACCTGTACGTTGCCGTCGTCGGCGCCGTGCTGATCCTGTTCGGTATCGCTTGCCAGCTGATCCAGCTGTACGTATCGGTCCGCGACCGCAACCAGAACCTGGACGTCACTGGCGATCCATGGGGTGGCCGTACCCTGGAATGGTCGACTTCGTCGCCACCTCCGTTCTACAACTTCGCCCACATGCCTGAGAAGGTTGGCCTGGACGCCTGGCACGAAGCCAAGGAAGCCGGTGTCGCCTACAAGCCTGCGGCCAAGTACGAAGCGATCCACATGCCGAGCAATACCTCCACCGGTTTGTTCATGGGCCTGTTCCTGACCGTCTTCGGCTTCGCATTCATCTGGCACATCTGGTGGCTGGTTGGCGCGAGCCTGGTTGCAACCATCGCTGTCTTCGTTCGCCACGCCGCGCGTGACGACCAGGGCTACATGGTTCCGGCCGAAGAAGTGGCGCGCATCGAAGGCGAGCGCATGAAAGCGCTGGCCAAAGCAGGTGCTCTGCCTGCCGGCGCACGTGTCGAATCGTTTGAGCGGGTGTAATCAATGTCCAGTCAAGTAATCCACGCCGGCGCTCATGGTCACGACCATGGGCACGACGATCACCACCACGACTCGGGCCAGATGACCGTACTCGGTTTCTGGCTGTACCTGATGACCGACTGCATCCTGTTTGCGTCGCTCTTCGCCACCTACGCGGTGCTGTCCGGCAGTTTTGCCGGCGGCCCGTCGGGTCATGACATCTTCCAGCTCGATTTCGTAGCTGTTGAAACCGCACTGCTGCTGCTGTCCTCGATCACCTTCGGCTTTGCCATGCTGCAGATGTTCAAGGGCAACAAAGGTGGCGTGCTGGGCTGGCTGGCCATCACCTTCCTGTTCGGTGCTGGCTTCATCGCGATGGAAGTCTATGAGTTCCATCACCTGATCGGCGAAGGCTTCGGCCCGAACCGCAGCGGCTTCCTGTCGGGCTTCTTCGCCCTGGTCGGCACCCACGGTCTGCACGTGACTGCCGGTCTGATCTGGATGGCTGTCCTGATGTATCAGATCAGCACCAAGGGCATCACCCCGACCGCCAAGACCCGTATGAGCTGCCTGAGCCTGTTCTGGCACTTCCTGGACGTGGTCTGGATCTGCGTATTCACCGTCGTCTACCTGCTGGGAGTTCTGTAATGGCTAGCGCACACGACACTCATCACGAAGGCAACCACGGCAGCGTCAAGTCGTACGCGATCGGCTTCATCCTGTCGATCATCCTGACCGCGATCCCGTTCGGTCTGGTGATGTACCCGAGCCTGCCGAAGAACCTGACCGTCCTGATCGTGGTGGCCATGGCCGTCATTCAGGTGGTGGTGCACCTGGTGTACTTCCTGCACATGGACCGCTCGAAAGAGCAGCGTTCGAATGTGTCGACGTTCCTGTTCACCACTCTCGTAATCGCTCTGTTGGTCGGCCTGTCGCTGTGGATCATGTTCAGCATCCACATCGAAATGATGGCCAAGTGAGGTAAGACTGCATGTCCGTGAAGCACTTTATCCAAATCACCAAACCGGGGATCATTTTCGGTAACGTGCTTTCCGTGGCAGGCGGTTTCTTCCTTGCCTCGAAGGGCCATGTGGACTTCGCCCTGTTCCTGGCGGTAGTGGTGGGGACCTCTCTGGTCGTCGCGTCCGGTTGCGTGTTCAACAACTGCATCGACCGCGACATCGACCAGAAGATGGAGCGCACCAAGAACCGCGTCATGGTTCAGGGCGGCATGTCGCTGACCCTCGCGCTGATCTACGCCACCCTGCTCGGGGTGGCGGGCTTCAGCCTGTTGTATGTCCAGGCCAATCCGCTGTCGGCGTTCTGCGCAGCTGTGGGCTTCGTCGTCTACGTCGGCTTCTACAGCCTGTGGCTCAAGCGCAAGTCGGTACACGGTACCTTGGTCGGCAGCCTGTCCGGTGCCATGCCTCCGGTGATCGGTTACTGCGCCGTCAGCAACAGCTTCGACCTGGCTGCCGTGACGCTGCTGGTGATGTTCAGCCTGTGGCAGATGCCACACAGCTTTGCCATCGCCATCTTCCGCTTCAAGGATTACAGCGCTGCCAACATTCCGGTCTTGCCGGTGGCACGCGGTATTCTCGCGGCGAAGAAGCAGATCGTGCTGTACGTACTGGCCTTCGTGCTTGCCACCCTGATGCTGACCTTGGGCGGTTACGCCGGCCTGGGTTACCTCGCCGTGGCGGCTGCCATGGGCCTTTACTGGCTGTACATGGCCTGGGGCGGCTACAAGGCTGAGGACGACAGCAAGTGGGCCCGCAAGGTCTTCGGTTTCTCCATCCTCACCGTCACCGCCCTGAGCGTGATGATGTCGGTGGACAGCCAGACTGCCGCGGACGTGCTGATGACATACGCACGCTGATACAGACGCCTGTTACACGAAAACCCCGGCCTTGTGCCGGGGTTTTTTTATGCCTGTGGTGTGTGTTGCGGCTTCTTCGCGGTTTACCGGTGACAGGGCCAGCCCAGGCAACGTAAATCTAATGAATTCGATAAATAAGCCTAAAAAGATCTAATAAAACAGGAAATCGTCCTTTACAGGTTGTATGTTTCGGCACTATCTTCTGATTTGGCCGCCGCAGCGGCCCACGTCGCTCGGACGGTTCCGGGCGCTTACGTCATTCGAGGAAGCCATGGCCAACCCAGGTTCGCCGCGCCGCTTTGCGCGCATCGATCGTCTCCCCCCTTACGTCTTCAACATCACAGCCGAGCTCAAGATGGCCGCCCGCCGCCGTGGCGAGGACATCATTGACCTGAGCATGGGTAACCCCGACGGTGCCACGCCACCGCATATTGTCGAGAAGCTCGTCCAAGTCGCCCAACGGGAAGACACTCACGGTTATTCCACCTCCCGCGGTATCCCGCGTCTGCGCCGCGCCATCTCACGCTGGTACCAGGAGCGCTACGAGGTCGACATCGACCCGGAAACCGAAGCCATCGTCACCATCGGCTCCAAGGAAGGCCTGGCGCACTTGATGCTTGGCACCCTCGACCATGGCGACACGGTACTGGTGCCCAATCCCAGTTACCCGATCCACATCTACGGCGCGGTGATCGCCGGTGCCCAGGTGCGTTCGGTGCCGCTGGTGCCAGGCGTGGACTTCTTCAACGAGCTGGAGCGGGCGATTCGCGAATCGATCCCCAAGCCCAAGATGATGATCCTGGGCTTCCCGTCCAACCCGACCGCCCAGTGCGTCGAGCTGGACTTCTTCGAGCGTGTGGTCGCGCTGGCCAAGCAGTATGACGTGTTGGTGGTTCACGACCTGGCCTACGCCGACATCGTCTATGACGGCTGGAAAGCCCCCTCGATCATGCAGGTGCCAGGCGCCAAGGACATCGCGGTGGAATTCTTCACCCTGTCCAAGAGCTACAACATGGCCGGCTGGCGCATCGGCTTCATGGTCGGCAACCCGGAGCTGGTCAGCGCCCTGGCCCGGATCAAGAGCTACCACGACTATGGCACCTTCACCCCGTTGCAGGTGGCGGCCATCGCCGCGCTCGAAGGCGACCAGCAGTGTGTACGCGATATCGCCGAGCAATACCGCCAGCGCCGCAACCTGCTGGTCAAAGGGCTGCATGAGATCGGCTGGATGGTCGAAAACCCCAAAGCCTCGATGTACGTGTGGGCGAAGATTCCCGAAGCCTATGCTCACCTGGGCTCGCTGGAGTTCTCCAAGAAACTGCTCGCCGAGGCCAAGGTCTGTGTGTCGCCCGGGATCGGCTTTGGCGACTATGGCGATGACCATGTGCGCTTCGCCCTGATCGAGAACCAGGACCGTATTCGCCAGGCCATTCGCGGCATTCGGCAGATGTTCAGGGCCGATGGCTTGACGCGAAAATAAGCTGCAAGCCGCAAGAGGGCCGCGTGAGCAGCGGCCTTTTGCGGCTTTTCAATCTTGATGCAGCAAGTCGCCTTGCCGCTTGCTACTTGCCGCTGACAAGCGGTGGTTTTTTTTGCTTTCCCCCTCTTCTCAGCCACCCCTGGTTGGACTGAGAATGGCGCGCGGGCCTAGCCCTCATAACAACAACCCTCCCTCCGTGCCATCATGTCCGAATACAACCCTTGCCTTGACTGCGGCGCCTGCTGCGGGTACTTCCGTGTGTCTTTTTTCTGGGGCGAATGCCAATCAGCCGGGGGCGTGGTGCCCGACGATCTGGTGGTTCAGATCAACCCAACCCGGGTCGCGATGATCGGCACCGATGCCAAACCTTGCCGCTGTACGGCGTTGGGTGGCGAGATCGGCAAGCAGGTCGCTTGCACCATCTACGAAAACCGCTCGAGTCCATGCCGAGAATTCGAAGCCTCGTGGGTCAACGGTGTGCATAACCCCAGCTGTGACGCAGCCCGCGCGCATTATGGGCTGCCGCCGCTGGAGGCCAACGAGCCGCACTGGCCGGAGGATGATGGGGCCGAAGTGGCCTGACAGGGGCTTGTGGCGGGAAACCACCTGTTGCGTGAAACACAGGTGCTGTATGGTTTCAGGTTCGTCCAAATACCCTGGAGCCTGAGGTTGTCTGCCTATTACCTGCCGTTGTGCCTGCTTGTGTACCTGATCGGCCTGTTTTTTGACGGCGCGTTGATGGGAGCAGGTCGGCACATGCCTGCCTTGCAGATGCTGCTTTACGGGCCCTGGGGCGTACCGTTCGGCTTGTATCAATGGTTTGCCAACCCGTTGCTGGTGCTAGCGGTGCTGGCCCATCGGCGCTTTCGCCGGTTGGCGTTGCTGTTGGGGGTGTGCGCCCTGTACCTGGCGCTCAGTAGCCTGGGTATCGAGCGGCTGCCGGACAACCACAGCTATGCCTTCCAGGACGTCACCGGCTTCGGTGTTGGCTTCTACTTGTGGAGCCTGGCGATCCTGGTGTTTTGCCTGGGGCAGGCCTGGTGGTGCTGGAAGGCACGGCGCGCCGACGACATGCCCGGCTGGCACTGGCTCGATGTGGCGGTGATTGCTGCGATCGCCGTCACGATGTATGCCGGCACCCAGATGCCTGCACTGCATTTCGATGTGGACAAGGTCCTGATGCCGCCGGAGTCGTCACAGTCGCTGTGACTGCAGCTGTATTGCCAGCGAGCAAGACAGTGCGGACACCACATCAGCGAGACGTACCCCACTGCACCACCAGCATACCCGCCACGATCATCCCGACGCCCGCCAGGCGCAGAGCGTTGACGGGCCGTTCCGGCAACCCCATCAGCCCCCATTGGTCGATCAGCAGTGACGACAGCACCTGCCCGGCGATCACGCAGACGATGAATCCCGCAGCCCCCAGCCGGGGTGTCAGCACCAGTGCGGCAGTGATGTAGAGCACACCCGCCACACCGCCAAACCAGGCCCACCAAGGCGCCTGGGCCAGGTTCTGCAACTGCGGCACAGGTGCTCGCATCAGCAGCAAGGCAGGGACCAGCATCAGCAGGCTGACGGTCAGCGATACCCCCGCCGCCCACAAAGGGTGGCCCAGCAAGCGACCGAGCGCGGCATTGCTGCCGGCCTGGAAAGGCACGGCGGCGCCTGCCAGCAGTGCAACGAGCAAAGGGAGGACGGCTGAGAAGGAGAGGGCGTGCGGCATTGAATGGCTCCTGTGGAAAACACTAGGCGCAGTGTTGTTTATCCATTTCAATGATGGAAATTCGAAATTCACACAGGCTGTATTCGTCATATGGATGATTTGCGTCGTATCGACCTCAACCTGCTGTTGACCCTGCATGCCTTGCTCAGCGAGCAGCATGTTTCACGGGCTGCCGTACGCCTGCACCGCAGTCAGCCTGCCGTGAGCCATGCGCTGGCCCAGCTGCGAGACATCTTCGCTGACCCACTGTTGGTGCGCCGGGGCGGCCGTCTGCACTTGAGCAGCCGTGCCCAGGCCCTGCGTGAGCCGCTGGAGCAGGCCCTCGCACAGCTCGACGGCCTCTTGGGGAGTCCGCGTTTCGAACCGAACCGGGCGCGACGCACCTTTCGCCTGGCAATGTCGGACTATGGCGCGCGGGTGGTGTTGCCGGGGCTGATGCGCAAGCTCAGAGAGCAGGCGCCAGGCATCGACCTGGTGGTATCCCAAGGCAGCCGTGAAGCGATGATCGGACAGTTGATCGACGGTGAAGTGGACTTGGCCCTCGGGGTGTTCCCCGATTTGCCCTCAGAGGTGCAGGTACAGGTGTTGTTCGAGGAGTCGTTCATCTGCCTGGCGGACCGCCACAGTCTACCGGCGCGCACCGGGCTTTCGCTGGCTCAGTGGCTGGCGCGACCTCACGTGCTGGTGGCCGTGCGGCCGGGCATCGACAACGAGATCGACTTGGCGCTCCAGGCGTCGGGTCAGGGGCGGCGGATCGCGCTCACCCTGCCGCACTGGGGCGTGGCCCAAGGCGTTATCAGCGGTACGGACCTCATTCTGACCGTGGCCCGCCGCAGCCTGGCGGGTACCCGGCTCGACCCTGGGTTGCGCTGCTTTGCGCCACCACTGCCGATCGCGCCGTTTGCCTTTACCCAGGCCTGGCACACCCGGCGCGAGGGCGATGCCGGTCACCGCTGGCTGCGTGAACTCATCCGTACGCTTTGCGATGAACACGATGTGCCGAGCTTAGCCAGTTGAGCGCAGGGTTCTGAGGGTGGCGCCGTCGCCATGGGAGCGCCGCTCCGGCGCCCCTGGCTTATGCGGGGCAGGGCTCAGGGCGCGAGGCGTGGCTCGCGTTTGGCCCGGGCCTTGAGGTATTCGCGCACCTCGACCCCGTCGCCGGCAAACTCGATACGCTCTGCCTTGGCTTGGCGCTGGTAAGCATACATCGGGTCGTAGTATTCGTTGAGCAACCCTTCGATCCAACCGCGGTGCAGATCCACCGCGCCACTGCGCAGCTGCTCGTCCAAGGCCTGGCCCAGTAGCGCCGACAACCGCTGGAAGCGTTCACCGCCCAAGCGCTTGTGGATATTGCCCATGCTTTGCAGCATGCGTTCGGCGAACAGCCGACGGCCGTCTTCTTCGCCATGCAAGGCGACGAACTCGGCGCACAGGTTGATCACGTAGTCCCGCAGGATACGCTCCACGCGGTTTTCGAAGCTGTCTTCCAGCCACACCAGCGGGTACTGCTGCATGCCCTGGTACAGCTCCAGGGGCACCGAGCAACTCCCGACGATGCGCCCTTCATCCTCCAGAATGAACTGCTGCATTCCTCGGGCGCGCTTTTTCAGGATGTCGATGGCCAGCTGGTTTTCGAAATCGATCTGCGCCGGCTGCGCCGTGGCCCGCTTGCCGAAGCTCGAGCCGCGGTGGTTGGCGTGGCCTTCGAGGTCGAGCACGTTGTCCAACTGAAGCAGCACGTCGGTCTTGCCCGTGCCGGTAAGGCCGCCTACCAGCACGAAGTCGCACTGCTCGACAGCTTGCAAGGTGGTTTCCAGCAGGAAGGTCCGCATGGCCTTGTAGCCACCCTTGACCTTCGGGTACTGGATGCCGGCTTCGTCCTTCAGCCAGCCTTGGACGATCTGTGAGCGCAGGCCTCCGCGGAAGCAGTACAGATAGCCGTCGGGGTGGGCCTTGGCGAACGCCGCCCAGGCTTCCAGGCGTGCCTGCTTGATGGCGCCGCCGACCAGTTGGTGACCCAAGGCGATGGCGGCGGCCTGGCCTTGCTGCTTGTAGCAGGTGCCGACCTTTTGCCGCTCCTGATCGTTCATCAGCGGCAGGTTGACGGCGCCGGGGAAGGCCCCCTTGGCGAATTCGATCGGCGCGCGCATGTCCATCATCGGCACGTCGTCGAGGAACAGTTGGCGGTAGTCGGTGCAGTCGTTGCGCATCAAAGCACCTCGACCGCGTGGGTCTGTCGCTCGACCAGCTCGCCGATCGGCGAGAGGGCCAGGTTCAGTTCTGTGGCTACGGCGAGGAATTCGGCCTCGCCCTCGGGGCTGACCGCCACCAGCAGTCCACCGCTGGTCTGCGGGTCGCACAGCAGGTGTTTCTGGTCTTCGGTCAAGGCTCCGATCTTGTGGCCGTAGCTGTCGAAGTTGCGCAGGGTGCCGCCAGGGATGCAGCCCTCGGCCAGGTAGTGATCGACGCTGGGCAGGCGTGGCACGGCATCGTAGCGCAGGTGCGCCGTCAGGCCGCTGCCTTCGGCCAGCTCCACCAGGTGGCCGAGCAGGCCGAATCCGGTGACGTCGGTCATGGCCTTGACGCCGTCGAGCTTGCCGAAGCGGCTGCCGGGGGTATTAAGGGTGCACATCCAATCGCGGGCCAGGCCCTGGTCCTGGGTGCGCAGCTTGGCCTTCTTCTCGGCGGTGGTGAGGATGCCGATGCCCAGGGGCTTGGTCAGGTACAGGCGGCAGCCGACGTGGGCGGTGTCGTTGCGCTTGAGGTGGCGCTTGCTGACCACGCCGGTGACCGCCAGGCCGAAGATCGGCTCGGGCGCATCGATGGAGTGACCACCGGCCAGCGGGATACCCGCTTCGGCGCACACGGCGCGCCCGCCGCGGATGACTTCTCGGGCGACTTCCGGCGGCAAGACGTTGACCGGCCAGCCGAGGATGGCGATGGCCATCAGCGGGTCGCCGCCCATGGCGTAGATATCACTGATGGCGTTGGTGGCAGCGATGCGGCCGAAATCGTACGGGTCGTCGACGATCGGCATGAAGAAGTCGGTGGTCGAGACCACGCCGCGTTCATCGTCCAGGGCGTACACGGCGGCATCGTCGCGCGAGGCGTTACCGACCCAGAGTTTCGGGTCCAGGGCCTGGGCGCCGCTTTCGGCGAGAATCACATCCAGCACCTTGGGGGAGATCTTGCAACCACAGCCGGCGCCATGGCTGTACTGGGTCAGACGAATCGGTTCGCTCATACGCACCTCGGATTTTCGTGATGCGCGATTGTAGCAAAGCTGGCCTTTGCGCCACCGGCTCTTATAATCCCCGGGCCGACTGCAAGCTCCAAGTTCCCAGCGCCAAGAGGCAAGTACTTGGGATAGTCAGCGAAGTACGCGGTTCGCTTTCTCTTGTAGCTTGCAGTTGCAGTTACCCTTTCCCCGCTATTGAACCGGAGAATCCCATGCTCAAACGTCCCCTGGCGGTCGCCGCCGGTCTCGTGCTGTCTTGCTGTGCCGTCATTGCCCAGGCTGCTGACACCCTGAGGGTAAGCGCCATCCCGGACGAAGCGCCGACCGAACTGCTGCGCAAGTTCAAGCCGCTGGGTGAATACCTTTCCAAGCAGTTGGGCATGGACGTGAAGTTCGTACCGGTGGCCGATTACCCGGCGGTGGTCGAGTCGCTGGCCTCCAATCGCCTGGACATGGCCTGGCTGGGCGGCTTCACCTTCGTCCAAGTGCACTTGAAGGACCCGACCGCCACGCCACTGGTGCAGCGCGAGCAGGATGCCCAGTTCACCTCCAAGTTCATCACCGCCAACCCGGACGTGAAGAGCCTGGCCGACCTCAAGGGCAAATCGTTCGCCTTCGGTTCGATTTCCTCGACTTCCGGCAGCCTGATGCCGCGTTACTTCATGCTCAAGGAAGACAACATCAAGCCTGAGAGCTACTTCAGCCGCGTTGCCTACTCCGGCGCCCACGATGCCACCGTGGCCTGGGTCCAGGCTGGCAAGGTCGATGGCGGCGTGCTCAACGCCAGTGTCTGGCAGAAGCTGGTCGATGCCGGCAAGGTCGACACCAACAAGGTCAAGGTCTTTGCCACCACTCCGACCTACTACGACTACAACTGGACCGTGCGCGGCAACCTGGACCCGGCCCTGAAGCAGAAGATCAAGGCCGCTTTCCTGGCGCTGGACCCAGCCAACCCGGAGCACAAGGCGATCCTCGACCTGCAGGCCGCCAGCCGCTTCATCGAAACCAAGCCTGAAAACTACGTAGGCACCGAGCAAGCTGCCCGTGAGGCCGGTCTGCTCAAGTGACTATTCATCTGCACGGCGCCAGCCTGCGCCATGGCCAGGTTCGCGCCCTCGATGCGGTGAGCCTGCGCATCGACAAAGGTGAGCGGGTGGCGATCATCGGCCCTTCCGGGGCCGGCAAATCGAGCCTGCTGCACCTGATGGCGACGGCGGTCCAGCCCAGTGCCGGGCGCCTGGAGCTGCTCGGCCAGCAACCTTGGGCGCTGTCTGCCAGAGCCCGCCAGCGCCTGCGCGCGCGGGTGGGCCTGGTGCACCAGGCGCCGCCGTTGCCACCGCGCCAGCGTGTGGTCACGGCGGTGCTGGCCGGGCGCCTGGGGCAGTGGGGCATCCTGCGTGGCCTGCTCAACCTGATCTACCCGAGCGATGTGCCTGGGGCTCGTCAGGCGTTGGCCGAGCTGGGACTGGCGGACAAACTGTTCGTTCAGTGTGGGCAGTTGTCCGGCGGTCAGTTGCAGCGAGTCGGCATTGCCCGAGCGTTGTATCAGCGGCCTGAAGTGTTGCTGGCCGATGAGCCGGTTTCGGCCATGGACCCGGTGCTCGCCGACCACAGCCTGGCTCTGCTCAATCGTCATGCCCAGGACAACGGCGTGACCTTGGTGGCCAGCCTGCACGCAGTCGATCTGGCACTGGCGCACTTTCCCCGAGTGATCGGGATCCGCGAAGGTCAGGTCGCATTCGACTGCCCTGCCCAGGCGGTGACCGAGAGCCTGCTTGATGCGCTTTATGCCAACGAACAGCTGGCCTCGCCGCCCACCCCTGGGCCGACCCTGACGGTACAGATCCCGCGATGCTGAAGGCCGACACACGCGACCCTGCGGCATTGCCCCGGCTGTTGCTGACCTTGCTCGCTCTGGCGTTGCTGTGGCCTGGGCTGCGCTTGAGCGAGCTGAACCCTGGTGTGCTGCTGCAGGCGGAAAACCGTCAGCAGATGGGCAGCTTCGTCAGCGCTTTCTGGCCACCGGCGCACGATGGCGACTTTCTCTCGCTGCTCTTCGAAGCCACCTTGCAGACACTGGCCGTGGCCACTGCTGGCATGGCCTTGGCATTGCTGCTCGCGGTGCCGACCAGCCTTTTGGCCAGTCGCGCCCTGTCGCTGAGGGCCGCCTCACGCGGTGGTCGCCCGGGGCTGTGGTCGCGGCTGCTGCGCATGCCGGTGCGCGGTTTGCTGGTATTTTTGCGCAGCGTGCCGGAGATCGTCTGGGCTTTATTGTTCGTGCGCGCCGTTGGCCTTGGGCCTACGGCTGGCGTGCTGGCGATTGCCATCACCTACGCCGGCATGCTCGGCAAGGTCTACGCGGAAATCTTCGAATCGGTCGACCAGCGCCCGGCCCATGCGCTGTTGCAGGCCGGAAGCGGGCGGTTGATGGCGTTCTTCTACGGCATCTTGCCCGGCGCTGCCGCGGAGGTGGTGTCCTACACCGTGTATCGCTGGGAGTGTGCGGTGCGGGCCTCGGTGGTGATGGGCTTTGTCGGTGCGGGCGGCCTGGGGCAGCAGATCGACTTGTCCATGCGCATGTTCGCCGGGGCCGAGGTCGCGAGCATGCTGCTGGCGTTCCTGGTGCTGGTGGTGCTGGCCGATCTGCTCAGCCGGGTGCTGCGGGGGAGGCTGGCATGAACCGGGTGATCAACCTGCTGATCGTCGTCGCGATTCTCGCCGCTGTGGTGGCGTCGTTCAGCTACCTCGAGCTGGACATGGCGTCGGTGGTCGGCAACGGCGGGCTGGCGCAGATGGGCGAATATGCACGCCGATTCCTGAGCCCGGACCTGTCCACCGAGCACCTGCGAGCCGTAGGCAAGGGCGCACTGGAGACCCTGGCCATGTCTGGGCTTGGAACCCTGCTGGCAATGGTACTCGGCCTGTTGCTGGCGCTGCCGGCCGCCGGCCGCTTCGGCTGGCCGCTGCAGGGCGCTGCGCGGTTGCTGCTCAATGCCTTGCGTGCAATCCCTGAGCTCGTCTGGGCCGCTTTGACCGTGCTCGCTGCGGGCCTAGGCCCCAACGCCGGCACCCTGGCTTTGGCCCTGCATACTGCAGGCGTATTGGGCCGCCTGTTCGCCGAGGCCCTGGAAAACGCCCCCGCCGAGCCTGCTGCCGCCATCCGCCTGCAAGGTGGCAGCCAGGCTGCGGCGTTCTGCTTCGGCACCTTGCCCAACCTCTGGCCGCAACTGCTTGCCTACAGCCTTTACCGCTGGGAGAACAACATCCGCATGGCCAGCGTGCTGGGCTTCGTCGGTGCCGGCGGATTGGGACAGATGCTCTACACCACCCTGAGCCTGTTCCAGGAGGCCCAGGCCAGCACCGTGATCATCGGCATGCTGGTGCTGGTGTTGCTGGTGGATGCCTTCAGCGACGTGCTGCGCCAGCGGTACGTGCGCGCCTGAGCCCTTGGTGGGCTGCGCTCACTAGGAAAGGGCCGGGGAAGCGAGGGTCAAGCGAGCACCTGCCTCATCTGCACCAATGCCACTCGGCTGCCATCCGGCGCCTGGCGCTCTTCGATGCCAAACGGCACGAAGCCCAGCTGTGGATAAAGCAGCAAACCCGCCGTGTTGTGGTTGAAGCACGATACCCACACCTCCCGTGCCGCGAATCGCTCCCGCGCCTGGTCGATCATGCATTGCACCAGATAACGGGCCACGCCGTGGCCTCGCGCGGCAGGGGCCACTACCACGTTGCCCAGGGCGCACACGCCACCGTGCTCGGCCTTGTAGAAATTGGCAAAGCCCAGCACCACGCCATCGCCTTCGATCACCGTCGATCCGCTGCGCTGGGCGATGGCATCGCTCAGTTGGTCGGGCGTGAGCGGGTAGGTGGCCTTCGGGAACATGTAGAAGAGCTCGTCCGGGCCTTGAGGGAAGCAGCAGATAGCGGCGATGTCGTCGTGGCGTACGGGGCGGTGTGACAGCTTCATGGGGTATGCCTTCGAGGGGGGGCTTCGATTTACATACTGATGGCGTTGCCGATCGACGGGCAAGTCGGGCTGCCGTTCGACTCTCATTCTCTAGTCAGTGCTTGTCCCCCAAAGAGTCGCGACGCGGCCCCGATGACATGGCTACGGACGCTGCCGCCCTTGACAGCAGGTGCGCAGCCCGCTCCAGGTCGCTCCCCGCCGGTCGCTGGAAACAAGGTCATCCGCCCTACACACGCCAGCATCGCCGAGGCCTGATCCAGCGGCAGGATCGAGGCATGCCTGCGTGTAGCGTGGTCAGCCAGAATGGCGCGTACGCTGTGGGAACGGGTTTACCGCGAAAAAGTCAACGCCATGCAGGCCAAATCCCAGGCACAAAAAAACCGACCATAAGGTCGGTTTTTTCCGGATTTTGGTGCCCCGAGGGAGACTCGAACTCCCACTCCTTTCGAAAACGGATTTTGAATCCGCCGCGTCTACCAATTCCGCCATCAGGGCTTGTGGGGGCGCAGTATAGAGAGCCGCCGTGGGTCGGTCAATCGGGTTTCATGGTCAATTTTCGTTCGTTGGGCTAAACTTTCCGACCCTGTCGAACCGAACACCATCATGCGCGTCGCCGATTTTTCCTTCGAACTCCCCGATTCCCTGATCGCCCGTCATCCCCTGGCCGAGCGCCATGGCAGCCGTCTGC
The DNA here is from genome assembly GCF_023611805.1 of Pseudomonas sp. BYT-1. Lineage (NCBI taxonomy): Bacteria > Pseudomonadati > Pseudomonadota > Gammaproteobacteria > Pseudomonadales > Pseudomonadaceae > Pseudomonas > Pseudomonas sp. BYT-1. The sequence continues at coordinate 975,518 of NZ_CP072559.1, forward strand.
TGGTCCTAGATGGGCCGAGCGGGGAGCTGGCGCACCGGCAATTCACCGACTTGCTGGAATACCTGCGCCCCGGCGACCTGATGATCTTCAACAATACCCGGGTCATCCCGGCGCGGTTGTTCGGCCAGAAGGCCTCCGGTGGCAAGCTGGAAGTGCTGGTCGAGCGCGTGCTGGACAGCTACCGGGTGCTGGCCCATGTGCGTGCCAGCAAGGCGCCCAAGCCGGGCACGCAAATCCTCATCGATGGCGGTGGCCAGGCCGAGATGGTGGCGCGCCACGAGACGCTGTTCGAGCTGCGCTTCACCGAGGAGGTGCTGCCGCTGCTGGACCGTGTCGGGCACATGCCGTTGCCGCCATACATCGATCGTCCGGACGAAGGTGCCGACCGCGAGCGCTACCAGACGGTCTATGCCGAGCGTGCGGGCGCCGTGGCGGCGCCGACCGCAGGCCTGCATTTCGATGAGGCCCTGCTGGAAAGGATCGCCGCCAAGGGCGTGGAACGTGCCTTCGTCACCTTGCATGTGGGCGCCGGTACCTTCCAGCCGGTGCGCGTGGACAAGATCGAAGACCACCACATGCACAAGGAGTGGCTGGAGGTCAGCCAGGAGGTGGTGGACGCTGTCCAGGCCTGTCGCGCCCGAGGTGGCCGGGTAATTGCCGTGGGTACCACCAGCGTGCGCTCGCTGGAGAGCGCCGCCCGTGATGGCCAGTTGAAGGCTTTCAGCGGCGACACCGATATCTTCATCTACCCGGGTCGGCCGTTCCATGTGGTCGATGCCTTGGTCACCAACTTCCACCTGCCGGAGTCCACGCTGCTGATGCTGGTCTCGGCCTTCGCCGGCTACCCCGAGACCATGGCTGCCTACGCGGCGGCGGTCGAACAGGGGTACCGCTTCTTCAGTTACGGTGATGCCATGTTCATCACCCGCAATCCGGCGCCACGCGGCCCCGAGGATCAAGCATGAGTCGCACCTGTCGAATGTCGTTCGAACTGCTGGCCACCGACGGCAAGGCCCGTCGCGGCCGTCTGACTTTCCCCCGTGGCACGGTAGAGACTCCGGCGTTCATGCCGGTGGGTACCTATGGCACGGTCAAGGGCATGCTGCCACGCGACATCGAAGCGATCGGCGCCGAGATCATCCTGGGCAACACCTTCCACCTGTGGCTGCGTCCAGGCACCGAGGTGATCAAGAAGCACGGCAGCCTGCACGATTTCATGCAGTGGAAAGGCCCGATTCTCACCGACTCCGGTGGTTTCCAGGTGTTCAGCCTCGGCGCTATGCGCAAAATCAAAGAAGAGGGCGTGACCTTCGCCTCGCCGGTTGATGGCTCCAAGGTGTTCATGGGCCCCGAGGAGTCCATGCAGGTCCAGCGTGACCTGGGCTCGGACATCGTGATGATCTTCGACGAATGCACGCCATACCCGGCCGAGCACGACGTGGCGCGCACCTCCATGGAGCTGTCGCTGCGCTGGGCCCAGCGCTCGAAGAATGCTCACGCCGACAACACAGCGGCGCTGTTCGGTATCGTTCAGGGCGGTATGTATCAAGACCTGCGCATGCGCTCGCTCGAAGCGCTCGAAAACATCGGTTTTGACGGCCTGGCCATTGGCGGTCTGTCGGTGGGCGAGCCCAAGCACGAGATGATCAAGGTGCTGGACTACCTGCCAGGCCAGATGCCGGCTGACAAACCTCGTTACCTTATGGGGGTAGGCAAGCCGGAGGATCTTGTAGAGGGTGTGCGCCGCGGCGTCGACATGTTCGACTGCGTGATGCCGACGCGCAATGCGCGCAACGGCCATCTGTTCGTCGATACCGGGGTGATCAAGATCCGTAACGCGTTCCATCGTCATGATGATTCGCCGCTCGATCCGACCTGTGATTGCTACACCTGCACCAACTTCTCGCGCGCGTATCTTCATCATCTGGATAAATGCGGCGAAATGTTGAGCAGCATGCTGAATACCATCCACAACTTGCGCCATTACCAGCGCTTGATGGCCGGTTTACGCGAGGCTATTCAACAAGGTAAATTGGCCGCCTTTGTCGACGCCTTCTATGCCAAGCGCGGGCTGCCTGTGCCGCCTTTGGACTGACTGTTCGCATCCATTATTAGAAAATATCCATTAGGAGTGCCCAATGAGCTTCTTGATTCCCGCCGCCTACGCGGACGCAGCAGCCCCTGCCGCCGGCCCTGCCGGTACCGGTTTTGAATGGATCTTCCTGGTCGGTTTCCTGGTCATCTTCTATCTGATGATCTGGCGCCCACAGGCCAAGCGTGCCAAGGAGCAGAAGAACCTGCTGAGCAACTTGCAAAAAGGTGACGAAGTTGTCACCAACGGCGGTATCGCCGGCAAGATCGTCAAAGTCTCCGATGACTTCGTGGTACTGGAAGTGTCCGACAACGTCGAGCTGAAGTTCCAGAAGGGCGCCGTTGCCGCGACCCTGCCAAAAGGTACGCTCAAGGCTATCTGAGTTACCGGTTATCTTTTCCAGTCGGGGCGCGCAACGCGCCCCGCGTCTTGAACGGGCGGCGTGATGCTGAACAAATACCCTCTGTGGAAATACCTGCTGATCCTGGTGGTACTGGCGATCGGCTTTATTTATTCCGCTCCCAACCTCTACCCGGATGACCCGGCGGTGCAGATCAGCGGTGCGAGCTCCGCGCTGCATGTGAGCCAGGCCGATTTGGATCGCGCCACCAAGGCGCTGACCGATGCCGGTATCGCCGTCAAGGGCGGCAGCCTGGGTGAGAAGGGCAGTGCGCTGGTGCGCCTGACCAACCAGGAAGACCAGCTCCCAGCCAAGGATGTGGTACGCAAGGCACTGGGCGATGATTACGTCGTGGCCCTGAACCTGGCCCAGACCACCCCGCAATGGCTGCGCAACCTCGGCGCCAGCCCGATGAAACTGGGCCTGGACCTGTCCGGTGGTGTGCACTTCCTGCTGGAAGTGGACATGGACAAGGCCATGAGCGCCCGTATGAAAGTCTACGAAGGCGAGGTCAAGACCTTGCTGCGCAAAGAGCGCATCCGCTATCGCAGCCTGCCCCAGCAGGACGGCGCGATCATGCTGGGCTTTGCCGACGATGCCACCCGCGAACAGGCTCGCAGCCTGGTCCGCAAGAATTTCAATGACTTCGACCTGACCACCACCGAGCGCAACGAGCTCGCCGTGCTGCGTCTGGCGCTGACCCCGGCCAAAGTCGCCGAGATTCGCGAATACTCGATCAAGCAGAACCTGACCACCGTCCGTAACCGGGTCAACGAGCTGGGCGTCGCCGAGCCGCTGGTTCAGCGCCAGGGTGCCAACCGTATCGTGGTCGAGCTGCCAGGCGTGCAGGACACCGCCGAGGCCAAGCGTATCCTGGGCAAGACCGCCAACCTGGAGTTTCGCTTCGGCGCCGAGCCGGGCGCGTCCAAGGCTACCACCGAGGTCTTCGAGTTCCGCGAAGGTGGCCGTTCCGCTGCAGTCGAGCGTGGCCTGATCATCACAGGCGACCAGGTGACCGACGCCCAGGCCAGCTTCGATGAGCATGGCCGTCCGCAGGTGAACATCCGTCTCGATGGTCACGGCGGCGAGCTGATGAGCCGCGCTACCCGTACCAACGTCGGGCGCAGCATGGCGGTGATCTTCATCGAGCAGAAGCCGATGACCCGCTACGAGAAGCAGATGGTCAACGGTGTCGAGAAAGACGTCGCGGTCCAGACCTTCAAGGAAGAGAAGAAGATCATCAGCCTGGCGACCATCCAGTCGCCGCTGGGCAGCCAGTTCCGTATCACCGGCCTGAACGGCCAGGGCGAATCGTCCGAGCTGGCCCTGCTGCTGCGCGCTGGTGGCCTGGCGGCGCCGATGTACTTTGCCGAAGAGCGCACCATCGGCCCGAGCCTGGGTGCCGACAACATCACCAAGGGTATTGATGCGTCCCTGTGGGGCATGCTGTTCGTCTCGCTGTTCATCATCGCCATCTACCGTGCCTTCGGCGTGCTGGCGACCATCGCCCTGGCGGGCAACATGGTATTGCTGTTGGCGCTGATGTCGCTGCTGGGCGCTACCCTGACCCTGCCGGGTATCGCCGGTATCGTACTGACCATGGGTATGGCGGTGGACGCCAACGTGCTGATCTTCTCGCGTATCCGTGAAGAGATCGCGGCGGGCATGTCGGTTCAGCGCGCCATTCACGAAGGCTTCAACCGTGCCTACTCGGCGATCGTCGATGCCAACCTGACCACGCTGCTGGTCGGCGGCATCCTGTTCGCCATGGGTACCGGTCCGGTTAAAGGCTTCGCCGTCACCATGTCCCTCGGGATTTTCACCTCGATGTTCACCGCCGTCATGATGACCCGTGCACTGGTCAACCTGACTTGTGGCGGGCGTGACATCAAGAAGCTGTGGGTTTGAGGGAGCTGACATGAAAACCATCAACTTCATGGGCGTACGCAACGTCGCGTTCGCCATCACTGCGCTCCTGACTGTCCTGGCGTTGTTCAGCTGGTGGCAAAAGGGCCTGAACTTCGGCCTGGACTTCACCGGCGGTACGCTGATCGAGCTGACCTATGAGCGTCCTGCGGACCTCAAGGCGGTCCGTGCCGAGCTGGTCGACTCCGGCTTCCACGAGGCTGTCGTGCAGAGCTTCGGCGCCACCACCGACCTGCTGGTGCGTATGCCTGGTGACGACCCGCAATTGGGTAATAAGGTGGCCGAAGCCCTGCAGAAGGCAGGTGGCGACAATCCGGCAACCGTCAAGCGTGTCGAGTTCGTCGGCCCTCAGGTGGGCGAGGAGCTGCGTGACCAGGGTGGCCTGGGCATGCTCCTGGCGCTGGGGGGCATCCTGGTCTACCTGGCATTCCGCTTCCAGTGGAAGTTCGCCGTTGGTGCAATCGTCTCGCTGATCCACGACGTGGTGGTGACGCTGGGTATCCTGTCGTTCTTCCAGATCACCTTCGACCTGACGGTGCTGGCGGCGGTCCTGGCGATCATTGGTTACTCGCTCAACGACACCATCGTCGTCTTCGACCGGGTACGTGAAAACTTCCGCGTCATGCGCAAGGCCTCGCTGATCGAGAACATCAACGTTTCGACCACCCAGACCCTGCTGCGTACCATCGCCACCTCGGTGTCGACCTTGCTGGCTATCGCTGCGCTGCTGTTCTTCGGTGGTGACAACCTGTTCGGCTTCTCCCTGGCGCTGTTCATCGGTGTCATGGCGGGTACCTACTCGTCGATCTACATCGCCAACGTGGTGCTGATCTGGCTGAATCTGAGCAGTGAAGACCTGATTCCGCCCGCCAAGACTGACGGTGTGGACGACCGTCCGTAAGGTTGTTTCCTACGCCATTTGGCGTAAAGAGAGGCGCGAGTATTGAACTCGCGCCTTTTTTTTTGCTCCAAGGCTGGGAGAAGGCGGGCGCGAGCCCGCAGGTGCGATCAGGAGGTTCACGTGAATAAATCAATGCTGGTGGGTGCGGTTCTGGGTGCTGTCGGTGTTACCGCCGGAGGTGCTGTGGCGACCTACAGCTTGGTGAACAAGGGGCCGGAGTACGCCCAGGTCACGGACGTGCAGCCCATCAAGGAAACCATCAAGACGCCGCGTCAGGTCTGCCGGGACGTCGCGGTCACGCGTCAGGCGCCGGTCAAGGACCAGCACCAGATCGCCGGTACCGTGGTCGGAGCAATCGCAGGTGGCCTGCTGGGTAACCAGATCGGTGGCGGCACCGGCAAGAAAATCGCGACCGTGGCCGGTGCGGTCGGTGGCGGCTATGCGGGAAACAAGGTGCAGGAGGGCATGCAGGAGCGTGACACCTATACCACCACGCAAACCCGCTGCAACACCGTCAATGACCTGAGTGAGAAAGTGGTCGGCTACAACGTGACCTACTCCATTGGAGACAAGGTCGGGCGGGTGAAAATGAACCACGAGCCGGGTTCGACCATCCCGCTGGACAAGAACGGCAACCTGGTCCTTAGCGAAAACCAGGCAGGACAATGACGCTCACGCCGGCACTCTGGTGCTGGCCGCTTCGCGGGTGAGCCCGCGCTCCCACAGGTTCTAGGCTTGCACAGCGCTTGTGGTCTTTCTCTGAACCATAAAAAAAGCACCCCGAGGGGTGCTTTTTTTATGCGGCAATCGGCGCTTAGCGTTTCATGTGCTCGGGCAGGTGTGGCTGGATGGCAGTCAGCACGGCCTTGAAGCACTTGATGTTGCCGGCGACGATGTGGCCTTTGTCGAGGAAGTCGTGGCCGCCATTGAAGTCGCTCACCAGTCCACCAGCTTCCTGGATCAGCAGTACACCAGCGGCCATGTCCCACTCGGACAGGCCCGACTCCCAGAAGGCGTCGAAACGGCCGGCAGCAACATAGGCCAGGTCCAGGCTCGCGGAGCCGGCCCGACGGATGCCGGCGGTCTGGCCAGTCAGGGCGCGGAACATACCCAGATAGTTGTCCAGATCGGCCATCTGGTTGTCGCGGAACGGGAAGCCGGTACCCAGCAGGGCGCCTTCCAGGCTGGTGCGCGAGCTGACGCGCAGACGACGGCCGTTGAGTTGCGCGCCGCGACCCCGGCTGGCGGTGAATTCTTCCTGGCGAACCGGATCGACGATGACGGCGTGCTCAAGGCGGCCACGGTACTTGCAGGCGATGCTGACGGCGAAGTGAGGAACGCCACGCAGGAAGTTGGTGGTACCGTCCAGTGGGTCGATGATCCACAGGTAGTCCTTGCCTTCCTCGCCGGAGCCGGCGTGCAGGCCGGTCTCTTCACCCTGGATGGAGTGGTTCGGGTAGGCCTTGCGCAGGGCGTTGACGATGGTCTGCTCGGCGGCGCGATCGACTTCGGAGACGTAATCCTTGGCGTCTTTCTCGTCGACCTTGAGGCTATCCAGGCGTTCGATGGAGCGGAAAATCAGTTCACTGGCGCTGCGAGCGGCGCGCAGCGCGATATTCAGCATAGGCTGCATGGGCGTTTCACCTGGGATGTTAAAGAAGAAAGCCGCACATTCTATCAGAAAACTGTTCCGGCAGAAGGGTGGCATTTGCTTTCATGGCGTTACGTCTGTCGGTTCTGTAAGATCGACTCCCCCTTTTCCTGTCTCTGTGAGCTCTACACCTTGCTGCAAAATATTCGTGTTGTTCTGGTCAATACCAGCCACCCCGGCAATATCGGCGGCGCTGCGCGAGCCATGAAAAACATGGGCTTGTCGCGCCTGGTGCTGGTCCAGCCACTGGATTTCCCTTCGGTGGACGCCACCGCCCGCGCATCCGGCGCCGATGACGTGCTGGAAAACGCCCAAGTGGTCGACAGCCTGGAAGCGGCGCTGGTCGGCTGCAGTCTGGCGATCGGCACCAGTGCCCGCGATCGCAGCATTCCCTGGCCCTTGCTCGACCCCCGCGAATGCGGTGTAAAGACCGTCGAGCAGGCGGGGGCTGGTGAGGAAATCGCCCTGGTGTTCGGTCGTGAGCACGCCGGTCTGACCAACGAAGAACTGCAGCGATGTCACTTCCACGTGCACATTCCCTCGAACCCCGACTTCAGTTCGCTGAACCTTGCCGCCGCGGTCCAGGTGCTCGCCTACGAGGTGCGCATGGCTTGGCTGGCGGCCGAAGGTTCGCCAACCAAAGTCGAGAAGTTCGAAGCCAACTCGCTGCGTAGCGGTGAGCTGGCGACCATGGACGAAATGGAGCTGTTCTACGAACACCTGGAGAAGACTCTGGTGGAGATCGGCTTCCTCGACCCTGAAAAGCCCAAGCACCTGATGCCGCGACTGCGCAGGCTCTATGGGCGCAGCTCGGTCAATCGTTCGGAAATGAGCATTTTGCGCGGCATTCTCACCGAGACCCAGAAAGTCGCCCGGGGCGAGCCGCATAAACGGAAGGACTAGAAAGAGATGTTCGAGCGTCTGCGTGAAGATATCCAGAGCGTATTCCATCGGGACCCGGCGGCGCGCAACGCCTTCGAGGTGCTGACCTGCTACCCGGGCATGCATGCAATCTGGCTGCACCGTCTGGGCCACGCCTTGTGGATTCGTGACTTCAAGTGGCTGGCGCGCCTGGTGTCGAACTTCGGTCGCTGGCTCACCGGCATCGAGATCCATCCGGGAGCGACCATCGGACGGCGCTTCTTCATCGATCATGGCATGGGCATCGTCATCGGCGAAACCGCCGAAATTGGCGACGACGTCACCCTCTACCAGGGCGTGACCCTCGGCGGCACCAGCTGGAACAAGGGTAAGCGCCATCCGACCCTCGAGAATGGCGTGGTGGTGGGGGCGGGCGCCAAGGTGCTTGGTCCGTTCACCGTCGGGGCCGGGGCCAAGATAGGCTCCAACGCCGTGGTCACCAAGGCAGTGCCTGCGGGTGCCACAGCGGTCGGCATTCCGGGGCGTATCATAGTCAAGACCGAGGACACCGAGGTCGAAGCCAAGCGCAAGGCCATGGCTGAAAAAATCGGTTTCGATGCCTACGGCGTCAGTGGCGATATGCCTGACCCAGTTGCCCGTGCGATCGGTCAGATGCTCGATCATCTGCAAGCGGTCGACGAGCGGCTGGAAGGTATGTGCGGGGCGCTGACCAAACTCGGTAGCGATTATTGCGGCAAGGAGCTGCCTGCGCTGCCCGAGGAAGACTTCGTCGAAGTCAAGCAAGCCGCACAGAGCGACACTCAGCCGCATTGATTACGGCGCCATGATACACGGGGCGTGTGCTCGCGCCCCTGGTCTGTTAAACTCGCGCCCGCCTCCCTGATGCAAACCCGACTAAAGCAGTAGGTCTAATAGTTGACTTAAATGCTCGGGAATCGCATACTCGCTCACATCCTGTAACTCCCGTGGTACCCATTAGCCATGCGACTGACTACCAAAGGCCGATATGCCGTGACCGCCATGCTCGATCTGGCGTTGCACGCGCAGCATGGGCCGGTGTCTTTGGCCGACATTTCCGAGCGCCAGGGCATTTCCCTCTCTTATCTGGAGCAGCTGTTCGCCAAGTTGCGCCGCAGCAGCCTGGTTTCCAGCGTGCGCGGCCCGGGTGGCGGCTACCAGCTGTCGCGGGGCATGGAAACCATCCAGGTGGCCCAGGTCATCGATGCGGTCAACGAATCGGTCGATGCCACCCGTTGCCAGGGCCTGGGGGACTGTCACGCCGGTGACACCTGTCTGACCCATCACCTGTGGTGCGACCTCAGCCAGCAGATCCATGAATTCCTTAGCGGTATCAGCCTGGCCGACCTCGTCATGCGCCGCGAGGTGCAGGAAGTCGCCCACCGCCAGGACCTGCGACGCGTCGCGGGCCGTACCGCCCAGCTGGACAAGATTGAGACGTCCGCCGTCGACTGATAGCAGCGACGAGCGACGCCACCGCCTGATAGGAGATACTCAATGAAGTTGCCGATCTACCTCGATTACTCCGCGACCACTCCGGTCGATCCCCGTGTCGCCCAGAAGATGGCCGACTGCCTGCTGGTCGACGGGAACTTCGGTAATCCGGCCTCGCGCTCCCACGTCTTCGGCTGGAAAGCCGAGGAAGCGGTCGAGAACGGCCGTCGCCAAGTCGCCGAGCTGATCAACGCCGACCCGCGCGAGATCGTCTGGACCAGCGGTGCCACCGAGTCCGACAACCTCGCCCTCAAAGGCGTGGCGCACTTCTATCAGACCAAGGGCAAGCACATCATCACCTCCAAGATCGAGCACAAAGCGGTCCTGGATACCGCTCGCCAGCTCGAGCGTGAAGGTTTCGAAGTCACCTACCTGGAGCCGGGTGAAGACGGCATCGTCACCCCGGCCATGGTCGAGGCTGCACTGCGCGAAGACACCATCCTGGTCTCGCTGATGCACGTGAACAACGAAGTCGGCTCGATCAACGACATCGCCGCCATCGGTGAGCTGACCCGCTCGCGTGGTGTGCTGTTCCATGTCGACGCCGCGCAGTCGGCCGGCAAGGTCGAGATCGACCTGCAGAAGCTCAAGGTCGACCTGATGTCGTTCTCGGCGCACAAGGTCTATGGTCCGAAGGGCATCGGCGCGCTGTACGTCAGCCGCAAACCACGTGTACGCCTGGAAGCCATCATCCATGGTGGTGGTCATGAGCGCGGCATGCGTTCAGGCACCCTGCCGACCCACCAGATTGTCGGCATGGGCGAGGCCTTCGCCATCGCCAAGCAGGAAATGGCCGCCGAGAACGCGCGCATCAAGGCCCTGAGCGACCGCTTCTTCGAGCAGGTATCCAACCTCGAAGAGCTGTACGTCAACGGCAGCCGCACTGCCCGCGTGCCGCACAACCTGAACCTGAGCTTCAACTACGTTGAAGGCGAATCGCTGCTGATGTCGCTCAAGGACATCGCCGTATCGTCCGGTTCGGCCTGTACCTCCGCTTCGCTCGAGCCGTCCTATGTGCTGCGCGCCCTGGGGCGCAACGACGAACTGGCGCACAGCTCGATCCGCTTCTCCTTCGGCCGCTTCACCACCGAGGAAGAAGTCGACTACGCCGCGCAGAAAGTCTGCGAGGCCGTGAACAAACTGCGTGAGCTGTCGCCGCTGTGGGACATGTACAAAGACGGCGTTGACATCTCCAAGATCGAGTGGGCCGCCCACTAAGCAGTCGCCAGCAAGAGCGGCTCCCTGATGAGGAAGGAATTGCACCATGGCATACAGTGAAAAGGTCATCGACCACTACGAAAACCCACGCAACGTCGGCAAGATGAACGCCGATGATCCGGATGTCGGTACCGGCATGGTCGGCGCGCCGGCTTGCGGCGACGTCATGCGCCTGCAGATCAAGGTCAACGAGCAAGGCGTCATCGAAGACGCCAAGTTCAAGACCTACGGTTGTGGCTCGGCCATCGCCTCCAGCTCCCTGGCCACTGAGTGGATGAAGGGCAAGACTCTGGACGAAGCCGAGACCATCAAGAACACCCAGCTGGCCGAAGAACTGGCGTTGCCGCCGGTGAAGATCCACTGTTCGGTACTTGCCGAGGACGCCATCAAGGCGGCCGTGCGCGATTACAAGCAGAAGAAAGGCTTGCTCTAAGTCGCCTGTCGCAAGGCCACTGACGTTGAGGAAAGAGTTCCGATGGCTATCAGCATGACAGAAGCCGCCGCCAACCACGTGCGGCGTTCCCTCGAAGGGCGCGGCAAGGGCGAAGGCATCCGCCTGGGCGTGCGCACCACCGGCTGCTCGGGCCTGGCTTACGTCCTGGAGTTCGTTGATGAGCTGGCCGCCGAAGACCAAGTGTTCGAGAACCATGGCGTGAAGGTCATCATCGACCCGAAGAGCCTGGTGTACCTCGATGGCACCGAGCTGGACTTCGTCAAGGAAGGGTTGAACGAAGGCTTCAAGTTCAACAACCCCAACGTGCGCGGTGAGTGTGGCTGCGGCGAAAGCTTCAATGTCTGAGGCTTGACGTGGGTACTCCTTGCCATTTCGCTCTGTTTGACCTCCAGCCTGGTTTCCGTCTGGACCTCGATAAACTGGCCAATCGCTATCGCGAGCTGGCCCGTGAGGTCCATCCGGACCGTTTCGCCGATGCCTCCGAGCGTGAGCAGCGCGTGGCGCTGGAAAAATCGGCGGCACTGAACGACGCCTACCAGACTCTGCGCAGCGCACCGCGCCGTGCCCGTTACCTGCTGGCCATCAGTGGCCATGAAGTGCCCCAGGAAGTCACCGTGCACGACCCGGACTTCCTCCTGCAACAGATGCAGTGGCGCGAAGAGCTCGAAGAGCTGCAGGACGAAGCCGATCTGGAAGGTGTGGCGGTGTTCAAGAAGCGCCTTAAGGTCGCACAGGAGACGTTGAACGAGGACTTCGCCGCCTGCTGGGACGTGGCTGGCGAGCGTGACAGGGCCGAGCGCCTGATGCGCCGCATGCAGTTCCTCGACAAGCTCGCCCAGGAAGTGCGCCAACTCGAAGAGCGCCTCGACGATTAACTCCGGCGTTGCCCGTGACGACGCCTAAGGTACTCAGATAAGCATGGCCCTACTGCAGATCGCCGAACCCGGTCAAAGCCCTCAGCCTCACCAGCGTCGCCTGGCGGTGGGGATTGACCTGGGCACCACCAACTCCTTGGTCGCTGCCGTGCGCAGTGGTCGCAGCGAACCCCTGCCCGATGAGCAGGGCAACGTCATTTTGCCGTCCGCGGTGCGCTACCTCGACGGCCGCAGCGAAGTCGGCCTGGCTGCGCGCGAAGCCGCTTCAAGCGACCCGCTCAACACCATTCTTTCGGTCAAGCGCCTGATGGGGCGTGGCTTGGCCGACGTCAAGCAATTGGGTGAGCAACTGCCGTACCGCTTCGTCGGCGGCGAGTCGCATATGCCGTTCATCGACACTGTCCAGGGGCCCAAGAGCCCGGTGGAAGTGTCTGCAGACATTCTCAAGGTATTGCGCCAGCGCGCCGAGCAGACCCTCGGTGGTGAGCTGGTGGGGGCTGTGATCACCGTTCCGGCCTATTTCGACGATGCCCAGCGCCAAGCCACCAAGGACGCTGCGCGCCTGGCCGGTCTTAATGTCTTGCGCCTGCTCAACGAGCCTACCGCAGCTGCCGTGGCCTATGGCCTGGACCAGAACGCCGAAGGGCTGGTGGCGATCTATGACCTGGGTGGTGGCACCTTCGATATTTCCATCCTGCGCCTGACCGGTGGTGTCTTCGAAGTCCTCGCCACTGGCGGCGACACGGCCTTGGGTGGCGACGATTTCGACCATGCCATCGCCGGCTGGATCATCGAACAGGCCGGTCTTTCGTCCGACCTTGACCCGTCTGCCCAGCGCCAGCTGTTGCAGGCTGCCTGTGCTGCCAAAGAAGCCCTGACCGACGCCGATGTCGTCAGCGTGCGTCATGGCGACTGGCACGGAGAGTTGAGCCGTGCCGGTTTCGAAGCGCTGATCGAACCGCTCATTGCCCGTAGCCTCAAGGCCTGCCGCCGCGCCGTGCGCGACAGTGGCGTTGAGCTCGAGGAGGTCGGTGCGGTGGTGATGGTCGGTGGATCGACCCGCGTACCTCGCGTTCGCGAGGCGGTGGGTGGCTTGTTCGGCCGTACTCCGCTGACTTCGATCGATCCGGACCAAGTGGTTGCCATCGGTGCTGCCATCCAGGCCGATACGCTGGCCGGCAACCGTCGTGAAGGCGGCGAACTGCTCTTGCTGGACGTCATCCCGCTGTCCCTGGGCCTGGAAACCATGGGCGGGCTGATGGAGAAGGTGATCCCGCGCAACACGACCATTCCGGTGGCTCGCGCGCAGGAGTTCACCACCTACAAGGATGGCCAGTCGGCCATGATGATCCACGTCCTGCAGGGCGAGCGCGAGCTGATCAGCGATTGCCGTTCGCTGGCGCGCTTCGAGCTGCGCGGCATCCCGGCCATGGTGGCGGGCGCGGCGAAGATCCGCGTCACCTTCCAGGTGGATGCCGATGGCCTGCTCAGCGTCTCGGCCCGTGAGCTGGGTTCGGGCGTTGAGTCCAGTATCCAGGTCAAGCCGTCTTATGGGCTGACCGACGGCGAAATCGCCCGCATGCTCAAGGATTCCTTCGAGCATGCCGGTTCCGACAAGCAGGCGCGCCAGTTGCGCGAGCATCAGGTCGACGCTGAACGCCTGCTCGAAGCGGTGCAGGGCGCCTTGGATGCCGATGGCGATCGACTGCTCAGCAGCGACGAGCGCGAAGCGATCGAGTACCAGATGCAAGAATTGCGTGATTTGCTCAGCGGCACCGATGGCGCGGCCATCGAGCAGCAGACCAAGCGTCTGTCGCAGGTGACCGATGCATTTGCCGCCCGTCGCCTTGATTCGACGGTCAAAGCCGCACTGGCCGGGCGCAACCTGAATGAGATCGAGGAGTAACCGATGCCCCAGGTGATTTTCCTGCCGCACGAGAAGTTCTGCCCGGATGGGCTGGTGGTGGAGGTGGAGCCAGGCACCAATATCCTGGAGTTGGCTCACGAGCACCACATCGAAATGGAGAGCGCCTGCGGTGGCGTTTGTGCCTGCACCACCTGTCATTGCATCGTCCGCGAGGGTTTCGACTCGCTGGAGGAAGCCGATGAGCTGGAAGAGGATATGCTGGACAAGGCCTGGGGTCTGGAGGCGCAATCGCGTCTGGCCTGTCAGGTGATCGTCGGGGAAGAAGACCTGACCATCGAGATTCCCAAGTATTCGCTCAACCACGCCGCCGAAGCGCCGCACTGAGGTTTCAGCATGAGCCTGAAATGGATTGATGTACTTGAGATCGCCATCCAGCTTGCGGAAAGCAAGCCGGACGTCGATCCTCGTTATGTGAATTTCGTCGATCTGCACCGCTGGGTGCTGGCTTTGCCAGAGTTCAGCGACGATCCGTCACGCGGCGGTGAGAAGGTGCTCGAGGCCATCCAGGCGGCCTGGATCGAAGAAGCCGACTGAGCGTTACCTGCAGGTTAGGCAATCCCCTGGAACCCGCGTATAATTCGCGGGTTTAATTTTTCGCAACACTCAATTTTCTGGAGTTATCCATGGCTGTTCAACGTACTTTCTCCATCATCAAGCCTGACGCCGTCGCCAAGAACGTCATCGGCGAAATCACCACTCGTTTCGAGAAAGCCGGCCTGCGCGTCGTCGCTTCGAAGATGAAGCAACTGTCCAAAGCCGAAGCCGAAGGCTTCTACGCTGAGCACAAAGAGCGCGGTTTCTTCGCTGATCTGGTTGCCTTCATGACCTCTGGTCCAGTCATCGTTCAGGTTCTGGAAGGCGAAAACGCCGTTCTGGCCAACCGTGAGCTGATGGGCGCTACCAACCCGAAAGAAGCTGCTGCCGGCACCATCCGCGCCGACTTCGCCGTTTCCATCGACGAGAACGCTGTCCACGGTTCCGACTCGGAAGCTTCGGCTGCCCGCGAAATCGCTTACTTCTTCTCCGCTACCGAGCTGTGCGACCGCATTCGCTAAGCGAAGCAGGTCTTGGGTGATTCCATGAGTGACATGACTGGCAAGATCAACCTGTTGGGCCTGACCCTGCAGGAAATGGAAAAATTCTTCGAGTCCATCGGAGAGAAGCGTTTTCGTGCCGGTCAGGTCATGAAATGGATTCACCACTTTGGCGTCGATGATTTCGCTGCCATGACCAATGTCGGCAAGGCCTTGCGCGAAAAGCTCGAGGCCGTTGCCGAGATTCGGGCTCCGGAAGTGGTCAGCGAAGACATTTCCGCCGACGGTACCCGCAAGTGGGTGGTCCGCGTTGCCTCCGGCAGCTGCGTCGAGACCGTCTACATTCCCACCGACGATCGCGGCACCCTCTGCGTTTCGTCCCAAGCCGGCTGCGCGCTGGATTGCAGTTTCTGCTCCACCGGCAAGCAAGGCTTCAACAGCAACCTCACTGCCGCCGAAGTGATCGGCCAGGTGTGGCTTGCCAACAAATCCTTCGGGACCGTCCCGGCCAAGATCGACCGCGCCATTACCAACGTGGTCATGATGGGCATGGGCGAACCGCTTTTGAATTTCGACAATGTCATCGCCGCCATGAAGATCATGATGGATGATCTGGGCTATGGCATTTCCAAGCGCCGCGTCACGCTTTCCACCTCGGGCGTGGTGCCGATGATCGACGAGCTGGCCAAGCACATCGATGTGTCCCTGGCCCTGTCGCTGCACGCGCCCAATGACGAACTGCGCAACCAACTGGTACCGATCAACAAGAAGTACCCGCTGAAGATGCTGCTCGAATCGTGCATGGGCTACATGTCGACCCTGGGCGGCAAGCGTGTGCTCACCATCGAGTACACCCTGCTCAAGGACGTCAACGACCAGCCCGAGCATGCCGCCCAGATGATCGAGCTGCTGCGCGATGTGCCGTGCAAGATCAACCTGATCCCGTTCAACCCGTTCCCGCATTCGGGCTACGAGCGGCCGAGCAACAATGCCATCCGCCGCTTCCAGGATCTGCTGCACCACGGTGGCTTCAATGTCACCACCCGCACTACCCGCGGCGAAGACATCGATGCCGCCTGTGGTCAACTGGTCGGCCAGGTCATGGATCGCACCCGTCGCAGCGAGCGCTACATCGCCGTGCGCCAGTTGAGCGCCGATGCAGAGCGCCAAGACAACGCCCCGCGCCACTGACGGTACCCGCCCATGACCTTGCGCGCCGCGCTGTCGATCCTGTCGCTTTCGCTGCTGGCCGGCTGCGTGTCTGGTGGCGCAGGTGACCCTCTGGCCAGTCGCCAAGGGCGCGAAGAGGCCGGGCGGGCCTACGTGCAATTGGGCCTGGGTTATTTGCAACAAGGTTTGACCGGGCAGGCCAAGGCTCCATTGGTGCGAGCCTTGGCACTCAACGGCGGCGATGCCGATGCCCACGCCGCGCTGGCGCTGGTGTTCCAGGCCGAAGGCGAGCCAGAGCTGGCCGAAGCGCATTTCCGTAAGGCCCTGGCAGCGCGCCCGGGGGACACGCGTATTCGCAACAACTACGGCAGTTTCCTTTATGCTCAGGGGCAATTTGCCAAGGCCGAGCAGATGTTTCGCCAAGCCGCCGCCGATACCCTGTATCCTGAGCGCTCGCGAATCTACGAGAATCTTGGCCTGGTCGCCCTGAAGCTCGAGCGTCGGGACCGGGCGCATGAGTATCTGGTCAAAGCCCTGCAACTCAATCCGCAGCAACCGAAGGCGTTGCTCGAAATGGCTGAGTTGTCCTATGAAAACAGGCATTATGTGCCGGCCCGGGACTACTACGATCGTTTCAGCCAGCTGAACGACCCGAGCGCCCGTAGCCTGTTGCTGGGTAGCCGCCTTGCCCAGGCATTCGACGAGCCTGGCACGGTGGCCGAACTGGGCCAGCAATTACAACGACTTTATCCCGGTACGCCGGAATATCAGCAATACCTGTCGGAGCAACGATGAAAGCCGCGCACCCCGAAGTAGCAGCAGCGACTCGCCAGAATCCCGGTGAGGTCTTGCGCCAGGCCCGCGAGAATCGGGAATGGTCGCAAGCCGAGGTGGCCCGCAAGCTCAACCTCACGGTAAGTTCGTTGAACAACCTTGAAAACGGCGCCTTCGACAAGCTGCCGGGGCACACCTTCGCCCGCGGATACATCCGTGCCTATGCCAAGCTGATGGGCATGGACCAGGCGCCTCTGGTCGAGGCATTCGATCACTACACCGGCACTCATGCCAAGGGCAGCGAGGTCCATTCCCTGGGCCGGATCGAAGAGCCGGTGCGTCTGTCGCACAACATCCTGCGCGGCGTCAGCCTGCTGTTGCTGGTGGTCGTAGTCGGTGGTGGCTTCTTCTGGTGGCAGGACCAGAGCAGCCTGCGCGGCAAGGACCTGGCCAAGATCGCCCTGGAGCATGTCGAGGTCGAAAGCGCCGACGGCACCACCCAGATCCACCCGCTGGACGAGCCGGAAGACCAAGCTGTCACCGAAGGCCAGCAACCGGAAGCCTCACCGCTGCCGCTTGAGCAGGCCACCGAGGGCTCTACGCCTGAGGCGGTCATCAGCAGCGAAGCGCCGGCAAGCACGACCGAAACCCCTGCAGTCACGCCAGCGCCTCAGGCCCCAGCCGCAGCCCCAGCCGCCAACGCGCCTGTGGCACCTGCTGCTGCGCCCGTGCTGCCCGCCGCAGCTCCGTCGGCACCGGCCGCTCCTACCAATGCACCGCTCACGGCCGCTACGACCCCGTCCGAAGCGCCGGTGGGCAGCGCCAAGGTTCAAATCCAGTTCACCGCCGATTGCTGGACCCAGGTCACCGACGGCAACGGCAAGGTGCTGTTCAGCGCCATCAAACGCAAGGGCGACAGCCTCGACCTGAGCGGCAAACCACCGTTCTCGGTACGCCTGGGCTTTGCCCGTGGCGCCCAGGTCAGTTACAACGGCCAGCCGGTCGACGTAGCTCCGTTCACCAGTGGCGAGACCGCTCGCCTGAAGTTGGGACAGTAACCATGCACGGCGAATCTCCGATCAAACGTCGCGAATCCCGGAAGATCTGGGTCGGCAATGTACCCGTGGGCGGCGATGCCCCCATCGCGGTGCAGAGCATGACCAACACCGACACCAATGACGTCGCTGCCACGGTCGCGCAGATCCAGCGCCTGGTCGATGCCGGCGTCGACATCGTTCGCGTTTCGGTACCGGACATGGACGCCGCCGAGGCGTTCGGCCGCATCAAGCAGCAGGTCAGCGTGCCGCTCGTCGCCGACATCCACTTCGACTATCGCATTGCGTTGCGTGTGGCCGAACTGGGCGTCGACTGTCTGCGCATCAACCCGGGCAACATCGGCCGCGAGGACCGCGTGCGTGCGGTGGTCGACGCCGCCCGTGACCGTGGTATCCCGATCCGTATCGGCGTCAACGCCGGTTCCCTGGAGAAGGACCTGCAGAAGAAATACGGCGAACCGACCCCGGCAGCGCTGGTCGAGTCGGCACTGCGCCATGTCGAGCACCTTGATCGCCTGGACTTCCAGGACTTCAAGGTCAGCGTCAAAGCGTCCGATGTATTCATGGCCGTGGAGGCCTACCGCTTGCTGGCCAAGCAGATCGTCCAACCGCTGCACCTGGGCATCACCGAAGCCGGTGGCCTGCGTTCGGGGACGGTGAAATCCGCTGTCGGCCTCGGTATGCTGCTGGCCGAAGGCATTGGCGATACCATCCGCATTTCCCTGGCCGCCGATCCGGTCGAGGAAGTGAAGGTCGGCTACGACATCCTCAAGTCGCTGCACCTGCGTTCGCGTGGTATCAACTTCATCGCCTGCCCGAGCTGCTCGCGCCAGAACTTCGATGTGGTCAAGACCATGAACGAGTTGGAAGGGCGCCTGGAAGACCTGCTGGTACCGCTTGACGTGGCCGTAATCGGCTGCGTGGTCAACGGCCCGGGTGAAGCCAAGGAGTCCCATGTAGGCCTGACCGGCGGCACGCCGAACCTGGTCTACATCGACGGCAAACCGTCGCAGAAGCTGACCAATGACAACCTGGTCGATGAGCTGGAAAAACTCATCCGCCAGAAAGCGGCCGAAAAGGCCGAGGCCGACGCGGCGCTGATCGCCCGCGGCTGATTCCCAGATTCGTAAGGACTTTTCGTGAGCAAATCGCTGCAAGCCATCCGTGGCATGAACGACATCCTGCCCGACCAGTCGCCCCTGTGGCGCTACTTCGAAGGTACCGTGGCCGGCCTGCTGGACACCTATGGCTACAGCCAGATCCGCACGCCGATCGTCGAATTCACCGAGCTGTTCAAGCGCTCGATCGGTGAAGTCACCGATATCGTCGAAAAAGAGATGTACACCTTCGAGGACCGCAACGGCGATTCGCTCACCTTGCGTCCTGAAGGCACTGCCGCCTGCGTGCGCGCCGTCCTCGAGCACGGCATCACCGGCAACGGCCAGGTGCAGAAGCTGTGGTACGTGGGCCAGATGTTCCGCCATGAGCGCCCGCAAAAGGGCCGCTACCGCCAGTTTCACCAGATCGGTGTCGAGGTGTTCAACCTCGAAGGGCCGGACGTCGATGCCGAGCTGATCATGCTGACCTGGCGCCTGTGGGGCCTGCTGGGCATCCAGGACGCGGTCAAGCTCGAACTCAACAGCCTGGGCACCAGCGAGGCCCGTGCCCGCTACCGCGAAGCGCTGGTCGAATTCCTGTCGGCACGTCTCGAGCAACTGGATGAAGACAGCCAGCGTCGCCTCAAGAGCAACCCGCTGCGTATCCTCGATAGCAAGGACCAGGGTACCCAGGCGGTGCTGGTCGGTGCGCCAAAGCTCGAAGACTACCTGGACGAAGCGTCCCGCGTGCACTTCGAGGGCCTCAAGGCTCGCCTGGACGCCGCCGGCATTCCGTTCGTGATCAACACCAAGCTGGTCCGCGGGCTGGACTACTACAGCAAGACCGTGTTCGAGTGGGTCACCGACAAGCTCGGCGCCCAGGGCACTGTCTGTGCCGGTGGCCGCTATGATGGGCTGGTCGAGCAGATGGGCGGCAAGCCGACCCCGGGCGTTGGTTTCGCCATGGGCATCGAGCGTCTGATCCTGCTGCTGGAGACCCTGGGCAAGGTGCCCGAATCCATTAGCCGTCAGATCGACGTCTACCTGTGCGCCTTTGGCGAGCAGGCGGAGCTGGCCGGCCTGCGTCTTTCCGAGGCCCTGCGCGATCGCCTGCCGGGTCTGCGCCTGGCGGTCAACGCCGGTGGCGGCAGCTTCAAGAGCCAGTTCAAGAAGGCCGACAAGAGCGGGGCGCTGTTCGCCCTGATCCTCGGTGATGACGAACTGGCGCAGCAAATGATTGGATTCAAGCCCCTGCGTGGCCAGGGCGAACAACAGAACATTGCCTGGGATGCTCTGGCCGAGCATCTGCAAGCCGCTGTCGCGCAGGCGTGACAGGGTCAAACAGCCGAATTGCTGAAAAGGAGTATTGGGGTGTCGAGTACCGATGATGAAGGCCTGGCCGCAGCCAAGGACTGGTGGAACCGCAACGGCAAGCCGCTGCTGACCGGTGCCCTGCTGGCCGGCGTGGTGGTTATGGGCTGGCAGACCTGGCACAAGTACCAGAACAACCAGTCGCAAGGCGCCTCGGCCCTGTACCAGGCCCTGCTGGAAACCAGCCTGACGCCAAGCGGTCAGCCAGACGCAACCAAGGTTGCGGAACTGTCCGGCAAGCTCAAGAGCGAGTTCGGTGGCTCGGCCTATGCCCAGTACGGCAGCCTGTTCGTGGCCAAGGTCGCGGTCGACAGCGGCAAGCTTGACGACGCTGCCGCCGAGCTTAAAAGCGTGATGGAAAAGCCGGCCGATGCCACCTTGGGTGAGATCGCACGTCAACGTCTGGCCCGTGTGCTCGCCGCCCAGGACAAAGCCGAAGAAGCCCTCAAGCTGCTCGACGGTGATGCCGACAAGGCCTTCCTGGCCAGCCGCGAAGAACTCAAGGGCGATTTGCTGGTTCAGCTGGGGCGAGCCGACGATGCCCATAGCGCCTATGAAAAAGCCAAGGCTGCGTTGTCCGATGACGCTGCGGTCGGTGGCTTGCAACTGAAGCTGGATGACCTGGCCAAAGGGGACGCCTGACGTGATCGGTTGGAAACAAGCAGCAGTGCTCACCCTGGCCGTGCTGGCCGCAGGTTGCAGCAGCAACAGCAAGAAGGAACTGCCTCCGGCCGAGCTGACCAAGTTCACCGAGGAAGTGGTCCTCAAGAAGCAGTGGAGCCGCTCGATCGGCGACGGCCAGGGTGAGACGTACAACACCTTGGTTCCGGCCATCGAGAACGACCGCATCTATGCCTCCGACGTCAACGGTCGGGTCATGGCCCTGAACCGCATCGACGGCGACGTGGTGTGGAAGAAGGACTTGGACCTGTCGGTCTCCGGCGCAGTCGGCGTGGGTTACGGTCTGGTCATGCTCGGCACCCTCAAGGGCGAAGTCATTGCCCTGGATGCCAGCACCGGCGAAGAGCGCTGGCGTTCTCGTGTGACCAGCGAAGTGCTGGCGCCGCCTGCCAACAACGGTGACGTGGTAGTGGTGCAGACCCAGGACGACCGTTTGATCGGCCTCGACGCTGCCACCGGTGACCGCCTGTGGATCTATGAGAACACTCCGGCCGTACTGACCCTGCGCGGCACCGGCGCACCGGTGGTGACCAACCGCCTGGCCGTGGCCGGCCTGTCCACCGGCAAGGTGGTCGCGGTGGATGTGCGCAACGGCGTGCCGGTGTGGGAGAGCCGCGTGGCCATTCCGCAGGGCCGTTCCGAGCTCGACCGCGTGGTGGACATCGACGGCGGCCTGCTGCTGTCCGGCGGCACCCTGTACGTGAGCACCTACCAGGGCCGTGTTGCGGGCCTGGACCTGGAAACCGGACGTGTGCTGTGGCAGCGCGATGCCTCCAGCTACGTCGGTGTCGCCCAGGGCTTCGGCAACGTCTATGTCAGCGAAGCGTCGGGCACCGTGGAAAGCGTCGATGAGCGCTCGTCCAGCGCCCTGTGGACCAACGACTCCATGGCACGCCGTCAGCTGTCAGCGCCGGAGGTGTTCTCCAGCTACGTGGCCGTAGGTGATTTCGAGGGCTACCTGCACCTGCTCAGCCAGGTCGATGGTCGCTTCGTGGGTCGCGAGCGGATCGACAGCGATGGCCTGCGCGCCCGTCCCCTGGTGGTCGGCGACACCATCTATGTCTTCGGCAACAGCGGCAAACTCGAGGCACTGACCATCCGCTGAAGCTAAGCTTGAGGCCGGATACGGCCTCGAGCCGCGGCGCTTGATGCGCCGCACGAACTCCGGCCGCTGCCTTGCAGCGGCCTTTGCATTTTCAAGAATTCAAGAGTGGAGAGCCGCATGGTTCCCGTAATCGCCCTGGTGGGACGGCCGAACGTCGGCAAATCCACCATGTTCAACCGCCTGACCAAGACCCGCGATGCCATCGTCGGTGACCTGTCGGGCCTGACCCGTGACCGCCAATATGGTGATGCCACCTGGCAGGGTCGTTCCTACATCCTGATCGACACCGGTGGTATCACCGGTGACGAAGTGGGCATGGACGAGAAGATGGCCGAGCAGTCGCTGATGGCCATCGAAGAAGCCGACTATGTGTTGTTCCTGGTGGATGCCCGCGCCGGTATGACCGCCGCTGACCAGATGATCGCCGAGCACCTGCGCAAGCGAAACAAAGAGGCAATCCTGGTCGCCAACAAGATCGACAACATCGATGCGGACGTTGCCCGCGCCGAGTTCTCGCCACTGGGCATGGGTAATGCCATCCCGGTCGCCGGCTCCCAAGGGCGTGGCATCAACGCCTTGATGGAAGCCGTGCTGGGCCACATTCCGCGCGACAAGGTCGAGGAAGCCCTCGACGAAGACGTTGCCGAAGGCGAAGAAGCCGCACGCATCCCGGGGCCGAGCGAGAAGGATGGCATCAAGATCGCCATCATCGGTCGTCCCAACGTCGGCAAATCGACCTTGGTCAACCGTATGTTGGGCGAAGAGCGCGTGGTGGTCTACGACCAGCCGGGCACTACCCGGGACAGTATTTACATCCCGTTCGAACGTGACGACGAGAAGTACACCTTCATCGACACCGCCGGGGTGCGCAAGCGCGGCAAGATCCACGAGGAAGTCGAGAAGTTCTCGGTGGTCAAGACGCTGCAGGCGATCAAGGACGCCAACGTGGTGATCTTTGTCATGGATGCCCGTGAAGGCGTGGTCGATCATGACCTGAACCTGCTGGGCTTCGCTCTGGAAGCGGGTCGTGCCATCGTCATCGCCCTGAACAAGTGGGACGGCATGGAGCCGAGCGAGCGCGAATACGTGAAGACGGAGCTCGAGCGCCGGCTATTCTTCGTCGACTTCGCCGACATCCACTTCATCTCTGCGCTGCACGGCACCGGTGTGGGCCATCTGTACAAATCCGTGCAGGCTGCGTTCAAGTCGGCGGTCACCCGCTGGCCGACCAGCCGCCTGACCCAGATCCTCGAGGACGCCATCAGCGAGCACCAGCCGCCAATGGTCAATGGTCGTCGCATCAAGCTGCGTTACGCCCACCTCGGCGGCGCGAACCCGCCGCTGATCGTGATCCACGGCAACCAGACCGACAAGATCCCGCGGTCGTACTCGCGTTACCTGGAAAACACCTACCGCCGGGTGCTCAAGCTGGTCGGCACGCCGATCCGTATCGAGTACAAGGGCAGCGACAACCCGTTCGAGGGCAAGAAGAACACCCTCACCGATCGTCAGGTCAACAAGAAGCGCCGCCTGATGTCGCACCACAAGAAAGCCGAGAAGAAGCGCAAGGACAAGCGCAAGTAAGCGGCGAGCTTCAAGCTTCAAGCCTCAAGAGAGAGCAGTGCACCGAGTCCGCTCTTTCTTGCCGCTTGAAGCTTTTCGCGTGTGGCTTCGTCCTTTTTCCTGACCGCTCGATCCGCTATGCTCGGGCTCTACCCCGTGCCGTATGCAGTGTTCAGGAAAGAGGGCTTCATGATCCGCAGCAAATTGCCGAACGTCGGCACGACCATTTTCACCACCATGTCGCAGTTGGCCGTACAGACAGGTGCGCTCAACCTGTCCCAAGGCTTCCCAGACTTCGACGCGCCCCAGGCGCTGCTCGATGCCGTGTGCCGCCATGTCATGGCCGGCCATAACCAATACTCGCCGATGACCGGCCTGCCAGCCTTGCGCCAGCAAGTGGCGGCCAAGATCGCACGCCTGTATGGCGTGACGGTCGATGCCGATCAGGAAGTGACCATCACGCCAGGTGCCACCGAGGCGATCTTCTGTGCCATCCAGGCGGTGATCCAGGCGGGCGACGAGGTGATTGTCTTCGATCCGTCCTATGACAGCTACGAGCCGTCCGTTGAACTGGCCGGCGGACGCTGCGTGCACGTGCAACTGTGCGATGGCGAGTTCCGTATCGACTGGCAGAAGTTCAGCGATGCACTGACGCCGCGCACGCGCATGGTCATCCTGAATTCGCCACACAACCCCAGCGGCGCATTGATTAGCCGTGAGGACCTGGACCAGCTGGCACACTTGATCGAAGGTCGTGATATCTACCTGGTCAGCGACGAAGTGTACGAGCACCTGATCTATGACGGCGTGCGCCATGCCAGTGTATTGGCCCATGAGCAGCTCTACTCACGTGCATTCGTGATCAGCTCGTTCGGCAAGACCTATCACGTCACTGGCTGGAAGACCGGCTATGTGGTGGCGCCACCGGCGTTGAGCGTGGAGTTGCGCAAGGTCCACCAATACGTCAACTTCTGTGGTGTAACGCCCTTGCAGTGTGCCTTGGCCGACTACATGGCCGAGCACCCTGAACATCTGAATGAGTTGCCGGGCTTCTATCAGGCCAAGCGCGACCTGTTCTGCGACTTGCTGCAGGACTCGCGTTTCACCTTCACTCGTACCCCAGGTACTTACTTCCAGCTGGTGGATTATTCGCAGATACGCCCGGATCTGGGTGATGTCGAAATGTCGCTGTGGCTGACCCGTGAGCACGGCGTGGCGACCATTCCGGTTTCGGTGTTCTACCAGCAACCTATCCCCGAGCAACGCCTGGTGCGCCTGTGCTTTGCCAAACGTGAGGAGACGCTGCGTCAGGCGGCGGAAAAACTATGCGCGATCTGAGCCAACTGCCTAACCTGAAAGTCGCCCTGGTGCAGACAACCTTGGCCTGGCACGACCGCGAGGCCAACTATGCGCATTTCGAAGAGCTGTTGGCCCAGGTCGGCGAGGCGGATCTGGTGATCCTTCCTGAGATGTTCACCACTGGCTTCTCCATGGAGTCCGAAAGCCTCGCCGAGCCTGAGAATGGCCCCACCTACAAATGGCTGAAGGCTCAGGCCAAGAAGTTCGATACGGTGATCACCGGCAGCGTGATCATCCAGGCCGCCGATGGCAGCCACCGCAACCGCTTGCTGTGGGCGCGGCCCGATGGCGAGATCCTGCATTACGACAAGCGCCACCTGTTCCGCATGGCCGGCGAGCACCGGCACTACACACCGGGCGAGCGCCAGGTGCAGTTCGAGCTCAAAGGTTGGCGCGTGCGTCCGCTGATCTGCTACGACCTGCGCTTCCCGGTGTGGAGCCGTGATGCCCAGGACACCGACCTTTTGCTTTATACCGCCAACTGGCCGGCCGCGCGCCGTCAGCACTGGAACCGTCTGTTGCCGGCGCGGGGGATCGAGAACCTGTGCTATGTGGCGGCAGTGAACCGTGTCGGCACCGACGGCAAGGGCTTTGCCTATTCAGGCGACAGCCAGGTGCTGGATTTCCAAGGGGAGAGTCTGCTCAGTGCCGGCGAAGCCGATGGGGTGTTCACCGTGGTGCTCCGGGCGGCGGAGCTGGCGGCGTATCGCGCACGTTTCCCGGCCAACCTGGATGCCGATACCTTCGAACTGCATTATTGAATCTTTCGCAGGTCAGCCCGCTCCCACCAGTACTGCGCTGAGCCACAGGACAGCGCAATACCTGTAGGTGCGGGTTTGCTCAATCAATACACATCCCGCCGATACCGCCCATCCTCGATCAACTGCTGCACCATCTCGGCCCCGAGGATTCCATTGAGCGCTGCATCCACGCCAGCGGCCATCCCCTGCAAGCTGCCGCAGACATAGATACAAGCCCCCTCGGCCACCCAGCGCTTGAGCACCTCGGCCTGCTGCAACAGGACATCCTGCACATACACTTTCTCTGCCTGGTCCCGTGAAAACGCCAGGTCCAGTCGTTGCAGGTCGCCAGCGGTCAACCAGGCCTGAAGCTCGTTCCCGCACAGCAAGTCATGAGCGCGGTTGCGCTCGCCGAACAGCAACCAATTGCGTGTTTCGCCAGCGGCGATACGCGCCTTGAGCAGGCTGCGCAGGCCCGCAAGGCCTGTGCCGTTGCCGATCAGAATCATCGGCGCGGGTGCATCCGGCAGGCGGAAGCCGCTGTTGCGACGCAGGCGCAGGGTGACATTGCCCTGCAGCGGTAAGTATTCAGTCAGCCAGCCTGAGCCCAGGCCCAGGCTGCCGTCGGGGTGCAGTTCTTGACGAACGATCAGCTCCAGCATGCCGTCGCTGGCGATCGACGCGATGGAGTACTCCCGTGGGGTGATGGGAATCAAGGCATCGACCACTGCCTGGGCATGCAGACCCACCAGATGTTCCCGGCCCAGCGGCAACTGGCGGGTGGCCAGGGCCTTACCGAGAGGCTCGCACAGGCCGTCCAGTTGCACCGGGGTCGTCACGTCCAGCCCCAGGCCGGCGAGCAAGGCGTCAATGCGCGGTTGACCGTTGCGCGGCAGGACCTCTACCAGATCACCCGCTTCCCAGGTGTGGGGCTGGTCTGACTGCAGCGCCAGCAGGTAGACCGGTGCGCCCTGGCTGCCTGGGTTCAGGCATTGGCGCTGGCGCAGGGTCCAGTTGGCGAACGACGGCGCTGGCCAGGCAGTCACCGGTTCGGCTCCGGTCAGTCGGGCGAGTGCCTGATGCCATTGCAGCAGGGCTGCCGGATCAGCGTTGTCCACTTCCACTGGGCTGAAGGCACGGGTGGCGCCGCGCTCGCCCAGCCAGGCCTGGAGTCTGCGGGCGAAGCCACAGAAGTGCGGGTACTGGCGATCGCCCAGCGCGAGCACGGCGTAGTTCAGGTGGTCCAGCGCCCACGGTTGGCCGAGCACCTTGCGCTCGAAGGCGCGGGCGCTGTCAGGGGCTTCGCCGTCGCCGAAGGTACTGACCACGAACAGCGCGCGACGGGCCTGTTGCAGGTCGGCTTGACCCAATTCGGCGAGCGCACGGACTTGCACCGGCAGACCGGCTGCTTGCAGTTGGCCGACGCTCTGCCAGGCCAGCTGTTCGGCGAAACCGCTCTGGCTGGCGAAACCGATCAGCCAGTTGTCGCCACCGGCCTTGGCGGGGGTTACCGAGCTGCGGGCCGCCTGCACTTGGCGTTTCTTGCGTCGGCGATCGAGGTACAGCAGCCAGCCGGTGATGAAGAACAGCGGCATGGTCAGGCTGGCCACGGTGACGATGATCCGACCTGGCAGGCCGAAGTAGCTGCCCACGTGCAAGGCATAGACGCTTTGCAGCAACTGCGCTTTGAACGGTTTGTCGGCGTAGCGCTCGTGGTGTTTCACCTGGCCGGTGGCCGGGTCCAGCGTGAGGGTGTTGAAAGCGCGCTCGTGGTCGGCACCTTCGAGGAGGTAGAAGAGCGTCGCCGGTCGCCCTCCGGCAGGCGGCAGGCGCAGGTTGTAAGTCAAAAGGCCGGGGCCTGCGGCCTCCTTGAGGCTGGTCCAGATGGCGTCGTAGTCCACCACCAGAGGCGGTGCGTCCTTGTCGAGCTTCTGCGGGCCGTGGCGGCCACGACCCTCTCCACGCTTTTGCTGCTGCCCGGCGGCGGGGGCCTCGGCCAATAGTTTGTTCAGGCCTTCGCGGTACCATTCGTAGGACCAGAACAAGCCCGTCAGGGCGAACAGCAGATAGAACAGCAGACACCAGGTCCCGGCGACGGCGTGCAGGTCCCAATTGAAGGCACGGCCTTTCTTGGCCCACTCCAGCGTCAGCCATGCCCGCCAGTTCAACGCCTGACGTGGCCAGCGCAGATACAGGCCTGAGAGGCAGAAGAACACCAGCATCAGGGTGCAGGCACCGGTAATTTGGCGACCGGTGTCGCCCATGGCCAAGAAGCGATGCAGCTGCAGCATCAGATTGAAGAAGCCTTGCCCCGTGACGTCACCCTGGAACTGGCCGGTGTAGGGGTCGACATAGCGCATCTGGCCGCGGCGCTCACCGGGTGGCGGCTGGAAGAAAATGCGTGCAGCGTTGCCCTCACGGGTATCGACCCACAGCATCGAGACGGTGTCGCCCTGGGCCGCCTCGACCCGGCGCACCAGCTCGGCCGGCGGTAGCACGCCTTCCTGGCGTACCTGCACCTTGAGCACGTGCGGATTGAACAGGCGCAGCAGTTCTTCCTGGAACGAATAAACCGCCCCGGTGACGCCCATCAACGCCAGCACCAGGCCGGCGGTGATGCCAAAGAACCAGTGCAATTGGAACAGCGACTTCTTCACCACATCATTCACCTTGTCTGGACGCCGGGCGAGGCGCGGCGAGCATTATGCCTTGGTGCGCGAAAGCCCCGGTCACCGGAAAGGTGAGCGGGGCTTTGGGGCGCGACTTGATTAGAAGTGGAAGTTCGCGCTCATCAGTGCAGTACGTCCTGGTGCGACGTGCGCATAGTGCGGAGCGAACACCTGATCGAAATAGCGCTTGTCGGTCAGGTTCTGCACGTTGAGTTGGAGATCGACGTTCTTGGTCAAGCGATAGGTCGCCATCGCATCGTAACGCCAGTACGACGGTACTTCGACCGAGTTGGCTTCATCGCCAAAGCGGGAATCCATGAAGGTAGCGCCTGCACCAACGGTCAGTTGCGGAACGATGTCGTAGGTAGACCAGAAGGTGAAGCTGTTACGAGGCGTGTTAGGCATGTGATTGCCCTTGTTCGCCGGGGTCGTGGTCTTCACGATCTCGCTTTCCATATAGGTGTAGCCGCCATAGACCTTCCATTTCTGGGTCAGGTTGCCCGCGTAGGTGAACTCGAGGCCTTGGACACGCTGTTCACCGTCCAGTACTTGGTAGCTGGCATTGTCAGGGTCCGTTACCCGCGCATTGGTCTTGTCGGTGCGGAACAGTGCAGCGGTCAGCGAGAGGTTGTCATCGAAGAAGTCCCACTTCGTGCCGATCTCGTAGTTGCGGTTACGTTCTGGGTCGAGGTCGCTGTTGTTTCTCGTCAGATCCAAGCCACCGTTGCCGCTGGTTTCACCCGAAGGGTTGCTCGAAGTTGACCATGCGGCATAGATGCTGCCATTGGGCAGAGGGTTGTAGACCACGCCCAATTGGTAGTTCCACAGGTGGGTATTGTTCTCGCGCGAGAAGCTGCCGGCCGGGCCATTACGACCTGCGTTGGCGTAACCACTGGACTTGGTCTGGTAGTCGTCGTAGCGCAGCCCCATGTTCAACGACCATTGCTCATTGAATTTCAACGTGTCGAAGACGTAGACAGCGCTGGTCTTGGTGTCGGTGTCGGTAAACGCCTTGCTGTCGGTGATGGTGCCGGACCATGCGTCATCTGGAGACGGATCGTGCAGACTGGTGCAGTCGCCAGATGCCAGCAAAGCAGGGGTGCACTTGGTGCCATTGCCCGCCGCGGATTTGATGTCGTAACCACGGTTGTGCGTATCGCTGTAGGTGAACTCCAAACCAGTGACGAGGCTGTGCTCGATGGAACCGGTATTGAACTTCGCGCTCAAGTCGGTCTGGTTGACCCAACCTTTGGAGGTCGAATTCCGGTTCTTGGTCGCACGGTAGACTGTGCCGTCGGCCACGTTGCCCTTGCTGTCGTCAGGGTTGGTGACGATGTAGTCCAAGGTTGAACGCGACATGCGGAAACTGTTGGACAGCGTCAAGTTTTCGTTGAAGTCGTGCTCGATCTTGATCGTGCCGCTGTCGTTGGTGGTCTTGCGATAGTCGCGATCGTTCAGGCCGTAGAAGTTGTCGCGGTCCACATGCGCGGGTTTGTCGACGTTGTATTTGCTGCGATTGGCGCTACGCGTGAGCGGAATGCCGTAGTCCGGCATGTCGTCGGTCTTGAGGTGGTAGTAGCCGACGGTCACGCGAGTATCGGTACCGAGGCCGAACGCGAACGAGGGGGCGACACCCCAACGGCTGACATCCACATCATCTCGGCCGGCTACGTTGGCTTCGTGCTTCATCAGGTTCAGGCGAAACGCCGAAGTGTCGGTCAGCTGCTTGTTCAGGTCCAACGTGGTCCGCTTGGTCTGGTCAGAGCCCCAAGTAAAGCCACCATTGTAGGCATCACCGAGCTTGGCGGTTTTGGTGACCAGATTCAGGCTGCCACCCGTGGAGCCTGCGCCTGTGAAGGCCGAGCCAGGGCCTTTGCTGACTTCGATCGATTCGACGTTGAAGATTTCACGGCTCTGCGAAGCCACGTCGCGCATGCCATCGACGAATACATCGCTTTCTGCGTTGAAACCGCGAATGATCGGACGGTCGCCTGCCGGGTTGCCGCCTTCGCCAGCACCGAAAGTGATGCCAGGGGTCGTACGCAATGCGTCTACGAGACTGGTTGCGCCCGTATCACGAATGACCTGCTGTGGGATGACGGTGACACTCTTGGGTGTTTCGCGCAGCGGCGCCGTGTACTTCTTCGAGGTTGCCGTGTCGGTCTTGTAGCTGGTGGTGTCCTGTGCCGCGTTGACACTGGTGGCATCCAGCGAGACGACGCCATCGGTTGGCTGTTCCGCCGCTAGGGCAAGCTGGGCGGCGGAGGAAGCAGTGATGGCAACGCCGATGGCGGAGGCGAGCAGACGTGGTGAACTCACAGCAGATGGCACGTGACGCATTTCGATGAACCTTCCCCAAGGTTTGAAGTCGGCGGATCTTAATGCAAGCAATTGCGAGTCTCAATTGAGAATCGTTAACAGTCGCGAGAAACTTACAATCTTTACAATTTCTCTTTACGGTTTTGCTGTGCTGAAACGTCTTAAGCGGCTGGCGGGGCTTGTGTGGTGCAAAAGGGAATCAATATCATTGGCGGCCTTACTACCTCTCAGGTGCCACCGTCATGCTGCTTCACATTCCCGGTCTGTTCGACGCCGACGAACTCTCCCGCATCCGTGAGGCGCTGGAGCAGGCGGACTGGGCCGACGGCAAGGTCACCGCGGGTTATCAGTCGGCTAAGGCCAAGCACAACCTGCAGTTGCCAGAAGGGCACGCGCTGGCCAAGGAGATCGGCAGCGCCTTGATCGATCGTCTGTGGCGCAATCCGCTGTTCATGTCTGCGGCATTACCGCACAAGGTGTTTCCACCGCTGATCAACTGCTACCGCGAAGGCGGCAATTTCGGCTTCCACATCGACAACGCGCTGCGTCAGCCCAAGGGCAGCGCCGAGCGGATACGCACGGATGTCTCTTCTACGTTGTTCTTGAGCGATCCGGACAGCTATGACGGTGGCGAACTCGTCATCCAGGACACCTATGGTGTGCAGCAGGTCAAGCTGGCGGCCGGCGACATGGTGCTGTATCCGGGCACCAGCCTGCACAAGGTCAATCCGGTTACCCGTGGGGCGCGCTATGCGGCGTTTTTCTGGACCCAAAGCCTGGTGCGCGAGGACAGCCAGCGCACCTTGCTGTTCGAGATGGACAATGCCATCCGCCAATTGACCGCCGATGTCCCCGATCACCCGTCGTTGCTGCAACTGACCGGCACCTATCACAACCTGCTGCGCCGCTGGGCCGAGGTCTGAGCCGTGTCATATCAGTTGCGTCGTGAGGAAGTCGTCGATATCGCAGGTCTGCAAGCCATGCTCGAACAAAGCCCTGGCAAGGCGGCCCAAGCCATCCTGGCCGCGGCGCAACGGGGGGTTGTCGAGGCGCAGTTGATGCTCGGGCAGATTCTGCTGGATGGCCGCGGCATCGAGCAGGACCGGGCGCTGGCGCGGCAGTGGTTTGCTATAGCGGCCCAAGGCGCAAGCGCCATGGGGCACAACATGCTGGGACGATGCCTGGAGCATGGCTGGGGCGGGGAAAGCGACCTGCGGATGGCCGCTGCTCACTATCGCCAGGCGGCTGACGCCGGTCTGGACTGGGGGCTGTACAACTATGCCAACCTGCTGGCTACCGGGAGAGGCGTCGCTGTGGACCAGGCTCTGGCGTTGAGCTGTTATGAAAAGGCGGCGCACTTGGGCCATGCCAAGTCGATGAACCTGTATGGCCGTTACCTGGAGCAGGGGATCGCCACCGCTGCCAGTCCGGTGCGCGCGGTGCGCTGGTATCGCCGTTCGGCTGAGGCGGGTGATTTTCGCGGCATGTTCAGCCTGGCGATGGTACTGGTCGAACGTGGGCAGTTGGCCGAGGCCCAGCCTTGGTTGGAGCGGGCGCGGGTCGAGGGGAACCTGAATTTTCTGCGCAGTGCCTTGGTGACCTTGCAGCACGCGGGGCCGATGCTGATGGCGTTTGCCGCGCGGTATGCCCAAGAGCTGCAAAGGCGTAAGCCTTGAAGGCGTCTGTCTTTACAGTCCTTCGCGTAAATCCGCTCCACCAGGCCCGTAATGGACTTGATGGGGCGGGTTTACCCACGAAGAAGGCGCACATGAAAACGGGGCCTCGCGGCCCCGTCTTGCATTACAGGTAGTAGGCCTTCAGCGGCGGGAAGCCGTTGAACTCCACCGCGCTGTAGCTGGTGGTGTAGGCGCCGGTGGACAGCCAGTAGAGGCGGTCACCGATGGCCAGGTTCAGTGGCAGGCCGTACTTGTAGTGCTCGTACATGATGTCGGCGCTGTCGCAGGTGGGGCCGGCGATGACCACTTCTTCGGTCTCGCCTTTCTTCTCGGTCCAGATCGGGAACTTGATCGACTCGTCCATGGTTTCGATCAGGCCGGAGAATTTGCCCACGTCGGTGTAGATCCAGCGTTCGACAGCGGTGCGCGACTTGCGTGCCACCAGCACCACTTCGCTGACCAGGATGCCGGCGTTGGCGATCAGCGAGCGACCTGGCTCGAGGATGATTTCCGGCAGGTCGTCACCGAAGTCTTCTTTGAGGAAGCGGATGATTTCCTCGGCGTAGGTTTCGAGGCTGTTGGTACGGGTGATGTAGTTGGCCGGGAAACCACCGCCCATGTTGATCAGCTTGAGCTCGATGCCGTCTTCTTCCTTCAGGCGCTCGAAGATCACCTTGACCTTGGCGATGGCCGCGTCCCAGACGCTGATGTCGCGCTGCTGGGAGCCGACATGGAAGGAGATGCCGTAAGGCACCAGGCCCAGGTCACGGGCCAGGATCAGCAGGTCCATGGCCATGTCGGTCTGGCAGCCGAACTTGCGCGACAGCGGCCAGTCGGCAGTGGTGGAGCCTTCGGTGAGGATGCGCACGTAGACTTTCGAACCCGGTGCGGCCTTGGCGATGTTGCGCAGGTCCGCCTCGGAGTCGGTGGCGTACAGGCGCACGCCCTTCTCGTAGAAGTAGCGGATGTCCTTGGACTTCTTGATGGTGTTGCCGTAGCTGATGCGGTCGGCGGTGACACCACGGCCCAGCACTTTGTCCAGCTCGTAGATCGAGGCGATATCGAAGCTCGAGCCTTTTTCCTTGAGCAGGTCGATGATCTCGACTGCCGGGTTGGCCTTGACCGCGTAGTAGACCTTGGCGAATTCGAAGCCTGCGCGCAGGTCGTCATAGGCCTGGCTGATCATCTGGGTGTCGATGAGTACGAACGGGGTTTCCTGCTTGTCGGCGAACGCCTTCATCTTCTGGAAGGTGTCACGCGCGAAATAGTCTTCGACCTGGATCGACATGCTGAGGGACTCCATGGGCAAACTGAAAAATTAAGTGGTGC
The DNA here is from genome assembly GCF_023611805.1 of Pseudomonas sp. BYT-1. NCBI lineage: Bacteria > Pseudomonadati > Pseudomonadota > Gammaproteobacteria > Pseudomonadales > Pseudomonadaceae > Pseudomonas > Pseudomonas sp. BYT-1. Next base: position 1,009,298 of record NZ_CP072559.1, read on the forward strand.
AAACTGAACGTCCTCCGTATCCCCACTTTGGTTCGCCTACTTCCCAAGGCATGTCGCCGAAAGCAAAAAGGTCAACCGTGCCCGTGAAGCGGAGCGGCGGGTGACCTTGCTGTCTCGTCGTCAGTACTTGAGCCGGATGGATCGTTTCCAGCATGGACGTTCGGCGCGCACTTTAGGGCGTGAGGAATGCAGAATCAACAGGCAATCCCGGCACGTTCGTCGCGTTTTGGCCACCTGCCACTGGAATAACCGACCTGTGTGAACGGCTGATGTTCCCAAGCGTAAAGAATTGTGGAATGGACCGCGCCGCCCCCTTCAGAGGCGAGCCCCCGAAAAAGACGCCATGGTGTTCTCTTGGCGACGCGAGACCGAGCAAAGGCAACAGATCGATGGCGCCAAAGTGTTCATATTTATGGCCACTTGAGGGGCGCGTCAGATCGACCGAAATTCCTATAAATTTTTTGTTACCGATCTCTAGGTCGGGCTGGGTCATCGTTGATTTGCCGTCGTTTATGAGAAGCATTACTATTCGCGACCTTGTACCTGCCCCTAGATGGCCTCGACCATGTCTGGACACAAAGGCTTCCTCGATCACTATCACGAGCTGATCGGCACCTGGACGCGCAAGCTGCGCAACCGTCCACAGGCCGAGGACCTCGCCCATGACGCTTTCGTGCGGGTGCTGGAAAACCCGCGAGAGGTCATCGAGCAGCCGCGCGCCTACCTGCACCAGACGGCCCGCAACATTGCCGTCGACGGTTACCGCCGTGAGGACCGGCGCCAGGCCTTGGAAGAGGAGATGTTCGATGAAGGCGCCGCAGGCAATGGTGATCCGGAAGCCTATGTACATGCCCTGGAACTGGCCGACAGCGTCGAGCGCGCCCTGGCCGAGCTGCCGGTCAATTGCCGGCAGGTGTTCGTCTGGCAGAAGCTCGAGGGGCTGACCCAGGCGGAGATTGCCGAGCGCATGGGCCTGAGCAAGAACATGGTCGAAAAGTATATGATCCGCACGCTCCGGCATCTGCGTGAGCACCTGGATGTGTCCACCCGATGAGTCAGGAGACCCTTTGCATGAAACAGCCCGGCGCCGAAGACGTGCGTGAGCAGGCCGCCGAATGGTTCGCGCGTATCCAGGATGCGCCGGGAGATACCCAGCTGCAGGCGCGCTTGCATCAGTGGCTTAAGGCCGATCCTCGCCACCGCCAGGAGTACGGCCTGCTCGAGCGGTTGTGGCAGGCCGCCGACCACATCCCGCCCCAGCGCCTGGAGGCGCTGTGCGTTCCTGAGCCTGTGCGGCATCTGCCCCGTCGGCGTTTCCTGCAGCAGGCCCTGGCGGCGGGAGTGGGCGCCGCCGCCCTTGGATTGGGCTGGCGTGGCTGGCAATACACCCGCGAAAACCATAGCGAAGACCTGCAGACCGCCTTGGGCGAGCGCCGTGATATCGAGCTGCCGGACGGCTCGCAGCTGCAACTCAATGGCGCGACTCGCCTGGGCGTGAGGTACAGCGCCGGGCAGCGACAGGTCGTGCTCGAAGCGGGTGAAGTGATGTTCAGCGTCGCCCACGACAGCGCACGGCCTTTCGTGGTCGACACCGCTCAGGGACGCGTCACCGTAACCGGGACCCGTTTCGATGTGCGCCTGGACCGCGGGCACACCCGGGTGGCCGTGGAACAGGGCTCCGTCAAGGTGGAAGGGGCTTCGGGTCCATCGGCGCAGCTCACCGCGGGCCTGGGCGCGCATATCGATCCGCAAGGGCAGGTCGTGGCGCCGTACCCTGTGGATGCGGCTGTCGTGACGGCCTGGCGTCACGGCAAGCTGGTGTTCGATAACGCCACCTTGGCCGAGGTGGTGGCGGAAGTCTCCCGTTACCGCAGCCAGCCACTGCGCGTCGCCCCTGGCAAGGCGGCGGGCCTGCGCCTGTCCAGCACCTTCAGTGTCGATGACACCGACGCGCTGCTTCGGGCCCTGCCGAGCATTTTGCCGGTGGCCATCAAGACCCACGGCGACGGCTCCAGCGAAATTATCGCGAAATAAATTCAGGTTTTTTTTCACTCGTTCGTCTTCCTCGCCAGCTGCAACTGCCAAGCATTTCCATTTGCGTGTGGTTGGCGTTCATCCGGACTTTCAGGATTCTTCGACGACGTGAATAACAACAAGCCTTTCCTGCGTTTGCCTTCCCTCGCGCTGGCCCTGGCGATCAGTGCCGCCACGGCCAATGCCTACGCCGAACAAACGCCGGCGACGATCCAAATCCAGGCTCAGCCCCTGGCTTCGGCCTTGAGCCAGTTGGGGCAACAGACCAACCTGCAATTGTTCTTCAGCCCTGAACTGGTGGCGGGCAAGCAGGCCCCGGCGGTCTCGGGAAATCTTGCGCCGGAGCAGGCGCTGCAACAATTATTGCAAGGCAGTGGGCTGACCTATGAGCTGTCCCAGGGCACCGTGGTGGTCAAGCCGGCCGAGAGCGCAGGCGTGTTGACCACCGGCAGCCTTGAGCTGGCGCCCACCGACGTCAAAGTGGTCGGCGACTGGCTGGGGGATGCCCAGCAGAGCGTGGTACAGAACCATCCCGGCGCGCGCACCGTGGTGCGTCGTGAGGCCATGGTGGAAAAGGGCGCGATGAACGTACGCGACGTGCTGCGCGGCATCCCCGGTGTGCAGGTCCAGGATTCCAATGGCACCGGTGGCAGCGACCTGTCGCTCAACGTGGGTGTGCGCGGACTGACATCACGCCTGTCGCCGCGCTCGACGGTGTTGATCGACGGTATCCCCGCCGCGTTCGCGCCCTATGGCCAGCCACAGCTGTCCATGGCGCCAATTTCCTCGGGCAACCTCGACAGCATCGATGTGGTTCGCGGCGCAGGCTCCGTGCGCTATGGCCCGCAGAACGTCGGCGGGGTGATCAACTTCGTGACCCGTGCCATCCCGGAGAAAGCTTCGGGTGAGTTGTCCACAACGCTGGAAACCTCTCGCCATGGCGGCTGGAAACACACCGAGTCGGCATTTGTCGGCGGCACTGCCGATAACGGCATGGGTGTGGCATTGCTCTATACCGGCGTGAACGGCAACGGTTACCGCAGCAGCAACAATGGCAATGACATCGACGACGTCATCCTCAAGACCCACTGGGCGCCCACCGACAGCGACGAGTTCTGGCTCAACTTCCATTACTACGATGGTCGGGCCGACATGCCCGGTGGCCTGACCCAGGCGCAGTTCGACCAAGACCCCTTCCAGTCGGTGCGCGACTACGACTACTTCGCCGGCCGTCGCAAGGACGTGTCGTTCAAGTGGCAGCGTCAGCTCGACGAGGCCACCCAGTTCGAAGTGCTGACCTATTACACCGACAGCTTCCGCGGCAGCTCCATCGCCGACCGCACCATGAAGACCCTGTCGTCGTACCCGCGCAATTACCATACCTTCGCCATCGAGCCGCGCCTGTCGCGGATCTTCTTCGCCGGCCCTACCACCCAGGAAGTCAGCGTCGGCTATCGCTACCTGAAGGAAGCCATGCGCGAGCAGTCTTCGCAGCTGGCGCTGATCGACAACGTGCCGACGCCGGTCCCGGGTTCCGACGGCCATGTCATCCAGGACCGCAGCGGGGGCACCGAAGCCAGTGCCTACTACATCGACGACAAGATCGACGTCGGCAACTGGACCATCACCCCCGGCATCCGCTTCGAGCACATCAATACCGACTGGCGCGACCGCCCGGTGCTGGATGGAGACTACCAGCGCGTCCCTGAGAAAAACCGCAGTGTCACCAGCAACGAACCCCTGCCAGCATTGAGCGTGATGTATCACCTGTCCGATGCCTGGAAGCTGTTCGCCAACTACGAGACCTCTTTCGGCAGCCTGCAGTACTTCCAGCTTGGGCAAGGTGGTAAAGGCGACAGCACCGCCAATGGCCTGGAGCCGGAAAAGGCCAAGACCTACGAGATCGGCACGCGTTATGACGATGGCCATTTCGCGGGCGAGCTGACCGCGTTCTACATCGACTTCGACGACGAGCTGCAATACATCAGCAACGAGGTCGGCTGGACCAACCTGGGGGCGACCAAGCACCAGGGCATCGAAGCTGCCGTGCGTTATGACCTGTCCGGGTTGGATGCACGCCTGCAAGGGCTGACGGCCAATGCAGGCTACACCTATACCCGCGCCACCTATGAAGGCGAGATCCCTGGCTTCAAAGGTCGTGACCTGCCGTTCTACTCCCGCCAGGTGGCCACGGCGGGGCTGCGCTACGAGATGAACCGCTGGACCTGGAATCTGGATGCTTATGCCCAGTCCAAGCAGCGCTCGCCAGGCACGGGGATCACCAATGGCCAGTTCAACGGCAACTACATCACCGAGCCGAGTGCCGATGGACGGTTCGGCGATATTCCGGGTTATGTCACCTGGCATGCCCGTGGTGGGTATGACTTCGGACCGCAGCTATCGAACCTGAAGCTGGCGGCGGGCGTGAAGAACCTCTTCGACAAGCAGTACTACACCCGCTCCAGCGACAACAACGCCGGGCTCTATGTGGGGGAACCGCGCACCTTCTATGTGCAGGCCAGTGTAGGGTTCTGACACCAGTGGTGCCTGATTCGCAGGTAAATCCGCTCCTGCAAATACAACGCTATTGGCTGTAGGAGCGGGTTTACCCGCGAAGCGGTCGGCACAACCGACACGCCTATTAGAGGGCGACAACCGCCTCTGCCGGCGAAACGATACTGGTCTTGCCCCCACGCGAACGCCCCGAACTCAGGTAGGCCGCAATGGACTCCTGGGTCACCTCGCCTAGGAACACCTGCTCGGCATCGAGCACCGGCAACCAGGCACGATTGAACTCATACATCCGCGACAGGAGGATGCGCAGGTGTTCGTCGTGGGCTGCGGTGGCGTTGAACGGGCGCAGGAAATCGCCACAGCTCCCTTGCTGGCGATGCAGGTCGCGCCTGCGCACGTATCCCAACGCCCGGTTCTGCGCATCGGTGACCACCACGTAGCGGCGGTCATGCTCGTCCATCAGCTCCAGGGCATCGCTCACGGGCGTCTCGGGGCTCAGGGACGGGGCGTTGTCTGCGGCATCCTCGGCACGGACCAGCAACAGGCGCTTCAAGGTGCTGTCCTGGCCGACGAAATTGCTCACGAAGTCATCCACCGGATGGGCCAGCAAGGTGTCCGGGTGGTCGAGCTGCAGCAGTTTGCCGGCGCGGAAGATGGCGATCTTGTCGCCCAGCTTGATCGCCTCGTCGATGTCATGGCTGACCATGATCACGGTCTTGTTCAGCGCCCGTTGCATCTCGAAGAACTCGTTCTGGATCATCTCGCGATTGATCGGGTCGACCGCGCCGAAAGGCTCATCCATCAGCAACACCGGTGCCTCGGCGGCCAAGGCACGGATCACGCCGATCCGCTGTTGCTGGCCGCCCGAAAGTTCACGCGGGTAGCGCTGCAGGTACTGCTTGGGCTCGAGCTTGATCATGTGCATCAGCTCGCGGGCGCGCTCGTGACATCTTTGCTTGTCCCAGCCCAGCAAGCGCGGGACGACTGTGATGTTTTCCTCGATGGTCATGTTCGGGAACAGGCCGATCTGCTGGATCACGTAGCCAATGTGGCGGCGCAGGGTCACCTCGTCTAGGGCGCTGGTGTCCTCGCCGTTGATCAATACCTGGCCGCTGGTCGGTGTGATCAGGCGGTTGATCATTTTCAGGGTTGTGCTCTTGCCGCAGCCCGAGGGGCCGAGAAACACGCAGATTTCGCCTTCGTTGACGGTGAGGCTGACCGCGTCGACGGCTTTGACGTCCTTGCCGTTGACGTTGAAGGTCTTGCTGAGGTTCTTCAGTTCGATCATGGGCGCAGTCCTTCCGGAGTCAGGGCACGTTGCAGGGTTTGCAGAAGCAGGTCGGCGATGATCGCCAGCAGGCTGACCAGCACGGCGCCGACCAGCAGCATGGACATGTCGCTGCGGCTGATGGAGGTGAGGATGAGTACACCCAGGCCGCCGGCGCCGATGGTGGCGGCGATGGTCATCACGCCGATGTTCATCACCACGGCGGTGCGCACGCCGGCGAGAATCACCGGCACCGCGATGGGCAACTCGACCATGCGCAGGCGCTGGCCGAAGGTCATGCCGATGCCGCGCGCCGCTTCACGGATGCCAGGTTCGACATTGGTCAGGGCCAGATAGGTGTTACGCATGATCGGCAGCAGCGAATAAAGGAATACCGCCGTGATCGCGGGCAATGGCCCCAGGCCCTGGCCGAACTTGGAGTAGAACGGCAGCAGCAGGCCGAACAGGGCGATCGAAGGGACGGTCAGCAGCACCGTGGCGCTGGCCTGCAGGGGGCCAGCCAAGGATGGGAAGCGGGTCATCAAGACCCCCAAGGGCACCCCGACCAAGATCGCCAGGCCCACGGCCACGCCCACCAGGGTGATGTGCTGGCCGGTCAAGTGCAGCACTTGGAACCAGTCCAGATGCGTGAACGTATCGAGCAGGTTCATGGCTGTACCTCGCTGATCGGGTGCTCGCGCAGAAATGCCGCGGCCACGGTCGCCGGGCTCTGGTGCTCGACATCGACCTTGGCGTTGAGTGCACGCATGGTCTGGTCGTCGAGCAGCTCGGCCAGAGGCTTGAGCAGGTCGGCCAGGCGCGGGTTGGCGTCGAGCGTCTGTTGGCGCACCACCGGGGCGGCGGTGTAGTCGGGGAAGTAGTGTTTATCGTCTTCGAGCAGCTTGAGGTTGAACGCGTTCAGGCGCCCGTCGGTGGTGTACACCAGGCCGGCGAAGACTTGGTTATTGCGCATCGCGGTATAGACCAAGCCGCCGTCCATCTGCCGAATGTTGCGCCGGTCGAGCGGCAGGTCATACAACTCGCGCAGCCCCACCAGGCCGTCCGGCCGGTTGGCGAACTCAGTGTCCAGTGCCACCAGGTGGTTGCGCTCATGCTCGTCGCGCAGCACCCGCTGCAACTGACTGATGGTGTTGAGCTGCGGGTAAGCCTTGGCCACGGCTTGGGGCAGGCCCAGGGCATAGGTGTTGCTGAATTTCGACGGGGTTAGCCAGACCAGGCCCTTCTCGGCGTCCAGTGCCTTGACCCTGGCGTAGGTGGCCTCGGCGCTGGGCATGCGTTCGTCGATGTGGTTGTAGGAGACCAGCGAAACCCCGGTGTATTCCCACATCAGGTCGAGTTGGCCGGTTTCCTGGGCCTGGCGTGCAATATTGCTGCCCAGGCCTTCGGTGACGCGCACGGTGTAGCCGTTGGCGCGCAGGTATTGGGCGGTGATTTCAGCGAGCACGGTCTGTTCGGTGAAGACCCGCGCGCCGATGCGAATCAGCGGTTTTTCCGCGGCCTGGGAGAGCCCTGCGAATAGCATGGCCGCGCCCAGGAGCAAGGCGATTTTCTTGTTCATTGGTTCCCTCTTTTTATTGGGACAGGCCGCGTTCCAGCCAGCGCTTGCTGGAAAGGCTCACCAAGGCATCGAGCGCCAGTGCCAGCAAGGCCGTGCAGGCTGCGCCCAGCAACAGTTGCGGCTGGTTGTTCAGGGCGATGCCGGGGAAGATCAGGCTGCCCAGGCTGTTGGCGCCGATCAGGAAGGCCAGGGGGGCCGTGCCCACGTTCAGCGCCAGGGCCACGCGCACACCGCCGACGATGATCGGCACAGCGTTGGGCAGCTCTACCTGCCAAAGTTGCTGGCGCGCGGTCATGCCGATGCCGGTGGCCGCTTCCTTGAGTGAGGCGGGGACGTTCTTCAGGCCTTCGTAGGTGTTGCGCACGATGGGCAGGAGGGAGGCGAGGAACAGGGCGAAGATCGCAGGGCCTGCGCCGATGCCCAGGACACTCAGGGCAATGGCCAGGACGGCCAGGGGAGGGATGGTGTTGCCAACGTTGAACAGCTGCATGAAGCGCTCGGCCTTGTCGACCCTGTGCGGTCGACTCAAGGCAATGCCGGCGGGGATACCCACGGCTAACGCCGCCGCCATCGAAGCCAGCACCAGCACCAGGTGCGCTTGCAGATAGAACCAAAGGTCTTCGCGATAACGCGCGAAGGTATCGATGCCGATCCAGTGGACCAGCAGGGCCAGGATGACGAGCACGGCGGCCCATCCCAACAGCCCTTTGCCATAGCGTTCAGCCACAGGCGGACTCCTTTTCAGTCGGCGAACACACTCCCGTGGCGGGCGCCATACCTGGCGCCAGGCAGTGTGGTCGCGAGTAGCAGCGTGACGCACTGAAGACAGGCGGTCACGCCATGAGCCGAACCCCGTCGGGCCCGAAATGCAGATGAAACACGCCCTGAACCGAGGCGGGTTGCAGGGGAGTGGACGTCTCCGAGGCGTTAAAGGTTCCCATCTGAAGAGGCGTTTGGCCAGTGTTAATCACTGGCTCTTCAGAAAAATCACGCGATAAAAAAGCGTGGATAGCACGTGGAGGCGTTGAAGTACCTGCTATTCGGCGGTTTGCCGTACGGCGACTTGGCTGGGCAATTTTCTTGTTATTCGCTTGAGTCGAGGCTCTCGGCGGAACACTTGAGCTTGAACCGCATATGGCTGGGCATGCACCGGTCACGCTTGAAGGCTCTCTGCGACACCGGCGACTCGCAAGATTCAAAGCTGATGCCCAATGGCCTCAGGCGGGTTTTGGCCCTGCTCCGACTTCAGGTATGATGTTGCCCCCTTTTTGATCCCAAGTCAGGCGATTTCCCATGACCAACCAGGCCGCCGAAGTCGCGAAGCGCCGCACTTTCGCCATCATTTCCCACCCCGACGCCGGTAAGACCACCATCACCGAGAAGCTCCTGCTGATGGGCAAGGCCATTGCCGTCGCCGGTACCGTGAAGTCGCGCAAGTCCGACCGCCACGCCACCTCCGACTGGATGGAAATGGAGAAGCAGCGCGGCATCTCCATCACCACCTCGGTGATGCAGTTCCCCTACCGCGAGCACATGATCAACCTGCTCGACACCCCCGGCCACGAGGACTTCTCCGAAGATACCTACCGCACCCTGACCGCGGTCGACTCGGCGCTGATGGTGCTCGACGGCGGTAAAGGTGTAGAGCCGCGGACCATCGCCCTGATGGATGTCTGCCGCCTGCGCGACACGCCGATCGTCAGCTTCATCAACAAACTCGACCGTGACATCCGCGACCCGATCGAACTGCTCGACGAGATCGAGGCGGTCCTGAAGATCAAGGCTGCGCCGATTACCTGGCCGATCGGTTGCTACCGCGACTTCAAGGGTGTGTACCACCTCACCGGCGACTACATCGTGGTCTATACCCCGGGTCATGGTCATGAGCGCACCGAAGCCAAGATCATCCAGAAGCTGGACTCCGACGAGGCCCGTGCGCACCTGGGCGACCAGTACGATTCGTTCGTCGAGCAGCTGGAACTGGTCCAGGGCGCCTGCCATGAGTTCAACCAGGACGAGTTCATCAACGGTCAGCTGACCCCGGTGTTCTTCGGTACCGCCCTTGGCAACTTCGGTGTCGACCATGTGCTCGATGCAGTTGTCGATTGGGCACCGCGTCCGCTGGGCCGCGTGGCGCACGAGCGTACCGTCGAGCCTGTGGAAGAGAAGTTCACCGGCTTCGTGTTCAAGATCCAGGCGAACATGGACCCGAAACACCGCGACCGCATCGCCTTCATGCGGATCTGTTCGGGCAAGTACGAAAAAGGCATGAAGATGCGCCACGTGCGCCTGGGCAAGGACCTGCGCATCGGCGATGCGCTGACGTTCTTCTCCTCCGAGCGTGAACAGCTCGAGGAAGCCTATGCCGGCGACATCATCGGCCTGCACAACCATGGCACCATCCAGATCGGCGACACGTTCACCGAAGGCGAGGCGCTGGGCTTCACGGGTATTCCGCACTTCGCCCCGGAACTGTTCCGCCGCGTGCGCCTGAAGGACCCGCTCAAGTCCAAGCAACTGCGCCAGGGCCTGCAACAGCTGGCCGAAGAAGGCGCGACCCAGGTGTTCTTCCCCGAGCGCAGCAACGACATCATCCTCGGCGCCGTGGGTGTGCTGCAGTTCGATGTGGTCGCCAGCCGCCTGAAGGAAGAGTACAAGGTCGAATGTGCCTACGAGCCCATCACCGTCTGGTCGGCGCGCTGGATCAGCTGCGACGACAAGAAGAAGCTCGAGGAATTCCAGAACAAGGCCATGGAGAACCTGGCCATCGACGGTGGCGGTCACCTGACCTACCTGGCGCCGACCCGGGTGAACCTATCGTTGATGGAAGAGCGCTGGCCGGACATCAAGTTCCGCGCCACTCGCGAGCATCACTAAAGAGCAGCGGCAAGCTACCAGCAGCAAGCTTCAAGCGGCGCGAGCCTGAACGGGCTCCGTTCCTCTTGCCGCTTGCCGCTTGCCGCTGACGACTGTCAGTTGCCTGCTTTGATACTGGTCCAGATCCGTGTACGGATGCGGTCGATCTTCGCCGGCATCGCCTCCAGGGCATACAGCTTGCCCAGTACCTCGTCACTCGGGTAGATCATGCTGTTGGCCTTGAGTTTCGGGTCCACCAGGCTGTCTGCCTTCAAGTTGCCGTTGGCGTACTGCACAGAGTCGCTGATATTGGCCATCACCTCTGGCTGCAACAGGTAGTTCATGTAGGCGTAGCCGGCTTTTTCGTCCGGTGCGTCGGCGGGCATGGCGACCATGTCGAACCACAGCGGCGCCCCTTCCTTGGGTATCGAGTAGCCCACCTTCACCCCATTGTTCGCCTCTTCGGCGCGGTTCTTCGCCTGCAGCACATCCCCCGAGAAACCTACCACCACGCAGACATCGCCGTTGGCCAGGTCGCCGGTGTACTTGGATGAGTGGAAGTAGCTGATGTACGGCCGCACCTGCATCAACAGCGCCTTGGCTTTGTCGTAATCGGCCGGGTTCTGGCTGTGGTGCGGCAGGCCCAGGTAGTGCAGGGCGATCGGTAGCAGCTCCGGGCCGTTGTCCAGCACGGCAACGCCGCAGCTTTTGAGTTTGGAAATGTTCTCGGGCTTGAAGATCAGGTCCCAGGAATCCACCGGCGCATTGTCGCCCAGTACCGCCTTGACCTTGTCGATGTTGTAGCCAATGCCCGTGCTGCCCCAGAGGTAGGGGAAGCCATAGCGATTGCCCGGGTCGTTCACCTCCAGCGCCTTGAGCAGCACCGGGTTGAGGTTATGCCAGTTGGGCAACTGGCTCTTGTCCAGCGGCTTGAGGGCTTTGCCCTGGATCTGCCGGGCCATGAAGTGGTTGGAGGGGAACACCACGTCGTAGCCGGAGTTGCCCGTCATCAGCTTGCCGTCGAGGGTCTCGTTGCTGTCGAACACGTCATAGGTCGGCTGGATGCCGGTGGCCTGCTGGAATTGCTTGAGGGTGTCGGGGGCGATGTAGCTGGACCAGTTGTAGATCTTCACCGAGTCGGCGGCGTTGGCCACGCAGGTGGCGAGCATCAGAGGGGCGAGCAGGAGGGTGCGCATGTCCGGTATACCTTGCTGTGCTTGTTGTTATCGAAGGGCGGCAGGCGATCGTCGGATCAGAAAATCAGAACGTAGGTCTTGCGCACTGTTTCCTGGATATCCCAGGTGCCGGTGCTGTTGGCCGGCAGCATCAGGGCGTCGCCGGCTTCGATGAGCAAGGGCTCGCCACCGTCGGGGGTGAAGGTGCAGCGGCCCTTGATGAAATGGCAGAACTCCTGCTGCACGATCTGCCGCCGCCAGCGCCCCGGGGTGCACTCCCAGATGCCGGTTTCGACGCCGTCGTTACGCTCGACGCAGGTCACGGAGGTGACCGCAACCGGCTCGCCGAGAGGGACGGCGACAGGACTGGTGCTTTCCAGGGTGACGCTGCCCGTGTGCTTGAACTGGGTGATGCTCATGACCTTGGATCCTGTGTGTTGGTTTGGGTTGAATCAGCGCATGAAGCCTTCCATGAAGTCGGCAAGCGTGCTGGCCAGGCGCCTTCGCCAAGGAGCGCTGCCGGGCTGGGCGAGGGTCTGGTCCTCGTGCACGAAGCTTCGGATGATCGCGTTGTAGCCCAGCCAGCGGCAGGGCTCGGGCGGCCAGCTGGCCAGGCTCGACAGCGGGCGGTTGTCGTACACCCAAGGCTGCGCGGTCAGGGCGTTGTGCTGGCCGAGTATCAGCGCGGCCAGGGTGCGTCCGCCCAGGTTGGTGGCGCCGACGCCTTCGCCGCCATAGCCGCCCGACAACGCAATGCTGCGCTGGCGATCGCACAGCATGTGCGGGTGGAAGCGCCGGGCCATGCCCAGGTTGCCGCCCCAGGAATGGGTGATGCGCACGTCCTTGAGCTGTGGGAACAGGTCGCCGAACAGGTAGCGGCGCAGGGCGATCTCGCTGTCGGTAAGGCTGAAGTCTTCCCGCAGCCGGCCGCCGAAGCGGTAGCCGCCACGGGCACCGAACACCAGGCGGTTGTCGGCGGTGCGTTGGCCATAGGTGACTTGGCGGCTGCCCTCGCTGAAGGCCTGGCCCTGATCCAGGCCGATCTGTGCCCAGGTCGATTCAGGCAGGGGTTCGGTGGCCACCAGCAGGCTCTGCACGGGCAACTGATGACGTCCCAGCGGCGGCAGACTGGCGGCGTAGCCTTCCACGGCTGGCACGATCCACTGGCTGCGGATCGTCGCCTGGGGCGTACGTACCTCGCCGGTTCGCCAGTCGATGGCCGGGGTGTTCTCGTAGATCGGTACGCCCAGGCGTTCGACCGCACGGGCCAGGCCGCGCATGAGTTTGGCCGGCTGGAGGGTAGCGACATGCGGGCTGAAGATCGCGCCATAGGCATTGCTCACCCGCAGTTGGCCATTCAACGCCTCAGGCCCCAGCCAGCGGTAGTCGTCTTCATTCATGCCTTGGCGATAGAGGTCATCCAGGTAGGCACGCAGACTGCGTTCCTGCTCCGGGTAACGGGCGGCGCAATAGAGCACGCCGCCTTTGCGGTAGTCGCAGTCGATGCCTTCGCGTTGCAGGACGCTGTGGACCTCGTTGGGGATGTCATGCAGCAAATCGGTGCTGGCGCGGCGTTGCTGGGGCGAGAGGGTGGCGAGCATCCGGTCCTCGCCCAGCAGGTTGCCCATCAGCCAGCCGCCATTGCGGCCCGAGGCGCCGTAACCTGCGATATTGGCGTCGATCACCGCGACGTTCAGTTGTGGCGCCTGGCGCTTGAGGTAATAGGCGGTCCATAGGCCTGTGTAGCCGGCGCCGATGATGCATACATCCACCTCCAGGTCCTGGTCCAGGGCCGGGCGGGCGCAGAGTGGCTCCTCGAGCTGGTCCATCCAAAGGCTGATCGTACGCCAGGCTTGCATCGGGTTCGGCTCCACATCCGTAAAGGTCTGCGGGCGATCCTAGTGGCGTGTGGGGAGGGTTGTCTTACGTGCGTGCACGCAGGGAAATCTGCTTCACATAGGCCTTGGGCGACAAACCGGTGTGCTCGCGGAAGCACTTGTAGAACGCCGACAGCGAATTGAAACCCGCGGCAAAGGCCAGATCGTCGACCGGGGTTGTCGCGTGCTGGGCGTCGAGGCTGGCCAACAGATGTTGCAGGCGGGCCTGGTTGACGTAACGGTAGAAGCTTTGGCCGAGCACCTGGTTAAGCAGGTAGGAAATCTGATTACGGCTGTAGCCGCTGTGGTCGGCGACCTGTTGCAGGTCCAGCTCCGGGTCAAGGTAGGGGCGCTGTCGCTGAAAGTAGTGCTCCAGGTCCTGGGCCATGGTGGAGAGCTGGCGCGGTGAAAGGCCCAGGCGGCTGGTGGCCGAACGCGGGTTGGCGCGGCGGGCGCCTTGGGCATCACGACGCACCAAGGTGGCGTATTCGTTGATACGCCAGATCAGCCCATCCTTGACGGTGATCGCCTCGCTGGCCTGGAACGCCACCAATCCGTCACCACCCTGGACCGTGACTTCGTACTGGATGAATGCCGTGCAGCCGTCCACGCGGATGCGGTCGCTGTGTACGATGTCTTCGCCGACCTGGTGGGGCAGCGAGGCGCGAACGTAATCGCGCAGCTCATCGATGCCGAGCACGCGGTTCTGAAAGAAGTCGTGGTATTGGATGTCGGGGTGGTACAGCGCCATGACGCCGTCGAGGTCGCGGTGCTTCCAGCACAGGTGGTAGCGCAACACGGTGTCGGCGGTGAGCGGGGTTTGCTCGGGGCCGTCGGGGAGGGTAGTGGCGGTCATGGACACTGATAGTGCATTGCAGAACACCCTGGCGCAAGGCTGCGGATCCGGCATATTGCACGGTGTTGCCAAGCGGCTTGTCGGCTAAACCGTTGATTACGCTGAGGGTGATTTTTCAGTGAGGCTGGCATGGGCACTGCAGCTGTCTTTTCACCAACGAACGGGAGAAAGGCCATGCGCTCGATACTGCTTTGGATGATTGGGGTGCCGATTCCGGTGATCATTTTGATCTGGTTCTTCATGCATTGAGGCACAGGGCCACTGTGCGGCCTGTTCACGGCTAACCCGCTTCCACAGGGGGAGCGATGATCCTGGTGGAAGCGGGTTTACCCGCGAACAGGTCTAGACCGATCTAGAGAAACTGCTCGGCGTAGTGGCAGGCCACCTGCCGCGTACCCACTTGTCTCAACGCTGGTATTTCTTTGGCGCAGCGCTCGGTGGCATACGGGCAGCGCTTGTGGAACGCACAGCCGTCCGGTGGATTGAGTGGGTTGGGCAGCTCACCGGCGATACGGATCTTCGGCTTGAGTGGATCGGGGTGAATCGCCGGAGTCGCCGACAGCAGCGCCTGGGTATAAGGGTGCAGGGGCTTCTCGTAGATATCCTCCTTCGGTCCCATCTCCGCCGGTCGTCCCAGGTACATCACCAGCACCTGGTCGGCCACGTGTCGCACTACCGCCAAGTTGTGGGAGATGAACACGTAGGCGGTGTTGAACTCCTTCTGCAGGTCCATGAACAGGTTCAGCACCTGTGCCTGGATCGACACGTCGAGGGCCGACGTCGGCTCGTCGGCCACCAGTACTTTCGGCTGCAGCATCATCGCCCGGGCCAGGGCGATGCGCTGGCGCTGGCCACCGGAGAACATGTGCGGATAGCGCTGGTAGTGCTCCGGACGCAGGCCGACCTGCTCCATCATCTTCTGCACTTTCTCGCGGCGTTCGGTCTTGCTCAGCGAGGTGTTGATCAGCAGGGGTTCTGCGAGTTGGTCACCGATCTTCTGCCGCGGGTTGAGCGAGGCGTAAGGGCTCTGGAAGACCATCTGCACGTCGCGGCGCAGTTGCTTGCGCTCAGCCTTGCTGGCGCCTTTGACCTCCGTTCCGGCGATCTGCAGGGAGCCGGAGGACGGCTCCTCGATCAGCGTCAGGGCTCGGGCCAGGGTGGACTTGCCGCAGCCGGACTCGCCGACCACGGCAAGGGTCTTGCCGGCCTCCAGTTCGAATGACACGCCATTGAGGGCGCGCACCAGCGCATGGCCCTTGAACAGGCCGCGGGAGACTTCGTAATGGCGGGTCAGCTCACGGGCGGATAGGACGACGGTCATCACGCCACCTCCTGGTTCAGCGGATAGAAGCAACGCACCAGGCTATGGGCCTGGGGATCGAGGGGCGGACGCTGCTGGCGGCAGTTTTCCTGCACATAGGGGCAGCGCGGCGACAACAGACAGCCCTTGGGCCGGTCGTAACGCCCTGGCACGATGCCTGGCAGCGTGGCCAGGCGCTCGGCCCCGATGCTGTGCTCGGGGATGGCAGCCAGCAAGGCCTCGCTGTAGGGGTGAGCGGGGACGTCGAACAGCTCCGGCACCTGGCCCACTTCCACGGCTTGGCCGGCATACATCACGCATACGCGCTTTGCGGTCTCGGCCACCACGGCCAGGTCGTGAGTGATGAGAATGAGCGCCATGTTGCGCTCTTTCTGCAGGTTCACCAGCAGTTCCATGATCTGCGCCTGGATGGTCACATCCAGCGCCGTGGTCGGTTCGTCGGCAATCAGCAGCTTAGGTTCGCCGGCAATTGCCATGGCGATCGCCACACGTTGGCTCATGCCGCCGGAGAGCTGGTGGGGATAGGCGTCCAGACGGCTTTCGGCAGCCGGGATCTCGACTTTCTTGAGCAGCTCCAGGGCCCGCTGTCGAGCGGCCTTGCCCTTCAGGCCCAAGTGCTGGCGCAGGACTTCCTCGATCTGGTAGCCCACGGTGTAGCTGGGATTCAGGGCGGTCATCGGGTCCTGGAAGACCATGGCGATGTCCTTGCCCACGACCTTGCGCCGTTGCCGGCCGCTCAGCTTGAGCATGTCGGTGCCGTCGAAATTGAGCACGTCGGCGGTGATGCGCCCGGGGGCGTCGATCAGGCCCATCAGGGCCATCATGGTCACCGACTTGCCGGAGCCGGACTCGCCGACGATGGCGAGGATTTCGCCGGCGTCCACCGCAAGGTCCAGGCCGTCCACCACGGGTACGGCGTTGGCGTCGCCGAAGCGCACGTTCAGGTTGTTGATCTGCAACAGTGACATGGCGTTCTCCTCAGGCGGCGTTCTTGAGTTTCGGGTCCAGCGCATCGCGCAGGCCGTCGCCCATCAGGTTGATTGCCAACACACTGAGCAGGATCGTCAGGCCCGGCAGGCTCACCACCCACCAGGCGCGCTCGATGTAGTCGCGGGCCGAGGCCAGCATGGTGCCCCATTCGGGCGTCGGCGGCTGCACGCCCAGACCCAGGAAACCCAGGGCGGCGGCGTCGAGGATCGCCGAGGAGAAGCTCAAGGTGGCCTGTACGATCAGCGGCGCCATGCAGTTGGGCAGCACGGTGACGAACATCAGGCGCGGCAGGCCGGCTCCGGCCAGACGTGCGGCGGTGACGTAGTCACGGTTCAGCTCGCCCATCACCGCCGCGCGGGTCAGGCGTACGTAGGAGGGCAGCGAGACGATGGCGATGGCGATCACGGTGTTGATCAGGCCAGGGCCGAGGATGGCGACGATGGCCACGGCCAGCAGCAGCGATGGCAGCGCCAGCATCACATCCATCAGGCGCATGATCGAAGGGCCGAGGATCTGCGGGAAGAATCCGGCCAGCAGGCCCAGCAGGATGCCAGGGATCAGCGACATCACCACTGACGACAGGCCGATCAGCAGCGACAGCCGCGCGCCCTGGATCAGGCGTGAAAGCAGGTCCCGGCCGAGCTCGTCGGTGCCGAGGATGAACTGCCAGGTACCGCCTTCGAGCCACACCGGCGGGGTGAGCAGGAAGTCGCGGTATTGTTCGCTCGGGTTGTGCGGCGCGATCCAGGGGGCGAACAGTGCGCAGAACACGATCAGGCACATGAAGGCAAGGCCGGCCACGGCGCCTTTGTTGCGCGAGAACGCCTGCCAGAATTCCTTGTACGGGGAAGGGTAGAGCAGGCTCTGGTCCACTGGGCTGGCCGGTGTGACGGATTTTGGAATAGGGCTAGTCATGGCTTGGGCCTCAGCGCTGATGACGGATGCGTGGGTTGGCCAGGCCGTAGAGGATGTCCACGACGAAGTTGACCAGGATCACCAGGCAGGCGATGAGCAGGATGCCGTTCTGGACCACGGGGTAGTCACGGGCGCCGATGGCTTCGATCAGCCACTTGCCGATGCCCGGCCAGGAGAAGATGGTTTCGGTAAGCACGGCACCGGCGAGCAAGGTGCCGACCTGCAGGCCGAACACCGTCAGCACCGGGATCAGTGCGTTGCGCAGGCCGTGGATGAACACCACGCGGCTGGGCGACAGGCCCTTGGCGCGGGCGGTGCGGATGTAGTCTTCGCGCAGGACTTCGAGCATTGAAGAGCGGGTCATGCGGGCGATCACTGCCAGGGGGATGGTGCCCAGCACGATGGCCGGCAGGATCAGGTGCATGACGGCGTCCTTGAACGCGCCTTCCTCGTCGCTGAGCAATGTGTCGATCAACATGAAGCCGGTTTTCGGCTCGATGTCGTAGAGCAGGTCGATCCGCCCTGAGACCGGCGTCCAGCCAAGGCTCACCGAGAAGAACATGATCAGGATCAGGCCCCACCAGAAAATCGGCATGGAGTAGCCGGCCAGCGAGACGCCCATGACCCCGTGGTCGAACAGCGAGCCGCGCTTGAGCGCGGCGATCACCCCGGCCAACAAGCCAACGATGCCAGCGAACAGCAAGGCGGCGAAGGCCAGTTCGAGGGTGGCGGGGAACAGGGTGAGAAATTCGTTCCACACGCTCTCACGCGTGCGCAGGGACTCGCCCAGGTCGCCCTGGGCCAGCTTGCCGATGTAATCCACGTACTGCACCGGCAGCGGTTTGTTCAGGCCCAGGCGCTCCATGGCCTGGGCGTGCATTTCAGGGTCGACCCTGCGTTCGCCCATCATCACTTCCACCGGGTCGCCGGGGATCAGGCGTATGAGCGCGAAGGTCAGCAGGGTGATGCCGAAGAAGGTCGGAATCAGCAAGCCGAGGCGCCGGGCAATAAAACTCAACATCGTCGGGTGTACCTCATTAAGCCGGTCAGGCGGTGCCGCCGGTTCCCGTGTGGGTCGCCGGCGGTCGTTGTTGTTGTGTTACTTCACCTTGGTGGTGGCGAAGTTGTTGTTGGTCAGAGGGTTGATCACGTAACCCTCCACGTTGTCACGCATGGCGGTGAACATCTTGGGATGGGCCATGTTGATCCAGGGTTGGTCGTCATCGTACACCCTCATGGCCTCGGCATAGACCCATCCGCGCTCTTCATCCTTGGTGATCGTGCGTGCGCGGGTGATCAGATCCTGGAACGTCTTGTTGCACCAGCGGGCGTAGTTCTCACCGTTCTTTGCAGCCTCGCAGCTGAGCAACGGGCCGAGGAAGTTGTCCGGGTCACCGTTGTCGCTGGCCCAGCCGGCAGACACCAGGTCGGCTTCACCGGCTTTGGCACGGCGCAGCATTTCGGCCCATTCCATCACCCGGATGTCCAGCTTGATGCCGATCTGGGCCAGGTCCGCCTGGAGCATCTCGGCGGAGAGCCGCGGGTTGGGGTTGGTTGGCCCGCCACCGTTGCGGGTGAAGAGGCTCATCACGGTCCCCTCCGGCACGCCAGCTTCCTTCAACAGCGCTCGGGCCTTGTCCAGGTCGCGTGGCGGATTCTGGATCGTCACGTTGTTGCCCAACATGGTATGCGGGTACGGATTGACCGCCTCGGTCGCGTTGCCTTTGCCGAACAGCTGGTCAATGTGATGCTGACGGTCGAAGGCCATATTGAGGGCTTTGCGCACCCGTACGTCATTCAGGTACTTGTGCTCTGTGTTAATGGCGATGTAACCGGTGACCAGCGCCTCGATCTCGGCAACCTTGAGTTTCGGATCGGCCTTGATCGCCGGCACGTCGTCCGGCTTTGGATACAGGGCGATCTGACACTCGTTGGCACGCAGCTTTTGCAGACGCACGTTGCTGTCGGTGGCGATGGCGAAGATCAACGCGTCTGCCGGTGGTTTGCCCCGGAAGTAATCCGGGTTGGGCTTGTAGCGAACCTGGGCGTCCTTGTTGTAGCGCTGGAAGATGAACGGCCCGGTGCCGATCGGCTTGCTGTTGAGCTCGCCAGTCTTGCCGGCCTTGAGCAACTGGTCGCCGTACTCGGCGGAGTAGATCGAGGTGAAGGCCATGGCCATGTCGCGCAGGAAGGGGGCTTCCGGACGGGTCAGGGTGATCACCACGGTGTGGTCGTCGGTCTTGCTTACCGACTTGAGCAAGTCCTTGAAGGCCATGCTCTCGAAGTAGGGATAGCCGACGCTGGTCTTGTCGTGCCAGGGATGCTTCGGGTCAAGCTGGCGGTTGAGGCTCCAAAGCACGTCATCGGCATTGAAGTCGCGTGTGGGTTTGAAGTACGGGGTGGTGTGGAACTTGACGCCTTCGCGCAGGTGGAAGGTGTAGGTCAGCCCGTCCGGGCTGATGTCCCAGCTTTTGGCCAGCGCCGGCTGGATATCGGTGGTACCGGGCTTGAAGTCGACCAGGCGATTGAAGAGCGTCTCGGCCGAGGCGTCGGCGGTGACCGCGGTGGTGTACTGGACGATGTCGAAGCCTTCCGGGCTCGCCTCGGTGCACACCACCAACGGCTTGGCCGCGAGCTGGGTCGCGGCGCCGAGAAGGACGGCCGCCAGGGCGGCACGTAATGGTAGCGATGTCATGAAACCTCCCTGCAGATTGTTCCAGCGTAGCGCTTCGGCCCGCACAAGGCGGGCCGAAGCGGGGGTCAGAGGATGTTGAATGGAATGGTGGTGACGATACGCAGCTCGTCCAGGCTACCGTCGGCCTGGGCTTTGCTGGCGCGGTGCGCGGTGTAGGTGGCGCGGATGCTGGTGTCTTTCAGCGGACCGCTCTGCACGGCGTAGCTGGTACCGATGCCCCACTCGTAGTGGGTCTCGCCATCCATGCCTTTGACGTCGTAGGCATCGCCCCGGTAGTGGGTGCCGTCGATACCCCAGCCACGGGCGTTGTAGACGTTGAACTTCAAGCCCGGCACGCCATAGGGGGCCATGTTCAGCACGTAGGAGATCTGCAGGGACTTCTCGTTGGGGCCGTTGAAGTCCGACAGCAGCGAGTTGGCCAGGTAGATGCCGTTGGTTTCGTGCAGGTAGTCGAAGTACTCGTTGCCGTTGACCTGTTGCCAGGAGGCGCTGAGCGTGTGGGCCTGATGGGTGAGGCCGAACGACAGGCTGTAGGTGTCGTTGTCGATCTCGCCCATCTTCTTGCTGCCGGTATCCACGGTCTTGTAGTAGTTCAGGCCCGTGGTCAGGCTCAGCACCGCGCTGTCGCCCAGCACGTGGTTGGCGCCGAAATAGTACTGGTTCCAGAAGTCGTCGACCTTGGTGGCGTAGAGGCTGGTGGAGAGGCTCTTGAACGGCTGGTAGTTGACCCCGGCGGTGCTGGCACGGTCGGTTTCCACGCCATTGCCATACTCGCTGCGGAACTTGCTCAAGCTCTGCTCGGTACGGGGCGAGACGCGGTCGAAGGTGCCCAGGTCGAACGACAGGTTGTCGAATTCGGCGCTGTGCAGGAATGCACCCTGGAAGCTCGACGGCAACGCGCGGTTGCCGATGTAGGAAATCATCGGCGTGTCCACCGACTGACGGCCCACGGTAAGGGTACTGTTGGATACCCGTGCCTTGACGTTGCCCAAGCCCATCTTGCTCCACTGGCCGATCACGTCGCCATCGCTGTGGGTCAGCGTGCGGTTGTTCGGCCCGGCCACCGCGGCGCGGCCACGCTCGAGGGCGATGGCGTTGTAGCCGGCGGCTTCGACAGCGAAGCCCACGGTGCCTTGGGTGAAGCCTGAGCTGTAATTCAGGATGGTGCCCTGCACCCAGTTGTCACGGCTGTGAGTCCGGTGCAGAGTGCCGTCGCTCTTGTAGTACCTGAACAGCGGTGCGCGAGTTGCGCGTTCGCGGGCGTACCAGTTGCGCGTGCTACCGGTCAGGCTTTGGCCTTCGAGAAAGCCTGTGGCCTCGGCCTGCTCGCTGCTGGATTTGAGGGTGACCGGGACGAAGTCCTGGCTGACGGGTTCGGCCTGGGCTGTGGCGGACAATGCGCCTAACGACAGGGCCAGTGCGGTAAAGGTTGTACGTCTCAAGGTGAAGCTCCCTTTCTATTTCTAGTTATTCCCGCGCCTTGTGGGCTGGGGGTTTTGCTGCGGTGTTGCCAGGGGTGCCGCGGGATCGCCGGGCAGAGTCGGGGGCGTTGTGCTGGCGGTGCCGGTCTGTTCATGGATAAACCCGCTGCCGCAGGGGCGGTGATCAGTGCGGGAGCGGGTTTACTCGCGAAGAGAGGGGCTAATCAGTCAACACTCACACCGGAAAAGTCGTTGCGTCCAAAGGGGCTGACGCGAAAGTCCTTGACCTTGGCGCTGATCGGCTGGTTGACCGTGGAGTGGGCCACCGGGGTGATCGGCACCTGTTGCTTGAGACGTTGCTGGGCTTGCTGATAGAGCCGGGTGCGCTGCTCGCGGTCGGTGACCTGCTTGGCCTGCTTGACCAGCGTGTCGTACTCACGGTCGCACCACAGGGAGTAGTTGTTGCTGCCGATGGCATCGCAGCTGTACAGAGTCCCCAGCCAGTTGTCCGGGTCGCCGTTGTCGCCGGTCCAACCGATCAGGGCGATGTCGTGCTCGCCGTTTTTCATGCGCTTGAGGTATTCCCCCCATTCGTAACTGACGATCCTGGCCTTGATGCCGACCTTGGCCCAGTCGGCTTGGAGCATCTCGGCCATCA
Organism: Pseudomonas sp. BYT-1; assembly: GCF_023611805.1. Taxonomy (NCBI): domain Bacteria; kingdom Pseudomonadati; phylum Pseudomonadota; class Gammaproteobacteria; order Pseudomonadales; family Pseudomonadaceae; genus Pseudomonas; species Pseudomonas sp. BYT-1. The sequence continues at coordinate 1,031,456 of NZ_CP072559.1, forward strand.
GCTTGGCATTGGGGTTGTAGGGCCGCTGTACCGGCATGGCCCACAGGGTCACTTCGGTGCCCTCCTTGACGCCGGCGGCCTGGAGCAGTTCGCGGGCTTTGGCCGGGTTGAAACCTGCGTCCTTGATGGTTTTGTCATAGGACCACTGAGTCGGCGGCATGGCGTTGACCGCCGCCTGGCCGGAGTCTTGGTACACGGCCTGGATGATCGCCTGCTTGTTCACGGCCATGTCCATGGCCTGGCGTACCTCGAGGCGATCGAAGGGCGGATGCTGGGTGTTGTAGGCGATATAGCCAAGGTTGAAGCCCGGCTTGTGCAGCACGCTCAGCTTGCTGTCGGCCTTGATCGCCGGCAGGTCGGCGGGGCGGGGATGCAAGGTGACCTGGCATTCGTTGCGGCGGAGTTTCTGGATGCGTACCGAAGGGTCGATGTTGATGGAGAACACTAAGTTGTCGAGCTTGACCTGCTCCGGCGCCCAATAGGCCGGGTTGCCCTTGTAGCGAATCTGCGAATCCTTCTGGTAACGCTGGAACACGAACGGGCCGGTGCCGATCGGCTTTTGGTTGATGTCGCTGGCGCGACCTTCGGCCAGCAGGTGGTCGGCGTATTCGGCGGAGAGGATCGAGGCGAAGCTCATGGCGAGGTTCTGGATGAACGCGGCATCGACACTGTTGAGGGTGAACACCACCGTCAGCGGGCCGGTCTTTTCGACCTTGGCGATGTTCTTGTCCAGCCCCATGCTGACGAAGTAGGGGAACTCGGTGGGGTAGGCCCTGCGGAAGGGGTGTCGTTTGTCGAGCATGCGATTGAAGGTGAACAGCACGTCGTCGGCGCTGAAATCACGGCTTGGCGTGAAGTCCTTGTTGCCATGGAACTTGACGCCTTCGCGCAGGTGGAAGGTGTAGCGCATGCCATCCTCGGAGATCTCCCAGAAGGTCGCCAGCGCCGGATGCACGGCAGTGCCGCCTCGCTCGAATTCGACCAGGCGGTTGTAGATCGGCTCGGCGGCATCGTTGTCGGTAGCGCTGGTGTACTGGGCGGTGTCGAAGCCGGCCGGGCTGCCTTCGGAACAGAACACCAGGTTCTTGGCGAGCAGGTCGGGGGCCTGGGTCATCAGGCCGAGGCCGAGCAGGGTGCCGAGGAGAGTGATGGGGCGCATGGCTAGTCCTTTTGCATCTGTCGTGCCGCAACCTTGTAGGAATCGCGGCAACAGGAATCCGATCCCGCTGCGGGTGGCATCGGGAGGGCGCTTGTTTCTGGGGGGCGCTCGTGGCGCGGAATGTCACCGTGGGCGCTCAGGCCCACGGCGCAGGGGCTGGCCCTATTTCTCCACGCTGACGCCGTAGAAGGAGTTCAGGCCGAACGGGCTGATCTTGAAGTCCTTCACCTTGTCGCTCATCGGCTGATAGACAGTGGAGTGAGCGATCGGCGTGATCGGCACTTGCTCCTTGAGGATGTGTTGCGCTTTTTGATACAGCTCGGTGCGCTTGGCCTGGTCGGAAGTGGCCTTGGCCTGCTTGATCAGGTCGTCGTAGGGCTTGTAGCACCACTTGGAGAAGTTGTTCCCATCCATGGCATCGCAGCCGTAGAGGGTACCCAGCCAGTTGTCGGGGTCACCGTTGTCGCCGCTCCAGCCGATCAGCATGGCGCCTTGCTCGCCGCCTTTGGAACGCTTGATGTACTCGCCCCACTCGTAGCTGACGATCTTGGCCTTGATGCCGATCTTGGCCCAGTCGGACTGGAGCATTTCGGCCATCAACTTGGCGTTGGGGTTGTAGGGGCGCTGCACGGGCATGGCCCACAGGGTGATCTCGGTGCCTTCCTTGATGCCGGCTTCCTTGAGCAGCTGCTTGGCTTTCTCCGGGTCGTACTTGGCATCCTTGATGGAGGTGTCGTAGGACCACTGCGTCGGCGGCATGGCGTTGACCGCCAGTTGGCCTGCGCCCTGGTACACCGATTCGATGATCTGCTGCTTGTTCACCGCCATGTCCAGTGCCTGGCGAACCTTCAGCTGGGACAGGGGGTTGGCTTCGTTGCTGCCCTTGATCTTGTCCATCACGTTGTAGGCGATGTAGCCAAGGTTGAAGCCGGCCTGTTCAGGCATTTGAAGTTTCGGATCTTTCTTCAGCGGCTCGATATCGGCAGGGCGTGGGAACAGAGTGACCTGGCACTCGTTCTTCTTGAGCTTCTGCATGCGTACCGAGGCGTCGGTACTGATGGCGAAGATCAGGTTGTCGATCTTCACGTCATCGGGGTTCCAGTAGTCCTTGTTGCCCTTGAAACGGATCTGGGCGTCCTTCTGGTACTTGCTGAACACGAACGGGCCGGTGCCGATCGGTTTCTGGTTGATGTCGGCGGCCTTGCCCTGCTTGAGCAACTGGTCGGCGTACTCGGCGGACTGGATCGAGGCGAAGCTCATGGCCAGGTTCTGGATGAAGGCGGCGTCCACCTCGTTGAGGGTGAAGCGTACAGTGTGATCGTCGACCTTTTCGAGACGGGCGATGTTCTTGTCCATTCCCATGTCGGTGAAGTAGGGGAATTCGGTGGGGTAGGCTTTGCGGAACGGATGGTTCTTGTCGAGCATGCGGTTGAAGGTGAACAGCACGTCGTCGGCGTTGAACTCGCGGGTCGGCTTGAAGAAGTCGGTGGTGTGGAACTTGACGCCTTCGCGCAGGTGGAAGGTGTAGGTCTTGCCGTCGTCGGAGACGTCCCACTTGGTTGCCAGCCCCGGAATGACCGCGGTGCCGCCGCGCTCGAACTGGGTGAGGCGATTGAAGACGGTTTCGGCCGAGGCGTCGAAGTCGGTTCCTGTGGTGTATTGGCCCGGGTCGAAGCCTGCGGGGCTGCCTTCGGAGCAGAACACCAGGTTGGTCGCGGCTAGCGCGGAGGGTGCGCCGGCGAGCAAGCCTGCGCTGACCAGGAACGGAATGACTGCGTGTTTAAGCATGGTGGCCTCATTGTTGTCATTTTTCGATTGAGGCGGCCTCGTGAGCCGACCTGCGGATACTTATGCAGGGTAGATCGCCAATGCAACAGGCAGAGGGATAGTTGACGTCAAAATTGTGGGACTAACGTACATGGATGTCGCATCCATGTAATTTTCATGAAAGTTGAACGTTTGCGCTGGTTTTTTGCAGGCAATTTGCCAGATGTTTTTCAACTTTGAAGTCAATAGGAAAGCAGCTATAGCGCTGTAGGAATGAGGCTTTGAAACTGTCAGTTCTGGAAATGACATCAAAGCGACGGGCATTGCACCCGTCGCTTCGGTTCACTGAGGTCGATCAGGGCATCTGGACTTCGATCAGGCCATCGGCGTTCATGCTGACTTCGCTGGTACCGGCTTCGATGTCCGGCGCGGGAGCGGCTTCATCGGCTGCCATGGCCTTCATGGCCATCGGCGCGCTGCGCAGGTAGGGGCGTGGGTAGCCGCTGCTGTTGAGGTTCAGGCTGACCACTTTGTAGCCTTTGCCGCCGAGGGCTTCGGTGGCCAACTGGGCGCGTGCCTTGAAGGCGTCGACGGCCTCCTTGAGCAGGGCGTCCTCGTTGCTCTTGCGGGTGGCTTGGGCAATGGAGAAGTCCATGCCGCCCATTTTCAGGTCTTGGAGCAGTTCCCCGGTGAGTTTGGACAGGGCTGGGAAGTCGGCGCTTTCCAGGCGCAGTTCGGCGCGTTCGCGCCAGCCAGTGATCTTCTGGCCTTTGCTGTCATAGACCGGGTAGCTGTTGCGGCTACCCTGGCTGATCTTCACGTCCTTGACCTGGCGTGCCTGCTGCACGGCTTTGTTCATGGTCTCGGTGATTTCCTTGGCCAGCTTGCCTGGGTCGTTGTTCTGGGCTTCGCTGTACAGGGTTACGACCATCAAGTCGCGCGCCACTTCCTTGGTGACTTCGGCGCGCAGCGATACCTGGTTGTAGCGCGGCGCATCGTCCGCCAACGCCGGCAGGCTGGCCAGCAGGCCACAGGACAGGATCAGCGCGATGCCACGACGGGGGATGTGCATGTAGGACTCCTTGGCAAATAAAGGCGCGGGCATTGTCCATCCCGCGCATGGCCCATCAGACCGGGAACAGTGTAGTGGGTTCCTAAATGCCATCATTAACCTGTGACAAAGTGTGGCGCTTTGCCGCATCGCTGCAGCGGGGCGCCTGGCTTCGGTATACTCCGGTCGATTTTCCTGGAGCACTCATCAGGAGAGCTCATGCTCGCTGCCGCACATCCGCTGTCCGCTACGCGCCAGAACCTCTGGCGTCTGACCTTCATTCGTATCCTGGTCCTGGCCGCCCAGGCTGGCTCCGTTGGCGTGGCCTATTGGACCGAACTGGTCCCGCTGCCCTGGCTGTCGCTGGCCATCACACTGGCCCTGTCGTCGTTGCTGTGTGCCTTCACCGCCTTGCGTCTGCGCTTGTCGTTGCCGGTCACCGAACTCGAGTATGCCCTGCAGCTGGCCTGTGACCTGCTGATCCACAGTGCCTTGCTGTACTACTCCGGCGGCTCGACCAACCCGTTCGTTTCCTACTACCTGGTACCTCTGGCGATCGCCGCGGTGACCTTGCCATGGATCTATTCGCTGGTGCTGTCTGGCATTGCTCTGGTGGCCTATAGCCTGCTGCTGGTGCAGTTCTACCCGCTCGAGACCCTGCCCATGGCCCGGGAAAAGATGCAGGTCTATGGCATGTGGTTGAGCATCGCCTTGGCGGCCGGCGTGATCACGTTCTTCGCCGCACGCATGGCCGAAGAGCTTCGTCGCCAGGAGAAACTGCGCGCCGATCGCCGCGAGGAGAGCCTTCGAGACGAGCAACTGCTCGCCGTGGCCACCCAGGCCGCCGGGGCCGCCCATGAACTGGGCACGCCTCTGGCGACCATGAGCGTGCTGCTCAATGAAATGCGTCAGGACCACACAGACCCGCAATTGCAGGAAGACCTGGAGATCCTTCAGGACCAGGTCAAGCTGTGCAAGGAGACCTTGCAGCAACTGGTCCGCGCCGCCGAAGCCAACCGTCGTCTGAGCGTGGTCGAGCAGGAGGTGACCGCCTGGCTGGATGAAGCGCTCAACCGCTGGCACCTGATGCGCCCGGAGGCCACCTACCGCTTCCAGCGCCTGCGCGATGGCCAGGTTCCGCGTCTGACGCCCCCCCCGGACTTGACCCAGGCCTTGCTCAATCTGCTTAACAACGCCGCCGATGCCTGCCCCGAGGATCTGGAAGTGCGCCTGGACTGGAACGCCCAGGACATCATCATCACGATCCGCGATCACGGCCCTGGCGTTCCCGTCGCCATCGCCGAGGCGATCGGTAAACCCTTCTTTACCACCAAGGGCAAAGGCTTCGGCCTGGGCCTGTTCCTGAGCAAGGCCAGCGTGACCCGTGCTGGCGGCTCGGTGAAACTCTATAGTCATGAACAGGGCGGCACCCTCACCGAGCTGCGCCTGCCCCATGGCAAGCGAGGAGATGAACGATGAGCGAAGAAAACCTGGTCGAAGGCGAAGAGCTGCCGCACTTGTTGCTGGTGGACGACGACGCCACCTTCACCCGCGTCATGGCGCGCGCCATGAGCCGTCGCGGTTTCCGCGTGAGCACCGCCTCCTCGGCCGAGGAGGGGTTGGTGCTGGCCAAGCAGGACGTGCCTGATTACGCGACCCTAGACCTCAAGATGGACGGCGATTCCGGGCTGGCGCTGCTGCCCAAGCTGCTGGAGCTGGACCCTGAAATGCGGGTGTTGATCCTGACGGGTTATTCGAGCATCGCCACCGCGGTTGAGGCTATCAAGCGCGGTGCCTGCAACTATCTGTGCAAGCCGGCGGACGCCGATGATGTGTTGGCGGCGCTGTTGTCCGAGCATGCGGATCTGGATTCGCTGGTGCCGGAGAACCCGATGTCGGTGGATCGTCTGCAGTGGGAGCATATCCAGCGGGTGTTGGCCGAGCATGACGGGAACATATCCGCGACGGCGCGGGCCCTTGGGATGCATCGGCGCACGTTGCAGCGTAAGTTGCAGAAGCGGCCTGTGCGGCGGTGAGGCTTTGTGGTTTGTGGTTTGTGGTTGTGGGTTTTGAGGTTTGTGGGCTTATCCGTTTGATTTGTCGACGCTGATTCACCTTTCCGCCCTTACGGCGGGTCACTTTTGGTCTTGGCCAAAAGTAACCAAAAGCCGCGCGCCCCTGCATCCGGCCCGGCGCTTCGCACCGGGTCCCCTCGCTGCGGTGTCTTACGGGGCCTCGCGGCCTCCGGCTGGCTACGCCAGCCTCCATCTCGCGACTCCGGCTACGCCGAAGGGCGCTACGCGCCTGCCCCTACAGACACCTCCGCTCGGCCTGCTGATGGGGCGCAAGTTACGGGCGGCGCCTGGGCTGGCGTTGTTTCATTGAGTGGTTTTTGTGGTGAGCTTTTGGGCCTATTTGCGATTAAATCGGGACGCCGAACCGCCGTTCACACAGGCTCACCGCCGCTCTTGAGAACGGCGCTGTGCCTGTAGGAGCGGCGGTTCGACGTTCCTACTCGTGAATAGGCAGCAATAAACACCCAAACAATTAACTTGTTTGCCGTTGCCGTTGCCGTTGCCGTTGCCGTTGCTTTTGATGCGCGATAGTCCAGACACCACCCATCGCGACCTCAGAAGGCCGAGTGGAGGTGTCTGTAGGGGCAGGCGCGCAGCGCCCTTCGGCGTGAGCCGAAGTCGCGAGATGGAGGCTGGCGTAGCCAGCCGGAGGCCGCGGAGCCCCGTAAGGCACCGGAGCGGAGGGAACCCCGGAGCGCAGCGCAGGGGCCGCATGTGGGAGCCAGCGGTTTTTGCCTACTTTTGCCCAAGAGCAAAAGTAGGTCGCCGTAAAGGCGAAAAGCGCCGGTGGCGCCCCCACCAAACCCGGATATTCACCCAGCCTGAAAGCCAAACTTGCAGGAAGCTTCCTAAATCACCGCCAATTCCCCGCAACTCCCACCGCTCGCGTATCATTAGCCCCCTAACGGCAACCCCCCAGGACCCGCAATGCTCGCCCTCCTCATCCAGACGCTGAACATCACGGCCCCGGTGTTCGCCATGCTGTTCATGGGCGTGCTCCTCAAACGCATCCGCCTGATCGACGACAGCTTCATCAAGGTCGCCTCGACCCTGGTCTTCAATGTCTGCATGCCAGCCTTACTGTTCCTGGGTATCTATCACGCCGACCTCGCCACCGCAGTCAAGCCCGGAGTACTGGTCTATTTCATCATCGCCACCCTGGCAGGCTTCGCCATGGCCTGGGGCCTGGCCATCTGGCGCTGTCCGCCTGTCGACCGGGGCATCTACACCCAGGGCGCCTTTCGCGGCAACAACGGTGTGATCGGCCTGGCCCTGGCGGCCAGTCTGTACGGTGACTACGGCATTTCCCTGGGGGCAGTGCTCGCGGGGTTGGTAATCCTTTTGTACAACTCCCTGTCGGCAGTGGTCCTGGCGGTCTACAGCCCGGACCTGAAGTCCGACCCCTGGAGCATCTGCAAGAGCATCCTCAGCAACCCGCTGATCATCAGCGTGCTGCTTGCCGCCCCCATGGCTTACGCCCAGATTCCATTGCCCAACTGGTTGCTCACCTCCAGCGACTACTTGGCGCAAATGACCCTGCCGCTGGCACTGATCTGCATCGGTGGCACCTTGTCCCTCGCGGCGCTGCGTGACAGCGGCAGGCTGGCGATCGATGCCAGCCTGGTCAAGGTTGTCTGGCTGCCATTGCTCGGCACGCTGGGCGCCTGGTTATGGGGTTTTCGAGGAGCGGAACTGGGCATCCTGTTCCTCTATATCGGCAGCCCGACCGCCGCTGCCAGCTATGTGATGGCGCGGGCCGCCAATGGCAATCATGAGCTGGCAGCCTCGATCATCGTGATTACTACGCTACTTGCTGCGATCACCACCAATATTGGCATTTTCATCTTGCAGTGGGGCGGATGGATCTAGATCCTTGACTGCAAACAACACCAACAACACTGCCTCCCGAATTGAGGACACTTCATGCAAGACCAGAGCACGCCCGAGCGGTTGCAGCGCGGGCTGAAGAATCGCCACATCCAGCTTATCGCGCTGGGCGGGGCCATCGGCACCGGGCTTTTCCTGGGAATCGCCCAGACCATCCAGTTGGCCGGCCCGTCCGTTCTGCTGGGCTATGCCATCGCTGGCTTGATGGCTTTTCTGATCATGCGCCAACTCGGCGAGATGGTGGTCGAAGAGCCGGTCGCTGGCAGCTTCAGCCACTTCGCCCATCAGTACTGGAGCGAGTTCGCAGGTTTTGTCTCAGGCTGGAACTACTGGGTGGTGTATGTGCTGGTCGGCATGGCCGAACTCACGGCCGTCGGTATCTACGTGCAGTACTGGTGGCCGGATTTCCCCACCTGGGCCACCGCAGCGATCTTCTTCGTGGTGATCAACGCCATCAACCTGACCCAGGTGAAGGTCTACGGTGAACTGGAGTTCTGGTTCGCCCTGGTCAAGGTGGTGGCCATCGTCAGCATGATCGGCTTTGGTGCCTGGCTGCTGGGCAGTGGCCATGGCGGGCCGGACGCCAGTGTTGCCAACCTGTGGCAGTACGGTGGGTTCTTCCCCAACGGCATCACCGGGCTGATCATGGCCCTGGCGGTGATCATGTTCTCCTTCGGCGGGTTGGAGCTGGTGGGAATCACCGCTGCTGAAGCGGACAACCCCCGTGAAAGCATTCCGAAGGCCACCAACCAGGTGGTCTATCGCATCCTGATTTTCTACATCGGCGCCCTGGCGGTGCTGTTGTCGCTCTACCCTTGGCAGAAAGTCGTGCAAGGCGGCAGCCCGTTCGTGATGATCTTCCACGAACTGGATAGCGATCTGGTGGCGACCATCCTCAACATCGTGGTGCTCACCGCTGCGCTGTCGGTGTACAACAGCTGCGTATACGCCAACAGCCGCATGCTGTTCGGCCTGGCCAGCCAGGGCGATGCCCCGCGTCAATTGCTGAAAGTCAGCCGCCGGGGTGTGCCGTTGACCGCGTTGGGTGTCTCTGCGCTGGCGACAGGGCTTTGCGTGCTGATCAACTATCTGATGCCGGGGGAGGCCTTCGGCTTGCTGATGGCGCTGGCAGTATCGGCACTGGTTATCAACTGGGCGAGCATCAGCATCACCCACCTGAAGTTCCGCAAGGCCAAGCTGGCGGCGGGCATCATGCCGTTCTACCGCAGTCTGGGACATCCGCTGACCAACTACCTGTGCCTGGCATTCATCGTGTTGATCTTGGTGGTGATGTACCTGACGCCACCGATCCGCATTTCCGTGATGCTGATCCCGCTGTGGATCGCGGTCTTGTGGGTGGCGTTCAAGTTGAAGAAGGCTCGCCAAGCCAGATAAGAACGGCGGCGGCTTCGTCGCGGATGAATCCACTTCCACAGGTGTTGCGCACTGAATGAAGGCAGCGCAATACCTGTGGGTGTGGTAAGGCCGCGAAGCGGCGGGGCATTGAAGACGGCTTCAGCCTTCGTAGCTGTCGATCACTTCCTGTGCCGCGCGGAACGCATCGATTGCCGCTGGCACCCCCGCATACACAGCGCAGTGCAGCAGCGCTTCGCGAATCTCTTCCACGGTGCAGCCGTTGTTCAATGCACCGCGGACATGGCCTTTGAGCTCTTGAGGGCATTTGAGGGCGGTCAAGGCGGCCAAGGTGATCAGGCTGCGGGTCTTGAGTGGCAACCCTTCACGGGCCCAGACGCTGCCCCAGGCGTGTTCGTTGACGAAGTCCTGCAGTGGCTGGGTGAAGTCGGTGGCGTTGTTCAGTGCCCGGTCGACGAACGCATCGCCCATGACCTGGCGGCGTATCTGCTCGCCGGATTTTCTCGAGTCGGTCATATCCAATTCCTTAGTGTTGACGGCGCCAGGCGCGTACCGTGGTGTACAGCAGCACCAGGCCGAGCACGGGCATTACGTAGAACAGCATGAGCCGCTCCAGGCGGCCAGCCAGCGGCATGCCGGTGGTGAACGCCACCACATGCAGGCCATAGGCCAGATACAGGCAAAGGAACACCAGGCCTTCAGCGCGGGTGACCCGGTAGCCGGAATAGAACACCGGCAGGCTCAGTGCCGCGACGCCCAACATCACCGGTAAGTCGAAGTCCAAGGCATTGGGTGAGATCGACAAGGGTGTCGGGGTGACCAGGGCGGTCAGACCCAGCACGGCCAGCAGGTTGAACAGGTTGCTGCCGATCACCGTGCCTACTGCGATCTCCCGTTCACCTCGCAAGGCGGCGATCAATGCTGCTGCGAGCTCGGGCAGCGATGTGCAGACCGCGACGACCGTAAGGCCGATGATTCGCTCGGAAAGACCCAGGTCGGTGGCGACCTCGACCGCCGCCTCCAGCAGCAGGTGGCCTCCCAGGCTCAGCAAGCCCAGGCCGAACAATACTTGCAGCGCGGCGCCGCTCCAGAAGCGTGGAGCGCTGCTATGAACGGCCTCGGGGGCCGGGTAGGTCCGGGCGTAGTGGCGTGACTGGTGCCAGAGCATGGCCAGATAACCCAGCAGACCAAGCAAGAGCAGCAGGCCTTCGAGTCGCCCCAGCTGTCCGTTGATTGCCAGCAGATAGACCAGCGCGCTGGCGGCGATCATCAGCGGGATGTCCAGACGCACCAGTTGCCGGGAAACTCGCAAGGGAATGATCAACGCAGCCAGGCCGAGAATCACCAGCACATTGAAGATATTGCTGCCGACTACGCTGCCCACTGCGACGTCCGGTGCCCCCTGGTAGGCCGCTTGCAGGCTCACGGTCAGTTGCGGCGCGGTACTGCCGAAAGCCACCAGACTCAGACCGATGATCAGCGGGCGTACGTGCAGGCGCGTGGCCAGGCGCAAGGCAGCGCGTACCAAAAGCTCCGCGCCGATGACGAGCAGCACGAGGCCCACGCCCAGTTGCAGAAGGCTGAAGGTGGGAAGGGTGGCCAGGTCGAAAATGGTTGGGACTCCTGTCAGATCAGTCGCTCAGCCCTTGTACCCGGACGCGCGCCGTTCCGCTACGGATCATCCCGATTTTTTCTGCGGCAGCCCGTGACAGGTCGATCAGTCGGCCTCGCGTGTGCGGGCCGCGGTCGTTGATACGCACGACGACGCTGCGCTTGTTGCTCAGGTTGGTCACCAGTACGCGGCTGCCAAAAGGCAGGCTGCGGTGGGCGGCGGTCAGGCCATGCTGGTTGAAGGGTTCGCCGCTGGCGGTGCGTTTGCCGTGGTGACGGGAGCCGTAATAAGAGGCAGTGCCGGTCTGGTCGTAACCGCGGGAATCGATATCGTGACTGGCGCAGCCGGCCAGCAGGGAAAAGAGGGCGAGGGTGCCGAGGGAACGCTTGATCAAGTCGAAAGCTCCAGGACTGCGGTTTCAGGGCGCTACGCACCCCATCGCCTGCTTCGCCAACGTCCACAGGATAGCGGCTATACCTCCTGTGGAAGCTGGCGATGCCTGCGTTGGGCTGCCTAGCAGCCCCAGAACAGAATCACCCTTCGAGCTTGGCTTTGAGCAATTGGTTCACTTGCCCCGGGTTGGCTTTGCCCTTGGATGCCTTCATTGCCTGGCCGACGAAGAAGCCGAACATCTTGCCACGCTTGGCCTCGTCGGCGGCGCGGTACTGTTCGACCTGTTCGGCGTTGGCAGCGAGCATCTCGTCGAGCATCTTTTCGATCGCACCGGTGTCGGTCACCTGCTTGAGGCCTTTGCTTTCGATGATGCTGTCAGCGTCGCCTTCACCGGCGGCCATGGCCTCGAACACTGTCTTGGCGATCTTGCCGCTGATGGTGTTGTCACGGATGCGCAGCAGCATGCCGCCGAGCTGCTCGGCAGTGACGGGGGCTTGGTCGATCTCCACCCCCAGCTTGTTGAGCAGGCTGCCCAGCTCGACCATCACCCAGTTGGCGGCGAGCTTGGCGTCGCCACCGATGCGGGCGACTTCCTCGAAGTAGTCGGCCTGTTCGCGGCTAGCTGCCAATACGTTGGCGTCATAGGCCGACAGGCCGTACTGGCTCTGGAAACGCTCGACTTTCTGCTGCGGCAGTTCCGGCAGGCTGGCGCGGGTAGCTTCGAGGAAGGCGTCCTCGATCACCACTGGCAGCAGGTCCGGGTCGGGGAAGTAACGGTAGTCGTTGGCCTCCTCCTTGCTGCGCATCGAGCGCGTTTCGTCTTTGTTCGGGTCGTACAGACGGGTTTCCTGGACAACCTTGCCGCCGTCCTCGATGAGGTCGATCTGGCGTTGGATCTCGCTGTTGATCGCACGCTCGATGAAGCGGAACGAGTTGACGTTCTTGATCTCGCAGCGGGTGCCGAACTCGGTCTGGCCTTTCGGGCGGACCGAAACGTTGCAGTCGCAGCGCAGCGAGCCTTCGGCCATGTTGCCGTCGCAGATACCCAGGTAGCGGACCAGGGCGTGGATTGCCTTGACGTAGGCCACGGCTTCCTTGGCGCTGCGCATGTCCGGTTCGGAGACGATTTCCAGCAGTGGCGTACCGGCGCGGTTCAGGTCGATGCCGGTGGAGCCGCTGAAGTCTTCGTGCAGGCTCTTGCCGGCGTCTTCCTCCAAGTGCGCGCGGGTGATGCCGATGCGCTTGATGGTGCCGTCTTCCAGGGCGATGTCCAGGTGGCCCTTGCCGACGATCGGTAGGTCCATCTGGCTGATCTGGTAGCCCTTGGGCAGGTCCGGGTAGAAGTAGTTCTTGCGCGCGAACACGTTGCGCTTGCCGATTTCGGCGTCGATCGCCAGGCCGAACATGCAGGCCATGCGCACGGCTTCCTGGTTCAGCACCGGCAGAACGCCGGGCATGCCGAGGTCGACCAGGCTGGCCTGGGTGTTCGGCTCGGAGCCGAAGGTGGTGGCGCTGCCGGAGAAGATCTTCGACTGGGTGGCGAGCTGGGTATGAATCTCCAGCCCGATCACAACTTCCCATTGCATGTGTGAATTCCTCAGAAGCCGTTAGGGGCGCGGGTGTGCCAGTCGGTGACTTGCTGGTAACGGTGCGCGACGTTGAGCAGGCGGCCTTCCTGGAAGTACGGCGCCAGCAGCTGCACGCCGACCGGCAGGCCTTCGACGAAGCCGGCTGGCATCGACAGGCCCGGCAGGCCGGCCAGGTTGGCGGTAATGGTGTAGACGTCTTCCAGGTAGGCGGCGACCGGGTCGCTGCTCTTGGCGCCGAGCTTCCAGGCCGGGTTCGGCGTGGTTGGGCCGAGGATTACGTCGACCTGCTCGAAGGCGGCCATGAAGTCGTTCTTGATCAGTCGGCGGATCTGCTGCGCCTTGACGTAGTAGGCGTCGTAATAGCCAGCCGACAGGGCGTAGGTGCCGACCATGATGCGCCGTTGCACTTCGATGCCGAAGCCTTCGCCGCGGGAGCGCTTGTACAGGTCGGTGAGGTCCTTGGGCTCCTCGCAGCGGTAGCCGAAGCGCACGCCGTCGAAGCGCGACAGGTTGGAGGAGGCCTCGGCGGGCGCGATCACGTAGTACGCCGGGATCGCGTGCTGCATGTTCGGCAGGCTGATTTCCTTGATCACCGCGCCGAGCTTTTCGAGCTCCTTGACGCTGGCCTGGATCAGGTCGGCGATGCGTGGGTCGAGGCCGGCACCGAAGTATTCCTTCGGCAAGCCGATGCGCAGGCCTTCGAGCGGTGCATTCAGGCTGGCGCTGTAGTCCGGCACCGGCTCGTCGATGCTGGTGGAGTCCTTGGCGTCGAAGCCGGCCATGCCCTGCAGCAGCAAGGCGCAGTCCTCGGCGGTGCGAGCCATCGGGCCGCCTTGGTCGAGGCTCGAGGCGTAGGCGATCATGCCCCAGCGCGAGACGCGACCGTAGGTCGGCTTCAGACCGGTGAGGTTGGTCAGTGCAGCCGGCTGGCGGATCGAACCGCCGGTGTCGGTGCCGGTGGCGGCAGGCAGCAGGCGCGCGGCCACTGCAGCGGCGGAACCACCCGAAGAACCGCCGGGGACGTGCTCGAGGTTCCAGGGGTTCTTCACTGGGCCATAGTGGCTGGATTCGTTGGCCGAGCCCATGGCGAACTCGTCCATGTTGGTCTTGCCCAGGGTGACCATGCCGGCTTCGGCCAGCTTGGCGACCACGGTGGCATCATAGGGCGCCTTGAAGTTGTCGAGCATCTTCGAGCCGCAGCTGGTGCGGATGCCGTTGGTGCAGAACAGGTCCTTGTGGGCGATCGGTGCGCCGAGCAGGGGGCTGTTCTCGCCGGCAGCGCGACGGGCGTCGGCGGCGCGGGCCTGTTGCAGGGCCTGCTCTTCGGTAATGCTGACGAAACTGTTGATCTGAGGGTCGAGCTGCTTGATGCGCGCCAGCAGGGCGCCGGTCAGCTCTTCGGAGGAAAACGACTTGTCGGCGAGTCCACGGGTGATCTCGGCCAGGGTCAATTGATGCATGGCAGGCTGTTTCCCTTACTCGATGACTTTCGGAACCAGGTACAGGCCGTTTTCGGTCGCCGGGGCGATGGCCTGGTAGCGGTCACGCTGATTGCTTTCGGTAACCTGGTCGGGGCGCAGACGCTGGCTGGCCTCCAGAGGGTGGGCCAGGGGTTCGATGCCGTTGGTGTCGACGGCTTGCATCTGGTCGACCAGCCCGAGAATACTGTTCAAGGCATCGGTAATGCGTGGCAGTTCGCCTTCATTCAGGCCCAGGCGGGCCAGATGGGCGATCTTTTCCACGTCGCAGCGTTGAAGCGCCATGGGGATCTCCAGGAAAAACGGAACGGATAGGGTCCGTGGTGAGGAACATGCCAGCCGATCGATGGTCATACGGCCGCGATCATCTGCTGGCGTGCTCGGAAAAACTGCCAATTTAACATATTGGCTCCTTGCCCAAAATCCCCGCCATTGTTAGAGTTTGCCGCACTTTTTTACCCACGCTTTGCCTAGGGTCACTTTCCCATGTTCAAGAAACTGCGTGGCATGTTTTCCAGCGATCTGTCCATCGACCTGGGTACTGCCAACACCCTTATCTACGTGCGTGAGCGCGGTATCGTCCTGAATGAACCCTCGGTCGTTGCCATTCGTACCCACGGCAACCAGAAAAGCGTCGTCGCGGTCGGTACCGAGGCCAAGCGCATGCTGGGCCGTACGCCTGGCAACATCGCTGCCATTCGTCCGATGAAGGACGGCGTGATCGCCGATTTCAGCGTTTGTGAAAAAATGCTGCAGTACTTCATCAACAAGGTTCACGAGAACAGCTTCCTGCAGCCCAGCCCGCGTGTGCTGATCTGCGTGCCGTGCAAATCGACCCAGGTAGAGCGCCGCGCCATTCGCGAGTCCGCCCTGGGAGCCGGTGCCCGTGAGGTGTTCCTGATCGAAGAACCGATGGCCGCAGCCATTGGTGCCGGCCTGCCGGTAGAGGAAGCCCGCGGCTCGATGGTCGTGGACATCGGCGGTGGCACCACGGAGATCGCGCTGATTTCCCTGAACGGCGTGGTCTACGCCGAATCCGTGCGGGTAGGTGGTGATCGCTTCGACGAAGCCATCGTGACTTACGTACGCCGCAACTATGGCAGCCTGATCGGCGAATCCACCGCCGAGCGCATCAAACAGGAAATCGGCACCGCCTACCCGGGCGGCGAAATTCGCGAAGTCGACGTTCGTGGCCGTAACCTGGCTGAAGGCGTGCCGCGGGCCTTCACCCTCAACTCCAATGAGGTGCTCGAAGCCCTGCAGGAATCCCTGGCAACCATCGTCCAGGCGGTCAAGAGCGCCCTGGAGCAGTCGCCGCCAGAGCTGGCTTCGGACATCGCCGAACGTGGCCTGGTGTTGACCGGTGGCGGTGCGCTGCTGCGCGACCTCGACAAGCTGCTGGCCCAGGAAACCGGCCTGCCGGTGATCGTCGCCGAAGATCCTCTGACCTGCGTTGCCCGCGGTGGTGGTCGTGCACTGGAGATGATGGACAAGCACGCCATGGATCTGCTCTCCAGCGAGTGATCCCATACGGTCCATGCACGCATGGATTGTGTTCGCCCGGTTTACAGGTAGCACGCACAGTGCTACCTGTATGCGCTGGGCTGGCGTCCGTCCGGGCGTCGTTTCCGTTAACCCGCAAGCAGGCCGGTGCATTGCTTCATGTCCAATGACCTCCTGAATCGTCGTCCACGAGGAACGGCCCATTAAACCGCTTTTCTCCAAGGGCCCCTCGCTGGGCGTTCGTCTCCTGGTACTGGTGGTGCTGTCGGTCGCGCTGATGGTGGTCGATTCGCGCTTCGCGGTGCTCAAGCCAGTGCGCAGCCAGATGGGGCTGGTACTGATGGAATCCTATTGGGTCACCGACTTGCCGCAACGCCTGTGGCAGGGTGTGGCCAGCCAGTTCGGCAGCCGTACCGAATTGATCGCGGAAAACGAAAAACTCAAGACCGAAGCCCTGTTGCTGCAAGGGCGGCTGCAGAAGCTGGCGGCCCTGACCGAGCAGAACGTACGGTTGCGCGAATTGCTGAACTCCTCGGCGCTGGTCAATGAGAAGGTCGAAGTGGCCGAACTCATCGGCGTGGACCCCAACCCCTTCACTCACCGCATCCTCATCAACAAGGGCGAGCGTGACGGCGTGTTCCTCGGTCAGCCGGTGCTCGATGCTCGTGGCCTGATGGGGCAGGTGGTCGAGTTGATGCCTTACACCTCGCGCGTTCTGTTGCTGACCGACACCACTCACAGCATTCCGGTCCAGGTCAACCGCAACGGCCTACGGGCCATCGCCAGTGGCACCGGCAATCCGGAGCGTCTGGAGCTGCGTCATGTGGCTGACACGGCTGACATCAAAGAGGGCGACCTGCTGGTCAGCTCCGGGATGGGCCAGCGCTTCCCTGCAGGTTACCCGGTGGCCACCGTCAACGAAGTGATCCACGATTCTGGTCAGCCATTTGCGATCGTGCGCGCGATTCCCACCGCCGCGCTCAACCGCAGCCGCTACATGTTGCTGGTGTTCAGCGACCGGCGCACGGCCGAGCAGCGTGCTACCGATGCCGGGATAGCCCAGGAAGAGGCCGATCGCAAAGGCGCGACGGGCACCAACGGCCAGGGTACCGGCGAAGGCGGGCAGGGTACGCCTGCCACGACACCTGCCCCAGCGGCCGCCCCCGCCGCGCCTGTGGTCCCTGCACCTGCTGCTGCCCCTGCCACACCGGCAGCGGCTCCCGCAGCACCGCCCCCCTCCCGGAGACAATGATGGCTCGCTCCCGCAGCAAGAACGGCTGGGTGATCTGGCTGACATTCATCATCGGCCTGTTGCTCAGCGTTTCGCCAATGCCCCAGTTCATGGAAGTGTTCCGGCCCATGTGGCTGGCCATGCTGGTGTCCTTCTGGACCTTGGCGGTGCCCAACAAGGTCGGCATGACCACTGCATTCATTCTCGGTCTGGCAGAGGATGTGCTGTACGGCACCCTGTTAGGGCAGAACGCCCTGATCCTGACGCTGATCACGTTCCTGGTACTGTCCTTGCAACAGCGCCTGCGTATGTATCCCATGTGGCAGCAGAGCCTGGTGATCCTGGTGATCTTCGGCATCGCCCAGCTGATCCAGCTGTGGCTCAGCGCCCTGACCGGTAACCGCCTGCCCACGCTTGCATTGGTCTGGTCGGCGGTCATCAGTGCCTTGCTCTGGCCATGGATCAGCTTTGCCCTGCGCGATTTGCGCCGACGCTTGCACATCAACTGACGGCAACGTCGAATCTGACAGGGAGATGTCGACATGACCCCGCTGTACCTGGCCTCAGGCTCGCCACGCCGTCGTGAACTGCTGGCTCAGATAGGCGTCCCGTTCACCCTGGTCGCTGCCCCCATCGATGAAACTCCGCTACCAGGCGAAGGCGCTGCCGATTATGTCGAGCGTCTGGCCCGGGCCAAGGCGGCTGCAGGCCTCGCCCAGGTTCAAGGCGCTGGGGTGGTGTTGGGGGCCGACACCGCCGTGGTGCTCGATGGCCGCATCCTCGGCAAGCCCGAAAACCGTGAACATTCCCTGGCCATGCTGGCCGAACTTTCCGATCGCGAGCACCAGGTGCTCACCGCCGTCGCCTTGACCGATGGCCAGCGGTGCCTGAGCGCCTGCGTGGCGAGCACCGTGCGTTTCCGTGCGATCGGCGCAAGCGAGGCCGAGCGCTATTGGGCCAGTGGCGAACCGCAGGACAAGGCCGGTGGCTATGCCATCCAGGGCCTTGGTGCGGTCTTCGTCACCGGTCTTACCGGCAGCTACTCGGCCGTGGTCGGCCTGCCTTTGAGCGAAACCGCCGATCTGCTCGGGCAGTTCGCGATTGCATGCTGGCAACAGCACGAGGTTCCAGCGCCGCGCTAGCCAGCTACTCGACCGCGATCCATCATTACCGAACACCTTTGACGAGAGCCTGCCATGAGTGAAGAGATCCTGATCAACATCACCCCGATGGAGTCACGTGTGGCAGTGGTGGAAAACGGTGTCCTGCAAGAGGTCCACGTCGAGCGCACACAGCGTCGGGGCATTGTCGGCAACATCTACAAAGGCAAAGTGGTACGCGTCCTGCCCGGCATGCAGGCGGCTTTCGTCGACATAGGCTTGGAACGCGCTGCCTTCATCCACGCCTCGGAAATCTCCCAACGTGAAGGTTCGGCGGTGGAGAACATCACCGCCTTGGTCCATGAAGGCCAGGCGCTGGTGGTCCAGGTGACGAAGGATCCGATCGGCACCAAGGGCGCCCGCCTGACCACCCAGTTGTCGATCCCGTCGCGCTACCTGGTATACATGCCACGCAGCAGCCACGTGGGTATTTCCCTGAAAATCGAGGATGAGGCCGAGCGCGAGCGCCTCAAGCAAGTGGTCAGCGATTGCGTGGAAAAAGAAGACATCAAGGACGCTGGTGGCTTCATCCTGCGTACCGCCGCCGAGGGCGCCCGCACCGACGAAATCCTCCAGGACATCCGTTACCTGCGTCGCTTGTGGGAGCAGATCGGCAGCCAGATCCAGACTTGCGGTGCCCCGTTGGTCATCTACGAGGATCTGGGACTGGCCTTGCGCACCCTGCGCGACCTGGTCAATCCGAAGATTGAGAAGATCCGCATCGATTCTCGAGAAACCTTCCAGAAAACCACGCAGTTCGTCGCCGAACTGATGCCTGAGATCGCCGACCGCCTCGAACACTATCCGGGCGAGCGGCCGATCTTCGACTTGTATGGCGTCGAGGACGAGATCCAGCGCGCCCTGGAGCGCAAGGTGCCGCTCAAGTCCGGTGGCTATCTGGTGGTCGATCCTGCCGAGGCGATGACCACGATCGATGTCAACACCGGTGCCTTCGTCGGCCATCGCAACCTCGAAGAGACCATCTTCAAGACCAATCTCGAAGCGGCTACTGCCATTGCCAGACAACTGCGCCTGCGCAACATCGGCGGGATCATCATCATCGACTTCATCGACATGGAGGACGAGGAGCATCAGCGCCAGGTGCTGCGCACCCTGGAGAAGCAGCTCGAGCGGGATCACGCCAAGACCAACATCATCGGCATCACTGAGCTGGGCTTGGTTCAGATGACCCGCAAGCGCACCCGTGAAAGCCTCGAGCAAGTGCTGTGCGAGCCCTGCATCGCGTGCCAGGGGCGCGGCAAGCTGAAGACGCCCGAGACCGTGTGTTACGAAATTTTCCGGGAGATCCTCCGTGAGGCCCGGGCATACCAGGCCGAGGGTTACCGGGTTCTGGCCAATCAGAAAGTCGTCGATCGCCTGCTGGACGAGGAGTCCGGCAACGTTGCCGAACTGGAGGCTTTCATCGGTCGGACCATTCGCTTCCAGGTCGAATCCATGTACTCGCAGGAACAATACGATGTGGTGCTGCTCTGACTCGTTCTGAAACCTTTATGCGGTCGGGCGTGCTGGCAAAGCCACGGTACCGAGCCATAGTTAAGGCACGACTTGGAGGGCCATGGCCATGGGACGTCTGACCCACGTTCTAGGCGCCTTGACCCGCTGGGGGCTGGGATTCTGCGCCCTGCTGGCGGTGCTGGTGGCGCTGTACGTCAGCCTCGGTCGGGAACTGGTCCCCTTGGTGGCCGAATACCGTGCCGAAGTAGAAAGCAAGGCCGAGCAAGCCTTGGGGCTGCCGGTGCATGTCGGTGCCCTCGAGGGACGCTGGAGTGGCCTGGCACCGGTGCTGCGGGTGCGCGACCTGCAAGTGGGCGAGGGCGCCTCGGCATTGCGCCTGGATGAAGTCAAGGCCGTTCCTGACCTGTGGGCCAGCCTCAAAGCGCGCGAACTGCGTCTGGCGCGTATCCAGCTGGGCGGTCTGCAACTGATCCTGCGTGAGGACGAACAGGGCGCATGGGCGCTCGAAGGGCTGCCCCGCAAGGACGATACGCCTTTGGACCCCGCCCAGGTCCTGCAACGCTTGCGACAACTGGGCAGGGTCGATGTCTTCGACAGTCAGGTGACCCTCCATCCCTGGCAACGCGATCCTCTGACCCTCACCTATGTGAGCCTGGGTTTGCAGGCCGGTGCGTCCCGCCAGGCCCTGGATCTTCGCGCGACATTGCCGGATGGTCAGCCCATGGCCATCAATGTGCATAGCCGCGCCAATGCCCAGGCCTGGCGCGACGGTGAATTCGAAGCCTACCTGAGCCTGCCGCAAAGCGATTGGGCCCGCTGGCTGCCGCCACGTCTGTTGGGGCAGTGGAAGGCTCGTACCTTGCGGGCGGGGGGAGAATTCTGGGTCGATTGGGGGCGGGGCCAGTTGCAACGGGCGGTAGTGCGGCTCAATGCGCCGCAGCTGCGCGGTGCCTACAGCGAGCGCAAAGCGGTGACCCTCGATAACCTGGCTTTGACCGCCTGGCTCCAGCGCGGCAAGGACGGTTTCGAAGGTGTGGTCGATTCGTTGGCCGTCAGCATCGGCAAGCAGCGTTGGGAAACCCATGTACAGCTCAAGCAGCAGGTCGGCCAGGAGGCGAACCAGGAAAGCTGGCAGATCCAGGCCGACCGGCTTGACCTGACGCCGCTGACGCCGCTGGTCCAAGGGCTGGCGCCGTTGCCGGAAAAACTCATGGCCGTGGTAGACGCCCTAAAGGTCACCGGAGCGCTGCGCAATGTGCGCCTGGACGTGCGCCCCAAGGCTGAGGGAGACCAGCGCCTGCAGTTCGCCGCCAACCTCGAGAAGGTCGGCTTCGATGCCTATCACGGCGCCCCGGCAGCCGGTAACGTGAGCGGTAGCATCAGCGGCGACCTGGGCAAAGGCGAACTGCGCCTGGATACCGACGCCTTCATGTTGCATCTGTATCCCATCTTCGCCAAACCCTGGCACTACCAGAAGGCCAACGCACGGCTCACCTGGCGCCTGGACCAGGAAGGCTTCACCCTGATCGCCCCTTACATCAAGGTGCTGGGTGAAGAAGGCAAGATTGCCGCTGACTTCCTCATCCGCTTGTTGTTCGAGGAAGGCCGCGAGGATTACATGGATTTGCGCGTCGGCCTGACCGAAGGTGACGGGCGCTACACTGCCAAGTACCTGCCCGAGGTGCTCAGTCCTGCCCTGGACGAGTGGCTGCGCAGCGCTATCGTCAAAGGCAACGTCGATGAAGGCTATTTCCAGTATCAAGGCTCGCTGAACCATGGCGCATCGCCCGAAGCGCGGAGCATCAGCCTGTTCTTCAAGGTGCACGATGCGGCGCTGGACTTCCAGCCCGGCTGGCCGCAGGTGCAGCAGGTCGATGGCGATGTGCTGATTGAGGACAGCGGCGTGCGCATCAAGGCCCGGCATGGCCAACTGCTCGACACCCAGGTCAGTGATGTCAGCGTCGATATCCCTCATGTGGCGGCTGGCGAGCACAGCCATCTGTACCTTGATGGGGATTTCGATGGTCGTCTGAGCGATGGCCTGAAGATTCTCCAAGAGGCTCCGATCGGCACTGGCGAAATGTTTGCCGGTTGGGAGGGCGAAGGGCCGCTCAAGGGTAAGGTCAAGCTCGATATTCCCCTGGCCCATGGCGAGCACCCCAAGGTGCAGGTCGATTTCGCCACCGCCGATGCGCGCCTGAAGGTCGCCCCGCCGAGCCTGGAGTTGAACCGTTTGAAAGGCGACTTCAGCTTTGATCTGGACAAAGGCCTAAGTGGCAAGAGCATCACCTTGCAGGCCTTCGGCAAACCGGTCACCGCGCAGATTTTCGCTGAGGGCAAGCCCGGTCAGATCCAGACCCGCATCGATGCCAGTGGCCAGATGCCCCTCAAGGCACTGACCGACTGGCTGAAATTCACCCAGCCGCTGCCCGCATCAGGCGATCTCCCCTTCCAGTTACAAATCAACCTGGGCAGTCGCGATAACCGGCTGAGCGTCAACTCCTCGCTCAAAGGCCTGGCAATCGATCTGCCTGCCCCATTCGGCAAGGCCTCTCAGGACACCCGCGACAGCCGTTTCAGCATGACGCTCAAAGGGCCTGAACGGCGTATCGATGCCAGCTACGGTGAGCTTGCCCGCTTCGCCTATGCTGCACCAGCCGCCACGCTGGCCCAGGGGCGCGGGGAGCTGCTGCTGGGCGGTGGCACCGCACAACTGCCGTCTGGCCAGGGCCTGCGGGTGCGGGGGCGGATCGAATCGCTGGATATTGCACCCTGGCAAGCGCAAATGGAGCGCTTCGCAGGTCAAGATCCAGGCGGCAATGCCCGGCAGAACCTGCAGGGCGTGGACTTGAGCATTGGCCAGCTCAAGGCGTTTGGCCTCGATCTGAACCAGGCGGTCGTGCGTCTGGCCCGTGGCAGTGGTGCCTGGGACGCGCGTCTGGACAGCCGGGAGGTCATTGGCAACGCGCGCCTTCCCGATGCCAAGTCGGCGCCGATTGTCGTCAGATTGCAAACCTTGCGCCTGCCGCCTGGGGATCCTGCGGGCAAGCAGCCTGAGGATGCGCCGGACCCGCTCGCGGATTTCGACCCGCGCAAGGTGCCGGCCCTGGATGTGACGATCGACAAGCTGTACCGCGGAGATGACCTGTTCGGTAGCCTGGCGGTCAAACTGCGCCCTACACCGCGCGGCATGATTTTCGATGACGTCGACCTGGACCTTAAAGGCCTGCGTATCGATGGAAGCGGTGGCTGGGAAGGCGAGCCAGGGAGTACCGGCAGCTGGTACAAAGGCCGCCTGGAGGGCAAGAACCTAGCCGATGTACTCAAGGCGTGGGGCTTCGCGCCCACCGCTACCAGCCGTGACTTCCGCCTCGACGTGGATGGTCGCTGGCCTGGCTCGCCGGCGTGGGTGGCGCTCAAGCGTTTCTCCGGAAGCCTGGATGCCGCCTTGCGCTCCGGTCAGTTCGTCGAAGTCGAAGGCAGTGCCCAGGCACTGCGGGTATTCGGCCTGCTCAACTTCAACTCCATTGGTCGGCGTCTACGCCTGGACTTCTCCGATCTGTTCGACAAAGGCCTGGCCTACGACCGGGTTAAGGGCTTGCTGGTAGCAAGCCAGGGGGTCTATGTGACCCGCGAGCCGATCACTATCAAAGGCCCCTCGAGCAACTTCGAACTCGATGGCACGTTGGACCTGGTGAGCGATCGCGTCGATGCAAACCTGCAGGTGACCTTGCCGGTCACCAACAACCTGCCGCTGGCCGCCTTGATCGTCGGCGCACCGGCTGTCGGTGGCGCCCTGTTCCTGGTGGACCGGCTGATCGGTGATCGTGTGTCGCGCTTTGCCAGCGTGAACTACCGCATCGAGGGGCCCTGGAAAGAGCCTAGAATGACCTTTGTGAAACCTTTCGAGAAACGCTAATGAAGTCAGCGGTCATCCAGATGGTCAGCCAGGACGATGTGCTGGCCAACCTGCAGCGCGCCAGGGCTCTGTTGGAGCAGGCTGCCGACGGCGGCGCCCGGCTGGCGGTGCTGCCGGAGAACTTCGCCGCCATGGGGCGGCGCGATGCGGCGGCGATCGGCCACGCCGAAGCCCTTGGTCAGGGCCCGATCCTGCCCTGGTTGAAACGCACGGCCCGCGACCTCAGGTTATGGATTGTGGCCGGCACCCTGCCATTGCCGCCTGCCGACCAGCCAGATGCAAAGGCCCATGCCTGCTCTTTGCTGATCGACGAGGACGGTGAGGTCGCGGCGCGTTACGACAAGCTGCACTTGTTCGATGTGGATGTGGCTGACAGCCGCGGGCGCTATCGTGAGTCCGATGACTATGCCCACGGCAGCCAGGTGGTGGTCGCCGATACGCCGGTCGGTCGTCTGGGTCTCACGGTGTGCTACGACTTGCGCTTTCCCGAGCTGTACAGCGCCTTGCGCGAGGCCGGTGCGGAACTGATCAGCGCTCCGGCGGCCTTCACCGCTGTGACCGGCGCGGCCCATTGGGAAGTGCTGATTCGTGCGAGGGCAATCGAAACCCAGTGCTACCTATTGGCGGCAGCCCAGGGCGGCACTCATCCGGGACCACGGGAAACCCATGGTCATGCGGCGATCATCGACCCTTGGGGACGGATCATCGCCGAACAGGCGCGCGGCGAAGGCGTATTGCTGGCCGAGCGCGACAGCGCAGAACAGGCGTCCATCCGGACGCGAATGCCGGTTGCCTTGCACCGGCGCTTTTTCTCGCAGGACGCCTTGCGGCCTGCGCACACCTCGGAGTGACTATGAGCCAGATGTTATCCACCGTCAGCGAACAGCTGCTGGCCCCGGGCGGACTGACCCTGGACAGCCTGCAGGCTGTGCTTGGCGAGTTGGCGGGGCCCGGTATCGATGCAGCCGACCTGTACTTCCAGGGGCAGATTTCAGAGACCTGGGCGCTGGAGGACGGCATCGTCAAGGAAGGCAGTTTCAACCTTGACCAAGGCGTGGGCGTGCGTGCTCAGTCCGGTGAGAAGACCGGCTTCGCCTACAGTAATGCCATTAACCTCGAGGCCCTTACCTCGGCGGCCCGTGCCGCGAGATCGATTTCACGCGCTGGGCAGGAAGGCCGCGTACAGGCCTTCCGCAGCCAGGATGTGGTGGCCCTGTACGCTCCGGACAATCCGCTGGACGTGCTCAGTCGCGCCGAAAAAGTCGAGCTGCTCAAGCGCGTGGATGCGGCCACTCGCGCTCTGGATCCGCGTATCCAGCAGGTCACCGTGAGCATGGCCGGGGTCTGGGAGCGGATCCTGGTGGCCGCGGTCGATGGCAGCCTGGCAGCTGATGTTCGCCCGCTGGTGCGCTTCAACGTCAGTGTGATCGTCGAGCAGAACGGTCGCCGCGAGCGCGGTGGCCAAGGCGGAGGCGGGCGTACCGACTACCGCTATTTCACCGAGGAGCGGGTCATGGGGTATGCCCGGGAGGCGCTTCGCCAGGCGCTGGTCAACCTCGAAGCCAAGCCGGCCCCGGCAGGTACCTTGCCGGTGGTCCTTGGCCCGGGCTGGTCCGGCGTGCTGCTGCATGAAGCGGTGGGCCATGGCCTGGAAGGGGACTTCAACCGCAAGGGCAGTTCGGCCTACAGCGGGCGTATTGGCGAGCAGGTGGCCTCGACGCTGTGCACCATCGTCGACGACGGCACGCTCGAGGGGCGCCGTGGTTCGCTGAGCGTGGACGACGAGGGGACCCCGACCGAGTGCACCACGTTGATCGAGAACGGCATTCTCAAGGGCTACATGCAAGACAAGCTCAATGCACGCCTGATGGGCATGGCGGTCACCGGCAACGGACGGCGCGAATCCTATGCCCACCTGCCGATGCCGCGCATGACCAACACCTACATGCGCGCCGGTGACAGCGACCCACAGGAAATCATCGCCTCGGTGAAAAAGGGTATCTACTGCGCCAACCTCGGTGGTGGCCAGGTTGATATCACCAGCGGCAAGTTCGTGTTCTCGACCAGCGAGGCCTACCTCATCGAGGATGGCAAGATCACAGCGCCGGTCAAGGGTGCGACCCTGATCGGCAATGGTCCGGAGGCGATGAGCCGGGTTTCGATGGTCGGCAACGACCTGGCTTTGGACAGCGGCGTCGGGACGTGCGGCAAGGATGGGCAATCGGTGCCGGTAGGCGTTGGCCAACCGACCCTGAAACTGGACGCGATCACCGTGGGTGGTACAGGCGCGTGACAAGGGTAAAGGACCGCATTGCGGTCCTTTGGGATTTCACCGGGGTTGCATGTCAGCCCCGGGACGAGGACCTCAGCGCAGGCCCCGTTGGGTCTCGTCGAGGTCGCGTATGTATTTGAAGACCTTGCGCGCGGCGGCCGGCGGTTTGTTCCGGGCCTTCTCGTGCTGGGCATGACGGATCAGCGAGCGCAGGTGCTGGCGGTCGGTGTCGGGATACTCGTTGACGAAGCGCTCCAGGTCTTCGTCATTGCCATCGACCAGGCGATCGCGCCAACGCTCCAGGTTATGGAAACGTTCGTTGTACTGGCGGCTCGAGCTGTCGATTTGTTCGAGCAGGGCATGGATGGCATCGATGTCCTGATCGCGCATCAGCTTGCCGACGAACGACATATGGCGTTTGCGAGCACCATGAGCAGTGTGCTTGTGGGCTTCGGCCAGTGCCCGGCGCAGCTCGTCGGTCAGGGGCAGGCGAGCCAGGGTATCGGCCTTGAGCGTGGTGAGGCGCTCTCCGAGCTCGACCAGCGCATGCAGCTCGCGCTTGATCTGGGTTTTGCTTTTTTCGCCGTCGAAGGCGTCGTCGTAAGAATCAACCATGGTGGCAGTCCGCTAGAAATCGCCGCCATGATAACCAGTCGGGGGCCGCTTGTCCGGCCCGGTCGTAGAATGACCCTAGCCGTACGCAGAATTTCGAGTGGAGAGAACCATGAGTGCAGTCCAGAGCGTAGGCCCCAAGGACCTGCCGGCGTTGCAGGAACAGGTCGAGGCGATCATCGCCGAAGCACGTCGCCAGGGCGCCAGCGCCTGCGAAGTTGCGGTGTCGCTGGAGCAGGGCTTGTCCACTACGGTGCGTCAACGTGAGGTCGAGACCGTCGAGTTCAACCGCGATCAAGGTTTTGGTATCACCCTTTATGTTGGCCAGCGCAAAGGCTCGGCCAGTACATCGGCCAGCGGCCCGGACGCGATTCGCGAGACTGTGGCGGCTGCGCTGGCCATTGCCCAGCACACCTCCGAGGATGAATGCGCAGGCCTGGCCGATGCGGCGCTGATGGCCCGCGAGATCCCTGATCTCGACCTTTACCATGATTGGGCCCTGGAGCCGGAAAAGGCCGTCGAGATGGCATTGGCCTGTGAGGCCGCAGCCTTCGATGCCGACCCACGCATCCTCAATGCCGATGGCACGACCCTGAACACCCACCAAGGCTGCCGAGTCTATGGCAACAGCCACGGTTTCATCGGCGGTTATGCCTCCACGCGCCATAGCCTGAGCTGCGTGATGATCGCCGAAGGCGAAGGGCAGATGCAGCGTGACTACTGGTACGACGTCAATCGCCAGGGCCAATTGCTGGCCGACCCGCGTAGCATCGGGCAGCGCGCCGCACAGCGTGCAGCCAGCCGCCTGGGTGCTCGTCCGGTGCCGACCTGCGAGGTGCCCGTGCTGTTTTCCGCGGAACTGGCCGGCGGGTTGTTCGGCAGCTTCCTGTCGGCCATCTCCGGCGGCAATCTGTACCGTAAATCCTCCTTCCTTGATGGCGCTATCGGCCAGCGTCTGTTCCCTACCTGGCTGACGCTCGATGAACGTCCCCACTTGCCGCGAGCCCTGGGAAGCGCAGCTTTCGACGGCGATGGCCTGGCGACCTATGCAAAGCCATTCGTGGAAAAAGGCGAGCTGGTCTCCTACCTGCTGGGTACCTATTCCGGACGCAAGCTGGGACTGCCAAGTACTGCCAACGCTGGTGGTGTGCATAACCTGTTCGTCACCCATGGGGTGGAGGACCAGGCCGCACTGATCCGCCGCATGGGGCGTGGCTTGCTGGTGACCGAACTGATGGGGCACGGCCTCAACATGGTGACGGGGGATTACTCCCGCGGCGCGGCGGGCTTCTGGGTAGAGAATGGCGAGATCCAGTTCCCCGTCCAGGAGGTGACGATCGCCGGCAACATGAAGGACATGTTCCAGCAGATCGTAGCGATCGGCAGTGATATCGAAACCCGGAGCAATATTCATAGCGGCTCGGTGCTGATCGAGCGGATGACGGTGGCGGGGAGCTGATACCTGCCAGCAGGCGGGACGATTGAAACTCAGGGCCGCATAGCGGCCCTTTGCTTTTGTTCTGTGTGGGGGATGTTGCCATCCCAGAATTGGATCTGAGCCGGTACGGCTACGCGGCAAGGTCAGCCAGGTCGGCTCGATTTGAGCCCTTCGCGGCGGATTACTCGCCTTCGTCGAAATAGTTGTTGATCAACTCGACCAAGGCGTCCATGGCCTCATTGTCCTGTTCTCCCTCGGTCATCAGGTGCACCTGGGTGCCCTTGCCCGCGGCGAGCATCATCACTGCCATGATGCTCTTGCCATCCACCATTTTGTCCGGCGCACGCCCCACCCTGACCTGGCAGGGGAAGCGCCCGGCTACGCCAACGAACTTGGCTGCCGCCCGGGCGTGGAGCCCCAGCTTGTTGATGATGGTGATTTCGCGGGCGGGCATTGGGGTGCGGATCCTGTGGGCTAGAGGTCGCGATGGCGGACCTGGACGTTTTTCAGGGTGGGTTGCAAAAGTTGGCCCAGGCGCTCGGTCAGGTAGACAGAACGGTGGTGACCGCCTGTGCAGCCAATCGCGATGGTGACATAGGCGCGATTGCTGGCGGCGAATCGAGGCAGCCATTTGAGCAGATAACTGGAGATGTCCTGGAACATCTCTTCGACATCCGGTTGGGCGGCCAGGTAGTCGATTACCGGCTGCTCCAGCCCGGAGTGTTCGCGTAGCTCGGGCTTCCAATACGGATTAGGCAGGCAACGGACATCGAACACCAGATCGGCATCCACGGGCATGCCGCGCTTGAAGCCAAAGGACTCCACCAGAAACGCTGTGCCTGGCTCGGGCTGATTGAGCAGACGCAGCTTGATCGAGTCGCGCAACTGGTAAAGGTTGAGGTTGGTGGTGTCGATCTTGAGATCGGCCAGATCGGCGATCGGGCCCAGCAGTTCGCTTTCGACACGGATCGCTTCGGCGAGGGAGCGATTGGCGTTGGTCAGCGGGTGTCGACGACGCGTTTCGGAGAAGCGCTTGAGCAGGGTCTCCTCGTCGGCATCCAGATACAGTACGTCGCACTGGATATGCTGGGCTCGCGCGCCCTCAAGCAGTTCGGGGAAGCGCGTCAGGTGACTGGGCAGGTTGCGCGCGTCGATGGAGACAGCCACCTTGGGTTGCAGCAGTTCGGTATTGATCAACGCGTTTTCTGCCAACTGCGGCAATAGCCCGGCGGGTAGGTTGTCGATGCAGTAATAACCGTTGTCTTCCAGCACGTCGAGGGCGGTGCTTTTGCCGGAGCCAGACCGGCCGCTGACGATGATCAGGCGCATGTTCAGTGCTCGTTCTGTGCGTCCAGGACTACCTGGTACAGGGCCTCGCTGCTGTTGGCGGCACGCAGGTGATCGCGGACCTCCTTGCGATCGAGCATGCTGGCAATCTGGCGCAGCAGTTCAAGGTGGGCGTCGGTGGCGGCTTCTGGCACAAGCAGGACGAACAGCAGATCCACCGGCGCGCCATCGATGGCGTCATAGTCGATGGGGGCATCCAGGTGCAGCAGGGCGCTGACCGGAGCGGTGCAGCCTTCGAGGCGACAATGGGGGATGGCGATGCCGTTGCCGAAACCGGTGGATCCGAGCTTTTCACGGCCAACCAGTTTTTCGAATACGTCTTCCATCTCCAGTTCGGGCACTTCCCTGGCGATCAGGGTGGCGATTTCCTGGAGCACGCGCTTTTTACTGCCGCCCGGCACGTTCACGAGGGAACGGCCGGGGGTCAGGATGGTTTCAAGTCGGATCATGGATGAGAGGGATCAGCGGGCGGCTGCACCTTGCAGCAGGCTTTGCTGTTTTTCCTTATGTTTTTTCAGTTGGCGGTCGAGCTTGTCAGCCAGGGCGTCGATCGCTGCATACATGTCTTGGTGTTCGGCATTGGCGACCACTTCACCGCCGGGAATCTGGAGTGTGGCCTCCACCTTCTGCTGCAGTTTTTCGACCTTCATGATCACCGTCACGTTGGTGATCTTGTCGAAATGCCCCTCCACGCGGGCGAGCTTTTCAAGGACATACTCGCGCAGTGGTTGAGTGACTTCTACATGCTGTCCACTGATGTTGACTTGCATACAGCTTCTCCTTTGTTGCCCGTGCATAAAGGGCAGGTATTGCACCTGCCACTGAAACGCTATGGCTCTTCCAGGGGCTACATCAGTCGCTTGCGCTCACTCGACGGTGCGATGCCGAGGGACTCGCGGTACTTGGCGACGGTGCGACGGGCTACCTGGATGCCTTGTGCCTCCAGTAAACCAGCGATCTTGCTGTCACTCAATGGCTTTTTCTGATTTTCCGCCGCAACCAGTTTCTTGATGATCGCGCGGATCGCCGTAGACGAGCATTCACCGCCTTCGGAGGTGCTTACATGGCTCGAGAAAAAGTATTTCAGTTCGTAGATACCGCGCGGGGTATGCATGTATTTCTGCGTGGTGACCCGGGAAATGGTCGATTCGTGCATGCCTACCGCTTCGGCGATATCGTGCAGTACCAGCGGCTTCATCGCCTCGTCACCATGGTCCAGGAAGCCTCGCTGGTGCTCGACGATCTGGGTGGCGACCTTCATCAGCGTCTCGTTGCGACTTTGCAGGCTCTTGATGAACCAGCGCGCTTCTTGCAACTGGTTGCGCATGAAGGTGTTGTCGGCGCTGGTATCGGCGCGGCGGACGAAGCCGGCATACTGCGGGTTGACCCGCAGGCGTGGTATCGCTTCCTGGTTCAGTTCGACCAGCCAGCGGTCGCTGTCCTTGCGCACGATGACGTCGGGAACCACGTACTCGGGCTCGCTGGACTCGATCTGCGAACCAGGGCGCGGGTTCAGGCTCTGCACCAGTTCGATGACCTGGCGCAGCTCGTCCTCCTTGATCTTCATGCGACGCATCAGCTGGCTGTAGTCGCGGCTGCCGAGCAAGTCGATGAAATCAGTGACCAGGCGCTGCGCCTCAGCCATCCAGGGGGTGTTCGCCGGAAGCTGACGTAGCTGCAGCAGCAGGCACTCGCCAAGGCTGCGGGCGCCAATGCCTGCGGGTTCGAATTGCTGGATGCGGTGCAGTACCGCTTCGACTTCGTCGAGCTCGATATCCAGTTCGGGGTCGAAGCCTGCGCAGATTTCTTCGAGGCTGTCCTCCAGGTAACCCTGTTCGTTGATGCTGTCGATCAGGGTCACGGCGATCAGCCGGTCGGTGTCGGACATCGGCGCCAGGTTGAGTTGCCACAGAAGATGGCTCTGCAGGCTTTCGCCGACGGAAGTGCGGGTGGTGAAGTCCCACTCGTCGTCATCGCTGGCGGGCAGGTTGCTGGCACTGGTCTGGTAGATGTCTTCCCAGGCAGTGTCCACGGGTAATTCGTTGGGGATGCGCTCGTTCCATTCGCCTTCCTCCAGGTTCTCGGCACTGCTGGTGCTTTCCTGGAAGCTGCTCTCTTGGGCTTCGGCAGCCGGCTTGCTTTCGGCGTTGTCGGCCATCGGGTCGCTGTTGTCGAAGTCGTCGCCGTCTTCCTGACGTTCGAGCATCGGATTGGACTCCAGCGCTTCCTGGATTTCTTGTTGCAGGTCCAGGGTGGATAGCTGGAGCAGACGGATGGCCTGTTGCAACTGCGGGGTCATCGT
The DNA here is from genome assembly GCF_023611805.1 of Pseudomonas sp. BYT-1. Classification (NCBI taxonomy): domain Bacteria; kingdom Pseudomonadati; phylum Pseudomonadota; class Gammaproteobacteria; order Pseudomonadales; family Pseudomonadaceae; genus Pseudomonas; species Pseudomonas sp. BYT-1. The sequence goes on from NZ_CP072559.1 coordinate 1,063,101, forward strand.
CAGTTGCTGGCCCATTTTTAGGACGAGCGATGGTTTCATGGCTGGGGCTTAATACCTTGTTCGCCGGCGCGCATGCGCCATCCACTACACGTAGGGCGCCGAGGCGCCAATTTTAAGCAAGTTATATGCCTGAAATTGTAGCGTTTGCCTAGAGCACTGTGTCACTTCCTTCAGTGCTCCAAGCAGACTCCGGGCCTTTAAAGTCGGAACTCGTGGCCCAGGTAAACCTCCTTGACCAAATCGTTGGCCAGGATGGTCTCGGCGTCGCCCTCGGCGATCAGCTGACCATCATTGACGATGTAGGCGGTTTCACAGATATCAAGGGTTTCACGGACGTTGTGGTCGGTGATCAGCACCCCGATGCCCTTGGCCTTGAGGTGGTGGATGATCTGTTTGATATCGCCAACGGAGATCGGGTCTACACCAGCGAAAGGTTCGTCCAGCAGGATGAACTTCGGTGCGGTGGCCAGGGCGCGGGCGATCTCGACCCGGCGGCGTTCGCCACCGGAGAGGCTCATGCCAAGGTTGTCGCGGATGTGGCTGATGTGGAATTCCTGCAGAAGGCTTTCCAGCTCCTTTCTGCGGCCGTCACGGTCGAGCTCCTTGCGGGTCTCGAGGATGGCCATGATGTTGTCGGCCACCGACAGCTTGCGGAAGATCGAGGCTTCCTGGGGCAGATAGCCGATGCCGGCGCGGGCGCGACCGTGCATGGGCTGGTGGCTGACGTCCAGGTTGTCGATCAGTACGCGTCCCTGGTCGGCGCGGACCAGGCCAACGATCATGTAGAAGCAGGTGGTCTTGCCGGCGCCGTTGGGGCCGAGCAGGCCGACGATCTGACCGCTGTCGATCGACAGGCTGACGTCGCGGACAACCTGGCGGCTCTTGTAGCTCTTGGCCAAGTGCTGGGCTTTGAGGGTTGCCATTTACTCGGCCTTCTTCTTCGGCTGGATCACCATGTCGATACGCTGACGTGGTGAAGTCACATTGCCACCACGACCGGCGGTAGCCACCTGGGTCTTGGTGTTGTAGACGATCTTCTCGCCTTCAGTGGTGTTGCCTTCGTTCTCGACCTTGGCGCGGTCGGTGAGGATCACCATGTCCTTTTGCGCCTGGTACTGGATGGTCACGCCCCAGCCTTTCATCTTGTCGGGTTTGGCGGCGCTCTGCTGTTGCTCGAAGTAGGCTAGGTTGCCCACCGAGGTGACCACGTCGATATCGCCGGAGGCGGCACGGGTGATGGTCACGGTGTTGCCTTTGATCATCATCGAACCCTGGGTGATGATCACGTCGCCGGTGTAGGTGGCGACGCCTTGCTTGTCGTCCAGGTGAGCGTTGTCAGCCTGGATGCGGATAGGCTGGTCACGATCGTTCGGCAGGGCCAAGGCGCTCGCGCTTCCCAGTGCCGCGCTCAGGCTGAGCAAAAAGGGGAGGGTGTTAACGAGCCTCATACTGTCCTCTTACGTTGGACAGCAGGTCCATCCTGCCGTCTTTCAAATACGCTTTCATTCCTTTGCCCGTAGTCGTCCCACCGGCGCCGTCGATTCTAACGGCTTGCTCGGTCTGCGCATATTGCTTCTGCGGGAAGACGGTCATGCGGGTGGTGGTGATGATCGTTTCGCGCTGCTTTTCATCGGTGCGGGCAACCCGGACCTTGTCGATCAGCTCGACCTCGCTGCCATCCGGGTTGACCTCGGCGCGCACGCTCTGCACGTGCCAGGGATACTGGGTGCCCCGGTACATGTGCAGGTCCGGCGTAGTCACCAGGGTGATCTCGCTGGACTTGAGGTGCTCCACCTTGTCGGCGGTCATTTCGTATTGCACCTTGCCATCAGGCAGGTACTGCACGCTGTGGGCATTGATCGCATAGTAGTCGATGGCATTCTCATCGACCTGGGCCACCGGCTTTTCGAGGAAACTCTCGGGGCTGATGTTCCAGTAGCCGACGGCCACCAGCAGTGCGGCGATCGCACCGAGCAGCACGATATTCCTGGCTTTCTTGCTGAACATGTCTGGCCTTAGAGGTAGTTGGCGTTGGCAGCGTCCAGGGTGCCCTGGGCCTGCATGATCAGTTCACAGAACTCGCGTGCGGCACCTTCGCCGCCGCGGGCCTGGGTCACGCCATGGGCGTGCTGGCGAACGAACGGGGCGGCGCTTGCCACCGCCATGCCAAGGCCTACGCGGCGGATCACCGGCAGGTCTGGCAGGTCATCGCCCAAGTAGGCGACCTGTTCATAGCTTAGGCCCAGTTCGGCGAGCAGGCTGTCGAGCACTACCAGTTTGTCCTCGCGGCCCTGGAACAGGTGCGGGATGCCGAGGTTCTTTGCTCGGCGCTCGACCACCGGGGTCTTGCGCCCGCTGATGATCGCTGTGGTCACGCCCGAAGCCATGAGCATCTTGATGCCGTGGCCATCCAGGGTGTTGAAGGTCTTGAACTCGCTGCCGTCTTCAAGGAAATACAGACGTCCGTCGGTCAGCACGCCATCGACATCGAACACGGCCAGCTTGATGGCCTTGCCGCGTTGCAGAAGATCCGGGTTCATTGCATTGCACTCCATCACATCACGCCTGCGCGCAGCAGGTCATGCATGTTCAAGGCGCCGGTGGGGCGGTCGTTCTGGTCGACCACCACCAGCGCGTTGATCTTGTTGTCTTCCATGATGCGCAAGGCCTCGGCGGCGAGCATCTCGGCGCGTGCGGTTTTGCCGTGGACGGTCATCACCTGGTCGATGATGGTCTTGTGCACATCGATGTTGCGCTCCAGGGCGCGGCGCAGGTCGCCGTCGGTGAACACCCCGGCCAGACGGCCGTCGGCCTCCAGGACCACGGTCATGCCTACCAAACTCTTGCGCGACATCTCTACCAGGGCGTCCTTGAGCAGGGTGCCACGCGGCACGATCGGCAGTGCTTCGCCGGTGTGCATGACGTTTTCCACCTTCAGCAGCAGGCGGCGACCCAGCGCGCCTCCCGGATGGGAGAAAGCGAAGTCTTCGGCCGTGAACCCGCGTGCCTCGAGCAGGGCGATGGCCAGGGCGTCACCCAGCACCAGCGCGGCAGTGGTGGAGGAGGTGGGCGCAAGATTGAGCGGGCAGGCCTCCTGGGCGACGCTGGCATCGAGGTTGACCTCGGCGGCCTGGGCCAGGGGAGAGTCCGGGTTGCCAGTGAGGCTGATCATCTGGATGCCCAGGCGCTTGATCAATGGCAGCAGGGTAACGATCTCGGCGGTGCTGCCTGAGTTGGACAGTGCCAGGATGACATCGTCGCGGGTGATCATGCCCATGTCGCCGTGGCTGGCCTCGGCCGGGTGCACGAAAAACGCTGGGGTGCCGGTGCTGGCGAGGGTCGCGGCGATCTTGTTGCCGATATGGCCCGACTTGCCCATGCCGAGCACGACGACTCTGCCTTTGCTGTTCAGAATCAGCTCACAAGCTTTGACGAAATTGCCGTCGATGCGGGGCAGCAGGCCCTCTACGGCTTCGAGTTCCAGGCGCAGGGTGCGCTGGGCGGATTGGATCAGCTCGCTGGATTGGCTCATGTCGGAAAGCAATGTCTGGTAAAAAAGGTGCCGATTATAACGGCAATGTGCGAAACCCTCATCTTTCGTTTGCCTGGGTTGCTGTCGCGGGCCTGAACAGCCCCTGCAATGGCCTTGGGGGCGGCATTGCAGCGGTGCTATAGTTCGCCGCTATTGCGCCCGGCAGGGACGCGTGTGCCTTCATGAAGAGGGTAGGCGTCCATTGCAGACGAGGCTGCATCGCAAGGAGTCTAGATGAGTGTGGATAGCGCCTACGCGGTCGAGTTGAAGGGGGTTACCTTCAAGCGCGGTTCGCGCAGCATTTTCAGCAATGTCGACATACGCATCCCACGGGGTAAGGTCACCGGCATCATGGGGCCTTCCGGGTGCGGCAAGACAACCCTGTTGCGCCTGATGGGCGCGCAGTTGCGTCCCTCCAGCGGCGAGGTTTGGGTCGCCGGGCAGAACCTGCCGAGCCTGTCGCGCAGCGACCTGTTCGATGCGCGCAAGCAGATGGGCGTTCTGTTCCAGAGCGGTGCCTTGTTCACCGATCTCGACGTTTTCGAGAACGTTGCATTCCCGTTGCGGGTGCACACCCAATTGTCGGACGAGATGATCCGCGACATCGTTCTGATGAAGCTGCAGGCCGTGGGCCTGCGCGGGGCTATCGACCTGATGCCGGACGAGCTGTCCGGTGGCATGAAGCGCCGGGTGGCGCTGGCTCGGGCGATCGCGCTGGATCCACAGATCCTCATGTACGACGAACCTTTCGTCGGTCAGGATCCCATCGCCATGGGGGTGCTCGTGCGCCTGATCCGGCTGCTCAACGACGCCCTTGGGATCACCAGTATCGTGGTCTCCCATGACCTGGCCGAGACCGCGAGCATCGCTGACTACATCTATGTGGTCGGTGATGGCCAGGTGCTGGGGCAGGGCACGCCCGACGAGCTGATGGGGTCGGATAATCCGCGTATCCGCCAGTTCATGAAGGGCGATCCGGATGGCCCGGTGCCATTTCACTTTCCTGCGCCTGACTATCGCGCCGATCTGCTGGGGGCGCGGTGATGCGCAGAAAATCCATACTCGAACGCATTCGTTTGTTCGGCCGCTCGGCCATCGACGTCCTGGCTGTGCTCGGCCGCTCCTGCCTGTTCCTCGGGCACGCCATGGGTGGGCGCGGAGGCATCGGTGGCGGCTTCCAGTTGCTGGTCAAGCAGCTTTATTCGGTAGGTGTACTGTCGCTGGCGATCATCGTGGTTTCCGGCGTGTTCATCGGCATGGTGCTGTCGCTGCAGGGCTACAGCATTCTCACCAAGTACGGATCGGAGCAGGCCGTTGGCCAGATGATCGCCCTGACCTTGCTGCGTGAGCTCGGGCCGGTTGTGACTGCCTTGCTGTTCGCAGGGCGCGCGGGCTCGGCCCTGACCGCCGAAATCGGCAACATGAAGTCGACCGAACAACTGTCCAGTCTGGAGATGATCGGTGTCGACCCACTCAAGTACATCGTCGCCCCGCGTCTGTGGGCCGGTTTCATCTCGCTGCCGATGCTGGCGCTGATTTTCAGTGTGGTCGGTATCTGGGGCGGATCCTGGGTGGCCGTGGATTGGCTGGGCGTCTACGAGGGCTCGTTCTGGGCCAACATGCAAAACAGTGTTTCCTTCACCGACGACGTGCTCAACGGGTTGATCAAAAGCGTTGTGTTCGCCTTCGTCGTGACCTGGATCGCCGTGTTCCAGGGGTATGACTGCGAACCCACTTCGGAAGGGATCAGCCGTGCCACCACCAAGACCGTGGTCTATGCCTCGTTGGCAGTCCTGGGTCTGGACTTTATTCTGACCGCCTTGATGTTTGGAGATTTCTGATGCAAAACCGCACCCTGGAAATCGGTGTCGGCCTGTTCCTGCTGGCCGGGATCCTGGCGTTGCTGCTGCTGGCCTTGCGCGTCAGTGGTTTGTCCGCAAGCCCCAGCAGCGACACCTATAAAGTTTATGCGTACTTCGACAATATCGCTGGTTTGACGGTCAGAGCTAAAGTGACCATGGCCGGTGTGACCATCGGCAAGGTCACGGCCATCGATCTGGATCGCGACTCCTACACCGGTCGGGTGACCCTGCAGCTGGACAAAAGCGTCGACAATCTGCCGACCGACTCCACTGCTTCTATCCTGACCGCCGGATTGCTCGGCGAGAAGTACATCGGCATCAGCGTGGGTGGTGAAGAAGACGTGCTCAAGGATGGCTCTACCATCCATGACACCCAGTCGGCACTGGTGCTGGAAGATCTGATTGGCAAGTTCCTGCTCAATTCCGTTGGCAAGGAACCCAAAGAAGCCCAACCCGCTAATTAAGGAGTTTCCATGATCTCGATCCTGCGACGCGGCCTGCTGGTCCTATTGGCGGCCTTCCCTCTGCTGGCCCTGGCGGCACCTGGGCAAACCCCACGTGACGTGGTGCAAGGCACCACCGATGCCCTGTTGAGCGACCTCAAGGCCAATAAGGAACAGTACAAGACCAACCCTCAGGCCTTCTACGATGCGCTCAATCGTATTCTCGGCCCAGTGGTCGATGCCGATGGCATCTCCAAGAGCATCATGACCGTGAAGTATTCGCGCAAGGCCACGCCCGAGCAGATGCAGCGTTTCCAGGAAAACTTCAAGCGTAGCCTGATGCAGTTCTATGGCAACGCACTGCTGGAGTACAACAACCAAGGCATCACCGTCGATCCGGCCAAGACTGAAAATGGCGATCGCGCCAGCGTGGGCATGAAGGTCACCGGCAACAACGGTGCGGTTTATCCGGTCCAGTACACCCTGCAAAAGCTCGGTGACGAGTGGAAGGTACGTAACGTGATCGTCAATGGCATCAACATCGGCAAGCTGTTCCGCGATCAGTTCGCAGATGCCATGCAGCGCAATGGCAACAATCTGGACAAGACCATCGACGGCTGGGCCGGCGAGGTGGCCAAGGCCAAGGAAGCGGCCGACAATTCGCCAGACAAGGAAGTGAAATGAGCGAAGCTGGCGTGAGCATGACCGAGCCGGGCGTCCTGCGCCTGGCCGGGGTTCTGGACTACCGCAGCGGTCCGGCCCTGCGCAAGGAGGGCAAGGCGCTGATCGCGGCTTGTCGTGAGTCTAGGCTGGTGTTCGATTGCTCGTCGGTGGCCAAGTCCAGCAGTGTCGGCCTCTCCCTGCTGCTGGGCTTCATCCGTGATGCCCAGGCCGCAGGCAAGGGCTGGGAACTGCGTGGCATGCCTGATGACATGCGGGAAATCGCCGGGGTTTATGACCTCGATGAAGTGTTGGCGGGCTGATGGTTCGCCACTAAGGGATAGCCCCTCGGTCAGCGCACCCCACCATGGGCTTCGCAGGCGAGGGGCTTTTTTGTATGATGGCCGACCCGCGCGCACTGGGCGCCGATTGAGGTTGAGCATGCAGGCCGTAGAAGTTAAAAGCTTCCTTGAAGAGAAATTGCCGGGAACCCGGGTCGAAGTTGAGGGCGAAGGCTGCAACTTCCAGTTGAACGTGATCAGCGACGAGCTGGCCGGCCAGAGCCCGGTCAAGCGCCAGCAGGCGATCTATGCTCACCTGAATCCGTGGATCGCCGATGGCAGCATCCATGCGGTAACCATGAAATTTTTCAGCAGCGCAGCCTGGGCTGAGCGCACCTGAGCCAACGTTGGCGGCGAGATTGCAATGGACAAACTGATTATCACTGGCGGCGCGCGCCTCGACGGCGAGATCCGCATTTCCGGGGCGAAGAACGCCGCCCTGCCAATTCTTTCGGCGACCCTGCTGGCTGACGGCCCGGTCACCGTAGGCAACCTGCCACACCTGCACGACATCACCACCATGATCGAGCTGTTCGGCCGCATGGGCATCGAGCCTGTGATCGACGAGAAGCTCTCGGTGGAGATCGACCCGCGCACCATCAAGACCCTGGTTGCGCCCTACGAGCTGGTCAAGACCATGCGTGCCTCGATCCTCGTGCTCGGCCCGATGGTCGCCCGTTTCGGTGAAGCTGAAGTCGCGCTGCCTGGCGGTTGCGCCATCGGTTCGCGCCCTGTAGACCTGCACATCCGCGGTCTCGAGGCCATGGGTGCGAAGATCGAAGTCGAAGGTGGCTACATCAAGGCCAAGGCGCCTGAAGGCGGCCTGCGTGGTGCGCACTTCTTCTTCGACACCGTCAGCGTGACCGGTACCGAGAACATCATGATGGCTGCTGCCCTGGCCAAGGGCCGCAGTGTGCTGCAGAACGCCGCCCGCGAGCCTGAAGTGGTCGACCTGGCCAACTTCCTGATCGCGATGGGCGCCAAGATCCAAGGCGCCGGCACCGACACCATCACCATCGATGGCGTCGAACGCCTGCACTCGGCCACCTACCGCGTGATGCCCGACCGTATCGAGACCGGCACCTACCTGGTCGCCGCTGCCGTCACCGGCGGTCGCGTGAAGGTCAAGGACACCGATCCGACCATCCTTGAAGCCGTACTGGAAAAACTCAAGGAAGCGGGTGCTGAAGTCACCGCCGGCGAAGACTGGATCGAGCTGGACATGCACGGCAAGCGACCGAAGGCCGTCAACCTGCGTACTGCTCCGTACCCGGCCTTCCCGACCGACATGCAGGCGCAGTTCATCTCGCTCAACGCCATCGCCGAAGGCACTGGCGCGGTGATCGAGACCATCTTCGAAAACCGCTTCATGCACGTCTATGAAATGCACCGCATGGGTGCGCAGATCCAGGTCGAAGGCAACACCGCCATCGTGACTGGGGTCAAGGCGCTCAAGGGTGCACCGGTCATGGCTACGGACCTGCGGGCTTCGGCCAGCCTGGTGCTGTCGGCCTTGGTCGCCGAGGGCGATACCCTGATCGACCGCATCTACCACATCGACCGTGGTTACGAGTGCATCGAGGAAAAACTGCAGATGCTCGGGGCGAAGATCCGCCGCGTACCGGGCTAGTCTGTTCGGCGCAGGGATGCGCCACCGAATTCCACGCGGCCGGGCGCTTGCCCGGTCGGCTGTAGCCGCTTAAGGACCGACGTTTCCCATGTTGACCATCGCGCTATCCAAGGGCCGAATCCTCGACGATACCCTGCCATTGCTGGCCGAGGCCGGTATCGTGCCGACCGAGAATCCGGACAAGAGCCGCAAGCTGATCATCCCGACGACCCAGGACGATGTGCGCCTGCTGATCGTGCGCGCCACCGACGTGCCGACTTATGTCGAGCATGGGGCCGCTGACCTCGGTGTGGCCGGCAAGGACGTGTTGATGGAATACGGCGGTCAGGGTCTGTACGAGCCGCTGGACCTGCAGATTGCCCGCTGCAAGCTGATGACCGCCGGGGCGGTTGGCGCGCCGGAACCCAAGGGGCGTCTGCGCGTGGCTACCAAGTTCGTCAATGTAGCCAAGCGCTATTACGCCGAGCAGGGCCGTCAGGTCGACATCATCAAGCTGTACGGTTCCATGGAGCTGGCACCTCTGATCGGCCTGGCCGACAAGATCATCGACGTGGTCGACACCGGCAACACGCTGCGTGCCAACGGTCTGGAACCCCAGGAGCTGATCGCAACCATCAGCTCGCGCCTGGTGGTCAACAAAGCCTCCATGAAAATGCAGCATGCCCGCATTCAGAGCTTGATCGACACCCTGCGCCAAGCCGTCGAATCGCGACACCGCGGCTGACCTTCGCACGCGACTTTCTGTCGCGTCCGTCTATCCGCGTCATAGCCATTTTTCTCGGGTGCCCGCGCGGATGGACTGGTAGCCTAGGGCGCCTGAGCATTCGCTAATAAAACGAGGCCCTCGTCATGACCGTGTCCACTGCAATTGCCCGTCTCAATGCCGCTGATCCGGATTTCGCCCGACATCTGGATCATCTGCTGAGCTGGGAAAGCGTGTCCGATGACGCGGTCAATCAGCGCGTGCTCGACATCATCAAGGCTGTCCGCGAGCGGGGCGATGCCGCGTTGGTCGAGTTCACCCAGCGTTTCGATGGCGTCGAGGCCAAGGGTATCGACGACCTGATCCTAGGCCGTGAACGCCTGGAGCTGGCATTGACCCGCATCACGCCCACCCAGCGCGAAGCTTTGGAGATCGCCGCCAGCCGAGTGCGTAGCTACCACGAGCGGCAGAAGCAGGATTCCTGGCAATACACCGAGGCCGATGGCACCGTGCTCGGCCAGAAAGTCACGCCGCTGGACCGCGCCGGCCTGTACGTGCCGGGCGGCAAGGCCTCGTACCCATCGTCGGTGCTGATGAACGCCATCCCGGCCAAAGTCGCCGGTGTGTCCGAAGTGGTGATGGTGGTGCCGACCCCACGCGGGGAGGTCAACGAACTGGTGCTGGCCGCCGCGTGCATCGCAGGCGTCGATCGCGTCTTCACCATCGGTGGCGCCCAAGCCGTTGCGGCCCTGGCCTACGGGACCGAGAGCGTGCCCCAGGTGGACAAGATCGTCGGTCCGGGCAACATCTACGTAGCCACTGCCAAGCGCCACGTGTTCGGCCAGGTTGGCATCGACATGATCGCCGGTCCGTCGGAGATTCTCGTTGTCTGCGACGGCCAGACCGACCCGGACTGGATTGCCATGGACCTGTTCTCCCAGGCTGAGCACGACGAGGATGCCCAGGCGATTCTCGTCAGCCCTGACGCCGCCTTCCTCGATCGCGTGGCGGCCAGTATCGCCAAGCTGTTGCCGACCATGGAGCGGGCCGAGATCATCGAGAAATCGATCAATGGTCGTGGCGCGCTGATCCAGGTTCGCGACATGCAACAGGCCATGGACGTTGCGAACCGCATTGCTCCCGAGCACTTGGAGCTTTCGGTCGCCGATCCGCAGGCATGGTTGCCGCAGATCCGTCATGCGGGCGCGATCTTCATGGGGCGCCACACCAGCGAAGCCTTGGGCGACTACTGCGCCGGCCCCAACCACGTGCTGCCGACCTCCGGCACCGCGCGCTTCTCCTCGCCGTTGGGCGTGTATGACTTCCAGAAGCGTTCGTCGATCATCTTCTGCTCGGAGCAGGCCGCTTCCGAGCTGGGCCACACGGCATCGGTCCTGGCGCGCGGCGAATCGCTGACCGCCCACGCCCGCAGTGCCGAATACCGCATCCTCACCGAAAGCAAGGGGAACTGAACATGAGCCGTTTCTGGAGCCCCTTCGTCAAGGACCTGGTGCCTTACGTACCGGGGGAGCAACCCAAGCTGACCCGCCTGGTCAAGCTCAATACCAACGAGAACCCCTACGGCCCGTCGCCCAAGGCCTTGGAGGCCATGCAAGGCGAGCTGAACGACAACCTGCGCCTGTACCCGGATCCGAACGGTGATCGGCTCAAGCAGGCGGTCGCCGACTACTATGGCGTCACTGCCCAGCAAGTGTTCGTCGGCAACGGCTCGGATGAAGTGTTGGCGCACATCTTCCACGGCTTGTTCCAGCATGATGCGCCGCTGTTGTTCCCGGACATCAGCTACAGCTTCTACCCGGTCTACTGCGGCCTTTACGGAATCGCATTCGAGCAGGTGGCGCTGGATGAGCAATTCCAGATCCGCATCGAGGACTATAAGAAGCCCAACGCCGGCATCATCTTCCCCAACCCCAACGCACCGACCGGTTGCCTGTTGCCGTTGCAGGCGATCGAGCAACTGCTGCAGGCCAACCGTGACTCGGTGGTGGTGGTGGATGAAGCCTATATCGATTTCGGCGGCGAGACCGCCATCAGCCTGGTGGACCGCTACGATAACCTGCTGGTGACCCAGACCCTGTCCAAGTCGCGCTCCCTGGCGGGCCTGCGGGTCGGCCTGGCGGTGGGGCATCCTGCGCTGATCGAGGCGCTGGAGCGGATCAAGAACAGCTTCAACTCCTACCCGCTCGACCGCATGGCGATCGTGGGCGCGGCGGCAGCGTTCGAAGACCGAGCCTACTTTGACCAGACCTGCCACAAGGTGATCGAGAGCCGTGAGGCGTTGGTCGAGCAATTGACGGCGCGCGGTTTTGAAGTGCTGCCTTCGGCGGCCAACTTCATCTTTGCACGGCACCCTGAGCGGGACGCTGCCCAGGTGGCGGCGCGCTTGCGCGAGCAAGGGGTGATCGTGCGGCACTTCAAGCAAGAGCGGATTGCGCAGTTCCTTCGGATTACCATCGGGACACCGGAGCAGAACCAGGCGTTGCTTGATGCGCTGTGAGTGAGTAGGTGGATGGGTGGTTGGTGGTTCGACGGGCGTGGAGTTATCCGTTGATGTGCTGACACTGATCACCTGTTCGCCCTTATGTTGGTTGTTGGTTGTTGGTTGTTGGTTGTTGGTTGTGGGTTTTGAGGTTTGTGGGCTTATCCGTTTTATTTGTCGACGGTTAATCACCTTTCCGCCTTTACGGTGGGTCACTTTTGGTCTTGGCCAAAAGTAACCAAAAGCCGCGCGCCCCTGCATCCGGCCCGGCGCTTCGCACCGGGTTCCCTCGCTGCGGTGTCTTACGGGGCCTCGCGGCCTCCGGCTGGCTGCGCCAGCCTCCATCTCGCGACTTCGGCTACGCCGAAGGGCGCTACGCGCCTGCCCCTACAGACACCTCCGCTCGGCCTGCTGATGGGGCGCAAGTTACGGGCGGTGCCTGGACTGGCGTTGTTTTATTCAATGGTTTTTGTGGTGAGCTTTTGGGCCATTCGCGGGTAAACCGGGGCGCCGAACCGCCGCTCCTACCCGCAAATAGGCCGGAACAAACACCCAAACAATTAACTTGTTTGCCGTTGCCGTTGCCGTTGCCGTTGCCGTTGCCGTTGCCGTTGCTTTTGATGCGCGATAGTCCAGACACCACCCATCGCGACCTCAGGAGGCCGAGTGGAGGTGTCTGTAGGGGCAGGCGCGCAGCGCCCTTCGGCTTGAGCCGAAGTCGCGAGATGGAGGTTTGCGCAGCAAACCGGAGGCCGCGAAGTCCCGAAAGGTACCGGAGCGGAGGGAACCCCGGAGCGCAGCGCAGGGGCCGCATGTGGGAGCCAGCGGTTTTTGCCTACTTTTGCCCAAGAGCAAAAGTAGGTCGCCGTAAAGGCGAAAAGCGCCGGTGGCGCCCCCACCAACACCGGATATTCACACAGCCTGAAAGCCCAAGCCCAAGCCCTAGCCCTAGCCCAAAACCTTGCCCCACCCCCACCACCCAGCTATCTTACTAAAAATTCATCCGATGACCGGATCTACCCATGACCCTACTCATCAAACGCTCCCTAGTTGAACAAGCCGTCGACCAACTCCGCACCCGCATCACCAGCGGTATCTGGTCCATCGGCCAACGCCTGCCCACTGAACCCGAACTCGCCCACGAACTAGGCATCAGCCGCAACACCGTTCGTGAAGCCATGCGCGTGCTCGCCTTCAGCGGCCTGGTCGAGATCCGCCAAGGCGATGGTAGTTACCTGCGCACCGCCCAAGACCCGCTCCAGGCGGTCCAGGCCATGGCCCGCTGCACGTCGGAACAGGCCCGGGAAACTCGCCGTATTCTGGAAACCGAAGCGATCGGCCTGGCCGCCCAGCGCCGCACCGAAGCGGATATACACCGCCTGCGCCAGGCTTTGCAGAACACTGCTGCGCATTTTCATGGCGATATAAAGACTTACGTTGAGTGTGACTTGGTCTTTCACCAGCAGTTAGTGGACGCCGCCCACAACCCTGCGTTGAGCGAGCTCTACCGTTACTTTTCCGGCGTTGTGGCAGCGGCGTTGGAGCACAACATGGCGACCACCCCCCGGTGCCAGACGGTATTCGACCTGCACGGTCAGATCGTCGATGCCATCGAACAATGTGATCCGGAACGTGCCAAGCACTTGAGCCGTACCCTAATTGAATCCTGACAATGAGACGCCCATGGCCGAACCCACCATTCACGAAACTGCTCATCGCCAGCAGGAATTCGAAGAACTGCTGATCGACGCCGAAGCCGACGACGAGCAGGTCCAGCAGCAGCCTGTAGTGCTGCAGCGGCCATGGTTGCTGTTGCTTGGCTTGGTACTGGTGGCACTGAACCTGCGTCCTGCGCTGTCGAGCATGGCGCCGGTACTGGGCCAAGTATCGGAGGGACTAGGGCTGAACGCGTCCCAGGCGGGCCTGCTGACGACTTTGCCGGTGCTGTGTCTTGGCCTGTTCGCTCCATTGGCACCGGTCCTGGCTCGACGCTTTGGCAGTGAGCGGGTGGTGCTGGGCATTCTGCTGACCTTGGCGCTGGGTATTTGGGTACGCAGTGTCCTGGGGGTGACCGGCGTGTTTCTGGGCAGTGTCATGGCCGGCGCGAGCATCGGCATCATCGGCGTGTTGCTTCCGGGCATCGTCAAACGGGACTTCCCACAGCATGCCGGTACCCTGACCGGTGTCTATACCATGGCCTTGTGCCTGGGGGCGGCTCTGGCCGCCGGTGCCACGGTGCCATTGGCGCGCCACTTCGATGACAGTTGGGCCTTGGGCTTGGGCTTCTGGCTGGTGCCTGCGTTGATCGCGATGGTGGTATGGCTGCCCCAGGCGCGCCAGGGGCACGGCCTGCACAAGGTGGCCTATCGGGTGCGCGGTCTATGGCGCGATCCGCTGGCCTGGCAGGTCACGCTGTACATGGGCTTGCAGTCTTCGCTGGCCTACATCGTGTTTGGCTGGCTCCCCTCGATGCTCATCGGCCGAGGCCTGAGCCCTACGGAGGCTGGGTTGGTGTTGTCCGGGTCGGTGATCGTGCAACTGGTGAGCTCGCTCAGCGCGCCTTGGCTGGCCACCCGAGGCAAGGACCAGCGCCTGGCTATCGTCATCGTCATGCTGGTCACCCTGGCAGGGTTGTTCGGTTGCTTGTATGCACCGGTTTCAGGGCTGTGGGGCTGGGCCGTCGTGCTCGGACTGGGGCAGGGTGGTACGTTCGCCCTGGCGTTGACGTTGATCGTGCTGCGCTCGAAGGATTCCCATGTAGCTGCGAATCTTTCGAGCATGGCGCAAGGGGTCGGCTATACGTTGGCGTCCGCAGGGCCGTTTGCCGTAGGCCTGGTGCATGACCTGACGGGGGGCTGGACGGCTGTGGGCTGGATATTCGCGGCGCTGGGCATTGGGGCGATTCTGTTCGGCCTTGGGGCTGGGCGGGCATTGCATGTGCAGGTGGTCAGCGAGAAGGTGTGACAAAGCCTATTCATGGCGCGAATGAGCATGGCGCTCCCATGCGGGGCACATTATCGTTGAGGTTTGCCCCCGGAGGGACCCGCCCCATGAGCGACGCCAATCGTGAGCTGATCACACGTTTCTACCAAGCCTTCCAGCGCCTGGACGCCGAGGCGATGGTGGCTTGCTACAGCGATGACATCACCTTCAGTGACCCTGTCTTCGGTACCTTGCGACGCCGTGAGGTGGGTGACATGTGGCGGATGCTGACCAGCCGTGCCAAAAATTTCTCCCTGACCTTCGACAGCGTCAGCGCCAATCAGGACGGGGGGAATGCGCACTGGGTGGCGCGCTATCTGTTCACCCAGACCGGGCGCACCGTGGTCAACGACATACAGGCCCGCTTCGTGATCCGCGATGGGCTGATTTGCCAGCATGACGACAGTTTCGACCTGTGGCGCTGGTCGCGTCAGGCCTTGGGCCTGCCGGGTTTGCTGCTGGGCTGGTCGCCGTTGCTGCAGAACAAAGTTCGCCAGCAAGCGTTCAAGGGGTTGCGGACATACCAGCAAAGCGCGGTATAGCCACGGGCTGTTCATTTTCGTGTTAGGTGTAGTGGGGCTTTGGGTTTCAAATTAATGACGCAAAGAGTGGATGCTCCGAGTGAAAAACCTCCGGGCGGGGATGTGAAACCCTGGTATGTCTATCTGGTGCGGGCTGCCAACGGTTCGCTGTATTGCGGTATCAGTGATGACCCACAGCGGCGGTTCCTGAAGCATCAGAGGGGGCAGGGGGCGCGTTACTTCAAGACCAGCCCGGCCCAGGCGCTGGTATATATGGAGCAGTGGCCGGACAAAGGCGAGGCACTGCGTCAGGAGCGGTTGGTGAAAAAGCTGCGCAAATCGGCCAAGGAAGCGCTGGTGGCAGCCTATGCAGGTACCGAAGGCTAGATGAGGGGCTGCGCTGCAGCCCCGGCTATGCTCAATCCTTGCGCCGCTTGAGCTGATCGACCAGTTGGGTCGGCAGGCCCTTGATGATCAAGGTGCCGGCTTCTTCGTCATATTCCACCTTCGATCCCAGCAAGTGGGCCTCGAAGCTGATCGACAGGCCTTCGGCGCGGCCGGTGAAACGGCGGAACTGGTTGAGGGTGCGTTTATCCGCAGGAATCTCCGGCGACAGGCCGTAATCCTTGTTGCGAATGTGGTCGTAGAAGGCCTTGGGTCGATCTTCATCGATCAGGCTGGACAATTCTTCCAGTGTCACCGGCTCACCGAGTTTGGTCTGAGTGGTGGCGTAGTCGACCAAGGTCTGGGTCTTTTCGCGGGCGGCCTCCTCGGGCAGGTCCTCGCTTTCGACGAAGTCGCTGAAGGCCTTGAGCAGGGTACGGGTCTCACCTGGGCCGTCGACACCTTCCTGGCAACCGATGAAGTCGCGGAAGTAGTCCGACACCTTCTTGCCATTCTTGCCCTTGATGAACGAGATGTACTGCTTGGAGTTCTGGTTGTTCTTCCACTCCGACAAGTTGACCCGCGCCGCCAGGTGCAACTGGCCGAGGTCGAGGTGACGCGACGGGGTGACATCGAGCTCGGCGTTCACAGCCACGCCTTCGCTGTGGTGCAGCAGGGCGATGGCCAGGTACTCGGTCATGCCTTGCTGGTAATGGGCGAACAGGATATGGCCGCCGGTGGACAGGTTGGATTCTTCCATCAGCTTTTGCAGGTGCTCTACAGCGATGCGGCTGAAGGCGGTGAAGTCTTTTTCTTCATCCAGGTACTGCTTGAGCCAGCCGCTGAAGGGGTAGGCCCCCGATTCGCTGTGGAAGAACCCCCAGGCCTTGCCTTGCTTGGCGTTGTAGCTGTCGTTGAGGTCGGCCAGCAGGTTTTCGATGGCGTCGGAAGCGCCGAGTTCGGAGTCTCGGGCATGCAGGACTGCTGGGCTGCCATCGGGTTTCTTGTCGATCAGGTGAACGATGCAATGACGGATTGGCATGGAAATCTCGAGCGGGGTTGGGCGGTGCTAGGCCGCGCTGCAAAGTCGTGCAGTTTAACCCAGGCAGAGGGCGATGCAGTGGTCAGATAGTGGCGTAAATGTCTGTTGTTCGTTTTTTGTTCAATTTTTTGCGTTTTACGATAAAAGCCCCGAAAAACCTGCATAAAATCGAAGTCGGCAGCGGATATTTATCTATTCCTGTGGTAGCTTTGCGCGGTCTTGCGCCCCTTGGGTGGCGCATTGCTGGCAGATCGCTGGGCTCGTGTCGAACCAAACGCCGATTTTCGTATCTACATACGCGATTGGCGCGGCCCGCCGGATTTTTCAGGGGCTGGCCCGATTACCGACCTGGCACGCTGCATAACCACTGAATTTGATAGGGAAGGAACACCACCATGGCATTGACCAAAGACCAACTGATTGCCGATATCGCCGAAGCCATCGACGCGCCGAAAACCACCGCGCGTAACGCCCTGGAGCAACTGGGCCAGATCGTCGCCGACCAACTGGAAAACGGCGCTGAAATCACCCTGCCAGGCATCGGCAAGCTGAAAGTCTCCGAGCGTCCTGCCCGTACCGGCCGCAACCCTTCGACTGGCGCTGCCATCGAAATCGCTGCCAAGAAAGTCGTCAAGTTCGTACCTGCCAAGGTCCTGAACGACGCCGTCAACAAGTAATTGTTGAAGCTTTGAAAAAACCGCGCCCGGCTTGTCCGGGCGCGGTTTTTTCATGCCCGCGAAAGGGGTATCAGCGTGAGCGATGCCAGGCTTGGCGCGCGGCGGCGTCTTGGAAGCTCCAGGCTACCATGCGGCTCTGTTTCTGGCCTTGCCCCATGGCCACTACCTGTTGTGCCTTCACGCCTGCCTTCCTCAGCGCCGCCTCGATACCGGGCAAGTTGCTGGCCTTGGATACCAGGCTGGTGAACCACAGCACCTGGCCGGCGTACTGCACGCTCTCTTCCACCAACTGGGTGACGAAGCGGATCTCTCCGCCCTCGCACCACAGCTCGTTGTTCTGCCCGCCGAAATTGAGCACTGGCAGCTTGCGCTTGGGATCCTGTTTGCCAAGGTTCTTCCATTTGCGCTGGCTACCGCGGGTGGCTTCGTCGCGGGAGGCATGGAACGGCGGGTTGCACAGGGTGACCTCGAAACGCTCGTCATCCTGCAGCAGGCCGGTGAGGATGTGCTTGCGGTTGGCTTGCTGGCGCAAGGAGATGACCTTGCCCAGGCCGTTGGCCTGGACGATGGTCCGGGCCGATGCCAGGGCCACCGCGTCGATGTCCGAACCCACGAAACGCCAGCGGTAGTCGCTGTGGCCAAGCAGCGGGTAGATGCAGTTGGCACCGACGCCGATGTCCAGCGCGCGCACCTGTACGCCTCGGGGGATCTCGCCGCCGCAATCCTCGGCCAGCAAGTCGGCCAGCACATGGATGTAGTCGGCCCGTCCAGGGATGGGCGGGCACAGGTAGTCGGCCGGGATGTCCCAGTGTTGGATGCCGTATTGGGCCTTGAGCAAAGCGCGGTTGAAGACCCGTACCGCTTCGGGATTGGCGAAGTCGATGCTCGGCTTGCCATAGGGGTTGGTAATGGTGAATTTGCCCAGCTCAGGATGGGCTTTGATCAGGCTGGGGAAATCGTAGCGGCCCTGATGGCGATTGCGCGGGTGCAGGGTGGGTTTTTGATTCATGGGGTGAAATCTCAAAAGCATCGCGGGACAAGCCCACTCCCACATGATCGTCGTTGATCTGTGGGAGCGGGCTTGTCCCGCGAGGGCATCACTGAGGTCTGCGGCTGTTACAGTGCCGCGATCCGCGCATGTTGCTCTGTCAAGTTGGCCAGGGCCTGTTCGGACTCGGCCAGCTTGGCGCGTTCTTTTTCGATCACGGCAGGCGGGGCCTTGTCGACGAACGCGGCATTGGACAGCTTGCCGCCTACGCGCTGGACTTCGCCTTGCAGACGCTGGATTTCCTTGCTCAGGCGTGCCAGTTCCGCGTCCTTGTCGATCAGGCCGGCCATCGGCACCAGTACCTGCAAGTCACCCACCAGTGCGGTGGCCGACAGCGGTGCTTCGTCCTGCTCGCCGAGCACGGTGAACGACTCGACCTTGGCCAGCTTCTTGAGCAGCGCCTCGTTCTCCTGCAGGCGACGCTGGTCGTGCGCATTGGCGTTCTTGAGGAACAGCGGCAGCGGCTTGCCAGGGCCGATGTTCATTTCGGCGCGAATGTTGCGCAGACCTACCATCAGTTGCTGCAGCCACTCGATATCGCCTTCGGCGGCGGTGTCGATGCGGCTTTCATTGGCCACAGGCCAAGGTTGCAGCATGATGGTCTTGCCTTCGATACCGGCCAGCGGCGCGATGCGCTGCCAGATTTCTTCGGTGATGAACGGCATGAACGGGTGTGCCAGGCGCAAGGCGACTTCCAGCACGCGAACCAAGGTCCGGCGAGTGCCGCGGGCGCGCTCGACCGGGGCATTCTCGTCCCACAGTACCGGCTTGGACAGCTCCAGATACCAGTCGCAGTACTGGTTCCAGATGAACTCGTACAAGGCCTGGCTGGCCAGGTCGAAGCGGAACTGCTCGAGCTGGCGGGTCACCTCGGCTTCGGTGCGCTGCAGCTGCGAGATGATCCAGCGATCGGCCAGCGACAGTTCGTAGGCCTCGCCGTTCTGGCCGCAATCCTCGCCTTTGTCCAGCACGTAGCGGGCGGCGTTCCAGATCTTGTTGCAGAAGTTGCGATAACCCTCGACGCGGCCCATGTCGAACTTGATGTCGCGGCCGGTGGAAGCCAGCGAGCAGAAGGTGAAGCGCAGGGCGTCGGTGCCGTAGCTGGCGATGCCTTCGGGGAACTCGGCCTTGGTCTGCTTGGCGATCTTTTCGGCGAGCTTGGGCTGCATCATGCCGCTGGTGCGTTTTTCCAGCAGGGCCTCAAGGGTGATGCCGTCGACGATGTCCAGTGGATCGAGGACGTTGCCCTTGGACTTGGACATCTTCTGGCCCTGGCCGTCACGTACAAGGCCGTGGACGTACACGGTCTTGAACGGTACCTGCGGGGTGCCATCTTCGTTCTTGATCAGGTGCATGGTCAGCATGATCATGCGCGCAACCCAGAAGAAGATGATGTCGAAACCGGTGACCAGCACATCGGTGGAGTGGAACTTCTTGAGGAACTCGGTCTGCTCCGGCCAGCCCAAGGTGGAGAAGGTCCACAGGCCCGAACTGAACCAGGTGTCGAGGACGTCCTCGTCCTGGCGCAGCGCCACGTCGGCGCCCAGGTTGTGCTTGGCACGGACTTCTTCTTCGCTGCGACCGACATAGACCTGGCCGGCTTCGTCGTACCAGGCCGGGATGCGGTGCCCCCACCACAGCTGGCGGCTGATACACCAGTCCTGGATATCACGCATCCAGGAGAAGTACATGTTTTCGTACTGCTTGGGCACGAACTGAATGCGGCCGTCTTCCACGGCGGCGATGGCAGGTTCTGCCAGCGGCTTGGTAGAGACGTACCACTGGTCGGTCAGCCACGGCTCGATGACCGTGCCAGAACGGTCGCCCTTGGGTACCTTCAGGGCGTGGTCGTCGATGCTGACCAGCAGGCCCTGGGCGTCCAGGTCGGCGACGATCTGCTTGCGCGCGACGAAGCGGTCCAGGCCTGCGTACTGGGCCGGCAGGCTGGTGTCGATCTGCTCGTTGACGCTGCCGTCGAGGTTGAAGGCCTGGGCGCTTGCCAGCACCAGGGCGTTCTTGTCGAAGATGTTCAGCAGTGGCAGGTTGTGGCGCTTGCCGACTTCATAGTCGTTGAAGTCGTGGGCCGGGGTGATTTTCACGCAGCCGGTGCCGAACTCCGGATCGCAGTAATCGTCGGCGATGATCGGGATGCGGCGGCCGACCAGCGGCAGCTCGACGAACTTGCCGATCAGGGCCTGGTAGCGCTCGTCGTTCGGGTTCACGGCAACGGCCGCGTCACCCAGTAAGGTTTCCGGACGGGTGGTGGCAACGACCAAGTGGTCCTTGCCTTCGGCGGTCTTGGCGCCATCGGCCAGTGGGTAGCGCAGGTTCCACAGGTGGCCTTTCTCGTCGTGGTTTTCCACTTCGAGGTCGGAAATGGCGGTATGCAGCTTGGTGTCCCAGTTGACCAGGCGCTTGCCACGGTAGATCAGGCCGTCTTCATGCAGGCGCACGAAGGCTTCCTTGACCGCTTCGGACAGACCGTCGTCCATGGTGAACCGTTCGCGGGTCCAGTCGACCGACGAGCCCAGGCGGCGAATCTGGCGGCTGATGTTGCCGCCGGACTGATCCTTCCACTCCCAGACCTTCTCCAGGAACTTCTCGCGGCCCAGGTCATGACGGTTCTGGCCCTTGGCCTCGAGCTGGCGCTCCACCAGCATCTGGGTGGCGATACCGGCGTGGTCGGTGCCTGGCTGCCACAGGGTGTTGCGGCCCTGCATGCGGCGGAAGCGGATCAGGGCGTCCATGATCGCGTTGTTGAAGCCGTGGCCCATGTGCAGGCTGCCGGTCACGTTCGGCGGCGGGATCATGATGGTGTAGGACTCGCCTGCACCTTGCGGGGCGAAATAGTTCTCGGACTCCCAAGTGTTGTACCAGGAAGTTTCGATGGCGTGCGGCTGGTAGGTCTTATCCATGCGCGGCGGGACCCTATGGCATTAATTCGGGAAAGCCGGGAAGTATAACCAAGCCAGGGGCCGCAGGCGACAAGCTGCTGATATCTGTAGGCGCAACGGTGTCTTCTTTGTGGACAAACCTGCTCCCACGGACCTCGTGCGCGCCTTGAGCGCGGCGGTGTACCGGTAGTGACGGGTTTGCCCGCAAAGAAAAGCGGCGTTTATTCGGAGCGCTTGAGCAGACGTTCCATGCGTGCATCGAGGCGTCGTTTGATCTCGTTCTCGATGTGCGGGGTGAAGTCGTTGATCACGTCTTGCATGATCTGTTGGGCAGCGGCGCGAAGGTCGGCTTCAAGGTGCAGGAGGGTGTCCTGGCGGCGGGTCTGCGGATCGTCTTCGGTGGTTGCGACCGAGAGAGGCTCGGCCACCGGCGAGGTGTTGCCTGCTGGCTCGTCGAGCAGCAGGGGAATCTGCTCCACCGTTTCGGTCAGCAGGGGCGGTTGCAGATCGGCATCGCCCAGCAACTGGCGGATCGACTCTAGGTCGTCGAGCAGATGAGCGGAATCGGGCAGGGGAGAGTGCTTGTCCATCGTCGTCAAAGTCGCTGTAAGCGGTGGTCTTGCAGAGCATAGCCCTGTTCGCGGTAGAAACGGAATCGTTCTCGCGCAGCCTGGCGAATGCCCGGCTCCTCGACGACGATCTCGGCAACCCGTTCGAACTGGCCGACGAACCCCGGTACCTCGGCGCCGAGGTTGATCAACAGGTCGCGGTGGGTGCCGGCGTCATCACCCAGCCCCAGGGCTACTGCTGCTTCGGCGTTGGCTTCGGCAGGGTCGTGCGGGACGAAGGCCTCGCCCTTGAAGTGCCACAGGCGCTCGTCCAGCGCGTTGCGCTGCTCGGCGTCCTGACAGTGCAGATAGACCCGATGGCCCAGGCGCCAGGCCTTTTCGCACAGCTTGCAGGCGAAATCCAGGCGCGCCGACAACGCATCGGTGGGCAGGATATAGAAATCGACTTTGCTCATGTTCGGTCAACCGGCCGGCAGCGCGGGCACCACCGGCCTTGTGGCATCAGGCGTTGGCGCGATCGAGCAGATATTGGGTCAGCAGCGGGACCGGGCGGCCCGAGGCGCCTTTGTCCTTGCCGCCGCTGATCCAGGCGGTGCCGGCAACGTCCAGATGCGCCCAGTTATAAGCTTTGGCGAAGCGCGACAGGAAGCAGCCTGCGGTGATGGTGCCAGCCTTGGGGCCACCGATGTTGGCGATGTCGGCGAACGGGCTGTCCAACTGCTCTTGGTACTCATCGAACAGCGGCAGTTGCCAGGCACGGTCGTCGGCGCGCTTGCCGGCGTCGAGCAGTTGGCCGACCAGTTCGTCGTTGTTGCCCATCAGCCCCGAGGTATGGCTGCCCAGGGCGACGATGCAGGCGCCGGTCAGGGTAGCGATGTCGATCACTGCCTGAGGTTTGAAGCGTTCGGCGTAGGTCAGGGTGTCGCACAGCACCAGACGGCCTTCGGCGTCGGTGTTGAGGATCTCGACGGTCTGGCCGCTCATGGTGGTGACGATGTCGCCCGGGCGCGTGGCGCCGCCGCTGGGCATGTTCTCGGCGCAAGCCAGCAGGCACACCAGGTTGATCGGCAGCTGCAGCTGCAGCACGGCGCGCAGGGTGCCGAAGACACTGGCCGCACCACACATGTCGTACTTCATTTCATCCATGCCGGCGCCAGGCTTGAGGCTGATGCCGCCGGTGTCGAAGGTGATGCCCTTGCCGACCAGCACGAACGGTTTTTCGCTCTTCTTGCCGCCCTGGTAGTTGAGCACGATCAGCCGTGGCGGCTGGTCGCTGCCCTGGCCAACGGCGTAGAACGCGCCCATGCCCAGGTCCTTGATCTTTTTCTCGTCCAGCACCTCGACCTTGAGGTTTTTGTGCGCCTTGCCCAGCTCCTTGGCCTGTTCGGCGAGGAACGTCGGGTGGCACAGGTTCGGCGGCAGGTTGCCCAGGTCGCGGGTGAAGGACATGCCCGAGGCGATGGCGCTGGCGTGCTTCACGGCGCGCTCGACTTCAGCCTGGCCGGGCTTGTCGGTCAGCAGGGTGACTTTCTTGAGGGCGCGGGGCTCGGCCTTCTGGCTCTTGAAACGGTCGAAGACGTACTCGCCATCGAGCAGGGTCTCGGCCAGAAGGCGGTATTTGGCGTAATGGGCGTCGCGGGCGGTGACGCTGACGTCATCCAGAGCCAGCACCGCGTCGCTGCCGTTCAGGCCCTTGAGCACACCGGCGACACTGGCGACCAGCTTGCGCCAGCTGCGATCCCCCAGCGCTTCCTTGCCGCTGCCGACCAGCAGCACGCGCTCGGCCTTCAGGCCCGGCAGGCTGTGCAGCAGCAGGGTCTGGCCCGGCTTGCCTGCCAGGTCGCCGCGCTTGAGCACCGCGCTGATTGCGCCATTGCTGGCCTGGTCGACGGCTTTGGCGATGTCGCCGAGCTTGCGCCCTTCACCGACGGCCAGCACCAAGGTGGCGGTTTTCAAGGAGGCGGCGGCTACACTTTTTACAACCAGTTCCATGTCAGGGTCCCCGAATGATCTGTCAGTTGGCGCAGTCTCGTGCAAGCGCCCGAAACAGGTGTGGCCGCAAGGTCGCGTGCCACTTGAAAAGCTGCCAGTTTGAGCCTGGGGGAACCTGGATGACAACCCCGACATGCGCCGTCATGCGCGGCCAAGTGACAGGCGCGGTCAATCACAGGATAATGCGCGCACTTTATATGGAGGTTCGCCGTCGGCGAACCGGCAAGTCATTGTTTGGCTCTGCGCCCCTGACAACCCAGGAGTGTCTGGTTTGATCGTCTTTCGTTATCTGTCCCGCGAGGTCCTGGTGACCTTGAGCGCCGTCAGCGCCGTGCTGCTGGTGATCATCATGAGCGGGCGCTTTATCAAGTACCTGGCTCAGGCCGCCCAGGGCGTGCTCGATCCGAGCGTGCTGTTCCTGATCATGGGCTTCCGTTTGCCGGGCTTCCTGCAACTGATCCTGCCCTTGGGCCTGTTCCTCGGCATCCTGCTGGCTTATGGCCGGCTCTACCTCGAAAGCGAGATGACCGTGCTTTCTGCCACTGGCATGAGCCAGCAGCGCCTGCTGGCGCTGACCATGGCGCCGGCCGCGCTGGTCGCCCTGCTGGTGGCCTGGCTGAGCCTGAGCCTGGCGCCCCAGGGCGTTGCCCAGGTGCAGCAGATCATCAACCAGCAGGACGCCCTCACCGAGTTCGATACCCTGGTGCCCGGGCGCTTCCAGACCCTGCGCGATGGCTCGCGGGTGACCTACACCGAGCAGCTGTCGGACGATCGCGTCAATCTGAGTGGTGTGTTCATTTCCGAGAAGCGCTTCAACCAGGACAAGACCAAGGATCGTGCGCCTTCGGTGCTGGTCGCCGAGAAGGGGCACCAGGAAGTGCAGGCCGACGGCAATCGCTACCTGATCCTCGAGAACGGCTATCGCTACGACGGTAACCCCGGCCAGGCCGATTACCGCGCGATCAAGTACGACACCTATGGCGTGTTGCTGCCCAAGCCCGAAGTCAGCGAAGAAGTGACCGAGCGTGAAGCCATCCCGACGTCCGAGCTGTTCGGCAAGGACGGTCTGCGTGAACAGGCCGAGCTGCAATGGCGCCTTTCCCTGCCGCTGCTGGTGTTCATCGTGACGCTGCTGGCGGTGCCGCTGTCCCGGGTCAATCCACGCCAAGGCCGCTTCCTCAAGCTGCTGCCGGCCATTCTTCTGTACATGGCTTATCTAACGATGCTCATTTCCGTACGCGGCGCCTTGGAGAAGGGCAAGATCCCGATCGCCCTGGGCATGTGGTGGGTCCACGGGCTGTTCCTGCTGATCGGCCTGGGCCTGATGTACTGGGAGCCGCTGCAGCTCAAGCGTGCCGCCCGTCGTACGGAGGTGGCCCATGGCTAAACTGGATCGCTATATCGGCCAGAGCGTGCTCCTGGCCATCCTGGCGGTGCTGGGTATCATCCTTGGCCTGGCTTCGCTGTTCGCCTTCATCGACGAGATGAGCGACCTGAGCGATACCTACACCGTGATGGACGCCGGCAGTTTCGTCCTGCTCACCGCGCCGCGCCGGTTGTACGAGATGTTGCCGATGGCTGCGCTGATTGGGTGCCTGATCGGCCTGGGCAGCCTGGCCAGCAGCAGTGAGTTGACCATCATGCGCGCCGCTGGCGTGTCCATCGGCCGTATCGTCTGGGCGGTGATGAAGCCCATGCTGGTGCTGATGTTGGTCGGCCTGCTGATCGGCGAGTACGTGGCGCCAGTCACCGAGAACAAGGCCCAGGCCGAGCGCTCCCTGGCCCAGGGTGGCGGTGATGCGCAGAGCTCCAAGCGCGGCATGTGGCACCGCCAGGGTGAAGAGTTCGTGCATATCAACTCGGTGCAGCCCAACGGCTTGCTGCTGGGGGTGACCCGCTACCGCTTCGACGCCGAGCGACACATCGTGACGTCCAGCTTTGCGCGCCGTGCGCAGTACAACGAGGACCACTGGGTGCTGAGCGACGTGGCCACCACCTACTTCCGTGGCGACCACACCGAAGTGGTTAAGGCGCCGCAGGAGCGCTGGGACGTGTCGGTAACGCCGCAACTGCTCAACACAGTGATCCTGGCGCCGGAATCCCTGTCGATCACCGGTTTGTGGGACTACATTCACTACCTGTCCGACCAGGGCCTGAACAACGCCCGTTACTGGTTGGCCTTCTGGACGAAGGTGCTGCAACCGATGGTGACCGCGGCCCTGGTGCTGATGGCGATCTCCTTCATCTTCGGCCCGCTGCGTTCCGTGACCCTGGGCCAGCGTGTGTTCACCGGTGTACTGGTGGGCTTCGTGTTCCGCATTGGCCAGGACCTGCTCGGCCCTTCCAGTCAGGTATTCGGCTTCCCGCCGCTGCTGGCGGTAGTGATCCCGGCCGGTATCTGTGCGCTGGCGGGTGTGTGGTTGTTGCGTCGGGCAGGGTAATGGCCCGAGCGACATGAAAAAGCCGACCCTAGGGTCGGCTTTTTTGTGGGTGGCGTTCTGCTTTGGCGGGTAAATCCGCTCCCACAGCTTTTGCAGTCTGCCGGCCGGAGGTGATCCTGCGGGAGCTGGCGAAGCCTGCGGGGGGCGTAGTAGCTACGACATTACGGTTTACGCTTGGGCACACGCACCAGCTGCGTGTCCGAATAGATGTCGTGCCAGCCACGCTTGCGCTTGTCGATCAACGCCCAGAAGAACCCGAGCCCCAGGCATAGCCAGGAAGCGATGGAAACGACAAAGCGCAGCAGCGCCTGCCATAGGCTGATCGCGCTTCCATCGGCGTTCTGCACGCGCACGCCCCACACCTGCATGCCCAGGGTCTGACCGCCGTGGGTCCAGAACTTGGCGAAGAAACCGAAGAGGGCGAACAGCAGCAAGGTCGACAACAGGGGGTCGCCGTCCAAGGCGCCGGCCTCGGTCAGCTCGCGCATGCGGGCTTCGCCGATGATCGACATCTGCACCATCTTGTAGACGCCTGCTGTCACGATCAGCAGGGCGGTACACAGCAGGAAGTCATAGAACATGGCGGCCAGTCGACGGCCCAGGCCAGCCGGGGGGAAGTCACCCTGAGGGGTGAGCAGAGGCTTTGACATGCATGACGCTCCGTATGACGAAGCCGCTATTCTACGGGCAAAAAAAAGCCCCTGCACTTGGCAGGGGCTTTTGGGAGTCTGGATCTCGCTTAGGCGATGACCTGAACCTTGTCAGCTTGCATGCCTTTTTGGCCTTGCACGGCTTCGAAGGAGACTTTCTGGCCTTCTTTCAGGCTCTTGAAGCCGTTGCCTTCGATGGCACGGAAGTGCACGAACAGATCCGGACCGCTTTCTGGGGTGATGAAGCCGTAACCTTTCTCGTCATTGAACCACTTGACGGTACCGTTCTGACGCTCAGCCATTGTCTTGTTTCCTATGAAGCTTAATTTTTGATGACAGTTACTTTCATATCTATCCGATATAAAAGATTACCGGGCTGGGTTGCAGGAAAGTAAGAGACGTCGAACGGGTTGTAGCAGATTCAGCTACTGGCCCAGGTCACGAACTGTTGCGACCCATGCAAACACAGTGCAGTGACTCTACGCTAACTCCGCCGACAAAAACAAGCCCTCCAGACCGCCGGAATTCAGGGTTTTTCCGATAACCGACAAAATTGTCGGAAACGGCATGGCGCCTGGGCTGGCGCTATGTTCAAAAGTTATTGGGCAGGTTCGAAAACGAATATGACGAACCTGCCCACAGTCAATCAACCGCGATAGTAACGTTGCGCAACGAAAGGCATTTTGCTGACCTTCAAGGCAACCTGCTTGCCGCGCACTACAGCAAACAATGCGGTATCGAGCGCGGCATGTTCGCTCTCGACATATCCCATGGCGACCGGTGCACCGAGGGTCGGGCCGAAACCACCACTGCACACTTCACCGACGGTGCGTCCGTCTGCGTCGACGATCTGTGCGCCTTCGCGAACCGGGGTGCGCTCCTGCGGCAGCAGGCCAACACGCTTGCGAGCAACACTTTGCCGTTGCTGCTCGAAGATGGCGTGGGCGCCAGGGAAACCACCGGCACGTTCGCCATCGGCGCGGCGTACTTTGGAGATGGCCCACAGCAAGCTGGCCTCCACCGGCGTGGTGCTGGTGTTCATGTCGTGGCCATACAGGCACAGACCAGCTTCCAGGCGTAGCGAGTCACGGGCGCCCAAGCCGATCGGCTGTACCTCGGGCTCGGCCAGCAGTCGGCGGGCCAAGGCTTCGGCATTGGCTGCCGGGACCGAGATCTCGTAACCGTCTTCACCGGTGTAGCCCGAGCGGCTGACATAGCAGTCGGCGCCGAGCAAGGTGACAGGGCGGAACTGCATGAACGTCATGCTGGCGACTTCCGGCGCCAGGCGCTCGAGCACCTTGACCGCCGCCGGGCCTTGCAGGGCGAGCAGGGCGCGCTCCTCGAACAGCGGCTCGATCTCACAGCGGGAGCCGATGTGCTTTTGCAGGTGGGCCAGGTCCTGGTCCTTGCAGGCAGCGTTGACCACCAGGAACAGCTCGTCGTCACCCAGGTTGGCGACCATCAGGTCGTCGAGGATGCCACCTTGCTCGTTGGTGAACATCGCGTAGCGCTGCATGCCTACCGGCAGGTCGATGATGTCCACTGGCACCAGCGATTCCAAGGCCTTGGCCGCATCGCTGCCGCGCAGACGGATCTGCCCCATGTGCGAGACGTCGAACAGACCTGCCTGCTCGCGGGTGTGCAAGTGTTCCTTGAGCACGCCCAGCGGGTACTGCACCGGCATGTCGTAGCCGGCGAACGGCACCATGCGTGCGCCCAGTTCCAGGTGCAGGGCGTGCAAGGGGGTCTTTTGCAGTGTTTCGGACATCGGTGACTCCTCGTTTTTTGTTCGGGTCAACATTCGATGATGTTGACGGCTAGACCACCGCGGGCGGTCTCCTTGTATTTGCTTTTCATGTCTGCGCCGGTCTGGCGCATGGTGCGGATGACCTTGTCGAGCGACACGTAATGTTGCCCATCGCCACGCAAGGCCATGCGTACCGCATTGATCGCCTTGACCGAGCCCATGGCGTTGCGCTCGATGCAGGGCACCTGGACCAGTCCGCCGATCGGATCGCAGGTCAGGCCCAGGTTGTGTTCCATGCCGATTTCGGCAGCGTTCTCGACTTGCTGCGGGGTGCCCCCCATGACCTCGCACAGTGCACCGGCGGCCATGGAGCAAGCCACGCCGACTTCCCCTTGGCAGCCGACTTCGGCGCCGGAGATCGAGGCGTTTTCCTTGTAAAGGATGCCGATGGCGGCGGCGGTGAGCAGAAACCGCACCACCCCGTCCTCGCTGGCGCCGGGCACGAAGCGCATGTAGTAGTGAAGGACCGCCGGGACGATGCCCGCCGCACCGTTGGTGGGCGCCGTGACCACCCGTCCGCCGTAGGCGTTTTCTTCATTGACCGCCAGCGCATAGAGGTTGACCCAGTCGAGCACCGACAAGGCGTCGCGCAGGTTCGCCTCGGGATGCCGGCTGAGCTGGCGGTACAACGCCGGAGCCCGTCGCTTGACCTTCAGCCCACCGGGTAGGATGCCCTCATGACGGCAACCCGCCTCGACGCAGTCCTGCATGACCTGCCAGATATGCAACAGGCGTGCGCGCGTCTGGCCCTCCGGGCGCCAGGCCGCTTCGTTGGCCAGCATCACCTGGCTGATCGACAGGTGCTGCTCGCTGCAGTGGGCGAGCAGTTCCTTGGCCGTGCGGAACGGGTAGGGCAGCACGGTGCTGTCCTCGACGATCCGGTCGTGACCGGCAGCGTCCTCGTCGACCACGAAACCTCCGCCCACCGAGTAATACTCCCGGCTACGGATTTGCAATCCGGCTTCATCGAAGGCGCGGAAGATCATGCCGTTGGGGTGGTAGGGCAGGGGTTTGCGGATCATCGCCAGGTGCTGTTTTTCGACGAAGCCGATCTCGTGCTCACCCAGCAGGCGCAGCCGGCCGCTGTCGCGGATCGCCTGCAGTCGCGCGGGAATCGATTCGGTGTCGATGGTGTCTGGATGCTCGCCTTCAAGGCCCAACAGGACAGCCTTGTCGCTGCCATGGCCCTTGCCGGTAGCTCCCAGCGAGCCATACAGCTCGGCCTTGATGCTGTCGGTCTGTGCCAACAGGCCATCACGGCGTAGCCCTTCGGCAAAGCGTGCGGCCGCCCGCATGGGGCCGACCGTGTGGGAGCTGGAGGGGCCGATGCCGATCTTGAACAGGTCGAAAACGCTCAAAGACATGGTGACCTCCTGCCAGATTGATTGGGCGGACGGTGAGCTCTGTGGGAGCAGGTTTACCCGCGAACGCGGCGGTTAAGCCACCCTCGCATGTGCGGATAACCCCGCGCCCACAGGCCGCCACCCAAGTCAGGTGGCGCAAGGGCTATCAGGCGTCCTGGTAGCTCTCGATCGACGGGCACGCGCAGACCAGATTACGGTCGCCGAACACGTTGTCGACCCGACCCACCGGCGGCCAGTACTTGGCCTCCACCAGACTCGGCAGCGGGTACACCGCCTGCTCACGGCTGTAACCGTGGGCCCACTCGCCGACCAGCTCCGCCGCGGTGTGCGGGGCGTTCTTCAGCGGGTTGTCGTCCTTGTCCAGAGTGCCGTTCTCGACCGCGCGGATTTCCTCACGGATCTGGATCATTGCGTCACAGAAACGGTCCAGTTCTTCCTTGGACTCACTTTCGGTCGGTTCGATCATCAGGGTGCCGGCCACCGGGAAGGACATGGTCGGGGCGTGGAAGCCGAAGTCGATCAGGCGCTTGGCCACGTCGTCGACACTGATGCCGCTGGTGTCCTTGAGCGGGCGAAGGTCCAGGATGCATTCATGGGCGACCAGGCCATTGCCGCCGGTATAGAGGACAGGATAGTGCTCTTCCAGGCGGCGGGCGATGTAGTTGGCATTGAGGATCGCCATCTGCGAGGCGCGTTTGAGGCCCGCGCCGCCCATCATGCGGATATACATCCAGGTGATCGGCAGGATGCTGGCGCTGCCGAACGGTGCGGCGCAGACCGCGCCTTCGGTGTTCTCCAGCGTTGCATGGCCCGGCAGGAACGGCGCCAGGTGCGACTTGACACCGATCGGGCCGACGCCCGGGCCGCCACCACCGTGAGGGATGCAGAAGGTCTTGTGCAGGTTCAGGTGCGAGACGTCGCCGCCGAACTTGCCGGGGGCGCACAGGCCGACCATGGCGTTCATGTTGGCGCCGTCGATGTACACCTGGCCGCCGTTGTCGTGGATGATCGCGCAGATCTCGCCGATCGCTTCCTCGAACACGCCGTGGGTCGACGGGTAGGTGATCATGATCGCGGCGAGGCGGTCACGGTGTTCGATGGCCTTGGCGCGCAGGTCCTCTACATCGACGTTGCCGCGGGCGTCACAGGCGGTGACCACCACGCGCATGCCAGCCATGTGGGCGGTGGCAGGGTTGGTGCCGTGGGCCGAGGAGGGGATCAGGCAGATGTCGCGATGGCCTTCGCCGCGGCTGCGGTGATAAGCGCGGATCGCCAGCAGGCCTGCGTACTCGCCTTGGGAACCGGCGTTCGGCTGCAGCGACACGGCGTCATAGCCGGTGGCGGCGCAGAGCATGGCTTCCAGCTCGGTGGTCATCTGCAGATAGCCCTGGCTCTGCTCGGCAGGCGCGAACGGGTGCAGGTTGCCGAATTCCGCCCAGGTCACCGGGATCATTTCGCTGGCGGCGTTGAGCTTCATGGTGCACGAGCCCAGCGGGATCATGCTGCGGTCCAGCGCCAGGTCCTTGTCGGCCAGGCGGCGCAGGTAGCGCATCAGTTCGGTTTCGCTGTGGTAGCGGTTGAACACCGGATGCTCGAGGATCGCCGACTGGCGCAGCAGTGCGGCCGGCAGGCGCGAGGCAGTGGTGGCGGCCAAGCTGTCGAACGCCGGTACTGCCTTGCCTTCGGCGAACAGGCGCCACAGGGTCTCGACGTCGGCCTGGGTGCTGGTTTCGTCCAGAGACAGGCCCAGATGGGCGGCATCGATCTGGCGCAGGTTGATGCGCTGGGCGCGGGCCAGTTCATGCAGGCGGGCGGTGGCATCACCGGTGGCCAGGGTCAGGGTGTCGAAGTAGGCGCGGGTGACGACCTTGACGCCCAACTGCTCGAACCCGGCGGCCAGGATCGCGGTCAGGGCGTGGGTGCGTTCGGCAATGCGCTTGAGGCCAGCCGGGCCGTGGTACACAGCGAACATGCTGGCGATGTTGGCCAGCAGCACCTGGGCGGTGCAGATGTTGCTGGTGGCCTTTTCGCGGCGGATGTGCTGTTCGCGGGTCTGCATGGCCAGACGCAGGGCTGTCTTGCCGAAACGGTCGATCGAAACGCCCACCAGACGGCCTGGCATGTCGCGCTTGAAGGCGTCGCGGGTAGCGAAGTACGCCGCGTGCGGGCCACCGAAGCCCAGCGGCACACCGAAGCGCTGGGCGCTGCCGATGGCGACGTCGGCGTCGAATTCACCGGGCGGCGTGAGCAGGGTCAGGGCCAGCAGGTCGGCGGCCACGGCCACCAGGGCGTTGGCGCCATGGAAGCGCTGTACCAGCTCGCGGTAGTCGAATACGTCGCCATTGCTGGCCGGGTATTGCAGCAGAGCACCGAAGAAGCTGCTGACATCGATCAGTTCACGCTCGTCGCCAACCACCACTTCGATACCCAGCGGTTCAGCACGGGTGCGCAGCACGTCAAGGGTCTGCGGATGGCAATGGCTGGAAGCGAAGAAGGCATGGCCGGCCTTGTTCTTCGACAGGCGCTTGCAGAAGGTCATGGCTTCGGCGGCGGCGGTGGCTTCATCGAGCAGCGAGGCGTTGGCGATCGGCAGACCGGTCAGGTCACTGATCAAGGTCTGGAAATTGAGCAGCGCTTCCAGGCGGCCTTGGGAGATCTCTGGCTGGTAGGGGGTGTAGGCGGTGTACCAGGCCGGGTTTTCCAGCAGGTTGCGCAGGATCGGTGCGGGGGTATGGGTGTTGTAGTAGCCCTGGCCGATGTAGTTCTTGAACAGTTGGTTCTTACCTGCGATGGCTTTGAGGTCGGCGAGGGCATCGGCCTCGCTCTGGCCGTCGTGGCCGCCGAGCACGCTGGTGCCTTTGATGCTGTCAGGGATGACCGCAGCGGTCATGGCTTGCAGCGACTCGAAGCCCAGGGCGGCGAGCATGGCCTGCTCATCGGCGCTGCGTGGGCCGATGTGGCGAGCGATGAATTCATTGGCGGTGCCGAGGTTGATGGTCATGGCAGGTCCTCAGGCGTCGTCGTTGGCGTTGAGCAGGCGGTCATAGGCGCCTTGGTCGAGCAGGCCACTGATGGCGCTGGCATCGGCGGGGATGAAACGGAAGAACCAGCCTTCGCCCATCGGGTCTTCGTTGACCAGTTCAGGGCTTGCGTCGAGCTGGTCGTTGACTGCGACCACTTCGCCGGACAATGGCATGTAGACGCCGCTGGCGGCTTTCACCGATTCCACGGTGGAGGCTTCTGCGCCTTTGTCGTAGTGCTGCAGTTCCGGCAGTTGCACGAAAACCACATCGCCGAGGGCATTCTGGGCGTAGGCGGTGATGCCCACGGTGACGCTGCCGTCAGCTTCGACGCGCAGCCATTCGTGATCTTCGGTGAAACGCAACTCGCTCATGGGGGATCCTCGCGAAGCAGGGAAGTGGGCACGGTGGTTCCGCGCTCTTGGTTGTAATTCCCGTAGCAATAATGCGGCCAAGTCACTCCAGGCCTTGTAAATCAGGGGGTGAGTCCGAATGTGCGTGCGCTTAGGTCATCTGCCTGTAATGAAATCGCTACGCAGCAGTGACGATTGAAAAGCCTTGTCGGATCAAACCGTTGCGTAGACGGTGTCAACGCGCCGTGTATCGATTTCAATACGTCGTATCGAAATCGATACGGTTGCGGCGGTGTCCTGTTTCCGATCGCGGCTATCCTGTTGATTTTTGTCCGGTCCGGATTAATGTAACGCGACAATTCAGAAGCCTCGATGATCGCCTCGAGCGCGGCTGCGCGCGGATCCCGCTGCACGTCGCCGGAGGGTCTGACGGCGCTCTCATACGAGGAAACCCTATGGTCAAGAGACCCAGCGCGGTAAGCGAACAGTCGGCGTCGCATGCTGCCCGGCAGCCGGTCGGTTGGTTCGAAGCCTTCCTGTTCTGGCTCAAGCTAGGGTTCATCAGCTTTGGCGGGCCGGCTGGACAGATCTCGATCATGCATCAGGAGCTGGTGGAGCGGCGACGCTGGATCAGCGAAAAGCGCTTTTTGCATGCGTTGAACTACTGCATGTTGTTGCCAGGCCCCGAGGCGCAGCAACTGGCCACTTACATCGGTTGGCTGATGCATCGCTCTTGGGGTGGGTTGATCGCTGGCGCCCTGTTCGTGCTGCCTTCGTTGTTCATCCTGATCGGCTTGTCTTGGGTCTACATTGCTTTCGGTGAAGTGCCTGTGGTGGCGGGGATTTTCTACGGCATCAAGCCCGCGGTGACGGCGATCGTCGTGCACGCGGCTCACCGGATCGGCTCGCGTGCGCTCAAGAACGGCTGGCTATGGGCCATGGCTGCGGCGTCATTCGTGGCCATCTTCGCGCTCAACGTGCCGTTCCCGCTGATCGTGCTGGTGGCGGGGATCATCGGCTACCTGGGCGGGCGATTCGCGCCGAGCACGTTCGTGATCGGTGGTGGACATGGCGCGGCCAAGAGCAACCATGGGCCGGCGGTGATCGATGACGATACCCCCACGCCCGCACATGCACGTTTTCAGTGGAAGCATCTGTTGCGCCTGGTTGTGATCGGAGCGGTGCTCTGGACTCTGCCCATGGCGCTTCTGACGCTCTCGTTTGGCTGGAGTGGAACCCTCACGCAGATGGGCTGGTTCTTCACCAAGGCCGCGCTGATGACGTTTGGCGGCGCCTACGCGGTGCTGCCGTACGTCTACCAGGGCGCTGTCGGGCATTACGGTTGGCTCACGCCCACCCAGATGATCGATGGGCTTGCCCTGGGGGAAACCACGCCAGGCCCACTGATCATGGTGGTTGCTTTCGTTGGCTTCATCGGCGGGTATGTGTATCCGATGTTTGGCGCTGAGCACCCGTTTCTCGCCGGAGCAGTGGCGGCGAGCCTGGTCACCTGGTTCACCTTTTTGCCGTCATTTTTGTTCATTCTCGCCGGCGGCCCGGTGGTGGAATCGACGCACAACGAGATCAAGTTCACAGCGCCGCTGACCGGCATCACGGCTGCTGTGGTGGGCGTCATTCTCAACCTGGCGCTGTTCTTCGGTTACCACGTGCTTTGGCCGCAGGGCTTCAGTGGTGCATTCGATTGGCCGTCTGCGCTGATCGCCATCGCTGCGGCCATCGCGCTGTTTCGCTTCAAGCGTGGTGTCATTCAAGTGCTGCTGGCGTGCGCATTGGTAGGGTTGGCGGTGCACTTGCTGCGCACGTGATAGCGGTTGCCGGCCGATGTGTCGTCGGCCGGCTTGGCAGGCTTTGGCCCCTTGCCTCACATCTCGACCTGCGTACCGAGTTCGATCACCCGGTTCAACGGCAACTTGAAGTATCTCAGGTTGCTGTTGGCATTCTTGAGCAAGAAGGCGAACAGGTACTCACGCCACCGGGCCATGCCGATTCGCTTGGTCGCGATGACGGTTTCGCGGCTGAGGAAGTAGGTGGTACGCATGGGGCCGAAATCGAGGCCGTCGCGTTGGCATCCGCCTAGCGCCTTCGGTACGTCCGGCTCCTCCATGAAGCCAAAGTGCAGGGTCACGCGGAAGAAGCCTTCGCCGAAAGCCTCGACCTCGAAGCGTTTGTTGGCGCTGACACGCGGCTCGTCTTCGGACATGACGGTCAACAGGACAACCTGTTCATGAAGCACCTGGTTGTGCAGCAGGTTGTGCAGCAGCGCATGGGGCACCGCCTCGGCCCTGGCAGTGAGGAACACCGCCGTACCTTGTACCCGATGCGGAGGCTGGAACTGCAGGCTGGCGATGAACAGGTCGAGCGGCAGTGCGCTTTCGTCGAGTCGCTCGACAATGATCCGGCGGCCGCGCTTCCAGGTGGTCATCAGCACGAACAGGGCAACCCCGGCGATGACCGGGAAGGCTCCGCCTTGCAGGATTTTCGGCGCGTTGGCGGAAAAGTACAGGCTGTCGACCAGCAAGAAGCCCAGCAACAAGGGAACGGCCAACCAACGCGGCGCCTTCCACAGCAACAGCACCACCGCCGATGACAGCAGCGTGGTGATCAGCATGGTGCCGGTGACGGCCACGCCATAGGCGGCAGCCAGGGCGCTGGAGGATTCGAAGCCGATCACCAGTAGTACGACGCCGACCATCAGTGCCCAGTTCACCATACCTATGTAGATCTGGCCCTGTTCCTCGCTGGACGTGTGTTGGATGAACATGCGCGGTACATAGCCCAACTGAATCGCCTGGCGGGTGAGGGAAAAGGCGCCGGAAATCACCGCTTGTGAGGCAATGATGGTGGCAAGGGTGGCCAGCCCGACCATCGGCAACAAGGCCCAGCCGGGCGCCAGCAGATAGAACGGGTTGCGCACGGCGTCTGGGTTGCCCAGGATCAACGCGCCCTGCCCGAAGTAGTTCAGCACCAACCCGGGCAACACCAACACAAACCAGGCCCGCGCGATGGGCTTGCGGCCAAAATGCCCCATGTCGGCATAGAGCGCCTCCGCGCCGGTCAATGCCAGTACCACCGCCCCCAGAATGGCGACACCCATGCCCGGGTGGACAACGAAGAACTGCACCGCCCAAGTGGGATTGAGCGCTTGCAATACCTCGGGGCGCTGCGCGATGCCATGAACGCCAAGCGCCCCGAGCACCACGAACCACAGCACCATGATCGGCCCGAAGAGGATGCCGATGCGCGCTGTGCCGTGTCGCTGGATCATGAACAGCGCGACCAGTACCACCACCGAGACGGGCACGACCCAATGCTCGATGCCATCGAAGGCCAGTTGCAGCCCTTCGACCGCCGACAGCACGGAAATCGCTGGAGTGATCATGCTGTCGCCATAGAACAAGGCAGCGCCGAACAGGCCGAGCAACACCAGCACCCGGCTCAGTCGCGCATAAGGCGCCGCGGCCCGGTGCGCCAGCGCCGTCAGGGCCATGATGCCGCCTTCGCCCTGGTTGTCGGCCCGCAGGATGAACAACACGTATTTGATCGAGACGACCCAGATCAACGACCAGAACACTAACGACAGCACGCCCAATACGCCGGCTGCGTTGACCTGGACGCCATAGTGGCCTGAGAAGACTTCTTTGAGGGTGTACAACGGGCTGGTACCGATGTCGCCATACACCACGCCGACTGCGGCAACGAGCATGCCGACGCCTGAGGTTTTGCTGGGAAGGGTTTGATGTGCAGTGGTCGCAGTCTGGCTCACGGATGACTTCTCTGGACGGGCGGGTCGAGAGCGCGTGCCTTCCCTATGCTGCGCGCTTCCCTGGCGCCTGAACGGTCCATGCTGGCGCTACGCAGAGGCGCAACGCCGGCATGGACCGTTCAAGCAGCAAGCGCAGCCAGTATCGTTTCAACTGCTTTTGGTGAGTGTAAAAAGAGCGTAAAAATTGCCGCTGCGACCAGGGCCGTCCTGCCGCTGCCGCGTGTCCCGATGATTCAGTTGGTCGTTACACGGCGGCAAAAAATGGCAACGCCAAGTACAGCTTGATGACAATGGCGTTGATGATGTCGATGAAGAATGCCCCCACCATCGGCACCACCAGAAACGCGATCTGCGATGGGCCATAGCGTTGCGTCACAGCCTGCATATTGGCAATCGCCGTTGGCGTGGCGCCCAGGCCAAAACCGCAATGGCCGGCTGCAAGTACGGCAGCATCATAGTTGCGGCCCATGACCCTGAAGGTCACGAAGATCGCAAAGAGCGCCATCACCAATGCCTGGACTGCCAAAAGAATGAAGAACGGCAATGCCAGCGCCGCAAGATCCCATAACTTCAGCGACATCAATGCAATGGCCAGAAACAACGACAAACTGACATTGCCCATGACCGAAACTTCGCGCTCGAATACTTGATACAAACCAAACATCGAAAGCCCGTTTCGTAGCAGTACGCCTACGAACAAGACGCACACGAAGGTCGGTAGTTCGAATGCGGTCCCGTGCAGAAACTTATTCAATAGGGAACCTGCCAGTAAGCTGACCGAAATCAGCGCGATGGTTTCGATCAGAGAAAAGGGTGTGATCAGGCGCTCTTTGTTGGGTTGTTGTCCCGTCCTGAATAAGGTTTACACCTTTCCCCCGAGAATCTGGAGACCTCGATGGTGCATGGTGTGAAGCGAACACAGCGTGATTACTCGCTGACTTTTAAATTGGCTGTAGTGGATCAGGTCGAAAAAGGTGAATTGACCTGTACTCAGGCCCAGGAGCGGTACGGTATCCAGGGCAAATCTACAGTTCTGGTATGGTTGCGTAAGCATGGTCGGCAGGATTGGAGCCAAGGGGCGTCGATCCGGGCCGAGAGGAGCTTCGCGATGTCCGACCCCAAAACGCTCACTCCAGAGCAGCGGATCAAAGAGCTTGAGCAGCAGCTTGAGCTGATGAGCCAGAAGGCTCAGTTCTTTGAGACCGTCGTTGATGTCCTGAAGAATGACTACGGTGTATCGGTCGTAAAAAAGCGATCCGGCAAGTCCTCTCGCAAGGTCAAGTCGCAGGACTGAGCATTGCCAGGGCTTGTCAGTTTCTAGGCATTAGCCGGCAGGCTTATTACAAGCGCAATCGAGCTGCCGACAGTAAAGCTCATCAGGCAGATCGGGTTGTCGAGTTTGTTCAGAAAATCCGGATGCGTCAGCCGCGACTGGGAACACGGAAACTGCACTATCTGCTGCATTGCCAGCCTGATAAACGAGTCCAAGTTGGCCGAGACCGGCTGTTTGAGGTTTTGGGCGAGCGCCGCTTGCTGGTGCTGCCCAAGCGGGCGTATCACAAGACAACCCAAAGCTATCATCGCTTCTACCGTCATCCCAATCTTCTCAAAGCAGGCCCAAATCAGGTAGTTCCGTCAGGGCCAGAGCACGTCTGGGTGGCGGATATTACCTACCTGCCCTCCAGAAGCGGCCCGCTGTACCTGAGCCTGGTAACGGATGCATATTCCAGAAAGATTGTTGGCCATCATGTCCATGAAAGCCTGCATGCCGAGTCGGTTGCACAAGCCTTTAGACAGGCCCTGCGCAAGCGGCGGCGCCACCAGCCGTTAGTCCATCACTCCGACCGCGGTATTCAATACTGCTCAGCGCTATACCAGTCGCTGCATACAAGGCACGGAGTTCATTGCTCGATGACTGACGGGTACGACTGCTACCAGAACGCTCTAGCCGAGCGTATCAACGGAATCCTCAAAACAGAGCTGTTGCTGAGTAACCCAGAAGATCTGGAGCAGGCACGGAAGATGGTTGATGAGGCCGTGCAGATCTACAACACGGAGCGGCCTCACATGGCCCTGAAACACAAAACGCCCGATGCGGTGCATCGGGCGTTTTGAGGCCTACCGGCCTACCTGAACAGGTGTAAACCTATTTCAGGACTAGACATGTTCAAACCCCTGTGGCAAGCGGGGCGTCTCTTGCTCGACACCCGGCGTCTGGACGCGGGCGATGAGCAAGCGTGCGACCGGACCACCAATCAAACCGCCCAACACCAGGCCGAACGTGGCGGAGGCCAGTGCCAGTTCGGACGCTGAGGCCAGACCGAACTTCTCGCTGAAGGTGGCTCCCCACGCAGCGCCTGTGCCGTGCCCGCCCGACAAGGTGATCGAACCTGCCAGCAAGCCCATCAGCGGGTCCAATCCAAGCGCCGTGGCAAGTCCGATGCCCATGGCGTTCTGGACCACCAGCAATCCGGTGACCACCAGCAGGAAGATGCCGACGACACGGCCGCCTTTCTTCAGGCTGGCGAAATCCGCACTCAAGCCGATGGTGGCGAAGAATGCCAACATCAAAGGTGTTTGCAGTGAAGTATCGAATTGGACCTGGATATCGAAACTGCGCAGTCCCAATAACACCACGGCGACCAGCAAGCCACCGGCGACCGGTTCGGGAATATTGTAAGTGCGCAGAAAAGCGATGCGTGCAACGAGGCCTCGTCCTAATAGCAGCACCAGGGAGGCGGCGACGAGTGTCCCATAGAAATCGAGCTCAAGCATGTGATGCGTACTCTTTGTAAATTCAGAAGAATATTTACTTGGGCGCGCCATTCTAGGGACGGCCATTACGCGAGTACGTAGGTTTATTCTGAAAGTTATCGGCTTATGACGGTTATTTTTGTGGTTTTATGCGTCACCCCGACGCTGGCGGGGCGCTGTCGAACCGAGGCGCGAGCCCCGCTTCATGCTTTGTTTGGAATCCCGTACTTGCGTAGCCGCTGGGCAATCGCGGTGTGGGAGGTTTGCAGGCGGCTGGCCAATTGGCGGGTGGACGGATAGCTCAGGTATAGGCGCTGCAGCAGATCGCGCTCGAAGGCCTGCACGGCCTGCTCGAGGCTGGCCACTTCGCCGTCCTGGCCACGGGCCACGGCGGTGCCGGCAATGTCCAGATCGTCGATGTCCACCAGGCTATGTTCGCTGATGGCTGCGGCGCGGAAGATCACGTTCTGCAATTGGCGCACGTTACCCGGCCAGGGGTTGGCCAAGAGCGCCGAGTGTGTGGCCGGGGCCAGGCGGCAGGGTGGGCGCTGGATCTGTGTGCAGGCCTGTTGCATGAAGAAATGCGCCAACAGCAGGATGTCCTGGCCACGTTCGCGCAGGGGGGGAACCTGCAGATTCAGCACGTTGAGGCGATAGAACAGGTCCTCGCGAAAGCTTCCCTCGGCCACCATGCGCTCCAGGTCGCGGTGGGTGGCGCTGATGATGCGCACGTCCACTTTGATTTCCCGGTCGCCGCCGACCCTGCGAAAGCTGCCGTCACTCAGAAAACGCAGCAGCTTGGCCTGAAGGTAAGGCGACATTTCGCCGATCTCATCCAGGAACACGGTGCCCTGGTTGGCCAGCTCCATCAGCCCCGGCTTGCCGCCGCGTTGTGCCCCGGTGAATGCCCCTGGGGCATAGCCGAACAGCTCGCTTTCGGCCAAGCTCTCGGGCAGGGCCGCGCAGTTCAACGCAAGGAATGGCGCGGCATGGCGACTGCTGATGGCATGGCAGGCACGGGCCACCAACTCCTTGCCGGTGCCGGTCTCGCCGTGCACCAGCAGTGGCGCGTCCAGGGCCGCGACGCGCAGGGCGCGGGCCTTGAGGGTGCGGATCGCCGGGGAGTCGCCGAGCAAGGCATCGAACCCTTCGGCATGGTCGTGATGCAGGGCCGACAGGCGTTCGCCCATGCGGTTCGGCGGGTAAAGCGTGAGCAGACCGCCAGCATGGGTGATCGGTGTAGCGTCGAGCAGCAAGCTCTGGCCATTGAGCTGCATCTCGCGCATCGGCAGGTGGAAATTGTTGTCCAGCAGAGCCTGCAGCAGACCTGGGTCATTGAACAGCTCGCCCACGGAGCGGCCGGCCGATTCGCGCCCGCACAGGGCGATCAACGCCGGGTTGGCCAGCAGCACCTTGCCTGCGCTGTCCACCGCCAGCACCGGGTCGCTCATGGCGGCCAGTAGAGCATCGAGCTGCAGGTGTCGGCGTTGGCCGGGAAGGATGTCGACCACTTCCACCGACTGCACGCCCTGGACTTCGAACAACGCATCGTGGAGCTCTTCGAGCACGGCAGGGCTAAGGGTGGGCGCATCGATGTAGACGTTCGGCGGCACCATCTCCACGGCGTCCAGGTTGAGATTGCGGGCACCGAGCAGGGCCAGGACTTCCTGGGTGATGCCGACGCGGTCGATGAAACTGACATGGATGCGCATGGGGTTGAGGGGGCTGTGGCCAGGGGAGGGCGGTAGTATGCCTCGGTCGGTCGATCAAGCCCAATATTGCCGGGGCCGCTGTGCGGCCCCTGATCGTGAAGTCATTCCAGGTGTTCAGGCTTGATCGGATCGCCCGATTTCACGTCCAGCTTCTCGCGGATGTCCTTGAACATCCAGTCGTAGATCTTGTGCGGCGAACCCAGGTTCTCGAATTTCTTGGGCGGCGCCAGGTAGGACTGGGCCCGGCGGGAGAGTTGCATGAGGAAGCTGGGCAGCACCTGGTCCTTGGCCAGGAAGAATTTTTCCTCGACCGTCTTGCCCTCGATGATGCCGTGCATGTGGAACTGGATGCCTCTGCCTTCCTTGGGGTCCGACGCGGCCTCGTATTCGATGTTCAAGTCATAGCTGTGGTCATTCTTGTTCAGCGCGGTGCGCTCGATATGGACATGACCGGGGTGGTATTGGGCCATTGACACGCTCCTCTGGAAGGTCGAAAACGGCGGGCGTCAGACGCCCGCCTACTGCATTCAACGGTAGCTGATCCCCGGCTTGGCGGTGGACACGCGGGTACCGGCGGTGCCTTTGACAATCTCTTCGATGTCCGACAGCGAGCCGATCACCGCCACCTTGCCGGTGTGGCGGGCGAAATCGCAGGCCGCTTGCACCTTGGGCCCCATGGAGCCGGCGGCAAAGCCCAGGCGTTCCAGTTCGTCGGGGTGGGCCTGGGCAATGGCTTTCTGGGTCGGCTTGTTGAAGTCGATGTATGCGGCGTTGACGTCGGTGGC
Source organism: Pseudomonas sp. BYT-1 (assembly GCF_023611805.1). Classification (NCBI taxonomy): domain Bacteria; kingdom Pseudomonadati; phylum Pseudomonadota; class Gammaproteobacteria; order Pseudomonadales; family Pseudomonadaceae; genus Pseudomonas; species Pseudomonas sp. BYT-1. The sequence goes on from NZ_CP072559.1 coordinate 1,105,551, forward strand.
GATCACCAGCAGGTCGGCATCGAGTTGTTCGGCCAGCAAGGCCGAGCACAGGTCCTTGTCGATGACGGCTTCGATGCCTTTGAGCTTGCGGTTTTCATCGTACATGGTAGGGATGCCGCCGCCGCCTGCGCAGATCACGATGCTGCTCTTTTCCAGCAGCCACTTGATCGGGCGGATTTCGAAGATGCGCTTGGGTTTGGGGCTGGCCACTACGCGGCGGTATTTGTCGCCGTCGGCCTTGACCACCCAGCCTTTCTCCTTGGCCAGGCGCTCGGCCTCTTCCTTGCTGTAGACCGGGCCGATGAACTTGGTCGGGTCCTTGAAGGCTGGGTCGTTGGCATCCACTTCCACTTGGGTCAGCAGCGTGGCGAACGGCACTTCGAAGGCCAGCAGGTTGCCCAGCTCCTGTTCGATCATGTAGCCGATCATGCCTTCGGTCTCGGCACCCAGCACGTCCAGCGGGTAAGCCTCGTCGGGTTTGTAGGACAGGCCCTGGAGCGACAGCAGGCCGACTTGCGGACCATTGCCGTGGGCGATGACCAGTTCGTTGCCAGGATGGATCTTGGCGATCTGCTCGGTGGCGGTGCGGATATTGGCGCGCTGGTTTTCAGCGGTCATGGGCTCGCCGCGACGCAGCAGGGCGTTGCCGCCCAATGCAACAACGATACGCATGGTGAATGTCCTTCTCAGGTCAGCTTCAAGCTTCAAGTCGCAAGCTGCAAGCAGAGGCGGGTCGGTGTGAGGCGCCGCGTTTCTTGTGGCTTGGAACTTGAAGCTTGCAGCCAATAGCGTTAGAGATCAGCCAGGGTCGACACCAGGATCGCCTTGATGGTGTGCATGCGGTTTTCCGCCTGCTCGAAGGCGATGCACGCTGGCGACTCGAATACGTCCTCGGTGACTTCGATGCCGTTGGCCAGGTGCGGGTACTGTTCGGCGATCTGCTTGCCGACCTTGGTCTCGGAGTTGTGGAATGCCGGCAGACAGTGCATGAACTTGGTGCGAGGGTTGCCGGTGGACTTCATCAGTTCCTTGTTCACCTGGTAGGGCAGCAGCAGCTTGATGCGCTCGCCCCAGGCTTCGACCGGCTCGCCCATCGACACCCAGACATCGGTGTGGATGAAGTCGACGCCCTTGACCGCAGCCTTGGCATCCTCGGTCAGGGTGATGCGTGCGCCGCTTTCTTCGGCGTACTGCTTGCAGCGCTGGACCAGATCGTCATGAGGCCACAGTTCCTTGGGCGCGGCGATGCGCACGTCCATGCCAAGCTTGGCGCCGATCAGCAGCAGCGAGTTGCCCATGTTGTTGCGGGCATCGCCCAGGTAGGCATAGCTGATATCGTGCAGCGGCTTGTCGCTGTGCTCACGCATGGTCAGCACGTCGGCGATCATCTGGGTCGGGTGGTACTCGTCGGTGAGACCGTTGAACACCGGTACACCGGCGAACTTGGCCAGCTCCTCGACGATTTCCTGCTTGAAGCCACGGTACTCGATGGCGTCGTACATGCGGCCCAGCACGCGAGCGGTGTCCTTCATGCTCTCTTTGTGGCCGATCTGCGAGGAGTTCGGGTCGATGTAGGTGACGTTGGCGCCTTGGTCATAGGCGGCGACTTCGAAGGCGCAGCGGGTGCGGGTCGAGGTCTTCTCGAAGATCAGGGCGATGTTGTTGCCCTTCAGGTGCTGTTGTTCGGTGCCGGTGTACTTGGCGCGCTTGAGGTCGCGGGACAGGTCCAGCAGGTATTTCAGCTCGCGGGTGGTGTGGTGTTCGAGGCTGAGCAGGTTGCGGTTGTGAATGTTGAACGCCATGACGGTTCTCCTTGAGTTCGGGTCGGCCCGGCCGTCGCCTTGTGAGGACGGCCGGGGAAATGGTCGTTAGTAGTCGATTGGGTCGCGAACGATCGGGCAGGTCATGCAGTGGCCGCCGCCACGGCCCCGGCCCAGTTCGCCGGCACTGATGGTGATGACTTCGATTCCGGCCTTGCGCAGCAGGGTATTGGTGTAGGTGTTGCGGTCGTAGCCGATGACCACGCCGGGCTCGACCGCCACCACGTTGTTGCCGTCATCCCACTGTTCGCGCTCGGCAGCGAAACTGTTGCCGCCGGTCTCGACCACGCGCAGCTTGACGCCCAGTTGCTCGCCGACCACCTCGATGAACGACTTGTTCTCGCGGCGCACATCCATGCCGTAAGGCTTGCTTTCGTCCGGGCGAATGATGAACGGCACGATTTCGCGGACCACTTCCGGGAAAACCGTGACCAGGTCGCGGTCGCAGAAGCTGAACACGGTGTCCAGGTGCATGGCCGCGCGAGATTTAGGCAGCCCGGCGACGATGACTTTCTCCACCGCACCTTTGGCGAACAGGTTCTGTGCCAGTTGGCCGATGGCTTGGCGCGAGGTGCGCTCGCCCATGCCGATCAACACGATGCCCTTGCCGATCGGCATCACATCGCCGCCTTCGAGGGTGGCCTGACCGTGGTCTTTGTCCGGGTCGCCGTACCAGACCTGGAAGTCGGCTTTGGTGAACTCGGGGTGGAACTTGTAGATGGCGGTGGTCAACAGGGTTTCCTGGCGTCGTGCTGGCCAGTACATCGGGTTGAGGGTCACGCCGCCGTAGATCCAGCAGGTGGTGTCGCGGGTGAATTGGGTGTTGGGCAGAGGTGGCAGGATGAAGCTGGAATGGCCCAGGTAGTCGTTGTACATCTTGACCACGCTGGCACCTTCGCTTTCCGGCAGATCCTGGCCGGCCACACCGCCGATCAGGAATTCGGCCAGGTGACGCGGTTCCAGGCCTTCCAGCCAGCTGCGCACTTCGTTGGTCAGGCCGACACCGACGGTGTCAGGGGTGATCTTGCGGTCGAGGATCCATTTCAGTGCTTCGGGGTTCTGCACGATGTCGGTGAGCAGGTTGTGCATCTCCAGCACCTCGACGCCGCGCTCGCGCATCTTGGTGACGAAGTCGAAGTGGTCGCGCTTGGCCTGGTCGACCCAGATCACGTCATCGAACAGCAGCTCGTCACAGTTGCTCGGGGTCAGGCGCTTGTGAGCAAGACCTGGAGCGCACACCATCACTTTGCGCAGTTTGCCGGCTTCGGAGTGGACACCGTACTTCTGTTTTTCCGTGGACATGTTCATTCCTCCAAGAATGCGAAGACGTGGATCAAAGCGTCAGGAAGCCGTCGTAGAGTCCGTAGGCGGCCACCAGGGCGCCCACCACGACGGCGGCAAAGATCAGTTTTTCAACCGAGGTGAAGATCGGTTGGCCGACCTCGCGCTTGGCCTTGGCGAACAGGATCGCGCCAGGGGCATAGAGCAGGGCCGAGAGCAGCAGGTATTTCACGCCGCCGGCATACAGCAGCCAGATGGCGTACAGCAGGGCGATGCCACCAATGATCAGGTCTTTCTGGCGTTCGGCCAGGGCCTGTTCGTAGGTTTCGCTCCGTACCGCAAGCAGCACCGCATAGGCCGCCGACCACAGGTAAGGCACCAGGATCATCGAGGTGGCGAGGTAGATCAGCGACAGATAGGTGCTGTTGGAGAACAGGGTGATGACCAGGAAGATCTGCACCATGGCGTTGGTCAGCCACAGCGCATTGGCCGGTACATGGTTGGCGTTCTCGCGGCGCAGGAACTCCGGCATGGTGTGGTCCTTGGCCGCGGCGAACATGATCTCGGCGCACAGCAGCACCCATGACAGCAGCGCACCGAGCAGCGAGATGATCAGCCCGACGCTGATCAGCACCGCGCCCCAGTGCCCGACCACGTGCTCGAGCACGGCAGCCATCGAGGGGTTCTGCAGCTTGGCCAGTTCCGGTTGGGTCATCACGCCCAGCGACAGTACGTTGACCAGCACCAGGAACAGCAGCACGGTGATGAAACCGATGACGGTAGCCTTACCTACGTCGGAGCGTTTTTCCGCCCGGGAGGAGAAGATGCTCGCGCCCTCGATGCCGATGAACACCCATACGGTGACCAGCATCATGTTGCGCACCTGGTCCATCACGCTGCCTAAGTCAGGGGAGCCTTTACCCCAGATGTCGGCGGTGAAAATGTCCAGCTTGAAGGCGAACAGGCAGATCAGCGCGAACAGCGCCAGTGGCACGACCTTGGCCACGGTGGTGACCAGGTTGATGAACGCCGCTTCCTTGATGCCGCGCAGTACCAGAAAGTGCACCGCCCACAGCAGGATCGAGGCGCCGATCACGGCCGCCGGCGTGTTGCCCTCACCGAAGATCGGGAAGAAATAGCCCAAGGTGCTGAACAACAGGACGAAGTAGCCGACGTTGCCCAGCCAGGCGCTGATCCAGTAGCCCCAGGCTGAGGAAAAGCCCATGTAGTCGCCGAACCCTGCCTTGGCGTAGGCATACACCCCGCCGTCCAGATCCGGTTTGCGATTGGCCAGCGTCTGGAACACGAAGGCGAGGGTCAACATGCCGACCGCCGTGATGGCCCAGCCGATCAATACAGCACCGACACCGGCGCTGGCGGCCATGTTTTGCGGCAACGAAAATATCCCGCCGCCAATCATGGAACCGACGACAAGTGCAACAAGTGCACCCAGTTTTAGTTTTCCGGGAGAATCAGACATTTAACAACTCCATGCCAGGAGAAAGTTGACCTCAGAGTAAATCCGACGCCTGTGCCATGTGCTGACATGGGTCAGTTTCATGGTGATGCGAAGTAGGAAAACTCCTTCACATGACTCCTGGAGAGTGCCGACTGCTTATGCTGCAGGCCTTATGCGCTGGCACCTCCGTGTCCTTCTAGAGCAAAAGCTCGTGTGGCCTGCGAGGTTTCAAGCTAGCCGCTTTTGGGCAATAAGCAAATTTTCGAGAAAACCCCGTCTTAACTATGTTTGTCACTGACCTGCCTCATGGAAGGCGCAGTATTAATGCCAACTATATAGACCGACTCGTTATGAGGGGGCGGTTGCAGGAGCTGAGTGCAACACGGTCATTGAATTGAAACTGGAGCATCATGCCGCATAGCCATGGCCTTCTGCATCACCTCGCCCATAACTTCGATTGGGCATTTGAAGTCGAAGCGCTTACGCGGTCGCATATTCAGTTGCAGCGCAATGGCGTCCAGCTCCTCCTGGCTATGTACCGACAGGTCTGTGCCCTTGGGCAAGTACTGGCGAATCAGGCCGTTGATGTTTTCGTTGCTGCCGCGCTGCCAGGGGCTGTGCGGGTCGCAAAAGTAGATCGCCACGCCGGTTCTTTGGGTGATCTCGGCGTGTCGTGCCATCTCCCGGCCCTGGTCGTAAGTCATGCTCTTGCGCATCTCCAGCGGCATGCTATTGAGCGCGGCGCTGAAGCCTTCCAGCGCCGAAGTCGCCGTCGCGTCGTTCATCTTCACCAACATCAGGTACCCACTGGTGCGTTCCACCAGCGTACCGACGGACGAGGCGTTGGCCTTACCCTTGATGAGGTCGCCTTCCCAATGCCCCGGCATCAGCCTGTCTTCAATCTCCGGCGGGCGCACATGAATACTGACCATCTCGGGGATCTGGCCGCGCCGATCCACGCCACCAGAGCGCGGCCGGCGCGTCGTCTTGCCTTGGCGCAGACAGATGATCAGCTCCTTACGCAGCTCACCCACTGGCAGGGCATAGATCGCGTTGTAGATCGTCTCGCGACAGACGTAGGCATCTCTGAGGCTAGGTATGTTCATGTGGCGCAGCTTGCCGGCAATCTGTTCGGGAGACAAACGCTCACGCAGCATATGAACCACCAGTTCGAAGCGCTCGCTCCCCGGCAGCAGCTTTCGGCTCGGTCGACAGACTTGGCGGCGGGCCTTCATCTGCTCCTGGGCCGCGCGGGCCGAGTAGCTGCCACAGACATCTCGATTGCGGCGCAGCTCTCGACTGATGGTCGAAGGAGACCTATTGATCAGGCGAGCAATCCTGCGCAGGCTGAAGCCCTGGGCGTGGCCGATTTGGATGGTGGCGCGTTCTTCAACGCTGAGTTCGGTATATGACATAGGGGCAGCACCGTACCGGAAAGGTCAGGTGTTGCACTCAGTTTTTGCCGCCGCCGGGCTTTAGCCTTGATCGCTTGGTCTAATATGAGTTGACCGCTCCGTTATAAGAATCAACAAGGTGTTTCATGCGTATGACAACAGCCCAAAGGGGAGCCCTATGAGTGAACCGGGACAGAAGCTACGCCTGGGTGCGTTGATCGCGCTGGTGGTCGGCTCGATGATCGGCGGTGGGATCTTTTCGTTGCCGCAGAACATGGCGGCGCGCGCCGATGTGGGCGCGGTGCTGATCGGTTGGGGCATCACTGCCGTGGGCATGCTGGCACTGGCGTTCGTGTTCCAGACCCTGGCCAACCGCAAGCCGGAGCTGGACTCAGGAGTGTACGCCTACGCCAAGGCCGGCTTTGGCGAGTACATGGGCTTTTCCTCGGCCTGGGGGTACTGGATCAGCGCATGGCTGGGCAATGTGGGCTATTTCGTGTTGCTGTTCAGCACCCTGGGTTTCTACTACCCAGTCTTCGGCGAGGGCAATACGCCGGTAGCCATCGCCTGTGCGTCTTTGCTGTTGTGGGCAGTGCACTTTCTGGTGCTGCGCGGCATCAAGGAAGCGGCGTTCATCAACCAGGTGACCACGGTGGCCAAGGTGGTGCCGCTGCTGATCTTCATCGTCATTGCCGCCTTCGCCTTCCGGGCCGATATCTTCACCCGTGACATCTGGGGGCTGAGCAACCCCAAGTTCGGCAACGTGCTGGAGCAGGTGCGCAACATGATGCTGGTGACCGTGTTCGTGTTCATCGGCATCGAGGGCGCCAGTGTGTATTCGGGGCGGGCGCTGCATCGCTCGGACGTGGGCAAGGCCACGGTCATCGGCTTTCTCGGGGTGCTGGCATTGTTGGTGCTGGTCAATGTGCTGTCGTTGGGGGTGATGACCCAGCCAGAGCTGGCCAATCTGCAGAACCCCTCGTTGGCTTCGGTGCTGGAACACATCGTCGGGCCCTGGGGCGCCTTGCTGATCAGCATTGGCTTGGCGATATCGCTGCTGGGTGCGCTGCTTTCCTGGGCGCTGCTGTGCGCCGAGATCCTCTTTGCCACGGCGCGGGACCAGACCATGCCGCGTTTCCTGGCCAAGGAGAACGCCAACCATGTACCGGCCAACGCCCTGTGGCTGACCAATGTGATGATTCAGGGCTTCCTGCTGATCACATTGGTCTCGGCGGGCACCTACACCAGCCTGATCTACCTGGCGTCGTCGATGATTCTGGTGCCGTACTTCTGGTCGGCGGCCTACGCGGTGCTGCTGACCCTGCGTGGCGAAGGCTATGCCGAGCAGCCGCAGTTGCGTCGCAAGGACCTGGTAGTCGCCCTGGTGGCGCTGCTCTATGCCGTCTGGTTGCTGTATGCCGGGGGACTCAAGTACCTGCTGCTCTCGGCCCTGCTCTATGCGCCGGGCGTGATCCTGTTCGCCCGAGCCAAGCACGAACAAGGCAAGGCGTTGTTCACTGGCTGGGAAAAGCTGATCTTCGCAGCGGTGCTGGCCGGAGCGGGGCTAGCGGCCTATGGCTTGTATTCAGGGGTGCTGAGTTTGTGAGGGGCAGGGCGGGACAGGTCGCTCCGGGCGCGACCAGATCCACAGATTGCCCAAGGTCATGCCGCCAATGGCCAGAAACACTGGCCAGCGATGCTCGAAGAACGTCAGCATCAGCCCCGCGCACAGCAGCATGCTGAGCGTGGCGCTGACCTTGGCACGGCGCTGGATCACCTTGCCATTGCGCCAGTTATGGAGGATCGGCCCGAACAGCCGATGGTTTTCCAGCCAGGTGCTCAGACGCGGGGAGCTGCGAGTCGCTGCCCAGGCGGCCAGGAGAATGAATTCGGTGGTGGGCAGGCCGGGTACGACGATCGCGACCAGCCCAATACCCAAGCTGACATAGGCCAGGATTGCGTAGAGCAGGCGGGCGAGTTTCGAGCGGGCTGGTCGGGTCATGGTCTCACTGCGAAAAAACGGTCCGGCCAACGGAGCGGTGACCGGGTGAAGCCTCTCAGGCCAGTGCGGCATCCGCGGCATAGGCATGCTTGAGCAGTTCGGTGAAGCGCTCGAAGGCCGCCACTGCGCCACGTTCGGCGGCGGCATCCTCCTCGGCCGAAAGCTCGAGGTTATCGAGGATTCGGGTGAACTGCTTCCAGCCTTCGGCGCGACCACCGGCCGGCTCGCCCAGATGACGGGCGCCGAAGCTGTCGGACAGCCCAAGAGCCACGGCACGCTTGATCAGGAACGCGGCGCCCAGTTTGGAGCCTTCGGAGACGAAGATCCAGCCCAAGGCCTGGCCCAGGCTCGGCCCTTGCAACGCGCCGGGCAAAGGGGCGGGAACGTCGGTGTCCAGGTCGGCCAGGTCCAGACGTGCCTGCTCGGCACGGCAGCGCTGGGCCAGGTCCGGCACGATGGCGATCAGTCGCGGGTCGTTGTACAGGGCCTGCAGTTCGGACTGGAACAGGTACTGGGCGACCACGAAGCGGGCGAAGCTTTCGCGGCTGTCGAATGGCTTGTGGGATTTGACCAGGGCGTCCAGCTCGGTATGCGGTGCGTGGGTGACCTGGTTCAGGCGCTGCGAGCGCAGGGCGGGGGTGGCGGTCATGGAAAGGTCCTTGGCAGATGAGGGCTCTAGACGAGACGAATCGGGTCGGGTCCGACCGTAAAAAAGGTGTTTGCAGAGGGGTGAAGGCCCCACTGGTACCGCGCCGATCCTGAGACCGGCGCAGCCCCTGTGGGAGCGGCTTCAGCCGCGAAGCAGGCGATGCGGTGCCGTCGCACGACGGCGCTCAGATATCCCAGATCAAATTGATGGCGAAGTTGCGTCCCGGCGCGGTCAGGCGATCGAGGTTGGCGGGCTGGGTGACGGCGGCTTCGCTCTGGCCGTTCTGGCCGACAGTGGCATAGCTGCGTACGTCATCCCACTGCCAGTACTTCTTGTCGGTCAGGTTGTACAGACCGGCATTGACGGTCACATCGTCCGTGATCTTGTAGAAGCCGCTCAGGTCGAGCACGCCATAGCCGGGAGTACGCCAGCGCGAAGTGCTGCCGTCGGGGGAGAAGAACGTGGTGTCGTCGACGCGGTTCTTGCGCTTGACCAATGTCCAGCTCAGCAGGCCGCCATAGCTGTCCTGCTCATACCCCAGGCCAAACACGCCAGTGAGTGGGTTGACGCTGTTCAGCGGCTGGCCGGTGTCATCGTTGCGGCCATAGGCGTAGGCCACCGAGCCTTGGGTGTACAGGCCTTGCGGTGCGCCAAAGCGATCCAGGTTCAGACGACCTCTGACCTCGGCGCCCTTGATGGTGGCGTGCTTGATGTTCTGCGCCTGGAAGTCGAGCGCGTCGTTGCCGTTGAGCAGGGCGTCTTCATTGATGAAATCGCGGTACTTGTTATAGAAGACGGCGACATCGAAGTTGCCCGCATCGAAGTTGCCGCGCAGACCGGTCTCGTAGCTTTTGCTCTTTTCCGGCTCAAGGTTCGGATTCGGCTGGACCACATAGCCGCCGGCCGGGTTCTCGAAGCGGCCATACAATGCCTTGGCCGTCGGCGTGCGGAAGCCTTCGGCGTACTGCCCGTACCAGGTGTAGTGGTCGTTGAAGGCGTAGGTGACGCCCAGCTTGGGCGAAACGCGGTGCCAGTTCTTCTGTTTGTCGCTGACGGTGGTGTTGCCCGAGGTCGGCAGGGTGGCCAGGAACTCATCGGTCAGGTGCGGCTTGAGCCGGGTGTAGTCGTAGCGTGCGCCCGGCAGGAAGGTCCAGTTGTTCCAGCGGATCTCGTCCTGGGCGAACAGGCTGTAGGTGTTGATGGTCGGGTCGGGGAAGTCGCTGACCCGGGCCAGGCTGTCTGGGGGACTGATCTGGCCGATGGCTGTGCAGGAGCCACCAACATTCAGGCAGACGCCCGTACCGCTACGAGAACCGGTGACTTTTTCTTGCTTGAGCGTTGTGCCGTAGGTCAGCAGATGGTCGGTGGCGCCAACGGTGAACGCTTTGTCGAGCTGTGCATCGAGCACCCATTGGCGGTCCTTGTAGGTCGTCTGCCGATCACGAAGCACTTCGCGGCCACGGGCGAAGTAAAGCTCCTCGGTGCGTTGATCGGTCTTGGCGATCTGGTAGTTCAGGCTCCATTTCATGTGATCGGCCAGCAGGCTGTCGAGGCCGAACTCATGAGTGATGCCGAAGCGTTCCCGCGTGATGGTGTCATCGGCGCTTCGGGCGCGATACATGTTCGAAGCGCCCATGCCGGGAATGAACGGTCCACCCACGGCACTGAGCACATTCTGGTCGCGATCGTCCTTGTAACGCTCGTAGGTAACGCCCAGTCGCGCGTCCTCGGCGTAGTTCCAGCCAAGTTTGGCCAGTACGTTGGTGGTGCGCGCATCCTCGGGGTTGGCCTTGGTGCGGTCAAGGCCGGTGCCACCGTGCTCGCCGTAGGATTCGGTTTCGTGACCGTTGCGCTGGCTCAGATGCAACAGGCCGTCGAAGTCGCCCTGGCGGCCGGCGGCGGTGGCGGAGGTCAGCCAGCTTTCATCGGCCGAGCTGTAGCCGGTCTTGAGGCGGGCGCCCATGTCCTTGCCAGGCTTGATGATGTCGTCCGGATCGAGGGTGAAGTAGCTGACCGCGCCGCCAATGGCATTGCTGCCATAGAGCACCGAGGCTGGGCCGCGAAGGATCTCCACGCGCTTGACGATCTCGGGATCGACATAGTTGCGTTGGGTCTGGGCATAGGGGCCGTAGAAGAAACCATCCGGAACCGAGACGCCGTCGACCTGGGTGAGGATCCGTTCGCCATCGATGCCGCGGATGTTGTAGCCGTTCAGGCCGCTGCGCTGGCCGACGCCGCCGACGGAGACGCCGGGCTCGTAACGGACCAGTTCCTTGATGTCGTTGACGTTCCTGCGATCCAGTTGCTCGCGGGTCTGCACGCTGACGGTGCTTGGCACCTGGCTGACGTCCTGGGCGCTGCGGGTGGCGCTCACGGTCAGTTGCTGCAGGGCGATGGTGTTGCCGGCCTGCTGGCGCTCCAATACCACGTTGGCGTTGCCGATCTTGCGCAGGCTCAGCCCGGTGCCTTGCAGCAGACGGCGCAATGCGGCTTCAGCAGGCAGCGAGCCCCGTACCCCCGGTGACGACACGCCCTCGGCAAATTCGGCACTGAACCCGACCTGCCAGCCGGTGATCTGGCTGAACGCGTTGATCGCCGAGACCAGTGGCTGCTGCTCGATGGCAAAGCGGTAGTCGCCCAGGCGTGGGCTGCTGGCATTGGCCGGTTCTGCGGCCAGGGTAGGCAGGCTGCAGGCGCCGCTGGCGAGCAAGGCCAGGGTCAGCAGGGACAATTGCCCCATGCGGCGGGAAGGGGTGGACGGGCGAGTTGGACCTGTGGACATCGAAGGCGCTCCCTGACGCGCGAACTGTTATAGGTGGTGACCGTTCTTGTTTCAAACAAGAATCAGTTGCATTGGCTATAACGAGACGGACGGGAAGGCGCGATCGCGTAAAAAAACTTCAGGGCGTCAATTGAGGATCACCAGCGCCGGATACTCATGCACTTGTGCAGAGGTGATGTGGGCCAGGGCGCGCAGGGTTTCCAGAGGTTGGTCCAGGCGGTAGTTGCCGGTCACCGCAACCTGTTCGAGCTTCGGGTTGCGGTTGATGATCCAACCGGGGTAGTAGCGGCGCACTTCGGCAAGCACTTGGCTGAGCGGGCAGTTCTCGAACACCAGACGGCCTTCGACCCAGGCTAGGTCTTTGTGCATGTCCGGGCGTTGGCGCTGGCCGAACCCCTGAGGGCCGACGCTGATGCTGTCGCCGGCCGACAGGCGGATGCGCTGGTCACGGGCGCCCTGCAAGTCGATATCGCCACGCTGCACCCGCACTTGCGCTTCGCCATCGAGGTAACGCACGGCGAAGTCGGTGTCTTGTGCCTGCGCGCGCAGTGGGCCTGCTTCTAACTCCAGCGGGGCAGGGCTGTTGCCCGGTACCTGGAAGTAAGCCTCGCCTTGCAACAGACGTGCGACCTGGCGGCCGTCACGCAGGTCGTTGGCGAAGGCTGAATTGGTGTTGAGCAATACCTGGGCGCCGTCGTCCAGTTGCAGGCGCTGACGTTCGCCGACCACGGTCAAGTGGTCGGCCTGCAGGCGCACGGGCAGGTTGCCGAAGGTAAGCAGCCCGACCAGCAGCGCGGCGGCGGTGGCCAAAGGTTTCCAGTGGGTACGCAGGCGACCGCGCAAGGCGGTGCGGTGACGATGGTTCAATTGCACGGCGGCCTGATGCAGCGGTGCGCCGTTCCACAGGGCTTCGGCTTCGACATAGGCTTCGGCGTTCTCTGCGGCGGCGCCCAGCCAGGCTTCGAAATCCCGAGTGTCTTGCTCACTGGCGCATTGCAGACGTACCAGCCAGTCCAGCGCTTCGTCCATGGCACGCGCTCGGGCATCAGGCGCGTCGGGAGACGGGCGAGGGGCAGGGCTGTCTGTCACAGAAAATCCTTGCTGTGGGTTTTTCGCGAATGATCATGGCTGCGAGCAGGCGTGGCAAGTGGGGGGCGCTGCCGACCGGCGAATGGTCGGCTCAGCGCAGGCGCTCGGCGACGCCCATGCAGATGGCCATGATCAGTTTCAGCTCTTTCTGTACGGTGCTGGCGGACACCTTCAACTGCTCGGCGATTTCCAGGTAACTGGCGCCATGCAGTCGGTTGAGGATGAAAATGCGCTGCTGGCGTGGGGTGAGCTGATCGAGACTGACGCTCAGGTGCTTGAGCAGTTGCTCGGCGTGAGCGGCCTCTTCGCTGCTGCTCGTCGGCGCGGCGACGTTGTGCAGCACCTCCTCAGGGACATCGTCAACCAGCGTGCGGGCCTGCACGCGGCGCGCGCGCAGGTGATCGAGCGCAAGGTTGCGCGCAGTCTGGAACACGAAAGGCTCCAAGTGCTCGATGGGGCGTTCGCCCAAGGCGCGGGTGACCCGCAGGTAGGTCTCCTGGAGCAGATCCTCGGCCGTGCTGGGGTTGCCCACCATGCGCTGCAACGTGCGCAGCAAAGGGAGGCGCTGGGTGAGGAACACTGTGTTGAACCGGGACTGACTCACGAGGAAACCTGACCGACGAAAGGCAAATGATAATGCTTATCATCTTGTGGTTTGGTCAAGCCTCATCGATGTAAAGAGTGGGTAAGTGTCGCGGTGTTGCGACCCGTCGCAGGCTTCGCCAGGTCCTACAAAAGAACCCATCAGGCACTGGCGCAGCGTGCGATGGTCTGCCAGGTCAACCCGCGTTGCACAGCGCCAGGCAGTTGTCGAGCATGCGGTTGGAGAAGCCCCATTCGTTGTCGTACCAGGCCATCACCTTGAGCATCCGGCCATTGGCGCGGGTGTGGTTGGCGTCGAAGATCGACGACAGCGGGTTATGGTTGAAATCGCAGGACACCAGCGGCAGGGCGTTGTAGCCCAGGATGCGCGAGTGCCGGCTGGCTTCGAGGAACAGTTGGTTGACCTCCTCGGCGCTGGCTTCGCGCTTGAGGTTGACGGTCAGGTCTACCAGCGACACATTGATCACCGGCACCCGCACCGCCATGCCCGTGAGCTTTCCGGCCAGCTCCGGCAGCACCAGGCCCACGGCCTCGGCGGCGCCGGTCTTGCTCGGGATCATCGACTGGGTGGCCGAGCGCGCGCGATAGGGGTCGGTGTGGTAGACGTCGGTGAGCACCTGGTCATTGGTGTAAGCGTGGATGGTGGTCATCAGCCCGTGCTCGATGCCGAACTCACGGTGTAGCACCTGGGCGATCGGCGCCAGGCAGTTGGTGGTGCAAGAAGCATTGGAGATGATCTGGTGCGAGGCGCGCAAGGTGTCGTGGTTGACCCCGTACACCACCGTGGCGTCGGCTCCCTTGGCGGGCGCCGAGATGATCACCTTGCTTGCGCCGGCGCTCAGGTGGGCTGCTGCCTTGGCGCGGTCGGTGAACAAGCCCGTGCATTCGAACACCACATCCACCGCTTCGGCCTTCCAGGGCAGCTCCGCCGGGTTGCGAATGGCACTGACCGAGATACGGTCGCCATTGACCGTCAGGCTCTCCTGGTCGGATTCGACTTGAGCGTCGAACGTGCCGTGCACGCTGTCGTACTTGAGCAGGTGGGCATTCATCGCACTGTCGCCCAGGTCGTTGATGGCGACGACTTGCAGGTCCTGGCGGTAGCCTTGGGTATAGAGTGCGCGCAGGACGTTGCGTCCGATGCGGCCAAATCCATTGATGGCGATCCGAAGGGTCATGGCATTACCTCTGGCAGTCCGAGTGAAGCTTGTGGCAAAAAGGTCACTTCACTGAAACGGTTTTGTTATTGGAATTACAAGATTATTCACTGTTTGATAGAAAACAAGCCTTTTTGATGGCAGTATTTTGTTAAACCTACAACGAGTGGTCGGGCAGACCACCCCCAGATCGCGTCAGGCCCCCTTACCTTGAGCCTAGGCCGCAATCGTTTGAAGGGGAAATGCCCATCGACGCCACCCTTACAGTCAGCCTGGAGTCCAGTACATGCATCCGCGCATCCTTGAGGTCACCGCACGGTTGGTCGAACGCAGCCGTGCCACCCGTGAACGCTACCTGGAGCTGATTCGCGGCGCGGCCAGCGACGGTCCCATGCGCGCCCGCCTGCAATGTGCCAACTTCGCCCACGGCGTGGCCGGCTGCGGTGCCGAGGACAAACACAGCCTGCGGATGATGAACGCCGCCAACGTGGCCATCGTCTCGGCCTACAACGACATGCTGTCGGCGCACCAGCCGTACCAGCACTTCCCGGAACAGATCAAACAGGCTCTGCGCGAGATCGGCTCGGTCGGCCAGTTCGCCGGTGGCGTGCCCGCCATGTGCGATGGCGTCACCCAAGGCGAACCGGGCATGGAGTTGGCCATTGCCAGCCGTGAAGTGATCGCCATGTCCACCGCCATCGCCTTGTCCCACAACATGTTCGATGCCGCATTGATGCTCGGCATCTGCGACAAGATCGTGCCCGGCCTGATGATGGGCGCCCTGCGCTTTGGTCATCTGCCGACCATCTTCGTCCCAGGCGGGCCAATGCCTTCGGGGATCTCCAACAAGGAAAAGGCCGACGTACGCCAGCGCTACGCCGAAGGCAAGGCCAGCCGCGAAGAGCTGCTGGAATCGGAGATGAAGTCCTATCACAGCCCCGGCACCTGCACTTTCTATGGCACGGCCAACACCAACCAGCTGGTGATGGAGGTCATGGGCCTGCACTTGCCCGGCGCATCGTTCGTCAATCCCTATACACCGCTGCGTGACGCCCTGACCGCCGAGGCGGCGCAACAGGTCACACGCATGACCAAGGCCAGCGGCAGCTTCATGCCCTTGGGCGAGATCGTCGATGAGAAGGCACTGGTCAACTCGATCGTCGCCCTGCACGCCACCGGCGGTTCCACCAACCACACCCTGCACATCCCGGCCATCGCCCAGGCTGCCGGCATCCAGTTGACCTGGCAGGACATGGCGGACCTCTCCGAGGTGGTACCGACCTTGTCCCACGTCTATCCCAACGGCAAGGCCGACATCAACCACTTCCAGGCGGCGGGCGGCATGGCGTTTCTCATCCGCGAACTGCTCGATGCCGGGCTGTTGCATGAGGACGTCAATACCGTGGCCGGCCACGGCCTGCGCCGCTACACCCAGGAGCCCTTCCTCGAGGGGGGCAAGCTGGTCTGGCGTGAAGGGCCGCGCCAGAGCCTGGACGAGAGCATCCTGCGCCCGGTGGCACGACCGTTCTCCGCCGAAGGTGGCCTGCGGGTGATGAACGGCAACCTTGGGCGAGGTGTGATGAAGGTGTCGGCCGTGGCACCTGAGCACCAGGTCGTAGAGGCGCCGGCCCGGGTATTCCATGACCAGCAGTCCCTGGCCGATGCGTTCAAGGCCGGCGAGCTGGAGCGCGACTTCGTCGCGGTGGTGCGCTTCCAGGGACCGCGTTGCAACGGCATGCCTGAGTTGCACAAGCTGACCCCTTTCCTGGGGGTGTTGCAGGACCGTGGCTACAAAGTGGCGCTGGTCACCGACGGGCGGATGTCCGGCGCTTCGGGCAAGATCCCGGCGGCCATCCATGTGTGCCCCGAGGCTTACGACGGTGGCCCGCTGGCGCGGGTGCGCGATGGCGATATCGTGCGGGTCGATGGCGTCGAAGGCACGCTGCAGCTGATGGTGTCGGCCGAGGAGCTGGCCACCCGTGACCTGCCGGCACCACCCCAGGGCAACGACTTGGGAATGGGGCGCGAGCTGTTCGGCTTCATGCGGGTGGCGTTCAGCCCGGCCGAGCAGGGCGCCAGCGCCTTCACCTCGGCCCTGGAGCAGCTCAAATGACTGCGCTGCTGGTTGGCGATATCGGCGGCACCAATGCCCGCTTTGCCTTGTGGCACGACAACCAGTTGCAGGCGGTGCAGGTTCTGGCCACTGCCGACTACACCAGCCCCGAGCAGGCCATCGAGGCTTATCTGGCCGGGCAAGGCATTGCCCGCGGCGGGCTGGCGGCCGTATGCCTGGCAGTCGCCGGGCCTGTGAGCGGCGACGCATTTCGCTTTACCAACAACCACTGGCGTCTGAGCCGCCGAGCCTTCTGCCAGGCTTTGCAGGTCGAGCACCTGCTGTTGATCAACGACTTCAGTGCCATGGCCCTGGGCATGACGCGCCTTCAGCCGGGCGAGTATCGCCAGGTGTGTCCGGGCGCAGCCGACCCTGCACGCCCGGCTCTGGTCATCGGCCCAGGTACCGGCCTGGGCGTGGGCAGCCTGTTGCGCCTGGACAACCAGCATTGGCTGGCCTTGCCGGGTGAGGGAGGTCATGTCGATCTGCCGGTGGGCAACGAACGCGAAGCGGCGATCCATCAGCAGATCCATCGGCAGATTGGCCATGTCAGCGCCGAGACGGTATTGAGTGGCGGCGGGCTGGTGCGTCTGTACCAAGCCATGTGCGCGCTCGATGGCGACATCCCCAGGCACAAGACGCCTGCGCATATCACCGATGCCGCGCTGGGCGGCGAGCCGCGGGCATTGGCGGTGATCGAGCAGTTCTGCCGTTTCCTCGGGCGCGTGGCCGGTAACAATGTACTGACCTTGGGAGCACGGGGCGGGGTTTATATTGTCGGCGGCGTGATTCCGCGTTTTGCCGAACTGTTTCTACACAGTGGCTTTGCCGCGAGCTTTGCCGACAAGGGCTGCATGAGCGGCTATTTCGAAGGGGTGCCGGTGTGGCTGGTGACTGCGGAGTTTTCCGGGTTGCTGGGGGCCGGTGTGGCGTTGCAGCAGGCATTGGGTCATTGATCGCCAGGCCCTTGATGCCCGTCCGTTATCACTACCAGAGGAAGGTTCAGTGACCACTGCTGGCAAATCGATCCTGATGGTCGACGACGACCAGGACATTCGCGAATTGTTGCAGGCGTACCTGAGCCGGTCAGGTTTTCAGGTGCATGCCGAGGCCGATGGCAAAGGCTTTCGCCAGGCGCTGGAGGCCGAGCCCTGCGATCTGGTGATTCTCGATGTGATGCTGCCCGACGAGGATGGCTTCAGCCTGTGTCGTTGGGTGCGTCAGCATCCGCGTCTGGCGCGGGTGCCGATCATCATGCTGACTGCCAGCTCCGATGAAACCGATCGGGTGATCGGCCTGGAGCTGGGTGCCGACGATTACCTGGGCAAACCCTTCAGCCCGCGCGAGTTGCAGGCGCGGATCAAGGCGTTGCTGCGCCGCGCTGAGTTCGGTCAGGCGGCACCCAGTCAGGCGGTGCTGGCCTTCGACGATTGGCGCCTGGATACCATCAGTCATCGCCTGTTCCATCGCGATGGCGAAGAAGTGATTCTCTCCGGCGCCGACTTCGCCTTGCTCAAGCTGTTTCTCGACCATCCGCAGCAGATCCTCGACCGCGACACCATCGGCAATGCCACCCGAGGCCGTGAGCCGATGCCGCTGGACCGCATCGTCGACATGGCGGTCAGCCGCCTGCGCCAGCGGCTACGTGACACGGATAAACCGCCACGGCTGATCCGCACCGTGCGCGGCAGTGGCTACCTGCTGGCGGCCCATGTCTGCCCTGCCTGCTGAGCGGCGTTGGCGCTTGCTGCCGCGCTCGCTGCTCGGGCGCATGTTGTCGTTGACCTTGTTGGTGGTGCTGCTGGCCCAAGGGTTGTCGAGCGTGATCTGGGTCTCCCAACTGCGTGCCAGCCAGCTCCAGGGCCTGCAGGCCAGTGCCCGTAGCCTGGCCCATTCGATGAGCGCCAGTGTCAGCTACTTCCGCTCATTGCCAGTCGCCTATCGGCCGATGGTGCTGGACCAGTTGCGCAGCATGGGTGGCACGCGGTTCTTCGTCTCGCTCAACGACAAGCCGCTGGATATGCCGGTGCTGCCGATCACGCCACGCAAGCAGGCGGTGATCGACGTGTTCCAGTCGGTACTGCACGAGCGGCTGGGGCCGCAGATGGAAATCTCCGTGGAATTCGTCAGCCCCCAGGAGCTGCGCATTTTCAATAGTGGCCTGAAGCTCGACGAGCTGCCGCGCTCCTGGGCGCATTACTCACTGACCCTGGAGCCGCTCAACCCGCCGGTGCTGGTCACCCAGATCCGCCTGGACAAAGACGAGTGGCTGTACATCGCCTCGCTGTTGCCTGAGCCCTACACGAGCCTGGAAACCGAACGCTTGCCGCGTCAGCAGATCGGCTTCATCGCGTTGACCACCGCTTTGCTGTTGCTGTTCATCGGTCTGCTCGTGCATTGGCAGAGCCGCCCGCTCAAGCGTCTGGCACGGGCGGCGCGGGAGATGTCCCTGGGCGCCGATGTCGCGCCAGTCACTGAAGGTGGGGGCAGCGAAGTGGCAGAAGTGGGGCGGGCCTTCAACAGCATGCGCGAGCGCATCAGTCGCTACCTGACTGAGCGCGCGCAGCTGTTCAGCGCCGTTTCCCATGACCTGCGCACGCCTATCACGCGTTTGCGCCTGCGGGTCGAACTGCTCGAGGACGAACAGCTACAGGCCAAGTTCAGTCGTGATCTGGACGAGCTCGAACTGCTGGTCAAAGGGGCATTGCAGTGTGTGAAGGACACCGACATCCACGAGAACATCGAGCCGGTGGACCTCAACCAGGTGCTGGAGATACTCGCCGAGCCCTACTTGGGCGACGGCCGCATCACCCTCGAAGGCCGTGCCCTGGCGCCCTACGCGGGCAAGCCCCTGGCCCTGCGTCGGTGCATTGGTAACCTGATCGACAACGCCATCAAGTATGGCGAACGGGCCCATCTGCGCATTCTCGACAGCGCCACGGGGTTTGTCCTGCAGGTGGATGATCAGGGGCCTGGAGTTCCCGAACAGCGCCTTGAGCAGGTCTTCGAACCGCATTTTCGCCTGGCCGGTCAGCAGCAGGGCTACGGCCTGGGGCTGGGCATCGCGCGCAACATCGCCCATAGCCATGGCGGAGAGGTCAGCCTGCTGAACCTGCGTCAGGGTGGCCTGCGGGTCACTCTCAGCCTGCCGCGCAGCACCGATTGAGCGGCGAATGTCACCGCTTTGTGACATTCGCGCATCCCTTCGTTACCTGGCGGCCTTCGACGGCTGTTTAGACTCCAAGGCAAGCGCAAGCACCACGACTTGCCTCGCATAACAACAAGAAAGGTTCTCCACGATGAATGCGATCACTCGCCTAGCCGCTGTCGTTTCCCTCGCCTCATTCATGCCGCTGACCGCCCTTGCTGCCGAAGCAAAGGGCTCTGTCGAAGTCCTGCATTGGTGGACCTCCGGCGGTGAGGCCGCCGCCGTCAACACCCTCAAGCAGCAGGTCGAAAAAGACGGTTTCACCTGGAAGGACAACGCCGTGGCCGGTGGCGGCGGTGCTGCGGCCATGACCGTGCTCAAGAGCCGCGCCGTGGCCGGCAACCCACCCGCCGCCGCCCAGATCAAGGGCCCGGATATCCAGGAGTGGGGTGCCTTGGGCCTGCTCGCCGAGCTCGACGAGGTGGCCAAGGCCAACCAATGGGACGCACTGCTACCGGCCAAGCTGACCCCTATCTGGAAGTACGATGATCACTATGTAGCCGTGCCGGTGAACATCCACCGGGTCAACTGGCTGTGGGTCAATCCGGTGGTGTTCGAGAAGGCAGGCGCCAAGGTGCCGCATACGCTCGATGAACTGTTCGTCGCCGCCGACAAGCTCAAGGCCGCAGGCTTCCAGCCACTGGCCCATGGCGGCCAGCCTTGGCAGGACAGCACGGTGTTCGAAAGCCTGGTGCTGAGCATCCTGGGGCCTGAGGGCTACCACAAGGCGTTCGTCGAGCTGGACGAACAGACGCTCACCGGCGACAAGATGGTGCAGACCTTCAAGACCTTGCAGCGCCTTGGCACCTATATGGACGCCAACCGCGCCGGCCGAGACTGGAACATCGCTGCCGCCGACGTCATCAACGGCAAGGCCGGCATGCAGATCATGGGTGACTGGGCCAAGAGCGAATGGACCGCCGCCCACAAGGTGGCCGGCAAGGACTACCAGTGCGTGCCATTCCCCGGCACCCAGGGTAGCTTCACCTACAACATCGACTCCCTGGCGATGTTCAAACTCAAGAACGAGCACGATATCGAGGCCCAGAACGACCTGGCCAAGGTCGCGCTGGAGCCGGCCTTCCAGACCGCCTTCAACCAAGCCAAGGGCTCGCTGCCAGTGCGCCAAGGCATGGACATGACGCCGTTCGATGCCTGCACCCAGCAGTCGCAAAAGGACTTCCAGGAGGCCGAGAAAGGCCAGGGGCTGCAACCTAGCATGGCGCACAACATGGCCTCATCGCTGGCGGTGCAGGGGGCCATCTTCGATGTGGTCACCAACTTCCTCAACGACCCCAAGGCAGACCCTGCCAAGGCGGCCAAGCAGCTGGGCGCGGCGATCAAGGCCGCGCAGTAGCACCGCTGGCGGTCTCTCTGACCTTACTGGCCCCTGTGGAGGCGGATAAACCCGCTTCCACAGGACTCGCGCTAGATGCATGTTCTTCGGTACTTCACATGAACACAGCAACCGCAACCCTGCGGGCCTCCCCCCTGGACGCCCTGCAACGCTGGCTCCCGAAACTGGTGCTGGCGCCTAGCATGCTGATTGTCCTGGTGGGCTTTTACGGCTACATCCTCTGGACCTTCGTGCTCTCCTTCACCAACTCCAGCTTCATGCCCAGCTACAAATGGGCCGGGCTGAGCCAGTACGCCAAACTGCTGGCCAACGACCGCTGGTGGGTCGCTAGCAAGAACCTGCTGGTATTCGGTGGCTTGTTCATCGCCATCAGCCTGGTCGTGGGGGTGCTGTTGGCGGTGTTGCTCGATCAGCGCATCCGCCGCGAAGGCGTCATCCGCACGGTCTACCTGTACCCGATGGCGCTGTCGATGATCGTCACCGGTACCGCCTGGAAGTGGCTGCTCAACCCAGGTCTTGGCCTGGACAAACTGCTGCGGGACTGGGGCTGGGAGGGCTTTCGCTTCGACTGGCTGGTGGACCCGGACCGGGTGGTCTATTGCCTGGTGATCGCTGCGGTGTGGCAGGCCTCAGGCTTTGTCATGGCGCTGTTCCTGGCCGGCCTGCGTGGGGTCGACCCGTCGATCATCCGGGCTGCCCAGGTCGATGGCGCGAGCCTGCCGAGGATCTATTTGCGCATCGTGCTGCCGAGCCTGCGGCCGGTGTTCTTCAGTGCCTTGATGATCCTGGCGCACATCGCCATCAAGAGCTTCGACCTGGTGGCCGCAATGACTGCTGGCGGCCCGGGCTACGCCTCCGACCTGCCGGCGATGTTCATGTACAACTTCACCTTCAGCCGTGGGCAGATGGGCATGGGCTCGGCCAGTGCGATCCTCATGCTCGGCGCCATTCTGGCGATCCTGGTGCCCTACCTGTATTCGGAACTGAGGACCAAGCGCCATGACTAGTCCACGTTGGTTCTCCCCCAGCCGCCTGGCCATCCATGCCACTTTGCTGGCTGCCTGTGCGCTGTACCTGATGCCGCTGGTGGTGATGCTGCTGACCAGCTTCAAATCGCCGGAAGACATCCGCGCAGGCAACCTGCTGAGCTGGCCGGAAGTGATCACTGGGATCGGCTGGATCAAGGCCTGGGACACGGTCGGAGGCTACTTCTGGAACTCGGTGAAGATCACCGTGCCAGCCGTGCTGATATCCACCTTGATGGGCGCCTTGAACGGCTATGTGCTGTCGATGTGGCGCTTCCGGGGTTCGCAGCTGTTCTTCGGCCTGCTGTTGTTCGGTTGCTTCCTGCCGTTCCAGACCGTCTTGCTGCCGGCCTCGTTCACCCTCGGCAAGCTTGGCCTTGCCAGCACCACCACAGGACTGGTGCTGGTGCATATCGTGTACGGGCTGGCCTTCACCACGCTGTTCTTTCGTAATTACTACTGCAGCGTGCCCGAGGCCCTGGTACGTGCGGCGCGGCTGGATGGCGCGGGGTTCTTCACGATCTTCGGGCGGATCCTGCTGCCGATGTCGGTGCCGATCATCATGGTCTGCCTGATCTGGCAGTTCACTCAGATCTGGAACGACTTTCTCTTTGGTGTGGTGTTCGCCAGCGGCGACGCCCAGCCCATCACCGTGGCCCTGAACAACCTGGTCAACACCAGCACCGGGGTCAAGGAATACAACGTCGACATGGCGGCGGCAATGATCGCGGGGCTTCCGACCCTGCTGGTCTATGTGCTGGCCGGCAAATATTTCCTGCGCGGCCTGACCGCCGGCGCGGTCAAGGGGTGACACATGGCACGGCTCGAACTTCGCAACGTCAACAAGCGCTACGGCAGCGGCCTGCCCGATACCCTCAAGGCCATTGACCTGGGTATCGAGTCCGGTGAGTTCCTGATTCTGGTCGGCCCATCAGGGTGCGGAAAGTCGACCTTGATGAACTGCATCGCCGGGTTGGAGGACATCAGTGGCGGCGAAATCCTCGTCGACGGCACCGACATTAGCGGCATGAGCCCCAAGGATCGGGACATCGCCATGGTGTTCCAGTCCTATGCGCTGTACCCGACCATGAACGTGCGCGACAACATCGCCTTCGGGCTGAAGATCCGCAAAATGCCTCAGGCGGCGATCGACGACGAGGTGGCGCGGGTGGCCAAGCTACTGCAGATCGAACACCTGCTCACGCGCAAGCCAGGCCAGCTTTCCGGCGGCCAGCAGCAGCGGGTGGCCATGGGCCGGGCCTTGGCGCGGCGGCCGAAGATCTACCTGTTCGACGAGCCGTTGTCGAACCTCGACGCCAAGCTGCGGGTGGAGATGCGCACCGAAATCAAGCTGATGCACCAGCGTCTGAAAACCACCACCGTGTACGTCACCCATGACCAGATCGAGGCCATGACCCTGGGTGACAAGGTGGCGGTAATGAAGGACGGCGTCATCCAGCAGTTCGGCACCCCGCAGCAGATCTACAACGACCCGGCCAACCAGTTCGTCGCCAGCTTCATCGGCTCACCGCCAATGAACTTCATCCCGGCGCGCCTGACGAAACAACAAGGGCGCCTGGTGGCGTTGCTCGACAGCGGGCAGGCCCGTTGCGAGTTGCCCGTCGGGCATCTGTCGGACGAACTCGAAGGGTGCGAAGTGGTGCTAGGCATTCGCCCCGAGCAGATCGGCGTGGGCGCGGGCGAGGGCATGCATGGCATCCGCGCCGAGGTGCAGGTGACTGAGCCCACCGGGCCGGACCTGCTGGTGTTCGTCACCCTCAACCAGGTCAAGGTTTGCTGCCGGCTGGCGCCGGATGTCGCCTGCCGTGTGGGAGACAGCCTGCAGCTGCAGTTCGATCCTTCGCGGGTGCTGCTGTTCGATGCTGCCAGCGGGGAGCGCCTGGGGCAGGTTGCCCCTACGCCGGTCGCTGGGGGCAATGTGGCGCGTTTCAAAGGGCGCTGAGTCGTCTAAACCATCAATAACAAGAAAAGTGAGGAACAAGGGATGGACCATCGCAAACGCATCAGGACGCTGGGCTCGCTGGCGGTGCTGACCTTTGTCGGCAGTGGTGGGGCACACGCGGCCGAGGCCTTCTCGGCGGATTCGAAATGGATGACCGGGGACTGGGGCGGCACCCGAACCGAGCTATTGGAAAAAGGCTACGACTTCACCCTCGATTATGTCGGCGAGGTGGCCGGCAACCTGCACGGCGGCTACAACGACGACAAGACTGCCCGTTACAGCGACCAGTTCGCCCTGGGCGCGCACCTGGATCTTCAGAAGATCCTTGGCTGGCACGACGCCGAATTCAAGCTGGCAATCACCGAACGAAGTGGTCGCAACCTGTCCAACGACCGCATCAGTGACCCGCGCGCTGGGCAGTTCAGCTCGGTCCAGGAAGTCTGGGGCCGTGGCCAGACCTGGCGGCTGACGCAGATGTGGATCAAGCAGAAGTACTTCGATGGCGCCCTGGATGTGAAATTCGGGCGCTTCGGTGAGGGCGAGGACTTCAACAGCTTCCCCTGCGACTTCCAGAACTTGGCCTTCTGCGGCTCCCAGGTGGGCAACTGGGTGGGCGGTATCTGGTACAACTGGCCGGTCAGCCAGTGGGCGCTGCGGGTCAAGTACAACATCAACCCGGAGTTCTTCGTGCAGGTGGGGGCCTTCGAGCAAAATCCGTCGAACCTTGAGACCGGCAACGGCTTCAAACTCAGCGGCAGCGGCACCAAGGGCGCGATCCTGCCGGTGGAGATGGTCTGGTCGCCCAAGGTCAACGGCCTGCCGGGTGAATACCGCCTGGGCTACTACTACAGCACCGCCAAGGCTGACGATGTCTATGAGGACGTCAACGGCCAGCCCCAGGGCATCACCGGCAATGACTTCAAATCCCACTCCAGCAAGCACGGCTGGTGGGTCGTGGCCCAGCAGCAGGTGACGGCGCACCAGGGTGATGTCAACCGGGGCCTGAGCCTGTTCGCCAATTTCACCGTGCACGACAAGGCTACCAACGTCGTCGACAACTACCAGCAGATAGGCATGGTCTACAAAGGCCCCTTCGATGCCCGGCCCAAGGACGACATTGGCTTTGGCATCGCGCGGATCCATGTCAATGATGACGTCAAGAAGCGCGCCGAGCAGCTCAATGCCAGCAGTGGTATCGACGATTACGACAATCCGGGCTTCGTGCCGCTGCAGCGCACCGAATACAACGCCGAGCTCTACTATGGCTTTCACGTCACCAACTGGCTGACCGTGCGGCCGAACCTGCAGTACATCAAGAGCCCTGGGGGAGTGGATGAGGTCGACAATGCGCTGGTCGCAGGATTGAAGATTCAGTCGTCATTCTGAGAAAAATTGTTGTAAATTTACGCCATCCATTTCCCGGCCACTTCATTTCCACTGGATCTCGGTGGAAATGAAGCCCGCGCCGAGACAGCGCTATCTCAAACAACAAGAGCTTGGAACCATGCCCGAACATCCGCTACATCGCTTCTTTGGCGCGCAGAGGCCCAGGCCGACGTTCGAGTGGGAGCGTTACCAGCAGCGCGATGTGTTGATTATCGATCACCCCCGTTGCCAGGCCGTATTCAGTCGCCAGGGCGCGCAGCTGGTGCATTTTCAGCCTGCCGGCGAACGTCCGTGGCTATGGTGTGCCGAGCAGTGGCCGCTGGCCGGGGCGATCCGAGGTGGCGTGCCGGTTTGCTGGCCTTGGTATGGACGTCATCCCAGCGAAGATTTGTGGCCGTCCCATGGTTGGGCGCGCCTGCTCGACTGGAAGCTGGTCGAGAGCCAGGAGGACGAGGAGGGCGTGACCCTTACCTGGCGCCTGCAGCTGTGCGACTGGCAAGTGGACCTGCACGCGCGCTTGGGCAGCGGCATGGAACTGAGCCTGACCACCGAGCACCAGGACAGCGAACCTTGCCAGTTGAGTCATGCGCTGCTGGCTTATTGGCGTATCAGTGACGTGTCTGAGATAGCGCTGTCTGGGCTTGAGGACATCGAAGGCTATGACCGCCTCAACCGCCAGGCGTGCCGCGAGGACGGTGCGCTCAAGGTCAAGGGCGGTTGCCAGAAGGTTTATCCGGGTACGCCCCGGGTGCAGCTGCAGGACCCTGCGTGGGAGCGTGAACTGTGCATCGACAGCGGGGATTCCGACGACACAGTGGTCTGGCACCCGGGCAAGCGCCCGCTGGTGGGCGTCAGCGGCCGCGAGTGTCAGCGGTTTGTCTGCGTCGAGATCGCCAGCGGCAGCGGCGAGGGCTTGAGCCTGGCGCCGGGGCAGCAGGCTCACCTGAGCTTGCAGGCACACCGGCTCAGTTGAGCTCGTCGTCCTCGATCGGGTAACGGCTGGCGTTGAGGCTTTCCTTGATCTTGCGCAGGTGCGGTTGGAAGTCCACGCCGCGGCGCAGGGTCATGCCGGTGGCCAGCACATCGAGCACGGTGAGTTGGATGATCCGCGAGGTCATTGGCATGTAGATGTCGGTGTCCTCCGGCAATGGGATGTGCAGGCTCAGGCTGCAGGCCTTGGCCAGGGGCGAGCCGGCGGCGGTCAGGCCAAGGACGGAGGCGCCGTTTTCACGCGCCACGCGGGCCACCTCCACCAGTTCGCGGGTGCGACCGGTGTAGGAGATGATCACGAACAAATCGCCGGTATGCGCGACCGAGGCCAGCATGCGTTGCATGAGCACGTCGGCATGGGCCGACACCGCCAGGTTGAAGCGGAAGAACTTGTGCTGGGCGTCGAGGGCCACGGGGGCCGAGGCGCCCAGGCCGAAGAAGTGGATTTGCCGAGCCTGGATCATCATGTCCACGGCGCGGCTGACCTGTTGCGGGTCTAGCGCCTGGCAGGCGCTGTCGAGCGATGCGATGGCGCTGCCGAAGATCTTCTGGGTGTAGGCGGCCGGGTCATCGTCGGCCTCCACCGCGCGGCTGACGTAAGCGGCGCCGCTGGCCAGGCTCTGGGCCAGCTGGAGCTTGAGTTCGGGGTAGCCACTGACACCGAAGGAGCGGCAGAAACGGTTGACCGTCGGTTCGCTGACCTTGGCGGCCTGGGCAAGCGCGGCGATGCTGAAGCGGGTGGCTTGTTGCGGGTTGAGCAGGATGACTTCGGCGACTTTGCGTTCGGCCTTGTTCAGCTCGTCGAGGCGTCCCTGGATCTGCTCCAGGAGGTTTCTCACGCGGTCCATGGTGTGTCCTTGGGTCGGGAAGACAGCCGGCTGATGGAACAGCGGGCTTTTTGCACGGTGTCTATCGTACTGTCGGCGAGGTTGCCGCACCACTTGTCTGTCACAGTTGTAGGGTAATGTTGTGGTTTTTACTACATTACCCCTTGAAAACCGCGGTTGAAAACGATATTCCTAGGCCAACTTTAGGAAAGAACCAACATCATGGCTGCGATCAGTGTAGAACCTTGCACCTTTGCCCTGTTTGGCGCCCTTGGCGACCTGGCACTGCGCAAGCTGTTTCCCGCGCTTTATCAGCTCGACCGCGCCGGCTTGCTGCACGCCGATTCGCGCCTGCAGGCCCTGGCCCGTGAAGCCGGCGATGGCGAGCAGCACCTGGCGACCATCGAGGCGCACCTGCGCCGCTTCGTGCCGGAGGCGGACATCGAGCCCGGTGCGCTGGGGCGTTTCCTCGCCCGCCTGAGCTACGTGCGCCTGGACTTCCTCCAGGCCGATGGCTACCAGGCGCTGGCCGAACAGGTGGCCGCAGACCTGCCTTTGATCGCCTATTTCGCCACGCCCGCCTCGGTGTACGGCGCGATCTGCGAGAACCTGGACAAAGCCGGCCTGGCCGCCCGTACTCGGGTCGTGCTGGAAAAGCCCATCGGTCACGACTTGGAGTCGTCCCGTCGGGTCAACGATGCCGTGGCGCGGTTCTTCCCGGAAAGTCGGGTCTATCGTATCGATCACTACCTGGGCAAGGAGACGGTGCAGAACCTCATCGCACTGCGTTTTGCCAACAGCCTGTTCGAAACCCAGTGGAACCAGAACTCTATCTCCCACGTGGAAATCACCGTGGCTGAAAAGGTGGGGATCGAAGGGCGCTGGGGCTATTTCGACAAGGCCGGCCAGCTGCGCGACATGATCCAGAACCACCTGTTGCAGCTGCTGTGCCTGATTGCCATGGACCCGCCCAGCGATTTGTCCGCCGACAGCATCCGCAACGAAAAGGTGAAGGTGCTCAAAGCCCTGGCGCCAATCACCGGCGAAGCCCTGAGCACCCGGGTGGTGCGCGGCCAGTACATTGCCGGCTACAGCGATGGTGCACCGGTGCCGGGCTACCTGGAAGAAGACAACGCCAATGCTCAGAGCGACACCGAGACCTTCGTCGCCCTGCGTGCCGACATCCGCAATTGGCGCTGGTCCGGCGTGCCGTTCTACCTGCGTACCGGCAAGCGTATGCCGCAAAAGCTGTCGCAGATCGTCATCCACTTCAAGGAAACGCCGCACTACATCTTCGCCCCCGAGCAGCGTTTGCAGATCGGTAACAAGCTGATCATCCGCCTGCAGCCGGACGAAGGCATTTCTTTGCGGGTCATGACCAAGGAGCAAGGCCTGGACAAAGGCATGCAACTGCGTAGCGGGCCCTTGCAACTGAATTTCTCCGACACCTGGCGCAGCGCGCGCATCCCGGATGCCTATGAGCGTCTGTTGTTGGAAGTGATGCGCGGCAACCAGAACCTGTTCGTGCGCAAAGATGAAATCGAATATGCCTGGACGTGGTGCGATCAGCTGATTGCCGGCTGGAAGAACGCTGGCGACGCACCCAAGCCTTATGCGGCGGGGTCCTGGGGGCCGATGAGCTCCATCGCACTGATCACACGTGATGGGAGGGCGTGGTATGGCGATATCTGAACTGCAACTGCCGGCGAGCGTAACGATGCATTCGCTGGCTGATGGCAAGGCCTTGGCGGCGACATTGGCCCATGATGTGGCCGAGCGCCTGCGCCAGGCCATTGTCGATAAGGGGCAGGCGTGCCTGGTCCTGTCGGGTGGCCGCAGCCCGGTCCCCTTCCTGGAGAAGCTCGCAGGCGAAGCGCTGGACTGGTCGAAGGTCACGGTCAGCCTGGCCGACGAGCGCTGGGTACCGGTCGAGCATGCCGACAGCAATGCCGGATTGCTGGTGCGTCACCTGTTCAAGGGCCCGGCCGCCAAGGCTCGCTTCGTGGGCTTGTATCACTGTGCCGAGAGTCTCGATGCCGCCGCTGTCCTGGCCGACCAGGCCCTGGCTGCGTTGCCCCCCATCGATGTGCTGGTGCTGGGCATGGGCGATGACGGTCACACGGCCTCGTTGTTCCCGGCCAGCCCCAACCTGCCTGAAGGCCTGGACCTGCGAAGCACGCACCGCTGCCTGCCGATGCTGGCACCGAGTGTGCCGCGCCAGCGCCTGAGCATGACCCGAGCCCTGTTGGCCAGCGCCGGTTTCACCGCGCTGTCTGTGCAAGGCCTGGGCAAACTCGCTACCCTGCGCGCCGCATTAGCGGCCGCTGACCCAACCGAAATGCCGATTCGCGCCTTTCTTCACGACCCCCTGGACATCTACTGGTGCCCATGAGCCAAGGATCCACTCTCATGACCACGCTCGAACGCCAACAGCCTCTGCTCTCGATGGCCGAGAAAGCCGCCCGGATCGACGCGATCTGCGGCAAGGCGCGCATTCTGCCGGTGATCACCATCGCCCGTGAGCAAGACATCCTGCCCCTGGCCGACGCCCTGGCCGCCGGCGGCATCCGTACCCTGGAGGTGACCCTGCGTTCCGAGCATGGCCTCAAGGCCATTCGTGTGCTGCGCGAGCAGCGCCCGGAGCTGTGCGTCGGTGCCGGGACCGTGCTGGACCGCACCATGTTCGCCGCGGTCGAGGCCGCCGGCGCGCAGTTCGTGGTCACCCCAGGGGTGACCCAGGACATCCTCCAGGCCGGCGTCGAAAGCGATATCCCGCTGTTGCCCGGTATTAGCACACCGTCGGAAATCATGATGGGCTATGCCCTGGGCTACCGTCGCTTCAAGCTGTTCCCCGCCGAAATCAGCGGCGGCGTGGCGGCGATCAAGGCCTTCGCCGGCCCGTTCGGCGACATCCGCTTCTGCCCCACCGGTGGCGTCAACCCGGCCAACGTGCGCAACTACATGGCCCAGCCCAACGTGATGTGCGTGGGCGGGACCTGGATGCTCGACAGCAGCTGGATCAAGAACGGCGACTGGGCACGGATCGAGGCCTGCAGTGCCGAGGCGATGGCGCTGCTGGACTGAAAACGAATTTGTTGTGTGCTACAACGCTTGTGGGGCGCCTGATTGGCGCCCTTTTTTTGCCTGGGTTTTCTGTTGCCTGGGCTGGCCCGTTTGCAGGTAGACCTGGTTCCCAAGGATCACCGGCAACCCTCTGAGAGCGGATTTATCCGCGAAAAGGGCAGGGCAAAAAAAAGCCCGCGTCCAGGACGCGGGCTTGTCAGGTAGGGCTGACGTTTACGCCGCCTTGGCTGCCTGCTGGCTCAGCGAACGGTTCAGTGCGCTGAACAGCGCCTTGAAGCTGGCGGTGGTGATGTTCTCGTCGATCCCCACGCCATGTACCGGACGACCACCGGCCACGCGCAATTCAATATAGGCCGCAGCCTTGGCATTGGTGCCGGCACCGATGGCGTGTTCGTTGTAGTCCATGATTTCCACGCTGATGGGCAGGCCGGCGACCAGCGCTTCCAGCGCGCCGTTGCCTTTACCGCGCCAGTGCAGGGTGGTTTCGCCTTCGCCGGCGACTTCCACTTCCACGGCGCTGTGGCCGTTCTCTTCCTGCAGACGATGGCTGACCAGTGCATAGGGCGTGTTGGCCTGGAGGTATTCCTTGTGCAGCAGGCTGTAAATCTGCTGAGCAGTCATCTCCAGGCCCAGGCGGTCGGTCTCGCCCTGTACCACCTGGCTGAACTCGATCTGCATGCGACGTGGCAGGCTGATGCCGTACTCCTGCTCGAGCAGGTAGGTGATGCCGCCTTTGCCGGACTGGCTGTTGACGCGGATCACCGCCTCGTAGCTGCGGCCGATGTCGGCCGGGTCGATCGGCAGGTAAGGCACTTCCCAGAGTGCGTCTTCCTTCTGCTTGGCGAAGCCCTTGCGGATGGCGTCCTGGTGCGAGCCGGAGAATGCGGTGTGGACCAGATCGCCCACGTACGGGTGACGTGGGTGCACAGGCAGCTGGTTGCACTCCTCGACGACCTTGCGTACGCCGTCGATGTCGGAGAAGTCCAGTTTGGGGTCGACGCCCTGGGTGTAGAGGTTCAGGGCCAGGGTCACCAGGTCGACGTTGCCGGTACGCTCGCCGTTGCCGAACAGGCAGCCTTCGGCGCGGTCGGCGCCGGCCATCAGGCCCAGTTCGGTGGCTGCGATGCCAGTGCCGCGGTCGTTGTGGGTGTGCAGGCTGATGATCACGCTGTCGCGGCGGTTGACGTTGCGGCAGAACCATTCGATCTGGTCGGCATAGACGTTGGGCGTCGACACTTCGACGGTGGCCGGCAGGTTGAGGATGATCTTGTGTTCAGGGGTCGGGTTCCATACCTCGATCACCGCGTCGCAGACCTCCTTGGCGAACTCCATCTCGGTGGCGCTGAAGGTTTCCGGCGAGTACTGGAACGTCCACTGGGTTTCCGGCTGCTGAGCGGCATACTTGACGAACAGCTTGGCGGCATTCACCGCGATGTCCTTCACGCCCTGCTTGTCCTGGTTGAAGACGATGCGGCGGAACGACGGCGAGGTGGCGTTGTACAGGTGGACGATGGCTTTCTTGGCGCCACGCAGGGATTCGAAAGTACGCGCGATCAAGTCTTCACGGGCCTGGGTGAGCACCTGGATGGTGGTGTCGTCCGGGATGTGGCCGTCTTCGATCAGGGTGCGCACGAAGTCGAAGTCGGTTTGCGAGGCGGACGGGAACGAGGCTTCGATTTCCTTCACGCCGACCTGCACCAAGGTCTTCCAGAAACGCAGTTTCTTCTCCGAATCCATCGGTTCGATCAGCGACTGGTTGCCGTCACGCAAGTCGGAGCTGCACCAGATCGGCGCCTGGGTGATGGTCTTCGACGGCCAGGTACGGTCCGGCAGATCGATGGTCGGGAAGGCGCGGTATTTCTTCGAAGGGTCTTTGAGCATGGTCATGGAAGCAATCCTTTTATGTGCGGCCGAGATCGGGCCTGCCGAGCGATAACGAGATGAAGAGGCGAGGCGACGCGATCAGCCTGGTAGTCGGGCGCTGACCAGGCAGAGGCTGCGATGTTGTCGGAGCAGGATGAGGGTGCTGAAGGTTTTCATGCCTCAACCCTAACCAGTGACCGGTGGGATGGCAAGCATTCGGAAAAAATTGAGAGGAATGCTTAAAAAAAGCGCTTGTGCGAGATTTTATGGCTGATATCGAACGGCGACTTCGGTATTTTTGCGCGCTATTTTTTGATGGCGCAACTCAAAGGAAAGGTTGTTGGCGGTGTGAGCCTTTTCGCGGGTAAACCCGCCGCCACAGGGTTCTGTGAACGCCTCCAATACAGCGTCGGCCTTGTGGGTGCGGGTTCACTCGCGAAGTCGGTACGCCTGGATCAGGGCTGAAACGCCCCGATGAAAATTGCCGGATCCACCCGCGCGTCGTTGAGACTGACGTTCCAGTGCATATGCGGCCCGGTCGCCCGGCCTGTGGCGCCCACGCGGCCGACCACATCGCCGCGACGCAGCGTCTGGCCAGGTTTCACATCGATCTTGGACATGTGGCAGAACATGCTGATGAAGCCCTGTCCGTGATCGACGAACACGGTACGGCCATTGAAGAAGTAATCCCCCACCAAGATCACCTTGCCATTGGCCGGGGTCTTGATAGGCGTACCGGCGGGCACGGCGAAGTCCAGGCCGGCATGGGGGTTGCGCTCCTCTCCGTTGAAGAAGCGACGCACGCCGAACTTGCTCGACAGTGGCCCGCTGACCGGTTTGTCGAGGATCAGGTTGCTCGGCAGGGCAGGGCTGAAGCTGCGGTAGGCCTTGATCTGTTCGGCCAGCTCGCGCTCGATGCGCTGGAGGTCGGCGGGGTCAGGATTGACCTGGCGCTTGTTCTTCAACGTGATGTGTTGCTCGGGGTACTTCTTGCTGCCGACCGTGAAGGGCAGGGTACGCGAACCTTGGGTGAGCACCGCGGTGCCGGGCTTCTGGGTCAGAGGAATGCCGACGATGGCCAGCCAGTTGCCCTGCTCCTGGACCACCAGCACCGGCTTGCCATCGAAGCGTGCGCTGGGTGCCGAGGGGGCAGGGCCCAGGTCGACCACCGCCACGCCTCCGGGCACCGGCTTGTTCAGCTGGCGCGTGATGTAGCTGGCCTGGGCGTGGGTACCGAGCAACAGCAAGAAGAAGGCGAGCAGAGGGGCGAGCAGGCGGGGCATGTGTCAGTCCAGTAGCGAGAGGGTGACCGGAGTCTGGTGGTTGTCCTCGACCCGCACCTTGAGCTCGCCTTCGTTCAGGCGGGCGGTCAGGCGCTGGCCGTTGTGGGTCTGGGCGGCGCTGCGGATGGCCTGGCCGCGCTCGTCGAGCAGAATGCTGTAGCCGCGGGCCAGGGTCGCCAGGGGGCTGACCACGTGCAAGGTCTGCAACTGGGCCTGGAAGCGTTGCCGACGATCCTTGAGCACTTCGCGCATAGCCCGCGGGAGGCGTTCGGCGAGGCTGTCCAGGCGCTGGCCAAGCAGTTTAAGCGCGCGCCCCGGATGTTGCGCGGCCAGGCGGGTGTCCAGACGGCCCAGGCGCTCGTGGCGCTGGTTCATGTTGAGCATGAAGGCGCGGCGCAGGCGCATATCCAGGTCATCCAGGCGCTGTGCCTGTTGGCGCAAGCGCTCGCCAGGGTGGCGCAGGCGGCGGGCCAGGCCATCCAGGCGCAGGTGATCATGAGCCAGGCGGTTTTTCATGCGTAGCAACAGGCGCCGCTGCAGGCTGTCCAGGCGCTGTTGCAGACCGCTGCTGTCCGGCGCCAGCAATTCGGCGGCGGCCGATGGGGTCGGCGCGCGCACATCGGCGACGAAGTCGCTGATCGACACATCGGTCTCATGGCCCACGGCGCTGACGATGGGCGTCACGCACGCGGCCACGGCGCGGGCGACGGCCTCTTCATTGAAGCACCAGAGGTCTTCCAGCGAACCCCCGCCGCGAGCCAGGATCAACGCATCGAAGCCCATGCTGTCGGCCAGGCGCAGGGCATGGACAATCTGGGCGATGGCCTCCCGACCCTGTACTGCGGTGGGGATCAGGTTCAGTTCCACTTGGGGGGCGCGGCGGCGGAACACGCTGATGATGTCGCGGATCACTGCGCCGGTGGGGGAGGTGATGATGCCGATGCGGCGCGGGTGGGCCGGCAGAGGTTGCTTGCGTTCGGCACTGAACAGGCCTTCGGCACCGAGCTTTTCCTTCAAGGCTTCGAAGGCCAGGCGCAGGGCGCCATCGCCGGCGGGCTCGACCGTGTCGAGGATCAGTTGGTAGTCGCCGCGCCCCTCGAACAACGACACCTTGCCGCGCACCCTGACCGCCAGGCCATCGCGCAGGGCCTGGCGCACGCGCGCGGCATTCTGCCGGAACAGCGCGCAGCGTACCTGGGCGCCGCTGTCCTTGAGGGTGAAGTACATGTGCCCGGAGGCCGGGCGGGCGAGGTTGGATATCTCGCCTTCCACCCAGACACTGCGGAACACATCCTCGAGCAGCACGCGCGCGCGGCCGTTGAGCTGGCTGACGGTGAGGACCTCGCGGTCCAGGCCGAGTCGTTCGAAGGGGTCTTTGATCATGGCCGGCATCATAAAGGACATCACGCCTGGTTGTCTGTGCTGGCGCTTGAGCCGGACATTGTCGAGACGAACTGGCGCACCAGTTCCCCCGCGTCTCGTCGACACGCCAGGGCCACGGTGCTCGGGCAAGCCTCTTGCAACGGTATGAAACGCACCGAGGCCGGCGCGATGTCGCGCATGCAAGCTGGTAACAGCGCCACCCCGAATCCTGCCTGTATCAGCTGCAGTTGCGTGGTCTTGCGAGACACGACCTGGGCGGCGCGTGGAAAGAATCCTGCCTCCATGCACAACGAAGCGGACAGGTAGCTCAAGCCCCCTCGCTGTCGATGAGGGATGGAAATGAAACGCTCATCTCGCAATCGCGCCAGTGCCACCTGGGGGGCGTCGGCCAGTGGATGGTCTGCCGCCACGGCCAAGAGCAATGGCTCGCTGAACAGGGCATGGATCTCCACCTCCTGGTGCTGGCGCAGCACCGGCAGACGCAACAGGCCGAGTTCGAGCCGGCCTTCGGCGATGTCTTCCAGTTGGGCCTCGGAGGACTGCTGTGCAATCTCCAGGGACACGCCAGGATTGTTGTTCAGGTAGCTGCCCAGGCTCGCCAAGAGCCGGCCGGTCAAGGGGACGGTGCTGGAGTGATTGAGGCGCAGACTGCCGCGCAGGCCCTGGCCGATCTCCTGGGCCAGGCGCTCGGCTTGGTCCAGATCGGCCAGCAGGCGCTGCGCGCGATCGAGAAAGGCCAGGCCAGCCGAGGTCAGCCGAGGCTGGCGGGCAGTTCGCTCGAACAAAGGCGTACCGAGCTGATGTTCCAGCTCCTTGATCTGACGGCTTAGCGCAGACTGGGCGATGTACAGCCGCTCGGCGGCCGCGCTGAAGCTGCCGCTCTGGGCTATTTCAACGAAGTAGCGCAACTGGCGGATGGAAGTCATGAAATGCCTTTTCGAGATATCTGAGGGTGAAAAGGCATATTAGTCGGCATGGCTCGTGGCTGGCTAACCTGTCTCGGTGTTTTCAGGAGTCATGCCGATGCTTGCTCAATTGCCGTTTTCAGGTCTCGACTGGCTGCCCATCCTGCTGGGGGTAGGCGTGGCCTACATCGTGTTCGGTATCGCCGGTTTCGGTACGGCGTTGGTGGCGGGGCCGGTGCTGATCCACTTCATGCCATTGTCGCGGATCATTCCGTTGCTAGTGCTGCTGGACTTCGTCGCGGCCTTTGGCAACTGGTTGCCATCGCGCCAGTCGGTGGTGCGTGGCGAACTGCTGCGCTTGCTGCCGTGCATGGCGCTGGGCTGTACCTTGGGCGTGGTCTTTCTGCTACGCCTGAAATCGGACCTTCTGCTGTTGCTGATGGGCCTGTTCGTGACCGGGTATGCGTTGTATAGCCTGGCCGTAAAGGTGCGGCCGGCGCGACTCGCAGGCGCCTGGGCGGTGCCGATGGGCACGGCGGGTGGGCTGTTCGGCGCCTTGTTCGGCAGCGGTGGCTTTCTGTATGCGATCTACCTCAATGCCCGGCTGGATTCAACGGAACAGGCAAGGGCGACCCAGAGTGCGCTCATCAGTTGCAGTACTGTTGTGCGCCTGTCGTTGTTTGTTGCTGCCGGGGTATACGCCGATGCCAGCCTGTTGTTTGTCGCGGCCTGCCTGCTGCCGGTGATGGCTGCCGGGCTGTGGCTGGGGCGGCACCTGTCCTTGAGGCTGTCCCGCGAAGCCTTCGTGCGTGTGGTCACCTGGCTGGTGCTGGGCAGTGGCGTGGCGTTGATCGGTCGCTACCTGGGCGGCTGAGCGGTAGAATCTCGCTATTACCGCAGTCCGCAGGCCCGTTTCGTTCATGAACACCCAGAGCATCATCGTTCCCAAACTCTCCACCGTCCCGGTCCACGAAGCCCGTGCCCGGGCGATCCTGCGCTGGTTGGTGCGCGAGAAGATCGTCGAGGAGCAGCTCAGCACCTGTGGGCGCACCGGCAATCGCATGGGGTACGCCTTGGCCCAGGGCGCACGCAAGGTCGCGTTGCATCCGGAACGACTCCCCTTCGGCGAGCAGATCAACGGCCTGGAGGTGATGCTCAAGCGCTGCATCTATACACCGACCGAGGGCTTTCTCGAAGAAGCGGGTTGCCCTGAGTGTCGGCGCGAAATCGGCGAGCCGCTGTTCGAGAGCCTGGAGGAGTGGATGCCTGGGGTGAGCGACAACTTCACCTGCCCGCTGTGCGGCTTCGAGGACGACATCAACGGCTTTTTGTTCCTGCAGCCGTGCGCCTTTTCCAACCTGGGGTTCATCTTCAACAACTGGGGCGAGGCCGGGTTCACCCAGGCCTTTCTCGACAGCTTCGCCGACTGGTTGGACCAGCCGGTGGCGGTGGTGCAGGTCAACTGCCAGCCATAAGTGGCAAGCGACAGCAAAAGCGCAGACGTGGGTGGAGTGAATCTCGTCGCTTGCCGCTTGTAACTTGGAGCTTGAATTGCATTGAGCGGCGCGCCGTGGATGAGTATAATGGCGCGCTTCCATTTTTCCCGCCCGGGAGCCCCCGCGATGCTGCGTATCAGCCAAGAAGCCCTGACCTTCGACGATATTCTCCTTGTACCTGGCTATTCTGAGGTACTGCCCAATGAAGTCAGTCTCAAGACCCGTTTGACCCGCGGCATCGAGCTGAACATTCCCCTGGTTTCCGCCGCCATGGATACCGTGACCGAAGCGCGCCTGGCCATCGCCATGGCCCAGGAAGGCGGCATCGGCATCATCCACAAGAACATGACCATCGAGCAGCAAGCTGCCGAAGTGCGCAAGGTCAAGAAGTTCGAGGCTGGCGTGGTCAAGGACCCGATCACCATCGACGCCGACGCCACCGTGCGCGACCTGTTCGACCTGACCCGCCTGAACAACATCTCCGGTGTTCCAGTGCTGGAGAACGGCGACCTGGTCGGCATCGTCACCTCCCGTGACGTGCGCTTCGAAAGCCGTCTGGACGCCAAGGTTCGTGAAGTGATGACGCCCAAAGAGCGTCTGGTCACCGTGCGCGAAGGCGCCGACAAGAACGAAGTCCGCGAGCTGCTGCACAAGCACCGCCTGGAAAAAGTCCTGATCGTCGACGACAAGTTCAGCCTCAAGGGCATGATGACCGTCAAGGACATCGAAAAAGCCAAGGCCTACCCGCTGGCCAGCAAGGACGACCAAGGTCGTCTGCGCGTCGGCGCTGCGGTCGGCACCGGCAAGGATACCGGCGAGCGCGTTGCCGCCCTGGTTGCCGCCGGCGTTGACGTGGTGGTGGTCGACACCGCCCACGGCCACAGCAAGGGCGTGATCGATCGCGTTCGCTGGGTCAAAGAGACCTACCCGCAAGTGCAGGTGATCGGCGGCAATATCGCCACCGGCGCCGCTGCCAAAGCCCTGGCCGAAGCCGGCGCTGACGCGGTCAAGGTCGGTATTGGCCCGGGCTCGATCTGCACCACCCGTATCGTCGCCGGTGTCGGTGTGCCGCAGATCAGCGCCATCGCCAACGTCGCCGCCGCACTGGAAGGCACTGGCGTACCGCTGATCGCCGACGGTGGCATCCGCTTCTCCGGTGACCTGTCCAAGGCCATCGTCGCTGGCGCCTCCTGCGTCATGATGGGTTCGATGTTCGCCGGCACCGAAGAGGCGCCGGGTGAGGTCGAGCTGTTCCAGGGCCGTTCCTACAAGGCTTACCGCGGCATGGGCTCGCTGGGCGCCATGGCACAGGCCCAAGGCTCCTCGGACCGTTACTTCCAGGACTCCTCGGCTGGCGCCGAGAAGCTGGTTCCGGAAGGCATCGAAGGCCGTGTGCCGTACAAGGGCGCCCTGGCTGCGATCATCCACCAACTGATGGGTGGCCTGCGTTCTTCCATGGGCTACACCGGCAGCGCGACCATCGAAGAGATGCGCACCAAGCCTGAATTCGTGCGCATCACCGGTGCCGGCATGGCCGAGTCCCATGTGCATGACGTGCAGATCACCAAAGAAGCCCCTAACTACCGCGTAGGCTAAGGCTTCCAGCAATACCTGTTAGCGGGGCTGTCACGACAGCCCCGCGTCGTTTCCGATTTCCACTGACGAGATTGAGTCATGGCCCTCGACATTCACGCTCACCGCATCCTGATCCTCGATTTCGGTTCCCAGTACACCCAGTTGATCGCCCGCCGCGTGCGCGAGATCGGTGTCTACTGCGAACTGCACCCGTTCGACATGGACGATGAAGCGATCCGCGAATTCAACCCACGCGGCATCATCCTCGCTGGCGGCCCCGAGTCGGTCCACGAAGCCAACAGCCCGCGCGCACCGCAAGCGGTCTTCGACCTGAACGTGCCGGTACTGGGCATCTGCTACGGCATGCAGACCATGGCCGAGCAGATGGGCGGCAAGGTCGAAGGTTCCGACCTGCGCGAGTTCGGTTACGCCCGTGTTGATGTGGTCGGCAAGAGCCGCCTGCTCGACGGTATCGAAGACCACGTTGATGACGACGGTGTACTGGGTCTGGACGTTTGGATGAGCCACGGCGACAAGGTCACCCAGATGCCGGGCAACTTCCACGTGCTGGCCAGCACCCCGAGCTGCCCGATCGCCGGCATGTTCGACGACGCGCGTGGCTACTACGGCGTGCAGTTCCACCCGGAAGTGACCCACACCAAGCAGGGCGGTCGCATCCTGTCCCGCTTCGTCCAGGACATCTGCGGCTGCGAGGCCCTGTGGACCCCGTCCAACATCGTTGAAGACGCCATCGCCCAGGTCCGTGAGCAAGTCGGCTCGGCCAACGTGCTGCTGGGCCTGTCCGGCGGTGTCGACTCCTCGGTGGTCGCCGCGCTGCTGCACCGCGCCATCGGCGACCAACTGACCTGCGTCTTCGTCGACAACGGCCTGCTGCGCTTGCACGAAGGCGACCAAGTGATGGCCATGTTCAAGGAGAACATGGGCGTCAAGGTGATCCGCGCCGATGCCGAGCAGCAGTTCCTCGACAACCTGGCCGGCGAAACCGACCCGGAGAAGAAGCGCAAGATCATCGGTCGCACCTTCATCGACGTGTTCGATGCCGAAGCCAGCAAGCTGGAGAACATCCAGTTCCTTGCCCAGGGCACCATCTACCCGGACGTGATCGAGTCGGCGGGCGCCAAGAGCGGCAAGGCCCATGTGATCAAGTCGCACCACAACGTTGGCGGCCTGCCGGAAGAAATGAACCTCAAGCTGGTCGAGCCACTGCGCGAGCTGTTCAAGGACGAAGTACGCAAGATCGGCCTGGAACTGGGCCTGCCGTACGACATGGTCTACCGTCACCCGTTCCCGGGCCCAGGCCTGGGCGTGCGTATCCTGGGTGAAGTGAAGAAGGAATACGCCGACCTGCTGCGTCGCGCTGACCATATCTTCATCGAAGAACTGCGCAAGGCCGACTGGTACCACAAGACCAGCCAGGCATTCGTGGTCTTCCAGCCGGTCAAGTCGGTCGGCGTCGTTGGCGATGGCCGTCGCTACGCCTGGGTCGTGGCCCTGCGCGCCGTCGAGACCGTGGACTTCATGACCGCTCGCTGGGCGCACCTGCCATACGAGCTGCTGGAAACCGTCAGCGGCCGTATCATCAACGAGATCGACGGCATCTCCCGCGTCACCTACGACGTGTCGAGCAAGCCGCCAGCGACCATCGAGTGGGAATGACCGGCTTGCCGGAGTAACCCGGCAACTGAAGCGCCAACAAAAAGCCCGCATATCTGCGGGCTTTTTGTTGGGCGCGCCGCAGCGGATGGCGGGTTCTCAGCAGGTGGTAAATAGTTGGATTTTTAAGAATCGACAGACTTCGCATGCTATGGCCTTCATTGCGAAGGACTGTCGAAATGACCGAGCGAAGCGTTTTCCAGGATTTATACGACGAAGTAACTGCCTCCAGGCAGGAAGCGAGTGGGCCTTTTTTATTGAAGGACTTCGTGAACCAGCAGGCATTGGACTATCCATCGCCGCGCAAATTCGCCCATGACGTGGCCAAGGCCTATGTATTGCAAGCGTTGGCGCTGGATGTCGACCCTGATGATCTGTTCATCACGACCTTGTATATCGATGCCTGGGATGAGGGTGATCAACGCGCAAACATCGCATCGTCCATGACCTTGACCGATGCCCTGATGCGTAATTGGCAGCAACAGGGTGATGGCAGCCTCTTTAGTCATCTTGGGACATTGGAGGCGTTCAGGGTCGAGGGCTATCCCACGGTCATCAGCGAGGCGCCTCTGCCGTTGGATAACTGCTTTGCCTATGAGGCGATCTATCGCAAGACCACGCCTCAGCGCTTTTCCAGTGATACGCAAGTCCGCCTGGACCCGAAGCAGTTCAAACATTTCGCCTGGGAGGCCGATCTTCAAGCGAACTATCTGAGGCACTTGAAGAACTTCTGGCGTCTTCATGAGCGCGATTACAACTTGCTGATCAAGGCATCGGTGCTCAGGGCTGCCTTTGTTCAGCATGAAGAAGGTTCGCTGACGCTCAATGACAAGTACATGGTGCTCAGGGCCTTGGGGCTTGAGGTGTCCACCACTTGGGAAACACTGACTTACCAGGCGTTCGAACAAGCGGCGCTCGATCAGCATGTCGTTAGCATTCGCGAGCTCTTGGTTTATCGCTATACGGCGAGCGACATTATTGTCTTCAAGGATGAACAGTCCGGACGCCTGCTGGTTTACATCCCCGGCAATTCTTCGCCGCTGCAGGGTTTTGAGGATATGGCAGCGCTTTGCGACTGGTTCGCCCTGCAGTGCAGATTCACTCAGCGACGCACGGTTCTGGAAGGTCATTTCAAGGCCGAAGACGACCCGGACGGGATATTCGTGTCAGGCCTAAAGACAGCGCTGTTGGGGCTGGGGGCTTTTCCCTCTTGGCATGTGGGCAATTACTCCCGCTGGAATCCGCACGATGAAATTAGCCTCGGCCCCGCTCTACATCCTTGGCCGTTCACACATTTCAAAAACTCTCTGAAAAGCCGTCTGCAGTCCGATGCCGTGCGGCTGATTCGAAGCCGTGCCGCTTACAATCAAGGGGTCGCAGGCGAGGTACTGTCCACCGCATTGACTGTCACCAGTATCGTTGCAATGGCGATCCCGGCACTTTGGCTGCCCGTGGCAACGATGTCCGCTGCGCTGATCGGCTTGGGAGCCGATGAGGTCGTCAACGGCACGGTCGAGGATCAGGCGCAAGGCAAGCGCCGCATCGTCTTTGGCATTCTCAACGCTGTGCCAGCCACCTTGGAGCTGGCCAAGGCTGCAGGCGCTGCGGCGCGGGTAGGCGATACGGTCACCCCAGGGGCTGCGGACGAGATAGGGCAAAAGGCAAATACGCTCACCCCCCAGGAAAAACTGGAAAATGCCACTACGGCAGAGCAGCAGGAGCAAGAGATTGCCCGTCAGCGAGAAGAGCGGGCCAACGAATCGGCCGATGAGCGAATGGCCCGTCGCGCGCATGAAGAGACGCAAAGGCAGGCGCGCGCCAACCTCCATGCTCAAACCTTTGACAGTGTAAAGGCGTTCGGTATCGAGCCCGACGGCCTTCGTTCATTGTCACCCCAACTGCGCGATGAACTGGCCAAGTTCGAATACAACGGGCCGCTGGGCGAGGGCGGCAAATGGGTGGTGGATGATTTCGGTGCTGTCTATCAGGAAACCGACGCAGCTTCCGGAGTCCTCACTCGCTACGCTCGGGTACATGCCAAGGTCTACCGTGTCGAGCGCATCGAGCGCGCAGGGCAGTACAGAATCGTTTCTCCATACGAGGCCGATATCCAAGGCCCCTATATCAAACGGTTGAAGGGGTTTTATTCCGATATCGATGTCAAACCTGGCCTGCGCGGTGGTGAGAGTTTCATCGAGGTGACAGCGCAGGCTGAGCCGTTGCCGGAGCGTGTCAAACCGGGCATTACCCTGGTTCGTGCACATCCTCCCGTACAGATCGAAGTGCCCCTGGATGGTATCGAGGTGCGCCCGGCGTTCGAAGAAGAACAACAGATAGACACGTATTACGCGATGAACTCCGCCGAGGGCACGCGCGTCACTTTCGATGCTGATATCGGGGGATGGAAATCTTATGATGGAAAGGTCCACTGGCTGAACAATAAGGGTGTCTGGAAGCAAGGCAGTGTGAAGTCGTTTCTTGCGGCTCGGGCATCGCTTCGGTTCGGCGTGCGTTATGAGATCTACACGTTTCCTCGTATTCCGGGCGTCTCGCAGGAGGCCCGTGCGATCAACCGGGAAGTTCACCAGATTTGGCTTGGTGAGCGAGGGCCCAGGGGAGAATTGATTGAAACGATGAAGACGAACATTCGTGCCAATCCTGGCTTGAAGTTCACGCTGCATCTGGACGTCGATAATGCCGCGTTCACGGGTGAACTGGATCGGTTGAAACAGGCGTTCGCCGAGTTTCCCAACATGGTGGTTTCAGAGCTGAGGGACGAGCCGTTTTTCTTCAAGTTTCTTACCGATAATGAAACCGTGGTGCCTTATCGTTACTTTCGCAGTGGCACCGGACAAAATCTGGCGGCCGCTTCGGATATCTTGAGGTATCGCCTGATTCACGAATACGGCGGTCTCTACATGGATTGTGATGACGTCATGGTCGGGGCGTTCGAAGACGCTGAACTCTATGCGGGGCCGGATGATGTATTGACCGGTGGGGCAGTCTCGTCACCAAGAATGGGCTTTTACGGCCCAGGTAACAGCCATTTTGCAAGTCACGCCGGTAATCCGGTCCTGCAGGAGATCCAGCAGGCGGCCTATCGTCGTTGGATCAATGAGATCGACGCACTGCGGGAGCTGGAAAGTTCCCGCGGGCTAAACGCTGACGGGACCAATCCCTATATGCGCAAGATCTTTGCAATCAGTGGTCCTCAGATGTTCCTCGACACACTTAAGCGCGTACGTCCAGATTACGCGGACCTGCTTGACGATGTGTTGAAGCCCAAGGCGGGGATGCGTTCTCTGGCGTATCTCGAATTTCGAGATGCTGCCGTTGATTTCTATGCCCCCTTTGGGTGGCGGTTGAAAATCCGGGCAGGAGCGGAGAATTCCTGGAGTGCGACGGTGGGACAGGCGGGCAATTGATAGCGAGGCGCGTAGAGGGTTATGGGGAGTCAGGCCTTTTGCGCGCTCCCGCTGCGACAAGGTGATCCAGTCGCCCGCTCAATACTTCACTTAATCTTTCGCAAATGCAGGTGTATCGTATTCGCCCTTCATTGCCAGCACTGCTGGCAGACTGATTGCGCAGAAACGAGGTACCCGCACCGATGTCCTTTACCCGTCGACAAATGCTCAAGGGCCTGACCGGCCTTGCCGTGGTTGGCTTGGGCGCCGGAGGCGCGGCGCGTTACTGGTTGGGCAAAGTCGAGGACGAGAACGCCGGGCACGATTATGAACTGATCGCTGCTCCGCTGGACGTGGAGCTGGTGCCGGGGTTCAAAACCCAGGCCTGGGCCTTTGGCCCCTCGGCGCCAGGTACTGAACTGCGTGTCCGTCAGGGCACCTGGTTGCGGGTGCGCTTCATCAATCACCTGCCCGTGGAAACGACCATCCATTGGCATGGCATCCGTCTGCCGCTGGAAATGGACGGGGTGCCCTACGTTTCGCAATTGCCAGTCAAGCCGGGCGAGTTCTTCGACTACAAGTTCCGTGTG
Source organism: Pseudomonas sp. BYT-1 (assembly GCF_023611805.1). Classification (NCBI taxonomy): domain Bacteria; kingdom Pseudomonadati; phylum Pseudomonadota; class Gammaproteobacteria; order Pseudomonadales; family Pseudomonadaceae; genus Pseudomonas; species Pseudomonas sp. BYT-1. The sequence goes on from NZ_CP072559.1 coordinate 1,149,913, forward strand.
CCCGATGCTGGCAGCTACTGGTACCACCCCCACGTCAGCAGTTCCGAAGAGCTGGGGCGTGGCCTGGTCGGTCCGTTGATCGTCGAGGAGCGCGAGCCTACCGGTTTCCTGCATGAGCGGACCTTGAGCCTGAAGAACTGGCACGTGGACGAACAGGGGGGCTGGCTGCCGTTCAGTATCCCTCGCGAAGCCGCGCGCAACGGTACGGCTGGGCGCCTGATCACCATCAACGGCCAGGCGGACGCGGTCACCGAGCTGCCGGCAGGCCAGGTGGTGCGGGTGCGTCTGTTGAACCTGGACAACACCTGGACCTACCGCATCAACCTCAAGGGCAACTGCGAGGCGCGGGTGTACGCGCTCGATGGCAATCCCGTCACTCCGCGCGTATTGGAAGAGGATTACTGGCTCGGCCCAGGCATGCGCATTTGCCTGGCGATCCGCATCCCCGAGGCAGGCGAGGAGATTTCTCTGCGTGACGGCTTCGTGCGCTTGGGGACCCTGCGTTCGGTGGCCAGCGACCAGGCGCCGGGGGATTGGCCCAAGGCGCTACCGGCCAACCCGATCGCCGAGCCGGACTTGGAGAATGCGCAAAAGCTCAACTTCAATTTCGAATGGGCCGGCAAGGTGTCGGTGGATACCGACAACGGTCGTCCACCGAGCTTGTGGCAGATCAACGGTCAGGCCTGGGACATCACCGACAAGACCTGCGCCGATCGCCCGATCGCCACGCTAAAGAAGGGCAAGAGTTACATCTTCGAATTGAAAAACATGACCCAGTACCAGCATCCCATTCATTTGCATGGCATGAGTTTCAAGGTAATTGCGTCCAATCGCCGCAAGATCGTCGAACCTTGGTTCACCGATACCTATTTGCTGGGCAAGAACGAGCGCGCCCAGGTAGCGCTGGTGGCTGATAACCCTGGTACCTGGATGTTCCATTGCCATGTGATCGACCACATGGAAACCGGCCTTATGGCCGCGATAGCGGTGGTCTGATGCGTCCGCAGATCATCGATCGCAGCCGCGATCAGGAATTCATGCAATTAGCCCTGGAACTCGCCGCACAGGGGGCGGCCATGGGCGAGGTGCCGGTTGGCGCGGTGCTGGTGCAGCATGGCCAGGTCATCGGACAGGGCTTCAACCGTCCTATCACCGACAGCGATCCCAGTGCGCACGCCGAGATGGTAGCTATCCGTGCGGCCGCGCAGGCCGCCAGCAACTACCGACTGCCCGGCAGTACGCTGTACGTGACACTGGAGCCGTGCAGCATGTGCGCCGGGCTGATCGTGCATTCGCGCATTGCGCGGGTGGTTTATGGCGCGTTGGAGCCCAAGGCCGGGATCGTGCAGAGCCAGGGGCAGTTCTTCACCCAGGGCTTTTTGAATCATCGGGTGATGTTCGAGGGAGGGGTATTGGCCGAGGCGTGCGGGCAGATTCTGAGCGATTTCTTCAAGGCACGGCGGGCCAAGTGCTAGCAACGCCTGTGCGTCACATCGGCGAGGGCTGTTCGGCCGGCTTGTCCTTGTTGACCCCCGGCACGTGCAGGTTGCCTTCGGCCACCTGCCCCTCGAGCTGCGGCTGGGTCACCCAGGTAAGGATGTCGTAGTAACGGCGGATGTTGGCCACGAAGTGCACCGGTTCGCCACCGCGGGCATAGCCGTAGCGGGTCTTGCGGTACCACTGCTTCTGCGACAGGCGCGGCAGCATTTTCTTCACGTCCAGCCACTTGTTCGGATTCAGGCCTTCTCGTTTGGCTAGCATGCGTGCGTCTTCCAGGTGGCCGCTGCCGACGTTGTAGGCGGCCAGGGCGAACCAGGTGCGATCCGGTTCCTTGATGCTCTCGTCGAGCTGGTCCTTGACGAGCATGAAATATTTGGCGCCGCCCTGGATGCTCTGTTTCGGGTCCAGGCGATTGGACACGCCCATGGCCTGGGCGGTGCGTTGGGTCAGCATCATCAAGCCGCGCACGCCGGTCTTGGAGGTAACCTCCGGCTGCCACATCGATTCCTGGTAACCGATCGCCGCCAGCAGGCGCCAGTCCACCTGCTCGGCCTTGGCGGTGGTGCGAAAATGCTTCTCGTACTTGGGCAAGCGCTGCTGCAAGTGTTGAGCGAAGGTGTAGGCCCCGACATAGCCGAGCACGTCGACATGGCCGTAGTAGCGATCCTTCAGGCGCTGAAGGGTGCCGTTCTTCTGCGACTTGTCGAGAAACTCGTTGACCTCGTTGAGCAGGCTGTTGTCTTCGCCGGCGGCAACCGCCCAGCGTTGATCGCGGGAATCCCCCAGGTCGAAGGCCACTCGGACGTTGGGGAAGTAGACCTGGTTCATGGCCAGTTCGTTGGAATCCACCAAGGTCAGGTCGATCTGGCCTTCATCGACCATGCGCAGTAGATCAACGACCTCGACCGCGTCGGACTCTTCGTATACCAGGGCAGGATTCTGCTTTTTCAGTTCGGCCAGTTGATCGGCGTGGCTGCTGCCCTTGAGCACCATGATCTTCTTGCCGATGAGCCCCTTGACGTTGGTGGGGCGTGAGCGGCCGTTGCGGTAGATGACCTGCGGGGTCACCTCAAGGTAAGGGTGGGAGAACCTTGCCTGGGCCGTGCGTTTTTCGCTGCTGACCAGTCCGGCGGCGGCCAGCACCGGGCCGGAGGGCTTGCCCAGCTGGTCGAACAGTTCATCGAGGCTGTCGGCGGTCTCGATCTCGAGTTTCACGCCCAGTTCGTCGGCAAAACGCTTGACCAGTTCGTACTCGAAACCGGTTTCACCGTTGCGGTCCTGGAAATAGGTGGCGGGGCTGTTGCGGGTTATCACGCGCAGCACGCCGTCCTCCTTGACGCGCTCGAGGGTGCTGGGTTTTTCAACACAGGCACCGAGCAGCAGGAAGAGTCCGGTTGCGAAGAGCCATCTGGCGCAGCGCTGGCGCAAAGCAGTGAGGGCGAACATAGGTTGCAGTATACGCAAAGGACCGGTCCCGCCATATCTCGACAATGGTTGGCAGGTCTGCTAGCTGATTCAGGCGGCAAGCGATAAGCGAAAAGCGGACCGTGGCGGCCTGCATTTTCTTTGCGCTTGAGGCTTGCCGCTTGAAGCGATATTTCTGACCCCGAAGTCCGGTTCCGCCGCCCGGCAGCATTGGCTTAGAGCGGGTGCCGAAAGTCTGCGAATTAGGCTAGAATGCACGGCCTCTAAGCACACCCCTTCCTGAGGCTGTCCCGACGATGTTGATCCTGCGCGGCGCTCCTGCCCTTTCTGCCTTCCGCCACGGTAAGTTACTCGAGCAACTGAGCCAGAAAGTCCCCGCTGTTACTGGTTTGTATGCCGAATTCGCCCACTTCGCCGATGTCGATGGCGAGCTGACCGCCGACCAGCAGCAGGTGCTGGGGCGTCTGCTCAAGTACGGTCCGAGCGTTCCGGTCCAGGAGCCGGCCGGTCGCCTGTTCCTGGTGGTCCCGCGCTTGGGCACCATCTCGCCCTGGGCCAGCAAGGCCAGTGACATCGCCCATAACTGCGGCCTGCAGAGCATCCAGCGCCTGGAGCGCGGTATCGCCTACTACGTCGCCGGGGAGCTGTCCGATGCCGACGTCGCGCTGATCGCCGCCGAGCTGCACGACCGCATGACCCAGCGCGTGCTGGCCCGTCTGGAGGACGCAGCGGACCTGTTCAGCCACGCCCAGCCCAAGCCGATGACCTCCGTGGACATTCTCGGCGGTGGCCGTGCCGCACTGGCCCAGGCCAACGTCGACCTGGGCCTGGCCCTGGCCGAAGACGAGATCGACTACCTGGTCAATGCCTTCCAGGGCCTCAAGCGCAACCCGAACGACATCGAGCTGATGATGTTCGCCCAGGCCAACTCCGAACACTGCCGCCACAAGATCTTCAACGCCAGTTGGGACATCGACGGCCAGGCTCAGGAAAAGAGCCTGTTCGGCATGATCAAGAACACCTACCAGATGCACAGCGAAGGCGTGCTGTCCGCGTACAAGGACAACGCCTCGGTCATCGTCGGCCACGTGGCGGGCCGCTTCTTCCCGAATCCTGAAACCCGCCAGTACGGCGCGGTCCAGGAGCCGGTGCATATCCTGATGAAGGTCGAGACCCACAACCACCCGACCGCCATCGCCCCGTTCTCCGGCGCCTCCACCGGCTCCGGCGGCGAGATCCGCGACGAAGGCGCCACCGGTCGTGGGGCCAAGCCCAAGGCCGGCCTGACCGGCTTCACCGTTTCCAACCTGCGCATCCCTGGCTTCGAACAGCCGTGGGAGCAGGCCTATGGCAAGCCGGGCCGTATCGTCGACGCTCTCGACATCATGGTCGAAGGCCCCCTGGGCGGCGCCGCATTCAACAACGAGTTCGGCCGTCCGGCCCTGACCGGCTACTTCCGTACCTTCGAGCAAGCCATCGACACCCCGCGCGGTGAAGAAGTGCGCGGCTACCACAAGCCGATCATGCTCGCCGGCGGTATGGGCAACATCCGTGAAGACCACGTGCAGAAGGGCGAAATCACTGTCGGCGCCAAGCTGATCGTGCTCGGCGGCCCGGCCATGCTGATCGGCCTGGGTGGCGGCGCGGCTTCGTCGGTTGCCACCGGCGCCAGCTCCGCCGACCTGGACTTCGCCTCGGTACAGCGCGAAAACCCGGAAATGGAACGCCGTTGCCAGGAGGTCATCGACCGCTGCTGGCAACTGGGCGACAAGAACCCGATCGCCTTCATCCATGACGTCGGCGCCGGTGGTATTTCCAACGCCTTCCCTGAACTGGTCAACGACGGTGGTCGCGGTGGGCGTTTCGAACTGCGCAACGTGCCCAACGACGAGCCGGGCATGGCCCCGCACGAGATCTGGAGCAACGAGTCCCAGGAACGTTACGTGCTTGCGGTCAGCGCCGAGGACTTCGAGCGCTTCAAGGCCATCTGCGAGCGCGAGCGGTGCCCGTTCGCCGTGGTCGGCGAAGCCACCGAGGAGAAACACCTCACCGTCACCGACAGCCATTTCGACAACACCCCGGTGGACATGCCGCTGGATGTGCTGCTCGGCAAGCCGCCGCGCATGCACCGCTCGGTCACCCGTGAAGCCGAGCTGGGCGATGACTTCGACCCGAGCACGCTGGACCTGGACAACGCCGTCGAGCGCGTCCTGCACCACCCGGCCGTTGCCAGCAAGAGCTTCCTGATCACCATCGGCGACCGCACCATCACCGGCCTGGTCGCCCGCGATCAGATGGTCGGCCCGTGGCAGGTCCCGGTGGCCGACTGCGCCGTCACCGCCACCAGCTTCGACGTCTACACCGGCGAAGCCATGGCCATGGGCGAGCGCACCCCGCTGGCCCTGCTCGATGCCCCAGCCTCTGGCCGTATGGCCATCGGCGAAGTATTGACCAACCTGGCCGGTGCCCGTATCGAGAAGCTCTCCGACATCAAACTGTCGGCCAACTGGATGTCCGCGGCTGGGCACCCGGGTGAAGACGCCCGCCTGTACGACACCGTCAAGGCCGTCGGCATGGAGCTGTGCCCTGAGCTGGGCCTGACCATTCCGGTGGGCAAGGACTCCATGTCGATGAAGACCAAATGGAGCGAGGACGGCGTCGAGAAGAGCGTCACCGCACCGATGTCGCTGATCGTCAGCGGCTTCGCACCGGTGGTCGACATCCGTGACACCCTGACGCCGCAACTGCGCATGGACAAGGGCGAGACCGACCTGATCCTGATCGACCTGGGCCGCGGCAAGAACCGCATGGGCGCCTCGATCCTGGCCCAGACCTTCGGCAAGCTCGGCGCCCAGGCACCGGACGTCGACGACCCAGAGGATCTCAAGGCCTTCTTCGCAGTGGTTCAGGGCCTGAACGCCGACGGCCACCTGCTGGCCTACCACGACCGTTCCGACGGCGGCCTGCTGACCACCGTGCTGGAGATGGCCTTCGCTGGCCACTGCGGTCTGGACCTGCAACTCGATCCGCTGACCGACAGCAAAGGCGACGTACCGGCCATTCTCTTCAACGAAGAGCTGGGCGCGGTCATCCAGGTTCGCCAGGACGCCACCCCGGACGTGCTGGCACAGTTCAGCGCCGCTGGCCTGGGCGACTGCGTCGCGGTGATCGGTAAACCGGTCAACAACGGTGAAGTGTCCATCAGCCTCAATGGCGAAGTGCTGTTCGACGACCAGCGTCGTCTGCTGCAGCGCCAGTGGGCCGAGACCAGCTACCAGATCCAGCGCCTGCGTGACAACGCCGATTGCGCTGACCAGGAATACGACGTCCTGCTGGAAGAAGAAAACCCAGGCCTGTCGGTCAAGCTGGGCTTCGACGTCAACGACGACATCGCAGCGCCGTACATCAAGAAGGGCGTGCGCCCGCAAGTGGCCATCCTGCGCGAGCAGGGCGTCAACGGCCAGGTCGAGATGGCTGCCGCCTTCGACCGCGCAGGCTTTGCCGCCATCGATGTGCACATGAGCGACATTCTCGCCGGTCGTGTCGACTTCGCCGAGTTCAAGGGCCTGGTGGCCTGCGGTGGCTTCTCCTACGGTGACGTGTTGGGCGCCGGTGAAGGCTGGGCCAAGTCGGCGCTGTTCAACAGCCGTGCCCGTGAAGCCTTCCAGGCGTTCTTCGAGCGTAACGACAGCTTCGCCCTGGGCGTGTGCAATGGTTGCCAGATGATGTCCAACCTGCACGAACTCATCCCGGGCACCGAGTACTGGCCGCACTTCGTGCGCAACCGTTCGGAGCAGTTCGAGGCGCGGGTGGCGATGGTCGAGGTGCAGAAGTCCAACTCGATCTTCCTGCAGGGCATGGCCGGTTCGCACATGCCGATTGCCATCGCCCACGGTGAAGGCCATGCCGAGTTCGCCAGCGAGGAAGCCCTGTTGGAAGCGGACCTGTCCGGTTGCGTGGCCCTGCGCTTTGTCGACAACCACGGCAAGGTCACCGAGGCCTACCCGGCCAACCCGAACGGCTCGCCGCGCGGCATCACCGGTCTCACCAGCCGCGACGGTCGCGTGACCATTATGATGCCGCACCCTGAGCGTGTATTCCGTGCCGTGCAGAACTCCTGGCGTCCGGACGAGTGGCAGGAAGACGGCGCCTGGATGCGCATGTTCCGCAATGCGCGCGTCTGGGTGAACTAAACGTGTACAAGCTCGCCTTCTTCGTGCCGCCGAGCCATGTGGAAGTGGTCAAGGCCGCTGTGTTCGCCGCAGGCGGCGGACGCATCGGCGACTATGACCACTGTGCCTGGCAGACGCAGGGCCTGGGCCAGTTCCGCCCGTTGGACGGCAGCCAGCCGTACCTCGGGCAGACCGGTCAGGTCGAGCAGGTGGAGGAGTGGAAGGTCGAGCTGGTGGTGGCGGATGAGTTGATCGCCCAAGTCGTCGCCGCGCTCAAGGCGAGCCACCCGTACGAGACGCCAGCCTACGAGGTCTGGCGGCTCGCCGAGTTCTGAACCCGTTCGTGTGATATCCCAGGGGCCGCTATGCAGCCCATCGCAGCGCGCTCGACGCTTGCGATGGGACGCGTAGCGGCCCTTTCTACAGGCATCAGCCGATGCCGATCTCTCCTCCATCGTTGCGTTGAATCACCACGGTCGACGACCGAGGCCGCACGCGGCTGCCCGTGGGGGTGGCGTCGGTAGCGATGTCACTGCGGGGCCAGTTGGCCGGATGCTGGATGTTGACGAACAACGTCTTGTTGTCGGGAGTGAAGGTGATGCCAGTCACTTCGCAGCCGTTCGGCCCGACGAAGAAGCGGCGCAAGTCTGCCTGGTTGCGGGCATCGATCGGCACTTGCCTGCCGTTTGCGTCCACCAGATCGGTGGGGATCACCGCGAGCAACTGGTCATTGGTATAGCGGGTCACGCTCGATTCGCTGTTGTCGGTCTCGAACCACAGCACACCGCGGCTATCGAAACTCATTCCATCGGGGCTGGCGAACTGGTTCAGTTCGGTCAGGCCCGAACGATTGATGTCGGCACCGCCATCGGCATTGGCGCCAAAGACGAAGATGTCCCAGGTGAAGCTGCGCTGATCGTCGCTGTCGTGCCAACGGATGATGTGGCCGTGGCGGTTCGGGCCGCGTGGGTTGGCCGCATCGACCTTGGCCGGTGTGCGTTCGCTGTTGTTGGTCAGGGTGACATAGGCGTCACCATTGAGGGGATTGACCGCCGTCCACTCCGGGCGGTCCATGGGCGTTGCGCCCACGGCATCGCCAGCACCCCGGGTGTTGAGAATGATCCCGGCCAGGTCGCCGTACAGCGCACCCAAGGTGCTGCCGCCGGTGGTGGCTGTGCCGGGGGCGAGCAACAGCCAGTGGCCGGTGCCGTCGGCATCGAAGCGCGCCACGTAGAGCTTTCCGTGGTCCAGGTACTTGGCGCCGGTGGCCAGTCGATCGCTCGGGTTGGCGTCGGCAGGGTCCCAGACAGCGTCAGAGACGAACTTGTACAGGTATTCATTGTTGGAGTCGTCGCCCATGTACCAGACCAGCGGCTTGCCGGCTACCGCCAGGCCAGGACAGCAGCCCTCATGGCGGAACCGGCCCAGCGCGGTGCGTTTGACGGCGCGCGTGCGGGCGTCGTACGGGTCGATCTCGACGATGTAGCCGTAAGTGCTGGCTTCGTTGCGGTAGTCCTCGGTGGCACTGGCGCCGCGAGGGGTGATGTCGAAGCGGGCGAACTCGTCGTTGGCTTCGCTGCGGTCACCTGCGGCGCTCTCCCAGCCGTACTGGCCGCTCGAGGTGGCCACGCCGATGCGCACTTGGTCGGCAGGGCGGGTGCCCTTGTTGACGAAGATGCCGGGCCAGTTCTCCTCGCACGTGAGGTAAGTGCCCCAGGGTGTATAGCCGTTACCGCAGTTGTTGTTGGTGCCACGGCACTGGGTGCCGGTGGGCGAGAATCGGGTCTTGACGTGCTCGCTGCCGCGCAGAGGGCCGGCGATCTCCATCAGCGAGGCGGTGGTGAAGCGGCGGTTGAGCGGGTCATTGTCGACCACCTGCCAGCGCCCGTTGAGTTTGCGCAGGCGAACCACGCCGGCGCCGTGGGCGTTGATTTCCTTGCGCACTTCTTCGGCCGGGCGCTTGCCATTGGCAGAGGTGGTCGGGCCGTTCGGGTGCAGCGCGGCAGGGTCGATGTATTCGAAGTTGATTGCCAGCAGGCCATCGTCGGAACTGCCACCGATGGGAAAGAAGTGCATGCCGTCGTGGTGCATGCCCATGGCGTTGGCCTGATCTGTGGATGTGTTACTGCCGTCGGCTTTCCAGGGGCTGGCCTTGCTGTTCAACGGTGTGCCCCAGGGCGCCAGTACATAGGCGCTGTAGCCGGCGGCCACGGCGCAGCCATCGGTACGCGAGCCGGGGATCGACTGGAACCCCAGTCTGGGCCTGGGAGTGGCGGGACGGGCCGGAGCGGGCGTGCCTTGGTTGGCGCCACTGCCCAGGCAGCCGGTCAGGCCTGCCCCTGCGATCAGCGCGATGGCCGCCCCCAAGCTGCCGCGCATGACGCTGCGCCGGCTCAGGTAGGCATCCATGACACTGGCCATGGGCAGGTTGCCGCTGGAGTTGCGATCAAGGTTATCGCCGCTTTCTCGACTCATCAGGGTGTCCTTGCGTTGCTGAGTGGAAGGAAGACCGCGACTTTGAACGCAAAGTATGACGATTTTTTGGCAAAACCATGAAAGGGTCGCCGAAACCCGTTCGTCACGGCCAGGATTGGTTTTCAAGATGTGTGATGGATGGCCTTGCCCTCGAAAACGAGCAGGCATGCCTGCTCGTGCCACGGTTGGCCTAGCGGCGCTTCTGCTCGATGTGCGAGGCCCATTGCTCCGTGCGGTTGTGTCCACTGGTGCGTACCAGGCCCAGATCCAGTGGGTTGTCGCCCTCGGCCGCGCCTTTGTCCTTGGCCAGCTCGGCGATGGCTGTCCCCAGGTCGACCGGCGAGTTGGACGCGTCGATCGAGACATCTCGACGGTAGTCGGTGCCCGAGAGGGTTTGGCGGGTGACGGAGGCTGCATCCAGCTCGACAGAGCCGTTTGCCGACAGCAAGCGCGCACCCACCAGCTTCGCATCGCCACCGATCTTGAGGGCGATGCCGTCGGTGCCCTTGAAGGTGGCTTGATGGGCCACGGTGTCGCGCTGTTGATGGGACAGGTCCAGCTTGAAGGTAGGGGACAAGCCGGGCTCGGCCTGGCTCAGGGCGGAGCTGGTCTTATTGCCGACTTTGCCTGATGCCGGGCCCGCCAGGGCTTTGGCCGCGTTGGTATAGCTTTGTGGGTTCTTCTCTTGGCTCAAGCGCGCATCTACCCCGACGGTCAGGGTATCGATGCGGTCCTTGCGACTGGCCAGCAACAGGTCGCCGCCAACCGAACCCTGGATACGTCCGGCTCCCAGGCTGGTACCTTCGAAGCGGGCATCGCCCTGGGTGTACAGGTTGATGTGGTCTGCGCGTAGGGTGTTGGCATTCCAGGTCTGGTTGTCGCGTTTATCGAGGTCGAGCTTGATCCGGCCATACAGGCCGCGGCTGTCGAGTTCGCCTCGGCTGAGGGTCAGGCCGGCGCCGCCGGTGATGTCCAGGTTACTGCGCTTGTCCTGGTTGCCTGAAGCCTCTAGCAGCAGGCCGCCATTGGGCGTCTGCAGATCGAGCCGCGTGGCCGAGACGTGCAGACCTTGCGCGTGCAGGGCGACGTCCTCGCGGGCGCGGCTGCTCATGTGCACTTCTGCGCGGGTGTCGATGCGCGCGTCGACCGCTTGGTTGGCGTCTTCATCCAGTTTTGCATGGGTGAAGTGGCCGCCCAGGGCGCCCCCCTTGCTGTTACCCGTCTTGGCGGCCAGTTCCAGGCCTCCACCGATCTTGCCGCCACTGGCCGTTTGGGTATTGCGGGCGGCCTTGATCTGCAGCAAGCCATCGCTGTCCAGGCGGACCTCGCCTGTGGGCGCCTCCCGGCTGCCGATACGGGTGCCTTCGAGCAGCAGGTCGCCGCCGCTTTTGAGGATGACGTCGCCTTTGGCGTCGATCTGCGCGACGTGGGCGTTACCCGATTGGCGTTGCTCGCGCTCGCGGTCAAGATAGCCACGCCCCTCAAGGCCTGTGCTGCCGGGGCGATTGCCGCCCTTGAGCCAGGCGTTGCCGGTGAGCTGGAGCGATTGCTTGGATGTGCTGTCGGTCGCGGCGGCAAAGGTCAAGCTGCCGGTACTCTGGGCGCTGAAGGCGCCGTTGCCTGCATCGACGCGCGTGCCTTCATAGAGGCCCGGGCCTGCGAGCTGGATCTGGACGCCTTGTTGGCCGAACAGCCCGCCAGGGCGTGCGGTGAGCTGGGTTTGCGTTTTATCCACAGAGCCTCCCTTACCTGCGCCGCGGCCATTGATGTCCTGCCCGGTACTGGTGTCCACGCGTAGGTCGCCCCCGGCATCCAGGCGCTGAAGGGTGTCGGACTGGGAATCGCTGGCCGCTTTCAGTTGATGGCGCCCGGCGTCGATCTTCAGCGTGCCGGCAGTGGCTCGCCATTGAGTGCCTTGGTCCTCGATCCGGTCGGCCTTGACATGGACCGAGGCACCGGTGAATTCGCTGACCTGTGCATAGCCTCGTCGCTGGTTTTCCAGGCGCTTGATGTGCTCGACAGTCAGGTCGCCGCCGATGCTGGGGGCGGCCAGGGCATCCTCGACCGAGGCTTGTTGGAAGCGCGCAGCCTCCTCGCCTTGGACCAGGCGCTCGATGGGCCGGGTCAGGTCGCGGTATTCCAAGCTGGCGCCAAGGCCGGCGCGCCAGTCGGTGGCATCCTGCTTGCGCTCTTTGAGGTCTTCAACGGCCCGGTTGTCGATCTGCCCTGCGTTGACCTGCAAGGTCCCGCCTGCCTCCACCCGGGCGGCGTCGCTGGCAAGGTTTGCGGTAGAGAGCGTCAGATCGCCCTTGGCCAGCAGTTCGCTGCGCACGGCCGTGCTGTCGTTTTCGACGGTGGTGTTCTGGCGACGCTGGCCTGTCGTGGCGCTGCCCAGCCGGTCGATGCCACCCGAGACTGTGAGGCCTCCTTCGCTGCGGATCTTTTCGGTGGTCGATCGGACGGTATCGTGCGTTGCGCCGAGGGAGATTTTCGCGCCCTGGGCGGTGAGCGTGCCGGCGGTGGCCTGGGCCCTGGAGCCATCGACCTGTAGGTGAGCGCCGCTGTCGAGGCTTACCGTTGCCCCTTTGAGTTCACTGGGTGTCTGCATCGTCTGATCGGCCTGCTGTTGGGTGTTGGTGACCTGGTACCCCAGGCTCGCTTCGAACTGGCGCGAATCCGCCTTACCGTCCTGGGCATCCTGGGTCTGGCGGGCGCTGGCTTTCAGCCCGCGCTGTACCTGCTGGGTTTCGCTGTGGGTCTGGGCTTGCGCGCTGGCGATCAGCAGGTCGCCCTTGGCCTGCACCTGCAGCGTTTTGCCTGCCGTGGCCTTGGCGCCGATCAGGCGCATCTCTTCAGCACTGGCCAGGCGCAGGTCGCTGGTGGCGTTCAGGTCGCTGACGATTGCTTGCTCCTGGCGCGTGGTGCGTGTCTGGTCGCTACCGAACAGGCCAAACAGCTTGCTGTCGCGCTCGTGCTCGGTCGTGGTGATGCGGTTGCGATCGGCCTCGATGGCCAGCAGGCCCTTTTCGCTGAACAGGACCGAATCGCCCTGGCTGCTCAAGGTACTGCCCTTGACCGTGACCTGATCGGCGATGATGTCGAGATCGCCTCCTACCTTGAGCTCGCTGCCGGCCACCGTCTGACCCTGGCGTTCGTTGCCATCGCGTGAACCGAAGAAGGCGCCGGAGACCAGATCGCCCCGATAGTCGCGTTGTGTGCCTGTGTCCTGCAGGGTGGTCGTGGTCACGCTCACCTGGCCGGCCTTGAATAGGGTGTCGCCCTGGCTTTGCAGGCGGCTGCCCTGCACCTTGAGCGTATCGCCGGCGGTCATCACGATGCGTCCGCCTTCCAGCTGGCTGGCGTTGGCGGTTTCCTTGTAGCGGTCGGTATCGCTGTCGCCGCGCCACAGGTGCTTGCGGTGGCGCACCTGTTCTTCGATCCGTTGACTGTCGATGCCGGCTTCGACATCGAGCTTGGCCGCGCTGTCGAGCCTCAGCTCGCCTCGGGTTCGAAGGTCCGCCGCCACCAGGCGCATGTCATCGCCTGATTGCAGTGCGATCCCTTCGTCGGCGTGCAGCAGTGTCCCTTGTTGCTGACGGTCGGTGGTGGTGCGCTTGCGGTTGTAGGTCTCGGTGGTGACGAAGAGGAACTTGTTGTTCCATTGTTCATGATCGCGCTGGAGGCTTTCCCGAGTCTTGGCGTCCAGGGTCAATTTGTTGCCGGCGGTGAATTCGATACGCCCGGCTTTGGCCTCGACGGTGTCGAGCGTCAGGTCGCCAGCTGCGGTCAACGCCAGTTCACCCTGCTCGGTGCGCAGACGCGCACGTTCATCGGCGGTGCCGCTGACGTGCAGGGTGCCTGAAGAACGGACGCTGATGCCATTATCCGCGCTCAATGGGGAAGGGCCCACGCGTACACCTGCACCTTCGGCAGTGCTTACCACCCGGATGCGCCCGGCACGCATGGCGCCGAACAGGCTGGCATCGATGCTGGCCGGGGCGCTGGGCAGGTGCTGAATGATTTGCCCGTCCTGGGCATCGATGCGATTTCGCCCGACAGTCAGGTTCAGATCTGTGCGGGCTTCGAGCGCCCCGTGCTGATCGATGCGTGGGGCGATCAGCTCCAGCGCCGCCTCGCGGTTGGATTGTCCGCCTTCGAGCACCTGCAGGGTACCGCTGGCGTTCAGGGTATCGAGAAAGCGGATCTGTTGATCCTGGATGTCCGGCGTGCCGACCAGCAGTCCGGCACGTGTGGTGTTGATGAAGCTGCCGCCATTGAGGGTGATGCCGTTGGGGTTGGCCAGGATGTAGTCGGCGGCGCGACCGAAAATCTCCTGCGGTCCCTCGATCAGCGAGGCGTTGCGGCTGACGACTTCGTTGAGGATGGTCGACGCGGCCTGGCCCTGGAATTGTGGATTGGCGTTCAGGGCTCCGACCAGTTGTGATTGGCCAGGCCGCAAGGCGTTGTTGAGCACCACGCCGGGCTTGGCGACGTTGTAGTCGAGGAACTGATTGTGGGACAGGCCGCGGGCGTTAGGGGCGACGATGTCGATCACCGGTACGCCGTGGTTATTGTTGACGACCGGCGTACCGCCGGGCCCGGTGGTTGGTTGCAGGCCATCTGCGGCCACGGCGCAGGAGCATGTCACCAGGGCGATGAAAATGGCCCAGCGCAAGACATCCGGGCTCACCGAGTGGGGGTGGGTAGTAAGGGTCACTGTTTTTTCTCTTTTGTTGTGTGATCAGAGACTCAGGGTCCACTCCAGGACCCAGAGGCCAGGTTCCAGCGAGCGGCGGTTGCGTTCGCTGGCGTACAGGGCTCGTTGATAGTCCAGGCGCAGGTGATTGGCGGGAGGCCCTAGCACTACACCCAGGGCGCCCCCTGCGATCCGTTGGGGAGCGCTGGCGGGGGTGAAGCGGGTCCAGCCCAGGTCCAGGCCCAGGTGAGGGCGTATCTCCAATGTCCGGGAGAAGGGCAGGGGCTGGCTGAAGGTGTTGCGCCAGACCGCGCCGCTGGCACCGGCGACCGTGTCCTGACGCCAGCCGCGAACGGCGGCGTCGTCGCTAAGCAGCAATTGCTCGATGGCCGGAAGCGGTTGCTCGCTGTACTGAAGGTTCAACTCGCTCTGCCAACGCCAGGGCCATTGCGCAGGCCCCTGGCGCAAATGCACGAAGCTGGCCCGGTACTTGCGCCAATGCGTTTGGGCAGCCCTTTCCGAGGGCAGCAGTGAATGCTCGGCGCCAAACCAGTCCAGGTTCTGGGACACGCCCACATAGGCGTTCCACAGTCCCCCTTCGAGCCACAGCAGGTTGAGGCCGGCCTCGAAGGTGGTCAGCGTCGGGCTTTGCTGCGCGATCGCCGTGTGTTGAATGCGGTTGACCAGTTGCTTGCGGTCCAGTCGGGCGAGCGCACTCAACATCCCTTGGCTGTTGCGCCATAGCAGGCGTTCCACGCTCAGGCCCTGGAGATGGCTTTCGCCGGTGCTGACCTGACGCCGTTGTGGCAGGGGAGCGCGATAACGCATCCAGCTGGCGTTCACGGCCAGGCTCCACGGGCCGTAGGGCACGCTGTAATAGAGGTTCACACCTTGGCTTTGGCCGGGGGCGTCGAACACGGTCGAGGCCACGCCCAGGCGTAGGTCGTCGTTCAAGCCCAGTGGGCTGTCCAGTCCCAACCCAAGGTTGAGGCGATGACGACCGGTCAGGTCGCTGCCACGGTTGTCCAGGCGGCTGTCCAGGTGCCAGCGCGAACCGGTGCGGCGCGGCTGGATGACCACGCGTGTACCACTTTGGATCTCGCCCGGTAGCAGGTCGGCGTTCAAGTCGTAGGCCCGCAGGCGATTGAGCTGGTCCAGGCCTTGCTCGAGTGCGGGCAGGTACAAGGGCTGACCGAGCAGGTCGGGAAAGGCGCCTCGCAAGGAAAGCGGCAGGTCGGTACCGGCCAGTTCGATGGATTCGACGAAGCCTTCGACGATGACGATAGCCAGTGGCTTGCCGGCCTGGGGCCGATGCGCCAGGTAAGGGCGGCTGGCCGGATAACCTGCCTGGACGTAGCTGTCGGTGATGGCCCTGAGCAGCGTGTTGACGTCGTCGACGCTCAGGCAAGGGCGCCACAGGGGACGCAGGACCGCTTCCAGCTGCTGATTCGATAGCACTCGGTTCCCGCTCAGGCGTAACCCGGCGGTGGGCCAGCAGTGTGAATCTGCGCGAGTAGGTGGGGCAGGGTCGACCCGTACCGGGCCTGGCTGACGACGGCGTTGCCATCGCTCGAGGCGCTGCCGGCGTTCTTGAAGCTGCAGGGTGCGTTGTTGCTCGCGTAGTTGCGAGGTGGCGGGATCGTTGGCCCACGCAGTTGGGTGGACCATCAAGGCAAGGGCCAGGCTGGCCAGTATTGGCCTGGCGAAGCGACGCAAGGAAGTCGACATGGAGAAGCCCCGCAATGGCTGCACGTATGTGCTTTTTTGCGGGGATTCTAAGAATCCGACTTACCGTTTGGATGCGGTCCCGTACCCATCTGGGCGTCAGGTGGGGGTGGGTTTAATGTGTGTAATTTCCTACAAAGTTAATCGAATTGTAGGAATCAGGGACGGATCTCGATCAAGGTCCCGTCCTTGACCATGTCCCAGACCTCGCGCATGTCATTGTTGCGCATGGCGATGCAGCCTTCGGTCCAGTCCAGGGTATGGAAGTACCACTCCGGGTAGTCCTCGTTGATCGGCGTGCCATGGATCATGATCATGCCGCCTGGGCTCACGCCCTCGCGGCGGGCGCGGGCGGCATCGCTGATGTTCGGGTAGGAAATGTGCATGGCCAGGTTGAAGCGGTCACTGACCTTGCGCCAGTCAAGCCAGTACAGGCCTTCGGGCGTCTTGCTGTCACCTTCGCGCTCTTTGGTGCCTTTGGGTTGTTTGCCCAGGGAGATGCGGTAGGTCTTGAGTGGCTCGCCGCGGCTGATCAGTTGCAGGCGGCGCTCGGACTTGATCACCAGGACCTTGTCGATCAGCGGTTGGTTGGCGACCGCAGACGGTTCGACAGGCTTGCGAATGATGGTCTCGGTGAAGGCGGCCTGGGACACCGATGCAACGGAAAGGCAGAAAAGGGCAAGCAACCAACGCATGAAACCGTATCCCTGAGAGCTAAGTGGTGGACGACGAGACGTTCATCGGCGGCAGGTACTCATGGCCTACGGGGTAGTGCTGCCCGATGCGGTCGCGATAATAGCATTCTAGTGTCCGTACGACGGTGCGGAAAGCCAACTCGTTCCAGGGAATTTCATGTTCCTCGAACAAGCGCACCTCCAGGCTCTCGACGCCAACGGCAAAATCCAGGTCAGCCAGCTCGGCGCGGAAGAATACATGTACCTGGTCGATGTGAGGCAGGTCGAACAACTGGTACAGGCTCATCTGCCCAACCCGGGCGCAGGCTTCCTCGACGGTTTCGCGTCGGGCGGCCGCATCGAGGGTTTCACCGTTCTCCATGAACCCGGCGGGCAGCGTCCAGAACCCCCGGCGCGGTTCGATCGCCCGTCGACAGAGGAGCACTTGGCTGCCCCAGGTGGGGAGCACGCCAGCAACGATGTTGGGGTTCTGGTAATGAATGGTATGGCAATGCTCGCAGACATACCGCAGGCGGCTGTCGCCCTCGGGGATCCGCTGAATGACCGCCTGGCCGCACGCGCTGCAGAATTTCATGCTGTTCTTCCCTTTATCTGCAGCTATCTTGGCGTGCCGGCCCTGCGCTGCGCAAGCGGCCTGCTGGCGGGGCTTGGGTGCTTCACGGCTTTGGTGCATCATGCAGGGCAGGCCTTGGAATCGAGAGAGTGCAATGCTGGACGAGCTTCTTCGCCGAATGAGCAATCACACCCCCACGTCACTGGAAACCGACCGGCGTTTCCCCGAGGCGGCGGTGCTCTTGCCCATCACGCGTAGCGAAGAGCCCGAGCTGGTGCTGACCCTGCGGGCCAAAGGGCTTTCCACCCATGGAGGCGAGGTGGCCTTCCCCGGTGGTAGACGCGACCCGGAGGATCCGGACCTGGTGTTCACCGCCCTGCGCGAGGCCGAGGAGGAAATCGGTCTGCCGCCGGGACTGGTGGAAGTCATCGGTCCGCTGAGCCCGGTGATCTCCCTGCATGGCCTTAAAGTGACGCCATTCGTCGGGATCATCCCCGATTATGTCGAATACCGTGCCAACGACGCGGAGATCGCCGCTGTGTTCACGGTTCCGCTGGCGTTTTTCCGCCAGGACCCGCGCGACCATAC
The DNA here is from genome assembly GCF_023611805.1 of Pseudomonas sp. BYT-1. Taxonomy (NCBI): domain Bacteria; kingdom Pseudomonadati; phylum Pseudomonadota; class Gammaproteobacteria; order Pseudomonadales; family Pseudomonadaceae; genus Pseudomonas; species Pseudomonas sp. BYT-1. The sequence goes on from NZ_CP072559.1 coordinate 1,167,742, forward strand.
CCACCGTATCGACTACCAAGGGCGCAGTTGGTACGTGCCGGCCTACCGCTACGGCGAGTACAAGATCTGGGGGTTGTCGGCGATCATGATCGTCGAACTGGTCAATGTGCTGTTCGACGCTGGCATCAGCCTGCACCAGCCCCCTGAGCGCTATACCCAGATCTGAGCGGGGCCCAACCCGCCATCTGCCTTCAACCGTGAGGAGCAAGACATGAAATACCGCCTGGGCGACCTGCGGGTCGAGACCCATCCCACCAGTTGGGCCGCCCCCAATGCCACCCTGATCGGCAAGGTGCGCCTGCAGGCCGGGGCCAGTGTCTGGTTCGGCGCGGTGCTGCGCGGCGACAACGAACTGATCGACATCGGCGAAGGCAGCAACGTCCAGGATGGCACGGTGATGCACACCGACATGGGCTCGCCGCTGACCCTCGGCAAGGGCGTGACCGTCGGCCATAACGCGATGCTCCATGGCTGCACGGTGGGCGATCACAGCCTGATCGGTATCAATGCCGTGATTCTCAATGGCGCGCGCATCGGCAAGCATTGCATCATCGGCGCCAACGCACTGATTCCTGAGGGTAAGGAAATTCCGGACGGCTCGCTGGTCATGGGTTCGCCAGGCAAGGTGGTGCGCGAGTTGACCGAGGCGCAGAAGCGCATGCTCGAAGCCAGCGCCGCACATTATGTCCATAATGCCGAGCGCTACGCGCGCGAGCTGGCCCCCCAGGATGACTGACATGCAGAACGCCGAACGCCCGGTCGCCTCGCCGTGCGTCAATGTCTGTGCGCTGGACGAGCAGGACATCTGCGTCGGTTGCCAGCGCACGGTGAGCGAGATCACCCGCTGGTCGCGCATGAGCAACGACGAGCGCCGTCAGGTGCTGGTGCTGTGCCACGAGCGGGCGGTGGCGTCAGGCTTGATCATCGGGTCGGGGCTGTAGTTGACTCCAAAATCAAGTATTCTGTGCCGCTTGCCCAACGTGTGATCCCATGTTCTATCTCATTGCCTATATCAGTAGCGTAGTGCTGATCAACTACGCCTTTTCCAGTGCTCCGCACCTGGATGTGATCTGGTCCGCCTGGGGTGGGCTGGTGTTCATCCTGCGCGACATGGTGCAGACCCGCTATGGTCATGGCGCGTTGTTGGCCATGCTGGCGGCGTTGGTGCTGTCCTATGTCACCTCGGAGCCTGCCATTGCCCTGGCCAGTGCGACCGCGTTCTTCGTCTCCGAGCTGATCGACTGGCTGGTGTTCAGCATCACCCGTCGGCCGTTGCGTGACCGTCTATGGCTCAGCTCGGCCCTGAGCATTCCGGTGGACACCTTCATCTTCTTCGGCATGATCGGCGCCCTGACCCCGGCAGTGATCGGTACGGCTCTGGCGTCCAAGTTTGCCGGCGTCACTGCCGTGTGGCTGGCCATGGCCTGGCGCGCCCGACGCGAGGTCGTCGCAGGGTGATGTGATCGGGGTTGCGCAGCGGCCCCGGAATGCCTCGGCGGGTGTAGAATATCGGTCCTTTTTCAGCGGGCAGCAGCCAATCCGGCGCAGCCCCGGACGCCTTCGAGGACCTGAAATGACCCGTATCGGAACCCCATTGTCGCCCACCGCGACCCGTGTACTGCTGTGTGGCTGCGGCGAGTTGGGCAAGGAAGTGGTGATCGAGCTGCAGCGTCTGGGTGTCGAAGTCATCGCCGTGGACCGCTACGCCAATGCTCCCGCCATGCAGGTCGCGCACCGCAGCCACGTCATCAACATGCTCGATGGCGTTGCCCTGCGTGCGGTGATCGAAGCCGAAAAGCCGCACTACATCGTCCCTGAGATCGAAGCCATCGCCACCGCGACCCTGGTCGAGCTGGAGAACGAAGGCTTCAATGTCGTTCCCACCGCCCGCGCCACCCAGCTGACCATGAACCGTGAGGGCATTCGCCGGCTGGCCGCCGAAGAGCTGGACCTGCCGACCTCGCCCTACCATTTCGCCGATACCTTCGAAGACTACGCCAAGGCCGTCGCCGACCTGGGCTACCCCTGCGTGGTCAAGCCGGTGATGAGTTCCTCGGGCAAGGGGCAAAGCCTGCTGCGCAGCGATGCCGATCTGCAGAAGGCCTGGGACTATGCCCAGGAAGGCGGCCGCGCCGGCAAAGGCCGGGTGATCATCGAAGGTTTCATCGATTTCGAATACGAAATCACCCTGTTGACCGTGCGTCATGTAGGCGGCACCACCTTCCTCGCACCGGTCGGTCACCGTCAGGAGAAGGGCGACTATCAGGAATCCTGGCAGCCACAGGCCATGAGCCCGAAGGCCCTGGCCGAGTCCCAGCGCGTGGCTCAGGCGGTCACTGACGCCCTGGGCGGTCGTGGTCTGTTCGGCGTGGAGCTGTTCGTCAAGGGTGACCAAGTGTGGTTCAGCGAAGTCTCGCCGCGTCCCCACGATACCGGGCTGGTGACCCTGATTTCCCAGGACCTCTCGCAATTCGCCTTGCATGCTCGCGCGATTCTGGGTCTGCCGATCCCGGTAGTGCGTCAGTTCGGTCCGTCGGCTTCGGCGGTAATCTTGCCTGAAGGCCGGTCACAGCAGACCACCTTCGCCAACCTGGGTGCGGCCCTGAGCGAGCCCGATACCGCCATCCGCCTGTTCGGCAAGCCGGAAATCAATGGCCAACGTCGCATGGGCGTATGCCTGGCGCGTGACGAGTCGATCGAAGCGGCGCGGGCCAAAGCGACCCGGGCTGCCCAGGCGGTCACGGTCGAATTTTAAGCCATAAGCCTCAAGCCTCAAGCTGCAAGAAAAAGCAAATCCGCGCAGGCTTTGGCTTTTTCTTGCCGCTTGAAGCTTGCCGCTCCCCACTTACAGCTCTGTATTGCGTGTCTCTTTCAGGCACAAGACGGCGATCAGGCTGATCACCGCGGCTACCGACACATAGCCGCCCACCCAGCTCAATCCCCCCATGCTGACCAACTGTTGGGCAAAGAACGGTGCCGCTGAGGCGCCGATGATGCCGCCGAGGTTGTAGGCTGCCGAGGCGCCGGTGTAGCGCACATGGGTCGGGAACAGCTCAGGCAGCAATGCCCCCATCGGTGCGAAGGTCACGCCCATCAGGAACAGCTCGATGGCCAAAAACAGCGCAACGCCGGTGGTCGAGCCTGAGGTCAGCAGCGGCTCCATGGTGAATCCCGATGCAACCGCCAGCAGGCCGCCGACGATCAGCACCGGCTTGCGTCCATAGCGATCGCTCAGCCAGGCCGACAGCGGCGTGGCCAAGGCCATGAACACCACGGCAAAGCACAGCATGCCCAGGAAGCTCTCGCGGCTGTAGCCCAGGGTCGAGACCCCGTAGCTCAGGGAGAACACCGTGGAGATATAGAACAGCGCGTAGCACACAACCATCGCCGCCGCGCCCAGCAAGGTGGGCAGCCAGTACTTGGCGAACAGATCGACCACCGGCAGCTTCACCCGCTCGTGGCGTGCCACGGCTTTGGCGAATACCGGGCTCTCCTCGAGCTTCAGTCGCACGTACAGGCCGACGATCACCAGCGCGGCGCTGAGCAGGAACGGAATGCGCCAGCCCCAGTCACGGAATTGCTCGTCGCTGAGCACCAGCGCCAGGGTCAGGAACAGCCCATTGGCCGCCAGAAAACCGATGGAGGGGCCAAGCTGCGGGAACATGCCGAACCAGGCACGCTTGCCTTCAGGGGCGTTTTCGGTGGCCAACAGTGCCGCCCCGCCCCATTCGCCGCCCAGGCCCAGGCCTTGGCCGAAGCGCAGCAGGCAAAGGATGATCGGCGCCCAGACGCCGATGCTGTCATAGCCCGGAAGAACCCCGATCAGGGTGGTCGAAACGCCCATCAGCAGCAACGAGGCGACCAAGGTGGATTTGCGGCCGATACGGTCGCCGAAATGGCCGAACAGTGCCGAACCCAGCGGGCGGGCGAGGAAGGCGATACCGAAGGTCAGAAAGGCCGCGAGCATCTGCGCGGTGCCCGAACCCGACGGGAAGAACACCGGGCCGATCACCAGCGCGGCGGCGGTGGCGTAGACGTAGAAGTCGTAGAATTCGATGGCGGTGCCGATGAAGCTGGCGGTGGCCACACGGGCGGGGGAATTGACGGGGGCTGCCGAGGTGTCGGCGCAGGTACTGCTGATAGTCATGTTGTAGGTCCCTGACAGTCATTGCTCCCTATGGGCGGGTCGCTCCCTGCCAGGCAGGCATGGGCGTGCGGGCGCCGGAGCGTCATAGTGTGAGTCGCTCGACCGACGATAGCCCAAGGGTAGGGACGGGAGCGGGCTGTTCTGGGTGTCGAAGCAGGACCGCGGGGCGTGTCAGTGGAGCGCACCGGCCGTGTGGTGCCGGAAGCGGGTAGCAGGCGGGACGGCAGGGCTGGGTAAGCGTGACCGGAGTATAGCTATCGGGTCACGGTCCACACCAGTACCTTGCTGGCGCAATTGTCCTCTGTTTCGAGGATTTCCAGGCGATAGCGGCCAATCTTCAGGCATACAGCGCTTTCCGGAATGCTTTCCAGCGCCTCGGTGACCAGCCCGTTGAGGGTCTTCGGGCCACCGTCGCAGGGCAGGTGCCACCCCAGACTGCGGTTTATTTCGCGCAGCGAGGCGGTGCCTTCGATCACGTAGCGGCCGTCGGCCAGGGGGTGGACGTGCGGGTTTTCCAGCGAGTGCTCATCCTCGAACTCGCCGACGATCTCCTCGAGGATGTCCTCCAAGGTGACGATGCCTTGGACCTCTCCGTACTCGTCCACCACCACGCCCAGGCGTCTCTGCTGCTTGTGGAAGTTCAGCAACTGCCGTTGCAGCGGAGTGCTCTCGGGAACGAAGTAGGGTTCGTAGCAGGCCGCGCGCAGCGCCTGGAGGGTCAGCTCGCCATGGGGCAGCAGATGGCTGATCAGCTTGGTATTGAGGATGGCTTCGACCTGGTTGATATCACTGTGGTAGACCGGCAGGCGGGTATGGCGGCTGACGATCAGTTGTTCAGCGATCTGCTCGAGCGAGTCGTCCAGGTTGATGCCGTCCACTTCGTTGCGGGGCACCAGGATGTCGTTGACGGTGATCTTGTCTAGGGATTGCAGCCCTTCGAGCAGCCCTTGGCGTGGTGCTTCGTAGGGCTCTGGTTCGTCGAAATCATCGTGCTCCTGTGGGTGCAATGCCACGGCGGCGGGTTGCGCGCGCAATGGGCGAAGGATCAACTTGGCGCAGCCGTCGAGCACGCAGGCCAACGGTTGCAATGCGAGCAGAGGCCATCTGAGCAGGGGGCCGAGGTTGAGGAAGGCGTGCGGATTGCGTCGGGCGGCGCGCCTTGGCAGGTACTCGGCCAAGACCAACAGGGCGCCGCTTGCGGCAAGGCCCGCCAGCCAGAAGCCGTGTTCGCCGTTGTAGCGCTGGCCGATCAGGCAGGCCAGGCCAAGCACCAGCAGCTTGCCGAGGCCTGCGCAGAGCACCACGGCTTGGGCGGGCAGTGCGGGCTCGGCGCTGTCAGCAGAGCGCTGATGGCCGTTCAATTGCTGGCGGGCCGCGTCGACGGCGGTGAATAGCGCCGACCAGAGCAGCGCCAGTGCCAGAGTGCCGAATAGCGGAGCGTACGGCAGGGTGTCCATGGGCGGTCGTCAGATATGCAGAATGAATTCACGTACCAGCTTGCTGCCGAAATAGGCCAGCATCAGCAGGCAGAAACCGGCGAGGGTCCAGCGAATCGCCTTGTGGCCGCGCCAGCCCAGGCGGGTGCGTCCCCACAGCAGCAGGCCGAACACCACCCAGGCCACACAGGATAGCAGCGTCTTGTGCACCAGATGCTGGGCGAACAGGTTGTCCAGGAACAGCCAGCCGGACACCAGCGACAGCGACAGCAGACCCCAACCGGCCCAGAGGAAGCCGAACAGCAGGCTTTCCATGGTTTGCAGGGGCGGGAAGTTACGGATCAGCCCGGAAGGATGCTTGTGCTTTAGCTGGTAGTCCTGCAACAGCAGCAGCAGGGCCTGGAACACGGCAATGGTGAACAAGCCATAGGCCAGGATCGAGAGCAGGATATGCGCCAGGATCCCAGGCTCCTCATTGACCAGCGGTACGGTGCCGGGCGGGGCGAACTGGGCCAGCAGGGCGGTCACCGCGCCGAGCGGGAACAGCAGCATGAGCAGGTTTTCGACCGGGATGCGCAGGCAGGCCAGCAAGGTCAGCGCGATCACCGCGACGGCGATCAGACTGGCGGCGCTGAAGAAGTCGAGGCTAAGGCCCAGCGGGGTGATCAGCTGGAAGAACAGGGCGCTACCCTGGGCAATGACCGCAAGGGCACCGAGCAGACCGAGCAGCCGTTTGTCGGCGCGGCTGCCCTGGGCCAGGCGACTGCCTTGGTAGAGAGCGGCGGCGATGTAGAGGCCGGCGGCGAGCAGGTTGGGGATGAGGCTGGGGGAAGAGAGCATAAGTCCTGGTAGGCAAGCCCTAAAGGGACGGAGTTTGGCATAGATCCCGCCGCTCTAGGAAGACTGGAGACGGTAGGGCCTACCCCATCTGCAAGATTCCACAGGGCCGGCGCTGGCCTTGTAGGCGCGGGTTCGCCCGCGAACAAGTCACCTGGACCCCAGTGGTCAGCACCCAGGTGTGCGCCGCCCTCGCTCTTCGCTATAATCGCCGCCTTGCTGTGCCCAGCGCGTGTGCATATTCACCTGGGCGCCTGAAAAACCTCGGCTTCATTAGGGCCTGAAAGGATCACCATGTTCGAAAACCTGACCGACCGCCTGTCACAGACGCTGCGCCATGTCACCGGCAAGGCCAAGCTGACCGAAGACAACATCAAGGACACGCTGCGCGAAGTGCGCATGGCCCTGCTCGAGGCCGACGTCGCCCTGCCGGTGGTCAAGGATTTCGTCAACAGCGTCAAAGAGCGCGCGGTCGGCACCGAAGTGTCGCGCAGCCTGACCCCGGGCCAGGCGTTCGTGAAGATCGTCCAGGCCGAACTCGAAGGCCTGATGGGCGCGGCCAACGAAGACCTGGCGCTCAATGCCGCACCACCAGCCGTGGTGCTCATGGCCGGTCTGCAAGGTGCGGGTAAGACCACCACTGCCGGCAAGCTGGCGCGCTTCCTTAAAGAACGCAAGAAAAAGAGCGTGATGGTGGTCTCTGCCGACGTCTATCGTCCGGCAGCGATCAAACAGCTCGAAACCCTCGCCAATGACATCGGCGTGACCTTCTTCCCGTCGGACATCAGCCAGAAGCCTGTGGCCATTGCCGAGGCGGCGATCCGCGAAGCCAAGCTCAAGTACATCGATGTGGTCATCGTCGACACTGCAGGTCGTCTGCACATCGACGCCGACATGATGGACGAGATCAAGGCGCTGCACGCCGCGGTCAAGCCGGTCGAGACGCTGTTCGTGGTCGACGCCATGACCGGCCAGGACGCCGCTAACACCGCCAAGGCTTTCGGCGATGCCTTGCCGCTGACCGGTGTGGTGCTGACCAAGGTCGACGGTGACGCCCGTGGGGGGGCAGCCCTGTCGGTTCGCGCGATCACCGGCAAGCCGATCAAATTCATCGGTATGGGCGAGAAGACCGAAGCGCTCGAGCCCTTCCACCCTGACCGTATCGCCTCGCGCATCCTGGGCATGGGTGACGTGCTCAGCCTGATCGAACAGGCCGAGCAGAACATCGACAAGGCCAAGGCCGACAAACTCGCCAAGAAGCTCAAGAAGGGCAAGGGCTTCGACCTCGAAGACTTCCGCGACCAACTGCAGCAGATGAAGAACATGGGCGGCCTGGGCGGCCTGATGGACAAGCTGCCGAGCATCGGTGGGGTCAACCTGTCGCAAATGGGCAATGCCCAGGGTGCGGCCGAGAAGCAGTTCAAGCAGATGGAAGCGATCATCGACTCCATGACCCCTGCCGAGCGTCGCGACCCGGAAATCATCAGCGGTTCGCGCAAGCGCCGCATCGCCCTCGGCTCCGGCACCCAGGTGCAGGACGTCGGTCGGTTGATCAAGCAGCACAAGCAGATGCAGAAGATGATGAAGAAATTTTCCGCCAAGGGCGGCATGGCCAAGATGATGCGTGGCCTTGGCGGGATGCTGCCAGGTGGCGGCATGCCGAAGCTCTAATTCGATTCTGGGAGGTTGCCTTCTATCTATAGGCAGCTCTCCCGAAATCCCGCTTCGGCGGGAACGATGTCGCGAAATTCGCGGCTTAACCGGCAGATCTGAACGGTGTGGTAGCCCCGCGCCGAAAAAGGCATTTGCAAATGTCCGTGTATTCCCCGAGAATATGCGGCCTTTTGGGCACCCTGTGCCCATTTGGGCATTCAGATTTGCAGCACCGACTATAGGAACGATGTTCACATGGTAACCATCCGTCTTGCCCGTGGCGGCTCCAAGAAGCGCCCTTTCTATCACCTGACCGTGACCAACAGCCGTAACGCCCGTGACGGCCGTTTCGTTGAGCGCGTTGGCTTCTTCAACCCGGTTGCTTCCGGCGCTGAAGTCAAGCTGTCGGTCAATCAGGAACGCGTCAACTACTGGCTGAGCCAGGGCGCACAGCCGTCTGAGCGCGTTGCTCAGCTGCTGAAGGACGCTGCCAAGGCCGCTGCCTGAGCAGTATGAACGCGACGCCAGAAAACGCTGACGCTCTCATTGTCGTCGGCAAGATTTTTTCGGTTCACGGCGTTCGCGGCGAGGTGAAGGTGTATTCCTTTACCGATCCGATTGAAAACCTGTTGGATTATCCGCGCTGGACGCTTCGGCACGAAGGCAAGGTAAAACAGGTCGAGCTGGTCAACGGTCGTGGCTCCCAAAAGGGCCTGGTCGTGAAACTGAAGGGCCTTGATGATCGTGATGAAGCCCGTCTTCTGAGCGGTTATGAAATCTGCATTCCGCGGAGCCTTTTGCCCAACCTGGCCGCTGACGAGTACTACTGGTACCAGTTGGTAGGTCTGAAGGTCATCAATCAGGACGAACAACTGTTCGGCAAGATCGATCACCTGTTGGAGACCGGTGCGAACGATGTAATGGTGGTCAAGCCTTGCGCAGGCAGCCTGGATGATCGCGAGCGACTGTTGCCCTATACGGAGCAATGCGTGCTGGCAGTCGACCTGGAAGCAGGTGTGATGCGGGTCGAGTGGGACGCGGATTTCTAAACGATGGGTAACCTTCGCGTAGAAGTCGTCACGTTGTTCCCCGAGATGTTCTCGGCCATCACGGAGTACGGCATTACCAGCCGCGCGGTGAAACAGGGGTTGCTGCAAGTGACCTGCTGGAACCCGCGGGACTACACCACTGATCGTCACCACACGGTGGATGATCGGCCGTTTGGCGGTGGTCCGGGCATGGTGATGAAGATCAAGCCTCTGGAAGACGCCCTGGCCAGCGCCAGGCAAGCGACCGGAGCATCGGCGAAGGTGATTTACCTCTCGCCACAAGGCCGCAAGCTGACCCAGCAGGCGGTCAAAGACTTGGCGCAACAGGAATCGTTGATCCTGATCGCCGGTCGTTACGAAGGCATTGACGAGCGTTTTATCGAGGCTCATGTCGATGAAGAGTGGTCGATTGGTGACTATGTGCTTTCCGGTGGCGAGCTGCCGGCCATGGTACTGATCGATGCGGTTACGCGACTGCTGCCCGGAGCTTTAGGGCATGTGGACTCGGCGGAGGAAGACTCCTTCACCGACGGTCTGCTCGACTGCCCGCACTACACCCGACCGGAGGTGTATGCGGATCAGCGCGTTCCCGACGTGTTGCTTAGTGGCAACCATGCACACATCCGGCGTTGGCGATTGAAGCAGTCCCTTGGTAGGACCTTCGAACGACGCGCCGATCTTCTGGAAAGTCGCTCGCTTTCTGGAGAAGAGAAGAAGCTGCTCGAGGAATATCTCCGCGAGCGGGACGATAGTTAACGTATCGATGGTGGATCGAGTTATCCGCCTTAGGAGCACAGCATGACCAACAAGATCATCCAGCAGCTCGAAGCCGAGCAGATGAACAAGGAAATCCCAACCTTCGCACCAGGCGACACCATTGTCGTCCAGGTTAAAGTGAAGGAAGGTGACCGTTCCCGTCTGCAGGCGTTCGAAGGTGTCGTTATCGCCAAGCGCAACCGCGGTCTGAACAGCGCCTTCACCGTGCGCAAGATCTCCAGCGGCGTTGGCGTAGAGCGTACCTTCCAGACCTACAGCCCGCAGATCGACAGCCTGTCCGTGAAACGTCGTGGTGACGTGCGTAAGGCCAAGCTGTACTACCTGCGCGACCTGTCCGGCAAAGCCGCTCGCATCAAGGAAAAACTGGCCTGAGTGCCGTTTGACCGGTGGCCCCAGTGGCCACCTTGCGAGAAAAAAAGCAGCCTTCGGGCTGCTTTTTTGCTTTTTGAATTTCTGTATTGGCGGTGTGAGCTTCTTCACGGGTAAACCTGCCCCCACCACGATTGCGCCAACCCTGTGGAATCAGGGCTCCCCGCGAATCAGGCGACACCGCTTTCAAGCCCCTGCGACAAGAGCCCTTCATGACCACCCCTCGAGATCAGGAAATCCAGCGCCGCACCGAACTGTCGGTGACCCGCGTGACCAAGGCTGTCTTCCCCAGCACCACCAACCACCACAACACCCTGTTCGGCGGTACTGCGCTGGCCTGGATGGACGAAGTGTCGTTCATCGCCGCCACGCGGTTCTGTCGTTTGCCGCTGGTGACCGTGTCGACCGACCGCATCGACTTCAAACACCCGATTCCTGCGGGCTCGATCGTCGAGCTGGTGGGGACGGTGATCAAGGTCGGCAATACCAGCCTGCAGGTACAGGTGGATGTCTTTGTCGAGAACATGTACCTGGATGGCCGCGAACGGGCCATCCATGGTGTGTTCAGCTTCGTCGCCATCGATGAGGACAAGCGGCCGGTGCCCGTGCTTCCCGCTCACTGATCCACGGTCTGCGCCTCGACCTTGGTAGTCGTCTCCAGGTCTGCCTCCACCAGTGCCACCAAGGTCCAGCCAGGCTGGGGCTTGAGAGGGGAGTCCGGGCTGGCGACATGGACCCAGCCGTTGCTGTCACGGGCGAAAAGCAAGGTTGCGCGTTCGCCATGCAGCGCTTGGTAGTCCTGCCAGTTGAAACTGTCGGTCAGGTGGGTGCTGTACAGCTCGGCGCCTTGATGCAGGCGATTGGCCAGTTGCCCATAGGTCATCGTGCTCGAACCGAGCAGCTGGCCGCGATGCTCCTCGCTGGCACGGTGCTTGTCGCTGCGCTGCTTTTCCAGGCCACTGGCCAATACGAACAATCGATTGTGGCCAAAGTCATGACGAAAGCGTGCGCAGGCTAGGGCGTTGAGTTCACCGGCGGGCGAAAGGCCCAGCAGATGGCCCAGGCCGACCAGGTCCAGGTGGGCGTCGGCGTGCTGAGACGCTGGGTTGCCGAAGTAAGTCGGCAGCCCATCCATGCGCGCGGCGCGGATATTCTCCCAGCTCGAATCGGTCAGTAACACCCGGCTGCCCAATTGCTGCAAGGCCTTTGCAATGGCGCGGGCTGGCGGGTTGGCGCCGACGATGAGAAAGCCGCTTGGGGCAGGCTCGGCCACCCTGAGCAGACGGGCCAGTGGCCTTGCGGTGGCGCTTTGCAAAACCACAGTGCCGATGATGACCGCGAAGGTCAAAGGGACGAGCAGCAGTGCCCCCTCGTGGCCGGCTTCATCCAGGCGAATGGCGAAGATCGCCGAAACGGCTGCTGCGACAATGCCCCGTGGCGCGATCCAGGCCAGCAGCAGGCGCTCGCGCCAGTTCAGGTTCGAGCCCCAGGTAGACAACAAGACATTGAGCGGCCGGGCCAGCAACTGGATGACCAGCAGCAATGCCAGCACCGCTGGGCCCAGTGCCAGCAGTGCATGCAGGTCGAGGCGGGCGGCCAGCAGAATGAACAGCCCGGAGATCAACAGCACGCTGAGGTTTTCCTTGAAGTGCAGGATCTGCCGCACATCCACGCCGGGCATGTTGGCCAGCCACATACCCATGACCGTCACGGCCAGCAGTCCCGACTCATGGACGATCTGGTTGGCGGCGATGAAGATGCCCAGCACCGCTGCCAGCGACGCCAGATTGTGCAGGTACTCTGGCAGCCATTGCGCGCGCATGATCTGGCCCAGCAGCCAGCCACCCGCGGCGCCCAGGGTACTGCCGCAGAAAATCACGCCGGCAAAGGTCACCAGGCTCTGACTCAGCCCGTCACCGTCGGTACGGGCGATGATGAAGCTATAGACCACCACTGCCAGCAGCGCACCGATCGGATCGATGACGATCCCTTCCCAGCGCAGGATATTGGCGATTGCAGCCTTGGGTCGCACCACTCGCAGCATTGGTACGATCACGGTCGGGCCTGTGACCAGGGTAAGGGTGCCGAAGAGGATCGCCAGGGGCCACTCGAAGCCCAGTAACCAGTGGGTGGCGAGGGCGATCACCAGCCAGGTGCTCAAGGCACCCACCGTCACCAGTCGATGCACCACGCTGCCGATCTCGCGCCATTGGGACAAGTGCAGGGTCAGGCTGCCCTCGAACAGGATCAGGGCTACGGCCAGGGACACCAGTGGCATCAGCAGCGGGCCGAACAGTTGCTGCGGCGATAACCAGCCCAGCACGGGCCCGGCCAGAATTCCACACAGCAGCAGAAAGAGTATCGCTGGCAGTTTCAGGCGCCAGGCCAGCCATTGGCAGGCAAGGGCGGCCGCGCCGATGCCACCGAAACTCAGGAGAATCTGCTGTTCGCTCATATGGGCTCCCTATGCCATCGTTGTTATGAAAGACTAAGCGCCATTGCACCGTTTGCCACCGAGTTTTCATGCCCGCTCTCGACCATCCCCTGATCGACCAGTTTCTTGATGCCCTCTGGCTGGAAAAAGGCCTGTCCGACAACACCCGCGTCTCCTATCGCAGCGACTTGGCGTTGTTCAACGGCTGGCTGCAAGAGCGCGGCGTGGCTTTGCCTGATGCTGGCCGTGACCTGATTCTGGACCATCTGGCCTGGCGCCTGGAGGAAGGCTACAAGCCGCGCTCCACGGCACGCTTTCTCTCCGGTCTGCGTGGCTTCTTCCGGTATCTGCTGCGAGAAAAGCTGGTAGGCGTCGACCCGACCCTGCAAGTGGAAATGCCGCTATTGGGGCGACCATTGCCCAAATCCTTGTCGGAGGACGATGTCGAGGCCCTGTTGCAGGCGCCGGACCTGGCCGAAGCCATCGGTCAGCGCGACCGGGCCATGCTTGAAGTGCTCTATGCCTGTGGCCTGCGAGTGACCGAACTGGTCAGCCTGACCCTCGATCAGGTCAACCTGCGCCAGGGGGTTCTGCGGGTGATGGGCAAGGGCAGCAAGGAGCGCTTGGTGCCGATGGGCGAAGAGGCGGTGATCTGGCTCGAACGCTACTTGCGCGACGGCCGCAACGACCTGTTGAACGGGCGCCCGAGCGATGTGCTGTTCCCCAGCCAGCGCGGGGAGCAGATGACCCGCCAAACCTTCTGGCACCGCATCAAGCATCAGGCGCGGGTTGCCGGCATCGACAAACCGCTGTCGCCGCATACCTTGCGCCACGCTTTTGCCACGCATTTGCTCAATCATGGGGCCGACTTGCGTGTGGTGCAGATGTTGCTCGGTCACAGTGACTTGTCCACCACCCAGATCTATACCCATGTCGCAAAGGCACGGTTGCAGCAGCTGCATGCCCAGCACCATCCTCGTGGATGAATGATTTTCATGTTCCGACCTATGGAGGTTGAGAGGGCATTTAGCATCAGCCTGTTGTGGTAGGCTTGGACGGTTTGCATCAAGGGCCGTCCACTCGCCGCGTTTTTGCCGCGGATCGACATCCTCCGGCCCCGTCCGCCTTCAGGAGTACCCCATGCGCGTGACCCAGATTTTCGCCGCCGCCGCCCTGGCGTTGGCCAGTACTTTTGCCGTCGCCGCGGCCACCGATGCCAGCGCCGGTGCCGAGCAGGCCATTCGTAATACCCTCAAGACCCTTGCGCTGGAAGTGCCAGTCGAAAGCGTCGCCAGCAGCCCGGTCAACGGCCTGTATGAAGTCAAGCTGCAAGGTGGTCGTGTCCTGTATGCCAGTGGCGATGGCCAGTTCGTGATGCAGGGGTACCTGTACCAGATCCAGGATGGCAAGCCGGTCAACCTCACCGAGAAGACCGAACGCCAGGGCATCGCCAAGCTCATCAACGGCATTCCAGCTGCCGAAATGGTGGTTTATCCTGCCAAGGGCGAGACCAAGTCGCATATCACCGTCTTCACCGACACCACCTGCCCGTATTGCCACAAATTGCATGCTGAAGTGCCGGAGCTCAATCGCCGCGGTATCGAGGTGCGCTATGTCGCCTTCCCGCGCCAGGGCCTCGGCTCGCCAGGTGACGAGCAGTTGCAGGCAGTCTGGTGCTCCAGTGACCGCCGCGCGGCGCTGGACAAGATGATCGATGGCAAGGAAATCAAGGCCGCCAAGTGCGCCAACCCGGTCAGCAAGCAGTTCGAGCTCGGGCAGTCGATCGGCGTCAACGGCACGCCGGCGATCGTCCTGCAGAGCGGTCAGGTGATCCCGGGCTACCAGCCGGCACCGCAGGTCGCCAAGCTGGCCTTGGCCAGCGACGGCAAGGCTGCCAAGTAATTCAATCAGTACGCCGTCACCATGGGGAGACGGCATGTTTCACGGTCGGCGCAGGTGCCGGCCGTTCAATGGGGAGTTCACAGTGAAACCGGTCAAAGTAGGCATCTGTGGGTTGGGGACCGTCGGTGGCGGAACCTTCAATGTACTTCAGCGCAACGCCGAGGAGATTGCCCGCCGTGCCGGGCGCGGTATTGAAGTGGCACAGATCGCCATGCGCTCGCAGAACCCGAACTGCCAGATTACCGGTACCCCCATTACCGCTGATGTGTTCGAAGTCGCGAGCAACCCCGAGATCGATATCGTCATCGAACTGATCGGTGGCTACACCATCGCCCGCGACCTGGTCCTGAAGGCCATCGAGAACGGCAAGCACGTGGTCACTGCCAACAAGGCGCTGATTGCCGTGCATGGCAACGAGATCTTCGCCAAGGCCCGCGAGAAGGGCGTCATTGTTGCCTTCGAAGCAGCCGTGGCCGGCGGCATCCCGGTGATCAAGGCGATCCGCGAAGGCCTGTCTGCCAACCGCATCAACTGGCTGGCGGGCATCATCAACGGCACCGGCAACTTCATCCTCACCGAGATGCGTGACAAGGGCCGTGCCTTCCCCGACGTATTGGCCGAAGCCCAGGCCCTGGGTTACGCCGAAGCCGACCCGACCTTCGATGTCGAAGGTATCGATGCTGCCCACAAGCTGACCATCCTGGCCTCCATTGCCTTCGGCATTCCGCTGCAGTTCGACAAGGCCTACACCGAAGGCATCACCCAGCTGACCACCGCCGACGTCAATTACGCCGAGGCGCTGGGTTATCGCATCAAGCACCTGGGCGTGGCCCGCAGCACCGACGCTGGCATCGAGCTGCGTGTCCACCCGACCCTGATTCCCAATGATCGTCTGATCGCCAACGTCAATGGCGTGATGAACGCTGTCATGGTCAACGGTGATGCTGCCGGCTCCACCCTGTATTACGGCGCCGGCGCCGGCATGGAGCCGACCGCCTCTTCGGTGGTCGCCGACCTGGTCGATGTGGTCCGTGCCATGACCTCCGACCCCGAAAACCGCGTGCCACACCTGGCCTTCCAGCCCGACTCGCTGTCGGCTCACCCGATCCTGCCGATCGAAGCCTGTGAAAGTGCCTACTACCTGCGTATCCAGGCCAAGGACCACCCGGGCGTATTGGCTCAAGTGGCGAGCATCCTCTCCGAGCGTGGTATCAACATCGAGTCGATCATGCAGAAGGAAGCCGAGGAGCAGGACGGCCTGGTGCCGATGATCCTCCTGACCCACCGAGTGGTGGAAAAGCGCATCAACGACGCCATCGTCGCCCTGGAAGCTTTGCAGGACGTGGTCGGCAAAGTCGTGCGTATCCGCGTCGAACAGCTCAATTAAGCGGCAAGCTTCAGGCTGCAAGCTGCAAATGAAGGCAGTGCGGTGTTGAGGCTTCGAACAGAGTAAATTCGCGGCAAGGGCGAGACGCAAAGCACGAGAGCAACGCCGGTCGGCATCTCTTTTAGCTTGCATCTCAAACGTGCCGCTCAAACCAAAGGTTTGCACCCATGCGCTATATCAGTACCCGTGGCCAGGCACCGGCCCTGAATTTCGAAGACGTCCTGCTGGCGGGCCTCGCCAGCGATGGCGGTCTGTACGTGCCGGAGAACCTGCCACGCTTCACTCAGGAAGAGATCGCTTCCTGGGCTGGCCTGCCGTACCACGAGCTGGCTTTCCGGGTGATGCGCCCGTTCGTCGATGGCAGCATCGCTGACGCCGACTTCAAGAAGATTCTCGAAGAAACCTATGGTGAGTTCGCCCATGCCGCGGTGGCGCCGCTGCGCCAACTGGCGGGCAACGAGTGGGTGATGGAGCTGTTCCACGGCCCGACCCTGGCGTTCAAGGACTTCGCCCTGCAGTTGCTCGGCCGCCTGCTCGACCACGTCCTGGCCAAGCGCGGTGAACGCGTGGTGATCATCGGAGCCACCAGCGGTGACACCGGTTCGGCCGCCATCGAAGGTTGCCGCCGCTGCGACAACGTCGACATCTTCATCCTGCATCCGCACCAGCGTGTCTCGGAAGTGCAGCGTCGCCAGATGACGACCATCTTCGGCGACAACATCCACAACATCGCCATCGAAGGCAACTTCGACGACTGCCAGGAGATGGTCAAGGCCAGCTTCGCCGACCAGTCGTTCCTCAAGGGCACCCGTCTGGTGGCGGTGAACTCGATCAACTGGGCGCGGATCATGGCCCAGATCGTCTACTACTTCCATGCGGCGCTGCAGCTGGGCGGCCCGGCCCGTTCGGTGGCCTTCTCTGTGCCGACCGGCAACTTCGGCGATATCTTCGCTGGCTACCTGGCACGCAACATGGGCCTGCCGATCAGCCAACTGATCGTGGCGACCAACCGCAACGACATCCTGCATCGCTTCATGAGCGGTAACCAGTACGTCAAGGACACCTTGCACCCGACGCTGTCGCCGTCGATGGACATCATGGTCTCCTCCAACTTCGAACGCCTGCTGTTCGACCTGCACGGGCGCAGCGGCGCCGCCATCGCCGAGCTGATGGAGCGCTTCAAGCAGGGCGGCGGCTTCAGTGTCGAACAGGACCGTTGGACCGAGGCGCGCAAGCTGTTCGATTCGCTGGCCGTGACCGACGAGCAAACCTGCCAGACCATCGCCGAGGTGTTCGCCACCACCGGTGAGGTGCTCGATCCGCACACTGCGATCGGCGTCAAGGCCGCCCGTGAGTGCCGTCGCAGCCTGGATACGCCGATGGTTGTCCTGGGTACCGCGCATCCGGTCAAGTTCCCGGAAGCGGTGGAAAAGGCAGGCGTCGGCAAAGCCCTTGAGCTGCCAGCGCACCTGAGCGACCTGTTCAGCCGTGACGAACGCTGCACGGTTCTGGCCAACGATCTGAAGGCTGTCCAGGCATTCGTCGCCCAGCATGGCAACCGCGGTAAACCGCTCTAAGATTCAACCCGCTCGGGGTCGCGCAGCGGCCCCAGACGGTTTCCTACTCGTCTGCAAAAGATGAGTCAGATCTTTCTTTAGAAGCTTAAGTAATTTCCTATTCCAGCCGCCGCATGGGGCTTTTAGAGTGGCTCGCCCGTCCATATGGGCATAGTGCTACTCCAGGAGCGGTTCATGCATTGGCTCAACGTACTGATTCACGCACGACCTTCCCACGATATCTCGCTGCATCAGGCCTGCAATGCCCAAGGCGTCTTCAATGTGCGCGTGGCCCAGAACCTGGCCGAGGCAAAAGATTGTCTGGCTCAGCGGGGCATCATCGACCTGTTGATCCTCGATCACGGCTTGCCGGTACATTACGGGCGAACACTGCTCCGGCAGGTGGCGCAAGCGCAGCAACCCTGTGCATTGTTGTTCGTCGGACAATCGATCGACCATGACGAAGGCCTGGCCCGGGAGGCTAGGCGCCAGGGGGTTCGGGTTATCGGTGAGCTGTCCTGGCCGTTGGTGATGCCGAGGTTGCAGCGGGCGTTGGAGCGTATCCATCATGAAGTCGAGGGGCATATTCAAACTGTCATGTACCCCGCGCATGCTCACTGATACCGGCGCGGCATAAACGAACTTTGCAGGGCGTCTGGTGGTCAGTTCCGATAGGTTCCACGAACAGCGAGTACGCCGGATGGAAAGAATCTGCAAACTGCTCAACGACGCCTTGACCCCTTACCAAGCCCTGCTCGGCGAAACAGACGCCAGCGGCAACCGTCAACTGACCGTGATCGATCAACAGGGTGACGTGACACTCAGGCGTTCGGTCAGCCCGCATCAGCTCCAGGACCAGCGCCTACTGGTTGACTTGGTTGACGGCCTGCACCGAGACCTGCAAATCGTCGAGGGGCGTCTGCAACCCTGTGTAATCGCAGCCTTGCAGCATCAGCGAGCATTTTCCGGAACCTTTGCCTGAAGGTTTCGTCAGAATCCTTAAGAGCAGTTCGACAGCACTTGGCTCCGGTGCTCAAGGCTGTTCCGGAAAGTCCCCCTGACTTTCGTTCGACCCTGGGTGTTCCTTCCTGCGCCCGGGGTTTCTTTTTTTTAAGGCCAGTCGAGGCAGTTTCAGTACTTCTCGGCGCTTTCGGTCTGGGTGCCGAAAAAGTGCTGGCTATCGATCAAGTATTGTTCGTGCTCTTCCGGGGCCAGCCAGCGAGCATAAAACGCTGGCAGTGTCTCGCGACGCAGGGTGAGCAGCAGTTGGTCGATATGACGGACGGCCTCGCGTCCCAGAACCGTATCGGAGCAGCCCACATGCAGAAACTGGTAGCGGTTTACGCCCTGGATCGGGTGGAAGGCGTATTCATCCGGGTTGTTGCCCTGAGCCTGGATCAAGTAGCGGATTTCCGGCCAGTAGCCCAACACCAGCTGCAGACGGCCCAAGCGCTGCATCTGTAGCAAATTGGCGGTAGCTTCATTGCCGTAATGGCGGCTCAAGGCCGTGTCGGGTAGTTCTCGGAGGATTTCGTCGATTTGAACGCTGTAACTGCGTTCGGCGACGATGCCCAGCTTGAGTGGAGTCTGGCTGAGCAGGCTTTTGAGGTCGACCTGTTGGTTGTCGAGAAACGGGGCCAGGGCCGCCTGGTCTTGCTTGCGTATCACCAATCCGCTGCTCAATACCCCCAGCGAAGGGATGGAAAAGCGCACGAACTTGGCGCGCTCAGGCGTCCATAGCAGCGTCGGATCGCAGGTAAAGCTGGGCTCCTGGAGCATCTGCAGGCCCCGTGCACGGTTCACCCTGACGATACTGTGATCGTACTCAGGCATCTGCGCTATCAGCCGCGGCAGCAGGTTGTCAACGACACCCTGGCCTTTGGCCGTGCCTTCGAAGATGGTGAAAGGCGGCAGATCGCGCACCAGCCAGATCAAGCGCTCCTTGGACTGCCCCATGGTCGGCAACATCCCACACAGGATGATCAGCAGCCCAAGCAAGTGCCTGGCGATTGCGCGCATCGGTGGGCGTTCAGACCGCACCGGTTTCGCGCAGTCGACCGATGGCGGCGGCGTCGTAGCCCAAGCGCGTCAATACCGACTCGGTGTGTTCGCCGAGGGTCGGACCGACCCACTCGCTGGAGCCTGGCGTGGCCGAAAGCTTGGGAACGATGCCTGGCATCTTGAACGGCTTGCCATCGGGCAATTTGGCCTGGAGGAACATTTCGCGAGCCAGGTACTGTGGGTCGCTGAACATGTCTTCGGCCGAATAGATGCGGCTGGCTGGTACCTCGGCCTGGGTGAGGACCCGCATGACCTCTTCGAGCGGCAGGCTGTTGACCCAGCGGTCGATCACGCCGTACAGCTCGTCGCGGCGCAGGTCACGCCCGTCGTTGGTGGCTAGGTCTGGATCATTGGCCAGATCGTCGCGGCCAATGGCCTGCATAAAACGCTTGAAGATGGCATCGCCATTGGCGCCGATCTGCACATGCTTGCCGTCGGCGCTGGTGTGGATGGAGGAGGGCGTGATCCCGGGCATGATGTTGCCGGTGCGTTCGCGGATGAAGCCGAACACGTCGAACTCCGGCACCATGCTTTCCATCATCGCGAAGATGGCCTCGTACAGCGCTACGTCCACCACTTGCCCCTGACCCCCGTTGACCTCGCGGTGGCGCAAGGCCATCAACGCACCGATCACACCCCACAAGGCGGCGATCGAGTCGCCGATGGAGATGCCCGTGCGTACCGGTGGCCGGTCCTCGAAGCCTG
This sequence comes from Pseudomonas sp. BYT-1, assembly GCF_023611805.1. Taxonomy (NCBI): domain Bacteria; kingdom Pseudomonadati; phylum Pseudomonadota; class Gammaproteobacteria; order Pseudomonadales; family Pseudomonadaceae; genus Pseudomonas; species Pseudomonas sp. BYT-1. The sequence continues at coordinate 1,188,055 of NZ_CP072559.1, forward strand.
TGATGTAACGCAGGCCGCCCATGGACTCACCGACCGCGCCGAAGCCGGGCTGGTCCTTCATCGGCCCCGTCTGGCCGAAGCCTGACAGACGCACCATGACCAGGCGCGGGTTGAGCGCGTGCAACACATCCCAGCCCAGGCCCAGTTTTTCCAGCACGCCCGGACGGAAGTTCTCGATCAGGATGTCCGCTTCGGCCAGCAGGCGCTTGAGCACTTCGCGGCCTTCGGGGTGCTTGAGGTTGAGCGTCAGCGATTGCTTGTTGCGCGCCTGGACGAACCACCACAGCGAAGTGCCCTCGTACAGCTTGCGCCACTTGCGCAGCGGGTCGCCGCCGTCGGGCGACTCGACCTTGATCACCTCGGCACCGAACTCGGCACAGATACGCGAGGCGAAGGGGCCGGCGATCAGGGTGCCGAGCTCGATCACTTTCAGGCCGGCGAGGGGTTTGCTTGGCGTGGGCATGGGGCATCCGTGGCAGCTGGGCTTAGCCCGTGGTTTTATCATAGGTCGTCGACGTCAGGTACTGCCGCGGCGCAACGAAGAGTGGGATCGGTTAGACTGTGTGACTTTTATTTCGCAAGAAGCCCCCGCCCATGGCCCAGCCGTCGACCACTTATAAGTTCGAACTGAATCTGACCGACCTCGACCGCGGTGTGTATGAGAACGTTCGTCAGACCATCGCCCGTCACCCATCGGAAACCGAGGAGCGCATGGCTGTACGCCTGTTGGCCTACGCGCTCTGGTACAACGAGAACCTGTCATTTGGCCGTGGTCTGTCCGACGTGGACGAAGCAGCCCTGTGGGAAAAGAGCCTGGACGACCGCGTCCTGCACTGGATCGAAGTGGGCCAACCGGACGCCGAGCGCCTGACCTGGTGCTCGCGTCGCACCGAGCGTACCAGTCTGCTGGCCTACGGCAGCCTGCGGGTGTGGCAGAACAAAGTGGTCGATGCGGTCAAGGGTCTGAAGAACCTCAGCATCGCCGCGGTTCCCCAGGACGTGCTGGAGATTCTGGCCACCGACATGCCCCGTTCGATCAAGTGGGACGTCATGATCAGTGAAGGCACCGTGTTCGTGACCGACGACCGTGGCCAGCACGAAGTGCAGCTGGAATGGCTGCTCGGTGAGCGTGGCTGACCTGTCCCCAACCTGACTGCCGAAGACCTCATGCGTATCGAACCCCGTCCCCTGCCACCGAGCCTGCCGTTCCTCGGTAACCTGCCCCCCTTGCTGACCCGCCTGTACGCCGCCCGTGGCGTGCAGTCCGAGGCCGAACTGGACAAGAGCCTGGCGCGCCTGCTGCCGTATCAACAGCTCAAGGGCATCGACGCGGCGGTGGACCTGTTGCTGGAGGCGCTGGACCAGCGCCAGCGTATTGTCATTGTCGGCGACTTCGATGCCGACGGGGCCACGGCCAGTACGGTCGGTGTGCTGGGGCTTCGCCTGCTGGGCGCGGCCCATGTCGATTACCTGGTGCCCAACCGTTTCAAGTACGGCTATGGCCTGACGCCTGAGATCGTCGAAGTGGCTTTGCAGGGGGAGCCACAACTGCTGATCACGGTGGACAACGGTATCTCCAGTGTCGAGGGCGTGGCAGCAGCCAAGGCCGCCGGGCTCAAGGTATTGGTGACCGACCATCACCTGCCGGGTGCGCAATTGCCCGATGCCGATGCCATCGTCAACCCGAACCAGCCAGGGTGCGATTTCCCCAGCAAGGCGCTGGCCGGCGTAGGGGTGATCTTCTACGTGCTCATGGCGCTGCGTGCTCGTCTTCGCGCCCTGGGGCGCTACGATCATCAGCCGCAGCCGAACATCGGTGAACTGCTTGACCTGGTGGCGCTGGGCAGTGTCGCTGACGTTGTCCCGCTGGACGCCAACAATCGCATTCTGGTGCACCAGGGTCTGGAGCGCATCCGTGCCGGCCGCGCCCGCCCCGGCCTGAAGGCCATCCTCGAAGTCGCCCGGCGCGATCATCGGCGCATCACCTCCACTGACCTGGGCTTCATCCTAGGGCCGCGCCTGAACGCCGCCGGCCGCCTGGACGATATGAGCCTGGGGATCGAATGCCTGCTCTGCGACGATCCGGTCGCGGCGCTGGAGATGGCCCAAGCGCTGGATGGCCTGAACCAGGACCGCAAGTCCATCGAGCAAGGCATGCAGCGTGAAGCGCTGGCCCAGCTCAAGGACCTGCCGGTCGAATCCATGCCTTATGGCCTGTGCCTGTTCGAGGCCGACTGGCACCAAGGCGTGATCGGCATCCTCGCCTCGCGCATGAAAGAGCGCTATCACCGCCCGACCATCGCCTTCGCCGATGTCGGCGATGGCATGCTCAAGGGGTCTGCGCGCTCGGTGCCGGGGTTCCATATTCGCGATGCGCTGGATGCGGTGGCGGCGCGTCAGCCGCACTTGATCAGCAAGTTCGGCGGGCACGCCATGGCGGCTGGCCTGTCACTGCCGGTGGAAAACTTCCAGGCGTTTGCCGCGGCCTTCGATGAGGAGGTTCGTCGGCATCTGGTGGCAGAGGATCTGACCGGGCGATTACTGTCTGACGGTACCCTCGCGGTCGAGGAGTTCCACCTGGACCTGGCCCGCGCTCTACGTCATGCGGGGCCTTGGGGGCAGCACTTTCCGGAGCCACTGTTCCATGGTGTGTTCCAACTGATCGAACAACGGGTGGTGGGCGAGCGGCATTTGAAGGTGGTGCTCAAGAGCGAGTGCGGCTCGCTCAAGCTCGATGGCATCGCCTTTGGCATCGATCGGGATGTCTGGCCGAATCCGACGGTGCGCTGGGTGGAGTTGGCCTACAAGCTGGATGTGAATGAGTTTCGGGGGAATGAGAGTGTGCAGTTGATGATTGCGCACATGGAGCCGCGGTGAGCTGGTTGTTGGTTGTTGGTTGTTGGTTGTTGGTTGTTGGTTTTGAGGTTTGTGGGCTTATCCGTTTGATTTGTCGACGCTGATTCACCTTTCCGCCCTTACGGCGGGTCACTTTTGGTCTTGGCCAAAAGTAACCAAAAGCCGCGCGCCCCTGCATCCGGCCCGGCGCTTCGCACCGGGTCCCCTCGCTGCGGTGTCTTACGGGGCCTCGCGGCCTCCGGCTGGCTGCGCCAGCCTCCATCTCGCGACTTCGGCTCACGCCGAAGGGCGCTGCGCGCCTGCCCCTACAGACACCTCCGCTCGGCCTGCTGATGGGGCGCAAGTTACGGGCGGCGCCTGGGCTGGCGTTGTTTCATTGAGTGGTTTTTGTGGTGAGCTTTTGGGCCATTCGCGGGTAAACCGGGGCGCCGAACCGCCGCTCACACAGGCTCACCGCAGCTCTTGAGAGCGGCGCTGTGCCTGTAGGAGCGGCGGTTCGGCGTTCCTACCCGCAAATAGGCCGGACAAACACCCAAACAATTAATTTGTTTGCCGTTGCCGTTGCTTTTGATACGCGATAGTCCAGACGCCACCTATCGCGACCTCAGAAGGCCGAGTGGAGGTGTCTGTAGGGGCAGGCGCGCAGCGCCCTTCGGCGCAGCCGAAGTCGCGAGATGGAGGCTGGCGTAGCCAGCCGGAGGCCGCGGAGCCCCGCAAGACACCGCAGCGAGGGGACCCCGGAGCGCAGCGCAGGGGCCGGATGTGGGAGCCAGCGGTTTTTGCCTACTTTTGCCCAAGAGCAAAAGTAGGTCGCCGTAAAGGCGAAAAGCGCCGGTGGCGCCACCACCAACACCGGATATTCACACAACCTGATAACCCAAACCCAACACAAAAAAACCACCACCCCCTATCTGGTCTAGTCTGAAAAAGACCGATACCGGACCAAGGCCCCACACAAGTGCCCGGACCGGCCAAACCATTGGAGTCCCTGGGAGGTGCCCTCATGAGCCTGCTGCTCGAGCCTTACACCCTGCGTCAGCTGACCCTGCCCAACCGCATCGCCGTTTCCCCCATGTGCCAGTACTCCGCTGTAGATGGTCTGGCCAATGACTGGCACCTGGTGCACCTGGGCAGCCGCGCCGTTGGCGGTGCTGGCCTGGTGATCACCGAAGCGACGGCGGTGACCCCTGACGGCCGTATCAGTGCCGAGGACCTGGGGCTGTGGAATGGCGCACAGATCCCACCCCTGCAACGCATCACCCGCTTCATCACTGCCCAAGGCGCTGTGCCGGGCATCCAGCTTGCCCACGCCGGACGCAAGGCCAGCACCCATCGCCCCTGGCTGGGCAAGCATGGCAGCGTCACGGTCGAAGAGGGCGGTTGGCAGCCGGTCGGCCCGTCCCGGATCGCCTTCGATCCAGAGCACACCGTGCCCCGCGAGCTCTCTGAGGACGAGATCGCCGGGATCGTCCAATCCTTTGCCGATGCCGCCCGTCGGGCATTGGTCGCGGGTTTCAAGGTAGTCGAAGTGCATGCCGCCCACGGTTATCTGTTGCACCAGTTCCTTTCGCCGCTGAGCAACCAGCGCCGGGACCGCTACGGCAGTTGCTTCGAGAACCGTATCCGCCTGACCCTGGAGGTGACCGAGGCAGTACGCAATGTGTGGCCTCAGGAGTTGCCGCTGTTCGTGCGTGTGTCGGCCACCGATTGGGTGGAAGACGGCTGGAACCCGGATGAAACCGTCGAACTCGCCCGGCGCCTGCGCACCCTCGGCGTGGACTTGATCGACGTGTCTTCAGGCGGTACCTCGGTCAACGCCGAGATTCCCACGGGGCCTGGCTACCAGACTCGTTTCGCCGAGCGTGTACGCAAGGAGTCGGAAATCGCCACCGGCACGGTAGGCATGATTACCGAACCGGCCCAGGCCGAACACATCCTGCGAACCGGTCAGGCAGACATCATCTTCCTCGCCCGCGAACTGCTACGCGACCCCTACTGGCCCCTGCACGCCGACGATGACCTGGGCGGCAACAAGGCCACCTGGCCGGCCCAGTATCAGCGGGCGACCAGCCGGGCCAACCCGATCCATGAGTCGGACTTGAGGGATTGAAGCCCACCGCTTCGCGTTTCATCCCACAAGCAGGTTTATCCGCGAATGGACGGCGAGTTCACTGACGCATTCGCGGATAAACGCCCCAGTTGCTCTCACACGGTAGTTCGGAAACAAACCGAGGCTGCAAGCAGCCTCGATCCGTTCGCCTCTGGCTCAGTGCTTGATCATCACATGCCGTACGCAGGTGTAGTCCTCTAGCCCATACATCGACATGTCCTTGCCATAGCCCGAATGCTTCTGGCCGCCATGAGGCATTTCGCTGACCAGCATGAAGTGGGTGTTGACCCAAGTGCAGCCATATTGCAGGCGCGCGGCCAGGCGGTGCGCTCGGCCGGTGTCGCGGGTCCAGACCGACGAGGCCAGCCCGTAGTCCGAATCGTTGGCCCATGCCAGGGCCTGGGCTTCGTCGCTGAAACGCGTCACCGAGACCACCGGCCCGAAGACTTCATGGCGCACGATTTCATCGTCCTGCAGGGCATCGGCGAGCACGGTTGGTTCGAAGAAGAACCCTTCTCCCGGAATGACCTTGCCGCCGGTGACCAGACGAATGTGCGGCTGGGCGATGGCGCGCTCTACCATGCCTGCGACTTTGTCGCGGTGCTGGGCGCTGATCAGCGGGCCGAGCTCGGTGTCAGGCGCATCCTGAAGACCAGGTTTGAGGCTTGCCACTGCCTCGCCCAGACGTTCGACGAAGCGATCATAGATGCCGTCCTGTACATAGAGGCGACAGGCGGCGGTGCAGTCCTGGCCGGCGTTGTAGAAGCCGAAGGTGCGTATCCCCTCGATGGCCGCGTCGAGGTCGGCGTCGTCGAAGACCAGCACCGGCGCTTTGCCGCCCAGCTCCATGTGCATGCGTTTCACGCTGTCAGCGATGGAGCTTACGATACGTGCGCCGGTGGGGATGGAACCGGTCAGCGAGACCATGCGCACTTTTGGATGGGTGACCAGCGGCGCGCCGACCGTCTGGCCACGGCCAAAGACGATGTTGAGTACCCCGGCCGGCAGCAGGTTCTGGGCCAGCTCCGCCAGGCGCAGGGCTGTGAGCGGGGTCATCTCCGAAGGTTTGAGCACCACGGTGTTGCCTGCCGCCAGGGCCGGGGCAATCTTCCAGGCCAGCATCATCAGCGGGTAGTTCCATGGGGCGATGGAGGCAACCACACCCAGTGGGTCGCGGCGGATCATCGAGGTGTGTCCCGGCAGGTACTCACCCGCCGCCGAACCACCCAGGCAGCGCGCGGCGCCGGCGAAGTAGCGGAACACATCGGCGATGGCCGGAATCTCGTCACCCAGCGCGGCGGCAAAGGGCTTGCCGCAGTTCTGCGATTCCAGCCTGGCCAATTCCTCGCCATGCTGTTCGATGGTGTCGGCCAGGGCCAGCAACGCCGCTGAGCGCTCCTTCGGAGTGGTTTGCGACCAGGCGTCGAAGGCCAGGTCTGCGGCGCGCACGGCGGCATCGACCTGGGCTTCGGTCGCTTCGTTGATCTGCGCCAAGGCACTGCCAAGGGCAGGGTTGAGCACGGTCCAGGCGGGGCCTTCGCCTGCGACCAGGCGACCGTTGATCAGCATTCGGGTTTGCATCGGGACTCCTCCTAGGTCATTTGCCGCTGCCCGCGACGCTCTCGCCGCCACGGGTCAGGTAATAGGCGCCGAGTATCGGCAGCATGGTCACCAGCATCACCAGCATGGCGACCACGTTGGTGACTGGCACGTCGCGCGGGCGGCTGAGCTGATTGAGCAACCAGATCGGCAGTGTGCGCTCATGGCCGGCGGTAAAGGTAGTGACGATGATCTCATCGAACGACAGGGCGAATGCCAGCATGCCACCCGCGAGCAGCGCCGAGCCGAGATTGGGCAGGATGATGTAGCGGAAGGTCTGCCAGCCATCGGCGCCCAGGTCCATCGAGGCTTCGATCAGACTCTGGGATGTACGGCGCAGGCGGGCGATGACGTTGTTGTAGACGATCACTACGCAGAACGTGGCGTGGCCCACCACAATGGTGAGCAGCCCAGGTTCGATGCCCAGGGTCTTGAAGGCCGAGAGCAGGGCGATGCCAGTGATGATGCCGGGCAGGGCGATGGGCAGGATCAACATCAGCGAGATGCTCTCCTTGCCAAAGAAGCTGCGCCGGTACAGCGCCGCCGCGGCCAGGGTGCCAAGCACCAAGGCGATCACCGTGGCCAGACAGGCTACCTGCAGCGACAGCTTGATCGCCTCCAGTACATCCTGGCGGGCGAAGGTCACGGCGAACCACTTGAGGGTGAATCCGCGCGGAGGAAAGCTGAATGCCGCATCTTCGGTGTTGAACGCATAGAGCAAGATGATCAGGATCGGAAAGTGCAGGAACACCAACCCGCCCCAGGCCGCCAGGCGCAGGCCCAGCGAGGCTTTTTCAGAGTGCATCGAAGGCCCCCAACCGTTTGACGATCGACAGGTAGATGGCGATCAGCACGATGGGCACCAGGGTAAATGCCGCGGCCATGGGCATGTTGCCGATCGCCCCTTGCTGGGCATACACCATGCTGCCGATGAAATAGCCCGGCGGGCCGATCAGTTGCGGCACGATGAAGTCGCCGAGGGTCAGGGAAAACGTGAAGATCGACCCCGCGGCGATACCCGGTACCGCAAGTGGCAGCACCACCAGCAAAAAGGTCTGGCTCGGCCGGGCGCCCAGGTCGGCCGAGGCCTGTAGCAGCGAGGGCGGCAAGCGCTCCAGCGAGGCCTGGATCGGCAGAATCATGAACGGCAGCCAGATATAGACGAACACCAGGAACCGTCCAAGGTGCGAGGTGGACAGGGTGCTGCCACCCACCCCGGGCACGGCGAGGATCGCCTGCAACACAGCCTGCAGGTGCATCTGCTGGATGAACCACTGGGCCACGCCACCTTTGGCCAGCAGCAGTGTCCAGGCATAGGTCTTGACGATGTAGCTGGCCCACATCGGCATCATGACGGCGATGTAGAAAAATGCCTTGGTCCGCCCCGAGGTGTAGCGGGCCATGTAATAGGCGATCGGAAACGCCAGCACTGCGCTGGCCACTGACACGGCGAGCGCCATGGCCAAGGTGCGCAGGATGATGTCGAAGTTCGCCGGGGCGAACAGGGCCGCGAAGTTGGCCAGCGTCAGGTCCGGCGTCACCGCCATGGTGAAGTCGTCGAAGGTGTAGAACCCCTGCCAGAGCAGGTTCAGCAGCGAGCCCAGATAGATCGCGCCAAACCAGGTCAACGGCGGGATCAACAACAGCAACAAGTACAGGTTCGGACGCCGGTAGAGCAGAGTGCCGAGCCGTCTGACCAGTGACGGGCTTTGCATCGCCAGGGTCATCTGGCCTGGCCCTCGTCCAGGATGGTTTCGCGCAAGCGCCTCATTGCCGCGCGGGGCCAATGGGCCTGCACACGCTGTCCCAGTTGCCAGGGCTGGGGGCGCTCCTGCCAACGGTCATTGGCCTGGCTGACGGTCAGCAGCAGGCCGTTGTCCAGCCGCACTTCGTAGCGCGTGGCACTGCCCTGGTACTGGATGTCGTGCAGCAAGCCGCTGACCTGGATGTCCTCGGCGATTGCCGCGTGCTCTGCCAGGCGGATGTGTTCGGGGCGTATGGAAAAAGGCGAGACCTCTGCGGTGAGCTGCTGGGCCAGCTCGCCGCGGATCACGTTGGAGGTCCCGACGAATTCGGCGACGAAGGTGGTCGCCGGTTTCATGTACAGGTTGCGTGGGCTATCGACCTGTTCGATGCGGCCCCGGTTGAACACCGCGACGCGATCGGACATCGACAAGGCTTCGGTCTGGTCGTGGGTGACGAAGATGAAGGTGATGCCCAATTGCCGCTGCAGTTTCTTCAGCTCGCCTTGCATCTGTTCGCGCAGCTTCAGGTCCAGGGCACCGAGTGGTTCGTCGAGCAACAGCACCCGTGGCCGATTGACCAGGGCGCGGGCCAGGGCAACGCGCTGGCGCTGGCCGCCGGAGAGCTGCGCCGGCTTGCGCTCGGCATAGCCTGCCAGGGCGACCATCGCCAGGGCCTCGTCGGCACGGCTGTAGCGTTCGGCCTTGGCCACCCCCTTGACCTTCAGGCCATAGGCGATGTTGTCGCGCACGTTCATGTGCGGAAACAGGGCGTAGTCCTGGAATACCGTGTTCACGTCACGCTGGTAAGGCGGCAGTCCGGCAGCCTCTACATCATGCAGACGGATCGAGCCGCTGCTCGGTTGTTCGAAGCCTGCGATCAGGCGTAGGCAGGTGGTCTTGCCCGAGCCCGAGGGGCCGAGCATGGAGAAGAACTCGCCTTCCTGGATGTCGATGCTGACACGGTCGACGGCCCTGACGTCGCCGAACGTACGGGATACCTCGGTGAGCTGGACTGCTAGGGGCATTGCGCTGGCTCCGTGCATTTTATCTACTGCGTGAACCCTTTCGCGGATGAACCCGCTCCCACGGCGATCACGCCGTACCGAGCGGGTTCACCCGCGAAGAAGCCGGAACAACAATCAGTCGATCTGTCAGCGTCCGCCCATGATCGCAATATAGTCCTGGGTCCAGCGGCTATAAGGGACGAATTTGCCGCCGCTGGACTGCGGCGTCTTCCAGAACGCGATCTTGTCGAAGTTGTCGATCCCGTTGACCTTGCAGCCCTCGGCGCCCAGCAGCTCGCTGCCGGTGCAGGCGGCGGGCACAGCCGGCACCGAGCCGAACCAGGCCGCGACGTCGCCCTGGACCTTCGGTTGCAATGACCAGTCCATCCATTTGTAGGCGCAGTTGGGGTGCTTGGCTTCGCTGTGCAGCATGGTGGTGTCGGCCCAGCCGGTGGCGCCTTCCTTTGGGATGGTCGAGGCGACCGGCTGTTTGTCGGCCTTCAGGCCATTGACCATGTAACCCCAGGAACTGGAGGCGGCCACGCCTTCGTTCTTCACATCGCTCATCTGCACGGTCGCATCGTGCCAGTAGCGGTGGATCAGCGGCTGTTGCTGACGCAGCAGGTCGAGTACGGCCTTGTACTGGGTTTCGCTGAGCTCGTAGGGGTCCTGGATGCCCAGCTCAGGCTTGGTGGATTTCAGGTAGAGCGCAGCGTCGGCGATGTAGATCGGGCCATCGTAGGCCTGTACCCGACCTTTGTTCGGTTTGCCGTCCGGCAGGTTCTGGGGCTCGAAGACCACACTCCAGCTGGTGGGCGGTTGCTTGAACACTGCGGTGCTGTAGAGCAGCACGTTCGGGCCCCATTGGTAAGGCGTGCCGTAAACCTGCTTATCGACCACGTACCAGCCGCCGTTCTGCAGGCGTGGGTCGATGTTCTTCCAGTTGGGGATCAGCGCCGTGTTGATCGGCTGTACCCGCTTGCCAGCGATCAGCCGCAGCGAGGCGTCGCCCGAGGCGGTCACCAGGTCGTAGCCGCCCTTGGTCATCAGGCTGACCATTTCGTCGGAGGTCGCGGCGGTCTTCACGCTGACCTTGCAGCCGGTCTCTTTCTCGAATCCGGTGACCCAGTCGTAGGCCTTGTCGCTTTCGCCGCGTTCGATGTAGCCGGGCCAGGCGACGATATCCAGGCGCCCCTCGCCATCGCCGATGCTCTGGGGCAGGCCTGCGGCCTGCAGATTGGCGCTGGCCAGCAGGGCGCCGATCACGGCGCTGGACAATGCGGTCTTGTGCACTGACATGGTGTTCCCTCTTTTGGAATTTTTGATCGGGGCAGTCATCAAGAAAGCAGCGAAGCGATGGGATAAGCGTAGTGCGCTTGTCGCGCACCTGCGGCCGGTTCGGGCAGGCGCATGCGATGTCGAGTCTAGTTCGTTTTTTGCCGGTGGTTACGCAACATCCGGATGCAAATGCATTAAGCGTGAGTTCAGTCCACAGGCCTAATCTGGGGCTTTCCTTTTCAGCAAGAGGTAATGCCAGATGAACACCCGTGGCTTGCTCGATCAACTGCTCAAATCCGGCCAGGAGCTGCTGCAAAACCAGCAAGGCAAGGGCGGCGGCGCCAAGGGAGCGGGCGTGGCTGATCTGCTGGGCGGCCAGTCAGGCAAGGGCGGGCTGGGCAGCTTGCTCTCCGGTGCCGGTGGCGGTGCCCTGGCGGCAGGTGCCATGGGCCTGCTTCTGGGCAGCAAGAAGGCCCGCAAGTATGGTGGCAAAGTGCTCACCTACGGTGGCCTGGCTGCGCTTGGTGTACTGGCGTACAAGGCCTACGGCAACTGGCAGGCGCGCCAGGGCCAGACCGCGGCCCACGAGCCTCGTACCCTCGATCGCCTGCCTGCGGCCCAGGCCGAGCAGCACAGCCAGGCGGTGCTGCGCGCCCTGGTGGCGGCGGCCAAATCGGACGGGCATATCGATGAGCGCGAGCGCGCCTTGATCGAAGGTGAGTTCGTCCGCCTGGACAGCGACCGCGAGCTCCAGCATTGGCTGCACGCCGAATTGAACAAACCGCTGGACCCCGCCGAAGTGGCCGCTGCCGCGCAGACGCCCGAGATGGCGGCTGAAATGTACCTGGCCAGCGTGATGATGGTCGATCAGGAAAACTTCATGGAACGCGCTTATTTGGATGAACTGGCCCGCCAGTTGCGTCTGGATCCTGGCCTGCGCCAGGCGCTCGAGGATCAGGTCCGCCTCGCTGCGGGGTAAGCCACGGGGCGTCCTTCCACTCAGGTAAGGGACGCCTCCACAGCCTGCAAAATCAGCCGCGAACGGGCGGGGCGCCTAGGCTATACTCTGGCGATTTTTCCCCGCTCGTAATGAATTCCTGAGGGCTGAACGTGAAGAACTGGACCTTGCGCCAACGGATCCTGGCAAGTTTCGCCGTGATCATCGCCATCATGCTGCTGATGATCGTCGCCGCATACTCGCGGTTGGTGGCGATCGAGGCCAGTGAAGAGGCAGTAGGCTCGGACAGCATCCCTGGCTTCTACTACAGCTCGATGCTTCGCAGCGCCTGGGTCGACAGCTACGTCACCAGCCAGCAGTTGGTGGGGTTGTCCGGTCGCCGGGAAATCACCCCGGCGGACCTGGCCGAGTTCAAGAGCTTCGATGAGCGCCTCAAACAGGAGATGGCCAGCTACCAGGCGACGATCCATAATCCGGACGATCAGGCCGCGCTCGATGCGTTCAGGGTGCTTGAAGCCGACTACATGAAGCTCGTCGACCAGGTGCTCGAAGCCTACCAGCAGAAGCGCTATGCCGAAGCCGAGCGTCTGATCAACGAATCCCTCACCCCGGCCTGGATCAACGGCCGCCAGCACCTGAACCGGGTCATTGAAAGCAATCGCGAATCCGCCGAAGCGGCCACCAACGACATCGTCTCTGCCGTAGCCACGGCCAAGGGCAGCATGATCGTCTCGTTGCTGCTGGCAATCCTGGCTGCCGGTATCTGCGGTCTGCTATTGCTGCGTGCCATCACCGCGCCCGTGCAGCGCATCGTCCATGCCTTGGACAAGCTGCGTTCGGGTGACCTGAGCATGCGCCTGAGCCTGGCCCGCAAGGATGAGTTCGGTAGCATCGAGACCGGCTTCAACGAAATGGCCGTGGCGCTGGCCGACCTGGTCGCCCAGGCCCAGCGTTCGTCGGTGCAGGTGACCACTTCGGTCACTGAAATCGCCGCCACGTCCAAGCAGCAACAAGCGACTGCCACCGAAACCGCCGCCACCACCACCGAGATCGGTGCCACTTCGCGAGAGATCGCCGCTACCTCCCGTGACCTGGTCCGTACCATGACCGAGGTGACCTCCGCCGCCGACCAGGCCTCGGTCCTTGCCGGCTCTGGCCAGCAGGGCCTGGCACGCATGGAAGAGACCATGCACCAGGTGATGGGCGCCGCCGACCTGGTCAACGCCAAGCTGGCGATCCTCAACGAGAAGGCCAGCAACATCAACCAAGTGGTCGTGACCATCGTCAAGGTGGCCGACCAGACCAACCTGCTGTCGCTCAATGCCGCCATCGAGGCGGAGAAGGCCGGTGAGTACGGCCGTGGTTTCGCCGTGGTGGCCACTGAGGTGCGTCGCCTGGCCGACCAGACTGCCGTGGCAACCTACGACATCGAGCAAATGGTGCGGGAAATCCAGTCCGCCGTCTCGGCCGGGGTCATGGGCATGGACAAGTTCTCCGAGGAAGTGCGGCGGGGCATGTTCGAGGTCCAGCAGGTGGGCGAACAGCTCACCCAGATCATCCACCAGGTCCAGGCACTGGCGCCGCGGGTGCTGATGGTCAACGAAGGCATGCAGGCCCAGGCCACCGGTGCCGAGCAAATCAACCAGGCCCTGGCCCAGCTCAGCGATGCGAGCACCCAGACCGTGGAGTCCTTGCGCCAGGCGAGCTTCGCCATCGACGAGTTGAGCCAGGTGGCTGCCGGGCTGCGCGGCGGTGTGTCGCGCTTCAAAGTCTGACGGCGATGAACGACGTGCAACCCCATCAGGAGCAGGCCGACGGTGCCAAGGCAGCGCTGTATCTGCAGTTCTGCATCGGCGAGCAGCGCTTTGCCCTGGACGTGCGCGAGGTGATCGAGGTATTGCCACGGCGCACGCTCAAGCCCATCGCCCAGGCGCCTGCGTGGGTCGCCGGTATCCTTGCCCATCGCGGCACCTTGGTACCGGTGATCGATCTCTCGGCGCTGAGCTTCGCCACCCCGGCCCCCTTGCGTACCAGCACCCGGCTTGTGCTGGTGCACTATGGCGGCGACCGGCAACTGGGGTTGATTCTGGAGCAGGCCACCGACACCTTGCGATGCCGGCCCGATGAGTTCCAGCCCTATGGCCTGGACAACGCCGATGCGCCATACCTGGGACCGGTGCGCCAGGATGCCTGGGGGCTGCTGCAGCGGATCGAGGTGGACGACTTGCTGCCGGACGATGTCCGCGATCTGCTGTTCCCCGAGCCGCCAGGGCAGGTGCCGGCATGATCGAACAGCACTTCTTCCGTTTCCTGCAGGAGCGCATCGGCCTGGACGTCGAGTCGGTCGGCGCGCCCATGGTCGAACGTGCCTTGCGCCAGCGCTGCGCTGCCGTGCAGGCCGATGGCCTGGACGATTACTGGTCGCGCCTGCAGCAATCGGCCAGTGAGCAGCAGGCACTGATCGAGGCGGTGATCGTCCCGGAAACCTGGTTCTTCCGCTATCCCGAATCTTTCACCGCGCTGGTGGGGTTGGCCCACAAGCGTCTGGCCGAACTTGCCGGTCTGCGACCGCTGCGAATCCTCAGCCTGCCATGCTCCACGGGCGAGGAGCCCTACTCGATCGCCATGGCGCTGCTCGAGGGTGGTCTGGACCCGGCTGCATTTCGTGTCGACGCCATGGACATCAGCCCCAGTTCCATTGCCCGCGCGAAACAGGCCATCTATGGGCGCAACTCTTTCCGGGGCAGCGAGCTGGCGTTCCGCGACCGGCATTTCAGTGAAACCGACGAAGGCCACCAATTGGACGAGCGGGTAAGACGCCAGGTCGATCTGCAAGTCGGCAACGTGCTCGATCCTGCACTCAAGAGTCAGCAAGGGCTGTACGACTTCGTGTTCTGCCGCAATTTGCTGATCTACTTCGACGTCCCGACCCAGCGCCGGGTGTTCGAAGTGCTCAAGCACCTGACCCATGCCCAGGGCGTGCTGTTCATCGGCCCTGCCGAGGGCAGCCTGCTGGCCCGCCTGGGCATGCGTCCATTGGGCATCCCCCAGTCGTTCGCCTATGTGCGCCAGGAGGCGCCAGCCCCGGCGCCTGCACCCGTCGGGCAAGTTGCACCAATCAGTCGTCCCCCCTCCGTGCCTCCCCAGGCCCCACGGCCTGCCAGCCGTCCGGTGCGCCTGTCGCGCCCTCTTTCGTCGCCACCGCGCTCGCCGTCGCACGCCCAAGGTGAGAGCGAGCTGCTGGCCACCATCGCCCGTCAGGCCAACGCCGGTGAAAGCGCGCAGGCCCGCGCCAGCTGCCAGCGCTACCTGCAGCAGTTCGCGCCGAAAGCGCAGGTGTTCTACTGGCTCGGTCTGCTCAGCGACACCGAAGGCGACAGCCAGGAGGCCATCAGCCAGTATCGCAAGGCACTGTACCTGGAGCCGCAACATGCCGAGGCCTTGATGCACTTGGCGGCATTGCTGGCCTCCCAGGGCGACGAGGCGGGCGCGCGGCGTATGCAGGAGCGGGCGGCACGTGTGGGACGGGAGTCTGAACGATGAGTGAAACCATGCACCTGATCGCACGGGACGATGAGCTCATCGACGATTGCTGGAACCGTATCGGTGTGCACGGCGACAAGCAGTGCCCATTGCTCGAACGTCACATTCATTGCCGCAACTGCCAGGTCTACGCCAGTGCGGCCACGCGGCTGCTCGATCGCTATGCACTGTTGCAGGACGAGCAGGTCGAGGCGCCGCCGCCGGACGAAGACAGCGTCGGGCGCTCGATGCTGTTGTTCCGCCTGGGCGAGGAGTGGCTGGCGCTGGCCTGTGCCTGTCTGGCCGAAATCGCGCCGCTACAGTCGGTGCATTCGCTGCCGCACCAGCGCTCCGGGGTATTGCAGGGCGTGGCCAATGTGCGTGGCGCGCTGGTGCCCTGCCTGTCGCTGGCGGGCTTGCTGGGCGTCGAGGTGTTGCCGGCCCAGGAGCGTACCGGGCGCGTGATGCCGCGCATGCTGATCCTCGCCGCGGAGGGCGGCCCGGTGGTGATGGCGGTGGACGAGATCGACGGTATCCATCGCCTGGATCCGGCACGCCTGGCCGATGGCCAGGACGCTGCGCACTTCACCGCAGCGGTACTGCAATGGCGTGGACGCAGCGTGCGGGTGCTGGATGAACAACATGTACTGTCGGCCGTGAAGCGGAGCCTGTCATGACCCCTGAGCAAATGCGCGACGCCTCGCTGCTCGAACTGTTCAGCCTGGAGGCCGAGGCCCAGACCCAGGTGCTCAGTGCCGGGCTCATGGCGCTCGAGCGCAACCCGACCCAGGCCGACCAGCTCGAAGCCTGCATGCGCGCGGCCCATTCCCTGAAAGGGGCTGCACGGATCGTTGGCATCGATGCCGGTGTCAGCGTCGCCCACGTCATGGAAGACTGTCTGGTGGCGGCCCAGGAAGGGCGCCTGCGACTGCGCCCCGAGCATATCGATGCCTTGCTGCACGGCACTGACCTGTTGATGCGCATCGCAACACCCAATGACCGTGATGGCGAAGCCGCGGTGCCGGCGTTCCTGGTGCAGATGGCTAATCTGCTCGACCCCACGGCAGCGCCCGTGCCTGAGCCTGCCGCACCTGTCGAACCTGCACCACTGCAGACCACGCAGGTCGAACCGGTGGTGGCAGAGCCAGAGCCCGAGGCCGAGCCTGAGCCCAGCCTGCCTCGCAAGGTCGGCAAGCGCGGTGGCGAGGGTGGCGAACGGGTGCTCAGGGTCACCGCCGATCGTTTGAACAGCCTGCTCGACCTTTCCAGCAAGTCGCTGGTGGAAACCCAGCGACTCAAGCCCTACCTGGCCAGCCTGCAGCGGCTCAAGCGCATGCATGGCCAGGGCATGCGGGCCCTCGATGGCCTGAAGCAACAGCTCGAAGGCAGCGGCCAGAGCCACGAAGTGCTCGAGGCCTTGGCCCAGACTCAACGCCTGCTGGGCGAAACCCAGCAGATCCTGCAGCAACAGGCTGCCGATATCGACGAGTTCGGCTGGCAGGCCAGCCAGCGCGCCCAGCATCTCTACGACACCGCGCTGGCCTGCCGCATGCGGCCGTTCGCCGATGTCCTGACCGGTCAGAGCCGCATGGTCCGCGACCTTGGACGATCGCTGGGCAAGCAGGTGCAGTTGCAGATCGAAGGTGAGAAAACCCAAGTCGACCGTGACGTACTGGAAAAGCTCGAAGCGCCCTTGACCCATCTGCTGCGCAACGCCGTCGATCACGGTATCGAGCTGCCCGAGCGGCGCCTGCTGGCAGGCAAGCCCGTCGACGGCACGATTCGCCTGCGCGCCTCGCACCAAGCAGGCCTGCTGATCCTCGAACTGACCGACGATGGCGCCGGCATCGACCTTGATCGGTTGCGGCGTAGCATCGTCGAACGGGCTTTGTCACCGGCCGAGACCGTAGCGCAAATGAGCGAGTCGGAGCTGCTCACGTTCCTGTTCCTTCCTGGCTTCAGCATGCGTGACAAGGTCACCGAGGTGTCGGGCCGAGGCGTCGGCCTTGATGCGGTTCAACACATGGTGCGCGAGCTGCGTGGCTCGATCGAGCTGACCCAGGTGTCCGGCCAGGGGTGCTGCTTCCATCTGGAGGTGCCGCTGACGCTGTCGGTGGTGCGCAGCCTGGTGGTAGAGGTGGGGGGCGAAGCCTATGCCTTCCCGCTGGCGCACATCGAGCGCACCCTGGCGGTGGCTGCCGAGGACATCGTGCAGATCGAAGGGCGCCAGCACTTCTGGCACGAAGGACGGCATGTCGGGCTGGTCTCGGCCAGCCAGTTGCTCAACCGTCCGACCGGGCAGGATGACGAGCGCAGCCTGCCCGTGGTGGTGATTCGTGAGCGTGACCAACTGTACGGCGTGGCTGTGGAGCGGTTGATCGGCGAGCGGGTGCTGGTAGTGATGCCGCTGGATGCGCGCCTGGGCAAGGTCCAGGACATTTCCGCCGGGGCCTTGCTCGATGATGGTTCGGTGGTGCTGATCATCGACGTCGAGGATTTGCTGCGCTCGGTCGAGAAACTGCTCAGCACCGGCCGGCTGGAGCGCATCGAGCGCGGTGCCCGGGGCGGTCGCGCCATGGTGCGCAAGCGCATCCTGGTGGTCGACGACTCGCTCACCGTCCGTGAGCTGCAGCGCAAACTATTGGGCAACCAGGGCTACGACGTGGCCGTGGCGGTGGACGGCATGGATGGCTGGAATGCCCTGCGCGCCGATGATTTCGATCTGCTGATCACCGATATCGACATGCCGCGCATGGACGGCATCGAACTGGTCACCTTGGTGCGTCGAGACCAGCGCCTGCAATCGCTGCCGGTCATGGTGGTGTCCTACAAGGATCGTGAAGAAGACCGGCGACGTGGACTGGACGCCGGTGCCGACTACTATTTGGCTAAAGCCAGTTTCCATGACGATGCGTTGCTGGACGCCGTGGTGGAGTTGATCGGGGGTGCCCAGGGATGAAGATCGCCATCGTCAACGACATGCCCATGGCAGTGGAGGCGCTGCGCCGGGCCTTGGCCTTCGAGCCCGAGCACCAGGTGGTCTGGGTGGCCAGCGATGGCGCCGAAGCCGTGGCCCGGTGCGCCGAGTTCACCCCTGACCTGATTCTCATGGACCTGATCATGCCGGTGATGGATGGCGTCGAGGCGACCCGGCGGATCATGGCCGAAACACCCTGTGCCATCGTCATTGTCACGGTCGACCGCAAGCAGAATGTGCATCGGGTATTCGAAGCCATGGGCCATGGCGCCCTGGACGTGGTGGATACGCCTTCGCTGGGCGCGGGGGATGCACGGGAAGCGGCAGCCCCGCTGTTGCGCAAGATCCTCAATATAGGCTGGCTGATCGGCCAGCAACGCTCCGCGGCGCCCCGCGCTGTGTCCGCTCCACTGGTGGGGGCGTCCCAGCGTCGTGGCCTGGTGGCCATCGGCTCTTCGGCGGGCGGTCCAGCAGCGCTGGAAGTCCTGCTCAAAGGCTTGCCGCGCGAGTTTCCCGCGTCGATCGTGCTGGTGCAGCACGTTGATCAGGTATTCGCCAGTGGCATGGCCGAATGGCTCAGCGGGGTCTCGGGCTTGCCGGTGCGCCTGGCGCGAGAGGGCGAGCCACCCCAGCCAGGGCAAGTGCTGCTGGCCGGCACCAATCATCACATCCGCCTGCTGCAGGGCGGCCAGCTTAGCTATACGGCCGAGCCTGTCGGTGAAATCTACCGCCCCTCGATCAACGTGTTCTTCGAGAGTGTGGCGCGTTTCTGGACGGGCGATGCCGTGGGCGTCTTGCTCACCGGCATGGGCCGCGACGGCGCCCAGGGTCTGAAACAGATGCGCCAGCGTGGTTTCCTCACCATCGCCCAGGACCAGCAGAGTTCGGCGGTCTACGGCATGCCCAAGGCGGCTGCGGCGATCGAGGCTGCCGTGGAGATACGGCCGCTGGAACGCATCGCGGGCCGACTGATGGAAATCTTTTCGAAATGACGATATGTATTGAGTCACGCCGCCTGGCCGGCAGTGACCTGGTGAATAGGCATGAATGATCTACCGATCGAAGGTTTCACGACCATCAACGAAAGTGCGGCGATGGTCCTGCTGGTCGACGATCAGGCGATGATCGGCGAGGCGGTGCGCCGTGGGCTGGCCCACGAGGAGAACATCGACTTCCATTTCTGCGCCGATCCCCACCAGGCGGTGGCCCAGGCCATGCGGATCAAACCTACGGTGATCCTCCAGGACCTGATCATGCCGGGGCTGGACGGCCTGACGTTGGTGCGCGAATACCGCAACAACCCGGCCACCCAGGATATTCCGATCATCGTCCTGTCGACCAAGGAGGACCCGCTGGTCAAGAGCGCGGCCTTCGCCGCCGGGGCCAACGACTACCTGGTCAAGCTGCCGGACACCATCGAGCTGGTGGCGCGGATCCGCTACCACTCCCGCTCCTACCTGACCCTGCTGCAACGTGATGAAGCCTATCGCGCGCTGCGGGTCAGCCAGCAGCAGTTGCTCGACACCAACCTGATGCTGCAGCGGTTGATGAACTCCGATGGCCTCACCGGGCTGTCCAATCGGCGCCATTTCGACGAGTACCTGGAGCTTGAATGGCGACGGGCGATACGCGAGCAACAACAGTTGTCGCTGCTGATGATCGACGTCGACTACTTCAAGGCCTACAACGACAGCTTCGGCCATTTGGCCGGCGACGAGGCCCTGCGCCAGGTCGCCGAGGCCATCCGCGGTTCCTGCTCGCGTCCCACCGACTTGCCGGCGCGCTATGGGGGCGAGGAGTTCTCCTTGGTGCTGCCCAATACCTCGCCCGGCGGTGCGCGGCTGATCGCCGAGAAACTGCGCCAGACCGTCCTGGGTCTGAACATCCCCCATACCGCGCCCGAGGCAGACGCGCGCCTGACAGTGAGCATAGGCCTTGCGACCCTCACGCCAAGCGTTGGCAGCCACAGCCGGCAGCTGATCTCGGCTGCGGACAAGGGGCTGTATCTGGCCAAGAACAATGGTCGCAATCAGGTGGGCGTTGCCTGACGCTCTTAGGGTCTGCCGCCAGCGTCCACACCATTAGCGGCGGCCCTCGCGGTTACCGCCCGGCGGGTCTGCCGTCGGGGCGAGGACTGCGTTATACTCGCGGGCTTTTCACCGAATTCGCACGAGTAGCCCGCCCATGGAAATCCAACCGATCCTGAACACCATCAAGGACCTCACCGAACGCTCCCAGTCCATTCGGGGGTATCTTTGACTACGATCAAAAAGCTGATCGCCTGATCGAAGTCAATCGCGAACTGGAAGACCCTGCCGTCTGGAACAAGCCCGAGTACGCTCAGGGCTTGGGCCGTGAGCGCGCCATGCTGGCGCAGGTCGTCGAGACCCTGGACAAACTGTCCAATGGCCTGTCCGACTGCAAGGACCTGCTCGACATGGCCGTCGAGGAAAACGACGAAGGCGCCGTCAACGACGTTGTGACCGAGCTGCAAGGCCTGGAAGAAAACCTGGCCCAGCTTGAGTTCCGTCGTATGTTCAGCGGCGAGATGGACATGAACAACGCCTACCTGGACATCCAGGCCGGTTCCGGTGGCACCGAGGCGCAGGACTGGGCCAATATCCTGCTGCGCATGTACCTGCGCTGGGCCGACAAGCGTGGTTTCGATGCCACCATCATCGAGCTCTCCGAGGGTGAAGTCGCCGGCATCAAAGGCGCGACCGTACACATCAAGGGCGAATACGCGTTCGGCTGGCTGCGTACCGAGATCGGTGTGCACCGCCTGGTGCGCAAGAGCCCGTTCGACTCCGGAGCCCGTCGCCACACCTCGTTCTCGGCGGTGTTCGTCTCGCCCGAGATCGACGACAAGGTCGAGATCGAGATCAACCCGGCCGACCTTCGCATCGACACCTACCGCTCCTCCGGTGCAGGTGGTCAGCACGTGAACACTACCGATTCGGCGGTCCGTATCACCCACGTGCCGACCAACACCGTGGTGGCCTGCCAGAACGAACGTTCCCAGCACGCCAACAAGGACACCGCCATGAAGATGCTGCGGGCCAAGTTGTACGAGCTGGAGATGCAAAAGCGCAATGCCGCCTCCCAAGCTCTGGAAGACAGCAAGTCGGACATCGGCTGGGGTCACCAGATCCGCTCCTACGTGCTCGATGACTCGCGCATCAAGGACCTGCGTACCGGCGTCGAGCGCAGCGACTGCCAGAAGGTCCTGGACGGCGACCTCGACCAGTACCTGGAAGCGAGCCTCAAGCAGGGGCTGTAAACCGTACACGACCGCCGCGATACGAGGCCCGGCCCGTATCGCGTGCCCTGCCCGACAGGGGCAACGAACACCTGATGGAAACAATGACGACATGAGCGACCTCAAGACCGAATCGCAAGACCTGCAACAGGAAGAAAACGCCCTGATCGCACTGCGCAAGGAAAAACTTGCCGCCGAGCGTGCCAAGGGCAACGCCTTCCCCAACGACTTCCGTCGCGACAGCTACTGCAACGACCTGCAGAAGCAGTACGCGGACAAGACCAAGGAAGAGCTGGAAGCAGCCGCGATTCCGGTCAAGGTAGCCGGTCGCATCATGCTCAACCGTGGCTCGTTCATGGTCATCCAGGACATGACTGGTCGCATCCAGGTCTACGTCAACCGCAAGACCCTGCCCGAAGAGACCCTGGCCGCTGTCAAGACCTGGGACCTGGGCGACATCATCAGTGCCGAAGGTACCCTGGCCCGTTCGGGCAAGGGCGACCTGTACGTCGAGATGACCAACGTGCGCCTGCTGACCAAGTCGCTGCGCCCGCTGCCGGACAAGCACCACGGCCTGACCGACACCGAGCAGCGCTACCGCCAGCGCTATGTCGACCTGATGGTCAACGAGGAAACCCGCCACACCTTCCGTGTCCGTTCCCAGGTCATCTCGCACATCCGCAAGTTCCTGATCGAACGCGACTTCCTCGAAGTCGAGACGCCGATGCTGCAGACCATTCCAGGTGGCGCGGCGGCGAAGCCGTTCGAAACCCACCACAACGCCCTGGACATGGCCATGTTCCTGCGTATCGCGCCGGAGCTTTACCTCAAGCGGCTGGTTGTGGGTGGCTTCGAGAAAGTGTTCGAGATCAACCGCAACTTCCGTAACGAAGGCGTCTCGACCCGGCACAACCCCGAGTTCACCATGCTCGAGTTCTACCAGGCCTACGCCGACTATCGCGACAACATGGACCTCACCGAAGAGCTGTTCCGCGAGCTGGCGCAACTGGTTCTGGGCACCACCGATGTGCCGTACGGCGACAAGGTGTTCCACTTCGGCGAGCCGTTCGCCCGCCTGTCGGTGTTCGAGTCGATCCTCAAGTACAACCCTGAGCTCACCGCCGCCGACCTGCAGGACGTCGACCGCGCCCGTGAGATCGCCAAGAAGGCCGGCGCCAAGGTGCTCGGCCATGAAGGCCTGGGCAAGCTGCAGGTGATGATTTTCGAAGAGCTGGTCGAGCACAAGCTGGAGCAGCCGCATTTCATCACCGAGTACCCGTTCGAAGTGTCGCCGCTGGCCCGTCGCAACGACGAGAACCCTGCCGTCACCGATCGCTTCGAGCTGTTCATCGGTGGCCGCGAGATTGCCAATGCCTACTCCGAGCTCAATGACGCCGAAGACCAGGCTGAGCGTTTCCTGGCCCAGGTGGCCGAGAAGGACGCCGGTGACGACGAGGCCATGCACTACGATGCCGACTTCGTTCGCGCTCTGGAATACGGCATGCCACCTACCGCAGGTGAAGGCATCGGCATCGACCGCCTGGTCATGCTGCTGACCAATTCGCCGTCGATCCGTGATGTGATCCTGTTCCCGCACATGCGTCCACAGGCCTGAGCATCCTGAACAAGCCGCCTTTCGGGGCGGCTTTTTCATGCCTGCGGTTCGAAAGTGACTGATTGGTCACGGCGCAGGTGCCGAGTCGTTTTTGAAGCACCACCGAACCTATCAGGCGTGGCCTTGATCGTAATTGGGCCGCAACAAGCTACAACCGTCTTTACTCAAAGCAGAGGGGATCGACCCTCACCGAGATTCAACGAGGTATTCATCGTGACTCCCGCAATGGCCCAACAAGGCGCGGCAGGCGTGGCAAGCGCCGTCGCCGAAAGCGTGCAATACCAGGGGCGCAAGACAGCCCGCCAAGGCAGCGAGCAGCGCCGGCAGCAAATTCTCGACGCGGCAATGCGCATCATCGTGCGTGACGGCGTGCGCGGTGTACGTCACCGAGCGGTGGCCGCCGAGGCCGGCGTTCCGCTGTCGGCGACCACTTATTACTTCAAGGACATCGAAGACCTGCTGACCGACACCTTCGCTCAGTACGTCGAGCGCAGCGCCGCCTACATGGCCAAGCTCTGGGCCAGTTCCGAAGTGGTGCTGCGCCAGTTGCTCGCCCAGGGCGACGGCAGCCCCGCGGCCCGGGCACGCCTGGCGGACGAGGTGGCGCGCATGATGGCCGATTATGTCAGCCGTCAGTTGCACACTCGGCGTGACTTCATCATGGCCGAGCAAGCCTTCCGCCAGGAGGCCTTGCTGTGCCCGCGTCTGGCTGAACTGGTCAGCGCCCACGAGCAGATCCTCCTGCACGGCGCACGGCAAATGCTGCAGGTGGTGGGGTCGCGTCAGCCCGAGCAGGATGCTCAGATGTTGACGGCCATAATCGAGCAGATGGAATATCAGGGCCTGCTCAAGGATGCGAATGCGCAAGCCGATGGGCAGATGCTCGCTATCCTTACCCGATACCTGCACCTGGTGCTGGCATCGGCCTAGGCCACGACCGGCCCGAGGGGCGATCGATCTTTTCAAGGAGAACCTGATGAAAGCCTGGCGTCTGGTGTTGTTGACTTTGTCATTCCTGCTGCTCGGTGGATGTCTGGTGACCTTCCATGAGCCTCTGCCCAGCAACCAGGCAGCGCCCAAGGCTCTGCTTGGCAAGTGGAGCAGCAAGGACGCCTGGGGCGAGCCGCTCAAGCTCAGCATCAGCCGTGTGGGCGGGGATGCCTATAAAGCGGTGGCCACGGCCAAGGGCAAGGCGCCGGAAGAATATGTCTTTACCGTGTCCCAGCATGGCAATCGCTGGTATCTGTCGGCCGGTGTGCCCAAGCGCCTGGGCGGCAACTTCCTGATCGGCGGCTTCGAGGTCATCGATGGCAAGGAGCTTGTGCTCTACAACCTCGATGTCGACCAAGTGCAGCAGGCGGTCAAGAAGAAGGAGTTGACCGGACGCAGCACCGAGGTGCCGGAGGACAACGGCGAAGGTGTGCTGATCGACAGCCCGTCGGCGCGGGTGCTGGCCTATCTGGACGATCCGGCCAACTCCGACCTGTTCGTCGAGGTGGCACGCTTCCAGCGAAGTGGCAAATAGCGCACTATCGCTGGCTTGGCTGGCCTCTTCGCGGGCGTTCACGCTGTACCTGTGGGAGCGGGTCTGCCCGCGAAGGGGCCGAGCACGAGCTTGATTCAACAAGGAGTCCGGGGTGGACGAGTACCAGCAGACCATACGCGCGCTCTCCGACCGCATCGTCGCGGCGCAGACGCCCATCCGCGTGCTCGATGCGGTGAAGTGGGACGACAATATCCGCAACGGCTTTCTCAAGGCCAAGGGCAAGGAGCCCCCGGCCGTGGACCGTGCCTATTACCAGGGGCGACCGCTGTCGTTCGATTCCAACTCGGTGAAGGCCGAGTTCCAGAGCATCGAGCGTGACATCACTCGCCAGCTCGGTCAGTTCAACCCGGTCGGGCAGATCATGCGGCGCATGTGCAAGGAGTACCGCATGGTGGTGCGCATGCTCGAAGCCCGTGGCACCGAGGATTTCGGCCTGATTTCCCAGGAGCTGTATGGCGCGGCTTCCGACGCCTTCCATGCCGGCGACCCGACCCTGGCCGACCTGGGCCTGATGCTGTCCGATTATCTGAACAACATCGACGGCCGGGGCGACCTGAAGGACGAGCCGAAGAACCTTACCGCCAAGGAAGCCGTAGCGATCCTTCAGCGGCGCTTGAACAAGGTCTTCGGCGAGGCCGAGGAGACCATCCGCGTGTTCGAGTCCGACGGTATCGTGGCCGACGCTGCGGCCGGTGCCGATTACATCAAGGTGCGTGCCGACGCGATGTTCAACAGCCGAGACGTGCGCGCACTGGAGGTCCACGAAGGCCTGGTGCACGTGGGCACCACGCTCAATGGCCTCAACCAGCCGATCTGCACGTTCCTGGCGAAGGGGCCTCCTTCGTCGACCGTGACCCAGGAAGGGTTGGCCATTCTCATGGAGGTGATCGCTTTCGCCTCCTACCCCAGCCGCCTGCGCAAGCTCACCAACCGCACCCGGGCCATCCACATGGTGGAGGAGGGGGCGGACTTCTTGCAGGTCTACGAGTTCTTCCGCGGCCAGGGCTTCGAGATGGCCCAGAGCTACAGCAATGCCAGCCGGGTATTTCGCGGGTCGGTGCCCAACGGACTGCCATTTACCAAGGACTTGTCCTATCTCAAGGGTTTCATCATGGTTTACAACTACATTCAGTTGGCCGTGAAGAAAGGCAAGCTCGAGCAGATCCCGCTGTTGTTCTGCGGCAAGACCACCCTGGAAGACATGCGCACCTTGCGTCAGTTGGTCGAGGAGGGCCTGGTGGAGCCGCCCAAGTACCTGCCGGAACAGTTCCGCGACCTCAACGCCCTGTCTGCGTGGATGTGCTTCTCCAACTTCCTCAACCACCTGAGCCTGGATCGTATTGAAGCCGACTACGCGAACATTCTCTGAAGCCTGTCGCCGCCTCATCCTGGGCTTGCTCGTGCTGGGATTGTCGGGGTGTAGCAGCTTGTTGTTCTTCCCGGAGCCGGGCCTGCCGTTCACCCCGCAGAAGGCGAAGCTCGAATTTCGTGACGTGACCCTCATCGCCGCCGACGGTACGCGTCTTCACGGCTGGTGGATGCCGGTCAAGCCAGGGGTCCAGGTCAAGGGCACGGTATTGCACCTGCATGGCAATGGCGGCAACCTGGCCTGGCATCTGGGCGGCAGCTATTGGCTGCCGGAGCAGGGCTACCAGGTGCTGATGATCGACTATCGCGGCTATGGCCTCTCCCAGGGCAAGCCGAGCCTGCCGGCGGTTTACCAAGACATCGAGGCGGCCATGGATTGGCTGGACAACGCCTCGCAGGTCCAAGGCAAGCCCTTGGTGCTGCTGGGCCAGAGCCTCGGCGGCGCCATGGCCATTCACTACCTGGCGGCCCATCCTGAGCAACGTCAGCGCTTCAGTGCGCTGGTATTCGACGGTGTACCCGCCAGCTATCGGGAAGTGGGGCGCTTTGCCCTGAGTACGTCATGGCTGACCTGGCCGTTGCAGGTGCCATTGTCCTGGCTGGTGCCGGACGGCGACAGCGCGATCCGCTCGATCGAGCGCCTGGACACCCCGCCCAAGCTGTTTTTCCACAGCATCGACGACGACCTGGTGCCCATGGACAGCGGCATCCGTCTGTACCAGCACGCCCCGCCACCTCGGGTGCTGCAACTGACCCGAGGCGGGCATGTGCAGACCTTCGCCGACCCGACGTGGCGCCAGGTGATGCTGCGCTTCCTCGACGACCCCAGCCATTTCGATGGCCTTCGGCGACTAGCCGAAGTGCCCAATTACCCTGATGAGAAGAACGCGCAATGAGTGAAGAACGCAACGCCATCCCGATGATCCTGACCGCCGTGGGTACCATCATCGTGACGGTAGGGACCCTTTGGTATTACGGTTACTTGCATTTCGCCAAGCCCGAGGACGCCCTGTTGCTGCAGGACTACACCATGCTCAAGACCCTCCCCGGCGAGGACTACAAAGTCTCCCTCGACCCGGCGCCCCAGGTGGCGCAGTGCGTCGATGGCGTGCTGGTGCTGTTCGACACCCAGCAGAAGGGCCTGACTGGCGTGCTGGTGGACAACCGCAAGCGTGCCATTCGCTGTATGGGGCAGGAGACCCCGCAACAGCTGCAATGACCTGCATTCTGGATGCCTTCGCGGCGAAAGCCGCGAAGAGCCAGGACAGACAAAGAAAAGCCCCGCGACGATCGCGGGGCTTTTTTGTTTCATTGCGCCAGCCTTACTGTTGGATCTGGCTTACCGAACGCGGCTGCACCGGCTGGTTGTCATTGGAGATGGTCACCTCCACCCGACGGTTCTGGGCGCGGCCAGTGTTGCTGCCATTGTCGGCGACTGGGTACTCCTTGCCGTAACCCTGGGCGACGATGCGTGCCGGGTCGACACCTGCGCGTACCAGGGCCATGCGCACGCTGTTGGCGCGTCGTTCCGACAGGCCTTGGTTGTAGCTCGCCGAGCCGACGCTGTCGGTGTATCCCTCGACGATGACCTTGCGCTCAGGGTTTTCCTGGAGGAACTGGGCCAGCTTGGTGATGTTGGGGTAGGCGCTGCTCTTGAGCTCGGCCTTGTTGAAGTCGAACAGTACATCCCCGAAGGTCACCAGGGTGCCTCGATCAGTCTGCTTGGCGTTGAGGCTTTCCTGCAGCTTGCGGATCTGTGCGTCACGGGCGTCCAGGCGGGCCTGAGCGCGTTGTGCGGAGGCGTTCTTCAACTCGTTTTCAGCCGAGCGCAGGGCGATGGTCTGTTTGGCCACTTCCACGCGCTGGTTGGTCAGGTAGGCCAACTGGTCGACTGTCTTGTCGTCCTCGCGCTCCATGAATGCCTTGTCGGCTTTGTTCAGCCAGTCCTGGGCGTCCTTGGTCTCGAGGGCCGCCAGCTTGCTGGCCTGCGGATCGCTTTGCAGGCTGGAGAAGTTGGTGCGGGCGGACTCGAGATTGGGGTTCGGATCATGGGCGCAGGCAGCAAGGCCTACGCACAGGGCCAGCAGGGTGGGGATCATGAGGTAATTGCGCATAGTGTTCATCCTTTGATCAATGACGAAGGCTCAAACGGGGCAGGGCAGCGCTCATTCGGCGCTGCGCAGGCCTTCCTCGCGAAGGTCCTGGACACCTTCACGGCTGTCCTGCAGGGCCTTCTGCGCCTTGGCGGCCTGAGCCTTGCGCTCGGCCACGCGTGCATCCCACTCGGCTTGTTCAGCCAAGCGCTTGGCTTCGTCGTACTGCTTGTCATGCATGGCGATCTCGGCCTGCTTGAACTTGTCCTGGGCAGCCTTCATTTCCACGGCGGCAAACTCGGTGCCACCGGCGCTGACCGCGGAATTGACCGCGGACTGGGTGACGGCGTATTGCTCGGAGGGCGGTTTTCCGGCACAACCGGCCAGCAGCAGGCTGCCGCCCAGCGCCAGCGCGGCGAGCTTGAGCCCGCGCAGCGGCGTGGAGGAGGGGTGAGGTGTGCGGGTCTTCATGATGGTCAGCTCCATGGGATCACTCCTGTTTACGACGGTATCCTTAGCAGTCCATCGCTTTTTCCCTGTCATCTGCGCGCATTTCGGCCGAACTGTGCACAACGGCGTGTGTGCAGGGTTTTAGCGTGATGGCTACAGGCTGTGACTTGGGCTTTTTTCCGATAGTTCAGAAAAAAATGCCGAGCCTGTGCAGACGTGCAGGGACCGTGGAAGGGGATCGGTGGCAAATCAAGACTGTGCGACAAGGCGAACGGGGCGAGGCGGGGCAGCAGTCCCGTGCCCCGCCAACGCGGGGGCAAGTGTCAACTCGAAAGACTTTTCGACAGTGCCTGTTCGGCCTGCACGTAGGCGGGTGTCTTGCCGATGTCGGCGTAGATCTCCTCGCCCTCCTCGACACGGATCACCTGCGAGCCTTTGACGTAGGGGATGGCCTTTTCCGCCTCCTTGATGGCGGATTGCAACAGGCTCTCCGTGACGAAGGCCTCGTCCAGCCCGTAGGCCTGCGCGAATGCCTTGATCTTGACCAAGTCCTGCTTGTGCAGGGTAAGGGTGTATTCGACGCGTTCGCAGCTCTCGCGGGCCTTGGATTCCCAGCTGTCCAGCATGTGCCTGAAGGTGTCCATGGAAAACTCCTCGCTCGAAACCTGAAGTGGGCATGACTTCGGATGCCTTGCATTCACTTTAGTTGCTCGGTGCCGAACCGGCTTGCCAGTACGGCCTTGCCATGGGCACTCTTGGGCAATGTTCCTGAGCGGATGCGCGGTGAGCCGCGCCGGAGAGAAGGCCGATGACCGATATCGATGTACGCTTGCGTGAGGATGTCCATCTGTTGGGTGAACTGCTGGGCGAGACCATTCGCCAGCAGCATGGCGAGGCGTTCCTGCAGAAGATCGAAGACATCCGCCACAGTGCCAAGGCCGACCGCCGTGGCGCTGCAGAGCAACTGAGTTCGACCTTGGGCGATCTGGCCGACGACGACCTGCTACCGGTGGCTCGGGCTTTCAACCAGTTTCTCAACCTGGCGAACATCGCCGAACAGTACCAGTTGATCCGCCGTCGCGATGTTGGCCAACCCGAGCCTTTCGAAGCGCACGTGCTGCCGGAATTACTGACTCGGCTGAAGCAGGCCGGTCATTCGGACGATGCCCTCGCCAGGCAGTTGGCCAAGCTGGACATCCAGCTGGTGCTCACCGCCCACCCCACCGAAGTGGCCCGCCGTACACTGATCCAGAAATACGATGCCATCGCCGGCCAGTTGGCTGCGCAGGATCACCGTGACCTGACACCTGCTGAGCGCCAACAGGTGCGTGAGCGCTTACGGCGTCTGATCGCCGAGGCCTGGCACACCGAGGAAATCCGGCGCACCCGGCCGACGCCGGTGGACGAGGCCAAGTGGGGCTTCGCGGTGATCGAGCATTCCTTGTGGCAGGCGATCCCCAACCACCTGCGCAAGGTAGATCACGCGTTATTCGAAGCGACTGGTCTGCGCTTGCCGCTGGAATCCGCGCCGATCCGTTTCGCCTCCTGGATGGGCGGCGATCGCGATGGCAACCCCAATGTCACCGCGGTGGTGACCCGCGAAGTGCTGCTGCTGGCCCGCTGGATGGCGGCTGACCTATTCCTGCGTGACATCGACTACCTGGCTGCCGAGCTGTCGATGCAGCAGGCCAACAATGCCCTGCGCGAGCGCGTGGGTGACAGTGCCGAGCCTTATCGTGCGTTGCTCAAGCAAGTGCGCGAACGCCTGCGCGCCACCCGTGCCTGGGCCCATGCGGCGCTGAGCAGCGCCCAGGCACCTGGGGCCGATGTGCTGACCAGCAACCGCGAGCTGATCGAGCCGCTTGAGCTGTGCTATCAGTCCCTGCATGAATGCGGCATGGGTGTCATCGCTGACGGCCCGCTGCTCGACACCTTGCGTCGGGCCGTGACCTTCGGCTTGTTCCTGGTGCGCCTGGACGTGCGTCAGGATGCCGCCCGGCACCGCGATGCGCTGACCGAAATCACCGACTACCTGGGCCTGGGGCGCTATGCCGACTGGGACGAGGAACAGCGCATCGCGTTCCTTCAGGCGGAACTGAAAAACCGCCGGCCGTTGTTGCCTGCGCACTTCAAGCCCGACGCCGAGACTGCCGAAGTGCTTGCCACCTGCCGCGAGATTGCCGCCGCGCCGGCGGCTTCGCTGGGGTCCTATGTCATCTCCATGGCCGGGGCCGCATCCGATGTGCTGGCTGTGCAATTGCTGCTCAAGGAGGCCGGCCTGACCCGGCCCATGCGCGTGGTGCCGCTGTTCGAGACCCTCGCCGACCTGGACAACGCCGGGCCGGTGATGGCGCGCCTGCTGGGCCTGCCGGGCTATCGTGCCAGCTTGCATGGACCGCAGGAGGTGATGATCGGGTATTCCGACTCGGCCAAGGACGCAGGTACCACAGCGGCGGCCTGGGCCCAGTACCGGGCTCAGGAAAACCTCGTGCGCATCTGTCGAGAGCATCAGGTCGAGCTGCTGTTGTTCCATGGCCGTGGTGGCACTGTCGGCCGAGGCGGCGGGCCAGCCCACGCGGCGATCCTGTCGCAGCCACCCGGCTCGGTGGGCGGGCGGTTCCGCACCACCGAGCAGGGCGAAATGATCCGCTTCAAGTTCGGCCTGCCCGGCATCGCCGAGCAGAACCTCAACCTGTATCTGGCCGCCGTGCTCGAGGCGACCCTGTTGCCGCCGCCACCCCCGCAGCCCGCCTGGCGCGAGCTGATGGACCAGCTTGCTGCCGACGGCGTCAAGGCGTATCGCGCCGTGGTGCGGGAAAACCCCGACTTCGTCGAGTACTTCCGCCAGTCCACGCCGGAGCAGGAGCTCGGACGCCTGCCGCTGGGCAGCCGTCCGGCCAAGCGCCGTGCCGGCGGCATCGAGAGCCTGCGTGCTATTCCGTGGATCTTCGGCTGGACCCAGACGCGCCTGATGCTGCCGGCCTGGCTGGGCTGGGAGACGGCCCTGAGCAATGCCCTGGCGCGTGGGCAGGGCGAGCTGTTGGGACAGATGCGTGAACAGTGGCCGTTCTTCCGCACCCGAATCGACATGCTGGAGATGGTGCTGGCGAAAGCCGATGCCGAGATTGCCAAGGCCTACGACGAACGTCTGGTGCAACCGCACTTGCTTTCCCTGGGGGCACATCTGCGCGACCTATTGTCGCAGTCGTGCCAGGTGGTGCTGGGGTTGACCGGGCAATCGGTGCTACTGGCTCACAGCCCCGAGACCCTGGAGTTCATCAGCCTGCGCAATACCTATCTGGACCCGCTGCATCGCCTGCAGGCCGAATTGCTGGCGCGCTCTCGGAGCCGGGAAGCCGCTCTGGACAGCCCATTGGAGCAGGCCCTGCTGGTCACGGTGGCAGGTATCGCCGCAGGTCTTCGCAATACCGGTTGAGGCGTTCGGCGGCTGACCTTGGCTGGGGGCCGCAGGCCCCTCGGCCGAGGTTGTGCTGGCAGGTTGCGCCGGGCGCAACCGCGCCGTGAAACGGGCCCAAGTGGCGATTTCCTGCAACTTTGGGACGCTTGTCTGGTTGCTGGGCGCTGTGTATCTTGAGCAGCCTTTTGACCGATTTTCGGTCTCACCCGATTTTTCGGACTTGGCCTTCTGCGCCGAATCCGTTGATTTACATAGAAAAATATGAGGAGCACAAGATGCGCGTAATTCTGCTGGGAGCTCCCGGGGCCGGTAAAGGTACTCAGGCAAAGTTCATCACCGAGAAGTTCGGTATTCCACAGATCTCCACCGGTGACATGCTGCGTGCCGCCGTCAAGGCCGGCACCCCGCTGGGCCTTGAACTCAAGAAAGTCATGGATGCCGGCCAGCTGGTTTCCGACGAGCTGATCATCAGCCTGGTCAAGGAGCGCATCGCCCAGCCGGATTGCGCCAAGGGCTGCCTGTTCGACGGCTTCCCGCGCACCATTCCCCAGGCCGAGGCCATGGTCGCCGCAGGTGTCGACATCGACGCCGTGATCGAAATCGCCGTTGACGACGAAGAGATTGTCGGCCGCATGGCCGGCCGCCGTGTGCACCTGGCTTCGGGCCGTACCTACCACATTCAGCACAACCCGCCGAAAGTGGAAGGCAAGGACGATGTCACCGGCGAAGACCTGATCCAGCGCGACGACGACAAGGAAGAGACCGTGCGTCACCGCCTGTCGGTATACCACAGCCAGACCAAGCCGCTGGTTGACTTCTACCAGAAACTCTCGGCCGCCAACAACGGCAAGCCGAAGTACAGCCACATCGAAGGTGTCGGCTCGGTCGAGGCGATCACTGCCAAGGTGCTGGCAGCCCTGAGCTGATCCATCTCCGTGCGTCACGACGGCCCGCTTGCGGGCCGTTGTCGTTTATACTGCCGCTCTTTTCCCCGTTGCCTGGATACCTCGTTCGATGACCACCCTGCTGGCCCTGGATACCGCTACCGAAGCCTGTTCCGTCGCTCTGCTGCATGACGGCAAGGTGACCAGCCATTACGAGGTGATCCCGCGCATGCACGCGCAAAAGCTGCTGCCGATGATCAAGCAGTTGCTGGCCGAGTCAGGCGTGGCGCTCAGCGACGTGGATGCCATTGCTTTCGGTCGTGGCCCCGGGGCGTTCACCGGGGTGCGGATCGCCATCGGTGTGGTCCAGGGCCTGGCCTTCGCTCTCGAGCGCCCGGTGCTGCCGGTCTCCAACCTGGCGGCGCTGGCCCAGGGTGCGCTGCGTGAGCGCGGGGTGCAGCAGGTCGCCGCCGCCATTGATGCCCGTATGGACGAGGTGTACTGGGGCTGCTATCAAGCCCATGACGGCGAGATGCGCCTGGTAGGGCGCGAGGCGGTGTTGCCGCCAGAACGTGTGCAGCTACCGGAGGCCTGCACCGGCGAGTGGTTCGGCGCCGGCACCGGATGGGGTTATGGCGAACGGCTGGCCGTGCCGGTGAGCGCAAGCGATGCCAGCTCGCTGCCCAACGCCCTGGACATCCTCGAGCTGGCCCGCTTCGCTTGGGCACGCGGCGAGGCCATCCCGGCCGAGCAGGCGCAACCTGTGTACCTGCGCGACAACGTAGCGACACCCAAGGCGCGCTGAGCCTCTCGTCAGTCGGCGCAGCGACGTCGCAACCTTTTGTGCGAACTGTGGTCCAGTTATCAATTGGGCATTAGCGAGGGATCTCTGATGCTGCTAAATTGCCATCATTGATCCTGAGTGCCTTGTCCATGCGTATCGATGGTTTCTCCTCCCAGTCCTATCCGATCAAGCGCACCCCGCGTAAGGCACCGGTGCGCGACGAGAACATCGACGATGCCGAACTGGTCGAGGACGTCGAAGCCCCTCAGGAGCCCCGCACCAACCGCCGTTCCGGTGGTCTGCCAGCCCGCCAGCAAGACATGATCTTTCCTCGTGCCCGTGATCGACGCACCGCTACCGCTCTGGCCAGCTACTTGGCCACCGCCGGTTTCACCGACTGGGAGATGGAAGTGCTGGGGTTGGACCTGTACATTTGATGGATGAATCCATCGCCCCTGCCTTACTTTCTCGGTTGTCCGTCCTGGAGCGAAAACGCCTGGCGCGACTACCTCTATCCCGCCGACGCCCGTCCTGCTGAATTTCTCGGCCTGTACAGCCGGGTGTTCAATGCCGTCGAAGGCAACACGACCTTCTATGCTCGTCCCGCGCCTGCCACGGTGGAGCGTTGGGCGCAGGTCATGCCCACGCATTTTCGCTTCACCGCCAAGTTTCCGGGTGATGTGACCCATGACGGGGACCTGCGTGAGCATCTGGAGTCCGCGCTTGCATTCACCCGGCTGATGGCGCCGTTGGGCGAGCGGGTTTCGCCGTACTGGTTGCAGCTATCGGCCCAGTTCGGCCCTTCGCGGCTTGGCGAGCTGTGTCATTTTCTCGACCTAATCGGCGTGCCGGTGGCGGTCGAGGTGCGCAACGAGGCGTTTTTCGCCCGGGGCGAAGAGGAGCGCCAGCTCAACCGGCTGTTGCACGAGCGGGGTGTCGAGCGCATCTGCCTGGACCCACGGGCGCTGTTCAGTTGCACCTCGCGCGAGCCGGGTGTATTGCATGCACAGTCCAAGAAACCACGGGTCCCGCCACGTCCGGCTGCATTCAGCCAGCACCCTCAGGTGCGATTCATCGGGCATCCGGTGCTGGAGGCCAACGAGAGCTTTCTCACGCCCTGGGTGGAAAAGGTTGGCGCCTGGATCGAAGAAGGGCGCAGTCCCTATGTCTTTTTGCATACCGCCGACAACCTGCAGGCCGCAGCCCTGGCCCTGCGTTTTCATGAGCGTCTGATGGCGCGTTTGCCGGGTCTTGACCCTTTGCCGGAATTGCCGCGTGCGCCCGAGGTCGAACAACTGGGACTACTCTGACGACTCCTGACTATCTGCCGAGGTTGAGACCATGGATGTGCAAACCCTGCGAGCCGAAGCCTTCAAGGCCATGCATGAGCGTGAGGGCGCTTTCGTCATTCCCAACCCCTGGGACGCAGGTTCTGCCCGCCTGCTGGCAAGCCTCGGCTTCGAGGCCCTGGCCACCACCAGTGCAGGTTTGGCGTTCAGCCTGGGGCGGCCGGATGCCGAAGGCGCCTTGAGTCTGGAGGAAACCCTGAGTAACGCCCGGTCGATCGTCGATGCGACTCCGTTACCTGTGGCCGCCGATCTGGAAAACGGCTTCGGTGACCTGCCACAGGATTGTGCCGAGACGATCCGGCGCGCGGCCGAGGTAGGGCTGGTGGGCGGCTCGATCGAAGACGCCAGCGGTCGCTGCGACGACCCTATCTACGACTTCGGTTTGTCGGTGGAGCGGGTGCGCGCCGCCGTGCAGGCTGCTCGTGCGCTGCCGTTTCCCTTCACCCTCTGCGCCCGCGCGGAGAACCTGCTGCACGGGCGCCTGGACCTGGATGACACCATCCGGCGCCTGCAAGCCTATGCCGAGGCGGGTGCCGATGTGCTTTATGCCCCAGGCCTGCGCGACGTCGAAGAAATCCGCGCCGTGGTGCAGGCGGTCGCGCCCAAGCCTGTCAACGTGCTGATGGGGCTGGCTGGTGTGCCGCTTAGCGTGAACCAGTTGCAGGACCTGGGGGTGAAGCGCATCAGCGTAGGCTCCTCGCTCGCACGCGCCGCGCTGGGAGCGTTGCAGCGGGCGGCGCTGGAGATCCGTGATCAGGGCTCGTTCGGCTACAGCGCGCAGGCCCTGCCGTTTGCCGAGCTCAACGACCTGTTCCGTCGCTGAGGCGCCCGTGCGTGTTGCCACGCTGCTGGTTGTCGGCCTGATGGCAATGGCGGCCCTGGCGTGGCATCTGGGCTGGCGACCACCTGCCGCCTGGAACCCCTGGGCGGTGCTGGACGTGCGCCAGCCGCCCAACTTCCTGACGCCCTACAAGCTCGCGCGCCTGCGCGAGAACCCACGTTTGTGCCTGCAGGCTTTGCAGACATCGGCCTTGCGCTACCGGCCACAGGCCGACAGCGCGCCCACGGCCAATTGCCCGCTGCGCAACGTGTGGCGAATCGAAACTGGCGAAGCGCGCCTTAGCAGCAGCTTCCTGGCGTCTTGCCCATTGGCGGTGGCCTACGCGTTGTTCGAAAAGCATGGACTGCAGCCCGCGGCGCAACGAATTTTTGGCCAGCCCGTGGCCCAGGTCGAGCACTTGGGCAGCTTTGCCTGCCGAAATGTGTACCACCGTAAACAAGGTCGGCTCAGCCAGCATGCCAGCGCCAATGCATTGGATATCACGGGTTTTCGCCTCAAGGATGGACAACGCATCGTGCTGGCGAGGGATTGGCAGAAGGGCGGGGAGAAGGCGGCGTTTTTACGGGAGGTCCATGACGCGGCCTGCAACAGTTTCAATACGGTGCTGGGGCCGGACTACAACGCGGCGCACCACAACCACTTT
This sequence comes from Pseudomonas sp. BYT-1, assembly GCF_023611805.1. NCBI lineage: Bacteria > Pseudomonadati > Pseudomonadota > Gammaproteobacteria > Pseudomonadales > Pseudomonadaceae > Pseudomonas > Pseudomonas sp. BYT-1. Next base: position 1,224,354 of record NZ_CP072559.1, read on the forward strand.
CACCTGGACATGGGGCTCTGGCAGGTCTGCCGCTGAGCTCAGGCGTGCGTGCGCACGTTGTTCAGCACTACCGGGCGCGCCCAGTGAAGGTCGAACTCCAGATCGTTCTGCTGTTTGGCCAAGGTGGGTTCGTCGTAGGGCTCGGGGGCGTTTTCCAACAGATCCGTTTCGAACTCGGCGATGGGCAGGAACAACGCCCGCGGCGACGGCGCCGGGCCAGGCTCGGGAAGCGGATGGCCCTGACTCATGACCACTGGGCGCAACCAACTGTTGCTCAAGTCGAGCTGGCGCTGTTGTTCGATCAGTTCGGCGGTGCTGAACGGCTCGGGTGCGTTTTCCAGCAATTCGGTCTCGAATTCGGCCTTTGGCAGGAACAGCGGCTCGGGCGGCTTGACCTCGGTGTCGTGGACATCGCAGCTACGCTGGACATGGATCTGCGCCAGGGTGCGCACACCGCCCAGTGGTTCACCGCTTTCCTTGTCGACCTGCTTGGCGATGGCTTGGCTGACCGGGTCCGCTTCTGTCCCTTGCTGCTCGGCCAACGCGCGGGCGAAGAAATCCTGCCACAGGTGGCTTACGCCCCCGAGTGCCTGGGTGTTCTGTCGACCGTAGTTGCCGACAGGCGACAGGTAGGTCAAGCCGATGGGAAGGGTTTCTGACATGGCAGTCGCGCGCGTTGTGCTCTGGCAGAATAGCGGATACTGCGTGTATCGGCGGTGGCCGGGATTTCATTAATTTTTTCGAGTGCGCGAACCGATGGTGGAGCTAGAGCAGGGCATGGGTATCAGGGTCGAGGCGTTGTCGGCTGAGTTCCAGGCCCAGGCACAAGTGTGGGCCGAGCGCCTGGGTGTGCCGCTGGTGGATGACGAGGCGGGGTTTGCCGTGCAGGTCGGGCCTGATGGGTTGCAGATCCAGCAGCTAGGGCCGCAGGCGCCGGGACCGGTGCGGGTGGACTTCGTCGAAGGACAGGCGGCGCATCGACGGCTCTATGGCGGGGGTAACGGACAGATGATCGCCAAGGCCGTCGGCATCGCCCAAGGCGTCCGCCCCCAGGTGCTCGATGCCACTGCAGGCTTGGGCAAGGATGCGTTCGTGCTGGCCAGCCTGGGCTGCCAGATGACCCTGATCGAGCGCCAGCCGCTGATTGCCGCTTTGCTCGAGGATGGGCTGGCGCGGGCGCGTGGGGATGACGAGGTGGGGGCGATCGTCGAGCGCATGCACCTGCTGACCGGCAACGCCATCGAGCGCATGCGCGCCTGGGAGGGCGAGCCACCCCAGGTGATCTATCTCGATCCGATGTTCCCGCATCGGGACAAGAGCGCGCTGGTGAAGAAGGAAATGCGGGTGTTCCGGCCCTTGGTCGGTGATGACCTGGATGCGCCGGCGTTGTTGGAGGCGGCGTTGGCGTTGGCTTCCCACCGGGTTGTGGTCAAGCGGCCACGCAAGGCGCCCATTATCGATGGGCCCAAGCCGAGCCACAGTCTGGAGGGGAAATCGAGTCGGTATGACATTTATCCCAAGAAGGCGCTCAAGGCTTGATTAGGTTTGGGGCTGCGGCTGGGGCTGGGGCTGGGTTGTGGTTTTGAGGTTTGTGGGCTTATCCGTTTGATTTGTCTACGCTGATTCACCTTTCCGCCCTTACGGCGGGTCACTTTTGGTCTTGGCCAAAAGTAACCAAAAGCCGCGCGCCCCTGCATCCGGCCCGGCGCTTCGCACCGGGTCCCCTCGCTGCGGTGTCTTACGGGGCCTCGCGGCCTCCGGCTGGCTGCGCCAGCCTCCATCTCGCGACTTCGGCTACCGCCGAAGGGCGCTACGCGCCTGCCCCTACAGACACCTCCGCTCGGCCTGCTGATGGGGCGCAAGTTACGGGCGGCGTCTGGGTTGGCGTTGTTTCATTCAGGGGTTTTTGTGGGGTATGTTCCGCCCATCGCGGGTAAACCCGCGAAAAGACCGGCACAAACAATAAATTAATCAGCTTGTTTGCCGTTGCTGTTGCTTTTGATGCGCGATAGTCCAGGCGCCACCCATCGCGACCTCAGAAGGCCGAGTGGAGGTGTCTGTAGGGGCAGGCGCGCAGCGCCCTTCGGCGGTAGCCGAAGTTGCGAGATGGAGGCTGGCGCAGCAAACCGGAGGCCGCGAAGCCCCGAAAGGCAGCGGAGCGCAGGGAACCCCGGAGCGCAGCGCAGGGGCCGGATGTGGGAGGCAGCGGTTTTTGCCTACTTTTGCCCAAGAGCAAAAGTAGGTCGCCGTAAAGGCGAAAAGCGCCGGTGGCGCCCCCACAAACACCGGATATTCACACAGCCTCAAAGCCCAAGCCCTTAAACCCGGTACCCCCGCATGAACAACCCAACCACCTCCCGCACATGCACCTCCGCCTCCTCCACCGTCAACGCCGGCGCACACCCCAGCAGCAGCCGATAATCCGGCGCCCCCTTCACCAAGCAGAAGAAATGCTCAGCCGCCCGCAAGGGATTGTCGATCGCCAGCAACCCCCGCTGCGCGACACTGGCCAGCAGCGCTTCCATCCCGGCCAGCACCCGCTTGGGCCCCGCCTCCCAGAAGTACTCGCCAAAGCCAGGGTCCTGGTTCCCCAAGGCAATGATCAACCGGCTCAACTTGACCGACTCGTCACTGCTGATCAACGCCTGAAACCCCCGGGCAATATTCAGCAGCACCTGTTCCAGCGGAACGCCTTCGGGCAGCTCGAAGATAAGGTCAGGCAGTTGGGTCTGACACGTCGCCATGACGGCCGAACCAAACAGCGTCTGCTTGTCGTTGAAATGGCTGTAGACCGTGAGTTTTGAAACACCTGCCGCCGCAGCGACCGCATCCATGCTGGTGTTCGCATAGCCAAGACTCAGGAACAAGGTCTTGGCGGCTTCGAGGATGGCCTCGCGCTTGGCCAGGTCCTTGGGCCGGCCAGGGCCAGTGGGTGCGTCGTTGGACATGGGAATCCGCATCATGATGAAAAGTCCCCCATCTTAACGGGTCGCAGCGCATCCGGCTGCTAAAGGCGTGGATGGTTAATACGTTTTTCTCTGTGTTACCCGCTTCCCGACCCTGGTGTCCTGACTTAATATACTCGCCAGTATAAATATTCGAGGCGCTCCTCGCGAAAGGACATCCATCATGTTGCGTCATGCCGTGCCCATCGTTTTACCCGCCACCTTGGCGTTGCTGCTGGTCGCTTGCGGTCAGGAGGCCGCGGCCCCTGCTGTGCCGCGCCCGGCGTTGGTGGTCCAGCCCCAGCCAACGGGTGCTTCGGCCGACAGTTATCCCGGCGAGGTGCGGGCTCGCTTCGAGCCTGAGCTGGCCTTTCGCATTGGCGGCAAGGTGAGCAAGCGCCTGGTGGAGGAGGGGCAGCGGGTCAAGGCCGACCAGCCGCTGGCCGAGCTCGACCCACAGGATGTCCGTCTGCAACTGGAGGCCAACCGCGCCCAGCTCGCTGCCGCCGAAGCCAACTTGGCCCTGGTGCGGGCTGAGCGCGATCGCTACCAGAAGCTGCTGGAGCGGCAGATGGTCAGCCGTTCCCAGTACGACAACGCCGAGAACCTCTATCGCGCAGGCCAGGCGCGTCTCAAGCAGGCCAAGGCGGAATTCGACGTGGCCGGCAACCAGGCGGAGTACGCCGTGCTCCGAGCACCTCAAGCAGGCGTGATCGCCAAGCGTCAGGTCGAGGTGGGTCAGGTTGTGGCGCCAGGGCAGACCGTGTTCACCCTGGCCGCCGATGGTGAGCGAGAAGTGCTCATCGGCCTGCCGGAGCAGCAATTCGCCCGCTTTGGCGTGGGGCAAACGGTGAGTGTGGAGCTGTGGTCGCACCCGAACGCGCGTTATCCGGGGCGCATCCGTGAGCTGTCTCCGGCGGCCGATCCTCGCTCGCGTACCTTCGCTGCGCGGATTGCCTTCACCACCTCCAGCACGCCGGCCGAGCTGGGGCAAAGCGCGCGAGTGTTCATTGCCCACGCTGAACGCGCGCCGCTGTCGGTGCCGCTTTCGGCGGTTACGGCCGAACAGGGGCAGGCCTACGTCTGGCGCATCGGCAAGGACAACCGCCTCGAACGCGCGGTAGTGCGCCTGGGCCCTTATGGCGATGACAGCGTGCCGGTGCTCGAAGGGCTGAAGGCGGATGACTGGGTAGTGGCCGCAGGTGGCCATGTGTTGCGCGAGGGCCAGCAGGTCCGGCCCGTGGACCGTTCCAACCGTGATGTGAACCTGGCGACCAAGGAGTAATTCCCGATGGGTTTCAACCTTTCCGCCTGGGCCTTGCGCAACCGGCAGATCGTGCTGTTCTTGATGATCCTCCTGGGCGCGATTGGCGCGATGTCCTACACAAAGCTGGGGCAAAGCGAGGATCCACCGTTCACCTTCAAGGCCATGGTCATTCGCACGATATGGCCGGGTGCTACCGCCGAGGAGGTCTCCCGGCAGGTCACCGAGCGCATCGAAAAGAAACTGATGGAAACCGGCGAGTACGAGCGGATCGTGTCGTTCTCGCGTCCAGGCGAGTCCCAGGTGACGTTCATGGCCCGGGACTCCATGCACTCCGATGCCATCCCCGAGCTGTGGTACCAGATCCGCAAGAAGGTCGCGGACATTCGCCATACCTTGCCGCCCGAGATTCAGGGGCCGTTCTTCAACGATGAGTTCGGCACGACTTTTGGCAACATCTATGCACTGACAGGTCCCGGGTTCGATTACGCCGTGCTCAAGGACTACGCCGACCGTATCCAGATCCAACTGCAGCGGGTCAAGGACGTGGGCAAGGTCGAGCTGATCGGCCTGCAGGACGAAAAAATCTGGATCGAGCTCTCGAACCTCAAGCTGGCCACCCTCGGCGTGCCGTTGCAGGCGGTGCAGCAGGCGCTGAGCGAGCAGAACGCGGTGAGCACCGCAGGTTTCTTCGAGACCCCCAGCGAGCGTTTGCAGTTGCGTGTCAGCGGACGTTTCGACAGCGTCGAGCAGATTCGCCAGTTCCCGATCCGCGTAGGTGATCGCACCTTCCGTATCGGGGATGTGGCCGAGGTCCATCGCGGCTTCAACGACCCACCTGCGCCACGCATGCGCTTCATGGGCGAGGACGCAATCGGCCTGGCGGTCTCGATGAAGGACGGTGGCGACATCCTGGTGCTGGGCAAGGCCCTGGAAGGCGAGTTCGCCCGTCTGGCGCGCAACCTGCCGGCGGGCATGGAGTTGCGCAAGGTTTCGGACCAGCCCGCTGCGGTGAAGGCAGGGGTAGGGGAGTTCGTCCAGGTCCTGGTCGAAGCCCTGGCCATCGTGCTGCTGGTGAGTTTTTTCTCCCTGGGCCTTCGCACCGGCCTGGTGGTGGCCCTGGCCATTCCACTGGTGTTGGCCATGACCTTCGCCACGATGCATTACTTCGGTATCGGCCTGCACAAGATCTCTCTTGGCGCACTGGTGCTGGCGCTTGGGCTGCTGGTGGATGACGCCATCATTGCCGTGGAGATGATGGCGATCAAGATGGAGCAGGGGTTCGACCGGCTCAAGGCGGCGAGCTATGCCTGGTCCAGCACGGCATTCCCGATGCTCACTGGCACCTTGATCACGGCGGCGGGCTTCCTGCCGATCGCCACGGCGGCCTCCAGTACTGGCGAATACACACGTTCTATCTTCCAGGTGGTGACCATTGCCTTGCTGACGTCCTGGGTGGCCGCGGTGGTCTTCGTGCCTTACCTGGGCGACCGCCTGCTGCCAGACCTGGCCAAGCGTCACGCCGAGGGCGCGCACGGTCCGGATCCGTATGGCACGCCGTTCTACCAGCGTGTGCGCCGCGTCGTGGAGTGGTGCGTACGCCGGCGCAAGACAGTGATCGTGCTGACGGTCGCGGCTTTCGTTGGCAGCATCCTGCTGTTCCGCTTCGTGCCCCAGCAGTTCTTCCCGGCCTCGGGCCGGCCCGAACTGATGGTCGACCTCAAACTCACCGAAGGCGCATCGCTGGCCAATACAACCGAGCAGGTCAAGCGCCTGGAGGCACTGCTCAAGCAGCAGGATGGCATCGCCAACTATGTGGCCTATGTCGGCACGGGGTCGCCGCGTTTCTACCTGCCGTTGGACCAGCAATTGCCGGCGGCGAGCTTTGCCCAGTTCGTGGTACTGGCCAAGAGCCTGGAGGATCGTGAAGCCCTGCGCAGCTGGTTGATCGCCACGCTGGATGCGCAATTCCCCGAGCTGCGTGGACGGGTCACCCGTTTGGAGAACGGTCCGCCGGTGGGCTATCCGGTGCAGTTCCGGGTGACGGGCGAGCATATCGAGAAGGTTCGTGCCCTGGCGCGGGAGGTAGCGGTCAAGGTGCGCGAGAACCCCCATGTGGTGAACGTGCACCTCGATTGGGAGGAGCCGAGCAAGGCGGTGTTCCTGGAGATCGACCAGGACCGCGCCCGGGCCTTGGGCGTAAGCACCGCGCATCTGTCGAGCTTCCTGCAAAGCTCGCTGACCGGCACCACGGTCAGCCAGTACCGCGAAGACAACGAACTGATCGAGATCCTGCTACGCGGCACCGGCCAGGAACGCCGTGAGCTGGGCAACCTCGGCAGCCTCGCGCTGCCCACCGACAACGGCCAGAGCGTGGCGTTGTCCCAGGTGGCGACCTTGGAGTACGGCTTCGAAGAAGGCGTGATCTGGCACCGCAACCGCCTGCCCACGGTGACCGTGCGGGCCGACATCTATGACAAGGAGCAGCCGGCTACGCTCGTCAAGCAGATCCTGCCAACCTTGCAAACGGTGCGCGATACCTTGCCCGAGGGTTACCTGCTGGAAGTCGGTGGCGCCGTGGAAGATGCCGAGCGCGGCCAGCGTTCGGTGAACGCCGGCATGCCACTGTTCATCGTGGTGGTGCTGACGTTGCTGATGGTGCAGTTGCGCAGTTTTTCGCGCACGGTGATGGTGTTTCTCACCGCGCCCTTGGGGCTGATCGGCGTGACGCTGTTCCTGTTGGTGTTCCGGCAGCCTTTTGGGTTTGTCGCCATGCTCGGCACCATCGCACTGGCGGGGATGATCATGCGTAACTCGGTGATCCTGGTCGACCAGATCGAACAGGACATCGCGGCGGGGCTGGATCGCTGGCAGGCGATCATCGAAGCTACGGTGCGGCGCTTCCGACCGATCGTGCTCACCGCCCTGGCGGCGGTATTGGCAATGATCCCGCTGTCGCGCAGCGTGTTCTACGGGCCGATGGCGGTGGCCATCATGGGCGGGTTGATCGTAGCGACCGTGCTGACGCTGTTGTTCCTGCCAGCGCTGTATGCGGCGTGGTTCAGAGTGAGGAAAAGCGGCTAGCTGGGAGCGGCAAGCGGCAAGCGGCAAGCCACAAGGGGGACGAGCCACGCAGGCCTCGCGTCTTGCTTGTGGCTTACCGCTTGAAACTTACAGCTTGCAGCCGCGCGCTTCAAAGCGCGCCGAACACCTTCTTGGCCAGGCTGGTCGCGGCCTGGGCTGGGTTCTGGCGAATGTTCTGCTCCTGCTTGCCGATCATCTCGAACAGGCCATCGAGCGCTTTCTCGGTCACGTAGTTCTCGATGCTCGCGCTCTTGGCGTCTACCACGCCTAGGGCCACGGCTTGGCCGGCGAAGTTGTTGTACTGCTGCGCCAGGCCAACCTTGTCGGTGGCTTGCTTGACGATCGGCAGGAACTTGGCGCGGATTTCTTCACGGCTGCTCTTGTTCAGGTACTGGGTTGCCGAATCCTGGCCGCCGTTGAGGATGTCCTTGGCGTCGGTCACGGTCATCTTCTTGACCGCATCGACCAGAATCGCCTGGGCCTGCGGAACCGCTGCTTCGGCCGCCTTGTTCATGCTGTTTTCCAGGGCTTCGACCTGCTCACCCTTGCCGAACATCTTCATGGCCTTGGCGGCCTTGCCCAGGTTGCCTGGCAATTCGATGCGCACATCCGGGTTGTTGCTGAAGCCGCCAGGCGTGCTCAGTTGCTTGACGGCGATCTGAGCGCCCTGGGTCAGGGCGTCCTTCAAGCCGCCGGTGGCATCTTTCTGGCTCAGGTCGCCGAGCGACAGGGCCAGGGCGCTTGCCGACAGCAGCAGGCCGGCGCACAGGGTGGTGAAGCGCAGGGAGGTGCGAATCATGCTGGGTATTTCCTTATAGCTGGGAGAGGGCGGGCTCAGCGCACCGGGTCGACCTTGATGCGCACAGGCTGCGGATCGCTGCCGTCGAGGTTCACGCCGTGGTGTTCGGTGTTGATGAACAGCAACTTGCCGTCCAGCTCGATGCGTGCGCTGACTGCGTAGCGGTGGCCGGCTTTGATCTGGGTCGGGTCGTAGGTGAGGTGAAACGGCAGCGGCACATTGCCCTTCACCGGGCCGGCCTGGTTGGCCAAGGTCACCGCCGGGGCGTCCATCAGCGAGACGTCTTGCAAACTCACGCTCAGGGTGGCAGCCGGTGGCAGAGCCATGCGTTGCAGATAGTAGACTTCGCCATCCAGGCTGGCCTGGTGGGAGGGTGTGTTGCTGGTGCAGGCTGCGAGCAGGGATACGCCGCACAGCATGAAGAGTTTTTTCATGGAATCTCCGGTGTCCTTGGGGTTGGCTTTTGGCCAACCTCAGGGACTTTAGCGGATTTTTCCGGAGTCTTCAGCGTTGGGGCTACTGCGTCCGGGCTTATCTCAGGCGGGTGCTACCTCCACCGGCTCATCGCGGTGCAGCGCTACCTGGCGGATCGACAAGCGCAGCTCCGCCGACAACACGCGCTTGGCCACGCCCTCGGCGAGTTCGCCGAGCTTGTCGTGATAGCCCAGCTTGCCTTGACCGTCGGGGCGCAGTACATCCTGGTCGATCAAGGTCTGGATGAAATGGCGGAACAGCGTCTTGTCGAAGAACTCCGGGGCATTCAGGCCATGCAGGATCGACAGGCGCTGGGCCATCATCACGCACAGGTCTTCCAGCTCCTCGGCGCTCAGGGTGTTCTGGCCGCTGTTGAGCAGCAGGGACGTGGCCATGTAGAAGCGTTGCAACGTCTGGGTGATGCTCCGGGCCAGCAAGGTCAACAGGACGAACTGCCGCGAACTTGGGGCCGGGCGCAGATAGACGCCGTTCTCGAAGCGCAGCAGACCCTGTGCTACCAATGCGTCGAGCCATTGGTCGATGACCTCGTCCAATTGCTCGGGTGTCCAGCGCAGGAACAGTTCAGCCTGCAGGTACGGATACAACGCCTTGACGTACTGGCCGACCAGTTCGCGGCTCATGCGTGAGCTGCTCAGGAAGAAGCTCGCCAGCAACGCCGGCAGGGCGAAGATGTGCAGGATGTTGTTGCGGTAGTAGGTCATCAACACTGCGTTGGCTTCATCCAGGTAGAGGATGCGGCCCAGGGCGTCCTTTTGCTCCGAGAGCAGGTCCATGCCCCTGACATGTTCGATCAAGGCCGGACCGTCACCCTCCGGCAGGGTGGTGTGAGGGGAGTAGGGGACCTGCCGCAGCAAGGCCAGGTACAGGTTCAGCACGCGGGTCAGGGCGCGTTCGTCCAGTGCCAGGCGGCTGGTGGACAGCAGTGCCAGGGCCACCAGGTTGACCGGATTGATCGCAGCCGCTTCGTTCAGGTGACGTGCCACGGTCTCGCCCAGGCGGGTGGTGGTTTCGTTCAGCCAGGCCGGGCGGAATTGCGGGCCCAGGGCTTGCTCGCGCCAACCGGGTTGCTGCTGGTCGAGGAAGGCATTGAGGCGGATCGGTTCGCCGAAATTGACATAGACCTGGCCAAAACGCTGCTTGAGTGCGCCGATGACCTTGAAGATGTCGAAGATCGACTCTTTCTTCTTGCTCGCCCCGCGCAGCTCGCCCAGGTAGGTACGGCCTTCGAGCACGCGCTCATAGCCGATGTACACCGGCACGAAGACGATCGGTGTGCGCGAGGAGCGCAGGAAGCTACGCAAGGTGATGGCCAGCATCCCGGTGCGCGGTTGCAGCATGCGCCCGGTGCGCGAGCGCCCACCTTCGACGAAGTACTCCACCGGGAAGCCCTTGGTGAACAAGGTGTGCAGGTATTCGTTGAATACCGCCGTGTACAGCGGGTTGCCCTTGAAGGTCCGGCGCATGAAGAAGGCGCCGCCACGGCGCAGCAGGCCGCCGATCACCGGCATGTTGAGGTTGATGCCGGCGGCGATGTGCGGGGGCGTGAGGCCGTTGCGGAACAACAGGTACGAGAGCAGCAGGTAGTCGATATGGCTGCGGTGGCATGGCACGTAGATCACCTCGTGCCCTGGCGCGATGCCTTGCACCTGCTCGATGTGGTTGACCTTGATGCCGTCGTAGATCTTGTTCCAGAACCAGCTGAGCACCACTTCGAGGAAGCGGATCGCCGTATAGGTGTAGTCCGAGGCGATCTCGTTGCCGTAACGCAGGGCCTGGGCTTCTGCCTTGGCGTAAGGGATCTTCTCGCGTTCGGCCTCGTCGCTGATTGCCTGGCGCACCAGTGGGTCATGGACCAGGCCCTTGACCAGGTTGCGTCGGTGGGAGATGTCCGGGCCGATGACGGCGGTTTTGAGGTTGCGAAAGTGCACGCGCATGATGCGCTGGGCCATGCGCACGGTGCGCTCGTGGCCTTTGTTGTGCTGGATCAGCTCGCGTAGGTGAATAGGCGCTGAGAACTGCACACGGGTTTTGCGGCCCAGGATCAGTATGGTCAGCAGACGGCGCAGGCGGCCGGTAACCGCCCAGCTGTCGGCGAACAGCAGTTTCCAGGGGCTGGACTCACTGGCGGGCGACTGGCCCCAGAACACGCTGACCGGAATGATCTGCGCGTCCTCTTCCGGATGCTGGCTCACTGCGCCGACCAGACGCTCCAGGGTAGGGGGCGCGCCGCGTTTGTCGTGACGGCCGAGCCAGTCCGGATCGGGCGTCAGGTAGAAGAAAGCCGCAGGCTCCTGCAGCGAACCGACACTGACCGGCAGCACAGGACGCGGTAGCCCCGCCTTGGTGCATTCGCGATCGACGACGGCCAGGTCCGTCAGCGAAGGCGAAGGCAGGGCGTAGAACACGGGACGGCTGCGATCGAGCTTCAGAGACAGAGATGACTGGTTGATGGTTTCGGAGCGCACCCACAGGTACAACAGGCGACGCAAGGCGCCGAAAATCAGTCGGCGCAGGGGAGAACGGGTCATGGGTGTGTGCCCTGGGAGAGATTTTTAAGTGATATTCCAGGCAGTTAGTCTGCCGTATCTGCGCAAGTTCGGCAAAATTCGCCAAATCGACGCCCAGTCATGAAATTTTTTTGTTCGCTGTCATATACTCGGTCCGCAGCTTGCAAGATATTTCTGCGAGCTGCGTCGGCACGGGGTGGTGACCTCGTGCTTGCAAGGCGATCTTCAAAATAAAAATCCGGAGTAGTTCAGATGTCGTCTCGTGAGACTGGGAATGTGAAGTGGTTCAACGATGCCAAGGGTTATGGCTTCATTCAGCGTGAAGGTGGGGCGGATGTCTTCGTCCACTATCGTGCTATCCGCGGTGAGGGGCATCGTACCCTGGTCGAGGGACAACAGGTGGAGTACGCCCTTGTGCAAGGCCAGAAAGGCCTGCAGGCTGAGGACGTCGTCGGTCTCTGACCGCCGTCTGGAGCAGTAAGCTTCAAGCTGCAAGCTGTCCGTGGAGCTTGCAGCCTGATGCGATCCAACGTGAAGCTGCGGCGTGTCGGCAGTAGCCTCAGTGGGTGCGCCAGGTGATTTCCTGTTCACCGTCGGCGCTGATGCGGATCCAGCGATCGGCATCTTCTTCACCATCTTCTTCGGCCCAGCTGCCGGGTGCGCAGCGCACTTCGACGCCCAGCGCGGCATAGGCAGCGCGAGCACAGGCGATGTCGTCGTCCCATGGCGTCTGGTCGCTTTCGAGGAACAGGCTGTTCCATTTCCCTACAGCCTTGGGTACCCAGGTGACCGGAATGTTACCGGCCATGCATTTCCAGGTTTGGCCACGCTGCTGCCATTCGCTACAAGTGCCCAATGCCTGGCTGAGCCATTCGGCCACTTGCTTGTGGTCGACGTCGGTGTCCTTGAGGTAGATCTCGATATCGGGTTGGCGCATAAAAAGGCTCCGGGTGTGCTCAGTCTTGGCGCACGAAATAGTCATAACGCATGGAAACCGTCACGTCGAACGGCTCGGGCTGGTCGATCACTCGTGCGCGTCTTTCGGCGCTGGCGCGCCAGCCGTGCGGTGTCATGGCCAGCAGGTCGGCGCGAGCCTTGGGCTCGGCCAGACTCAGGCGGAACTCGAGCACTTCGCCATGGGCGTGATGCATGCCCTCGGGAATCAGGGCCAGGTGCTTGTCATCGGCGTAAGGCCGTACTTCATCGTAGAGCACCTGGCGCAGTTCCATCAGATGGCCGCTGGTCGGCCCCACCCGCATCAGCCCGCCGCCGGGGCTGAGCAGGCGCTTGGCCTCCTGCCAGTCCAGCGGGCTGAACACGCTGGCGATGAATTGGCAGCTGGCATCGAGCAGCGGCACGCGAGCCATGCTCGCGACCATCCAGGTCACCTGCGGGGCCCGGCGGCACGCGCGCTTGACCGCCTCGCGGGAGATATCCAGCGCATAGCCTTGGGCTTGCGGCAACGCTTGGGCGATCTGCGCGGTGTAATAGCCTTCGCCGCAACCGATGTCGAGCCAGGCGCCGGGCTGGCGTTCGGCGGCCAGTTCAGCCAAGCGCCGGGCGACAGGCGCGTAGTGGCCAGCATCAAGGAAGTCGCGGCGGGCTTCGACCATCGCTTGGTTGTCGCCTGGATCGCGGCTGTTCTTGTGCTGCACCGGCAGCAGGTTCAGGTAGCCCTGGCGGGCACGGTCGAAGCGATGCCCGGCGGGGCACACCACGCCGTTGTCGAGCCGCGTCAGGGCGGCCTGGCAGAGCGGGCAGGCGAGCATCAGGCGAGCAACCGTACCAGGGTCTGGTAGTAAATCTCGGTCAGCAGGTCGAGGTCGCTGGCCAGGATGCGTTCGTCGACCTGGTGAATGGTCGCGTTGACCGGGCCGAGCTCGACCACCTGGGTGCCGAGGGTCGCGATGAAGCGCCCGTCGGAGGTACCGCCGCTGGTGGAGGGCTGGGTATCACGACCGGTCACGCCCTTGATGCTGGCCGAAACCGCATCGAGCAGCTCGCCCGGCTCGGTGAGGAATGGCAGGCCAGACAGCGCCCAGTCGATGCTCCACTCCAGCTGATGCTTGTCGAGGATTGCTGCCACGCGAGCCTGCAGGCCCTCGACCGTGGATTCGGTGGAGAAGCGGAAGTTGAACAGCGCGGTCAGCTCGCCCGGCACCACGTTGGTGGCGCCGGTACCGGAATTGAGGTTGGAGATCTGGAAACTGGTCGGCGGGAAGAACGCATTGCCTTCGTCCCAGTGTTCGGCGGCCAGTTCCGCCAGGGCCGGCGCGGCCAGGTGGATCGGGTTGCGCGCCAGGTGCGGATAGGCCACGTGGCCTTGCTTGCCGCGTACGGTCAGCTTGGCGCCGAGCGAGCCGCGACGGCCGTTCTTCACGACATCGCCCAGCAGGCTGGTGCTGGAAGGTTCACCGACGATGCACCAGTCCAGACGCTCGTTGCGTGCCTTGAGACGTTCGACCACGGCCTTGGTGCCATGGTGCGCCGGGCCTTCCTCGTCGCTGGTGATGAGGAAGGCGACCTTGCCGCGGTGGTTCGGGTAGTCCCGCACGAAGCGTTCGCTGGCCACCACCATCGAGGCGAGGCTGCCTTTCATGTCCGCGGCGCCACGGCCGCAGAGCATGCCATCGGCATCGATCAGGGCTTCGAAAGGCTCATGTTGCCAGGCTTGCACCGGGCCAGTGGGGACCACGTCTGTGTGGCCGGCAAAACACAGCACGGGGCCTTCCTGGTTGCCGTGGGTGGCCCAGAAGTTGTCGACGTCCTCGATACGCATCGGCTCGAGTTCGAAACCGACGGCGCCCAGGCGCTGCATCATCTGGGCCTGACAGTCGGCATCGACGGGAGTGACCGAGGGGCGACGGATCAGGTCGCAGGCCAGTTGAAGGGTAGGCGAAAGCTCGGCTGGGGCCGTCATGAAGGACTCCGGGGCAAGGCGGGCGGGAAAACAGGGGCGTTATCTTATATCAAACGAATAAGACGGGCACTGGGAATGGGGCCGCGCTGCGGCCCCTTCGCGACACAAGGCCGCTCCGACAGAAGTCATCGCTAACCCTGGAGGCGCTCCCACAGGGCGTGACCCGGCCAGCCCCTGTGTCAGGTAGCCTTGGCCTCGACGGCCTCATCCCCAGGCTTCGGCAAGGATGACAGCATTGCCATCACCAGCGCCGCCAGGTAAGGCAGCGACTGCACCAACAACATCGCCACCCAGAAGCGCATGTCCGCCCCCGGCAGGCCTTGGACCAGATAGATGCCCAGCGCAGCGCCCCAGAGCAGCAGCATGATGAACAACTCCTCGCGCGCCTCGGAAATCGCCACCAGCAAGCCATGGCTGTCGGCATTCTTCGGGGTGCGGAAGAACGGCATGCTGCTGGTGAAGAAGCCGTAAAGCACCGCCTTGGCGATGGTGTGCGACAGAGCAAGCCCGGCCAACGCGGCGGCGAAGGCATCCTTGAGGTTCACGCCGACTGCGCGGCGATAGAGGAAGATGATCTTGCCGACCTTGAAGAAGAACAGCGCCAGTGGCGGGATGGCGAAGATCATCAGCGGTGGGTCGACCCGCTGTGGAACGATGATCATCGCCGCCGACCAGAGCAGGGCACCGACAGTGAAGAAGATGTTCATGCCGTCGGCGATCCACGGCAGCCAGCCGGCGAGGAAGTGGTAGCGCTGGCCACGGGTCAGTTCGCTGCCCTTGCCCCGCAACAGCGCGGCGGCATGGTGCTTGATGATCTGGATGGCGCCATAGGCCCAGCGAAAACGCTGTTTCTTGAAGTCGATGAAGGTGTCGGGCATCAGGCCCTTGCCATAACTGTTGTGGGCGTAGGCGGCCGAAAGCCCCTTCTCGAACACCCGCAGACCCAACTCGGCATCCTCGCAGATGCACCATTCGGCCCAGCCCAGCTCTTCCAGGACTGAGCGTCGGGTCATGGTCATGGTGCCGTGCTGGATGATCGCGTCTCGGTCGTTGCGAGTGACCATGCCGATGTGGAAGAAGCCCTTGTATTCGCTGTAGCACAGCTTCTTGAAAGCGCTTTCGTGCTGGTCGCGGTAGTCCTGGGGCGACTGCACCACGGCGATCTTCGGGTCGGCGAAGTGCGGCACCATGTGCTTGAGCCAGTTGCGGTCGACACAGTAGTCCGAGTCGATCACCGCGATCACTTCGGCGTCCTTGGCCGTATGAGGGATCAGGTAGTTCAGCGCGCCACCCTTGAAACCGGCCAGCGGTGCGACGTGGAAGAAGCGGAAGCGTTCGCCCAGGCGTTCGCAGTGGGCCTTGAGCGGCTCCCAGACGGCCGGATCCTTGGTGTTGTTGTCGATCACCAGCACTTCGTAGTCCGGATAGTCCAGGGCGGCGAGGGCATCCAGAGTCTGTTTCACCATTTCCGGCGGCTCGTTGTAGCACGGCACATGGATCGACACCTTTGGCCTATAGGCCGAATCGCCTTGCACCGGCAGGAACTCGCGCCGGCGCTTGTGGATCCAGACCGCTTCGGCCAGTTCATGGGCTTCGGTCAGCAGCACGATGAACACGCCCAATGCGCCCAAGGCCAGGAGCACGCCGACGGTCAGGCTGAACCAGGTGCTGTATTGCTGGCTGTAGTCGTAGGCGATCCACACCAGCACCGATCCGCACAGGAAGGTAATGAACGTGAGGAAGGTGCGACCGCGCTGGCGCAGTGCCGAGCCGTCGATCAGCAGTACGGTCAGGGCAATCATCGCCAGTACTACAGACGCCACCGCCAGGGCGCGCCACTGCGGGATGGCCACGACCGGCCCCTCGAAGTTGAACTTCTGCTGGCGCGCGGCGTTGTACACGCCCCAGTAGGCACCCACCGAGCCTTCGTCGCTGGCTTTCCAGGGTTGGTCGTAAGCCTCGATGACGAAGTAGTTGTAGCCCCGTCGGTTTAGCGTGTTGACCAGTGTGCGCAGGTAGATGGCCTGGTCGGCCTGGGTCGCGTCGGCCCCGCCGCGCATGCGGCCGTTGCTTGGCCAGCCGACTTCGGAAAGCAGCAGGGGTTTGCGGGGGAACTGATGCTTGAGTTCGCGGGCGCGGTCGAGAACGAACTGTAGCGAGTCCTTCATCGGCACGAATTCCCAATAGGGCAAGATGTGTGCGGCGATCAGGTCGACATGCTTGGCCAGTTCGGGGGTTTCCTTCCAGATGTGCCACTGTTCACTGGTCGTGACCGGCACCTTGACCGCAGCACGCACCCGGTCCAGGTACCCGATCAGCGCCTCGGGCGTGACCTCCTTGCGGAACAGCGCCTCGTTGCCCACCACGACCCGGACCACGCTGCGGGAGGTATTGGCCAGTTCGATCGCCTTGGCGATTTCGCGTTCGTTGCGTTCCAGGTCCGGGCTGATCCAGATCCCCAGGGTGATGCGTAGACCAAGTTCTTCGGCAAGGCGCGGTATGTCGGCCTGGGTGCCCTCGACGGTATAGATGCGGATACTGTCGGTCAGCTTGCTCATCTGTTCTAGGTCTTGGCGGATCTCTTCGTCGCTGGGGTACTGCCCCTTTTGCGGGCTTTGCCCGAGGCGGAACGGCGAATAGGAGAAACCAGAGATCTGCTCCGGCCAGGCGGGGGCAGACACTGGACGGTTGATCAGCGCCCAGAAACCGGTGAACAGCGCGGCAATGGCCAGGACCACTACCAGGTTGAGACCGAATTTGCGTGATGACATAGATGTTTCAGATTCCGAAAGGAGAGCGGGGCGGGCAATGGCTTGGATTTCCCGCCGGAGATGAAGTTCTGAAGCCGCTCGGCTATTGCTCAGGACCACTGCGATAAGTGGGATATTAAAGCAGGATTTGTAGGGGCTTTACTAACCAGCGCCTCGCAAGGGCTGCCAGATGCGGTGAGCGGGCAGCACGAAAGCCCCAGGGCCCGCCTGTTGGCTTATAATGCGCGCCGTTTTTTCAGGGGGTGATCATGAGCACAGAAGATCCACGCTTCGCCGGCGTTGCCCGGCTGTATGGCGAGCAAGGCCTGGAGCGCCTGCGCCGGGCCCACGTGGCGATCGTCGGTATCGGTGGGGTCGGGTCCTGGGCCGCCGAAGCCATGGCCCGCAGTGGTGTTGGCGAGATCACCCTGTTCGACCTGGATGATGTCTGCGTGAGCAACACCAACCGCCAGGCTCATGCCTTGGAAGGGCAAGTCGGACGTCCCAAGGTCGAGGTCATGGCCGAGCGCCTGCGGGCGATCAACCCGGCCTGTACCGTGCATGCGGTGGCTGACTTCGTTACCCGCGACACCATGATCGAGTACATCACTGAAAATCTCGATTGCGTCATCGACTGCATCGACAGCGTGATGGCCAAGGCCGCATTGATCGCCTGGTGTCGTCGTCGCAAGATCGCCATCGTCACCACCGGCGGCGCGGGCGGGCAAATCGACCCGACCCAGGTCCAGATCGGCGATCTGAACAAGACCTTCAACGACCCGCTGGCCTCGCGGGTACGCTCGACCCTACGGCGCGACTACAACTTCTCGCGCAATGTATCGCGCAACTACGGTGTGCCCTGTGTGTTCTCCAGCGAGCAGCTGCGCTACCCCAAGGGTGATGGCAGCGTGTGCCTGCAAAAGAGCTTCGTGGGCGAGGGCGTGCGCCTGGACTGCTCGGGCGGCTTCGGGGCAGTGATGATGGTCACCGCAACCTTCGGCATGGTCGCGGCGAGCAAGGCGGTGGAAAAACTGGTGGGCGGTGCCCGACGGCCTTCGGAGCGGGTCAAGGCCGAGTAAGCCAGTGATTGCTCGCCGCCTGCCCCATCGGGCCGAGGGGCCAGGGATGACAGTGGCCTGAGGAGCCCTTTCACAGGCTTACCGGCGAAGAGCCTCCAGTCACTGACGGCCCGCCAATTCAGCCATTCGCTGCAATACCGCATGAAGGCCATTGGAGCGTGACGGCGAGAGCTGACGTTCCAGCCCCAACTGGGTAAACCAGCCGCGCAGATCGACCTGCGCCAGCTCCGCGCTGGGCAAGCCTTGCACCCGCACCAGCAACAGCGCCAACAGCCCGCGCAGCAGACGCGCGTCGCTACTGGCCTTGAAGTGCCACTGGCCGTCGACGTGCTCGGCCACCAGCCACACCAGGCTTTCGCAGCCGTGCACACGATGCTCATCGGTTTGCTGTGTTTCTGTCAGCGGCTCCAGGCGATCGCCCCATTGCATCAGTAACCGCGCCCGCTGCTCCCAACCCCGGGCCTGTTCGAAGTGCTCCAGCGCCTGTCTGGCGGCGGTAGGCAGGCTCATCGCAGCAGCTCCAGGCCTTGATCCAGGGCATCGAAGAACCGCTGCAGGTCGTCGCTGTCGTTGTACAAGGCCAGGGACACGCGAATCGCCCCCTCCAGGCCCAGCCCTTTGAGCAGTGGCATGGCGCAGTGGTGGCCGGCGCGTACGGCAATACCTTGCTCGGTGAGCAGATGAGCGATATCGGCATTGTGCACACCCTCTACCACAAAGCTCACCAGGGCCGCTTGTGGCGTGCCCAGGATGCGGATGCCTTCGCGATCGCCCAGGCCGCGCAGCAGGGAGTGATGGAGGCTGGTCTCATGGTGGGCCACGGCGGTGGCGTCGAGGCTGGCCAGGTAGTCGAGGATCGCCCCAAGGCCAATGACTCCGGCGATCGGCGGCGTGCCGGCCTCGAAACCCAGCGGTGCCGGACGGAAACTGGCGCTTTGGTAGTCGGCCAGTTGCACCATCTCACCGCCAAATTGCCAGTGACGCAGCTGCTCCAGTGCCTGCGGACGGCCATAGAGCACACCGACGCCTTCGGGGCCATAGAGTTTGTGGCTGGAAAATACGTAGAAGTCGCAGCCCAGTTGCTGCACGTCATGGCGGCCATGCACCACGCCTTGGGCACCGTCGACCACCGTCAGCGCGCCTTGGGCGCGCGCGTGGGAGAGCAGGGCCGGCAGTGGCTGCCAGGTGCCCAGCACGTTGGATAGCTGGCTGACCGCCAGCAACCGGGTGCGCGGGCCGATCAGTTGCAGGGCTTGGTCCAGATCGATGCGGCCATGTTCGTCCAGTGGCAGCACTACCAGGCGCACACCGCGCCGTCGCGCCAGTTGCTGCCAGGGCAACAGGTTGGCGTGGTGTTCCAGGGCGCTGATTGCGATCTCATCGCCTGCTTCGAAGCGGTATTCCAGGCCATAAGCCAGCAGGTTGAGGGCCGAGGTGGCGCCATGGGTGAACACGATCTGCCGGGAATCTGCGGCGTTGAGCCAAGCGGCTACCTTGTCGCGGCTAGCCTCGAAGGCCTGGGTCGCCAACGCGCCAGGCAGGTGCTGGGCACGATGCACGTTGGCTGCGCCATGGCCGTAGTAATGGCTCAGGGCATCGAGCAAAACTTGAGGTTTCTGCGTGGTGGCGGCGCTGTCCAGGTAGGTCTGGTGCTGGCGTTGCAGGGCGGCGATGGCGGGGAAGTCGGCACGCCAGGGGGAGGGCTGGAACATGATCGCGGGGCCTGGAATGAAAAATCGGGACTGACATGACGTCAGCCCCGATCTTATCACTTCAAACCCGGGCAGGTTCTCAGTTGTGGGCGTGCAGCGCCTCGTTCAGCTCGATGGCCGACTTGTGGGTCTTGCACTCCACCGCGCCGTTGAGCGAGTTGCGACGGAACAGCAGGTCGGTCTGGCCGGCCAGGTCGCGCGCCTTGACTACCTTGACCAGTTGGTTGTTCTCGTCCAGCAGGTTCACTTTGGTACCGGCAGTGATGTACAGACCGGCTTCCACGGTGTTGCGGTCGCCCAGCGGGATACCGATACCGGCATTGGCGCCGATCAGGCAACCTTCGCCGACTTTGATGACAATGTTGCCGCCGCCGGACAGGGTACCCATGGTCGAGCAGCCGCCGCCCAGGTCCGAGCCCTTGCCGACGAACACGCCTGCGGAGACGCGGCCTTCGATCATGCCTGGCCCTTCGGTGCCAGCGTTAAAGTTGACGAAGCCTTCGTGCATGATGGTGGTGCCTTCGCCGATGTAGGCGCCCAGGCGTACACGGGCGGTGTCGGCGATACGCACGCCAGCTGGAACCACGTAGTCGGTCATCTTCGGGAACTTGTCCACCGAGAACACTTCCAGCAACTCGCCTTTGAGGCGCGCTTCCAGTTGCAATTCGGCCAGCTCGCTCAGGTCGACCGCGCCCTGGTTGGTCCAGGCGACGTTCGGCAGCAGCGGGAAGATACCGGCCAGGCTCACGCCGTGTGGCTTGACCAGGCGGTGCGAAAGCAGGTGCAGCTTCAGGTACGCCTCTGGCGTGGAGGTCAGGGCGCCGTCTTCAGCCAGCACGGTGGCGACCAGCGGCTTGTGGCTTTCGGCCAGGCGGGTCAGCAGTGCGGCCTGGGCGGCGTCCACGCCCTTGACGGCTTCAGCCAACTGGGCGGCCTGGGCGTTGCTGAAGGCAATGGCCTGGTTGCCGCCTTCGTAGCCGAGGATCGGCGCGATGGCTGCGACCAGCTCAGCGCTCGGGGCGAGGACAGGCTGAGCGTAGAAGACTTCCAGCCAGGTGCCCTGGCGGTTCTGGGTGCCGACACCGAAGGCCAGGCTGAACAGGGTAGTGGACATGCAATTACCTCATGCGAATAAGGGGTTGAAGCGAAGGCGGTTCAGGCCAGTGCCGCGGCGTACAGGTCGGGCTTGAAACCCACCAGGGTGCGGTTACCGAGATCGAGCACCGGGCGCTTGATCATCGAAGGCTGGGCCAGCATCAGGTCGACGGCCTTGGCCTGGTCGAGATCGGCCTTGCTGGCGTCGTCCAGCTTGCGGAAGGTGGTGCCGGCGCGATTTAGGATCACTTCCCAGCCGTGCTCGTCGCACCAGCGGTTCAGGCTGTCGCGGTCGATGCCCTGAGTCTTGTAGTCATGGAAGGCGTAGCTGACGGCGTTTTCGTCAAGCCAGGTACGGGCCTTCTTCATGGTGTCGCAGGCTTTGATGCCGTAGAGAGTGTAAGCCATTGAATTCATCGGGGATCGTTGGCTTCCCCAATCCTCCCCATGTTCTCCCGAAAGTCAGTCGCCGGATTATGCGGCATCGTTCCATTGAGCGCCACGGCTGTGGTCGCGCAGGGTTGTCGCATCGAGAGGAGTAGCATTGTGTTACATATTGGCAGGGCAGCTGCGACTATCGTGCAGCGGCTCTAGGTAGCGGAGCACCGCTAACATATTGTTTCAAAGGCTATCTCGCCTGCGCTGTCGTTTGTCCGTTCAAAGAGGAAGCTTTGCCGATGCAGTCAGCCTATACCGTCCTAATCCTGCTGATGCTGGTGAGCTTGTCGAAATTGGTGGGGCGGGTGATTCCGCTGCCGCTTCCGCTGGTGCAGATCGGCGCCGGCGCTTTGCTGGCCTGGCCGACCCTCGGGCTGCACGTTGCGCTGGATCCGGAGTTGTTCCTGTTCCTGTTCCTGCCGCCCTTGCTGTTCGCCGATGGCTGGCGCATGCCCAAGCGTGAGCTTTGGCGCATCCGTGGTCCGGTGGTGGCGCTGGCAGTGGGCCTGGTGCTGTTCACCGTGGTCGGTGCGGGTTACTTCATCCACTGGCTGCTGCCCAGCATTCCCCTGCCGGTGGCGTTCGCCTTGGCGGCGGTGCTGTCGCCTACCGATGCGGTGGCGGTGTCGGCCATCACCCAGGACCGCCTGCCCACGCCGTTGATGCACATGCTCCAGGGGGAGGCGCTGATGAACGACGCCTCGGGCCTGGTGACCTTCAAGTTTGCCCTCGTCGCAGCTATCACTGGCGTGTTTTCCTTGGCCGATGCCAGCCTCACGTTCGTGCTGGTCGCTCTGGGTGGGCTGGGCGTGGGGGTGGTATTGAGCTGGCTGGTCGGGCGCCTGCGCATGTGGATGATCGCCCGGGGCTGGGATGACCCAGCGACCCATGTGGTGTTCATGCTGCTGCTGCCGTTCGCCGCTTATGTGCTGGCCGAGCGCCTGGGAGTGTCGGGCATCCTGTCGGCGGTGGCGGCGGGCATGATGCAGAGCTGGCTCGACCTGTTACCGCGCCAGACCAGCACACGTCTGCTTAACCGCAGCGTCTGGTCCCTGCTGGAGTTTGCCTTCAATGGCCTGATCTTCCTGTTGCTCGGGTTGCAGTTGCCGGACATCGTCAAGGCCGTGGTCACCGATGAAGCCACGGTGTGGCCGACCCTGGCTTGGCGCTGCCTGGACGTGGTCGCCATTTTCGCGGCATTGATCCTGTTGCGTTTTGTCTGGGTGCAGAGCATCTGGCGCGCCATTGGGGTCGTGCGGCGCTGGCGCGGCAAGCCTGAACTGGTGCTGCTGCCGACGGCTCGCTCCTGCTGGTTGCTGACCTTGGGCGGGGTGCGCGGCGCCGTGACCCTGGCCGGTGTGATGTCGATACCTTTGCTGATGGGGGCCGGCAAGGCCTTCCCCGAGCGCGACCTGCTCATCTTCATTGCCGCTGGGGTGATCCTGCTGTCACTGATTTGCGCGGTGATCACCTTGCCGATCCTGCTGCGCGGCGTTACCCGCAGCCCGGATGATCGCTTGCGCCAGGAAGTCCAAGAGGCTTGGCGACGCACGGCAGAAGCGGCGATCCACGCGCTGGAGGCGGAAGAAGTGATTGATGCCAACGCCGCTCAGGATGCAACCCAAGCCACCATGGCCACCGAGTTGAAGGCGCGTCTGATGGCCGAATACCGTGATGAGCTGGACAGCTACAACGACTCGGCAGAGGCCCGGGCCCTGGCCGAGCAGATGGACCTGTTGGAACGTCGCCTGCGTCTACGTGCGCTGCGCGCCCAGCGGCTTGAACTGTACAACCTGCATCGCCAGCACTTGGTGGGCGATGAAGTGGTGCGCCAGGTGTTGGGCGAGCTAGACCTCAGCGAGGCGAACCTGGGCCAAGTGCGCTGAGGACATCAGTCATGGGGATAGGCCAGGCGCATGAATGCCAGGTCTTTTCCGCTCAGCTGACTGTTCAGCCCAACTTCCCAGTCCCCCAAGGTGTAGGCCTGGGGAACTGGGTAGTGCATGACTGAGCCGGGGTCGTAGTCGGTCTTTACCAGGCCGACGTCGTCACGTGTGCCGATCATTTCCTCCATGACGTGCTGGTGCGTCCAGCCGGGCATCGCGGTGACGCTTTTCAGCACTTCGGGCAGGTTCCAGGGAATGTTTGCGCCAGGGTGCTGATGTTCGTGCTCCGCGCCCAGGGCGTGGCCGAATTCATGCAGCACGACGTGTTCGAAACTTGCCTGCGCCGGTACAACGTTCAGGTTCATGGTTTCGCCCCTGGTCGTCAGCGCGTCTGTGCCCACGAGCGATTCGTTGTGTATCAGCGATGGGTGGGCACGTACACGGATCTGTGCACGTGGGTCGTCATCCAGCGCAAGGTCGAGCGAGAGGTTGGCGTCGGATTCGTCCAGCCATTGGCTGGCCAGGTCGAAGATATCGGTTTTCAGGCGCCGGTCAGTCGAGCCTAGGAACGAGACCCAAAGGGTACGACCCGGACGCCAGAGCTTGCCATGCACGCCAAGGGCGCGTTTACGGCGGTTGGCCAACGGTGCATTGCCAGCGTTGCGAGGGTTTTCGGCGATCGCCAGGGCATGTGCTTGGCGCATGTCCAGAGGTGCGCGCCGACGAGGAAAGATCAATGAGGTCAAGGGAAAAGCTCCGCTAGGTCAAAGATGCGGAGCTTTTCCTGTTGCCGGTGGCTATGTGCGGTACTTATTGCTCACCGACAGTTCGCTGCCCGACGCGTCGCCTCTCAACGAGTCAGGAAGGCGCGAATCCGTTCTGCCGCCTCGATGCACTCGGCCAACGGTGCGACCAGCGCCATGCGCACGCGGCCAGCGCCAGGGTTGACCCCGTCCACCTCACGAGACAGATAGGAGCCTGGCACCACAGTCACATGCTCGGCTTCGAACAGGTCGCGGGTGAAGTCGGCATCGCAGCCGGGCACCTTGGCCCACAGGTAGAAGCTGCCGTCGGGACGCTGAACGTCCATCACCGGCTGGAGAATGTCCAGCACTGCGTCGTACTTGGCCCGGTACTGGTCGCGGTTCTCGCGCACGTGGGCTTCGTCCTGCCAGGCCGCCACGCTCGCCAGTTGGGTCTGCACCGGCATGGCACAGCCGTGGTAGGTGCGATAGAGCAGGAATGGCTTGATGATCTTGGCATCGCCCGCCACGAAACCGGAGCGCAGGCCCGGCAGGTTGGAGCGTTTGGACAGGCTGTGGAACACCACGCAGCGGGCGAAGTCGCTGCGGCCCAGCTCGGCACAGGCGCTGAGCAGACCGGGTGGCGGCGCCTCTTCGTCGAAGTACAGCTCGCTGTAGCACTCGTCCGCGGCAATCACGAAGTCATGCTCGTCGGCCAAGGCAATCAGCTTTTTCAGGGTCTCCATTGGCACCAGGGCGCCGGTGGGATTGCCGGGCGAGCACAGGAAGAGGATTTGGCAACGCTTCCAGACCTCGACCGGCACAGCGTCGAAGTCAGGGTTGAAACCGTTGCTTTCCAGGCATGGCAGGTAATGCGGCGTAGCGCCCGCCAGCAGGGCCGCGCCTTCGTAGATCTGGTAGAACGGGTTGGGGCTGACCACCAGGCCGTCATCGGCGCGGTTGACCACGGCTTGGGTGAAGGCGAACAACGCCTCGCGGGTACCATTGACCGGCAGGATATGACGGTCGGCATCGAGCCAGCCGGCCGGTACACCGAAGCGTCGCTCGCACCACTGGCCGATGGCCTGGCGCAGGGCTGGCAGGCCGATCGTACTTGGATACACCGCCAGCTTGTCGAGGTTGTCGGCCATGGCCTGGGCGACGAACGCCGGCGATTCGTGCTTCGGCTCGCCGATCGACAGGGCGATGGCACGCTTGTCCGCCGCAGGCTTCACGCTGCCCAGCAGGGCGCGGAGTTTTTCGAACGGGTAGGGCTGAAGCTGGGTCAGGGCATGGTTCATCGGCGCAAGGTCTCGTCAATCTAATCGTTAAAAGGTCACGCGGGTCGGGCTGGCGTCGCTGGCTTGGCCAGCCTGCAACTGCTTGATGATGGCCTCCTGCAGACGAAGGCACAGTTGCGGGTCGGACAGCGGCTGGTTGTCGGCATCGGTAATGAAGAACACGTCTTCCACGCGTTCGCCCAGTGTGGCGATCTTGGCGTTCTGCAGCGACAGGTCGAACTCCAGGAAGATCCTGCCGACCCTGGCCAGCAGGCCAGGTCGATCGGGCGCGGTGATCTCCAGGATGGTCACCGGCCGCTGGGCGTCATTGTGGATGGTCACCTGGGGAGCGAAGGTGAAGTGCTTGAGTTGTCGTGGCACCCGACGCTGGATGATGGTCGGGTAGTCCTCAGGGTTGCGCAGGGCTTCGGTCAGGCCATCGCGGATCTGCTTGACCCGCTGCGGGTTGTCGCCGATCGAGCCGCCGTCGTTGTCCAGGACGATATAGGTATCGAGGGTGAACTGGCTGCTGGAGGTGATGATTCGCGCATCGTGAATGTTCAAGTTGAGCTGGGACATCGCGGCTACGGTCACGGCGAAGAAGTCGTGCTGGTCCGGCGCATAGATGAAGATTTGCGTGCCGCCTTCGAACTCGCGCTGGGTGGTTTCCTTGATCAGTACCAGGGGGCCGCCATCGGCTGGCTGCTGGAGGATCGCGTCGCTGTGCCAGGCGACGTCGGCGGCGGTGTGGCGCAGGAAGTAGTCGTCGCCCAACTGAGCCCAGAGCTGCTCCACGTCGTCCGGGTCGGTGCCTTCGCGGACCAGGATATCCAACGCCGCGGTCTGCGTCTGGCGGATCTGCTCCTCGCGGTCCAGCGGGTTTTCCAGGCCCCGGCGCAGGGCGCGCTTGGTCTCGGTGTAGAGCTGGCGCAGCAGGCTGGCGCGCCAGGAGTTCCACAGGCTGGGGTTGGTGGCGTTGATATCGGCCACGGTCAGTACGTAGAGGTAATCCAGGCGCGTCTCGTCGCCCACCAGCAGGGCGAAGTCGTTGATCACCTGCGGGTCCGAGAGGTCCTTGCGCTGGGCGGTGGTGGACATCACCAGGTGCTGCTGCACCAGCCAGACGATCAGTTTGCTGTCCCACGCCGGCAATTGGTGGCGCTTGCAGAACGCCTGGGCATCCACCGCGCCCAGCTCTGAATGGTCGCCCTGGCGTCCCTTGCCGATGTCGTGATACAGGCCGGCGAGGTAGATCAGCTCGGGTTTGGGCAGGCGGCCCATGAGCTTGCTGGCCAGCGGGAATTTCTCCGACACCGGGGTGTACTGGAGTTTGCGCAAGTGCTTGATCAGGTTGAGGGTATGGGCATCGACTGTATAGATGTGGAACAGGTCGTGCTGCATCTGCCCGACGATCAGGCCGAATTCCGGCAGGTAGCGGCCCAGAATGCCGTAGCGGTTCATGCGCCGCAGGTTGCGATGGATGCCGATTTCGCACTTGAACAGCTCGATGAACAGGCTGGTGTTGCGGATATCGTTGCGGAACTTGTCATTGATCAGGTGACGGTGTTCGCGCAACTGGCGCACGGTGTCGGCGCGCACGCCCTTGATCTCCGGGTGCTGTGCCATCAGCACGAAGATCTCCAGCATGGCGAACGGCGTGCGTTTGAACACGTTCGGGTTGACCGCTTCGATGTAGCCATCGTGCAGGCGGAAGCGAGCATTGAGCGGCTGGGTGGTGCCGCTGTCTTCGTCAGCGAGGATGACTTCCTCGAAGTGCTGGATGATGAGGTCGCACAGCTGGCTGATGCTCATCACCACCCGGTAGTACTGCTGCATGAACTGTTCGATGGCCCGCTTGGGGTTCTCGTCGCTGTAACCGAGCAGAGCGGCGACGCTGCGCTGATGGTCGAACAGCAGGCGGTCCTCGGCGCGCCCTGCAAGCATGTGCAGGGCATAGCGCACGCGCCACAGGAACGCCTGGGACGAAGCCAGCAGCTCGTTCTCGCTTTCCAGCAGGAAATCTTCGCCGGCCAGGGCATGAAGGTTCAGGGTGCCGTACTGGCGGCGGGCCACCCAGAGGACGGTCTGGATGTCGCGCAGACCGCCCGGAGAGCCTTTGACGTTGGGCTCGAGGTTGTATTCGGTGTCGTTGTACTTGTGGTGACGGGCCTTGAGTTCGGCGCGCTTGGCCAGGAAGAACTCCTTGCTCGGCCACATGTGCTCGGTGCTGGTTACATCCAGCATGCGCTGGCGCAGGGCTTCAGGGCCGGCGATGGTGCGGCTTTCCATCAGGTTGGTGATGACCGTCAGGTCGGCGCGGGCCTGTTCGGCGCATTCATCGACCGTCCGTACGCTCTGGCCGACCTCCAACCCGATGTCCCAGAGCAGCGTCAGGAAGCGCTCGATGGCGTCGCGGTACTGCTCATGCTCGGCGCTGTCGAGCAGGATCAGCAGGTCGATGTCCGACCAGGGGTGCAGCTCGCCACGGCCGTAGCCGCCGACGGCCACCAGGGCGATGCCGGCCTGGTCGCGCCAGTCGAACTGGTTCCAGGCCTGTTGCAGGATATTGTCGACGAACCAGGCGCGCGCCTCGATGAGAGGGCGGATCTCGCAGCCTTCCCGAAAGCGCCGGTCGAGCACCGTGCCCGCCTGGCGGATGGCCTTCTTGAAGGCAGCGATGGGGCTAGCCTTGAGGGCCAGTTCCGCCTGGAACTGGCCGCGGTCGAACAGCTCGGGATCCACCTGGGTCATCGAGTCGCGTTCCTGTGTGATTGGCCCCGTCAGGCCGAGGTGCGCGGGAGGGTGTCGTCCTTGCGCAGGGTGAAGATCTCGTAGCCGGTAGCGGTCACCAGAATGGTGTGTTCCCACTGTGCCGAGAGCTTGCGGTCCTTGGTGATGGCGGTCCAGCCGTCGCCCAGCACCTTGGTGTCGGCCTTGCCCTGGTTGATCATCGGTTCGATGGTGAAGGTCATGCCTTCCTTGAGTTCCATGCCGGTGCCGGCGCGGCCGTAGTGCAGCACTTGCGGCTCTTCATGGAACACCTTGCCGATGCCATGACCGCAGAACTCGCGGACCACGGAGAAGCCATTCTTCTCGGCGTGCTTCTGGATGACCTCGCCGATGTCGCCCAGGCGGCAACCCGGCTTGACCAGCTCGATGGCCTTGTACATGCACTCCTGGGTCACCTTGGACAGACGCTCGGCCCACGGGGCGACGGTGCCGACATGGAACATACGGCTGGTATCGCCGTGGTAGCCATCCTTGATCACGGTGACGTCGATGTTGATGGTGTCACCGTCCTTGAGCGGCTTCTCGTTGGGGATTCCGTGGCAGACGACGTGATTGATCGAGGTGCAGATCGACTTGGGGAAGCCTTTGTAGTTGAGCGGTGCCGGAATGGCCTGCTGGACATTGACGATGTAGTCGTGGCAGATGCGGTCCAGTTCTTCGGTGGTGACACCGGGCTTGACGTGTTCCTCGATCATCTCGAGGACTTCGGCGGCCAGGCGGCCGGCGATGCGCATCTTCTCGATGTCTTCTGCGGTCTTGATGGTGACGGTCATTACGGGCTCTCTACGGCGCCGCGAGGGCGCGAACAAACGGGAAAGGCCATATTCTATCAGAGGGTGGCTTCAAACCTAGCATTGAGCTGCAAGCTGCAGCCGTCTGCATGCGATTTGCTTTTGCTTGTCGCTTGTCGATTCGAACTGTTCTGACTGGGTTCCGTTCGCTCGCGGTCTGTGGTATAAAATGCGCCGCTTTCGGGGGAGGTCCTCCGGAAGCTCAAACCCACACACGTGTCGACACGATGGCCTGGGTGCTCCGAGTCCGATGGGCTCGTGGGTTGGCCATTGGGATACGTGGAGGCCCAACCCGACTTATCAAGGAACTATCATGTCCCAAGTCAACATGCGCGATATGCTGAA
Organism: Pseudomonas sp. BYT-1; assembly: GCF_023611805.1. Classification (NCBI taxonomy): domain Bacteria; kingdom Pseudomonadati; phylum Pseudomonadota; class Gammaproteobacteria; order Pseudomonadales; family Pseudomonadaceae; genus Pseudomonas; species Pseudomonas sp. BYT-1. The sequence goes on from NZ_CP072559.1 coordinate 1,253,277, forward strand.
GGCCGGTGTGCACTTCGGCCACCAGACCCGTTACTGGAACCCGAAAATGGGCAAGTTCATTTTCGGCGCGCGTAACAAGATTCACATCATCAACCTGGAAAAAACCCTGCCGATGTTCAACGACGCTCTGTCGTTCGTAGAGCGCCTGGCCCAGGGCAAGAACAAGATCCTGTTCGTCGGCACCAAGCGTTCCGCTGGCAAGATCGTCGCCGAGCAAGCTGCTCGTTGCGGTTCGCCATACGTTGACCACCGCTGGTTGGGCGGCATGCTGACCAACTACAAGACCATCCGCGCTTCGATCAAGCGTCTGCGCGACCTGGAAACCCAGGCCGAAGACGGCACTTTCGCCAAGCTGACCAAGAAAGAAGCCCTGATGCGTTCCCGCGACCTGGAAAAGCTGGATCGCAGCCTGGGCGGCATCAAGGACATGGGCGGTCTGCCTGACGCACTGTTCGTCATCGACGTTGATCACGAGCGCATCGCGATCACCGAAGCCAACAAGCTGGGCATCCCGGTCATCGGCGTTGTCGATACCAACAGCAGCCCTGAAGGTGTTGATTACATCATCCCAGGTAACGATGACGCCATCCGCGCCATCGAGCTGTACATGACTTCGATGGCTGACGCCGTCATCCGTGGCCGCAACAACGTTGCTGGCGGCACCGAAGTCTACGCTGAAGAAGCGGCGGCACCAGCTGCCGAGTAATTGACGCCTGCGTCTACTTGGCACGCAAAAAGGGGGCTTGGCCCCCTTTTTGCCACCTGAAATCCTCCTGTCAGCATCCCGTCGCATCCTGTAGTGCGCTGACATCAAGACAGTGGATTTCCAGAATTGAACGCCCGTGATGAGCGGGTGGAATGGTTGAAAAACTTTCCAAGAGGATTTTGAAATGGCAGCAATTACTGCAGCGCTGGTAAAAGAACTGCGTGAGCGTACTGGCGAAGGCATGATGGATTGCAAGAAGGCCCTGGAAAAGGCCGGCGGCGACATCGAGAAAGCCATTGATGACATGCGCGCTTCGGGCGCCATCAAGGCTGCCAAGAAGGCTGGTAACGTTGCCGCTGAAGGCGCTATCGCCGTCAAGACCGACGGCAAATCCGCCGTCCTGCTGGAAGTGAACTCGCAGACCGACTTCCTGGCTTTGCAAGACGACTTCAAGAACTTCGTTGCTGAAAGCATCGAAGAAGCCTTCGCCCAGAAGCTGACCGACGCAGCCCCGCTGATCGCCTCGCGCGAAGCCGCTCGTGAAGCCCTGGTCGCCAAGTGCGGCGAGAACGTCAACATCCGTCGCCTGGCGCGCGTTGAAGGTGACGTTGTCGGTGCTTACCTGCACGGCAACAAGATCGGTGCCGCTGTCGTCCTGAAAGGCGGCGACGTCGAGCTGGCCAAGAACATCGCCATGCACGTTGCAGCTTCGAACCCAGAGTTCCTGCTGCCGTCGGAAGTCTCGGCCGAAGCCATCGAGCGCGAGAAGGGCGTCTTCCTGCAGCTGAACGCTGACAAGATCGCTGGCAAGCCAGAAAACATCGTCGAGAACATGATCAAAGGTCGTATCTCGAAGTTCCTGGCCGAAGCCTCGCTGGTCGAGCAGGCGTTCGTCATGAACCCGGAAGTCAAAGTCGGCGAGCTGGCCAAGAAGGCCGGTGCTGAAATCGTTTCCTTCACCTACTTCAAGGTCGGCGAAGGCATCGAGAAGCCTGTCGACAACTTCGCTGAAGAAGTTGCCGCCCAGGTAGCTGCCGCCAAGCAGTAAGACGGACTCGTCTGTCGCCCCAAAGAGGCTGCCCGCTCACGCGCGCAGCCTCTTTGTCAAACCGGAGCCGGGTTTATCCGGCCAGGCTCCGCTGGCGCTGAAGCAGTGCCACGCTACAGTTAGCAGGCTGTTACCCAGCCCGCGCAGAATTTACTTAAGACGCCGCAGGAGAGACTCGCAATGGCCCAGCAGGTGAGTGGTCGCCAACCTCGCTATAAACGCATTTTGCTCAAACTTAGCGGCGAGGCCCTGATGGGCTCGGAAGAATTCGGGATCGACCCGAAAGTACTTGATCGCATGGCCCTGGAAGTCGGTCAGCTGGTCGGTATCGGTGTCCAGGTCGGCCTGGTGATCGGTGGGGGCAACCTGTTCCGCGGCGCAGCGCTCAGCGCAGCCGGCATGGACCGCGTCACCGGTGACCACATGGGGATGCTGGCGACCGTGATGAACGCCCTGGCCATGCGCGACGCGCTGGAGCGCTCGAACATCCCGGCCTTGGTCATGTCCGCCATTTCCATGGTCGGTGTCACCGATCATTACGATCGTCGCAAAGCTATTCGTCACCTCAACTCCGGGGATGTGGTAATTTTCTCCGCCGGTACCGGCAACCCGTTCTTCACCACCGACTCCGCAGCCTGCCTGCGTGCCATCGAAATCGATGCTGATGTGGTGCTGAAGGCGACCAAGGTCGATGGTGTCTACACTGCCGATCCATTCAAGGACCCGCACGCCGAGAAGTTCGATCACCTGACCTACGATGAGGTCCTGGATCGCAAGCTCGGTGTCATGGACCTGACCGCAATCTGCCTGTGCCGCGACCACAAGATGCCATTGCGGGTATTCAACATGAACAAGCCTGGCGCCCTGCTGAACATCGTGGTGGGTGGCGCTGAAGGTACTCTGATCGAGGAAGGCGAAGCATGATCAACGACATCAAGAAAGACGCTCAGGAGCGCATGGGCAAGTCCATCGAGGCCCTGGGCCGCAACCTGGCGGCGATCCGCACCGGTCGCGCCCACCCGAGCATCCTGGATAGCGTCAAGGTGCCGGCCTGGGGTAGCGAGATGCCGCTGAACCAGGTGGCTGCTATCACCGTCGAGGACGCCCGTACCCTGAAGATCGTGGCCCACGACAAGAACCTCAGCGCCGCCATCGAGAAGGCCATCCTGACTTCCGACCTGGGCCTGAACCCGTCGAGCGCTGGCACCACCATTCGTGTGCCGATGCCAGCCCTGACCGAGGAAACCCGTAAGGGTTACACCAAACAGGCCCGTGGCGTTGCCGAAGATGCCAAGGTTTCGGTGCGTAACGTGCGTCGCGATGCCCTGGCCGATCTTAAGAAGCTGGCCAAGGACAAGGAAATCAGCGAAGACGAAGAGCGTCGCGCCGCCGACGAGCTGCAGAAGCTGACCGACAAGTTCATCGCTGAAGTCGACAAGGCTCTGGAAATCAAGGAGAAGGACCTGATGGCCGTTTGAGGCCAGGGGTTTCTCTCATGGAAAAGACCAAGTCAGCGGCATCGCCTTCGGTGCCGCGTCACGTCGCGATCATCATGGATGGCAACAATCGCTGGGCGAAGCGACGCCTGCTGCCCGGCGTCGCCGGGCACAAGGCTGGCGTGGATGCCGTGCGTGCGGTGATCGAAGTCTGTGCCGAGGCCGGGGTCGAGGTGCTGACCTTGTTCGCTTTCTCCAGTGAGAACTGGCAGCGTCCGGCCGATGAAGTCGGTGCGCTGATGGAGCTGTTCTTCACGGCCCTGCGCCGTGAAGCCAAGCGCCTCAACGAGAACAAGATCAGTTTGCGGATCATTGGCGATCGTTCGCGCTTCCATCCTGAGTTGCAGGCTGCAATGCGCGAAGCCGAGGCCCTGACCGCCGGCAATGACCGCTTCATCCTGCAGGTCGCCGCCAACTACGGCGGCCAGTGGGATATCGCCCAGGCTGCGCAGCGCCTGGCGCGTGAAGTCCAGGCGGGCCATCTGCGCCCCGAGGACATCACGCCCGATCTGCTGCAGACGTGCCTGGCCACCGGTGATCTGCCGCTACCCGACTTGTGCATCCGCACCGGGGGCGAGCATCGCATCAGCAACTTCCTGCTGTGGCAGCTGGCTTATGCCGAGCTGTACTTCTCCGACCTGTACTGGCCGGACTTCAAACACGAGGCCATGCGCAACGCCCTGGCCGATTTCGCTTCGCGCCAGCGCCGCTTCGGTAAGACCAGCGAGCAGGTCGAGGCTGGAGCTCGTGCTTAATGCTTAAACAACGCATCATTACCGCGCTGATCCTGCTGCCGATCGCGCTGGGTGGTTTCTTCCTGCTCAACGGTGGGGAGTTCGCCTTGTTCATCGGCCTGGTGGTGACCATTGGCGCCTGGGAGTGGGCGCGGCTGGCAGGGCTGGTGGCCCAACCGCTGCGCCTGGCTTATGCCGCTGTGGTGGCCGGGGCGTTGATGCTGCTCTATCTGATGCCGGATCTCGCACCCTGGGTCTTGGGGGCGTCGGTGATCTGGTGGGCGCTGGCCACCTGGCTGGTCCTTACCTATCCTCGTACCAGCGACTTGTGGGCCAGTGCCGCCTGTCGCCTGCTGATCGGGCTGCTGGTGTTGTTGCCGGCCTGGCAGGGGTTGGTGCTGCTCAAACATTGGCAGCTGGGCAACTGGCTGATCCTGGCGGTGATGGTTCTGGTCTGGGCGGCTGATATCGGGGCCTACTTCGCCGGGCGTGCTTTCGGCAAGCGCAAGCTGGCGCCGCAGGTCAGTCCGGGCAAGAGCTGGGAAGGTGTCTATGGCGGTATGACCGTCAGCCTGCTGATCGCCCTTGCAGTGGGGCTGGTTCGCGACTGGAGCTTCGGGCAAGTACTGCTTGGGCTGCTGGGCGCCGTCGTCGTGGTGATGTCTTCGGTGATCGGTGATCTGACCGAGAGCATGTTCAAGCGCCGCGAAGGCATCAAGGACAGCAGCAACCTGCTGCCGGGGCACGGTGGCGTGCTTGATCGCATCGATAGCCTGACCGCGGCGATCCCCATGTTCGCCGTGCTGCTCTGGGCGGCCGAATGGGGTGTCATGTGAGTCGTCCGCAACGTATCACAGTGCTGGGAGCCACCGGGTCGATCGGTCTCAGCACACTGGATGTCATCGCGCGTCATCCTCAGCGTTACCAGGTATTCGCCCTGAGCGGCTACTCCCGTCTCGATGAGCTGCTAGCTCTTTGTGTGCGGCATCGCCCGGCCTATGCGGTGGTGCCCAGCGCTGATGCTGCTGCGCGCCTGCGTGATGGTCTGAGCGCTGCCGGTTGCCCCACCGAAGTGTTGGAAGGGGAGGCGGGTCTTTGTCAGGTCGCCTGTGCATCTGAAGTGGATGCCGTGATGGCGGCCATCGTCGGCGCTGCGGGCCTGCGCCCGACCCTGGCTGCCGTGGAGGCGGGCAAGAAGGTATTGCTGGCCAACAAGGAAGCGCTGGTGATGTCCGGTGCGCTGTTCATGGATGCGGTGCGGCGCAGCGGCGCCGTGCTATTGCCGATTGACAGCGAGCACAATGCGATCTTTCAGTGCCTGCCGACCGACCATGGACGGGGCCTGGCCCAGGTGGGCGTGCGTCGTATCCTGCTGACCGCCTCGGGCGGGCCGTTCCGCGAAACCCCCGTCGCCGCGCTGGCGGATGTCACTCCCGAGCAGGCCTGCGCCCATCCCAACTGGTCCATGGGGCGCAAGATCTCTGTCGACTCGGCGAGCATGATGAACAAAGGGCTGGAACTCATCGAAGCCTGCTGGTTGTTCGATGCAGCTCCGGCCAAAGTGGAAGTGGTGGTCCATCCACAGAGCGTCATCCACTCCCTGGTGGATTACGTCGATGGTTCGGTGCTTGCCCAGTTGGGCAATCCGGACATGCGTACGCCGATCGCCAATGCCCTGGCTTGGCCTGAACGTATCTATTCCGGTGTCGCGCCGTTGGATCTGTTCGCGATCGCCCGTCTGGACTTCCAGGCCCCCGACGAACAGCGCTTCCCCTGCCTGCGTCTGGCGCGTCAGGCTGCCGAGGCCGGCAACAGTGCCCCTGCTGTGCTCAATGCCGCCAACGAAGTGGCTGTGGAGGCATTTCTCCAGCGGCGTATCCGCTTCCCCGAGATCGCGGGTATGATCGAACAGGTGCTTGACCAGGAACCGGTGGTGGCGCTGCCAACGCTGGATGCGGTATTCGCCGCCGACCAGCGGGCCCGGGAGCTTTCCCGGGAATGGTTGAGGCGCCACGGTTACTGATGCTGGTGGCCTGCATGCTCACGCCTTGCAGGCCGCGAGTTCCAGGGATGGGCTGAACGTCATTCGGAGATGGTTATGACAGCGCTCTACATGATAATCGGCACCCTGGTAGCCCTGGGTGTATTGGTCACTTTCCATGAGTTCGGCCATTTCTGGGTCGCCCGGCGCTGCGGCGTCAAGGTGTTGCGGTTCTCCGTAGGTTTCGGCACGCCGCTGGTGCGATGGCACGACCGCCATGGCACCGAGTTCGTGGTGGCGGCGATTCCCTTGGGTGGTTACGTCAAGATGCTCGATGAGCGTGAGGGAGAGGTACCCCCTGCGCTGCTTGGTCAATCCTTCAACCGCAAGCCGGTTGGCCAGCGCATCGCTATCGTCGCGGCGGGCCCCATCGCCAACTTCCTCCTGGCGATCCTGTTCTTCTGGGTCGTGGCGCTGCTCGGAACCCAGCAAGTCCGTCCGGTCATCGGTGCGGTGGAGTCGGGCAGCCTGGCGGCTTCCGCTGGGCTGGTCGCGGGCCAGGAAGTGGTGTCGATCGACGGCAAGCCGACCAACGGCTGGTCAGCCGTCAATTTGCAGTTGGTGCGCCGCCTTGGTGAGACCGGCACCTTGCGGGTCGGGGTGCGCGATGAGGGCGCTACCCTCGAGCGTCAGCATGAAATCAATCTCGATCACTGGCTCAAGGGCGTCGACGAGCCGGACCCGATCCAGTCCCTTGGCCTGCGCCCCTGGCGTCCAGCCATCCCTCCCGTTCTCGCCGAGATCGACCCCAAGGGGCCTGCGGCTGCGGCCGGGCTCAAGGCCGGCGACACGTTGCTTGCGCTGGACGGAGTTGCCCTGGCGGACTGGCAGCAGGTCGTGGACAGCGTTCGCGCACGTCCCGAGGCCAAGGTGCAGTTGCGCGTCGAGCGTGATGGTGCACAGCTGGAGGTCCCGGTAACCCTTGCGCGGCGCGGGGAAGGGCAGGCCTCTGGGGGGTACCTGGGGGCTGGCGTCAAGGGAGTCGAATGGCCTGCCGAAATGCTGCGCGAAGTGAGCTTCGGGCCGTTGGAGGCGGTGGGCGAGAGCCTCTCTCGCACCTGGAGCATGAGCGTCCTGACCCTTGAATCGCTGAAGAAAATGCTGTTCGGGGAGCTCTCGGTAAAAAACTTGAGCGGACCGATAACCATTGCTAAAGTGGCGGGCGCTTCAGCCCAGTCGGGCGTGGGGGATTTCCTGAATTTCCTGGCCTACCTGAGCATAAGCCTGGGGGTTCTTAACCTGCTGCCCATTCCAGTACTGGATGGGGGGCATTTGCTGTTTTACCTGATCGAGCTGGCGCGCGGTCGTCCGCTCTCGGATCGGGTGCAAGGTTGGGGGGTCCAGATCGGTATCAGTTTGGTCATCGGGGTGATGTTGCTCGCCCTGATCAACGATCTGGGTCGACTATAAAAAGCTTCGCTCAATTGCGAACGAACCTGCCGCCTTATCGCGGCGGGTTGTTTATTGCCAGTTGGAATAAAAGGACTTCATGAAACGTCTGCTGCTAACTGCGGTCCTCTCCGCACTGATGATCGCTGAAGTTCACGCCGAGTCCTTCACCATCTCCGATATTCGCGTCAATGGTCTGCAGCGGGTCTCCGCGGGCAGCGTGTTCGGTGCCTTGCCCTTGAACGTGGGTGACCAGGCCGACGATCGCCGCCTGGTCGAGTCCACGCGCTCCCTGTTCAAGACCGGCTTCTTCCAGGACATCCAGCTGAGCCGCGACGGCAATGTCCTGATCATCAACGTGGTCGAGCGCCCATCGGTTTCGAGCATCGAGATCGAAGGCAACAAGGCGATCAGCACCGAAGACCTGATGAAGGGCCTGAAACAGTCCGGCCTGGCCGAAGGCGAAATCTTCCAGCGCGCCACCCTCGAAGGTGTGCGTAACGAACTGCAGCGCCAGTACGTGGCCCAGGGCCGCTACTCGGCCGAAGTCGACGCTGAAGTGGTACCGCAACCACGCAACCGTGTCGGCCTGAAGATCAAGATCAACGAAGGCACCGTCGCTGCCATCCAGCACATCAACATCGTTGGCAACAATGTCTTCGATGACGAGGAACTGAGCCAGCTGTTCGAGCTCAAGACCACCAACTGGCTGTCCTTCTTCAAGAACGACGACAAGTATGCCCGCGAGAAGCTCTCCGGTGACCTGGAGCGTCTGCGCTCCTACTACCTGGACCGCGGCTACATCAACATGGACATCGCTTCCACCCAGGTGTCCATCACCCCGGACAAGAAGCACGTCTACATCACCGTCAACATCAACGAAGGCGAGAAGTACACCGTACGCGACGTGAAGCTCTCCGGTGACCTCAAGGTGCCGGAAGACCAGGTCAAGTCGCTGTTGCTGGTGCAGCCAGGCCAGGTGTTCTCGCGCAAGGTGATGACCACCACCTCCGACCTGATCACCCGTCGTCTGGGTAACGAAGGCTACACCTTCGCCAACGTCAACGGCGTGCCGCAGCCGCACGACGAAGACCATACCGTCGACATCATGTTCGTGGTCGATCCGGGCAAGCGTGCCTACGTCAACCGTATCAACTACCGCGGCAACACCAAGACCGAAGACGAAGTGCTGCGTCGCGAAATGCGCCAGATGGAAGGCGGCTGGGCCTCGACCTACCTGATCGACCAGTCCAAGACCCGTCTGGAGCGCCTGGGCTTCTTCAAGGAAGTTAACGTCGAGACCCCGCCGGTGCCGGGCACCGACGACCAGGTCGACGTCAACTACAGCGTTGAAGAGCAGGCCTCCGGCTCGATCACCGCCAGCGTCGGTTTCGCCCAGAGCGCAGGCCTGATCCTGGGTGGTTCGATCAGCCAGAGCAACTTCCTGGGTACCGGTAACAAGGTTTCCGTTGGTCTGACCCGTTCGGAATACCAGACCCGCTACAACTTCGGCTTCGTAGACCCCTACTGGACCGCCGACGGCGTCAGCCTGGGTTACAACGCCTTCTACCGCAGCACCGACTATGACGACCTCGATGTCGACGTGGCCAGCTATGCGGTGGACAGCCTGGGCGCTGGCGTCAGCGTCGGTTACCCGATCAGCGAAACCTCGCGCCTGACCTTCGGCCTGAACGTACAGCAGGACAAGATCAAGACCGGCAAGTACACCGTCGACGAGATCTTCGACTTCCTGGATAAGGAAGGCGATGACAGCTTCCTGAACTTCAAGGCTTCGGCGGGCTGGTCGGAATCGACCCTCAACAAGGGCGTGCTGGCGACCCGTGGTCACTCCCAGAGCCTGAGCGCCGAGGTAACCACTCCAGGCAGCGACCTGTCGTTCTTCAAGATCGACTACCGCGGCCAGCTGTTCAAGCCAATCACCAACGACTACACCCTGCGCTTGCACACCGAATTGGGCTATGGTGATGGTTTCGGCTCCACCGACGGCCTGCCGTTCTACGAGAACTACTTCGCGGGTGGCTTCAACTCGGTGCGTGGCTTCAAGGACAGCAGTCTGGGTCCCCGCAGTACGCCGAGCCAGGGCACCAAGCCGGGCACCATCAAGGACCCGGACCAGGATCCGCTGCCATTCGGTGGTAACGTCCTTGTCCAGGGCGGTGCCGAGTTGCTGTTCCCGCTGCCGTTCGTCAAAGACCAGCGCTCCCTGCGTACTTCCGTGTTCTGGGACGTGGGTAACGTGTTCGACACCAATTGCGGCAACAAGCCTGATTGCGAAAAGGTCGGTTTCTCGGGCATGGCAAGCTCTGTCGGTCTGGGCGTCACCTGGATCACTGCGCTGGGTCCGCTGAGCTTCAGCCTGGCGATGCCGGTGAAGAAGCCGGACGACGCCGATACCCAGGTGTTCCAATTCTCTCTGGGCCAGACCTTCTAAGGTCGGCCCTTGCTTAACGACAACGGTTTATCCAGGAGTGCATCGTGCGTAAGTTGACCCAACTGGCCGTGATGGCCGCGGCGCTGGTCGCCACCCCGGCTTTCGCCGAAATGAAGGTCGCCGTGCTGAACTATCAGATGGCGCTGCTCGAATCCGACGCGGCCAAGAAGTACGCCGTCGATGCCGAAAAGAAGTTCGGTCCACAACTGACCAAGCTCAAGAACCTGGAAAGCAGTGCCAAAGGCATCCAGGACCGCCTGATCAAGGGTGGCGACAAGATGCAGCAGCAGGAGCGTGAGCGCCTGGAGCTCGAGTTCAAGCAAAAGGCCCGCGACTTCCAGTTCCAGTCCAAGGAGCTGAACGAAGCCAAGGCCGTTGCTGACCGTGACATGCTCAAGCAGCTCAAGCCCAAGCTGGATGGTGCTGTCGAGGAAGTGATCAAGAAAGGTGGCTATGACCTGGTGCTCGAGCGCGGCGCGGTAATCGATGTCAAGCCGCAGTACGACATCACCCGCCAGGTCATCGAGCGCATGAACCAAGCCCGTTGATATGACCGTGACCATGACGCTCGGCCAATTGGCCGAGGCCCTCGGGGCGCAGCTCAAAGGCCCAGAGGCGCTGCAAATCACCGGATTGGCCACCTTGCAGGAGGCCACCGCCGGGCAGTTGAGCTTCCTTGCCAACAAGCAGTACCGCAAGTACCTGGACGATTCCCAGGCAGGCGCGGTGTTGCTCAAGGCCGAGGACGCCGAAGGCTTCGCCGGCAACGCACTGATCGTGGCGGACCCATACCTTGCGTATGCCCGCATTTCGCACCTGTTCGATCCAAAGCCCAAGGCTGTGGCGGGAATTCATCCCAGCGCCGTGGTACATGAGGATGCACAGGTCGATGCCAGCGCCAGCATTGGCCCGTTCGCCGTGATCGAAAGCGGCGCGCGGATCGGCGCGAACGTGACGGTCGGCGCCCATTGTTTTATTGGCGCACGTTGCGTGATCGGTGAGGGTGGTTGGCTCGCTCCGCGGGTCACGCTGTACCACGACGTGACCATCGGCAAGCGGGTGGTGATCCAGTCCGGTGCCGTGATCGGTGGGGAAGGCTTTGGCTTTGCCAACGAGAAGGGCGTCTGGCAGAAGATCGCCCAGATCGGCGGTGTGACGCTGGGTGACGACGTTGAGATCGGTGTGAACACCGCCGTTGACCGCGGTGCACTGTCGGACACTCGTATCGGCAATGGCGTCAAGCTCGACAACCAGATCCAGATCGCCCACAACGTGCAGGTCGGTGACCACACGGCAATGGCGGCCTGTGTCGGGATCTCCGGCAGCACGCGCATCGGCAAGCATTGCATGATCGCCGGTGGCGTCGGCATGGTGGGTCACATCGATGTCTGCGACAACGTATTCGTTTCCGGTATGACCATGGTCACCCGTTCGATCACCGAGCCGGGCGGCTATTCTTCCGGCACGGCCATGCAGCCTCTGGCCGAATGGCGCAAGAGCGCCGCGCGTATCCGCCAGTTGGATGAAATGTCCAAGCGTCTCCAGCAGTTGGAAAAACGTGTCGATACCGTGACCTCAGGTGGCCAGCCGACATCAGAAGGCTGATACCATTCCCTGAGCAAGAGTGAACAGACGCTAGCTGGCTCCTCTTTGGATTGCAAAAGGAGCGTGTGGTCAGCACCTGCGCTCCCTATTCTTATTACAGGCTTCCCCCCGAAATGATGGACATCAACGAGATTCGCGAATACCTGCCTCACCGTTACCCGTTCCTGCTGGTGGACCGGGTCACGGATCTGGATTTCGAGGCCCAGAGCATTCGTGCCTACAAGAATGTCAGCATCAACGAGCCGTTCTTCAATGGCCACTTCCCGGCGCATCCAATCATGCCGGGCGTGCTGATCATCGAGGCGATGGCCCAGGCGGCCGGGATTCTCGGATTCAAGATGCTCGATGCCAAGCCGGCGGACGGCACTCTTTACTATTTCGTCGGCTCCGACAAGCTGCGCTTCCGCCAGCCGGTGCTGCCAGGCGACCAGCTGGTGCTGGAAGCCAAGTTCCTCAGCCGTAAGAGCATGATCTGGAAGTTCGAGTGCCGCGCCCTGGTCGACGGCAAGCCGGTCTGCTCGGCAGAGATCACTTGCGCGGAACGCTCCCTATGAGTTCGATTGATCCTCGGGCGATCATCGATCCGTCGGCCAAGATTGCCGACGGTGTCGAGGTGGGCCCCTGGTCGATCGTAGGCCCAGGCGTGGAGATTGGCGAGGGCACCGTCATCGGACCTCATGTGGTGCTCAAAGGTCCGACCCGCATCGGCAAGCACAACCGTATCTTCCAGTTCTCTTCCATCGGCGAAGATACCCCTGACCTCAAGTACAAGGGCGAACCCACGCGTCTGGTGATCGGGGACCACAATGTGATCCGCGAAGGCGTGACCATTCACCGAGGCACCATTCAGGACCGCTCGGAAACCACGCTGGGCGACCACAACCTGATCATGGCCTATGCCCATATCGGGCATGACAGCGTCATCGGCAACCACTGCATCCTGGTCAACAACACTGCGTTGGCCGGCCATGTGCACGTGGGTGACTGGGCGATCCTGTCCGGCTATACCCTGGTCCATCAGTACTGCCATATCGGTGCCCATGCCTTCTCTGGCATGGGGACGGCCATCGGCAAGGACGTGCCAGCTTTCGTCACGGTGTTCGGCAGCCCTGCCGAGGCACGCAGCATGAACTTCGAGGGCATGCGCCGTCGGGGCTTCAGTGACGAAGTCATCCACGCCCTGCGCCGCGCCTACAAGATCGTCTATCGCCACGGCCTGACCGTGGAAGATGCGCTCAACGAGCTGGGCGAGCTTGCTTCCCAATACCCCGAGGTCGAACTGTTCCGTCAGTCGATTCTCAGTTCCGCCCGCGGCATCACCCGCTGACATGGCCCAGCTTTGCGTGGCGCTGGTCGCGGGTGAGGCCAGCGGCGATATTCTCGGCTCCGGTCTGATGCGCGCGCTAAAGGCGCGCCATCCCGATGTTCGTTTCATTGGCGTCGGCGGTCCCTTGATGGAGGCCGAGGGTCTGGTGTCCTACTTCCCCATGGAGCGCCTGGCGGTCATGGGGTTGGTCGAGGTGCTCGGGCGCTTGCGCGAGCTGCTCAAGCGCCGCAAGGAACTGATCAGCACCCTCATCGCCGAAAAGCCCGACGTGTTCATCGGCATCGATGCGCCGGATTTCACTCTCAATATCGAACTGAAGCTGCGTCAGGCCGGGATCAAGACCGTGCATTACGTCAGCCCTTCTGTCTGGGCCTGGCGGCAGAAGCGTGTGCTCAAGATCCGCGAAGGCTGCGACCTGATGCTCACCTTGTTCCCCTTCGAGGCGAAATTCTACGAAGAGAAGGGCGTGCCGGTGCGCTTCGTCGGCCATCCGCTGGCGGACACGATCCCGCTCGAAGCCGACCGTCAGGCCGCCCGTGAGGCCATAGGCGCGGGCGAGGGGCCATTGGTGGCCTTGATGCCGGGCAGTCGTGGTGGTGAAGTCGGCCGGCTGGGCGAGTTGTTCCTCGATACGGCCCAGCGTCTGCGTGAGCTGGTGCCGGGCGTGCGTTTCGTCTCGCCCTGCGCCAACCCGGCGCGACGCGCCCAGCTCGAGCAGATGCTGCAGGGCCGCGACCTGCCGGTGACCCTGCTCGATGGCCGCTCGCACCAGGCCCTGGCAGCCTGCGACGCGGTGCTCATCGCTTCAGGTACCGCGACCCTGGAGGCGCTGCTGTACAAGCGGCCTATGGTGGTCGCCTATCGCCTGGCACCGCTGACCTACTGGATTCTCAAGCGCATGGTGAAGAGCCCCTACGTGTCGCTGCCCAACTTGCTGGCCCAGCGCCTGCTGGTGCCGGAGCTGCTGCAGGACGCCGCCACCAGTGAAGCCTTGGCCCAGACCGTGGCACCGCTGATCAGCAACGGCGCGCAGCAGACCGAAAGTTTCGACCAGATCCACCGCACCCTGCGTCGTGACGCCTCCAACCAGGCGGCCGAGGCGGTGCTGGCCTTGCTGGGAGACCGATAGGATGCAAATGGGGCTGGATTTCAACCTGGTCGAGGAGTTGGTCGCCGGTGTCGATGAAGTTGGTCGCGGCCCGCTCTGCGGGGCGGTGGTCACCGCGGCAGTGATTCTCGATCCGCAGCGGCCGATTCTTGGCCTCAACGATTCGAAGAAGCTCACCGAGGCCAAGCGTGAAGCGCTGTTCGACGAGATCTGCGAAAAAGCCTTGAGCTTTTGCATTGCCCGGGCGGAGGTCGAGGAAATCGACCGACTGAACATTCTCCAGGCCACGATGCTGGCCATGCAGCGTGCGGTCGAGGGGCTGAGCATCACGCCCAAGCTCGCCCTGATCGATGGCAACCGCTGCCCCAAGCTGGCGGTGCCGGCGGCGCCTGTGATTCAAGGGGACGCCCAGGTGCCGGCCATCGCGGCTGCCTCGATCCTGGCCAAGGTCACCCGTGATCGTGAGATGAGCGCGTTCGAGCTGATCTATCCGGGCTACGGGATCGGCGGGCACAAAGGGTATCCGACGCCTGTGCACCTTGAGGCGTTGGCGCGTCTGGGGCCGACGCCGATACATCGGCGTTCCTTCGCCCCGGTGCGCGCGGCGTGGGAGGCCCGTGAGGGCATCACCGACTCTTTGATCTGATCGATTGGGGCCGCTTTGCGGCCCCAAACTTTCATGGCTTTTACGCTACAATCCCGCTCTTGTTGTCTGGCACTGCTATAGGATTTTCCATGTCGGTTTCCTTCGTTCACCTTCGCGTGCACTCCGAATTTTCGCTGGTCGACGGCCTGGTGCGGATCAAGCCGCTGGCCAAGGCACTGGCCGGAATGAACATGCCGGCGGTGGCGATTACCGACCAGAGCAACATGTGCTCCCTGGTGAAGTTCTACAAAACCGCCATGGGCGCCGGCATCAAGCCGATCTGTGGTGCCGACCTGTGGCTGGCTGGCAGCGACCCGGAAGCGCCGCTCTCGCGGATCTGCTTCCTGGCCATGAACCCCAAGGGCTATCGCAACCTCACGGAATTGATTTCCCGCGGCTGGACCGAAGGCCAGCGCAACGGCTTGGTGATCATCCAGCGCGAGTGGATCGCCCCCGCCAGCGAAGGGCTGATCGCGCTGTCCGCTGGCAAGGAAGGCGACATCGGCATGGCGCTCATGGCGGGGCGCCAGGACGAGGCTCAGGCGCTGCTTGGCGATTGGATGGGCATGTTCCCCGACCGTTTCTACGTCGAGGTGCAGCGGACCAATCGCAGCGGTGACGAAGAGTACGTGCATGCCGCCGTGGCGCTGGCCGACCGCTTCGGTGCGCCCTTGGTGGCGACCAACGATGTGCGTTTCATCAAGCAGTCCGACTTCGACGCCCACGAGACCCGCGTCTGCATCGGCGAGGGCTGGACCCTCGACGATCCGCGCCGGCCCCGTGCCTACAGCGACCAGCAGTACCTCAAGTCCGCCGAGGAAATGGCCGAGCTATTCAGCGACCTGCCGGACGCCATCGCCAACACCGTGGAAATCGCCAAGCGCTGCAACATCACCGTGCAGTTGGGCAAGTACTTCCTCCCCGATTTCCCGACGCCCAACGGCATGGGCATCGACGACTACCTGCGTCACGTCTCCCACGAAGGCCTGGAAGAGCGCCTGGCGGTGCTCTGGCCCAAGGAGACCACGCCCAATTACGAAGAGAAGCGCCAGGTCTATCTGGACCGCCTGAAGTTCGAGCTGGATATCATCATCCAGATGGGCTTCCCCGGTTACTTCCTGATCGTTATGGACTTCATCAAGTGGGCCAAGAACAACGGGGTGCCGGTGGGGCCTGGCCGAGGGTCGGGTGCGGGCTCGCTGGTGGCTTATGTGTTGAAGATCACCGACCTCGACCCGCTGGCCTATGACCTGCTGTTCGAGCGCTTCCTCAACCCAGAACGTATTTCCATGCCCGACTTCGACGTCGACTTCTGCATGGATGGCCGCGACCGGGTGATCGACTACGTGGCCGAGGCCTACGGGCGTAATGCAGTCAGCCAGATCATTACCTTCGGCACCATGGCGGCCAAGGCGGTGGTGCGGGACGTGGCCCGGGTCCAGGGCAAGTCCTATGGTCTGGCCGACCGCCTGTCGAAAATGATCCCGTTCGAAGTGGGCATGACTCTGGAGAAGGCCTACGAGCAGGAAGAAATCCTGCGCGACTTCCTCAAGAGCGACGAGGATGCCCGCGAAATCTGGGACATGGCCCTGAAGCTCGAAGGCGTTACCCGAGGCACCGGCAAGCACGCCGGGGGCGTGGTGATCGCGCCGACCAAGCTCACTGACTTCTCACCGATCGCCTGTGATGAAGAGGGTGGCGGCCTGGTGACCCAGTTCGACAAGGATGACGTCGAGGCTGCGGGCCTGGTGAAGTTCGACTTCCTCGGCCTGCGTACCCTGACCATCATCAAGTGGGCGATGGAGACGATCAACCGCGAGCAGGCCAAGAAGAGCCTGCCCGACGTCAACATCGACTTCATCCCGCTGGACGACAAGAAGACCTACGAGCTTTTGCAAAAGGCCGAGACCACGGCCGTGTTCCAGCTCGAATCGCGCGGTATGAAGGAGCTGATCAAGAAGCTCAAGCCCGACTGCCTGGAAGACCTCATCGCACTCGTGGCGCTGTTCCGCCCCGGCCCGCTGCAATCGGGCATGGTGGATGACTTCATCAACCGTAAGCACGGCCGCGCCGAGCTGGCCTACCCGCACCCGGACTACCAGTACGAAGGCCTCAAGCCGGTACTGGCGCCGACCTACGGCATCATCCTGTACCAGGAACAGGTGATGCAGATCGCCCAGGTCATGGCCGGCTATACCTTGGGCGGCGCCGACATGCTGCGTCGCGCCATGGGTAAGAAAAAGCCCGAGGAAATGGCCAAGCAG
The DNA here is from genome assembly GCF_023611805.1 of Pseudomonas sp. BYT-1. Lineage (NCBI taxonomy): Bacteria > Pseudomonadati > Pseudomonadota > Gammaproteobacteria > Pseudomonadales > Pseudomonadaceae > Pseudomonas > Pseudomonas sp. BYT-1. The sequence goes on from NZ_CP072559.1 coordinate 1,270,093, forward strand.
CGCGGCGGCTTCATCGAAGGTTGCGCCAACAACGGTATCGATGCAGACCTGGCGGGCAACATCTTCGACCTGGTGGAGAAATTCGCAGGTTACGGTTTCAACAAGTCCCATTCGGCCGCCTATGGCCTGGTGTCCTATCAGACAGCCTGGCTCAAGACCCACTACCCGGCGCCTTTCATGGCTGCGGTCCTGTCGGCGGATATGCACAACACCGACAAGGTGGTGGTGCTGATCGAAGAAGTGCGCAGCATGAAGCTGCGCCTGGACGCGCCGGATGTGAACAACTCCGACTTCAAGTTCACGGTCAACGACGATGGCCGCATCGTTTATGGGCTCGGGGCGATCAAGGGCGTCGGTGAGGGCCCGGTCGAGGCCATCGTCGAAGCGCGTGCCGAGGGCGGGCCATTCAAGGACCTGTTCGACTTCTGCGAGCGCGTCGATCTCAAGCGTATCAACAAGCGAACGCTCGATGCGCTGATCCGCAGTGGCGCGCTTGACCGCCTGGGCCCGTACTTCCACGACGAAATCAAGGCTTATCAGGCCAACATCGACCGCAACCGTGCGGTGCTGCTTTCGGCCTTGGAGGAGGCGATCAAGGCTGCCGAGCAGATCGCTCGTACTGCCGACAGCGGTCACGTGGATCTGTTCGGCGGCCTGTTCGTCGAACAGGACTCCGACGTCTACGCCAACCACCGCAAGGTGCGCGAGCTGACCCTGAAGGAGCGTCTGCGGGGCGAGAAGGACACCTTGGGCCTGTACCTGACCGGCCACCCGATCGACGAGTACGAGACCGAGATTCGCCGCTTCGCGCGCCAGCGCATCATTGATCTCAAGCCGTCCCGCGACACCCAGACCGTGGCAGGCATGATCATTGCGCTGCGGGTGATGAAGAACAAGAAAGGCGACAAGATGGGCTTCGTCACCCTCGACGACCGTTCCGGGCGTATCGAGGCTTCTTTGTTTGCCGATGCGTTCATGGCGGCTCAGGCCCTGTTGCAGACGGATGCGATGGTGGTGGTGGAAGGAGAGGTCAGTCACGACGACTTTTCCGGCGGCCTGCGCCTGCGGGTCAAGCAGGTGATGACCATGGAGGATGCCCGCACCAAGCTGGCCGAGAGTCTGCGCCTGAAGGTGGCCCACGAGGCCCTCAAGGGCGACCGACTGGCCTGGCTGGGCGAGCTGATCACCCGTCATCGCGGTGGCTGCCCGATCACCCTGGAGTACACCGGGAGCGAGGCGCGGGCGATGCTGCAGTTTGGCGACGAGTGGTCGATCGATCCCGCCGACGGCCTGATTCAAGCGCTGCGTGACCAGTTCGGACGTGAGAACGTCTTCCTGCAATACCGCTGAACCGACGAATTTTAATCTCGACCTGAATGCGCCTGATCCCTTAAGGTAGGGCGCCAAACGGATCAACCGGCCGGCCGCCTGGCCGTAGACCCAAGACGGATGCCTATGAACCCGAATTTCCTCGATTTCGAACAGCCGATTGCCGACCTGCAAGCCAAGATCGAAGGGCTGCGCCTGGTGGGCAACGACAATTCGCTGAACATCAGCGATGAAATTGCCCGTCTGCAAGACAAGAGCAATACCCTGACCGAAAGCATCTTCGGCAACCTGACCAGCTGGCAAATCGCCCGTCTGGCCCGTCACCCTCGTCGTCCCTATACCCTGGACTACATCGACCACATCTTCACCGAGTTCGAAGAGCTGCACGGCGACCGTCACTTCGCTGACGATGCTGCGATCGTCGGCGGTACCGCGCGCCTGGACGGCAAGCCGGTCATGGTCATCGGTCACCAGAAGGGCCGTGAAGTGCGTGAAAAGGTGCGCCGCAACTTTGGCATGCCGCGTCCGGAAGGCTACCGCAAGGCCTGCCGCCTGATGGAAATGGCCGAGCGCTTCAAGATGCCTATCCTGACCTTCATCGATACCCCGGGTGCCTACCCTGGTATCGACGCCGAGGAGCGCAACCAGAGCGAGGCCATCGCCTGGAACCTGCGGGTAATGGCACGCCTGAAGACCCCGATCATCGCCACCGTCATCGGTGAGGGCGGTTCCGGTGGTGCGCTGGCCATCGGCGTGTGCGACCAATTGAACATGCTGCAGTATTCCACCTACTCGGTGATCTCGCCGGAAGGCTGCGCCTCGATCCTGTGGAAGACTGCCGACAAGGCTGCCGATGCTGCCGAGGCAATGGGCATCACCGCCGAGCGCCTGAAGAGCCTGAACATCGTCGACAAGGTCATCAGCGAGCCTCTGGGCGGCGCCCACCGTGACCCTGCGAAGATGTCCGAAAGCATCCGTGCCGACCTGGTCGAGCAGCTCGAGATGCTGGGCAAGTTCGATCACGATGCGCTGCTGGCCCGTCGTTACGATCGCCTGATGAGCTACGGCGTCTGACCCATTCGGGGGCGTCGCGCCTATCTTCGGATAAACCCGCTCCTTCCACGACGGCATTGCCCTAGATCGCAGTGCTATTGTGGGAGCGGGTTCACTCGCGAAAGGGGCGCGAAGCATCTGCGATGATCCTCCGTCATGTGAGGTCCTGATGATCAACCTCACCGCTCAACTTTCCCCCTGGCTCAATGCCCCCGCCTGGTACGTCGCTTTCTCCGGCGGCCTCGACTCCACCGTCCTGCTGCAGCTGCTGGCCGATTACACCCGTCGTCATCGCGCCCCGCCACTGCGCGCCGTGCACATCCATCATGGCCTGCAAGCCGCTGCTGATGATTGGCCGCAACATTGCCAGTCGATCTGTGATGGGCTGGGTCTCGAGCTCCAGGTCATCCATGTTCAGGTCACGCCCGGTGCCAGCCTGGAACAGGCGGCCCGGGATGCCCGCTATGCCGCATTCGCGCAAGTGCTCGGGGCTGGGGAGGTGCTGTTCACAGGTCAGCACCGCGAGGACCAGGCCGAGACCTTGCTCTTTCGTCTGTTGCGCGGTGCCGGACTGCGCGGGCTGGCGGCCATGCCGGCAGCACGCCCCCTGGGGCAGGGGTGGCTGGCCCGGCCCCTGCTGGCGGTCGGGCGGGCGCAGTTGCTCGCGCAGGCCAATGCACAGGGGCTTTGCTGGATCGAGGATCCCTCCAACGCCAATACCACCTATGCCCGAAACTACCTGCGCGGCGAGGTATTCCCTGTGCTGAATCATCGTTGGCCTCAGGCCGCGAGCAATCTTGCCCGCAGTGCTGGGCATTTGGGCGAGGCCCTGGGCTTGCTGGACGAGCTGGCGGCAGATGATCTGGCGGGAGCCGCACAAGGGGCACCGTTTGCCTGGCTCGGCCTGGACTCTCTCGATCTGGCCGCGCTTGAGGCATTATCGCCAGCGCGCCAGCGAAATGCCCTGCAATATTGGTTGAGCCGTCGGACTCGGTTACCCGACGCCCGTCATTGGGCCGGCTGGGACAGCCTGCGTGACGCAGTCGTCGATGCCCAGCCGGTGTGGCGGCTGGGCGATGGTGAGTTGCAGCGCAGTCATGGGCGCATCTGGTGGTTGAAGGGTCAATGGCTGGTGCCGGTCCAGGGCGTTCTGGCCTGGGCGGACCCAAGCGTGCCTCTGACGTTACCCGGTAATGGTTGCGTGTCCGTGCAGGGTGATTGTCCGCCAGGTGAGGTGCAGGTGCGCTACCGTCAGGGCGGCGAGATGCTCGAGGTGCCAGGACGGGGCCGTCGTGACCTCAAGCGCTTGCTGAACGAGCTGCAAGTCCCGCATTTCGTGCGCTCGCGTTTACCACTGCTGTGGCAGGGCGAGCGCCTGCTGGCAGTGGCCAACCTGCCGCTGGCAGGGCAGGGCGGTATCCAGTTGCATTGGCGGCCGCCGACGAGCGTGCAAGGTTTGAGCTGAAGGGTACATTCCGGTAGACTACCCTCCCTTCTTGATACAGCTTCTGTGGGTTCCTCGAAAACACAGCAGTTGCCGATTACCAAGCAGTTTTTTGCTGGGCTGATTCTTAAAATGACGAGCGAGCTCCATGCCGGGGATATCCCTGGTTTGTACAGACGCGGCAGTTGTTCGAGATGCACTGTGATTGACGCAGGTGATCGGGGGCTTCGGCCTTCCTTCGCTTTCTCCGGCGGCGCTGACCGCTTTAACGCAGACTTCTAGGGTTTTTCATGACGCGCTACATATTCGTCACGGGCGGTGTTGTTTCTTCATTGGGGAAAGGCATTGCCTCGGCTTCCTTGGCGGCCATCCTGGAGGCGCGGGGGCTCAAGGTCACCATGCTCAAGCTGGATCCGTACATCAACGTCGACCCCGGCACCATGAGCCCGTTCCAGCATGGTGAAGTGTTCGTCACCCACGATGGCGCCGAGACCGACCTCGACCTGGGCCACTACGAGCGGTTCATCCGCACCACCATGACCCAGAACAACAACTTCACCACCGGCCGTATCTACGAGCATGTGCTGCGCAAGGAGCGCCGTGGCGACTACCTGGGCGCGACCATCCAGGTCATCCCGCACATCACCGACGAGATCAAGCGTCGCATCATCAAGGGCGCCGGCGATGCCGACGTTGCCCTGGTCGAGATCGGTGGCACCGTCGGTGACATCGAGTCGCAGCCGTTCCTCGAGGCGATCCGCCAGCTGCGCGTCGAAGTGGGTTCCAAGCGCGCCATGCTGATGCACCTGACCCTGGTTCCTTACATCGCCACTGCCGGCGAGACCAAGACCAAACCGACCCAGCATTCGGTCAAGGAACTGCGCTCCATCGGCCTGCAGCCGGACGTGCTGATCTGCCGTTCCGACCACCCGGTCGACGCGTCGTCGCGCCGCAAGATCGCCCTGTTCACCAACGTCGAAGAGCGTGCGGTGATCTCTCTGCAAGACGTCGATACCATCTACAAGATCCCAGGTGTATTGCATGCCCAGGGCCTGGACGACTTCGTCGTCGAGCGCTTCGGCCTGCAGTGCAGCAGCGCCGATTTGTCCGAGTGGGACCAGGTCGTCGATGCCAAGCTGAACCCTGAGCATGAAGTCACCATCGCCATGGTCGGCAAGTACATGGAACTGCTGGATGCGTACAAGTCGCTGATCGAGGCCATGAGCCACGCGGGCATCAAGAACCGCACCAAGGTCAACCTGCGCTACATCGACTCCGAAGACATCGAGAACCAGGGCACCAGCCTGCTCGAAGGCGCCGATGCCATTCTCGTCCCGGGCGGTTTCGGTCTGCGCGGCGTCGAAGGCAAGATCACCGCTGTCCAGTACGCGCGCGAAAACAAGGTGCCGTACCTGGGCATCTGCCTGGGCATGCAGGTCGCGGTCATCGAGTTCGCACGTAACGTGATGGGCTGGAAAGACGCCAACTCCACCGAGTTCGACCGCAACAGCGGCCACCCGGTCGTCGGCCTGATCACCGAATGGGCCGATGCCACCGGCGCGGTCGAGACCCGTTCCGAAGCTTCCGACCTGGGCGGCACCATGCGCCTGGGTGCTCAGGACTGCCAGCTGGCGGCCGGCTCCAAGGTCCATGACTGCTATGGCAAGGATGTGATCACCGAGCGTCACCGCCACCGCTACGAAGTGAACAACAACCTGCTGCCACAGCTGGTCGAGGCAGGCTTGGTGGTATCCGGTCGTTCCGAGGACGGTGCGCTGGTTGAAGTGGTCGAGTCCAAGGACCACCCATGGTTCGTCGCTTGCCAGTTCCACCCCGAGTTCACCTCGACCCCACGTGACGGCCACCCGCTGTTCAGTGGTTTCGTCAAGGCGGCCCTGGCCCAGAAGAACAAGGCCTGATCCATGACCCAGAAGATCATTCGCGTCGGTAGCATCGAGATCGCCAACGACAAGCCGTTCGTCCTGTTCGGCGGCATGAACGTCCTGGAGTCCCGTGACCTGGCCCTGAAGGTCTGCGAAGCCTACGTGCGGGTCACCGAGAAGCTCGGTATCCCTTACGTGTTCAAGGCCAGCTTCGACAAGGCCAACCGTTCGTCGATCAACTCCTATCGTGGTCCGGGCATGGAAGAAGGGCTGAAGATCTTCGAAGAGATCAAGCAGACCTTCAAGGTGCCGGTGATCACCGACGTGCACGAGCCCTACCAAGCCGAGCCCGTCGCCAAGGTGTGCGACATCATCCAGCTGCCAGCCTTCCTGTCGCGCCAGACCGACCTGGTCGTGGCGATGGCCAAGACCGGCGCCGTGATCAACATCAAGAAGGCTCAGTTCCTCGCGCCTCAGGAAATGAAGCACATCCTGACCAAGTGCGAAGAAGCCGGTAACGACCAGTTGATCCTCTGCGAGCGTGGTTCGAGCTTCGGCTACAACAACCTCGTCGTGGACATGCTCGGCTTCGGCATCATGAAGCAGTTCGAGTATCCGGTGTTCTTCGATGTGACCCATGCCCTGCAGATGCCGGGCGGTCGCTCCGATTCCGCCGGTGGTCGTCGCGCCCAGGTCACCGACCTGGCCAAGGCCGGCATGAGCCAAGGCTTGGCCGGGCTGTTCCTGGAAGCCCACCCGGACCCGGACAACGCCAAGTGCGATGGTCCTTGCGCCCTGCGCCTGGACAAGCTGGAGCCGTTCCTGGCCCAGCTCAAGCAACTGGACGACCTGGTGAAAAGTTTTCCGACGGTAGAGACCGCGTAAAGCTCATTTCTCCGGTAAAGTACCGCCCTCACCCCTGACCGAACGGTCAGGGGTCGCCTTCGCCAGGCCTGCCCGTTTCCGAACTGCCTGGCGAACGCCCAGATTTCCTTAGCTGCGTTGTTTTCGTCAATTCTGGAGTGCTTACAACAATGGCAAAAATCGTCGACATCAAAGGTCGTGAAGTTCTCGATTCGCGTGGCAACCCCACCGTGGAAGCCGATGTACTGCTCGACAACGGCATCATCGGCAGCGCCTGCGCGCCGTCCGGTGCTTCCACCGGCTCGCGTGAAGCGCTGGAGCTGCGTGATGGCGACAAGAGCCGTTACCTGGGCAAGGGCGTGCTGAAGGCTGTTGCCAACATCAACGGCCCGATCCGCGACCTGCTGCTGGGCAAGGACCCGGCCGACCAGAAGGCCCTGGACCGCGCCATGATCGAACTGGACGGTACCGAGAACAAGGCCAAGCTGGGCGCCAACGCCATCCTGGCCGTCTCCCTGGCTGCCGCCAAGGCTGCTGCCCAGGATCAGGACCTGCCGCTGTACGCACACATCGCCAACCTCAATGGCACCCCAGGCCAGTACTCCATGCCGGTTCCGATGATGAACATCATCAACGGCGGCGAGCACGCCGACAACAACGTCGACATCCAGGAGTTCATGGTTCAGCCGGTTGGCGCCAAGACCTTCTCCGATGCCCTGCGCATGGGTACCGAAATCTTCCACCACCTCAAAGCCGTGCTCAAGGCTCGTGGCCTGAACACCGCTGTGGGTGACGAAGGTGGCTTCGCGCCAAACCTGACCTCCAACGAAGACGCCCTGGGCGCCATCGCCGAGGCCGTCGAGAAGGCCGGCTACAAGCTGGGCACCGACGTGACCCTGGCCTTGGACTGCGCGGCTTCCGAGTTCTACGAAGACGGCAAGTACAACCTGTCTGGCGAAGGCAAGTCGTTCGATGCCGAAGGCTTTGCCGATTACCTCAAGGGCTTGACCGAGCGCTTCCCGATCATCTCGATCGAAGATGGCCTGGACGAGTCCGACTGGGCTGGCTGGAAGATCCTCACCGACAAGATCGGTGCCAAGGTACAGCTGGTCGGCGACGACCTGTTCGTGACCAACACCAAGATCCTCAAGGAAGGCATCGAGAAGGGCATCGGTAACTCGATCCTGATCAAGTTCAACCAGATCGGCTCGCTGACCGAAACCCTGGAAGCCATCCAGATGGCCAAGGCTGCCGGCTACACCGCGGTCATCTCCCACCGTTCGGGTGAAACCGAGGACTCCACCATCGCCGATCTGGCCGTCGGTACCGCTGCTGGCCAGATCAAGACCGGTTCGCTGTGCCGTTCCGACCGCGTCTCGAAATACAACCAGCTGCTGCGTATCGAAGAGCAACTGGGCGCCAAGGCCGTGTACCGCGGTCGTGCCGAGTTTCGCGGCTGAGCAAGAGATGGTAAAAAGGCAGCAGCCGAGGCCGTCTGAACGTTCGTACTGAGCTGTCAGACGCCTCTTACGGGTTTCTGTCGACGAAGCCTGGCCTCGGCCAGGCTTCGTGCTATTGGAAGCTCGCTGCGGCGGCCTTTTACCTCTGGATATCTTGATGCGCAGTCCCTATTGGTTGTTTCTCGTCCTGCTCCTGCTGCTCGGCGGCCTGCAGTACCGCCTTTGGGTGGGTAACGGCAGCCTGGCGCAAGTGGCCGAGCTCAAGCAGCAGATCGCCGAACAGCATGCCGAGAACGAGCGGCTGCTCGAGCGTAATCGCGTGCTGGATGCTGAAGTTCTGGAGTTGAAAAAAGGTATGGAGACCGTCGAAGAGCGGGCTCGTCACGAATTGGGGATGGTCAAGGAGGGTGAAACCCTCTACCAGTTGCCGCAGAAATGACGCAGACGCTACCGGCTTTCTGGGCCGTGATTCCCGCCGCGGGCGTCGGTGCCCGCATGGCTGCCGATCGTCCCAAGCAGTATCTGCAATTGGGCGGGCAGACCCTTCTCGAGCATAGCCTCGACTGTTTTCTCGACCACCCCTCGCTCAAGGGCGTGGTGGTCAGCATTGCCGCCGATGATCCCTACTGGCCTGGCCTACGCTGTGCCAACGACCCACGCATACAGCGTGCGGCCGGGGGGCGTGAGCGGGCCGACTCGGTGCTCAATGCATTATTGCTTTTGCATGCCCAAGGGGCGGCGGACAGCGACTGGGTGCTGGTGCATGACGCGGCGCGACCGAACTTGGCACGCAGTGATCTGGATCGGTTGCTGTCGGAGTTGGCCGACGATCCTGTCGGAGGTTTACTTGCGGTGCCTGCTCGCGACACGCTCAAGCGTGCCGATGCCAATGGACGGGTCAGTGCCACGGTGGATCGCAGCACCATCTGGCAGGCCTACACGCCGCAGATGTTCCGCCTGGGGGCCTTGCACCGGGCCCTGGCCGAGTGCCTGGTCTCCGATGTGGTGGTCACGGACGAGGCCTCGGCCATCGAATGGTCCGGTCAGGCGCCGCGCTTGATTGAAGGGCGCAGCGACAACATAAAGGTCACCCGTCCGGAAGACCTGGAATGGTTGCGCCAGCGCTGGGCCGCCCGTCGCTGAAACCGAACGCCTGCGTCCACCTCTTCGCAAGTGCCCCCGTGAAGAGGTCATCGGAATCCTCAGTTTTGCCGATACTCTGGCAGCCCCGCCAGCCCTTCCTTCAGAAAGTCCACCAGCCGCCGCACTTTCGGTGACAAGTGCCTTTGCTGCGGGTACAGCGCCCACACAGCCGTGTTCGGTGGCTGGTGCGCTTCGAGCAGCGATACCAGCGCACCGCTGTTGAGGTGCTCAAGTACGTAATAGTCCGGCAACTGGCACAACCCCATGCCCAACAATGCTGCATCCAGCACGGCCTGCCCGCTATTGCAGCGCCAGTTGCCCTGCACCCGCTGACTCAACTCCCGCCCATCCTGCTGCAACACCCAGAGGTCGGAACTGCCGATCAGGCAGTTGTGCCGAGTCAGTTCCGACAGGCTGTGGGGGCGACCATAGCGCTCAAGGTAGGCGGGGGAGGCGCACAGGTACATGCGCCGGGGAGCCAAGCGCGTAGCCACCAGGCGTGAGTCCTGCAGACGCCCGAGGCGTATCGCCAGGTCCATTCCCTCATGCACCAAGTCCAAGGTGCGGTTGCTCAGTTCCACCTCAACGCGCAGTTGCGGATACAGGGCCATGAAGCGCGTCACCAAGGGGACGATGAAGCGTTCTCCATAAGCCACCGCGCAGGTCATGCGCAACAGCCCTTTGGGCTCGCTGGCAAGGTCGCCCATGGCGCGCAGGGCTTCTTCGCGTCCGTCCTGCAAGCGCTGGCAATGTTGCAGGAAGGTCTGCCCTGCCTCGCTCAGGGTCACCCGGCGGGTACTGCGGTACAGAAGCCGTGTCTGCAAGCGCTCTTCCAGACGAGCGATTTGTCGACTGATGTGCGAGGACGAAACACCCAGACGTTCGGCGGCGGCGGTGAACTGGCCTGACTCGGCCACCGCGACGAATTCGTCGATGCCTTCCCAGCGACTGCTCATTGATTATCCCTGCATGGCAATAATGTTTTTACTTGCGCCGGATTATTCATCAAAAGTGCTTGAATTACACTGAGCCGAAGCAATCATCCCTTGTCTGGAGTTCCGTTGATGATCAAGTCCCGCGCCGCTGTTGCCTTCGAGGCCAAGAAACCCCTGGAAATCGTCGAAGTCGACGTGGCCATGCCCAAAGCGGGTGAAGTGCTCCTGCGTGTGGTGGCCAGCGGTGTCTGCCATACCGATGCCTACACCCTGTCGGGCGCCGACCCGGAAGGTATCTTCCCCTCGATCCTGGGCCACGAGGGCGGTGCGATCGTCGAAGCCGTGGGCGAGGGCGTCACCTCGGTCGCTGTCGGCGACCACGTGATCCCGCTGTACACCCCCGAATGCGGCCAGTGCAAATTCTGCCGCTCGGGCAAGACCAACCTGTGCCAGGCCATCCGCGCCACTCAGGGCAAGGGCCTGATGCCGGACGGCACCACCCGTTTTTCCTATAAAGGCCAGCAACTGTTCCACTACATGGGCACCTCGACGTTCTCCGAGTACACCGTGTTGCCGGAAATCTCCGTGGCCAAGATCGCCAAGGATGCGCCGCTGGAGAAGGTCTGCCTGCTCGGATGCGGTGTCACCACCGGTATCGGTGCCGTGCTCAACACCGCTAAGGTCAAGGCTGGCGACACCGTCGCCATCTTCGGTCTGGGCGGCATCGGTCTGTCGGCGATCATCGGTGCGGTGAAGGCCAAGGCTTCGCGCATCATCGCCGTGGACATCAACCCGGCCAAGTTCGAGATCGCTCGCCAGCTTGGCGCCACCGACTGCGTGAACCCGAAGGACTATGACCGTCCGATCCAGGAAGTCATCGTCGATCTCACCGACGGTGGTGTGGACTACTCCTTCGAATGCGTAGGCAACGTCCAGCTTATGCGTGCGGCGCTGGAGTGCTGCCACAAAGGTTGGGGTGAGTCGGTGATCATCGGTGTCGCCGGCGCCGGGCAGGAAATCTCCACCCGTCCGTTCCAGCTGGTGACCGGCCGAGTCTGGCGTGGTTCGGCATTCGGCGGTGTGCGTGGTCGCAGCGAGCTGCCAAGCTACGTGGAAATGTCGCAGAAAGGCGAGATCCCGCTGGATACCTTCATCACCCACACCATGGGCCTGGAGGACATCAACAAAGCCTTCGACCTGATGCATGAAGGCAAGAGCATCCGCAGCGTGATCCATTTCTGAGGTTTGCCCATGAGCCTGGAAAACATCTCCTGCCAGAAAAGCTTCGGCGGCTGGCACAAGCGCTACCGGCACGCCTCCAAGGTCCTGGGTTGCGACATGGTGTTCGCCGTCTATCTGCCGCCGCAGGCCGAGCAGGGCGAGAAACTGCCGGTGTTGTACTGGCTCAGTGGCCTGACGTGCACGGACGAGAACTTCATGCAAAAGGCCGGCGCCCAGCGCCTGGCCGCAGAGCTTGGCCTGATCATCGTTGCCCCCGACACCAGCCCGCGCGGCGAGCAGGTGCCGGGTGACCCGGATGGTGCCTGGGACTTTGGTCTGGGCGCAGGTTTCTACCTCAACGCCACCCAGCAGCCCTGGGCTCAGCACTACCGCATGCACGACTACGTGGTGCAGGAGCTGCCCGCCTTGGTCGAGGCGCATTTTCCGGCCTCCGACCTGCGCAGTATCAGCGGCCACTCCATGGGTGGGCACGGTGCCTTGGTTTGCGCCCTGCGCAACCCTGGGCGCTATCGCTCGGTGTCGGCCTTTTCGCCGATCAGCAATCCGATGGATTGCCCGTGGGGGGAAAAGGCTTTCTCCCGTTACCTGGGGGACGACCGGGCGCGCTGGCGCGAGTGGGATGCCAGCGTACTGCTGGCCGAGACAGCCGCCGGGCAATGCCCGCCGCTGCTGATCGACCAGGGTGACCGGGATGACTTTCTCGAGAAGCAGCTCAAGCCCCAGGCGCTGGAGCAGGCGGCGCGCAAGGGAGGGCATGAGCTGACGCTGCGTTTGCAGCCTGGCTATGACCACAGCTACTACTTCATCGCCAGCTTCATCGATGAACACCTGCGCCATCACGCGGTGGCGTTGGGCAGGGTCTGATCCAGGGGCTTCTTTGCGGCCGCTTCGCACCAGCGGGGTCGCTGCGGTAAAGGGGCTGCAAAGCAGCCCCAATATCCAGCAAAGCAGGTAGAATCCAGCCCTGACTCATTCAGGGCTTTTTCTTATGCGTATTGGCCACGGCTACGATGTCCACCGTTTCGGCGACGGTGATTTCATTACCCTGGGCGGGGTGCGTATACCCCACAAATACGGCCTGCTGGCCCATTCCGACGGCGATGTGCTGCTGCATGCGCTCAGCGATGCCCTGCTTGGCGCTGCGGCGTTGGGCGACATCGGCAAACATTTCCCCGATACCGACCCTCAGTTCAAAGGGGCCGACAGCCGGGCGCTGCTGCGCCATGTGGTCGGCATCGTTCAGGCCAAGGGCTGGAAGGTCGGCAACGTCGACACCACCATCGTCGCCCAGGCACCCAAGATGGCACCGCATATCCCGACCATGCGCCAGTTGATCGCCGAAGACCTGCAGGTCGAACTCGACCAAGTCAACGTCAAGGCCACCACCACCGAGAAGCTGGGTTTCACCGGCCGTGAGGAGGGCATCGCCGTGCATGCGGTGGCCCTGTTGCTGCCAGCATGACCGAACTGGAACTGCTGGGCCCACGGGCCTGGGGGGGCTCCTTGGGCCAGGCGGTGCTCAAGGCAGTGGCTGAGGACTTTCAGGTCGACGAAGTGCTGGACATTCCCCTCTCTGGCCAGGGCGAGCACCTCTGGCTGTGGGTCGAAAAACGTGACCTGAACACCGAGGAAGCGGCCCGTCGCCTGGCGCGTGCCGCCGGCGTGCCGGTTCGCTCGATCAGCTATGCCGGCCTCAAGGACCGGCAGGCCCTGACCCGTCAGTGGTTCAGTCTGCACCTGCCGGGCAAGGCCGACCCTGACCTGTCCCGTGCCGAAGATGCAAGCCTGCGCGTACTCAAGCAGGTGCGTCACCAGCGCAAGCTCCAGCGCGGGGCCCATTCGGCTAACGGCTTCACCTTGCGCCTCACGGCCCTTGCGGCCGATCACCAAGCCCTCGATGCGCGCCTGGAACAACTCAAGCAGCACGGGGTACCCAACTACTTCGGCAGCCAACGGTTCGGCCACGAGGGCGGCAACGTGCATGACGCCCGCCAGTGGGCCGAGCGAAACGCGTTGCCGGAGCAGCGCAATGTCCGCTCGCGGCTATTGTCCGCCGCGCGCAGCTACGTGTTCAACCAGGTACTGGCCGCGCGTGTCGCCAATGGCAGTTGGAACACAGCGCAGGTCGGTGATCTGCTGGCCTTCACAGAAAGCCGCAGTTTCTTCCCGGCGGGTGAGCAGGAATGTACCGATCCACGACTGGCGATTCTTGACTTGCATCCCACCGGGCCGCTCTGGGGCGAAGGCGTCTCACCGACCCGCGGCGATACGTCTATGCTGGAAACAGCCATCGGCGATCGGCATCTGGCGCTGTGCCAGTGGTTGGCACGAGCAGGCATGAATCACGAACGACGTATCCTGCGGCTCCCTATTGGCGGGCTGACGTGGCATTATCCCGAGCCTGATATCCTGCAACTGGAATTCGTCCTTCCGGCCGGATGCTTCGCCACCGTGGTGGTGCGCGAGCTCGTCGATCTGGTGCCGGCAGGGCAGACGGACAGCCCATGCGTATTCTGATTTCGAATGACGACGGTGTTACCGCACCCGGCCTTGCCGCGCTGCATGCTGCGCTGGCGGACTACGCCGAGTGCGTGGTGATTGCCCCGGATCAAGACAAAAGCGGTGCGAGCAGTTCACTGACACTGGACCGGCCGCTGCATCCGCAGACCTTGGCCAACGGCTTCATCAGCCTGAACGGCACGCCCACCGACTGCGTGCATTTAGGGCTCAACGGGTTGTTGCCCGAGACGCCCGATATGGTCGTGTCCGGTATCAACCTGGGAGCCAACCTCGGGGATGACGTGCTCTATTCCGGCACGGTCGCCGCGGCACTGGAGGGGCGCTTCCTGGGCGGCACATCGCTGGCGTTCTCGCTGTTGTCGCGCCTGCCGGACAACCTGCCGACCGCGGCCTACATCGCCCGCCGCCTGGTTGAAGCCCAGTCGCGCCTGGAGCTGCCGCCTCGCACCGTGCTCAACGTGAACATCCCAAACCTGCCTCTGGAACACATTCGTGGCATCCAGCTCACCCGGCTCGGCCATCGGGCGCGGGCAGCGGCGCCGACCAAGGTGGTCAACCCGCGTGGCAAGGAAGGCTACTGGATCGCCGTGGCCGGTGACGCCGAGGACGGCGGGCCGGGGACCGACTTTCACGCGGTGATGCAGGGGTACGTGTCGATCACCCCGCTGCAACTGGACCGCACCTTCAACGAAGCCTTCGAGCGTCTCGATGGCTGGGTGGAGGATCTGCTCTGATGCGTGAACAGGACGATCTGCTGCGCCGAGGCATCGGCATGACCTCCCAGCGTACCCGGGAGCGGTTGATCCAGCGTCTGTACGAGGAAGGCGTCTCGAACACCCAAGTGCTCGAGGTCATCCGTCGCACCCCGCGTCATCTGTTTGTCGACGAGGCCTTGGCGCACCGGGCCTACGAGGACACCGCGCTGCCGATCGGGCATAACCAGACCATTTCCCAGCCGTTCATGGTGGCGCACATGAGTGAGCTGCTGCTGGAGGCCGGGCCGTTGGACAAGGTCCTGGAGATCGGCACGGGGTCGGGTTACCAGACCGCCATTCTCGCGCAACTGGTGGAGCGGGTGTTCTCGGTGGAGCGGATCAAGGTCCTGCAGGACCGGGCCAAGGAGCGCCTGGTCGAGCTCAACCTGCGCAACGTGGTGTTTCGTTGGGGCGACGGCTGTGAAGGATGGCCGGCGCTGGCGCCTTACAACGGCATCATCGTGACAGCCGTGGCGCCGGAGGTTCCCCAAGCCTTGCTGGACCAGCTGGCGCCGGGTGGACGCATGGTGATTCCAGTGGGCGCTGCCGGCGAGTCCCAACAGTTGATGTTGATCGTACGCGAGGAACATGGGTTCTCCCGTCGTGTGCTGGGCGCCGTGCGTTTCGTACCGCTGCTCAACGGTCCGGTGGCGTGAGGGCGCGCTGAATATTTGCGTCGTCGACGAATTCTTCAGCCACGAACCTGTCTATCGTGCGGGGTTTCGTCGCGCTTGCCGCGGCACCTGAGCCAGCCACCCAAGCCGGTCTGTCTCGTTTATAATTGCAACAATATTGCATTTCGTATCGTCATATCGTTTTTCGGCACCATGAGGGGAGCGCGGGTGGGTCACACAATCATGCGGCAACGCAAGGATCGGTCGGTTTTCAAGCTTCTGGTGATTGCGCTGGCCATGGCGACATCGCTGGCGGGCTGCTCCAGCACCGGTTCGAGTGGCGCTCGCGTGGTGGATCGCAACAACACCGTGCCCAAGCGCCCGACCGTGACCTCAGGCCAATATGTGGTCAAGCCCGGCGATACCTTGTACTCCATCGCCTTCCGCTACGGTTGGGACTACAAAGAGCTGGCCGCGCGCAACGGCATCGCGGCGCCCTATACCATTCGCCCCGGCCAGCCGATCCGCTTCAGCAGCGGCAGCGGTGGCAGCACCACGGTAGTGTCCAGCCCGTCCTCCTCGAGCAAGACCACGGTCACCCGCCGCCCGGTGGCAAGCACCTCCACGCCGCCTGCCAGCAATGGCGGTAAACCGGTCACCCCACCTGCGACGACGACTGCCCCAGTGATTACCCAGGTACCTGCCGCCGAGCGTTCGGTAGGGGGCTGGAGCTGGCCTGCCAATGGTGTGCTGATTGGAAAATTCGCTTCAAACGGTAGTTTGAATAAAGGCATTGATATCGCCGGTGATTTGGGACAGCCTGTTTTTGCTGCGTCTGGTGGTTCAGTGGTGTATGCCGGAAGTGGCTTGAGGGGCTACGGCGAGCTGATCATCATCAAGCACAACGATACCTACGTCAGTGCCTACGGTCATAACCGCAGGCTTTTGGTTCGGGAGGGGCAGCAGGTCAAGGCAGGGCAGACGATCGCTGAAATGGGGTCCACGGGCACTGATCGGGTGAAGCTGCATTTCGAGATTCGCCGCCAGGGCAAACCCGTCGATCCGCTCCAGTTCTTGCCACGTCGTTGATCTTTGCACCCAGCCTGTTCCTGCTGACGTAGAGGGGACAGGCTCCAGCGCTGCCAGGGAAACAGGTGCCGCTCGAGTCTGAGTTCGAACTCAGCAAAGGACTATAACAATGGCTCTCAGCAAAGAAGTGCCGGAGTTTGACATCGACGATGACCTCCTGTTGATGGAGACGGGCATCGTTTTGGAAACGGATGTGGTGTCAGACGAACCTGCTGTACCTTCGGTTCGGACCAAGGCCAAACAAGGCTCATCGCTCAAACAGCACAAGTACATCGATTACAGCCGGGCGCTCGACGCCACCCAGCTGTATCTCAACGAAATCGGCTTTTCTCCGCTGCTCTCCCCCGAAGAGGAAGTGCATTACGCACGCCTGTCGCAAAAAGGCGATCCGGCTGGCCGTAAGCGCATGATCGAGAGCAACCTGCGCCTGGTGGTCAAGATTGCGCGCCGCTACGTCAATCGTGGCCTGTCGCTACTCGACCTGATCGAAGAGGGCAACCTCGGTCTGATCCGCGCGGTAGAAAAGTTCGATCCGGAGCGCGGTTTCCGTTTCTCGACCTATGCGACCTGGTGGATTCGCCAGACCATCGAACGGGCGATCATGAACCAGACCCGCACCATCCGCCTGCCGATCCACGTGGTCAAGGAGCTCAACGTCTACCTGCGTGCCGCGCGGGAGCTGACCCAGAAGCTCGACCACGAGCCTTCCCCGGAAGAAATCGCCGGGCTTTTGGAAAAACCCGTGGCCGAGGTCAAGCGCATGCTTGGGCTCAACGAGCGTGTCTCTTCGGTGGACGTTTCTCTCGGCCCGGACTCCGACAAGACCCTGCTCGACACGCTGACGGACGATCGCCCGACCGACCCGTGCGAGCTGCTGCAGGACGACGACCTCTCCCAGAGCATCGACCAATGGCTGGGTGAGTTGACCGACAAGCAGCGTGAGGTGGTGGTGCGTCGGTTCGGCTTGCGGGGCCACGAAAGCAGCACCCTTGAGGATGTAGGCCTGGAAATCGGTCTGACCCGAGAGCGCGTGCGGCAGATCCAGGTCGAGGGGCTCAAGCGTCTACGTGAAATCCTTGAAAAGAACGGCCTCTCGAGTGAGTCGCTGTTCCAGTAAGCGCAACCGCAACACAAGACGCCCCGATAATCTCGGGGCGTTTTTGTATCTGAGAGGATTGTTTATTTCGCTACCTACGTTGCTTTGCGTGTAAGAGATCGCTTACTCGTGGTGTAAGACTTCCCCGTAAGGATCAGTAAATCATTGTCGTTTCTAAGCTATCTATTTATGTAAGTATCTGAAAAGTAATGCCTTTTTAGGCATTAAAAGATGTGTCAGCTGTAGCGTTTTGAGAGGTTTAGCCCTTGCTCGCCGTGCTGGAGTGGCTAGTATTCGAACTGTGTCGACGGACCGGCACAGCCTTCACGGATGAAGGTCATGGACATCGCAAGATGCGATTCATCAGGATGATGTTTAGGACAAGCAGGGACTACGGAAAAAATGTGGGCGGGTCAAACCGCCCCTTTTTTTTGCCTTGAATTCAATGGCAGAGGCTGCGCTTAATGTGGCGTGCAGGGGCTATCCGCTTGGCCTCGAACGAAGTGGTCCTGTCCCTTGGGCTGCTTTGCAGTCCATCGCCGGCTTTGGCAGTTTGTATGGCGTATTTCCAGAAATGAAAAAGGCCCCGTTTGGGGCCTTTTCGTATCCGGACGCTATCAGCGTTCCAGATCTGCAATCTTGCCAGGCTTGCCATCCCACTCTTCAGCGTCAGGGAGGGGATCCTTACGCTCAGTGATGTTCGGCCAGATCTCCGCCAGTTCGGCGTTGAGCTCGATGAAGTTCTCCATGCCGGCAGGCACTTCGTCTTCCGAGAAAATGGCTTGAGCTGGGCATTCCGGTTCGCACAGGGCGCAGTCGATGCACTCGTCCGGGTGGATGACCAGGAAGTTCGGGCCTTCGTAGAAGCAGTCCACCGGACAGACTTCCACGCAGTCGGTGTACTTGCATTTGATGCAGTTGTCGGTGACGACGAAGGTCATTTCTAATTCTCTCCTCAGGCGACGGCGGCGGCCCTTCCTCATCAGGGCCGCGCGGTTTACAGGCATTGGCTGCAGGCCAGGCTAATAACCTGCAGCACCAGCAAACCGCGGCGGATTCTACCAGTTTGTAGTGGGCGCCGTTATAACAGGTTTTTCAGTTGATATAGCGTTTCGATAGCTTGGCGCGGCGTCATGTTGTCCAGGTCCAGCTTGCCCAGCTTCTCGATGGCCGGATGTGGCAGGCTGGCGAATAGGTCGCTCTGATGCGGCACTTGCGGCTCGCCCTTGGCAGCCTTGATCGGCTGCTCATGGGGCAGGCTGGTGGTTTCCAGGCGGCCCAGATGTTCACGGGCACGCTGGATCACCGGGGAAGGCACGCCAGCCAACTGCGCCACGGCCAGGCCGTAGCTCTGACTGGCAGGGCCCGGGAGGACGTGGTGCAGGAAGACGATCCGCTCGTTGTGCTCGGTGGCGTTCAGGTGCACGTTGGCCACCAGCGGCTCACTCTCCGGCAGCACGGTCAGCTCGAAGTAATGCGTGGCGAACAGGGTATAGGCACGCAATTGGGCCAGGCGCTCGGCCGCAGCCCAGGCCAGGGAAAGCCCGTCGAAGGTACTGGTGCCACGGCCCACTTCGTCCATCAGCACCAGGCTGCGGTCGGTGGCGTTGTGCAGGATGTTCGCGGTTTCGCTCATCTCGACCATGAAGGTCGAGCGGCCGCCGGCCAGGTCGTCGCTGGAGCCGATGCGGGTGAAGATGCGGTCGACCAGCGACAGCTCGCAGCGCGCCGCCGGCACGAAGCTGCCGATGTGCGCCATCAGCACGATCAACGCGGTCTGGCGCATGTAGGTGGATTTACCACCCATGTTCGGGCCGGTGATGATCAGCATGCGTGTGCTGTTGTCCAGCGCCAGGTCGTTGGCCACGAATGGTGTGGTGAGTACCTGTTCGACGACCGGATGGCGACCCTGCTCGATGCGCAGGCACGGCTCGTCGACAAAGCTTGGGCAGTTCAGGTCCAGGTTCAGGGCGCGTTCGGCCAGGTTGCTCAGCACGTCCAGCTCGGCCAGGGCGGCGGCGCTGTCCTGCAGCGGTGCCAGGTGGCCGATCAAAGTCTCGAGCAAGGCGTCATAGAGCATCTTTTCCCGGGCCAGGGCGCGGCTCTTGGCCGACAGCGCCTTGTCCTCGAAGGCCTTGAGCTCGGGTGTGATGAAGCGCTCTGCGCCTTTGAGGGTCTGGCGGCGGATGTAGTCGGCTGGCGCCTGCTCGGCTTGCTTGGTGGGCAGCTCGATGAAGTAGCCGTGCACGCGGTTGTAACCGACCTTGAGGTTGGCCAGGCCGGTGCGGGCCTTCTCACGGGCTTCCAGATCGATGAGGAACTGGCCGGCGTTCTCGCTCATGGCCAGCAGCTCGTCCAGCTCGGTGTCGTAGCCGGTCTTGAGCACGCCGCCGTCGCGGATCACCGCTGGCGGGTTGTCCAGGATTGCCCGTTCCAACAGGCTGGCGAGCTCCGGGTAGGTGCCGGCGATGGCGGCCAGGCGTGCCAGGTGCGGCGCTTCGAGCTCGGCCATGGCGTTCTGCAGCTCGGGCAGGGCGCCGAGGGCATCGCGCAGGCGCGCGAGATCTCGTGGGCGGGCGTTACGCAGGCCGATGCGGGCGAGGATCCGTTCGATATCGCCGATTTCCTTGAGCTGCGGTTGCAGCTTCTCGAAGCGGTAGCCGTCGAGCAGGCAGCGGATCGAATCCTGGCGAGCCTTGAGCACCTTGAGGTCGCGCAGCGGGCGGTTCAGCCAACGGGTCAGCAGGCGACTGGCCATGGCGGTCTGGCAACGGTCGATCACCGATTGCAGGGTATTTTCGCGCCCCCCGGCCAGGTTGATGTCCAGCTCCAGGTTGCGACGGCTGGCGCCATCCAGGATCACGGTGTCATCCATGCGCTCATGACGCAGGCTGCGCAGGTGAGGCAGGGTGGTGCGTTGGGTTTCCTTCGCGTAGGTCAGCAGGCAGCCGGCGGCGCCGATGGCCAGGGTCAGCTTGTCGCAGCCAAAGCCTTTGAGGTCCTGGGTCGCGAATTGCTGGCACAGGCTCTTGCGCGCCGAGTCGCGGTCGAAGTCCCAGGGCGCGCGGCGGCGGCAGCCCGGGCGTTTCTCGGCCGGCAGGCCTTGCGGCCAGTCGTCGGGGATCAACAGTTCCACCGGGTTGATGCGTTCGAGTTCGGCCAGGAGGTTTTCCCAGCCTTTGATCTCCTGCACGGTGAAGTTGCCGCTGGTGATATCCAGCACGGCCAGGCCGAACAGACGCTCGTCCCCGAGCAGCGCGGCGATCAAGTTGTCGCGGCGCTCGTCGAGCAGCGCTTCGTCGCTGACCGTGCCGGGGGTGATGATCCGCACCACTTGGCGTTCCACCGGGCCCTTGCTGGTGGCCGGGTCGCCGATCTGCTCGCAGATCACCACCGACTCGCCCAGCTTGACCAGCTTGGCCAGATAGCCTTCCAGCGAGTGGAAGGGAATCCCGCACATGGGGATCGACTGGCCGGCGGACTGGCCACGGGCGGTCAGGGTGATATCCAGCAGTTTGGCGGCCTTCTTGGCATCTTCGTAGAAGATCTCGTAGAAATCGCCCATGCGGTAGAACATCAGCTGGTCTGGGTGCTGGTTTTTCAGCTTCCAGTACTGCTGCATCATTGGTGTGTGCGCGGAAAGGTCAGACATTCAAGGCCTTGAAGCTGTCTCAGACAAAATGCGAAACGCCCAAGTCTACAGGTTCTTGTCAGCCGGGCACAGGCCGCTTTGGCCACTTCGGCCTTGTTGAAAGCGCTCAAGCCCCGCGTAGCGAGGCGCGGGGCTTGAGCGTGTCAGGTAGGGGTCAGCGGCGCTGCCAGACCACCGGGAACCAGTCCTCGCGCATGCGTTCGCCGTCGCTCAAATTGATGCCAGGGAAAGGTGGCGAAGTGCGCCCCGGACGCTGCACGTAGCGTACGTCATCTCCCAAAAAGCGCGTGGAAAAGGCGCGGCGCCGGTTCGTGCCTGTGTTGCCGGCGGCGCCATGCACGGTGCGGAAATCGAAAACGATGGCATCGCCAGGTTCCATTTCAGGGGAAAGGATCTGGTACTCGCCGTTCTCGACGTCCGGCATGTCCATGAACAGGTTCTGGCCATCGGCGTCGGTGGCACCATAGAAGTCCTGATTGCTGGCCCAGCGTTTGGGGCGTACGGGCTTGGGCCAGCGGTGCGAGCCGAGCACCACGCTCAAGGTATTGTGACGGGTAACCGGGTCCAGCGGGATCCAGTAACTGGCGGTCTGCAGGCCATGGACACAGTAGTAGGGCAGGTCCTGGTGCCAAGGGGTGGGCTTGGCGGTGCCGGGCTCCTTCACCAGGATGTGGTCGTGGAACACCTGTACCTGCTGCGAGCCCATCAACTCGCCGGCGAGCCCTGCGGCCGGGGAGTTCAGCACGAAGTCAGTGAATGCCGGGATGCGCTGCCAGTTGCAATAGTCTTCGAAGAATCGGCCGCTCTCGCCGGAGCCGACGTTCTCGATGGCGAAGGCACTGGGTTCGGCCAGGTTCTGCTCGAAGCCTTCGCGCAGGCGTTCGATCCAGTCCTTGAACACGCCGCGCAGGATCACCGCGCCGTCTCGCTGGAAATCTTCGATGTGGGGATTCATGGGGCAGCCCTCTCGTTGTTGTTGTCGTGGCACCAGCATCGGGTGCCGCCGAGGGCCGGGTAAATCACAGAATTCCTATGCGCCACTATAGCTATTCTGTATGCCCCACCTTGTTGTCTTGCCCTGCGATTGGCCGGTTAATAGCCCTGCGCCCTGCGTTTTCCGGGCCTTGCGAGAACCCTTCAACGGCAGCGCGACTGCCGGCCAAGAACAAGAACAATGAGGAGTCCCTGGGATGAACGATCACAACAACTTGCGACGAGGCCTGAGTACCCGGCATATCCGCTTCATGGCATTGGGATCGGCGATCGGCACCGGGCTGTTCTACGGCTCGGCGTCGGCGATCAAGCTGGCCGGGCCGTCGGTACTGCTGGCCTACCTGATCGGCGGCGCGGCGATCTACATGATGATGCGTGCCCTCGGTGAAATGGCGGTGCGCAACCCGGTGTCCGGCTCCTTCGGGCAGTACACCAGCCAATACCTGGGGCGCTACCTGGGCTTTCTGACCGGCTGGAGCTATGCATTCTCCATGCTGGTGGTGTGCCTGGCGGATGTCACGGCATTCGGGGTGTACATGGGCTTGTGGTTCCCCGACACACCGCGCTGGATCTGGGTACTGGGGATCGTCTGCTTCATCGGCGCGCTGAACCTGTGCAGCGTGAAGGTGTTCGGCGAGATGGAATTCTGGCTCTCGTTGCTCAAGGTCACCGCAATCATCGCGATGATCGCGGCCGGTGGCGCGGTATTGCTGTTCGGCATCCAGCTGGGTAACGGCGCCGAGACGGTCACGGGGCTGTCCAACCTGTGGAGTCATGGCGGGTTCTTCCCCAATGGGATCGGCGGCATGATCGCCTCCTTCACGGTCGTGATGTTCGCCTTCGGCGGCGTCGAAATGATCGGTATCACCGCCGGCGAAGCCAAGGACCCCAAGCGCGTGCTACCCAAGGCGATCAACTCGGTGCCGCTGCGTATCCTGCTGTTTTATGTGCTCACGCTGGTGGTGCTGATGGCGATTTACCCCTGGACCAACATCGGCAGCCAGGGCAGCCCGTTCGTGCAGATCTTCAGTGGTCTGGGCATAGATTCAGCGGCAACCCTGCTCAACATCGTGGTGATTTCAGCGGCGGTATCTGCGATCAATAGCGACATCTTCAGCGCCGGACGCATGATGTACGGCATGGCCCAGAACGGCCAGGCACCGGTCGGCTTCTCCCGCTTGTCGCGCTTCGGCGTGCCCTGGATGACCGTGCTGGTGATGGGCGTCGCACTCTTGCTGGGCGTGGTGCTGAACTACCTGGCGCCGGAGAACTTGTTCCTGATCCTTGCCGCCGTGGTGACCTTCTCGATCGTCTGGGTGTGGTTGATGATCCTGCTGTCTCAGGTGGCGATGCGTCGTGGCATGAGCCGCGAGGAAATCGCCGCGCTGGACTTCCCGGTGCCGCTGTGGCCCGTCGGGCCGGCCCTGGCGATCGTGTTCATGTTGTTCATCTTCGGCGTGCTGGGCTGGTTCCCGGATACGCGCACCGCGATGTATGTCGGCCTGGGCTGGTTGGCCCTGCTGTCGGTCGGCTACTGGCTGTGGGTGGCGCGCCAGCCACGCCAGGCGCCGGTCAACGCCTGAGTCAGACGGAAAACAGCTCGCTGGCCCAGCGCAGGAATGCCTGGGCCGCAGGGGAGGGGCGCATGGCGCTCGATTGCGCCAGTACCACCGACTGCGGACTGACGGCTTCACGCAGAGGCCGGCACGCCAGTGGCCGGCCATCGTAGCTCTGGTCGCCCGCAGGCCGTGTGCATGAGAGCGCCACGCCATAGCCATGGGCGACCAGCCCGCGCTGCATCTCGAAGGTCTGGGTCAGTTGCTGGGCGCGTGGCTGCAGGTCGTGGGCCCAGAACAGCGAGAGGAAGTACTCGCGGGTTCGCGCGATGTCTTCGAGGATCAGGCACTCCTCGGCCAGGTCGGCCAACGATACCTGCTCTTGGCGGGCCAAAGGATGGTCCGCCGGCAACAGGGCATACGGCGCCACCTGTGCCAGAACTCGGCGCTCGATCTGTGGGTCCAGGCCCACGTCATAAGTCAGCGCCAATTCTGCCTTGCCCTCGTTCAAGCGCCGGTTGACCCCGGCAAGGTCGGTTTCGAACAAAGTCATGGCGACTTCCGGGTGGCGCTGGCGAAAGCCACTGAGCAGGCGCGGCGCGTACCACGGGCCCAGGTCTTGGAAGCAGATCAGGCTGAGATTGCCGCGCAGCACTTGTGGCTCATCCCCCGCACTGCGTATGCCGGCCGCCATGGCCAGGATCTCGCGTGCCTGCTCCAGTAGTTGCCGCCCCGCCGGGCTCAGCTCCAGGCCCCGGCTGGCCTGACGCAGGAACAGTTTTTCGCCCAGGATGGCCTCGAGCTGCGAGATCGCCAGCGACACCGAGGGCTGGGAGATGTGCTTGGCTCGCGCCGCGGCGCTGACGCTGCCCTGTTCGGCGGTGGCGACGAAGTACTCGAGCTGGCGAAAGGTAAAGCCGATCATTGTTGTCTTGACCTCGCTATCGCGGGGAGTCTTCCCGCGGTGTAGGGCTCATGAGAGTACAAGGAAATCCCCACGGTCGGGCGATGGGTATAAGAGAAAGCACGCGCACGGATTGCATTTGCGCTGCGGCACATCCATTATGCACGGTATGCAAAAACGCAACGTAGCCACCGTACTCAAAGCACTGCTCGACCGCCACGGCCTGTCACCGACGGAGCTGCACCGGCGCACGGGCGTTCCCCAATCCACGTTGTCGCGCATCCTCAGCGAGAAGATCGTCGACCCGTCCGACAAGCATGTGTCGAAGATCGCCGAGTACTTCGGCGTCAGTACCGACCAACTGCGCGGGCGCGTCGAGCTGGGCGAGTCCCGCGAGGCGGCGCAGCCGGCCCATGGCCATGCGGACCTGAGCGACATCAGCCTGTGGGACGACGAAACCCCCGTCGAGGATGACGAGGTGTCCGTTCCTTTTCTTCGAGAGGTTGAATTGGCAGCAGGATCAGGAAGATTCGTCATCGAGGAAAGCGAGAAGGCCCGCCTGCGCTTCGGCAAGCGCAGCCTGCGCCACAATGGCGTCCAGTTCGACCAGGCCAAGTGTGTGACCGTGCGCGGCAACAGTATGTTGCCGGTACTGCGTGATGGCGCGACGGTCGGAGTCAACACCGGCAAATGCGCGATCGGCGACATCATCGATGGTGACCTCTACGCCATCAACCACAATGGCCAGTTACGTGTGAAACAGGTCTACCGTCTGCCCACCGGTATTCGTTTGCGCAGCTTCAATCGCGATGAACACCCTGACGAGGACTACAGCTTCCAGCAGATGCAGGAAGAGCAGATCAGCCTGTTGGGCCATGTGTTCTGGTGGGGCATGTACGCTCGCTGAGGCATCTCCTTTTCAAGAAAACCCGCTTCGGCGGGTTTTTTTTCGTCCGCAGAAAATCCCTACAAGCCACGTCGTGCATAGCCTTCATGCATTTCAGCAAATTTTATTCGTTAGAAATATGAATTTATGCATTGACTGAATATGCATCAGTGCATAATCTGTGTCTCAAGCCGGTCGACACCGGTTGTTACACAGGCAGCGATGAACAGGCCTCGACTGTTCAGAGGGTTGGCAACTGGCCCGGGTGTGCAGCGTAAAGCACCACGAACAGTTATCCGGCGGGCAGGTGGCCGCGGTCGGAGACACCAATTCGAAGCGGAACCGCCAGGCGTCACCAGATGTGGCCGGCGGTTCGACAACGCATTACTGAAAAGCCTGGCAGCCCGGGCTTTTTGGAATGCCGAGTTCATACACAACCGTCCCGCCGGTAGCACCGGCGGGCATTCATACAGGAGGCAGGACAGTGACGAACGAGCAACAGACGTTGCTGGAGATACCGCTCTGGCTGGTGATCGTCCTGGCATTGCTGGGCGGCCTGAGCGGTGAGATGTGGCGTGCCGACAAGGCTGGCGCGCGAGGATGGGCGCTGGTGCGCCGGCTGGCGTTGCGATCCGGGGCTTGCATGGTCTGCGGGGTCTCGACGGTGATGCTGCTGTACGCCAGCGGCATGTCGATCTGGAGCGCCAGCGCCTTTGGCTGCATGACTGCCATGGCAGGCGCCGACGTAGCTATCGGGCTCTACGAGCGCTGGGCGGCCAAACGCCTGGGGTTGCGTGATGTGCCCCAGGCCGATGAGCGATAGGAGGCATTGCAATGAGCGAACTGGCCACTTTGCATGCGGCCCTGACCGCAACGATTCGTGAGGCGATTCCTGAACTTGCGTCAGTCGATATCGCTTCTGATGTCGAGAGCAGCACCGTCCTGCCGTCGCTGCGCCATGGCATCGTGCGCATGACCGCGGACGCCGCGCCACGGGATGGGCGCTCGGTGCTGGTCACCACCTTCGAGGCGGATATCACCCCCGACCTCGGCGACCCCGATGCACGCCTGCAGGGAAGCCTGCTGGCCGCACAACTGATGGACCTGCTGCGCCAGCAGTATTGGGGCCTGGATTTTGTCGAGGCCAGCCGCAATGCGCTGGCGCAGTTCGAGGGTGGCCACTGGATTGTCCGTTGGGAGCAGCCGGTGCTGTTGGGCGAGCCCCAGTGGCACTGGCCTGATCAGCCGCCCGGCATGCTGATGTTGGGCATCGACCCGGACACCGGGTCGGGCAACGAGCACCGTTATATCGCTGCAGAGGACATCCCATGAGGTACGCCAGCGCGATGCATGATCGGATGCTGGCCAGCCTGGTCATCCCTTGCCGCGTTGTTGCGGTAGACCTGGCCGCAGCTCGGGTGCGGGTATCCGATGGAGCCTGGACCAGTGCCTGGTTGCGCTGGCATTGCCTGGCCGCCGGTAAGGCACGCCACTGGCGGGCACCGAGCCTGGGCGAGCAGGGCGTGTTGATCAGCCCCAGCGGTGAGCCGGCCCAGGGCACTTTCGTGCCGGGTCTTTACGGCAATGCCGGCAGCGCGCCGGACAACCGCGACCATGTGGAGGTGTGGCGGTTCGAGGACGGCGGCTCGCTCGCCTATGACTGGCAGGCCAAGCGCTACGACATCCACCTGCCTGCCGGCAACGCCAGCATCAAGGTAGGCGCCAGCACCCTACGCGTCAGCGAGGGTGCCATCGAGCTCGACGCCACGGCTATCACCCTGACCGGCCAGGTCGCCATCAACGGGCCGCTGACCGTCAGCGGCGACATCAACGGCGGCGGCAGGATCATCGACACTGCTGGCAACACCGCTAACCACAAGCATTGATCGAGGCCCCCTGCATCGGAAATGCCGGCGCTGACAAGCAGGTTTCCTGCTCCGTGGCGTCTGTATCGCGGGTTTAGCCGCGAACAGGTGCAGGCCTTAACCAGGAGAGACTCTTAAATGCGATTCCACCAACGGACCTCGCACCTTGCAACAGGAGGCGCACCATGATCGGCATGGACCGCCGCACCGGCCAACCTTTGGCCGGCATCGCCCACCTTCGTCAGTCCATCGAGGACATCCTGTCCACCCCGCTAGGCAGCCGTCGCATGCGCCCCGAGTACGGTAGCCAGTTGCGTCGCTACGTCGACTTGCCCGTCAACGACGGCTGGAAGAGCGCCGTGCAAGCGGAAGTCGCCCGCGCCTTGGGGCGTTGGGAGCCGCGCCTGAAGCTTGAGCGGGTGCGTGTGCTGTCGGTGCTCGACGGCCAGGTCAACCTCGCCCTCAGCGGCCGTTACCTGGGCGATGACGCCCTGGTGGAGGTCAGCATATGAGCCAGGTGGACTTGTCGAAACTCCCTGCGCCTCAGTTGCTCGAAGACCTTGACTACGAGGCGCTGTACCAAGCCGACCTGGAGGCCTTCCGCGCCCAGATGGGCGACGGCTGGACCGCCCAGTTGGAAAGCGATCCGGTAACCAAGCTGCTGGAGGTCGGGGCCTACCGCAAGCTGCTCAACCGCGCCCGTATCAACGACGCGGCCAAGGCGCTGCTGCTGGCCTACGCCCAAGGGAGCGACCTCGACCAACTGGCGGCCAACGTCAATCTCCAGCGCTTGGTGGTCCAGGCCGAGGACTTGCAGGCGGTGCCGCCGCTGGCGCAGGTGTTGGAAGCCGACGACGCCCTGCGCGAGCGGGTGCAACTGGTCTACGAAGGTCTGACCACCGCCGGCCCGCGCAACAGCTACATCCTGCATGCCCGCAACGCTTCGGGGCTGGTCGCTGACGCGACCGCTGAAAGTCCGGCGCCGGCAGAGGTGGTGGTGACGGTGCTGGCACTGGATGGCAATGGCGAGGCCCCACCGGCGCTGCTGGAGGTCGTGCGCCAGTACCTCAACGATGACGACGTACGCCCCGTGGCGGACCGGTTGACGGTGCAGTCCGCGCAGATCCTGCCGTACCGCATCGATGCGGTGGTGCACATGGCCGGGACCGGGCCTGAGAACGAGGCGCTGCTGGTCGAGTGCGAGCGACGCCTGGCTGCCTGGATCAACCCACGGCGCAGGCTGGGGATGGAGGTTTCCCGTTCAGGCGTCGATGCCCAGTTGCATATCAACGGGGTGAGCCGCGTGGAGCTGGCGAACTGGGTCGACATTCGCCCGAGCAAAGCCCAGGCCGCCTGGTGCGAAGGGTTCACCGTGGTGCGAGGGGGCTGACATGACTGGCCTTTTACCGATCAACAGCACGGCGTTGGAGCGCGCGCTCGATGGCACCAGCGCCGAGGACCTCAAGCCTGCCCTGCGCACGCTCTACAACCCCGACACCTGCCCGCCGCACCTGCTGTACCAACTGGCCTGGGCCTGGTCGGTCGACCGCTGGGACGACAACTGGAGCGAGGCGGTCAAGCGCTCGGTGATCCGCGCAGCGTTTTCCGTACATGCCCATAAAGGCACTGTCGGTGCGCTCCGTCGGGTGGTCGAGCCGTTTGGCTATCTGATCGAAATCAACGAATGGTTCGAGCTGCAGCCGCCCGGTGCGCCGGGCACCTTCGCGCTTAAGGTCGGGGTCGCTGACGAAGGTATAAGCGAGCAGACCTATCAGGAGCTGACGCATCTGATCGACGACGCCAAACCCGTCAGCCGGCACCTACTCGCCCTGGATATCAGCCTTGAAACCCTCATTCCGGCCTATCAGGCCGTTTCCGTGTTCGATGGCGAGGTGATGGAGGTGTACCCGTGGGAGGCGTCTGATATCGACGTGTACCTAGGCAGCTTCCACCTTGTGAACGAGCACATCACAGACACACTGGATGTTTATCTCAATGGCTAACTCAACCACGCAATTTGGTGGGTTCCTGACCAACATCGGGATTGCCCAGCAGGCCAACAGCGCTGCGCTGGGCGTACCGTGGAACATTACCCACATGCTCATCGGGGACGCAGGTGGCGACCCCTCCGAATCACCAGAGCCTACGCCGAAACCGACACAGACAGCCCTGGTACGCCAGGTACTGCGGGCGCAACTCAATGCCTTGTACCCCTCGCCAGCCGACCCGGCCGTGCTGGTCGCCGAACTGGTACTTCCACCGGAAGTCGGCGGTTGGTGGATTCGAGAGCTGGCCCTGGAGGACGCGAACGGCAACTTCGTCGCGGTAGCCAAGCCTGCGCCCAGCTACAAGCCGCTGCTCGCCCAAGGCTCGGGCCGCACGCAGACGATCCGCATGCATGTGGTGTTCGGCAATGTCGCGAACATCAACCTCAAAATCGACCCCAGCATCGTGCTAGCCACCCGCGAGTACGTGGACAAAGCCCGGGAAGCGGCCGAGCTGTATACCCGTAACCAGCTCAAGGCCCACACCGACGCGGCGAACCCGCACCCGCAATACCTGTTGCGCTCGGCGGTGGCCAAGGACTCGGGACCGTTGGCCTGGTTGGGCGATGCGGCCGGCACGGCCAACGCTTTGGCCCTGACCCTCAAGCATGCCGAGGCCACGCTGACGGCCTACGCGGCGGGGCAGCGCTTCCAGTTCAAGGCGACGGCCAGCAACACTGGCCCGGTCACGGCCAAGATTGGCGGCCTGGCTGCGGTGGCGGTGAAGAAATCCGAAGGCGGCGGCCTGGTGGATTTGGTAGGCGGTGACATTCGCGCAGGGGCGCTGTACGACCTGAACTACGACGGGACCTATTTCCAGCTGGGCGGCGGTGTCGGTGCCGGCAAGGCGTTCGAGCGCTTCTCGTTCGAGGCCTCGGTGGCTCAGACCGTGTTCCCGGCTCGCCACACTGTCGGCAGCATCATCGTGCTGCGCAATGGGCGTGAAGTCACTGACTACGTGTCCGACGGCGAAACAGTGACGCTCACGACGCCATGTGAAATGGGCGACTCGGTGCAGATCCTGGCCTTCGGCTCGTTCAAGACCGCCGACACCTACACCAAGGCCGAGCTACAAGCCCTTTTGCTCACGGCCAGCGCCTTGCCTGTGGGCGGCATTCTTCCGTTCCCACGGGGCGTGGTGCCGGCTGGCTACCTCGAACTTGATGGCAGTGTGCAGAAGATCGCCACGTTCCCCGATCTGGCTGCCTATCTGGCGGGGGCTTTCAACAAGGGTGATGAGCCTGCCGGCTACTTCCGTCTGCCTGATGGTCGCGGCGAGTTCCTGCGTGGCTGGGACCATGGGCGCGGGGTTGACGCTGGTCGCACGTTGGGCAGCGAGCAGCTGGATGCACTTCAGAACGTAACCGCTGCAATGGATTTTCGTCGTCTTTCTGGCGGCGCGTCGCTTATGAGCTCAGGAACGAATGGTGCGCTGAGCGTCGATCCAGGTGCTGGCACTCAAGGCACCGTCATCAATATTGGGCTTGGCAGCACGGGTCTGTCGAATGACGTTGTACGGTTCGACGCGTCGCGTGTTGCGCGAACGGCGGAGGAAACGCGTCCGCGTAACTTGGCAGTGATGTGGTGCATCAAGGCCTGGAGCGCGCCCGTAAACCAAGGCCAGATCGATATTGGCGCGCTGGTTGAGGAATTGACGGCCCTGCGTTCGTCCACGCCTGTGGGCGCCATCCTGCCGTTCCCGAAAGCCCAAGTGCCAGCGGGTTACTTGGAGCTGGACGGGAGCGTGCAGAGCGCTGCTGCGTACCCTGACCTGGCAGCGTACCTGGGTACTACCTACAACACGGGCGGAGAACCTGAGGGTTACTTCCGGTTGCCGGACTACCGTGGCGAGTTCCTGCGTGGCTGGGACCATGGGCGGGGAATCGATACAGGGCGAGTGCTTGGGTCCTGGCAGAAAGGATCTGCGCATAATTTCGATATTGGATCGACGTCGGCGATGGTGGGTGATCGTGTTGGCGTAACTACCGCAGCAGATGCCCGTAGTTCTGCAGGGTATGACGCCGGGATCGCGGGTGATTACCCGACGAACCAAAGCATCACACTTGCCGGGGGCACTGTAACTTCTTTGCTGGACAGTGCAGAAATTTCCTGGGGTGTCACCCGCCCCCGCAACCTGGCGGTGATGTGGTGCATCAAGGCCTGGAACGCGCCCGTGAATCAGGGGCAGGTCGATGTCGCTGCGCTCGCGCCGCTGGCGGCTCAGGCCACTGAAATCAAGTTGGGTACGGCCAGATTTGGCACACCTGCCGAACAGCTCGCGGGCATTCTGAAAACCGTCATGTCCAACCCAGCTGGGGTAATGGCGCTACTTGCTGCGTGGTTCCCGAAAAGAGTCTTCACAGACAACGACTACATTCGCATTCCTGATGTTCCGGGCGGGCTCATCCTGCAATGGGGTTTCGCGAATGGGTCCGCTGCGAGCGGCACAGTAACGTACCCCGTGGCTTTTCCCGTCGAGGCGCTGGGTGGAGTCCTTCAAAATCATTACACCACCTCCGATTCCGCTTCGTTCACGGTAAGGAATGCGGCTGTCACTACTAACGGCTTCAAGGGATCTAGAACGGGGTTCACTTGGGATTCGACAAACACCGCCCGAACACTGGCGTTCAACTGGCTAGCCTGGGGGTACTGACATGGTTTTCTTTGACCCATTAACAAAATCGTTCATCCCAGTCGCTTGGAAAACAGACGGTACATACACCGAGGATGCGTGGCCGGCAGACGCGGTGTTGCTCAATGAAGCAGAGCAAGCCATGTATTGGAGGCAGTCGCCGCCGGAGGGTAAGCAGCTTGGCTCTGTGGATGGTCGGCCGGTTTGGGTTGACTTGCCAGGGTTGACCTTCGAGCAGATGGCCAAGGCTGAGCGCGCATGGCGTGATGCCGAGGTGCAGCGTACCGAGTGGCTTGTGAATCGCCATCGCGACGAGCAGGACATGCAGCTGGCCACCACACTGACCGCCGAGCAGTTCGCGGAGCTGCTGGTGTACCGCCAGGCCCTGCGCGACTGGCCACAGTCCCAGGCCTTCCCTGATACCGAGCAGCGCCCCGTTGCACCGGCCTTCCTGTCCGCCCTGGAGGGCATGCAATGAATCGAGCAAGCATCATGGCGCTGCTGGATACCGTCCTGTTGCGCTCCTGGCGCATCGGCGCCGATCCGATTGTGGCGTCCACCGCGCTGACGGCTGACCAGCTCGGGCATGTCGTGGTCGATGCCACGGCAGGCGCTGTTGCAGTCACTCTGCCGAGTGCCGTCGCTGCCCTGCGCGGGGTCGAGGTCACGTTACGCCGCAAAGACGTCACAACCAACGTGCTGAGCATCGTGGCGGCAGGCGCTGACAAGATCGTCCTGCCTGGAGACGCCAATGGCATCGCTGCCACGGAGCTGCTTTTCCCTGGCGACTACCTGACCCTACGCGCCGATGGCGCTGGTAAGTGGTGGTGTGTCGCCCAGGCGCAATTGCCGGCAAGCGTAACGTCCGTAATAACCAAGTTCGCCGTGGCGGGCGTGTACACCTATACCGTGCCGGCAGTGTTTCGCTCGGGCCGTCGCCGGGCACTGGTGACGGTCACGGGCGGTGGCGGTGGTGGCGGGCATACTGAGTCAACCGCTATTGCGGCTGGTGGTGGCGGTGGCGGCGGTCGAGGCACTTCCAACGTTGATTTGTACGGTATCAACACTGTGACAGTAACAGTTGGAGTGGGCGGGCCAGGTGCACCCGCAGGGGCGTCAGCTGCGGGAACGTCGGGTGGTGCTTCCTCATTTGGAGCCTTTATCAGTTCCACAGGTGGGGTGAATGGATCAACGCCGAGCGGGGGAATTGCTGGCACTACGACAGGCGATATCGTACATCCGGTATCCGCAGCGGGCAGCGGTACAGCTAACTGTCTTGGGAATGGTGGCGGTTTCGGTGGTGGCAGTAAGGCGCTCAACTGGAATAAGGGGGATGACGGCTTAGCCCCAGGCGGAGGCGGTGCCGGCGGCGCGGGTACTTCGGGTACGCGTGGTGGCGGTAAGGGTGCTCCGGGTGAAGTTTTGATCGAGGTGGCGTGATATGTGGGCATTGATTGTTGATGGCGCCGTGCGCGAAGTGACCGAGATTGACCCGGCTGGGCGCTTCCATCCGTCGCTGATATGGGTGGGGTGTGGTGCCGACGTGTCTCCCGGTGATCGTTACGACGAAGGCGCTTTCGGGCCGCCACCGGCCGACGATCCGGCCGAGGCCGAGCGCGCCTGGCGTGATGGTGAAATCGCCGCACATGAGTGGCTGGTGTCGCGGCATCGCGCCGAGATCGAGCTGCAGCGCGACACCACGTTGACCGCCGAGCAGTACACCGAGCTCTTGCAGTACCTGCAGGCGCTCCGCGACTGGCCAGCGGCTGAGGCCTTCCCCGACAGTACCCAGCGCCCCACGGCACCACCCTGGATCGCCGAACAAACCCAATGACGCCCCGCACCGACGGGGCGTTTTCTTTTCTGCTGTAACCCTCTTGGCCCCGCATCGCGGGGCCTTTGCATATCTGGAGAACTAAATGACTGGATTCTTCCACGGCGTCACCGTGACCAACGTCGACACCGGCGCACGCAGCATCGCGCTGCCGTCGTCTTCGATCATCGGCTTGGTCGACACCTTCACTGAAGGCCCGGGTGTCACCGCCAAGGCCAACGACTTGGTACTGATCACCAGCGAGCGCGAAGCGGTCGCGGCATTCGGCAAGGACGCGGCGATCACCAAGGCCTGCCGCGCCGTCTATACCCGCGCCAAGGCGGTGATCGTCGCCTGCGGCGTGGCCAAGGTCGAAGACGCTGCCGAGCAGACCGCCGCCATCATCGGCACTGTCCAGAACGACGGCAAGCGTACCGGCCTTCAGGCATTGCTCGATGGCAAGAGCCGCTTCAATGCCCAGCCACGCCTGCTGGTGGCGCCCAAGCACAGCGCCACCGATGCAGTCGGCACGGCCCTGGTGGCATTGGCCGACAAGCTGCGCGGCATCGCCATCATCGACGGCCCCAATACCACTGACGAGGCGGCCATCGCCTACGCCGGCAACTTTGGCGCCAAGCGGGCCTTCATGGTCGACCCAGGCGTGCGTTACTGGGACAACGACAGCGAAGCCACCGTCGACGCGCCGGGCTCGGCCTGGGTCGCCGGCCTGTTCGCCTGGACCGACAACGAATACGGCTTCTGGGCCTCGCCTTCGAACAAGGAATTCGTCGGCATCACCGGCACCGGTCGCCCGGTGGAGTTCCTCGATGGCGACGACAGCTGCCGCGCCAACCTGCTGAACAACGCCAACGTCGCCACCATCATCCGCGACGACGGCTTCCGTCTGTGGGGCAACCGTACGCTGTCGAGCGACCCGAAATGGGCCTTCGTCACCCGCGTGCGGACCCTGGACATCGTCATGGACGCGATTCTGTACGGCCACAAATGGGCCGTCGATCGTGCCATCACCGCCACCTACGTCAAGGACGTCACCGAAGGCCTGCAGGCCTTCATGCGCGACCTGAAGAACCAAGGTGCGATCATCAACTTCGAGGTCTATGCCGACCCCGAGCTGAACACCGCCAGCCAGCTGGAGCAGGGCAAGGTGTATTGGAACATCCGCTTCACCGACGTCCCGCCCGCCGAAAACCCCAACTTCCGCGTCGAAGTCACCAACCAGTGGCTGACCGAAGTTCTCGATTCCGCTGCTTAAGGAGCGCATTACATGGCAATGATTCCCGAAACCCTGGCCAACCTGAACCTGTTCGTCGATGGCGTCAGCTTCCAGGGCGATGTCCCCAGCCTGACCTTGCCCAAGCTCACCCTGAAAATGGAGGAGCACCGCCCAGGCGGCATGGACATGCCGGTCGAGATGGACCTGGGCATGGAAAAACTCGAAGCGGCCTTCAGCACCACCGGCGTGCGTCGCGAGGCGCTGAAGTTCTTCGGCCTGGCCGATGCCAGCGCCTTCAACGGTACTTTCCGCGGGGCCTTCAAGGGCCTGAAGGGCAAGATCACCCCAGTGGTCGTCACTCTGCGTGGTGCGCTCAAGGAGGTCGAGATGGGCGATTGGAAGTCCGCTGAAAAAGCCGAGATCAAGCACAGCGTCGCCGTGACCTTCTACAAGCTCGAAGTCGATGGCCGCCCGGTCTACGAGATCGACGCCCTGGGCATGAAGCGCGTGATCAACGGTGTCGATCAACTGGCCGCCCAGCGCGCGGCCCTTGGCTTGTAAGGAGGCCTGACGATGGCTCAAGCGAAAAAGCTTCCGCAATGGCTGACCCTCAGTGCCGACCGCGTGACCGTGCGGCTTTCGCGCCCCAGTGAGGCCAATGGCGTGCAGGTCGACAGCCTGTCGTTGCGCGCCCCGACGGTGCGCGACATCCGTAACGCCCAGGCAGGCGGCGCCCATGACGACGAGCAGCGCGAACTGAACTTGTTCGCCTCCCTCGCCGAAGTCGGTGTCAAGGATCTGGAAGGCCTGGCCCTGAAGGACTACAGCCGCCTGCAGAGCGGCTACTTTCGCCTGGTGCAGGACGACGAGCTTTGACCCTGCCCGACAGAAGGCCGCCGCCCGGCGGCTGGCCAAGGAGCTGAACTTTTCCGCGAGCGAAATCATGACCATGTCGTACAGCGACATGGTCTGGTGGCTGGCGGAGTGATCAGGAGGAACCTATGGAGAACACATCGGTGCTCACCGTCGGCGTCACCAGCGATCGGGCACTGGGCAGTACCTTCAATACGTTGCGCGCTCAATTCGAACGCTTGCGCATGCCGCTTGAGGCCATGCAAGTCGAGCCGTACATCAGCGAGATCAGCCGTCTGGGGTTGGAGGTCGACAAGACGGCACAGACCCAAAGACGGCTGGCCAGCGATCAGACATGGGCCTTGAAGGCGCAGGTCGACCAGGTGCGGCGCCTTACCGATGAGATCGAGCGCCTGCGCAAGCTTTGCCTGTCTGCAAGCGAGATTGGCTCCTCGCAGGCGCCGCGCCAGAGCGTCGTGATGAGTCCTGTACAGGGGCCTATGGGCAGCGATCCGCCTGAGCCGCGTAGCTCGGAACAGGGATTCATCCCTCTGGAGTCGGCGAACAGTGGTCTGACGGTAGTCAAGGCCGGCATGATCGGCACGGCCACCGTCGGCGCAGGCGTTGCCGCTGCTGCGCTTGGGCGTGCTGCGCACAGGATGTATAAGCGCCAATCACTTAAAAGGCGCCGTGAGATCACCCGTGGCGTTCGGCAGAGCGCTGGCAAGGCGGGCGCCAAGCTGGTCAGCAAACTGGGGTTGGCGACGTTGGAGGACAGTGGCCAGGACCAGGCCGAGGCGGTGGGTGCAGCCCTCGGCGGTGCGCTCGGAAACATGGGCGCGCAACTACTGGGTGGCCTGACCAAGAACAAGCAGATCCAAATGCATGGCGGTGAGATCGGTGAGCTGATAGGCGAGGGTGTCGGCGGCTTTATCGGCAAGACATTCCATGGCTGGTTTTCTGACACGGCGGGCGCCAACGAGGTGCCTGACGACAGCGCAGTGCAGGCGTCAGCGGCCTTATCGCAGCAACCCGCGGAACAAGGGGCGTTTTCTCAGGGGCCGCAGACAAGCAGCCGGGAAGGCATCAACAGGGGATTGGTCATAGGCGGTGCCCTTGTTGGTACCGCAGCGGTCGCGATGGCCGGACGCAAAGCCCATAAAGCTTACTCGCGTCTGCCACGTAAGCGGCGCAATAGACCCGCTGGTGGTCTGCGGGAGAGCGCTGGCAAAGCTGGCGCCAAGCTGATCGGTAACTTGGGCTTGGCCCTGCTTGAGGACAGCGGCGAAGACCAAGCTGAAGCAGTCGGATCCGCGCTTGGCGGTGCGATGGGGAACCTCGGCACGCAGCTGTTGGGAGGCCTGACCAAGAACAAGCGGATCCAGCAGTACGGCGGTGAGATCGGCGAATTGATCGGCGAAGGCATCGGCGGCTTCCTCGGCAAGACGGTCCATGGGGTGTTCTCCGGCACGCCGGCTGCCAACGATCCGTCCGCCATAACAGCCCCCGGTAGTGCCATAAGCCGTTCAGCCTCGGGCCATGCACACCAAGTCGTTGATGAATGGGCGTCGGATGAAAGCGGTGAGCAAGTGGAGGAGGAAGAGGAAGAAGAGGAGGTGGATGAAGCAGCGCCCGAGCCTGCGTTTTCCGAAGCGCAGGAGCCTGCTTCTGCCGCGCTCGTGCAAAGGGCTGCCCAGAAGCCCGCTTTCACCCTAGGCAGCACCGCGGTCACCGGCCTTGCAGGCAAGGCCAGGCCTGGCAGTGCCGGCGCTTCCTTGGCCCGACGGGCGTTCAGGCGAGTGCCAGGCGTTGCGTTGCTCGACACCGGCCTGCAACTTGCCGAAACCTTTAACAGCGACGCCACCCAGGAGCAAAAGCTCGAAGGCTATGGCAGCGCTGTCGGTGGTCTGGGTGGTGGCCTTGCCGGTGCAGCCGCCGGTGCGGCTATCGGTTCGGTAGTACCGGTGATCGGGACCGCGATCGGCGGCTTGATCGGAGGTGTGTTGGGCAGCATGGGTGGAGAGGGTATCGGTGGCTGGCTGGGCAGGACGCTGGCCTCGAACAAGGACGAAGCGGCTGGCAAACCTGCCGTGAGCGAGGCGGCGCGAGTACTGGATACTGCCTCTGCGCCGCCAACGTTGCCCGCATCACCCGCTGCGTCGCCGACGCAACCGACTCCTCCTACCACCATCAACCAGCAATTCACCTTCACATCCAACATGCCGGTCACTTTCAACAACAGCCTGGATGATCCTTCGGTCCTCCAGCAACTGGAGATGATCGCCCGGCGTCAGCTGGAAGAGCTGATGCGCCAAGCCCGCTCGGCGCAATTGGCAGATACCCCACATATCGCACTTTGAGGACTATCCATGACCTATCTGGAGCAGCTGCAAGCCACGCTGCACGCCCTGGTCAAGGCGGGAGAGGCAGGGCGTCGGCGTGCCGATGCCATGCTCGATCCGATGGCCGAGGCGATCGATCATATCCAGGGCGCCGTCTCCGACCTGGAGGCGTTGCCGGTGGTCGGCCCGATCATTGGGGCCAAACTCCAGCGCACCCTGGGCGCGATCAACCGGGCCCAGGATCAGGTGGCAAAGGTCGTGGCCAAATATGACCAGGCGGTGGCAGTGGTGCGGCAGGTACGGGAGCGCATCGACAGTTTTGCCGGCCATGCGGCCAAAGCTGGCGCGGCAATCCGTCGTGTCGTCGGGGCGGTGAGTTCGACGGTGGAGGGCGTGCTGTCGACTCTGGGCTTCGCGCCCGAGGTAACGCCCGCCGCCGAAGCGGTCAAGCCGTTCCCCCACCTGTTGGTTCTGCAACCGTTGAAGCCAGGCGCTGCGCCCTATTACTTCAACCTCGATACCGCTGCCTTCGATCAGTTGCGTCGCCAGACGCGCTATCGCTGGGTCGGGCAAGAGCGCCTGAGCCGCGACAACGCGCAACAGGCTGTCAGCCTGGGCGAGGAGCACATCTACATCCGCGGGGCCATCTACCCCGGCTTCAAGGGCGGTATCGGCCAGTTGCAGGCGCTGCGCAGCATCGGCCGTCAACTGTTGCCCCTGTCCTTGACCACGGGCTACGGCGAGGTGCTCGGCACTTGGTGCCTGACCAGCATCGAAGAGGAGCAGAGCCAACTGTTGGCTGGCGGCATTCCGCGCAAACAAGGGTTTTCACTGGAGTTCGTGAGCTATGGCCAAGACCTGCGCAACCTCTGAGGGCGATCTGCTCGACACGCTCTGCCAGCACTACTATGGGCACCTTGTGGGCTCCGTCGAGGCGGTGCTGGATGCCAACCAAGGACTGGCGGATGAGCCTCAGCCGTTTCGCGCAGGCGTGAGGATTCGACTGCCGGAGCTGCCCGCGGTGGCGAGCGACACCCTGCAACTGTGGGACTGATGCGTGGCCGGTTTCGACCGGGCCGGGCAACGGTTCCTTCCAAGGAGCCTGACATGCAACCGCAATTTCGCATTACCGCCGACGGACACGACGTTACCCTGCTGATCAACGACCGCCTGCTCTCACTGCGCACCACGGACAAGCCTGCCCTTGAGTCGGACGAGTTCGAGTTGCGCATCGATGCCCGTGACGGCGCTGTCGCACTGCCGTCCCGGGGCGCCGTGCTCGAGGTGCACCTGGGCTATGCCGGACAGACATTGAACCTGCTGGGGCGCTACACCGTCGATGAGATCGAGCTGACCGGCCCGCCGGATACCCTGGTGATCCGAGGCAAGGCCAGCGACCTGCGTGGCAGCGGCAAGACCATACGCAGCGGCAGTTGGGAGCAGGTCACGCTGCAGCGCATCGTTGCCGACATCGCTGCCCGCAATGGCTGGCAGGCGGTGTGCCCCGTGACGCTGCACGTGCCGCGGGTCGATCAGTACAGCGAGTCCGATTTTAATTTCATCACCCGCCTGGCACGGCTGCACGACTGCACTGCAAAGCTTGCCAATGGCCAGCTGTTGGTACTGCCGCGCCAGGGAGGGCAGAGCGCCAGCGGCAAGGCCCTCGGTGTGGTAAGCATTGCCCGCGCCGATGTCAGCCAGTGGCAGTTTCGCCTGGGCGATAAAACCACGCACAAAGCGGTACGCGCCCGCCACCAAGATCCTGCCAGCGGTGAACTCAAGACGGTCGAGCTCGCCAATGGCGATGCGCCGGACGGCCTGCAACCTGTGTACACCGATCGCCATCTCTACCCCAACCGCGCTGCCGCTGAACAAGCGGCCAGGGCCCGCCTGGCCAGCTTCAATCGCGACACCGCCAGCGTGCGCCTGGACATGCCAGGGCGTACCGACCTCTTCGCCGAGCGACGTATCAATCTGCAAGGGTTTCTTCATGGCCTGGACGGGGACTATCTGGTCGAATCGGTCGAGCAGGTGTTCACCCTGTCGGGCTGGCGTACCACCGTGCAATGCAATGGCGGTAATGGGGGGAAGGCAAAAGCAAAAGGGAATGCCCCAAGCGTAGCGGCCTGATGAAGCAGTAATGGAGAGGGTAGCTGTGCAGATTTCCGGGTGCCTGTGGCGCTCAGCGCTCCCTAAAGTCGTCCTTCAACCCTGAGGACGACAGAGGAGTGTCGAGCGATGTCTGGAGCAATCACCTGCCGAGATATATGTGTCATAGACAATGGAATCACTGCCTAAGAGCACTCGAAACTGCTGGAGTTATTGAGTGGCGCTGTATGGCGATATGGCTGGCCCTATCCGTACTCACCATTGGAGCGTCCTTGTTGGCACAGCTTTATTGCAGGGACGCGTAGAGGCGAACTAGAGGACTGTGAACAAGAACTGCGTGAGCGATCGGAATGGGCATTTCTCGCGGACTGCTGGGCGCGCATAAAGGCCGTTCATATGCCTGAAGCGATCTTACTCGGCGTATACGCAAATGGACAAACCAGCGCTCAGGACGGCCCCATACACCGGGACAATACACCTGACGAACCGGGGCGCACCGTGATGTTGTTCTGTAGTGAACACTGGGCGACCTGCTGGGGCGGTGAATTGATGTTCTATGCAGACGACAAGGAAACAATCCTCACAGCCGTTCAGCCCAAGGCACGACGGGTCGTCGTGTTCAATGGCCAGATACACCATGGTGCCAGGGCTCCTGCCACTAGCTGCAACCGGTTGCGCATGAGCGTTGCATTCAAGACGCTGATTAAGGGGTAGTGTCGTATGGCTAGGACCGTTGAAATAATCCTGGGGTATGTCGACACAACTGCCGGTGCGACGGCGGCAGGAACTTCATTAATCGATCAATACAACAGTGATAAGCAGGGCTTCGCCTTGGTGAACCAGAGCGCGCAGACGGGAGCGGCTGTGGCCAATGTAACGTCGATTGTAAAGTTGACAGCTGGGCTCACACCATTCTTGAATCTTCAAACCAATACGTTTGCCGCCACTACCGTTTTGTTGAAGATCACAGCCAAATATCGTGAGGATAAAGGCTTTGATACAGGGGATGTCATTAGTTTGGTTGGTAATTTAGTGGGGGTGGTCGGTAGTTTAATGTTATTAGGGGGTGCAGTAGGGGCGGGAGGGTTTGTCGCTGTGGGTGTGCTTACGAGCTTGGCCGGAGTGGTGACCTCGGATGTTGCGAAGAAAATATACTCATCCTATGTGAAGCCAATCTGGGAAAGGAATTTTCGCTCTAGGCCTAACGCTTCATATCAAAATTATTGGGTTGCGCCTGATTTGAAGCTAGTAACGCTTGCACAGATCAGAGCCGCGTATACAAATCGTATTGCCGTGATTCAATGGGATCCAAAGCGGGGCGTCGTTACAATTACCGGGAAAGACTATCACCTTTATGAAAATTCCGCCGGGTCGGGCGGAGGATATATCGAGAATGGATTTTCGAGGCCGCTGATTTTCCCAGTTTCACAGTCTCTCGGTTGGCGAGTTGACATTGGTCCTATTGAAATCGTAAGCCCTCAGAACAACTTCATTGGTATCGATCGGTACCACTGAGTATAAAGTTATCGGTTAAGAGGTCAGTCAAGGGTCTTAATATGTTTTCCATAAGCTCGTTCGCTCGAATGCTAAAAACACTGCCTCCAAGGCAGCAAATTTTCAATCTGTTGATTGTTGCGGTCGGGCTTTGGGTTTTTGCTGCGCTCTACTACTCGCAGCTGCGAGTGTATGCACCGGTTGATGTAACTAGGCTTGTGAACTTAGAGGGGCGTGTTAACGGCCATGCCTCATCTTGGGAGCATGATCCGGCTATCGTAACACTGGGGATCACTTTCAGGTTGAACGGGGCAAAACACGTCAAGGCAGTGTATGTCAACCAGGCGATCTACCAGCAGACAGGCTTACGGATTGGTTCTAAGGTACTTCTGACCGTGGAAGTCGGCGAGCCAGATATTGTACTGCGTGAACTGGCGACTCAAGAAGGGCTGGTTGTTTTCGATGATGATTTCAATCGACAAATAATCGAGTGGAACAATGAGTCGATCTGGCGAAATGTCGTGCTTTTGGCGCTTGTATCTTTTGCGCCATTTTTCGCGGCACTTAGAGTCGCCTGGAAACATCGTCGGACACTTTTTCAATAATGTCGATCGGCTCGATAAAGCCCGGATTCGCACCGGGCTTTTTTGTGTCCGAATCCTGCGTGATCAAGGAGATATCCATGCTTACGGAAGACCAACTACTCGCGATCTTCCCCAATGCCCGCCCTGTCGCGGACGTGTTTTTGCCAGCCCTGAACACCACCCTGCCGCGCTGGGAAATCGACAATCCCAAACGCGTCGCAGCGTTTCTCGCCCAGGTCGGCCATGAATCTGGCCAACTGCGCTACCTCAAGGAGCTGGGCAATGATCGTTACCTCTCGCGTTATGACACGGGCAGCCTGGCCCAGCGGCTAGGCAATACCCCCGAGGCTGATGGTGATGGTCAGCTCTATCGCGGCCGTGGCCTGATCCAGGTGACCGGTCGCAATAACTATCAGGCCTGCAGTCGGGCGCTGTTTGGTGACGAACGCCTGCTGGCGCAGCCGCAGATGCTTGAACAACCCCGCTGGGCCTGTGAATCGGCGGCATGGTTCTGGCATTCACGCGGGCTCAATGCGCTGGCGGACCGGGGTGAGTTCAATCGCATCACCCGTCACATCAATGGTGGGCTCAATGGGCTGGAAGATCGTCTGGCCTTGTGGGCACGGGCGCGGGAGGTGCTGTGTTGAGCCGCCTATGGCTGGGGCTGTGTCTGGTGCTCGTGCTGTTGTCTTCGGCATTGACCTGGCAGGTCCAGGCCTGGCGCTACGGCCGGCTGTTCGCGCAGCAGGCCGAGGCTCAAGCCCATGAGGCCCAGGCGCGTGCAGAGGAAGCAGCGCGAGCGCTGCTCGCCGAGCGCGAGGGACGCCAGCAACTCGAACAACGCCTGCAAGGCAGTGAAACACGACATTTCCAGGAGCTCGCCCATGCCCAACAGACTCAAGCTCGCCTGCGTGACCGCCTGGCTACTGCTGACCTGCGGTTGTCAGTCTTGGTCGAACAGGGCGCCAACTGCCCCGCAGTGCCTGCCCCCTCCAGCGCCAGCGGCGTGGATCATGGCCCCGTACGCGCCCGACTTGACCCAGCGGATGCTCGACGCATTATCGCCATCACCGACACCGGAGACCGGGGACTGATCGCCCTGCGCGCCTGCCAGGATTACATTCGGGCATTGGCGCGCTGAGCGCTTGCCTGGCCAAGCGAGGGTGGTAGGGTAGAGCGCAGTTTTCAAGGAGCCCAGCCATGGACCCGATCACCGTTCTTTCTACCCGTCTTGGTGAGCACTTGCGGCGCCTCAATGCGCAGGTGAGCACTGCCGAGTCCTGCACCGGTGGCGGCATCGCCGAGGCCATCACCCGCATTCCCGGCAGCTCGGCGTGGTTCGAGGCCGGTTACGTGACTTATTCCAATACCCAGAAGACCCGCCAGCTGGGTGTCCCTGAAGTGTTGTTCGGCCAGGTGGGCGCGGTGAGCCAGGAAGTGGTCGAGGCCATGGTCCGTGGCGCTCAAGCTGCCAGCGGGGCGCGTTTTGCCGTGGCGGTCAGTGGTGTGGCCGGGCCCGATGGCGGTTCACCTGCCAAACCGGTGGGTACCGTGTGGCTGGCATGGGCCGATGGCAACCATGTGATCAGCGAGCGCCGGCACTTCGACGGCGACCGCGAAGCGGTGCGCCGACAGACGGTGATCACCGCGTTAGACGGCTTGTTACAGCTTGGTGCGGAGTAAATCACCCGACGGGGGTTTGCCAAAGCGAATCCCTGTGGAATAATACTGGCTACTTATACAGTTATTCCCGGCCGCAGGGCCGCCCGTCGAACACGTGAGGATTTCAATGGACGACAACAAGAAGCGCGCCTTGGCTGCTGCCCTGGGTCAGATCGAACGCCAATTCGGCAAGGGCGCGGTCATGCGCATGGGCGACCACGAGCGTCAGGCCATCCCGGCCATTTCCACTGGCTCCCTGGGTCTGGACATCGCCCTTGGCATCGGCGGCTTGCCTAAAGGCCGTATCGTTGAAATCTACGGTCCGGAATCCTCGGGTAAGACCACACTGACCCTGTCGGTTATCGCCGAAGCCCAGAAAAACGGCGCCACCTGCGCCTTCGTCGATGCCGAGCACGCCCTTGATCCCGAGTACGCCGGCAAGCTGGGCGTCAATGTCGATGACCTGTTGGTCTCCCAGCCAGACACCGGCGAGCAAGCCCTGGAAATCACCGACATGCTGGTGCGTTCCAACGCCGTTGACGTAATCATTGTCGACTCCGTGGCCGCGCTGGTCCCGAAGGCCGAAATCGAAGGCGAAATGGGTGACATGCACGTGGGCCTGCAGGCTCGCCTGATGTCCCAAGCGCTGCGCAAGATCACCGGTAACATCAAGAACGCCAACTGCCTGGTCATCTTCATCAACCAGATCCGTATGAAG
Source organism: Pseudomonas sp. BYT-1 (assembly GCF_023611805.1). Lineage (NCBI taxonomy): Bacteria > Pseudomonadati > Pseudomonadota > Gammaproteobacteria > Pseudomonadales > Pseudomonadaceae > Pseudomonas > Pseudomonas sp. BYT-1. The sequence continues at coordinate 1,314,861 of NZ_CP072559.1, forward strand.
ATCGGTGTGATGTTCGGTAGCCCGGAAACCACCACCGGTGGTAACGCATTGAAGTTCTACGCCTCCGTGCGTCTGGACATCCGTCGTACCGGCGCTGTCAAGGAAGGCGACGAGGTGGTGGGTAGCGAGACCCGCGTCAAGATCGTCAAGAACAAGGTCTCGCCGCCGTTCCGCCAGGCCGAGTTCCAGATCCTCTATGGCAAGGGTATCTACCGCAACGGTGAGATCATCGACCTGGGTGTATCCCAAGGCCTGGTGGAAAAATCCGGTGCCTGGTACAGCTACCAAGGCAACAAGATCGGTCAGGGCAAGGCCAACGCTGCCAAGTTCCTGCAAGACAACCCAGCTGTAGGGGCGGAGATCGAGAAACAAATCCGCGAAAAACTGCTCAACGCAGGTGCCGTCGCCGCTGCTGGCAAGGCCGCCGCTGCTGAAGCCGATGCCGACGACATGGCTGACGCCGACGCCGGTTATTGATTGGCCCATGTCCGTCGTACTCGACAACCCCGTCGCCGTTCGGCGGACAGCCATGGACCTGCTCGCACGCCGCGAGCATGGTCGTGTCGAGCTGACACGTAAGCTGCGTCAGCGCGGCGCACCGGATGAGTTGATCGAGCCTGCGCTCGATCGGCTTGCCGAAGAGGGGCTCCTCAGTGAGGCACGCTACCTCGAAAGCTTCATTTCCTATCGTTCCAATGCCGGCTACGGCCCAGCGCGTATTCGCGAAGAGTTAGGGCAACGCGGCCTGAACCGTGGTGACATCGACCAGGCTCTGCGTGAAAGCGGAGTGGACTGGGCGGCCCGGCTGCAGGAAGTCTGGCAACGCAAGTTCGCCGGGCAACGTCCCCATGATCCCCGAAGTCGTGCCCAGCAGACCCGATTTCTTGCCTACCGTGGATTCCCCATGGAACTGATCGGCCGCCTGCTCAGCGGCCGCAATCCTGACGACTGATTCTTCAGTTTCCAGCTGTCCCCTTTCTCAATCGACCTTCAAGGCTTCCCTTGCTCGCTGTGTGGTGTGCATGGGCTGGGGCTTGGCCCAGTTTTCCGGCAGATTGATGAAGTCCACCAGTTCGCGTAGGCGGCCCTGATCACGGCCATTGAAGGCAAAGGTCAATCGGGTCAGGTGGTTGAAGTTGCCTATCTCGTGCTCGAGGCCGCTGTCTGGTTGTTGATGGTACTTGCCGCTCAGGCGTAGATCGGCGAATCCTTCCTGGATGTCGTAGAGCGCTGCATCGCTCAAGGGATGATGCATGCGAATCACGAACTGGTTCTTCAACCAGCGGCTGGAGTGGTAGTTGCTGTAGAACTGGTTGATCTCCTCCACCGCTTCGTCGGCGCTGTGGACCAGGCGCACCAGCTTCATGTCGCTGGGCAGAATGTAGCGGTTTTCCTCCAGTTGCTTGCTGATGAACGCCAGCGCGTCGCGCCAGAAGGTTCCGCCTGGTGAGTCCAGCAGTACCACTGGCACCAGAGGGCTTTTGCCTGTCTGGATCAAGGTGAGTACCTCGAGAGCTTCATCCAGAGTGCCGAACCCACCTGGGCAGAGCACCAGGGCATCGGCTTCCTTGACGAAGAACAGTTTGCGAATGAAGAAGAAATGGAAGGGCAGTAACTGGTCAGTGCCATCCACTGTGGCATTGGCATGTTGCTCGAAAGGCAGGGTGATGTTGAATCCCAGGCTGTGCCCGGTGCCGGCGCCTTCATGGGCTGCGGCCATGATACCTCCGCCGGCACCGGTAATGACCATCAGGTCGGAGCGTGCCAGGGTGGCGCCCAATTCACGGGCAAGCGCATACATGGGGTGTTCCAATGGCGTACGCGCCGAGCCGAAAACGGTGACCTTCCGCCGTCCCTTGTAGCGTTCCAGGGTGCGGAAGGAATGGTCGAGTTCGCGCAGGGCCTGCAGCGTGATCTTGGCGTTCCAGCGGTTGGTGTCGTCGTGGGCCATGCGCAGGATGGTCAGCATCATGTCGCGGTACAGCGGCAGGTTGGGGCTGTTGGGCGCGACCAGTTGCAACTGTTCATCAATCTTGCTCAGGTCGATGCCGTTGTCCCTGAAATGATTGAACAAGAGTTCGTTCGGTTGGTAAGGCATTCAACGTCTCCTTCTGCAGCAGAACCTCTGACCGGGACGATGGGGTATCCCGGCCGCGACACTGCGTGTGTCGCTGGCTGCCGTTGCTTGAGTATGCAACCCGAGCATTGCAGTGGGCCTTCAAGGCCATGATGCAGTGACAAATGTCCATCACATTGTTGTTATCGCAGTGCAAGAGCGCCGCGCCTGGGCAGTCTCCTCGGGTACCGGAAATGCGCGGGTATTTGCTATCAATCTAGACCCAAGCGTTAGATCGTGCCGATTCAAGACAGTGCGATGTCCGATAACAGAGCAGTTTTCCCGCTCGTCGGGAGGGGGCCAGCTGTAACGCAGCTCTGGTTAACTGGAAACGCAACGTCTCGATGCAGGAGGTCGCGGTATGCATCGGTTGATCATCGAGGTGGACAGGCAGCTATATCTGCTGCTGGAGCGGGCTGCCCAGGCCCATCACGTGAGCCTGGAAGCCGAGTGCTTGCGCAGGTTGGAAGTCGCAGAGCGGCACTCGCGTTATCTCCAGGCTCTGCTGGCGGAGTTGCGCGCCGATGAAGAACAGCGGCGCGCCAGTAACAACGACAGGGTTGCCTGAGTTACTTCTTCTTGTTACCCGCCACGCAGCTGGAGGCGTCGAAGGCTTGGTCCATGATCGGCTGGTTGGTCTTGTAGACCGAAAACCGATAGACCAGGACCGCGCCCTTGGACATCAGCTGACGATAGCCATTGTTGCGGCACACGCTGTCGCCCAGCTGGCTGCGAACCTGTTCCGGGTTGGCGCGCATCCGCTCGGCGTGGCTCTCGCGTACGCTCAGGTGGTTGACCAACGCCCGGCCTTTCTCGACGGTATAGCCTTGGTCGAGGATATCTTCGTTGATGGCACGCGGGGTGCCGACGCTGCTTTCCTTGGCGACCTTCTGCAGCATCTGGTTCAGCTCGTATTCCTGCTTGGAGGCCGCCTGGGCCGCCAGTGGCAGTGCGAGCAGCAGGCTCAAGGTCGGGATGGTAAGACGCAGCATGAATCTCTCCTGGTTCGATGACTGGCACTTTGACCTGCGCCAGCGAGCGGCGTTCCATGAAACCACCCGCCTGTGGGATATCCCAGGTCGCCAAAATCGCGATTATAAAGGAGGCGTCCGTCCACCTGCACGGCAAATGACAACGCCTCTGGTAGACTGGCGGCTTGTTTCCCGCCGAGTTGCAACCGTGCCTGTTTCCTTCCTTCCGCGAGGCGTGCAGCCATGAGCCACGCCGTAGCACGCCTGCGCGCCGAACGCCTGGCCCGCAGCAACAAGCCCTTCATCGCCCGTGGTTCGCGCGCGGTGCGTTGTCCGGATTGCCGCGTGATCGCCAGCCACTGCCTGTGTGCCTTTAAGCCCAAGGTCACCGCCGACGCCGGCATGTGTCTGGTGATGCATGATACAGAGCCACTCAAGCCGACCAATACTGGCTGGCTGATCGCTGATCTGGTAGAGGACACCTCGGCCTTTGGCTGGCTCCGTACCGACGTCGACCCGCGCCTGCTCGCATTGCTCGACGACCCCAAATGGCAGCCCTACATCGTCTTCCCCGGTGAGTTCGTCGCGCCAGAGCGGGTTGTCAGCGAGGTGGTGCGCGAGCCGGGTAAACGCCCGTTGTTCATTCTGCTCGACGCCACCTGGACCGAAGCCCGCAAGATGTTTCGCAAGAGCCCTTATCTGGACCGCTTCCCAGTTCTGAGCCTGCAGGCCGAGCAGATGTCGCGTTACAAGCTGCGCCGTTCCAAACGTGATGACCATTTCTGTACCGCCGAGGTTGCGGCAATGTGCTTGGAATTGGCCGGTGACCAACGCGCCAGCGAGGCACTGGACGCCTACCTGGATGTGTTCAGCCTGCATTATTTGAGTGCCAAGCGGCACTTGCCGCTGGATCTGGACGACGACGCGCATCGGCGGTTGCATACCTTCCTATAGTCCAAGGGGCAGGCGCGGTGGATTGGTTCATAATGACCAGGCTGGCAGTCAAGGAGGCGGGGACGACCGGGCAATTGGCTTGACCACCCGGACCGTGCTCGGCATTCTTGGCGCCGATTCGGGCACGACGAAGATGCTGTTATCCCGGACTTCGCCGTGCCATTGCGGCCGGCGGCCCTGCCGTTTGCGCCTTGAGTTGCTCGCCAGGCATTCCTCCACCCCTCGCGCCTGGCACAGAACAGGATCCTTAGATCGATGGCCACATACGAAATCCTGATTGCCGATGACCACCCACTGTTTCGTAGCGCCCTGCGCCAGGCCGTTACCCTCGGCCTGGGGCCGGATGTACGTCTGGTCGAGGTGGCGAGCATCGCCGAGCTGGAAACCCGCCTGTCCGAGAAGGCCGACTGGGATCTGGTCCTGTTGGACCTGAACATGCCCGGCGCCTATGGTTTCTCCGGCTTGGTCCTGCTGCGTGGGCAGTACCCGCAGATTCCAGTGGTCATGGTCTCGGCGCAGGAAGAGGCGGCCGTGGTGGTCAAGTCTCGCGAGTTCGGTGCCAGCGGTTTCATCCCCAAGTCGAGCAACCTGGACGTCATCCAGGATGCAGTGCAGAAGGTGCTCGATGGTGACGTGTGGTGGCCGCCACAGGCGTTCGAGAAGGTCGATGTCTCGGCCGAGGCCAAGGCTGCGAGCGAAGGTCTGGCCAGTCTGACGCCGCAGCAGTTCCGGGTGCTGACCATGGTCTGTGAAGGTTTGCTGAACAAGCAGATCGCCTACGAATTGAGCGTGTCGGAGGCGACCATCAAGGCCCACGTGACGGCAATCTTCCGCAAGCTGGGGGTGCGTACCCGTACTCAGGCAGCGTTGCTGCTGCAACAACTCGAATCGGTTTCGGCTAACTAAGTTCCCGTATATTCACGCTTTTTTGACCCGGGTTGGACTAATCTGCTGGCCCTTTAATCGGTGAAGTAACCGTCCATGTCGCCATTCAAGGGCCAGACCGGCCTTAAACGTATCTTCAACGCCGCCGGCTATTCGTTGGACGGCCTGCGTACTGCTTTCAAGGGCGAGGCGGCGTTCCGCCAGCTGGTGCTGGCCAACGTCGTACTGATTCCGTTGGCCTTCTGGCTGCCCGTCACCCGTGTGGAGCGTGCGATCCTTATCGCCGTATGCTTGCTGGGGTTGATCGTCGAGTTGCTCAATTCTGCGGTTGAGGCGGCCATCGACCGTATCTCCCTGGAGCGCCACCCCTTGTCCAAGAATGCCAAGGACATGGGCAGCGCCGCGCAACTGGTCGCGATGACCATGGTGGCGCTGGTGTGGGGTGTAATCCTGCTCTGATCAGGCAATCGGCGGCAGGACGATCTCGTCACTGCGGCTGACGCCGGCGGTGAAGTTACGGCACAGCTCCAGGAATTCGCGCATGGCCGAGGTCTGGTATTTCTGCTTGTGCCAGATGAAATAGAACTGCCGCGACAAGTCCAGTTCCGGCGTTTCCACCGCCACCAGGCTGCCACGCCGGAACGCGTCGCGCAGGGCCAGGCGCGAGATGCAGCCGATGCCCAAGCCGGACTCAACGGCGCGTTTGATCGCCTCGGTGTGTTCCAGCTCCAGGCGGATGTTCAGGTTGGCGCGGTGATGACGCATGGCTTGGTCGAACGTCAGCCGCGTCCCCGAGCCTTGCTCGCGAAGAATCCACGCCTCGTGGGACAAGGTCTCCACATCTGCCCGGCCCACCTTGGCCAAGGGATGCTGAGGCGCGCAGAACACCACCAGTTCATCTTCCACCCAGGGCTGCACTTCCAGATCCGGGTGGTTGCAGTCGCCTTCGATTAGACCCAGGTCAATTTCATAGTGCGCGACCTGCTGCACGATATGTACGGTGTTCTGCACATGGAGTTTGACCTGACTCTCCGGGTGACCCTGCATGAAGCTGCCGATCAGCAGGGTTGCCAAGTAGTTGCCGATGGTCAAGGTGGCACCGACCGAGAGCGATCCGAAGCCGGACTTGCCATTGAGCAGGTCCTCGATCTCCTTGGCCTGGTCGAGCAGGGCAACGGCCTGGGGCAGCAATTGATGGCCCAAGGCATTGAGGCTCAGCCGTTTACCCGCGCGGTCGAATAACTGGCAGCTCGATTGCCGCTCCAGTTCAGTGATCGAGGTGCTGGCGGCCGATTGCGACAACGCCAACAGGCTCGCGGCCCGGGACACGCTTTGGTGCTGGGCGACGGCGACAAAGACTTGTAGCTGACGAAGCGTGAATCGCATATCTATATAACCGATAAGACATATCTTGATAATCCATTTAACAGATATTGTCGCTGCCCCTAAAATATCGCGCAATAGTGCGCTAGGTCCGCGCCGCGTCTTTCTTCAGGAGCCCCATCGATGAGCAACATGAACCACGAACGTGTCCTCAGTGTGCACCACTGGAACGACACTCTGTTCAGCTTCAAGTGCACCCGTGATCCGGGCCTGCGCTTCGAGAACGGTCAGTTCGTGATGATCGGCCTGCAACAGGACAACGGCCGTCCGCTCATGCGCGCCTATTCCATCGCTTCGCCTAACTGGGAAGAGCACCTGGAGTTCTTCAGCATCAAGGTGCCGGATGGCCCGCTGACCTCCCAGCTGCAGCACTTGAAGGAAGGTGACGAGATCATCATCAGCAAGAAGCCCACCGGTACCCTGGTGCTCGACGACCTGAACCCGGGCAAGCACCTTTACCTGCTGAGCACCGGCACTGGTCTGGCGCCGTTCATGAGCGTCATCCAGGATCCGGAAACCTACGAGCGCTTCGAAAAAGTGATCCTGGTTCACGGCGTGCGCTACGTCAACGAAGTCGCCTACCGTGAGTTCATCACCGAGCACCTGCCACAGAACGAGTTCTTCGGCGAGGCGGTTCGCGACAAGCTGATCTACTACCCGACCGTGACCCGCGAGCCGTTCGAAAATCAGGGCCGTCTGACCGACCTGATGCGCAGCGGCAAGCTGTTCAGCGACATCGGCCTGCCACCGATCAACCCACAGGACGACCGCGCCATGATCTGTGGTAGCCCGAGCATGCTCGACGAAACCGCCGAGGTTCTCGACAGCTTCGGTCTGAAGATCTCCCCACGCATGCGTGAGCCAGGTGACTACCTGATCGAGCGTGCTTTCGTCGAAAAGTAAGACGAATCGCACAACGCAAAAACGCAGGCCATGGCCTGCGTTTTTTTATGTCCGGAAAAGGGTACTGCCGGCGGCTGCACCGCTGGGAATTTTCCGAAAGGCTTAAGCGTCCGGTACGACTTCCAGAACACGGATCTGGTCTGGCTTCGGGTAGTGCCAGCGCACCTGGACATCCCAGAACTTCACCCCATACACCCGATCAGCTGGCGGTACCTGGTAAGCCGGGCGTGGGTCCTGCGCCAGGCACTGCTCGATCAGCTCGACCAATGGCTCTCGAAGACGCAAGGCATGTGTATGGGCCTGGGGTAGGGCGGCCTCGCTCCAGGTCACGGCAATAGGTTCAGGCGCATCGCTGGCCATCTGGTTGGTTGCATCATCGATGCAGTCGGCGTAGGGCACATAAGGCTTGATGTCCAGTACCGGCGTCCCGTCGAGCAGGTCGATCCCCGACAGCAGCAGACGACCTGCCTCGACACCCTCCAGGCGCACCACTGACTGGCCGATACCATTGGGTCTGTGGGTGGCGCGGGTGGCGAACACGCCCATGCTCTTGTTGCCCCCTAGGCGCGGCGGGCGCACCTTTAGGCGGGGCTTGTCTTCCAGGGCCTGGTGGAACAGGAACAACAGCCAGACATGGCTGACCTGTTCGAGCCCGGCGACGGCATCACCCTGGTCGAACGGGGGCAGCAGTTCCAGCACGCCACGTGCGGCGGGCGCAAGCTGCGGCTGGCGAGGTATGGCGAACTTCTCCTTGAAGCAGGAGCGGACGATGCCAACCGGTGAGACCGTGTGTTGCATTGTGCTCAGCCACGCACACGCAGGGTCAGGCCCTTGAGAAAGTTGCGCAGCAGCTGGTCGCCACAAGGTCGGTAATTGTCATGGCCGACCTTGCGGAACAGCGCGCTGAGTTCGGGTTTGGACACTGGGAAGTTGACCGACTTCAGAATCACGTGCAGGTCTTCCTCCTTGAGCTCGAAGGCCACGCGCAACTTCTTGAGGATGGTGTTATTGCTCACCGGGACTTCGATCGGTTGCGCCGGGCGGCTGTCATCGCGGCCTCGACGGTGAATCACCAACCCGTCGAGAAAATGCGCCATGACCCGTTCCGGGCAACGCACGTAGCCGGCTTCATCTTCTTTCTTCAAGTAGGTGGCGACCGCTTCGGGAGAAACTTCGAGGCCGGTCAGCCCAATGATCTCGGCCATTTGGGCATCGCTGACCTTGAGCATGTAGCGCAGGCTGCGCAGGACATCGTTGTGGTTCATGGTGACAAATCCTGTTCAGGCGCCACGCCAGCAGTGGCGTGGCGATAATGCTAGGGGCAGTGTGGCCCGGTGCGGATACATTGCGTACAGGGCCTAGAAGCGTTCGTTGGTCGCCAGGTAGCGCCACTGCCCGGCGGGCAGCTTGCCCATGGACACCCCGCCCAGGCGGATACGGCGCATACCCAGCACCTTGAGTCCAAGGGCGGCGCACAAGGCGCCGATCTGCCCGGGCCGCGGATTCTTCAGGGCTAGGCGCAGATGGCTTTCGTTCTGCCAACTGGCCTTGGCCTTGGGCAGTTCCTGACCGCTGCGGGTGATGCCACGGGCAAGGCGCTGCAAGGCCTCTGCCGACGCCTGGCCTTCGACCTGGACGATGTACTCCTGCTCCATCCGATGAAGATCGGCCTCGAGCTTGCGGGTGACTCGCCAGTCCTGGGTGTACAGCTGCATACCGGTTGCGCCGGGTTCCAGAGGCGCGACACAGGACAACCTGGCGAAGTGACCATGCAGTGGGCGCACCGAAGGCGGATGGGCTTCGCTGAGGGTAGCCATGGTCATGCTGCTGCGACCGCTCTCGGCGTCCTGACCAGCCGTTTGATTGAGCAGGAGCGTGACTGGTGGCAGTTGCTCAGCGCGTGCTCCCGGGAGCAGTGCAACCTGCTCGGCCCCGACCTTGTAGTGGGGTTGCTCGACCACGACGCCATCCACCGTGACCCAGCCGCCCTCGATGTACAGCTCGGCCTCGCGGCGGGAGCAACCAAGTTGCTCGATGAGGCGTTTGGAGAGGCGCAGGGGTTCTGACATGAAGGCAATTCGCAAAATGAGGCAGGGAAGGCCGCCATTGTACCTTTCTGGACGATCTTGGGGCTGGGAATCTATGTCATTTACGCCATTTCAGGAGGGGCGTACGGCATCCTGCATCCAAAGCTCAAGAGCCTGTGCGAATCAGGGTCATGTGCAGTAAGGGATAGGGCTGACCTAGTCCATCGGTATCCGAACGCCCGGTGACTTCGAACCCTTCGTGCAGGTAGAACCCCAGCGCCTGCGGGTTTTGCTCGTTGACATCCAGGCGCTCGGCATTGAGTTCGTCGACGGCATAGCGCAACAGCCGTTTGCCGATGCCCTGGCCACGGTATTCAGGGGCGACGAAGAGCATGTCCACCCGGCCATTGGCGACGCCGGCAAAACCAAGAATGCGCCTGGTGCTGTCCCTGCAGCAGACCAGCATCACGGCGTCCAGATAACGGCGTAGCACATGTTCGCGCAGCAGCACGATATAGGCATCGGGCATGAAGTCGTGGGTGGCGCGCACCGAGGCCTCCCAGATCTGCACCAGTTCCGGGTAGTCGCTCACATTTGGCGTTTGAAGCGTCAGTGCCGGTTGCATCGCATTGCTCCTGCTGGGTCCTGAGGAAAACATAGATGCAAAAAAAAGCCCCGCCAGTGGCGGGGCTTGATCGGGGCTGACCTGAGGAGGCTCAGATCGGTTCTGCCCACATGTCGTATTCGTCGGCATCGACGATGCGGCAGCGCACCTTGTCGCCTGGCTTGAAGCCATGATCGCCATCGATGAACACGCTGCCGTCGATTTCCGGGGCATCGAAGAAGCTGCGGCCAACCGAGCCCTGCTCCTCGACTTCGTCGATCAGCACGTCGATTTCCTTGCCGATGCGCAGTTGCAGGCGTGCGGCGCTGATGGCCTGCTGGTGCGCCATGAAGCGGTCCCAGCGCTCCTGCTTGATTTCGTCCGGGACTTCTTCCAGGCCCAGATCGTTGGCCGGGGCGCCTTCGACCGGCGAGTACTGGAAGCAGCCGACGCGATCGAGCTGGGCTTCGGTCAGCCAGTCGAGCAGGTATTGGAAGTCTTCTTCGGTTTCACCGGGGAAGCCGACGATGAAGGTGGAGCGGATCACCAGCTCAGGGCACTGCTCGCGCCAGCTCTTGATGCGGGCCAGGGTACGGTCTTCGAAGGCCGGACGCTTCATGGCCTTGAGCACCTTGGGGCTGGCGTGCTGGAAGGGAATGTCCAGGTACGGCAGGATCTTGCCGGCGGCCATCAGGGGGATCACGTCGTCGACGTTCGGGTATGGGTAGACATAATGCAGGCGCACCCAGGCACCGAGGCTGCTCAGGGCCTCGCACAACTCGAGCATGCGGGTCTTGACCGGGCGACCGTTCCAGAAATCGGTCTTGTACTTGACGTCCACACCGTAGGCGCTGGTGTCCTGAGAGATCACCAGGATTTCCTTGACGCCGGCCTTGACCAGGCGCTCGGCCTCGCTCAGCACTTCGCCGACCGGGCGGCTAACCAATTTGCCGCGCATCGACGGGATGATGCAGAAGCTGCAGCTGTGGTTGCAGCCTTCGGAAATCTTCAGGTAGGCGTAGTGACGTGGGGTCAGCTTGACGCCTTGGGGCGGGACCAGATCGATCAGCGGGTTGTGGTCCTGACGCGGTGGAACCACTTCGTGTACGGCATTGACTACCTGCTCGTACTGTTGCGGGCCGCTGACCGACAGCACGCTCGGGTGCACGTCGCGGATATTGCCTTCCTCGACACCCATGCAACCGGTGACGATGACCTTGCCGTTTTCCTTGATCGCCTCGCCGATCACCTCCAGGGACTCGGCCTTGGCGCTGTCGATGAAGCCGCAGGTGTTGACCACCACCACGTCGGCGTCCTCGTAGGTAGGCACGACTTCATAGCCTTCCATGCGCAGCTGGGTCAGGATGCGCTCGGAGTCAACGAGAGCCTTGGGGCAACCCAGGCTGACGAAACCGACCTTCGGGGTGGCGGGAGTGGTGGACATGGCTAACCTCGGTATTGAAGACAGATCGCCCAGCCGCTGACGGGGGCGATACTGATGGGCGCTTTTGGCGCCTCTGATCAAAAAGTGCGCAATTCTAGCGAGCGCAAGGTCGCTTTACCAGCAGAAATACGACGAACGCTGCGCTATGCTTCGCGCCGTTGCGCGGGGGCATTCGGGATGGCTCGGCGCGGGTGCAACTCAAATGGGTCTAGAAGGCCTTCTGCGGGAGTGGTCGATGGTTCAGGCAAGCAGTCACGCCGAAGGTGGGCAGGGGGCGACACGCTCGCTGGGCCTGCTCGTAGCAGCTGTTGGGGTGGTGTATGGCGATATCGGTACCAGCCCGCTGTACACCCTCAAAGAGGTCTTCACCGGGGGGTATGGGGTACAGGTCAACCATGATGGCGTGCTGGGCATCCTGTCGCTGATTCTGTGGTCGCTGTTGTGGGTGGTTTCGTTCAAGTATGTGATGTTCATCCTGCGTGCCGATAACCAGGGGGAAGGCGGCACGATGGCATTGACCGCACTGGCGCGCCGGGCGACGGCCAATTACCCGAAGCTCAGGGCGCTAATGGTCGGTTGCGGTCTGGTCGGTGCCTCGTTGTTCTACGGTGACAGCATGATCACCCCGGCGGTGTCGGTGCTTTCGGCGGTTGAGGGCATGGGGCTTGCCTTCGACGGAATCGATCATTGGGTGGTGCCGGTGTCGCTGGTGGTGCTGGTGGCATTGTTCCTGGTGCAGAAGCATGGCACCGAGAAAATCGGCAAGCTGTTCGGGCCGATCATGGTCACTTGGTTCGTGGTGCTGGGGGCGCTCGGGGTGCATGGCATCGCGCAGAGCCCGGAAGTGCTCAAGGCGTTCAATCCGGGCTGGGCGCTGAACTTCTTCATTGTTCACCCGGGCATGGGCGTGGCGATCCTCGGGGCGGTGGTACTGGCGCTGACCGGTGCCGAGGCGCTGTATGCCGACATGGGGCATTTTGGCCGCAAACCGATTGCTCGGGCCTGGTTCGCACTGGTGCTGCCGGCCTTGGTACTCAACTATTTCGGACAGGGCGCGATGCTGCTGCAAAACCCGGAAGCGGCGCGCAACCCCTTCTACCTGCTGGCACCGGGCTGGGCACTGTTGCCGCTGGTGGGGCTGGCCACGCTGGCGACGGTGATCGCTTCCCAGGCGGTGATTTCCGGGGCCTTTTCCCTGACCCGCCAGGCCATCCAGCTTGGCTACATCCCGCGGATGCAGATCCAGCACACTTCGAGCGACGAGCAAGGGCAGATCTACATCAGTGCGGTGAACTGGACCTTGATGGTCGGCGTCGTGTTGCTGGTGATCGGCTTCGAGTCGTCGGGCGCATTGGCCGCAGCCTATGGCGTTGCGGTGACCGGCACCATGTTGATGACCACCATCCTGGTGTCGGCAGTGATGCTGCTGCTGTGGAAGTGGCCACCGGTGCTGGCGGTGCCGATTCTGTTGGGTTTCCTGTTTGTCGATGGATTGTTCTTCGCCGCCAACGTGCCGAAGATCGTGCAGGGCGGCGCGTTCCCTGTGCTGGCGGGGATCGTGCTGTTCGTACTGATGAGTACCTGGAAGCGCGGTAAACAGATTCTGGTGGACCGTATCGACGAGGGAGCCCTGCCGTTGCCCGTGTTCATCAGCAGTATCCGCGTACAGCCGCCACATCGCGTCGAGGGCACGGCGGTGTTTCTCACTGCGCGGGCAGACGCTGTGCCCCATGCGCTGTTGCACAACATGCTGCATAACCAGGTGCTGCACAGCCAGGTGGTGCTGTTGACGGTGGTCAGTGAGGACCGGCCGCGGGTGCCGGAGCACGAGCGCTTTGAAGTGGAGGCCTATGGTGATGGGTTCTTCCGCGTTCTGCTGCACTTTGGCTTCATGGATGAACCGGACGTGCCGGCGGCGCTGAAGCTGTGCCACCTGGACGGACTCGATTTCAGCCCGATGCGTACCACCTACTTCCTCAGCCGCGAGACAGTGATCGCCTCGCGCCTGGAGGGCATGGCGCGCTGGCGTGGCAACCTGTTCGCGTTCCTGCTCAAGAATGCCAACGGTAATCTTCGGTTCTTCAACCTGCCGCTGAACCGGGTGATCGAATTGGGAACGCAGGTCGAGATCTGATTCCCCAGGGGCATTCGGACAGCTGATCGCAGGGCAAGCCCGTGATCAGCCGTCCGAGGCGGCCCGCAGGCTTATTTCAGTTCTGTTCCGCCACGCTGGACTTCCCCTGGCGCGTCTCGATCTCGCTGATCAGGCGCTTGGCCAGGGCTGGATAGTTCTCGTCGAAGTGATGCCCGCCAGGCAGCTTCAGGCGTTCACCGACTGCGGTCTTGTCGGTGCACCCACTTTCATCGGTCTCCTCGACACCATAGACGCACACCACCTTGGGCGCTGGCAGCTTGGCCATTTCCGGGCCGGTCGGGGCTTCCTGACCTTCCTTGCCCAACCAGCCCTCGACCTCGATCTCGAAGCTGCCGCTGCGGGCAAACGCCAGCAAGATCACGGCATCGATCCGCTGTTTGTCTTCATCCGGCAGGCGGTTGTAGATCGCCGGCAGCACGTCGGCGCCGAAGGAGTAGCCGGTGAGCACGAAGCGCTTGGTGCCCCATTTCTGGCGATAGTGCTGCATCAGCTCCGAGAGGTCGGCGGCGCTCTGTTCCGGCGTCTTGTGCTGCCAGTAGTAGCGCAGCGTATCGATCCCTACGACCGGATAACCGAGCTTGGCCATTTCGCCGGCAACGTCGCGGTCCAGGTCACGCCAGCCGCCATCCCCGGAGAGGAACAGGGTGACGGTGTCGGTGGTCTGCCCGGCGGGGACCTCAACTACCGGAATGCTCAGTGCATTGCCGTCCTTGCCGATCAGGGCCTGGGTCAGTTGAGCTTTGAGCACCTGGGGCAGGTGAATGTCGTAGTCGGAGATGCTCGTCTCGGCGTTCGCCTGGTCGCGCACGAATGCGGCACTGGCATCGTCGGGGTTGTCATTCCACGCTACGTTCCAATGGCCGTGGGCGGCGGATTTGGGCAGGGGCTGGCAACCGGGTTGTTCGAGGGTGAAGTCCACGGAGATGGCGCGGGCCTTGTCATCGCTCTGGGTGGCCAGCCATCGCCAGGCCTGCGCAGCGCCAGGGCCGATTCCAGCCACCAAGTTCGGCGGTGCGGCCAGCTCGCCCATGGCCTGGTCGAGTGCGCGCTGCTGCTTGACGCAGTCGCCAGGCGGCAGAAGCACCTGGACCAGCTGGGCCTCGCCGGCCTGGCTCAGGTCCAGCAATTGTTTGTCGCTGAGCGCCTGGTCCTGGGGCACGGCAATGGCCACGTGGGCCTTGGCGTGTACGCCCGGTATGGCGCGGACCAGGCTGCTGCCGTCGCCCAGGGTCAGGTGTTCCAGGCGGGCTTCGGGCGCTGGGCGGGTCCACAGCCAGAAGGCTGCGGCACCGGCCAGCAAGGCCAGGAGCAGGGCGCCGGTCAGGTAAAGCCAATAGCGTCGGATCATCAACGTTTCACCAATCCAGTCAGGCCGCCTGCGATCAGGGCGGCGGTATCGGCCAATGCCACCAACGGGTCGAGCCCGGCCGGCACAGCCATGTAGCGGGGTTCCCAATCCGGTTGGAACTTGTCCTTGAAGCGACGTAGCCCCTGGAAGTTGTACAGCTGCTCGCCGCGCTGGAACACCATCGAACCCAGGCGTTGGGTCAGGGGGGCGCCACGTCGGGGTTGAAGGCCGGAGAGCGGGACCATCCCGAGGCTGAAGCGGGCGTAGTCGTGGTTTTTGTAGTGCAGGATCAAACCGATCATCATGAATTCCATGGTCAGCTTGGGGGCTTGCGGATGGGCACGCATCAGGTCCAGGCTCGCCAGCTCTTTGCTCTGGGTTTCGAGCAGGTTGGCAAAGGCCACCGGTAGGCCTTGAAAGCGGATCAACGCAATACGGAAATGCTGCAGGTACTCGGGGCTGAAGCGACCGAGGGAAAAGCCTTTTTCACGTACGTTCTTGCCACCGAGCCAGGCGTCGGAAATTGCCTTGAGCGCCTCGAGCGGGGCATCGCCTGGCTCATGGATCTCCAGCGTCAGCCCGTCACGGCCGCCGCGGTTCCAGGTATAGCGCAGGTCTTTCATCTCCTTGCCCTTGGCTTCGAGGTCAAAACGGCGCAGATCGACCCGCGCTTCTTCGCCGAGCTTGAGTGCCGTCAGGCCGATATCCATGTAGAACGGCAGATTCTCCGCGCGGACTTGATAGAACACTGGGCGGGCGTGGTGCAGATCGCAGAGGTCACGGAATTGCCAGATCATCTCGGCGCGCTCCTGGGCGGGGCCGATCGGGTCGTACAGGGCGACCAGGCTGCGGCCGCGACGGGCATACATAAGGAAGGCCTTGTGGTTGGGGTGGAACAGCAAGGCTTTGTCGCCGGTGAGTGCCAGGCCACCGTCGGGTTGGTCGGAGGCCATCAGAATGCCCTTGGCCTGTTGCAGTTCCTCATCGTTGGGCAAGTGAATCACGGGCCGTGCGGTGCGCAGCAGCCAAGTCAGCGCGACGACCACTAACAGCACTGCACTGCCCATGGCGGCGCGCAGGCCACGTGGTGCGTCGGCATCGAGGGTGAACTGCCACCACAGTTCGTGGCTGTAGGGCACATCCTGGTAGGCGAACAGCAGCAGCCAGACCGAGGCGCCGACCACACAAACGCTTGCCACCAGGTACACCGGCGAGAAGGGCAGCTCCAGCAACCGGCTTGGGCGATAGAACGAGCGACGGAACAAGGTCAGCAGCGCCACTGTGAAGATCAGCACGCTGGCCTCTTCCCAATCGAAGCCCTTGAGCAACGACAGCAGTGCGCCTACCAGCAGCAGGATGGTGGTCAGCAGCCAGGCGGCCGACAGTCGCCGGCGTAACCCTTGAGCCAGCAGCAGGCACAGCACCCCGATGAGGCTCGCGCCAAAATGCGAAGCGTCGATCAGGCGATGGGGCACCAGAAAGCCCATGTGCTCAAGGCGCGTGTCGATCTCGGGCGTGGCCCCGGAAAACAACAGCACGACGCCTGACAGAAACACCAGGATTGCCAGCACCGGCGCAGCAAGCCCGGCGGCTGCATTGATCGCTTGGCGGGCGAACAGCAGACGGCGGGCTTCGCTCGCCAACAGCAGCACACAGGCCAATAGCAAAGGCAGGACCACATAGATCAGGCGATACAACAGTAAGGCAGCTGCCAGTGGCGCGGCGCCCAGCTGATTGGCGAAGGCGGCCAGGAGAATGGCTTCGAACACCCCCACGCCACCTGGCACATGGCTGAGTACACCGGCGGCCAGGGCGAGCAGGTAGACCAGGACGAAGGCGCCGAAAGGCGGAGCTTCGGGTAGCAGCAGGTAAAGCACGGTAGCGGCGGCGACGACGTCTAGGGCGGTGATCAACAACTGCAGGGCGGCCGAGCGGGCGCCTGGTAGTCGCAGGGTGCGCCGTCCAAACTGCACCACCAGGCTATCGGCCAGAGGTTGCTCGTCCAGGCGGCGGCGATAGAGGCCGATTACCAATACGGCCGTCAGCGCCAGCACTGCCACGGCGATACTGGCCAGCAATGGGGCAGGCAGGCGCAGGGCGGTGGCGGCACCTTGCAGGTTGCTCAATGTCGCCAGCGCTGCCAGAGGGGGCAGGGCGCAGCCTAGGGATAGGCTGGCGAACACGGTCATCCGTGCGATTTCAGCGGCGCCTAGCCCATGCCGCGCATACAGGCGATAACGTACCGAGCCACCGGACAGGATCGACAGCCCGACCGCGTTACCAATGGCAAAGGCGCTGAACCCGCCCAGCGCCAATGTGCGGGCCGGTAGCTGCACTGCAGCGTAACGGCTGGCGGACCATTCATAGCCCAGCAAAGTCACAAAGCCCACGACGGTCGCCAGCAAGGCGCCCGCCAAAGATCGTGTCGGCACGCTGAGCATGGCGTCGTGAAGGGCATAAATGTCCAGTTCGCTCAGCAAGTGCCGGCAGGCGATCAAGGCCATGCTGAACAGCAGCAACGTCAAGGCCAGCCCCAAGGGTTGGCGATAACGGCTCAGCCGCTCCAGCCAGGGCAGGCGGCGGGCGGCGTTGGGAAGCGCGGTGGCGAGAGGCTCCTGAGGTTCGGAGTCGTGTGAAATCATGGATAACCTCGGGCCAGGAGCGCGAGGTTGGGCAGAGGTGCGGCCAAGTGAAAGTCCCTTCGGAAAACGTATCCAGATATTACTCCTGCCCGGCCCGCTTTCAGCGGTTTGGCAGGGTTAAAGATAGTTCATCCGGCGAGCCCCACTTGAGGCGAAGTGGGGAAGTATTCACGGGGCCAAAAGCAACAAACCCCGCGCTGCGTTAGCAGGCGGGGTTTGTTCTGACGAATATGGTTGCGGGAGCCGGATTTGAACCGACGACCTTCGGGTTATGAGCCCGACGAGCTACCAGGCTGCTCCATCCCGCGTCAGTGGATGCGCATTCTACGGAATTCCGAGTAGCTGTCAAGCATTACTCTTTGATTTGTCGTAGATTTTTTCTAAGACAAGAAAAAAGGCCACTGTATCGACAGTGGCCTTTTTCTGAATCTGGTTGCGGGAGCCGGATTTGAACCGACGACCTTCGGGTTATGAGCCCGACGAGCTACCAGGCTGCTCCATCCCGCGCCTGTGAGATCGAATTCTACGGAAATCCTCTGCCATGTCAAGCGCTATTTCGGAAAAACCCTTTTTTGTTCAATCTCTTAGCGTTTGAATAAGGGCTGCAGCTCAGCAATGACGGGGCTTGCATCGGATTGGAAGGCTTTCCGACAGGCCGGCTCTGGAACACATGGCGACGCACCGGTAGTATCTGTATGAATTTACAGTGCTGACGGTCATCCATGTCCTTGCGCAAGATCATCCACATCGACTGCGATTGTTTCTATGCCGCAATCGAAATGCGCGACGACCCGCGTTTGGCAGGGCGCCCGATGGCCGTGGGCGGGGCGCCTGAGCAGCGCGGGGTGATCGCGACCTGCAATTATGAGGCGCGTGCCTATGGTGTGCGCTCGGCCATGTCTTCGCGTCATGCGCTCAAGCTCTGTCCAGACCTGTTGATCGTCAAGCCGCGCTTTGAGGCTTATCGCGAGGCCTCTCGGGAAATCCACGCCATTTTTCGTGACTACACCGACTTGATCGAGCCGCTGTCGCTGGACGAGGCCTATCTGGATGTCAGCGACAGCCAATGGTTCGCCGGCAGCGCCACGCGTATTGCTGAAGACATTCGCAAGCGGGTCGCTCGGACGCTGCACATCACGGTTTCGGCTGGCGTGGCGCCGAATAAGTTCTTGGCCAAGATCGCCAGCGACTGGCGCAAGCCCAATGGTTTGTTCGTGATAACCCCCGACCAGGTGGAAGCATTCGTAGCAGCCTTGCCGGTCGCAAGGCTGCACGGCGTGGGCAAGGTCACGGCGGACAAACTGGCACGCCTGGGTATCGAAACGTGTCTGGAGCTGCGCGAGTGGTCGCGCTTGGCTTTGGTGCGGGAGTTCGGCAGTTTTGGTGAGCGGTTATGGGGGCTGGCGCGGGGTATAGATGAACGAATCGTACAAAATGACAGCCGGCGTCAATCTGTAAGTGTCGAAAATACCTACGATACCGACTTGCCGGACCTGGCGAGTTGCCTGCAGAAACTGCCCGAGCTGCTCGAGAGCCTGAACGCGCGCATTGCGCGCATGGATAACAGTTACCGGCCGGACAAACCGTTCGTGAAGGTAAAATTTCACGACTTCAGCCAGACGACCCTGGAACAGGCTGGAGCCGGTCGTGATCTGGAGAGCTACCGACAGTTGCTCAGCCAGGCGTTTGCCCGGGGTGGCAAGCCAGTACGGTTATTAGGCGTGGGAGTTCGATTGCGAGATCTGCGTGGGGCGCATGAGCAGTTGGAGCTCTTCCCGCCGCAGTGAGTGAAGGGGAGGGGCCGCTAGGCAGCCCCAGCGGGTTTACTGTATTCCAGGGTCGGCAACCAGTCGCCCGGTGTCCTTGGTCAGTGCTTGCAGGAAGTCCCGTTGCAGCTCCGGATCATTGCGGGTCAACTCGATCAGGCTTTGCTCCAGCTCGCTGGCTTCTTCTTCCAAGCCCAGCTCCGACAGGCGCTTGACCCGATGCACCCATTGGCCGACATCGTCGCCCTCGAGGTCATCGAAGATCAGCTCGTGGGCTTCGAGCAGCTTGCCACGCAAATTGCTGCTGACCAGCAGGCTGGCATCGCCGCGCACACCATTGTCCTCGTCGGCTACATGCAGGTGCAGGGTGCCGATGTGATTGAGGTTCTGCTCGGAGAACGGGCTGTCGAGCAGGTTCAGGCGCAGTACGCCGTTATGGTCGGTGGTCAGCTCGTGGGTCAGTTTGCCAGCCTTGACTTCGACCAGGCGTTCGCTCCAGGGCAGGCTGGTGTACTCCTCGCGCTTGTCCTTCTGCACTTCGCTGATCCCAGCCAGGTTCTGCTGCGCGCGACCATTGGACGGCACGTTCATGAACGGGTTGAGCCCAGCCAGGCCGTAACTGAGCCAATCATGAGTGATGCTTTCCGGTAGATTGCCCAGGGCGAACACGTTGACCACGTTGGCGCCGACACCGGCCACCACGGCAACCGCGCCCAGGGGGATCTCATAGATCTCTCGCCAGGGTTGGTAAGGCGTGTAGCGGTCGTAACGGCGAGTGACTTCGAACTCGGTAACTTCGAAGCGCTTCTGTTCATGAATACGTACGCGCCGCTGGGGAAGCTCCATCACCTTGGGCTCGCCCACGTCGATTTGCAGGGTATGTTCGAGCAGCTTGCGCTCGGCGCGCTCCTCATGCTCGCTGCGTTGGGACATCTGGTTGGCGCAGCCGCTGACGAGCAGGGCGCCGCACAGTGCGGCGCCCCCCAGGGTAAAGGTGCTTCTGGACATGATCACTCGTGCGGTGGGCTATCAGCGACGGATGCGGGCTTGCAGGAAGGTCAGCACTTCGTTGAGCGGCAGAGGCTGGGCTTCTTGCTCGGTACGGTGCTTGTACTCCAGGTTGCCCTCGGCCAGGCCGCGGTCGCTGACCACGATGCGGTGAGGGATGCCGATCAGTTCCATGTCAGCGAACTTGATGCCGGGGCTGGTCTTCTTGTCGCGATCGTCCAGCAGCACTTCGAAACCGGCGGCAGTCAGTTCAGCGTACAGCTTGTCGGTCGCTTCGCGAACGGCGTCGGTTTCATAACGCAGCGGTACCAGGGCGATCTGGAAGGGCGCCAGGGCATCGTTCCAGATGATGCCCTTGTCGTCATAGCTCTGCTCGATAGCGGCGGCGACCACGCGGGAGACGCCGATGCCGTAGCAGCCCATGGACAAGGTTACCGGTTTGCCGCTCTCGCCCAGTACCTGGCACTTGAGCGCCTCGCTGTACTTGGTGCCGAGCTGGAAGATGTGGCCGACTTCGATCCCGCGCTTGATGACCAGGGTGCCCTGGCCGTCCGGGCTTGGGTCGCCCTCGACCACGTTGCGCAGGTCGGCGACCTGAGGAACCGGCAAGTCACGTTCCCAGTTGACGCCGAAGTAATGTTTGTCGTCGATGTTGGCGCCGATGCCGAAGTCGCTCATCAGGGCGACCGAGCGGTCGATGATGCATTCGAGCGGCAGGTTCAGCGGGCCCAGGGAGCCTGCGCCAGCACCGATGGCGGCGCGCAGCTCGGCGTCGGTTGCCATGACCAGTGGGTCGGCGACCTGCTCGAGCTTGGCGGCCTTGATTTCGTTCAGCTCATGGTCGCCACGGACCACCAGGGCGATCAGCTTGCCTTCTTCGGCGCCGCGCACGATCAGGGTCTTGACGGTCTTTTCGATCGGCAGGCCGTAGTTCTCGACCAGTTGAGCGATGGTCTTGGCATTCGGGGTGTCTACCAGGCGCAGCTCCTCAGTGGGGGCTGGACGCACGGTTTCGCGTGGAATGGCCTCGGCCTTCTCGATGTTGGCGGCGTAGTCGGAGCTGTCGCTGAAAATCACGTCGTCTTCGCCGGATTCGGCCAAAACGTGGAATTCATGGGAGTAGCTGCCACCGATGGAACCGGTGTCTGCCTGCACCGGACGGAAGTCCAGGCCCAGGCGGGTAAAGATGTTGGTGTACGCCTGGTGCATGCGGTCGTAGGTTTCCTGCAGGGAAGCCTGGTCGGCATGGAAGGAGTAGGCGTCCTTCATGATGAACTCGCGACCGCGCATCAGGCCGAAGCGCGGACGGATCTCGTCACGGAACTTGGTCTGGATCTGGTACATGTTCAGCGGCAGCTGTTTATAGCTGGACAGCTCGTTGCGTGCCAGGTCGGTGATGACTTCTTCGTGAGTCGGGCCAACGCAGAAGTCGCGGTCATGGCGGTCCTTCAGGCGCAGCAGCTCAGGGCCGTATTGCTCCCAGCGGCCGGATTCCTGCCACAGCTCCGCGGGCTGGATGCTTGGCATCAGCACTTCCAGGGCGCCAGCGGCGTTCATTTCCTCGCGGACCACGGCTTCGACCTTGCGCATCACCCGCAGGCCCATCGGCAGCCAGGTGTACAGGCCGGAGGCCAGCTTGCGGATCATGCCGGCGCGCAGCATGAGCTGGTGGCTGATGACCACTGCATCGGCAGGGGTTTCTTTCTGGGTGGCGAGCAAATATTGACTGGTACGCATGGTGGGCCGTGTCGATTGCCTAAGACGTTGAAATGACCCCGCATTGTACGGGGGCGGAGCGAAGGCGTACAGGATGCCCCAGGGCGGGGCGCTTGTCAGCCAAGAAAAAGCCCGGCGTGATCGCCGGGCTTTTTCGGTGCGGGGCAATTGCAAGCCAGGGGCTTACAGGATGCTCAGCGGGTACTCGACGATCAGGCGCAGTTCGTCGATCGACGGGGAACCGTAGTAGACGCCGTCGGCGGAACGGTAGGTGGCCTGGCGTACGCGGAAGCTCAGGTCCTTGGCAGGGCCTTCTTGCAGCACGTACTTGATATCGATGTCGCGTTCCCATTCTTTGCCGTTGCTGGTGCCGGCGACGTTGGCGTCGGTGCCGCGCACGTAACGGGTCATGAAGGTCAGGCCTGGAATGCCGTACTCGGCGAAGTTCAGGTCGTAGCGAGCCTGCCAGGATTTCTCGTCTTCGGCGTTGAAGTCGGAGCGGGCTACGGAGTTGGCCAGGAAGATGGTGCCGCCACCGTCGACGCCGTAAGCGTAGTCGCCGTCACCGGTCACTTTCTGATAGGCCAGAGTGAAGGTGTGAGCGCCGATGTTGTAGGCGCCCGAAAGGCTGAATGCACGGTTGTCGAGCTTGTCGCCATCGAAGGCGCGGGCCAGGTGGCCTTCGCTCTTGGTGTCATAGATGTTGAAGTCGAACACCAGGCCTTGCTTGTCGGAGATCGGCAGCGCCCAGTTGACGTTGGCGTAGTACTTGCGCCAGTAGTCTTCGACCTTGGAGTAGTAGAGGCTGGTGCTCAGGTTTTCGGTGAACGCGTAGGTACCACCGACAACGTTGGCTTCCTTCAGGTGAAGGCTGTCGCGGTTGGTCTCTTCCTGAGCGGTCAGGCTGGTGAAATGACCGGCGTGCAGGGTCAGATCCTTGATCTCGTTGCTGGTGATCAAGGTACCTTGGGCCATTTCTGGCAGCAGGCGGCTGTCATCGGTCGCGAAGACCGGCAGTGCGGTAAATTGGTCACCTACCTTCAGCACGGTGTCGGAAACGCGGAACTTAACTGCGGCGCCGCCTTTGGAGTAGTCGTCCTGCGAACGGCCATCCGAGTCGGTTGGGAACAGGCCGGTGCCGGAGCGGCCTTTGCCGCTGTCCAATTTCAGGCCCAGCATGCCGATTGCGTCGACGCCCACACCGACGGTGCCTTGGGTGAAACCGGACTCGTAAGTGCCGAGGAAGCCCAGGCCGGTCTCTTCACGGCGGCTTTGGGTGCCGGCCGGGTTGTTGCGGAAGTCACGGCTGAAATACAGCATACGGGTCTTGACGTTCAGCTGGCTGTCTTCAATGAAACCCTTGGATTCGTCCTGCGAAGAGGCCACTGCCAACTGCGAGGTCCCTGCCGCAACGGCCAGGGCGATCATGCTCCACTTCATCACGCGCATCGTGATTTGCTCCTTTGGTTTTTAGGAAGTACCGCTTCACCCTGCTCTTTTAGTTATAGGGCGAGCTCTTTCTTGTTATGTCGGCGAAAATGTATATCACGCTGACTATTCTTGGCGACACTGAAAAAACAACCTTTAGGGAACTTTTTCAACATGTCGCGTTTGGCTATTTCCATGTCGCAAATTACGCCCAGTTTCGGGGCGTATAACGCCAGCGCTGTAACAATTCTGTAAACACACCTGGCTGGTGGAACAACCTGGGTATCCCTGCCGCTTTTTTTATTGTCTCGTGCACCGAGGTGCCTCGTGACTTGGTCGGATGGGAATGCAACAAGCGTGCTCAAAATCACGATTTGTTCATGAATTTTTCACAGTCCCTCTGGCAGGGATGGCAAAGGTCCATAAATACGGGGCGAAAAGCGTCTGATGGTGTGCCAAATCGCGGCCACGCTCGTGGGCGAAAAGCTACCTTAAAAGTCAACGTGTTACCGAAAACTGTTAAGCCGCGCACAAAGCAGTGGGGTGTGTTGCGCTGTCGGCTCCTTTTTGGTGCGAAAAGTAGCGCAGTGTTACCGGGTTGTGCGTACAAGTGTGCTGCTCGCCGAAAAAGACAGCCCTTGCGGTGGCATTTCATGCTGGCGCTGTTGAAGCAAGGTATCCTTCGCTCATCTCGCCCGCGCTCTGGCCGGGCCGTTTCGTCTTGAGGAGATATTGCCGTGTTCGTTCTGGATTCGCGTTTGCAGCAGGATTCCCTGGTGTTGGGAGATTTTCCATTGAGTCGCTTGTTGCTGAGCAAGGATGCCAACTACCCCTGGTTTATCCTGGTGCCGCGGCGCGCCGATATCAGCGAACTGTTTCAGTTGAACGAAGCCGACCAGCAGCAGCTCTGGAAGGAAACCACTTACCTGGCCGAAACACTCAAGGACAGCTTCGCTGCCGACAAGCTCAACGTCGCGACTTTGGGCAATGTGGTGAGCCAACTGCACATGCACGTGATCGTGCGCCGACGCGACGACGCGGCCTGGCCCGCGCCAGTGTGGGGGCGGGTGCCTGCTACCGAGTACACCGCCGACCAGATCGACTCGATCCGTCAGCGTTTGCGGATGGTGTTGAACGATGACTTCCGGGAGGTCTAAGGCTATGTCGTTGGAATCCCGAGTCATCGAGCTGGAAAGCCGTCAGGCGTTTCAGGACGACACCATTCAGGCGCTGAATGATGTGCTGGTCGAGCAGGGGCGGGTGATCGAGCGCCTGCAGCTGCAGATGGCCGAATTGATCAAGCGTTACGAGGAAGTGGTGGGGCAGTACGGTGGCGAGGGGGAGCAGGCGCCGCCGCCTCATTATTAAGGAGGGTGACCCTGGCGCGGAGGGATCCGCTGCGCCAGGGTCTGTCGGTCAGCGGCGGGAAACCGCGACCACGTCTTCAGCCTGCAGACCTTTGTCGCGGTGCATCACCGAAAACTCAACGCGCTGGCCTTCGACCAGAACGCGGTGGCCCTCGCCACGGATCGCGCGGAAATGCACGAAAATGTCGTCGCCCGAATCGCGGGAGATAAAGCCGAAGCCCTTGGAGGTGTTGAACCACTTCACCGTGCCGGTATCACGTGTGCCCGCATCTTGTGAGGTGCCTTGGTTGGCGCGTGGCTTCTTGAAGCTGCGGGCGAAGCCTGTGCCAAGGTGCAAGGCTACGGCCAGGGTGGCGCAGAGCAGGGCTGGCAGGTCGCCCAGTTCCGGGCGTGCCAGCAGGGTGATGGTCTGCAGGATCACCGCCAGCACCAACAAGGCGCACGCCAGCGATTGCAGTTGCTGGCGGGCGCCTTTGTAGTAGAGCGGCAGTGCAGGTGCCAACAGCAGGTTGAGCAGGCCGAGCAATGCCAGGTAGACGGCTTCAGGTTGCTCCAGGAACGGGGTTGCATCGGTTTTCAGGCTGGGTATGAGCGACAGCAGCAAAGCTGCTACGCCCGTCACCAGATGGACGATCTTGAACATTTGAGTGGGCTCACATTGATAAGGCCGATCACAGGAAGAGCTGGACGTGCGGTGCGCAGATACAAGGCGCGATCACGCAACTGGCCAGCCTATGCACCCGGCAATGACTGTCCGCACGGGTGGCACGGTGTCTATTTAACAGCAAAGGCAGGGGGTTCTCAAACCGTGAGGCGACGGCTTGTCCTGTGTCACGGGCAGGAGCGGGAGGGTCTGATACAGTTTGGGGTGCCCGCTTGATGACCAAGCCTTATGGAAAGGGGAGCTTCATGGCAATCGATATCGGTATCAATGAAGAAGATCGCAAGTCCATCGTCGATGGGCTTTCCCGCCTGTTGTCGGATACTTACGTGCTGTATCTGAAAACCCATAACTTTCACTGGAACGTCACCGGCCCTGCGTTCCGCACCCTGCACCTGATGTTCGAAGAGCAGTACAACGAGCTGGCCCTGGCGGTCGACTCGATCGCCGAGCGCATTCGGGCGTTGGGCTTCCCGGCGCCAGGTTCCTATGCCTTCTATGCGCGTCACTCGTCAATCAAGGAAGAAGAGGGCGTACCGCCTGCCGAAGAGATGATCCGCCAGCTTGTTCAGGGGCAGGAGGCAGTGGTGCGCACGGCGCGTAGCATCTTCCCGGTCGTCGACAAGGTCAGCGATGAGCCGACCGCCGATCTGCTGACCCAGCGCATGCAGATCCATGAAAAAACCGCCTGGATGCTGCGGGTATTGCTCGAGGAAAAGTGATCGTTCGTTTGTAGGCTCCATCGACCCGACCCTGCCCAGGGTCGGGTCTTTCGTTTCGCCCGGAAGGTTTTGCCACTGCTTTGAAGGCCCTGACAGCGCTTTATTGATCTGCCCGGTCGTGCATGGGTGCGAGGGGATTTTTCCAGACAATGGAGTGGTGTGGTGGAAGTGATGCAACAAGGCAGGCGAGGCGCTTGCCAGGGAAAATGGCCGGGCAAGCAGTGCATTGACCCTTTTCGGGCAGATTTCGACATGATGCAGGTTCGGCCGGTCTCCCGGTCGGTCCGGCTCAATGGCTTTGCCACCTGCCTGCGGCTTGAGGTGGTCTACTGGCGTATTCTCGAACGCATCGCCCAGGCCAACCAATGCACGGTAAGCGCCGTGCTGTCCTACGTGGATCGGGAGGTCCACTTGCGTCACGGTGGGGTTCGCAACTTCAGTGGGCTGATTCGGGTGATCTGCGTGGCCTGGCTGCTCGATCCGCCCTGAGTACGCTGATCGCCGGGCGGGCTGCGCAGCTCTCCTTAACCATATATAATCCCGCTTTTTACTGCCCCGGCAGCGTTGTGGTTGACGAGAGACACCCCCATGCCCCTTTATGACTATCAATGTGCGTCCTGCGATCACCGGATGGAGGTGTTGCAGAAGATCAGCGCCGCACCACTGACCGACTGCCCGGCGTGCCAGGCTCCAGCCCTGAAAAAGCTGCTGTCGGTACCCGGCTTCCGCCTGAGCGGCAACGGCTGGTACGAGACCGATTTCAAGACCGGGGCGAAGAAGAACCTGGCAGGCGGCGACAAGGCCGACTGAGTTGAATTGCAGTGACTGGGTCTTGCAGTATTAGCCCCTTGGGCGGCCAAGACCTCCACCGAATACACGAATCACGAGAAGCGAAACCACCATCATGATGCGCAGCCATTATTGCGGCCAACTGAACGAGAGCCTGGACGGCCAGGAAGTCACCCTTTGCGGCTGGGTCCATCGTCGCCGCGACCACGGCGGGGTGATCTTCCTCGATATCCGTGACCGCGAAGGCATGGCCCAGGTCGTCTTCGACCCGGATCGCGCCGAGACTTTCGCCGCTGCCGACCGCGTGCGCAGCGAGTATGTCGTACAGATCACCGGCAAGGTGCGTCTGCGCCCGGCTGGCGCGGTCAACCCGAACATGGCGTCCGGCGGTATCGAAGTGCTGGGCTATGAGCTCAAGGTGCTCAACGAGGCGGAAACCCCACCCTTCCCGCTGAACGAATATTCCGATGTAGGCGAGGAAACCCGCCTGCGCTACCGCTTCATCGACCTGCGTCGCCCGGAAATGGCCGACAAGCTGCGTCTGCGCTCGCGCATCACCAGCAGCATCCGTCGCTATCTGGACGAGAACGGTTTCCTCGACGTCGAGACGCCGATCCTGACCCGCGCCACACCGGAAGGCGCGCGCGACTACTTGGTCCCGAGCCGTACCCACGCTGGCAGCTTCTTCGCCCTGCCGCAGTCGCCGCAGCTGTTCAAGCAGTTGCTGATGGTCGCCGGCTTCGATCGCTACTACCAGATCGCCAAGTGCTTCCGTGACGAGGACCTGCGTGCCGACCGTCAGCCGGAATTCACCCAGATCGACATCGAGACCAGCTTCCTCGACGAAGCCGAGATCATGGGCCTGACCGAAGGCATGATCCGCAAGCTGTTCAAGGAAGTCCTGGATCTGGAGTTCGGCGAATTCCCGCACATGACCTACGAAGAGGCCATGCGTCGCTACGGTTCCGACAAGCCTGACCTGCGTATTCCGCTGGAACTGGTCGATGTTGCCGACCAGCTCAAGGACGTGGACTTCAAGGTCTTTGCAGGTCCGGCCAACGATCCGAAGTGCCGCGTCACCGCTCTGCGTCTGCCGGGCGGGGCCAGCATGCCGCGCAGCCGCATCGACGAATACACCAAGTTCGTCGGCATCTACGGCGCCAAGGGCCTGGCCTACATCAAGGTCAACGAGCGCGCCAAGGGCGTCGAGGGCCTGCAGTCGCCGATCGTCAAGAACATCCCAGAGGCCAACCTGAACGTGATCCTTGATCGCGTGGGCGCCGTCGACGGTGACATCGTGTTCTTCGGCGCCGACAAGGCCAAGATCGTCAGCGAAGCCTTGGGCGCGCTGCGTATCCGCCTGGGCCACGACTTCGAGCTGCTGACCTGCGAGTGGGCACCGATGTGGGTCGTCGACTTCCCGATGTTCGAAGAAAACGACGATGGTAGCTTCAGCGCGTTGCACCACCCGTTCACCGCGCCCAAGTGCTCGCCTGAAGAGCTCGAGGCCAACCCGGGCGCTGCGCTGTCGCGTGCTTATGACATGGTGCTCAACGGCACTGAACTCGGTGGCGGCTCGATCCGTATCCACCGTAAGGAAATGCAACAGGCGGTCTTCCGTCTGCTGGGCATCGGTGCCGAAGAGCAGCAGGAGAAGTTCGGCTTCCTGCTCGATGCCCTGAAGTTCGGTGCGCCACCTCATGGTGGCCTGGCCTTCGGCCTGGACCGCCTGGTCATGCTGATGACCGGCGCCCAGTCGATCCGTGAAGTGATCGCGTTCCCGAAAACCCAGAGCGCCGCGTGCGTCATGACCCAGGCTCCAGGTCTGGTGGATGCCAAGGCCCTGCGCGAGCTGCACATCCGTCTGCGTGAGCAGACCAAGGTCGAGTAATCGACCCAGGGCGCTTCCCTGGCGGAAGCGCCCACGCGCTTTGGCGCAGTTTTCTCGCGTTCCGCCCTTCGGGGCGGAACCTGTTTCTGTTTCAAGGATTCGGAGTCGTTATGGCTGGTCATTCCAAGTGGGCAAACATCAAGCACCGCAAAGAGCGCCAGGATGCCAAGAGAGGCAAGATCTTCACCAAGTGGATCCGCGAACTGACTGTCGCTGCCAAGCAGGGTGGGCCTGACCCGGCTTCCAACCCGCGTTTGCGCCTGGCCCTGGACAAGGCCCTGGGTGCCAACATGAGCCGCGACATTATCGACCGCGCCGTGGCGCGTGGTGCGGGCACCAACGAAAGCGACAACGTCGAAGAGCTGAGCTACGAAGGCTACGGTCCTGGTGGCGTGGCGATCATGGTCGAGGCCATGACCGATAACCGCAACCGCACCGCAGCGGCTGTGCGTCATGCATTCACCAAGTGTGGCGGCAACCTCGGTACCGACGGCTCCGTCGCCTATCTGTTCGAGCGCAAGGGGCAGATCAGCTTTGCTCCGGGCCTGGACGAAGACACCCTCATGGAAGCCGCCATGGAAGCGGATGCCGACGATGTGGTCGCCAATGACGACGGCTCCTTCGATGTATTCACTTCGTTCAACAGCTTCTATGCCGTACGTAACGCCTTGGAAGAGGCCGGCTTCAAGGCCGCCGACGCTGAGATCGTGATGCAGCCGACCACCAGTGCCGAGCTGGATCAGGAGGGGGCGGAGAAAGTGCTCAAGCTGATCGACATGCTCGAAGATCTGGACGATGTGCAAAACGTCTACTCCAACGCCGAAATTTCCGACGAGATCATGGAGAAGCTCGGCTAAGGTGTTCGGGCGACCGCTACCAGCTCTGTAAGCTTGTCAGCGCCTGTACGGGCTTTGTAGGTAAACCCGCTCTCACAGGCATGGCGCCGCAATCGAAACCGGTGCCATGTCTGTGGGGCGGGTTTGCCCGCGAAAGGGCCGATGCAGTTCGCAAACATGCCTCCTTTCAATGACAGGCCCTATGACTCTGATTCTTGGTATCGACCCCGGTTCGCGCATCACAGGTTTCGGTGTGGTGCGTCAGACGGCTCGCGGCTGCGAGTACGTGGCGTCTGGTTGTATTCGCACAGGCAGTGGCGAATTGCACGAGCGGCTGCAGGTCGTGTTCCGTGGGGTGAGTGAGATCATTCGCCAGCACGGGCCGGTGACCATGGGCATCGAGCGGGTATTCATGGCGCGCAACGCCGATTCGGCTCTCAAGCTTGGGCAGGCTCGGGGCGCGGCGATCGTCGCGGCCGCCGAGGCGGGTCTTGAGATTGCCGAATACAGTGCCAGCCAGGTCAAGCAGGCCGTGGCCGGCACCGGTGGCGCCAACAAGGAACAGGTGATGTTGATGGTCATGCACCTGTTGAAGTTGACGCAAAAGCCCCAGGTGGATGCCTCCGACGCCCTGGCCATCGCGCTGTGCCATGCTCACACTCGGTCCAGCCTCATCCCGCATGGATTGGCCACAGCCCGGCGACGCGGTGGACGCTTGCGTCTGTAGCCGCTTCATGCGCTGATACATATTTTGTGTGGGGGGAACAGTCTCCCACTGCATTTGCTGATAGGGTGGACCGGTTTCTGGCCGGCACCCGAAGGAAAGGATCGGAACGTGATTGGACGTTTGCGCGGCACTCTGGCGGAAAAACAGCCGCCGCACCTGATAGTCGATGTCAATGGCCTTGGCTATGAGCTGGAGGTGCCAATGACTACCTTGTACCGGTTGCCGAAAATCGGTGAGCCGGTCACGTTGCACACCCATCTGGTGGTGCGTGAGGATGCCCATCTGCTCTATGGCTTTGCCGAAAAGCGCGAGCGTGAACTGTTTCGCGAGCTCATCCGCCTCAATGGCGTTGGGCCGAAGCTCGCCCTGGCGCTGATGTCGGGCCTTGAAGTCGATGAGTTGGTGCGCTGTGTGCAGGCTCAGGACGCCTCGGCGCTGGTGCGTGTGCCCGGGGTGGGCAAGAAGACCGCCGAACGCCTGCTGGTGGAGCTCAAGGATCGCTTCAAAGCGTGGGAAACCTCTCCTGCAATGTTCACCCTTGTCTCTGATGGCCCAATGCCCGTCAGCACTGCCTCCAATGCGGAGGCCGATGCGGTCAGCGCCCTGATTTCCCTGGGCTACAAGCCCCAGGAAGCCAGCAAGGCAGTCGCGGCCATCGAGGGCAAGAGCGGTCTGAGCAGCGAGGAGCTGATTCGCCGTAGCCTTAAAGGAATGATCGCCAAGTGATCGAAACTGACCGACTGATCGCCGCCAATGGCCGCGATCGAGAAGAAATCCAGGATCGCGCTATCCGCCCTCTGAGCCTGGATGAGTACATCGGCCAGCCGGTGGTGCGCGAGCAGATGGCGTTGTTCATCCAGGCGGCGCGCGGTCGCAACGAATCCCTCGACCACACTTTGATTTTCGGCCCGCCGGGCCTGGGCAAGACCACCCTTGCCAACATCATCGCCCAGGAAATGGGCGTGTCGGTCAAAAGTACATCGGGGCCCATCCTCGAGCGTCCAGGTGACCTGGCCGCGATGTTGACCAACCTGGAGCCCCATGACGTGCTGTTCATCGACGAGATCCATCGGCTGTCGCCGGTCGTCGAGGAGGTGCTCTATCCAGCGATGGAGGACTTTCAGCTGGACATCATGATCGGCGAGGGCCCGGCGGCGCGTTCGATCAAGCTCGATCTGCCACCGTTCACTCTGGTCGGCGCTACAACCCGTGCTGGCATGCTGACCAACCCGCTGCGCGACCGCTTCGGCATCGTCCAGCGCCTTGAGTTCTACAGCAACAAGGATCTGGCGACCATCGTCAGCCGCTCGGCCAACATCCTCGGGTTGTCCATCGAGGACCAGGGGGCCTACGAGATCGCCCGTCGTGCCCGCGGCACGCCGCGTATCGCCAACCGCTTGCTGCGACGCGTGCGCGATTATGCCGAGGTTCGTGGCAAAGGACAGATCACCAAGGCCGTGGCGGACATGGCACTGAACCTGCTGGATGTCGACGAGCGTGGCTTCGACCATTCCGATCGCCGTTTGCTGTTGACCATGATCGAGAAGTTCGACGGTGGTCCAGTGGGGGTCGACAACCTGGCCGCGGCGATCAGCGAGGAGCGTCACACCATCGAGGACGTGCTCGAGCCGTACCTGATCCAGCAGGGTTACATCATGCGCACGCCGCGCGGGCGGGTGGTCACTCGGCATGCCTACTTGCATTTTGGGCTGAACATTCCAGGGCGCTTCGCCGAAGGCGGAGAGTTCTCCGATCCCGATGAATGACAGATCGAATCATGGTTTTCGTGGTCCTACCGCTGGCACGCGCTTGGCGCACTGGCAATAAGACATTATCCATGCAAAAACAGTTGCCGGGGCGGATTGGCAAGCTGAGGAGTAAGCACTAGAGTATGCGCGCGCAAAATGGCCTGGAACCGTTCGCTCACCGCTGTCGCGTCTATTACGAGGACACCGACGCCGGTGGCGTGGTGTATTACGTCAACTATTTGAAATTCATGGAGCGGGCGCGTACCGAGCGGCTGCGGCACCTGGGGTTTTCCCAGTCCGAGCTTGCCGGCCAGAACCTGTTGTTCGTAGTTCACTCCAGCGAAGCGCGTTACCACGCGCCGGCGCGGTTGGACGACGAATTGCGGGTGACCGCGCAAGTGCTTGAATTGAACCGCGCCAGCCTGCGCTTCGTGCAGCAGGTCTGGCGGGAAAAGGATGAAACACTGCTCTGCGAAGGGCAGTTCCTGGTGGCCGCCGTGCGCGCCGACACTTTCAAACCCCGGGCCATTCCCCCAGAACTGCGCGACGCCTTCCTGGCGGACGGCACGGGTACTCAATCGAATGCAGGAGAATAAGCGTGGAAGCTAACGTCGTCGACCATACCTCCATGTGGAGTCTGGTCAGCAATGCCAGTGTAGTGGTACAGCTGGTCATGCTGACCCTGGTGGCCGCTTCGGTCACTTCATGGATCATGATCTTCCAGCGCAGCACTATGCTGCGCGCCGGTCGTCGTGCGCTCGATGCCTTCGAGGAGCGCTTCTGGTCGGGTATCGACCTGTCCAAGCTGTATCGTCAGGCAGGCAGCAATCCGGACCCGGACTCGGGCGTGGAGCAGGTGTTCCGTGCCGGCTTCAAAGAGTTCTCGCGCCTGCGCCAGCAGCCGGGTGTCGACCCGGATGCGGTCATGGAGGGCGTCGGGCGTGCCATGCGCGTGGCCATCTCCCGTGAGGAAGAAAAGCTCGAGCAGAGCTTGCCGTTCCTTGCCACTGTCGGCTCCACCAGCCCGTACATCGGCCTGTTCGGAACCGTCTGGGGCATCATGAACTCCTTCCGCGGTTTGGCTTCGGCTCAGCAGGCGACCCTGGCCACAGTGGCTCCGGGCATCGCCGAGGCACTGATCGCCACTGCGATCGGTCTGTTCGCCGCGATCCCGGCGGTCATTGCCTACAACCGTTTCTCCGCCCGCAGCGAAGTGCTGATCGGTCGTTACTACACGTTCGCCGACGAGTTCCAGGCAATCCTGCACCGCAAAGTGCACACCAGCGAAGAGTAATCAGGTAGAAGCCCATGGCCCGAGTTCGCCACAAACGCAAGCCGGTCGCCGAGATGAACGTGGTGCCCTACATCGACGTGATGCTGGTGCTGCTGGTCATCTTCATGGTGACTGCCCCCATGCTCAACCAGGGCGTGAAGGTCGACCTGCCCAAGGTTTCCAGCGAAGCCTTGCCCCAGGACAACAACGTTCAGATCCTGACCATCTCGATCAAGGCCGACAAAACCTACTACTGGAACCTCGGCAGCGAAGTCGATACCGACAAGCAGATGGACAAGGCCATGACCTTGCCCGAAATGACCAGCGCGGTGACCAAGATCATCGCCGCCGGTCGCGACCAGGGCAAGCAGACCCAGGTCTTCATTCGTGGCGACAAGGCCGTCGACTACGGCGCGGTCATGGGTGCCATGGGCGGGTTGCAGAAGGCCGGTGTCGGTAACGTTGGCCTGATTACCGAGGCGCCCTGATGCAACAGCGAGAGCCATCCGCCTCGGAAAGCTACTTCTGGCCCACTGTCTGGGCCATTGGTCTGCACGTTCTGGTGTTCGCGATGCTGTTCGTCAGCTTCGCCATGACGCCTGAGCTGCCGCCGTCCAAGCCGATCGTCCAGGCTACGCTCTATCAGCTCAAATCCAAGAGTCAGGCGACCACCCAGACCAATCAGAAGATTGCCGGGGAAGCGAAGAAAACCGCTTCGCGCCAGACTGAGGTCGAGCAACTGGAGCAGAAGAAGGTCGAGCAGGAAGCTGTGAAGGCCGCGGAACAAAAGAAAGCTGACGCCGCTCAAAAGGCCGAAGAGGCCCGTGAAGCCGCCGAGGCGAAGAAGGCCGAGGAGGCTGCCAAAGCCGCTGAAGCCAAGAAGGCTGCCGAGGCCAAGAAAGCCGAGGAGGCGAAGAAGGCCGCTGAGAAGCAGCAGGCTGATATCGCCAAGAAGAAGGCCGAGGAAGAGGCCAAGAAGAAAGCCGAGGAAGAAGCCAAGAAACAGGCTGCCGAGGAGGCTAAAAAGAAAGCCGCCGAAGAGGCCAAGAAGAAAGCAGCCGAGGACGCCAAGAAGAAAGCGGCGGCCGAGGAAGCGAAGAAGAAGGCAGCCGAAGACGCCAAGAAGAAGGCGGCTGCGGATGCCCAGAAGAAAAAGGCGCAGGAAGCGGCCCGCAAGGCGGCAGAGGACAAGAAAGCTCAGGCCCTGGCCGAGCTGCTGTCCGATACCACCGAGCGGCAGCAGGCCCTGGCCGATGAGCGTGGCGATGAAGTGGCCGGCGATTTCGACGACCTGATTCGCTTGCGAGCAGCCGAAGGGTGGGCGCGTCCGCCGTCCGCACGCAGGGGCATGACGGTAGTCCTGCAGATCAACATGCTGCCCGATGGCACCATCACCAACGTCAGCGTGGCGCGCTCCAGTGGCGACGGTCCGTTCGACAGCTCGGCGGTGGCAGCGGTGAAGAACATTGGTCGTCTGACCGAGATGCAGGGCTTGAAGCCGAACGAGTTCAATCCGTACCGTTCATTCAAGATGACATTTACACCTGAGGATCTAGCGTTGTGATTAAACGTCTGAAAGGACTGCTGGTCATGCTCTGCTGCGTGGCAGGTATGGCCGTGGCAGAGGAAAAGAACATCCTGGTCACCAGCGGCAGCGATCGGGCGACTCCGATCGCGGTAGTGCCGTTCGGTTTGCAGGGTGGCAGCGTGTTGCCCGAGGACATGGCCGAGATCATTGGCAATGACCTGCGCAACTCCGGCTACTACTCGCCCATTCCACGGCAGAACATGATCAGCCAGCCGACCCAGGCCAGCGAAGTCATCTTCCGTGACTGGAAAGCCCTGGGGGCCCAATACGTGATGGTTGGCAGCATCGTGCCGTCCGGCGGTCGCCTGCAGGTGCAGTACGCCCTGTTCAACGTCGCCACCGAACAGCAGGTGCTGACCGGCAGCGTTGCTGGTGGCGTCGACCAGCTGCGCGACATGTCGCACTACATCGCCGACCAGTCGTTCGAGAAGCTCACCGGCATCAAGGGTGCATTCTCCACCCGCATGTTGTACGTGACTGCCGAGCGCTTCTCCGCCAACAACACCCGTTACACCTTGCAGCGTTCGGACTATGACGGTGCCCGCGCCGTTACTTTGCTGCAATCGCGTGAGCCGATCCTGTCGCCGCGTTTCGCACCGGACGGCAAGCGTATTGCCTATGTCTCGTTCGAACAGAAGCGTCCGCGCATCTTCGTTCAGCACATCGATACCGGGCGTCGTGAGCAGATCACCAACTTCGAAGGCCTCAACGGCGCTCCGGCCTGGTCGCCAGATGGTTCGCGCCTTGCCTTCGTGTTGTCCAAGGACGGCAACCCGGACATCTACGTGATGAACATGGGCTCGCGCCAGATCAGCCGTGTAACTGCAGGCCCAGGCATCAACACCGAGCCGTTCTGGGGCAAGGATGGCAATACCCTGTACTTCACATCCGACCGTGGCGGCAAGCCGCAGGTCTACAAGACATCGGTCAGTGGCGGTGGCGCCGAGCGTGTCACGTTCGTGGGTAACTACAATGCCAACCCGAAACTGTCGGCGGACGAAAAGACCCTGGTGATGATCCATCGCCAACAGGGCTTCACCAACTTCAAAGTGGCTGCCCAGGACTTGCAGCGCGGAAGTGTAAAGATTCTGTCGGACACCAGTCTTGATGAGTCTCCCACTGTTGCGCCAAACGGCACCATGCTAATCTACGCCACCCGCCAGCAGGGCCGGGGAGTCTTGATGCTCGTCTCTCTCAATGGACGCGTGAGGCTCCCGCTTCCTACCGCTCAAGGCGAAGTCAGAGAACCGTCCTGGTCCCCTTACCTGAACTGATGCGGCGTAATACTTTTGCTTAACACACTGGGGTTTCATTAGGAGTTTCACGATGGAAATGCTGAAGTTTGGTAAATTCGCTGCGCTGGCTCTGGCCATGGCCGTGGCTGTAGGTTGCTCCTCCAAGGGCGGTGACAACGCTGGCGAAGGCGCCGCTGTTGATCCTAACGCTGGCTATGGTGCCAACACTGGCGCTGTTGACGGCAGCCTGAGCGAAGAAGCCGCCCTGCGCGCAATCACCACTTTCTACTTCGAATACGACAGCTCGGACCTGAAGCCAGAAGCCATGCGCGCTCTGGACGTTCACGCCAAGGACCTGAAAGCCAACGGCAACCGTGTTGTTCTGGAAGGCCACACCGACGAGCGCGGTACTCGCGAGTACAACATGGCTCTGGGCGAGCGTCGTGCCAAGGCCGTTCAACGCTACCTGGTTCTGCAGGGCGTTTCCCCTGCTCAGCTGGAACTGGTTTCCTACGGCGAAGAGCGTCCAGTTGCCACCGGCAACGACGAGCAGTCCTGGGCTCAGAACCGTCGCGTAGAACTGCGTAAGTAAGTTCTTATGCGTATGTGCCGTCGTGCTGTAACCGTCCTCGCGCTTAGCCTGCCGCTCGCGGCTTGGGCTGAGGTTCCTGTAGTAGATGACAACGCAAGTGGCTATCCGCCTGCGGGTTATGGCACGAGCGGCGCCTATGCCGGGGCAGGGGCTTCGGCCCCTGCTTCTGCACAGGGCCAGCTGTTCATGCAGCTGCAACAGATGCAGGATCAGATTTCCCGCCAGCAAGGCATCATCGAAGAGCTGCAGAACGATGTCGCCCGCATGAAGCAGGAGAACCTGGAGCGTTACCAGGATCTGGACCGTCGCATCAACAGCGGTGTCGCACCTGCCGCGACCCCCGAGAATTCTCCCACCGGTGGCGTCTCCAATGTCGCCACCGGTGCCGCTGCTGGCGCCGCGGCCCAACAACCGGCCGCCAGCAGCGAACCAGGTGATCCGGCGAAAGAGAAGCTCTATTACGATGCAGCTTTCGACCTGATCAAGCAGAAGGATTTCGACAAGGCCAGCCAGGCCTTCGGCGCCTTCTTGCGCAAGTACCCAAATAGCCAGTACGCCGGCAATGCCCAATATTGGCTGGGTGAGGTGAACCTGGCCAAGGGCGACCTGCAAGGTGCCAGCCAGGCTTTCGCCAAAGTCGGCCAGCTCTACTCCAAACACAGCAAAGTGCCTGACTCGCTGTACAAGCTGGCAGATGTCGAGCGCCGTATGGGGCACACCGACAAGGTCAAGGGCATCCTTCAGCAGGTCATCACCCAGTATCCCGGCACATCTGCCGCACAACTGGCTCAGCGTGACCTGCAAAAGCTCTGAATATCGCCATTCGAAAGAAACCCGCGCTTGTCGCGGGTTTTTTCGTTAGAATCTTGGCCCTTTTTTCGTAAACACGCTGGTGCGGATAACGCTATGTCGAGTCCGCGACAGTGCCTGACGGAGGCGGACAGCCTGTTTAGCTGTCACGCCCGTGGCGATCATGCAAGACACATTACGCATCACCGAAGTCTTTTACTCCTTGCAGGGTGAAACACGGACGGCTGGGCTGCCCACCGTATTCGTGCGCCTTACAGGCTGCCCCCTGCGCTGTCAGTATTGCGACAGTGCCTACGCGTTCAGCGGCGGCACCGTACGTACCCTCGACGACATTCTCGAGCAAGTGGCGGGATTCCGGCCGCGCTATGTCTGCGTGACCGGTGGCGAGCCCTTGGCCCAGCCCAATGCGTTGCCCTTGCTCCAGCGCCTCTGCGACGCCGGCTACGAAGTCTCTTTGGAAACCAGTGGTGCCCTGGACATCGCCCAGGTCGATCGACGGGTCAGCCGCGTGGTCGATTTGAAGACCCCGGGCTCGGAGGAGTCGCACCGCAACCTCTACGAGAATATCGAGCACCTGACCCGTAACGATCAGGTCAAGTTCGTCATTTGCTCGCGCGAGGACTATGACTGGGCGGTCTCCAAGCTGATTCAGTACAACCTGGCGCAGCGTGCGGGTGAAGTACTGTTTTCACCCAGCCACCACCAGGTGAGTGCCACCGACCTGGCGGACTGGATCGTCGCCGACAACCTGCCCGTACGCTTCCAGTTGCAGTTGCACAAACTGCTGTGGAACGACGAACCGGGACGCTGAAACGAGGAGTATCAATATGACTGATAAATGCGCGGTAATTCTGCTTTCCGGTGGTCTGGACTCGGCCACCGTGGTCGCCATGGCCAAGGCTGAAGGCTATAGCTGCTACACCATGAGTTTCGACTACGGTCAGCGTCACCGTGCCGAGCTCAACGCTGCAGCGCGTGTTGCCCGAGACCTGGGCGTGGTCCAGCACAAGGTAATCGGTCTGAACCTCAACGGCATTGGTGGCTCAGCCTTGACCGACACCAGTATCGATGTGCCAGAGACACCTGGCGAAGGTATCCCGGTCACGTATGTGCCTGCGCGTAATACCGTATTCCTGTCCCTGGCACTGGGATGGGCC
Source organism: Pseudomonas sp. BYT-1 (assembly GCF_023611805.1). Classification (NCBI taxonomy): domain Bacteria; kingdom Pseudomonadati; phylum Pseudomonadota; class Gammaproteobacteria; order Pseudomonadales; family Pseudomonadaceae; genus Pseudomonas; species Pseudomonas sp. BYT-1. Next base: position 1,353,607 of record NZ_CP072559.1, read on the forward strand.
GAGGTGCTGGGCGCCCGTGACATCTTCATTGGTGTCAACGCCGTGGATTACTCGGGGTATCCGGACTGCCGTCCAGAGTTCGTGGAGGCCTTCGAACGCATGGCCAACCTTGCCACCAAGGCCGGTGTGGAAGGGCAGGGCTTCCGTATCCAGGCGCCTTTGCAGAATCTGAGCAAGGCCCAGATCGTCCAGGCTGGTATTGCCCGTGGCGTGGATTACAGCTTGACCGTCTCGTGCTACCAAGCGGACGACGAGGGGCGTGCCTGCGGCAAGTGCGACAGTTGCCGTTTGCGGGCCGATGGCTTCGCGGCAGCCGGTGTGGCGGATCCTACCCGCTATTTTTGAAAAAATTGCCGATGAGGTGTTGATTTCCCGTTAGAAATCAGTATTATACGCGCCATCCAACGGGTCGTTAGCTCAGTTGGTAGAGCAGTTGGCTTTTAACCAATTGGTCGTAGGTTCGAATCCTACACGACCCACCATATTCACAGCGGTAATGCAGGTACTAGGAAGGGAAGGCAACTCACAGCCAATCTAGTCTTGCTGCCCCTGGAGCGACCCTTAGGCTCGCTTCGATGTGATTTCAGTATGGAATAGCCCGCGACCATCTAGGTTTGCGGGCTTTTTCGTTCTTGTCGGTCAGTTAGATTCCTGACTGTGATGCATGACGATCTATCTGAGAAATTCCAAGCGAAACAGCTTGGTGGCTGCCGCAGATGACCGATTTTCGACCACAGTGAATTCTACCGACTTCGGCTTTTTTCAAGCGTAAGCTGCTAGTGGGTAGGTGTTAGCTCCACCTATGCGACCCAGAGAAGTTATGGGTAGCCACAATCATTGCCTGTAGCGTTATTCAAACACCTGGGTCGATAGCAGTCATCAGCCAGACCAGGTTCCCGATCGCCTGAGCGGGGAGAGCCACGCTCCGTTCAAAATTTAACGTCGCCCTGGGGCGCGGTTAAAGCCCTACCGCTTGTCGGTTTCCGGATCCTGTCCACGACAAATTGACGCCAATATGATGGCAAAATAGTACCTCAGCTCGTTTTCTTTGATCGCACAGGGATGTGGTGATGTCGGTGGGTCAGCGTTTGGCACAGAGAGCCTTTCTGTGTGTGGTGTTCAGCAGCTCTATCGGTATGGCCTGCGCCTCACCAGGCGATCAAGACCTGATTCGCGAACGCCAGAACCGACTGCTCGAGGAGCAGCAGCGTCGCCTTGAAGATCTACGCAACCTCCCAGGGCAACCCTCCGTCCCTCCGGTACCCTCCAAGCCTGAAGACGAACGCTGCTTCACGATTCGTTCTATCGACCTCAAAGGTGCAGACAGTCTGTCGATCACCGAGCGAGACGCGTTGCTCAAGCCATTCGTTGGACAGTAGCAGACGGGGGCTTCTTGGACGATAGATGTTATGGATAAGTCAATTAATGGCGGAAGGAAGGTGGAGATCAAGTTCAAATGACTGATGACCTCTATAAATCGGTATTGCGAAGCGCATTTGGGCTTTCAATGGGGGCCACATGGCAGCATATGACGGTTGGGCTTCTTGGTTCGTCTGTTGATTACGCGCGCCGAGTCGATCTGTTCTTCTCTCTGATGGCGCGTTTGATATTGGAGGGAAATGTAAGACTTGCGTATGATGGCCTTTTTCTCGCTGGTACTATTCAAGATCAGCTAAACGTGCTGAAAGATGCGTGGCCTGAAGAGCCTGGTGAAAATGATCTTGATGGCTTCGGGCTTTGGTTTATCACAGAGGCCCCCGCTGGGGTTGTATGGATAGACTCGGATGGGAAGGAGTTTTGGACGTAGTTTGTAAGTTTAGGGGCTCTTCGCATTTAAGGGTGTAGAAAAAATCTGACCGGCTGGAAAAGGAGTCGAGGATCTTAGAAAATGTAAGCTCTCACACCAACAAAAACTAAGCCCCCGACGTGAACAATCTTACCTTTTCTAGCCCTGATCTTTCCAGCTTTTGCCAACTGAATAACCTCGGCCTGACTGCCACTGGACAACATCTTTGTGCAGAGCGCGCCGTCATCGAATGTCGTTTAACCAAAGCACCCGAGCCATGCCCCAAGTGCGGGGCTGCTGGTGTTTCACGCGGTACTGTCGATAGGCATCTTGCTCACACACCTTACGGACAACGACCAACCAGATTGCTGCTGCGTATCCGTCGCTGGCGTTGTGCTTGCGGCTGTTTCTGGCATGAAGATACAAACAGTGCAGCACCTCCACGTTCAAAGCTTTCATATGGGGCGATACGCTGGGCATTAGCTGCCATCGTGCTGGATCATCTGTCGGTATCTCGTGTTGCGAGCCAGCTTGATGTTGCATGGCACACCGCTAATAATGCCATTATCAACGAAGGACGGCGCCTGCTTTTTAATGACTCGACACGTTTTGACGGTGTGACCGTGCTGGGCGTGGATGAGCATGTTTGGCGACATACACGCTGTGGTGACAAGTACGTCACCATCGTGGTTGACCTTACGCCCGTGCGTAACAAAAACGGGCCGGCCCGCTTGCTCGATGTGCTGGAAGGCCGCTCCAAACAAGCCTTTAAGCAATGGCTACAGAGTCGCCCCAAATCGTGGCGTGACCAGATCGAAAGCATTGCCATGGACGGTTTTACGGGGTTTAAATCTGCAGCGCAAGAAGCCCTGCCTCAAGCCCAAACCGTGCTGGATCCTTTCCATGTCGTGCGCTGGGCAAGCAACATGCTGGATGAATGCCGCCGGCGTGTGCAACACGACATCCTGGGCCGCAGAGGGCGTAAAAATGACCCGCTCTACAAAAGCCGTCGAACGCTACTGACTCGGATCAGCTACCTGTCTGACGCCAACAAAAAGCAACTGTTCCAGCTGTTTGCAGATGAGCACCACCTCGAAGTGGATTGCACCTGGAGCATGTACCAACGGGTGGTCAGCGCCTACAACGAGCCGGATCGAAAACGTGGTAAAAAACTCATGGAAGAGGTCATAAATATCATTACAGCCAGCGACTTGCCCAAAGCGCTCATCGAGGTGAAAGGCTTGGGGGAAACGCTGAAAAAATACGCTGAGAGCATCCTTGCCTACTTCGACCGGCCAGGAACCAGCAACGGTCCAACAGAAGCTATCAACGGGCGACTTGAGCACTTACGAGGTACCGCCTTGGGCTTTAGAAATTTAACCAATTACATAGCCAGGTGCTTGCTGAAGTCAGGAGGGTTTAGAAATCAGCTACACCCTTAAATGCGAAGAGCCAGTTTAGGTTGGTCCAAAAGGGACTGGTCACGCTCTGCGCGAAGTAGAAGTTAGCTCTGGTGGCAAGGGCTCATGGACTAAGGAGCTCCATAAGCCAGAGCCGAACACTATTTATAAGGTGGACGGAAACAAGACCTATCAAACAGATAGTCTTGGGCGTGTTGTAAAAGTTGTGTCCAATCTCTCGCTGACTAAGAATGATCGAAATACTTATCAGCAGTGCGTGGCTGACAAATGTGGCATTGATGGTGATGAGGGCGGTCACTTGATCGCCAGCATATTTAACGGCTCTGGCGAACGTCTAAACTTGCTGCCTATGAAGGGGAATCTCAATAAGGGCGCTTGGAAGACGTTGGAGAACCAATGGGCGTCTGCGCTTAAAGAAGGAAAGTCGGTGGGTGTAAAAATTGAACCGGTGTACACAGGCGGGTCTGTAAGGCCTGAGAAATTTACTGTGACATATCAGATAGGTTCGTAACGCCCAATAAGAGAAACTTTTGTCAATTCTCCGGGTGGGATATGAGTGTGGATGATGAGATTTATCAGGGCATTGGTGAGATTTTGGTTGCGATCTCTCCTGCTGATGCCGAGGTGGTACTGGTAGAGGCCGAATTTTCTCCGGAAGGTGATCACTGTAAGTTGTTATTTGATTATTTGGTTCCTTCTGGAACCAAGCAATGGTTTTTGCCAAGTAGTGCGAAGGTGGATAGTGACTTGCTTCATCTTTTTGTTCGGCTTAGAAATTTCTTCGAGTCAAATGGGCGGCGGCGGCAAAAACTGAGTGCAACACCTGACCTTTCCGGTACGGTGCTGCCCCTATGTCATATACCGAACTCAGCGTTGAAGAACGCGCCACCATCCAAATCGGCCACGCCCAGGGCTTCAGCCTGCGCAGGATTGCTCGCCTGATCAATAGGTCTCCTTCGACCATCAGTCGAGAGCTGCGCCGCAATCGAGATGTCTGTGGCAGCTACTCGGCCCGCGCGGCCCAGGAGCAGATGAAGGCCCGCCGCCAAGTCTGTCGACCGAGCCGAAAGCTGCTGCCGGGGAGCGAGCGCTTCGAACTGGTGGTTCATATGCTGCGTGAGCGTTTGTCTCCCGAACAGATTGCCGGCAAGCTGCGCCACATGAACATACCTAGCCTCAGAGATGCCTACGTCTGTCGCGAGACGATCTACAACGCGATCTATGCCCTGCCAGTGGGTGAGCTGCGTAAGGAGCTGATCATCTGTCTGCGCCAAGGCAAGACGACGCGCCGGCCGCGCTCTGGTGGCGTGGATCGGCGCGGCCAGATCCCCGAGATGGTCAGTATTCATGTGCGCCCGCCGGAGATTGAAGACAGGCTGATGCCGGGGCATTGGGAAGGCGACCTCATCAAGGGTAAGGCCAACGCCTCGTCCGTCGGTACGCTGGTGGAACGCACCAGTGGGTACCTGATGTTGGTGAAGATGAACGACGCGACGGCGACTTCGGCGCTGGAAGGCTTCAGCGCCGCGCTCAATAGCATGCCGCTGGAGATGCGCAAGAGCATGACTTACGACCAGGGCCGGGAGATGGCACGACACGCCGAGATCACCCAAAGAACCGGCGTGGCGATCTACTTTTGCGACCCGCACAGCCCCTGGCAGCGCGGCAGCAACGAAAACATCAACGGCCTGATTCGCCAGTACTTGCCCAAGGGCACAGACCTGTCGGTACATAGCCAGGAGGAGCTGGACGCCATTGCGCTGCAACTGAATATGCGACCGCGTAAGCGCTTCGACTTCAAATGCCCAATCGAAGTTATGGGCGAGGTGATGCAGAAGGCCATGGCTATGCGGCATGATGCTCCAGTTTCAATTCAATGACCGTGTTGCACTCAGCTCCTGCAACCGCCGGCTTTATACGGAAGGTAAGCCATGGAAAGGCTGTATTGTCGAGCTCTGCCTGCGCAGTATGAAGATAAAAATCGACTTTAAGTATGAATAACTAACCTAGGTTTCTGACGCGCTTGAATAAACATAGCCCCGGAACTGCCAGGGCGGTTTGAGAAAAAGAGATCGCAAAAGCTCAATCAGATTCATCTCTTCGTCCAGCGGCATGAAGGGTATACCCCGTTCAGGGGAGATATCCTTGATCAGCCTGCTTGCGAATGGACGCGGGATGACCTAGTCGAGACCCTTGGCCCGCCAGATAGCCAGGGTGGCGACAAGATGGATGGCTTGTTGGGCTATATACGACCTTGGGTGCGCTTTAAAAAGTTTGGCTCGGCGTTGCACGCGGAGTTTTCTCAAGACGGTCGTCTGTGGAAGTTCACACTCATGCTCTCGTAGAGGGAGATTTGCAAAGTATACGTTGGCTGAAAGCATTGCCCTTGGACAGACCAACGACGTGTGCAGGCTCGATTCATCGGCACACTGGTCAGCTGTACGAATCATTCAGTTTGAAATCGTTCGCACTGCTTGCTGGGTGCTGTTGTCGATCTGCACCTTCGGTCGTTGATTGGTGATCAGCTCGGCGGTGGCGGTTTCGCGCACGCGTAGCATGAAGAGGTTGTTGAAGTTACCGATCACTTGGCTGGCTTTTCAGAGGACTATCAAAATGAGTGTTGATGATTAGCTATTTTGCGCCAAGCATTTTGTTATATAGCCTTGCAGAAATTAAACCTAATGACAGCCTGCCTCAGGTTGTCTCGCCGCCCTGTGGTGGTTCGATCGAAGTCTCCTATACTCAGATCCAATCGCTCTGACCCCTGCGCCGAGGGCCTCTGGATGAATGTGATCGACTACTTTGATCGCGCCCGAATCATCAACATCCCTTCTCGAAATGATCGCCGCATGGAAACTATGCAAGAGTTCGCCCGTCACGGTTTCAGCATCGATTTTGAAAAAAGGGTATACGGATTTAATGGTTGATGGGGCACCTTCACCCCATCAATCTGATACCACCCTCAGATGGTTGATAGATCGACTCCGTAGTTGAGTTCCTCTGCGAAGTCCGGCAGTCCGTAACCGATGGTTTTCTTGTAGAAAGGAGAGACCTTCGCAGTCGGTGCCTTCTTCTTGTGCTTCGTGGTGTAGAGCATTCGTGCCCGCATCACCTCGAAGGAGTAACCGCGCCCTTCACGGTTCTTGTCCTTGGCCAGTCGGTTGATGGACTCCGTGTAAGCGTTGGTGACGGGCATGTCCGTCTCGAAGTAGGTCATGGTCTCTTCGCGCCAGTTTCCCACTGCCCTGACCAGATCGCTCCAGACTTCCTTTTGGCCCTTCGGGATGGTGGCTATCCACTCGTCCAGGGCGGCTTCTGCCTGGAGCCGTGTGGTGGCGTCCCAGATGCCGTAGAAGCGCTCCTTGTGCTCGTAGGCGGCCAGCAGTTGCGGGAACGCGCCTGTCCAGGTCTCCATGATGAGGCGCTCCCGGTCTGAGACTTCGTGAGCGCGTTTCAGCAGGATTTTCCGGTCTCCCTTGAGAGTCCGGCTCTGGGACGGTTTCAGCTCCTTTCTGAGGCCCTTGCGCACTCTCTCTAGGGCATCGTTGGCCATGCGCACCACATGGAACTTATCGACCACGATACGGGCCTGGGGCAGCACAGCCTTGACCGCTGCCCGGTAGGGGTTCCACATGTCCATGCTGACGATCTCGACCTTCTGCCGGTCTTTCAGCTTCATCAGGTAGTTGGTCACCACGTCCTGGCGGCGGGTGGCCAGCAGGTCGAGCAGGGTTCGCTCCTCAATGTTGGTCAGAATGCAGCGGTAGCGCTTGTTCAGGTATAGCTCGTCAATGCCCAGGATGCGGGGCGTCTCGAAGCGGTGCCAGCGCCCCAGGAACTCGGCGCGGGCGTTGAAGATGTCGCGCACCGTCTTCTCGTCCAGGCCGGTCTGTGCCGCCACAAAGGTGTAGGGGTGGTTGAAGGATTCCTTCTCCACGTACTCATGCAGCCGCAGTGTCATACGGAATCCGTCCACCATCTCCGGTAGCTGGGGCCTGAATGTTGTCTTGCAGGCCCGGCAGGTGTATCGGCGGCGGACCACCCAGAGAGTGACCCGCTTGCCGTGGATGGGCAGATCACGATAGGGAACGTCACGCTTGCCGAACCGTACGAACTCACCCTGCACGCCGCATTCCTCGCAGGCGATGGGATCGGGCACGTCCACCTGGAAGTGCATTTCGTCGTCGGTTGATTTGCAGCCCAGTACTTGGTATTGCGGCAGGTGAAGGATGTTGTCGGGAAGTTCGGTCATGGTGTTGTATAGGCGTAGGTGTCAGTCAGATCCATCCGACTCGGCATTGGTGTTTGCTTTTTTACCCAACAAGCTGCTGGAAACGAAAAGTAAGGCACCGAGGACAATTGCAATATCAGCCAGGTTGAAGGCCGGCCAATGCCAGTCTCGCCAATAGAAATCAAAGGAATCCACAACATAGCCGCGAAAGACCCGGTCAATCAGGTTGCCCATGGCGCCACCGAGGATAAGACTGTAAGCGATGGCTTCTCCTTTATGACGATTTTCAAGGATCAGCTTGATCAGAAAAATCGAGACCACTACCGCGATTCCGATAAAAAAGTAGCGCTGCCAGCCTCCACCATTCGCAAAAAGACTGAATGCGGCACCGGTGTTCCATAGGTGCACCCAGTTAAAGAACGGGGTCACCGAAACATACTCGCCATAGGCCATTGATTGCTGCACCAGCCACTTTACAGCCTGATCAGACGCTGCCAGCAGGCCCGATATGGACAATAGGGCATACGGCGAGAGCTTTTTGCCAATAATGAGCATTATTTAACCCTTCAACGCCAAAATGCGTCTGGCACCGTTAAGTACAATGCCCCCCGCGATGGTGCCGATAATCAGATCCGGATAATTGGAACCGGTCCACGCGACCAGGGCGCCGGCGGTGATGACCCCCAGGTTGATCACCACGTCGTTGGCCGAGAATATCCAGCTTGCCTTCATGTGCGCCCCGCCTTCCCGATGTTTGGATATGAGCAGCAGACAACTGGTATTGGCAATCAATGCGACGAATGCGATAGCCATCATCACCAGCGATTCAGGCTCACTACCGAATACAAAGCGTCTCACCACCTCTACGAGCACGCCCACAGCCAAGATCAGTTGCAGTACACCAGCAAGATGCGCGGCACGTACCTGCATTTTCACGCTATGTCCAACCGCATAAAGGGCAAGCCCGTACACCGCCGCATCGGCAAAATTGTCCAGGGATTCTCCAATCAGGCCGGTGGACCGGGCGATCAGACCGGCAGTCATTTCCACCACGAACAGAAGTGCATTGATGCCGAGCAACCAGCGCAGGGTCCCGGATTCTTGCTTAGCAGAAGCTGCCGAAAACTCGGCGGCCTTGATGGTCTCCGGATTTGCAGCGACGGTTTCCTGAAGCGAGGCGCCTAGCCCCAAGGTCTTCAGTTTCGAGGTGACGGGCTCGACCTCGCCGTCATGCACGACCTTCAGCCGGCGGTTCGACAAGTCGAAGGACAGCGCCCGAATCTCCTCAAAGCCGTTCAGGGCTAGGCGAATCATTCGTTCTTCTGATGGACAGTCCATCTTCGGCACGGCATAAACACTGACCCATCTCCCTGGCGCCTCGGAGGAGGCCTGTATATCGGTATCCGCTGCGGACGTTGCATCACCGCCACAGGCGCCACCACAGGATTTGCTCATGATACGACTCCACTTGAACAATGTTGTGGTACCATTTAAAACTATAAAGCTACTATAAGGTCAATAGAGTAAAGAATCCGTTGGGGAGGAGGCTGATGCGCATTGGTCAGTTGGCGCAGTTGGTAGGGGTCGAAACACAGACGATCCGCTTCTATGAACAGCAGGGCTTGTTGCCGCCGCCTGATCGGCAGGACAACGGTTACCGTGTCTATACCGAGAAGCATGGTGAGGGGCTGGCCTTCATCCGTCGCTGCAGAATCCTGGGCCTGTCACTGGCTGAGATTCACGAACTACAGAGCTATGAGGACGACCCTCATCAGCCTTGTACCGCCGTCAACGCCTTGCTCGATGATCACATCTCTCATGTGCGGTCGCAGATAACCGCTCTGCAAGCGCTTGAGAAACAACTCGTTTCACTGAGAGCGAGTTGCAACGATGACCGGGAAGTTGAGGCGTGTGGGGTTCTTGCTGGAATTAGCGAAGGAAACATGCACCAGCAGTAGGTGAAGCATCAACCAGATAATCCGATGAGATGCCGGTCTGTCTCACTCTCATGCAAAGGTAAGATCAACCATTTAATCCGCTTACCCTGAAAAAATAGGCTTTTTCGACGCGGTTACACCCAGCGAGGGGGAGGGCTTCCCAAGTGCTGGGGCGAGGGGGTGCTTTCTGAGCCATCTCGGGATATTGGAAGACGCCATCCGATCAAAAGTGAACAACATCCTCATTCTGGAGGACGATATCCAGTTTTCCAGACGCATCGCCCAGTACGGCAAACAAGCGATCGAGTCCCTGCAGGGGATGGAGTGGGACATCGTCTACTTCGGGCATCCGTTCGAGGAGGAAGCCAATGTGCCGGGCTGGCAGGTGGTCGATCGTCCCATCCACCTGTCCCACTTTTATGCAGTGAACGGCCGATGCATCGAACGGTTGAGGGATTTTTTGTTCCAGATCCTGCAACGGCCGCCGGGTCACCCCGACGGCGGGCCTATGCATTACGACGCAGCCCTCAACACGTTGATCCACACGAACAAGGATCTACGGGCGTTCTATTTCACCCGGAACCTTGGCTATCAACGACCTTCGCGCACCGATCTGCATGAGCTGTCCTTCCTGGATAGAAGTCGGCTCTTGCGTCCGGTGATGAACAATCTGCGCAGGTTCAAGGCAACCCTGCTCAGAAAAACGCGTTAGTCAGCTGGCGAAACGCGCTCGGTTTCATTTGTTCAGGCGTCGGGCATCGAAGGCATCGATGGCCTGGTAGGTGGTATAGGTCGCCTGGGCGGCCACGAGGCCAGCGAGGCCGAAGGTGCGGGTCAGGCCGAACTGCCCGAAGCCCTCTGGCATAGGAAGCCTGCGCGCAATGGCATCGGCGAGTACTTCGCCGGCAACCGTGGTTGGCGCCATGCCGTGGCCACCGAAGCCGACCGCGTGCCAGATGCCATTGTCATCCTGGCCGAGCTGGGCCATCTGGTGGCGCCCATAGCTCATCAGGCCGCCCCAGGAATAGTCGATCTGCACATCCTCGAGCTGAGGGTAGACCGTGACCAGGTCCGCCTTGAGCAGCTTGGCGATGGCCTCGGGCCCGCGATCGAGGATGGAGATGCGCCCGCCCCACAGGATGCGGGTGTCTTGCAGGGGGCGGTAGTAATCGAATGCAAAGCGGGTGTCATAGACAGCCGATTCGCAGGCAATGGCGTCCTTCAGTCGCGCCCCCAGGGGTTGGGTGGCAACCACGTAGGTGGCAATCGGCAGTACCGCGCGCTCGACGGGGCGATAGACGCCTCGTGCGTAGCCGCCACCTGAGAACACGACTTCTTCTGCATGCACTTCACCGCCTGCGGTGCGCACCACGTACTTGCCTGAGCGCTTTTCAATGCCGAGCACGGGGGAGTGTTCGAACAGGCGCGCGCCGAGGTCGGTGATGGTGCGTGCCACCCCGCACACATACTTCAGAGGGTGAAAGTGGAATGCGTTGCGCTCCAGCAGTCCACCGTAGTAGCGGTCGGTGTTGAGCATTTCCTTGAGTTCGCCGGCAGAAATGCATTCCCACTCAACTCCGTAGGCCTGCTTCATCAATTGGCGCGGTTTTTCCAGGCGGGCCGGATCGTTGAACCAGTTGGCGAGGATCACGCCTTTATCGACCAGGTCGCAATCGATGGCGTATTGGCGGGCGCGCGTGCGGATCAGGTCGACGGCGTTGACTGTCAGCTGGTACAGCCTGCGTGCTTCGGTGGCGCCCAGGGTGGACAGCAGGTCCGCGTTGCCCAGGCTGTAGCCGCCGAATACAAACCCCCCGTTGCGCCCTGAGGCGCCATGCCCCACCTGCTGCGACTCCAGCACCACCACGTCAGTGACGCCGCGTTCGGCAAGCCCCAGGGCGGTCGAAAGGCCGGCCAGGCCGCCGCCGAGGATGCACACCCGGGTATCGGTGCGGCCCGAGTGGACGGGGTACGAAGCGCGTGCGACGGAGGCTTCGTAGAAGGATTTGCTGAAATCGGTGCTCATCGGTGGTCCTACGCGGTAGTGGGCATTCGCTCAAGGCAACAAGGCGCCGGGCAGATGCTCGGCGCCTTGGTGGTTCAGGCCGAGACCTGTTGGCCTAGCGCAACGCCATCCAAGTTGCTCTGGGCTTTTCGTTCGTCTTGTCTGCGTCTGGTTTCGATCACGCTGAAATCCATTTCCCGGTAGCGGACGATGCGCGATCGGGTGATCAACTTGTGGCCGTACCACATCACCGCGAACAGCACCAAGCCGATGTAGGTCGCAGCCGCACCTACCCAGTCGATGCGATCTCCGATAAAGGCCTGGTAGTTCTGACCCAGCATGACGACCATGCACAGGGCGAAGGCAAAGAACGGCCCGAACGGGAAGAACTTCGAAGCGTACGGGAGCTTGTCGAGGCTGTTGCCCTGCAGCTTGTAGCCGCGGCGGAAGCGATAGTGGCTGATGGCGATGCCCAGCCAGGCGATGAACCCCAGCATCCCGGAGGTATTCAACAGCCACAGGTAGAGCTTGCCGGGGCTGAACAGGAAGCTCAGCAGGCACAGTCCCGCCACCACTGTGGTGGCGAGCAACGCCCAGACCGGCGTACCCGAGCGGGTGAGCTTGGCGAACAGTGCCGGAGCCTTGCGCTCGACAGCCAGGCTGTAGAGCATGCGCGACGAGGCGTACATCCCTGAGTTGCCGGCCGACAGCACGGAGGTGAGGATGACCGCGTTCATGAGGGCGGCAGCAGCCAGCATGTCGGCTTTCTCGAAGATCAAGGTGAACGGGCTGATGGTGATGTCGGACAGCCCATCCTTGAGTAGGCGTGGGTCCGTGTAGGGGATCAGCAGGCCGATCACGATAATGGTGCAGACATAGAACAGCAGGATGCGCCAGAAGATCTGGCGGACGGCCTTGGGAATATTGCGCCCAGGGTTTTCGGTTTCCCCGGCTGCGATGCCGACGAACTCGGTCCCCTGGAACGAGAAGCCGACGATCATGGCCACGCCGATCAGTGCAGGCAGGCCGCCGGCGATCGGGCCATCGCCGATCTGCCACAGGTGCGCGCCGCCGTCCTGGCCACCATCGAGGATGCCCAGCAGCATCAGCACACCGATGAAGATGAACGCGATGATGGTGATGACTTTGATCAGGGCGAACCAGAATTCCGTCTCGCCGAAAAAGCGCACGGAGGCGACGTTCAAGGCAAAGAGCAGGCCCAGGAACAGAGCGCTCCAGATTACCCCGGGCGTGTCGGGGAACCAGTAGGACATGATGATCTGCACGGCCACCAAGTCGACCGCAATGGTCACGGCCCAGGAGTACCAGTAGTTCCAGCCCAAGGCAAAACCGAAGCTTTCGTCGACGTAGCGCGAGGCATAGGTCGCGAACGAGCCGCTGACCGGCATGCAGGCGGCAAGCTCGCCCAGGCTGGTCATCAGGAAGTAGACCATCAAGCCGATGATCGCGAAGGAGAGCAGTGCGCCGCCGGGGCCGGATTGCGCAATGGTGGCGCCAGAGGAAACGAAGAGCCCGGTGCCGATGGAGCCGCCAATGGCAATCATGTTCAGGTGGCGGCTGTTCAGGGTTCTCTTCAGGTGACCGGAGGTGTTGCTGGTGGTAGCCGAACTCGCGTTTTTATTGGAATGGGTCATGGGCAACCTTTTGACCTGCGTTCATTTTTTGGATTTGTTTTTGTTTTCTGGTGGCGCCTGCGATCGAGGCTGGCCGAGCAGCAAGGCCCAATGCGCGTTGAGCCGGTCGTCAACCGTGCGGTGTCTCCTGTGCAATCGCGGGTTTTATTGATCGAGATCAGTATCGGTCTGCAAATGACATTGGAACAAACGACCTTTAGGCAAGACATCATTCTGTTTTGGAATGATTGTGTGTTTTTTGACCTGTCATAATGTAGGCCAACGTTTGCGCGACAAACGCGACAAATTTCGTTGTACCTCTCTATTTAGAGGGTTGTATGGTCGTCAAAAAGACAGTTTTTCTCGTCATTTTGTATGACTTGGTAGTCATGCTTTGCAAATTGGCGGAAAAAAACTCATAAACTAGATGGCGCTTACCTACAGACGGCCTCAGAAAAAAAGCCGGTGCCTGGATCGTCCAGGCACCGGCTTTTTGTTTGGGGGAGGGCGTGATTCAGGTCTTGTCCGGTTGCACCTTGGCGCTGGTAACGGTCTGCTGTGCCTTGTCGGTCTTGTCCGTAGGCAAGGCATCGAACTCACGCAGCCCGTTCTTGCTGTAGGGGTCGCCGATCCAGCGGGGTGCCACGACAAATTGTGGGCTTACCAGGCTCTTGGCGGGCTCGTAACGGTCGTAGCTCAGACCTGCCAGGTCGGACAGCGTGTGGATCAGATGGGAGCTGCTGTAAGCCCGGTCGGTCATGGCCTGCAGGTCGCGCGGGTGTGCAGCCTGCCAGCTTGGCGAAGTCCAGAGCAGGAACGGAATGGTGTACATCGGCCGGGTCGGTGCGCCTTCGTTGCGCCCTAGGCGGTCGTGGTTGCCGGAGCTGTAGACGTCCTCGCCATGGTCGGAAAGGTACAGCAAGAAACCGTTGGGGGTGGTGGCCGAATACTGTTTGATCAAGTTCGAGACCACATAGTCGTTGTAGCGCACCGCGTTGTCATAGAAGTTGTAGGTCTGCACCTCGTCAGGCGTCAGGACCCCCGGCACGCCCTGGTTATCCTTGAAGTGGTCGTAGGCATCCGGATAGCGATAGCGGTAGTCCATATGCGTGCCGAGCAGGTGGACGATGATGAACTTCTTCTCGGCTGGGTCCTGCAGCGCTTTCTCGAAGGGGGCGAGCACCACTTCGTCGTACTGGCTGGCGTTCTGGTTGCGCTGATTGTTCAGGTAGACCGGCACATCCGTTTGCTGGGAGAACGTAGTCAGCATGGTGTTGCGCTTGGTCATCGTCTGCTGGTTGGTGATCCAGAAGGTCTTGTAACCGGCCTGTTTCATCAGGTTGATCAGCGACGGGTCGGTGAGGAAGCGGTCCGGGTTCTTCTGGTCGCCGAAGGTCAGGATTTGCTGCATCACCTCGATGGTATAAGGGCGTGGCGACACCACGTTGCGGAATACGCTGAGGTTCTTGTCGTTGGCGGCCAGAGCGTCGAGTTCCGGCGTGGTATCCCGACCATAGCCGTACAGATGCATGTGTTCACGGGTGGTGGACTCGCCCAGTACCAGCACCAGGGTGCGCGGCGCGTCGCCGCTGCTGTCCTTGAGGTCTTTGAGCGGCGGCAGGGCTGCGTTCTGCTCCAGCAGCTTCTGCATGTTGTCCAGTTGCTGACGGTACTGCTGGTAGCCGACCACCAGTTGCCAAGGCACCGCCGGCTCCATGCGCTGCTGAACCTTTTCCACTGCTTCGGCGAACGTACGTTGCTGAGTCACCAATTGCTTGTAGAAGGGGAACACCAAATTGGCCGCCAACAGCAGGATGACCAATGGGATCCGGCTGCGCAGCGGGAGAGTGACTGGCCGGACACGTTTGAACAGGGCTACCGCGACCAGGGTGTACAGCACCAGGCCCAGGCACAGCCAGAGGCTGAAATACTGGCTGAAGTATTCACCGGCCTCGGCGGTATTGGACTCGAACATCACGAAGATGACGCTTTGGGAAAATTCCTGGCGGTAAATACCGAAGTAGCTCAGGCCCACCAGCGAAGCCGCCCATAGCACCAGACCGATCAGCGCGCTGATGAGGCGAGTGTGGCGGGGCAGCAGCAGGACCGGGGCAAGCCACAGGGTGCTCAGAAACAGCGCATCGCGAAACCCGGAGAAGCCGGTCGTGCCGCTGAACATGAGCAGTGCCTGGGTGATGCCGGAGAAATACCAGAAGAACAGCAGGAGCCAGCCCAGCCCGGCCCAGTCCATGCCTTTGCGAATCGTTGGGGATGTAGTGCTTGCCACGTGTGCCTCGTTGAAACTCGATGGCAGCCAAGGGGCCGGCTGCCGGAAAGGCTGCGACGCTAGCGGAGTGGGCGTGAAAATAACGTCAACGTATATCCATGAGATAAGAAGGGATATTGCGCAATTGTATTGCGCGCAGGGTATTAACAGCTCGAAGGCGCTCCAATCAATAAGTCAGTTCCTATATATTGCCCGCCAAATAAACACGCTGTTTTCGCTGTCCTGTTGGCGCGAGCGAAGTACCGCGAGCGAGAGGATTTACCCGGGCATGAAACCGATTAAACTTTTCTGGAGTCGTGGCAGTGGGCGCGACGATGCTGGCAAACAGAACTTTGGTGATTATTTGTCCGCTTTGACCGTGGAGTTCGTCTCTGGGCGCAAGGTGGTGCACAGCCCGGTCAAAGAGGCGGAAATGATCGCCATCGGCAGTATCCTGGCCCGTGAAAAGAAGGCCAAGACGTGGGGGTTTCGTCGTAAGTTGCATGTCTGGGGTACCGGCTCCAGCACGCCGGGCGATGTGTTCTCCGGCCACCACCACTATCACGCGGTCCGTGGTCGCAAGTGCCTGGAGCAGATAAAGGGCCTGAAGGGCCAGCCGGTCCTGGGTGACCCGGGCTTGTTGGCTTCTTCATTGGTCAAGAAGCCGGCGTTGAAGACCATTCGGGTAGGCATCATCCCGCATATCAATCATCGCAATTCGCCTGAAATCGCCAGCCTGCTGTCGTTGATCCCGGGGTCGCGAGTGATCGATGTGTTCTCACCGGTCAAGCAGGTGCTCGAGGAGATCGCGTCGTGCGAGTTCGTCTTGTCGACGAGCCTGCACGGCCTGATCGTCGCGGACTCCTATGGTGTCCCGAACCAGTGGTTGTGCATGAAGCGCTACCCGCAGTGGGAGTTCAAGTTCCAGGACTACTACTCCAGTTTCGGGATCGCCGACCCGGTGCCGGTCACACCGGAGCAGATTCACCTGGACAAGGCCTGGTCCATCGAGCGCAGCACCGAGGGCTACGCCCGCCCAGGCCTGGAAAGCCTGCAGGAAGGCCTCGTCAAGGCGTTTCCATCTCTCTGAAGGGCTTGCTTGCCATGGTGGCAAAGGGCTGATGCTATTCAGCCCATTCCGGATCGCCTGTGAACACCACCGTGAGCCAGCGGTCCGGACCTTCGCCGCCGATGGCGTTGCCGATCTCGTCGCGCAGGGCATCCCACTCGGCGATGGTCCTGGCAGCCATGGTGGCCGGTACGATGAAGTAGAGTTCGATTTCCCGCGAGCGGCCGACCTTGGCCACGTAGGCCCGATACGACTGCAGGCCGTGTTGGGCGACGAAGGCTTGGGCGACATCGTCCACGTGTTGCTTCAGGTCGCCAGGGGTCACCAGGAACATTTCCGAGAGCGCCTGGCGGACAACCGACATCGGCAGCGGGATGATGACCAGGCAGACCAGCGCCAGCACCGCCGGGTCGATGTAGGGGGAGATCCAGGCCCATTGGGTGCCCTGTACCAGGTAGCCGACACAAAAGGCCACCAGCAGCGCCGCCGTGATGCTGGCTGACATCACCCAACCTTTGACGTCCATGCGCACGAAGTCCGAGCCGATCTTGCGGTTGGCACGGGCCTCGGCGATGGCGATTGCCAGGCACGCGCAAACAGTCACCACGGCGTACACCAGTGCCACGCCGAACTCCAGGTCCCGCCCGCCCTCGAGCAGGCTGCTGGCGGCGTTGATCAAGGCATAGAGCGCAACGCCAGTCAGCAGGATGCCGTTGAGCGCCAGAACCATGGGTTCGAGGTGCCAGAAGCCCATG
The DNA here is from genome assembly GCF_023611805.1 of Pseudomonas sp. BYT-1. Lineage (NCBI taxonomy): Bacteria > Pseudomonadati > Pseudomonadota > Gammaproteobacteria > Pseudomonadales > Pseudomonadaceae > Pseudomonas > Pseudomonas sp. BYT-1. The sequence goes on from NZ_CP072559.1 coordinate 1,370,711, forward strand.
GTGAAGCGCTCGCGCAGCTTGCGTGACATGCGCTCGGCCCGGGCGTGGGAGGTGATCAGCTTGACCACCACCAGCGACAGTCCGCTCATGCTGGCATCGACCAGTGAGTAGACACCATCGAAGACAATCGAGAACGAGCCTGACGCCAGGCCGAAGGCGATGCCGATCAAGGCGATGAACAGGGTGACCGCGATGGACAGGCGTAGCACGCCTTGTTCGCTGGTCAGGTCGAAAAACGGTTTTCCCATCGTGGGGCTCCATCAAGGCTGCCCCAAGGGCAGCCATCCTTTTAAGTGTCGTCCCCGTCGTGGGGCTTCAGACCTTGAACTGTTCCATCAAGGCCTGTTGTTGATTGGCCAGGCGATTCAATGCCTGGCTGATGCGGGCCGATTCGTCGGCCTGTCCGGACAGCGACTCGGTGACATCGCGGATGCCGGCTACGTTGCGATTGACCTCCTCAGCCACGGCGCTCTGCTCTTCGGCGGCCGAGGCGATCTGTAGGTTCATGTCGCTGATCACCGCCACTGCCTCGCCGATCCTTTGCAGGGCGGGCAGCGCCTGCTCCATGCGTGTGGCGCTGTCCTGGGCCTGACGCTGGCCCTCGTGCATCGCGCCGACCACATCGTGGGTGCCTTGTTGCAGCCCCTCGATGACCTGGCGGATCTCCTGCACCGACACCTGTGTACGTTGGGCCAGGCTGCGCACTTCGTCGGCGACTACCGCGAAGCCGCGCCCGGCTTCGCCAGCGCGCGCGGCTTCGATGGCGGCATTGAGCGCCAGCAGGTTGGTCTGTTCGGCAATCGAGCGAATCACCTCAAGCACCGAGCCGATCTGCTCGCTACGCCCGGCCAGTGCGCGTGCCTGATTCATGGCGTTGTCCATGTCGCTCACCAACTGGTCGATGGCCTGGCGGGTGACCGCCACCAGTTCCAGGCCTTCATGGGTGGCTTGGTCGGCGCCGCGCGCGGCCTGGGCCGCCTGGGAGGCATTGCGCGCGACGTCCTGTGCGGTGGCGCTCATTTCATTGGCGGCGGTGGCCACCTGTTCGATTTCCCGTTGCTGCTGCTGCATACCGCCGCTGGTCTGGCTGGCGATGGCTGCGGACTGATCGGCGGTGCCGCGGGCGTCCTGCAACGAGCCTTTGACCTGGGCGATCACCGGCTGGAGCTTGTCCAGGAAACGGTTGAACCAACCGCTCAGTTGGCCCAGTTCATCCTCGCGGGTGTAATCCAGGCGACGGGTCAGGTCGCCTTCGCCGCTGGCGATGTCACGTAGGCGCTCGGCCACGGCAAGGATCGGCCGGGTCACGCCACGGGCTGTCAGCCACACCAGTAGCAGGCCCAGCACGGCGGCGGCCAGGCCAACCAGCAGGCTGGTAAGGTTGGCGGTCTGGTTGTGTGCGTCCAGGCGCTGGTTGAGAGCGACCGCGGGTGCTTGCAGAACTGCCTCCGGCAGTTCCAGCAGCACCTGCCAGGCTTCGGCCTGCGGGATCGGCGCGAAGGGGCGCGAGATGCGCATCAAGCCGTGATCGAGGCGCTCCACGGCCTGGCCGGCACGTATCGGTCCGGCGAGTTCGCCGGCTTGATCCCCAAAGGCCTGTTCCAGTGTCTTGCTCAGCTGGGCGCTGTCCTGACTGTGCCCGGCCAACAGGCCGGCGGGGCTGACGATGCTGACTTGACCTTGACCGTCGAACAGCTCCTGGCGCCCGGCCAGGCTCAATTGCTGCAGGTTGTCCAGGCCGATGTCCAGGCCGACCACGCCGATTACCTTGCCGTTTTCCAACAAGGGCAAGGCAATGCTGGTCATCAGGACCTGGCGACCGCTGACCTCGTCGAAGTAAGGGTCCAACACGCAGGCTTTAGCGGTCTCCAGAGGGCAGGTCAGCCAGCGGTTGTAGGGGGATCCGTTGGCTGCGGTGCTGGTGTCGGCCAGCATGGACTCAGGCATGACCTCGGATTCGAGGGTGCCAGGGCTCGGCTGGGACCAGTAGAACGAGTAGCGGCCGATATCGTTGCTACCGCTGGCATCCTGGCCGACGAAGCGGGCGTCCTGTCGATCCAGGGCGTTGGGCTGGAACACCAGGTACAGGCCGATCAGATCCGGGTTGCCGGCCAGCGCCTGACGGGCTTGCTTGACGAGCTCGGCACGCAGGTCCTCGCCGCCGCGTTGCCGAAGCGCCTGTACCAGGCGGGCGAAGCCGTTGCCGTACTGGTAGGCATCCATGAAATAGCGTTGCACGCGCAAGGCTTGGCTTTCGGCGTGGGCCTGCAGGCGCAGGCGCGCGCTTTGGTCGAGCAGTTCGGTGTTGGCCTGGAAGACCTGAACCGCGCTGCGCTTGGCCTGGAACAGCGAGGTGGCTACCAGCAGCACGACGATGGTCAACAGGCACAAGCCGGCAAGGAGCGTGATCTTCCATTGGATGGAGAGGCGGCGCAGGAACATGGGAGCTTTCCTTCTCATCAAGGACAACGCCCGCGATCAAGCGCGGGCGTCGTCGACAGGCAGTCTCATTCGGCGAGGTAGGTCGGCGGCGCGACCCTGAACGCCTTGGTCAACCAGGCTAGATATAGCACGCCGCACGCGGCCCAGACGCCGCCGAACAGCAGTGAATCCACGTTCAGGTTCAGCCAGAGCATGGCAATGATGCAGAAACCGATGGTTGGCAACACCAGGTATTTCAGCTTGTTCGCCAGCCCCTTGTTGAGGCCCTCGCGCAGGTAGCAGTGGATGATCACCGAGAGGTTGACGAAGCTGAAGGCTACCAGCGCGCCGAAGTTGATGATCGAGGTGGCCGTCACCAAGTCGAAGAAGATCGCCGACAGGGAAATCAGACCGACCACGGCGATGTTCAGTACCGGAGTCTTGTAGCGTGGGTGCAGGCGTGCGAACAGGCCCTGGGGGATGACTTTGTCGCGGCCCATCACATACAGCAGGCGCGAGACGCTGGTTTGCGATGCCAGGCCCGAGGCGATGGTGTTGATCACGGTGCAGACGATGAAGATCGACTGGAACAGCATGCCGCCGACGTACAGGGCGATTTCCGGCAGGGCCGCTTCCTGGTCGTGGAACCGCTCCATGGTCGGGAAGAACGCCTGGATGAAGAACGACATGAGGATGAACATCAAGCCGCCGATCAGGGCCACGAGGAAGATCGCGCGTGGGATGACCTTCTCGGGATTGCGGGTTTCCTCCGACAGGGTGGAGACCGCGTCGAACCCCAGGAACGAGAAGCACAGGATGGTCGCGCCCGCGACCAAGGCGTTGAGGTGGGTCTGGTCGTCGGCGAACGGTTGCAGGGTCCAGGCGGTACCCAGCCCTTCACCTTGGCTCAGACCGCGCACGCAGAGGTACGCGAACACCGTCATGATCACGATCTGCACGCCGACGAACAGGGTGTTGAAGCTTGCCACCAAGTTGATGCTGCGCATGTTGATCAGGCTGATCAGGGTGACGAACCCCACGACCCATACCCATTCAGGGACTTCCGGGAACATCGCCGAGAGGTACAGCTTGGCCAGCAAGGCGTTAATCATCGGCAGCAACAGGTAATCCAGCAGCGAGGCCCAGCCCACCAGGAAGCCCACGTGCTTGTTGATGGCGCGTTGGGTGTAGGTGTAGGCCGAGCCGGATTGCGGGAAGCGGCGCACCAGCGTGCCGTAGCTCAGCGCGGTGAACAGAATGCCGGCCAGCGCCAGGATGTAGGCGCTTGGGACATGTCCGGCGGTGAGGCCGGAGACGATGCCGAAGGTGTCGAACACGGTCATCGGCGTGAGGTAGGCCAGGCCGATGATGACCACGTGCCAGAGACGCAGGGACTTTCTCAGTTGGGCGGTGCCGTGAGTGCTGTGGTCAGGCTGCATGCTGGCAACGCTCCTGGGGCTGGGAGGCGGGCACGGTGTGTGACAGGCACGGCAAGAGCGAGCGGGTGGGCTCCATGTTGTTCACCTTTTTTGTCGGAGCGGATATGGGCGCGAGAGACGCCTGTGTCGGGCTGGCAGGGCCTAAAACGTCGAAGGTGGCGGGCGGACTGAAGTCATGATGGCGGCGCTGTTCTTCTTCGTTTGTGGGGCGCTGGGCGGGTGGTGAAAATAAAAATCGAAGGGCGGGATGGTGTCAAGTGAAACGTGACAAGATGTAACTTTGATGAAGGTTTATCGACGGTTTATCCAGATGAGTGGTCGTTTTTTGGAATGTTACCGTCGCTATGTCGATTATTGTGTTCGTAAAACTTTACATTGCAGCGATGCAAAGATCGCGCGCCCAGGCGTCCCTTTGCGGGCAGTGATAATCTTGGCTCCCCGCGTGGCGCTGGGTGCCGCGTATCAGCCTCCTATGGACAGCAATCGGTCTTATTCATGAAGAAATCAGTAGGCATTCTCTGCGGCCTGGCCGTCGTCATCGCCGCCGTCACCGCCGGCGGCGCCTGGTACACGGGCAAGCAATTGCCCGCAGAGCTGGAGCGTTCCATTGCCCTGGGCAACGAGCAACTGAAGAAAGCGGTCGCCGGTACCGGGGGCAGCATGACCTTGGAACTGGTCTCGTTGGATCAGCACTTCTTCACCAGTACCGCGCACTACCGGATCAAAGCCAAAGACCTCTGGCTAGGCGAAGGCGAGCCGCTGAGCTTCGACTTGGGCGTGACCGACCGAATCGAACATGGCCCGTTCCCCTGGTCGCGGGTCAAATCCCTGAATCTGGCGCCGGTCCTGGCCACCAGCAACAGTCAGTTGGACAAGGACGATGTTACCGCGTCTTGGTACACCGCCGCCGGCGAACAGGCGCCGATCACCAGCCAGGTCAGCTTGGGCTATGACGGCAGCTTGTCCAGCGACATCCGTCTGGCCCCTGTCAAGTTCAGCGAAGATGACGGCAGCAGTCTCGATTTCTCTGGCATGCGCCTGCTGCTGCGGGGGGATCGTGACGGCCAATCGATGCGGGTCGACGGCAAGGCCGAGCGACTGGCGCTGAATCTGGTCGGTGACGACCAGCCCCCGGTCAAAGTGCTGCTCAACGGCTTCAAGGTCGCTGGCGTTCTGAAAGGCACCGGCCATGACATGATCTATGTCGGCAATCTGGACATGACATTGGCCGAAACCCAAGTGACCTTGGGCGACAAGCAGGAAGTCCTGGTGCTCAAAGGCCTGGAGCAGAACAATCGCTATGACGCCGAGGGCGAAGACAAGCTGTCCGGACGCCTGGAGTACAAGGTCGCCGACATTACCTACGCCGGACGCGCGGTGGGCAGCGGGCGGATGATCTGGAGCATGAAATCCGTAGACATCCCGGCAATGCAGGGGTTGATCGCTTGGTACCAGTCCCGCATGCCGCAACTGCAGCAAAGCGCGGCCCGGGGAGAGGCGCAGCCTTCGTTCGAGATGACGCCGCAAGAGCGGGCGAAGGTTCAGGCGGACTTGCAGAGAATGCTCGCAGCCAAGCCGCAGGTCGCGTTGGAGGAGTTGTCATTCAAGACGGCTAACGGCGAGAGTCGTTTCAGTCTGGCGGTGGACCTGGCCAATCCGCCCTCGTTCGATCTGACACCGACCCAGGTAGGCGAGCAGATGGTCAGCCGCCTGCAAAGCAAGCTGTCCGTCTCCAAGCCGATGCTCGGGGATCTGGCGACCCTGCAGGCCTTGCTGGACGGCCAGACGGATGCCCAGGCCATCGCGATGCAGTCGCGTCAGGCGGGGGAGATGGTCGGCATGATGGCGTTGCAGAGTGGCATGGGAACTGTGCAGGGCGATGACGTGATCTCCAGCCTGAATTATGCCGATGGTATCGTCGACTTCAACGGCAGGAAGATGACCCTGACGGAGTTCGGTGTGCTGTTGGGCGCTCATCTGGCGGCGCTGTCGTCACAAGGGTGAGATGCGTTCGCCCAGGCCAGTGCAGACACCCCGTCGGCCCTGGCCTGAGGGCGTAAAAAAGGCTTTTGAATTGGCGCGATTGTCTGTAGCCTTCGGCCTCCGATAATAGTCCGCGCCCGCAGATGGGTCGCGATGGTCGCTCGGCCATCCGGCACCCTTTAGCCGATCTGCCAGGGCCGGGTGATACACTCGACTGACGCGCACATGCGCCTGCAGGTTCAGCGATCATGACCCAGATTTCCGAACGCCTGTTGGTTCAAGCCCATCTTGATGCCAAGCAGCCCAATCCGCTGACGCCCGAGCAGGAGGCCGATTACCGTGCGGCCATCGCTGCCGAGCTCAAGGCCCAGAACGCCGTGCTGGTGGCCCATTACTATTGCGACCCGGTGATCCAGGCGCTGGCCGAGGAAACGGGCGGCTGTGTGTCCGACTCCCTGGAAATGGCTCGCTTCGGCAAGAACCATCCCGCCAGTACCGTGGTAGTGGCAGGCGTGCGTTTCATGGGTGAGACCGCGAAGATCCTCACCCCGGAAAAACGCGTGCTGATGCCGACGCTGGAAGCGACCTGCTCCCTTGACCTGGGATGCCCGGTGGAGGAGTTTTCGGCCTTCTGCGACCAGCACCCGGAGCGCACCGTGGTGGTCTACGCCAATACTTCGGCGGCGGTGAAGGCGCGGGCAGACTGGGTGGTGACTTCCAGCTGCGCGCTGGAGATCGTAGAGAGCCTGATGGACAACGGCGAGACGATCATCTGGGGGCCGGACCAGCACCTGGGGCGCTACATCCAGAAGCAAACAGGTGCCGACATGCTGCTGTGGGATGGCGCTTGCATCGTGCATGAGGAATTCAAGTCGCGCCAGTTGGCCGACATGAAGGCGCTGTATCCGGACGCGGCGATCCTGGTCCATCCGGAATCGCCGGAGGCGGTGATCGAACTGGCCGACGCGGTGGGCTCTACCAGCCAGCTGATCAAGGCAGCCCAGACGCTGCCGAACAAGACGTTCATCGTCGCCACCGACCGCGGCATCTTCTACAAGATGCAGCAGCTGTGCCCGGACAAGGAGTTCGTCGAAGCGCCCACCGCGGGTAACGGTGCGGCCTGCCGTAGCTGTGCCCATTGCCCGTGGATGGCCATGAACACCCTGGAGCGCACCCTCGACTGCCTGCGCAAGGGCAGCAACGAGATCTTCGTGGATCCTGCGCTTGTGCCCAAAGCGATCAAACCGCTCAATCGCATGCTTGATTTCACCCAGGCAGCGCGCTTGAAGCTTTCCGGCAACGCCTGACCCACATTGCCCTGGGGCGCAAAGCGCCCCCTTGGCCTTAGCGGCCCATCATCTCCTTGACCATCCGTTGCTGTTCCATGATTTCCCGCTGGCGCTGATCGATCTGCGAGGCCAGTGGGAAATTGCTGCCTGCGCGGCGCTTGGCGTAGTCCAGTTGCTGGATGGCTTGGTCGAAGTCGCCGACCAAGGTGAAGTACTCGGCACGTGCCCGGTGCAGGCCAATAGTGTTGCCTGACAATCCGCGCACCTCGGCGACGTCGTACCACACGTCCGGATCGTCCGGTCGGCGTTTGATCAGATCATCCAATACCTTTTCCGCCTCGGCGGGGCGATTCTGCTTGATCAGAAGGTCGGCCCGTATCTGTTGTAGCGGGTAGCTGCTCGGGTACAGCGCGCGCAGGCGCTCGGCCCGCTGTTGGGCGTCGGCCAGGCGGTTGTTGGTGATGTCCAGGTCGATCTGCGCCAAGTTGTAGGTGATGTCGTTGGGCGCCTTGGCCAGCAGCGGCTGCAGGTTGGCCCGCGCTTCGTTGAGCTGGCCGCCCTTGATCTGGGCGATGGCCAGGCCATAGCGCGCGGCATCCAGGGTGGGGTCTTCGTCTAGCTGGGCACGGAAGCGCTTGGCCGCCAGGCCTGGTGTGCCTTCGTAGATCAGCGCGACGCGGGCGCGGATCAGCTGGTAGCGCGCGCTGTCCTCGACCCCGCCTTTGGGCGCTTGTTCAGCGCGGTTGCGGGTGTCGGCGATACGCGATTCGGTGACCGGGTGGGTGAGCAGGAATTCCGGGGGCTTGGCGTCATAGCGATACTGGCGGGCCAGGCGCTCGAACATGCTGGGCATGTTGCGGGGGTCGTAACCGGCTTTTTCCAGGTTGAGGATACCGATGCGGTCGGCTTCCTGTTCGTTCTGTCGAGAGAAGCGGCGCTGTTCCTGGATCGCTGCGGCCTGGGTGCCGGCGATCACGCCGATGCCGGCGTCGCCACCACCACCGGCCGCCAGCACGATACCGGCCAGCAGCGCGGCCATCATGGGCAGTTGCATGCGCTGCTGAGCCTCGACGCCCCGGGCGAAGTGGCGCTGGGACAAGTGCGCCAGTTCGTGGGCCAGGACCGAGGCGTACTCGCCTTCGGTCTGGGCGTTGAGGAACAGGCCGCCGTTGACCCCGACGATCCCGCCGGGGGCGGCGAAAGCGTTGAGCTCACGGCTGTCGATGAGGATGAACTCCAGGCGGCGGTCCTGCAGTTGGCTGGTTTCGGCCAGCTTGTAGACGCTGGTCTCGACGTAGTCCTTGAGCTGCGGATCGTTCAGCTGGTTGACCTGGCCGCGCAGCAGGCTAAGCCAGGCCCGGCCCAGTTGGTGCTCCTGCTGCGGCGAGACGATCGCGGAACTGGCGTCGCCCAGTGACGGCAGGTCGTCGGCATGACCGGGAAGGGCCATCAGGCAGGCCAGCGTCAACAGGGTGGGGCGCAGTAGATTCATGCATGAAGCTCGCATCGATCAAAGAGCCTTACTGTAGCTGGCTCACACGTTGGCGACCAGTGGCGTTATCCTAGCGAACTTGTCTGCAATGCTGATGCCCCGCCAGGAGATGCCCGGATGATCGACACCCCCACCTGCGATGCCGAACTCGATGCCAGTGGGCTCAATTGCCCCTTGCCTTTGCTCAAGGCAAAGATGGAGCTCAATCGGCTGGCCAGCGGCGCGGTACTGAAGGTGATCGCCACCGACGCCGGCTCCCAGCGCGACTTCCGCACTTTTGCCCAGCTCGCCGGTCATACGCTGCTTCGTGAAACCGCCGAGGCCGGTGTCTACACCTACTGGCTGCGCAAGGCCTGAGTCTTATCCCAAGGATCATTAATGTTCAAAGTGCTTCGAGACTGGATGCAGCGCTACTTCTCCGATGAGGAGGCGGTGGTGTTGGCAGTGCTGCTGTTCCTGGCTTTCACTGCAGTGCTGACCCTGGGCGGCATGCTCGCACCGGTGCTGGCCGGGATGGTCCTGGCGTTTCTCATGCAGGGCCTGGTCAATGCCTTGGAGCGTTTGCACGTTCCCACCCGGCTGGCGGTGTGGCTGGTGTTCGCGTTGTTCATGGGGGCACTGGCGGTGTTCCTGCTGGTGCTGGTTCCGTTGCTCTGGCACCAGTTGATCACGCTGTTCAACGAGCTGCCGGGCATGCTGGGTAAGTGGCAGTCGCTGCTGCTGTTGCTGCCAGAGCGTTATCCGCACCTGGTCTCCGATGAACAAGTGCTGCGCGCCATCGAGTCGGTGCGTGGTGAGATCGGCAAGTTCGGCCAGTGGGCGCTGACGTTCTCCCTGTCCAGCCTGCCGCTGTTGGTCAATGCGATGATCTACCTGGTGCTGGTGCCGATCCTGGTGTTCTTCTTCCTCAAGGATCGTGAGCTGATCGCCCATTGGGTTGGTGGCTACCTGCCACGTCAGCGTACGCTGCTCAATCGTGTAGGCGATGAAATGAACCGGCAGATCGCCAATTATATCCGCGGCAAAGGTATCGAGATCCTGATCTGCGGCATTGCCACGTATATCGCCTTCATTAGCCTGGGGCTCAACTATGCGGCGCTGCTGGCCTTGCTGGTGGGGTTGTCGGTGGTGGTGCCCTATGTGGGAGCGGTGGTGGTGACCGTGCCGGTGACTTTGATCGCGTTGTTCCAATGGGGCTGGGGCGACCAGTTCATCTATCTGATGGCGGTGTACGCGATCATCCAGGCGCTCGATGGCAACGTGCTGGTGCCGCTGCTGTTCTCCGAGGCAGTCAGCCTGCACCCGGTGGCGATCATCTGCGCAGTACTGTTGTTTGGCGGGCTGTGGGGGTTCTGGGGGATCTTCTTCGCGATCCCGCTGGCAACACTGTTCAAGGCCGTGCTCGATGCCTGGCCAAGGCACGAGCCTTCAGTGGCGCCCATATTGTAACTGCTCACCTCTTCGCGGGTTCAGCCGCGAAGAGGTGAGCGCTCATATCAGGGCTTGTTCAGCGCCTGGGCGGCTGCCAGCACCGCATCCACATGTCCGGGCACCTTCACTGCGCGCCATTCCTGGCGTAGCACGCCGTTCTTGTCGATCAGGAAGGTGCTGCGGTCCACGCCCATGTATTCCTTGCCGTACAGCTTCTTGAGCTTGATCACGTCGAACAGCTGGCACAGGGCCTCGTCCTTGTCGCTGATCAGCTCGAACGGAAAGCCCTGCTTGGCCTTGAAGTTCTCGTGGGACTTGATGCCATCGCGGGAGACGCCGAACACCACTGTGTTGGCGGCGCGGAAGGCTTCGTGCTGGTCGCGGAAACCCTGGCCTTCGGTGGTGCAGCCCGGGGTGCTGTCCTTGGGGTAGAAATACAGCACCACTTGCTGGCCCTTGAGGTCGGCCAGGCTAACGGACTGGCCGCTGGTGGCCTGGGCCTGGAAATCGGCGACGGGTTGGTCGAGTGCTACGGCCATGGTGGGCTTCCTTACATGGGATTCTGTGGGCGCCAGGGTTCGATCAGCGCATCCAGGTTCAGGGCGTCGGCGAAGTCCAGGAACTGGTCGCGCAACCAGCTGATCTGGGTACCGGCCGGCAAGATCACGGTGAACTGGGCATTGAGCATGCTGCTGCCGGTCTGCGGGGCCAGGTAGGTGTCGCAGGTCATGCTCTCGAGCTCGACGCGGTGATCGAGGAAGAACTGGCACAGCTCGCTGACGATATCCGGGCGATAGGCGGCGCTGACATAGGCCACGTAGGGCAGGGCTTGGGGGCGTACTTCCTGATCGGCGCTGCGCACTACGTCGAGGGTCAGGCCGTGCTTCTTGCCCAAGCCTGGCAGTACCGCCTCCAGGCGCGCCAGGGCATCCCAGCTGCCACCGACCTGCAAGACCAGGGCACTGGTCTCGCCATGGCGGGTCAGGCGCGAAGTGATCACCGCGCAGCGATTGTCGAAGGCGGCGCGGCTGAGAACGTTGGCCAGCTCCATGGGGTTGGGACCCAAGGCACTGATGACAAGGAATTGTTCGCGGACAGTGGGGGTGGACATGCAGCATTCCTAAAGCGATGAGCGGTCGGCACAGGACAGGCATAAGCCTCCTGTCGGCAGGGCCCCGGGCTCGCATTCGAGGTCGTGGACGCTGGCGCGGAGCCGCGGAGCATTGTCGACGGCCCGGCGGGCCACGCTGTGCCGATCAAAGGGAGAAGGGTAGCGAAAAGCAGCGCGAAGGGGAATGCTCCACCCGCCTGCTTCGCTTGTGCAAGGCCGATGGCGCCAGTACCATTACCGCTCTCTTTTTCCGGCAGGAGCAGTTACATGATTGTGGGCAGTATGGTGGCATTGGTCACTCCCATGGATGCACAAGGGCGTCTTGATTGGGACAGCCTCGACAAACTTGTAGACTTCCACCTGGAAAAAGGCACTCACGCGATCGTCGCTGTCGGCACCACCGGTGAGTCCGCCACGCTGGATGTCGAGGAGCACATCCTGGTCATCAAGCATGTGGTCGAACGCGTCAAGCGCAGCAACCACCGTATCCCAGTCATTGCCGGTACCGGCGCCAACTCCACTGCCGAAGCCGTCCACCTGACCCAGAACGCGAAGAACGCAGGCGCCGACGCCTGCCTGCTCGTCGTGCCGTACTACAACAAGCCGACCCAGGAAGGCCTGTACCAGCACTTCAAGCACATCGCCGAAGCCGTCGACATCCCGCAGATCCTCTACAACGTACCCGGCCGCACCTCCTGCGACATGCAGGCCGAGACCGTCATCCGCCTGTCGAAGGTCAAGAACATCATCGGCATCAAGGAAGCCACCGGCGACCTGGTGCGCGCCAAGGCCATCCTCGACGGCGTCGACAAGGACTTCATCGTCCTGTCCGGCGACGATCCGACCGCCGTCGAGCTGATCCTGATGGGCGGCAAGGGCAACATCTCCGTCACTGCCAACGTCGCCCCGCGCGAAATGGCCGATCTGTGCGAGGCCGCCCTTGAGGGCAATGCCGAGAAGGCCCGCGCAATCAACGAAAAACTCATGCCGCTGCACAAGGACCTGTTCTGCGAAGCCAACCCGATTCCGGTGAAGTGGGCGCTGGTGGAAATGGGCCTGATGCAAAAAGGCATCCGCCTGCCGCTCACCTGGCTGAGCGAAGGCTGCCACGAAAAAGTCCGTGCGGCCCTGCGCCAGTCCGGCGTACTGGTTTAATCGAGGAAGTACCCCGCATGAAGCGACTGGCTGGTCTCTCCACCCTTGCCCTGATCATTTCCAGCACCAGCGGTTGCGGCTGGCTGTGGGGCGAGGACGGCTATTTCCGCGACCGCGGCAGCGATTACCTGCAGGCGCACCCGACTGCGCCGATGCAGTTGCCGCCGGACGCCAGCAACCCCAAGCGCCTGGATCCGCTGTTGCCGATCCCGCGTAACGTCGCCGACGATCGTGCCACCGGCGAGTTCGAGGTGCCCCGTCCACAGCCGTTGACCGCCACGGCCGAGGCAAGCGATTTCACCCTGCAGCGCAGCGGCAGCAGCCGTTGGGTGCTGGCCCAGCGCTCCCCGGCGGAAGTCTGGCCGGTGGCGCGCCAGTTCTTCGAGGACAACGGCTTCCGCATCGCCGAGGAGCGTCCGCAGACCGGTGAATTCAACACCACCTGGCAGCGTTTCGACGAGCTCTCCGCGTCCCTGGGTCAACGTCTTGCCAGCTCCTCCAGCAGCCCGGACAGCGAAGTACGTGTCCGTGTGCGCATGGAGCCAGGCGTGCAGCGCAACACCTCCGAAGTGTATGTCGTCAGCGTCGAGCGTCCGGCCGGCAGCACCGCCGAACCTGATTTCCCCTCCAGCTCCACCAATACCGGCGCTGACGCCCTGTTGGTCGACGAAATGCTGGCCAGCATGAACCGCAGCGCCGAGAAGGGCGGTTCGGTCTCGCTGCTCGCCGCCCGCGACTTCGACGCGCCAAGCCGCGTCAGCCTGGCCGAAGACGGCAGCGGCAACCCAGTACTTTATCTGGGCGCCGATCTGGATCGCGCCTGGTCCAGCGTGGGCCGCGCCCTGGAGCAGGGCGAATGGCGTGTCGAGGACATCAACCGCAGTCTGGGCCTTTACTACATCAACCTGTCCGAGAAACCCGACGACAAACAGGACCAGCCTGGCTTCTTCGGTCGCTTGTTCGGCAGCGAGCCGAGCAAGGAAGAGCGTGAGGCTCGCGCCGAGCGTTATCAGGTCCGTCTGAGCAAGGTTGGCGAAAGCGTGCAGGTCACTGTCGAGAAGAACATCAACACCGTGGCGCCGGCCGATGTGGCCCGCCGCGTGCTGAGCATGATTCAGGACCACCTGGGCTAAGTGCGTTTCGCGGTACTTGGAAGCGGTAGCCAGGGAAACGGCACGCTGATCGCCAGTGGTGACACGTTCATCCTGGTCGACTGCGGCTTTTCCCTGCGGGAGACCGAGCGACGCCTGGCGTTGCTCGGGGTGTCCGCGGCACAACTGAGCGCCGTGCTGGTGACCCACGAACATGCCGACCATGTGCATGGGGTGGGGTTGCTGGCTCGGCGCTACAATGTACCGGTCTATCTCAGCGAGGGGACCCTGCGTGGCATGCGCAAGCCGGTGCCTGCCAGTGGTCTGCTCCGGTGTGGCGACAGCCTGCGTATCGGCGCTTTGGAAGTGAGCGCGGCGCGGGTCGAACATGACGCGCTCGAGCCGTTGCAGTATGTGGTCAGTGATGGGCGTCGACGTTTCGGCATGCTCACGGACCTTGGTTCCTACGACATGCATCTGTTGGAGCGCTACCAAGGCCTGGACGCCCTGCTGATCGAAGCCAACCACTGTCGTGACATGTTGGCGCGCGGGCACTACCCGCACTTCCTGAAGCTCAGGGTCGGCGGCAGCCAGGGACATTTGAACAACCACCAGGCCGCGAGCCTGGTGGCCGAGCTGGGCTGGAAACATCTGCAGCACCTGGTGCTGGCCCACCTCAGCAGCAAGAATAACCGGCCACAACTGGCCCGCCAGTGCTTCGTCGACACCTTGGGGTGCGACCCGGACTGGCTCCAGGTGGCGAATCAGGAACATGGGCTCGACTGGCGCGAAATCGCCTAGCCCACCCACTCAAGCAAGCGGAGCCCATCATGGAAAAACGCGAAGAACTCTACCGCGGCAAGGCCAAATCGGTTTACAAGACCGACGACGCCGACCGCTTGATCCTGCTGTTCCGTAACGACACTTCGGCGTTCGACGGCAAGCGTATCGAACAGCTCGATCGCAAAGGCATGGTGAACAACAAGTTCAACGCCTTCATCATGCAAAAGCTGGAAGAAGCCGGCATTCCGACCCAGTTCGACAAGCTGCTCGGCGACAACGAGTGCCTGGTCAAGAAGCTGGACATGATCCCGGTCGAATGCGTGGTGCGTAACTATGCCGCCGGCAGCCTGGTCAAGCGCCTGGGCGTGGAGGAAGGCATCAAGCTGGAGCCGTCGACTTTCGAACTGTTCCTGAAGAACGACGAGAAGGGCGACCCCTTCATCAACGAATCCCACGTCGTCGCCTTCGGCTGGGGCACCGCCGAGCAACTGGCGACCATGAAGCAGCTGTCGCTGAAGGTCAACGAAGTGCTGAGCAAGCTGTTCGATGACGCCGGCCTGCTGCTGGTGGACTTCAAGCTGGAGTTCGGTGTCTTCCACGGCCAGATCGTCCTGGGCGACGAGTTCAGCCCGGACGGCTGCCGTCTGTGGGACAAGGAAACCCGCAAGAAAATGGACAAGGACCGCTTCCGTCAGGGCCTCGGTGATGTCATCGAAGCCTATGAGGAAGTGGCCAAGCGTCTGGGCGTGCCGCTCTAAGCGACACGTTCACGCAAGCGCCTGATACCACGCGGATTTTTTTCAAAGAAGGGTTTGCCTTTCGCGAAATCGCTGGTATGATGCGCGCCACTGGAGAGATGCCGGAGTGGTCGAACGGGACGGATTCGAAATCCGTTGTACCTTCGCGGGTACCTAGGGTTCAAATCCCTATCTCTCCGCCATACATGAAAGGCCCCTGAAACGAAAGTTTCAGGGGCTTTTTGCATTCTCGGTCGAATGCTTGGCATTTGCTCTGCTTCGTAGCTGGGAGGATGCAGCGCCGTATTTATCCGCACCAGCTCTTGGTGCGTTGTAGTCGCTTATCCGAATTTCAGAACCGTCTTACCGCCAAAAGGGCGGTGTTAAATTGACGCTAATGTGACACCTAAATAACATCGCTCCCCGATTTTCTATGACTCAGGGAAGCGTCAATGAAGTGCGGTCAGCTTACCGCGCAAGGGTTTGTCTTGTGCGTCGTGTTTGGCAGTGTCGTCAGCTCCGTGTGGGCTTCGCCGGGCGACCAGGATTTGATCCGTGAACGGCAGAACCGCCTGCTCGAAGAACAACAGCGCCGACTCGAGGAGCTGCGTTCTTTGCCGGGTAAGGCTGCCCAGCCCGCACCCTCCCAGCGTCCGGAAGACGTGCGCTGCTTCGACATCAGCACCATCGAACTCAAAGGCGCCGACAGCCTGTCGGCCAGTGACCGTCAGGCACTGCTCAAGCCTTTCATCGGCCAATGCCTGGGCGTATCCCAGCTCAACGCTTTGCTCAAGGCCATCACCGACCAGTACTTGGCGCGCGGCTTGGTCACCAGTCGTGCGTACTTGCCGCAACAGGATCTTTCGTCAGGCCATTTGCAGGTGGTGGTCGTGGAAGGGCGTCTGGAAAGTTTTCGCCCCGACGACAGCAGTGGTCTGTCCGAACGTGAGCTGGCCATGGCCTTTCCCGGTTCGGCGGGCCAGTTGCTCAATCTGCGAGAGATCGAGCAGATGGTCGACCAGCTCAATCGTTTGCCGTCGAACCAGGCGAAGATGGAGCTGACCCCAGGCGAAGCGGTCGGCGGTAGCCGGGTGCTGGTGCGCAATACTCCGCAAAAGCCTTGGCGTGCCTCGCTGTCGCGCAACAATGAAGGCCAACGCAGCACAGGCGAGCAGCAAGCCAATGTGGGTTTTGAATGGGACAGCCCGCTTGGCCTGGCCGACCAACTGGTGCTGCGTGGGGGCCATGATGTGGTCAGCGACCACACGCAAGGGTCGAACAACCGCGTGCTGTACTACAACCTGCCATGGGGCTGGTGGAACTTCAGCTACAGCTACAGCGAAAGCGAATACCGCTCGACAGCGCGGGCCAACGGCTTTGCCTTCAAGCAGACCGGTGACAACCAGAACCACCAACTGCGCGCCGAGCGCGTTGTGCACCGCGACGCAGTCAGCAAGACCGCTTTGAACGCTGGGCTCGCCCACCTGCGTACCAACAACTACATCGAAGATACCCGCCTGAACGCGAGCAGCAATCGCCTCAGCGAGGCGCAGTTCGGCATCAACCATGGCCGCCGCCTGGGTCGGGCTTTCGTCAACTTCGATCTCGGTATTCAGCAGGGCATCGGTGCTTTCGATGCCCAGGACAATGGTCATCCGCGGCCCGGCGAACCAGTGGCGCGTTATCGCAAATACAGCGCGACCCTCAGCTTCATCCAAGGCTTCGAGCTGCTAGGCGAGCGCCTGAGCTTCAGTAGCCTGGCCAACGGCCAGCGCAGCGAGGATGTGCTGTTCAGCTCGCAACGTATCAGTTTAGGGGGCTTGGCTTCGATTCGGGGGTTCAAG
The DNA here is from genome assembly GCF_023611805.1 of Pseudomonas sp. BYT-1. Taxonomy (NCBI): domain Bacteria; kingdom Pseudomonadati; phylum Pseudomonadota; class Gammaproteobacteria; order Pseudomonadales; family Pseudomonadaceae; genus Pseudomonas; species Pseudomonas sp. BYT-1. Next base: position 1,387,487 of record NZ_CP072559.1, read on the forward strand.
GACCAGTCGCTGTCCGGCGACAGCGGTGGTTACTGGCGCAACGATCTGCGCTGGAGTCGACCGGTCACCTGGCCCTCCTTGCGGCCGATCGTCGCCGAGTACGGCATGGGCCTGGGTTACGACTTGGGTGTGATCCGCAATGACCGCTACAACGGCGACTTCCATGGGCGTGCCAGCAGCCACTCGCTGGAGTTGTTCGCCCGGGGTGAGCACCTCGCGGCGAGCGTGACCTTCGCCCGCAGCCTGGAGCGTCCCGATGCGCTGCCCGACAAGGAACACCCGGTGTATTTGCGCCTGGACCTGTTCATCTGACACCTGATTCACGAGAGCACACATGGACGTTCGCCTATTCGCCTTCCTGGCCCGCCAACGCTCGGCCAGCATTCAACCCCGTGAGCGCTTTTGCGGATTGCCCAAGCGTGGCTTGGCCTTCATATTGGCCAATGCCATCTTCTGGCAGCCGTTATGGGCCCAGGCGGGTGAAGGTATCGTGGTCAGTGCGCCGGGGACGAGCCTTGATCGGGCGGGCAACGGCGTACCGATCGTCAACATCGCCGCGCCCAACGGCAGCGGGCTCTCGCACAACCGCTTCAGTGATTACAACGTCGGTAAGCAGGGCGTCATCCTCAACAATGCCACCGGGCGGACCCAGGCGACCCAGTTGGGTGGCATCGTCCTCGGCAATCCCAATCTGAAGGGCAGCGCCGCTACTACCATCCTCAACGAAGTCAACGGTACCAACCCCAGCCAGTTGCGCGGCTACACCGAAGTTGCAGGGCAACGGGCACACGTCATCGTCGCCAACCCCCACGGCATCACCTGTGACGGTTGCGGCTTCATCAACACGCCCCGGGCCACGCTGAGCACGGGGCGACCGGTGATCGAGAATGGCCAGTTGGCCCGTCACCAGGTCGACCAAGGCCAAGTAATCATCGAAGGGGCGGGGCTCAACGCCACCAACGTCGATAGCTTCGAGATCATCACCCGCAGCGCGAAGATCAACGCCCAGATCCAGGCCCGCGAGCTGACCATCGTCGCCGGGCGCAACGATGTCGACGCCCGCACACTGGCTGCCACTGCTCGCACTGACAACGGCAGCGCCAAACCAGAGCTGGCCATCGACTCTTCGGCGTTGGGCGGCATGTACGCCGGGTCGATCAAGCTGGTGGGTACAGAAGCTGGAGTGGGTGTAAAGCTTGATGGCAAGCTGATCGCCAGCGGTGGCGATATCCAGCTGGACGCCAATGGGCAATTGCGCATGGCTCAGGTCAGCGGCGCAGGCGATCTGCGCGCCAAGGCTCAGCAGGTCACCGTCGATGGCCCTGTGTATGCCGCTGGTACCGCTGAGCTGAGCGCTCGCGGCCAATTGAGCAACAACCAGAGCGTGGCAGCCGGGCGGCATGTCCAGCTCAGCGGCGCGCAGCTCGTTAACAGCGGTATCGTCGAGGCTGGGGTCAATGCAGACAACAGTCGCAACACCCAGGGCGATGTAACGCTGACGGCGCAGGATCTGCGCAACAGCGCCAGTGTGGTGGCCAGCCGCAACCTGCAGGTGAAGGCAGGCACCCTGGACAACCAGGGCGGCACGCTCAAAGGGGCCGATGCCCAGCTAACAGCCAGAACGCTCGATAACCGCAAGGGCCGCCTTGTCGCAGACGCTCAGCTCGGTATCAGCGCCACGCGGCTGGATAACCGCGAGGGCAAGGCCATCGCCAATCGCGTGAATGTAGCGGGCGGCGAGGTGATCAATCAGCTTGGTTTGTTCTCGGCCGAGCAGTCGCTGACGTTCGAACTTGAGCGGCTGGACAACAGTGGCAAGGGCAACCTCGTCAGTAACGGCACCCTTCAGGCGCGCGTGAAACAGACGCTCGATAACCAGGCAGACGGCCTGCTTTCGGCCAAGGGCACGCTCGAGGTGCAGGGCCCCAGCCTGGACAATCGCGGTGGCCTGATGGTCGGCGATGCCGGCGTCAGCATCTCTGGCACACACCTGAACAACAGTGCCCTCGGCGTGATCAGCAGCCTGGGTGACGTGCAGCTCGACCTTGGCGCGTTGAACAACAGTCAGGGTGGCAGCCTTGCCAGCGACGGCAACCTAACCCTTGCCCTCGGCGCGACCGACAACCGCGATGGACGCCTGATCGCCCAAGGGCGACTGACGGGCACCTCGGGCAATCTCGACAACCGCGACGGTGTGATCAGCGCCGGCCAGGGGCTCGACCTGACCACCGGCAATGTCCTCAATGGCAGCAACGCCAGTGGCACATCCGGCGGTCTGATCACCAGTCAGGGCGCACTCACGCTTCGGGCCGGGCAGTTCGAATCCCTAGGCGGTGGTGAGGTCTCTGCCAAGCAGAACCTGCAGTTGACGGTTGCCCGCCTGGTTCAGCAACAGGCGCGACTGATTGGTGAAGGCAACGTCCTGATCGAACTGGGGACGGGCGCTCAGCCGGGCGATTTCGACAATCGCGCCAGCTTGCTCAGCGCAGGCGGCCTGCTGCAGATCAAAGGGCTGGGTAACTTCGACAACCGGGGTGGCGAGGTTTCCAGCAAGCAAAGCTTTGACCTCGTCGCCCGCGGCACGCTCGAGAACGGCGATCAAGGGCGGATCATCAGCGCAGGCCAGCTCGGCCTGCAGGCGGCCACCTTGCGCAATGCCAACCAAGGGTTGATGTCTGGCTGGCAGGGGCTGACCGTCGAAGGCGTCAGCCTGGACAACAGCGCAGGCGGCACGCTTTCCAGCCGCGAGGGTGCACTTGGCCTGACGTTGAGCGGTGCGCTGGACAACCATGGCAAGGGTGCGCTGGTCAGCCGGGGCGATATCACGCTCGACGCCGCAAGCCTGAATAACACCAGTGGCATCCTCTCAACTCAGGGCAATCTTGGCCTGAAGCTGGCCGGTAATCTTGACAACCGCAGTGGCGGGCTGCTCAGCGCCCACGGCACCCTGGTCGGCAGTGGCAAGGCCTGGGATAACCGCGGCGGGCAGATCACCGCGAACGGGGTCAAGCTCGACACCGCCAGCCTCGACAACAGCGGTGGCCGCCTGGTCAGTGATGGTGATTTGCGCCTTGGCTTGCTCGGTGCGCTACTCAACATCGGGGCGGGCAGCACATTGGCCAGCGCCGGACCGCTGGATCTGACTGCCAGGTCCGTCGACAACCGTGGTGGGCAACTGGTCAGCCAAGGGCTGCTTCACATCCTCGCCGGGCGCTTCGACAACAGTGCAACTGGCACCATCGCCAGTCAGGATGCACTAGACCTGACGCTGACCGAGGCCCTGGTCAACCGTCAGGGTGGCCTGATCTACAGCAAGGCGGGAACGCTGGAGATCGCGGCTTCTGACCTGGACAACGTCGACGGCACCCTGCGAGGGCAGCTCGACACGACCTTGCGCATCCAGGAGGTGGCCAACAACCAGGGCGGGCACATCACCAGCCAGGCCGGCAATCTGGATTTGCAAAGCACCCGGTTGGACAACGGCAGCGGCGGTGTTCTCAGCAGTGCGGGCTGGCTGAAACTGGTCACCGACTGGTTCGGCAACAACGCAGGCACGACCCAGGCGCAATCGCTCGATGTGCAAGCGACGGCGGCCATCGATAACCGCAAAGGCCACCTCTCGGCGATCGACGGTGAAAGCCGCATCGTTACCGGCGAACTCGATAACCGTGGCGGTGGGCTGTATGCCAGCGAGCTGCTGCACGTACGCGCCAATCAACTGTTGAACCAGGGCAGCAGTGCCGGCCTGGGCGGCAAGGTCGGTGCCGCGAGTATCGACTTCAGCCTGCAAGGCGCCTTGAGCAACCAATACGGTTTGATCGAAAGCAGCGGGCCGGTGACGTTGTCAGCTGCCAGTATCGACAACACCTCCGGCGCCATTCGCGCGCTGGGCCAGACAGGTACCACGCTTTTAGCTGCATCCGGTCTGTTGAACAACCGACTCGGTCGAATCGAGACGGCGGCCCAAAACCTCGACCTTCGCGCAGGCACTTTGCAGAACACTGCGGGTACCGTGCTGCATGTCGGCACCGGCAATTTCGGCATCAACCTGGCCCAGGCCGGCCTGGCCGGGGGCAGCTTCACGACCAATGGCGACCTCAGTTATCAAGCTTCCGCCTGGACCAACAACGCCATCATCCAGGCGCGTAATCTCAACCTGACGATTGGCCAACTCAATCAGGGCGCCAATGGTCAGTTGCTCGCAGTGCAGCGCTTGACCGGCAGCGGCGGCAACTGGAGCAACAGCGGGCTGATTGCCAGCGATGGCAGCCTCGACCTCACCTTGACGGGTAACTACGGGAGCAGCGCACGCCTGAGCAGCGTGGGCAACCTCACGTTGCGCACCGGTTCCATCACGCTTGGCCAGGCAGGCAGCATTATCGGGGGAGGCACCACCAGCGTTACCAGCACCGGCCTGGTCGAAAACAGAGGGCGGTTGACGTCGACCCAAGACCTGCGTGTCAGCGCCGCCACGCTGAACAACTACGGCACGTTGGGCAGTGCGGATGATCTGCACCTGACCGCCGCGACCCTGCTCAACGAAAACGGATTGATCTTCAGCGGCGGCGACATGCAGTTGCGCGTCGGGAACTTCAACAACCGCTATGCCGATGTCTACAGCCTGGGCAGTCTGCATATCGCCGCCAATGACCAGCAAGGCTGGGCGAGCAGCGTCCAGAACGTTTCCGGCAGTTTCGAAAGCGCCGGCGCCATGACGCTGTTGGTGCAGGACTTCGACAATCGCCGTGACGACGATTTCCAGATCGGCCAGCAGTTGGTCGCCGGCAACATCCGAATGTTCGCTGACGACGTCTGCGACGGTAAGGGCTGTGAGTTCAAGTTCCAGTCCTGGGAGCGCTACGAGGACGTCGTCACGCACGATTCACCCCAGGCGAGCATCACCGCCGGTGGTGACTTCCGGTTCCGCGGTGGCGCGTTCGATAACCTCTACAGCAGCATCGCGTCGGGCGGCAACATCGATATCCATGCTGCCACCTTCCGTAACCAAGGAGCGGCGGGAGGCGTCGAGAAGCACCTGGACGGGTCTTTCTATACCCGCACCGATTCCTATTACTGGACATTCAGGGCCAACAAGGACCTGTACAACCGCTACAACGATCCCGCCTCGCCGGACTACAACCCTGGTGCCTTGACGCGTCAGCAGGTCTTCGAGTCCGGCGGTTACCCCGCGCATAACTTCCATGGCCTTGCAACGGCAGAAGTACAAGTGTCGGGCACACCAGTCGCCAACGCCGTGCTTCAGGCCGCCGGCAACGTCAACATCAATGCCAGCGACCAGTTCGACAACAGTGTGGTGCGTCGCAATGCCGGCTCCCAGCCCATCAGCAAGCGCAACGTCAACACGGCCAACGGTGCGACTACCGGCCAGTTCGCAGTCACCTCGCAATTGCCGCCGGACCTGGTACAGCGCCAGGTCAACCCCATCAGCCTGCCGAGCTTCACCCTGCCTCAAGGTGAAAACGGCCTGTTCCGCCTCAGTGGCCAGAGCGGTGCCGGTGGCAGCGCACAAGGCACAGGCGGGCTCATCGTCGCCGGGCAAAGCGCCAATGCGGTGTCCGGTTCTACCTTGAGCGTGCCGCGTGTACAGGGCGTGCCCAACACGGCTGCCCCGGACAACAGCCACAAATACCTGATCGAAACCAACCCTGAGCTGACGAAGCTCAAGCGTTTCCTGGGCTCGGACTATCTGCTCGACCGGGTCGGCTACGACCCGGACAAGGCGCAGAAGCGCCTGGGTGATGGCCTCTATGAACAGCGCCTGATCCAACAGGCCGTGGTGGCACGTACCGGCCAGCGTTACATCGATGGCATAGCCAACGATGAAGCCCTGTTCAAGTACCTGATGGACAACGCCATTGCCTACAAAGACCGCGTTCAGCTGAAGGTGGGCGTCGGCCTGACCGCCGAACAGGTCGCCGCACTGACCCACGACATCGTCTGGCTCGAAGAGGCGGTGGTCAACGGCGAAAAGGTCCTGGTGCCGGTGCTCTACCTGGCCCAGGCCGATGGCCGCTTGGCCCCCAACGGCGCGTTGATCATGGGCAATGATGTGGCCTTGATCAGCGGCGGCGATCTGAGCAACCAAGGTACCTTGCGCGCCAGTGGCAACCTCTCGGCCACGGCCACCCACCTCGACAACACTGGCCTGATCGAAGCCAGCAAGCGGCTCGACCTGCTGGCGATGGACAGCATCCGCAATGCCGCTGGTGGCATCATCAGCGGTGGCGACGTCAATCTTTCGGCCCTGACCGGCGACGTCATCAACGAGCGCACCATCACCTCGGTCGATACCCGCAGCGTCAACGACCGCATCCACAAGGAAATTGCCAACAACGCCGCACGCATCGAATCGCGCGGTGAGCTGGGCATCATCGCCGGGCGCGACCTGGTCAGCACCGGCAGCGTGATCCAGGCCGGGGGCGACGCGGCATTGCAGGCTGGGCGTGACCTGAGCATCGTGTCCGCGCAGGAAGTCGACAGCGCCGACTTCAAGAGCCGTCGGGTCACCGGCAATATCAGCGAGGTCACCCAGCACGGCAGCGACGTGCAGGTGGGCGGGGACCTGCAAGTGAACGCCGGTCGTGACGTCAATGTCGTGGCCAGCCGGGTCGAGGCGGGCCGAGACCTGACCGTCAGCGCCGGTCGCGATGTGCTGATCAGCGCCGCCGCGAACGAAACGCACAGCAACAGCGACTACAAAGGCGGCGGCAAGGAAATCCAGCGCCAGGACGACATGGTCCGCCAGCAGTCCGCCGAGCTGAAGGCGGGCGGCGACGTGCTGGTCAATGCCGGCGAAAACATCACCCTCGTCAGCAGCAAGATCGGCGCTGGCAATGAAGCCTACCTGGTGGCCGGCGACAAGATCGAGCTGCTCGCCGCCAACGACAGCGACTACTCGCTGTACGACATGAAGGAAAAGGGCAACTGGGGCCAGAGCAAAACCCAGCGTGACGAAGTCACCGACATCAAGGCGGTGGGCAGCGAGATCAGCGCGGGCGCCGACATCACCTTGCGCAGCGGCGGTGACCAGAAATACCAAGGTGCCAAACTCGACAGCGGTAACGACATCACCATTGTCAGTGGTGGCAGCGTCACCTTCGAAGCAGTGAAAGACCTGCACCAGGAGAGCCATGAGAAGAGCAAAGGCGATCTGGCCTGGCAGTCATCCAAAGGCAAGGGCCAAACCGATGAGACGCTGCGCCAGACCCAGCTGATTGCCCAAGGCAACGTCGCGATCAAGGCCGTGGAAGGGCTGAAGATCGACATCAAGCACATCGACCAGCAAAGCGTGAGCCAGGCCATCGACGCGATGGTCAAGGCCGACCCGAATTTGGCGTGGCTGAAGGAGGCGGAAAAGCGCGGGGATGTGGATTGGCGGCAGGTGCGGGAGATCCATGACAGTTGGAAGTACAGCAACTCGGGCATGGGGCCGGCCACACAGATTGCCATTGCGATTGCGGCAGCCGCGATTGGCGGGCTGGCTGCCGCCGGTGCGCTCGGTAGCGCGGGAGTGGGAACGGCTACGGTAACGTTTGGGGCGGGTGTTGGTGCGGCAGGGAGCCTGTCCAGCACTGCCGCGGTCAGCCTGATCAACAACAAGGGTGACCTGGGTAAGGTACTGCAGGATAGCTTCAGCAGCGACAGCCTCAAGCAAATAGCCATTGCCAGCATCGTGGGTGGGCTGAGCGCAGGTTATTTCGATAAGTTGACGGGCACCGAAACACAATCGGTGACTGGCAAGGTCGTTGCGCCGTTGAATACGGTTGAGGGCATCAGCCGATTTGCCGCCAATCAGGCGCTGCAAAACATCACCAGCACGGCTTTGAGCCAAGCATTGGGGCAGGGAGGAAGTTTCGGTAGCGCGTTAAAAGACTCGCTGTACAACACGCTAGCCGCCGCTGCGTTCAATGCTGTGGGTAATCTGCACCTGGAAAATGGCAGTGCGCAGAAGATTGCGGCGCACGCGCTGGTAGGTGGGCTGGTGGCCGAGGCCGCGGGCAAGGACTTCGCCAGTGGCGCCATTGCCGCTGGTGCCAACGAAGCGTTGGCGACCGAGTTGAGGCAAGCCGTTACACGGTTGAGTCCCAAGAACAGGGACGCCTTACTGGTCATGTCGTCGCAGTTGGTGGGCCTCGTGGCGGCAGGGTTGGTGAAGCCCGATGGTAAAGGGATGGAGACCGGTGCCTGGATTGCCAAGAACGCCACTCAATACAACTTCCTCAATCATGAGCGAGCGGAAGACCTGGTTGAAGACATTCACAGTTGCAAGGGTAAACCAAGCTGTGAACGGGACATGTGGATTGGCAGCGGCTACAACAAGGAGAGTCTGGAGAACCTTGATGACGCGCTGAAAACCATGGGGCCGGTACGCGCGAAGGACCTGATGACCCAGATCCAAGGCGGGCTGGCCGCGCTCGGAACGCTACAGTGCACGACGCCCACGTGTGAGAACATCAAGTTCGAGCTGCTTGATCGAAGCTTCAAAGCTTTGGATTCCTTGGATGAAGTGTATGGCTTCGGTGCTATCGTCATTGGCGGCATTGCCGGGATGGCGGGGGCGGGTGGTAGCCGTCCGGGAGCAGGGGCTGTACCTGGGGCTTCGTCTAATGTAAACAAGGCATATGAGTACTGGGCGGCGGTTAAGGCTGAGCGGGTTGCGGGTGCAAAAGGAACTGCCACGACAGGAGGTCAAGCAGCTTCCACACTTCCGAAGAACTTTGGCGAGTCAGTTCTCAGTCACAACACTCAGATTGGCGTGCGAAATAGCAAGGCGGGCACGATCTCTGGGGCTCATAATAGCGATGCCTTCCTAGAGTCGGTTGAAATAACCGGCGCGAAAATCTCCAACAAAATCACGGACGCCCGCTTTCCAGGTCTTGTTGAGTACCGCTATCAGTTGCCTAGAACCAACACTAAGGGCGAATTGATTGGTGGGTATAAGCCTACATCCACGAAAACGACATACGATCCAAAGGTGCTGCCGGATAGCAAGGTGGCTGATATGTCTAGTCGCGCGGCAGTTCAGGCCGAGGCTTTCTTCAAAACCAGTCCGGCGTTGAGAGAGGCTAGTATTAAGGTTGACGGCTATTACTTCCAGGTGATACGTAATAGCAAAACTGGAGAAATAACAAACTCCTTCATTACTATGCCGCCGAGGACGAACTGATGGCTGGCTTGGCTTGGCTTGAAAGCCTCAAGGAATCATTTGCTTCAACTGGCCTGGATTATGAGGACCTTTATGAGCTGATAGAGGCATCTATAGTGAGAGGGCGAACTAATTTTCCTGCGTTTATCTATGACGCTTCGCGGGGAGTTGGCTTCTCTGTAAGTGAGGGTTTTTTCTACTCACTTGATCAGGACTGGGACGACCCGGAAGACTTCAATGAGGTCAGTTTCTTTTTGGGTGAAGTGGAAACTTCAAGTATCCCAGTGCCTGACTACGTTCTTCTGATGAAAGTTGCAGCTGATGTTTACTCTGCTTTCTTTCCTGATGAGGGGGAGAGTGTTCTAAGGTCTGCTGAAATATTAGAAGAACGATACTCAAGGAAGTCCCTGTCTAATTGAGCGAGTAGCCTGGATGTAGGGTAGATAACGCTTTGCTTATCCACCGCTCTTTAAAAATATTATGTTCGACCAATCTATAAGGCGCGCTCAGGTGTTTTGCAGATTGGTCAACCCAATTCAATTGGGGCAGCCTCAAAGGCTTCCTCAACAGCGACTACATGCTCGGCCTGCTCGGCGGACGTCATGCAGCGCCGCCTAGGCGATGGTACTGGCCATCCATATAGTTGTTGACGGTACTACCCACATCGCGAATGACTGGCAAGATCGCCACACCGTTTGAATACGGTGGGCGACATCAGTCGATTCGCGGTCAATCAGGCGCTGCAAAACATCACCAGCACGGCAAAGACCAATGCACGAGGGGACACACTTAGATATGACCCAGGTACAAGTACATTTGGTGTGTTACAGCAAGATGGTGCACCTAGAACGATGTTTCCTCCTACTGATGGAATTAACTACTGAAATCGGCAATAGGAGATTAAGCAGTGAGACACCCTTGCCCTTGTTGTGAATTTTTGACGTTTGATGAGAGTCCTCCAGGAACTTTTGAGATTTGCCCTGTTTGTGGGTGGGAAGATGACGATGCACAATTCCGTGATCCGACTTACGATGGGGGGCGAATTCCGTCAGCCTTGAGCAGGCCAGAATTAATTTCGTTACGATCGGCGCTGTCGACAAAAAATTCCTGAACTCTGTCCGTGAGCCATTTGTGGAAGAAATTCCGGACTAACTCGGTGCAAAAGCGACAGGATATGACTCATAAATAGCTTCATAGTCGCTCTCGTTGTAGGAACAGGAGATATCCTGTGGGCATCGGGAAACCATAGGCCCAGCCTTGGGCATTGTGGTTGCCGATCTTGATCTCGGCGCGGCACACGGGCTGTACGCTGACCAGCGTCCAGCCATCTGCGCCCAACGGAGCCAGCACGTCCTGGATCAGGTTGCCCTCGAGTAGAGCGGCTAAGTCTGGTTCCAGAATCGGGTCATTCGACGTGAAGAAGCTGGCACCTTTCCGGTTGCTCTTGAAGGGGATGGCCACATGCATCAATGCGATGTTCATAACGCTTATGAATCGCCGCTGGTTTCGTAGACACCTCCAAGCCTCATAATGAGGCCCAAATAGGAGGTGTCATGAGTCGTCAGCGTTACCCTGAAGAATTCAAGATCGAAGCGGTCAAACAAGTGACCGAGAAAGGCAAGCCTGTCGCCGATGTTGCCCAGCGTTTGGGCATGTCCGTTCACAGTCTCTACGCCTGGATCAAGCTCTACAGCAAACCCCAAGATCAGCGTCAGCAAGACGATGACCAGCAAGCCGAACTGCGCAAGCTGCGTGCTGAACTCAAGCGCGTGACGGAAGAGCGAGACATCTTAAAGAAGGCCGCCGCGTACTTTGCCAAGGAGTGCGGCTGAAGTACGCCTTCATCAAGAAGCACTCGACGGATTACCCCGTGCGGCGCCTTTGCCAAACCCTCAAGGTGCACCCCAGCGGCTACTACGCTTGGTTGGCCGAGCCTCAATCTGCCCGAGCAAAAGAAGATCAACGCCTGCTTGGCTTGATCAAGCATGCCTGGTTAGAAAGCGGAGGAGTGTATGGCTATCGCAAGATTCACGATGACCTGCGAGAGCTGGGAGAGATCTGTGGGCGAAATCGAGTCGGACGTTTGATGCAGGCAGAGGGGCTGCGTTCACAAACGGGTTATCGACGGCGCCCAGGGTTTTATGGCGGAAAGCCAACCGTCGCCTCGCCTAACCACCTTGCGCGGCAGTTCAAGGTCAGTGAGCCGAACAAGGTCTGGGTGACAGACATCACTTACATCCGCACCTATGAAGGATGGCTATACCTGGCAGTAGTGCTGGATCTGTTTTCTCGCCAAGTGATTGGCTGGTCAATGAAGCCCAGGATGGGCAGCGACCTGGCGATCGACGCGATGTTGATGGCCGTGTGGCGCCGCAAGCCACAGCAGCAAGTGATGATTCATTCAGATCAGGGCAGTCAATTCAGTAGCTCAGATTGGCAAAGCTTCTTGAAGGCAAACAACGTGATTAGCAGCATGAGTCGGCGAGGAAACTGCCATGACAACGCCGTAGCCGAGAGCTTTTTCCAGCTTTTGAAGCGGGAGCGAATCCGACGAAAGATCTACGCAACGCGTGACGAAGCCCGAAGTGATATTTTCGATTACATCGAGATGTTCTATAACCCAAAACGTCGACACAGCAGTGCTATGCAGCTGTCGCCAGTAGAGTATGAGAAACGCTATTTTCTGAGCTTGGAGAGTGTCTAGGAAAGCAGGGGCGATTCAATGACGTTGAGCAACTGGCTAATACTGGTAAAAAAGGAGCCAACCCGGATTTGCGTATCAATGGAGAGTTGGCTGATGTTGCATCTCCGAGAACTGGCAGTGTAGGTTCTGTGCTGATGACAATAGGTGATAAGGTCAAAAAGCAGGCCAGTAGCATAGTAATTAACTTGGCTGACTCTCCTTTGACTATCAATCAAGTGGGAGATGCCTTGAGCCTTAAGCCGGTTGAAGGTTTGAAAAAATTATACCTCATGAAGGGTGGGGAGTTCAAAGTGATTGAGGTTGTGAAATGACAGTAACTATGAGTCTTGAGATAGAGTCTGGTATTGCTTTGGGTGAAATTTCCCAGGTGCTATCTGAGTTTGGGGCTGATGTTTGTTCTGAGAGTGACGGTGTGTCAGGGAATTTTGAAATTTCTAATACATATTTTGTATTTTGTGAATGTGATGGTTTAAGTGAGGTGGTAACTGAAGGGGCGAATTTAAGTTGGAATGTGGGGGTGAGAGGTGCATTTCATTGTCCAATCGACTCTTTGGCAGCGAGCGCTAATGAAATTAAGCATTTTTTGAGTTTTTTATCTGAGAAAAAAAACGTGCAAATTTATTCTTTCTTTTCAGTATGAAAGCGTATATGCAATTCGGGACGAGAATGGGCTTCGTTTCTTAAAGGAAATGGTGGGCTAATGGTGCACAGGGGGTAGTGAGTATCAGGCGACGTTATGAGGAGGTGCTGCAGCGAAGTGCAGATTGAGTTTGAGGCAGCGAAATCAGCGCGGGCGTCGACATCACCTTGCGCAGCGGCGGCGACCAGAAGTACCAGGGCGCCAAACTCGACAGCGGTAACGACATCGCCATCGTCAGCGGAGGCAGCGTCACCTTCGAAGCAGTGAAAGACCTGCACCAAGAGAGCCATGAGAAGAGCAAAGGCAACCTGGCCTGGCAGTCATCCAAAGGCAAGGGCCAAACCGATGAGACGCTGCGCCAGACCCAGCTGATTGCCCAAGGCAACGTCGCGATCAAGGCCGTGGAAGGGCTGAAGATCGACATCAAGCACATCGACCAGCAGAGCGTGAGCCAGGCCATCGCTTACGGCATGAGGATGTCAGGGCTGCTGTTGGAGTACTCCTGGCTTCCCAGTCGAATGATGAGGCGATCACTGCCATTCAGCAGGAGTTGATCCGGCTGAAGTATGGAGATCGTACGGCTTTCGCTTTGCAAGTCTTGCAAATGGCGGCAGCTGGTAATCTCGCGAAAAATGCTAAAGTAGGTGCAAAAGCAACCTCCAGCGCATTGCGAAGCTTTGGTGGGCGCACGGTTGATGACCTCGTCTCAGCGGCGGCAAATCCTATTAATAAGGAAGGTCTGACAGAGGCCGCTAGAGCCCTGACAAAACATGCATCTGGGCAGCGCTCAACTGGAACATTCCCTAAGCTTCCAGGTGGGATTGAAAAGAAAAATGCTACCGCTCAAGGAATTGTTAATGAAATTCTCAAACATCCTGACGCAACCTTTAAAAATTTGAGTCGGGGTGGGCTAGAGGTGAGAACGCCAGATGGTAGAGGGCTACGGTTCAATAGTGATGGCTCATTCTCGGGTTTCTTAGATCCAAAGGTGCAGCTATGAAACTTGACAGCAACCCTGACTTTGAGATTTTTGGGTTTAGCGATAGCCGCTATGAGAAGTTGACTATTGAAATTCAGTATAAGGGAGAGTCGGTAGCTCAAATTAATCAGGATCAAGGAGTGGATAAGTTAGAACTTGAGGTGTTTGCTGACTTGAAAGGCTCAGTTCTAAAAATCCCGCTGGCTGGTTTCTTAGAATCAATAATTTTGGCGAAGAGGTCGATTGAGGGGTAGTGGCAATATGATGAAAATGAGACACCCACTAGCCGGCCACGCGTCAAGACTCAAAGCTACCCGCTCTGCTTTTTAACGGCAGAGTTTCTCCTGTGCCGAGTCTGATGGGTGTAGTGGTTTACTAGGCTTTTGGGTGCAAAAGCAACTGCTACAGTCCCAGAAATAAAATGGAGCGCTCAAGAAAAACATTTTCTTGGGCATAATTCATATACGTCCGGACGAAGCACATTAACTTCTGACCCAAGAATGCTGGCGGAAAAGGCAGGCACTGGACAGCAGGTCGGGAATCTTCCAGTAGGAGCGCCAGGATCAAAATAAAGAGTGAGCTTTGGCAGACTATTGGCAATTATGTTGATCCTGTGGCAGGAAAGGCTATGCCAGCTTCCAATGGAATTATTCACTATTCTAAAGATGGGATTAACGGTTACGGTGAGGCCGTGATATGAATATCGATGCTGTGTTTTTGCCAGGCTCTCTCTGCAAAGAGCGCTTTTGGGTTGTGTTTCAGCTAATATGCGGGCAGTTGTATTCACTCTGAAAGGGCATTGTCTGAATGTAAGATTTTATATTGGTGGGGAGATTTCAGGGGGTGACTCTGAACTGTCCTCTTTTATTGAAGCAGAGGTTGTTGCGGATTATTGTTCTGAGTGTGAGGTTACGGCGGAGTGCCTAAGAGTAGATTATCCAGCACCGATTGAGGACTCTGGGGTTTGGGTTTTTCAGAGGCAAGAACCTCCTGTTTAAATAAGGTGGACTTAAGGATGGTCTGAAGTAGCCCGAAATTTCCCGGTCACTTCGCCATCAGTGATTTCAAAAACGACGGCTGGTCAAAACATGATCAAATCCGTCGTTTGTTTCATGATTTTTGGTTGCCGCGAGTGCCTCGCAGCAACCATTCCGCGCATTACAGGCGCACCTCTCCTGCATTCGCCAGTAAATGTCGGGGAGCCATCCACAGGTTCGAAAGGGCAAATAACGTGACCATCTGCGCCGTATTCTTGGCCAGGCCGCGGAAGCGCACTTTCACGTAGCCGAACTGGCGCTTGATCACCCGGAACGGGTGGGGTCGTGATTGTTGACCCACGCAGATTACTAGCGCTTGCGGTAATCGCTGTTTTCGTAAGAGCTCCATGAATCCCCATTCAAAGCGCTTATCTGATAATGGTGCTGGCTCCCGATTTTTTCCGGAGCCTATTGGCTGACGCATTGCTCATTTTCCAAGTGCGCCAGAAGCTAAGAGAATCAGCCTAGTCGCATTAATTTCCGAAAAATCGCATTTATTTCGAAAACCGACACCTGATCGGCGACGTCCATCAACGAACGCACCGTCACCTCGGTCGATACCCGCAGCGTCAACGACCGCATCCACAAGGAAATCGCCAACAACGCCGTACGCATCGAATCGCGGTGAGCTGGGCATCAGCGCCGGTCGCGATGTGCTGATCAGCGCCGCCGCGAAGGCACTGGGTTGGCGCCGGTCGTGCCGCGTATCGTATAAGATATCCACACTGTATTGCCTCTGGATGCCGCCGTGCCGATCCTGCCCCGCAAAGCCCCCAATCTGGGTGTCACACCCTCGACCTCTGAAATCATCGCCGAGCACCTGCGTGAAGCGATCATTTCCGGGCATCTGGCCGAAGGCGAGCCGGTGCGTCAGGACGACATCGCCCAGGCGTTCAACGTGAGCAAGATCCCGGTGCGCGAAGCGCTCAAGCGCCTGGAGGCGGAAGGGCTGGTGGATTTTCACCGCAACCGTGGCGCCTTGGTGACCAAGATTTCCGAGCCTGAGCTGGCGCAGATGTTCGAGGTGCGTGTGCTGCTGGAGGTCAAGGCCATCCGCCTGGCGGTGCCGAACATGACCGAAGAGACGTTCCAGAAAGCGGAAGGGATTTGCGCCGAGTTCATTGGCGAGGATGACATTGGCCGCTGGGCCGAACTGAACTGGGCGCTGCATGCATGTCTTTATGAGCCCGCGCAAAGGCCATTTTTGGTGGGCTTGATCCGCTCGATTCACGACAAGGTCGAGCGCTACCTGCGCATGCAGATGAGCCTGTCAGCCGGCAAGGAGCGCGCCGATCACGAACACCGGGACATCGTCGCCGCGTGCCGAAACCGCGATGCCGACCTGGCCGCACAGCTGATCGAAGCGCACATCAACGGCGTCTGCCAGAGCCTTTACGAGCACTTGCCCCATCGCTGAGCGACCGGCGCTGAGGCTGATCCCTTCTGTGGCATCGCCTGCCATATTGCTTCCTCCCGTAACAGTCCCTCGGGGCCGCCCGGCCCTGTGCGGCATGTCCCGTTTTACCCGATAGCCCTGTAGCAGCGCGCCCTGCGCCGCTTTGCCCGAAGCCGGGCGAAGTGCTGGCCCCATTCTTGCTCGGATAAAATCGTATACGAAATACGATATAACAAAAGTGGGCGATCCATCCCCGGACATTGGGGCCGGACGCCGAGGACGAACGATCAACGGAGCGGAACATCGATGACCTCTACGACCTCTGTGGCATCCAAAACGCTTGACCGTAAGGCGGACCATGCGCCCGCCGGTATCAAACGCGTGGTGGCTGCCGCCATGGCCGGCGCTGTGGCGGAGTGGTACGAATTCTTCCTTTATGGCACGGCCTCGGCCCTGGTCTTTGGCCAGTTGTTCTTCCGTCAGACCGGCAGCGCGATGGATGGCATCATCGCGGCCTTCGCACTGTATGCCGTGGGCTTTCTGGCGCGGCCTTTGGGGGGATTGGTGTTCGGCCACTATGGCGACAAGCTGGGGCGCAAGCACCTGCTGCAGATCAGCTTGGTGGTGGTGGGCATCACGACCTTCCTGATGGGCTGCCTGCCCACCTTCGAAAAGATCGGCTATGCCGCCCCGGTGCTGTTGGTGTTGCTGCGACTGATCCAGGGCTTTGCCTTCGGGGGCGAGTGGGGAGGCGCGGTGCTGTTGGTGTCCGAGCACAGCCCGGACAACCGTCGGGGGTATTGGGCCAGTTGGCCCCAGGCGGGTGTTCCGGCCGGTAACCTGATTGCCACGGTCATCCTGCTGATCCTGTCCTCGAGCCTCTCGGAGGCGCAGTTCCTCGATTGGGGCTGGCGAGTGGCGTTCTGGTTCTCCGCGGTCGTGGTTCTGATCGGCTATTGGATCCGCAAGCGGGTGGATGATGCGCCGATCTTCAAGGAGGCGCAGGCGCGCCAACAGAAAGTGGCGCAGACGCAACTGGGCGTGGTGGAGGTGTTGACCAAGCACTGGCGTGCGGTGCTGATCGGCATCGGCGCGCGGTTTGCCGAGAACATTCTTTATTACACCGTGGTGACCTTCTCCATTACCTACCTCAAGCTCGTGGTGCACAAGGACACCTCGCAGATTTTGCTGCTGATGTTCGGCGCGCACCTACTGCACTTCTTCATGATTCCGGCCATGGGGTACCTGTCGGACATCATCGGCCGCAAGCCGGTGTACCTGGTCGGGGCGGTGCTGACCGGGTTCTGGGGCTTCGTTGGCTTTCCGATGATGGACACCGGCAATGAGTGGCTGATCATGGCCGCGATCACCTTGGGCCTGGCCATCGAGTCCATGACCTACGCGCCTTACTCAGCGCTGATGGCGGAGTTGTTCCCGACCCACGTCCGCTACACGGCGCTGTCGCTGTGCTACCAGGTCGCACCGATCCTGGCGGGTTCGCTGGCGCCGCTGATCGCGGTGACTTTGCTCAAGGAGTACAACAGCTCGACGCCGATTGCCTGGTACTTGGTGGGGGCTGCGCTGATCTCGATCGTCGCGGTGGCCGCGACCCGCGAGACCCGGGGCAAGTCATTGCGGGCGGTGGACGAGGAGTTGGCCAAGCGCTGAGACGCTGGGGGCTGAAAAGCAGCCCCCGACTTCAGAACCGATCCAAACGGTAAGGCGCAAGCGCAGGCAACTGCCCAGCACCAGCGGGCACCGATCCGGTCATGGAGGCAACCAGTTCGGCAGTCGTCGCTGCCTGGGTAAGCCCCAGGTGCTGGTGACCGAAGGCGAGCAAAACCTTGCCGTCGCAGGCCTGGTCGATCACCGGCAGCGAGTCCGGCAGGGACGGACGAAAGCCCATCCAGGTGCTCGCCGCTTCTACATTCAGCGCGTTCTTGAACAGCCCCTCGGTCAGCCGATGCAGTTGCCAGGCCCGCCGCATGTTCGGCGCTCGCTCCAGCCCTGCGAACTCCACGGTGCCGGCCAGGCGCAAGCCGCCTTGCATGGGCGTCATGATGAAGCGGCGCTCCAGGGAAGTGACAGCCATGGGCAGGCGGCCGTGCTCGTTGGGCAGCATCAGGTGATAGCCGCGTTCGGTGTCCAGCGGCACGCTCTTGCCGGTCAGTTGCTGGGTAAGTTTGGCGGAGTGGGCACCGCAGGCAATCAATGCTTTTCGGGCATTGACCTCGCCCTTGTCGGTGCGCAGCACAACGCCATCGGCATGCACCCGGCCACCTTCGACGCGCTGGCGGGCGAAGCGAACACCCTTGTCCTGGGCCGCTTGCACCAGCGCCCTGACCACCTGGTGAGGGTCGATGAAATGACCGGTCGCGGGGAAAAACAGTGCGCCCTGGATCGATTCGGACAACTGCGGCGCCACATTTCGCACGGCGTTGGCGTCCCAGAAATCGACGGGCACGCCCTGAGCCTGCATCTTCTGCTTGAGCGCGTCGATCGCGGTGCGCGATTCAGGGCGTTCGAAGACCAGCAGGGAGCCGTCTTCCTTGAGCAACTGCGTGTTGCCGGTGGAGCCCAGCAGGCGGCGCCAGGCATCCAGGCTCGCCTCGTTGAGGGCGCGCAGGGCGGCGACGCTGTTGCGGTAGGGGCGTTGACGCAGGTTCAGCAGCAAACGTGTGAACCAGGGCAGGGCTTTGGGCAGGTAACGCCAGTCCAGGCGCAGCGGGCCCATCGGGTCCAGCAGCATCGCCGGCAAGCGCTTGAGAATGGACACGTCAGCGATGGGGAAGACCTGTTCGGTGGCCAGATGACCGGCATTGCCAAAGGATGCCCCCTGGCCCGGCTCATCCCGGTCGAGCACCAGCACCCGATGGCCCTGGCGCGACAAGGCCAGGGCGCAGGCCACGCCTACGATGCCGGCGCCGACCACGGCGATGTCATAGACCTCGTGACCGTTGCGGTGAAGTTCGTTTGAAAGCATCTGCTCACACCTCGGTGATCGTAGATTTTATACAATTGTCGTGTTCAAACCGCGCCCTGGCGACGAAGCTCAGGGCAGGGGGTCAGTGGTTCAGGCTGTTTTCCAGGACCGCGACGATGCCCTCGCAGGCTTCGCGGATGTGGCGGTCCAATAGGCGGCAGGCCGCCTCGATGTCTTTGTTGCGGGCATGTTCCAGCAGTTCTCGGTGCTCTTTTTCGGCTTTCTGGATTTCCCGCGTGTAGAGCAGCTGCATGCGGATGTAGCGATCGCACTTGGTATTGAGGTGCGTGATCATCGCCAGGGTTTCCGGCAACTGGGCCGGCGAGTACAAGGCAGTGTGGAAGGCGAAGTTCAGCTCGCTCCAGTTGTCGATGTCGCTGCCTGAATCCAGTGCGGCGTCGTATTGGTCCAGCAGGCGCTCGGCCCGGTCGAGTTCGCTTGGGGTCAGTTTCGGGATGGCCTGCGCCAGGGCCCGGCATTCGAGCAATACGCGCAGGTCGAAGAGTTCGCGGATGGTGGCGGTGGAGAGTTCGGTGGTGAATGCGCCCCGATGCGGATGGAACTGCACCAGCCCTTCGGCCTCGAGGGTCAGCAGCGCCTCGCGCACGGGGATCCGGCTGACGTCGTAGTCCCGCGCGAGCGCGTCCTGGCGCAATTGGGTGGCGCCTTTGAACTCACCGCTGAGGATGCGTTTGCGAAGATCGTCCGCAACGTGCTGGGCACGTGTCTTGAAGCTAGCCATAGTACTGTTCGAGAACCCGATTGGAATTTGCATATTGTATGCAAAGGGCAAAACCGCATCCACCGACGTCCTGTAGGTGGATGCGCCATTGCCGGTCAGCTAACCCGCTGGCCGTTGACCAAGCGGCTGAGGTTCAGCGGGTTGCCCTGCTTGATCGCCGTTGGCAGAAGGCTGTCGGGGAAGTTCTGGTAGCACACCGGACGCAGGAAACGCAGGATCGCTGCGGTGCCCACCGAGGTGCTGCGGGCATCGGAGGTGGCCGGGAACGGGCCTCCGTGGACCATCGCATCGCACACTTCAACACCCGTCGGCCAGCCATTGATCAGGATGCGTCCGGCCTTGCGTTCCAGGGTTGGCAGTAGTTTGGCAACCGCGTCGGTATCGGCATCGTCCATGTGCACGGTGGCCGTGAGCTGGCCTTCGAGTTGCTCAGCCACTTGCCTGGCCTGGGCCAGGTCGTCGCACTCGACGATCAGCGAAGAGGAGCCGAACACCTCGGCCTGCAGGGTGTGGTCACGCATGAAGTCGTGGGCAGTGGTCACGAACAGGTGCGATTGGCACTGGTTGTGGCCTTCGCTCTCGGCACCTTTGGCTTGCAGGCGTGCATTGGCATTGGCTGCCAGGGCTTGGACGCCTGTGCTGTAGGCCTTGTAGATGCCGGGCGTGAGCATGGTCTGGGTTGGGCTCTTGGCGATGGCAGTGCTGGCGGTGGCGATGAAGTCGTCCAGGGCAGGGCTCTTGACTGCGATCACCAGACCCGGATTGGTGCAGAACTGGCCGGCGCCCTGGTTGAGGGAGGCGACGAAGCCTTCGGCGAGTGCGGCGCCGCGGTTGGCCAGTGCCGACTCGAACAGGAATACCGGGTTGATCGAGCTCATTTCGGCATACACCGGAATGGGCTCGCGGCGTGCCTGGGCGGCCTGGGTCAGGGCTACGCCACCGCTGCGCGAGCCGGTGAAGCCGACGGCCTTGATGCGTGGATCATTGACCAGGCCAATGCCGATTTCGGTACCGGAGCCATACAGCAGCGAGAACACCCCCTCGGGCAGTTCGCAATCCTGAACGGCCTGCTGGATGGCGCGGCCAACCAGTTCGCTGGTTCCCGGGTGGGCGCTGTGGGCCTTGACGATCACCGGGCAGCCGGCGGCGAAGGCCGAGGCGGTATCACCACCGGCCACCGAGAAGGCCAGGGGGAAGTTGCTGGCGCCGAACACCGCCACAGGGCCTAGGGCGACATGACGCTGGCGCAAGTCCGGACGCGGCAGTGGCTGGCGCTCAGGCAGCGCTTCGTCCACACGCACGTCGAGCCATTCGCCGGCACGGACGGTGCGGGCGAAGGTGCGCAGTTGGAAGCAGGTGCGACCGATTTCGCCCTGGATGCGTGCTTGCGGCAGCCCGCTTTCAGCCACGGCGCGCTGGACCAGCGTGTCGCCGAGGGCTTCGATGTTCTGGGCGATGCGTTCGAGGAAGGCGGCACGTGCTTCAAGCGAGGTATCGCGATAACGGTCGAAGGCTTCCCAGGCCAGGCTGCAGGCGAGCTCGACATGCTCACGGCTGCCGCCTGGATAGGCCGGTTCGAGCTGCGCGTTGGTGGCGGGGTTGATGGCGAAGACCGGGGCTTGTGTACCGGCGATGGCGCGTTGGCCGATCAGCAGGTTACCTGAAAGACTCATGGGGCTCTCCTGAGGTCGGGAAAGACGGATTCTCGCGTCGGGCGGGACGGTGAGGGCGGCGCGCCAAAGGGGGCGCGCCGCCTCAGGGAGGTGACGCGGGGCGGGATCAGACCAGGTTGTTTTCAACCGACCAGCTGGCGTACCAGCGGCGGAACTGGGCGTACTGGTTCTCCGCGTAGCGGCGCTGGCTGTCGCTCAGCACATCGGTGGCATTGAAGTGCAGGGTGTATTCCTTGTCGCCGTTCAGGACCATCAGGTGCTTGTAGTACAGCACCAGGTCCACGCCTTCGTCGAAGGACGACAGGATCGCCAGCGCGCCTTCGAGCTCCAGGGCCAGGCGACGTGCCCTGGCATCACCCACGGCCGCTTCCTTGCACAGCTTGATCAAGAGCAGCACTTCACGTGGCAGTGCGTTGCCGATGCCGGTGATTGCGCCGGTGGCGTTGCACTTGACGAAACCGTGGAAGACCTGGGTGTCGACGCCTGCCATCAGCGTGACTTCTTCATCCTTGGAAGTGATGAATTCGGCGGCGTAGCTCATGGCGGCCGCGCCACCGAACTCTTTGAAGCCGATCAGGTTCGGGTGTTCGCGGCGCAGTTCGAAGAACAGGTCGGCGCGGGTGGCGAAGCCGTAGTGGGGGCTGTTGTAGATCACCGCCGGCAGGTTCGGCGCCGCGTTCAGGATGGCCTTGAAGTGTTCCTTCTGGGCCGGGATGGACGAGCCACGGGACAGTACGCGTGGGATGACCATCAGGCCGTGGGCGCCGACCTTGGCGGCGTGAGCGGCATGGGAGACGGCTTCACGGGAGTTGACCGCGCCAGTGCCGACGATAGTCGGGATGCCAGCGGCGACCAGGCGGGCCACGCCTTCCTGGCGCTCGGCTTCGGTCAGCAGCGGCCAGTCACCCATCGAGCCGCAGTACACCACGGCGCTCATGCCGATATCGATCAGCTCGCGGCCCTTTTTCACCAGCGCGTCGAAGTCTGGCTTGCGGTCCGGGGTGCAGGGGGTCATCAGGGCAGGAATGCAGCCAGTGAAGATGTTGTCAGTCATTGTGGGCTCCTTGAAGCATTCATTCAGGTCGGTCGTGAAGGAGGCGCGCATCGCACGCGACGCGCGTGGGGGTTATTGGCAGATGCCCCAGGCGAAGGGGTCCTGCTCGTCGATCAGCAGCTTGCTGTCGGCGGTGACATGGGCGCGGCCGGTGATCGAAGGGCGGATGCGCTCGCCTTCCTGTTCATAACGGCCTTCGAATCGGCTGCCGGTAATGCTGGCCTGGACCCAGGTCTGGCCTGGGGCGAGCTTGCCGTCGGCGGCCAGGCACGCGAGCTTGGCGCTGGTGCCGGTGCCGCACGGGGAACGGTCATAGGCCTTGCCCGGACACATCACGAAGTTGCGGCTGTCGGCCTGCGGGTCGGCGGCAAACAGTTCGACGTGGTCGATCACGCCGCCGTCCTCGCCGAAGATGCCGCTGGCCTCCAGAGCCTGGAGGATCGCCCAGGTGTAGGCGGTCAGCGCTTCGACGTTGGCCAGTTCCAGCACCTGGCCGTGGTCGGACACCAGGAAGAACCAGTTGCCGCCCCAGGCGATGTCGCCACGCACTTCGCCATAGCCAGGCACCTGGACCGGCACATCATGGCGGTAGCGGTAGGCCGGCACGTTGCGCACGGTGACGGCGCCATCGGCGTGCAGAGTGGCGTTGACCGGGCCGACGGGGGTGTCGATCTTGTGCTCGCCTGGTTCGATCATCCCCAGGTGATGCAGCGAGGCGACCAGGCCGATGGTGCCGTGGCCGCACATGCCCAGATAGCCGGTATTGTTGAAGAAGATGACTCCGCAGGTGGCGTCCGGCGAGACGGGCTCGCAGTAAAGGGCGCCGACCAGCACATCATTGCCGCGTGGCTCGAGCAGGGTCGCGCGGCGCCATTGGTCATGGTCGTTACGCAATGCGTCGCGCTTCTGGCTCATGGTCTGGCCGGCGACGGCAGGGAAGCCGCTCATGACCAGGCGGGTAGGTTCGCCGCCGGTGTGGGAGTCGATGACATGGATGCTTTTCATTGAAATTGTAAATCCTCTGAACGCATTCGCCGGGGGGCTGGGATGGGCGGATTGCAGATTTTATACAATGTAGATTTTATACAATCAACCCCCTCATGCGTTCCCTCGGCGGATATCGATACCTGTGCAAGCGTGTTCAGCCGAGAGTGCGGTGGTGAGTTCAGCCCCGTATTTGCGGGGTGAACCCGCGCCCACAGTGACGTGCGGTCAGGTGTTTTGTCCGATGGTCAGCTGCGGGTTGCCTGTCGGTACTGGCGCGGGGTGAAGCCCGTCATGGTCTTGAACTGGCGCGAGAACGCGCTGTGGTCGGTGTAGCCGCAGCGCAGGGCGATCTCGGTGATCGGTAGGTCGGTGCGCAGCAGCAGGTGCGCCTGCTCGAGGCGTGCCTTGTGGATCATCTGCCGGGGCGTGAGGTGGAAGATGCGTTTGCAGTACCGCTCCAGTTGCGCCACCGAGAGGCCGGCGACTTCGGTCAGGTCGTCCAGCGTGATCGGGCGGTGGTAGTACTCGCGGATGTACGTGTCCACCGCCGATAGCCGCTGGTACGCCGGGTGAGCCTGGGCGGCTGACTGCAGGTCGACGGAAATGCCGATCAGCCCCATCACCTCGCCGCGGCGATTGAGAATCGGGCGCTTGTGGGTCAGGCACCAGCCCGGCTCCTGGCTGCCGTACAGGTGCACCTCCAGTTGATCCTGCAGTACCAGGCCGCCTTCCAGGACGCGACGGTCCTGCTCGGTATAGCCCGGCCCGAGCTGTGCGGGAAAGACTTGCGCGCTGGTGCGTCCGAGCAGGGGGGCGAGGGACTTGAGGCCACAACGCTCGACCAGCGTGCGGTTTGCCATCAGGTAACGGGCCTGGGCGTCCTTGACGAAGATCACCGCATTGGGAATGGCGTCGAGCATGGGCTGCATCAGCGAGATGCAGGCCATCAGCTCCTTCATGTCTTTCGGCCGGTGGGCGGTGAGGCCTTCGCTGAAGGTGGAGAAATGCTGCTCGGGCATGGTGCGTGTCCTGAGAGAGCGAAGGCAGCCTGGGGTGCTTTCGACAGGGGCTGTGTTTGCCGTTCAGGATGCCTCGGCGGCTGGCCCTCGCGTCAAGTCGTGGCTGCAAATTGTGCTGAATTCGTCATCAGGGCTGATGAAAACCATCAAGCAATCGTGGCCGCGATCAGTTCAACCTAAAAAAGACAGAGCGTGCCAGGCACCTCGTCGGACCCTTCGATCCACAGGCGGCCATAGACCACCCGCCTCTCTGGGACGGGGGTTTGTTCACCCATCGCTTAAAAACAGAGCGCCACGCACCGGACACCCGGTGAGCGCGCATTCTCGAATCGAGAGGCTGCAACTTCACCGCCCAAGCACACTGATCTGCAACACAGTTTCTGCCTATTTCAATAATCCACAAAAAAGGGCTTAGCTATGTCAGGCCAAGGTAAATTCAAGAAACAACTGTCGCTGATGGACTTAACGTTCATCGGTCTGGGGGCCATTTTCGGCTCCGGTTGGCTGTTCGCCGCCAGCCATGTGTCGGCCATCGCAGGCCCGGCAGGCATCATCTCCTGGTTGATCGGCGGCTTCGCCGTGCTGCTGCTGGGCATCGTCTACTGCGAACTGGGCGCCGCCTTGCCGCGCGCCGGTGGCGTGGTGCGCTATCCGGTGTTTTCCCACGGGCCCTTGCTGGGCTATCTGATGGGTTTCATCACCATCATCGCGTTCTCGAGCCTGGTGGCGATCGAAGTCGTCGCCTCGCGTCAGTACGCCGCGGCCTGGTTTCCACAACTGACCCATCCGGGTACCAATGACGCGACCCTGGCCGGCTGGCTGGTGCAATTCGCCCTTTTGTGCCTGTTCTTCGTGGTCAACTACCGCAGCGTCAAGACCTTCGCCAAGGCCAACAACCTGATCAGCACGTTCAAGTTCATCGTGCCGCTGCTGGTCATCGTCGTGCTCTACAGCTTCTTCCGCCCGGAAAACCTCGAGGTTCAGGGCTTCGCGCCGTTCGGCATGTCCGGCATCGAAATGGCGGTCTCCGGCGGTGGCATCATCTTCGCGTACCTGGGGCTGACGCCAATCATCTCGGTGGCCAGCGAAGTGCGTAATCCGCAACGAACCATTCCTATCGCGCTGATCCTCTCGGTGCTGTTGTCCACCGCCATCTATGTGCTGCTGCAAGTGGCGTTCCTGGGCAGTGTGCCGACCGAGATGCTGGCTAATGGCTGGGGCCTGATCAACAAGGAATTCTCGCTGCCTTACCGCGACATCGCCGTCGCCTTGGGCGTGGGTTGGCTGGCTTACCTGGTGGTCGCCGACGCGGTGATCTCGCCGAGCGGCTGCGGCAACATCTACATGAACGCCACGCCACGGGTCATCTACGGCTGGGCGCGGACCGGCACCTTCTTCAAGGTGTTCACCCGCATCGACGAGAAATCCGGCATCCCGCGCCCGGCGTTGTGGCTGACCTTCGGCCTGTCGATCTTCTGGACCCTGCCGTTCCCTTCCTGGGAGGCGCTGATCAACGTGGTATCGGCAGCCCTGGTGCTGAGCTACGCGGTCGCTCCGGTCTCGGTCGCCGCCTTGCGCCGCAGCGCACCCGACCTGGAGCGCCCATTCCGCGTCAAGGCCATGAGCGTGCTGGGGCCGGTGTCGTTCATCATCGCTTCGTTGATCGTCTACTGGTCGGGCTGGAGCACGGTGTCCTGGCTGCTGAGCCTGCAGATCCTGATGTTCGTCGTCTATCTGTTGGCCGGCCGTTTCGTGCCCACCGAACACCTGTCGCTCAAGCAGCAAGTGCATTCGTCGCTGTGGCTGGTGGGCTTCTACGCGATGATCATCGTGTTCTCCAAACTCGGCAGTTTCGGTGGCATCGGCGTGCTCGCCCATCCGCTGGACAATGTCGTCGTTGGCCTGTGCTCCCTGGGCATCTACTACTGGGGCGCACGCACCGGCGTGCCGGCACACCTGTTGCGTCTGGATGCCGATGAAGAGGAAGAACAACCGAACGTCCAGCCAAGCGCCAAAGGATTCACCACCGCCCACGCACGCTGAGTCGCAGGTCGACTCCGCCACGCCTGGCATTTTCACGCACGCACCGCGGCAGCCTAGGGCTGCCGCGGTCGCATTCAGGGAGTAATCGCAAATGAATGACAGGGTCCACATGACGCTCGAAGAGGTCCATGCACTGGCCGTCAGCGCGCTGTTGGCCAACGGCATGTCCACTGCCCACGCCCAGGCCATCGCCGAAGTGATCACCCAAGGTCAACGCGACGAGTGCCATTCCCATGGCCTGTACCGGGTGCTGGTGTGCGTGCGTTCGCTGCGATCTGGCAAGGTCGATCCGGCGGTGCTGCCGACGCTGCATGACGTCGGGCCTTCGATCGTCAAGGTCGATGCCCACCAGGGCTACTCGTTGCTGGCCTTCCAGACCGGCCTTCCCGTGCTGGTGGAAAAGGCCCGTCGGCAGGGCATTGCTGCCCTGGTGATTCGCAACTGCTTCCACTTTTCTGCATTGTGGCCGGAGGTGGAGGCCATCGCCGCCCATGGCCTGGTCGGCATGGCGATGACCCCGAGCCACAGCTGGGTAGCGCCGGCAGGAGGCAAGCGGGGCGTGTTCGGCACCAACCCGTTGGCGTTCGCCTGGCCGCGCCCGGCTGGCGAGCCGTTCGTCTTCGACTTCGCCACCAGTGCCATCGCCCGGGGGGATATCGAGCTGCATGCGCGGGAGGGCAAGCCGATCCCCGATGGCTGGGCGCTGGACAGCGAGGGCCAGCCGACCAACGACGCCAGCGCTGCGCTGGCCGGCGCGATGCAGACCTTCGGTGGACACAAGGGATCGGCCCTGGCAGCCATGATCGAGCTGCTGGCAGGCGCACTGATTGGCGACATGACCAGCCTTGAGTCCATGGCCTTCGATGGCGGCGCCGGTGCCACGCCCTGCCATGGCGAACTGTTGCTGGCGTTTGACCCCAAGGCGTTTCTCGGCGACGACCTCGAAGCCGGGTTGCAGCGGGCAGAGCATCTGTTCGTCGCCATCACCGGCCAGGGGGCACGCTTGCCTTCCCAGCGGCGCTTCAATGCTCGCAAGCGCTCGTTGGCCCAAGGCGTCTGGGTGAATCGTCAGGTCGTCGAGGACATTCGACGCCTGCTGTGAAGTGGACTTCAAGCGCTACCTGAATACAACTAGGCGCTGGTTGCAACGTGCAAGTAACGTTCGAACATTTGTTTTAATCGGATGTTGCTTGCGTTGCTGTTTGCATGGCTCGCTAGTTAAAAACAATCCAATTGGATAACGGTGCGTTATGTGCGCTCAGGAAGTTGCCGACTCTTGTTATGGCACCATGAAAACGACGTTTATTTTTTTTGACAAAGTGGTTAATATCGCGCCGCCATCAGTGCGATGGTGAATTATAAATTAAAGGATTTAGTAATGAAAAAGCTGATCAAAGCCACTGCCGCTGTTGCTGTCATTTCGGGCGTGGCCCTGCTCTCCGGCTGCACCGGCCAAGTCTACAACCAGCCAAAGAACTGCTCGTACGACTACCTGTTCCACCCATCGGTTTCCATTTCCAAAGTTATCGGTGGTTGCGGCCCGATCGACAAGCTGCCACAACAGCAGTAATTTTGGATGCATGGATTACACCTCGATTGGGTGTAATCAGAACCCCCTCTCTTAATGGAGTAGGGGGTTTTTTATTGCCCGAGCCCAACAAGTAGTGGCGTTATGATATTAGTTGTTGAGGTCCAACCATCCAAACCAAAAGCACAACTATCTAACACAGTGACTTGGCCATCTCGGCAGTGGCCTTCCATCCCTGTGCCTCATATACCGGCCGGCCAACTTCCGTTGCGTGCAGTACCCCAAAGCCAACCCCACGCGCGAGGAACTCAGCCTCGGCCAGTCGCATCAAGGCCGACGCCAACCCCCGCCGCCGGTAGGCCGGTTCGACGAACACATTGAGCACATAACCGCGCTGATCCTGGTTCGGATGGGAAGGGTGGGGCGGCCAGTCGATGCTCATCAGACCGATCGCCGCCGCGTTGACTGCTCCGTCCATCAAGGCGAACCCGTAGTAGCGCCCATCGGTCAGGCGCGGCAGCAGCCAGGGCCGAAAGTGTTCGGTCATCACACGCAGTTGCGAAGGATCGCCCCCGGCCTCCCGGAACATCCGTTCTCGGTGGTCACAGATCATCGCGTGGTCGTTCACTTCCAGCCTGCGAGGTGTCAGGCCCGAGAAATCGATATCGCAGGGGAATTCATTCATGCGCTGCACTCCGACGGAGTGACCGATGCTAGTGCAGGCCCATCCCGGGCGTTAGTGACAGATCCGCAGGAAACCGGCCATACAGTGCGTTGGACATGGATGAGCGCAACCGATGACTACAGCATCAACCGCCGGCTGAACTTGGTTTCCATGACGATATGCGAGGCGGTGTGCGCCACGCCCTTGATCATGTTGATGCGGGTGAGCTCGGCGTTGAGCTCGCCCAAAGTGTGGGTGGCCAGGTGGATGATGAAGTCTGTTTCGCCCGATACGGCATACACCGCCTGGACCGCCTCCATCTTGCGCAAGGAGGTCATCACATCGGTGTAGCTCTTGTTGGTGCAGGAGGTCATGGTGAAGCAGTTGATGGTTTGCTGCAGCTTGTCCTGGTCGATGCGCACGCTGTAGCCGGTGATCACACCGGCTTTTTCCAGGCGAGCGATGCGCTCTTGCACTGCCGAACGCGAGACGCCGAGCTTGCGTGCCAGCGAGGCGGTGGGCTCGCGCGCGTTGGCTTGCAGCAGCGCGAGCAGTTGCCGGTCTTTTTCGGTCAGGCTGAACAGTGAACCGGGGGTTTGCGCATCCATGGACGTGGGCCTTGATCAGGTGGTCAGTACTTGATGGCCCGCCGTTGCGACCGCGCCTCCTGGAACTTGTCCATCAGCTTGAGGCCGGCATAGACCGTCTGTGCCGCCGCAGGGCCAAAGGGGCCGCCGTTCCATTCCAGGCCATAGGCATCGAACAGGCGGTAGCGGTCCGTTTCGCCGCAGATGGCCTCGGCCACCACGCGCGCCCCGACAGGTGCGGTGTTCATACCATGGCCCCCAAACGATGCACAAGACCACCGCCCCGCGCCCAACGGGCCGATATGCGGCATCTTGTGGCGGGCGTAGCCCATCAGGCCCGACCAGGCCTTTTCGATCTTCAGGCCGCGCAGTTGTGGGTAGACAGCGAGGATGTCCTGGGTCAGCAGTTGCCCCAGACGCTTTTCATCCTGCAAGTTGCGCGTGGTGATGTGTCCGCCCCAGAGCAGGCGGTCGCCATCGACGATGCGGTAGTAGTCCGAGGCGCGGCGGTTGTCGCCGACTGCATCGGTGGTACGAACCACGTCCGCGAGGCGCTCGCCCAGGCGTTCGGTCAGCACCACGTAGGTGGCAATCGGCAGGAAGGCGCGACGCAGCGGGCCGAACTCTGGGCCGCCATAGCCGCCGCAGCAGTACACCACCTCAGCGCATTCGACGCTGCCCTGTGCGGTGATCACCTGATGGCGCCCGGCGCGGCTTTCGACCCGAACCATCGGCGACTGCTCATGGATCCTGCCACCTTTGAGTTCGATCAGCTCGGCCAGGCCCAGGCAGTAGTTCAGGGGATGGAAATGAAAGCCGTGGCTGTCGCGCAGCCCCTGGAAGTACCGGTCAGTGTTGAGTTTGTCGCGGATCGCCCGAGTGTCGAGGTACTCCATTTCAAAACCGAACTCGCGCGCCAGACGATCGCGCTGGCGTTGGAGGTTGTCGCCGTCGTCATAGCGCACCACGCTGAGCTTGCCCGTGGTGGGCGCGCAACCGGGTAGCCCATGTTGAGCGATCGTCGCTCGCACGATGTCGACGCCTTCGAGCGAGAGGCGGAACAACGCCCCGGCCGTATGGGTACCGCAGCGTCGTTCGATGGCCGACAGGCCTTCGGACCAGCCCTGCAGTACGAAGCCGCCGTTGCGACCGGAGGCGCCCCAGGCCACGCGGGCTGCCTCCAGCAGCACCACCGAGCGCCCTCGGGCAAGCAGCTCCCAGGCCGTGCTCAGGCCCGCCAGGCCGCCACCGATGATGCACACATCTGCCTGCGCCTTGCCCGCCAGTGTCGGGCGCGAAGGGGCAGGGCGCATGGTGGCGGTGTAATAGTTGTTGGTGTAGCTGGACATCGGGTCGGTCATCCTTTTTTCGAGGCGCAGGCGGGCCGTGCGCCCTTCGTGATGAAGGGCGTGGGCCGGGCAGTCAGGGGTTACTGGACGCGGGTAAGGTCGGTGCCGTACCACTTCTCG
The DNA here is from genome assembly GCF_023611805.1 of Pseudomonas sp. BYT-1. Lineage (NCBI taxonomy): Bacteria > Pseudomonadati > Pseudomonadota > Gammaproteobacteria > Pseudomonadales > Pseudomonadaceae > Pseudomonas > Pseudomonas sp. BYT-1. The sequence continues at coordinate 1,418,158 of NZ_CP072559.1, forward strand.
GAGAGTTGCTTGAGTGTGCCGTCCGACTTCATGTCAGCGATGATCTTGGCCAGTTGGGCATTGAAGGCTTCGTCACCTTTGTCCACGGCGATGGCCAGGGGCTCGTAGTAGGCGGGCTTGCCCTCCACCGGCACGATCGGATACCCGTGCTTGATGGCCCCCATCACCGTGGGCAGGGCGGACAGCGTGGCATCCAGGCGCGTGCCGTTGCCCATGCGTAGGTCGTCGAGCGGGCCCATGCTATCGCCATAGGTCTGCACGTCGCCGGGCTCGATGCTGTAGCTGAACGGCGGCACGTCTGCGGCGTCGATCTTCAGCCGACGATTGATGTAATCCTCGGAAGTGGTGCCCGCTTCGACACCGATGGTCTTGCCGTTGAGGTCGGCGACTTGGGTACCGGCGGCGTCTTTGTGCACGGCGAAGACGTATGGGGTGTAGTAGTAGATGGCAGGGAAGTCGAGCACCCGGCCACGTTCGGTGGTCGGCGTCATGGAGCCGACCGACAGGTCCCAGCGGCTGGACCAGTGCCCGGCGGTGATGATGCCGTACTCCGGCGTGACGAACGTCACCTTGCTGCCGATGCGGCGGCCGATCTCGTTGGCCACATCGATGTCGAAACCTTTCAAGGTGTTGTCCTCGCCCAGGAATGACTGGGGCGGCCAGTTCGCGGCGGTGGCCACTTTCAGGACCTTGCTTTGCTGGATTCGGTCCAGGGTCGCGCCTGCCCAGGCGGCGCAGGTGGTGATCGATAAGGCGCTGGCGACGGCGGCGGCAGCGAAGATACGAGCAACTGAGGTCATCGGTACGTCTCCGGTTACACGGTAGTGGGTGTCGAATGCGTGCGGTAGCAAGGTGTGGTTTCAGTGGCTGAGGATTTGCGAGAGGAACTCCCGGGCCCGCGCATGCTGGGGGGTGTCGAAGAAGTCGTTGGGTTTGGCCTGCTCGATGATGCGGCCTTGGTCCATGAAGATGATCCGGTCGGCGACCTTGCGGGCGAACCCCATCTCATGGGTCACGCACAGCATCGTGATGCCGTCCTGGGCCAGCTCGCCCATGACGTCGAGCACTTCCTTGACCATTTCCGGGTCCAGCGCCGAAGTGGGCTCGTCGAACAGCATGATGCGCGGGCGCATGCACAGGGCGCGGGCGATGGCGACACGCTGCTGTTGGCCACCTGACAACTGGCCGGGGAACTTGTCGGCCTGGCTCTTGATACGTACTCGATCGAGGTACTCGTAGGCCAGTGCGCGTGCCTGGGCCTCGCTGAGCTTGCTTACCAGCCGCGGGCCGAGCATCAGGTTTTCCAGCACGGTCAGGTGCGGGAACAGGTTGAACTGCTGGAACACCATGCCCACCTGGCGGCGGATCCCGGCTACGCTGTCGGCGCTGCGGGTCAACGGGGCGCCGGCGATGAGCACCTGGCCTTTCTGAAAGTCCTCGAGCAGGTTGAGGCAGCGGATCAATGTGGATTTGCCTGACCCTGAAGGGCCGCAGACGACCACGATTTCTCCGCTGGCGATCTCCAGATCGATGCCCTTGAGCACATGGAAATCGCCGTACCATTTTTGCAGGTCACGGATCGAGACTGCAGCGTGTGGCGCCGCGCAGGCGAAGGCTTGATTCATCGTGATGCTCCTTGTTCAGCGGTGGGCGCGGTCGAAGCGTTTTTCGAGGCGGGCCTGGACGGTCTCCAGGACAATCGACAGCAGCCAATAGAGCACGGCGGCGGTGATGAGCATTTCCAGGTGGCGGAACTCGGCGCGTCCCTGGGTGCGAGCCAGGAACATCAGCTCCCAGACGCCGATCACCGAGACCAGCGAGCTGTCCTTGAGCATCGAGATGAACTGGTTGCCGGTCGGCGGAATGATCAAGCGCATCGACTGCGGCAGGATCACCCGGCTCATGGTCTGCCAGGGCGTCAGACCGATTGCCCGCGAAGCTTCCCACTGGCCCCTCGGGATGCTGCTGATACCGGCGCGGAAGATTTCAGTCATGTAGGCGCCGTAGCACAGCGACAGCGCCAGTACCCCGGCAGGCACTGCGCCGACCACGTAGCCGAGCTGTGGAATGCCCAGGTAGATCAGGTAGATCTGGATCAACAGCGGCACGCCGCGGAAGAACGACGTGTAGAAGCTGGCGATGGCGATGGCGAAGCCGTTGGTGGACAACCGCGCCGTGGCGCCCAGCAGGGCCAGGACGAACGCGATGGCAATAGACAGAGTGGAAACATAGACGGTGGTGAACACCCCTTGGGTGATCATGTAGCCGACCTTGCTGGCGATGAAGCTGTAAGACAGGTTGAAGGTGTCGAAGAACAGCAAGAACAGCACCAGCAGTTCACACCAGACCGTGATGATCTGCGCCCGCAACGGGAAGCGTCCGAGGATGAACAGGTTCAGGACCAGCGTGGTCGAGAGGGTGGCCGCCACGGCGATATTGCGCAGCAAGGGGGCTTGCAGGTCGAGCACGATCGGCCCCATGAGCCGGGCCAGGCTGCCTTCACCTACGCCAGAGAAGAGCGCGACGACGAAGATGACGACAGCGATCGTTCCCATGAACGCGACGTTATCGGTCGCACGCGTTTTGACTATGTGGTCTTTGTACATTGTCTTCGTGCCTCTGCGGGGGTGAGCCCCTTTGTTGTTGTGGGTCCATTATCGGTGGGCAAAACGTCGGGCGGCACCTTGCGATCTGCATGGGTCAAAGGGTTTTTTGGGGCGTTTGTAGGAGGCGTACCCCTACAGATGCAGGTGAGCCTTTGAAATCTGCCAGGCATGAGGGCGCGCGAAGGCGTTGCGTGCCGCAGGTCGGAAAACCGCTAAGGGGTACTCAAGAACCGAGCGTGGGCAGCCGATAGCGAATGGGTAGAACCCCGCGACGGCGGGGTGAGCGTGCAACCTTAAAAAAAAGAAAAATCACCAAGGTCTCTGAACATGAACCTGAAATTCCGCCATAAGATTCTGCTCAGTGCCTGTGGCATCGTGGTATTGGCGTTTGCCTTGTTTACCCTCTACAACGACTACCTGCAGCGCAACATCATCCGCCAGAACATCGAGTCGTCCGTGCAACAGGCGGGCGCCCTGACCGCCAGCAGCGTGCAGAACTGGATGTCCGGACGCATCCTGGTACTGGAAAACCTGGCCCAGGACATCGCCCAGCAGGGCGCCGGCGAGAACCTGGCCGGGTTGATCGAGCAACCGTCCTACACCAGTAACTTCCTCTTCACCTACCTGGGCCATGCCACTGGCGTGTTCACCCAGCGTCCCGACACGCAGATGCCCGATGGCTACGACCCGCGCCAACGGCCTTGGTACAACGCGGCAACCAGTGCCGGCCATACGGTGATCACAGCTCCCTACCAAGGCGCTGTCGGTGGCCTGATGGTCACCATTGCCTCGCCCGTCAAAAGCCGCGCCGACGGCGCCCTGCTTGGGGTGGTCGGTGGCGACCTGACCCTGGATACCTTGGTGAAGATCATCAATTCGGTAGACTTCGGCGGCATCGGCCACGCCTTCCTCGCCGATCGCAACGGCCAGGTCATCGTCAGCCCCGACAAGGACCAGTTGATGAAGAACCTCAAGGACATCTACCCCGATGCCGCCTTGAAGGTCGAGCCAGGCATGCAGGACGTCACCCTCAACGGCCAGGATCGGATCATCTCCTTTGCTCCGGTCGAAGGCCTGCCTTCGGCGCAGTGGTATATCGGTCTGTCCATCGACAAAGACAAAGCCTACGCCGCACTGAGCCAGTTCCGTACTTCGGCGATCATCGCCATGCTCATCGCCGTGGCTGCCATCGCCGGCCTGCTGGGCCTGCTCATCCCGGTGCTGATGCGCCCGCTGACCACCATGGGCCGCGCCATGCAGGACATCGCCGAAGGCGAAGGCGACCTGACCCGCCGCCTGGCGGTGCAGCACAAGGACGAGTTCGGCGAGCTGGCCACGTCGTTCAACCGCTTCGTCGAGCGCATCCACGCCTCGATCAGCGAGGTGTCCTCGGCCACCCGCCTGGTGCATGACCTGTCGGAGAAGGTGGTTCACGCCTCCAATGCTTCGATCATCGGCTCCGAGGAGCAGAGCATGCGCACCAACAGCGTCGCCGCGGCGATCAACCAGTTGGGCGCAGCCACCCAGGAAATCGCCCGCAATGCCGCCGACGCCTCGCAACACGCCAGCGGCGCCAGCGAGCAGGCCAACGACGGGCGTCAGGTGGTGGACGATGCGATCAACGCCATGACCGCGCTTTCGCAGAAGATCAGCGAGTCGTGCGAGCAGATCGAGACGCTCAACGCCAGCACCGACGAGATCGGCAAGATCCTCGACGTGATCAAGGGCATTTCCCAGCAGACCAACCTGCTGGCACTCAACGCCGCCATCGAGGCCGCCCGTGCTGGCGAGGCCGGGCGCGGTTTCGCCGTGGTGGCCGATGAAGTGCGCAACCTGGCCCACCGCACCCAGGAGTCGGCCGAAGAAATCCACCGCATGATCACCAGCCTGCAGGTGGGCTCGCGCGAGGCGGTGTACACCATGAACGAAAGCCAGGTGTCCAGCGAACAGACCGTGCAGGTGGCCAACCAGGCGGGTGAACGCCTGGCCAGCGTGACCCAGCGCATCGGCGAGATCGACGGCATGAACCAGTCGGTGGCCACCGCCACCGAGGAGCAGAGCGCAGTGGTCGAGAGCCTGAACCTGGACATCACCCAGATCAACAGCCTCAACCAGCAAGGGGTAGAGAACCTCAACGAAACCCTGCGCCATTGCGATGCCCTGAGCCAGCAGGCGGGGCGGTTGAAGCAACTGGTGGGCAGCTTCAGGATCTGAGGCGGGTCCTTCGCGGGTAGCCCCGCTCCCACAGGTATCGCGCCGTTCTCAGGCTCGGCGCAGTACCCGTGGGAGCCGGCGGCAGCCCTGGGGGCCGCAGGGATCAGAATGTCTTGCTGACCGCAGCCACCACCGTGGCCGAGCAGACATCCTTGAAACCCAGGTAACTGGCGCATTCGTTTTCGGAAAGGTCGGTGTCGATGTAGCTGACCGACCAATCGAGCGACAGCATCGTGCGGGTCAGCTTAACTTCCCACTCGTGATAGTCGTCCCGGCTGGTCCCGTCATTGGCGAACCAGCTTGGGTCCTTGTAGTCGTTGCGCCCGTAGCGCACCAGCAGGTCGGTGTCGAACGGCAGCAGGGTGGTGTAGCCCATATAGCTGTAGAGCATCGACTGGTCGCCGTTGAAGTTCTCCGAGTAGTTACCACCGAGCAGCACACCCCAGGCACGCAGTTCGGTGTGGTACTCGCCATAGTTGAAGTTGCCCTGACGCGGGTACACGTACTTGATGTACGAAGTATCGAGGGTGACATCGTCGTTGATCTGCCAGAAGTAGCCGGCATAGTAGTCCAGCTCCTGGCGTGTGCTGCTGCCGAAACCGAAGTCGACGTTCGAACTCCATACGCCTGCGTACAGGCCGCTGGCGTGCGCCAGGGTCAGCGACCCCTGCAGGGCTGGATCGTTCTGGGTCTGGGAGATGCCACGGGTGCGGTAGTCGCTGAACACGCCAGCCTTGGCCTCGAGGCTGAAATCGTCATTGAGGTCGATGGCATGGGCCAGCGGGGCACAGGCGAGCAGGCCGCCTGCGATGAGGTTGCGTAAGGTCATTCGATGCTTTCCGTTTATTGTTGTTGTGCACGGGTGACGCGGGGTGTGGCTTTTTGCGGATAAAACCCGCTCCACAGGCGTCGGTGTTGCACCTGTGGAGCGGGTTGGCCCGCCAAGCGATCAGCGCTGGTAGATCTGCTTGCCGGCGAACCAGGTCTGCAACACCTGGGTATCTCGCAGCGCCTCGGGGTCGACGCTGAGCACATCGCGGTCCAAGACGATCATGTCCGCCTGCTTGCCGACTTTCAGCGAGCCCACCTGCTGCTCAAGACGCATGGCGCGGGCGGCATTGAGGGTGTAGGCCTGGAACATGGTTTGCCGGTCGATGGCCTCGTCAGCGTTGAGCACCCCCTTGGGGCCCTTGCGGCTCACTGCCTGGTAGATCGCCTTCCACGGCTCCGGGGTAGTGATCGGCCAGTCACTTGCCCCGGCGATGGTCGCCCCGGCCTTGTACAGCGAGTGGGCCGGATAGCTATGGGCGAAGGCGTGTTCATCGACATACGGCTTGACCAGATCGAGGTTGGTCTCGTCGGCACTGGCCCAGTACAACTGCATCGAGGCGATCACATCGAGCTGCTTGAAGCGCGGGTAGTCCTGGGCGCTGACCATCTGCAGGTGGGTGATCGAATGGGGGACGCCGCTGTGACGGGCTCGTCGGGCTTGTTCTACGCCATTGAGCGCCTCGCGCACGGCGCGGTCGCCGATGGCATGGACGTGCACCAGCCAGCCGCGTGCATCGGCGGCATCGACCAGCTCACCGAAGTGTTTCGGGTCCAGCAGCAGTTCGCCGCGTTGGCCGGAGTTCTTGTAGGGTTCGAGCATCGCTGCGCTCTGCGCCGGCATCTCGGCCACGCCGTCGGCGAAGACCTTGATGCCGGGCAGGGTGAGGTTGCGCACGCCGAGGAACTGCTGGCGTACCTTGTCCAGCTCATCCAGGTCGGCCGGGCGGGCCTTTGAGTCGGCCATCAGCAGCGCGGCAATGTGGGCCGTCAGCTCGCCGCGCTGGGAGAGGTCCTTATAGACCGGCAGCACGCCGAGCGAGTCGTTCTTCACGTCCGCCCCGGGCAGTTCGTTGGCCAGTGGGTCCATCCAGCCGGTAATGCCGAGCTGCTTGGAGTAGTCCAGGGCCATGCGGCCGGCGGTCATCAGGGTTTCGTGGGAGAGCGGTGGCAGCAGGTCGGTCACCGGGTAGTAACTGGCATCGGCCAGGAACCCGTTGGGTGTGCCGTCCTCATGCTGGCCTATGGTGCTGCGCGCCTCGGCAGGCAATGCCGCGATGGTCTTGGCATCGATCTTGGCGCGCTTGAGCAGGGCCAGGTTGGCCCAGCCGGTGTGCATATCATTGGCGGCCAGAAGGATCGGCTGCTCGGCCCATTGCCCGTGGTTGAAGCGCTGCTCCAGGGCTGGGATGTCATCCCAATAGGCCCCTGGCACGCCGCCGACGACCAGGAATTCGCCTCGCACGGCCTTGCCATCCTTGCGCCACTCGAGCAGGCGTTGTTCCAGTTCATCGAGCGGGATCTGCTCGCCCATCAGGTTGGCCAGTTCCAGTTGCAGGCCGCCCTTGATGGCATGGGAGTGAGAATCGAGCATGCCCGGCATCAGCACCTTGCCACCCAGGTCGATGACGCGGGTGGCGGCGGCCTTCAGGCGCAGCACGGCCTGGTCGGATCCCACGGCAACGATCTTCTCTCCCTCGACCGCCACCGCTTGCTGCAGCGGTTGGCCTGGCTCGGCGGTGTAGACCTTGGCGTTGTGAAAGATCACGTCCACTGCCGCGAAGCTGTGCAGGGAGGTGCAGGCCAGGCCCGCGCTGATCGCCATCTTCAGGAGGTGCTTCATTCGGTGCCTCGTTCTTGTTGTGATTGCGCCGCAGCCTAGCCAACGCGCAAGGCCGGTTAAATGCGACGACAGGCACAACTTTTTTCGCGATCGGGAAACAATCCCTGGCCTATGATTGCCATGGCGCAAGCCACACGCCGCTCGACGCCTATTCAAATCCGCGGTGTTTGCGGGTTTGATGGAAAGGCGTGGATACCCGCACGCGCTCTTCATTGCCTCGCTTGTGCCGAACAGGAAGAAACCATGGACAAAATGACGGCCCTGACCATCTTCGTCGCCGCCGCCGAACACGGCAGCTTCAGTCGTGCGGCCGAGCAGTTGGGTAAAACGCCTTCGGCCATCACCAAGGCCGTCGCTCACCTGGAAGCCGAGCTCGGCGTGCGCCTGTTCGAGCGCACCACCCGGCGTATGGCCCTGACCGAGGCCGGGACGGTGTATCTGGAAGGTGCGCGCCAGGCCTTGATGCATCTGCAACTGGTGACCGAGGAGGTGGAGCAGTTGCAGCACGAACTGCGCGGCACCTTGCGCATCACCGCGCCGCCTTCGTTCGGCCCGGCGTTTCTCAACCAGGTCTGCTTTCGCTTCATGCGTGAACACCCGCAGGTGCGTCTGGAGGTGAACCTCAACGATGCCAATGAAGACCTGATCGATGGCGGTTACGATCTGTCGCTGCGCGATGGCCCCACCGACCAGCCCGAACTGATTGCCCAGCCGCTGATCGAGAACCGCGTGGTGCTGTGTGCCAGCCCCGACTACCTGGCCCGACGTGGTGAGGCCATCACCCTGGAGAACTACGCCCAGCACGACTGGCTGCTGTTGCGTCATCCGCTGCTAAACCGCAGCTTCTGGTGGGTCGAGCATGAAGGCCAGACGTTGCGTGTGCGCCAGCCCACGCCCCGGCTGGTGAGCGACAATTTCGACTTTTTGCTCGCCTGCCTGCTCGATGGCCATGGCCTGCAGTTCGTGCCCACCTGGTGCGCCGCGCCTTATCTGGCCAGCGGGCAACTGGTGGAAGTATTGCCGGACTACTGGCGGGCCTTGAGTGCCTTCGGGCCCTGGGTGCACGTGCTGTACCTGCCCCATCGGCGCAACACGCGCAAGGTGCAGGCGTTCATCGCCTTGCTGCACGAGCAACTGCGCAGCCAGGGGCTGTGATCGGGCTGCGGGGCGCAATTGTTCCGCCTGGGCACAAAAGTTGTGCGGGTTGTGGCGATGATCCACCGCGGGCGGCTCGCTAGGCTAGCGGTGGTTGCCTGAACACAGCGGCCACTTCGTGCCCGGTCCAGTACCATCTGCCACCCCCAAGGCAGGTGCATGCAGCGGAGGTGCGAGGCGGCCCCACTCTTTCCAGAACAGCAACGATGCCCCGAGCCTGCTGTACCAGGAGTTCCCCGCAGTGAAGATCCATACCCTAGTCACCGATATCCGCACGCCTGCCGAGCGTGGTCGCCAGATCGGCGAGCGCTTCGCCGAGCAGATCCGTCATACCACCCAGCTCTATCTGGACTTCTTCCCTCGGGTTGGCGTGTCCGTGCGCGAGGCGCAACGTATCGGCGAAAACAGTCTGGCCGCCTTGGAAGCCTGGAGCCCGAATCTGGCGGCCGAGGTGATCGGCATGGCTAGCGGCGCCGACCTGCCGGTGTGGCAGTTGGCAAGCCTCAACGCGCGCACCGAGGTGCTGGCTGCACGCACCCGCCACAGCGAATGCTCCACCACCGTGCATGCCCCGCGCGGTCCGCGGGCGCCGCAGACCCTGCAGACCTGGGACTGGCACGACAGCCTTTGCCCTCATGGCCTGATGCTGGCGTTGCACACCGAACGTGGCATGAACGTCAAGCTGTTCTGCGAATTCGGCATGCTTGCCAAGCTGGGCGTGAACAGCGCAGGTCTGGGGCTGCACTTCAACATTCTCCACCACACCAGTGACAACGACAGCGGCGGTGTGCCGGTGCACGCCATTGCCCGTCGTCTGCTCGAAGAGGCCAGCAGCGTCGAGGAGGCCATCGAGCTGGCCCGTTCGGCGCGGGTCAGTGCCTCCACCGTGCTCACCGTGTTCTCCCGCGAGGACAGCAGCCCGCGCGCCGTCAGCATCGAGCTCAGCCCTGAGCGCACGGCGCTGGTGCTGCCGCGTGAAGACGGCTGGTTGCTGCACACCAACCACTTCCTCGACCCGCAACTGAGCCTGGGCGAGCAGGTTGCCGACCGTGCCGATACCCAGTGCCGCCTGGGCCACCTGGAGCAGGTAATCGGCCAGATGGGCAGTGCCGATCTGCGCGCCCGCGCCGAAGCCATGTGTGGCGCACAAGGTGACAGCGCGCCGATCTGCTTCCACCCGGACATGGCCATGCCCGACACCGAACGTTGGGAAACCCTGCTGAGCGTGGGGATCGATACCGAGCGCTGCGTACTGGAATACGTGGCGGGCACGCCGCTGCAACTGGCCAAGGCTGGCTTCGAACGTTTCTGAGCCCCACTCGGTGCCGCCTGAGCAGGGCGGCACCCGCTGACAACGAGAACAACAACAATGCATGCGGAACAATCCAACCCTGCGTCGTCCCGGTCTGCGCTGCGGACCTTCTGCGTCTCCGGCATGGGCACTGCGCTGGAGTTCTATGACTTCATCATCTACGGCACCGCGGCTGCGCTGGTGTTTCCCCAGGTGTTCTTCCCGCAGATGGATCACCTGACCGCGACCTTGGTGGCCTTCAGCGCCTTTGGTGCCGGCTTCTTCGCCCGGCCGCTGGGCGGCTTGGTGTTCGGCCACTATGGCGATCGCATCGGCCGGCAGAAGGTGCTGGTCGCGACCTTGCTGCTCATGGGTTTGAGCACTTTCCTCATCGGCTGCTTGCCAAGCCATGCCAGTATCGGCGTCGTTGCGCCGATCCTGCTGGTGGTGTTGCGTCTGATCCAGGGCTTCGCCGCCGGTGGCGAGTGGGGCGGTGCCGCGCTGTTCGGCATCGAGTCGGCGCCGCCGGGCAGGCGAGGACTGTGGGGTAGCTTTACCAGCATGGGCATCGGCGTCGGTGGCATCCTCGGCGCTGTGGTGTTCACCATCGTCAGTGCCGCCTTCAACGACAACCTGGTGGATTTTGCCTGGCGCATCCCGTTCTGGCTCGGCGGCACCTTGGTGCTGATCGGCCTGTACGCACGCTTGAAAGCACCGGCACCGGTCGCAGCCCCGGCAGTCAAGCCGGTCCGTGCACCCTTGGCCGAAGCCTTGCGCCAGCGTCCGCGCCAGTTGTTGCTGTGCACCGGCATTGCCTTCGGCTATTGCACCATCGCCTACATCGGCAGCACGTTCTTCCTGACCTACGCCACCCAGGTGGGCTTCGGCAGCACCCAGGCATTGATGTTCGACCTGACCTTGTCGATCGCTATCGTGTTCTCCGCGCCGCTGTTCGGCTACCTGTCCGACCGTTTGGGCCGGCGCACGGTGATGGTGTTCGGTGCGGTGGTCATGGCGCTCGGGCTGTTCGCCTTCTTCGAACTGGTAGGCATGAAGAGTTTCGGCATCGCTTTGTTCGCCTACAGCCTCACGGGCTTGCTGATGGGCGCGACCCAGGGGCCGATCCCTGCATTTCTGGGTGAGCAGTTCCCGCGTAGCATGCGCTATTCCGGGATCTCGGCCAGCTATCAGATCGGTGCCGCGCTGGGCGGTGGGACAGCGTCGAGCATCGCCACGGCGATCCTCATCCTCACCGACCACAACCCGCTGGGCGTGGCCCTGTATGGAGCTGGGGCATTGGCGTTGGTAGCGGTGTGTTCGCTGATGCTGCGCGAGACTTCGCGCCTGAGCATGGCGCAGATCGACGAAGCGCCTGCTGGTGTGGCGGGTGAGGCGGTGCTGGCCCGGCATTGAGAGGGGATGGCGATAGTCCTGTATCGACAGATCTGGCCACTTCGCGGGTAAACCCGCTCCCACAGGTACAGCAGTGTTTCTAATGACACTGCAGCACTTGAGGGAGCGGGTTTACTCGCGAAGCAGGCGCCGCGGTTTAGTACAGGCGCCACCCGGGACTTAGCCGATGAGCAGTTCGCGCAGGCCGTTGGGATGCTCGATGCGCTCACCCGGCAGGGCGATGCGCTGGTTGGCGCGGTAGTCGTGGAAGGCACGGGCCTTGCCGATCAGCGACAGATCCAGGGTCACGGTATGCCGTGACTCGCCCCGGCCTGCCTCGAACAGCGTCCTGCCAAAGGGGTCGACCCCCAGACTGTTGCCGACGAACATGCAGTCGTCCGGCCCATTGCCCACCCGATTGGCCACCACGGCGAACACCTGGTTCTCCATCGCCCGGGCCATCACCGACACACGATGCACGTCATCCTCGGGCTCGGCCAAGCCATCGGTGATCAGCATCACCTGTGCGTCGAGCGCCGTCAGTGCCCGGGCCGTCTCGGGGAACTCGCTGTCGTAACAGATCAGCAGGCCGATGCGCACCCCACGCCATTCCACGGTGGAGAAGCGATCCCCAGGCACCACGATGCCATGCTCCGGCACCCACAGGTGGGTCTTGCGGTAAGTGAGCAGAATGCCTTCTGGCGCGATGAACAGCGTGGTGTTGTAGAAGGTGCCATGGGCATTTTCATAAAGCCCCAGCACCACCGCCACATTGCGCTGGCGCGCCGCTTCGACCACCGCCTGCACGGCTTCGCCCTCGACAGATTCCGAGAGCATGCCGACGTCTTCCTGGCTGAGAAACCCGGTCAGGTGCGACTCGGGGAACAGCACGACGTCGGTGTCCGGCGCACACTGGGCGATGTCCTTGAGGATGCAACTGAGGTTGTAGGGCGTGTCGCCATCGCGCGTCGTGGTTTGTATGACTTCGATCTTCATAGGGCGTCCGTCTCGTGGTGTCCGACCGCTTTGAGGTCGGGTGACTTTTGCAAAGGGTGATGCAAGTATGAAAACAACGACTGTCAAAACAATCACGCCGAGTGGTTAACCCGGGGGTAGGCATGGGCCTGAGTCTGCAGGATCTTTCGTGGCACCAGGGCATAGGCCAGTGCATCGAGCACCTCGATCGACCAAGCTTCTGGCGCACGCTGGCCACGTTGCTGGGCGACTTCGTCGAAGTGGATTCCTGGGTTGCCTTGTTGTTCAGCCAAGACAAGCCACTGATCTTCGACCAAAGCCCCTATGACCGGGAGGGCATCGACCCCTTGGTGAGCGAATACGCCAATGGTCTGTACCTGCTGGACCCGTTCTACCTCAACAGTCGGGAGCAGGCGCAGACCGGTCTGGTGCGCTTGGCCGACATCGCCCCGGAGCACTTCCAGCAGACTGATTACTACCGGCTGTATTTCACCCATAACGTGGTCGCCGACGAAGTCCAGTTCAACGTGGTGGTGGGGCAGGGGCGCACGCTGTGCCTGTCGCTGGGGGGCTGCCGACGGTTCAGCGCCGAGCAGCTCGCCATGCTGGAGCTGATCCGCCCATGGCTGATCGGCCTGATGCGCCAGCGCCTGCATTTCGAGAGCCTGCCGGAGCGGGCACCTGCGGGCAAACCGGCGCTGGACTTTGCCCAAGGTCGCGATGAAGCGCGCCGGCAGCTGGAGTCGGTGCTCACCGCACGGGAACTGGATGTGGTGCGCTTGATCCTCTCCGGCCACTCCAACAAGGAGGCCGCGGCCAAGCTCGCGCTTTCCGCCGAGACGGTGAAGGTCCATCGGCGCAACGTGTACCGCAAGCTGGACGTGAACTCCCAGAGCGAGCTGTTCTCGCTGTTGTTCCTGACGGGCGAGGCGCTGGGTAGCTTGCGCTCTGTTTCCTAGTTTTGGTGGTCGTTGATGAGATCTGCGCCAACGCCTGATCCCGGCGGGCGAGCCGGTGGCGGCCCAGGTGCGCGATGCGTTGAGTCATTTCAGGGCGGGGCGCTCGGTTGATCCTGCGTGGTTCCTCATCCAAGGCCATGGCTGAACGTCTGGCGATTTCTCCGCAAACCGTCAAGGTTCATCGCCGGCAGTCGTTGGGGCACGATCCGGAGCATCCTTGAGATCTACCGGGACACGCTCAGGGTTGCTGGGCAAACAGCGCCTTGGCCTCGTCGAAGCACTGCTCGGCAATCGCCGAGCGCGGCTCGCTACGGCGCAGCAGCAAGCCTACCGGGCTGTGAATGCTGGCATCGGCGATGGGCAGGATGCGCAAGTGCTCGGACAACTCTTCCAGCCCGCAATCGAGCGGCATCACCGCGCAGCATAGGCCGGTGTTGATGGCCTGGATCAGCTGGAACGTGGAGTCGCTCTCCAGCACCGCAGCTGGCTCCAGGCCCCGGCTGCGCAGGCTCAGGTCCAACGACTGACGGTAGTGCATGCCCTTGCTCAGCAGGCCCAGCGGCAGGTTGGCCAAGGCTTCCCAGCGCAGTTGCGGTCCGTCGAAGGCGAAATGCCGGGTGTCATGCAGCAGGCCCATGGTGGTGGTGCCTAGTTCGATCACCTCGAAGAAGCTGGTATTGACCTGGTCCAGGTAGCAGATCCCCAGGTCCAGCTGGTTGCGGCTCAAGCCATCGATGATTTGCTCGGAGCTCAGCGAACTGACCTGAAAGTGCAGCTCCGGGTACTTCTCGCGCAACGGCAGCAGCAGGTGCATGGGATTGAAGCTGGCCAGCGGCACGGTGCCCAGGCGCAGGCTGCCGACCACCTGTCCACGGCAACTGGCGGCCTCGGCCTGCAGGCCGTCGTGAGCGGCGAGCAGGGTGCGGGCCCAGGCCAGGATGCGCTCGCCGGCTTCGGTGAAGCCCTCGAAGCGCTGGCCGCGCTTGACCAGTACCAGGTCCAGTTCGTCTTCGAGATTGCGCAGGCGCATGGACAAGGTTGGCTGGGTGATGTGGCACAACGCGGCGGCCTGCCCGAAGTGTCGGGTCTGGTCGAGGGCGATGAGGAATTTGAGCTGTTTGATGTCCATGGCGCGGTCTGGCAGGCAAGGAGTCGATTGCGCGACCTTAACCAAGTCTGCCGTGGCTGGCCATTGTTTCGTGATGATAGAGCCGGTTGATGGTTTGGTTCGTCATATCGATTGGACGTCGCCCAAGGGTTGGCCCTAGCGTGATGTGACCATGCCCCATGCAGAGGAAACCAAGGTGAGTGTGAAACCGGATGCAGTGTTCGTACCGCTCAATGTCGCCGTGCTGACCGTCAGCGATACCCGCACCTTCGATAACGATACGTCGGGCGAGCTGCTCGCCACCCGAGCGGTGGAGGTCGGTCATCGCCTGGTGGCGCGCGCGCTGCTCAAGGACGACCTTTACAAGATCCGCGCCCAGGTCGCCCAGTGGATCGCCGATGAACAGGTGCAGGTGGTGATGATCACCGGTGGCACGGGTTTCACCGGTCGCGACAGTACCCCCGAAGCGGTGGAGTGCCTGCTCGACAAGCGTATCGATGGCTTCGGCGAGCTGTTCAGGGCACTGTCGATTCTCGATATCGGCACTTCGACCGTGCAGAGCCGGGCCCTGGCCGGGCTGGCCAACGGCACCTTGGTCTGCTGCCTGCCGGGCTCGACCGGCGCCTGTCGCACGGCCTGGGAAGGCATTCTGGTGGAGCAGCTGGATGCGCGGCACCGGCCATGCAACTTCGTCCCGCACCTCAAGGCGGTGGGAGCCTGCGAAAGCCGCGGCTAGACAAGCGCTTGGCAGGCACCCGCGAATGCGCTGGTGGGCCCACTGATGTAGTCACGCATAAGCCCACTGCGACAGGCCGCGCGGCGGTTGCTCAGCTCAGCACATGATCGACCGGCATCAACGCCGGCGGCAGTGGCTCGTGTCCCAGGGCTGAGAGCACGTCGCGCTCGACGGTGCGTACCAGAGCATCGGTCGGCAGATCGTTTTCATCGCGCCCGAACGGGTCTTCCAGCTCGTTGCCGATGGCGTCCAGACCGAAAAAGGTGTAGCTGATGATGGTGGTGAACGCCGGGGCCAGCCAGCCTAGGGGTTCGGCCAGGGCGAAGGGCAACAGCAGGCAGAAGATGTAGCTGGTGCGATGCAACAGCAACGTGTAAGGGAAGGGCATTGGTGTGCTCTTGATCCGCTCGCAGGTCGCCTGCACCTGCGACATCCCCACCAGGCGCTGTTCGAGCAGGGTGTAACGCCATTCGCTGATGTGCTTGTCTGCGGCCAGGCGCGAGCACTGCTCGCCGATCTCGCGCAGGATGGCGTCGCATGGGTTGTAAGAGCCTGCGCGGGGAGCCTCGGCCAGCCAGGGGCCGGCAGCCTGCAGTTCATCTTCGTTGCGCAGTCGCGCATTCAGGGCGTGGGCAAAGCCGCACAGCCCGCGAAGCAGCCGGGCGCGCAGGTGCTCATCGTTGATCACCTGGCTTTCGCGGATGAACGAGCGCGCTTCGATGATCAGTTGCCCCCAGGCCTTGCGACCCTCCCACCATCGGTCGTAACAGACGTTGTTGCGAAAGCTCATGAAGATCGACAGCGACAGGCCCAGCAGCGTGAATGGCGTAGCACTGACCGGGTAGAAGAACGCCGGAAAGTGATGCTCTATCAGCACGATCAAGGCGGCCAGCAAGGTCACCATCAGGCAGCGCAGGGCAATGCGTTTGACGATCGACCCCTTGAGGGTGAACAGCACGCGCAGCACATCGGGGCGGGGATGGACGATCATGGTGTTCCAGAGGCGGCCGGTCAGCCGCCGGTCATGTTCATGAAACGCAGGATCTGCACCTCGCCACCGACTTCGAAGTGATGGCGGTAGGGCTTGAGCTGCATGGCGTCGCGAATGGCCCGTTCCAGGCGCTCGGCGTCGCCTGGATGGGCGCGCAGGATCTGCTTGAGGTCCATCGAGTGCTCGTTGCCCAGGCACAGCAGCAGGCGGCCCTCGACGGTGAGGCGTACGCGGTTGCAGGTGGCGCAGAAGTTGTGACTGTGGGGCGAGATGAAACCGACCCGGGTGTGTGGTGCTTCGGCCAGGCGCCAGTAACGGGCCGGGCCCTGGGACGACTCGGCCGAGTCGACCAGGGTGAAATGCTCGGCGATGCGTGCGCGCACCTCATCGCTGGAGCAGTAGGACTCGCCGCGCTCATGCTCGTTGATCACGCCCAGGGGCATTTCTTCAATGAAGGAGATGTCCAGTTCCCGATCGACGGCAAAGCGCACCAAGTCGATGATTTCATGGTCGTTGCGGCCTTTTAGCACCACGCAATTGAGCTTGGTACGCTGGAACCCGGCGCTGCGCGCGGCGTCGATGCCGGCGATCACCTGGTTCAAGTCACCCGTGCGGGTCAGGCTGCGGAAACGCTCGGCATCGAGGCTGTCGAGGCTGATGTTCAGGCGTGATACGCCGGCATCGAACAGCGGCTGGGCCAGACGGCCCAATTGCGAGCCGTTGCTGGTCAGGCACAGCTCGCGCAGACCAGGCAGCGCGGCAATACGTGCGCACAGCTCGACGATGCCCTGGCGTACCAGAGGCTCGCCACCGGTCAGACGGATCTTGCGGGTCCCCAGGGCGACGAAACGCTCGGCCACCTGATACAGCTCCTCGAGGCTGAGGATCTGCTGGCGCGGCAGGAACTGCATGTCTTCGGCCATGCAGTAGACGCAACGGAAATCGCAGCGGTCGGTCACCGACATCCGCAGATAGTCGATGCGCCGATTGAATCCGTCGATCAGTGCCCGGGTGTTTTCTTCCACGATCGTGCTCTGCAGGTTAGGTGAAGCGGCGGGGCGCCGCGGACTAGTTCCAAGCTATAACCTGTGCGCACCCCCGTCAAATTGCTTTCCCCGACTAAACGATCAGTCTCCTCTATCATGGCCGCAGGCCAAGAAATACGCGGCTTGCCGGTCTTGATCGAAACCGTTTATCACACTGTCAGGCATATCGATTGGACGCGTTGGGGCCGCTCTTCATAGGCTGGAAAAAAGCCGGAGATTCACTGCCGGTGCATTTTCAAGCGCCCGAGGACCCCCATGAGCGAAGACAACCACATCAGGGATTACAACGGCCCCGCCGCTGGCTGGGGTGCGCTCAAGAGTGTGACCAAGGCCTGGCTGGGCAGCGAGAACGCCTTCAAGAACCTGCGCATGATGCTCAAGACCAACCAGAACGGCGGCTTCGACTGCCCCGGTTGTGCCTGGGGCGAATCGCCGGGAAGCGACATGGTCAAGTTCTGCGAGAACGGTGCCAAGGCGGTCAACTGGGAGGCCACCGGCCGTTCGGTGGACCCGGCCTTCTTCGCCAAGTACAGCGTCAGTGCCCTGGCCGAGCAGAGCGACTATTGGCTCGAATACCAGGGCCGACTGACCCACCCGATGCGCTACGACGCGGCCACCGACCATTACGTGGAAACCTCCTGGGACGACGCCTTCGCGCTCATCGCACAGCACCTGCAGGCGCTCGAGTCGCCCAACCAGGCCGAGTTCTATACCTCTGGGCGGGCCAGCAACGAAGCGGCGTTCCTGTACCAGCTGTTCGTGCGGGCCTTCGGTACCAACAACTTCCCGGACTGCTCGAACATGTGCCACGAAGCCAGTGGCGTGGGCATGTCCAGCACCCTGGGTGTGGGCAAGGGCACTGTGGTGTTCGATGACTTGGAGGAAGCCGACGCGATCTTCGTCATCGGCCAGAACCCCGGCACCAACCACCCGCGCATGCTCGAACCGCTGCGCGAAGCGGTCAAGCGCGGTGCCCAGGTGGTGTGCTTCAACCCGCTCAAGGAGCGTGGCCTGGAGCGCTTCCAGCATCCGCAGCACCCCTTCGAAATGCTCAGCAACGGCTCGGAGCCGACCAACACTGCGTACTTCCGCCCGGCGTTGGGCGGCGACATGGCGGTCATGCGCGGCATCGCCAAGTTCTTGCTGCTGTGGGAACGCGAGGCCCAGGCCAAGGGCGAGCCGGCCGTCTTCGACCACGCTTTCATCGCCGAGCATACCGATGGCGTGGAGGCTTATCTGGCAGCGGTGGATGCGACCTCCTGGGAGCATATCGTCGAGCAGTCCGGCCTGAGCCTGGCTGAGATCGAGCTGGCCGCACGCATGTACCGCAAGGCTGAGCGGGTGATCATGTGTTGGGCCATGGGCGTGACCCAGCATCGTCACTCGGTGCCGACCGTCCAGGAAATCGTCAACCTGCAACTGTTGCGCGGTAACGTCGGTAAGCCTGGCGCAGGCCTCTCGCCGGTACGCGGCCACAGCAATGTGCAGGGTGACCGCACCATGGGCATCGACGAGAAACCCCCGGCCCGCTTGCTCGATGCCCTGGAAAAACGCTTCCAGTTCAAGGTCCCCCGCGAGCATGGCGATAACGCCGTGCTGGCGATCAAGGCCATGGAAGAGAAGCGGGCCAAGGTGTTCATCGGCTTGGGGGGCAACTTCGCCCAGGCCACGCCCGATACACCGCGCACCCATGCGGCGATGCGCAACTGCGAACTGACGGTGCACATCGCCACCAAGCTCAACCGCTCGCACCTGGTGACCGGCCGTGATGCGTTGATCCTGCCGTGCCTGGGCCGCACCGAAATCGACCTGCAGGCCGAAGGCCCGCAAGGCGTCACGGTCGAAGACACGTTCAGCATGGTGCACATCTCCCACGGCCAGCTCAAACCCCGCTCGCCGCACCTGCGCTCGGAGCCGGCGATCATTGCCGGCATGGCCAAGGCGACCCTGGGTAACCATCCGATCGATTGGGAATGGGTGATCGGCGACTATGGACGCATCCGCGAACTGATTGCCGATGTGATCCCAGGCTTTGCCGATTTCAACACGCGCCTAGCGCAGCCGGGTGGTTTCCATTTGGGCAACGCGGCCGCCGATCGTACGTGGAACACGGCGACCGGCAAGGCTCAGTTCACGCCCAGCGAACTGCCTGAGCAACTGGTCAACGCCAAGGTCCTGGCCCGCGGCGACCAGCCGGACCTGATCCTGCAGACCCTGCGCTCGCACGATCAGTACAACACCACCCTGTACGGCCTGGACGACCGCTACCGGGGCGTGTTCGGCCTGCGCGAGGTGGTGTTCGTCAACGAAGCTGACATCCGCCGCCTGGGCTTCGAGCCCGGCGAGCAGGTGGACATGGTCTCGCTCTGGGAAGACGGCCGTGAGCGGCGCGTATCGGGCTTCCGCTTGGTGGCCTACGACCTGCCCGAGGGCCAGGCGGCTGCCTACTACCCGGAGACCAACCCGCTGGTGCCGCTGGAGAGCTACGGCGAAGGGACCTACACTCCAACGTCGAAGTTCGTGGCGATCAAGCTTCAGAAGGCGCGTGCGGACAACAGAATCGAAGTCAGCCACGCAGACTGACTGAAGGCCGGGGCTGCTTTGCGGCCCCAGCGTTCAGCGGTGAACCGGGTACGCCGTGGTGTACTTCATCTGCTCCATGGCAAAGCTCGAGGTAATGTTCGAAAGGCCGTCGGTGCTGGTAATCAGCTTCTTGTAGAAACGGTCATACGCGGCGATATCGCCCACCACTACCCGCAGCATGTAGTCCCAGTCGCCGGACATTCGATACACCTCCATCACTTCCTCGAACCCGGTCACGACCCTGGCGAATTGCTCGAGCCAGGCGCTGTCGTGACGCTGGGTCTTGAGCTGGACGAACACGGTCAGTCCCAGGCCCAGCTTTTCGGGGGCGAGCAGGGCGACGCGGCCGCGGATGAAACCCTCATCCTCCAGGCGCTTGACCCGCTTCCAGCAAGGCGTGGTCGAGAGATTGACGGCTTCGGCCAGGTCCTTGAGGGAGATGGAGGCATCGCGCTGGAGCAGGGTGAGGATATGTTGATCGAAACTGTCCATACCGTTATCGGGCGCCCGTTGAGAAAAAGTTTCTCGAGATTAGCGTGCTTGAAGAATAACGAGAATAGCCAAACAGCCCAGGCAGCAGATTCATCCCCCGCTCGGCGAAGGGCAGTGGATATGCCATAGTGGCGCCTTCCTTCCTCATCATCGTCAATGGACCCGACCATGTCCGACAACAAGCCGCGCAATTTCGCCACCCGTACCATCCACGCCGGCGAGCAGACCAGCGTCGCCGACAACGCCATCTTCCCGGCCATCGTCACCACCAGCTCGTTCATCAAGCGCGGTCTGGATGACCACCCCGAATACGCCTACAGCCGGGTCAGCAACCCGACCCGCCACGCCTATGAAACCTGCGTCGCCGCCCTGGAAGAGGGCGTGGGCGCGGTCGCCACCGCTTCGGGTGTCGGCGCCACGGCCACCGTGCTGGAACTGCTGTCCAAAGACGCCCACGTCGTGGTGATGAACGGCGTGTATGGCGGTACCTTCCGCCTGCTGGAGGACTACCGCAGCCGCACCTCGGGCCTGACCACCACCTATGTCGATCTCAACGACTTGGACGCCGTCGCCGCCGCCATCCGCCCCGAGACCCAACTGATCTGGATCGAGTCGCCAACCAACCCGTTGCTGCACCTGGTGGACATCCAGGCAGTGTGCACGCTGGCCCGTGAGCGCGGCATCCTCACCTGCATCGACAATACCTTCTGCTCACCCTGGAACCAGCGCCCGATCACCCTGGGGGTCGATCTGGTGATGCATTCGGCGAGCAAGTACATCGGGGGGCACTCCGACCTGATCGGTGGCGTGGTGGTGGCGGCCAACGACGAGCTGCTCAAGCGCCTGCGCCGCATCAGCATGGCCGTGGGCGCGATCCAGGGGCCGTTCGACTGCTACTTGGCCCTGCGCGGGCTCAAGACCCTCGATGTGCGTATGGAGCGCCAGTGCGCCAACGCCCTGCGCGTGGCCCAGTTCCTAGAGGGGCATCCGCAGGTCGAGCAGGTGTATTACCCGCAGCTCGAAAGCCATCCGCAGCATGAGCTGTGCAAGCGACAGATGCGCGGCGGCGGCGCGGTGGTGGCGATGAAGATCAAGGGCGACCGCGCTGCGGTCAACCGCCTGGTGCAAGCGCTGTCGATCTTTGTGCTGGCCGATTCGCTGGGAGGGGTGGAGAGCATGATCAACCACTCCTGGAGCATGTCGCACAACTCCCTGAGCCCCGAGCAGAAGGGGCAGATGGGCATCAGCGAGAACCTGCTGCGCCTGTCGGTGGGTATCGAAGACTACCGCGACCTGATCGAGGATCTGGAGACCGGGCTCAAGGCTTCGGCCGGGGCGTAACGACAGCCGCTTGGGTCGTATGTCTGGCTTTCGCGGGTGAACCCGCTCCCATTGGCTTTTGCAGAACCTGTGGGAGCGGGTTCATCCGCGAATGTTTTTGAAGAGGGAATGTTATCTGGAGGGATGAACGATCCGTTCGATCTTGTCCTTGATCAGCAGGCGCTCCTTGCGCAAGCGATTGACCGCGTCGTCAGCGGTACCGTTGCCTTCGGCGGCCACCACTTCCTTGTCCTTGGCGTTGTACTCCTTGTGCAGTTGATGGAGCGTCTGGTCCTTGTCGATCAGCGCCTGGAAATCGTCAGCGGAAATGTGCAGGTCAGCGAGCAGATCATGCGGGACTGGCATTTCTTCACCTCGGGTCAGGGGTTGGCAAAAAGTCCTGAACCTTGAGGATAGTCGCCTTTGCCCGGTTGCGGGACTGGAGTAGGCTGTGGCACTCCCGCCATGACCTGGAACCCGCGCCATGCCTCATCTGAACCTGGAATACAGCGACAACCTGGCCGATCTGAATGTCGATCTGCTGCTGATGCGCCTGAACCACACCCTGGTGGGCAGCGGGCAGTTCGCCGACGAGCTGGATATCAAGAGCCGTGCCCAGGCCTTCGCCCATTACCGGGTGGGCACCGCACCGCTCGAACGGGCGTTTGCCCATGTACGGCTGGCGATTCTCAGCGGGCGTTCGGCGCAGGTGAAGAAGCAGTTGTCCGCCAGCCTGCTGGAGGTGCTGAGCGAAGTAATCGCCGCTCGCGAGGGGCTGGATATCCAGCTGTGCGTAGAGGTGCAGGATATCGACCGCGAGCCTTACGCCAAGCTACATCTGCCCGCCGGGAAAAGATGAAATTCATTTAATGTTAAAAAGATATCAGCCAACCCTTTGTTGGCGTCTTTTTCACAAAATCTTGATGGTGTGCTTTCTAGAGTTCGGCCAACTTCCCCGGTGCCCTGGCAGGTGCGTGGGCCGATCTTAATTCTCGACTGCGAACATCATCTTGAACGTAAAAACACTGCGGGCCGAATGGGTCACGTTGCTGGCCAGTCTTTACCTGTTGATCGGGTTCAATACCGCGCTCTGGGAGCACCTGGAAACCGCTGTACCTCCAGGCATGGTGGGCATGTGGCTGTTACTGGCCTTCGCCGTGATGATGCTGTTCGCGTTCAACCTGCTGCTGACGCTGGTGGCGTTCAGGTATGTGCTCAAGCCATTGTTGATCGTGTTGTTCATGAGCGGCGCGGGGGTTGCCTATTTCATGAACCAGTACGGTGTGCTGATCGACACAGGCATGTTCCGCAACATGGCCGAGACCAACGTCGCCGAAGTCCGTGACCTGCTGTCGATCAAGTTTGCCCTTTACATCGGCCTGCTCGGCGTCCTGCCGTCGGTGCTGCTGTGGAAGGCCAGGATCGCCTATCGGCCCTGGCATCGCGAGCTGCTGGGCAAGCTGGTGGTCAGCGGTGCCTGCGTGGCGGCCCTGGGCTCAGTGGCGCTGGTCAACTACCAGGGGCTGTCTTCGCTGTTTCGCAACCACCATGAAATCCGCCTGATGCTCACCCCGAGCAACATCGTCGGCGCCTCGTTCGGTTATGTCAGCGAGCGCCTGAGCAGTGCCGCGCGGCCGTTCCAGCACTACGGTGAGGACGCCAAGCGCGACCCCCATGCCTGGCAGCGCCACGAACGCAAGTCGCTGACCGTGCTGGTGGTGGGGGAGAGCGCCCGGGCCGAGAACTTCGGGGTACTGGGTTATGGACGCGACACCACGCCTCGCCTGAACCAGGAGCAAGGCCTGCTGGCGTTCAGCGATGTGCATTCGTGCGGCACCGAAACCGCCGTGTCGGTGCCGTGCATGTTCTCCGGCATGCCACGCAAGGACTACGATGCTCGCGTTGCCAAGAACCGCGAAGGACTCCTGGACATCCTCCAGCGCGCCGGCCTGAGCGTGCAGTGGCGCGACAACCAGTCCGGGTGCAAAGGCACCTGCGACCGGGTGCAGTTCGTCGATGTCAGCAACCTCAAGGACCCTAAGCTCTGCGCCGATGGTGAATGCCACGACGAGATCCTTCTGCAGGGCCTTGGCGAGCTGCTGGACAATCTGACTCAGGACACCGTGCTGGTACTGCACCAGATGGGCAGCCATGGCCCGGACTATTACAAGCGCTATCCGGCCAGCGCGGAGCGCTTCACCCCGGTGTGCCAGAGCAACGCCCTGAACCAGTGCGACCAGCAGGCCATCGTCAACAGCTATGACAACACCTTGGCTTACACTGACCAGGTGCTGGGCTCGCTGATCGATCTCCTGCGCAGCCGTCAGGACAAGGTCGACACCGCGATGATCTACCTCTCCGACCATGGCGAGTCGCTGGGCGAATACAACCTGTACCTGCATGGCACACCCTACATGTTGGCGCCCGAGCAACAGCGTCATGTGCCGCTTTTGGTGTGGTTCTCCGACAGCTACCGCCAGGACTTCGCCCTCGACACCGACTGCCTGGGCCGTCTGCGCGACGCGCCGCTGAGCCAGGACAATCTGTTCCATTCGATGCTCGGCCTGTTGCAGGTGCGTACCGAGGTCTACCGGCAATCGATGGATATGTTCGCCAGCTGCCGGCCGTGGATGACCGCCGACCGTTGATCAAACCAAGGATGGCGCAGGTTTCACCCCCAATGCCCGCGCCGTATATACTGCCCGCCATTATTTGTGGGAGAGCCTCGTGGGCATCGAAATACACTGGATACGAGATGACCAGACCCTGGCCGAACACTGCCGGGCCTGGCGCGAGCTGCCCTTCGTGGCGCTCGACACCGAGTTCATGCGGGTCGACACGTTCTATCCCAAGGCCGGCCTGATCCAGGTCGGTGAAGGCAACCGGGCTTTTCTGATCGACCCATTGCTGATCCGCGACTGGCAGCCGCTGGCCGAGCTGCTTGAGGACAACGGCGTGGTCAAGGTGCTGCACGCCTGCAGCGAAGACCTGGAAGTGCTCCTGCGCCTGACCGGCAAGCTGCCGCAACCGCTGTTCGACACCCAGCTGGCTGCCGGCTATCTGAATATCGGCTTCTCCATGGGCTACTCGCGCCTGGTGCAAGAGGTCCTAGGCATCGAGTTGCCCAAGGGCGAAACCCGTTCGGACTGGCTGCAACGGCCATTGTCCGAAACCCAGGTCAGCTACGCCGCCGAGGATGCCGTGCACCTGGCCGAGCTGTTCAGTGCCCTGCGCCCGCGCCTGTCGGACGACAAGTATGCTTGGGTGCTCGAAGACGGCGCCGAGCTGGTTGCCCAGTTGCGCCGCGAAGTCGAGCCGGAGCTGCTTTATCGCGACGTGAAGCTCGCCTGGAAGCTCAGCCCCCAGCAACTGGCGGTGCTGCGCGAATTGTGCATCTGGCGCGAGCGTGAGGCCCGCAGCCGTGATGTGCCGCGCAACCGCGTGCTGCGTGAGCACTCGCTTTGGCCCATGGCCAAAAGCCAGCCGGACAACCTGTCGGCCTTGGCCCGGATCGACGACATGCACCCGCGCACCATCCGCCAAGACGGCGAGTTCCTGCTTGGCTTGATCAAGCGCGCGGCGAGCCTGCCGGCCGAACAGTGGCCGCAAGCCTTGCCCGAGCCGCTGCCGATCGAGGCCTCCGGCATCCTCAAGCGTCTGCGCGCGGTCGGCCAGGCCGAAGGCGAGCGTCTGGGTATCGCCCCGGAACTGATGCTCCGCAAGAAAACCCTCGAAGCCTTGCTCAAGAGCGGCTTCCCCAACGGCCCCTATCAACTGCCCGATTCGCTGCGCGGCTGGCGCCGCGAGCGCATGGGCCAGGCCCTGCTGGACAGCCTGGCAGGCGCCGGAGACTCCTGATGAAACGTATTTGCTCGATCTACAAGAGCCCTCGCAAGAACGAAATGTACCTCTATGTGCTCAAGGCCGAGGGGCTGGCGCGAGTGCCCGAGGCCTTGCTGCCCTTCTTTGGCACCCCGGTGCATGCCTTCGACCTGGTGTTGACCCCCGAGCGCAAGCTGGCGCGTGAGGACATCGCCAAGGTGCTTGAGAACCTCGACAACCAGGGCTACCACCTGCAGATGCCACCGCCCGAGGACGACTACATCGAGCACCTGCCCGAAGAGCTGCTGCGCCGCAACGACCCGGCCTGACCTCGGCCCGGTCCCCATCGTTCGTCAAGCGACCCGCCTGCCGGGTCGTTTTCGTTGTTTGCCAAGGTTGTCTTCTACATGCGCGTTCTGATCGCTGAACAGGATCATGCCAACTATGCCCGCCTGCTGGGCGAGGCGGCGCCAGAGCTGGATATCGTGACCAGCGGCGATTCCGCCGAATTATCGCGTCTGGCGCCTGACTGCCCGGTATGGCTGGGCCAGCCCGACCTGCTTGCCAGTCTGCTGCGCCAGGGCCATGCGCCCCGGTGGATACAGTCCACCTGGGCCGGCATCACGCCGCTGCTGGCCAAAGGCCTGCCGCGTGATTACCGCCTGACCCGTGCGGTCGGTATCTTCGGCCAGGTGATGGCCGAATACATGCTCACCTACATGCTGATTCACGAGCGCGACGTGCTGGCGCGTCTGGTCAGTCAAGTCGAGCGCCGTTGGGATGATCGTCCGGGGCGCTCCCTCGAAGGTCGTCGGGTGCTCGTGGTGGGCACGGGCGATATCGGCCAGCGGGTCGCCGAGTTTCTCGTGCCGTTCGGCGTGACCTTGTATGGCATTGCCAGCAGTGCCCGCGAGCAGGCGCCATTCGTCGAGGTGGCCGGGCTCGAGGACTTGCCGCGCATGGTGGCGCAGGCCGACTACGTGCTCAACCTGCTGCCGGACACGCCGGCGACGCATGATCTCTACGATGCTGCTCTGTTCAAGTGCTTCAAGCCCAGCGCTCTGTTCATCAATGCCGGGCGCGGCGTGGCAGTGGTCGATGCCGACCTGGTGGAAGCCTTGAAGCAGGGCCATCTGGCCGGGGCAGTGATCGATGTCTGCCGGCAGGAGCCGCTGCCTCAGCGCCATCCGTTCTGGACGGCCTGGGGCCTGCTGTTGACCGGGCACAGCTCGGCGCCCACCTCGCCGGTGGCGATGGTGCGGTTGTTTGTCGAGAACATGCAGGCGTATCAGGCGGGGCAGGGGTTGCGCGGGGAAGTGGATTTCAAGCGCGGGTACTGAGTCGGTCGCAGTTCGCGGATGAACCCGCTCTCACAAAGACCGCACGGTCTCTTGCAGGAGCGGGTTCATCCGCGCATCAGGGCCGGGAGAGCCTCAGAGGCTGAAGTCGCCCTCGGCCGCCAGTTCGCTCAGCGGACGGCGTGGGCTTGGCTCTTCACGCGCTTGCAGGGCCTCGGCCAAGGTGGCCTTGTCGCCGAGCTTGCCGATCGCCACCATCGCGTGCAGCGCATAGCCTTCGGGGATTTTCAGCTCCTTGCGAGCCAGCTCCTGATCGAAACCGGCCATGCCATGGGTGTGCCAGCCGCTGATGCTGGCTTGCAGCGCCAGGTGGCCCCAGGCGGAACCGGTGTCGAAGGTGTGCCACAGGGCCGGTTTTTCCTCGCTGGAGCCAGGGGCGGCGAAGGTGGTCTTGGACATCACCAGTACCAGCGCCGAGGCCTGTTGCGCCCAGCTGCGGTTGAACTCGTTGAGGATGCCCAGGTAGCGCTCCCAGTTCGCCGTGTCACGGCGGGCATACAGGAAGCGCCAAGGCTGTGAGTTGTAGGCCGAAGGCGCCCAGCGCGCGGCCTCCAGGAAACTCAGCAGGGTCCGCTCGCTGATCGGCTCGGCGGTGAACGCCCGTGGCGACCAGCGGTTGATGAACTGCTCATTGATGGCGTAGTCGGCGATGCGTGGGTTGGCGCTCATGCGTGCTCCTGCAAATGGACGGGAAAGCGCGCACGCTACTGCGTCTGGTCGGCACTGACAAGCGGTCTGGCTTTGGTTCGGGACAGGCTCTAGACTGGCGCCGCCATGGCGGCAGCTGCGCGTTTGAAGCTGCTAGCCACAAGAAAAAGCCGTTACGCCCGCTCTTGCTTGAAGCGTGTTGTTTCAAGCATGCCGCTGGCCCAAGCAGGAACACGTGTGATGATCGCCGATACCGCGCCCTTCTGGCGGCGCAAGACCCTCGAGCAACTCGACCCGCAAGAATGGGAGTCGCTGTGCGACGGCTGCGGCCTGTGTTGCCTGCAGAAGCTCGAGGACGAGGACGACAACAGCGTCTACTACACGCGCATCGCCTGCAAACTGCTGGACCTCACCACCTGCCAGTGCAGCGACTACCCGAACCGCTTCGCCCAGGTGCCCGACTGCATCCAGCTCACCCCGGGCAAGGCCGACCAGTTCAAGTGGTTGCCCACCACCTGCGGCTATCGCTTGGTCAGTGAAGGCAAGGACTTGCCTGCCTGGCATCACTTGGTCTGCGGGGATCGCAACCAAGTGCATGAACAGCGTATTTCCCAGTCTGGGCGCATGCTCAGCGAGCACGATGTCGACGAGGACGACTGGGAAGACCACCTCATCTTCCGCGCCGGCTGATCACGTCGCGCATTTTTGTCTTTCGCTTCTGGGAACAAGGAGTTTCTGCATGCGTTGCCATTTGTTGTGGGTTCTGGGCCTTCTGGCCTGTACGCCGGCCTGGGCCAAGAAAGTCGATCTGGATTACCAGGTGCGCCTGCTGCCGGCGAGCGGGCAGGCCGAGGTGCATCTGACCCTGGCCGATGGCAGTGTGGTGCGCAGCCTGGATTTCGACCTGGGCAAGCACAGCGCGTACAGCGATTTTCACGCCGATGGCCAATGGCAGGTGCAGGGCGAGCGGGGGATTTGGCGCCCGGCCTCGGGCAAGACCCAGCTCAGCTATCGCGTGCAGCTCGACCAAAAACCACGGGGCGGCGCCTATGAAAGCCGCATCACGCCGCACTGGGCGTTGTTTCGCGGGGACCAGCTGGTGCCGCCAGCGCGCCTGGACCAGCAGGACGGCACCGAGCTGGTGGCGCGCCTGATGTTCGAGTTGCCGACAGGCTGGAAGAGCGTAGAAACCGCTTGGCCACGTATCGGCAAGCAGAAGTTTCGCATCGACGATGTCTCGCGCCTGTTCGACCGTCCGACCGGCTGGATGCTTGCTGGCAACCTTGGCAGTCGCCGGGCGCGGTTGGGCGAGACGGAGGTCACCGTGGCCGCGCCGCAAGGCCAGGGCTTGCGGCGGATGGACACACTGACTTTGTTGACTTTCGTCTGGCCGCAGGTGCAGGCCGTGTTCCCGCGCAATCCGCCCAAACTGCTGTTGGTGGGGGCGCGGGATGAAATGTGGCGCGGGGCGCTGGCCGGGCGTAATTCCATCTATCTGCACAGCAACCGGCCATTGATCGGTGAAAGTGGCGCCAGCCCTTTGATGCGTGAGTTGGTTCAGGTATTCGCCCAGATCAACGACCGTGAGGGCAGCGACTGGCTCGGGGAAAGCCTGGCTGACTACTACGCCACCGAGCTGCTGCGCCGGGCTGGGGGGCTCAGTGATGACCGTTACGAGGCCTGGCAGGCGCGCCTGCACAAACAGGCTGCCAAGGTCACCCGTCTGAGAGGGGAGAGGGCTGATGCCGCCCAGGTTGCCCGAGGTGTGCTGCTGCTCCAGGCCCTGGACCGCGAGATCCGCCTGCACACCCAGAACAAACGCTCGCTGGACGACGTCACCCGTGCGTTGATGCGCCTGCCCAGCGTCAGCACGGCAGAGTTCATCCAGCTCAGCGAAAGCGTGCTGGGACGATCTTCCGAGGTGCTGGACAGCAAGGTTCTGCGCTGAAGTTCCGAGGGTTTGTCCGCGGGTAAGCCCGCTCCACAGATGTTTCGATGTTCCCACTGTGAGGCGGCTTTACCCGCGAATGCGCCACGCAGGCGGCTCAGCCTTTGGCCTTGAGCGCCTTCAACTGCTCCGCACTGCGTTCGATATCGTCGCGCAGGCGCAGGTACTCCGCCCTGTGACGTTGCCACCATGCCTTGGTCGAGCAGTGTCCGCTGATCCCGCGGGCCAGGGCCATGCCGCCTACCACGATCTGCAGCAGCCCGAGCGCGCCGCCATGGCGCAGCCCCTTGCCGATCATCAGCGCGCCGCCTGCCAGGGAGCTGGCACGCTCCCAGCCGTGGACATTATGGGTATGCACAAGCAAAGGGGTATCACGCATGGCTTGGTCTCCGTGTGGGGTGTAAGTAACTGACCCGCTACGGCTGCTGGCCGTTCAGTTCGATTGCCAGGCGGAACCTGTTGGAGAGCGTTTCAACCGCGCGAAGGCCCCCTCGCGAAGGTGGTGTTCATTTGAATTTGGGCCCCGAGCGGGTATTGAGCCCCTTGGCCATGCGGTCATACAGCACCACATTCACCGTTGCCGCCAGGTTCATGCAGCCTTCGGTGGGGATGTAGATGGTTTCTTCGCACCAGGCCCGGACATCGGCGCTCAGGCTGCCGTCTTCGGGACCGAAGATGTAGAGCGCGCGGTCGGGATGGGTGTACTCGGGCAGGGGGCGGGCGCCTTCGACCAGTTCCACGGCCACCGGGGTGCAGCCCAGGGGGATGATGCGCTGCAGATCGTCGATACCGATCAGCGGGATGTCGTAGTGCACGCGTTTGGTGTCGGTGACGAAGTCGCGGGCGCGCTCATAACGCTTGCCGGTGTAGAACACCGAATTGACGCCGTAGCAACCTGCTGCGCGCATCACCGAACCTACGTTCTCTGCCGACTTGGGATTGAACAGGCCGATGCAGCTGTACCGTTTGTTTGCCACGTGCCGGGGTCCTTCGCAAAAAAAGCGCGATTATACGGACTCGCCGGCGGCAGCGGAGGCGATTCGACGATCAGTCTTTCTTGAGCAGGCTCGCAAGGCCGGCGAACGGGTTGTGGGTTGCCTTGGCGATGCTCGGGGTACTGGTGGAACCTTCGCTGAAATACTGCTGGTCGGTGTAGCGCGAGTGCTCGTTGTCGTGGCAGTACAGGCACAGCAGCTCCCAGTTCGAACCATCCTGGGGGTTGTTGTCGTGGTTGTGGTCGCGGTGATGCACGGTCAGTTCGCTCAGGCGCTTGCCGGAGAACTCGCGGGCGCAGCGGCCGCAGACGTGCGGGTACATCTTCAGGGCCTTGTCGCGGTAGCCCATTTCCTTGTCGCGCTTGGCGTCGGCGAGGATGCGGTCGAGGCGGGCAGTGGCGGCGGAAGTAGAGGCCGAGCTCATGGGTGTTACCTTTCTAGTGTTCAGGCGGATGACGGTTTTACCGTTGAGTCTAGCGCGCCTGCGCTGTCCTCGGACAGGCGAAAACGCAGGAATGGGCATAGCCTGTAGGTAGGTTCCAGACAGGAGGTTGCTGATGTTTCCTGCGATCCTCGCCGTATCGATCCTTGCTCTTGCGCCGTGCGCCGAGGCTGCGGGCCAGCCGACGCCGCGGATCAACACGTCAGTGCCAGGGGCGCCGGGCACGCCGACGCCGACACCTTACCCACAGATCACCCCGAGCACGCCGCCCAAGGCCGGCGACAACCGGCCCGGTGCGCCGCTGCTGCCGCCGATGCCGCTGCCCGGGCCGCGCAAAGACCAGCCTCTGCCAGGGCTACAGCCGGAGCCGCCGAAGGCGCCGATCAAGCATTAGCGGCTGGGTGAAATGCGGATTACATCACCCCCAGCTCGTTGAGCACGAAGGCATACTCCAGCGCCACATCGCGCAGCCCCTGGTAACGGCCGCTCATGCCACCGTGGCCGGCGCCCATTTCGGTCTTGAGCAGCAGCAGGTTGTCGTCGGTCTTGCAGGTACGCAGACGTGCCACCCACTTGGCTGCCTCCCAATACTGCACGCGGCTGTCGTTGTAGCCGGCGACCACCAGCATGGCTGGGTAGGCCTGGGCCTTGAGGTTCTCGTAGGGGGCGTAGGCCTTGATCCGCTGGTACACGTCCGGCTCCTGCGGATTACCCCATTCGTCGTATTCAGTGACGGTCAGCGGCAGCTCTGGGTCGAGCATGGTGTTGAGCACGTCGACGAACGGCACCTCGGCAATGGCGCAACGGAAGAGCTCCGGGCGCTGGTTGAGCACCGCACCTATCAGCAAGCCGCCGGCGCTGCCGCCACTGATGGCCAGGTGCGCGGAGTCGGTCACACCTTCGGCGATCAGGTGTTCGGCGCAGGCGATGAAGTCATCGAAGCTGTTCTGCTTGTGTTCCTGCTTGCCAGCCCGGTACCAGGCCTCGCCCAGCTCGCCGCCGCCACGCACATGGGCGATGGCGAAGGCCACGCCCCGTTGCAGCAGGCTCAGACGGGCATGGGAGAACCAAGGATCGAGGCTTTCGCCATAGGCACCATAGCCGTACAGGTAGAGCGGCACGCATTTGCCCAGATCGTCACGGCGGCGCACCAGGCTGATCGGTACCCGGGTACCGTCCTTGGCCACCGCCCACAGGCGCTGGCTGACGTAGTCGTCGGCGTCGAACTCACCCAGCACCGGCGTCTGCTTGAGCACGGCCTGGGCGCCGCTGGCCAAGTCCAGCTGGCGCACTTGGGCCGGCCGATTGAGCGCTTCGTAGCGCAGGCGCACGCGGGGGCTGACGAACTCCAGGCTGTCTTGCACGTACAGGCTATAGGCGGCATCCGGCAGCTCGACGCGGTAGGGCGGCAGGTCGCGCGGGTGCACTTCGATGATCGGCAGGCCGCCTTCGCGCAGGCTCAGGGTCAGCGCGCTGGCATTGAGGCTCAGGCCTTCGAGCATGATGTCGTCACGATGGGGGACCAGCACTTGCCATTGATCACGGGTCGGCACCTGCTCGGCCGGGGCGTGGAACAGGGCGAAATTGATACCGTCCTGGTTACTGCGGATGAACCAGCGCCACTGGCCGTCGAGCTGGCCGTGGTCGGGGTAGTACTCGTGATCCTCGACCCGGGGCGCCAGGCACGTGAACGCGGCCTGTGGAGTCGCGGCGTCCAGTACCCAGGCTTCGCTGGTGGTCTTGCTGTTGAGCAGCAGCACCAGCTGGCGCTCGGAGCTGGTGCGATAGCAATGCAGGAAAAACCGCCCATCGGCTTCCTCGAACACGCTCTGGGCGGTGTCCTCACCGAGGGTGTGACGGCGCAGGCGCCATGGGCGGTGTGTGTCGTCCAGCTCGGCGAAGAACAGCGTGCGGCTGTCGTTGGCCCAGGTCATGCTGCCGTCGCAGTCCTCGAAGGGCAGGGTGGTGACCGCGCCGCTGGTCAGGTCCTTGACGTACAGGGTATAGATTTCGTCGCCGCTGGTATCGAGGCTGTAGGCCAGCAGGCGATGGTCGGGGCTGACGTTGAAGGAGCCCAGCGCCAGGAAGCCGTCAGCAGCCAGCACGTTGGGGTCGAGTAGCAGTTCTTCGCGGCTTTCATCGACGGTGTTGCTGTCGTCCGCCGGACGCGGGCAGCGGTAGTGGCGCGGGTATTCATCGCCTGCTGTGGTGCGGGTGTAGTACAGGTACGGGCCCCAGGGGGAGGGCAGCGACAGGTCGGTTTCCAGGATACGGCCCTTGATTTCCTCGAACAGTTGCTCGCGCAAGGGAGCCTGGTCGGCCAGGCAGGCCTGCTGGTAGGAATTTTCCGCGTTCAGGTAAGCCAGCACCTGGGGCGTGTCGCGCTGTTGCAGCCAAGCGTACGGGTCGGGGGCGTTGTCGGCGTGGGCGATCGGCGGCTGGGGCGTGTTGGGCATTGGCAGTCTCATGGCAAGGGGTGGGCTGCATGGGCCTGTTCGCGGGTAAGCCTGCTCCTACGGGTCGTCTGCATGGCTTGCGACCTGTGGAATCGGGATTGCCCGTGAAGAGGGCGGCGCGGTCCAAAAGTGTTTATCATAGGCGTCTCTTTACCTGGCTTGCACGAACACCATGACCGAGAACGACTATACGCTCGCCTGGGGCTTGTACGCCCTTGCCGCCCTGGGCTGCCTGTGGGTGGGTTTCAAGCTCACTGGCTGGATGTGGCGCTGGCTGCGCGAACCGCTGCGGGTGGTCATGGCGGTGCTGTTGCTGACGCCCACCATCGTTGACCCGGTCAAGGAAAGCTTCGCGCCGGCCATCGCCATCACGGCGCTGGACGTGGCCTTCAAGGTCGGCAACAACGCCTGGCGCGCTGCTTCGGACCTGGCTATGTACGGTTTGATTGCGTTCATCCTGTACGGGGTGTTCGTGGTGGTGCGCTGGCCGCTGGAAAAACGCGCCCGCGAACGCCGGGCCAAGGCCGATGCCGCCGCCAAGCGCCAGGCTGCCGAGGATGAGCAGGTGATGGTCGAGGCGCCGGTCGCCGCCGACCGTCGCGACCGCTACCGCGACGATCCGCTGCCGGCGGTGCCTGTCGGCACCGGCCGTGGCCGGGTCGAGCCACGTCTGTAGGCAAGGGGCATCGAACATGTGCGAACTGCTGGGCATGAGTGCCAACGTCCCCACTGACATCGTCTTCAGTTTCACCGGCCTGATGCAGCGCGGTGGGCGTACCGGCCCGCACCGCGACGGCTGGGGCATCGGTTTCTACGAAGGGCGTGGCCTGCGGGTGTTCCAGGACCCGGCCGCGAGCAGCGAGTCGGAAGTGGCCAATCTGGTGCAGCGCTATCCGATCAAGAGTGAAGTGGTCATCGGTCATATCCGACAGGCCAACGTCGGCAAGGTGTGCCTGTCCAATACCCACCCGTTCGTGCGTGAGCTCTGGGGCCGCAACTGGTGCTTTGCGCACAACGGCCAGCTGGGCGATTTCCGTGGCCAGACCACCTTCTACCGCCCGGTGGGCGATACCGACAGCGAGGCGGCGTTTTGCGACTTGCTCAACCGCGTGCGTGAAGCCTTCCCGGAACCGGTTGAAATCGAACAGCTGCTGCCGGTGCTGGTCGAAGCCTGTGCCGGATATCGCGGCCAAGGCGTGTTCAATTGCCTGCTGAGCGACGGCGATTGGTTGTTCTGCTTCTGCTCGACCAAGCTTGTGCACATCACCCGCCGTGCGCCGTTCGGGCCGGCGCGCCTGAAGGACTTCGACCTGAACGTCGACTTCCAGGCTGAAACCACCCCCAACGATGTGGTCACGGTGATCGCCACCGAGGCCCTGACCGAAAACGAGACCTGGCACCGCTACGAGCCGGGTCAATGGGCCCTGTGGCGGCATGGCGAGTGCGTAGCCCAGGGGCAGAGCTAGGGAAGCCATTGCATGTTCAGAGGTTACCTGCGGTTGCTGTTGTTCACCTTCGGCTTGTTGGTCGGTCTTCAGGTTCCGGGGCTGATCAAGGATTACAGCCAACGGGTCGAAGCGCACCTGTTCGAGTCGCGTGAGGCGCTCTCAGGGTTCGAAGAGACGGCGCAACGCTTCTTCAAAGGCGACCTGCAAGCCCTCATACGCCATTACCGCAGCAGCGATGACCCGGTGTTCAACAGCGATGCCAACAGCATCGAAAGCCTGCTGATCCGCAACCAGTTGCTGGAAAACGAGTGGCAGGCGCTGCAAGGCCCGTGGCTGAGCCGCACCTGGCATGTGCTGGTGCAGGCCGATCCTCAGTTGCGCGAGGAAACCCTCAATGGCTACAGCTATCAGATCCTGCTGGTGCCCGAGGCGATCGGCTGGGGCTTGGGCGCCGGCTTCGTGCTGGCGTTGGTGATCGAAAGCCTGTTGCTGGGGCTTGGTTGGGTGGCGCTCGGCGGGCGTCGCACGGCCGTCAAAGAGAGCTGGCGCTAAGGTCCGCGGGAAACCCGCTCCCACAGGGCCGGGGCAAACTTCACGTTCAGCGGCGTGCCTGTGGGAGCGGGTTTGCCCTTGTAGATGACACCGCCGTCGATTCAGACCAGCACGATCCGCTGCTCCCCCGCATCCTGCGCGTAGCGCTCCAGCACTTGCCGACACAGGCTCACCACTTCTTCCACCAGCTCCACCCCGGTCTGCCAGGCCACCACCAGCTCAAGGCTCGGCGGTGGCTGCAAGCCACCCAGCAGCACCAACTCGCCGCGGGCAAGTTCGGCATCGACCAGCGCCGGGGGCAGGGCGCCGATGCCGAAGCCATCGCGCAGCAGGCGGGTGATGGCTGCCACTGAATTCACGCAATTCAAACGAGGTGTCTCGGCGCCGGCCGCCTGCAGCAGGCTGAGCACCTCCTGGTGCGGGCGCGAGTTCTTCGAGAAGGTGATGATCCGTTCGCGGGCAAGCTCGGCCAGCGAGGCATAGTCATGCTGCTGGGTCGAGCCCGCGGCAACGATCCAGCCCATGGGGTAGCGTGCCAGGTCCAGGCTGCGGATCGACTCCTGGCGCAGCAGGTCGGTCTGCAGGATCACGTCGAGAAAGCCCTTCTGCAGCTGCTCGCGCAGGTTCAGGGCCGTGTCGGCCACCAGTTCGATCTCTACCTGCGGGTAGCGCTCGGTCAGTTCGGCCACCAGGGCACTCATCCAGGTGTGGATGACCGTATCCATCACGCCGATGCGGATCCGCCCGACCTTGGCCCGGTCAGTGTCCAGCGACTGTTTCATGGCCTTGGCGGTGTCGAGCATGCGCTCGGCATATTCGAGCACCTTGCTGCCCTCCGGTGTCAGGCTGACTCCGCGCGAATCGCGCAACAGCAGCTTCACGCCCAGGTCCGCCTCCAGCGCGGCGATGCGGCTGGACACCGAGGCCTGGGTGGTGAAGAGCTTCTCGGCGGTGAGGCGAAAGCTCTTGAGCCGGGCAACCCAGACGAAGGTTTCGAGGAAGCGAAGGTTCATGATCAGTTTTTCTTGTTCCAGACCGGCGGTTTTTATCGTTGGACGCCCAGCGCACGGCCTCTGAACAATGACGCCCAGGCCGCGACGCAACGCGTCGCCCAGAGAACAATACCAACAAGCCGAGGCAATCATGAACCCAACCGGCGTGCAGCAGGCAGCCCCCCGGCCGTCCAACGGCCCCTTCGCCTGGTACCGCGACATCGACCGTCAGCAACGACGCACCTTCTGGAGCTGCAAGATCGGCTACGGCCTCGATGGCATGGACACCCAGATGCTGAGTTTCGTCATCCCCACGTTGATCCTGATGTGGGGCATCACCACCGCCGAGGCTGGGCTGATCCATACCAGCACCCTGATCGCTTCGGCCCTGGGCGGCTGGATTGCCGGCATTCTCTCCGACCGCATCGGCCGGGTGCGCACCCTGCAACTGACCGTGCTGTGGTTCGCCTTCTTCACTTTCCTGTGCGGCTTCGCCCAGAGCTATGAGCAACTGCTGATCGCCCGGACCCTGATGGGCTTCGGCTTTGGCGGCGAGTGGACGGCCGGCGCGGTGCTGATCGGTGAGGTGATCCGCGCCCAGGACCGTGGCAAGGCCGTGGGCATGGTGCAGTCCGGCTGGGCCATCGGCTGGGGATTGACGGCGATCCTCTATGCGTTGCTGTTCTCCTTCCTGCCGCCGGAGCAGGCCTGGCGGGCGCTGTTCCTGCTGGGCATCGTGCCGGCAGTGTTCGTGATTTTCGTCCGCCGCCTGGTCAAGGACCCGGAGGTCTACCGCCAAGCCAAGGCTGTGGAAAAGGCCCAGGCGCCGTCGCATTTTTATGAAATCTTCGCCCCAGGCATGCTCTGGACCACCCTGCGCGCCTCGCTGCTGACGACCGGCGCCTTGGGCGGTTACTACGCGATCACCTCCTGGCTGCCGACCTTCCTCAAGAACGAGCGTGGCCTGAGCGTGCTGGGCACCGGCGGCTACCTGGCCATGGTCATCGTCGGCTCCTACGTGGGTTATGTGATCAGCGCGTACCTGACCGATCTGCTGGGTCGCAAGAAGAACTTCATCCTGTTCGCTGTCGGCTCGTTCGTCATCGTGCTGCTTTATACCCAGATCCCGGTCAGTGACGGCGTCATGCTGTGGCTGGGTTTTCCGCTGGGGTTCTTCGCTTCGGGCATCTTCAGCGGCATGGGGGCTTTCCTGACCGAGCTGTTCCCCACCCGCATACGCGGTTCGGGGCAGGGCTTTTGCTACAACGTGGGGCGCGCCATCGCT
This sequence comes from Pseudomonas sp. BYT-1, assembly GCF_023611805.1. NCBI lineage: Bacteria > Pseudomonadati > Pseudomonadota > Gammaproteobacteria > Pseudomonadales > Pseudomonadaceae > Pseudomonas > Pseudomonas sp. BYT-1. The sequence goes on from NZ_CP072559.1 coordinate 1,455,643, forward strand.
GCGTTCTTCCCGCTGCTGATCGGCATGCTCAGCCAGAAAGTGCCTTTGGGCCTGGGCATTGGTGGTTTTGCCGCGGTGTCCTACGGTGTGGTGATCCTCGCGGCCCTGAGCCTGCCTGAAACACGCGGCAAACAACTCCAGGCACGGTAAGGTAGGCACATGAACAACCACAAGAGAGTTCGACCGGTGAAACGCCTGCTTCTCAATTGCGACATGGGCGAGAGTTTCGGCAGTTGGCGCATGGGCCTGGACGCCGAGGTGATGCCTTACATTGATTGCGCCAACATCGCTTGCGGCTACCACGCAGGCGACCCTGGCACCATGCGCCGCACCGTGGCCCTGGCACTGGAGCACGGCGTGACCATCGGCGCGCACCCGGCTTACCCGGACCTGGTCGGTTTCGGCCGCCGCTCCATGGCGTGCAGCAACGAGGAGATCCGAGACCTGCTGCATTACCAGATCGGCGCGCTGGAGGGGATCTGTAAGGTGCTGGGCAGCCGCGTGGCCTACGTCAAACCCCATGGCGCGCTGTACAACGACATGATGGCCGACCCACTCAAGCTGCGCGCAGTACTCGAGGCCGTGGCCGCCTATGATGCGGGACTGCCGGTGATGCTGATGGCCACCGCCGACGACAGCGCCGCACGCGCCCTGGGCGAGGCGATCGGTGTGCCGTTGTGGTTCGAGGCCTTTGCCGACCGGGCCTATACCGCTAGCGGTCATCTGGTTTCCCGGCGCCTGCCCGGCGCGGTGCATCACGACCCGGCCTTGGTGATCGAGCAGGCCTTGCGCCTGGCCCGTGGTGAGGCGCTGGTGGCCGATGACGGCAGTGCTGTGCAACTGGATGCCGGTACCCTCTGCGTGCATGGCGACAATGACAGCTCCGTGGCGGCCGTGCGGCAGATCCGCCAGGCCCTCGACGCCTTGGAGCAGCCATGAACCCATGCATCGAGGTGGTGGCCATCGACAGCTTGATGGTGCGCCTGTTCGACGTCATCGATGAGGCCAACATGCCGTGGATCCTGGCTGCCAGCCAGCGCCTGCGCACAGCCTTCGGGGCGGGGCTGGTGGATTTGGTCCCCTCCTATACCACCGTGATGGTGCAGTTCGAGCAGGCACCTGGGCAGGCGCGCGCGCTGATCGACCAGGCATTGGCGGATTTGCAGCCGGATGCGGGCAACACCGGGCGTCGCCATGAGATCCCGGTCTGGTACCACGCCAGCGTCGGGCCGGAGCTGCCGGTGCTGGCTGCCCGCAGCGGCCTGAGCGAGGCGGAGGTGATCGGCCTGCACAGCGAGCGGGAGTACCCGGTGTTTGCCCTGGGTTTCGCGCCGGGATTCGGTTTCATGGGCTTGGTGGATGAACGCCTGGCCAGCCCACGCCTGAGTACCCCGCGCAAGCGCGTGGCAGCGGGCAGCGTGGGCATCGCCGAGCGCCAGACCGCCGCCTACCCGGCGGTCTCGCCAGGCGGCTGGAACCTGATCGGCCGCACCCCGGTGCGCTTGTTCGACCACGCACGTGAGGGTTACAGCCTGCTGCAACCAGGTGATCGGGTGCGTTTCGTGGCGGTGTCTCACGAGCAGTTCATGGCATTGGGCGGCGACGACAGCCCGTTGGAGGCCCTGGCATGAAGCGATTGACGATCGAGTCCAGCACCGCGCTGTGTCAGTTGCAGGATGCCGGGCGTTTCGGCGTACGCCACCTAGGCGTGACCCAGGGTGGGGCGTTGGATTGGGTGGCGATGTACTGGGCCAACTGGCTACTGGGCAATGCGCTGGATGCGCCGGTGGTGGAGGTGACGCTGGGGGGCTTCACGCTGGTCGCCGAGGACGATTGCACCTTGGCCCTGGCCGGTGGAGATCTGGATGCGCGTGTCGACGATCAGCCTGTCCAGCCCTGGCGCAGCTTGCGTTTGGGCAAGGGCCAGCGCCTGAGTCTTCGCCAACCTCGGCAAGGCGCGCGGGCTTACGTGGCAGCGCCTGGCGGGTTCCAGGCCGAGACGGTATTGGGCAGTTGCGCGACCGTGGCACGCGAGGCGCTCGGCGGCCTCGATGGGCGAGGGAAGGCGCTGGCCAAAGGGCAAGTGTTGTCGTTCGCCAAGGGGGCGCCTGCCTTGCGTGAAGTGGCGCAGCATTTGCGTCCGACCTACCCGCAAAAGCCCGAACTGGAGCTGGTGATGGGCGCACAGATCGGCGCATTCAGCGGCACCAGCTTGTTCGAGGCGTTCAATCGTGAGTGGACCCTGGACAGCCGCGCCGACCGCATGGGTATGCGCCTGCTCGGGCCGCAGTTGGTCTACCAGGGCGCGCCGATGATTTCGGAGGGTATCCCCTTGGGCGCCGTGCAGGTGCCGCCGGACGGGCAGCCGATCGTGCTGCTCAATGACCGGCAGACCATTGGTGGGTATCCACGGCTTGGAGCGCTGACGCCCCTGGCGCTGGCGCAACTGGCGCAGTGCCTGCCCGGGGCGGTGGTGCGCTTCAGGGCGGTGGTGCAGGAGCTGGCCTGGCAGCAGCAGCAGGCTTATCTGCAACGTTGGCGGTGAGGCTGCCGGCCCTCTGGCGGGGCAATCGGAGCGCCGGACCCCGGCTTGCACAAGGTACGTGCTTAAGCCGGTAGGTGCGGGCTGGCCTGCGACGGGCCTATGCAGGGCAGTTGCTCAGGTGCAGCACAGTCCGCAATGGATGTGCTGCACCTGTGGGCGCGGGTTTACCCGCGAAACGGGCAACGCCATTACTTGGACAGGTAACGCATCCCGTCTTCCAGCCCCTGCAAGGTCAGCGGGTACATCTTGTCTTCGATCAGCTCGCGCACCAGATGGGTGGAGGCGGTGTAGTCCCAGGCCTGCTTGGGATACGGATTGATCCAGATGATCTTCCTGAACTTCTCCATGAAACGCTGCATCCACACGTACCCGGCTTCTTCGTTCCAATGCTCCACGCTACCGCCCGGCTGGGTGATCTCGTAAGGCGCCATGGCCGCATCGCCGACGAATACCACTTTGTAGTCGTCGCCATACTTGTGCAGCAGGTCGAAGGTGGAGAAACGCTCCGATGTACGGCGCAGGTTGTTCTTCCACACCGACTCGTAGACGAAGTTGTGGAAGTAGTAGTACTCCATGTGCTTGAACTCGGTCTTGCACGCGGAGAACAGCTCCTCGCAGACCTTGACGTGGGCGTCCATGGAGCCGCCGATGTCGAACAGCAACAGCAGCTTGACCGTGTTGCGCCGCTCCGGGCGCATCTGGATGTTCAGCAGCCCTGCATCCCGTGCGGTGTGGTCGATGGTGCCATCGATGTCCAGTTCCTCGGCAGCGCCTTCGCGGGCGAACTTGCGCAGGCGACGCAAAGCCAGCTTGATGTTGCGTGTGCCCAGTTCGACCTGGTCGTCGAGGTTCTTGTATTCGCGCTGGTCCCATACCTTGACCGCCTTGCCCTGGCGTTTGCCGGCCTCGCCCACGCGGATGCCTTCGGGGTTGTAGCCGCCGGAGCCGAATGGGCTGGTACCGCCGGTGCCGATCCATTTGTTGCCGCCGGCGTGACGTTCCTTCTGTTCTTCAAGGCGTTTCTTGAATTCCTCGATCAGCTTGTCCAGCCCGCCCAGGGACTGGATCTGCGCACGTTCCTCGTCACTGAGCGAGCGCTCGAACTCCTTGCGCAGCCAATCTTCGGGGATCAACGCCTCCAGGTGTCGGTCGAGATTCTCCAGGCCCTTGAAGTAGGCGGAGAAGGCCCGGTCGAACTTGTCGAAATGCCGCTCGTCCTTCACCAGGATGGCCCGCGCCAGGTAATAGAACTCGTCCATGTCGGCGAACACCACCCGCTGCTGCAAGGCATTGAGCAGGTCGAGCAGTTCGCGCACCGACACCGGCACCTTGGCCGCGCGCATTTCGTTGAACAGATTGAGCAGCATGGCCGGCTCCTGTCAGCGGTTGCCGCGCCGGCTCATGAAGGCCAGGCGCTCGAGCAGTTGCACGTCCTGCTCGTTCTTGACCAAGGCGCCGGCCAGCGGCGGAATGGCCTTGGTCGGGTCGCGCTCGCGCAGCACGGCTTCGCCGATGTTGTCGGCCATCAACAGTTTGAGCCAGTCGACCAGCTCGGAGGTGGATGGCTTTTTCTTGAGGCCCGGCACCTTGCGCACGTCGAAGAACACATCCAGCGCTTCACTGACCAGCGACTGCTTGATGTTGGGGAAGTGCACGTCGACGATGCGCTGCAGGGTGTCGCGGTCGGGGAAGGCGATGTAGTGGAAGAAGCAGCGGCGCAGGAAGGCGTCGGGCAGTTCCTTCTCGTTGTTGGAGGTGATGATGATGATCGGACGTTGCTTGGCCTTGATCGTCTCGTCGATCTCGTAGACGTAGAACTCCATCTTGTCGAGTTCTTGCAGCAGGTCGTTGGGGAACTCGATGTCGGCCTTGTCGATCTCGTCGATCAGCAAGATCACACGTTCTTCGGCCTCGAAAGCCTCCCAGAGCTTGCCCTTTTTCAGGTAGTTGCGCACGTCATGGACCTTGTCCACACCCAGTTGCGAATCGCGCAGGCGGCTGACCGCGTCGTATTCGTAGAGGCCTTGGTGGGCCTTGGTGGTGGATTTGATGTGCCAGGTGATCAGGCGGGCGCCGAAGGAGGCGGCGAGCTGTTCGGCGAGCATGGTCTTGCCGGTGCCCGGTTCACCCTTGACCAGCAGCGGGCGCTCCAGGGTGATGGCTGCGTTGACCGCCAGCTTCAGGTCGTCTGTGGCGACGTAGTCGCGGGTGCCTTCGAACTTCATGAACCGATCCTCTGCGGGGTGTCATTCAAGACCCTTTCGCGGGCAGACCACTCCCACAGGAAGCGGTGACGCTAGCCCTGTGGCAGCGGATTCACCCGCGAAAGAGGCGATACGTGTTTGTCATTGCCAGCGACTATAACGCGGGCCCAGGCGAGAGAAAACGCAGACTGGTCATTCAGTCTCTGAATGGTGCGTCGCGCCCCGCTTCAGTCGGAATCGGGCGGCGGTTGTTCGTAGCGTGCATTGAATGCCTGGATAAAGCCGTTGCGCAGGATCTGCAGGAACGCCTCGAAGGCGCTGATGTTGCGCTGGTGCACGCTACCGCTCAGCTCCACGCGGGTGGCGAACTGGTTCTTGGGCTGGTTCTTGAGCACCGTTTCGCTGGCGCCGACCAGCGCTTCCCAGATCGAACGGAAGAAGCCTTTGTCCTTGTCTTCCACGTCCTGCTGCCAATTGAACACATCCACATCCCGCAGCAGAGGCTTGATGTACCCGTGCAGACGGCCTTTCTCGGCCTGGGCTTCGATCACCAGATCGCCATGGCCTGCATTGAAGTCGAACTTGCCGTAAGCACTGGCGAAATCATTGAGCCGGCGCAGCTGGATACCGGTCGCGCGCAGGCGAAACTCGAAATCGTCGAAATCGCTGAACGGGTCGAAAGTGGCACGGCTTTCCACCCGGGCATCGCCCAGCAGCCGCGCTGTGCCGTCGAAATGGGCGTCGCGGCGGCCTTTTTCGTCGCGTACGTTGGTCAGGTTGCGGATGCTCGCGTCCAACTGGGTGGCCTTCAGATCGACAGGCGGTTTGGAATTGAAGTTGCGAAAGGTCAGGGTGCCGTTTTCGATGCGCACCTCGTTGAGGGTGATGGGCAGCAGTTTTTCTAGCTGCCGGCGCCAGTCGGTACCCTGGCCGGTCTGGGAGTTCTGCTTGTTGCCACCGTCGACGAAATTGAGCTCTGGGTGCACGAAGACGACCTCGGCGACCACGGCATGGTCGTACCACAGCGAACGCCAGCTCACCGAGAGGTCGATCAGCGGGGCATCGAGAAACGGCACCGGTACCTTGCCGCTGGTCTTGACGATCTTCAGCTCATTGATCTGGTAGGCCCCGCGCCACCAGGCCAAGTCCACGTCGGTGATGTGCCCGCGGTAGTCGCCCATGTCCGCGAGCCGGTCGTTGAGGTAGTCACGGACCAGGTAGGGCAGGGCCAGGTGCAGGGCCAGCAACAGCGCGACCAGGCTGGCCAGGCCTATCAGCGGCCAACGATAGCGAGCTTTCATCGAGGGCTCTCCGGGGCAGGTTGTCCGGTTGACCGCTATGGCCTGTGGGGAGTTCGAACGGGCTTTACTGCCCCCCGGGGCAGGCTTACCCTTGAAGCTTTCCCTGCTCCTACAAAGTTCAAGGACTCCTGCCATGAGCCGCATCTACGCAGACAACGCCCACTCCATCGGCAATACGCCGTTGGTGCAGATCAACCGCATCGCTCCGCGTGGTGTGACCATCCTGGCCAAGATCGAAGGACGCAACCCAGGCTATTCGGTCAAGTGCCGGATCGGCGCGAGCATGGTCTGGGACGCCGAGAGCAGCGGCAAGCTCAAGCCGGGCATGACCATCGTCGAGCCCACCTCGGGCAACACCGGCATTGGCCTGGCCTTCGTCGCCGCTGCCCGTGGCTACAAGCTGGTATTGACGATGCCTGCATCCATGAGCCTGGAGCGGCGCAAGGTGCTCAAGGCGCTGGGGGCCGAACTGGTGCTGACCGACCCGGCCAAGGGCATGAAGGGCGCGATCGAGAAAGCCAACGAAATCGTCGCCTCCGACCCGGCCAACTACTTCCTGCCGGGCCAGTTCGATAACCCCGCCAACCCGGCGATTCACGAAAAGACCACCGGTCCGGAAATCTGGAACGACACCGATGGCGCGGTAGACGTCCTGGTGGCGGGCGTCGGCACCGGCGGTACCATTACCGGGGTTTCGCGTTACATCAAGCACACCCAGGGCAAGTCGATCCTGTCAGTGGCGGTGGAGCCGGTGGCCTCGCCGTTGATCAGCCAGACTCTGTCGGGTGAAGAGCTCAAGCCAAGCCCGCACAAGATCCAGGGCATCGGCGCAGGTTTCGTGCCGAAGAACCTTGACCTGTCCATCGTCGACCAGGTCGAGACCGTCACCGACGACGAGGCCAAGGCCATGGCCCTGCGCCTGATGCAGGAAGAGGGCATTCTCTGCGGTATTTCCTGTGGCGCGGCGATGGCTGCCGCCGTGCGCCTGGCCGAGAAGCCCGAGATGCAGGGCAAGACGCTCGTGGTGATTCTGCCGGATTCGGGCGAGCGTTACCTGTCGAGCATGCTGTTCAGTGACTTGTTCACCGAACAGGAAAACCAGCAGTAACACGCGGTCCTGGCGATACCGGGGCCGTGTGGCGGCCCCGCTTTTCTGATGCACCGCTGATCCGGAGCAATGCCGGGCAGCACTCTTTGTTGCAAGATCCTGAAAACTGCACTGCGTCCCTGGAGGTTTTTACCAGGGGCAGATGGGTTTATGATGGCCGGATGATTTTGAATGGAGCAGGCCACGGCCTGGTTTCTTCTCCAAGGAGTGTTGCATGACCTTTTCCTTCGCCGCCAAGGCAGGTGTCCTGCTGGTGTTCTTCTCCAGTGTGCTGTTCGTGCACCTGCGCGGCAAGGCACGTCTTCCCGTGCTGCGCCAGTTCGTCAATCATTCGGCGCTGTTCGCACCTTATAACAGCCTGATGTACCTGTTTTCCGGCGTGCCGTCCAAGCCTTACCTGGACCGTCAGCGGTTTCCCGAGCTCGATGTGCTCAAGGACAACTGGGAAGTGATCCGCGAAGAGGCCATGCGCCTGTTCGACGAGGGCTACATTCGTGCCGCGGAAAAGGACAATGACGCAGGCTTCGGCTCGTTCTTCAAGAAGGGCTGGAAGCGCTTCTACCTGAAGTGGTACGACAAGCCGCTGCCCTCGGCCGAAATGCTCTGCCCCAAGACCGTCGAACTGGTCAGCCGCATCCCCAATGTCAAGGGCGCCATGTTCGCCTTGCTGCCCGGTGGCAGCCATCTGAACCCGCACCGCGATCCGTTTGCCGGCTCCCTGCGTTATCACCTGGGCCTGTCTACTCCGAATTCTGACAATTGCCGCATCTACGTCGACGGCCAGCCCTACGCCTGGCGCGACGGTGAGGACGTGATGTTCGACGAGACCTATGTGCACTGGGTGAAGAACGAAACCGACGTAACCCGCGTGATTCTGTTCTGTGACATCGAGCGCCCGCTCAGCAGCCCTTTGATGACCCGCATCAACCGCAAGGTCAGCGCCTTCCTGGGCCGCGCCACTGCGCCGCAGAACACCGATGACGAGCGCGTGGGCGGGATCAACCAGGCCTATGCCTGGAGCAAGCGCTTCAGCAACAAGATCAGCACCCGCGTGAAGCAGTTCAAGCGCGCAAATCCCAAGGCCTACCGCATCCTGCGGCCAGTGCTGGCGGTGGTGGTGGCGTATCTGCTGTACCGTTGGCTGTTCTGAATCACCTGTCATCGCATTCGCCGGTAAACCCGCTCTCACAGGCTCAGCGCAAACCTTGAGAGCGGGTTTTTCACTCCCACCGGCTCAACCTGGAACGTGCGGAAGCGGGTTTACCGGCGAAAGGGCCTGATCTGCCAATCCAGAATGCAGCTATTGCCCGGCCCGGGATTCGCCGTTATATTCCGAAACATTCTCTTCTCCGAAGACCCGATCATGCCTGCCATCCCTTCCATCACAGCTGTCGTCCTCGCGCCTGTCGCGGGCGTGGTTGTGCGTGGCAGTCAGCAGCCGGCCATGATCAGTCATTACCCACCACCTGTCAGTGGCGTGGTAGGCGGCGTAGCTCCGCCTCCTTGCGCAGTGGTGCTGGGCTGATCGGCCTCTGGCCGCCTCCCATCACACTCGCAACCTACTGAACACGGTCGGCTACCTCCCTCGCTAACGCGACAGCCTGCCGTTCGGCTCATTTGCCCTATACAGGTGGCAATACATGTCTGTCTTTTCCAAAGCATCCGTGGCCTCGGCGGCCACGACCAGCCTGTTCGTCCTGCTGTGGAGCAGCGGGGCGATCGTCTCCAAGCTTGGCCTTGCCCAGGCCAGCCCCTTTGCCTTCCTCCTGCTACGCTCGGCCCTGGCGCTTGCCGGCCTGCTGATGGTCAGCCCACTGCTGGGGCTGCGCTGGCCGCGTGGTCGTGGTGCCGTGCTGCGCGCCCTGGGTACCGGTTGCGTGTTGTTGGGCGCTTACCAGATCTTCTATCTGCTTGCGCTCAACACCCACGTCACCCCTGGCATCATGGCCACGGTCATGGGTGTTCAACCGATCCTTACCGTTGTGCTGATGGAGCGCCAGCGTTCCTGGAGCCGGCTGTTCGGGCTTGGCTTGGGGCTTGGGGGGCTGGTGATGGTGGTCTACCAAGGCCTCAACCTGGGCGGGGTATCCCTGGCTGGGATGCTGTTCGCCCTGCTGGCGCTGGCCAGCATGACGTTGGGCTCGATCCTGCAAAAGCGCATCACCGACAACCCCATGGGTACCTTGCCGTTACAGTACATAGCCGGCTTTGCCTTGTGCGCAGTGTTCGCGCCATTTCAGCCGCTCCAGGTGCAATGGAGTGCAAGCTTCATCGGTGCGCTGGCATGGATGGGGCTGGTGGTCTCGCTGTTGGCGACTTTGCTGCTGTATCGCCTGATCGCCCGTGGCAACCTGGTCAATGTCACAAGCCTGTTCTACCTGGTGCCTGCGGTGACTGCCGTGATGGATTATCTGATCTTCGGCAATCGTCTGGCACCGCTCAGCCTGCTGGGCATGGGGTTGATCGTCGTCGGGCTGCTGTTCGTGTTCCGCAAGCCGGTGTTGCGTACGGCTGAAGCCTGATGCACCGAGGGCCGCTTTGCGGCCCTCTTCGCGAATGGGTGTACGCCATTGCCAAGACGCAGGGCCTTGTCCCGTGATAGGGCCATGGCCCTATTTTTTGGCCGGACGCAGCACCAGCCACAAGGCCACACCGATCAGCACTCCACCATAGAGATGCGCCATCGACAGCGGCTCGTCCAGCAGCCAGGCGCCCCACAGGACGCCGAATACCGGAATCAGGAAGGTCACGGTACTGGCCTTGACCGGTCCGATCTCGGCCAGCAGGCGGAAGTACAGGATGTAGGCGAACGCCGTGCACAGCAGGCCCAGGCCCAGCAATGACAGCCACACCGGCCAACCGCCCCAGCTGGCCGGTGGCTGGGTGAGGGCACTCCAGGCGAACACCGGCGTCAGCAGCAAGGTCGCGCCGAGCATGCTGCCCAAGGCCGACAACCGACTATCCAGATCGCTCACCCAACGTCGCGCAAGGAACCCGGCAAAGCCATAGCAGGTGGTCGCGGCCAGACAGGCCAGGGCACCTTGCAACAAGGCTAGATCCAACGCCACCGGGCCCGCACCGCTGAGGATGCCGACGCCGAACAGCCCCAGGAATATGCCGCACAGCTTGGCCAGGGTCATGGGCTCGCGGAAGCAAAGCACGCCGATCAGCACACCCATCAGCGGCGTGGTGGCGTTGAAAATGGCTGAGTAGCCGGCTGGCAGCACCTGCGCGGCCACTGAATAGAAGGTGGCCGGGATCCCGGAGTTGATCATCCCCAATACCAGACAGGCGCCAAGCTTGCCGTTGAAGTCCCAGCGCACCCGCGCCGCGGCGAGAATGGCGATCAGACCCAAACACGCGATCGAGACGCGAAAGAACGCTGTCGGCACGGTGCCGAGTTCCGGCGCGATGATGCGCATGAACAGGAAGCTCGCCCCCCAGACAGCGGCAAGGGTCAGCAGACGGGCAAGGGCGATGGGGCTCACAGCGGTCTCCAGCAATCGGCAAGGGCGCGAGTGTACGCCATCGACTGAGCGCGGTTCTTGTCCTTTCTTGCTGTGAGAATTTGTCCGTGGCCTTTCGTGGGTGCGCGCTCACAGGGCGGCGATTGTCCTGCAAGAACGGGTTTGCCTGTGAAAAGGGCACGACGAAAGCAGGGGCAACTAAGCTTGCGTGTTGAACCCCCGCATGGAGTCCCCTGCATGTCCCAGTCATGGCCGGCGGCCGAGATCGCCCGGATGATCCTCGATGGTTTCGACGACTACCGCGAACATTTCCGGCGCATCACCCTGGGCGCGCGCGAGCGCTTCGAACAGGCGCTGTGGCAGCAGATCCAGCAGGCTGCGGCGGCACGCATCAATCTCTATGAAGAAAAGGTCGCCCAGGTCAATGGCTGGCTGCGCGATGGCTTTGCCGAGGCGGTACTGCTGGATGTCGAGCAATGGCCACTGGTGAAGAACGCCTACATCCGTCTGATCGACCCGCGCCTTGACGATGAGTTGGCCGAGACCTGGTACAACTCGATCTTCTGCAGCCTGTTCAGCCACGACCTGATCAGCGATGGCTGCATGTTCATCCATACCACCCGGCCGTCGATGCGCGGACATGAGCGGGCTGCACAGACCCGTATCTATCAGCCTGACGGCAGCGTCCGGAGCCTGTTGCGCTCGATCTTTGCTGATTACCCGTTCAGTGTGCCTTATGGCGACCTGGACGGGGACGTAGCACGTCTTGAGCAGCAACTGCGCGAATGCTTGCCCGATTGGGTCTGCAAGGATCCCTCGCTGGCCGTCGAGCTGTTCTCACCGGTGCTCTACCGCAACAAGGGCGCCTACCTGGTGGGGCGGCTGTACACGCCGGATGAGCAGTGGCCGCTGGTGATTCCGCTGCTGCACCGCGAGGGCCATGGCATCGAGGCGGATGCGGTGATCACCGACGAAGCCGAGGTGTCGATCATCTTCTCCTTCACCCGCTCGTATTTCATGGTCGATGTGCCGGTGCCGGCGGAGTTCGTCAATTTCCTCAAGCGCATCCTGCCGGGCAAGCACATCGCGGAGCTGTACACCTCAATCGGCTTCTACAAACACGGCAAGTCCGAGTTCTACCGTGCGTTGATCAATCACTTGGCCAGTACCGAGGATCGCTTCGTCATGGCGCCTGGGGTGCGCGGCATGGTGATGAGCGTGTTCACCCTGACCGGCTTCAATACTGTGTTCAAGATCATCAAGGACCGCTTCTCGCCGTCCAAGACCGTGGACAGGGCCACGGTGATCGACAAGTACCGTCTGGTCAAAAGCGTCGATCGGGTCGGGCGCATGGCCGATACCCAGGAATTCGCCGATTTCCGTTTCCCCAAGGCCAAGTTCGAAGCGCAGTGCCTGGCCGAGCTGCTGGAGGTGGCACCCTCGACCGTCAAGCTTGAGGGCGACACAGTGCTGATCCGTCACTGTTGGACCGAACGGCGCATGACGCCGCTCAATCTTTACCTGGAACAGGCCAGTGAAGCCCAAGTGCTGGAAGCGCTGGAGGACTACGGCCTGGCGATCAAGCAACTGGCGGCGGCGAACATCTTTCCTGGTGACATGCTGCTCAAGAATTTCGGCGTCACCCGTCATGGTCGGGTGGTGTTCTATGACTACGACGAGATCAGCTTCCTGACCGAGGTGAACTTCCGGCATATCCCGCCGCCGCGTTATCCGGAGGACGAGATGTCCGGCGAACCGTGGTATTCGATCGGGCCGCACGATGTGTTTCCGGAGGAGTTTCCGCCGTTTCTGTTCGCCGACATCGGCCAGCGACGGCTGTTCAGCCGGTTGCATGGCGAGCTGTATGACGCCGATTACTGGAAGGGGCTGCAGGCGACGATCCGTGACGGGAAGGTCATCGACGTGTTTCCGTATCGGCGCAAGGTGCGGTGAGCGTTTGAGGCTGGCTTAGAGCCCATCGCAGGTTGTCGCCAGGCGCTACAGCCTGATCTGGAGGCTGGCGACAGCGCAAAGGTGCTACCCCTTCATGCACTTGAGTTCGGTGAAGTCGTTGCGCACCTTGCTCAGCCGTTCCTGGAGGTACTGCCGTTGTACCGGGGTGCTCTGCTTCATCAGGTCCACCAGCAGGCTGCGGGCCTGTTGTTCGGAATGCTGGAAGGCAATGCGGTATTCCGGGCTCCATAGGCTCTCCTTGCGTTGCAGCAACTGCGCGATGCGGGGCTCGAAGGCGGGCGTGTCGCGCTGAGCCATGACCAGCACCAGTTGCTGCTGCCAGTGGGCGCGGTTGGCGATCCACTGACGATTCTGGTCGCCGAGGGCCTGGGACCAGGTCAGCACGCGCAGGCGTTGGGACGCGTTGAGTTCGCCCAGCCAGGGTTCGAGGCGCTTTTCCATGCGTTTGGCGCGGTCGTTGATCTGCTTGGGCAGGGGCGTCTCGACATAGTTGGCCTGGCGCTCGCGGATGTCATCAAGAAAGGCTTGGCGCATCTGCGCGACCTGCTCGTCGCTCATGCCACGCAACAGCTGGGTGGCGGAGGGGGTGATCGCCTCGGCGACCCGGCCGATGGCCTGGCGAGCTTCGGTGGTGCGCTGCAGTAGTGCCTGGTCGGTGACTTGGTCGGTGACGACCATCTGGCGGATCTGGTCGAGCCACTCCAGGTAGCCGGGCAGTTGCGTCTTGCAATGCCAGGCCAGGTGCTGCTTGAGACGCTCATCGAGCCAGGTTTTCTGCTGGCGGTTCATGTTCAGGTAGTCATCCAGGGACCAGGGCACCAGCACGTCGAGGTTGCGGTAGGCCAGGTCGATGCGGCTGCAGGCGGCCACTGCCAGGGTCAGGCACAGGACGATGATGAACACAGGGCGTAGGGTGACTGGCATGGGCGAATCCTTGCTGGAGCTTGCCGGGCAGTAGACGCAAGGGAGCTCCGTCGGTTCCTGGGCACGGACGGCCAGGCGGCGAAGGCTGTTCAGGTGTAGAATAGCCGCCTTGTCTTGAGGATCTTCGTAAATGGCTTTGCTTGGGCGTTACAACAGTTTGCAAATCGTGAAATACACGGACTTCGGCCTGTACCTGGATGGCGGTGCGGATGGCGAGATCCTGCTGCCCAAGCGCTACATCCCCAAGGACGTCGACGCCGAGATCGACGACTGGCTCAATGTGTTCATCTACCTCGACAGCGAAGACCAGCTGATCGCCACCACCGAAAAGCCCAAGGTACAGGTCGGTGAGTTCGCCAGTCTCAAGGTCAAGGACATCAACGGCGCGGGCATCTTCCTCGACTGGGGGCTGTCCAAGGACCTGTTGATGCCCTATTCGGAAGAGTCGCGTCCGCTGAAGATCGGCGACTACTGCGTGGTGCACGTCTACCTGGACAAACGTACCCGTCGCATCACCGCCACCGCACGCCTGGACCGCTACCTCGATCGCACCCCGGCCGACTACCAGGCCGGCCAGCCGGTGGAACTGCTGGTGGCCGGGCAGACGCCCATGGGCTTCAAGGCGATCATCAACAACCGCCACTGGGGCTTGATCCACAAGAACGAGGTGTTCAAGTTCCTGCGTTCGGGCATGCATGAGAAGGGTTACATCAAGGAAGTGCGCCACGACGGCAAGATCGCCCTGAGCTTGCAGCCGGTGGGCAAGGTCCTGGTCGACAGCCTGCCCGAGCAGATCATGGCGCGCCTGGAGGCTGCGGGCGGGATGCTCGAGGTGTGCGACAAGAGCGACCCTGAAGTGATCAGCCGACTGTTCAATGTCAGCAAGGGCAACTTCAAGAAAGCGATCGGCGCCCTCTACAAGCAAGGCCGCATCGTCATCCTTGACGATCGCATCGAACGGGCCTGATCAACCCTGCAGGAAGGGCGTGAAGTCCAGCTGCTCGCCACCGGGGCGGGTGTCGCGCAGCAGCGAGTCACGGTCGGCGCTCAGGGCCAGGCTGATGGTCGAGCGCCGCTTGCCCGGATGACGGACTTCCATCTGCTCCTGGTGAGCGCGCAGGAAGTTGGTCGGCACTTTCAGGTGCTGCAGCTCATCGGTCTCGGGGGTGTGCAGCAGCAGGTTGACCCAGTCGGGCTGGCCTTTGCGCAGTAGCGCCGTCGGCACATCGAACCACCACAGGTTGCGTTTGCGGTCCAGGATCGCGAGCAGGGTGTTGTCGCGGTTGAGCACCGGCCGCTCCAGCGCTTGGTTACGGCGGGCGATGGCGGTGGGTTTGTCGAGTTTCATGCAGGTTCCTGCGGGTTGACGCGAGATAAGGCCTGGTATTGTGCGGGGCCGGCTGCGGGCAAACAAGCCTGGGAGCAGCGGCCCGGTCCAGCAGCAAGGCGCTTACGGTTCAGCCCCGGTCGGTCTACAGGCATTTGTAGCTGTTTTCTTTTGTTGGCCTGGCGTTGAGCTGCAACGTGTCTGATGTGGTCTATTAGACTTGCATCATTGAAACGTGCCTGCCCGATTGGCTGGCCTTCACCTGACACGATCCTGCAGCGAAAGGAGACGCTATGTTTTTCCCCAACCTGCGCGGTTTGCCCCTGCACCGCGTGCTGGTGCGCACCGTCCGCGAGTTTCTCGATGACGAGATGTCCACTTATGCGTCCGCGCTCGCCTACCAAATGCTGTTTTCGTTGTTTCCCTTCCTGTTGTTCCTCATCGCCCTGATCGGTTTCCTGCACCTGCCGGACTTCTTCTCCTGGCTGCGCCTGCAGTCGGAGCTGGTGCTGCCGCCCCAGGCCCTGGAGCAGGTCAATCCGGTGATCGACCAGCTGCAGCAGTCAAAGGGGGGGCTGCTCTCGGTGGGTATCGTCATCGCCCTGTGGACGGCTTCGGCCGGCGTGCGCCTGATGATGAGCGCGATGAACGCCGCCTACGACGTACCCGAAGGGCGGCCGGTCTGGAAGCGCATCCCGCTGTCGGTGGTTTACACCATCGGCATCGCCGGTATGCTCCTGGCGGCGGCGGCGCTGATGGTGCTAGGGCCGCAGGTGATGGAGTGGATCGCCGCCCAGGTGGGCATGCAGGAGGTCATCGTCACGGTCTGGACCATCCTGCGCTGGCCGGCGATCATCATTCTGATGATGGTGGCGGTGGCGCTGATCTACTACGTCATGCCCGATGTGAAGCAGGAGTTTCGCTTCATCACCCCAGGCTCGGTATTGGCGGTGGTCGTGTGGATCATTGCTTCGCTGGCATTCGGTTACTATGTGAAGACCTTCGCCGATTACAACGCCATGTACGGCAGTATCGGGGCAATCATCGTCCTGCTGCTGTACTTTTACATTTCCGCCGCCGTGCTGCTGCTCGGTGCCGAGATGAACGCGGTGATCGAGCACATGTCGGCCGAAGGCAAGAACCCTGGTGAGAAGGAAGCCGCAGGTCATACCTCCAAGGAGACATTGACAGTGCTCGGCCATGAACATCCTGTCGAGCCCCAGCCGAGTGAGCCGAACCCCCGATGATCCGTGACATCCTCAAGATGGGCGACGAACGCTTGTTGCGCATCGCCCCACCGGTACCGGCGGACCTGATCGGCAGCGAGCAGTTGCAGGCGCTGATCGACGATATGTTCCAGACCATGCGCCATGTGGGCGGCGTGGGCCTGGCCGCACCGCAGATCGGCGTCGACCTGCAACTGGTGATCTTCGGCTTCGAGCGCAGCGAGCGTTATCCGGATGCCGAACCCGTACCCCAGACCATCCTGCTCAACCCGGTGATCACGCCCTTGTCCCCGGAGGTCGAGGACGGCTGGGAAGGCTGTCTGTCGGTGCCGGGGCTGCGCGGTGTGGTGCCGCGCTTCAAGCACATCCGTTACGAGGGCATCGACCCCGATGGCAATCCGATCAACCGCTTCGCCGACGGTTTCCACGCCCGTGTCGTGCAGCATGAATGCGACCATCTGATCGGCCGGCTGTACCCGTCGCGCATTCAGGACTTCAGCAAGTTCGGCTATACCGAGGTGCTGTTCCCTGGGCTCGATGCACGTGACGACTGATCTCGCACCATTGCCACCAGACGCTTGCTGCGCTGGTAGCGCGCCAGCCGTGAGGCCAGTGCCTCGGGCAGCGTATCTGTCAGGGTGAAGGCCTGGCGCTGGTAGAAGGCCTCCAAATCAGGATGGCAGAACAACCAGGTCGGGCCGCAGGTGACCTGCAGTGCCGCTTCGATCAACTGGGACGCGACCTGTTGGCCACGCCACGCTGGCGCAACGAACAGGCCTGTGAGCCAGTGCCCTTGGGCCACGGGGCTCAGGCTCATGCCCGCGACGATACCTCCCGCCCGTGCCACCCACCATTGGCCATCGCCCGCGGCGCGCATGCGAGAGTCGTGCTGGCGGTAGAAATGATCGAGTAGCTTACGTTCAAGGGGCCCCAGAGGGCTGCAATGGAGCGGATTCATGGGCGTGGACAAGGGTTTTCGTGGAGGCGTTTTTTCGCAGATTGTTGCAGGGTTCGCAAGAGTGATTGTCCGAGTTCGGGGTTCAACTATTCCAGGCGGGGAGTAGACTTTCAGACATCCCCCGGCAGTACGAAACGGGATCGGTACTTCGTGTCATCTTCGGAGTGATGACAACTTCTCCGCGCCATTCACGGCATATGAAGTCAATCGAGTTGATTGCTTTTAAGGCCAACCTCTCATGAAAGCTTTACTGATTCTCGCACTGGTCGGTATGTCCTCGCTCGCCTTCGCCGATGAGGTCAAGACCGCCACCAACCAACCTGCAGTCGAGCAGTACGACTATTCCACCAACCTGGACATCAAGCGGGTGATCAGCCTGTCGACCATCCCCAACGTCTGCGAGGTGGTGCCTGCGACCATGACCTACGAAGACCACCAGGGCCAGGTACACACCATCCAGTACCGCGCCATGGGCGAGGGTTGCAGCCAGGGCTGAAACTGTCGGTGGGCAGATAAGGTTTACCTCGGCGTCGGGTCGGGCTTAGGATCGATCTCCCTTTGATGAAGGAATATCGTCCATGTTCGACCTGCCCGCCCTGCGTGAAGCCGCCGACTTCGTCCACCAGCACGTTCCCGCCACACCGCAGCATGCCTGGCCGCTTTTGGCCGACCGTTTGGGTTGCAAGGTCTGGGTCAAGCACGAAAACCATGCGCCGACCGGTGCCTTCAAGGTTCGTGGCGGGCTGGTCTATGTGCGGTCGCTGTTGGCCAATGGCAAACCACCGCGAGGGCTGGTCACCGCCACCCGTGGTAACCATGGCCAGAGCATGGCGCTGGCGGCGCGTCAGGCTGGGGTGCCGCTGGTGATCGTAGTGCCGGAAGGCAACTCGCGAGAAAAGAACGCCGCCATGCGTGCCTTGGGCGCCGAATTGGTGGAACACGGGGTCGATTTCGATGTGGCCCGCGAAGAAGCCGCCAGGCTTGCAGAGTCGCTGGGTTACGCCATGGTGCCTTCATTCCATCCGGAGCTGGTGCGCGGCGTGGCCACCTATGCGCTGGAGCTGTTCGATGCGGTGGCAGACCTGGATTGCGTCTACGTGCCGATCGGCATGGGTTCGGGTATTTGTGGTCTGATCCAGGCGCGCAACCTGCTGGGGTTGAAGACCCAGATCGTCGGCGTGGTCTCCAGTGCTGCCGATGCTTATGCCCAGAGCTTCGAGCAGGGACGCATCGTCACTACCGAGACCGCCGACACCTTCGCCGACGGCATGGCCTGCCGGGTTCCGCACCCTGATGCCTTCGCGCTGGTTCATGAACACGCCGCACGCATCGTGCGCGTCACCGACGATGAAGTCGCCCAGGCCATGCGCCTTTACCACGAAGCCACCCACAACACCGCCGAAGGTGCCGGCGCAGCGGCCCTGGCGGCGTTGATGCAAGAGCGCGCGCGTCAGGCCGGCAAGCGTGTGGCGGTGGTGCTGAGCGGGGCGAACATCGATCGAGAGCGCTATGCGCGGGTGCTGCTCGGTGCTTGAGGGTATTCAGGCGATGTTTCATGCGCGAAAGATCTGAACAGGGCATCACGCGCTCAGGCACAATCGCCTTCCCTTGAACCTGCATGACCGAGTCTCCCATGCCCTTTTCGAATGGATTCCTCCTCAGCCTGTCCCTGTGCCTGGACATCGGTGTCGCCAACATCGCCATGATCACCCTGGCCATGCAACGCGGTTTCATGCAAGGCGTGTGGCTGGGGCTGGGGACGTGCGTGGGTGATCTGATCTATGCCGTTGCCGCGCTCGCGGGCATGACCGTGCTGCTGCAGTTCGAAGCGGTGCGCTGGACGTTGTGGCTGGGCGGCTCGGCCCTGCTGGTGTGGTTCGCGCTGAAGATGTTGCTGGCGGCCTGGCGCGGTGGGCATCTGGAGGCCAGTGGACAGGCAGTGGTGGAGCCGGCCTGGCGCGAATTCTTGCGGGGGATGTTCCTGGCCATGTCTTCGCCTAGTGCCATCCTCTGGTTCGCGGCAGTGGGCGGGGTGCTGATTTCCCGCTCCGGTGCCGGTGGGCCGCTGGAGGCCGGACTGTTCCTGGGCGGCTTCTTTGCGGCCGGGGTGGTGTGGTGCCTGGGCCTGTGTGCTATCGCCAGTCACGGCGGGCGTTTGCTGGGGGATCGTCTGCTGACGTGGTCGTACCTGCTTTCGGCGGCGATCTTCTGTTACTTTGCCGGATACGTGGTGCTTTCAGGGTACCGTGAGTTCATCCTTGCGAGCCCTGCCATGTGATTTTCCGGGGCTGTGATTTGTCCGTGAGCAACGATTTTGGTATTCGCGGGTAAACCCGCTCCTACACGTCAAAGCTGAAAAGCCGCAGTGTTTGCTGCTTTGATTTTTTTTCGCCTGCCTTGTCGATTTCCCCAATCACCATTCGACCAGTCATGAAGGCGCCGAAACTTGAGGCGCCAACCGCTCATGACCGATTGGAGGAAACACCGATGAACACCGCCGAAACCCAACTCAACCAATTGATCGACCGCTGGATGCAGGCCGTGCGCGACCGCGACCTGGACGCCATCTGCGCGCCGTACGCTGACGACATCGTCGCCTTCGATGCCATCAACGCATTGCAATTCAAGGGTAAGGCCGCCTACCGGGCGCACTGGGAAATGTGCATGAGCTTCTGCACCGGGCCCATGGTGTTCGAACTGGCGCAACTGACCGTGCATGCCGACGGTGACCTGGGCTTTGCCCATTGGCTCAATCGCTGCGGCCCTTCGGACGACGAGAGCCAATGCGGCTTCATGCGGGCCACCGTAGGCTATCGTCGTAGTGGCGGGCAATGGCAGGTCATTCACGAGCACTGGTCGGCACCGTTCGACATGCAAACCCAGAAAGCCCTGTTCAACCTCAAGCCTTAACGACCCTGCCGCTCATCGGCAAACGCACCTTTGCGCAGCATTGGAGACGACCATGAAATACCTGTGCCTGGTCTATTGTGACGAAGGGCTGCTGCACAGCCTGCCCGACAGCCCTGAAGATGCCGAATGCATGGCCTACGCTGAGTCGTTGCAGGGGGCCGGGCGAATGCTTGCGGCCGAGGCGCTCAAACCTGTGCAGACCGCCACCACAGTGCGTGTGCGGGGTGGGCGCATGAGCCTGACCGACGGTCCGTTTGCCGAGACCAAGGAGCAATTGGCGGGTTTCTACCTGGTCGATGCGCGCGACCTGAACGAGGCACTGAACATCGCCAAAGGCATTCCGGCGGCGCGAGTCGGTAGCGTCGAGGTACGGCCTGTACGTGAGTTGCAACCCTGACGACGGAGAACGACCAGCATGAGCCTTGCACAGCCCGGCCCGCAACAGTCGCCACACGAGTTGTCCATCACACGCTTGATCGATGCTCCTGCGGCCAAGGTGTTTCGCGCCTGGACCGAGCCACAGTGGCTGACACAGTGGTGGGGCCCCCATGGCATGACCACCCCCGAGTGCGAGTTGCAACTCTGGGTGGGCGGGCTGTTCCGGACCTTGATGCGAGCGCCCGATGGCGCCGAGTATCCCAACCAGGGGGTGTTCCTGGAGATTGTCGCGCCGCGGCGGTTGGTGTTTACCGATGCCTTCGGGCCGGGCTGGGCACCTTCGGACAAAGCGTTCATGACGGCCGTGATCACCTTCGACGAGGAACAGGGCAAGACCCGCTACACCGCACGCGCCTTGCACTGGAACGCCGCCGACTGCCGTGCTCATGAGGAGATGGGTTTTTACCAGGGCTGGGGTGAAAGCCTGGATCGGCTGGTCGAGGTGGTGACCCAGCGGATGCCGGACTGATGCTCGAGGCTCAACAGGTGCGGCGGGAGGTCGAGGCGGTCTATCGGCAGGACTCCCGGCGTATCCTGGCGACGCTGATCCGCCTGCTGGGCGACTTCGATCTCGCCGAAGAGGCCCTGCACGACGCCTTTTTCATTGCGGTCGAGCGTTGGCAACGCGATGGCATCCCAGACAACCCGCGTGCCTGGCTGGTGTCTGCGGGCCGCTTCAAGGCCATCGACGCCTTGCGCAGGCGCGCCCGCTTCGACCGATCCCAGGCGGATCTGGTCATGTTGCTCGAGGACCAACGGCAGGGTCCCGGCGAGGAGGAGGACTTGGTGGATGATCGTCTGCGGCTGATCTTCACCTGTTGCCACCCGGCGCTTTCAGCCGATGCCCAGGTGCCGCTCACCCTGCGTGAAGTCTGCGACCTGACCACCGAGCAGATCGCCCGAGCCTTCCTGCAGAGCCCGGCGACCATTGCCCAGCGCATCGTGCGCGCCAAGGCCAAGATCCGCGATGCGCGCATTCCCTATCAAGTACCGGCGCTGGCCGAACTGCCAGAGCGCCTGGAAAGTGTGCTGCGAGTGGTCTACCTGGTCTTCAACGAAGGTTATTCGGCCTCCACGGGTGATGACCTGATACAGCGTGAGCTGTGTGACGAAGCGATCCGGCTCGGACGGTTGCTTGCCCAGTTGTTGCCGGATGCCGAGGTGCTTGGGCTGTTGGCGTTGATGCTGCTGCAGGCCTCGCGATTGCAAGCGCGCAGCGATGCGGCGGGGGAGTTGGTGGTTCTGGACCGACAAGACCGCAGCCTGTGGGATCGTGCCCAGATCGCCGAAGGTTGCCAATTGGTGCAACAAGCACTGCGCAGCCGGCAGTTCGGTGCCTATAGCGTGCAGGCGGCCATTGCCGCGGTGCATGCCGAGGCTTCCAGTCCCGAGCAGACCGACTGGCAGGAAATCGTAGGGTTGTACGATGTGTTGCAACGGCACTGGCCGTCACCGGTGGTCGAGCTTAACCGGGCGGCGGCATTGGCCAGGCGTGACGGGCCAAGGGCGGGGCTTGTGGCGATCGAGGCGATTCTGCAGCGTGGCGAGTTGCGCGACTATCATCTGGCCCATGCTGCCCGGGCGGAGTTGCACCGTCAGTTGGGTCAGGACGAGCAGGCCCGCACAGCCTGGCAGCAGGCGCTGGCGCTTACCCGGCAGGGGCCGGAGAGGCGGCACATCGAGCGGTGTCTGCGGGAGCTGGAACGCTAGGCGGCGCGAGTGAATCTTTCGCAGGTGAACCCGCGCCCACGGTTTTCAGGGCAGCGCTGGCCTGGTAGGAGCGGGTTCACCCGTGAAGGCGTACTGTCGACGGGCTCGATCAGCTGGCAACGAAGTTCGGTGGGCTGACCAATTCGACGGTCTGCTGTTTGCGCGGAGCCAGGATCTCGGCGACGCCTTCGACCACCAACTCGTCGTTCTGGTTGTACACATTCGTTGCGATGCGCACCTTGAACTTGGGCAGCTTCTCGAGAATCTCCAGGCGCACGGTCAGGGTGTCGCCGATCTTGACCGGCTTCTGGAAGCTCATCTGCTGACCCAGGTAGATGGTGCCTGGGCCTGGCAGGGTGCAGGCAACCGCGGCACTGATCAGTGCACCGCTGAACATGCCATGGGCGATACGCTCGCGGAACATGCTCTTGGCGGCGAATTCGGCATCCAGGTGTACCGGGTTGTGGTCACCGGACATCGCAGCGAACAGCTGGATGTCGCGCTCTTCCACGGACTTTTCATAGCTGGCTTTCTGCCCGACTTCGAGGGCTTCGTAGGGCGTGTTGGTGACCTGGGACATCTGGGCTTCCTTAAGGGGCGGACGAGCAAGTGTACATCATTCACTGCGGGCAGGGCGGCCAAGGGCCAGCGCCTGCTCCAGCCAGCCGAGGATGTCGGCGGTGACCTCGTCGCGATTGGTTTCGTTGAGCACTTCGTGTCGCGCTGCAGGGTACAGGCGCAGCTGCACATGGCGGTTGCCGGTCGCGCGCAGGGCGTCGGCCAGATGCTTCAGACGCTTGCCGTCGCTGACCGGATCACATTCGCCGCCCAGGACTAGGATCGGCAGGTTCGGGTCAATCTGCGCGAGGTTCTTCGGCTGGCTGATCTGCGCCAGGCCCTGGAGCAGGTCGATCCACAGCTGGTTGCAACAGCGAAAACCGCACAGGGGGTCGGCGATGTACTTGTCGACCTCCTCGGCATCGCGGCTGAGCCAGTCGAAGGCCGTGCGGTTGGGCTTGAACGCTTTGTTGAACGAACCAAAGGACAGCCATTCGATCAGTGCACTCTTGCCCAGATAGCCCTGGCGCCAGGCCTCCAGGCGTGCAATCAGCGCGGCGGTGCGGTAGAGCAGCGGCGGCTGGAAGTTCGAGCCACTGAGCACGGCACCCTGGAGGCTGGCGCTGTGGTGCATGAGGTAGGCCTGGGCGATGTAGCTGCCCATGCTGTGGCCGAACAGAAACAGCGGTGTGCCGGGAAACTGCTGGCCGATGTGCTGGGCCACCAACCCAAGGTCGTTGACCACGGTGTTCCAGCCATGATGGCGGGCGAATAGGCCGAGATTGCCGAGTTCCGCGGTGCGGCCATGGCCGCGTAGATCGGGGGCGAACAGGGCGAAACCTGCATCGGCCAGGGCATGCCCCAGGCGCTGGTAGCGACCGGCGTGCTCGGCCATGCCGTGGGCCAGCAGCACCACGGCCTTGACCGGTGTTGTCGGCAACCACTGATGGACATACAAGCTGCAATGCTCGCTGGCGGGCAGCCAGAAGGCGTCATGGGGCATGGCGAGTCCTTGGCTCATGGGTTGCAGACAGTGTATGCCCAATGGGCCTGATTGCAGGAAGGGCACAAATAAGATTCACAATGTTAATGGCGGCACTTGGCGTATATGCCGTCTCCTGCTTACCTGCTAACGTCGATTCAACGCCTTCTTGCCCCTTCGTGAGCTTGGGCAGGCAGGTCAGGGACAGCGCATGGCAGAGGAACAACAATAAGATGCAAGCCGACTTCTGGAACGACAAACGCCCGGCGGGCGTGCCCTCCACCCTCGAGATCACTGCTTATCGATCGGTCGTCGACGTGTTCGAGCGCTCCTGCAAGCGCTTTGCGGACCGTCCGGCCTTCAGTAACCTGGGCGTGACCCTCAGCTACAGCGACCTCGAGCGTTATAGCGCTGCCTTCACCGCCTGGTTGCAGCAGCACACCGACCTCGTTCCGGGCGATCGCATCGCGGTGCAGATGCCCAATGTCCTGCAATACCCCATTGCCGTGTTCGGCGCGATGCGCGCCGGGCTGATCGTGGTGAACACCAACCCGCTCTACACCGAGCGAGAAATGCGCCATCAGTTCAAGGATTCCGGTGCCCGTGCCCTGGTCTACCTGAACATGTTCGGCAAGCGGGTCCAAGAGGTATTGGGCGACACCGATATCGAGTACCTGATCGAGGCGAAGATGGGCGATCTGCTGCCGTTCGCCAAGGGCTGGCTGGTCAATACCGTGGTCGACAAGGTCAAGAAGATGGTGCCGGCCTACCGGCTGCCCCAGGCCATATCGTTCAAGCAGGTGCTGCGCCAGGGCCGGTCGGGGGTGCCCAAGCCGGTGCCCCTGAGCCTCGATGATGTCGCGGTGCTGCAGTACACCGGTGGCACCACGGGGCTGGCCAAGGGGGCCATGCTCACTCATGGGAACCTGGTGGCCAACATGTTGCAAGTGCTGGCCTGTTTCTCCCAGCACGGCCCGGATGGGCAGAAGCTGATCAAGGATGGCCAGGAGGTGATGATCGCACCGCTGCCGCTGTACCACATCTATGCCTTCACCGCGAACTGCATGTGCATGATGGTCACCGGCAACCATAACGTGTTGATCACCAATCCCCGTGATATTCCCGGCTTCATCAAGGAGCTGGGCAAGTGGCGTTTCACTGCCTTGCTTGGCTTGAACACCTTGTTCGTCGCCTTGATGGATCACCCTGGCTTCAAGTCCCTGGACTTTTCCTCGCTCAAGGTCACCAACTCCGGAGGCACGGCTTTGGTCAAGGCCACGGCCGAACGCTGGGAGAGCCTGACGGGCTGTCGCATCGTCGAGGGCTACGGCCTGACCGAGACCTCTCCGGTCGCCAGCACCAATCCTTACGGCGCGCTGGCGCGTCTGGGGACGGTAGGTATTCCTGTGCCTGGCACAGCATTCAAGGTCATCGATGACGAGGGCAACGAGCTGCCTCTGGGCGAACGGGGCGAGTTGTGCATCAAAGGCCCGCAGGTCATGAAAGGCTACTGGCGCCAACCTGAGGCCACCGCACAGACGCTGGATGCCGACGGCTGGCTCAAGACTGGCGATATCGCCGTGATCGACCCGGACGGTTTCACCCGGATCGTCGATCGCAAGAAGGACATGATCATCGTCTCGGGTTTCAATGTGTACCCCAACGAGATCGAGGAAGTGGTCATGGGCCATCCCAAGGTTGCCAACTGCGCGGCCATCGGTGTGCCCGACGATCGCTCCGGCGAGGCGGTCAAGCTATTCGTGGTGCCGCGAGAAGCAGGCTTGAGCGTCGACGAGCTCAAGGCGTACTGCAAAGCCAACTTCACCGGTTACAAAGTGCCCAAATACATCGTATTGCGTGACTCGCTGCCCATGACCCCGGTGGGCAAGATTCTGCGTCGCGAGCTGCGGGATATCGCCTGATTTTCACGCAGGTTTCTTCGAGCGGCAGAATAGGGTGGTTGTAAACCGCTCTATCCTGCCGTTTTCGGCTTGAATTGCGACGTTTTGGATAAATACTCTAAAAATGACCGATACATTTCTTTGAGTCATTTTTGTGACCGATTGGGCCGATTTGGGCTCTAGTCGACCCCTGGCAAAGCTGTTACTCTCGGCGCGCTTCCAGATGATCCGGTTTGCAATGAGCCGTCATCCCATATCAATAATAAACGCGTAATGCGTGACGAATTCGCTGTTGCTGAAGGAGCGGGCTTCCATGATCGAAAATTTTTGGAAGGATAAGTACCCAGCCGGGATAACGGCGCAAATCAATCCTGACGAGTTCCCCAATATCCAGGCGGTGCTCAAGCAATCCTGCCAACGCTTTGCCGACAAACCGGCCTTTAGCAAC
Organism: Pseudomonas sp. BYT-1; assembly: GCF_023611805.1. Lineage (NCBI taxonomy): Bacteria > Pseudomonadati > Pseudomonadota > Gammaproteobacteria > Pseudomonadales > Pseudomonadaceae > Pseudomonas > Pseudomonas sp. BYT-1. Next base: position 1,481,624 of record NZ_CP072559.1, read on the forward strand.
CTGGGCAAAACCCTCACCTATGGTGAGCTGTACACCCTGTCGGGCGCCTTTGCCGCCTGGCTGCAACAGCATACCGACCTCAAACCGGGTGATCGGATTGCCGTACAACTGCCCAATGTCCTGCAATACCCCGTGGCCGTATTCGGTGCCATGCGCGCAGGTTTGATCGTGGTCAATACCAACCCGCTCTACACTGCGCGGGAGATGGAACACCAGTTCAACGACTCCGGCGCCAAGGCCTTGGTGTGCCTGGCCAACATGGCGCATCTGGCCGAGAAGGTGGTGCCGAAGACCCAGGTCAAGCACGTCATCGTCACTGAAGTGGCCGACTTGCTGCCACCGCTCAAGCGCCTGCTGATCAACAGCGTAATCAAGTACGTGAAGAAGATGGTGCCGGCCTACAACCTGCCGGGCGCCGTACGCTTCAACGATGCCTTGGCGCTGGGCAAGGGCGGCGCGGTGACCGAAGCCAACCCACAGCCGAACGACGTCGCGGTGCTGCAGTATACCGGCGGCACCACCGGGGTTGCCAAGGGGGCCATGCTGACCCACCGCAACCTGGTGGCCAACATGCTGCAATGTCGCGCCCTGATGGGGGCGAACCTGCACGAAGGCTGCGAGATCCTCATCACCCCGCTGCCGCTGTACCACATCTATGCTTTTACCTTCCATTGCATGGCCATGATGCTGATCGGCAACCACAATGTGCTGATCAGCAACCCCCGTGACCTGTCGGCGATGGTCAAGGAGCTGGGCAAATGGAAGTTCAGCGGCTTCGTCGGCCTCAATACCCTGTTCGTTGCCCTGTGCAATAACGACGCCTTCCGCGCCTTGGACTTCTCGGCGCTGAAGATCACTCTCTCCGGTGGCATGGCCTTGCAACTGAGCGTGGCCGAGCGCTGGAAGACCGTCACTGGCTGCGCAATTTGCGAAGGCTACGGCATGACCGAGACCAGCCCGGTCGCAGCGGTCAACCCGGCCGAGGCCAACCAGGTCGGGACCATCGGCATTCCTGTGCCTTCAACCCTGTGCAAGGTGATCGACGACAGCGGTCGCGAGTTGGGCCTGGGCGAGGTCGGTGAGCTGTGCGTCAAGGGCCCGCAGGTCATGAAGGGCTACTGGCAGCGCGAAGAGGCCACCGCTGAAATTCTCGACCAGGACGGTTGGCTGAAGACGGGCGATATCGCAGTCATCCAGCCCGATGGCTACATGCGCATCGTCGATCGCAAGAAGGACATGATCCTGGTCTCCGGTTTCAACGTCTATCCGAACGAGCTCGAAGACGTACTGGCCAGTCTGCCGGGCGTGCTGCAGTGCGCGGCGATCGGTGTGCCGGACGAAAAGTCGGGCGAAGTGATCAAGATGTTCATCGTGGTCAAGCCGGGCATGACCCTGACCAAGGAGCAGGTGATGGAGCACATGCGCGCCAACGTCACCGGCTACAAGGTCCCTCGTCACATCGAGTTCCGCGATGCGCTGCCGACCACCAACGTCGGCAAGATTCTGCGCCGTGAGCTGCGTGATGAAGAGCTCAAGAAGCAGGGCCTGAAGAAGATCGCCTGACGTTGCTCATGCAGGGCTGCATTGCAGCCCTGCGCAACCAAGGTTCGGATCCTGGGGCTGTCACGCAGCCCTCAGTGATCAGCGCAGTTTCTCGAGCATCTGGTAGTACCACATACCTGCCGCCAACAGCGGATTGCCCAGCAAGTCCCCCATTGGCACCTTGATGTGCTTGCACGCCGCGAAGGTGTCGAACTTCTCCAACGTCCCGGTCAGCGCCTCGGCCATGATCTCGCCCATGATGTGGCTGGTGGCGATACCGTGCCCGGAGTAACCCTGGCAGTACCAGACGTTGTCCGACAGCTTGCCCAATTGCGGAATGCGGTTGACCACGATACCCATCGCACAACTCCACTTGAACTCGATCGGCACACCCTTGAGCGCTGGGAAGGTGCGCTCGATGCACGGGCGCAGCTCGGCTTCGATGTCCCGCGAATCCTTGCCCGAATAGTTGGCGCCACCGCCGAACAGCAGGCGCTTGTCGGCCGTGAGACGGTAGTAGTCGAGAACGAAGCGGCAGTCGTATACCGCCAGATCCTGGGGGTTGATCTGGTCGGCCAGCTCACCGAGCGGCGCAGTGGTGACGATGCCGCCCATGGCCGGGAAGATCTTGCCCTTGAGCTGGCGCTTTTCCAGCTTGTGATAGACATCGCCGGCCAGCAGCACCTGGCGCGCCTCGATCCGGCCTCGGGCGGTGACCACCGCCGGGCGTGGCCCATGGACGATCTCCAGCACCTCGGAGTTCTCGAAAACCAGTGCGCCCAGGCCATGGGCTGCGCGCGCTTCGCCCAAGCATAGGTTGAGCGGGTGCAGGTGCAGGTTGCGACGGTTCTTGAGGGCGCCCAGGTACAGCGGGCTTTGCAGATGTTCGCTGACGGCATTGCGATCGAGCAGGTGCACCAGGTCGCCCATGCCACGGCGCTGGGCTTCGTCGTAGCTCGCTTGCAGTTCATCCATGTGCGAAGGCTTCATCGCTGCGTGCAGGTGCCCGCGCTTGAGATCGCAGTCGATGCCGTAGCGCTCCACGCGCCGCTCGATGATCTCGTGGCCCCGCCAGCGCAGGTGCCAGATGAAATCGTCCACGTCTTCACCCAGGCGCTTGCGCATCTGCGTGCGCATGGCCTCGTCACCCGACAGGCTGCCGGTGACCTGACCGCCGTTGCGTCCGCTAGCGCCCCAGCCGATGCGGTTGGTTTCGACAATGGCCACCTTCAGGCCGCGTTCGGCCAGTTCCACGGCGGTGGCGACGCCCGTGAAACCGCCGCCGATGATGGCCACGTCGACCTGCTCGGTGCCCGTCAGGGTGGGGTATTGGGTCGGGTCGTTGAGCGTGGCGGTGTAGTAGGACGGCGCCCGTTGGGCCGGCCCGTTGTTCACTGCTGAGTTCATGTTCGTTCCTTACTGTGAATGGGGCTCAGGCCTGGTGCAGGTACCAGCGCCAGTCCTGTTCGCCGACTTCGGCCATGAACTGGCGATACTCGGCGCGCTTGACCTTCAGATAGACGCCGAGGAAGGCTTCGCCGAGTGCTTCCCGGGCCCAGCTCGAATGCTCCAGCGCCTCGAGGGCGGTGAGCCATTCGGTGGGCAGGTGTTCGGTGGCCTGGGCGTAACCGTTGCCCTCGATCGGGGCACCCGGGTCGAGTTGTTCGCGTACGCCTTGATGAGTCGCGGCGAGGATCGCGGCGGAAGCCAGGTAAGGGTTGGCGTCGGCGCCGCAGATGCGGTGCTCTACATGCCGGCTGTTGGCAGGCCCGCCCGGCACGCGCAGGCTCACGGTGCGGTTGTCCACCCCCCAGGTGGGCGCCAGCGGCGCATAGCTGTTGGCCTGGAAGCGCCGGTAGGAGTTGGCGTTGGGGCAGAACAGCAACAGCGACTCGCGCAGGTGGCGCAACATCCCGCCCACGGCCTGACGCAGCAGCGGGGTGCCGGCGGGATCATCGCTGGCGAACAGGTTGCGGCCCTCGGCGTCGGCCAGGCTCAGGTGCATGTGCATGCCGGTGCCGGCCAGGTGGGCGAAAGGTTTGGCCATGAAGCAGGCCTGCATGCCGTGGGCATGGGCGATGCCCTTGACCAGGCGTTTGTAACGCACGGCCTGGTCCATGGCCTGCAGTGCATCGCCGTGTTCCAGGGTGATTTCCACCTGGCCGGGCGCATATTCGGAGATGGCGGTGCGCGCCGGGATGCCCTGGGCTTTGCAGGCGGCGTACAGGTCGGCGAGAAACGGCTCGATCTGCTCCAGCTCGCGCAGGCCATAGACCTGGGTGGTGCGGGGGCGACCACCGTCATTGTCCAGCGCCGGTTGCGGACGCCCCTGGGCGTCGCGCTGCTGGTCGAGCAGGTAGAACTCCAGTTCGCAGGCCATCACCGGGTAATAGCCGTCGGCCTTGAGCGCATCGAGCGTGCGAATCAGCACGTGGCGCGGGTCGGCGACGCTGGCGGGCAGCCCTTGGCTGGGGTGCATGCTGACCTGCACGGCAGCCGTCGGCACGCGCCGCCAGGGCAGGCGCACCAGGCTGCCTTCCAGAGGGTAGGCGCGGCAGTCGATGTCGCCGACATCCCAGACCAGGCCTGAGTTTTCCACATCGTCGCCATTCAAGGTCAGGCCCAGAATGGTGCTCGGCAGCGGGCGGCCGCTTTCATAGACGGCCAGCAGTTCGTCCCGGTGCAGCAGCTTGCCGCGGGGCACGCCGTTGGCATCGAGGATGAACAGCTCGAACAGTTCGATATCGGGGTTGTCGGCCAGAAAGCGACGGGCTTGCTCGGGGTTGGCAAAATGCATGATGTTCGCTCGCGCCCGCAGGCGCACAGGACCGGCCGCAGGTGGGCGGCGAGTCGGGCTGATTGATGTCGGCCAGGGATGGCCGAGGCTGGATCAGTGAGGCGCGAACGAAGTATCCGGTGGGCGAGCGTGGCGGCAGTGCCACAGGGCCCAGAAGGCGAGGATGACATGTACCAGCGGGTTTTCGCCGGCGCGGGCCCGGGCCTTGGGAAGGGTGGGGCGCGCATTGCTCGGTCGGCAGGTCATCGGTGGATACTCACACGGGGCATAAGGTTGATTAAAGCAGTGAATGGCAACCTTCATTCCGTGATTGGCTAAACATTCGTGCTGGCGTCTTCGCGGGTAAGCCCGCTCCTACAGGACCGGGCGGCCTCCAAGTTCTGTGCAATTGCTGGGAGCGGCTTTACCCGCGAAGAGTCCCGCATAGGCAGCAGAGAACCGGCAAATCTGCGACAATCGCCCGACTTTCCGAATGACGATCATGAAAAAGCAGGCTCACCTGCATCATCAAAAAGCCCCATGACAGACCACGCCATCGATCAACTGCTGAAGAACCTCGACCACGCCATGATCGCCGACCGCCATCGGCTACGGCGGCAACTGCACGAGCTGCGCAAGCGCCCCGACGAGGCCAAGCTTGCCCAATGGGTGGAGCGGGTCCAGGCGTCCTGTGCCCAGGTTGTCGCGCGCCAGAACAGCGTGCCGAGCATCCGCTACGACGACAGCTTGCCGATCGCCGCCAAGCGCGACGAGATCAAGAAGGCCCTGGCCGAGCACCAGGTTCTGGTGATTGCCGGCGAGACCGGTTCGGGCAAGACCACCCAGTTGCCGAAGATCTGCCTGGAAATGGGCCGCGGTCAGCATGGCCTGATCGCTCATACCCAGCCCCGCCGGATCGCCGCGCGCAGCGTCGCGGCACGGGTGGCCGAGGAGATCGGCACACCGCTGGGCGCTCTGGTGGGCTACCAGGTGCGTTTCGAGGACCAGAGCGATGCGGGCACCCTGGTCAAGCTGATGACCGACGGTATCCTGCTGGCCGAAACCCAGCATGACCGCTTCCTCGAGCGCTACGACACGATCATCGTCGACGAAGCCCACGAGCGCAGCCTGAACATCGATTTCCTGCTCGGCTACCTCAAGACGCTCCTGCACCGTCGCCCGGACCTGAAACTGATCATCACCTCGGCAACCATCGACCTGGAGCGGTTCTCCAAGCATTTCGACGGGGCGCCGATCATCGAGGTGTCCGGCCGTACCTTCCCGGTGGAAACCTGGTACCGCCCGCTGACCAGCGAACAGGACGAAGAGGGCAACCGGGTCGAGGACGACCTGACCGTCGACCAGGCGATCCTCGCTACCCTCGATGAGCTGGCCCATCACGAACGCAGCGAGGGCAAGGGCCCCGGCGATGTGCTGGTGTTCCTGCCGGGCGAGCGTGAGATCCGCGATGCCGCCGAGATCCTGCGCAAGGCCCAATTGCGCCATACCGAGATCCTGCCGTTGTACGCGCGCCTGACGCCGGCCGAGCAGCAGAAGATCTTCCAACCCCATACCGGGCGCCGGGTAGTGCTGGCCACCAACGTTGCCGAAACCTCGCTGACCGTGCCGGGCATCCGCTATGTGATCGACAGCGGCACCGCGCGCATCAGCCGCTACAGCTACCGCGCCAAGGTCCAGCGTTTGCCGATCGAGGCGGTATCCCAGGCCAGCGCCAACCAGCGCAAGGGCCGTTGCGGTCGTGTCGAACCGGGCATCTGCGTACGTCTTTACAGCGAAGAGGACTTCAACGCACGGCCCGCGTTCACTGACCCAGAGATCCTGCGGACCAACCTGGCCGCGGTGATCCTGCAGATGCTGCACCTGCGCCTGGGCGCCATCGATGCGTTTCCGTTCATCGAGCCGCCGGATGGCAAAGCCATCAGCGACGGTTTCAACCTGTTGCAGGAGCTCTCGGCGGTCAACCGCGAGAACCAGCTGACACCCTTGGGCCGCCAACTGGCGCGTCTGCCGATCGACCCCCGATTGGGGCGCATGCTGCTCGAAGGCGCTCGCCAGGGCAGCCTGCAGGAGGTGCTCATCGTCGCCAGCGCCCTGTCGGTGCAGGACCCGCGCGAGCGTCCTCCGGAACGCCAGCAGGCCGCCGACCAGGCCCATGCCCTGTGGAAAGATCCTGACTCCGACTTCGCGGCTTTGGTCAACCTGTGGCGCGGGTTCGAGGAACAGCGCCAGGCGCTGACCGCCAACCCGCTGCGCAACTGGTGCCGCAAGCATTTTCTCAATTACCTGCGCCTGCGTGAGTGGCGCGACGCCCATCGCCAATTAGCGCTGATCTGCCGCGACCTGCAATTGTCGGTCAACAAAGAGCCTGCGGATTTCCCGCGTATGCACAAGGCCATTCTCAGTGGCCTGCTCAGCCAGATCGGCCACAAGACTGAAGAGGGCGACTATCAAGGCGCACGCCAGCGGCGCTTCTGGATCCACCCGTCCTCGGGCATCGGCCGCAAGCGTCCGCAATGGGTGATGGCTGCCGAGCTTGTGGAAACCACCAAGCTCTATGCGCGCATGGTGGCCAAGATCGAACCGGACTGGATCGAGCCGCTGGCCACGCATCTGGTCAAGAAGAACCATTTCGAGCCGCACTGGGAGAAAAAGCGAGGCCAGGTGGTGGCCTACGAACAGATCACCCTGTACGGGCTGATCCTGGTCGGCCGCCGGCCTGTGCATTTCGGGCCTATCGATCCGGTGGCCTCGCGCGAGCTGTTCATCCGCGAAGGCCTGGTCGGCGGCGAGATCCAGTCGCGGGCCAAGTGCCTGACCGCCAACAAGCGCCTGCTCGAGCAGCTTGACGAGTTGGAAGCCAAGGCTCGTCGGCGCGACATCCTGGCCGACGAAGAAACGCTCTATGCCTTCTATGAGGCGCGTTTGCCTGCAGAAATCCACCAGACTGCGACCTTCGACAGCTGGTACCGGATGAACAGCCAGAAGGATCCGAACCTGCTGATCATGCGCGAAGAGGACGTGCTGGCCCGTGAGGCCAGCGAGGTTACGGCCGCGCAGTATCCCGACAGCCTTCAGGTCGGCGACCTGCGCCTGCCGCTGACTTACCACTTCGAGCCGGGTCATCCGCGAGACGGCGTCACCATACGGGTGCCGGCACCGCTGCTGCCGAACCTGCCGGGCGAGCGCTTGGAGTGGCTGGTGCCAGGCCTGCTGGAGGCCAAATGCGTGGCCTTGGTGCGCAACTTGCCCAAGGCCCTGCGCAAGAACTTCGTGCCGGTGCCGGACTTCGTCAAGGCCGCCCTGGCGCGCATGACATTTGGCCAGGGGGCCTTGCCTCAGTCGTTGGGTCAGGAGCTGTTGCGCATGACGGGCGCTCGGGTGTCCGACGAGGCCTGGACGGAAGCTGCCGGGCTGGTCGAAAGCCACCTGCGCATGAACATCGAAGTGGTCGATGGCCAAGGCAAGTTCCTTGGCGAAGGTCGTGACCTGGCCGAGCTGACAGCACGATTTGCCGCCGCGAGCCAGGCGGCATTGGCCATGCCGCGCAACGACAAGGCCGAGCAACCGGTGCAGGCCAAGGCGTTCTCTGAAGTGGCGCAGACGGCGCAGCAGAAGATCGCTGGCCTGTCGTTGACGGTCTACCCGGCCTTGGTGGAAGAGGCCGGCACCGTGCGTGAAGGGCGATTCTCGACCCAGGCCGAAGCCGAGTTCCAGCATCGCCGAGCCTTGCAACGGCTGTTGCTGCAACAGTTGGCCGAGCCTGCCAAGTTCCTGCGGGGCAAGCTCCCGGGGCTGACCGAACTGGGCTTGCTGTATCGCGAGTTGGGGCGTGTCGAGGCGTTGGTGGAGGACATTCTGCTGGCCAGCCTGGACAGCTGCATCCTTGAAGGCGAGGCGCCGCTGCCCCGAGATGGCGCTGCCCTGGCCGGCCTTGCCGAGCGTAAGCGTGGCAACTGGGCCGAGCACGCCGAACGCTTGGCCCGCCAGACCCTGGAGGTGCTCAAGCTGTGGCACGGTTTGCAGAAGCGCTTCAAGGGCAAGATCGACCTGAGCCAGGCAGTGGCCTTGAACGACATCAAGCAGCAGCTGGCCAACCTGGTCTATCCGGGCTTTGTCCGCGAGACACCGGCTGCGTGGTTCAAGGAGTTGCCGCGTTACCTCAAGGCGGTGGAACTTCGTCTGGAGAAGCTTGGCGCCCAGGTGCAGAAGGACCGTGTCTGGAGTGGCGAGCTGGCCAATCTGTGGGCGCAGTACAAGGCCCGGGCCGACAAGCATGCCCAAGAGGGCAAGCGTGACGAACAACTGACGGTCTACCGCTGGTGGCTGGAGGAATACCGGGTGTCGTTGTTTGCCCAGCAGTTGGGAACCAAGGTACCGGTTTCCGACAAGCGTTTGAGCAAACAGTGGGGGCAGGTGGAAGCCTAAAGCCCGGGAAATGTGGCAAACTTGTGGGAATTTGGGCCGCTGTGCGACCCATCGCGGGACACGCCCGCCCCCGCAGGTTCTGTGGGTGCAGGTTTGCTCCGTGACCGAGGGGCAAACCCTTGCCTACAAATTGGCACTAAAGTGCCATTATGTTGCCCTTTTCCGGCCAGCGCCGTGTGGTGGTGGCCTTTGACCAGAGGAACGACCGTGCATAACGTCGTGATCAGCGGCACCGGCCTGTACACCCCGGCCCAGAGCATTTCCAACGAAGAACTGGTGGCATCCTTCAACACGTGGGCCCAGCAGTTCAATCAAGACAACGCGGCCGCCATCGAGCGTGGCGAGATCGAAGCTGCGCCGCTGTCCGATGCGGCCTTCATCGAGAAGGCTTCCGGTATCAAGAGCCGCTTCGTCATGGACAAGGCGGGCATCCTCGATCCCCAGCGCATGAAGCCGCGCCTGCCGGAGCGCTCCAACGACGAACCGTCGATCCTCTGCGAGATGGCCGTGGCCGCTGCTCGCCAGGCCCTGGAGCGCGCGGGACGCACAGCGGCCGATGTCGACGGTGTGATCGTCGCCTGCTCCAACCTGCAGCGCCCGTACCCGGCCATTTCCATCGAGGTGCAGCAGGCACTGGGCATCCAGGGTTTTGCCTTCGACATGAACGTGGCTTGCTCTTCGGCCACCTTCGGCATCCAGACCGCCGCCAACAGCGTGCAACTGGGCCAGGCGCGTGCGGTGCTGATGGTCAACCCTGAGATCTGCACCGGCCACCTGAATTTCCGCGACCGCGACAGCCACTTCATCTTCGGTGACGCAGCGACTGCAGTGCTGATCGAACGTGCCGACCAAGCCACCTCCAAGCATCAGTTCGACATTGTCAGTACCAAGCTGCTGACCCAGTTCTCCAACAACATCCGCAACAACTTCGGCTTCCTCAACCGCGCGGCGGAGGAGGGCATCGGGGCGCCGGACAAACTGTTCGTCCAGGAAGGCCGCAAGGTGTTCCGCGAAGTGTGCCCGATGGTCGCCGAACTGATCGGCCAGCACCTGGGCGAGAACGGGTTGCAGCCCACCGACGTCAAGCGCTTCTGGCTGCACCAGGCGAACCTGAGCATGAACCACCTGATCGTCAAGAAGCTGGTCGGCCGTGATGTGGCCGAGGAAGACGCGCCGGTGATTCTGGATCGCTATGCCAATACCAGCTCGGCAGGTTCGGTGATTGCCTTCCACCTGTATCAGGATGATCTGCCCAAAGGTGCGCTGGGTGTGCTGAGTTCGTTTGGCGCAGGCTATTCGATCGGTAGTGTGATCTTGCGCAAGCGCTGATTCCTGCCCAGGTCTTTTCGCGAGTAAACCCGCTTCCACAGGTAGAGTGCCGCCCTCAACGGGCAGCGCCCAATTGGTGAGGGCGGGTTTATCTGCCAATGGCCTATAAAAAAGGCGGGAAGCGCCGGATGGGGTCGGCACTTCCCGCCTGAGCAACGCAGGGGAGCTCGCGCTTAGAACTTGGCTTCCAGGTCGACCTGCAGGGTGTCGACATCGGCATCGCTGTTCGGCAGTTGCGACAGGTCGGTCTTGGCCATCAGGTAGGCCGCGCCCAGCGAGAAGTTCTTGTCGATTTCGTAACCGACCTTGAACTTGTGACCACGGGAACCGGTGTAGCCGGCACCGAAGTCGGAGTCGGTGAAGGCACTGACCACCGCGTTACGCTGCACGTCGCGGTAGTTGTAATCCAGGCTCCAGGCGCCAAGCTTGGTCTTCAGACCGGCCAGCCAGGCCTTGTCTTCGCCGTCGGTGCTTTCGGTGTTCTTCACGTACTGGCCATAGGCGGACAGCGGGATGGCGAAACCGGTGAAGTCGACCTGGCCGAAGCCTTCCACCAGGTTGAACTCGTTGGTGGTGTTGCCAAAGGCCTGCAGTGGGGCTGCGTCCTTGTCATTGTCATAGCCGTAGATGCTGGTGCCCACGGTGACCTTGACGGTGTCGCCGGCATTGAAGCGGGCGCCCAACTGGCCGTGATAGAGCTGCGCGTCGTGCTTGAACTGTACGCCTTCGCCGTCGACGTTGTCCTTGAGGTTGTAGTGACCGGCGCTGCCGAACAGCTCGGCCGCGCCCAGGTCGGTCTTGTAGGTGACGGCCACGCCTTCTGGGTTGATGTCGCTGTCCCAGATGATGTCGCCCATGCTCACCCAAGGCTGCATCATCTTACCGCCGATCAAGTGCAGGTTCGGCACGGCAGTGGGGTGCCAGTCGAGGTAGGCCAGGTCGACCCACAACGATTTCTTCTCGAAGTAATTGTCCAGGCTCTGGTTGGTGGAGCGGGCATCGGCGCTGCTGCCGGTGGCCACGCGCACGCCGGCATCGACCTGCGGGTTGATCTCGCTGTAGAAGCCGACACGGGCACGGACGCGCTCGCGGTCCTGGTTGGGGCTCTTGCGGTTGGGGTCGTCGACGTTGACGTCTTCGTAGCGCAGGCGCACGTCGCCTTTGATCTGGGTCTTGGCGGCCCAGGCCACTTTCTGTTCGAAGGAGCTCAGACGCTCGGACTGGGCTTTCTGCTCTGCCTTTTCCTTGGTTTCCTTGGCCAGATCGGCCTGCAGTTCGTTGTACTGCGCCTGGTTGATCGAGCCGTTGGCGCGGAGCATTTCGAGCAGCTTGGCGTCGACTGCAGCACTGGCCGGAGCACTCAGTGCCAGCATCATGCCGGTGAGGCTGACTCCGGTAAGTGTAGAAACAAGACGCATAAGGTTCTCCCTGTTGGAAAAAAGTGGGGAGGCTTTGGCGCCCACCCCCAAGTTGGCATGTCTTCGGAAAGGGCCTGAATAGACAGGTTGCTGGGGTTCCGAAAAACAGGCGCAAGTATTGCGAGGGGGAATGACAGAATGATGTCTATTTGGTGGCACTGCGGTTAAGTGCGTGGGATCCAAGCGCCCCTTCATTTGAGTGCGGGGCCCCATATCCGGGATACTGGCCATCTCTTTGCAGCGAGTCGAAATCGTGACCAGCCTGTACAGCCTTGCTCATTTGCACGATCTGCCGGCGGCGACCTGGGACGCCTTGGTCCCCGAGGGCCAGCCGTTCTTGCGCCATGCGTTTCTAAGCGCTCTGGAAGACAGCGGCAGCGTCGCGCCTGCCACAGGCTGGGCCACCGAGCACCTGGTGCTGGAGCGTGATGAAAAGGTGCGCGCGGTGCTGCCGGCGTATCGCAAATGGCATTCGTTCGGCGAATACGTGTTCGACCAGGGGTGGGCCGATGCCTGCGAGCGAGCCCGCATTCCCTACTACCCCAAGCTGCTTGGCGCGGTGCCCTTCAGCCCTGTGAGTGGCCCCCGCCTGCTGGCGGCAGACTGCGCCGATGGCCTGCTGTTGCTCCAGGCCATCCCTGAGTACCTGGTCAAGGGAGGGCTCTCAGGCGCTCACATCAACTTCACCGACCGTGCCCTGGATGAGCAGATCGCCGATGTGCCGGGCTGGATGGAGCGCCTGGGCTGCCAGTTTCATTGGCACAATCGTGGCTATCGGGACTTCCAGGATTTCCTCGACACCCTCAGCTCACGCAAGCGCAAGCAGATGCGCAAGGAGCGTGAACAAGTGGCGGGGCAGGGGATCGACTTCCACTGGTACCGTGGCGATGAGTTGAGCCAGGTGCAATGGGACTTCATCTACCTGTGCTATGCCAACACCTACGCGGTGCGCCGCCGCACGCCCTATCTGACCCGCCACTTCTTCAGCCTGCTGGCAGAGCGCATGCCCGAGGCAGTGCGCGTGGTCATCGCGCGCCAGCAAGGGCGGGATGTGGCCATGGCCTTGAGCCTGGTCGGTGGCGACAGCCTCTTCGGCCGGTATTGGGGCTGCCTGGCCGAGTTCGACCGCCTGCATTTCGAGACCTGTTTTTACCAGGGTATGGACTTTGCCATCAGCCAAGGGATACAGCGGTTCGATGCTGGGGCCCAAGGAGAGCACAAGCTGATACGCGGATTCGAGCCGGTGCTGACGCGCTCCTGGCATTACCTGTTGCATCCGGGGTTGCGTCGGGCGGTCGAGGATTTTCTCGAGCAGGAGCGGGCAGGGGTCAAGGCCTATGCCGAAGAGGCGCTGGGGATGTTGCCTTACCGCAAGGATTGAGAGCCGCCGCCTGGCCCTTTGTTCGCGGGTAAACCCGCGAACGGGCGCAGTTGCGGCGATCAATCCACCCCGACGAACCCTCCGGTCTGGTGATGCCAGAGCCGGGCATAAAGCCCATGCTGGGCCAGCAGCTCGGCATGGGTGCCGCTCTCGACGATGTGCCCTTTGTCCAGCACCACCAACCGATCCATGCGGGCGATGGTGGACAGGCGGTGGGCGATGGCGATCACCGTCTTGCCCTGCATCAGGGTTTCCAGGCTTTCCTGGATCGCCGCCTCGACCTCCGAATCCAGCGCCGAGGTGGCTTCGTCCATGATCAGAATGGGCGCGTTCTTGAGCAGTACCCGGGCAATGGCGATCCGTTGCCGCTGCCCGCCTGAAAGCTTGACCCCACGCTCGCCGACATGGGCATCGAAGCCGGTGCGCCCCTGGGCATCTGAGAGTTGTGGGATGAACTCATCGGCCCGGGCCCGGCGCACGGCTTCCCAGACTTGCGCTTCGCTGGCATCCGGACGGCCATACAGCAGGTTGTCGCGGATCGAGCGGTGCAGCAGAGAGGTGTCCTGGGTGATCATGCCGATCTGCGCGCGCAGGCTGGCCTGGTTGACCTCGGCGATGTCCTGGCCATCGATGGTGATCCGCCCGCCCTGTACGTCGTACAGGCGCAGCAGCAGGTTGACCAGGGTCGACTTGCCGGCTCCGGACGGGCCGATCAGGCCGATCTTCTCGCCGGGACGAATATCCAGGCTCAGCCCGTCGATGACTTTGCTGCCCTTGCCATAGTGAAAGCTCACGTCATCGAAATGCACGGCCCCACGGCTGACCTTCAGCGCAGGGGCATTGGGCTTGTCGGTGACGCTGACCGGTTGGGCGATGGTCTGCAGGCCGTCCTGGACCATGCCGATGTTCTCGAAGATGCCGTTGACCACCCACATGATCCAGCCGGACATGTTGATGATGCGGATCACCAGGCCTGTGGCCAGGGCAATGGCACCGACGGTGATCAACGACTGGCTCCACAACCACAGGGCAAGGCCTGTGGTCCCCACCACCAGAAGCCCGTTCAGGCCGGTGATGACGACGTCCATGCTGGTGACGACCCGTGCGGCCAGCTGGGTTTTCTCGGTCTGTTCGCTGATCGCCTCGCGGGCATACTGTTGCTCGTAGTCGGTATGGGCGAACAGTTTGAGCGTGGCGATGTTGGTGTAGCCGTCGACGATCCGCCCCATCAGCTTGGAGCGGGCATCGGAGGAAATCACCGAGCGCTCCTTGACCCGCGGAACGAAGTAATAGAGCGCGCCGATGTAGCAGACGATCCAGGTCAGCAGCGGCAGCATCAGGCGCCAATCGGCCTCGGCAAACAGCACCAGCGAGCTGATTGCATAGATCAGCACGTGCCACAGGGCATCGACAGCCTGGACGGCAGAGTCGCGCAGGGAGTTGCCGGTCTGCATGATGCGCTGGGCGATACGCCCGGCGAAGTCGCTCTGGAAGAAATTCAGGCTCTGCTTGAGCACATAGGTGTGGTTCTGCCAGCGGATCAAGCTGGTCATGCCGGGGCTGATGGTCTGATGCACCAGCAGGTCGTGCAGGCCGAAGAACACGGGGCGCAGCACCAGGACCACCACCAGCATCCAGATCAGCTCGCCGCTGTGCAGGCTGAAGAACTCGCTGCCCGGGGTGGCCTGGGCCAGGTCGATGATGCGGCTCAGGTAACTGAACATGGCCACTTCGATCAGGGCCGCCACCAGCCCGACGACCAGCAGTGCAAGGAAGCTGGGCCAGACCTGGCGCAGGTAATAGAGGTAGAACGGCCATACCTGGCTAGGCGGTGCTTCGCTCGGTGCCTCGCGAAAGATGTCGATCAATTGTTCGAAACGACGGTACAGCATGATGGGCACACTCCTGTTCCATCCGACCCTGAGGCGGTTTCACGTCCTTGTGAGACCTTCGGTCAGTCGATGCGTTTGGCGGACTTGATGTACACAGGGTCCGTCGGCACGTCACGCATGCCTTGCTTGATGGTGGTGGGTGAGTTGACGATCTGGTCGACCACTTCCATGCCTTTGGTCACCTTGCCGAACACGGCATAGCCACGGTCGCGGCCTGGGTTGAGGAAGTCGTTGTCGGCCACGTTGATGAAGAACTGGCTGGTGGCCGAGTTCGGGTCCGAGGTGCGGGCCATGGCGAGGGTACCGCGGGTGTTGGCCAGGCCATTGCTGGCTTCGTTGCGAATCGGGTCGCGGGTTGGCTTTTGCACCATCCGGTCGGTGAAACCGCCGCCCTGGGCCATGAAGCCCGGGATCACGCGGTGGAAGATGGTGTTGTTGTAGAAGCCGCTGTCGACGTACTCGAGGAAGTTCTTCGTGCTGATCGGCGCCTTCTCGGCATTGAGCTCGATTTCGACCGGGCCGAAGCTGGTGTCGAGCAGGACGTGAGGGGTCTTGTCGGAGGCCATGACGCTGGTGGCGAAGGCGACCGAACAGGCGGTGAGCAGAAGTTTTTTCAGCATGGGCTCAAAGATCCTTGAGGAGTGGAGGCGGCTGCGAGAAAACACAGCAGGGTCTGGTTGAAGACCTCGGGTTGGTCCAGGGGCGTAGCGTGCCGCGAATCCTCGATGACCGCCAGTGTTGCCTGGGGCATCAGGGCGACATAGCGCTCCTTCAGTTGTATCGGGGTGTAATCATGGTCGGCGGCGATCACCAGGGTGGGACAGTGGATCTGCCCGATGCGTTCCTGCACCCCCCAGTCGACAATGGCATCGAAGCTCTTGAGGTAGGCGCGCTTGTCGTTGCGTGCCCAGCGTTGGGCCATCTTGTGACGCAGCTCGGTTTGTTCGGGCTTGGGAAACAGGCGTTCGGCCAGGCCCTTGCCGATGGTCTCGACGCTCAGGATGCGGGCCAGGCTCCAGCGCTTGATCCACCAGATCCAGTGGGCGACGGAGTTGCGCCTGACCTCAGGTGCGCTGTTCACGATGCACAGACTGCGCAGCCAGGCGGGGTGGTCGACGGCGAACTGGAAACCCACCATGCCCCCCATCGACAGGCCGACGAAGTGCACGGGGCCGGTGTGCAGGTGCTCCAGCAGCGCCAGCAGGTCAGCGCTGAAGGTCGCGATCTGGTAGCCGTCACGGGGTTTGTCGGAGCGCCCATGGCCGCGGATGTCCATGAGGATCACCCGGTAGTTTCGGCTCAGCGTCGGGACCTGCAGCTCCCAATCCTGGCAGCTTGAGCCCAGTCCGTGTAACAGCACCAGGGGTTCGCCCTGGCCGTATTCCTCGTAATGCAGCGTGCATCCTTCGTGTTCGAAATAGGCCATGGGCGCGGTCCTCTCAGGCTTGCGGGGGGGCTGCGAAGGGCACGTCCAGTGGCGCGGTGTCGAAGTTGCGCAGCAGCTCGATGAGGATCTGCGTGGCCGGACCCAAGGTCTTGTCCTTGTTCGAATAAAGGTAGAACAGCGGATGGCGGCTGCCACCCTGATCCAGCGGCAAAGGCTTGAGCACGCCCTCTTGCAGCTCGCGCTCGATCATGTGCCGTGGCAGCCAGGCAAAGCCCAGCCCGCTGCTGACGAAGGTGGCGGCGGTGCCCAGGCTGCCGACGGTCCAGCGTTGCTCGGCGCCGAGCCAGCCGACATCGCGGGGCTGGGCGCGACCGGAGTCGCGGATAACCACTTGCAGTTGGCTTTCCAGATCCTGGAAGGTGATTTCCCGTCCCAGGCGATGCAGGCTGTGATCGGGGTGGGCAACGGCGATGAATTCCACCGAACTGAGCTCGGCGCCCAGATAGCCGCCAATGCTATAGCTGCTGATGGCCAGGTCCGCGATTCCCTCGTGCAGGACTTCCTCGACGCCCGACAGCACCTCCTCGCGCAGGCGTACGCGGCAACCGCGGCTCTGCGGCATGAAGGCACTCAGGGCGCGGACCAGCCGGGCGCTGGGGTAGGCGGCGTCGACCACTACGCGCACCTCGGCCTCCCAGCCTTGCTCCATGTGGTGGGCGAGGTCCTCGAGCTGGCTGGCCTGCTTGACCAGATGGCGTGAGCGGCGCAGCAGCACGTTGCCGGCTTCGGTCAGTACCGCCTTGCGACCATCGATGCGCAGCAGTGGTACGCCCAGTTGCTCCTGCATCCGTGCGACCGTGTAGCTCACCGACGATTGCGAGCGGTGCAGGGCCTCGGCGGCCTGGGCGAATCCGCCATGATCGACCACTGCCTGGAGAGTTCGCCACTGATCCAGGGTTACGCGTGGCGCTTTCATCTTCGGCTCCTGTTGTCCTAAGCTGCGCTCTGTCAAGGAGAGCGCCCTATGAAGAAATGTTGTGCGGCATTGCTGATGTGCCTGCCCCTCGGGGCGATGGCCTATTACCCCATCGATGTCGAGAAGGACTTGGAAGGGGTCAAGCTCGACTACACCACCTACGACACCGCGCGCAATATCGGCTCGATCACCCTGAACAACTATGGGCAGGTCCCGGCGGCGTGCAAGGTAACCTTCCGCAATGGGCCTGAAGCGCCGCGGGTGCGACGGGTGAACGTGCCGGCGGGCAAGAGCCGCGATGTCACGGCCACCTTCAACCGGGAGATCATCAAGCTGCGCATCGCATTGAGCTGCAAAGCCGAAGGAACTGATTAATCGATAGATTGCACCCACTTTTTACGCTTTTTTATCGATAGGTCAAGTCTTAATCTCACCTCCATCGAATCGCATCCCCTTGTTTGCCGATGGAGGCTCCCATGTCCCGCGTACTGATCATTGAAAGCAGCGCCCGCCAGCAGGATTCCGTTTCTCGTCAATTGACCCGCGACTTCATCCAGCAATGGCAGGCCGCTCATCCGAGCGATGAAATCAGTGTGCGCGACTTGGCGGTTACCCCTGTACCGCACCTGGACGCGGACCTGCTCGGTGGTTGGATGAAGCCACAGGAGCAGCGCTCGCCGACCGAGCTTCAGGCTCTGGCTCGCTCCAATGAATTGACCGATGAACTGCTGGCCGCTGACGTGCTGGTGATGGCTGCGCCCATGTACAACTTCACCATCCCCAGCACGCTGAAGGCTTGGCTGGACCATGTACTGCGTGCCGGCATCACCTTCAAGTACACCCCGACCGGCCCGCAGGGCCTGCTGACTGGCAAGCGCGCCATTGTGCTCACTGCCCGTGGCGGCATTCATGCCGGTGCCAGCACCGACCACCAGGAACCCTACCTGCGCCAGGTCATGGCCTTCATCGGCATCCACGACGTTGAGTTCATTCACGCCGAAGGTTTGAACATGAGCAGCGATTTCCACGAGAAGGGCCTGAATCAGGCCAAGGCCAAGCTGGCGGCAGTGGCCTGACACGCAACGCATTCCCAACCCCTGACACCTGTCGCTCCTTTGGGTGTATCCGCCCGGCCATATGATGGCCGGGCTTTTTTTTGCCGCGTCAGCCGAGGCCACTGCCTTGTGTTCCCGGCGCTAGCCGAAGCCTTGATAGTTGAACGACGGCAGGCCAACCGGCTAAGGTCGCCGCCTTGATTCACGAGAGGCAATCATGGGCTATCTGATAATCGTCGCGCTGATCCAGGCGTTCTCCTTCAACCTGATCGGGGTCTACCTGGCCGGCAACGTGGACAGCTACTTCGCAGTGCTGGCACGGGTGGTGCTGGCGCTGCTGGTGTTCCTGCCACTGACCCGCTGGCGCCAGGTGGAGCCGCGCTTCATGCGTGCGATGCTGTTGATCGGGGCGCTGCAGTACGGCATCACCTATGTCTGCCTGTACCTGAGCTTCCGCGTGCTGACGGTGCCGGAAGTGCTGCTGTTCACCATCCTCACACCGCTGCATGTGACCTTGATCGAAGATGCGCTCAACCGCCGCTTCAACGCTTGGGCCTTGCTGGCTGCGCTGGTGGCGGTGGCCGGTGCCGCGGTGATCCGCTTCGACAGCATCAGTGGTGAGTTCTTCATGGGCTTTTTGTTGCTGCAGTTGGCCAACTTCACTTATGCCGCCGGCCAGGTGCTCTACCGTCATCTGGTCGCCCGGCATCCCAGTGATCTGCCGCACTACCGGCGCTTTGGCTACTTCTACCTCGGGGCGTTGATCGTCGTGCTGCCGGCCTTTGCGTTGTTCGGCAACGCCCAGCACCTGCCAAGCACCGACGTGCAATGGCTGGTGTTGTTGTTCCTCGGTTTGTTCCCGACCGCCCTTGGACTGTACTGGTGGAACAAGGGGGCCTGCCTGGTCAGTGGTGGCACACTGGCGGTAATGAACAACCTGCATGTGCCCGTGGGCTTGTTGCTCAACTTGCTGATCTGGAATCAGGACGAGCCGCTGGGGCGGCTGTTCATAGGCGGGGCGGTGATTCTGGGGTCGGTCTGGATGAGCCGGCTGGGCCTGCAGCGCCCGGCAACAGCATCTGGCTGACAGTGTCAGGGCTCGTTGGGGCCGCAGCGCGGCCCCGTTCTGCCGGCTTCAAGCCTCGGTGAGTTCACTCAGCCGTTGTGCGGAATGAGGCCTGCCAGCAAGACCCACTCGCATGTCGTTGCCGCTTGGCTGCTGATACAAGCTCAGGCCGAACTCCGGCAACACGGCCAGCAAATAGTCGAAGATATCGCCCTGGATCCGCTCGTACTCGCCCCAGGCAGTGGTGCGCGTAAAGCAGTAGATCTCCAGCGGCACGCCCTCGGCAGTGGCCTGCATCTGGCGGACCATGCAGGTCATGCCTTGCTGCACGTCGGGGTGGTTCTGCAGATAGGCCAGGGCGAAGGCGCGGAAGGTACCGATATTGGTCAATTGGCGACGGTTGGCCGACAGAGCGGCCACCGGGCCCAGCGACTCGTTCCAGGTGCTCAACTCTTTGCGCTTTTGCGCCAGGTAATCACCCAGCAGGCGGACCTGGCTCAGGCGCTGCTCCTCTTCCGGGGTAAGGAAGCGTACGCCCACAGCGTCGATGAACAGGCTGCGCTTGATGCGGCGCCCACCTGATTGCTGCATGCCGCGCCAGTTGCGGAAGGACTCGCTCATCAGGCGCCAGGTGGGGATGGAGACGATGGTCTTGTCGAAGTTCTGCACCTTGACCGTGTGCAGGGTGATGTCCACCACGTCACCATCGGCGCCCACCTGAGGCATCTCGATCCAGTCTCCGACGTGGAGCATGTCGTTGCTCGTCAGCTGCACGCTGGCGACGAACGACAGCAGCGTGTCCTTGTACACCAATAGCAGCACCGCCGACATGGCACCCAGACCGGACAGCAGCAACAGCGGCGAGCGGTCGATGAGCGTGGCGACGATGACGATGGAGGCGAAGATCCACAGCATCATCTTGGCCAGCTGCACGTAACCCTTGATGGAGCGGGTGCGGGCGTGCTCGGTTCGGGCGTAGATGTCCAGCAGGGCATCGAGCAGGCAGGAGACGGCCATGGTCATGAACAGCAGGGTGAAGGCCAGGGCGACGTTGCCGAGAAAATGCTGGGCGGTGTCGCCCAGCTCCGGCACCAGCTTGAGGCCGAACTGGATCACCAGCGAGGGGGTGGTTTGGGCCAGGCGGTGGAAGACCTTGTTGTGACGCAGGTCATCGAGCCACTTGAGCGGTTGCTGCCGAGCGAGCAACCGGCTGGCGTGCAGCATCAGAAAGCGCGCGAGGCGGCCGATGATCAGGGAAATCAACAGCAGCACCGTCAGGCCTAGCGCCGCATGCAGCATGGGGTGTTGATCGAGGGTGCCCCAGAGGTCCAGGGCGTCGTTCCAGAGTCGTTGTATATCCATGAGGGTAATAGCAGGGTCTGTGTTGCGAAAACGAGGCCCATTAGAGCGCGGATCGGCAACAAGTTGCCAAAAGAAATTCGGCGCCAGCGATGGAAAACGTTACCCTATGCAACTGAATTTCCAGCGACTGCCCGAGGTACATCCGTGTTTTCCCAATTCGCCCTGCACGAACGCCTGCTCAAAGCTGTGGCCGAGCTGAACTTTGTCGAGCCGACTCCGGTGCAGGCAGCGGCCATTCCCCTGGCCCTGCAAGGGCGTGACCTGCGGGTGACCGCGCAGACCGGCAGCGGCAAGACCGCTGCCTTCGTGCTGCCATTGCTCAATCGCTTGGTCGATCTGCGCGAGCGCCGCGTCGAGATCCGCGCGCTGATCCTGCTGCCGACCCGTGAGCTGGCCCAGCAGACCCTCAAAGAGGTGCAGCGCTTCTCCCAGTTCACCTACGTCAAGTCGGGCTTGGTTACCGGTGGCGAGGACTTCAAGGAGCAGGCCGCACTGTTGCGCAAGGTCCCGGACGTGCTGATCGGTACCCCGGGTCGTCTACTGGAACATCTCAATGCCGGCAACCTGGACCTGTCCCATGTCCAGGTGCTGGTACTGGACGAGGCCGACCGCATGCTGGACATGGGCTTTGCCGAGGACATGGAGCGCCTGTGCAAAGAATGCGAAAACCGTGAGCAGACCCTGCTGTTCTCTGCCACAACCGGTGGTGCAGCCCTGCGCGACATCATCGGCAAGGTGCTGAAGGATCCTGAGCACCTGATGCTCAACAGCGTGTCGCAGCTCTCCGAGGGCACCCGCCAGCAGATCATCACCGCCGACCACGACCAGCACAAAGAGCAGATCGTCCAGTGGCTGCTGGCCAACGAGACCTACCAGAAGGCGATCATCTTCACCAACACCCGTGCCCTGGCCGACCGGATCTACGGTCACCTGGTGGCCAAGGATGTGAAGGCCTTCGTGTTGCACGGCGAGAAGGACCAGAAGGACCGCAAGCTGGCGATCGACCGTTTCAAACAAGGCGGTTCCAAGGTCCTGGTGGCGACTGACGTGGCCGCGCGTGGCCTGGACATCGATGGTCTGGACCTGGTGATCAACTTCGACATGCCGCGCAGTGGCGACGAGTATGTACACCGCATCGGTCGTACTGGGCGCGCAGGTGCCGAGGGCTTGGCGATCTCGCTGATCTGCCACAACGACTGGAACCTGATGTCGAGCATCGAGCGCTACCTCAAGCAGCAGTTCGAGCGCCGGGTCATCAAAGAGGTCAAAGGCACCTACAGCGGGCCGAAGAAGGTCAAGGCCTCGGGCAAGGCCGCCGGTACCAAGAAGAAAAAGATCGAGAAGAAGGCAGGCGAGAAGAAAGGCGCCACCGCCAAGCGCAAGCCGGCCGCCAAGCCCAAGTCCAAGGCGCCTTTGGCCAGTGCCGATGGCATGGCCCCGCTGAAGAAACGCGCGCCCAAGGCGGAGTAAGCTCATCAGGGCCGCTGCGCGGCCCTTTGCGGATCAACCCGCTCCCACCACCTGGGGGGGGCGTCATCCTTGTGGAAGCGGGTTTGCCGTGAAAGGGCCTTCAGCGGGTTAGTCTGCCTTTTTCTCCGCTGCTTTGAGTTCCTGGATTCGCTTGTCGATCAGCTGGCACTTGTCCGGCAGGTCCTTGCTGGCCGTGCCCAGATCCATCCCCTGCAACTCCTCGTTGATTTCCTTGGCCTTCTGCGGATTCTGCTCCGTCAACTGGGTCACCAGCCCGGCCAGCTCCTCGCGTTTCTGAGTCGCTTCTTCCGGTGTGCAGGCCCAGCCGGGCAAGGCGTAGAGCAATGCACTCGCGCACATGAAGGGCAGTAAGCGTTTCATCCATTTTCCTCCCGAGTGGGGTGTACGCGGTTGAAAGACGGGAACTCTGGAAGTTCAACGAGATGGCATGGGTGGCATTGACCCTGACAGAGCGCTGTATGTCCCAGCGGCTTTTTAGCCATCCGATTTCGCCGGAACACCCATCACCACTCACCGGTCCCATGCTGTGTACCCCACACGTTCACAGCAGGAGGCCACCACATGAGCACCTATGACTGGGACCTGATCGAACGCTTGTTGCATGAAGTGCAGAACAGCGCAGGCCACAGCTTCACGCCACGTCCCTATGCCGAGCAGCATGCGGCTGCCCTGGCCGCCGCCGGTCAGCCGGTGGGCGATCTGGATCATCTCAAGACGCGGGCCTGCGAGTACGAGAAGATCCTCTTCGAGCGCGGTTACATCGAAAGCCGTCCGGAGGAGGACGGCGGTAATGGCGAGAATTTCGTTCTCACCGAGCGTGGCTCGCGCCTGCTCAGCCTGATCGACAGCAGCATCCCTGGGTTCGAGCATCCGCGTCAGGTGCTGGACGAACAGGACGACGCCCTCGATGAGGCGACTTTCGAACAGGTGGCCACCAAGGCGCAAATCGCTTGAGGTCGTTTTGAGACTGGCATGGGCACCCTGGCAAACCCGATAATCGGCACTCATTTGCCAGAGACAGGACCTCGCCCATGCCATCGATAGACCACGGGGGTCGCCCATGAGCGCGGCCCGCAAGAACCCCGATGCTTTTGCGTTGCAGGTCATGCTGGGCCTGTGCCTGATCTGGGGCAGCCAGCAGGTGATGATCAAATGGGCCGCCAGCGACATTGCGCCGGTGATGCAGGCGGCGTTGCGTTCCGGGATCGCCGCGGTGCTGGTGGGGCTGCTGGTCTGCTGGCGCGGCGGCTGGTCCATGGTGGGCAGCACCTGGCGGGCGGGCATGTTGGCCGGCGCCTTGTTTGGCCTGGAGTTCTTGTTCATCGCCGAGGGGCTGAAGCTGACATCGGCGGCGCACATGTCGGTGTTTCTCTACACTGCCCCGGTGTTCACAGCCCTGGGGTTGCATTTCACGCTGCCAAGCGAGCGCCTGCGGCTGCTGCAGTGGCTGGGCATCCTGTTGGCTTTCGCCGGGATCGCCACGGCGTTCGCCGGCGGAATGTCGCTGAGCCAACTGGATGGGCGAATGTTGCTCGGTGACGCCTTGGGCGTGCTGGCGGGCCTGGCCTGGGGCGCGACCACTGTGGTGGTGCGTGGGTCGCGACTGTCGGAAGCCCCGGCCGATCTGACCCTGTTCTATCAGTTGCTGGTGGGCTTTGTCGGGTTGCTGCTGATTGCGCTGGTCAGCGGCCAGATCGGCAGGGTTGCGTTCACACCGGTAGCCGTTGGCAGCGTGTTGTTCCAAGCGGTGGTGGTGTCCTTCATCAGTTACCTGACCTGGTTCTGGTTGCTGCGCAAGTACCTGGCCTCCAACCTGGCGGTGTTTTCCTTCATCACGCCGTTGTTCGGCGTGACCTTCGGCGTGCTGTTGCTGGGCGAGCCCTTGAGCCTGAACTTCGTGTTGGGCGCATTGATGGTCCTGGGCGGGGTCATCCTGGTCAGCGCCGAACCCTGGGTGCGTCAGCAGTTACGCAGATTCGTGGGCTGATGGAACGAACACGATCGGACTTCAGGAACTGGTGCAGGCCCTTGGCGTGCTGACCTGGGCGGCGCTGATGCCGGTCAGCGCCAATACACCGGCCAACCCCAGCCCGCCTGCGGCGAGCATCAAGGCAGGCTGCAGCCCGCCCCAATAGTGAGTGCTCGCTGCTGCCAGCAAGGGGCCGCTGAGCTGCCCCAACGCGAAACAGGCGGTCAACAGGCCGGCATTCCGTTGGGTCGCATGGGGCGCCAACTCTCGCGAGCGCTGCATTACCAGCTGCATGCATGCCAGGAAGGGGGCGCCACACAGCAGCACGCCCAAGGCCAGGCCAAGACCGTCGCCCAGCAAGCACGCCAGCACACCCAGGCCCTGCAACCACAAAGTCGCGCTCAGCCAGGTGGATGTCCGGGTGGGGCGCCGCAGATTGACCAGCACCACGCCCAATGCTGCCGCCAGGCCGAACGCCGGCCAGAACAGATCGGCCGCCCAATGTCCCTGAAACTGACGGCTGGCCATCTGTGACAGAAAAGTCGCCGGCAGGATGTAGCCGATGCCATACAGGGCGTAGATCACGCCCAGCCGTCCGATCCCGGTGGTGGGTACAGCTGCGCTGTCGGTCATGCCCGACGGCACCTTCGTGGCCTGCGGCTGCGGCAGCCAGGGCAATACGGCCAACAGCACGACCAGCGCCGCCACCGCATAGATCAGCCAAAGGGCGGCCGACCCCAGCCCCAGCAAGTGTGCGCCCAGGGCCAGCAGGCCGGTCAAGGCGATACCCACGCCTGGCCCGGCGAATACCAGGGCGCCGAGGCGAGGACGGCCGTATGCGGTGGCCACTTGCTGACTGAGACTGGTGATCATCACCAACACCCAGGCGCTGGCCACCCCTGTGCCGAAGCGCAGGAGCATATGACCCCAGAAGCCATCGGCAGCCCAGGAGGCGAGGGTCAGCAACACGCATAGCCAGAGGCCGGCATGCAGACGCAGGCGCACTTGGCCCGGCTGACGGGCGAACATGCTGTCGACCGCGCCGAGAAAATAGCCCAGGTAGTTGGCCGCTGCGACCAGGCCGCCTGCGGTCAGGTCGAGCTGACCTTCGGTGATCAGGCGTGGCAGTTGCGGGGTGAGGGCGAAGCGGCCGATGCCCATGGCCATCATCAAGGCCATGGCGCTGGCCAGCAGTTGCACTAAGGGTGACATGGCGGCGTCTCCTGCCAGACGAAAATGATGAGGGCAGGTTAGAGGGGATTGACTTTCAATAAAATTGAATAATGATGATCAAGTTATTCTGTTTTGGAGAATGCCATGGAGTTCAGCCAACTGCGCATCTTCCAGGCCGTGGCCGAGGAGGGGTCGGTCACGCGTGCTGCCGAGCGCTTGCATCGGGTGCCTTCGAACCTGTCGACGCGCCTGCGTCAGTTGGAAGAGCAACTGGGGGTGGAACTGTTCGTGCGCGAGCGCCAGCGTTTGCAGTTGTCTCCGGCAGGCAAGGTCCTGCTGGACTACGCCAATCGTCTGTCGACCCTGCGCGATGAGGCGGTCGCTGCGGTGCAGGGCGGTCAACCGGCAGGCGACTTCGTCCTCGGTACCATGTACAGCACCGCGGCGACGCATTTGCCGCCGTTGCTGGCGCGTTATCACCAAACCTACCCGGCGGTGAACCTGCAGGTGCAAGCCGCGCCCAGTGGTGAATTGTTGGAGGGGTTGCTGGCCCACCGGTTGGACGCAGCGCTGGTGGACGGCCCGCTGAGCCTGGCCGGGCTCGATGGCGTGCCGTTGTGCGAGGAGGTGCTGGTGCTGATCACCCGCCCGGAACATCCGCCGGTTCACAGCGCGCGGGACGTCGCGGGGCGTGCAGTGTTCGCGTTCCGGCAGGGCTGTTCCTACCGCATGCGCCTGGAAGCCTGGTACGCCCATGACCACACCCCCATGGGGCGGGTGATGGAGATCGAGTCATACCAGAGCATGCTGGCGTGCGTAATTGCCGGGGCAGGGGTGGCATTGATGGCCCAGTCCATGCTCGACACCCTACCTGGTCGCGACCAGGTGCAGGCGCACCGTTTGCAGGCGCCGTTCGATCATGCAGTCACCTGGCTGATGTGGCGCCAGGGCATGCTGGGGGCCAATCTGCAGGCGTGGATCGATGTGCAACAACGGGAAACAATTGACCGACGGTCGGCACGTGCCATTTCCGCTTGATCCGCGTCAAACTCGCCCCTATCTGTAGGATCAGAGGCATGCGCGATGTAGGACATCGGGCTATGATCTGTATGAAGCATCGAAGGACTGAATCGCCGTGAGGTTGACCCGTTAAGGGGGCATTTATGAACAATCGAATGTACAACTGGCTCCATGACCTTGCCGTCGCCCTGGGCTTGCTCCCACCTCCGCTGCAACCGGTGCCGATTCCTACCGACGAAGAGCAGCGCAAGCGCCAACCGCGTCGCCGCTGAAACGAAAAGGCCGCCGCATCTGACGATGCCGCGGCCTTTGCTTTTTCTTGCCTGGCGCCCGTCGGGGCGCCAAGCGTTCGCTTTACATCACGCCAGGTTGACGGTTGCCACCGGGCGGCGCGACAGCAGGCTGACCACCACGAAGCTCACCAGGCCGATCGCCAGGCTGTAGTAGATCGGCGAGTTGGCATCCAGACCGTCCTTGAACATGAAGAACAGTGCGGTAGCGAAGCCCAGCGCCATGCTGGTGATGGCGCCTGCGGTGGTGGCGCGCTTCCAGAAGATCGCCCCGATCAGCGGAATCAACATGCCGCCGACTAGCAAGTTGTAGGCCAGGGTCAAGGCGCTGATCACATCGTTCACCGCCAGGGCGATGCCCAGTACCACCAGACCGGTGAGGAGGGTGAACAGGCGGTTGACGCCCAGGCTCGATTGCTTGCCGCCACGCAGTTTAGGCAGCAGGTCTTCGGTCAGGGTGGTCGAGGCCGCCAACAGGCCTGCGCTGGCGGTGGACATCATCGCTGCGAGGGCAGCAGCCATCAGCAGGCCACGGACCCCTTCTGGCAGTTGGCCCTTGATCATTTCGGCGAAGGCATTGTTCGGGTTGGCCAGGTCAGGCAGCAACACGTGGGCAGCCATGCCGATCAGGGCGCAGGCCAGGCCGTACAGGACGCAGTAGATACCGGCGACAGTACCGGCGCGCTGGCAGACCTTCTCGTCACGGGCGGTGAACACACGTTGCCAGATGTCCTGGCCGATCAGGATGCCGAAGAAGTAGATCAGGAAGTAAGTGATGATGGTGTCCCAGCCGATGGTGGTCCAGCTGAAGCTGGCCGCCGGCAGCTTGGCTACCAGGGTGTCCCAGCCACCGGCCTTGTACAGGCAGATCGGCAGCAGAATGAACATCAGGCCCACGGTCTTGATGATGAACTGGACGATGTCGGTCAACGTCAGCGACCACATGCCGCCGATGGTCGAGTACACCACCACTACGCCACCGCCGAACAGCAGGGCCATCCAGAACGGTACATCCAGCAGCACTTGCAGCACGGTGCCCATGGCCAGGGTCGAAGTGACCGCGATCATCAAGGCATAGGCGAGCATGATCGCTGCGCTGGCCTGACGGGCCATCGGATTGTAGCGGCGCTCCAGAACCTGGGTGACGGTGAAGATCTTCAGGCGCAGCAGGGGTTTGGCGAGGAACAGGTTCAGGGCGATGATCCCCAGACCCAGGGCCGCACACAGCCAGAAGCCGGAAATGCCGTGGACGTAGCCCAGGCGCACGGTGCCGACAGTGGAAGCGCCGCCCAGCACGGTGGTGGCCATGGTGCCCATGTACAAGGTAGGGCCGAGGTTGCGCCCTGCCACCAGGTAGTCTTCATGGGTTTTCGCGCGTCGCATGCCATACCAGCCGAGGCCGAGCATGCCTGCGGCATAGATCAGTACAACGAAGATGTCCAAGGCCATTGGGGGTCTCCCGATTATCTTTATTATGGCGAGATCGACCGTCCGGGCGGTTCATGGCGCCCAGCGGTCTTGTCTTGTGTTGACGGGCCTCTATGGCCCTTCCTAATGGCTCCTGCCGCAGGTATTGCGTTCACGTCCTTCGTCGGTGCGGGCTGGCCCGGCGATCACGGTCGCGAGGACTGCATGGCCGGTCATGCCATCGTCATCGCAAGGCAGCCTGCGCCTACAAAGGTGTGTGACTACTCGCTCAGCGGCGTACCACGCCCGGCAGAACGCAGAGCATCTCGAACAGCAGGTTCGCGCCGAGCAGTGAGGTGTTACCGGTGGTGTCGTAGGGCGGCGAGACTTCGACCAGGTCGCAGCCGATCAGGTCCAGGCCGTGGCAGCCACGGATGATCTCCATCGCCTGGATGGTGGTCAGGCCACCGATTTCCGGGGTGCCGGTGCCAGGCGCCCAGGCTGGGTCGATGCCGTCGATGTCGAACGACAGGTACACCGGACCGCCACCGACCTTTTCACGTACTTCGGCCATCAGCGGCTCCAGCGACTTGTGCCAGCACTCTTCGGCCTGCACGACGCGGAAACCTTGACGACGGCTCCAGTTGAAGTCATCGGCGGTATAGCCCTGGGCGCGCAGGCCGATCTGCACTACGCGGTCGCAGTCGAGCAGGCCTTCTTCCACGGCGCGGCGGAAGGTGGTGCCGTGGGCGATCTTCTCACCGAACATATGATCGTTGACGTCGGCGTGGGCGTCGATATGCACCAGGCCGATCTTGCCGTGCTTTTTGTGCAGCGCACGCAGGATCGGCAGCGTGATGGTGTGGTCGCCACCGAGGGTCAGGGGGATGATGTTGTGCTCGAGGATCTCGTCGTAGGCCTCTTCGATGATGCGCACGGCGTCGAGCAGGTTGAAGGTGTTGATCGCCACGTCACCGATGTCGGCGACCGACAGCGAATCGAACGGAGCGGCTCCGGTCGCCATGTTGTACGGACGGATCATCACCGACTCGGCGCGGATCTGACGCGGACCGAAACGAGTGCCCGAGCGCAGCGAAGTGCCGATGTCCAGCGGTACGCCAATGAACGCGGCGTCCAGGCCTTCGGCGCTTTGCAGGTGGGGGAGACGGAGCATGGTGGCGATGCCGCCGAAACGCGGCATTTCGTTGCCGCCCAGTGGTTGGTGGAGAATCTTTTCCACGGTGGGCCTCATCAGTCGGTCGATTGTTTTGTTTGTTCGAACCTGTGCCGCAGCGTGCCAGGCAGGCAAGGAGACGCCGGCGGGCAGGGACATTGGGAGCCAGTCTGCGCAAGGTAGTGGGCAGGAGGAATCGCTACAGACAAATACTTACTTCAGGATTTTCTAAACTATCCGTTCACAGCGGGTTAGACTCTGGTGATTTCCACCCTGCGGAACCGTTGCACCATGGCTTCTTCACTGCCCGACCTGAAACTGCTGCGTATCTTCGTCAGCGTGGTACGCCACCAGGGCTTCGCCAATGCCCAGCGCGAACTGAACCTCTCCACATCGGCCATCAGCACTTACATGAGCCAGTTGGAAAGCGCCTTGGGCATCGTCCTGTGTCACCGTGGCCGTGGCGGTTTCAGCCTGACTAGCAAAGGCGAGCTATTCCACCAGGAGACCTTGCGCCTGCTGGCCGAACTCGATGGCTTCGAGCAATACGCCGCGGCGCTCAAGGGCGAGCTGCGCGGTACCCTCAATCTCGGGGTGATCGACTCCACCGTGGGCGACCGCGCCCTGCCGCTGGCCGAGGCCATCGGGGCCTATAGCCAGGAGCATCCGGCGGTGCATCTGCACCTGTCGGTCTCCAGCCCCTATGAGTTGCAACTGGGGGTACAGGACAACCGCCTGGACCTGGCCATCGGCGCCTTCTCTTCGCGCATGAGCGGTCTGGTGTATCAGCCGTTGTACCGCGAGCAGCACTGGCTGTACTGCAGCAGCCGGCACCCGTTGTTCGGCGAGCGGCGGGTGCCGGAAGAAGTGATCACCCAACAACGCATGGTGGGGCGGGGCTACTGGAGCCAAGCGGAGCTGGCGCGCCACGGTTTCAAGCACAGCGCGGCGACGGTTGAGAGCATGGAGGCCCAGTTGATTCTCATCCTCTCCGGCGCCTATATCGGTTATCTGCCCGAACACTATGCCCAGGCCTGGGTCGACAAGGGAGACCTGCGCGTCCTGTCGCCTGCCACCTTTGGCTATCAGGCGCCGTTTTCGTTGATCATCCGCCGTGGGCGTAGCCGCGAGCCCTTGATCCAGACCTTCCGTGACCTGCTCAAGTCGCAACTGAATGTCAGTTAAAAAACGTCGCTTTTAGAACATTGCGTCAGGCTGTGTAAATTTCCTGGGAGGCATGCGACTGGAGTGATGGCGTTCTGCTAAATATCTATTTGCTTTGATGAAATTTCCCATCATCTAACAAAGCAAGGACTGCCCAGATGCGCATGAATTTGCCCGTCACAGAGCAAGAAAGAACCTTCCCGTCCGACCAGCGGCTCATTTCCACCACCGACCTGAACAGCCGCATTACCTATTGCAATGACGCGTTCGTGGCCATCAGCGGTTTTACCTACGACGAACTGGTGGGGCAGCCGCACAACCTGGTGCGGCACCCCGACATGCCACCGTCGGTGTTTGGCCACATGTGGGAAACCATCAAGCAGGGCAAACCTTGGATGGGGGTGGTCAAGAACCGCGCCAAGAACGGTGATTTCTATTGGGTCAGCGCCTACGTCACGGCCATCTATGAAAATGGCCGGATCAGCGGCTACGAGTCGGTACGTTCGGTCCCGACCCGTGACCAGATTCGCCGTGCCGAGGCGCTTTATGCGCGTTTGCGTGGCGGACGTTCGGCAGTGCCTTGGGCCGCACGCCTCGGGTCCGGGCTGCAACATGGCTTGCCGCTGATTGGCGCAGGTCTCGCGTCGGCCGCCGCTTATCTCTGGTTACCGCAGTACGCGGCGCTGGGCGTGCTGATGGCCAGCATGCTGGGGGCCTGGTACTGGATCGAACACCGGCAGAACCAAGCCATTCGCCGGACCTTGGCCGAGCACCCCAAGGCGTTCACCAGCCCGTTGGTGGCCCTGACCTACAGCGACAACCCTGGTCTGCAAGGGCAGTTGGACTTGGCCATCATCAGTGAAGAGGCTCGCCTGCAAACAGCCCTGACCCGTCTGGTGGATGCCGGCGTCGGGGTCAAGTCGCGGGCGGCGGAGTCGGCCGGTTTGTCCGATGCCCAGGCGCAGATGCTCGACCGCCAGCGCAGCGAGACCGACCAGTCGGCCACCGCCATCGCCCAGATGGCCGCAACCATCCAGCAAGTTACCCACAACGTGCAAAGCACCGCTCACGCCGCCAGCGATGCCGATCATCTGGCCCAGCAAGGCAGTGAGCTGGCGCAACAGAGTCTGAAGGCCATGGGCAGCATGAGCGATGCGGTCAACGACATCGGGCAGGCGGTCAATGCGCTGGCCGAACAGACCCAGTCGATCGGCAGCGTGGTGGATGTGATCACTTCCATTGCCGAGCAGACCAACCTGCTGGCGCTCAACGCAGCGATCGAGGCCGCGCGGGCGGGCGAGCAGGGGCGTGGGTTCGCGGTGGTGGCCGATGAAGTACGTTCCCTGGCCCAGCGCACCCGTGCTTCCACCGACGAAATCCATCACATCATCGCCTCGCTGCGTTCGGGCGCCGAGCGGGCGGTCACCACCGCCAACCGCGGCGAGCAGATTTCCCGAGACAGCGTGCACAGCGTCGAAGCGGTCCAGGAGGCGTTGTCCGGTATCGTCCAGGCGGTCAGCCGTATCACTGGCATGAGCCAGCAGATGGCAACGGCCTCGGAGCAGCAGAGCCATGTCGCCGAGGACATCAATCAGCAGATCGTGCGGATCGCCCACTTGTGCGACGAGAGCGCCGGGCAGGCCAAGCAGGGCGCGCAGATCAGCCAGGACCTCGAACGCATGGCCGAGTACCTGCACAGCCTGGCCGAACGATTCAATCGCTGAAAATTCACCTCTCCCACAGGGATGTGGGGCTTTTCCGAGCGGCTGTGGCACACTGCGCCGGGTAAGGAGAAGCCGATGTCCAGACCCCGCTGCGAACGCTGCCAGCGTCCGCTCGATCACTGCCTTTGCCCATTGATTCCCAGCCTCGACAGCAGGACCCGCGTGGTCCTGCTGCAGCATCCCAGCGAAGTGTCCCATGCTTTGAACACCGCACGCCTGGCCGCGCTTGGCCTGGTGAACGCCGAACTGCGGGTAGGCGAGGTATTCGATGACCTGCCGGCGCTGCTCGCCACACCCGGGTACCGGCCGGTGCTGTTGTTCCCAGGGGAGCAGGCGCAGGTGTTGTCGGCTTACGAAATCGCAGACGATACGCCGCTGTTGTTGATCGTGCCCGATGGCACTTGGCGCAAGGCACGCAAGCTGCTGTATCTCAATCCGCTGCTCGACGCGTTGCCACGGGTGACCCTGGGTCAGGTACCGCCCTCACGCTACCGGTTGCGCAAGGCGCCGGAGCCGGGCGCCTTGTCGACCATCGAGGCCGTGGTCGAAGCCTTGAATGCCCTGGAGGGCGTTGGGCGTTTCGATGCGCTGTGCCGGCCTTTCGATGCCTTGATCGAAGGGCAGATCGAGGCGATGGGGCGGGAGACGTTCGAGCGCAATCACGGCTAGGCGGCGATCAGATCTGTTCCAGCAACCACCCCCGGAACGCCCGCAGCGAGGGCAGCGCCTCGTTGCGCGGTGGATAGATCAGGTAATAGCTGCGCTGGCTGGCAAAGGCGCCCCCGGCGCTGACCAGCTCACCGCTGGCCAATTCTTCTTCCACCAGGATCCGCGGTACCAGGCCGATGCCGATTCCCGCCCGTACGGCCTGGATCAGATGCGATGTCAGCTCGAAGCTTGGCCCCAGGCGCATGCTGCGATGGGGCAGGCCATGGTGGGAGAACCACTCGCCCCACGCATGCGGGTTGTTGGCGACGTTGAGCAGCACTTGTTCGCTGATGCGCGCAGGGTCCCAGCCTTGGACATCGTCCGCAGCCGTTGGTGGCAGGATGACGACCAGCTCTTCGGCATGCAGCCGATGGCAGATCAGTCCCGGCAGGTCATGGGTGGCGACACCGATGGCGGCGTCGATTTCGCTGGTGTCGAAGTTGATCGCTTCGATCCGTGAATGGATGTGCACCAGCATCCCGGGGTGCGCGGTATAGAACGCATGCAGGCGTGGCAGCAGCCATTTGGAGCCGAAGGTCGGCAAGGTAGCCAGGCGCAAGGTACCGACGCCCGACTGGTAAGCCAGGGCCTGCAAGGTGGCGCTGCGGATGCGCCCCAGGGCTTCGCTGAGCTCGCGCTGATACAGGCGGCCTACGTCGGTCAGCTGGACCTGGCGCCCTTCACGGCGAAACAGCGTCAAACCCAGCTGCTGCTCCAGCGCCTGCACCTGTCGGCTGACCGCGCTCTGGGTCAGGGACAGTTCGGCAGCAGCGCGGGTGTAGCTCTCATGTCGGGCGGCGGCCTCGAAGGCCAGCAGTAACGACATCGATGGGGTCAGGTGGCGGTAATTCATTCGCAAAACTCATCGATAGCGGCAGGAATATCCGTTTGCCCTTGGCTGGAAACTACAGGAACATTGGCGCATTCGTCATCCCTGCACAGTCCATCCATGCCGGAGTGACAGTATTTCCGTGAATTTGCCTATATAGAGGCCATCCTTCGATGATCGCCCAGCTGTCGACCCGTGCGCCCGCCGCCCACTACCCAGAATTCCTCGAAGCGCTGCGCAACAGCGGCTTCCGTGGCCAGATCAGCGCCGACTACGGCACCCGTACCGTGCTTGCCACGGACAACTCCATCTACCAGCGCCTGCCCCAGGCGGCGGTGTTCCCGATGGACGCCGACGATGTCGCCCGGGTTGCCACCTTGATGGCCGAGCCACGGTTCCGTCAGATCAAGCTGACCCCGCGTGGTGGCGGCACCGGCACCAACGGCCAGTCGCTCACCGACGGTATCGTTGTCGACCTGTCGCGGCACATGAACAAGATCCTTGAGATCAACGTCGAGGAGCGTTGGGTCCGGGTTCAGGCCGGCACCGTCAAGGACCAGCTCAACGCTGCGCTCAAACCCCATGGGCTGTTCTTCGCCCCGGAGCTGTCCACCTCCAACCGTGCCACCGTCGGTGGCATGATCAACACCGACGCCAGCGGCCAAGGCAGCTGCACCTACGGCAAGACCCGCGACCACGTGCTCGAACTGCACAGCATCCTGCTCGGCGGTGAGCGTCTGCACAGCCTGCCGATTGACGATGCCACGCTGGAGCAGGCCTGCGCTGCGCCCGGCCGGGTCGGTGAGGTGTACCGCATGGCCCGGGAGATCCAGCAAACCCAGGGCGAGCTGATCGAGAGCACTTTCCCCAAGCTAAACCGCTGCCTGACCGGCTACGACCTGGCGCACCTGCGCGACGAACAGGGCCGTTTCAACCTCAACAGCGTGCTGTGCGGCGCTGAGGGCTCGCTGGGCTATGTGGTCGAGGCCAAGCTCAACGTGCTGCCGATTCCGAAGTACGCTGTGCTGGTGAACGTGCGCTATACCAGCTTCATGGATGCCCTGCGCGATGCCAACGCGCTGATGGCGCACAAGCCATTGTCGATCGAGACCGTCGATTCCAAGGTGCTGATGCTGGCGATGCAGGACATCGTCTGGCACAGCGTCGCTGAATACTTTCCGGCCGACCCCGAGCGTCCGACCCTGGGCATCAACCTGGTCGAGTTCTGCGGTGACGAGCCGGCCGAGGTCAACGCTCGGGTCGAGGCATTCATCGCTCACTTGAAAGCCGATACCAGCGTCGAGCGCCTGGGCCATACCTTGGCCGAAGGCGCCGAGGCGGTGACCAAGGTCTATACCATGCGCAAGCGCTCGGTGGGCTTGCTGGGCAATGTCGAGGGCGAGGTTCGCCCGCAGCCGTTCGTCGAAGACACTGCGGTACCGCCGGAGCGACTGGCCGATTACATCGCTGATTTCCGTGCATTGCTCGACAGCCATGGCCTGGCCTACGGCATGTTCGGTCACGTCGATGCCGGTGTGCTGCACGTGCGCCCAGCCCTGGACATGAAGGATCCGGCCCAGGCTGCGCTGGTCAAGCCGATCTCCGATGCCGTCGCCGCATTGACTCAACGCTATGGCGGCCTGTTGTGGGGCGAGCACGGCAAGGGCCTGCGCTCGGAATACGTGCCGGAATACTTCGGCGAGCTGTACCCGGCGCTACAACGCCTCAAGGGCGCTTTCGACCCGCATAACCAGCTCAACCCGGGCAAGATCTGCACCCCGCCGGACAGCAGCGAAGGCCTGACCCCGGTCGATGGCGTGACCCTGCGCGGCGACCTGGACCGCACCATCGACGAGCGTGTCTGGCAGAGCTTTGGCAGCGCGGTGCACTGTAACGGTAACGGCGCCTGCTACAACTACGACCCCAACGACGCCATGTGCCCCTCCTGGAAAGCCACCCGCGAGCGTCAGCATTCGCCCAAGGGCCGCGCTTCGCTGATTCGCGAATGGTTGCGCTTGCAGGGCGAGGCGGATATCGATGTGCTCGCTGCCGCACGTGGCAAGGTGTCCTGGCTCAAGGGTTTGCCGGCACGCCTGCGCAATGCCCGCGCCCGTCAGCAGGGGCAGGAGGATTTCTCCCACGAGGTCTATGACGCCATGGCCGGCTGCCTGGCCTGTAAATCCTGTGCCGGACAGTGCCCAATCAAAGTCAACGTGCCGGACTTCCGCTCGCGCTTCCTCGAACTGTACCACGGCCGTTACCAGCGCCCGCTGCGCGACTACCTGATCGGTTCGCTGGAGTTCACCATCCCGTATCTGGCTCACGCGCCTGGCCTGTACAACGCCGTGATGGGCTCCAAATGGGTGAGCAAGCTATTGGCCGACAAGGTCGGCATGGTCGACAGCCCGTTGATCAGCCGCTTCAACTTCCAGTCGACCTTGACCCGCTGCCGCGTCGGTGTGGCGAGTGTGCCGGCTCTGCGCGAGCTGACCCCGGCCCAGCGCGAGCGCGCCATCGTGCTGGTTCAGGATGCCTTTACCCGTTACTTCGAGACGCCATTGCTGGCGGCCTTCATCGAGCTGGCGCATCGTCTGGGCCATCGGGTGTTCCTGGCGCCTTACAGCGCCAATGGCAAGCCGCTGCACGTGCAGGGCTTCTTGGGGGCCTTCGCCAAGGCGGCGATCCGCAATGCCACCCAGCTCAAGGCGCTGGCCGAATGCGGTGTACCGCTGGTAGGCCTGGACCCGGCCATGACCCTGGTGTATCGCCAGGAGTACCAGAAGGTCGATGGCTTGGACGGCTGTCCGAAGGTACTGTTGCCCCAGGAGTGGCTGATGGACGTGCTGCCGGAGCAGGCTGCCGTCGACGCTGGCAGCTTCCGCCTGATGGCCCACTGCACCGAGAAGACCAATGTGCCGGCCAGCACCCGGCAGTGGGAACAGGTGTTCGCGCGTCTGGGCCTGAAACTGGTCACTGAGGCTACCGGTTGCTGCGGCATGTCCGGCACCTATGGCCACGAGGCGCGCAACCAGCAGACCTCGCGGACCATCTTCGAGCAGTCCTGGGCCACCAAGCTGGACAAGGAGGGAGAGCCATTGGCCACGGGGTATTCGTGCCGCAGCCAGGTCAAGCGCATGACCGAGCGTCAGATGCGCCATCCACTGGAAGTGGTGTTGCAGTACGCGCAGCGTTAGCCGTTCTGGCCTCTTCGCAGGTAAACCCGCCCCCACAAGGATCATCGCCAACCCTTGTGGAAGCGGGCTTACCCGCGAAGAAACGGATCAGGCAGTGCAGGGCTCTCAGGTTTCGTCGGCGTGCTGGCGCGGGCGTCGTGCCTGGCGGTACAGATAGAGACTCAACACTAGCCCGCAAGCCGCCGCGCCGGCGGCGAACAGAAAGATCGAAGCAAAGCCGAAGCCCGACGCCACCGCGCCCACCAAGGGCCCGGTGATGCCCAGCGACAGATCGATGAATAGCGAATAGGCGCCCACCGCAGCCCCGCGGTTGGCAGCTGAGACTTGATTGACTGCCTCCACGCCCAGCGCCGGAAATACCAGCGAAAAACCGAAACCACTGAGGGCGGCGCCCGCCAGGGCCAGCTCCGCGCTGGTCGCCTGCCATAGCATCAACAGGCCAAGGGCTTCGACGGCCAGGCAGGCGATGGCCACGCGGAACCCGCCGATACGATTGATCAAGTGGCCGAACAACAAGCGGGCCCCGATGAAGCAGGCCCCGAACACGCTCAGGCACAGCGCTGCGTTGTTCCAGTCGCGGCTGGCGTAATAGAGCGTGATGAAGGTGGCAATGGTGCCGAAACCGATCGAGCCCAGGGCCAGCCCCGAGCCATGCGGGAATACCTTGCCCAAGACCCGTAGGAACGGTAGCCGCACGCCGGCGACGATCGGCGCGGCACGCTTGGGCCAGGCCAGCAACAGGCCGATGATCCCCAGCAGGATGATGCTCACGCCCATGCTCCACAGCCCCAGGCTTTTCACCATCAGCACTCCAAGCGGCGCACCAACCGCCAGGGCGCCATAGCTGGCGATGCCGTTCCAGGAAATCACCTTGGCGGTGTGCTCGGCACCGACCCGGCCGATGCCCCAGCCGATGGCGCCTGAGCCGACCAGGCTTTCTGCGCTGCCCAGCACCAGGCGTCCAATGAGCAGGCACGCCAGGCTCAGCCAGGGCAGGTGGGGGAAGAAGCTGCTGGCCAGCATCAGCACGCCGCTCAGGCCGCAGCCGAGCAGGCCATACATCACGGCCTTCTTGCTGCCGAGATTGTCGATGATGCGCCCGGCATGGGGGCGGCTGAGCAGGGTGGCCAGGTACTGCACGCTGATCACCAACCCCGCAACAATTGCGCTGAAACCCAGGTCGTTGTGCACATAACTCGGCAGCACGGCCAAGGGAATGCCGATGTTCAGGTAGCCGATAAAGGTGAAAAGGACGATGGAGACGACTTGCAGGGTGACCGCAAGGGGACGCGGTGAGTCGGGCATGGAGGTCTTTGGCGGGTAGAGGGTTCTGGACGGTGTGAAAACGCGATGACGGGCAAGTTCCCGCGAGTCAGCTGTTTTCACACAGTCTGGGGGATGCGCGATTTATTCCTGGTCAGCGCTGGATTGATCGTCGCCATCCTGTTCGACGGCAGGCGTCGGTTCGGTGTGGGCGGCAACGGTTTGCTCTTCGGGGTTCAGGCTTGGGAAGGGAAGATTCGGGATTTCATGCATCTCGTCGTTCCTCGCAAGTGTGAGTGAAAAGACTGCGCCAGGCGCGTGTGTGGCTTCGAAAAGCTGGGGCAGGATACAGGAGTCCGGATGACAGTTTGAGTTTTTTCCGCCCTGCGGCGCGGTTTTGCGGGCGGCTATCGGACAATCGGGGAAGCTTTTTCGCGGGGGTAAGCCCGCTCCGGCAAAGGCCTCGTGCAAGCCTTGGCAGAGCGGTTTACCCGCGAATAGGCACTTACCGGCAGACGTCGGCGATGGCCGCTGCCAGTTGCTCCAGTCGCTGCGCATCGGCCCCGGCGATATTCGCCCGACCTGTGCCGACCATGTACACACTGTGCTTTTCACGCAGCAGGCGGACCTGCTCCGGGTTCAGCCCTGTGTAGGAGAACATCCCGCGTTGCGCGGCGATGTGGGCGAAGCGCTCGGCCAGACCATGGGGGGCCAAGGCCTTGACCAGTCCCTCGCGCAATTCGGCGATGCGCTGGCGCATGGCGTTGACCTCTTCGATCCAGAGCGCCTTGAGGGCCGGATCGCCGAGGATCTGTGCGACCACCGCGGCGCCATGGTCCGGTGGTGTGGACCACAGGTTGCGGGCCAGCAGCGCCAGTTGGCTACGTACATCCAGGAGCTTTTCGGCGTCATGGCTGCAGACCAGCAGTGCGCCGGTCCGGTCGCGGTACAAGCCAAAGTTTTTCGAGCAGCTACTGGTGATCAGCAGTTCAGGCAGTTGCGCAGCGAACAGGCGAACCGCCCAGGCGTCTTCTTCCAGACCATCACCGAAACCTTGGTAGGCAAAGTCGATCAGCGGCAGCAGGTTGCGCTTGCGCACGACTTCGAGCACGGCGCGCCAATCGTCCTGGCTCAGGTCGAAACCGGTGGGGTTGTGGCAGCAGGCGTGCAGCAGCACGACGTCGCCTTCCGGAGCCTGTTCCAAAGCGGCCAGCATGCCGGCGACATCCAGGCGGTTGTCCGCACCCACGTAGGGATAATGGGACACCTTAAGCTTGGCGCCAGCAAAAATGGTCTCGTGGATCGGCCAGGTGGGGTCGCTGAGCCAGATGCCACGCCCCGGCAGGCAATGGGCGATGAACTCCGCCGCCAGGCGCAGGGCGCCGGTGCCGCCAGGGGTCTGGGTGGCGCCGGCACGGTGGCTGTCGAGCAGCGGCGAGGCGCTGCCCAAGACCAGTTCGCTGACCAGGCGGCCGAACTCAGCATCGCCATGGCCGCCCACGTAGCTCTTGGTGGCTTGATGCTCCACCAGGCGCTGTTCGGCCTGCTTGACCGCCGCGGGAATCGGGGTCATGCCCTGGGCGTCCTTGAACA
The DNA here is from genome assembly GCF_023611805.1 of Pseudomonas sp. BYT-1. Classification (NCBI taxonomy): domain Bacteria; kingdom Pseudomonadati; phylum Pseudomonadota; class Gammaproteobacteria; order Pseudomonadales; family Pseudomonadaceae; genus Pseudomonas; species Pseudomonas sp. BYT-1. Next base: position 1,521,253 of record NZ_CP072559.1, read on the forward strand.
CGCCCACGCCCAGGTCGAACTTGGCCGGGTTGGTGTCGCGGGCGTAGGCTTCCATCAGCCCGAGGATCGGGTCGCCTGGGACCCGGCCAATGGCCGCGAAATGCATCACTTGCGCCCTTCGGCGGTCTTGGCGACTTCGTCGGTGCGGGCGCACATGATGAAGTCGTTGCGGTGCAGGCCCTTGATCGAGTGGCTCCACCAGGTAACGGTGACCTTGCCCCACTCGGTCAGCAGACCAGGGTGGTGGCCTTCGGCTTCGGCGATTTCACCGATGGCGTTGGTAAAGGCCAGGGCATGCTTGAAGTTCTTGAACAGGAAGACACGCTCCAGCTCCATGTGGCCGTCACGCACTTCAATGTTCCAGTCCGGGATCTCACGGATCAGTTCGGCCAGTTCTTCGTCGGTGACTTTAGGGGCGTCGGCGCGGCAGGCTTCGCAATGGGCTTGGTTCAAGGCATTCATGGGTGTTTTTCCGATTTGAGTTGTTATCGACAAGGCAGCTCAGGCAGCCGCCTTGGGTGGAAACTTCGGCGCGTGCAGGCCCAGTTTCATGGCCTGGTGGACCATGCCCATGATGTCTTCGTGGGCCAGGTCGAACAAACGCTTGAGGTTAGGCAGGACAAAGTACAGAGGCTGCAGGATATCGATGCGATAGGGCGTGCGCATGGCTTCGATCGGATCGAACGCCTGGTGCTCTGGCTCGTCGGACAGGCTGTAGACGGTTTCCTTGGGCGAGGAGAGGATGCCGCCGCCGTAGATCTTGCGACCTTGGGCAGTCTCCATCAGGCCGAACTCGATGGTCATCCAGTACAGGCGGGCCAGGTAGACGCGTTCTTCCTTGGTCGCCGCCAGGCCCAGCTTGCCGTAGGTGTGGGTGAACTCGGCGAACCAGGGGTTGGTCAGCAGCGGGCAATGGCCGAAGATCTCATGGAAGATGTCCGGTTCCTGCAGGTAGTCCAGCTCTTCGGGGGTACGGATGAACGTGGCCACCGGGAAGCGTTTGCTGGCCAGCAGCTCGAAGAAGGTCTGGAAAGGGATCAACGCAGGGACGCGGGCGACTTGCCAGCCGGTGGTGGCGCCCAGGACCTTGTTGATTTCGCCCAGTTGCGGGATGCGGTCGTAGGGCAGCTTGAGCTGCTCGATGCCGTCGAGGTATTCCTGGCAGGCGCGGCCTTCGATCACTTTCATCTGTCGGGTGATCAGGGTGTTCCACACCGCGTGTTCCTGTTGCGGGTAGTCGATAAAACCATGCGCATCGGGCTCGCGTGCCACGTATTGCGTCTGTTTCATGTGGCTCTCCTGGTGAGGGCTTTCTTGTTATGTGCAGGACATGCCTTAAGGAATATCCCCTTGCCTGAGCCTTTGCACGGGGTATGGCGCGTGGGTGGGCCGAATCGCTACGTAGTTTCTGTAACGTTAATTTTACAAAAAGGCCGGGATGCCGGAAAATCACAGGCATCGAGCTGGCCTTAGCTGGGTTTTTGTCAGCTTATCTTTACGACTTTTCCACGCGTCGCTGAAATTTCTGCGCGCCTCGGGGCTTTTCCATGCGTATCAAAGTGCATTGTCAGAACCGCATCGGCATCCTGCGGGACATCCTCAACCTGTTGGTGGAATACGGCATCAACGTGTTGCGTGGGGAGGTTGGCGGCGATCACGGCAATGCCATCTACCTGCACTGCCCGAACCTGATCAACCTGCAGTTCCAGGCGCTGCGGCCCAAGTTCGAGTCGATCGCCGGTGTGTTCGGGGTCAAACGCGTAGGCTTGATGCCCAGCGAACGCCGGCACATGGAACTCAACGCCTTGCTCGGTGCGCTGGATTTCCCGGTATTGTCGGTCGACATGGGCGGCAGCATCGTCGCGGCCAACCGCGGCGCCGCCCAGTTGCTGGGGGTGCGGGTCGACGAAGTGCCGGGGCTTCCGCTGGCGCGCTATGTCGAGGACTTCGACCTGCCGGAACTGGTACGGGCCAACAAGTCGCGGATCAACGGCTTGCGCGTCAAGGTCAAGGGCGATGTGTTTCTTGCCGATATCGCGCCGCTGCAATCGGAGCACGACGACAGCGAGGCGCTGGCGGGTGCGGTGCTGACGCTACACCGGGCAGATCGTATCGGTGAGCGTATCTACAACGTGCGCAAGCAGGAGCTGCGCGGCTTCGACAGTATTTTCCAGAGCTCTCGGGTGATGGCTGCGGTGGTGCGCGAGGCGCGGCGCATGGCGCCTCTGGATGCACCGCTGCTGATCGAAGGCGAAACGGGTACCGGCAAGGAGCTGTTGGCGCGTGCCTGTCACCTGGCCAGCCCACGCGGCCAGGCGCCGCTGATGGCACTCAACTGCGCGGGCCTTCCGGAATCGATGGCTGAGACTGAGCTGTTCGGCTATGGCCCGGGGGCTTTCGAAGGCGCCCGGGCCGAAGGCAAGCTGGGCCTGCTGGAGCTGACCGCCGGTGGCACGTTGTTTCTCGACGGTGTGGGAGAGATGAGCCCGCGCCTGCAGGTCAAGCTGCTGCGGTTCCTGCAGGATGGCTGCTTCCGCCGGGTGGGCAGTGACGAGGAGGTGTATCTCGATGTGCGGGTCATTTGCGCCACCCAGGTCGATCTCTCCGAGTTGTGCGCCCGGGGCGAGTTCCGCCAGGACCTGTATCACCGCCTCAATGTGTTGTCGCTGCATATCCCGCCGCTGCGCGAGTGCATGGACGGGCTGGACGGGCTGGTGCAGCATTTTCTCGACCAGGCCAGTCGGCAGATTGGTTGCCCGATGCCGCGTCTGGCGCCAGCGGCGATGGACAAGCTCAGCCAGTACCACTGGCCAGGCAATGTGCGCCAGTTGGAGAACGTGCTGTTCCAGGCGGTGTCGTTGTGCGAGGGCGGTGTAGTGAAGGGCGAGCATATTCGCCTGCCAGACTATGGGGCGCGGCAACCATTGGGTGAGTTTTCGCTGGAAGGGGATCTTGCGCAAATTGTCGGACGATTTGAAAAGGCCGTGCTGGAATCCTTGATGACGGAATATTCCAGTAGTCGAGCGCTGGGCAAACGTCTGGGTGTTTCACATACGACAATAGCCAATAAGTTGCGCGATTACTCGCTCAACAAATCGGCGGAATGAAGTAAGAGATATGAATTACTCGGATATTGAGTAAACACAACTTTTGGCGCCGCGCCTCGGGATGTTCGAGGCGCAGCGGGCGTTACTGCCAATGTCAGCCGTTGGAGCAGCCGTTGCCCATCACGCGGTATTCGAGGATGTGCTTCTGGCCCTGGGAATCCTCATACGTCATGCGGGCTGGAACCACTTCACAGACGTTCGGGACTTCGCTCATGGAGAGCACCCGGGCGATGTCCAGATGCTGCGAGTAACTGTACTGCTCAACCGGAATCTGCTCGACATCCTTTGCAACTTCGTCGGCCATCGCCGCGCTGCAAAGACCGCCAAGTACCAATGCCAGTAACGCTTTCATTTTCAATTTACCTATTTTAGGTCGTGAGGGGGCACGCGGCGCTTTTGGCGCCGCGAGTACAGCCAGGTCTTAACTATCGGATCAAGAGAGGGATCAACTTGCCTTCGTGGGGGCTGTTACTTGAGTTAATCGCCTTGCCGTTGTTGGCGAGATGAATTTTATGGCGGGGCAGTGCACTGAAACAGATGGACTTTTGATAAAGTTTTTTTGCCTTTTGACAGAATCTGTAACAATCCCCAGGATCGGCTCCTCGTTTTTTTTTCTTCACCGCCCTGTGAGTGCTGGGTTAGAGCGGTTGTGTAAGTTTTTGTAGGGAATTCAGCGTTTCGCTACTACCAACGTCGAATGGCTTTTCGCGCTCTGGTACAGTTACAAACGATTCCATACAAAAACAACTATTACACCGAGGTAAAACAGATGAGTGCGGCTCCCCTGTATCCCGTTCGTCCCGAGGTTGCGGCCAATACCCTGACCGACGAGGCCACCTACAAGGCCATGTACCAGCAGTCGGTGATCAACCCGGACGGCTTCTGGCGCGAGCAGGCCCAGCGCCTGGACTGGATCAAGCCCTTCACCAAGGTCAAGCAGACCTCCTTCGACGATCACCATGTCGACATCAAGTGGTTCGCTGATGGCACTCTGAACGTTTCCTACAACTGCCTCGACCGTCATCTGGCCGAGCGTGGCGATCAGGTCGCCATCATTTGGGAAGGCGACGACCCGGCTGACAGCCGTAACATCACCTATCGCGAGTTGCACGAACAGGTCTGCAAGTTCGCCAACGCCCTGCGTGGCCAGGACGTGCACCGCGGTGACGTGGTGACTATCTATATGCCGATGATCCCTGAGGCCGTGGTGGCCATGCTGGCCTGCGCACGCATCGGCGCGATCCACTCGGTGGTGTTCGGTGGCTTCTCGCCCGAGGCGTTGGCTGGGCGCATCATCGACTGCCGCTCGAAGGTCGTCATCACCGCCGACGAAGGTGTGCGCGGTGGTCGTCGTACCCCGCTCAAGGCCAATGTCGACCTGGCTCTGACCAACCCTGAAACCAGCAGCGTTCAGAAGATCATCGTGTGCAAGCGCACTGGCGGTGACATTGCCTGGCACCAGCACCGTGACATCTGGTACGAGGACTTGATGAAGGTCGCCTCCAGCCACTGCGCCCCGAAGGAAATGGGTGCCGAGGAGCCGCTGTTCATCCTTTATACCTCCGGCTCGACCGGCAAGCCCAAGGGTGTGCTGCACACCACCGGTGGCTACCTGGTGTACGCCGCACTGACCCACGAGCGGGTGTTCGACTACCGTCCGGGCGAAGTCTACTGGTGCACCGCCGACGTGGGTTGGGTCACCGGTCACAGCTATATCGTCTACGGCCCTCTGGCCAACGGCGCGACCACGCTGTTGTTCGAAGGCGTGCCGAACTACCCGGACATCACCCGCGTGTCGAAGATCATCGACAAGCACAAGGTCAACATTCTCTACACCGCACCGACTGCCATTCGCGCCATGATGGCCGAAGGGCAGGCCGCAGTGGCCGGTGCCGACGGCTCCAGCCTGCGCCTGCTGGGTTCGGTGGGCGAGCCGATCAACCCTGAAGCCTGGAACTGGTACTACCAGACTGTGGGCAAGGAGCGTTGCCCGATCGTCGACACTTGGTGGCAAACCGAGACGGGCGGCATCCTGATCAGCCCGCTGCCAGGCGCCACGGGCCTGAAGCCTGGCTCGGCGACCCGTCCGTTCTTCGGCGTAGTGCCGGCGTTGGTGGACAACCTGGGCAATCTGATCGAGGGCGCTGCCGAGGGTAACCTGGTGATCCTCGACTCCTGGCCGGGCCAGTCGCGTTCGTTGTACGGCGACCACGACCGCTTCGTCGATACCTACTTCAAGACCTTCCGCGGCATGTATTTCACCGGTGACGGTGCCCGCCGTGACGAGGATGGCTACTACTGGATCACCGGCCGCGTCGATGACGTGCTCAACGTCTCCGGTCACCGCATGGGCACGGCCGAGATCGAAAGCGCCATGGTGGCGCATGCCAAGGTCGCCGAAGCTGCGGTGGTGGGCGTGCCGCACGACATCAAGGGGCAGGGCATCTATGTGTACGTGACGCTCAATGCTGGCGAGCAACCGAGCGAGGCGCTGCGTCTGGAGCTTAAGAACTGGGTGCGCAAGGAGATCGGCCCGATCGCTTCGCCGGACGTGATCCAGTGGGCGCCGGGGCTGCCCAAGACTCGCTCGGGCAAGATCATGCGGCGCATCCTGCGCAAGATCGCCACGGGTGAATACGATGCGTTGGGGGACATCTCGACGCTGGCCGACCCTGGGGTGGTGCAGCATCTGATCGACACCCACAAGTCGATGGCGTTGGCGTCGGCGTGATGGTTGTGGGGCGCTTCGCGCCCCTTTCGCTCGCGTTTTTCGAAACAACGAAACCCCGCTCGGGCAACCGGCGGGGTTTTTGCTTTACTGGAGGGATGTTACCCGACATTCATCGGTAACCTTTCCTGTCACCGGATTCGCACAAAAGCGGGGCGAGTCGAAACAGTTAGATACCTTTGTGGTGCTGCGCGCGGGCTTTTCTTGCAAGCTGGCACGCTGGACTTGCCGGAGTACAAGGCTTTGCCAATAATAGGCCCGCTTATTGCTTGGCTTATAGGTTATTTTTCTTTTGCTCTTGCATATTGCGCGGGAGCTGTCAATATCGCCCGCCGCGGTTCAAGGCGCTTCTGTAAGTAGTTGTCGCTTTGAAGAAATATCGGCCACCGGGCTGTCGTTAAAATGCCACTCACTCGCTCGTGGTCTGCGACCTTGGTCGATACCCCCGCGGCTCGCGTTGTACCCATTCGCATGTCGGGCAGTCGTTACACCTGCCTTGTATTGCCCTGTACCGATGGAGTTACCTGATGAAGAAGCTCGCACTGCTTGGCGCCCTGGCGCTGTCCGTGTTGTCCCTGGTATCGCAGGCCGATGAGAAACCGTTGAAAATCGGTATCGAGGCTGCCTACCCACCCTTCGCCTTCAAGCAACCCGACGGCAGCATCGCCGGTTTCGACTACGACATCGGCAACGCCCTGTGCGAAGAGATGAAAGCCAAGTGCACCTGGGTCGAGCAAGAGTTCGACGGCCTGATCCCGGCGCTGAAAGTGCGCAAGATCGACGCCATTCTCTCGTCCATGTCTATCACCGAAGACCGCAAGAAGTCGGTCGACTTCACCAAGCGCTACTACCTGACCCCGGCTCGCCTGGTCATGAAGGATGGCACTCAGGTCAGCGAAGACCTGCATGAACTCAGCGGCAAGAAGATCGGCGTGCAGCGCGGTTCGATCCATGACCGCTTCGCCAAGGAAGTCCTGGCGCCCAAAGGGGCCACCGTCGTGCCTTACGGCACTCAGAACGAAATCTATCTCGACGTCGCAGCCGGTCGCCTGGACGGCACCGTTGCCGACGCCACCCTGCTCGAGGACGGCTTCCTCAAGACTGACGCCGGCAAGGGCTTTGCCTTCGTCGGTCCATCGTTCACCGACGTGAAGTACTTCGGTGACGGCGTCGGCATCGCCGTGCGCAAGGGCGACAACGCCAATCGTGAGCGCATCAATGCCGCGATCGACGCGATCCGCAAGAACGGTAAGTACAAGGCCATCGAAGCCAAGTACTTCAACTTCGACATCTATGGGCCTGAAGCTCAGTAAGACGTCGGGTTTCACCTGTGCAATGGTGCAAACAGCAGAGGCTCTGAGGTTTGCACCATTTTTCATTCCAAGTCCCGAGGAATCCCAATCATGTTGAAAGGCTACGGGGCAGTCATCCTCGATGGGGCATGGCTGACGCTGCAGCTCGCCCTGTCGTCGATGGCCCTGGCTATCGTGCTTGGCCTGATCGGCGTGGCGCTGCGTTTGTCGCCAGTACGCTGGTTGGCCTGGCTGGGTGATATGTACGCCACGGTGATCCGTGGCATTCCAGATCTGGTGCTGATCCTGCTGATCTTCTATGGCGGTCAGGATCTGATCAACCGCATTGCGCCGCTGGTCGGCTATGAAGACTACATTGACCTCAATCCGTTAGTGGCCGGTGTGGGCACCTTGGGCTTCATTTTCGGTGCGTACCTTTCCGAAACATTCCGCGGTGCCTTCCTGGGTATACCCAAAGGGCAGGCCGAGGCGGGCATGGCCTATGGCATGAGCGGCATGCAGGTTTTCTTCCGCATCATGGTGCCGCAAATGATCCGTCTGGCGATCCCGGGCTTCACCAACAACTGGTTGGTGCTGACCAAGGCCACGGCGCTGATCTCGGTGGTCGGCCTGCAGGACATGATGTTCAAGGCCAAGCAGGCGGCCGACGCCACACGCGAGCCTTTTACCTTCTTCCTGGCAGTAGCGGCACTGTACCTGGTGCTCACCAGCATCTCGCTGCTGGCCCTGAAGTACCTCGAGCGACGCTATTCGGTGGGCGTAAAGGTGGCTGAACTATGATCTTCGACTACAACGTCATCTGGGAGGCCATGCCCCTTTACCTGGGCGGCCTGCTGACCACCTTGAAGCTGCTGGCGCTGTCGCTGTTCTTCGGCTTGCTGACGGCCATTCCCCTGGGCCTGATGCGTGTCTCCAAGCAGCCGCTGGTGAGCCTGGTCGCCTGGCTCTATACCTATGTGATCCGTGGCACGCCGATGCTCGTGCAGCTGTTCCTGATCTACTACGGTCTGGCGCAGTTCGAAGCCGTGCGCGAAAGCTTCCTCTGGCCCTGGCTGTCGAGCGCGACCTTCTGCGCGTGCCTGGCCTTTGCGATCAATACCAGCGCCTACACGGCCGAGATCATCGCCGGCAGTCTGCGGGCCACCCCGCACGGTGAGATCGAAGCGGCCAAGGCCATGGGCATGTCGCGCATGATGATGTACCGCCGCATCCTGCTGCCGTCGGCCTTGCGCCGGGCGCTGCCGCAGTACAGCAACGAGGTGATCATGATGCTGCAGACCACCAGTCTGGCCTCGATCGTCACCCTGATCGACATCACGGGCGCGGCACGTACCGTCAATGCCCAGTACTACCTGCCTTTCGAGGCCTACATCACGGCGGGCGTGTTCTACCTGTGCCTGACCTTCATTCTGGTGCGCCTGTTCAAGATGGCCGAACGCCGCTGGCTCAGCTACCTGGCGCCACGCAAGCACTGATCGCTCTGTGAGAACCGACAGCATGTACAAACTTCAAGTCCAAGACCTGCATAAGCGCTACGGCAGCCACGAAGTGCTCAAGGGCATTTCGCTCGAAGCCAAGGCGGGCGACGTGATCAGCATCATCGGCTCCAGTGGTTCGGGCAAGTCGACCTTCCTGCGCTGCATCAACCTGCTCGAGCAGCCGCACGCCGGGAAGATCCTGCTCAACAATGAAGAGCTCAAGCTGGTCCCCGGCAAGGATGGCGCCCTCAAGGCCGCCGACCCCAAACAGTTGCAGCGCATGCGTTCGCGCCTGTCGATGGTGTTCCAGCACTTCAACCTCTGGTCGCACATGACGGCGCTGGAGAACGTGATCGAGGCTCCTGTGCATGTGCTGGGCGTGAGCCGCAAGCAAGCGCTGGAAAAAGCCGAGCACTACTTGAACAAGGTGGGCGTGGCCCATCGCAAGGATGCCTTCCCCGGGCACATGTCCGGTGGTGAGCAGCAGCGGGTCGCGATCGCCCGGGCCTTGGCCATGGAGCCTGAGGTGATGCTGTTCGACGAGCCGACCTCGGCCCTTGACCCGGAGCTGGTGGGCGATGTGCTCAAGGTCATGCAATCGCTGGCTCAGGAAGGCCGCACCATGGTCGTGGTGACTCACGAAATGGGCTTCGCCCGTGAGGTGTCCAACCAATTGGTGTTCCTGCACAAGGGGTTGGTGGAAGAGCGCGGCAACCCGCGTGAAGTGCTGGTCAATCCGCAGTCGGAGCGACTCAAGCAGTTTCTTTCCGGCAGCCTGAAGTAAAGGCTGCACCTTGCACCAGAATAGGGCATGCTGCGCAGCGAAGCGCAGCCTGACCCGGCGCCACAGACACGAACGATCCCAGGTTTCGGACCACGCCCTATGACCACCCAGCGAATCGGATTTCTCATCTGGCCCAGTACCCGGCCGCTGACCCTGGCGCTGGCCGAGGAAGTGCTGCAGGTCGCCCAGCGGGTGCATCCGGATGTGTCTTACGAGTTGGTGTTTCTCCAGGCTGAAGTAGCGCCCGACGGGGCCTGGCGCTTGCCGGGCGAGCCTTGGAGCGGTCGTCTGGAGGGCTGTCAGAAGCTCTTTCTTCTGGCGGATGAGCCGCCAGTGGCGGTGGGCTCGGCCCTGTCGTCCGCGCTCAAGCAATTGGCGCGCAGCGGTTGCCTGATCGGTGGTCTGTCGGCCGGTGTGTACCCGCTGGCGGCGCTGGGTCTGCTCGATGGTTATCGCGCCGCAGTGCACTGGCGTTGGCAGGATGACTTTGCCGAGCGCTTTCCCAAGGTCATCGCCACCAGTCACCTATTCGACTGGGACCGTGATCGCCTGACCGCATGCGGTGGCATGGCTGTCACCGACCTGCTGCTGGCGGTGCTGGCGCGTGATCACGGCGCCGAGCTTGCCGGAGCGGTGTCTGAGGAGCTGGTGGTCGAGCGCATCCGTGAAGGAGGCGAGCGCCAGCGTATTCCGCTGCAGAATCGGCTCGGCTCCAGCCATCCGAAGCTCACCCAGGCGGTGCTGCTGATGGAGGCCAACATCGAAGAGCCGCTGACCACCGACGAAATCGCCCAGCACGTGTGCGTGTCCCGTCGGCAACTCGAGCGAATCTTCAAGCAGTACCTCAATCGCGTACCCAGCCAGTATTACTTGGAGCTGCGCCTGAACAAGGCGCGGCAGATGCTGATGCAGACCAGCAAGTCGATCATCCAGATCGGGTTGTCGTGCGGGTTTTCCTCCGGGCCGCATTTCTCCAGTGCCTACCGCAACTTCTTTGGGGCCACCCCGCGCGAAGACCGCAATCAGCGGCGCAGCGCCAGCCCGTTCGAGCTCAGTTCGGCGCCTGCCGAAAAGGGCTGAGTCTGATCGTTCGAGTCGGCCTTTTTCGCAGGTGAACCTGCGCCTGCAGGTCCCCGTCGGCGTTGGTGCCCGGCGTGGCCTGTCGGGCGGGCTCACCTGCGAAAAGGCCACCGCTCTTCTTATGTGAACACCCGTTCACCCATCCCTTTCTCTCCCGTACACTGCGCGATTGCGACAGTGTTTGTCGCATTGCCGAAAACCTGCCTGAAACAGGGTTTTGCGCTGTAACAAGTTGTCGCCTGGCAGCAAGGACAGGCGCCGATCAGTCCTTACAATCCCCCCATCGCTCGCCACTTCCAGGCCAGCGTTCCTCTTCAGGAGACTCAGATGTCCGTTGAGCAAGCCCCGGTGCAACGTGCCGATTTCGACCAGGTCATGGTTCCCAACTATTCTCCGGCGGCCTTCATTCCTGTGCGAGGCGAGGGCTCCCGAGTCTGGGACCAGTCGGGTCGCGAACTGATCGACTTCGCCGGTGGTATCGCCGTGAACGCCTTGGGTCACTGCCATCCGGCGCTGGTCAAGGCCCTCACCGAGCAGGCCAATACCCTGTGGCATGTGTCCAACGTCTTCACCAACGAGCCGGCCCTGCGCCTGGCCCACAAGCTGGTGGACGCGACCTTCGCCGAGCGTGCCTTCTTCTGCAACTCTGGCGCCGAGTCCAACGAGGCCGCTTTCAAGCTGGCCCGTCGCGTGGCCCATGACCGCTTCGGCCCGGAGAAGCACGAGATCATCGCCACCGTGAACAGCTTCCACGGTCGCACCCTGTTCACCGTCAGTGTCGGTGGCCAGCCCAAGTACTCCGATGGCTTCGGTCCGAAGATCACCGGTATCAGCCATGTGCCATACAACGACCTCGAAGCGCTGAAAGCCCAGATTTCCGACAAGACGTGCGCTGTGGTGATCGAGCCGATCCAGGGCGAGAGTGGTGTGGTTCCGGCTGACAAGGCCTACCTGGAAGGCGCGCGCAAGCTGTGCGACGAATACAACGCGCTGCTGATCTTCGACGAAGTGCAGACCGGCGTGGGCCGTACCGGCTCGCTGTATGCCTACCAGCACTATGGCGTGACCCCGGATATCCTCACCAGCGCCAAGAGCCTGGGCGGCGGCTTCCCGATTGGCGCCATGCTGACCACCACCGACCTTGCCAAGCACCTGGCCGTCGGCACCCACGGCACCACCTATGGCGGTAACCCGCTGGCCTGCGCCGTGGCCTGCGCCGTGCTCGACGTGGTCAACACGCCTGAGACGCTGGCCGGCATCAAGGCCAAGCACGAGCGCTTCAAGTCTCGCCTGGAGAAGATCGGCCAGCAGTCCGGCCTGTTCACCCAGGTGCGTGGCGTCGGCCTGCTGATCGGTTGCGTGCTCAGCGATGCCTGGAAAGGCAAGGCCAAGGACATCCTCAATGCCGCCGAGAAAGAAGGCGTGATGGTCCTGCAAGCCGGCCCGGACGTGGTGCGCTTCGCCCCGAGCTTGGTGGTGGAAGATGCTGACATCGACGAAGGTCTGGCGCGCTTCGAGCGTGCTGTGGCCAAGCTGACCCAGGGCTGATAGCCCGCGGTCACCTTCGCCGGCCCTGACTGCGGTCGGGGCTGGCGATACCCGAATTTCTGCGCGGGCGCCCGCTTTCCAACGAAGTAGCGCGCCCGTTGTTTTTCCGTGCCGATGCGTCGGCCTGTTTTCCCAAAGGAGTGACACCATGCTGGTGATGCGCCCCGCGCAAATGGCGGATCTGAACGAAGTGCAGCGCATGGCTGCCGACAGCCCCATTGGTGTCACCTCGCTGCCCGACGACGCCGGTCGCCTGGGCGACAAGATCGCCGCCTCGGAAACGTCGTTTGCCGCCGAAGTGAGCTTCAACGGCGAAGAAAGCTACTTCTTCGTCCTTGAGGACAACGAAACCGGCAAGCTCGTCGGTTGCTCGGCGATCGTCGCCTCGGCGGGCTACTCCGAGCCGTTCTACAGTTTTCGTAACGAGACCTTCGTGCACGCCTCGCGCGAGCTGAAGATCCACAACAAGATCCACGTCCTGTCGTTGTGCCACGACCTGACCGGCAACAGCCTGCTGACCAGCTTCTACGTGCTGCCGGAGTTGGTGAACGGCGCCTTCGCCGAACTCAACTCCCGCGGTCGTCTGCTGTTCATGGCTTCGCATCCGGAGCGCTTTGCCGATTCGGTGGTCACCGAGATCGTCGGCTACAGCGACGAGCAGGGGGAGTCGCCGTTCTGGGACGCCATCGGTCGCAACTTCTTCGACCTCAACTACGCCGACGCCGAGCGCCTGTGTGGCCTGAAGAGCCGCACCTTCCTCGCCGAACTGATGCCGCACTACCCGATCTACGTGCCGCTGCTGGCCGATGAGGCTCAGGAGGCCATGGGCCAGGTCCATCCGCGAGCGCAGATCACCTTCGACATCCTCATGCGCGAAGGCTTCGAGACCGAGCACTACATCGACATCTTCGACGGTGGCCCGACGTTGCACGCGCGCACCTCGGGCATCCGCTCGATCGCCCAGAGCCGGGTGGTGCCGGTAAAACTCGACGATAGCCCGATCAAGGGCGGGCGCGCCTATCTGGTCTGCAACGGCCAGTTGCAGGATTACCGCGCCGTGCTGCTGGAGCTGGACTGGGTGCCGGGTAAACCGGTCAGCCTCAGCCACGAAGCCGCTGATGCCCTGGGGGTCGGTGAGGGCGGCAGTGTCCGCCTGGTCGCCGTCTAAGCCTGCGCCCGGCCCGCCCGTGTCGGGGCGCCGGTTCAGAGAGATTCGCGGTAGGCACGAGCCGCCGCACAAGGAGATAGCATGATCGTTCGTCCCGTACGCAGCAGCGACTTACCCGCGCTGATCGAATTGGCACGCAGCACCGGCACCGGCCTGACCACCTTGCCGGCCAACGAAGGTCGCCTCGGACACCGTGTCGGCTGGGCCGAGAAGAGCTTCCGTGGCGAGGCCGAGCGCGCTGATACCGACTACCTGTTCGTGCTGGAGAACGACGAAGGCCTGGTGGTCGGCATCTGCGCCATCGCCGGCGCCGTGGGACTGCGCGAGCCTTGGTACAACTACCGCGTCGGCCTGACCGTCAGCGCCTCCCAGGAACTGAAGATCTATCGCGAGATCCCGACCCTGTTCCTGGCCAACGACCTGACGGGCAACTCCGAGCTGTGCTCCCTGTTCCTGCGGGGCGACTACCGCAGCGGCCTCAATGGCCGCCTGTTGTCCAAGGCGCGCATGCTGTTCATCGCCGAATTCCCAGAGCTGTTCGGCAACAAGATCATCGCCGAAATGCGTGGCATGTCCGACGAGAACGGTCGTTCGCCATTCTGGGAGAGCCTGGGACGGCACTTCTTCAAGATGGAGTTCAGCCAGGCCGACTACCTTACCGGTGTAGGCAACAAGTCCTTCATCGCAGAACTGATGCCCAAGTTCCCGCTGTATACCTGCTTCCTGTCGGAGGCTGCGCGCAACATCATCGGTCGTGTGCACCCCGACACCGAGCCTGCGCTGGCCATGCTCAAGCGCGAAGGCTTCAGTTACCAGGGCTATGTCGACATCTTCGACGCCGGCCCGGCCATCGAATGCGAAACCTCGAAGATCCGTGCCGTGCGCGAAAGCCAGACCCTGGTGCTGGCGGTCGGGACGCCAGGCGACGATGCGACCCCTTATCTGATTCATAACCGCAAGCGCGAGGACTGCCGCATCACCGCGGCGCCGGCACGCCTGGCGGCTGGCACTTTGGTAGTCGATCCACAGACCGCCAAGCGCCTGCGCCTGGGGGCCGGCGACAGTGTGCGCGCCGTGACGCTGTCCGCTAGCCGGGAGGCCAATTAAATGACGACCCATTACATCGCCGGCCAATGGCAGGCCGGGCAGGGCCAGGCCCTGCAATCGCTCAACCCGGTGACCCAGGCCGTAGTCTGGGAGGGGCAGGGGGCCGACGAGGCGCAGGTGCAGGCAGCCGTGCAGGCCGCACGCCAGGCCTTTCCAGCCTGGGCGCAGTTGAGCCTGGATGCGCGCATCGGTGTGCTGGAAACCTTTGCCGAAAAGCTCAAGGCCAATGGTGACGCCCTGGCCCGCTGCATCGGCGAGGAAACCGGCAAGCCTCTGTGGGAATCGGCCACCGAAGTCACCAGCATGGTCAACAAAGTGGCCATCTCGGTGCAGAGCTACCGTGAGCGTACGGGCGAGAAGAGTGGGCCCCTGGCCGACGCCACTGCCGTGCTGCGACATAAACCCCACGGCGTGGTGGCGGTGTTCGGCCCTTACAACTTCCCTGGGCACCTGCCCAACGGCCACATCGTCCCGGCCTTGCTGGCGGGCAATTGCGTGGTGTTCAAACCCAGTGAGCTGACCCCCAAGGTGGCCGAGCTGACCGTCAAGTGTTGGATCGAGGCGGGGCTGCCGGCAGGCGTGCTCAACCTGGTGCAAGGCGCCCGTGAGACCGGTGTCGCGCTGGCCGCCAATCCCGGTATCGATGGTCTGTTCTTCACCGGCTCCAGCCGTACCGGCAACCTGTTGCACCAGCAGTTCGCTGGTCGTCCGGACAAGATCCTCGCCCTGGAGATGGGCGGCAACAACCCGTTGGTGGTGGACGAGGTCCAGGACCTGGACGCTGCCGTCTATACCATCATCCAGTCTGCCTTCATTTCCGCCGGCCAGCGCTGCACCTGCGCTCGCCGCCTGCTGGTGCCTCAAGGCGCCTGGGGTGACGCGCTGCTGGCGCGTCTGGTCGAAGTCAGCCGTGCCATCAGTGTCGGCGCGTTCGACCAGCAACCGGCGCCGTTCATGGGGTCGGTGATTTCGCTGCAGGCTGCCCGCGCACTGCTGGATGCCCAGGCCGAGTTGCTGGGTAAAGGCGCCGTGGCGCTGCTGGAGATGACCCAGCCACAAGCCGGCGCTGCCCTGCTGACCCCCGGCATCATCGACGTCACTGCTGTGGCTGGCCGCCCGGACGAAGAATTTTTCGGCCCCCTGCTGCAAGTGATCCGCTACAGCGACTTCGATGCCGCGATCGACGAGGCCAACAACACCCAGTACGGCCTGGCCGCAGGGCTGCTGTCGGACTCCCGGGCGCGCTACCAGTACTTCTGGCTGCGCAGTCGCGCCGGCATCGTCAACTGGAACAAACAACTGACCGGCGCCGCCAGCAGCGCGCCGTTCGGTGGCGTCGGGGCCAGCGGCAACCACCGCGCCAGCGCCTATTACGCGGCTGATTATTGCGCCTACCCAGTGGCTTCGCTGGAGACCGCGAGCCTCACTCTGCCGGCGACCCTGACGCCGGGCGTCACCCTATAACAACAGGTCTCGGAGCCTAGCCGATGAAATCCTACGAAGTGAATTTTGATGGCCTGGTGGGGCCTACCCACAACTATGGTGGTCTGTCCTACGGCAACGTGGCTTCGCAGAGCAACAGCCAGCAGCAGTCCAACCCGCGTGAAGCGGCGCGCCAAGGCTTGGCGAAGATGAAGGCTCTGGCCGACATGGGCTTCAAGCAAGGCGTGCTGGCCCCGCAGGAGCGTCCGGACGTTGCAGCCTTGCGTCGCCTGGGCTTCAGCGGCAGCGACGCCGAGGTGATCCGCCGCGCGGCGAAAGAGGCCATGCCTCTGCTGGTGGCAAGCTGCTCGGCCTCGAGCATGTGGGTGGCCAACGCCGCGACCGTCAGCCCCAGCGCCGACACCGCCGATGGCCGCGTGCATTTCACCGCTGCCAACCTGAACTGCAAGTACCACCGCAGTATCGAGCATCCCACCACCAGCCGTGTGCTGGGCGCCATGTTCGCGGACGAAAAGCACTTCGCCCACCACCAGGCCCTGCCGGCAGTCGCCCAATTCGGTGACGAAGGTGCGGCCAACCACACGCGCTTCTGCCGTACCTATGGCGAGCCAGGCGTTGAGTTCTTCGTCTACGGGCGCAGCGCCTTCGACAGCCGGTACCCGGCGCCGCAGAAGTACCCGGCGCGCCAGACCCTGGAAGCGTCCCAGGCTGTGGCACGGCTGCACGGGCTCGCCGATGACGGTGTGGTCTACGCTCAACAGAACCCGGCGGTGATCGATCAGGGTGTGTTCCACAACGACGTGATTTCGGTAGGCAATGGCGAAGTGCTGTTCTATCACGAGGATGCCTTCCTCGAGACCGATACGGTGCTTGGCCAGTTGCAGGCTAAACTGGCCAGCAAGGGCGGCAACTTCCAGGCGATCCGTGTGCCGCGGGCCGAGGTGACGGTGGAGGACGCGGTGCGCTCCTACCTGTTCAATAGCCAGCTGCTCAGCCGGAATGATGGCTCCATGTTGTTGGTGGTGCCGGAGGAGTGCCGTAACAACGAGCGGGTATGGTCCTACCTGGGGCAGTTGACCAGCCAGGGTGGCCCGGTGAAGGAAGTCCAGGTGTTCGACCTCAAGCAGAGCATGCAGAACGGCGGTGGCCCGGCTTGCCTGCGTCTGCGGGTCGCTTTGAAGGACAACGAACTGGCAGCGGTCAATCCAGGCGTTATCATGACCGCGCCGCTGTACGATACCTTGGTCCAGTGGGTCGACAAGCACTACCGCGATCGCCTGAGCGAAGCGGACCTGGCCGACCCGCAACTGCTGGACGAATGCCGTACGGCACTGGATGAGCTGACCCAAATCCTGAAACTGGGTTCGGTCTATCCGTTCCAACGCCAACCTTGAGAGAGAACTTGTAATGTCCGATGCCCTGCGGCTGATCCTTGAAGACAACGATGGTACCCAGCTGGAAACCTCCTGCACTCGCTTTGCTGTGGTCTGGCAGGGCAAGGAAGTCTGGATCCAGCAGGATGGCCGCGGCCAGCTGCTGATCGGCGTCGACGTGGAGGAAGGCGATACCGAATACGCCAACCTGCTGCTGCGCCCCATGGCGACCAACCTGGTCAGCCTGCAACTGGAAATGGAGCCGGCTGAAGTCGGTGACGACGATCACGTGCATGGCCCGGATTGCGGTCACCATCACTAAGGAAACGCCCTATGCTCGCCCTCGGAAAACTGCTTGACCTGACCCTGGCCGATCATGAACCGGCCGAGAAAACGCAAGTGACGGTCGAGGGCGTGCGCTTGCGCTGGCTGGGGGAGGGCGCCCTTGAGGTACGTCCGCCCGAAGGCAAGGACAATGGCCTGGACCTGCTGCTGTCGGCCGGCATCCACGGCAATGAAACCGCACCCATTGAACTGCTCGACGAGCTCCTCCACGGTGTGGCCCGTGGCGAGATCAAGCCACGGGCGCGTGTATTGTTCCTGTTCGGCAATCCCGAGGCGATCCGCAAGGGCGAGCGTTACGTCGAGCAAGACATCAACCGCCTGTTCAACGGTCGGCATGAACTCTCCAGTGGCCCCGAGGCCTTGCGCGCGGCAGAGCTGGAGCAGTTCGCCCGGGTGTTCTTCAGCCTGCCGGGGCGTACCCGCCTGCATTACGACCTGCACACGGCGATCCGGGGTTCGAAGATCGAGCAGTTCGCGCTGTATCCGTACAAGGAAGGGCGTCGCCATTCCCGTCGTGAGCTGGCTCGCCTGAACGCCGCGGGGATGGAAGCGGTGTTGCTGCAGAACAAGTCATCGATCACCTTCAGTGCTTTCACCTACGAGCAACTGGAAGCCGAGGCTTTCACGCTGGAGCTGGGCAAGGCGCGGCCGTTTGGTCATAACCAGCAAGTCAACCTGGACCGCTTGCAGGCTCGCCTGTTGCAGATCATCGAGGGCAACGAGCCTGAGGGCGAAGAGAGCCTCGATGGATTGCAGCTGTTCAGCGTCGCCCGCGAGATCATCAAGCACAGCGATAACTTCCACCTGCACCTGCCCGCTGACATCGAAAACTTCTCTGAGCTCAGCAAGGGCTACCTGCTGGCTGAAGACCTGGCTGAAATGCGCTGGGTCGTCGAGGAGGAGGGCGCGCGCATCATTTTCCCCAACCCCAAGGTCAGGAATGGGCTGCGCGCTGGCATCTTGATCGTGCCTGCGTTGGCCGGTGAGCTTGGCTGACGCGTTCGCAGACTCTCGTACTTCCAGGCCTGGCGCGTCCGCGCCTTTCTTTGGCCAAGCTCATACCCAGATCCTGAACCTTGCCCCAAGGCCAAAAGCGGCCTCAGGGCAGGGGTTTTCATTGTGTCCGGCGCCGGTCTCAGCCGGCCTTGAGGTGGTCAGTCGCCCTGCGTTGGGGCTGGGAATAACATGCCGGACGCCAGGGTGTCGTATGCGTGTTGCAGCATCCGCAGGAGCGTGGTGAGCCCGTCGAGGCCTTCTGCATCGTAGGGATCATAGAGCACGACTGTGTAGTTTCCGCTCAACAGATGGGCGTACTTGTCCGGCATCGCCCTGTGCAGGTCGAAGCCGGGGCCCTGTTGGGGCGGGCCTGCATGGCATTGCATCAATACGATGTCAGGCACCGTGGCGTACTGCTTGCGCGCCGTATCCAATAGCCGGCTGAGCTGCGGATAGCCTGGCAGCAAGGCCAACTGCTCGAATACCCTTTCCTGGAACTGCGGTGTGCCGTAGAGATACAGATGGTCGATCGCCGTGACCTCGAATTGCGCCTGCGCGCCTGCGTTGCCGTCCACGCGCAGAGGAAGGGTGATGCCCTCGGTGAGATGCGCCGGGGCTTCCGTGCCCATGAACAGCAGATGAATGCGCTGCTTCGGCGAGGCTTGTTGGATGGTCAAAGGCTGGCCATCGGCTTGCAGGGTGAAGGCGCCTTCCTGGCGCAGTGTCACGTCGGTGGTGGTGAGCCAGACCAGGATTTCGTCGAATGTGCCGGCCACAGTCCCGGCGTCGATCGCTTCGATGAGCCTGCGCTGAACATGGACATTGCTTGCCTTGTAGAGATCAAACAGCTCGTAGTTGAAATAGACCCGTGCTGCGGTGAGCTGTGACTCGGTCGGATTGTCGTAGGCGATGGCCTCGTCCATCTCGCCGATAGCGACTTCCTGAACTTTGCCGTTGCCATCGATGATCTGTGCGTTTGCTGCTTGGGTTGTCATCAGCGTGACCTCCTTTGAATGGGGAGGGCAGGCTAAGTCGGTAGAGGGCGGACGCGTCGCTATACATGTAGGGCCGAAAAGGTGGCCCCTGTGCTAATGGGGGGGCAGTCCGATTCTGGCCGCCAATCTCTGATAAAAACCTTTTCATTCACCGTCTGTTCCATTTTCCATTCCCTTGGGCGGTAATGGGCTTGCCAGTGGCGAAAGGCTGCATTTAGCATCCGGCCATGTCTTTTTAATTTGCAAGCGCCTTAAAAGCCGTCGAAACGACGCTTTCTATCGCATAAACACACTGCACCTTGCTTGCAGGACCGATATAATGCGGCCCTTTGCCGTCGTTTCGTCGACGTGTTTGCCCCTTAGGGCCGCCGTTTCCGTGGAAGAACCTATGAAAAGCGCCGAAATCCGTGAAGCCTTCCTTCGCTTCTTCGAAGAGCAGGGACATACCCGAGTCGCCTCCAGTTCGCTGATCCCGAACAACGACCCGACCCTGCTGTTCACCAACGCAGGCATGAACCAGTTCAAGGACTGCTTCCTGGGTGCGGAGAAGCGCGCCTACACCCGTGCCGTGAGCAGCCAGAAGTGCGTACGCGCCGGCGGCAAGCACAACGACCTGGAAAACGTCGGTTATACCGCTCGTCACCACACGTTCTTCGAAATGCTGGGCAACTTCAGCTTCGGCGACTACTTCAAGCGCGATGCCATTACCTTCGCCTGGACCTTCCTGACCTCCGATAAGTGGCTGAACCTGCCGAAGGAAAAGCTCTGGGTCACCGTCTACGCCAGCGACGACGAAGCCTACGACATCTGGACCAAGGAAGTCGGCGTACCGGCCGAGCGCATGGTGCGCATCGGTGACAACAAGGGGGCGCCGTACGCTTCCGACAACTTCTGGACCATGGGCGACACCGGCCCATGCGGTCCATGCACCGAGATCTTCTACGATCACGGCCCGGACATCTGGGGCGGCCCACCCGGTTCGCCAGAAGAGGACGGCGACCGCTACATCGAGATCTGGAACAACGTCTTCATGCAGTTCAACCGCACCGCCGATGGCGTCCTGCACCCGCTGCCGGCCCCGTCGGTGGACACTGGGATGGGCCTGGAGCGCATCAGTGCGGTCATGCAGCACGTGCACTCGAACTATGAGATCGACCTGTTCCGCAGTCTGCTGGCCGCCGCGGCCAAGGCCATCGGTTGCAGCAACGACGATCAACCTTCGCTGAAAGTTGTCGCCGACCACATCCGTTCCTGCGGCTTCCTGATCGCCGATGGTGTACTGCCCTCCAACGAGGGCCGCGGCTATGTGTTGCGCCGCATCATCCGTCGTGCATGCCGTCACGGTAACAAGCTCGGCGCCAAGGGCAGCTTCTTCTACCAGATCGTCGCGGCCTTGGTGGCCGAAATGGGCGACGCCTTCCCTGAGCTCAAAGCCCAGCAGGCGCACATCGAGCGCGTTCTCAAGACCGAGGAAGAGCAGTTCGCCAAGACCCTGGAACAAGGCCTGCGCATCCTCGAACAGGACTTGGCCCAGCTCAAGGGTGACGTAGTGCCAGGTGACGTGGTGTTCAAACTGTACGACACCTACGGTTTCCCCATGGACCTCACTGCCGACATCGCCCGTGAGCGCGAACTGACCATCGACGAAGCCGGCTTCGAGCGCGAGATGGAGGCCCAGCGCGAGCGTGCCCGCTCCGCCAGCGCCTTCGGCATGGACTACAACAGCCTGGTGAAGGTCGATGTAGCCACTGACTTCCTCGGCTACAGCACCACCGAAGGCAAGGGCAAGGTCGTTGCCCTGTACAAGGATGGTCAGTCCGTCGAGCGACTGGGCGAAGGCGAGCAGGGCGTCGTGATCCTGGATCGCACCCCGTTCTACGCCGAGTCCGGTGGCCAGGTAGGTGACACCGGTTACCTGCAGGCCGGCGACATGCGTTTCGATGTGCGTGACACCACCAAGACCGGTGGCGCCTTCCTGCACCACGGCGTTGTCGCCAGTGGCGCGCTGAGCGTGGGTGCCGAGGTCGCGGCGCAGGTCGATGCCGACGTGCAGCACGCCACCTCGCTGAACCACTCCGCCACTCACCTGCTGCACGAAGCGCTGCGCCAAGTACTGGGCGAGCATGTCCAGCAGAAGGGTTCGTTGGTCGACAGCCAGCGCCTGCGTTTCGACTTCAGCCACTTCGAGGCGGTGAAGCCTGAACAGATCAAGGCGCTGGAAGACATCGTCAACCGCGAAGTGCGCAAGAATACTGCGGTGGAAACCGAGATCACCGACATCGAAACCGCCAAGCGCAAGGGCGCCATGGCCCTGTTCGGCGAGAAGTACGGCGATACCGTGCGCGTGCTGACCATGGGTGGCGACTTCTCGGTGGAGCTGTGCGGCGGTATCCATGCCAAGCGTACCGGTGATATCAGCCTGTTCAAGATCATCAGCGAGGGCGGCGTGGCCTCTGGCGTACGCCGTATCGAAGCGATCACCGGCGCCGCCGCGCTGGCCTACCTGAACGCTGCCGAAGAGCAGGTCAAGGAAGCCGCGCAGCTGGTCAAGGGCAATCGTGACAACCTGATCGACAAGCTGTCGGCTGTGCTCGAGCGCAACCGTCAGCTGGAAAAGCAGCTCGAGCAGCTGCAGGCCAAGGCCGCCAGCGCCGCCGGGGACGATCTCTCCAATGCGGCCGTTGAGGTCAAGGGCGCCAAGGTTCTCGCCGCTCGCCTGGATGGGCAGGACGGCAAGGCTCTGTTGGCCCTGGTCGATCAGCTGAAGAACAAGCTCGGCCACGCAGTGATCCTGCTGGGCAGCGAGCATGAGGGCAAGGTCGTGCTGGTGGCCGGCGTGACCAAGGACCTCTCCAGCCAACTCAAGGCTGGTGACCTGATGAAACAGGCCGCTGCGAAAGTCGGTGGCAAGGGCGGTGGCCGTCCGGACATGGCCCAGGGTGGTGGCGTCGACGTCGCTGCGCTGGACGATGCCCTGGCCCTGGCCGTGCCGTTCGCCGAGCAGGGGCTTTGAGATGACCGAGGCCCACTGTCTAGTAGTGGGCCTTGGCGTGATGGATTGTTTATTGGGTGCCCATCGTGGGCTGAGGCAGCTTTGAAATGGCGTTGATCGTACAGAAATTTGGCGGCACCTCTGTCGGTTCCATCGAGCGGATCGAGCAGGTTGCCGACAAGGTCAAGAAATTCCGCGACCAAGGCACCGACCTGGTGGTAGTGCTTTCGGCCATGAGCGGAGAAACCAATCGCCTGATCGACCTGGCCAAGCAGATTACCGATCATCCCGTCCCGCGTGAGCTGGATGTGATCGTATCGACTGGCGAACAGGTGACTATTGCCCTGTTGACCATGGCCCTGATCAAGCGTGGCGTGCCGGCAGTGTCCTACACCGGCAACCAGGTGCGAATCCTCACCGATAGTGCGCACAACAAGGCGCGCATCCTGCAGATCGACGACCAGAAGATTCGCGCCGACCTCAAGGCCGGTCGCGTAGTCGTGGTGGCAGGTTTCCAGGGGGTCGATGAGCACGGCAACATCACTACCCTCGGTCGTGGCGGCTCCGACACCACCGGCGTGGCCCTGGCGGCAGCGCTCAAGGCTGATGAGTGCCAGATCTACACCGATGTCGATGGTGTCTACACCACCGACCCGCGCGTGGTGCCACAGGCACAGCGCCTGGAGAAGATCACCTTCGAGGAGATGCTGGAAATGGCCAGCCTCGGCTCCAAGGTGCTGCAGATCCGCTCGGTCGAGTTCGCAGGCAAGTACAACGTTCCGCTGCGCGTGCTGCACAGCTTCAAGGAGGGTCCGGGTACCCTCATTACCATTGATGAAGAGGAATCCATGGAACAGCCGATCATTTCCGGTATCGCCTTCAACCGTGATGAAGCCAAGCTGACCATTCGCGGCGTGCCGGATACCCCCGGCGTTGCCTTCAAGATCCTCGGTCCGATCAGCGCGGCGAACATCGAAGTCGACATGATCGTGCAGAACGTCTCGCACGATAACACCACCGACTTCACCTTCACCGTGCACCGCAACGAGTACGAGAAGGCGCATAGCGTGCTGGAGAACACCGCCCGTGAAATCGGCGCCCGTGAAGTGATCGGCGACACCAACATCGCCAAGGTTTCCATCGTCGGCGTCGGCATGCGCTCCCACGCGGGTGTCGCCAGCCGCATGTTCGAAGCCCTGGCCAAGGAGAGCATCAACATCCAGATGATCTCCACCTCCGAGATCAAAGTCTCGGTCGTCATCGAAGAGAAGTATCTGGAGCTGGCTGTTCGCGCGCTGCACACCGCGTTCGAACTTGACGCTCCTGCCCGACAGGGCGAGTAAGACGCTGCCTGGAGGGGCGCGGCTTGCCGCGCCCTTCGCGTTTCTGGCTGTTGCGCAGGTACCTGTCCTGCCTCGCGCGATGGCTCACCTGGGCCTGCTGCTTTCCCGGCCTAGGCCCTGCCCATTACAGACTGTTGTCCCTGATTGAATTGCGTGAGGAGAAAGTTATGTTGATTCTGACTCGTCGGTGCGCCGAGAGCCTGATCATTGGAGACGGTGAGATCACCGTGACGGTCCTGGGTGTGAAAGGCAACCAGGTGCGCATTGGTGTGAGCGCCCCTAAAGAAGTGGCCGTTCACCGCGAAGAAATCTACCTGCGGATCAAGAAAGAGAAGGACGAAGAACCAACCCTTTAATTTTTATCGATTTTTTTTCAAAAAAGGGTTTGCAAACGGGGAAGGGTCTGGTTATTATACGCCCCGTGTTGCGGTGAGGTGGCCGAGTGGCCGAAGGCGCTCCCCTGCTAAGGGAGTATACCTCATAAGGGTATCGGGGGTTCGAATCCCCCCTTCACCGCCATTTTTCGTGTAGGGCGCTGTAATTGGCAGATCACTTAAGTCGTTGAAATTAAACGAAAAAGTGCTTGGCAAAGCGATTCAGCGAACTATAATGCACGGCAAGACACGGACTCATAGCTCAGCTGGATAGAGTACTCGGCTACGAACCGAGCGGTCGGAGGTTCGAATCCTCCTGAGTCCGCCATTTTAATGGGCGGTTTTGTTAAGTCAAAGCAGTTCATTCACCAGTGGTAACCTGGTCTAAAAAATACCACCTACGGACTCATAGCTCAGCTGGATAGAGTACTCGGCTACGAACCGAGCGGTCGGAGGTTCGAATCCTCCTGAGTCCGCCACTTTTGAGGCGGTTTTGCCAGTCAAGGCAGCTTCAGCAACCAGTGGTAATCTGGTCTAAAAATACCACCCTACGGACTCATAGCTCAGCTGGATAGAGTACTCGGCTACGAACCGAGCGGTCGGAGGTTCGAATCCTCCTGAGTCCGCCACACACCAAGAAGCCCGCTCGATTAGAGCGGGCTTTTTGTTTTTCCGTGTCGCTGAATTGTCAGCAATGTCGAACTAAGCTCATTCCAGGTGCGATGCCCTCAAGAACAGGTGTTGCACAGGTCTGACACATTCTGTCGTATGTGCTTTTTTCTTTTTTGCCGCCGTCGCACTGTTGGTTTCGAGCGTTGTCGTAGCTTTATCGCGCAAACGATTGTTCTGGCCAAAATTTTAAGCGATCTGACAGCTGATGCAGTGTATGATTGCGCCCGTCAGCCCCGCCGGGGCTAGTGGAATACCACCATGGACTTACCCAGTAGTTACTCGATAACACGATTTACCAAGCTAGATCTGACCGATTGATTCTCCCGGCGTGCTCCGCTGCTGGGAGTGGAGTTCGCCTATGACCGAAGTAGAAGTAAAGAAAGCCCAAGAGAGCCTGCAGGATCGCCTGGCCCAGGTGATCGAACTGTTGCAGCGCCAGCGGGTGGTCGAGGACCTGACGCACCGTCAGGAAGGTCACCACCACGATCTGGTGGAAAACCTTGTCCACCGTCAGAACCTGGTCGAGCTGCAGCGCAAGCTCGACGACCTGCACCCCGCCGACATCGCCTATATTCTTGAAGCTCTTCCGCTGGAAGACCGTCTGACGGTATGGCAGTTGGTGCGCTCCGAGCGTGACGGCGACATCTTGCTCGAAGTCTCCGACGCCGTACGCCAGACCTTGATCGCCGACATGGACGATCACGAGTTGCTCGCGGCCGCCAAGGAGATGGATGCGGACGAACTGGCCGACTTGGCGCCGGAATTGCCGCGAGATGTTGTCCATGAGCTAATGGAAAGCCTCGATGCGCAGCAGCGTGAGCGCGTACGCTCGGCCCTGAGCTACGACGAGGAGCAGGTCGGTGCGCTGATGGACTTCGAGATGGTGACCATCCGCGAAGACGTCAGCCTGGAAGTGGTGTTGCGTTACTTGCGCCGGCTCAAGGAGCTGCCTGGCCATACCGACAAACTGTTCGTGGTCGACTACGACGGCATCCTCAAAGGCGTGCTGCCGATCAAGCGTCTGCTGGTCAACGACCCGGAAAAGAAAGTCGCGGAGGTCATGGCCAATGACCCGGTGACCTTCCATCCCGAGGAAGATGCCTATGATGCCGCCCAGGCCTTCGAACGATACGATTTGATTTCCGCGCCAGTCGTGGACAAAAGTGACCGTTTGATCGGTCGTCTGACCATCGATGAAATGGTCGACCTCATCCGCGAGGAGAGTGAGAGCGAAGTGCTCAACATGGCGGGTCTGCGCGAAGAAGAAGACATCTTCGCTTCGGTCTGGCGTTCGCTGCGTAACCGCTGGGCATGGCTGGCCATTAACCTGATCACCGCCTTCGTGGCTTCGCGGGTCATTGGCCTGTTCGAAGGCTCCATCGAGAAGCTGGTCGCCCTGGCCGCCTTGATGCCGATCGTTGCGGGTATTGGTGGCAACTCTGGTAACCAGACGATCACCATGATCGTACGTGCCATGGCACTGGACCAAGTCTCGCCGGGTAATACCGGTCGTCTGATGCGCAAGGAGCTGGCGGTTTCGCTGCTCAATGGCCTGATCTGGGGTGGGGTGATAGGTGCAGTGGCCTTCTGGCTTTATGGCAGTTGGTCGCTGGGGCTGGTGATGACCGGCGCGATGACGCTGAACCTGTTGCTGGCTGCGTTGATGGGAGTACTCATTCCGATGACCCTGACCCGTCTGGGGCGCGACCCAGCGATGGGGTCGAGTGTCATGATCACTGCCGTGACCGACAGTGGTGGTTTCTTCATCTTTTTAGGGTTGGCCACCTTGTTCCTGCTCTGAGCATCCGGACCAGATCTGCAATAAAAAAAGCCAGCATTGAGCTGGCTTTTTTATGGGTGGTGCAAAACTCAGGAAGCGTCTGCAGCCATTTCCACATCGTGAGCGATGAGGGCGACCAGCGCGTTCTGCTGGCGGTGGGAGAGTTGGCGGAAGCGCTGCAGCAGCTCGCGCTCATGCAGACTCAGCTCGGGACTGTCCAGGCGCATGCTCAGCTCGTCGCCCAGCGCACCTTCCTGGATAAGGCTTTGTTCCAGGCGTGCGATGATCTCGGAGTTCATGCTGCGGTGGTGGTTGCGCGCTACCTCGGCAATGCGCTCACGCATTCCGTCTGGCAGGCGGACGACGAACTTGTCAGCGGTGCGGCTTGAATAGATAGCCTGTTTCATTGGGCGCATATACATTGACCGGTTTTTCTGGTTCAGGGGAAGCGGTTCTCAAATTGGCCGCACGGTGGTGGCTACGACCGTGGCGGTGACAAAATGTTCAACCGTGTTCTCAAATCTGGGTGCTCATCTTGCCCTATGGCCGCCGTTTCATTGGCGTCAATTCTGTGACAAATAGTGATCCGAATAAAGGCTTTTTGCCAGTACCAATTATCAGAAATGAGTACTGGTTTGAAAAGTTTTGCTTTTTTCGACCCGTGAGGCTGTCAGTTTATTGCCGCCAAAATCTGTCAAAAATCAGCAATGGCTATAGAAAATCCTTAAAATATGCAGGTTCCCTCATTTGAGCATAGTGGCTATGCGACATGACGCAAGCGGGACGTCCCGGCTGGGAGGTCGCCTGATATTTCTGATAGGACCGTCTGGATCGGGAAAAGATTCCCTTATTGATGCTGCGCGCGTGCATTTACTCGAAAACGGCGTCGAAGTCGCCAGACGCGTCATTACCCGATCGGCCGAGTCCAGGGGGGAGGCTGCCCTTAGCGTCAGCCCCGAGGTGTTCGAGCAGATGTGCGAGGACGGGGAATTTGCCATGCACTGGCAGGCCAACGGCCTGCAGTATGGGATTCCGGTGCAGGTGAATGAATGGCTGTCCAGTGGTCGCCATGTCTTGGTCAATGGGTCTCGTGGTTATTTGCCAGAAGCGCGCCGGCGGTATCCAAACCTGCTGGCCATTCGCCTGGAAGTGGCGCCCCAGGTGCTTCGTGAGCGGCTGTTGACCAGGGGGCGGGAGTCAGTGGAGCAGGTCGAGCAGCGCCTGGCGCGCAGTGCCCTGTTGCAGGCCGGAGATGACCCTGACGTGCATGTGCTGGACAACTCGACTTCCCTGGCCGATACCGTCAAGGCCTTGCTGCGCTTGCTGGTCGAGGAGGGCGTGATCGCGCAGCCGGCTGTCTAGGCATGACCCGCTTGGAGGTGCCGTTCCTGCGGGCCTGAGCAGTCTTGCTTTGCTGAAAAGGGCTACGGCTAAAAAGCCGATTCAGGCATGACAAACGGTTGAACGCTGGTTAAGATGCTCGCCGCCTTCGCACACCAGTCTGGCTGCTGCGAAGCATCTTGAATGGAGCTCCCCATGTGGGAGTCCAGCTATCCGTCCTCGTAGTTTAATGGATAGAACGGGGCCCTCCTAAGGCCTTGATGCAGGTTCGATTCCTGCCGGGGACGCCATCTTTCGGTAATGCTGCATTACCTTTTCGTCCCCCATCACCGATCATCAAGCAATCAGTCCCCCTTGGGATTTTCGATTGACGGAATTCCGTATCCCTGATTTATTGAAACCGTTTTCATAACCCTGCCCATAAGTACAGACAAGAAGGTCATAGGGTGAACAAGATGCATGCGCCTGCCCGCGGGCGGGTCACCATCAGCGAGGTAGCCCAGGCTGCCGGCGTTTCCAAGGCTACGGTTTCGCGCTACATCGGCGGCGACCGGCAATTGCTCGCCGATGCCACTGCCCAACGTATCGAGGCGGTGATCGAACGGCTCGGTTATCGCCCCAATCGTATGGCCAGCGCGCTCAAGCGAGGCCGTACCGGCCTGATCGGCATGCTGCTGGCCGATATCCGAAACCCTTATTCCGTGGCGGTGATGCATGGCGTCGAGCTGGCTTGCCGCCAGCATGGCTACAGCTTGGTGGTGTGCAACACCGACTGCGATGACGAACAGGAGTGCCTGCACTTGCAGGCGCTGCAGTCGTACAACGTCGATGGTCTGATCGTGAACACCCTTGGCCACCATGCGGGTGAGTTGGCCAGCTTGGGCCGCGAGCTGCCGATGGTGTTGGTGGACCGACAACTGGCCGAGCTGCAGACCGACCTGGTGGGGCTAGACAACACCGACGCCGTCGAACAAGCATTGGAGCACCTGCAGCGGCAAGGTTATCGCGACATCCTGGCGGTCACCGAGCCCCTCGATGGCACCAGTTCGCGTCAGGAGCGGGTGTCTGCGTTCCAGGCGTCCATCGCACGCAGGCCCGGCATGCGCGGTCAAGTCCTGGAAGTGAGCAGTCGCCTGCCGGAGCAGTTGGCAGGATTTTTGGCGGGCGCAGGTCATGGTCCGCAGGCGCTGTTCAGCTGCAACGGTGTGGCTACCCTTGAAGTCATGCGGCATCTGCACCGACGTGCCGAGCATCCGTTCCATAATCTGGGCCTGGTCTCCCTCGATGATCTGGATTGGTACCCGTTGGTCGGGGGCGGCATCACTGCCCTGGCACAACCCACTGAGCGCATCGGCGCGGCCGCGTTCCAGTGCCTGCTGGAGCGTATGCAAGGCAGTCGATTGCCCGCCCGGCGCCTGGACCTTCGTGCTGAACTCATCGTTCGAGGTTCCAGCCGACCCATTGACTGAAAAACAGCGCGGCCTGCGTGTCGCGCTGTTTTTTACCTGGAAATGAAACCGGTTTCATTCGACAAGAACAAGGACTACAACGATGCACGCGAACCCTGTTTCCATCAGCCTGTCGAGCTTCGGCGCCGATACCGTACGCCACCATGGTCAGCTCGCTTACCTGCCTCTGCTGGCTGCGGCCGGTGCGTGTCGCGTGGAGTGGCGCGAGGAGTTGTTCGAGGCATGGCCTGACGCCGCCGAACTTGCCAGTGCCAGTGCGGCGCTGGGCCTGGAAAGCCTGTTCTCCACACCGCTGGAACTGTGGCGCGAGGATGGCAGTTTGGAGCCGCACGTGGCGGGACGGTTGCAATTGGCCAACGAGGTTGGTGCTGTAGCCTTGAAGGTCTCCCTCGGCCACTATCGCGAGAGTTGCGACCTTCAGGCCTTGCGCCCATTGCTGGGGCAGGGGACAGCCCTCTACGTGGAGAACGACCAGACCGTTCAAGGCGGGCGTCTGCAGCCGCTGCTGAGCTTCTTCCAGCGTGCTGCGAACCTAGGCCTGGCACCGGGCATGACCTTCGATATCGGTAACTGGTACTGGCAGGACGAGTGTCCCCTGCAGGCCGCGCGGGCCTTGGGACCCTGGGTGCGTTACGTGCACTGCAAGGCCGTCGAGCGCCGCACCGATGGCCGCAGGGCGGCGATCCCGCCGCAAGCGAGCGATTTGGCCGATTGGCGTGAGCTGATGGCCTGTTTTGCCCCAGGCGTGCCGCGGGCAATCGAGTACCCCCTGGTGAGTGACGATCTATTGACGTTCACGCGTGAGCAGGTTGTGCAGTTGGCCGCGCTCGAGGCGGAGGTGTGCCATGGCTGACTGGGACGTGCTCTGCTTCGGCGAAACCATGGCCATGTTCGTGGCCGAGCAGTGTGGCGATCTGGCCCAGGTCGAGGGATTCGCCAAGCGCATCGCCGGAGCCGACAGCAATGTGGCCATCGGCCTGGCCCGCCTGGGTCTGAAAGTGAACTGGCTGAGCCGGGTGGGCGCCGACTCTCTCGGCGCCTTCGTGCTCGCCAGCCTGCGCCGTGAGGGGCTGAGCTGTGACGACGTCGAAATCGACCCTGAACATCCGACAGGTTTTCAACTCAAGGCCCGCTGCGACGACGGGCGAGATCCGCAGGTCGAGTATTTTCGTCGTGGCTCTGCGGCCAGTCACCTGTCATCCGCTGTGCTACGGCCAAGCCTGCTCAAAGCGCGACACCTCCATGCCACGGGTATCCCACCAGCCTTGTCGGCATCTTGCCGTGAACTTTCCCACAGTTTGCTGGATGCCATGCGTGCCTGTGGGCGGAGTGTGTCCTTCGACCCGAACCTACGCCCGTCGCTGTGGCCGAACTTGCAGACCATGGTGCAGGAAATCAATGCCCTGGCGATCAAGGCCGACTGGGTGCTACCGGGCCTGGAGGAGGGGCGTCTGCTGACCGGCAGGCAGTCACCCGAGGCCATCGCCGGCTTCTACTTGGAGCGTGGTGTGCAGCAGGTGGCAATCAAGCTTGGGGCACAAGGCGCGTACTACCGCAATACCGCGGGCGCCGAGGGCATGGTAGCGCCGCAGCCGGTGGCCCAGGTGGTGGATACGGTGGGGGCGGGCGATGCCTTTGCCGTCGGCGTGATCAGCGCCTTGCTCGAAGGCCACGACCTGCGTCGCGCCGTGACGCGCGGCAACTGGTGTGGCAGCCGGGCTGTGCAATCGCGCGGAGACATGGAAGGGCTGCCGCAACGCTTTGAGCTGGACCATTTCGAGATGCGCGCGAGCGCATGACGACCGAACCTGCCGGCCTGGCCGGGACCTGTTGCAACAAGAACAAAAAGCTCAGGAGACACACCATGCAGATCGACCGAATTGCTCCACGGCGTTGGTGGTACATCATGCCGATCGTCTTCATCACCTACAGCCTCGCTTACCTCGACCGTGCCAACTACGGTTTCGCGGCGGCCTCAGGCATGGCCGATGACTTGCACATCACCCCGGCCCTGTCCTCGCTGCTGGGGGCGCTGTTCTTTCTCGGTTATTTCTTCTTCCAAGTTCCCGGCGCCATCTATGCCGAAAAGCGCAGCGTGAAGAAACTCATTTTCGTCAGCCTGATCCTTTGGGGTGGGCTGGCGACGCTCACGGGCATGGTCCAGGACGTCTACCTGTTGATCGGCATCCGCTTTTTGTTGGGTGTGGTCGAGGCGGCGGTGATGCCGGCCATGCTGATCTACCTGTGCCACTGGTTCACCCGGGCCGAGCGCTCGCGGGCCAATACCTTCCTGATCCTCGGCAACCCGGTGACCATCCTCTGGATGTCGGTGGTTTCCGGCTACCTGGTCAAGCACTTCGACTGGCGCTGGATGTTCATCATCGAAGGGTTGCCTGCCGTGCTCTGGGCTTTCATCTGGTGGCGCCTGGTGGATGACCGCCCAGAACAGGCCAAGTGGCTGGCCGCGCAAGACAAGGCAGCGCTGCGCGAGGCTCTGGCCGCAGAGCAGCAGGGCATCAAGCCGGTGAAGAACTACCGCGAAGCCTTCCGCTCGCCCAAGGTGATCATCCTGTCGTTGCAATACTTCTGCTGGAGCATTGGGGTCTACGGCTTCGTGCTCTGGCTGCCATCGATTCTCAAGCAGGCTGCCGCGCTGGACATCGTTACCGCTGGCTGGCTGTCGGCGGTCCCCTACCTGGGGGCGGTGCTGGCCATGCTGGGCGTGTCCTGGGCCTCGGACCGGATGCAAAAGCGCAAACGCTTCGTCTGGCCGCCATTGCTGATCGCCGCCTTGGCGTTCTATGGCTCCTATGTTCTGGGCACCGAGCACTTCTGGTGGTCCTACACGTTGCTGGTGATTGCCGGTGCCTGCATGTACGCCCCCTATGGCCCGTTCTTCGCCATCGTCCCGGAGCTGCTGCCGAGCAATGTCGCCGGTGGTGCCATGGCCCTGATCAACAGCATGGGGGCCTTGGGCTCGTTTTCCGGCTCGTGGTTGGTGGGCTACCTCAATGGCGCCACGGGTGGCCCAGGTGCCTCCTACCTGTTCATGTGCGGCGCGCTGCTGGTGGCTGTGGCCCTGACCGCCGTTCTCAACCCTTCGCAACAGGTGCAGCGCCCGCGCCTGGCGCCCAGTCAATAGGATCCGACCATGAAGAAACGCATCGTTCTCTACAAACGCCTGTCCGATCAGCTCATGCAGCGTTTGCAGGCCCACACCGAAGTGACGCTGGTCGAGGCGCCCGCGGCCGACGGTCTGGCCCGCCTGCGCGCGGCACTGCCAGGCGCCCACGGCCTGCTGGGTGCGAGCCTGCGCCTGGGCGACGAACTGCTCGACCTGGCGCCGGAACTGGAGGTGGTCTCCAGCGTTTCGGTGGGGGTGGACAACTACGACATCGCTGAGCTGGACCGGCGCGGTGTCTTGCTGACCAACACCCCCGACGTGCTCACCGAGACCACAGCCGACACCGGGTTCGCCCTGCTGCTGGCCTGCGCAAGGCGGGTCGTGGAGCTGGACGGCTGGATCCGCGACGGCCATTGGCGCGCCGGGATAGGCCCTGCGCAGTTTGGTTGCGACGTGCATGGCAAGACCCTCGGTATCGTCGGCATGGGTCGTATCGGTGAGGCCTTGGCGCGCAGGGCCAACGCTGGTTTTGGCATGCAGGTGCTGTATCACACCCGCCAGCCGCGCCCCGAGGTGGAGGCGCGTTACGGGGC
Organism: Pseudomonas sp. BYT-1; assembly: GCF_023611805.1. Classification (NCBI taxonomy): domain Bacteria; kingdom Pseudomonadati; phylum Pseudomonadota; class Gammaproteobacteria; order Pseudomonadales; family Pseudomonadaceae; genus Pseudomonas; species Pseudomonas sp. BYT-1. The sequence continues at coordinate 1,554,406 of NZ_CP072559.1, forward strand.
ACGCCATCGCAGTCTTCAGGCCTTGTTGGCCGAGTCGGATTTCGTCTGCCTGTGCGTGCCCCTGAGCGCGCAAACCGAGAACCTCATCGGTGCCCCTGAGCTGGCCTTGATGAAGCCTTCGGCGATCTTGGTGAACATCTCCCGTGGTCGCGTGCTGGACGAGCCTGCCGTGTTGCAGGCCTTGCGTGAGCGGCGCATTCGCGGTGCCGGGCTGGATGTCTTCGTGCAGGAGCCGTTGCCGGCGAACTCGCCGCTGTTGCAACTGGACAACCTGGTGGTGACCCCGCACATCGGCTCGGCCACCGAAGAGACCCGTGAAGCCATGGCGCGCTGTGCGGTGGACAACCTGCTCGCGGCATTGGCAGGCGAGCGTCCGGCGAACCTGGTCAACCCCCAGGCCTGGGAGCGCCGGGCAGGGTAATCCCGCGTTCCCCCCCTCGCAGGCTTGCCTGCGAGGGCGTCGCTACAACCCCGATGTCTATGCTTTACCCAAAACAACAGCCCCGACCAACGGAGCGTATGCCTTGCACGACCTGATTGACCTATTGAAGAAGAGACCTGAGCCATGTCCAACGACGAACCTGCCTTCGCACAACCGGCGCGGCGCGAGTTCTTGCGAAAATCCCTGACGCTCATCCCGGTGGCGACCCTCGCCAGCACCGGCATGGGTAGCGTGGTGCTCGCTGAAACCGCCAAGCCTGCCGATCCCTCACCTGCCGCTGCTCCTGAACAGGGAAGGGCGCGTGCCTATCAGCCGACCTTTTTCACTGCCGAGGAGTGGGCCTTCATCAGCGCCGCCGTGGCCGTGCTGATTCCATCCGACGCACTCGGCCCGGGCGCCGCCGAAGCCGGCGTGCCGGAGTTCATCGACCGTCAGCTCAATACGCGCTATGGCAGCGGCGGCATGTGGTACATGCAGGGGCCGTTCCGCCCGGATGCCCCGGCCGAACTGGGCTACCAGCTCAAGCTCAGCCCACAGGAGATCTACCGCCTGGGCATCCAGGAGACCGATGCCTGGTGCCAGGCGCAATGGGGCAAACCGTTCGCCGAGCTGGGCCCGGCCCAACAGCAGCAAGCCCTGGAAGCGTTGGACAGCGGCCAGGCAGCACTTGCCTCGGTACCGGCGGTGACCTTCTTCGCCATGCTCTGGCTCAATACCCGCGAAGGCTTTTTCAGTGACCCACTGCACGGTGGCAACCAAGGGCTGGCCGGCTGGAAGCTGATTGGCTTCCCTGGCGCGCGCGCCGATTTCATGGATTGGGTGGAGCGCGATGAGCGTTACCCCTTCCCGCCGGTATCGATCAGTGGCGAGCGAGGTTGAGATGGCCCAAGTGATGAAGAAAGTCGATGCAGTCATCGTCGGGTTCGGCTGGACCGGCGCGATCATGGCCAAGGAGCTGACCGAGGCAGGCTTGCACGTGGTGGCGCTGGAGCGAGGCCCTGCCCGTGACACCTACCCGGACGGGGTCTATCCGCAGACCATGGACGAGCTGACCTACAACTCGCGCAAGAAGCTGTTCATGGACATCTCTCGCGAAACCGTGACCTTGCGCCACAGCGTGAACGACCTTGCCGTCCCGTACCGCCAGTTCGGCGCTTTCCTGCCTGGCACAGGCACCGGTGGGGCAGGGCTGCACTGGTCAGGCGTGCACTTTCGGGTCGACCCGATGGAACTGCGCATGCGCAGCCATTACGAGGAACGTTATGGCAAGGCTTTCATCCCTGAGGGCATGACCATCCAAGACTTTGGTGTCAGCTACGAAGAGCTCGAGTCGTACTTCGATTTCGCCGAAAAAGTCTTTGGCACCTCCGGCACCGCCTGGACGATCAAGGGGCAGGTGGTGGGCCGCGACAAAGGTGGCAACCCGTTCGCTGCGGACCGCTCCGATGACTTCCCGCTGCCGGCGCAAAAGAACACCGTTTCGGCGCAGCTGTTCGAGAAGGCTGCCCGGGAAGTGGGCTACCACCCCTACAACCTGCCTTCGGCCAATACCTCCGGGCCTTACACCAACCCTTACGGCGCGCAGATGGGGCCGTGCAATTTCTGCGGATTCTGCAGTGGCTACGCCTGCTACATGTATTCCAAGGCATCGCCCAATGTGAACATTCTTCCGGCCCTGCGCCAGGTGCCGAACTTCGAGCTGCGCAACAATGCCCATGTGCTGCGGGTGAACCTCAATGCCGAGAAGAACCTCGCCACCGGCGTGACCTACGTCGATGCCCAGGGCCGTGAAGTGGAGCAACCGGCGGACCTGGTGATCCTCGGTGCGTTCCAGTTCAACAATGTGCGCCTGATGCTGCTCTCGGGCATCGGCAAGCCGTACGATCCGATCAGCAATGAAGGCGTCGTGGGCCGCAACTTCGCCTTCCAGAACCTCTCCACCGTGACGGCGTTCTTCGACAAGAACAGCCACCACACCAACCCGTTCATCGGCGCCGGGGGCAATGGCGTGGCGGTGGACGATTTCAATGCCGACAACTTCGACCACGGCCCCGAAGGGTTCGTGGGCGGCTCGCCGTTCTGGGTCAACCAGGCCGGGACCAAACCCATCTCCGGTACCAAGGTGCCGCCGGGCACGCCCAAATGGGGCAGCGCCTGGAAAGCCGCAGTGGCCGATAGCTACAGCCATATGCTGTCGATGGATGCCCATGGTGCGCATCAGTCCTATCGCGACAACTACCTGGATCTGGACCCGGTGTACAAGGACGCCTACGGCCAGCCGCTGTTGCGCATGACCTTCGACTGGAAGGACAACGACGTGAAGATGAATCGCTTCATGGTCGAGCGCATGCGCAAGATCGCCGAGGCCATGGGGCCCAAGGCGATCACCGCGTCGATGAAGGCGTTCGGTCAGCATTTCGACGCCACGGTGTACCAGACCACTCATTTGAATGGCGGGGCGATCATGGGCACCGATCCGAAGACCAGCGCGATCAATCGGTACCTGCAAAGCTGGGATGTCCACAACGTGTTCGTGCCAGGCGCTTCGGCCTTCCCACAAGGGCTGGGCTACAACCCCACCGGTCTGGTAGCGGCGCTGACGTACTGGTCGGCGCGGGCCATTCGCGAGCAGTACCTGAAAAATCCCGGCCCGCTGGTGCAGGCATAGGAGGCCGACCATGAAACGTATTCTGATCGCCGCCCTGAGCCTGGGCGCCAGCACCCTGTTGCACGCAGCCCAGATGAGCGACCCGGCGTTGATCAAGCAGGGCGAATACCTCGCCCGGGCTGGGGATTGCGTGGCCTGCCACACCGCCAAGGGGGGCAAGCCCTTCGCCGGTGGGCTGCCCATGCAGACGCCCATCGGCACGATCTATTCGACCAACATCACCCCGGATCCGACCGGCATTGGCGACTACAGCCTCGAAGACTTCGAGCGTGCCGTGCGCCAGGGCATCGGGCTGAACGGCAGCACGTTGTATCCGGCCATGCCCTATCCGTCCTATGCGCGGGTCAGCGATGACGACATCAAGGCCTTGTATGCCTATTTCATGCACGGCGTGCAGCCGGTTGAGCAGGCAAACAAAGAGAGCGATATCCCCTGGCCGCTGAGCATGCGCTGGCCGCTGGCGTTCTGGCGTGGTTTGTTCGCACCTGAGGTCAAACCGTTCGACGCAGCAGGACGTGACCCGGTACTGGCCCGTGGCGCCTACCTGGTCGAAGGCCTTGGCCACTGCGGCGCCTGCCATACGCCCCGGGCTTTGACCATGCAGGAAAAAGCCCTGGATGCTGCCGGTGGGGATGCCTACCTCTCCGGCAGCGCGCCGCTGGAAGGCTGGATCGCCAAGAACCTGCGAGGGGATCACAAGGATGGCCTGGGCAGTTGGAGCGAGGCGCAAATCGTCGCCTTCCTCAAGACCGGGCGAAACGAGCGTACCGCGGTATTCGGTGGCATGAGCGATGTGGTCGAGCACAGCATGCAGTACATGACCGAGGCCGACCTGACTGCCATTGCCCGCTACCTGAAGTCCTTGCCACCGTTGAATCCGGACGACAAGCCATTCCAGGAAGATCGCCAGGTCGCCGAGGCATTGTGGAAAGGGGACGATACCAAGCCCGGCGCGGCTCTCTACGTGGACAACTGCGCTGCCTGTCATCGCACCGATGGCAAGGGCTATGCGCGGGTGTTCCCGGCGTTGGCGGGCAACCCGGTGTTGCAGAGCGCTGATGCCACCTCGTTGATCCACATCGTGCTCGACGGCTATACCCTGCCGGCCACGGCAACTGCGCCATCGACGTTCACCATGCCGGGTTTCGCCTGGCGCATGACGGACCAGGAGGTAGCCGATGTGGTCAACTTCATTCGCAGCAGTTGGGGTAACCAGGCAGCGTCGGTGACGGCCAGCCAGGTGGCTGATTTGCGCACCGCGCCTCGGCCTGCACTGAAGGCGCAGTCGCTGATCGGCGATACCATAGGAGTGAAGGAGCCGTGAGGTGACAGGGGGCCGCGTTGCGGCCCATCCCAGGCGTGGCCAGCTCCCACAAGCGCAGCGCTAGCCTTGTGGGAGGTGGCTGCGCGCTTACAGCTCCACGTCCTGGCGCCCGGCCATCTTCGCCTGGGTCTTGAGCTCTACGTCTTCTTGCATTCGCTGGGCGATCTGCTGGTCGATCTTTTCCTTCTGCTCAGGCGGCAAGGCGTTGTATTCCTCCTCGCTCAGGCCCAGCTCGGCGAGGTACTTCTCCTTGATCTTCTCTTCCGGTGATTTGGCCATGTAGTCGCGGAACGCCTCCAGGGCACCGCTGGTGTCCTGCTCGTTGACGCTGGCCTGCTGGCGCGCGGCGACGTCCGGGTTCTGCAGCATCACCATGAGTTTGGCGAAGGCTTCCTTGCGTGCATCCTCGGCGTTCTGCCCGGAGGTGCTGCTCTGGCCGTTCTGCTGTGGCGTGGCGGTGGCAGGGGCGACGGGCAGGCGCATCGGCAGCACTGCGGCCAACGGCTGCTCGGCGCCGGTGCGGTTGTACTGCTGAACGGCAGTCTGCCAGCCCAGGCCATTAAGGGTGATCATCAGGTTTGCTCCTTGCGAATCAATGACGCCACCGAAGGGGCAAAACCTGTGCCAGCGGCTTGAAAAGGCATGAAAGCGGCCGCATCGGCTATCTGGATCCAATCGAGTTTGGCGCTAAGCTTGCCATTCAGAGGCACAGGTTTGCCGCTTGGCGGCAATCACCATGACCATCAGCAGCCCAGAAAGGCGCAGTTGCTGGACACCAGGAGAGAGCGTCCATGAGTCAGCAGTCCAGGCCGATGCCTGCCGGCTTCAGCGAGCAGCAACTGCATACCTTGTTCGACCTTATCAGCGACGGCATCTGGGATTGGGATGCCAACTCCGGGTACGTGTACCGCAACCCTGGCTGGTACGCCATGCTCGGCTACGAGAGCCACTCGATGGCCAACACCGTGCTGACCTGGGAGAGCGTGATCCACCCCGAGGACTACCCACGGGTGATGGCCCACTTCGAGGCTTACATCAACCAGCGCAACGAGCGCTACCGCATCGAATACCGTTGCCGCTGCCAGGATGGCAGCTATCTGTGGATCGAAGACAGCGGCCACATTATCGCCCGCAACGAAGATGGCTCGGTGGCGCGCATGCTCGGCGCCCACCGCAACATCGACGCGGGCAAGCGCTTGGTGATCGAACTGCAGCAGAGGAACCAGTCGCTGGAAACCCAGGTAGCCGAGCGTACCCGCGAGCTGTCCTGGGTCAATCAGCAACTGCAGCGCCAGCTTGACGAGAATCTCGAGCTCGCCGAGCGCGACGCCCTGACCCGCACCGCCAATCGTTATCGGCTGGAAAAGACCCTACGCCAGGAGTGCGAGCGTGCCCGGCGCTTCCGCCAGCCGTTGTCGCTGATCGTCATGGATGTGGACGATTTCAAGCCGATCAACGACCGCTACGGCCATGCCCGAGGCGATGCAGCGCTGGTCGAGGCGGTGGAGCGCGTCCGGGCGTGTTTGCGCAAGCAGGACCTGCTGGCGCGCTGGGGAGGCGACGAATTTGTCGCCGTCTTGCCCCAGACCCCGGTGGAGCAAGCGGTGGAGCTGGCCACGCAGATCCGCCAGGCGCTGGACGACATGGAGCCGATCGGCGATTGTCGCCTGTCCATGAGTTTTGGCGTGGTGCGCTGGCAGGACGATGAGGACCAGCATGGTCTGTTGGCGCGCGCTGACCAAGCGCTTTACCGGGCCAAGGCTGCGGGCAAGAACACCATCTTCGAGTGAGGGCCACCCCCTGTTCTTGAGCGTCGTGCGCACCTTAGGGGAGCGGGTCTACCCGCGAATGCGTCGTTGAGTGCGCTGCCGCAGCCGCGGGTAAACCCGCTTCTACAGACATCGGCGAAATCCGGGGAATGAGGACAAAAAAATGCCCGCCGCGCCTGGGGCGCAGCGGGCCAAATCGGCTGTCGCCGCTTCAGTGTCAGATATGCAGTGCGTGGCCCAGGGCCCGCAATGCCGCTTCCTGGACTGTCTCGCCCAGGGTCGGGTGGGCGTGGATGGTGCCGGCGATGTCTTCCAGGCGGGCACCCATTTCCAGGGATTGGGCAAAGGCGGTGGACAGTTCCGAGACCGCCACCCCTACGGCCTGCCAACCGAGGATCAGGTGGTTGTCACGGCGGGCGACCACCCGCACGAAGCCACTTTTCGATTCCAGGGTCATGGCCCGGCCGTTGGCGGCGAAGGGGAACTGCGCGACGATGCAATCCAGGCCTTGCTGGCTGGCTTGCTCGGGCGTCTTGCCGACCACCACCACTTCCGGGTCGGTGAAGCACACCGCCGCGATGGCGCTAGGCTCGAAGCGCCGTGACTTGCCCGCGATAATTTCCGCGACTATCTCGCCCTGGGCCATGGCCCGGTGGGCCAGCATCGGTTCGCCCGCCACATCGCCGATGGCCCAGACGTTGCGCATGCTGGTCTGGCAGCGCTCGTCGATGGCCACGGCCGCGCCGTTCATCTTCAGGTCCAGGCACTCGAGGTTGAAGCCCTGGGTGCGTGGTCGACGGCCCACAGCGACCAGCACCTGATCGGCCTCCAGGCGCAGTTGGCCGCCCTGGCCGTCGTTGGCGAGCAGGCAACCGTTCTCATAGCCTTCGACGCTGTGGCCCAGGTACAGGGCGATGCCCAGTTTCTTCACCGAGTCGGCCACCGGCTGGGTCAGTTCGCCGTCATAGGTCGGCAGGATGCGCTCGCGCGCTTCCACCACGCTGACTTGGACGCCCAGTTTGCGGTACGCAATGCCGAGCTCCAGGCCAATGTAGCCACCGCCGACCACCACCAGATGACGGGGCAGGGCTTTCGGGGCCAGGGCCTCGGTGGAGGAAATCACCGCGCCGCCCAGCGGCAGCATGGGCAATTCCACGCTGGTGGAGCCGGTTGCCAGCAGCAAGTGCTCGCATTGGATTTTCTGGCCGTCGACCTCGACGCTCTTGCCGTCTAGGATCTTCGCCCAGCCATGGATCACCTTGACCCCGTTCTTCTTGAGCAAGGCGGCAACGCCGGAGGTCAGGCGATCGACGATGCCGTCCTTCCAGGCGATGCTGCGGGTGATGTCCAGGCGCGGCGAAGATACGCTGATGCCCAGCGCCGATTGCTCATCGTGGTGACAGGCCTGGTGGAACTGCTCGGCCACATGGATCAGTGCTTTGGACGGAATGCAGCCGATGTTCAGGCAAGTGCCGCCAAGGGCCTGGCCTTCGACCAGTACCGTAGGGATGCCCAGTTGGCCGGCGCGAATGGCGGCGATGTAACCGCCAGGGCCGCCACCGATGATCAGCAGGGTCGTGTTGAGGATCGGTTGCATGCTTACTCCACGAACAGGCAGGCAGGTTGTTCCAGCAGGCCGCGCACGGCCTGAATGAACAAGGCGGCATCCATGCCATCGACCACCCGGTGGTCGAAGGAGCTGGACAGGTTCATCATCTTGCGCACGACGATCTGGCCATCGACCACGACCGGCCGTTCGACCATGCGGTTGACGCCCACGATGGCCACTTCCGGTGTGTTGACCACCGGCGTGCTGGCAATGCCGCCCAGTGCGCCGAGGCTGGTCAGGGTGATGGTCGAGCCGGAGAGTTCCTCGCGGCTGGCCTTGTTGCTGCGCGCGGCATTGGCCAGGCGAGCGATCTCGCTGGCGTTGCTCCACAGGCTGCCGGCTTCGGCATGGCGCAACACCGGCACCATCAGGCCGTTGTCGCCTTGGGTGGCGATACCCACGTGCACCGCGCCGTGGCGGGTGATGACCTGGGCTTCGTCGTCATAGGTGGCGTTGATCTGCGGGAAGTCGCGCAGGGCCACGACCATGGCGCGCACGATGAACGGCAGCAAGGTCAATTTGCCGCGGTCTTGGCCGTGCTTGGCGTTCAGTTGCTGGCGCAGGGCCTCGAGGGCCGTGACGTCAATTTCTTCGACATAGCTGAAGTGCGCGACGCGACGCTTGGCATCCTGCATGCGCTGGGCGATCTTGCGGCGCAGGCCGATCACTGGAATCTGCTCGCTGTCGGTGCGCTTGCCATAGCCACTTGGCGCCTGGCCGGCCGTGCTGTGCGGCTTGCTGATGAAGGCGTCGAGGTCTTCGTGCAGGATGCGCCCGGCCGGGCCGCTGCCGTGCACGTAGCGCAGCTCGATACCGGCATCCAGCGCGCGCTTGCGCACCGCTGGGGAGGCCAGGGGTTTTTCGCCCGCCTGGCGTGGCACGATCGGCGCGGCGACGCTGGCGCTGGACACGGGGCTGGCGGTCGGCTGCGGTTCGAGGCGCGGTGCGGCAGCAACCGGGGCGGGTGCGGCTGGCGCGACGGTTTCGACCGGCTTGGCGTGGGGTTCGTCCACGTGGTTGCCGCTGCCTTCGACTTCGATACGGATCAGCTCGCTGCCGACCGCCATCACCTCACCGGGCTGGCCGCCCAGGGCCAATACCTTGCCGCTGACCGGCGAGGGGATCTCCACGGTGGCTTTGTCGGTCATGACATCGGCTACCACCTGGTCTTCGGCGATCACATCGCCGACCTTGACGAACCACTCCACCAACTCGACTTGTGCGATGCCTTCGCCGATGTCCGGCATCTTGATGACGTGCGTGCCCATTCAGACCTCCATGACCCGTTTCAATGCCGCACCTACCCGCGAAGGTCCTGGGAAGTAAGCCCATTCCTGTGCATGGGGATAGGGGGTGTCCCAACCGGTGACGCGCTCGATCGGCGCTTCGAGGTGATGGAAGCAGTGCTCCTGCACCAGCGACACCAGTTCGGCGCCGAAGCCGCAGGTGCGGGTCGCCTCATGGACCACCACGCAGCGGCCGGTCTTCTTCACCGATTCGACGATGGTTTCCAGGTCCAATGGCCACAGGCTGCGCAGGTCGATGACTTCGGCATCGACGCCGGTCTCTTCGGCGGCCACTTGGGACACATACACCGTGGTGCCATAGGTCAGTACGGTGACATCGTTACCTGGGCGGACGATGGCGGCTTTGTCCAGCGGTACCTGGTAGTAACCATCGGGCACTGCACTTTGCGGATGCTTGGACCACGGCGTTACCGGGCGGTCGTGGTGGCCGTCGAACGGGCCGTTGTACAGGCGCTTGGGCTCGAGGAAGATCACTGGGTCGTCGCACTCGATCGAGGCGATCAGCAGGCCTTTGGCGTCATAGGGGTTCGAGGGCATCACGGTGCGCAGGCCGCACACCTGGGTGAACATCGCCTCGGGGCTCTGGCTGTGGGTCTGGCCGCCATAGATGCCACCGCCGCACGGCATACGCAGGGTCAGTGGAGAGATGAACTGGCCGGCCGAGCGATAGCGCAGGCGGGCCATTTCCGAGACGATCTGGTCGGAGGCGGGGTAGAAGTAGTCGGCGAACTGGATCTCCACCACCGGACGCAGACCATAGGCGCCCATGCCCACGGCAGTGCCGACGATGCCGCTTTCGGAGATCGGTGCGTCGAACACGCGGGACTTGCCGTATTTGTTCTGCAGGCCTTCGGTGCAACGGAACACGCCGCCGAAGTAACCGACGTCCTGGCCGTAGATCACCACGTTGTCGTCGCGCTCGAGCATGATGTCCATGGCCGAGCGCAGGGCCTGGATCATGGTCATGGTGGTGGTGGACATGGCGGATTCCAGATGGATGCTGTTGTTGTGATCGTTCATCTCAGACCCCCAGTTCCTGGCGCTGGCGGCGCAGGTGGTCGGGCATTTCCTTGTACACGTCCTCGAACATCGAGGCGGCGCTAGGAATGTGGCCATTGCCCAGGGTGCCGTACTGCTCGGCTTCTTTCTGCGCCTTGATGATCTCGGCCTCGAGCTCGGCGGTGACGGCCTGGTGTTCTTCTTCGGACCAGTGGCCGATAGCGATCAGGTGCTGCTTGAGGCGAGCGATCGGATCGCCCAGCGGGAAGTGGCTCCAGTCATCGGCCGGGCGGTACTTGGATGGATCGTCCGAGGTGGAGTGTGGGCCTGCGCGGTAGGTGACCCATTCGATCAAGGTCGGGCCCATGCCGCGGCGGGCACGTTCGGCGGCCCAGCGCGAGGCGGCGTAGACCGCGATGAAGTCGTTGCCGTCGACCCGCAGGGAGGCGATGCCGCAGCCCACGCCACGGCCTGCGAAGGTGGTGGACTCACCGCCGGCGATGGCCTGGAAGGTCGAGATCGCCCACTGGTTGTTGACCACGTTGAGGATTACCGGGGCGCGGTAGACGTGGGCGAAGGTCAGGGCGGTATGGAAGTCGGACTCGGCCGTGGCGCCGTCGCCGATCCAGGCCGAGGCGATCTTGGTATCGCCCTTGATGGCCGAGGCCATGGCCCAGCCGACGGCCTGGACGAACTGAGTGGCCAGGTTGCCGCTGATAGTGAAGAAGCCTGCCTCGCGCACCGAGTACATGATCGGCAGTTGGCGCCCCTTGAGCGGATCGCGCTCGTTGGACAGCAACTGGCAGATCATCTCGACCAGGGACACGTCCCGGGCCATCAGGATGCTCTGCTGGCGGTAGGTCGGGAAGCACATGTCGGTGTATTGCAAGGCCAGCGCCTGGGCGCTGCCGATGGCTTCCTCGCCCAGGCTCTGCATGTAGAAGGACATCTTCTTCTGGCGCTGGGCAACGACCATGCGGTTGTCGAAGATCCGCGTCTTGAGCATGGCGCGCATGCCCTGGCGCAGGACCTGCGGGTCGATGTCCTCGGCCCATGGACCGACGGCATTGCCTTGTTCGTCCAGCACACGGATGAGGCTGTAGGACAGATCCGCAGTGTCGGCGGGTTCTACATCGATCGGGGGTTTACGGACTAGGCCGGCGTCGTTCAGACGCAGGTAGGAGAAATCGGTCTGGCAGCCTGGCCGGCCGGTAGGCTCGGGCACATGCAGACGCAGGGGGGCGTACTCGTTCATGCTTTTTACGCTCGCTCGAATGTTGTTTTTGTGAGCTTTGAAGCGGTCGCCGCTGAGTACCGGCTTGTGACTGGTAGGTCAGCGCTAACTACATCATAGGGGGACCGCTGAAGAATTTTTCTCTCAAGTTGATTGCCTTTGCCTGACGGCGCAGATAAACATTCCGCATAAACACAAAAAACCGGTGAATTTGTCTCATGCGCAAACTCGATCGCACCGATATCGGCATTCTCAACAGCCTTCAGGAAAATGCCCGCATCACCAACGCAGAGCTGGCCCGCTCGGTGAACCTGTCGCCTACGCCCTGTTTCAACCGGGTCAAGGCAATGGAAGAGCTGGGCGTCATCCGTCAGCAGGTGACCTTGCTCGCACCCGAGGTGCTGGGGCTGGACGTCAACGTGTTCATCCACGTCAGCCTGGAGAAACAGGTGGAGCAGGCGTTGCACCGCTTCGAGGAGGAAATCGCCGAGCGGCCTGAGGTGATGGAGTGCTATTTGATGACCGGCGATCCGGACTACCTGCTGCGCGTACTGTTGCCCAGCATCCAGGCGCTGGAGCGCTTTCTCGACTACCTGACTCGCTTGCCCGGAGTGGCTAACATCCGTTCGAGTTTTGCCCTCAAGCAGGTGCGCTACAAGACCGCGCTGCCTTTGCCGGCCAATGGCATGACCTTGCGCGAATAGCGTCGTATCGGGCTGATGGGAGCCCGAGGTTGCGCCAATCCGGTGGCGAATACAGCGGCGCGACCGCGGGTGTTAATAAATTTCCACACTGCCGCCCATCCTCGCTTGATATTTTCAACAGCGGACGCCTATGTTGTGCCTAACGCCATTTCCGGCCTGCAAAACAACAAGAAGGACAGCGTCATGACGACCGAAGCCCCGCGTTCCCTCAGCGAACGTCTGACCGGCATCGACGAGATCGAATGCGTCACCCCCGACCTCAATGGTGTACCCCGCGGCAAGGTGATGACTGCCGAGGGCTTTCTGGAAGGGCGCCGCTTGCAGATGGCTCGGGGTGTATTGCTGCAATGCATCATGGGCGGTTACCCGCCAGCCCGTTTCTATGGCAGCGATGATGGCGACCTGGCCCTGGTGGCCGAACCTGCCCAGATCCATCGCCTGCCCTGGAGCGACGAGCCGCGGGCGCTGGCCATCTGCGATGCAGTCGAGCTCGACGGTGTGGCGTCCGGACTTTCCACCCGGGGCCAGCTCAAGGCCGTGATCGCGCGCTATGCCGCGCTTGGCCTTGCGCCGGTGGTGGCCACGGAGCTGGAGTTCTTCGTCTTTGCACCGAATACCGATCCGCACCAGCCGTTCTTGCCGCCGGTGGGCAAGGATGGCCGTCGCGAGTTGGGGCACTCGGCGTTCAGCGTCAGTTCCAACAATGGCCTGCGGCCATTTTTCAGCGAGGTGTATCAGTGCATGGCCGCCCTAGGCTTGCCCCGTGACACCTTCATGCACGAGATGGGCGTCAGCCAGTTCGAGATCAATTTGCTTCACGGCGATCCGTTGCTGCTGGCCGACCAGACTTTCCTGTTCAAGCACCTGCTCAAGGAAGTCGCACTCAAGCATGGCCTGACCGTGGTGTGCATGGCCAAGCCCTTGGCCAGAACACCGGGCAGCTCGATGCATATCCACCAGAGCCTGGTGCGCATCGACAGTGGCCGCAACGTCTTCAGCGATGAGGCCGGGCAGCCGACCGATACCTTCCATCACTTCATCGGCGGTCTGCAGGCCTGCATGGCTGACTTCACCGCGTTGTTCGCGCCCAACGTCAACTCCTACCAACGCCTGTGCCACCCGTACGCCTCGCCCAACAATGCCTGTTGGTCCCATGACAACCGAGCCGCCGGCTTGCGCATCCCGGCCAGTTCGCCTGTGGCTCGACGGGTCGAGAACCGGCTACCTGGGGCCGACGCCAACCCGTACCTGGCCATCGCTGCGAGCTTGGCCGCTGGTCTGCACGGCATCGAGCAGCGCCTGGAACCTACGGCCGCGATCCAGGGCGAGTTCGAAGTGCCGGAGCACCTGAACCTGCCTTGCACCCTGCATGGCGCATTGGAACGCCTCAAGCGCAGCGCATTGGCGCGTCAGATGTTCGGGAACGAATTCATCGATGGGTATGTCGCAACCAAGACCTTGGAGCTGACGGATTTCCTCGACGAAATCACCCCTTGGGAGCGGCGGGTGCTAGCCGCACAGGCCTGATCGCGACACAACCGACACTGGACACGCCCCCCGGCTGGCTATTTAGCCGATGGGGGCCTGCGCTGCGGCGAATTTGCTTTTATGCTTGCCTGCAAGCTAACGCCACCTGACCAGGGAGCCCGACGGGACGTATGCGAAACATCTGGAAGCCGTTTCAGTCGCTGTATTTCGCTGCCTTGATGATGCTGATCGGCTCGGGCCTGCTCAGTACCTACCTGGCCTTGCGCCTGGCCGCCGACCATGTGGACAGCCTTTGGGTCGGTGCCCTGATGGCCGCCAACTATTTTGGCCTGGCCGTGGGCGGCAAGGTCGGCCACCGGCTGATCGGCCGGGTCGGGCACATCCGCGCCTACGCCACGTGCGCGGGCATCGTCTGCGCGGCGGTGCTCGGCCATGGCATGACCAATTGGCTCCCGGTGTGGGTAGGGCTGCGGATGATCGTGGGCCTGGGGATGATGTGCCAGTACATGGTCATCGAAAGCTGGCTCAACGAGCAGGCCGATGTGAAGCACCGCGGGGCGGTGTTCAGTGGATACATGATCGCCTCCTACCTGGGTTTGGTACTCGGCCAATTGATCCTGGTGGTGCATCCGGAGCTCGGCCCTGAACTGCTGATGCTGGTCGCCATGTGCTTTGCCCTGTGCCTGGTGCCGGTGGCGATGACCCGGCGCATCCACCCGGCACCGTTGCGCCCGGCGCCGATGGAGCCGAAGTTCTTCCTCAAACGGGTACCGCAGTCGTTGTCGACGGTGCTGGGTTCGGGCCTGATCGTAGGTTCTTTCTATGGTCTGGCGCCGCTGTATGCGGCCAAGCAGGGGCTTACCACCGAGCAGATCGGTCTGTTCATGGGGAGCTGCATCTTCGCGGGCTTGGTGGTGCAGTGGCCGCTGGGTTGGCTGTCGGACCGCTATGATCGTGCGGTGCTGATCCGTAGCGTCTCGATCGGTCTGGCGCTGGCTGCATTGCCGCTGGCGGTGCTGCCCAGCGTGCCGCTGGAGTTGCTGTTCGCCGTCGGTTTCGTGATTTCGCTGTTGCAATTTTGCCTCTATCCGCTGGCGGTCGCGTTTTCCAACGACCATGTCGAAAGCGAGCGCCGTGTCTCGCTGACGGCCATGTTGCTGGTGACCTACGGCGTGGGGGCCTGTATCGGTCCGCTGGCGGCGGGTGTGCTGATGAAGGTCCTGGGGCCGCAAATGCTCTATGCCTTCTTCCTGTTCTTCGCCTTGGTGCTGGTGTGGCGGATCCGGCCGAAGGCCGTCACCGGCCTGCATCAGGTGCAGGACGCGCCGCTGGGCCACGTGGCCATGCCAGCGGCGGGCTCACCCTTGTCGGCAGCGCTGGACCCTCGGGTCGATGAGCAGACCGTGCAGGACGTGATGCAAGCGCCGGTGGCGGCCGAAGACACCGAAGCCGAGGAGCAAAAGCCCCGGGAAGAGGCGGGTGCACCCCAGGCCGAGGTCGACAAGTCGGTTTGAGCCGGTCTTCAGGCAAGCTGCAAAGCAATGAAAAACGCCACCCGATGGGTGGCGTTTTTCATGGGACATTCGACACTCAATAGTCGTCTTTGTCGAAGCGTCGTGCCTCGCGCTGCAACTGGTAGACGAAACTCTCGATCTTGCGCTGCATCTGGCCATTGAGGTTGTGAAAGCGCACGCCAGCGAAGGTGGTATTCAGGCGCTCTTCGAAGTGCAGGTGACGCAGTTCTACCATCGCCTGCGACATGCCCAGCGGATTGCTGGCGGCGAAGCGCTCATACACCTCACCCAGTTGCAGGCGCTCTTCGATGTTGCCTTCAAAGCGCAGCTTGCAGCCTGTGGCGGAGATGTCCAGCAACTTGCCACGCAGGGCGCCCTTGCCCTTGAGTCGTTCACCGTCGAGCACGATATCGACCAGCTGCGACAGCTTGAGCGCGGCGCGGAAGGCGTTGCGGCGCTGGTGGTAGGTCATCTCGGTCGGCAGGGGGGCACGGTAGCAGCGATGGCCATCGATCTCGGTGATGGTGGTCGCGGTGTTGCATTCCCAGGCGATGCGCACGCCATCATGGAAACCTTCGATGCGGAAGGGTTCGCCATTCTCGATGTACTTTTCACCGTCGCGAGGGATCATTTCGTCCAGCGCCAGGGTATTGGCGTCACGGTCCACATGCACGACGTAACTTTGGAACCGCTGGCTGCGCTCAGGGAAGGTGATGATCAGCGGATCGTGGCTATCCAGCAATTGACGCAGGTTGGCTGCGATTTCCAAGGGTGTGGTGAGCACCTTGGGCGGCTGGGGAGCATCGGATGCATTGAACACGGGTAATCAATCTCCAGGCAAAAACGACACACGCAAGTAACGGCATTTTGCCAGTATGTTCCGTGCCTTGATAGAAATAATCACACTTGGCTGATGGCGCGGGCCTTAGCCATGGGCGAGGTGGCGCCGCGGCTGTCATAGAGCGACGGGGAATCGCCACCCATGAGGATTCTGATCTGATTGGCCGTGGCGTGTTGCTGCAGCTGGATGATCCGGCCGTTGGTCTCGTTGACCTTTTGGCAGGCATCCATCAATTGGGTGAGTACGTCGAGTTGTTGCAGCATGACCTCGCCCAGGGAGGATTGCGCGGCCAGGGCCTGCACACCGGCCCGGTCGGCGGATAAGCCCAGGCCGACCAGCAGTTGGTTGCGCCGCATGCCTTGCTGCTCGAGCAGGACGATCAGGGACTGCTTGCGTGCCAGGATGTTCTCCAGCACCTGCATGTCCCGGCCATGCAGGGCGACGGCTTCTTTCTGAAGCAGTTCGAGCAGTTCCTGCGTTGGCGCGATGTCGTCTTCGATCAGTTGCAGCAAAGTGGTGTCGTGCATGGCTGGCTCTTGGCTTTTGCGTCCTTGAAGTCAGCGCCCCGGAGGGTTAGCGCTGGGCTTCGAAATCAAGCAGTTTGCTGGCGACCCGGCCGGCATCGACCTGATAGCTGCCGTCGGCGATCGCCTGTTTCAACTGGGCCACGCGGGCGCTGTTGACTTCTGGCTGGTCGCGCAGCTTGTCGCTGATCTTCTGCAACTGCTGGGCCTCTTGGCTGAGGTGTACCGCTTCTCCGCTGGCAGTCTGTGGCGCTTCGCTGGTTTCGCCGGCTTTCGGGGCGCTACCGGTCGCGGTATTGCTGCGAACCCCGCCCGTGACGGCCGGAGAATTATTCAAACGACTGAAGTCGATGACCATGATCAGAAACCTCTGGGAATTTGGACGCTTGCCCTGTTTTCGGCCAACCCGAAAAAAACTTTAGGCACGAATGTATCGCCACCTGTCGGCAAGCGCGCATGACCCGTTTTCTGACACAGTTTAGGAAAACCCGTTCCCCGTCGCTAGTTTTTATCCTGTCCCGCCTCGCGGGCGCCGCAAATGCCTTACATGGCCACTTCTACCTGTCCAGGCCCAATCACCCGTGCCTTGACCACGCGCTTGGAGTTCAGGTTGCGCACGCGAATCTGCTCAGACAGCCCGCCTTTGCTCAAGGCCTCGCCAGGCATGCGCACGCTAAGGCTGCCACTGCGGGCCGTGATCACCACATGATCGCCCTTGCGTACCACCTCGGCCTGCTCCAGATGCTGGGGCGTCAGGACCTGGTCGAGCACCGTCGGGCGCAGCAGCTTCATGCCCACGGCCTGTTCCAGGCTTGTGAGAAAGCCTTGATTGAGCGTGCCCACGTCGCGCTCACGCAGGCTGACATCGCCTTCGCCAATCACGCTCTCGCGCCTGAGCGGGCGGGTCATCACCACCACCTCGCGAAACAGCTTCACCTGGGCCGGGACGAACACGGTCCAGGGGGCGCTGCCGTTGCAGCGTACCCGCACCGTGACCCTGCCCAGCGGCTGTGCTGGACTTTCAAGCGAAGCGTCCAGTTGCTGACTGCACAGCGGCATGCGTAGGCGCGGGTCGAGCGGGTTGACCTGGATCTCGTAGCGACCAGTGGTCTGGGTGGTGGCCAGATAATCCTCCACGGTGAATTCAAGAAACCCCTGGGTGACGCCGATAAGTTGTTCAGGCAAGGTAACCGCATCGGCCAGCGCGCGTGTGCCGGGTGCCAGCAGGCATAGCGCCATTATCAAGCCGGTCATCAGGCGCGTCAGGCGTCGGTAAAATGTCGTTTTCGTGTACATGGCGCTCAAAAAAGCAAAGCCCGTGCCGAGTCGGTAAATGGGCCAAAACTAGAGGAGTCTGGCATGGCTGGAGTCATGGATTCGGTCAACCAGCGCACGCAACTGGTGGGGCAGAATCGTCTGGAGCTGTTGCTGTTCCGCCTCAATGGCGAGCAGCTCTATGGCATTAACGTGTTCAAGGTCCGGGAGGTGTTGCAGTGCCCGGAGCTGACGTTGTTGCCCAAGTCCCACCCGGTGGTGCGTGGGGTGGCCAACATTCGCGGCGCGACCATCCCCATCCTCGACCTGTCGATGGCGACCGGCTTGCCGGGGCTGCAGGAAGAGACGCGCAACAGTTTCGTGATCATCACCGAGTACAACACCAAGACCCAAGGTTTCCTGGTGCATTCGGTCGAGCGCATCGTCAACATGAACTGGGAGGAGATCCATCCGCCACCCAAGGGGACCGGACGTGACCACTACCTGACCGCTGTCACTCGTGTGGACGGGCGGATGGTGGAGGTCATCGACGTAGAGAAAGTTCTTGCCGAAGTGTCGCCATCGTCCGAGGACGTGTCCGTGGGGGTGGTCGATGCCGAGGTGCAAGACAAGGCGATGATGCTGCGCGTGCTGACCGTCGATGATTCGTCGGTGGCGCGCAAGCAGGTCAGCCGTTGCCTGCAGTCGGTAGGGGTGGAGGTGGTAGCCCTCAACGATGGTCGCCAGGCCTTGGACTACCTGAACAAGTTGGTGGAAGAGGGCAAGCGTCCGGAAGAAGAATTCCTGATGATGATCTCCGACATCGAAATGCCGGAGATGGATGGCTACACCCTGACGGCGGAGATTCGCAGCGATCCGCGCATGCAAAAGCTGCACATCCTCCTGCATACTTCGCTGTCCGGGGTCTTCAACCAGGCCATGGTCAAGAAGGTCGGCGCCGACGACTTCCTGGCCAAATTCAAGCCGGACGACCTCGCCCAGCGGGTGGTCGATCGGATCAAGGCGACGCATTGAAACGGCCGGGGGGGCAACCCCTGGCACCAGGGATTTGAAAGAGGCGGCAGCATTGTCTACGGGTAATTTGGATTTTGAACAGTTCCGGGTCTTCCTGGAGAAAGCCTGTGGCATCTTGCTGGGCGAGAATAAGCAATACCTGGTCTCCAGCCGTCTCAACAAGCTAATGGAGCAGCAGGGCATCAAGTCGCTCGGTGAGCTGGTGCAGCGAATTCAGAGCCAGCCGCGCAGCGGGTTGCGTGAGCAGGTGGTCGATGCGATGACGACCAATGAAACCCTGTGGTTCCGTGACACCTATCCGTTCGAGGTGCTCAAGAACAAGGTGATTCCGGAGTTCATCAAGAACAACCCGGGCCAGCGCCTGCGGATCTGGTCGGCGGCATGCTCCTCGGGGCAAGAGCCGTATTCGATCTCCATGGCCATCGACGAGTTCGAGCGCAGCAACCTGGGGCAACTGAAGATGGGGGCGCAGATCGTTGCCACCGACTTGTCCGGGTCGATGCTGACCAACTGCAAGACCGGTGAATACGACAGCCTGGCCATTGGTCGCGGCTTGTCCCAGGAGCGCCTGCAGCGCTACTTCGACACCAAGGGGCCGGGTCGTTGGGCGGTCAAAGCGCCGATCCGCAGCCGGGTCGAGTTCCGTTCCTTCAACCTGCTCGACAGCTATGCGGCGCTGGGCAAGTTCGACATCGTGTTCTGCCGCAACGTGCTGATCTACTTCTCGGCCCAGGTCAAGAAGGACATCCTCATGCGCATCCACAGCACGCTCAAGCCGGGCGGGTATCTGTTCCTGGGGGCGTCCGAGGCGCTCAACGGGTTGCCGGATCACTACCAGATGGTCCAGTGCAGCCCGGGGATCATCTACCAGGCAAAATAAACCCAGACAGGGGCCGCATCGCGGCCCCTTTTTTTGCCGGTGCCCATTGCCGCTTTGCTGACGCCAAGCGGTAATCCATTGCCGCTTTTCTGGCATTGCCGCCGGCAAGCAGGGCCTCAGTGCCCGGTTTTACTGGGGCTTTATCGCTTGGCACAAACCTTGCTCTAGCTTGCTCACGATTCTTCCGGTCAACCTTCGAAGGTTTCCCAGACATGAGCATCAGCTTCGACAAGGCGCTCGGCATCCATGAGCAGGCATTGAGCTTCCGCGCCCAGCGCGCCGAGGTTCTGGCCAACAACATCGCCAACGCCGACACGCCTAACTACAAGGCGCGTGACATGGATTTCTCGGCGGTGCTCGCCGCTGAAGCCGACAAGCAGCAGAAAGGGCGCATTGCCCTGGATCGCACCAATAACCGCCACATCGAGGCCGAAGGCCTGGCCATGGGCGACGATACCCTCAAGTACCGCACGCCGATGCAGCCGTCGATCGACCAGAACACCGTAGACGCCCAGATCGAGCAGTCCAACTACGCAGAGAACGCCATCGGCTTCCAGGCCAGCTTCACCCTGCTCAACAGCAAATTCAAAGGGCTGGTTTCGGCCCTGCGCGGAGAGTGATCATGTCCCTTGCCAGTGTCTTCAATATTGCCGGTAGCGGCATGAGCGCGCAGAACACCCGCCTCAATACCGTCGCTTCCAACATCGCCAACGCCGAGACTGTTTCCTCGAGCATCGACCAGACCTATCGCGCGCGTCATCCGGTGTTCGCCACTACCTTCCAGCAAGCCCAGAACGGCGCTGGCCAGTCGCTGTTCCAGGATCAGGGCGAAGCGGGGCAGGGTGTGCAGGTGATGGGCATCGTCGAGGATCAGAGCAACCTTGAGGCGCGCTACGAGCCCAATCATCCGGCGGCGAACAAGGACGGCTACGTCTACTACCCCAATGTCAATGTGGTGGAGGAGATGGCTGACATGATCTCCGCCAGCCGTGCGTTCCAGACCAACGCCGAGCTGATGAACACCGCCAAGACCATGATGCAGAAGGTGCTGACCCTCGGTCAGTGATAAGGAGTCAGGATCATGGCAGTCAACAGCACCGGCGGTGTGAACCTCAACGACGTCCTCGCGGCGTCGGGCGTCAGCACTGGCACCACCAAGAAGCCCGCACCCGAGAACACTGACAAGAACGCCCTGGGCAAGGATGCGTTCCTGCAGTTGCTGGTCACCCAGATGCAGCACCAGAACCCGCTCGATCCTCAGGATAACAGCGAGTTCGTCGCCCAGCTGGCGCAGTTCAGCAGTCTGGAAGGCATCACCACGCTCAACAGCACGGTCAATTCCATTGCCGGTGCCATGGGTTCGTCCCAGGCCCTGCAGGCTTCGTCGTTGGTGGGTCGTTCGGTGATCGTGCAGAACGATAAAGCGGTGGTCGACACCACCCAGAGTTTCAATGGCCAGTTCATCGTCCCGCAAGGTATCAGCGAGGCGAAGATCACCATCAAGGATAAAGACGGCAACACCATCAAGACCATCGAGTTGGGCCAGCAGAAAGCCGGTTACGCCGACTTCATCTGGGATGGCACCAATGACAAGGGTGAAAAGGTCGACCCGGGCACCTATAGCTTCTCGGCCACCACCATGGTCGATGGCAAGTCGACGCAGATGTACACCCTGCTGCCAGCCAAGGTCACCAGCGTCAGCATCAACCCCAATGGCGAGATGATGCTCAACCTTGCAGGGCTCGGGAAAGTTTCTCTGTCCAGCGTGCAAACCATTGGTATCTAAGGCCGGCTAGAGCGGCACAAGGAGCGAATTCATGTCTTTCAACATCGGTCTTAGTGGTCTGTACGCTGCCAACAAGCAGCTGGATGTCACCGGTAACAACATCGCCAACGTCAATACCGTTGGTTTCAAGTCGTCGCGCGCCGAGTTCGCGGACGTCTACGCAGGTGCCAACCGCCTGGGTGTCGGCAAGAACCAAGTGGGCAACGGTGTGCGTCTGGCGGCCGTCTCCCAGCAATTCAGCCAGGGTGACATCAACAACACCGGCAACGTACTGGACATGGGTATCCAGGGGCAGGGCTTCTTCGTGCTGTCGGACAACGGCTCGATGGTCTATACCCGTGCCGGTGCCTTCCAGACCAACAAAGACAACTATGTGGTCACCTCGGACGGCCTGCGCCTGCAAGGCTATGCCGCCGACTCGACCGGCAAGATCCAGAAGGGCGTGCTGACCGATCTGAAGATCGACACCTCCGCTCTGGCCCCCAAGGCCACGTCCCTGATCGACCAGGGCATCAACCTGAATTCCTCGGCCACCGACATTCCGCTGATGGTCGACGACGGTACCGGTACCATGGTGCCGAACAAGCCGTTCGATCCCTCTGACGAAACCACCTACACCAAGTCGTTCCCGACCAAGGTGTACGACAGTCAGGGCAACGAGCACACCATGGAGCAGTTCTATCGCAAGACCGGCACCAACCAGTGGACCATGTACACCCTGGTCGATGGACGCAATCCGTTCGACCCGGCCAGCACCACGCCGCTGAGCGGCACCATCAGCTTCAACAGCGACGGTTCGGTCAATGCGATGACGGCCAACAACACCGGCCTGCCGCCTGGTTCGTCGTTCACCGTGAACAACAACACCTTCACCATGACTGGCTGGATTCCGGCGTCCAAGGATGCTTCGGGTAACTGGGCTGCCAATGGCGCGGCGGGCAATGCCGGTGGCATGCGTCTGTCGATGAACAGCACCACTTCGTACAACACCGAGACCGCGCGTATGTCGCAGTCCCAGGACGGTTACGCCACCGGTATTCTGTCGAGCCTGAGCATCGATTCCACCGGTGTGATGTTCGCCAGCTTCAGCAACCAGCAGTCCCGTGCGATCGGTCAGGTGGCCGTTGCCAGCTTCGCCAACGAGCAGGGCCTGCAGCAGATCGGTGGCACCCGCTGGACCGAAACCTTCTCCTCCGGCATTCCAGGCATCGACGCACCCAAGACCGGTACCTTGGGTAGCGTGGAGTCCAACTCGCTGGAAGCCTCCAACGTCAACCTGACCCAGGAGTTGGTCGAGCTGATCAAGGCGCAGAGCAACTACCAGGCCAACGCCAAGACCATCTCCACCGAAAGCACCATCATGCAGACCATCATCCAGATGACCTGATGGTCGCTGGTCGGTCGAGTGTGCGCGAACCCCTTTCCTGGTAAAGGGGTTCGTCGTTTTCGAGGAAAGGCTCATGAAGAAATGGATCGTGACGCTCGCCGCAGCGCTGTGCCTGCTCCAGGCTCACGCGGCTGCTGCGCCGTGGTGGCGCTGGGAGAGTCAGGCCGACGGCCGCCTGGTGTGCTCGCAGTGGTCGCCGGGGGAGGGGTGGAAGCGCTTCGCCGGCCCGTACAACAACGCCGGTTGCCGCGAGCTGTAGCTGATTGCCGTCAGCGGCAAGATGGCGCCGGATATCCGGCGTTGCCCATTACAAATGGCTTCCCTCAAAGCCCGTATTCACGGGCTTTTTCATGCTTTTCAAAAGTTGGTTCGGAACTTGCTTTAGTGCCTGCACAGCAACGTCGGCGGCAATCGCTCGTCAGTGCAGTGGAGAATGACTGTGGACAAAATGCTTTACGTGGCCATGACCGGTGCCAGCCAGAACGCGCTGGCCCAGCGGGCCCACGCCAACAACCTGGCGAACGTTTCCACCAACGGTTTTCAGCGCGACCTGGAGCAGGCGCGTTCGATGCCGGTGTTCGGTGACAGCTTTCCGGCGCGCGCCTTCGCCATGAGCGAACGCCCGGCCACGGATTTCACTGCTGGCGCAATGGTCGAGACCGGTCGCGAACTGGACGTGGCAGTCACCGGCGATGGCTTCATTGCCGTGCAGGCGCCGGACGGCAGCGAAGCCTATGTGCGCACCGGAAGCCTGAACATCGATGCCCTGGGCGTGCTGCGTGCCGGCAATGGCATGCCGGTGATGGGCAACGGTGGCCCGATCGCGATTCCGCCTGAGCAGAAGGTGGAGATCGGTGAAGACGGCACCATCAGCATTCGCGCCATGGGCGAGGACCCGCGGGTCATGGCCGAGGTCGACCGCATCAAGCTGGTCAATCCGGACACCAAGAACCTGACCAAGGGCCTGGACGGCATGATCCACACCAAGAACGGCCAGCCCGCCGATGCCGACGTCAACGTGCGGGTGGCGTCGGGCTTTTTGGAGTCGAGCAACGTCAATGCCGTCGAGGAAATGACCTCGGTGCTGGCGCTGTCCCGTCAATTCGAACTGCACGTCAAGATGATGAACGCGGCCAAGGAAGGCGATGAAGCCATGGCGCGTGTTTTGCAAATCGGCTAATCACTTTTGAACGGGTGCCGTAAAACAGGCGCACGAGGAGAACACTAAATGCTTCCGGCTCTTTGGGTCGCTAAGACCGGCCTGTCCGCCCAGGACACCAACCTGACCGTCATCTCCAACAACCTGGCGAACGTTTCGACCACCGGCTTCAAGCGTGATCGCGCCGAGTTCCAGGACCTTTTGTACCAGATCAAGCGTCAGCCGGGTGCTCAGTCGACCCAGGACAGCGAGCTGCCTTCGGGCCTGCAGGTCGGTACCGGTGTGCGCATTGTCGGTACTCAGAAGAACTTCCAGACCGGCAGCCTGCAGACCACCGAGAACCCGCTGGACATGGCCGTCAATGGTCGCGGTTTCTTCCAGGTCCTGCAGCCTGACGGCACTGTTTCGTACACCCGTGACGGCACCTTCCACCTGAACTCCGACGGCCAGATCGTCACCGCCAACGGTTTTGCCCTTGAGCCTGCGATCGTCGTGCCGCCGGATGCCCAGACCTTCACCGTTGGCCAGGACGGCACCGTGTCGATCACCACTGCCGGCAACCCGGCCGCGCAGATCATCGGCAACATCCAGACCGCCGACTTCATCAACCCGGCAGGTCTGCAGGCCATCGGCAACAACCTGTTCCTCGAGACTGCAGCCAGCGGCGCACCACAGGTCGGCACCCCAGGCCTGAACGGCTTCGGTACCACCCTGCAACAGACCTTGGAAAACTCCAACGTCAGCACCGTGGAAGAGCTGGTGAACATGATCACCACCCAGCGCGCCTACGAGATGAACTCCAAGGTCATCTCCACCGCCGACCAGATGCTGTCGTTCGTCACCCAGCAGCTGTAAGACCCAAGCCCGTTACACGTGAGGTAAGCGTCATGAATCGTCTGTTGTCCGTCTTCGCCCTGGGGGGCGCGGTGTTGTTGGCCGGTTGCGTCGCACCGACGCCCAAGCCGAACGACCCGTACTATGCGCCGGTTCTGCCGCGTACCCCGTTGCCGGCGTCGGCGGCCAACGGCTCGATTTATCAGGCCGGTTTCGAGCAGAACCTGTACACCGACCGCAAGGCGTTCCGGGTGGGTGACATCATCACCATCACCCTCAACGAGCGCACCTCGGCGAGCAAGAACGCAGGGTCTCAGATCCAGAAAAACAGCAACGCCAACATCGGCCTGACCTCGCTGTTCGGCACCACGCC
The DNA here is from genome assembly GCF_023611805.1 of Pseudomonas sp. BYT-1. Classification (NCBI taxonomy): domain Bacteria; kingdom Pseudomonadati; phylum Pseudomonadota; class Gammaproteobacteria; order Pseudomonadales; family Pseudomonadaceae; genus Pseudomonas; species Pseudomonas sp. BYT-1. The sequence continues at coordinate 1,579,537 of NZ_CP072559.1, forward strand.
GAACACCGACAACCCGTTCGGTGGCGGCGACCTGTCTCTGGAGGCCGGCTACAAAGGCGAACGGGCGACCAAGGGTGACAGCAAGGCCACCCAGGGCAACACCCTGACCGGTTCGATCACCGTGACCGTGGCCGAAGTGCTGCCCAATGGCATCGTCGCCGTGCGCGGCGAGAAGTGGCTGACCCTGAACACCGGTGAGGAACTGGTGCGCATCGCCGGCCTGATCCGTGCCGATGACATCGCCACTGACAACACCGTGCCGTCCACGCGTGTGGCCGATGCGCGCATCACCTATTCGGGCACAGGTTCGTTCGCCGACGCCAGCCAGCCCGGTTGGCTGGACCGCTTCTTCATGAGCCCGCTTTGGCCCTTCTGAGTCCAATGACCATGTTCAACCTAAGGCAGCTGATTGCCGCGACCCTGCTCCTGTCCTGCGCGTTCGGTGCTCACGCCGAGCGCCTGAAGGACATCGCCAGTATTTCTGGCGTGCGTACCAACCAGTTGATCGGCTATGGCCTGGTGGTGGGATTGAACGGTACGGGTGACCAGACCACCCAGACGCCGTTCACCCTGCAGACCTTCAACAACATGCTGTCGCAGTTCGGCATCAAGGTTCCGCCAGGGTCGGGCAACGTGCAGCTCAAGAACGTTGCAGCCGTGTCGGTGCACGCCGACCTGCCTGCGTTCGCCAAGCCTGGCCAGGTGGTGGACATCACCGTCTCCTCGATCGGCAACTCCAAGAGCCTGCGCGGCGGCAGTCTATTGATGACGCCGCTCAAGGGTATCGACGGCAATGTCTACGCCGTTGCCCAGGGCAACCTGGTGGTCGGGGGCTTCGATGCCGAAGGCCGCGACGGCTCCAAGATCACCGTCAACGTTCCGTCGGCTGGCCGAATTCCTGGCGGTGCCACCGTCGAGCGCGCCGTGCCGAGCGGTTTCAACCAAGGCAACAGCCTGACGCTGAACCTCAATCGTCCGGACTTCACCACTGCAAAGCACATTGTCGACAAGATAAACGACATGCTCGGCCCAGGCGTGGCCCAGGCCATCGATGGTGGCTCGGTGCGCGTCACCGCACCCATGGACCCGAGCCAACGCGTGGACTACCTGTCGATCCTGGAGAACCTGGAGATCGACCCGGGCCAGGCCGTGGCCAAGGTCATCATCAACTCGCGTACCGGCACCATCGTCATCGGCCAGAACGTCAAGGTCTCGCCGGCGGCGGTCACCCACGGCAGCCTGACCGTGACCATCACTGAAGACCCGATCGTCAGCCAGCCTGGACCGTTCTCCAATGGCCAGACCGCTGTAGTGCCGCGCTCGAAGGTCAACGCCCAGCAGGAAGCCAAGCCAATGTTCAAGTTCGGCCCGGGCACCACCCTGGACGAGATCGTGCGTGCGGTGAACCAGGTGGGCGCGGCGCCCAGCGACCTGATGGCGATCCTCGAAGCCCTGAAGCAGGCCGGCGCCTTGCAAGCCGACCTGATCGTGATCTGAGGACGCCAGCCCATGAATTCCAAGAGCCTGGTTTCCGGACACGCCGACAGCGGTGCCTACACCGACCTCAACCGCCTGAGCTCGCTCAAGCACGGTGACCGCGACAGCGATGCCAACGTGCGCAAGGTGGCCCAGGAGTTCGAGTCGTTGTTCATCAGCGAGATGCTCAAGGCCTCGCGCAAAGCCAGTGACGTGCTGGCCGACGACAACCCGATGAACAGCGAGACGGTCAAGCAGTACCGCGACATGTACGACCAGCAGTTGGCCGTGAGCATGTCCCGCGAGGGTGGCGGTATCGGTCTGCAGGATGTGCTGGTGCGTCAGCTGTCCAAGAACAAGCCTGCGCCGGTCAACACCAGCCCGTTCCCACGTATCGAAGGGCATGCCCCGGCGCTGTGGGGCAGCAAGGTGGCCGAGCCCATGCATTTCAGTGAGACGGCCGGCACCCGCAATGATGTGGCCGCGCTCAACTCGCGGCGCCTGGCGCTGCCAGGCAAGCTGACCGACCGTTTGCTGGCCGGCATCGTGCCGTCGGCGACCACTACCAATACCGCTGCTGTGCCGGCCCGTGAAGGTCAGCAGGTGGCCAGTGCTGCCCGTGCCTTCGCCGCGCCGGATGGCACGCGCATTCTTGGCCGCGCTGTGGCCCAGCCACCACTTGCGCCGAAGAAGGCCTTCACCGACAGCGACCAATTCGTCGCCACCATGCTGCCGATGGCCGAACAGGCCGCCAAGCGCATCGGTATCGACCCCCGTTACCTGGTGGCTCAGGCCGCCCTGGAGACCGGATGGGGCAAGTCGGTCATGCGCAATGCCGACGGCAGCAGCAGCCATAACCTGTTCGGCATCAAGGCCACCGGCAGCTGGCAGGGTGGTCAGGCGAGGGCGATCACCAGCGAGTTTCGTGGCGGGCAGTTCGTCAAGGAGACTGCGGCGTTCCGTTCCTATGATTCCTATCAGGACAGCTTCCATGACCTGGTCAGCCTGCTGCAGAACAATGCGCGCTATCAAGATGCGGTGAAGTCGGCCGATAACCCGGAACAGTTCGTGCGAGAGCTGCAGAAGGCCGGGTATGCCACTGACCCCAACTACGCCAGCAAGATCTCGCAGATCGCAAGACAGATGAAGTCGTACGAGAGCTACGCGATGCTCGGTACCACAACGAAACTTTAAGGGTTTGGAACCATGGCGAGTTTGATCAATATTGGCATGTCGGGCCTGGGCGCCGCGCAGTCGGGGATGTACACCCTGGGTAACAACATCGCCAACGCCGATGTCGACAGTTATTCTCGCCAGCAAATCGTGCAGAAGACCAAGGGCTCGCAGCAGTATGGCCAGGTCTTCATTGGCAGTGGTACCACCCTGGCCGATGTGCGTCGGGTGTACAACGCCTTCCTGGAAAACCAGCTGCGCACCACCACGTCGCTGTCCAGCGACGCCACTTCCTACCTGAACCAGATCACCCCGCTGGACACCGCCCTGTCGAGCGCCGATACCGGCATCACCGCTGCGCTCAAGAGCTTCTTCGGCGCCATGCAGGACGCCTCGGCCAAGCCCAACGAGGACGCCTCACGCCAGTTGTTGCTGACCAGCGCCCAGACCTTGGCCAAGCGCTTCAACACCCTGTCGGCGCAGTTGAACCAGCAGAACACCAACATCAACACCAACATGGCCTCGATCGCCGACCAGGTGAACAAGCTCACCTCGACGATCGCCGAGTACAACGACCAGATCTCACGGATCTCGGCGGTACAGGGCCAGCCCAACGACCTGCTCGATCAGCGCGATGGCGCCGTGCGCGAGCTGACCGCGTTGATCGGTGCCGAGGTGGTGGAGCGCGAAGGCAACTACGACATCTACCTGAAGAATGGTCAGGCACTGGTGCTGGGCAAGACCACCCAGACCTTGGGCGTCGAGCCGAGCCAGACCGATCCGACCCGCATGAACCTGGTGCTCAATCGCGGCACCACCAAGATGGACATCACCAACAGCACCACCGGCGGCGAGCTCGGTGGCCTGCTGCGTTACCGCAAGGAGACCCTCGACCCTGCGCTCAACGAGCTGGGCCGTGTGGCGCTGGTGGTGGCCGATGCCATCAACAGCCAACTGGCCCAGGGTATCGACAAGAACGGCGAGTTCGGTGCGATTCTGTTCGGCGACATCAACAGCGCCAAGGCCATGAGCGAGCGCAGCGTGCCCAAGCTGGGCAACAGCGCAGGCTCCGGCAACCTGGATGTGAACATCAAGGACACCGGCAAGCTCACCACCAGCGACTACCAGGTGACCTTCACCAGTGCCACGGCCTATACCGTGCGCAAGCTGCCCGAAGGCACCGAGATGGGCTCGTTCGATCTTTCCGATGACCCGGCTCCGGTGATCGATGGTTTCACCCTGTCGCTCAAGGGCGGTGCGTTGAGCGCCGGTGACAGCTTCAAGATCACCCCGACCCGCAATGCCGCCGCCGGTATGGAGTCGGTGCTCACCGACCCCAATCGCCTGGCCATGGCCGCCCCGCTGACCAGCACCAACGGTGCCGGCAACAAGGGCACCGGTGCGGTCACCCCGCCGACCCTGACCTCGGAGCTGGACATCTACGATGCAGCCCAGCGCGCCGACCTGCAGACAGGCCTGAAGTATTCCACCCCGGTCAAGCTGGTGTTCGGTGACGACAGCACCTCGCCCCAGGCCTACACGATGTACGACGCCAAGGGCAACGCCATCGGCAGCGGCACCATCATTCCGGGCCAGGAAAACAAGCTGCAGCTCTCGGTGCCGATGGTCGATGGCAGCGGCAACCCGATCATGGACGGCGCCACCCAGAAGACCTTCACTTTCGAGATGAGCGTCTCCGGTGCGCCGAAAAGCGGTGACAACTTCACCGTGTCGCTGACCGGCGCGGGCTCTGCCGACAACCGCAATGCCCAGTCGGTGCTCGGACTGCAGACCAAGGGCACCGTGGGCGTTGGCGCCGACGGCAAGGGCATCAGCTTCACCGACGCTTACGCCAAGCTGGTATCCAACGTCGGCGGCAAGACCGCCCAGGCCACCATGGACGGCAATGCCACCAACGCCCTGCAGCAGTCCGCGCTGGACGGCCGCAATTCGGTGTCGGGCGTGTCGGTCGACGAAGAGGTCGGCAACCTGGTCAAGTTCCAGCAGTACTACACCGCGTCGTCGCAGATCATCAAGGCGGCCCAGGAAACCTTCGCCACCTTGATCAACAGTCTTTAAGGAGCCGTAGACCGTGCGCATCTCCACTTCGCAGTTCTACAACACCAGCAGCGCCAACTACCAGCGCACCTTCTCCAACGTCAACAAGACGAGCCAGGAGGCCAGCGACTTCCTGCGCATCCGCACCGCCGCCGACGATCCGGTGGGCGCCGCGCGCCTGCTGCAGCTCGAGCAGCAGCAGAACATGCTGGAGCAGTACAGCGACAACATCGTCAACGTGCGCAATGCGTTGGGGACTGCTGAGAGCACGCTCAATGCCATTGGGACCATTTTGCAGCGGGTCAATGAGTTGGCGGTGAGTTCCGGTAACGGTGGTTTCACAGATGCTGACCGCAAAGCAAACGCCGATGAACTGGCGTCGCTTGAGGAGCAACTGTTCTCGCTGATGAACAGCAAGGATGAGAACGGCAAATACCTGTTCTCCGGCTCCAAGGGCGACACCCCGCCCTATGTGCGCAATTCTGACGGCACCTACACCTACCAGGGTGACCAGGGCAAATTGAATCTGCAAGTGGGCGACATGCTCAGCCTGGCGGCCAACGAGACCGGTTACGACGCGTTCGAGCAGGCGCTGAACACCAGCCGTAGCGAGACCCGCCTGACAAATCCGGCAATCGATGATGGCCGTATCAGCCTGTCCAATGGTCAGGTCTCCGGCAGCGCGACCTACAACGATCGCTTCCGCAGTGGCGAGCCGTACAGCATCGAGTTCACCAGCAGCACTCAGTTCAAGATTCTCGATGCCAATGGCACGGATGTGACCCTGGAAGCCAGCCAGGGCGGGACCTTCAACCCTAATGGCGATAACAGCAGCATCAGCTTCCGTGGTGTCGACCTGCGCCTGAAAGTCACCTTCCAGCCAGGTGATGAGGCGGATCCGGACGCTGCCCTGGCTGGTCATACTTTCAGCCTGAGCTCCAAAGCCGACTCCATTGCCGGTACCCGTAGCCCGGGTAATACCTCTACTGCACAGATCACCGGCGCCAGCGTCAGCAATGACACTGCCTACAAAGCGGCGTTCCCGGGTGGTGGTGCAGTGCTCAAATTCACCAGCGCCACGGACTTCGAACTTTATGCGGCGCCTGTTACCGCCGATAGCCGACCAATCTCGAACGGCACGCTGAGCGGCACCACCGCGACAGCTGCCGGGGTGGACTTCGAACTCTCAGGCGCACCGAATGCCGGCGACTCCTTCGCGGTGAAAGTCGATACCCATCAGACCCAGAACGTGCTCGACACCATCGGGCAACTGCGCAAGGCGCTGACCACGCCGCAGGACGGCGATCCTGTGGCGCGGCAGAATTTCCTGGCGTCGTTGGACTCGGCGGTGGGCAATATCGGCAGCGCGATCAATCAGGTGTCCTCGTCGATTTCCGCTATCGGTGGTCGTGGCCAGGCCCTGGATGTGCAAGCCGAGACCAACGAGTCCTTGAGTACCGAGAACAAGAAGACCCAAAGTTCAATCCGTGAAAGTGATCCAGCTGAAGTGATGCTTCGACTGGAGATGCAGAAGAACATGCTGCAGGCGTCGATGCAGTCTTACGCCAAGATCGCTGGGTTGTCGTTGGTTAACTACATCTGATCGAGACGTGATCGCCCAAGGCGGCTGACAGGCAGTCGCCTTGTTCCCGTCCGGCGCAATGCCGTGAAGTGCCACAGGGGCAGTTAGTTCCGGTTGACTCCGCCCCCCGAGCAGAACGATCAATCGTTTAAGTGAGCATCCGTGAACGCACAACCCCTCGTTACCATCGCCATTCCAGCGTTCAATCCCGACTTCTTCCGCAGTACGCTCAGTAGTGCGTTGGCTCAGGACTATCCGTACCTGGAGATCGTCGTCTGCGACGATAGTGCAGACGGGCAGATCGAGGCGATCTGTCGCGAGCTGGGTGAGGCGTCGTCTGTATCGTTACGCCATGTGCGCAATCCGCGGCGGTTGGGCTTTGCTTGTAACCTGATGGCGTGTCTGGAGCAGTCCCGTGGTGAGCTGATCAAGTTTCTCTGTGATGACGACACGCTCTTGGGGCATTGCATCAGTCTGCAAGCCCAGGTGCTTGCCGATTGGCCAGGAGTCAGCATGGTCATCGGCCAGCGCCTGGTGTGTGCCGCCGATGACGTTTTGCTGCCATCACGGCCACTGAATTTCGTCATTTCCCCCGAAAGTGCCGTGCTCAAGGGCACTGATCTGCTCGACACGATCGCTGACAACCTGCCCAATCTGTTCGGTGGCATCAGTCATTCCCTGTTCCGCCGTGCCCAGGTGGAGGAGTACTTGGCGGCGCTGGTGCAGAATGGCCAGGGCTTCGCCGCTCGGCTCGACCTGGCGCTGTATGCCTGTCTTCTGCGTCGTGGCGATCTGGGCAGCCTCGAGCAGATTCTCAGTCTGGAGCGGGTGTATCCCGGCAGGCTCAGTCACCACAGTGCGATGACCGAGGCGTTCAAGGTTGAGACCGAGTGGTTACGTCAGATGCTGCAAGCGCGTACCGGCGAGGCACCGCCGGCGACTGGCTGGGTGCGCTACCTGCCGTTCGCGGCTTATGCCGAGAACGGTACGCAGGACTGGCAAGAAGTCGATCTGCGCGCGGTGTTCGCCAAGCAAATGGCCAGCCTGAACCAGCAGGTAGGCACTCATAGCCTTGATTTCGCCGAGTTGTACGAACAATGGCTGGAGCACCGCAAGTTGTCGCCGGGCCAGATGCAGCTGCTGCCCAAACGTCTGGAACAATGGCCAACCTTGCCCCGTATCGTGCCGGTGGTGTTCTGCGAAGAAGGTGAGGACAGTGCACTGCGCAGCACCCTGCAAAGCCTGGCCGAGCAATCCTATGCGCCAAGTCGCCTTCTGCTGATCGCTCCGCCTTCCTGTGAGGCCCTTGCCGGGCAGGCGCAGTTCATTGCACGACACGGCAACGGTTTGGCCCAGCTTGAGCAATGGCTGCTAGGCAATGAGCAGGCCGAGTGGATCTACCTGATGCGTGCAGGTGATCGCCTGCACCCGCACGCCCTGGTGATCATGGCTGAACGCATGGCGCTGAGGGCCGATTGCGTGTGCCTGTACAGCGATGAGGGCAGTCATGACACCCTGGCGCCCTCATTGCCGATCCTCAAGCCGGATTTCAACCTTGACCTGATGCGTAGCCTGCCTTATGCCGGCCGGCTGCTGGCGTTCAACTGCGCCGCGTTACAAGCACTGGGCGGCTTCGATCCAAGTTTCGACAGCCTCGCGCCGCAGGATCTGCTATGGCGTGTGGTCGAAACTTATGGTTTGCAGGCCGTGGAGCATATCGCCGAAGTGTTGGTGCATTGTCAGCACACTTATGCCCAGTGGTTGGCTGAGCCGCAGGTGCAGGCGCAGACGGCCCGGATTGTGGAGGCTCACCTGCTGCGCTTGGGCGTGCAGGCCCAAGTTGAACGAGTGGGTAGTGCGAACCGCGTTACCTATGCCCATGAACGTGTTGCAAGCGTCACGATCCTGATCCATGCCGGCCTCAACCTGCAGTCCCTGATGCGCTGCGTCCAGTCGCTGCTGGCCAATACGTCGTATGCCGATTTTGAGGTACTGCTGGTCGCCAGTGAGGAGACGCCTCCAGAGATTGTCGCCTGGCTGGCGGATATGGCGGGACTGGGGAGCGGCCAATTGCGGGTTACGCAAGTGGCGGCGCGAGGGGCGGCGGCCAGTTTCAACCTCGCCAGCCAACAGGCCTTGGGCGAATACCTAGTGCTGCTGGACCAGTACTGCGTGCTGTTCGACCCGGCCTGGCTGGCCGAGATGATGCAGCATGCCCAGCGCCCCGAAGTCGGTATGGTCGGCCCTAAGGTGTTCTCCAACGATGGCCGGGTCGTGTCCGCAGGTCTGGTGCTTGGCCTCAATGGCGTGATCGGCAGTGCTTTCGTCGGCTGCGCGGTGAATGCCGACAGCTATATGAATCGTCTGGGTGTGGTGCAGAACTGGTCGGCGCTGAGCTTGGATTGTCTGGCGGTGCGGCGCGAACTGTTCATGGAGTTGAAGGGGCTGGATATCACGGCGCTGGAGCAGTCCTTGTTCGATGCCGACCTGTGTTTGCGTGCGCGTGAGCTGGGTTACCTAGCGGTGTGGACGCCATTCTCGCGCGTTGTAAAGTTCCCCGCTGAGCAGCAAGGCGAGGTGATCAAGGGGGAGGACAGCGACCGCTTTTTCGAGCGCTGGCTACCAAGCATTGCTTGGGACCCGGCTTACAACCAGAACCTCAGCCTGAAACTGGCAAATTTCAACTTCGAACCCGGCCTGCGCACTGGCTGGGATCCGTTCATTGCCCGCGCGATGCCGTCGGTGCTGGGGCTGCCCAGCAACACCTCGGCCATCGGCCATTACCGAGTCGTGCAGCCGTTCACCGAGCTCGAACGGGGCGGGTGGATCCAGGGGCGGATCAACTACACCACGCCGGGTTTGATCGAGCTGGAGCGGGAGAAGCCCGACGTGCTGATCCTGCAGTGCCGCTATATGCCCCACAGCCTCAAGGAAATGAGCCTGCTCAAGCGTTACTCCAACGCGCGCCGTATCTACGAACTGGACGATTACGTGATCGAGCCGTCGAAGAAGAACGATCATGTGCGGCAATTGCCAAGCAACATCCGCGAACTAGTCCGGGAAGGGGTAGGGTTGTGCGATCGGGTAGTGGTGTCCACCGAGCCGTTGGCCGATGCACTATCAAGCATGCACCAAGATATCCGCGTGGTCCCCAACATGTTGTCAGCATCGCTATGGGCGGGGCTGACCAGTCAGCGGCAGACCAGTGCCAAGCCCAGGGTTGGCTGGGCGGGCGGGACCAGTCACCGTGGTGACCTGGAACTGCTGCTGGAGGTGATCAAGACCCTGGCCAACGATGTGGATTGGGTGTTCTTCGGCATGTGTCCGCAGATGCTGCGACCCTATGTCAAGGAATTCTACGAGGGCATTCCGTTCGCCGATTATCCGCGCAAACTGGCCAGCCTGAACCTTGATCTGGCGCTTGCGCCGCTGGAGCAGAACCTATTCAACGATTGCAAGAGCAACTTGCGTCTTTTGGAGTACGGAGCCTGCGGATTCCCGGTGATCTGCACGGACACCAAAGCCTATGCGGGTTACCTGCCGTGCACGCGCGTCAAAGACAACAGCACTGAGCAGTGGCTTGAGGCCATTCGCATGCACCTGAACGACCCGCAGGCCAGCTATCGCCAGGGCGATGCCCTGCGCGAGGCGGTGCTGCGTGACTATGTACTCAATTCCCACCACTTGCAGCACTGGGCCAATGCCTGGTTGGCGGACTGAACCCGCACACCCGGCGTCGCCGGGTGCTGAATCGCTATCTTGAGAGGGCGCTATGGCCGAAATCGCAACCGCACCGAGCATCGAGGTGACTGTCGTCCTGATGGGGCAGGGTGATGCCGATTACCGTACCCGTGCACAACATTACTACCAGCAGGCCGGTATTCCCTGCCTGGCGCTCGAACCGCTGCCGCCGCTGGGCACTGGCGAGGCGTACCGTGAGTCTCTGCATCGTGCGCTGCAGTCGGTCACCACCCCGTTCGTGGTGCTGAGCCTGGAAACTGATTTCGTACTCGCCGCGGCGCTGCAGGCGGCCAGTCAATACCTGCACGAGCGGCCGCGAACCATCGCAGCCCAAGGATATGCGTTGGGCTATCGAGTGGGTAATGCGCAGGTGCGGTATCACAAGCTGGGTTCCCCCATACCGCCGCTGGAGGATGACACTGCCCTTGCGCGTCTGCGCCAGTATGGCCACGCTGAGCGCCAGGCTTGGCGCGCGGTGATGCGGGTGTCTACCTTGCAGGCGGTGCTCACGACGACCCCTGTCACCACCGAGTTCACCGCGTTTCGCCTGGGTTTGTCCTACGCATTGCTGTCGCTCGGCGCTATCGACTGCCTCGAACAGACCGACGTGCTCTGCGCCTGCGGGCCAAACGCTACGAACCTAGTCGCCCATGATGAGCAACTGAACCAGGCACTACGTGATTTGCGCCAGTGGGATTCCGAGCATCAGGCGTTGTGCGCTGGCGATACGGGTTATGCGGTACTTAGCCGTTTCGTGCGTGGGACCTTTGACCTTGGCGATACTCCGCTGCTGTTTACGTCGACGTGGAGCAGTGTGCTCGATGATCCAGAGCGCTTGTTCGAGCCTCGCCAGTTCGTCGAAATGCCTTACTACAACAAGGCGCTGTTCGAGCAGATGACGGCGTTGGAGTTTCTTTGTCACGCATGGCCGGCAGGTGAAGTACAACACCAGGCGTTGGAAGGGCGCTGGGTGCGTCAGCATCACCTGGCGCAGGTTCACCCTAACGATACGCCCGAGAGTTTGCAGTTGCGCCATTGGCAGGCGCTGGGGCTGGGGTTGTTCGATCCGCAGGTCTGCAGGCGCCTGCTTGATACCCTGACCGGCCCTGGCGACATGGACCGGGCTCGAGAGTTGAGCGCATGGCTTGAGCGTCTGGCGCAGATCCCAGGTATCGATCGCCTGCCGCGCCTGCAGGCTACTGTGTCGGGCAGATTGTTGGCGGCGCTAGAGGCCGGTGCGCCCGATGCTGCTGCGCGCCAGCAGGTCGCCGCGTATTTGGCCAAGCGTCCAGCAGCACAGATCGCCTTCATCGTGCTGGACTTGGGCAACGATGACATGAGCCTGCAGAGCACCTTCGACAGCCTGCTGAGCAGCGGCATCCGCGATTTTAAGCTCGTGGTGCTCAAGGGTGGCAAGCCGCCGGTCATCACCACCGCGCGTGACACCTTGCATTTCATTCAGGTCAATGACGATAACTGGGTGGGCCATCTCAATCAGGTGGTGCGCCAGCTGTCCAGCGAATGGTTAATGCTGCTGCAGGCGGGCGACGAGCTGTTGGCGGGTGGCTTGTTGCACCTGCTGGTGGAGCTTGCGGCAGCGCCGGCCTGCCAAGCTGTATGTGCCAACGAAGTGCAGCGCGACGAAGAAGGGCGCCTACATGCAGTGGTGCGTCCTGGCGCCGACCTAGACCTGCTACGCAGTCAAGCCGGGCTGATGTCCCGTCATTGGCTGATGCGTCGTCAAGCTGTACTGGATCTCGGCTACAGCGATTCCTATCGTCAAGCGCTGGAGCTCGATCTGCTGCTGCGTCTGGTCGAGACCCAAGGAGTGGGCTGCCTGGCGCACCTTGACGATTTCTTGGTGATCGGTAGTCAGTCGTCCCCAGCAATGCTCGAGGAGGCTTCCAAGGTGCTTAACCGGCACCTGACACAGCTGGGTTACCGAGCGCAGATCCGCGAGCACAAAGATGGCTTGACCATCGACTATCGTCATGCCGCGACGCCAATGGTCAGTATCTTGCTCGCCAGTGAGGGTGACCAGGAGCGTCTGCTAGCGTGCCTGTCCAGTGTGCTGCAGCGTACTCGTTATCCGCGCTATGAAGTACTGGTGGTGGGCGACGAGCAGGCATTGGTCGGCCTGCAGCACTTGGGCGGGCGTGTGCGGTTGGTGCCCGTAGAGGCAGGAGCACCCCGTAGCGCCCTGCTCAATCTGGCAGCCAGTGAAGCGCGAGGTGACTACCTGGTGCTGTTGTCTGAGCGTTGTCAGGTGATCACCCCTGCCTGGATTGAGCAATTGCTCAACGAGGCCCAGCGTCCGGAGGTCGGCGTGGTGGGGGCTTTGCTGCAAGCTGACGATGGTGCGTTGTTGCATGCAGGATACGCTTTGCTGGAGGGGCCGCGCTTGGTGTCGCCTTGGCAAGGGCTCTCTGCAGAAATCCGTACCCAGGAACGTTGGTCGCTGGCGGCGCGTAGCTGCGCGGCGGTCAGTGGTGACTGCCTGATGGTGCGCGCAGATGTGTTCCAACACTGTGGTGGCTTGCAGTTGGAGTTCGGGGCCGATATCGATCTTTGCCTGGCAGCTGCCGAGGCTGGGCAACTCGTAATCTGGACGCCGCATGCACAATTGCTCGCGCAGCCTGCGCCTGCGGCCGATGCCAGCTTGGTGTTGGCCCTTCAGGCACGTTGGCCTGGGGCGTTCGTTGGACATGATGCTTCTGCCTCGCCACTTGCCTGGCTCGAGCGGTTGCAGTGACACCCACTTTCGAAATGATTAATTGAAAGTCGAGCGTGCCTAGCTCTTCCCCGACCAGGCAATCTGGTCGGGGTTGCTGCAGTGAATTTGCAGCGGCCCATTTGGCGCTTTGGCTGTTGTTGTGCATGTTCCGCTGACTACGTCACCCTCTTTCTCTTCCCTCTGTGCCCATCACCTCTGTCGTCCTCCCTGTCTCTGGCAGTTTGCCAACGGGCGCGCTCCAACTGTTTGCTCAAGTGACAGCGCGAATTGGCAATCTTTTTGCTTTGTAAGCTCAAGTTGCTGAATTGGTCAGTATTTTGTCAGTCCGGTCACGCGCCGCGGCCTTTGAAGGTAAGTCGACAATGAAAACAGTCATCCTGGCCGGCGGCCTGGGTACACGCATCAGCGAAGAGTCGCATCTTCGTCCCAAGCCCATGATCGAGATCGGTGGCAAGCCGATCATCTGGCACATCATGAAGATCTACTCCCACTATGGGATCAACGATTTCGTGATCTGCCTGGGCTACAAGGGCTACGTGATCAAGGAATACTTCGCCAACTATTTCCTGCATATGTCCGACGTGACCTTCGACATGTCGGAAAACCGCATGCATATCCACAACCGCAATGCCGAACCCTGGCGCGTGACGTTGGTGGATACCGGTGAAAATACCGCCACAGGTGGTCGCATCAAGCGCGTTCGTGACTATGTCGGCGACGACACCTTCTGTCTCACCTACGGCGACGGCGTAGCCGATGTTGATGTCGGCGCATTGGTCGATTTCCACAAAAACCACGGCAAGCTCTCCACGGTAACCGCTGTTCAGCCACCAGGGCGTTATGGCGCCCTCGATGTGCGTGGTGAGCAGGTCCAGGGTTTCCAGGAAAAGCCCCTAGGCGATGGCGGTTGGATCAATGGTGGTTTCTTCGTTCTGGAGCCGGGCATCTTCGATTACATCGACGGTGACAGCACGACGTGGGAGTACGAGCCAATGCGCGCCCTGGCACAGGACGGACAACTGATGAGCCATACCCATCGCGGGTTCTGGCAGGCCATGGATACGTTGCGTGATCGTAACTACTTGGAAGAGCGCTGGAAGTCCGGAGAGGCGCAATGGCGAGTATGGCCGTAAGCCGCAGCTTCTGGGCCGGGCGCAGGGTCTTCCTGACCGGCCACAGCGGCTTCAAGGGCGGCTGGCTGGCCTTGTGGCTCAGCGAGCTGGGTGCTGAGGTATACGGCTATTCGCTGGCGCCCAATACTACCCCCGCACTCCACGATCAGGCCCGGCTGGCCGAACGGGTTTCAGGCGAGTTCGCCGACATCTGCGATGCCGACAGGCTCGCCAGCAGCCTGGTGGCATTCCGCCCTGAGATCGTCCTGCACCTGGCGGCCCAGCCGTTGGTACGCGAGTCCTATCGCACGCCCGCGCAAACCTACGCCACCAATGTCATGGGCACGGTGAATGTGCTAGAAGCCGTGCGCCAGTGTGACTCGGTTCGCGCGGTCCTGGTGGTGACCACCGACAAGTGCTACGAGAACCGCGAGTGGTTGTGGCCCTATCGCGAGCAGGACGCCCTGGGTGGGCATGACCCTTATAGCAGCAGCAAGGCATGCGTCGAGTTGCTTTGCGCGTCCTGGCGCGAGTCCTTCCTGAAAGACCAAGGCGTGGCGCTGGCCACCGCTCGGGCCGGCAACGTGATTGGCGGTGGTGACTGGTCCGCCGATCGCCTGCTTCCGGACATCCTGCGTGCCTGGGACGCCGGCGAGTCGCTGACCTTGCGCTACCCAGGCGCGGTGCGCCCTTGGCAGCACGTGCTCGACCCCCTGCAGGGGTACCTGATGCTGGCCCAGGCTCTGATCGAACAGGGGCAGGCGGTCGCCCAGGCCTGGAACTTCGGCCCCGACAGCGAAGGCACCGCAACAGTTGGCGAGGTGGTAGAGACCATGGCCCGGCTTTGGCCTGGCGAGGCGCGCTGGGCGGTCGAGCCATCTGCGCAGCCCCATGAGGCAGGTCTTTTGACCCTCGACTCTTCCATGGCACGCCAGCGCTTGGGCTGGCGTCCGAGCTGGGGCCTGGCGCAGGCCTTGCAGCGAACCCTCCAATGGCATTGCGCCTGGCGAGAAGGCCAGGACATGCAGCAATTTTGCCGCGCGCAGATCGCGGACCATGAAGGCGAAAACCGATGACTGATCAGACGGCGCAGCAGTTGCGCCAGCAAATTGCCGAACTCGTAGGTCGTTACGCGGAGCTGGAGCTCGCCACGCCCGGGTTCGTACCCGGCCAGCATGCCGTACCACCGTCGGGCAAAGTCATCGGCGCGCCGGAACTGCAAGCCATGACCGAAGCCGTACTGGACGGCTGGCTGACCACCGGACGTTTCAACCAGGCTTTCGAAAAGCGCCTGGCGCGCTATCTGGGGCGTCGTGGCGTGTTGACCGCCAACTCCGGGTCATCGGCCAACCTGCTGGCCTTTTCCGCGCTGACCTCGCCGCGTTTGGGTGACCGTGCCATTGGCAAAGGCGACGAAGTCATCGGCGTGGCGGCGGGCTTTCCCACGACCGTCAACCCGATCCTGCAGTTCGGTGCGGTGCCAGTGTTCGTCGATATCGAGATGGGCACCTACAACATCGACGCGAGCCTGATCGAGGCCGCGATCGGGCCGCGCACCAAGGCCATCATGTTGGCGCATACCCTGGGCAACCCTTTCAACCTCAAGGTGGTGCGCGAGCTGTGCGACCGCTATGGGCTGTGGCTGATCGAAGACTGCTGCGACGCGCTGGGCTCCACCTACGATGGTCGCCAAGTCGGCAGCTTCGGCGACCTGGGTACCTTGAGCTTCTACCCCGCGCACCACATCACCATGGGGGAGGGGGGCGCCGTGTTCACCGACTCTCCGTTGCTCAAGCGCATCGTGGAATCTTTCCGTGACTGGGGTCGCGACTGCTACTGCGGCCCAGGCGAGGACGACACCTGCGGCAAGCGTTTTTGCTGGCAGTTGGGCGACCTTCCGCAGGGGTACGATCACAAGTACACCTACTCGCACCTGGGCTACAACCTCAAGATCACCGACATGCAGGCCGCCTGTGCATTGGCGCAGATGGACCGTGTCGATGACTTCATCGCCGCGCGCAAGCGCAACTTCACTTGGCTCAGCGAGCGCCTGGCCGGGTGCGCCGAGCAGTTGATCCTGCCGCAGGCCACCGCCAACAGCGATCCATCCTGGTTTGGCTACCCCCTGACCCTGCGCGATGGCTGTGGCGTCGAGCGCCTGGACCTGCTGCGTCATCTGGATGCGCAGAAGATCGGCACGCGCCTGCTGTTCGCCGGCAACCTGACGCGCCAGCCTTACATGAAAGACCAGCAGTACCGGGTGGCGAGCGACCTGAGCGTGACGGACAAGGTCATGAAGGACACCTTCTGGATCGGGCTGTGGCCTGGCCTGGGCGAAGAACACCTCGAGCATGCCGCCCGCAATATCGAAGACTACGTGCGGAGACTGCGCTAATGCGCGCCTACGTTCTGTGTGGCGGCTTTGGTACGCGTTTGCAGAGCGTGACCCAGGGCACCCAGAAAGCTTTGGTCGCTGTACATGGTGTGCCGTTCCTGCAGGTCGTGTTGTGCCAGTTGGCACGAGCAGGCGTCACCGAGGTAGTGCTGTGTGCCCATTACCGTGCCGACCAGATGGCCGAGCACCTGGATGCATTGGCCAAGGCCTGTGGCCTGGTGCTGCGGCTGGTGGTCGAGGCCGAACCACTCGGTACCGGCGGCGCGCTGCTGAACGCACTGGCCGAACAGGCCCCCCATGGCCGTTACCTAGTGCTCAATGCCGACACCTATCTGGACGCGCCTGCGTATCGTCTGGCGGTAGAGGCGTTGGGGCACGTCGTGGTCGGCGTCAAGGTCGATGATCGCAGCCGCTATGGCAGCCTGTCTCTCGATCAGGCCAATGGGCTGTGTTCGATCGAGGAGAAGGGGGTGGTCGGCCCGGGGCTGATCAACGCTGGCGTTTATGCGTTCGACGCCGCAGCGTTCAGCGGGCGTGTGGTGCAGGCTTGCTCGTTGGAGCGTGATTTGCTGCCGGAGCTGCTGGAACGTGAGGCGGTCATGGTATGCGAGTACGAGGGCCGATTCATCGATATCGGTACGCCAGAGTCCTTCGCCCGTTATTCCACTGAATTTCAATTGGACACCGCACAATGAGTTCACTCGTCCAAACCCTGAGCATCAGCGATCGACGCAGCATTCTTGATGCTGTCGAGCACATCGAAGCCGGTGCGCTGCAAATCGTCTTCGTCGTCGATGATGTGGGGCGATTGGTGGGCGTGGTGACCAATGGCGACCTGCGTCGTCATCTGTTGCAAGGCGGGAAAACGGACCTGCCGGTAACTGCCTGCATGAACCGGCAGTTCCGCGCGGTGCCCGTCGGCACCGCGCGTGAGGAACTGCTCAAGCTCTTCGACTTGGGTTATCTCGCCATTCCAGGGGTGGATGCCGAGCAACGGTTGGTCGAGGTCTACACACGCCAGCTCGCAGCCAGCCCCGAGGTACCTGTGCTGGCTAGGGCGCGCGCGCCGGTGCGCATGAGCTTCTGTGGTGGCGGCACCGATCTTACGTATTTTTTCATCGATCACCCGGCGGCGGTACTGAGCTGCACGGTTGGCCTGTATGCCCATGCCACTCTGGTGCCGCGCAAGGACAAGCTGATTAACATTCATGCAGAGGACCTTGCTCGGGAAGAACACTTCGATTCGCTGGCGGATTTGTTGGCAACAGAAGACAAAAGCCTGCTGGCGACCATCGTCGCGGTCATCAAGCCCAGCTACGGTTTCGATCTGTTCCTACGTTCGGATTTCCCAGTGGGTTCCGGCTTGGGTGGATCTTCCGCTGCGACTACGGCAACCATTGCAGTGTTCAACGAGCTGCGCCAGGACCGCTGGAGCACCTACGAGATCGCTGAGCTTGCCTTCCAGGCTGAGCGTCTGTGCTTTGGCATTGCAGGCGGCTGGCAGGATCAATACGCCTCGGCATTTGGTGGCTTCAACCTGATCGAGTTCGAGAACCAGCGCAACCTGGTTCACCCGATCCGGCTGGAAGAGGCGATTCGCAACGAGTTCGAATCATGCCTGCTGCTTTGCGATACCGGTATCTCCCACGATTCTGGGCGCTTGCACGAGCTGCAGCGTGAGGAAATCGCCGCCGAAGAAACCCAGACGGAACTGCTGCATGCCAGTGTGGCGCTGTGCCGTCGCATGCACCGTCATTTGATTCGCGGTGAGTTGCGAGGGGTAGGTATCTGCCTGGATGAGGCCTGGCGCCTGAAGAAGCGGTTCTCCTCGGCGATCAGTCATGGTCGCCTCGACAATATCTATGACGCCGCCATCGCAGCCGGAGCCGTCGGCGGCAAGCTGCTGGGCGCCGGTGGTGGTGGCTTCTTCCTGTTCTACGTCCAGCCACAACAGCGCCAGCGCGTGATACGCGTGCTGTCCGAGCTTGGCTGCCAGACCCAGAATTTCCGCTTTGAATCCAGCGGCGTAACCTCATGGCGAGCAAAAATCCAATGACCACCCTTTATCTCGACGGCATCCCGCTTGGCGGTGAGCGCGTCTACGTCATCGCCGAAGTGGGTAACAACCACAACGGCTCCTTGGAGTTGGCCTTCCAGCTCGTCGATGCGGCCATCGACTCGGGTGCCGACTGCGTCAAGTTCCAGTTGCGCAATCGCGAAGCACTCTATCGCCGCAAGGCCGATGGATCGCGTGCCGAAGACTTGGGCGTTGAGTACATCCAGGACCTGCTGGACAAAGTCGAGCTGAGTCTCGACGAGCACCGCCAGGTGCGTGAGTACTGTGCGCAGAGGGGCATCACCTACCTGTGCACGCCGTGGGACGAACCCAGTGTCGATGCGCTGGCTTCGTTCGATGTGGCGGCCTTGAAAATCGCCTCGGCGGACCTGTGCAACCCTTACCTGATCGCCAAGGCCGCGAGCCTGGGCAAGCCGTTGATCCTCTCCACTGGTATGTCGTTCGAGCACGAGATCATTCGTGCCGTCGAACAGCTCAATGCTCTCGGTACACCTTTCGCGCTGTTGCATTGCAACAGCGCCTATCCTGCTCCGGAGAGCGATATTCAACTCGGCTATCTGCGCCGCCTGCAGGAGTTGCACAGTCTGGTGGGCTACTCCGGTCATGAGCGCGGTATTGCCATCACCCTTGGGGCTGTCGCGCTGGGCGCCAAGCTGGTCGAGCGCCACATCACCCTGGATCGCAACATGGAAGGGCCGGACCATCTGGCCAGCCTGGAACCTACCGAGTTCCGTCAGTTGGTCGACGGCATTCGTCAACTGGAACTGGCCTTGCCCTGGCAGGGGCCAGGCCGCCATGCCAGCCAAGGTGAGTTGCTCAACCGCGAGAATCTTGGCAAGAGCGTGATTGCTTCTTGCGACATCGCCCGTGGCAGTGTCCTGACGCAGGATATGCTGCGCATCGCCAGCCCTGGCCAGGGCTTGGCGCCGTACCGCCTGCCAGAGTTGCTGGGTAAGCCGGCCCAGCGCGATATCGCCCAGGGCGACTTCCTGTTCGAAAGCGACCTCGAAGCGCAGCAGGCCGAGGAAAAACTGGCGTTCCAGCTACCGATCCGCTGGGGGGTGCCGGTGCGCTATCACGATTTTCTGGATTACCGTCGACGCATCCAGCCAGACCTGTTCGAGTTCCACCTCTCGTACCGTGACCTGGGCCTGAAGCCGCAGCCGTTCCTTGCACCGGTCGAATGTTCGCGACTGGTGGTGCATGCGCCGGAGCTGTTCGAGAACAGCGAGCTGCTGGATCTGGTCGCCGATGACCTGGCCTACCGCCAACGATCCATCGACAACCTGCAGCGTGTGGTGGACGCCACACTGCAGATGGGCGAGTTCTTCCCCAATGCCGATGCTCGCCTGATCGTCGCCAACATCGGCGGTTTCTCGGCCGACGCACCGCGCCCGTTGGCCATGCGCCCGGAGCTGTACGAACGCTTCTATGAGTCCTGTGCGCGGATCGACTTCAGCGGCACCGAACTCATCCCACAGAACATGGCGCCTTTCCCTTGGCACTTTGGCGGTCAACGCCATCAGAACATCTTCATGATGCCCGAGGAATTGGCGGCCCAGGCCCGTGAGCATGGTCTGCGCTTGTGCCTGGACCTTTCACACCTGCAGATGACCTGTTTCCACTTCGGCCTCGACTTCCAGGAGGCGTTGGCGCTGCTGTTGCCGTACTCGGCACATCTGCATGTGGCCGATGCCAAGGGCACCAATGGCGAGGGCGTGCTGATGGGCACTGGAGACATCGATTGGCCTGCCACTTGGGCGCAGATTGTCAACAATCGGCATGCCAGCTTCATTCCCGAAGTCTGGCAGGGCCACAAGGACCACGGTGCCGGCTTCTGGTCGGCATTGCGCTACCTCGAATCATTGTGAGGCGCCATAGATGACAATTGACCACCTTAATGACCGTCTGGAGCGCTTGCTGAGTGAGCCTGTCGAAGCGATCCGCCGCCGCCAGTTCGAGACCCTTGACCAACTGCTGGGAGGGTTGGATAAACCCTTCATCCTGTTCGGTGCGGGCAACCTAGGGAAAAAGGCGCTCAAGGTGCTACAAGGCATGGGGCTGCATCCCCTGGCGTTCATCGACAACAACCCCAAACTCTGGGGCAGTGAGATACTTGGCTTGCAGGTGTATGGTCCGGCCCAATACGTGGAGCAGCACCCAGGTGAACTCCCAGGGCTGATCGCTACCATCTGGTGCGGGGAAGCCACAGACCGTATGCAAGATCGCCTCGGCCCGTTGCAGGCGTTGGGTTTCGAGCGTATCGCACTGTTCGGGCACTTGGCATGGCGCTATCCGCAAAGTTTCCTGCCGCACTATTCGCTCGACCTGCCCGAAAAAGTTGTCGCAAAAGCTGATGAAATCCGACAAGCCTACGCATTGCTCGGTGACGAGGCGTCACGGCAGCTGTTCGTCGATCATGTGCAATGGCGCTTGTTCCTCGACTACGACTTGCTGCCCCCGGCTTCGCCGCGGGCGATCTATTTCGATGCAGCGTTCTGCAATGAGCGGGCCGATGAGGTGGTCTATGACATCGGCGCATTCAACGGTGATTCCGTCGAAGGCTACTTGAACAGCGGGCGTCCGTTCAGCCAGATCCACTCCTTCGAACCCTCGTCGGCCAACTATGCGGCGTTGTGCGCCACACTAGCCAGGCTCGATGGGCGGGAACGCTTCTATGCTCATGCAATGGCGGTGGGCGATAGCCGTGGCGAAATATTCATCGAAGCCAGCGGCGGGCCTGCCGCTCGAGTCGGTAGCGGTAGCGAGCGCGTTGAGGTGACCACGCTCGACGATCTTGCTAAGGCCATTGCGGAGCCTACGTTCATCAAGATCGACATCGAAGGCTTTGAGCCGCAGTGTTTGGCGGGCGGCCAGCGCCTGATCAGTGAGCGCCATCCTGTTATTGCTGTGTGCGTGTATCACGAGCAGGAGCACCTCTGGAGCATCCTGCTGCAGTTGCACGGCTACTATCCGGGTTACCACTTCAGCCTTGGACCGCACCTTGCTGAAGGCTGGGATCTGGTTCTATACGCTGTGCCCGCAGACCGTCTTCCCTCCCAGTACAGTGCCGAGTAAAGCCCTATGCGCGTTGCCGACTATATCTTCCAATTCATTGCCGACCAGGGCATAGGGCATGTGTTTTTCCTCCCAGGCGGCGGTGCCATGCACCTGAACAACGCCTTGCTCCGTCAGCCGCGGCTGAGTGCGGTGAGCATGCTGCACGAGCAGGGTGCGGCCATTGCCGCCGAAGGTTATGCACGTACCTCCGGCCGCTTCGGCGCTTGCCTGGTCACCTCTGGGCCCGGTGCAACCAATGCTCTAACCGGCCTGGCCGGCGGCTGGTTCGAATCCACGCCGATGCTGTTCGTTTCAGGGCAGGTCAAGCGTGCAGACCTCAAGGGCGACACCGGCTTGCGCCAGCTCGGTACCCAGGAGCTGGACATCGTCAGTGTGGTCAGACCCTTGAGCAAGTACGCGGTCTGTTTGCTCGATCCCTCGCAGGTACGCTACGAGCTGGAAAAAGCCGTGTACCTGATGAACAGCGGGCGCAAGGGGCCGGTATGGCTGGATGTGCCCCTGGATGTGCAGGCTACCGAGATCGATCCCGCTCAATTGCAGGGCTACCAGCCGCCTGTCGGTGAGCTGGCGCAGCCCGATGGTGCGGCGTTGGCGCGCTTGGCGCAGCGCCTCAAGCAGGCACAGCGCCCGGTGTTGCTGGTAGGTAACGGCGTACACTGCGCTTCGGCCGAAGACAGCCTGCGCAATCTTGTCGAGCAACTTGGCATCCCGACGCTGACCACTTGGATCGGGGCTGACCTGCTGGAGTACGACCACCCGTTGTATTTCGGTCGTTGTGGGACGGTGGCTGCCCGAGGGGCAAATTTCACCGTGCAGAACGCTGACTTGGTGCTAGCCATCGGGTGCCGCATGGACTTCTCCATCACCGGCTTCAACCGTGCACAGTTTGCGCGGGCAGCCAGTATCGTGGTTGTGGATATCGACCCTGCCGAGATTGCCAAGCTCGGCGACATGCCGGACGAGCGCTTCATCTGCGATGCCAAAGCCTTCATCGATGGTCTGGCTCAAGCTACCGCTCAAGGGATGTATGCCTATCCCGCCTGGATTGAGCGTTGCACCGCCTGGAAGAACAGTTACCCGGTGGTGTTACCGGAGTACCGCAAGCCAAGCACTTATGTGAACACCTATGTATTCGCCGAAACTTTGTCGGATGCCATGGCGGAGGGCGACCAGATCATCCCGGGCAGTTCCGGCGCCGCGCTGGATACGTTCTGGCTGGCCGTGCGTCTGAAGCGTGGCCAGCGTGCGGTGGCTACAGGTGGTCTGGGCTCGATGGGCTACGGCCTGCCGGCATCGATCGGTGGCTGCTTAGGCAGCGGACGGCGCCGCACTATATCGGTGGACGGCGATGGCGGTTTCGTCATGAATATTCAGGAACTCGAAGTTGTCCGCCGGTTGCGTTTGCCAATCAAATATTTTGTCCTGAACAATAACGGCTACGCATCGATTCGTGCGTCTCAAGGTGGTTATTTCAAGGAGACGATTGGGTGCGACCCGGACTCTGGTCTGACTTTGCCTGACATTTCGGCGCTGGCCGCGGCCTTCGGTCTGCCGACCGTGCGAATCAACGGCGAAACTGATCTGCGGGCCACCTTGGACCAAGTGCTGGCGCAAGAAGGACCAGTGCTCTGCGAAGTGATGGTTGAACCGGACCAGGCTATCGGTCCGCGAGTGACCTCGCGTATCGGCCACAACGGTGTGATGGTCTCCAGACCCTTGGAGGACCTTTTCCCCTTCCTCGAGCCCGATGAGCTGCGGGCCAACATGTTGATTGCGCTAGTGGATGACTGACATGAGCGATTACCTGAGCCAGTACGCCGATGCCGGCCTATACACTATGCAAGGACGTCTTGGCGCGCCCGAGGGTGGGCGCTTCCAGTCGTTTCCCCGCGAGGGCTGGATGCGCGAAATAGAGAGTGTTCGCGAGGCCGGCCTGCGTGGCATCGAGTGGATCTACGACCTGTATGGCGAGGGGGCCAATCCTCTGGAGACAGCCGAAGGGCGTGCGCAACTACGTGAGGCACTGACGGCACATGAGGTCTCGGTGGTGTCGATCTGCGCCGACTATTTCATGGACTGCCCTCTGTTGCGTTGCAGTGACATCGAACACGAGGCCTTACTCGAGCGTTTGCGATGGCTGCTTGGGATCTGCCCGGAAATGGGCGTGACACGCGTAGTGCTGCCGTTTGTCGATGCTTCTAGTATGCGCACCGAGCAAGAGCGTGAGCAGATCATTGCCGCTCTGTGCAAGGTGCTACCTGACGCAGAGCGTCATGGCGTTGAGCTGCACTTGGAAACCGACCTGGCGCCTCAACCCTTCGCTACATTCCTCTCGCGGTTGCAGCACCCTCTAGTACTGGTCAACTACGATGCGGGCAATAGTGCCTCGCTGGGCTATTGCCCGCGTGAAGAATTTGCCGCCTACGGTGCACGCATCGGTAGCTTCCACATCAAGGACCGCCGGCTCGGTAGCAGCACCGTGCCGCTGGGGCAGGGTGATACCGACTTTGCCGAGTTACTCGAACAGCTGCGCCGCTTTGACTATCGCGGCGATTTTGTGCTGCAAGTCGCCCGTGGCGAGGCGGGTGACGAAGTGCGCTGGCTCGCGCAGATGGCAGACCTTGCCTGTCAGTGGCTGCGTGGCGTTGCCTTGCTTGAGAAAAAAGCGGAGGCGCGCTTATGAGAATCCTGTTCTGCGGCCTGGGCGGGATCGGCCAACGCCATCTGCGAAACTTACGTCAATTGCTTGGCGAGCGTTTGGAAGTGCATGCTTTCCGCGTACGTGGGCAGACGATCAAACTGCGTGACAACCTGACCGTTGACGAGGGGGCCAACCTCGAGACGGACTACGCCATTACCGTACATCGCGACCTGGATGCGGCCCTAGCGGCAGCGCCTGCGGCCGTATTCATCTGCAATCCCAATGCTCTGCA
Source organism: Pseudomonas sp. BYT-1 (assembly GCF_023611805.1). Lineage (NCBI taxonomy): Bacteria > Pseudomonadati > Pseudomonadota > Gammaproteobacteria > Pseudomonadales > Pseudomonadaceae > Pseudomonas > Pseudomonas sp. BYT-1. Next base: position 1,603,899 of record NZ_CP072559.1, read on the forward strand.
CGTGCCGGTTGCCCTGGCCTGTGTCAAGGCCAACGTGCCGGTGTTCATGGAGAAACCGCTCGCCAGTGACCTGCACGGCGTTGCCGAGTTGCTCGCCGAAGTACGTCAGCGCCGTCTACTGTTCCACGTCGGTTACAACTTTCGCTTCCATCCCGGCCTGCAGCGCATGAAAGCGCTTTTCGACGGCGGTTTCTTCGGTCGTTTGCTTAGCGTGCGCGCTGAAATCGGTGAGTACCTGCCAAATTGGCACCGCTACGAAGACTATCGGCAAATGTACGCGGCGCGGGCCGATCAAGGCGGCGGTGTGGTGCTGTCGCAAATCCACGAGATGGACCTGCTTTATTGGTTCTTCGGATTGCCGCAGAGCATTACCAGCCACGGTGGCCAGTTGAGTGGTCTTGAGATTGACGTCGAAGACAGCGTGTCGTCGCTGCTTCGCTACCAGGGCGAGACGGGCCGTTTCCCGGTGCTGTTGCATCAGGACTTCCTGCAACGCCCCCCGGTTCGCCTGTTCAAAATTGCCGGTGATACTGGTATCGCTGAAATGGATCTGCTGGCCAATCGCTTGCGTGTATACGACGCCCAAGGCGAGCTCAGTGAGGAAGATACCTTCACCGGCTTCGTGCGCAACGACATGTTTCTGGCTCAAACCAGGCATTTCCTCGAGTGTCTGGCCAGCGGTGAACGGCCAGTCGTCGATCTGACCGACGGAGTGCAAAGCCTGCGTCTGGCTCTGGCCGCTTTAAAGTCGTTGAAGGCTCAACGGGAGGTCCGTCTGGATGAGGTGATGGTAGATGAGTGATATGCATGCCCTGTTCAGTCTTGCCGATCGCGTGGCGATCATCACTGGTGGCGCTGGGTTGCTCGGTTACCAGCATGCCGCCACCATCGCGAGCCTTGGCGGCCGGCCCGTGCTGCTTGACATCGACGCCCAAGGTTTGGCTCGCAACGCCGAGCGCCTGGACGAGGCATATGGTGTCGAAGCGTTCACCAAGGTCACTGACATAACCGATCTGCAGGGCGTGCAATCTGCCGCGTACGACGTGCAGCAGCGCTTAGGCCGTGTTGACATCCTGATCAACAACGCAGCCCGTAACCCCAAAGTGGAAAACACCGATGGTCAGGACTTCTCGCGCCTTGAGCATTTTCCATGGGAACAGTGGCGGCTGGATCTGGATGTCGGTCTGGGAGGGGCGTTCAATTGCGCCAAGGTATTCGGCAGCCTAATGGCGAGCCAGGGCCGGGGTGTGATCGTCAACATCGCCTCAGACCTTGGGGTCATTGCACCTGACCAGCGGCTATATCGGCTTGAGGATCGCGACGCCGACAACCAACCAGTCAAGCCGGTCACCTATTCAGTGGTCAAGCATGGCCTCATCGGTCTGACAAAGTACCTGGCTACCTACTGGTGCGAACAAGGTGTGCGTTGCAATGCCCTGTCGCCAGGAGGGGTATTCGCGGGACAGAACGATGTTTTCCTCAGTCGGCTGACCCAATTAATCCCCCTCGGGCGCATGGCTGAGGCCGATGAGTATCGCGGTGCAATCGCATTCCTCTGCTCGGACGCCTCTACCTACATGAACGGCGCAAACCTAGTGGTTGATGGAGGGCGAAGCACATGGTGAGCCCCTCCGACTTCATCGCTAGGGCCTGCATCTGCTGTGATAGCGTCCATTTGGACAAGTCCGCTGCGGTGTTGATGCCTTTCGTCGCCAAACGGGTATTCGATCACGAACCGGTGGAAATTACCGCCGAATGGGGTTTGCGCGACTTGCGCGTTGGGATGGCTTATACCCTGTGCAACTCCTTGCAATGCCAGGCTTGTGGTGCGCTGTTCCTCGATTACCGTTTCTCCGATGCCCAGATGGCAGCACTGTACAGCGGCTATCGGGGTGCTCAATACACCCGTGAGCGCGAACAGTACGAGCCGGGTTATGCTGCTATTGCCGAACACTATCAGGGCCGTGAGGCGTACATCGCCGATATCGAGCGCTGGCTTGCACCCCATCTGCCGGAGCGGCCCGCCGTACTGGACTGGGGTGGCGGTAGCGGCCTGAATACGCCGTTTCGGGGGCGACACAGTCTATTGCATGTTCATGATATTTCTGCCGTCGAACTAGCTGAAGGCGCCGAAGCCATTGGGCCGGAGCAATTGGCGCGTGGCCGCTACGATTTGATCACCTGTTGCCAAGTTCTCGAGCACGTACCGTCTCCCCGTGCTTTGATCAAGCAAATGCTGCCTGCCATGGACCGCGATACCTTGCTCTATCTTGAAGTACCGCATGAAGGGCTCATGCGTGAACGGCCTGGCAGCCTGGCGTTGGCTGCCAGCAAGCGTCACTGGCATGAACACATTAACTTCTTCACCGAGTTGGCGTTGCAGCGACTGATCGAGGGCTGTGGCCTGAAACGGGTGGATAGCCATCTATTGCCTGTTGATCTGGGGTGGCGTCAGGCTGAGGTGATAGGGGTGCTGGTGAGGTTGGCATGATGTTGAATGCTTTTGATCCGCGCAACGATGGACAGGTGCGTGAAGAGCTGTTGCGTTTGCCAGTGCTTGGCGAACTTCGCCAAGCACTGGAGGGACGGCACCTGCTGATTACTGGCGGGACTGGATTCTTCGGGCGTTGGCTCTTGGCACTGATAAACCTGCTAAATCATCAGGGGGCCACCATCGAGGTCACTCTGATTTCGCGCAATCCCAACGCTTTTTTGGCGATGTTGCCCGGTTATCGCGATTGTCCTTGGTTGAACTGGCTAACAACCGACATTCGTCATTTAAAAACATTGCCGGGGCGTCCGGTACAGATGATCGTGCACGCCGCGGCGGACACTTCGGCCGCTGCGCATGCGCGCCCCCTGGAGCTGCTGCAGACGCTCACCGAGGGTGCTTGTCGAGTGTTCGACCTGGCGGTCGACAGCGGCTGCGAGCGGGTGCTCATCACAGGTTCCGGCGCCCAGTACGGTGGGCTGCCCGATGGTCGAGGCGTTCGCGAAGATCACCCCGGTGCTTGTCCCAGCAACCAAGCCAGCAGCGCCTACGGCGAAGGCAAGCGTGTTCAGGAAACACTCGCCGCCTTGTACAGCCAGGTCCACGGTTTGCCAGTTGTCATGAGCCGTTGTTTCGCTTTCGCCGGACCGGGTTTGCCACTTGATGCGCATTTTGCCATCGGTAACTTCGTGCGTGATGCGCTGTTCGGTGAGCAGATCGTGCTCAATTCCAGTGGCGAGGCAGTCCGCAGTTATTTGCATGGTGCCGATCTTTCAGCCTGGCTGTTGTGGCTGCTTGTTCGCGGCGAACCCGGTCAAGCCTATAACGTCGGTTCTGACCACGCGGTGAGCATCGCCGAAGTGGCGGCCAGAGTTATCGCTCGAATCGCGCCACACAAGCCGCTGCGCATCCTGGGACGACCTGAGGGTGCGTCCAGGTCGTTTTACGTACCGGACATCAGCCGGGCCAGGGCTTTGGGACTGGAGGCTTGGACCACGCTGGACGAGTGTATCGACAGTATGGCCCGATGGGCGCGACCGCTTGGGCGTAATAGAAATTTTTAGATGTCTTGAACCATGCCCCCCCAATCTCAGGCCTATCCATTTCGCTCATGAGGCGATGCCGATGCGTGAACTTTTTTCCAAGCGTCCTCAGCCTTACTACATCTATATTTGGTCTTATGTCCGCAGTTCCGCCGGTATTCGGGTCATGCATATGCTCTGCGATGCACTCAACCGGTCCGGTCAGGAGGCCTATATTTGCTCTGACCAGGGACACCCCGAACTTCTCACTCCCTTCCTGAGCGAAGAGATTAAACGCCAGCACAAAGCGGTTGGGCTGGAGCCGATCGTCATTTACCCGGAGGTTGTCGATGGCAATCCGCTGCAGGGCAATGTGGTGGTTCGCTACCTGTTGAACCAGCCGGGTTTCATTCGCGGCACTGGCGATTATGGCGATAACGACATTCTCTATGCCTACACACGAGACCTAGTGCAACCAGGCATGTCGGCGGATCAGGTGCTGTTTTTGCCAGCGTTCGACCTGAGCATATTCCGTCCCGGTGATGACCCTGGAAAGCGCATCCCGGGTAAGGTCTGTTATTACCGCGGCCGGGGACAGCGAGCGATAGATCCCGCTTTGCTGCCAGAGGATGCGGTCGAAATCACGTCCACCTGGCCGGAGAGCTGGGAGGCGCTTTCCGATCTTTTCCAGCAATGTGAGTATTTCTACTGCGGTGAGTCTTCCGGCTTGGCGGCCGAAGCTGTGCTCTGCGGTTGCCTGGCGGTGGTGTTGCCAAGCGAGTGGGTGGCAAACAAGATTTCCATCCAGGAAAGCAAGAGTTATGGCGTGGCTTGGAGCCTGGAGCCCGAGGAGCTCGCTCGAGCCAGAAGTACCCTCGGGCTGGCGCGCGAGCGGCTGCTGCAGCAACAGAGAGAATTCTGGATTGCACTAGACCGCTTCATTGCCACTACCCAGGCAGCAGCGTGCGAGCTGCTGCCAGCTGAAACCGCGCAATCACCGACTGCCTGGTTGCAAGAACGTCAGCGAGCAGCCAAACGTCGTTTCGAGCTGATCACTAGCGATGAACGCGCGGCACTACCGGTACTGGAGATTCTGGTGCTCGATGAGGCTCCGGATTCTTCGGCATTGCTGCGTACCTTGGCCAGTCTTGACGGCTGCCCACTCGATACGCTGGCGGTGACGGTGTTGGCGCCGTCCTGGCGTGTTTGCGAAACCCGCGGTGTCGCCATGCGCCATGTGCATTGGCAAGGCGGGCTTGCTGGCGACATGCTCAATGCGCTGATAAAGCAGTCTGCGGCAGGCTGGCAGCTAATCGTGCGAGCTGGTGTGGCGTTCAGCCATGACGCCTTGTTGCTCATTTCCCGTGAGCTCGTTGGATTGTCGGACGAATGCAAGGCTCTTTACTTGGACGAGGTGTCTAGGGCGCCCAATGGCCGGCTTCAGCCGATGCTGCGTCCAGACCTGAACTTAGACTTGCTCCTGGGGTATCCGTACGGCATGTCGGCGCATTGGCTGCTGCGCCGTGAGGCGTTGCTGCAACTGGGCGGTTTCGATCCTAGGAGCGGCAAAGCTTTCGAGTTGGATTACCAATTGCGTCTACTTGAGCAGTTCGGGTTAGGTAGTGTCGTACATCTGGCCGAACCTCTACTTGTGCGGGAGCAGGCTCAGGCGCATATCTGTACCGACGAGCAGGCTGCAATCGAGCGTCATCTGCAGGCTCGCGGTTTCACTCAGGCGCAGGTTGTCGCCCACCAGGCAGGACACTATCACGTTGGTTATGGCAGCGACCTCCAGGCATCGGTGAGCATAGTGATTCCGCTTCGTGGGACGCTGGCGCAATTCCAGCGTTGCATCACTTCGCTGCTGGAGCGGACCCGACACCCGAGCCTGGAGATCTTGTTGATCGCTCCATTGGACTTGGATGCAGAAGTACACGCCTGGCTTGAGGCCGTCGAGCGAGTAGCTGGTGGTGTGATGCGTGTGTTGTCCTTCGCAGATGGGGTGCCGTGGCTGCGGCTATGCAATCTAGCGGCACAGGAGGCGCGCGGCGACTATCTGGTCTGGCTCGGCGCTTCGGTGGTGGAGCTGGGGAAGGACTGGCTGGATCATTTGTTAGATCATGCCGGACGCTCGGAAGTGGGCGTGGTAGGTGGCAAATTGTTGACTCCTTCCGGTGAGATCTACAACGCAGGCTACGTGTTGGGGCTCGGTGGCGTCGCCGGCCCGGCGTTCGAGGGCTTTGGCATGCAGGACACGGGTGACCTGCACCGCTTACAGGTGGCTCACTCTGTTTCGGCTCTCAGTCAGCAGTGCATGCTGTTACGTCGTGATTTGTTCCTGCAAGCGGGCGGCTTCGATGAGGACCCGTTGTTCGCTCGCTGGGCTGATGTCGACCTATGCCTCAAACTGCAGCAGGCTGGATATCTCAATATTTTCACCCCTTGGACGCAGCTGGTCGTGGAGCCTGCGGCAACCGACGCGGGCACGGAGGATGAGCAAGCGGTCATGTATCGGCGCTGGTTGCCGGTGTTGGCAAAAGACCCCGCCTACAACCGCGGCTTCTCGCTGGTGAGGGCCCAAGGTTTCAGGGTTGCCTCAGGGCAATGTATACGTCGCCCAGATGTGGGGCGGACGGTATTACCCAAAGTGATCGCGCATCCCGGAGGCTTTGCTGAGAATGCTTGGCTGCGCACCGTTCATCCATTCGACGCTTTACGCGAAAGCGGCGTGATCGACGGAATGGTGAGTATGCAACCGCTATCGGTGGTGGAGCTGGAGCGGGTGCAGCCTGATGTCATCGTCATGCACCAGCACCTGAGCGAGACACGCTTGTCAGCTATGCAACAGATGCACATGTTCTCGCGCGCATTCAGAGTGTTGGACCTGGGGCACACCCTGGTGCCGCCACTTCGGGGAAGCCGTCTGGTTCAGGCCAGGGATATGCTCGGATATTTGCATCGGGGGCTTACCCATATCGACCGCCTGATTGTGGCCACGCCAGCGATGGCGGAGCTTTATGCTGGCCTGCATGGTGATATCCAGGTATTGCCAACGCGTTTGCCGGCGTCCGTTTGGAGAGGGGTGTCGGGCCTACGGCGGGTATCGGCTCGACCACGTGTTGGTTGGATAGGCGATGGTTCGGGGATGGGGGATTTGACGCCGATTCTGGAAGTGATCAAGGCATTGGCGGATGAAGTGGATTGGGTGTTTTACGGCTACTGCCCGGAAGAGCTGCGCGGCTGTGTGCGGCATTTTCAGCCTATGGTAGTGCAAGCAATGTACCCCGCGATGTTGGCCGGATTGAATCTGGATCTGGCGTTGCTGCCGCGTGAGCAGAATATGTTCAATGACCTTAATAGCGACGTGCGGCTACTGCAGTTGGGCGCTTGCGGTGTGCCCGTCATCTGCACCGATGCGCCCAGCTACCAATCGTATGCTGGTTACCCCTTCAAACGCGTGCCCAACCAGACGCAAGCATGGCTAGAGGCTATCCGGCTTCATCTGTCGGACTTGGATGCTTGCGCCATGCTAGGGGATGCGTTACGCGATGCGGTCTTGGCCGATGGACTGATTGAAGGTGTCACTTTACAGGCTTGGCGCGACGCCTGGCTCCCCACTTAAGATGTGAGCATCGGGCGCGGCATTGCCGCGTCCGATGCTTTGGTCGTATAACCGTGACTTGGCAGTCGAAACGTGCATCTCTAATCTATTCAGTCTGCGGGCAGCCACGTCGACGAGGCTTGCACGGCCTGCATTGCAGGGCCAATCCCGCACTATCCGCCATGTCTACCGGGAAGCCACAATGATTGGCATTAAAAGCATCGCCAGTTACGTACCTGTGGAGGGCGTCGACAATTACGCCCAAGGTGCGAAATTCGGCAAAGATCAAGATTTCATTTTCGGCAAGATCGGCTCGACTTTCTTGCCGCGCAAGGACGCCTCGCAGGAAACCTCCGATCTGTGTGTCGAGGCCGCCAAGGCGTTGTTTGCAGCCAATCCGAGGTTCGACCCCGCTAGCATCGAAGCGCTGATTGTCGTCACTCAGAACGGCGACGCTGAAGGGCTGCCGCACACCGCGGCTATCGTCCAGCAAAAGCTCGGACTGCCGACCCACATCGCAGCGTTCGACATTTCGCTGGGTTGCTCCGGCTATGTTTACGGCATCTATGCCCTGAAGGGGTTCATGGAGGCGGCAGGTCTGAAGAATGGGTTGCTGATCACCGCCGACCCCTATTCGAAGATTGTCGACCCGGAAGACCGTAACACCACCATGCTGTTCGGTGATGCCGCCACGGCGACTTGGATGGGTGAAGATGCGAGCTGGCAACTGGGCAAGTCGCTATTCGGCAGTGATGGGGCAGGGGCAGAGCATCTGCGTACGACCGACGGCAAATTCTTCATGAACGGTCGCCAAGTCTATAACTTTGCACTGGTCAAGGTTCCGGCGCACCTGCAACAGTTGCTCGAGGCGAGCGGGTTGCAGGCTGACGATATCGATCTCTACTGTTTGCATCAGGGCAGTGCTGCGATCGTCGATGCTGTTTCTCAGCGTTTCAATGAGGGCAAGCAGCGCGAGAAGTTTGTCAAGGACATGGTCGAGACGGGCAATACGGTCTCCTCAAGCATCCCGCTCTTGCTGGAGAAATACGTGCTGAATTCGCCATGCAAGCGTGTCGCACTTAGTGGCTTCGGTGTAGGCCTATCGTGGGGGTCTGCCATCCTTGAGCGTAACGACTAAGGGGTAGTGGCATGAAAAAGCGCTGACCGGGTTCCGGTCGGCGCTTTTTATTTTTAACGGCGATTTTCTGGCGTCAACTGCTTGATTTCATTGGGCTGGCATGGTGCCAGCAAAAAAAAACGAAAAAGGCCCTAAAGCAAACTGCCCTGACGACGATAAACATTACGAAGGTTCTCTAGGCCACACCCCCGGCGAATTGCCAAGGCCGGAAGCCGTAGTACCCAATCCAACGAGGAATTCGTCATGGCTTTGACCGTTAACACCAACACTACCTCTCTGGGCGTTCAGAAGAACCTGAACCGTGCTTCCGACGCACTGAGCACTTCGATGACCCGTCTGTCCTCCGGCCTGAAAATCAACAGCGCCAAAGACGACGCCGCTGGCCTGCAGATCGCTACCCGCATGACTTCGCAGATTCGCGGTCAGACCATGGCGATCAAGAACGCCAACGATGCCATCTCCATCGCTCAGACTGCTGAAGGTGCGATGCAGGAGCAGACCAACATTCTGCAGCGTATGCGTGAACTGGCTGTTCAGGCTCGAAACGACTCCAACAGCGACAAAGACCGTGAGGCTCTGGACAAAGAGTTCCAGTCGATGCTGAAAGAGATCGACCGTATCGCCAACAGCACCCAGCTGAACGGCAAGAACCTGCTGGATGGCACCTCTGGCGTCATGACCTTCCAGGTTGGCTCGAACACCGGTAGCGACAACCAGATCACCATCAGCCTGAGCTCGGCGATGAAGACCACTGGCACCGGCGCTGCACTGACCGGTCTGGCTGGCAAGGCTATCACCGGTACCACTGGTACTGGTACCGGTAGCATGGAGGCCAACTACACTGCGGCCCTGAGCGCAATCGATGACGCTCTGCAAGCGATCAACACCACTCGTGCTGATCTGGGTGCTTCCCAAAACCGTCTGACCAGCACCATCAACAACCTGCAGAACATCAACGAGAACGCCGAAGCTGCTCGTGGCCGTGTACAGGACACCGACTTCGCTGCTGAAACTGCCCAGCTGACCAAGCAGCAGACCCTGCAGCAGGCTTCCACCTCGGTTCTGGCCCAGGCCAACCAGCTGCCGTCGGCAGTCCTGAAGCTGCTGGGCTAATCTGCCTGACAGTTGTCGGCGGGGGAGTGCACCTGTGGCGCTTCCCCGCCTTTTCATTGTGAGGTGGTGACGATGGACATGAGCCTCAAGCTGAACCTGTCCTATCAGGCGACACGCCAAACCGAGCAGGTCGACGAAAAGCCGGTTGTCCGGCCTATAGAAGTTTCCGACGACGCTAAGAAGGGCGACCCCGTCAAGGTGCAGGGCGTCGACGATGTGAAGAATGCCGTCGCGGAAATCGAAAAATTTTTGAAAGAAACCCGACGTAACCTGGAATTCTCTACTGATGAAGAATCCGGCAAAATCGTGGTCAAGGTCATTGCCAGCGACAGTGGTGAGCTGATCCGTCAGATTCCCTCGGAAGAGGCCCTGCGAATAGCCCATAGTCTGAGCGATGTCAAAAGTGTTCTGTTCGACGCCAAGGTTTGACCGGCGGCGAGCAATTGATGTGAATCATGTTGGTTCTGCGGAGCAGGATTGACGCGTTGACGAGAGGGACAACAGCATGGCAAGCCCGATTACATCCAGCGTAGGTTTGGGTTCTGGTCTCGACATTGGTGCGATGGTCAAGGCGCTAGTGGGCGCTGATACTGCCGCCAAGCAAGCGCAGATCGCCCGGCAGACTAGCAACAATAGCGCGATGATCTCGGGTATTGGCTCGCTGCGCAGTGCCCTCACGGCGTTCCAGGACGCCATGAAGAAGCTCAACGACAGCAATGCTCCGTCCTTCAATGCCTTTATGGCCAAATCGGCGAACGAGTCGGTGGTCAAGGTCACGTCAAGCAACAGTGCAGTGGCCGGTAGCTATGACATCGCGGTGAAACAGCTAGCCACCAGCTCCAAGGTTGCCAGTGCGAGCCAAGCGGGCGGCGCCAGTACGCCAATCACGGCCGGCCAGATGGTCATTAGTCAAGGTGCTAGCGGTAAGACCTACAAACTCGACATTGCCGATGGCGCTACGCTGCAGAGCGTTCGCGATCAGATCAATAAGGAGTTGGGGGCGAGCGGCATCTCCGCCAACATCATCAACGAGAGTGGCGGTTCGAGACTGGTCCTCAGTTCCACCACCACAGGGGCAAACACCGATCTCTCCGTTTCTGGCATACCCGAGCTTATCATCGATGGCGGAACGCAGATGTCGGGCGATGGTGCGGGCTTCATCACTGCCAAGGCACAGGATGCAGAGCTGACCATCGACGGTTTGACCGTTAAGAGCGCGACCAACAAAGTTGAGGGCGCCATCAGTGGTCTGACCCTGGAGCTCACGGGCGTCAGTGCCAAGGATGCCAGCAACAACGCAACGCCAACGGCGCTGACGGTCTCTGCTGATAACGATGGGCTTAAGAAATCGGTCCAGAGTTTTGTGGATGCCTACAACACCTTGCAGAAGGCCATCACCGATCTGACCTCGCCCACCAAAAACACCGATGGTACAGTGAAATCGCTTGGTCCCTTGACCAACGACCCGACTACACGTTCCTTGCTTGCGGACATGCGTAAGGTGCTTGCTGAGGTTGGGGCGGGCGACAAGCTGACTACCCTAAGTCAGCTGGGTGTCAATACTACGAAGGACGGCACTCTCGAATTCAACAGTGTCAAGTTCAGCGCGGCAATGAACGACAAGAAGCTTGGTACTGAGGTGCAAGAGCTGTTCACGGGTACCAACGGCATTTTTGAGCGGATGAACAAGGCCATTGACCCGTACAACGCCACCGATGGCAGCTTAGCGACTCGTAAGTCCAATCTCGACAAGGCTGCCAAGAACCTCAGCGACCAGCAGGCTGCATTGGATCGTCGTACTGAGTCCTTGACCGAGTCCCTGACCAAGAAATTCGTCGCCCTGGACACCGCCCTGGGCAAGATGAAAGCCCAAGCCGACCAGATCACCTCGATCTTCGAAGCGATCAACGCCCAGGCCAAGAAGTCCTGATCCTTTCAGGCGGACACTAAAAAGCCCGGCGGCGTCTACAGGATGCCCCGGGCTTCTGGCTTTATAGCTAAAGTTCTTTGACGCCGCGACGATACACAGGTATACGCAACCTTTTTCGCTGCAACGAGGTAGATCCATGAACCCGATGTTGGCCCTCCGGCAATACCAGAAAGTCAATGGTGTGGCGCAGACCTCCGTGGCCAGTCCGCACCGTCTGGTACAAATGCTCATGCAGGGTGGTCTCGATCGTCTTGCCCAGGCCAAGGGCGCCATGGCGCGCAACGACGTCCCTCAGCGCGGCATTCTGATCGGCAAGGCCATCGACATCATCGGCGGGTTGCGCGAAGGTTTGGACCTTGAAAACCATGCCGACAGCCTCACCGATCTGGACAACCTGTACAGCTACATGAGCCGTCGCCTGGTCGAAGCCAACGTCAAGAACGATCCGGCGATCATTGATGAGGTGGCGCGTCTGCTCATCACGGTCAAGGAAGGCTGGGACGCGATCGGCGATCAGCAGCCGGCAGACTGATTCGGGAGAGGTTGCAATGAGCGAGGTGATCGAGCGTATCGAGCAGACCCGTGAGGCGCTGCTGGCGGCATTGGATAGTCGTGATTGGGATGCGATCGGCGAGCTCGACTTGGAGTGCCGAATTTGCGTCGATGACGTGCTGGCGGAGGCCTCGCTCAACGAAGATGCGGTAAAGGGCAGCCTAGAGCAGTTGCTGGGCGTTTATCGGCAACTTATTGATATTGCAAGTGGCGAACGTCAATCGATAGTCGACGAGATGACGCAGATTCGTCAGGCGAAAAATGCCGCAAAGGTATACCATCTCTTCAGTTGACGCTGGAGGGGTGCAAAAAATCGCGCGCCATTAATTTGACTGTGTGCGTTTTTTTGACTTAACTAGTGACTGTTTTCGCAAAATCAGACGTCCGAGCACTGATCATTCAGTCGGAATGATGTCGAGCACGCCTGCGGGCGTCGAAATGACTAGGGAAGTTGCTAACGCATGTGGCGTGAAACCAAGATCCTCCTGATCGATGACGACAGCGAACGCCGCCGCGATCTGGCGGTGGTCCTGAATTTTCTAGGCGAAGAAAACCTCTCCTGCTCCAGCCATGATTGGCAGCAGGCGGTTGCTTCTTTGTCGTCGAGTCGCGATGTGCTGTGCGTACTGATCGGGACCGTGAATGCTCCGGCGGGTGTCCTTGGGCTGCTTAAGACAGTGGCTGCATGGGATGAGTTCCTTCCGGTTCTGCTTTTAGGTGAAATTTCTTCTGCGGACTTCCCGGAAGACCTACGCCGTCGCGTTCTGTTCAATCTCGAAATGCCGCCGAGCTATAGCCAGTTGCTCGATTCGCTGCACCGTGCCCAGGTCTATCGTGAAATGTACGACCAGGCCCGCGAGCGCGGCCGCCAGCGCGAACCCAATCTGTTCCGCAGCCTGGTCGGCACCAGCCGTGCCATCCAGCATGTGCGCCAGATGATGCAGCAAGTGGCCGATACCGATGCCAGCGTGCTGATTCTCGGTGAGTCCGGCACTGGCAAGGAGGTGGTGGCGCGCAACCTGCACTACCACTCCAAACGCCGCGAAGCGCCGTTCGTGCCGGTCAACTGCGGGGCGATTCCGGCCGAGTTGCTCGAGAGCGAGTTGTTCGGGCATGAGAAGGGCGCCTTCACCGGGGCCATCACCAGCCGCGCCGGGCGTTTCGAGCTGGCCAACGGCGGGACCTTGTTCCTCGACGAGATCGGCGACATGCCGCTGCCGATGCAGGTCAAGCTGCTGCGTGTGCTGCAAGAGCGCACCTTCGAGCGGGTCGGTAGCAACAAGACCCAGAGCATTGATGTACGCATCATTGCCGCGACCCACAAGAACCTCGAGACCATGATCGAGGAAGGGACCTTCCGCGAAGACCTGTACTACCGCTTGAATGTCTTCCCCATCGAAATGGCGCCGCTGCGTGAGCGAGTCGAGGATATTCCGCTGTTGATGAACGAGCTGATCTCGCGCATGGAGCACGAGAAGCGCGGCTCGATCCGTTTCAACTCAGCATCGATCATGTCCCTGTGCCGTCACGGTTGGCCGGGGAACGTCCGTGAGCTGGCCAATCTGGTCGAGCGCATGGCGATCATGCATCCGTACGGGGTGATCGGGGTTTCCGAGTTGCCAAAGAAATTCCGTTACGTCGATGACGAAGACGAGCAGATGGTCGACAGCCTGCGCAGCGATCTGGAAGAACGTGCGGCGATCAACGGTCACGCGCCAAGCTTCTCCGGCAGCGCCATGCTCCCGCCAGAAGGGTTGGACCTGAAGGATTATCTGGGCAACCTCGAGCAGGGCCTGATCCAGCAGGCATTGGACGACGCCAACGGTATCGTCGCGCGAGCCGCCGAGCGCTTGCGTATCCGCCGCACCACGCTGGTGGAAAAGATGCGCAAGTACGGCATGAGCCGTCGAGAAGGTGACGATCAGGCAGAAGGTTGACGCCTTCTGCTTTTCTACAAGCGGGGCTGCTTTGCAGCCTTCGCGCCGGCAAGCCCTCTGCAGCCGGGTGGTGCAACGCCGCCTTGCGATGAAGGTCGCGGCATTTCCTTATACCCGGCACGGCTATTGCTACACCGCTGGCAACACACCGTTTTTATGACGGTCAGCCACGCGAGAGAGCATGATGCCCCAGGTCGCCCACATCTCCCGAACCCCCGACGCGCACGGCCGCACCTCGGTCGAGCAGGAAAGCCGTCAGGGCCTGGAGCAGGCGTTCGCCCTGTTCAATCAGGTTTCTGATCAGCTCAGTGAGTCCTACAGCCTGCTCGAAGCTCGGGTAAGCCAGCTCAAGGGTGAATTGGCCGTGGTCAGTGCTCAGCGCATGGCCGAGCTGGATGAAAAAGAGCGCCTGGCCAATCGTTTGCAGAACCTGCTCGACCTGCTGCCCGGCGGGGTGATCGTCATCGACGATCAGGGGTATGTGCGCGAGGCCAACCCGGCGGCATGCGAGTTGCTGGGCGAGCCATTGGTCGGAGAGCTCTGGCGCCAAGTGATCGCCCGCAGCTTCGCTCCGCGCAAGGATGACGGCCATGAAATCTCGTTGCGTGACGGCCGGCGTCTGTCCATCGCAACGCGCTCGCTCGATGCCGAGCCCGGGCAACTGGTGCTGCTCAACGACCTGACCGAAACCCGCCGCCTGCAAGATCAACTGGCCCGCCATGAGCGATTGTCGTCGCTGGGGCGCATGGTCGCTTCACTCGCCCATCAGATCCGCACGCCATTGTCGGCGGCGATGCTCTATGCCGGCCATTTGGCCGACGCAGAAAAAGAATTGCCCAAAGAAACCCGCCAGCGCTTCGCCGGCAGCCTCAAGGAGCGCCTGCACGAGCTGGAGCATCAGGTCCGTGACATGCTGGTGTTCGCTCGCGGCGAACTGCCGCTGGGCGACCGCATGAGCCCCAAGGCTTTGTTCCAGGCGTTGCAGCAGGCAGCCCAAACCCATGTCCAAGGCCATAGCGTGCGCTGGCAATGCGACAGCCATCTCGGTGAGCTGCTGTGCAATCGCGACACCTTGGTGGGCGCCTTGCTCAATCTGATCGAAAACGCCTTGCAAGCCAGCACCGGGCCGGCGCGCCTGAAGGTGCACCTGTACCGGCGCGATCAGGCCCTGCACTTGTGCATCAGCGATGCCGGCTGTGGCATCGAGGCCGATCTGCTAGCGCGCTTGGGCGAGCCCTTCCTGACTACCAAGTCCACCGGCACCGGCTTGGGGTTGGCGGTGGTCAAGGCTGTCGTGCGGGCGCACCAGGGTAGTCTGCGGCTGCGCTCGAAGGTCGGCCGAGGAACGTGTGTGGACGTGGTGCTGCCGTTGATCGGCGGGCCGGCGATGGGGGAGGCGTGATGACGATCAAGGTGTTGCTGGTCGAGGACGATCGTGTCCTGCGCCAGGCCTTGGGCGATACCCTGGAAATCGGCGGTTTCGCCTACCGTGCGGTGGGCAGTGGCGAGGAGGCGCTCGAGGCAGTGGCTGGCGAGTCCTTCAGCCTGGTGGTCAGCGATGTGAACATGCCGGGCATGGATGGGCACCAGTTGCTGGCTCAGCTGCGTACCCAGCATCCTCAATTGCCGGTGTTGCTGATGACTGCCCACGCCGCGGTGGAGCGTGCCGTGCAGGCCATGCGCCAGGGCGCTGTCGATTACCTGGTCAAGCCGTTCGAGCCCAAGGCGCTGCTGAGCCTGGTGGAGCGTCATGCCGCCGGGCGCGTGGGCGGTGCCGATGAAGAGGGGCCGGTCGCCTGTGAGCCTGCCAGCCGGCAATTGCTGGAGCTGGCCGCGCGTGTGGCGCGCAGTGATTCGACCGTGCTGATTTCCGGCGAGTCCGGGACCGGCAAGGAAGTGCTGGCGCGCTATATCCATCAGCAATCGCCGCGCGCGGCGCAGCCCTTCGTGGCGATCAATTGCGCAGCCATTCCCGACAATATGCTCGAAGCCACGTTGTTCGGCCATGAGAAAGGCGCCTTCACGGGGGCCATTGCCGCCCAGGCCGGCAAGTTCGAGCAGGCCGATGGCGGCACTTTGTTGCTCGACGAGATTTCCGAAATGCCCCTGGGCTTGCAGGCCAAGCTTCTGCGCGTGCTGCAGGAGCGTGAGGTGGAGCGGGTGGGTGGGCGCAAGCCGATCGCCCTGGACATCCGCGTGCTGGCGACCACCAACCGAGACTTGGCCGAGGAGGTCGCCGCCGGGCGCTTCCGTGAGGACCTCTACTATCGCCTGTCGGTGTTCCCGCTCGCCTGGCGCCCGCTGCGCGAGCGCAGCGCCGACATTCTGCCGCTGGCTGAGCGCCTGTTGGCGCGCCATGTGGCCAAGATGAAGCATGCCCCGGTGCGGTTGTCCGCCGAGGCGCGAGCCTGCCTGCAAGGGCATCCGTGGCCGGGTAATGTGCGCGAGCTGGACAACGCTTTGCAGCGCGCCTTGATCCTGCAGCAGGGTGGGGTGATCGAGGCGGCGGATTTCTGTCTGGCCGGTGCCATTGCCTTGTCGGTACCTGCGGTGGCCGTGAGCGAGGTACCTGCCGAATCCGGGGGGCTGGGCGATGACATGCGTCGCCATGAGTTCCAGATGATCATCGACACCCTGCGCGCCGAGCGTGGCCGCCGCAAGGAAGCCGCCGAGCGCTTGGGTATCAGTCCGCGGACACTGCGCTACAAGCTTGCGCAGATGCGTGATGCGGGGTTCGACGTCGAAGCCAGCCTGTACGGCTGAAACCAGTTTTAAAGGTCGCATGCAGGGCTGGCACTCTTGTTGCTAGTTCCAGCCCATTCGCTGCATGAGCGTCAAAAAAATGCGGCCGCCGGAGAGAAGAAGTCCATGACCCAAGGTGTTGAATTCAATCGTCTGATGCTGGACATGCGGGCCATGCAGGCCGAAGCCATGTCCCAGTCCAAGGTCGCTGCCGCGCCTGAACTGGCCCCTGGCCAGAGCAGCTTTGCCGACATGCTCGGCCAGGCCATCGGCAAGGTCAATGAGGTACAGCAGGCCTCGACCCAGCTGTCCAACGCCTTCGAGATCGGCAAGAGCGGTGTTGACTGCGGATTCCACGCCATCCGGCCACCCAGTCCACTCTCATCTGGCCAGGCATTCCACGGCCATCTGGCCACCTGTTCCACGGCCATCCGGCCGGGCAGTCGGAGCGCAGCGACGCAGGGGTTGCATTGTTAGTCTGAGGCGCTCGGTGTCGTCAATTTCTTCGTCTGTTTGCGCATCGATTCCCCCTTCAGATTGATCCGATAAGCGTTGTGCACCAGGCGGTCGAGGATGGCATCGGCCAGGGTCGGATCGCCGATCAGTTCGTGCCAGTTGTCCACCGGCATCTGGCTGGTGACCAGGGTCGAGCGCTGGCCGTAGCGATCATCCAGTAGCTCCAGCATGTCGCGACGCTGTTCGGCGGTGAACGGGGCCAGACCCCAGTCATCGAGGATCAGCAGGTCGGTCTTGGCGTAGCTGCTCATCAGCTTGGCGAAGCGCCCGTCGCCGTGAGCCAGGCCCAACTCCTCCAGTAGGCGCGGCAAGCGCAGGTAACGCACGCTGTAGCCCTCTCGGCAGGCCTGGTGGGCCAGGGCGCAGGCCAGCCAGGTTTTGCCCACGCCGGTGGGGCCGCCGATAATCAGGTTGAGGCCGTCGCGTAGCCACTGGCCGCCGCTCAGTTGCAGGATCAGCGCCTTATCCAGCCCGCGCGGGCTGCGGTAGTCGATGTCTTCGAGGCAGGCGTTGTGCTTGAGCCGGGCCTGGCGCAGGCGGCTGCTCAGGCGCTTGTCGTCGCGTTCAGTCAGCTCGCGGTCGACCAGCAGGCCGAGGCGTTCCTCGAAGCTCAGGCTGTCGATGTCCGGGGTTTTCAGTTGTTCGTTCAGCGCCTTGAGCATGCCGTGCAGGCGCAGGGTTTGCAGCTTGTCCAGGGTCGGATGGGGCAGCATGGTGAGTTTCCTTGGGTTCAGTGGTAGTAGCCGGGGCCGCGCAGGTTGGCGTGGTCGTCCGGCAGCAGGGGCAGGTTGGCTTGAGCCAACGGCAGGCTTTCCAAACCCTGGCGCAGGATCGATTCGAGGCTCTTGTAGCTGCACGCACCGAGGCTGAGGGCGCGACGGCAGGCCAGCTCCAGACGCACTTCGCCATGGGTCTTGCCCAGGCGCAGGATGCCCAGGCAGGCCCGGTAGCCGTGAGTCGGGTGGATGCGCCGTTCGAGGATGTGGCCGATCACGCCGGCGGTGTTCGGTCCGGTCTGCTCGGCCCAGCGGATCAGCCGTTGCGGCGTCCACTCGGCGTGCTCGCGATGGCTCTTGGGCATGTGCTCGGCCTGTGTGCTGTGCCGGCCCTTGTGCGCTGAGCGCAGGTGGCTGGCCACCCGCTGATTGGCGTGGAAGCACTCCACCGTGCGCGCTGTCAGGCGTACTTCCAGTTGTTTCTTCACCAGTTGGTACGGCACCGAGTAGTAGTGCCCATCGACCTCGACGTGGTAGTCGATGTGCACCCGCGCCTTCTTCCACTCGGCATGGACGTAGGGCTGCTCCGGCAGTGGGCGCAGCGCTGGACGATCCAGGGCTTCGAAGGCCGAGTGCCGGGAGCCCGGCAGCTTGCGAAACGGTCGTCGGTTGAGCCGCTCCAGCAACCCGGCGATAGCGCTGTTGAGTTCATCCAGGGAGAAGAACTGGCGGTTCCTCAGCGCGGCGAGGATCCAGCGCTCGACCACCTGCACGCCGACTTCGGCCTTGGCCTTGTCGCGCGGTTTGCGTGCCCGCGCCGGCACCACCGCCACGCCATAGTGCTCGGCCAGATCGCGGTAGCTGGGGTTGATGTCCGGCTCGTAGCGATGGCTCTTACTCACCGCGCTTCGCAGGTTGTCCGGCACCACGATCTCCGGCACGCCGCCGAGGAAGGCGAAGCAGCGGGCATGGGAGCCCAGCCAGTCAGGTAACTGCTGCGACCAGGTGGCTTCGGCGAAGGTGTAGCTGGATGCGCCGAGCACCGCGACGAACACCTGCGCCTGGCGGATCTCGCCGCTGTGGCGGTCGATCACCGGCACCGTCTGCCCGGCGTAGTCGACGAACAACTTCTCGCCGACGCGATGCTCCTGACGCATCACCACGTCCAGCCTGCCCTGCCAGGCCCGGTAGTGCTCGCAGAACCAGCTGTACTGAAAGCCTTTCGGCTGGCTGAGGCGATACTCCTGCCAGAGCAGCGCCAAGGTCACGCCGGGGCGACGCAGCTCGGCGTGCACCCAAGACCAATCAGGCAGTGGCCGCTGCTCACTGGGCACCGCCGGCGATGGCGGGAACAGCTGCTGCTCCAACTCCGCATCGGACAACGAACAGGGCCAACTGAGGCCGCTGGCGGCAAAGCGACAGAGGTAATCGCCGACGGTGACACGACCGACCTGCACACTGACTGCAATCTGGCGAGCCGATAGCCCGACCTCGAACTTGAGACGAAGTACTTCGCGAATCTTACGCATGGATAAACGCTCCACGACGACCTCTCTGCTTCGAAAAAGAGGTCGATGGTAGTGAAGAAATCCTGCGTTACTGCCTGCCCGGTTGAGTGGCCGGATGGCCGTGGAATCAGTGGTCGGATACGCGTGGAATGGGTGGCCGGATCACCATGGAATCGGTGGTCAGATGCTCATGGAATGGGTGGCCAGATGACCGTGGAATCCGCAGTGTTGACCTGACTGACGTCATGATTGCTTCGCAAAAGGCTTCCGTGTCGTTCCAGGCCCTGACCCAGGTCCGTAACAAACTGGTCCAGGCGTACCAGGACATCATGCAGATGCCGGTTTGAGGACAGAGTGAGCCATGGCTGAAGCAGTCGTCGACAATCCCCCCGCCAAGAGTGGTCCGCCAGCGCCCAAGCCGCCGCTGTTCGGCATGTCGTTCCTGGAAAACATTTCGCAGATGCCCATGCTGCGTCAGGTCGGCCTGCTGGTCGGACTGGCCGCGAGCGTGGCGATCGGCTTCGCCGTGGTGCTTTGGTCGCAGCAACCGGACTACCGGCCGCTGTACGGCAGCCTGGCGGGCCTGGATGCCAAGCAGGTCATGGACACCCTGGCCTCCGCGGACATCGGCTACCGCGTGGAGCCCAACTCCGGCGCCTTGCTGGTCAAGGCCGACGATCTCTCCCGCGCGCGCCTTAAGCTGGCTGCTGCCGGTGTCGCGCCAAGCGATGGCAACATCGGCTTCGAGATTCTCGATAAAGAGCAGGGCCTGGGTACCAGCCAGTTCATGGAGGCCACCCGCTACCGTCGGGGCCTTGAAGGCGAACTGGCGCGTACCGTATCGAGCCTGAACAACGTCAAGGCCGCCCGTGTCCACCTGGCCATTCCCAAGAGCTCGGTGTTCGTGCGCGACGAGCGCAAGCCCAGCGCATCGGTACTGGTCGAGCTGTATCCGGGACGCGCCCTGGAGGCCGGCCAGGTCATGGCCATCGTCAACCTGGTGGCCACCAGCGTGCCGGAACTGGACAAGTCCCAGGTGACCGTGGTCGACCAGAAGGGCAACCTGCTCTCCGAGCAGTTGCAGGACACCGCCTTGACCATGGCCGGCAAGCAGTTCGACTACAGCCGCCGCATGGAAGGCCTGTTGACCCAGCGTGTGCACAACATCCTGCAGCCGGTGCTGGGCAACGACCGCTACAAGGCCGAGGTATCGGCCGACGTCGACTTCAGCGCGGTCGAGTCCACCTCCGAGCAGTTCAACCCAGATCAGCCAGCGCTTCGCAGCGAGCAGTCGGTCAATGAACAGCGCTCCAGCAGCCAGCCCCCGCAAGGCGTGCCCGGTGCCCTGAGCAACCAGCCGCCGGCCGGTGCCTCGGCGCCTGAAAATGCCACCGCCTCGGCGCCGCCTGCCGGTGCGATCCAGCCAGGCCAGCCACTGGTGGACGCCAATGGCCAACAGATCATGGACCCGGCCACTGGCCAGCCGATGTTGGCGCCTTACCCGGCTGACAAGCGTCAGCAGACCACCAAGAACTTCGAGCTCGATCGCTCCATCAGCCACACCCGTCAGCAGCAGGGCCGCCTGACGCGCCTGTCGGTGGCCGTGGTAGTGGACGACCAGGTCAAGGTCGACGCCGCCACCGGCGAAGCCACCCGCGCCCCATGGGGTGCCGAGGACCTGGCGCGCTTCACTCGCCTGGTGCAGGACGCAGTGGGCTTCGATGCCAGCCGTGGCGACAGCGTGACCGTGGTCAACGTGCCGTTCTCCGCTGACCGTGGCACGGAGCTGGAGGACATTCCGTTCTACTCGCAGCCTTGGTTCTGGGACATCGTCAAGCAGGTGCTGGGTGTCGTGTTCATCCTGGTGCTGGTATTCGGTGTGCTGCGTCCGGTGCTCAACAACATCACAGGTGGCGGCAAGCAGGCCGCCACCGACAGCGACATGGAGCTGGGCGGGATGATCGGTCTGGATGGCGAACTGGCCAACGACCGCGTCACCCTGGGTGGCCCGCAAAGCATTCTGTTGCCGAGCCCGAGCGAGGGCTATGAAGCACAGTTGAACGCAATCAAAGGCCTGGTGGCCGAAGACCCGGGTCGCGTGGCCCAGGTCGTGAAAGAGTGGATCAACGCCGATGAGTGACAACCGAGCCGTTACCGCCAAGCTGAGCCGCGTCGACAAGGCGGCGATCCTGCTGCTCTCCCTGGGCGAGACCGACGCCGCCCAGGTCCTGCGACACATGGGGCCCAAGGAAGTGCAGCGGGTCGGTGTGGCCATGGCGCAGATGGGCAACGTCCATCGCGAACAGGTCGAGCAGGTGATGAGCGAGTTCGTCGAAATCGTCGGCGACCAGACCAGCCTGGGCGTGGGCTCCGACGGCTATATCCGCAAGATGCTCAACCAGGCTTTGGGCGAGGACAAGGCCAACGGCCTGATCGACCGCATCCTGCTGGGTGGCAACACCAGTGGCCTGGACAGCCTCAAGTGGATGGAGCCGCGTGCCGTGGCCGATGTCATCCGCTACGAACACCCGCAGATCCAGGCCATCGTGGTGGCCTACCTGGACCCGGACCAAGCCGGTGAGGTGCTGAGTAACTTCGACCACAAGGTGCGCCTGGACATCATCCTGCGCGTCTCGTCGCTCAATACCGTGCAACCGGCGGCGCTCAAGGAGCTGAACCAGATCCTCGAGAAGCAGTTCTCCGGCAACTCCAATGCCGCGCGCACCACCCTGGGCGGTATCAAGCGCGCCGCGGACATCATGAACTTCCTCGACAGTTCGGTCGAAGGCCAGCTGATGGATGCGATCCGCGATATCGACGGCGACCTGTCCGAGCAGATCGAAGACTTGATGTTCGTCTTCAACAACCTGGCCGACGTCGACGATCGTGGCATCCAGGCGCTGCTGCGCGAGGTGTCCTCCGACGTGCTGGTCGTCTCGCTCAAGGGCGCCGACGAGAAGGTCAAGGACAAGATCTTCCGCAACATGTCCAAGCGCGCCTCGGAACTGCTGCGCGACGACCTGGAGGCCAAGGGGCCGGTGCGGGTCAGCGACGTGGAGACGGCGCAGAAGGAAATCCTCACCATCGCACGGCGTATGGCCGAGGCCGGCGAGATCGTGCTTGGCGGCAAAGGCGCCGAAGAAATGATTTAAGCCGCAAGTGGCACGCTTGGAGCGGCAAGAAAAGCGTATGGCCTTTTCTTGTCGCTGCAAGCGTGCAGCTCGTAGCCATGAGGTTTTGACATGTCCACCAATGAACACCTCAGCGATCTGATCCGCGCCCGCGATCTTGAGGGCGTCGATGTCTGGGCGTTGCCCAGCTTCGACCCGGAGCCAGAGCCGGAGCCTGAACCGGAACCTGAGATCGTCGAGGAAGAGATCGAGGAGGTGCCGCTGGAGGAAGTCCAGCCACTGACCCTCGAAGAGCTCGAAGCGATCCGTCAGGAGGCCTACAACGAAGGGTTCGCCACCGGTGAGCGCGAAGGTTTCCACAGTACCCAGCTGAAAGTGCGTCAGGAGGCCGAGGTGGCTTTGGCGGCCAAGCTGGCCAGCCTCGAACAACTGATGGGGCAACTGCTCGAACCTATCGCCGAACAGGACACCCAGATCGAGCGTGGCCTGGTGCAGTTGGTGGCGCACATGGCTCGTCAGGTGATCGGTCGCGAGCTGCGCAGCGATTCGAGCCAGATAACCCATGTGCTGCGCGAGGCGCTCAAGCTGCTGCCCATGGGCGCCGAGAATATCCGCATCCATCTGAACCCTCAGGATTTCGAGCTGGCCAAGGCCCTGCGCGAACGCCACGAAGAGCGTTGGAAGCTGCTCGAGGACGAGTCGCTGTTGCCTGGCGGTTGCCGGATCGAAACGCTGCACAGCCGCATCGATGCGACCATGGAAACGCGCCTGGAAAAGGCGCTGGCGCAATTGTTCGACCAATTGCACGACCAGTCCCTGCACCCGGCCGCGCCGGATCTTGCCCTTGAGCTGGAAACAAGCATCCCGGAGCATGGCGATGCGTCTTGAGCGCACCAGCTTCGGCAAGCGCCTGAGCGGTTATGCGGCGGCGGTTAAATTACCGGACCAACCGGTGGTGGAGGGGCGCTTGCTGCGCATGGTCGGCCTCACCCTGGAGGCCGAAGGCCTGCGCACCGCAGTCGGCAGTCGCTGCCTGGTGATCAACGACGACAGCTACCACCCGGTGCAGGTCGAGGCCGAGGTCATGGGCTTTTCCGGCGCCAAGGTCTTCCTCATGCCGGTGGGCAGTATCGCGGGTATCGCGCCCGGGGCGCGCGTCGTGCCCTTGGACGACAGCGGTCGGCTGCCCATGGGCATGAGCATGCTCGGGCGAGTGCTCGATGGTGCCGGGCGTGCCCTGGATGGCAAAGGTGGGATGAAAGCCGAAGACTGGGTGCCGATGGACGGCCCGATCATCAACCCGCTCAACCGCGACCCGATCAGCCAGCCGCTGGACGTGGGTATCCGCAGCATCAACGGGCTGCTCACGGTGGGGCGTGGGCAGCGTCTGGGCCTGTTCGCCGGTACCGGTGTGGGTAAATCGGTATTGCTGGGCATGATGACGCGCTTCACCGAGGCCGAGATCATCGTGGTCGGGCTGATCGGCGAGCGGGGCCGCGAGGTGAAGGAGTTCATCGAGCACATCCTCGGTGAGGAAGGGCTCAAGCGCTCGGTGGTGGTGGCCTCGCCTGCCGACGATGCGCCACTGATGCGCCTGCGCGCGGCGATGTACTGCACGCGAATTGCCGAATATTTCCGTGACAAAGGCAAGAACGTTCTGCTGCTGATGGATTCGCTGACCCGTTTCGCCCAGGCCCAGCGGGAAATCGCCCTGGCCATCGGCGAGCCGCCGGCGACCCGCGGCTATCCGCCTTCGGTGTTCGCCAAACTGCCCAAGCTGGTCGAGCGCGCGGGCAATGGCGAGCCAGGCGGTGGCTCGATCACTGCTTTCTACACAGTGCTGTCCGAAGGTGACGACCAGCAGGACCCTATCGCCGATGCGGCGCGCGGCGTGCTCGATGGCCACTTCGTGCTGTCTCGGCGGTTGGCCGAGGAAGGGCATTACCCGGCCATCGATATCGAAGCGTCCATCAGCCGGGTCATGCCCCAAGTTGTCGATCCGGATCACCTGCGCCAAGCCCAGCACTTCAAGCAGTTGTGGTCGCGCCTGTCTCAAAGCCGCGACCTGATCAGCGTCGGTGCCTATGTGCCAGGCGGAGACCCGGAGACCGACCAGGCCATCGCCTTGCAGTCGAGCCTGGTGGGCTTCTTGCGTCAGGGCCTTCAGGAAAACGTCGGCATGGCCCAGAGCCGCGAGCAGCTCGGCGCCATCTTCGCTTCGCCTGCAGGCGGCTGATAGGTCATGGCCTTGCCCAGTCGAGCCGCGCGCCTGGCGCCGGTGGTGGAGATGGCCGAGGAGGCCGAGCGCAAGGCCGCCCAGCGCCTTGGCCACTTCCAGCAGCAGTTGGCCCAGGCCCAGGCCAAGCTGGCCGAGCTTGAGCGTTTTCGCGAAGACTATCAGTTGCAGTGGATCAACCGCGGCGGACAGGGGGTTAACGGCAACTGGCTTGTCAACTACCAACGCTTTCTCGGTCAGTTGGAAACGGCGATGACTCAGCAGCGCCAGAGCCTGGCCTGGCACCAGAACAACCTCAACAATGCCCGGGGCATCTGGCAGCAGGCCCATGCGCGGGTCGAGGGGTTGCGCAAGCTGGTGCAGCGATATCTCGACGAAGCCCGGCGGGCGGAAGACAAGCGTGAGCAAAAGCTGTTGGATGAATTATCCCAGCGTTTGCCGCGTCATCATCACCTGTAACCGTCTTGCTGGCATCTGCGCCAATTTGCGATTGCCGGTAGCGCCTGCTAAACCTACTAGGATCGCATTCGCCATCATCATCGAAGGAATCGCTGGCATGGCTGTCGAATCCGATTTTTCACAGGACGAGAAAAAACTCACGATCACCGTCAAAGGGCGGTTTGACTTCGGCAGGCATCAAGAATTTCGCAATGCCTACGAACGACAACCCGTCCGCCCTGACTCAGTGGTCGTGGACCTCAAGGACGCCACTTACCTGGACAGCTCGGCATTGGGCATGCTGCTGTTGCTGCGCGACCATGAGGGCGGTGAAGACGCCTGCATCAGCGTGATCAACACCAGCCCTGACGTGCGCAAGATCCTCGCCATCTCCAATTTCGAAAAACTGTTCGATATCAGTTGAGCGTCGCCATGCCGGCCGAACGGGCGCTGAGCGTGCTGATCGCCGAAGACGGTGCGGCAGACCGGTTGTTGCTGGCGCAGATCGTCCGGCGCCAGGGTCATGAAGTGTTCACCGCGGAAAACGGCGAGCAGGCCGTGGCGCTGTTCGCCGAACGGCGGCCGCAGCTGGTGCTGCTCGATGCGCTGATGCCGGTGATGGACGGTTTCGAGGCGGCGCGTCGGATCAAGGCGCTGGCCGGCGAAGCGCTGGTGCCGATCATCTTTCTCACCTCGCTCAACGAGCAGGACGCCTTGGTGCGCTGCCTGGAAGCCGGCGGCGACGACTTCATGGCCAAGCCCTACAGCGCGGTGATCCTCGGCGCCAAGATCCGCGCCATGGATCGGCTGCGTCGGTTGCATGCCACGGTGCTCGAGCAGCGAGACCAGATCGCCCGGCATCATCATCACCTGCTCAACGAGCAACGGGTCGCCAAGGCGGTGTTCGACAAGGTGGCCCATGCCGGATGCCTACGCGCGCCCAACATTCGCTACCTGCAATCTCCCTACGCGCTGTTCAATGGCGACCTGTTGCTGGCGGC
This sequence comes from Pseudomonas sp. BYT-1, assembly GCF_023611805.1. Lineage (NCBI taxonomy): Bacteria > Pseudomonadati > Pseudomonadota > Gammaproteobacteria > Pseudomonadales > Pseudomonadaceae > Pseudomonas > Pseudomonas sp. BYT-1. Next base: position 1,629,971 of record NZ_CP072559.1, read on the forward strand.
CTATACCCCCAACGGCAACCTGCATGTGCTGCTGGGCGACTTTACCGGCCATGGCTTGCCCGCCGCGATTGGCGCCATGCCTTTGGCCGAGGTGTTCTACGGCATGGCCGCCAAGGGTCATGGTGTCGCAGAAACGCTGCGGGAGATGAACGCCAAGCTCAAGCACATCCTGCCAGTGGACATGTTCTGCTGCGCCCTGATGCTCGACCTGAGCTATCAACGTGGCACGGTGGAGGTCTGGAACGGCGGCATGCCGGATGGTTACCGTTTGTCCGCTACAGGAGAGGTGCTGGCCACGCTGCAATCGAGGCACCTGCCACTGGGCATCCTCTCGCCAGAGCGCTTCGATGACAGCACCGAGGTGTTGCCGCTGGCGGTGGGCGAGCGGCTTTTGCTGCTTTCCGATGGCGTGGTCGATACCTGCGATGACCAGGAGCGGTTATTCGGCGTGCAGCGCCTGGAGCAGGTGCTGCGCGCCAATCGCGATCCGGCGCAGTTGCTGCCGGAGTTGATGCAAGCACTGGAGCATTTTGGCGGGCGCCCCCGGGACGATATCAGCCTGTGTGACGTGTCCATGGTCGAGCCCCAGTGGCAGGCGCCAGCGGCCGTGCCCGACAGCGAGGCCAGCCGTTCTGGTCCGTTGCATTGGTCGTTGCACTTCGAATTGCGTGGCGAAAGCTTGAAACGTTTCAATCCCGTGCCATACCTCGTTCAACTGCTGCAGGAGATCCATGGCCTGCGGCCAAACGGTGGCCTGTTGCACACGGTCCTGAGCGAGTTGTACGCCAATGCCCTGGAACATGGGGTGCTTGGCCTGGATTCGCGTCTCAAGCACGACGCCCAAGGATTTGCCGACTACTACCGCGAGCGTAGCCTTCGCTTGGCGCGGCAGGATGACGGCTTCGTGCGAATCGATCTGGAAGTTGAACCCTGGGCCAGGGGCGGGCGTCTGAAGATCGACGTACGCGACAGCGGCCTGGGATTCGACGTTGCCCAGGTGCTGTCCAGCCAGCGGCAGGCCCAGGGGTTGAGCGGGCGCGGACTGAACCTGGTGCGCAGCCTCAGCCAGAGCGCCGAGTGGCTTGAGGGTGGACGTTGTGCGCGGGTGGTATTCTGTTGGTGAGCAGCTGGCGCCGGACCCTGCGCAAGCAGGCCCCATGGACTTGATCAAAGGAGTGAGCAAGTGGCTGACATGCATATCGACCCGAAGATCCTCAGCGACCTGCAAGAGGTCATGGAGGAGGGGTATCTGCAATTGCTCGAGACTTTTCTGGAAGACTCCGAGCGCCGCCTAGACCAATTGCACGGGGCCCGCAGCGCCGAGGAGCTGGGCTTGGCGGCCCACAGCTTCAAGGGCAGCAGCGGCAACATGGGCGCGGTGGGCCTGGCCGAGCTGTGTCGGCAGTTGGAGGAGCGTGTGCGAAAGCATTCTCTGTATGGCATCGAGGACCTGATCAACCGGATCGACCAGGAGTATCTCGAGGTTCAGCGCTTCTACCGCGCCGAGCGCGCGCGTATTTCCGCAGGTTGAAGCAACCTGGCGCGACTTTTGCCTGTCTTTGCCTGGACGATTCACGATTATTCGGCGCGGAGACCTTTCAATGCCTGTCGCATCCAATCCTTTGCTGCAAGCCAGTGTGGTGAGCAAGCCATCGCGCGCGGCTGCTCAGACGGCGGACAAGCCGCAGGCGGCGGGCTCCCAGACGGGGGGCTTCGATCAGGTCATGGCCCGCCAGGGGCGTGATGACAAGGCGACCCAAGCCAAGGCCAAGGACAAATCCGACAGTGCGATCGACGGCAAGACCGAGCCTGCCGATACGCAGCCGGTTGCCGATGGCGGCAAAAGCTTGCCAATGGTCGATCAAACCAGCGACAGCAGCGAATCGAGCTTGCTCGATGCCAGCCTCGTGGCCGGGCAGGTCACCGATGCCCAGCCTGGCGCGCAATTGATTCAGGCGCAGGCAGAGGCAGTGGCGCCTGTGCTGCAGGCCGCGGTGCAGCCTCAGGCCGCGCCTGTCGAGACGCCGTCGGAGCAGGCGCCGGCCGTGGAGGATTTCGACCCTGCGGCCGATCCGTTGGCCAACCTGCCGACCTTGCGCCTGGCCCTGGAACAAAGTGCACAGGCCAAAGGGACGATCTCCGCCCATGCGGCGCCCACCAGTCAAAGTGACAGCGGCCAGCCCGACGATGGGCAGGTAGCCGTCAATACCTTGGCGAGCCTGATCGACAAACCACAAGCCGAAGGCGACACCTCGCAGCCAGGTGACAAAGCCTTCAGCGAGCTGCTCGATAACGGCTTGAAGGATACCAAGAGCGCCAGCAGCGACACGCGGGTCGACGACTTCGCCAATCGCCTGGCCAGCCTGACCCAGGCCGCAACGCCCAAGACCGCCAATGCCGTACCGCCCAGCCCACTGCATCAGCCGCTGCCGATGAACCAGAACGCCTGGGCCGAAGGATTGGTGAATCGCGTCATGTACCTGTCCAGCCAGAACCTCAAGTCCGCAGACATTCAACTCGAACCCGCCGAGTTGGGCCGCCTGGACATCCGCGTCAATGTCGCGGCGGATCAGTCTACCCAGGTCACCTTCATCAGTGGTCACGCCGGGGTGCGTGACGCTCTGGACAGTCAGGTGCATCGCCTGCGCGAACTGTTCGCCCAGCAGGGTCTGGCCCAGCCTGATGTCAACGTTGCCGATCAATCCCGCGGCCAGCAGCAACAGCAGGCTCAGCAGGAGGGTTCGAACCTGTCCGGGGTCGCGGCGCGGCGCGCCACGGCCGGTGGCGAGGACGATGGTGAACTGGCCGATGGTGCACAGCCGGTCGAACATCAGGTGGTGATCGGCGACAGCGCCGTCGATTACTACGCCTGAGGGCTGCGGCGCAGCCCATCTCAGGCCGTCACCAGCTCCTACGCTTGTCGGTTGCTCCCGCTCGGCTCAAATCTGGCATAACACTTGCTCAAGCCACGTCATCCTTCTTTGAAACCCCGATGGACGACGGATTATTGGCATGGCGAAGAGCGAAGCAGTCAAAGACCCCGCCACTAAAGGCAAACTCAAGCTGATCCTCCTGCTGGTGCTCGCATTGCTGCTGGCCGTAGGCCTGTCGGTGGGCGCCACGTGGTTCGTCATGCACAAGAGCGAGTCGGCACCCGCTGTCGATCCTGCCCAGGCCAACGTCAAGGCGGCGGCGATCTATGAGCCGCTGGCGCCGGCTTTCGTGGTCAATTTCAACCAGAACGGTCGCCAGCGCTACATGCAGGTGAGCATCACCATGCAGGGGCGCAACCAGGCCGACCTGGACGCACTCAAGGTGCACATGCCTGTGATCCGCAACAACCTGGTCATGATGTTCTCGGGACAAGGTTTCGACACCCTGGCCAGCAGCCCGGTAGGCCAGGAGATGCTGCGCCAGAAGGCCACCGCGGTGGTCCAGGAAGTGGCGCAGAAGGAAGTCGGCAAGCCGGTCGTGGACCAGCTGCTGTTCACCAATTTCGTATTGCAGTAGGAGCCCGAAATGGCCGTGCAGGACCTGCTGTCCCAGGATGAGATCGACGCCCTGTTGCATGGCGTCGATGATGGTCTGGTACAAACCGAAAGCGCCGCCGAGCCCGGTGGCGTCAAAAGCTATGACCTGACCAGCCAGGATCGGATCGTCCGCGGACGCATGCCGACCCTGGAGATGATCAACGAACGCTTCGCCCGCTATACCCGCATCAGCATGTTCAACCTGCTGCGTCGCTCCGCCGACGTGGCGGTCGGCGGCGTGCAGGTGATGAAGTTCGGCGAGTACGTGCATTCGCTGTATGTCCCGACCAGTCTGAACCTGGTCAAGATCAAGCCGCTGCGCGGCACTTCGTTGTTCATCCTCGACGCCAAGCTGGTGTTCAAGCTGGTGGACAACTTCTTCGGTGGCGATGGCCGTCACGCCAAGATCGAAGGTCGTGAATTCACGCCCACCGAGCTGCGCGTGGTGCGCATGGTGCTCGACCAAGCTTTCGTCGACCTCAAGGAAGCCTGGCAGGCAATCATGCCGGTCAACTTCGAGTACATAAACTCAGAGGTCAACCCGGCCATGGCCAACATCGTCGGCCCGAGCGAGGCGGTGGTGGTCTCGACGTTCCATATCGAACTGGACGGCGGTGGCGGCGACCTGCACGTGACCATGCCGTACTCGATGATCGAACCGGTGCGCGAGATGCTCGATGCGGGCTTCCAGTCCGACCTGGACGACCAGGACGAGCGTTGGGTCAAGGCCCTGCGCGAAGACGTGCTCGATGTCAGCGTGCCGCTCTCGGCCACCGTGGCCCGCCGTCAGCTCAAGCTGCGCGACATCCTGCACATGCAGCCGGGCGATGTGATCCCCGTCGAGTTGCCCGAGCACCTGGTGCTGCGCGCCAACGGCGTGCCGTCGTTCAAGGCGCGCCTGGGCTCGCACAAGGGCACCTTGTCGCTGCAGATCATCGACCCGATCGAACGTCGCTGACGGCGTGCCGGTCGCTCCTTCCGAATTGAATGCCTGTCGAGGACATCATGGCTAACGAAAACGAAATCACCTCCCCGGAGGAACAGGCTCTGGCCGATGAGTGGGCTGCCGCCCTGCAGGAAACCGGCGACGCCGGCCAGGCCGACATCGATGCACTGCTGGCTGCCGACAGCGGCAAGTCCGGCGCCGGCCGCCTGCCGATGGAAGAGTTCGCAAGCTCCCCCAAGCCCAATGAAAACGTCAGCCTCGAGGGGCCGAACCTGGATGTGATCCTGGATATCCCGGTGAACATTTCCATGGAAGTGGGCAGCACCGAAATCAGCATCCGCAACCTGCTGCAGCTCAACCAGGGCTCGGTGATCGAGCTTGATCGCCTGGCGGGCGAGCCGTTGGACGTGCTGGTCAACGGCACCTTGATCGCCCACGGCGAGGTGGTGGTGGTCAACGAGAAGTTCGGCATCCGCCTGACCGACGTGATCAGCCCCAGCGAACGCATCAAGAAGCTGCGCTGAGTGAAGGGGTCGATGCGGGCCGTGATGGCCTTCGGCGCATTGCTCGTCAGCGAGACGGTGATCGCGGCCACCCAGGCAGCGGCACCCGCTGCGGCCGCACCCGGCAGCCTCAGCGGGCAGTTGGCACAGATGGTCTTCGGCCTGTTGCTGGTGGTCGGCCTGATCTTCGCCCTTGCCTGGTTGCTGCGCCGCATGCAGGGCGCGACACCGCGCGGTGGACAGGTGATCGATATCATCGGCAGCCGGACGATCGGCCCGCGTGACCGCCTGCTGCTGGTGCAGGTGGGCAAGGAGCAGATCCTCATCGGTCACTCGCCCGGCAACATCGAGGCATTGCACGTGTTGGCCGAGCCTGTGGAGGTGCCCGCCAGTGCCCGCCCGGCCACGCCGGAGTTCGCCCAGCGGCTGCTCGAGCTGATGGGCAAGGATCAGAAGGACAAGAAGTGATGACCGGCGCATTGCGCTCATTGTTGACCCTGGCGCTGCTGCTGGCTGCGCCGATGGCCTTGGCTGCCGACCCGCTGTCGATTCCGGCCATCACCCTGTCCAATGGGGCGGACGGCCAGCAGGAGTATTCGGTCAGCCTGCAAATCCTGCTGATCATGACGGCGCTGAGTTTCATTCCGGCGTTCGTCATCCTGATGACCAGCTTCACCCGCATCATCATTGTCTTTTCCATCCTGCGTCAGGCCCTGGGCCTGCAGCAGACGCCTTCGAACCAGGTGCTGACCGGCATGGCGTTGTTCCTGACGCTGTTCATCATGGCCCCGGTGTTCGACCGGGTGAACCAGGACGCCATCCAGCCCTACCTGAACGAGCAGATGACCGCCCAGCAGGCCATCGACAAGGCCCAGGGGCCGCTGAAGGACTTCATGCTGGCCCAGACCCGGCAAAGCGACCTGGACCTGTTCGTGCGCCTGTCCAAACGCACCGACATCGCCAGCCCTGAACAGGCGCCATTGACCATCCTGGTACCGGCGTTCGTCACCTCGGAGCTCAAGACCGCGTTCCAGATCGGCTTCATGATCTTCATTCCGTTCTTGATCATCGACATGGTGGTGGCCAGCGTGCTGATGGCCATGGGCATGATGATGCTCTCGCCGCTGATCATCTCGCTGCCGTTCAAGATCATGCTGTTCGTCCTGGTCGATGGCTGGGCGTTGATCATGGGTACCCTGGCCGGCAGTTTCGGTGGCGTCTGACGCCATCAAGGAGAGCCCTGCATGACACCAGAAGTTGCCGTAGACATTTTTCGTGATGCGCTGTGGATGACCACCATGATGGTGGCCATCCTGGTGGTGCCGAGCCTGTTGGTCGGCCTGGTGGTGGCGATGTTCCAGGCTGCCACCCAGATCAACGAGCAGACCCTGAGCTTTCTGCCGCGCCTGCTGGTGATGCTGGTCACCCTGATCGTCATCGGGCCCTGGCTGTTGCAGCGCTTCATGGAGTATTTCAACCGTCTGTACACCAGCATTCCGCAGCTGATCGGTTGATGCAGTCATGCTGGAGCTGACCGATACGCAGATTGGCACCTGGGTCGCCACGTTCATCCTGCCGTTTTTCAGGGTGACGGCGGTGCTGATGACCATGCCGATCCTGGGTACCAAGATGTTGCCCGCGCGCATCCGTCTCTATGCAGCTTTGGCCATCACCGTGGTGATTGTTCCAGGGCTGCCGCCCTTGCCTGAGATCGACCCCCTGAGCCTGCGCGGCGTGTTGCTGTGCGCCGAGCAGGTGATTGTCGGTGCGCTGTTCGGTCTGGCCTTGCAGATGCTGTTCCAGGCGTTCGTGGTGGCTGGGCAGATCATTGCCGTTCAGATGGGGATGGCCTTTGCCTCCATGGTTGACCCGGCCAACGGTGTCAACGTGACAGTCGTCAGCCAGTTCATGACCATGCTGGTGAGCATTCTATTCCTGCTGATGAATGGTCATCTGGTGGTGCTGGAGGTAATGACCGAGAGCTTCACCACCTTGCCGATCGGCAGTGCGCTGATGGTCAATCATTTCTGGGAGATGGCCGGGCGCATGAGCTGGGTCCTCGGCGCTGGCCTGTTGTTGGTATTGCCCGCGATCACTGCGCTGCTGGTGGTCAATATTGCATTCGGCGTCATGACGCGTGCCGCGCCGCAGTTGAACATCTTCTCCATTGGTTTTCCGTTGACCCTCGTGTTGGGGCTGGCCATCTTCTGGGTCACCCTGGCGGACATTTTTTCCCATTACCAGCTGTTGGCCAGCGAAGCGCTGCAATGGCTGCGTGAGCTGGCAAGGGCGCGCTGAAGATGGCAGAAAGCGAGAGCGGTCAGGACAAGACAGAAGAACCCACCGACAAGCGCCGGCGCGATGCGCGTGAAAAAGGCGAAGTGGCTCGCTCCAAGGAGCTCAACACAGTAGCGGTGACCCTCGCTGGCGCCGGGGCCCTGCTGGCATTCGGTGGGTATCTGGCGGAAACGTTGATGGACCTGATGCGTATGAGCTTTTCTCTCACCCGCGACATGGTGGTGGATGAGAGTGCCATGGGAACCCTGCTCCTGGTCTCGGGAAAGATGGCGATCTGGGCGGTTCAGCCCATCGTGATCATGCTGTTCGTGATTTCCTTCATCGCACCTATCGTCCTGGGTGGTTTCTTGTTTTCTGGCAGCTTGTTGCAGCCGAAATTCAGCCGCATGAACCCCTTGTCGGGCATCAAGCGGATGTTCTCCTTGAACTCGCTGACTGAGTTGCTCAAGGCGTTTGCCAAGTTTTTCGTGATTTTGGTGGTGGCGCTGGCGGTACTTTCCAGCGATCGCCAGGCATTGATGGCGATTGCCAACGAGCCGCTGGAGCAAGCCATCATCCATAGCGTCCAGGTGGTCGGGTGGAGCGCGTTGTGGATGGCTGCCGGATTGCTGCTGATCGCGGCGGTCGACGTGCCGTTCCAAATCTGGCAGGCGCATAACAAGCTGAAGATGACCAAGCAGGAAGTGAAGGACGAATACAAGGATTCGGAAGGCAAGCCTGAGGTCAAACAGCGGATTCGCCAGTTGCAGCGCGAAGCCTCGCAGCGGCGCATGATGGCGGCGGTGCCCGAGGCGGATGTGATCATCACCAACCCCACGCACTATGCCGTGGCGCTCAAGTACGACCCGGAATCGGGCGGGGTGGCGCCTTTGCTGTTGGCCAAGGGGACGGATTTCATCGCGTTGAAGATTCGCGAGATCGGGGTTCAGCATCAGGTGCAGATCCTCGAGTCGCCGGCGTTGGCGCGGGCGATCTACTACTCCACCGAGCTTGAGCAGGAGATTCCGGCGGGGTTGTACCTGGCGGTGGCGCAGGTGCTGGCTTATGTGTTCCAGATCCGGCAATACCGGGCGGGGAAGGGCAAGGCGCCGGAGCCTTTGAAGCCTGATTTGCCGATTCCGCCGGATTTACGGCGTGATCGGTGAGTCGCTTTGGGTTGCATTGGTTGGTGTTGGTGTTGGTGTTGGTGGGCATATCCGTTTGATTCATCGACGCTTAGTCACCTTTCCGCCTTTACGGCGGGTCACTTTGGTCTTGGCCAAAGTAACCAAAGCCGTTTTGCTCCCACATACGGCCCCTGCGCTGCGCTCCGGGGTTCCCTCCGCTCCGGTGCCTTACGGGCCCTCGCGGCCTCCGGCTGGCTCTGCCAGCCTCCATCTCGCGACTTCGGCTCCCGCCGAAGGGCGCTGCGCGCCTGCCCCTCCAGACACCTCCGCTCGGCCTCCTGAGGTCGCGATTGGTGGTGTCTGAACCATCTCGTATCAAAGGCAACGGCACGGCAAACAAGCTAATTATTTGTTGGCAGTTCCGGCTTATTCGCGGGTAAGCCCGCACACAGGCTCACCGCTGTCCTTGAGAAGGGTGCTGTACCTGTGGGAGCGGGTTTACCCGCGAATGGGCCAAAAAGCTCACCACAAAAACCACTGAATGAAACAACGCCAGCCCAGGCACCGCCTGTAACTTGCGCCCCATCAGCAGCACCGGGCCGTATGCGGGGGCGCAGCGGCTTTGGTTGCTTTGGCCAAGACCAAAGTGACCCGCCATCAAGGCGCCACCACCCACACCAGATATACACGCGATTCAACAAGCCCCCTCAAAAAGCCCGACTCAAACACCGCGCCCAAAAGTTGGAAGGCTTCTTGCAAAGGCAGCGCCAAACGCCCATTCAGGCGTCAAAGTTTTGCTTGAAGAGGATTTGCGGTGGATCGCACTCAGTTAATCAACAGCGCCCGAAACAACCTGGCTGGTCTCGGCCGGGGCAACCTGGGCGTGCCGCTGTTGCTGCTGGTGATGATGGCAATGATGATGTTGCCGATTCCACCGTTCCTGCTCGACGTTTTCTTCACCTTCAACATCGCCCTGTCGATCGTCGTCCTGCTGGTCTGCGTATACGCCCTGCGCCCGCTGGACTTCGCTGCGTTTCCCACCATCCTGCTCGTGGCAACCTTGCTGCGTCTTGCCCTGAACGTGGCCTCCACGCGTGTGGTCATGCTCCACGGCCAGGAAGGCCACGGTGCTGCGGGCAAGGTGATCCAGGCCTTCGGCGAGGTGGTGATCGGCGGCAACTACGTGGTCGGTGCGGTGGTGTTCGCCATCCTCATGATCATCAACTTCGTCGTGGTCACCAAGGGCGCCGGGCGTATTTCCGAGGTGAGCGCACGTTTCACCCTTGACGCGATGCCTGGCAAGCAGATGGCGATCGACGCCGACCTCAATGCGGGCCTGATCGACCAGGCTCAGGCCAAGGCCCGACGCGCCGAAGTCGCCCAGGAAGCCGAGTTCTATGGCTCCATGGACGGTGCCAGCAAGTTCGTTCGCGGCGACGCCATCGCCGGGCTGCTGATCCTGTTCATCAACCTTATCGGCGGCATGCTCATCGGTATCCTGCAGCATGGCATGTCGGCCGGCGAGGCGGGCAAGGTCTACGCCTTGCTGACCATCGGTGACGGTTTGGTGGCGCAGTTGCCCTCGCTGCTGCTGTCCACCGCCGCCGCGATCATGGTGACCCGAGCCTCCAGTTCCGAGGACATGGGCAAGCTGATCAATCGGCAGATGTTCGACTCGCCCAAAGCGTTGGCTGTTTCGGCGGCGCTGATGATCGTCATGGGCTTGGTTCCGGGCATGCCGCATATCGCCTTCCTGGGGCTTGGCGCGGCGGCCGGGGGCGGTGCCTACCTGGTCTGGCGTCGTCAGCAACAGGCCAAGCTCAAGGCCCAGGAAGAAGCGCAGCGCCAGCAGGACCTGCTGCCATCGCCCCAGCGTGCCTTGGAAACCAAGGAATTGGGTTGGGACGATGTGACGCCCATCGACATGATCGGCCTTGAGGTCGGTTATCGCCTGATTCCGCTGGTGGACCGCAACCAGGGTGGCCAGCTGTTGGCGCGGATCAAGGGGGTGCGCAAGAAGCTGTCCCAAGACCTGGGCTTTCTCATGCCCACTGTGCATATTCGCGACAACCTGGACCTGCAGCCGAGCGCCTATCGCCTCACCTTGATGGGGGTGATCCTGGCTGAGGCGGAGATCTATCCGGACCGGGAGCTGGCCATCAACCCGGGCCAGGTCTTCGGCACGCTCAACGGTATCGCTGCGCGCGACCCGGCGTTTGGTCTTGAGGCGGTGTGGATCGACGTCGGGCAGCGTGCCCAGGCCCAGTCGCTGGGCTACACCGTGGTCGATGCCAGCACGGTGGTGGCCACCCACCTCAACCAGATCCTGCAGAAGCATTGCCATGAACTGATCGGCCATGAAGAGGTCCAGCAACTGTTGCAAGTATTGGCCAAAGGTTCGCCTAAACTTGCCGAGGAGCTGGTACCGGGTGTCATTTCGTTGTCAGGCTTGCTCAAGGTCCTGCAGGCATTGTTAGCCGAGCAGGTGCCGGTGCGGGACATCCGCAGTATCGCCGAGGCAATCGCCAACAATGCTGGCAAGAGTCAAGATACCGCCGCGCTGGTCGCGGCAGTGCGCGTCGGATTGTGTCGCGCCATCGTGCAAAGCATTGTCGGCGTTGAGTCCGAGCTGCCTGTGATCACCCTCGAGCCAAGGTTGGAACAGATTTTGCTCAATAGTCTGCAAAGGGCCGGGCAAGGCCAGGAGGACGGTGTTCTCCTGGAACCGAGCATGGCCGAGAAGCTGCAGCGTTCGCTGATCGAAGCGGCCCAGCGTCAGGAGATGCAAGGCCTGCCGGCCATTCTTCTGGTCGCCGGCCCGATCCGCGCCATGCTGTCGCGCTTCGGTCGCCTGGCTGTACCGAATTTGCATGTTCTGGCGTATCAGGAAATACCTGACAACAAGCAAGTCACCATCGTTGCCACCGTGGGCCCCAACGGCTGAGGTAGTGGGTTATGCAAGTTAAGCGTTTTTTCGCCGCCGATATGCGTCAGGCCATGAAGCTGGTCCGGGATGAGCTTGGCTCCGACGCCGCCATCATCGGCAACCGGCGCATCGCCGGCGGTGTCGAGTTGACGGCCGCGCTGGACTACAAGCTGTCCGCCCTGGCCCCACGCGTGCCGAACATCGAACTCGAGGACGAGCTGCGCAAAACCCAGACGCGCATCGCTACCGCCCAGGCCGAACTGAGCACACGCAACGAAAGCGACGAGATCGGCAATCGCCAATTGTTCGCCGGATTGTCGTTGACCGCCTCCGAGCCACTGGTCGAGCCACAGGTTGACGCGCCGGCGCAGGTTGCGGCTCCAGCGCCGGCACCGGTCGATCCGCGTCTGTTCGATGCCATGCGCTCGGAGCTGTCGGGCCTGCGCGAATTGCTCGAAGTCCAGCTCGGATCCCTGGCCTGGAGCCAACTGCAGGGCAACAAGCCGCAGCAGGCCAACCTTTGGCGTCGCTTGCAGCGTATCGGCCTGTCGGGCCCGATCGCTCGCGAAGCACTCGAGCTTGCCGGCGAGATCGAAGACCCGCGCCACGCCTGGCGCATGATCTTGGCCCACCTGGCACGGATGATCCAGGTCCCCGAGATCGAGCCGATCGAAGAGGGCGGTGTGATCGCCATGGTCGGTCCGGCTGGTATGGGCAAGACCACCACGTTGGCAAAGCTGGCGGCGCGCTACGTGCTCAAGTACGGCGCCCAGCATCTGGCGCTGGTGAGCATGGACAGCTTCCGCATTGGCGCCCAAGAGCAGCTCAAGACATTGGGGCGCATCCTCAATGTGCCGGTGACCTATGTCGACCCGGGCCAGTCCTTGGCCCAGGCGCTCGATCCGCTGTTGCGCAAGCGCGTGGTGCTGATCGACACCGCAGGCCTGCAGGCCAGCGACCCGGCCCTGCGGCTGCAACTGGAGAGCCTGGCCGGACGCGGCATCGCCGCCAAGAACTACCTGGTACTGGCCACCACCAGCCAGAAGCAGGTGCTGACCGCCGCCTACCACAGCTACAAGCGCTGTGGCCTGGCCGGCTGCATCCTGACCAAGCTTGATGAAACGGCCAGCCTCGGCGAAGTGCTGAGCCTTGCCATCAGTCACGAATTGCCCGTGGCCTATCTGACCGATGGACCGCGCATTCCTGACGACCTGCAACTGCCGCGCAAACATCAGTTGGTCAGCCGTGCGGTCAGTGTGCAGATGCAGGACGAGCCCAGCGAAGAGGCGATGGCCGACATGTTCGCTGATCTCTACCACAACCCAGGCAAGCGTGCGGGTTGACGAATGGACAGCGCAAAGTACCTGCATCCTGAGCGTCGTGTTCAGCTCCTGATGTGGCCTGGGCCCCGAGACAAGGTAAAGAACAAACATGGGTAGCATGCATCCCGTACAGGTGATCGCCGTGACCGGCGGTAAAGGTGGCGTGGGCAAGACCAACGTTTCAGTGAACCTGTCCCTGGCGCTGGCCGAGCTCGGCCGCCGGGTCATGTTGCTGGATGCCGACCTGGGCCTGGCCAACGTCGACGTCCTGCTGGGGCTGTCGCCCAAGCGCACCCTGGCCGATGTCATCGAAGGGCGCTGCGAGCTGCGCGATGTGCTGTTGCAGGGGCCAGGCGGTGTGCGCATCGTGCCGGCCGCCTCCGGCACCCAGAACATGGTGCACCTGGCGCCAGCCCAGCATGCCGGGCTGATCCAGGCGTTCAGCGAGATCGGCGACAACCTCGATGTGCTGGTGATCGATACCGCCGCGGGAATCGGGGACTCGGTGGTGAGCTTCGTGCGCGCCGCGCAGGAGGTGCTGTTGGTGGTCTGCGACGAGCCGACCTCGATCACCGATGCCTACGCCTTGATCAAGCTGCTCAACCGCGATTACGGCATGAACCGCTTCCGGGTCCTGGCCAACATGGCGCAGAGCCCGCAGGAAGGGCGCAACCTGTTTGCCAAGTTGACCAAGGTCACGGATCGCTTCTTGGACGTCGCCTTACAATACGTCGGTGCCGTGCCTTACGACGAATGTGTACGCAAGGCGGTGCAGAAGCAGCGGGCGGTCTATGAGGCCTTCCCTCGATCCAAGTGTGCGCTGGCCTTCAAGGCCATCGCGCAGAAGGTCGACAGCTGGCCGCTGCCTGCCAACCCGCGCGGGCACCTGGAGTTTTTCGTCGAGCGTCTGGTGCAGCCTACCAGCGCAGGACCGGTACTATGAATGCGAGCGGTTTCAAGATGTACAGCCGGGCGGCGCGTGATGCCCAGTACGAACTGGTCGAACGTTATGCCCCTCTGGTCAAGCGCATTGCCTATCACTTGCTGGCGCGCCTGCCGGCCAACGTACAGGTCGAGGACCTGATCCAGGCGGGCATGATCGGCTTGCTGGAAGTGGCCAACAAATACGATGCCAGCAAGGGCGCGAGCTTCGAAACCTACGCCGGCATCCGCATTCGTGGGGCCATGCTCGATGAGGTACGCAAGGGGGATTGGGCGCCGCGTTCGGTACATCGCAACACCCGCATGGTCAGCGACGCGATACGCGCCGTGGAGGCCAGAACCGGTCGCGACGCTAAAGATCATGAAGTTGCTGCCGAACTCCAATTGAGTCTCGATGATTATTACGGGATTCTGAACGACACCCTGGGCAGTCGCCTGTTCAGCTTCGACGACCTCCTGCAGGACGGCGAGCACGAAGGGCTGCACGAGGATGGCGCCAGTGGCCAGCTGGAACCTTCGCGGGACCTGGAAGACGAGCGCTTCCAGGCCGCGCTGACCGAAGCCATCGCCAACCTGCCGGAGCGTGAGCGTCTGGTGCTGGCGCTGTACTACGACGAAGAGCTGAACCTCAAGGAAATCGGTGAGGTGCTTGGGGTCAGCGAGTCGCGTGTCAGCCAGTTGCACAGCCAGTGCGCCGCGCGCCTGCGCAGCCGTCTCGGGGAATGGCGGGCACGTTGAGCCAGGGTTCGCCACCGTCGTTGGATGTTGTACCGAATTGATTGAATGCGCGTCCGGGGGCCGGGCGCGTTTAAGACTGCTTGGAGGTCTAATTGAACAAAGACATGAAAATCCTCATCGTTGACGACTTTTCGACGATGCGGCGGATCATCAAGAACCTGTTGCGTGACCTGGGCTTCACCAACACCGAGGAGGCCGACGACGGCACCACGGCGTTGCCGATGCTGGAAAACGGCCACTATGACTTTCTCGTGACCGACTGGAACATGCCTGGCATGTCCGGCATCGACCTGCTGCGCAAGGTCCGTGCCCATGACCGCCTCAAGGGTATGCCGGTGTTGATGGTGACCGCTGAAGCCAAGCGCGACCAGATCATCGAAGCGGCCCAGGCCGGGGTCAACGGCTATGTGGTCAAGCCCTTCACCGCCCAGGTGCTCAAGGAGAAGATCGAAAAGATCTTCGAACGCGTCAACGGCTGAGTCACGTCAGGGGGCGCCATGGAGCAAATGAACACATCGTTGGGGGAGTTCGAGTCGACCCTGAAGAAACACGCCCAGGAACTGGTCGAGAGCCTCGAGCACGGCCGGTTCGGCGAGGCGGTGCAGCTGATCCACCAGCTGAACCAGACCCGCGACCGCGGCCTGTACCAGGAAGTCGGCAAGCTCACCCGCGAGCTGCACAGTGCGATCGTCAGCTTCCAGATCGACCCGCGCATGCCGCAGGCCGAGGAAGTGTCGCAGATCACCGACGCCACCGAGCGCTTGTCCTACGTGGTCAAGCTCACCGAAGGCGCGGCCAACCGCACCATGGACCTGGTGGAGGCGAGCACGCCGCTGCTCAACGACCTGCAGGCCGAGGCCCAGAATCTGAGCACCGACTGGCAGCGCTTCATGCGCCGTGAAGTCGCAGCGCCGGAGTTTCGTGATCTGGTCAAGCGCGTCGACAGTTTCCTGACGCAAAGCGCCGAGGGGAACCGCAAGGTCGCTGGCCATCTCAACGACATTCTCCTGGCCCAGGACTACCAAGACCTCACCGGTCAGGTGATCAAACGGGTGACCGCGCTGGTCACCGAAGTCGAAAGCAATCTGCTCAAGCTCGTGCTGATGGCCAGCCAGGTCGACCGTTTTGCCGGTATCGAACATGACCACCAGCAGCTGCGTGCTGAAAAAGATCAAGAAAAACATCCGACTCGGGGTGAAGGTCCGCAGATTCATGCCGATAAGCGTGAAGATGTCGTGTCCGGTCAGGACGACGTCGACGATTTGCTGTCCAGCCTGGGTTTTTAGGGAGCACGTTCAATGAGCTTCGGCGCCGATGAAGAAATCCTCCAGGATTTCCTGGTAGAGGCCGGCGAAATCCTCGAGCAACTGTCCGAGCAATTGGTCGAGCTGGAAAGCCGACCGGAAGATGCGGACCTGCTCAATGCGATCTTCCGCGGTTTTCACACTGTAAAAGGGGGCGCCGGCTTCCTTCAGCTCAATGAGCTGGTGGAGTGCTGCCATATCGCCGAGAACGTGTTCGACATCCTGCGCAAAGGTGAGCGCCGGGTCGATGCGGAATTGATGGATGTGGTGCTCGAGGCACTGGATACGGTCAACAGCATGTTTGGCCAGGTGCGCGAGCGCAGCGACATTACCCCGGC
The DNA here is from genome assembly GCF_023611805.1 of Pseudomonas sp. BYT-1. NCBI lineage: Bacteria > Pseudomonadati > Pseudomonadota > Gammaproteobacteria > Pseudomonadales > Pseudomonadaceae > Pseudomonas > Pseudomonas sp. BYT-1. Next base: position 1,645,924 of record NZ_CP072559.1, read on the forward strand.
CACGCCGGAGTTGCTGGCCGCACTGTCGCGTCTGGCCGAGCCGGCCGGTGCCGAGGCCCCAGCGCCTGCGGCCCAGGCTCCAGCCGTCGCCGAAGCCGAGCCTGCGGTCGAGCCCGACATCACCGATAGCGAGTTCGAACAACTGCTCGACTCGCTCGATGCGGTGAAGGCCCAGGCCGAGGCTACCGAACAGCTGCAGGGTGAGGTCGCGGGAAGCGACAGCGACGAGATCACCGATGCCGAGTTCGAGTCGCTGCTCGATCAGTTGCATGGCAAAGGCCAGTTTTCTGCCCAGACGCCTGCGCCTGTGTCGGCTGACAGCGTCGCGGCGCCGAGCAGCGATGAAATCACCGACGATGAATTCGAAGCGTTGCTCGATCAGTTGCACGGCAAGGGCACCTTCGCCGCCGATGCACTGCCCGGCGCCACGGCCCAGGCACCGGCTTCGGTCGAGGCGGGCGCCCAAAGTGGTGACATCACCGAGCACGAATTCGAAGCTTTGCTGGATCAGCTACACGGCAAAGGCAAGTTCTCCAGTGACGCGGCCGTGGCTGCGCCTGAGGCCGTGGCGGCCTCTGCCGTGGCCAAGGCCGACAGCAAGCCTGTCGCCAAGCCTGAACCGGCGCCGGTGGCCAAGCCTGCGGCTGCCAAACCGGCCGCGCCGGCCCGCGCAGCAGCCCCAGCCGCCGAAAAGCCTACGGCCAGCGAAGCGGAAACCACTGTGCGGGTCGACACCGCGCGCCTGGACGAGATCATGAACATGGTCGGCGAACTGGTGCTGGTGCGTAACCGTCTGGTACGCCTGGGCCTGAACAGCGGCGATGAGGCCATGTCCAAGGCTGTGTCCAACCTCGACGTGGTCACCGCCGACCTGCAGACCGCGGTCATGAAGACCCGCATGCAGCCCATCAAGAAGGTCTTCGGCCGCTTCCCACGGCTGGTTCGCGACTTGGCCCGCCAGCTCAAGAAGGAAATCAACTTGGAGCTGGTCGGTGAGGACACCGACCTGGACAAGAACCTGGTCGAGGCCTTGGCCGACCCGCTGGTGCACTTGGTACGCAACGCCGTCGACCATGGCATCGAAATGCCCGAGGAGCGCGAAGGCGCCGGCAAGGCACGGACCGGCCACGTGGTGCTGTCGGCCGAGCAGGAAGGCGACCACATCCTGCTGTCGATCTCCGACGACGGCAAGGGCATGGACCCTAACATCCTGCGGGCCAAGGCTGTCGAAAAGGGCCTGATGGACAAGGATGCCGCCGATCGCCTGAGCGAATCCGATTGCTACAACCTGATCTTCGCGCCGGGCTTCTCCACCAAGACCGAGATCTCCGACGTGTCCGGTCGCGGTGTGGGCATGGACGTGGTCAAGACCAAGATCTCCCAGCTCAACGGCTCGATCAACATCTTCTCGGCCAAGGGCCAGGGTTCGAAAATCGTCATCAAGGTGCCCTTGACGCTGGCGATCATGCCGACCTTGATGGTGATGTTGGGCAACCAGGCGTTCGCCTTCCCGCTGGTCAACGTCAACGAGATCTTCCACCTGGACCTGTCGCGCACCAACGTGGTCGACGGCCAGGAAGTGGTGATCGTGCGCGACAAGGCGCTGCCACTGTTCTATCTCAAGCGGTGGCTGGTCCAGGACCAGGTGCATGAGGAGCAGCGCGAAGGCCATGTGGTGATCCTGTCGGTCGGCACCCAGCGTATCGGCTTCGTGGTCGACCAGCTGGTGGGCCAGGAAGAGGTGGTGATCAAGCCGCTGGGCAAGATGCTCCAGGGCACCCCGGGCATGTCCGGCGCGACCATCACCGGCGACGGTCGCATCGCGTTGATCCTCGATGTGCCGAGCATGCTCAAGCGTTACGCCGCCCGGCGAATTTGATTTCGGTGGCGCACCTTGGCGGTTGCGCCGCCTAATGGAGTGTTTATGGCAGTCAAGGTCCTGGTGGTGGATGATTCCGGTTTCTTCCGCCGCCGCGTCTCGGAAATTCTCTCGGCCGACCCGACTATCCAGGTCGTGGGTACCGCGACAAATGGCAAGGAAGCGATCGACCAGGCAATCGCCCTCAAGCCGGATGTCATCACCATGGACTATGAAATGCCCATGATGGATGGCATCACGGCAGTGCGGCACATCATGCAGCGCTGCCCGACGCCGGTATTGATGTTCTCCTCGCTGACCCACGAAGGCGCCCGGGTCACCCTCGACGCTCTGGATGCCGGCGCGGTGGATTACCTGCCGAAGAACTTCGAGGACATCTCGCGCAACCCGGACAAAGTCCGGCAGTTGCTGTGTGAGAAGGTCCACACCATTTCGCGCAGCAACCGCCGGTTCGGCGGTTTCGCGACGGCAAGCCCGGCGCCTGCGCCTGCCAGCCATGCACCGACCAGCAGCTTCGCAAGCCCTTCGACGGCTCGCGTTTCGACCCCGGCTGCGTCTGTGGCCCGTCCAGCGTCCAGCAGCCATTCGCCAGCACCCAAGCGCAAGCCCTACAAGTTGGTCGCCATTGGCACGTCCACCGGCGGCCCGGTGGCGCTGCAGCGGGTGCTGACGCAACTGCCGGCCAGCTTCCCGGCGCCGATCGTGCTGATCCAGCACATGCCGGCGGCCTTCACCAAGGCCTTTGCCGAGCGCCTGGACAAACTGTGCAAGATCAGTGTCAAGGAAGCAGAGGATGGCGACATGCTGCGCCCGGGGTTGGCCCTGCTGGCCCCTGGCGGCAAGCAGATGATGATCGACGGCCGTGGCGCGGTGAAGATCCTGCCGGGCGATGAGCGCCTGAACTACAAGCCCTGCGTGGATATCACGTTCGGCTCGGCGGCCAAGTCCTATGGAGACAAGGTCCTGTCTGTGGTTCTCACCGGCATGGGCGCTGACGGTCGCGAAGGGGCCCGCCTGCTCAAGCAGGGCGGCAGCACCGTCTGGGCCCAGGATGAGGCCAGCTGCGTGATCTATGGCATGCCGATGGCCATCGTCAAGGCCAACCTGGCCGATGCAGTTTACAGCCTGGACGAGATCGGCAAGCATCTGGTCGAGGCGTGCGTCTGATGGATGTCCTGAGCCTGATTGGCCTGATCCTCGCGTTCGTCGCCATCGTCGGCGGCAACTTCCTGGAAGGCGGCCATGTCGGTGCCTTGCTCAACGGCCCGGCGGCGTTGATCGTGCTGGGCGGTACCCTGGCGGCGGCGCTGCTGCAGTCGCCGCTGTCGGCCTTCAAGCGGGCATTGCAGATCCTGCGCTGGATTTTCTTCCCGCCGCGCGTTGACCTGCCCGGCGGTATCGATCGGGTCGTCAACTGGAGCCTGACCGCGCGCAAGGAAGGCCTGCTGGGTCTTGAAGGGGTGGCGGACGCCGAACCCGACCCGTATGCGCGCAAGGGCCTGCAACTGCTGGTGGACGGCGCGGAGCCCGAGTCGATCCGCAGCATCCTCGAGGTCGACTTCCTGACCCAGGAGAGTCGCGACATCCAAGCGGCCAAGGTGTTCGAAAGCATGGGCGGCTATGCGCCGACCATCGGCATCATCGGCGCGGTCATGGGCTTGATCCATGTGATGGGCAATCTGGCCGACCCATCTCAGCTGGGCAATGGCATTGCGGTGGCTTTCGTCGCCACCATCTACGGCGTGGCCAGCGCCAACCTGATCCTGCTGCCGATCGCCAACAAGCTCAAGGCCATCGCGCTGCGCCAGTCGCGCTACCGCGAAATGCTGCTCGAAGGCCTGCTGTCGATCGCAGAAGGGGAGAACCCACGCTCGATCGAGCTGAAGCTGCAAGGCTTCATGGAGTAAGCCATGGCCCGCCGTCGTCACACCGAGGAACACGAAAACCACGAACGCTGGCTGGTGTCGTACGCCGACTTCATCACCTTGCTGTTCGCCTTCTTCGTGGTCATGTATTCGATCTCCTCGATCAACGAGGGCAAGTACAAGGTCATCTCCCAGGCTCTGCTCGGCGTATTCAACGACCCTGAGCGCAGCATGAAGCCCATCCCGATCGGCGATGAACGCCCGCTCAGCGTCAAACCCGCCGAGCCGCTGATCAAGGACAGCGAGCAAACCGACGCAGGCCTTGCCCAGAGCAATGCCGACCCGTTGAAGACCATTAGCGATGACGTGCGCGACGCCTTTGGCGACCTGATCAAATCCGACCAAATGACCGTGCGCGGCAACGAACTGTGGGTCGAGATCGAGCTCAACTCATCGCTGCTGTTCGGCAGCGGTGACGCCATGCCCAGCGACACAGCGTTCTCGATCATCGAGAAGGTGGCCAACATCCTCAAGCCCTACGCCAACCCGGTGCACGTCGAAGGGTTCACTGACAACCTGCCGATCCGTACCGCTCAATACCCGACCAATTGGGAGCTGTCCTCTGCCCGAGCGGCGAGCATCGTCCGCCTGTTGGCGATGAACGGTGTGAACCCGGCGCGCATGGCCTCGGTGGGGTATGGCGAGTACCAGCCGGTGGCCAGCAACGAGACGGCCGAAGGGCGGGCGCGTAACCGTCGAGTGGTGCTGGTGATTTCCCGCAACCTGGAAGTACGCCGCAGCCTGACCGGGTCCGGTAGCGCCAATGCCACGCCGGACGCGGCCTTGCGGCGGGCTGGCACACAAACTGCACCGACAACGCCTGCACCGGCGGTTGGGGGCTGAGCCCGTCAATTGTCCGTCACTGAATTCAAACCGTTCCCGGCAGGGCAGGCGGCCATTGCGGGGGGAAGCAACGCACGATGAGAGTCTGGGCAGTAGCCAATCAAAAAGGTGGCGTCGGCAAGACCACCACCACCATCGCCTTGGCCGGGTTGCTGGCCGAAGCGGGCAAGCGCGTGGTCGTCGTCGACCTCGACCCGCACGGCTCGATGACCAGCTACTTCGGGCACAACCCTGATGCCCTGGAGCACAGCTGCTACGACCTGTTCCTGCACAAGGGCACGGTGCCCGAGGGCTTGCCAGGACAACTGTTGCTGCCCACCAGCGACGAGCGTATCTCGCTGCTGCCTTCGAGCACCGCATTGGCCGTGCTCGAACGCCAGTCGCCGGGGCAGAGTGGCCTGGGCCTGGTGATCGCCAAGAGTCTGGCGCAGCTGTGGCAGGATTTCGACTTCGCCCTGATCGACAGCCCTCCGCTTTTGGGGGTGCTGATGGTCAATGCCCTGGCTGCCAGCCAGCAGTTGGTGATCCCGGTGCAAACCGAGTTTCTCGCGGTCAAGGGCCTGGAGCGCATGGTCGGGACATTGGCCATGGTCAACCGCTCGCGGCGCCAGGCGCTGCCCTACCAGATCGTGCCGACCTTGTTCGACCGTCGCACCCAGGCGTCTCTTGGCACGCTCAAGGTCTTGCGTGACAGCTATGGTGAGCAGGTCTGGCAAGGCTACATCCCGGTCGACACGCGCCTGCGCGATGCCAGCCGGGCGGGGGTCACACCTTCGCAGTTCGATGGCAAGAGCCGGGGGCTGATCGCCTACCGGGCATTGCTCAAGCATCTGTTGACCTACAAACCCGCATTGCAGGTGGCCTGATGAACCCAGCACGGCAGACCACCACCAAGCCGCAATTGGCCTTGCAGTCCTACCTCGATGGCCTGTTGCAGGACGCCACCGAGGAGCTCGATGCGCCCCAAGCGCCGGCTGAAGAGGCGATCGTCGATGAATTCGCCGCCGCGGTGCGTGAGGAGCAAGCCAGGGACGCTGAGCGTCAGGCCGCCCCAGCAGCAGTTGTTGCGCGACCCTTCGCCGAGCCCAGTGCAGTGGCCGTGTTGCCAACGGTACTGAAACCGGTCGAGGTGACGCCGGAGCCTGCGGCCGTCAACGTCGAACCCGAAACTCCAGCAGTCGAGGCCCAGGCAATCGAGCCGGTGGCGCCACTGGTGGATGTCTACCTGCCGGCCGCCAATCCTCCTGTGCCACCGGCGACGGTGGACGGTCGCCCGGCCTGGGCGGCAGAGCCCTTCGAGTGCTTGCTGTTCGATGTCGCAGGGCTGACCCTGGCGGTGCCGCTGGTCTGCCTGGGCTCGATCTACAGCCTGGCGGGTCAGGAGTTGACGCCGCTGTTCGGCCAGCCTGACTGGTTCCTGGGCATCCTTACGTGCCAGGCGGGCAATCTCAAGGTCCTGGATACCGCGCGCTGGGTCATGCCCGACCGCTATCGCGACGATTTCCGCCAGGGCCTGCAGTACGTGATTTCCGTTCAGGGCTATGAATGGGGGCTGGCCGTGCATCAGGTCAGCCGCTCCCTGCGCCTGGACCCGGCCGAAATCAAGTGGCGCAGCCAGCGTGGCCAGCGGCCCTGGCTGGCCGGCACCGTGATCGAACACATGTGCGCCTTGCTCGATGTCGCTGAACTGGCCGAGCTGATCGCCAGCGGCGCCGTCAAGCAAATGCATGCCAAACACCAATGACTGAAGGCCACAACTGCCGTGGCCATAGCGAGCACACCGCCAATGGCGGATTTTGAGGGGTAGGGGAATGAAAAAGTCGTCTGCACAAGGTTCCGAAGATCCGATCCTGCAATGGGTAACCTTCCGCCTGGACAATGAGTCCTATGGCATCAACGTCATGCAGGTGCAGGAAGTCCTGCGCTATACCGAGATCGCTCCGGTGCCTGGTGCGCCGAGCTACGTGCTGGGCATCATCAACCTGCGCGGCAACGTGGTCACGGTGATCGACACCCGTCAGCGTTTCGGTCTGATGCCGACCGAAGTCACTGACAACACCCGCATCGTCATCATCGAGGCGGACAAGCAAGTGGTGGGCATCTTGGTCGACAGCGTGGCCGAAGTGGTCTACCTGCGTCAGTCCGAGATCGAGACCGCGCCGAATGTCGGCAACGAAGAGTCGGCCAAGTTCATCCAGGGCGTGTGCAACAAGAACGGCGAGCTGCTGATTCTGGTCGAGCTGGACAAAATGATGACCGAGGAAGAGTGGTCCGAGCTGGAGAACATCTGAGTTGATTTTCGAGGCTGCTGTCGTTTTCCTGGCGCTGCTCTGGGCCCTGAGCCTGTGGTTCTTCCTCAACTACAGCAAGCGCCAGCGTGAGCTGGCGGCCCAGCAGGCCCAGGGCGATGCGCTGCGAGACCAGCGCATCAAGGACCTGGCCAAGCGTCTGGATGACTACCAGAACGGCACGGTGCGCATGGGCGAGGCGATCCATGAATTGCGCGCAGTGCTCGCGCCGTTGCCGGATAAACTCCAGCAACTGGAGCAGCGCGACCCCAACAGCGTGACGTTCACCCAGGCGGCCAAGCTGGTGGGCATGGGGGCCAGCATCGATGAGCTGACCCGCACCTGTGGCCTGACCCAAGCCGAGGCGGAGCTGATGAGCAAGCTGCACCGCGGCGAATGACGGGTCGCCTCGCGCTTCAGTCCCGCGCCCAGGATTTGTAGCTGCCGACCCGGGCAATTCGATTGAGCGGCAGCAGCGTGCGAAGTGCCTGCCGGTAGGCGTCCAGGTCGATGAAAGTGTCCGAATCCACGGGCATGCCATGCAGGTGCATGACTTGGCGCAGGGTGCGCAGCGCGGGTAGGCGCTGGTCGACCACCTCGGTGAGCAGCGCCGGCCCCGTGAGGTAACTGAGGCGCTCGGCATAGCGGTAGAAGCCGGCCGGGTCCTCGGCCAGGCTGGGCTTGCGGTCGTAGAAGTCCGGTTCGGCCAGGTAACGGGCACGCATTTCCTCGGAGATCGCCAGCAAGGTCGGATTGCCCGCGTGGCTGCCGATCAGGCTGTTGGCGTACAGGCAGTACATGCTCATCTTCTCATTGGCCATTGGCGGCGCGAGCAGCAGGCTTTCTCCTGTGGCCAGCAACTCCACCTGGTCGATCGACTCCCCAGGCTTGCCGTTGAGGGTGCGCGGTTCACCGGGCGCCAACAGGTAATCGTCCACGTCCATGTACAAGCCACCTTCCTGGTACAGCAACCAAAAGCGCAGGACGTCGCAGGCCGAGGCATAGTGGCGGGCCACGCCGGCGTTGCCGCCAATGGCCGCCTGGTACTGGGCGTAGTAGTTGCCCTGGCTGAACGTGTGGAAAAACGGCTGCTCTTCGAGGGGGACGACCTCAAGCCCTGGCGCGTGCTCGGCGAGCTGGCGCAGGTTCTGGGCATAGGCTGCGGGTGTCGCCTTCGACAGGTACAAGCGCAGTGTGTATCGGCTGTCGCGAAGACGGGCGGCGTTGCTCGCGAGGTTGGTCAACAGCATGGGCTCGATGACCTTGTCGCCTAGCCAGATGCACGAGACCTTCGCTGGTATAGGGCTGGCGCCGGCTCCAGGCCCCGATGGCAGCTCGACCGGCAGCGGCAGGTCGACACCAAGGGCGCGCAGGGTGGCGGTGCGCGTGGCGTTGCTGACTTCCCGCCCGGGGGCGACAGGCACCAGGTCCGTGCTGCCGGTGCGGGCGACATAGCGGACCGGATCGACCTCGTTGAGGCTGTCGAGCTTGACGAAGGCATCGTGCTTCATGTCATAGATCATCTGCGTGCGATGGCCGTCGATGCGTGCGCTCAACTGGTCTGGGCTGCTGCTGTAACGGGGTGTCCTGGTGACCGCTTCGATGATCGCCGGGTCGCCGTCGGGCAAGGCAGGGATCGGCGCGGGAATGTGAAAGTACGGCCCCACGTCCGTCTGCGGCAGGTGCGGTGGTTCGATCGGGCTCAGCGCGTAACCCCATCGCTCATTGATCCAGCTGGGGGTAACGAAGCCTTCACTTTTCACGCGAAACAGCTTCGCACCCCGGCTCAGCGCTTGCGAGGCCAGCGGCAATGCGTTGAACAGGCCATAGGTGAGGGTCTGCACGCCACTGGCCTGTTGCTCCTGGGTTCGGCCGTGGATGATCTGGTCAAGGCCCAGACCGAACTGGGCGACACCCCCCACGGCCAGCATTGGGGCAAGGCCTGGCATCACGAAGGTCAGCGGGGCCAGCAGGTTCATGGCGCAGGTCAGGTAGTCGCGCCAACGGGCTTTGCTCACCTCGTTATCGCTGGTGATGATGAAATCGGCATCGGCGTAGCTGCGTTGGCGCTGCTGTTCGCTGAGCGCGGTGAACAGGTCACCGGTGATGACGGGGCTGTAGTGGTCCGGGCGATAGTTGACGTATTCGCGCGGGGCCCAGTAGCCGCTGCGGGTGAAGCCGGCGCGTTGCGTCGAGAGGCGATACATCGAGGGGTAGGCGCCGAGGCCGGCGAGTGCGGTATCCAGGCCACTGAAACTGAGCCCATCCGGTGTGTCCTGGAGCGCGAAGAACTGCCTGAGCGCCTGGCGTTTGGCTGCGTCCTTGCACTGATCGGCGAACCAATCCTGCATCAGGCCTTCGCTGGCGAACTCGAGCAGGGGCGCGCTGTTGCCTGGCATGTAGAGCAGGGTGAGGCCGCTGCGTGTATCACGAATGCATGGCAAGTGGCTCGCCACGTAGCCATAGACGTTCAGCAATCGCACCTGGGTCGAGTCTTTGGCGCACGCCAGCCCTGCCGCCTGCCAGGCCAGTTGACGCGCAGCGTCCGACAGGCTGCCTTCGGCCGCCTGTTTGTTGCAGGCGGCGATGAAGGCGATTTTCGCCGAGGTCCGGTGGCCTTCCAGGTGCGCGGACCAGTACCTGTCCAGCATCGCCCGGTAGCTGGCGTGGAAGTCCAGCGCCCAGATAAAACGTTCGAACGCCTCTGCTGGCAGCTGGATATGGGTGTCGCGGGAGTATTTCTGTGGCGTGGTCTGGCGAAACAGGCCGTTGTAGATGCCGTAGCCTGGGCCATTGGCAAGGGCGGAAGGCGGGTCCAGGTGATCGACGAGGGTGATGCGCTTGTCATCGGGGAAGGCGCCGGCCCATGGCGCGCCAAGGGCGGCGCCGATCAGGTCGTTCGCCGACTCGCCTTGCCAGTTCGACAGCACGGCCTGGGTGAGGGTCATTTTCTGGGTGACGACAGCGACCCGACCGATGCCCGGTCGCCATTGATGATGAAGCACCACCACATCGCAGCGATCGGGGTTCACATCCAGCCCGCGATCGCCAGCCCATTGGCGGATGGCTTGGGCTGCGGCGCGGTCGGGGCGCGGAACGTTGGCCAGGTGATCGCGCACAAATTGCACGCCGGCATCGTTTACATAAGAAGGGGTCATCGTAATGGCTCGCGTGGTTAGTCGAGGGGGCACGATGGCGTGGATGCGGGGGCCGGAGGGGGTAGTTAAATAGCGCCTGTTCGCCAAGGCGCATCGCTTGGCAAACGGGCCAGGCGCGGGGGCGTTTCTTCAAGGCCCGCGAGATGATTCGACACGTTGAAGGCCATGCACTTCCGGGGCGCGAGGTTGCGGTAGCGTCGCGCCTCGTCGAACCCTCACATCTGCCGTGCATCGTTGCTGTTGCAGTTCGTCATCTCGACGTTTTGCGTGCCGACGGCACTAATGCACTGGCCTTCGCCAAGCGCTGATTGCAGCAGCACCGGAATCTCCCGATTCAGGCTCGATTCGAGGGGGGGGGGGCGAGTTCGGCCTCATAGGCGACCAGCAGGGTGCCGACGTTGCTGGTTTGGGGGGGCTGCGTTGCGGGCCGGGGATGACGGCCTCTGCCGATCTGCCAGATGAGTTACCCAGGACTTGGTCGTTTTCTGAGGACGTGTCGGTGAATGTGACTGCGCCACGCAGTGTGTGGCTCAGGCGCGCTCATTGGGCAGGCGCAAGCGCAAGGGCGTGATGTCGCGCTCGTCGGCGGGCTCGTCGTCAAAGCCCACCGGTACCTTGCCGCGCAATTGCCAGGCGAAGGCGATGATCTCGGCAATGGTCAGGTACAGCGCTTCGGGGATCTGTTCGCCCAGCTCCAGGCGCGCCAACAGGCGGACCAACTCGGCGTTCTCATAGATCGGCACCTCGTGTTCGCGAGCGATGGCGAGGATGGCCTCGGCCAGCTCGTCGTCACCTTTGGCGCTGAGGGTGGGAGCCTGCTGGCCGTCGTAGGTCAGGGCAATGGCCTGGCGCGGTTGCTTGTCGGTCATGCGTTTTCGTCCACCCAACGTTGTTCCAGGCGCGTGCGTGCCCCCTGGGGCGGAATGCCCGGGTGACACTGCAGTTCGCCCACATCCAGGCCTCGGGCCACCAGGCGTTCGCGCAACTCGCCCAATTGGCGTTCGATCAACTGCGCAGTCTGCTGCTGCTCTGCCCACAGCTGCCCTGACAACCGGCCCTGGCTCAGTTGCGCCTGGACCTGCAGCGGGCCCAAGGGTGGCAGGTCGAATGCCAGCTCGATTCGCCACAGCGACTCCAGCGGATCGCGCTGACTGCGCTGCGAATCGGCCTGTTGCTCCGGGGTCTGCTCCTGCTGCAGCTTGACCTGCAGTGGAATGAACTCCTGGCCATGGCGGATGGGAATCTCGGTCTGCCAGGTGGTCTGCAGGTTGCCGTTCTCGGTGACACCGGTCTGCTGCAGGCTGGCCAGCTGATGGCTTTGCAAGCGCGAGATGGCGGCGGCGGCCAGACGCAGCAATTGTTGCAGGTCGCCTTCGGCTTCCAGGCTCTGGAGCAGGCGCGAGGGCAGGGGAAAGGTGCCAGGCTGGGGCCGTGGGCTATTTCTGTCGAGCATGCCCAGGGCGCTGCGGGCGATGGCCGGAAACGCCTGAGCCAGGGTGGCGGCGGTGGCGGGGCTGCTCAGCGCGCTGCTGGGCAGGTCGGGAAACGTTTGGGCCACCAGCCGGACCAGCTGTGCCTTGAGGTCCGGCACCAGGCCTGCACCGCCACCGCCGAGTAGCTTGGCCTCGAGGAACGCGCCACTGTTGTTCAATGCCTGGGCGAGGGTCTTGGCGTCGCCGAGCTGGCGGGCCTCGGGCAGGCTGGCCAGCAGACGTTCGGCGCTGGTCTTGAGCTCGTCATTGGCGCCAGGGTCGCGGGTGATCTGCTGCAGCGCATTGAGCAGACCCGATAACGAGGCTTGGCGACTTTGCTGGGTGCCGAGCTGTTGGGCGATCGCCAACTGGTCCTGACGGCCGCTCAGCGGCACGAAGCGCAACGACTGATCGCCTTGGACCTGCGCGCTGAGCAAGCTGCCCACCGGCAGGGGGCGTGGGCTGTCCACCGTCAGGGTGGCCCCGGCCTGGGCGCTGTTGAGCAGGCTGACCAGAGAGCGGAAGCTCGCCGCCTCGCCAGGTGCCACGGCCTGCGCCTGGCTAGTCAGCACCTTGCCTTGCAGCAGGGTGCCGACCGGTACTTTGTCGGTGTCCAGGCGAGTGAGGGTGGCGATGTTGTTGGCGTTGGCTTGCTGCAGGAGCACCGTCAGGCGGTTGCTGTCAGTTTGGGCGACGGTCACTTGGCTGCCTTGGGGCAGGGGCTGGCTGGCGCTGGCCTGCAGTTGGGTCTGGGTGCCATTGGCCAAAGTCAGGCGCAGCAGCAACTGGAAATCCTGGCCCACCTGGCGCAGAGAGAGCACATCGGCCCGGGCGGTCTCGCCTGGGGCCAGCAGGCCGGGCTGTGATTGCAGCAGACGCAGCAGCTCGCCGGTCATCGCAGCCTTGCCCGCCTGGAGTCCGAGCGTGGATTGTGCGCCGAGACTATTGATTTCAGTCATGATTGTATACAACCTGTCGGACCCGCCCTCTTGGCAGCGAGACGTCCCATGTAATAATGCCCGCCGTCCGCCACTGCCACTATAACGGCAGTGACCGGGGCGACTTGAGACACTGGGGTTCAGCGCGGGTTCGCGCGGACTACGGCGCGCGGCGCTGAACCCAACATTGATAAGGCGAAACCGTGACCCTTCATCTCCAAGCCGCGGGCCTGGCCTGCGAGCGTGACTGGCGATTGCTCTTCGAGCATCTGGACTTCCAGTTGCGGCCCGGTGACATGCTGCAGATCAGTGGCCCCAACGGCAGCGGCAAGACCAGCCTGCTGCGGTTGCTGGCCGGCCTGATGCAGCCTACCGCGGGTCGGATTCTGCTCAATGGCCAACCGTTGGCCGAGCAGCGCCATGCGCTGGCCAGCATCTTGCTGTGGATCGGCCATGCCGCCGGGATCAAAGACCTGCTCACCGCCGAAGAGAATCTCGCCTGGCTGTGCGCACTGCATCAGCCGGCCAGTGCCCGGGCCATCTGGCAGGCGCTGGAGGCCGTGGGGCTTCGAGGATTCGAAGATGTGCCTTGCCATACGTTGTCCGCCGGCCAGCAGCGCCGCGTGGCCTTGGCGCGGCTGTATCTGGACAGCCCCCCGTTGTGGATACTCGACGAACCCTTCACCGCTCTGGACAAGCAAGGTGTGGCGCAACTGGAGGCCCACCTGGCGGCCCATTGCGAGCAAGGTGGCACGGTGGTGCTGACCACCCATCACAACCTCGAGCGCAAGCCATCGGGTTATCGAGAACTGAACCTGGGGCAGTGGGCGGCATGAGTGTATTCATCCTGTTGTTGCGCCGCGAGGCGCGTCTGTTGTGCCGCCGCCCGGCGGAGCTGGCCAACCCGTTGGTGTTCTTTGCGATAGTCGTCGCCTTGTTCCCTCTGGCGGTCGGTCCTGAGACACAATTGTTGCAAACCTTGTCGCCAGGCTTGGTCTGGGTCGCGGCATTGCTGGCCGTATTGCTGTCGCTGGACGGGCTGTTTCGCAGCGACTTCGAGGACGGCTCGCTGGAGCAGTGGGTGCTGTCGCCGCATCCGCTGGCACTGCTGGTGTTGGCCAAGGTGCTGGCACACTGGATCTTTTCCGGGCTGGCGCTGGTATTGTTGGCGCCATTGCTTGCCTTGATGTTGGGGCTGCCAGCTGGCTGCCTGCCGGTGCTGCTGGGGTCGCTGCTACTGGGAACCCCGGTGCTGAGCCTGCTGGGCGCGGTGGGGGCGGCACTGACTGTGGGCCTCAAGCGTGGCGGCCTGCTGTTGGCATTGTTGATCCTGCCGCTGTATATCCCGGTATTGATCCTGGGCAGTGGCGCCTTGCAGGCAGCATTGCAGAATATGCCGGCGACCGGCCATCTGCTCTGGCTGGCCAGCCTGACGGCCCTGGCGGTGACACTGGCACCTTTTGCGATCGCGGCTGGCCTGAAGATCAGCGTCGGCGAATAACGAGTCCCGGGCTTCCAAGCCCGGCAAATACCGTGGATGTACCTTGATGAAGATAAGCTGGACGTGGTTCCACAAGCTGGGCTCCCCCAAATGGTTCTATGCCATCAGTGGCCGCATGCTGCCTTGGCTGAGCGGGTGCGCCATTCTCCTGCTGCTGGTCGGCGTCATCTGGGGCCTGGCCTTTGCCCCGCAGGATTACCAGCAGGGCAACAGCTTCCGGATCATCTACATCCACGTCCCCGCCGCCATGCTGGCCCAGTCCTGCTATGTACTGCTGGCGGTGGCTGGCGTGGTGGGGCTGGTGTGGAAGATGAAACTGGCTGATGTGGCCGTGCAGTGCGCAGCGCCCATCGGTGCCTGGATGACGGCCGTGGCGCTGGTCACCGGGGCGATCTGGGGCAAGCCGACCTGGGGCAGTTGGTGGGTCTGGGATGCCCGACTGACCTCCATGCTCATCCTGCTGTTTTTGTACTTCGGCATCATCGCCCTGGGCCAGGCGATCAGCAATCGTGACAGCGCGGCCAAGGCTTGCGCGGTTCTGGCGATCGTCGGTGTGGTGAACATCCCGATCATCAAGTACTCGGTGGAGTGGTGGAACACCCTGCACCAAGGCGCCACCTTCACCCTGACCGAGAAGCCGGCCATGCCTTCTGAAATGTGGCTGCCGCTGTTGCTCACGGCATTGGGTTTCTACTGCTTCTTTGGCGCTGTGCTGCTGCTGCGCATGCGCCTTGAAGTGCTCAAGCGCGAGGCGCGCGCCAGTTGGGTCAAGGAGGAAGTGTTGAACAGCCTGGGTCGGAGGGCCGCGTGATGAGCTTCGCTTCCTTCAATGATTTTTTGGCCATGGGGCACCATGGTCTGTACGTCTGGTCGGCTTACGGCATCTGCCTCGCAGTGCTGGCGCTCAATGTCGCCGCACCGCTGCTGGCTCGGCGCCGTTACCTGCAAGAAGAGGCGCGTCGTCTGCGCCGGGAGAACAACCAGTGAATCCTCAGCGCAAGAAACGCCTGTTCCTCATCCTGGGCCTGCTGGTCGGTGTCGCCATCGCCGTGGGCTTTGCGCTGAGCGCCCTGCAGCAGAACATCAACCTGTTCTATACCCCGACCCAGATCGCCAACGGCGAGGCGCCGCTGGACACGCGCATCCGTGCCGGCGGCATGGTCGAGAAAGGCTCGGTGCAGCGCTCCCCCGATTCGCTGGACGTGCGCTTCGTGGTCACCGACTTCAACAAGTCGGTGCCGATCACCTACCGTGGCATCCTGCCCGACCTGTTCCGTGAAGGCCAAGGCATTGTCGCCCTGGGCAAACTGAATGCCGACGGCGTGGTGGTGGCCGACGAGGTCCTGGCCAAGCATGACGAGAAATACATGCCGCCGGAGGTCACCAAGGCCCTGAAAGAAAGCGGCCAGGCCGCGACCGGCACGGAGCCCAAGCCATGAACGCGGCATTGGTCATCCCGGAGCTGGGGCAATTGTCGATGATCCTGGCGATTTGCTTCGCGGGGGTCCAGGCCAGCGTACCGCTGCTTGGCGCCTGGCGCGGCGACAGTCTGTGGATGAGCCTGGCGCGGCCTGCGGCCTGGGGGCAGTTCGCCTTCCTGGCCTTCGCCTTTGCCTGCCTGACTCACGCCTTCATGACCGACAACTTCTCGGTCGCCTATGTGGCCAGCAACTCCAACAGCGCCTTGCCCTGGTACTACAAGTTCAGTGCGGTGTGGGGCGCCCACGAAGGTTCGCTGTTGCTCTGGGCCCTGATCCTCGGCGGCTGGACCTTCGCCGTTTCGGTGTTCTCGCGCCAGTTGCCGCAAGTCATGCTGGCTCGGGTGCTCGCGGTGATGGGCATGATCAGCGTGGGCTTCCTGTCGTTCCTGATCGTCACCTCCAACCCATTCGAGCGCCTGCTGCCGCAGGTGCCCACGGACGGACGCGACCTCAACCCGTTGCTGCAGGACTTCGGCCTGATCGTTCACCCGCCGATGCTGTACATGGGTTACGTGGGCTTCTCGGTGGCCTTCGCCTTCGCCATCGCCGCACTGCTCGGCGGCCGCCTGGACGCGGCCTGGGCGCGCTGGTCGCGGCCTTGGACCATCGTCGCCTGGGCCTTCCTGGGCGTGGGGATCACCCTGGGCTCCTGGTGGGCCTACTACGAGTTGGGCTGGGGCGGCTGGTGGTTCTGGGATCCGGTGGAAAACGCCTCCTTCATGCCATGGCTGGTGGGCACGGCACTGATCCATTCGCTGGCCGTCACCGAAAAGCGTGGGGTGTTCAAGAGCTGGACGGTACTGCTGGCCATCGCCGCGTTCTCGCTCAGCCTGCTGGGTACCTTCCTGGTGCGCTCCGGGGTGCTGACCTCGGTGCATGCCTTCGCCGCCGACCCTTCGCGCGGTGTATTCATCCTCATCTTCCTGCTCTTCGTGGTAGGTGGTTCGCTGGCCCTGTTCGCGTTTCGAGCGCCTGTGGTCAAGAGCCAGGTGGGCTTTGCCCTGTGGTCGCGGGAAACCCTGTTGCTGGCCAACAACTTGGTGTTGGTCGTGGCCGCCTCGATGATTCTGCTCGGTACGCTCTACCCTCTGGTGCTCGATGCCTTGACCGGCGCCAAGCTGTCGGTCGGTCCGCCTTACTTCGATGCGTTGTTCCTGCCGCTGATGGCATTGCTGATGGTGGTGCTGGGCATCGGCGTGGTGGTGCGCTGGAAAGACACCCCCGGCAAGTGGCTTGTGGGCATGATGACTCCGGTGTTGATCGGCAGCGCTATCCTGGCACCGGTCGCGGGCTTGATCGTCGACGATTTCGAATGGCCTGCCTTGAGCGCCTTCGCCCTGGCCGCCTGGGTGGTGCTTGCCGGCGTTCGCGACATCTTCGACAAGACCCGCCACAAGGGCCTGGCCAAAGGGCTGCGCGGCCTCTCGCGCAGCTACTGGGGCATGCAGCTGGCGCACCTGGGCCTGGCGGTTTGCGCTTTGGGCGTGGTGCTGGCGAGCAGCAACAGTGCTGAGCGCGACCTGCGCATGGCCCCCGGCGAAAGCGTGGAACTGGGTGGCTATCACTTCCTGTTCGAGGGAGCCAAGCATTTCGAAGGGCCGAACTTCATTTCCGACAAGGGCACTGTCCGGGTAAGCCGTGATGGCCGCGAGGTGACCGTGCTGCATCCGGAGAAGCGCCTGTATACGGTGCAGCAATCGATGATGACCGAGGCCGGTATCGATGCCGGTTTCACCCGCGATCTGTATGTCGCCCTCGGCGAGCCCCTGGACAACGGGGCCTGGGCGGTGCGGGTGCATATCAAGCCTTATGTCCGCTGGATCTGGCTGGGCGGTCTGCTGACCGCGCTGGGCGGATTCCTGGCGGCTCTCGACCGACGCTATCGCGTCAAGGTCAAGGCCCGGGTGCGTGATGTCCTGGGCATGTCTGGAGCGACTGCATGAAGCGTTGGATCATGGTGTTGCCACTGGCGGTGTTCCTGCTGGTGGCGGTCTTTCTCTACAAGGGGCTGTTCCTCAAGCCCGACGAACTGCCTTCGGCGATGATCGGCAAGCCCTTCCCGTCGTTCTCCCTGGCTTCGGTGCAGGGCGATCGTACGCTGACCCCCGCGGACCTGCAGGGGCGCCCAGCGCTGGTCAACGTCTGGGCGACCTGGTGCCCCTCGTGCAAGGTCGAGCACCCGTACCTGAACCAGCTGGCCGAGCAGGGCGTGGTGATCCACGGCGTCAACTACAAGGACGACAACGCCGCGGCGTTGAAGTGGCTGGCGGATTTCCACAATCCCTACCAGTTGAACATCCGTGACGAGCAGGGCAGCCTCGGTCTGGACCTGGGCGTGTATGGCGCACCGGAAACCTTCCTGATCGATGCCAAGGGCATCATCCGCTACAAGCATGTGGGCGTGGTCGATGCCACCGTGTGGCGCGAGCAACTGGCGCCGCTGTACCAGGGGCTGGTCGATGAGGCTCAGCCATGAAGCGCTGGCTTGCTGCTGCCGTACTGGGGTTGAGTCTGACGGGCGTGGCCAAGGCTGCCATCGATACGTATCAGTTTCGTGATGACGCCGAACGTGAGCGTTACCAACAGCTGACCAAGGAACTGCGCTGCCCCAAGTGCCAGAACCAGGACATCGCCGATTCCAATGCACCGATTGCCGCCGACCTGCGCCGAGAAATCTTCCGCATGCTCGGCGAAGGCCAGAGCAACCAGCAGATCGTCGACTTCATGGTCGACCGCTACGGTGATTTCGTGCGCTACAAGCCAGCGCTCACCGGGCGTACCTGGCTGCTCTGGTTCGGCCCGGGGATTCTCCTGGTCGGTGGCTTCGTGGTGCTGGCGTTGATCGTGCGTCGTCGCCGAAATACTGTGGCAAACCCTTGCGCGCAGCTGTCCGCCGAGGAACGCGAGCGCCTCGCCAAACTGCTGGATAAAGAACAGACCCATGACTGAATTCTGGCTTAGCGCGGGCCTGCTGTTGCTCGCGGCCCTGGCTTTTCTGCTGATCCCTATCCTGCGTGGCCGGCGTCGGCAGCAGGAGGAAGACCGTACTGCCCTCAACGTCGCCTTATACCAGGAGCGTGTGGCAGAACTGGCTGCCCAGCAGCAAGCCGGTGTACTCGACAACGACCAGTTGGCCAAGGGCCGCGACGAGGCGGCCCGTGAGCTGTTGGCCGACACCGAGGGCGCCGAGGCGCCACGTCAGGGCCACTTGGGCAAGACCTTGCCGCTGCTTGCGGCGGTGCTGGTGCCGGTGCTGGGCCTGGGCCTCTATTTGCATTTCGGCGCTGCGGACAAGGTCGAGCTGACCCAGGAGTTCGCCCAGGCGCCGCAATCGATGGAAGAAATGACTGCGCGCCTGGAGCGCGCCGTGCAAGCCCAGCCGGACTCGGCCGAAGGTCTGTACTTCCTCGCTCGGGCCTACATGGCCGAGCAGCGTCCCGCCGATGCGGCTCGTACCTTCGAGCGAGCCGTTACGCTCGCAGGGCGACAGCCCGAGCTGCTCGGGCAGTGGGCACAGGCCCTGTATTTTGCCGCCAACAAACAATGGAGCCCGCAGGTACAGGCCCTGACCGACGAAGCGCTCCAGGCGGACCCCAAGGAGGTGACCAGCCTTGGACTGCGTGGCATCGCGGCGTTCGAGGGCGAGCGCTATCAGGAGGCGATCGATTACTGGCAACGTCTGTTGGCCCAACTGCCCGAAGGCGACGCGTCGCGCGCAGCCTTGCAGGGGGGGATCGACCGCGCCGCCGAACGCCTCAAGGCTGCAGGGGGCACCCTGGCCGCCGCGCCTGAGGCTGCACGCCTGAAGGTGCGGGTGGCCCTGGCGGATGCGCTCAAGGACAAGGTCAGGCCAGACGACACGGTGTTCATCTTCGCCCGGGCCAGCAATGGCCCACCCATGCCTTTGGCCGCCAAGCGCGTGACGGTTGCCCAGCTGCCAGTGGAAGTGGAGCTTTCCGACGCGGATGCGATGATGCCGCAGATGAAACTGTCGGACTTCGCGCAAGTCCAACTCGTTGCACGCGTATCGCGCGCCGGACAACCGACCCGAGGCGAGTGGATCGGCCAGAGCTCGCCGCTGCCCAACCGAACCCAGGGCACCCAACAACTGACCATCGACAGCCCAGATCCTTAAGAGAGCGATTCAAATGAACAGCACTGTGCGCTTGACCCTGATCACCCTGGCATTGGGTCTTTCCGCGTGTACGGTGCAGCCGCCGAGCCAGGAGCGCTTGCCGCCGATAGAGGCCCCTCATCCCCGCCAGGGGCCAGCGGTCAAACCGTTGCCAGGGGGGCAGCCGGGCACCCAGCCGAGCAAGCCCGCCGCCACGCCCAAAGCAATGCCGCGTACCTCTGCCAGCTTCGCCCCGCCACCAGGCGGGGCCAGCCATTGGGACCCGCGCATGGGTGTCTATGTCCTGGAGAACAAGACCAATACCTTCTATCGCCAGCGCACCTACTACCGCTGGAACAACGGCTGGAGCTGGTCGCTCAGCCCTGATGGACCCTGGCAGGAAACCGACAGCAGTGGTGTGCCAGGCGGTCTGGGACGCGCCTTCGCTCAGTAGTTCATCCGACCGTTACAGTACAGTTTTGATCCTATCTTTCCATTGACTGTACTGGTGGGTTGCCACGCATAATCCCAGCTCACCGTTGAGCTGGGGGGGCGTTCGAGCCCGACTGTCCTGTCGGACGCGTGGCGCGGCTATCGCCATTTTCCTGCCCCCGCTTGCAAACATTCTTTGCCGCTCGGCACTCACTGGCGCTTTTGCGTTCCTGAACGTTTTCCAGAACTCGCCCAGCCAGGTGCTGGGCTTTAGGAGTCTTTGCATGCAATTCGAAATTTTCCAGGTCGACGCGTTCTCCGCCACGCCGTTCGGCGGCAACCCGGCGGCAGTCGTCCCGCTGGAAACCTGGCTGCCCGACGAAACACTCAAGCGTATCGCCGCGGAGAACAACCTTTCCGAAACCGCTTACTTCGTGCGTAACGGCGAGGCATTCGACCTGCGGTGGTTCACCCCGACCGTGGAGGTGAACCTATGCGGGCATGCGACCTTGGCAACGGCGTGGGTGTTGTTCGAGCAGTTGGGGGAGCAGGCCGAGGTGCTGCGGTTCAATACCCGCAGCGGCGAACTGCGCGTCAGTCGAGGTGCCGATGGGCTGCTGGCGATGGATTTTCCGGCCAAGCAGCCGGTAGCGGTTGATATTCCTCAAGCGTTGCTCGAGGCGCTAGGGCTGACCAGTGCCCGGGCGTTGTATCGCACTGATGACTATGTGCTGGTGATCGACGATGCCGAGCTGCTCGGCACGCTGACGCCGGATTTCGTTGCGCTTTCGGCGTTTGACGTGCGAGGAATTGCGGTGACAGCACCCGGAGGTGGGTTTGATTTCGTTACCCGTTGGTTCGGCCCTCGGGTTGGGGTCAATGAAGACCCGGTGACAGGGTCGGCGCATACATCGCTGGCGCCTTACTGGTCCGAGCGGCTGGGCAAGCGCCGGTTGGTGTGCGAGCAGGGCGGGGCGCGTAAGGGGCAACTGGAATGTGAAGTGCCAGGGAATGGGCGGGTGATCATCAGTGGGCGGGGGGCTTTGTACCTGCGTGGGGTCATCTTTGTCTGAGTGGGTTGTGGGGTGAGCCTTTAAGCCTATTCGCGGGTAAATCGGGACGCCGAATAGGCCGGAACAAACACCAAAACAATTAACTTGTTTACCGTTGCCGTTGCCGTTGCCGTTGCTTTTGCTACGCGATAGTCCAGACACCACCCATCGCGACCTCAGAAGGCCGAGTGGAGGTGTCTGTAGGGGCAGGCGCGCAGCGCCCTTCGGCGGTAGCCGAAGACGCGAGATGGAGGCTGGCGCAGCCAGCCGGAGGCCGCGGAGCCCCGCAAGGCACCGGAGCGAGGGGACCCCGGAGCGCAGCGCAGGGGCCGGATGCGGGAGCCAACGGCTTTTGCCTACTTTTGCCCAAGAGCAAAAGTAGGTCGCCGTAAAGGCGAAAAGCGCCGGTGGCGCCCCCACCAAACCCGGATATTCACACAGCCTGAAAGCCCAAGCCCAAATAGAATCACCACCTATACTTCCCAGTCCCAAATGCAAGGAGCCTCACCATGACCCTGGAAAAACAAGGCACCTGCCTCTGCGGCGAAACCCACCTGAAAGTGACCGTCGACAACACCCACATCAGCGCCTGCCACTGCAGCATGTGCCGCAAGTGGACCGGCGGCCCGCTACTGGTCGTCCATTGCAGCCACCCTCCAACGATCGAAGGCCGCACGCCAAGCGTCTACGACTCTTCCGACTGGGCCCAGCGTGGTTTTTGTGGCCGGTGCGGCACACATCTGTACTACCGCCTCAAAGCCAACGATTTCTATGCCATCCCGGTAGGCCTGTTGGACGGCGAAGAAGCCTGGGCTTTCGACTTGCAGATTTTCATCGAGCAGAAACCCGCCTGGTACTGCTTCGCCAACCAGACCAAGGAATTGACCGGCCAGGAGGCATTCGAGCAACTTGGCTAGCGCATCAAGCCTTGCCAAAGTGGCACATTCCTGAGAAAAGGGCGGCCACAAATCCGCTTCAAGGAAACCGCCATGAGCAGCGAACTGCAAATCATCGATATCCAGGAAGGCGACGGCAAGGCTGTGGTCAAGGGCGCGCTGATCACCACCCAGTACACCGGCTGGCTGGCCGATGGCAGCGAGTTCGACTCCTCCTGGACGCGGGGTAAGCCGTTCCAGTGCGTTATTGGCACCGGCCGCGTCATCAAAGGCTGGGACCAGGGCCTAATGGGCATGCGTGTCGGCGGCAAGCGCAAGCTGATAGTGCCGGCGCACCTGGGTTATGGCGAGCGCAACGTGGGCTCGATCCCGCCCCATTCGGACTTGACGTTCGAAATCGAGTTGCTGGAAGTATTGACGCGCGATGACTGAGTCATCCGCGTCTTACCCGCGTTGCAGGTGAGGAAAAGTCATCCGGTAAACAACGAAACGACGGGTATTGCTCGCTCCACCGGCAAGGCACCTTCTGCGTTCGAGCGATGAC
Source organism: Pseudomonas sp. BYT-1 (assembly GCF_023611805.1). Classification (NCBI taxonomy): domain Bacteria; kingdom Pseudomonadati; phylum Pseudomonadota; class Gammaproteobacteria; order Pseudomonadales; family Pseudomonadaceae; genus Pseudomonas; species Pseudomonas sp. BYT-1. The sequence goes on from NZ_CP072559.1 coordinate 1,668,447, forward strand.
TTTGAACGCTAAGGTGGGCACATGCAATTCACGAACATTCATCAAATGATCGGCTATCGGGGTGTGGTCTTTGACGTTCTGGAGTTTGAGGTGATGCGACGTTCTCAATTCGGGGCGCTTTACTTCGACGTGGCACGACAGGTAAACGATCGCATCATCGAAAGAGTAATAAAGGTCTATGACCGTATGCAGGCAAGGGAACGTCCCTGCCTTCTGAAAGTTTCGATTTCAAAGCCTCTGAACCGTGATCAATGCGACGCACTCAATGCTCAGCGCTGGACGTTAACCAGCTTGATCCCGGGCACAGCCCGACGTCAGCGGACCGCTGTGGCAGCCAAAATCAATGTCCCCGCTATTGTCGCTGAACGATTGCGGCACTATCACGTGGGAGACAGATTGATTGGTATCGATGCCAGCGTTCACGGCGGTCTCGGGCCTCGGCAGTTGTCCACCTCAATGATCCTCAAGCATTGAGCCTCCAATGCACGAAAATGCATTTTCTCTTGTATCGATGTTCGTGGCGGCGTTCTTCATCGACCAGCGGCTAAAAGCGCCCAGGTTGCGCAAATGGTTGGGCGTCGCCGTATTCATGGGAGGGCTGGCCAGCCTCTTCTATATACATCTCGAGACGTTTTGCGGCATTGACCTCATGCTATGCAAGATTTTTGCAATGATCATGGGGATGTGTCTTTTCTGGCGTCGAGATCAGCACATGAAGTGATGTGCCTGGCCGGCTGGAATCCACCTTTGCTGGTCGGTAATGCCCAAGCTCGCTTCCACACTTGCAATGGCGCAGGTGTGGAAGCGACAGCCGTCCAGTGACGGCTTAACGTCCGAACATCATCGGCCAACCCACGACTTTCTTCGCTCGGGGTGTCGCATAAGTGCGTACTTTCGAGGTGCTCAAGCCCAGCCTCACCAGGGATTCGGCGATGCACACCGCTGCACTGACCCCATCTACTACCGGTACCCCCGTACGTTGACGGATCTGTTCATCGAGCCCGGCCATGCCGCCGCAGCCCAGGCAGATCACCTCGGCTTTGTCTTCACGCACGGCGCGTTCGGCCTGTTCGACGATCGCTTGCACGGCTCGCTGCGGGTCGGCTTCCAGGTCCAGCACGGCAAGGCCACTGGCGCGTACCGAGGCGCAGCGGTCGTACAGCCCGGAGAGCTTGAGGCGGTCCTCGATCAGCGGCACGGTGCGGTCCAGGGTGGTGACCACCGAATATTTGTGGCCCAGGTACATGGCGGTGCTGGCGGCGGCGTCGGTGATGTCCACGACCGGTACGTCGAGCAGTTCCTGCAGGCCTTCGCGGCCATGCTCGCCATAGCCGGCCTGGATCACGGCATCGTAGGGTTGATCGAAATTGAGCACCCGGTCCATCACGGCGATAGCGGCGAGATAGCTCTCGAAGTTGCCTTCCACGGACTCCGCGCCGAACCAAGGCGTGAGGCCGACGATTTCGGTGCCTGGGGAGGCCACACTGCGAGCTTGCTCGGCGATGGCGTCAGTGATGGCGGTGGTGGTGTTGACGTTGGCAATCAGAATGCGCATGGAGATTTCCCTATCAATGGCTGCTGTGGTCGACGGCGATGGCTTCACCGCTGACGTCGAGGTACTGGCGGTTGCGCGGGGCGACCAGCAGGTAGAGGGTGGCTGCGGTGCCGGCACCGATCAGCCAGGAGAACGGCGCGACGCTGTGGAAGTGGGGCACCAGTGCCAGCACGATGGCCAACAGGGCTGCCGGCAGGAAGGCCGCGACGGCGCGCAGGTTGATGCCCCGCGTGTAGAAGTAGGCCCCCGCGGGATTCTCGCTGTAGAGCTCGGGTACATTGACCTGGCCTTTTCGCAGCAGCCAGTAGTCCGCCATGATCACGCCATACAAGGGGCCGAGCAGGGCGCCCAGACCTGACAGGAAGTACACGATCACCAGCGGGCTGTTGTAGAGGTTCCAAGGCAGGATCAGCACCGCCAGGGTGGCGCTGATCAAGCCGGCGCGGCGGAAGTTCAGATGGCGTGGCGCCAGGTTGCTCAGCACGAAGGCCGGGGCGACGAAGTTGGCCATGATGTTCACCGCCACGGTGACGATCAGGAAGGCCAGGCAGCCGAGAACCAGGAAAGCTGTGCTGGGAATGGAGGCGACGATCTGGGTGGGGCTGTCGATGACCTGGCCGTTGATCTGGAACTGTGCGCCGCACAGCACCGCGGTGATGGTGGCGAACACCAGGATATTGACCGGTAGGCCCCAGAAATTGCCCACACGGATGGTCTTGCGGCATGGCGAGGAACGAGCGAAGTCGCAGAAGTTCAGCACCAGCGTGCCGTAGATGGCCAGCCATAGCGCGCCGCCGGCAAAGATGTTGCGCCACATCTCATAACCGGTCAGCGGTTCGGCCACCGACCAGGCGATGCGGGCATCGGCCTGGAAGTACATCCACCCGGCAAGGCTCGCCACGGTCAAGAGGATCACCGGGCCTGCGAAGGCCTCGTAGCGGCGCACCATCTCCATGCCGTAGGCAAGGATCACCAGTTGCACCAGCCAGATCGCCACGAAGCACACCCAGCCCAGGCTCGACAGGCCAAGAAGGCTGTTATCGTCGTAGGCCGCCAGCTGCGGCCACACGGCAGTGAGCAGTACGCGCAACACGACGGACGCCAAGTAGGTCTGGATACCGAACCAGGCGATGGCGATCACCGCCCGGATCAGCGCCGGTATCTGCGCGCCGTGGATGCCGAAGGCGATGCGACTGATCACCGGAAAGGGTACGCCGGTTTTCTGTCCCATGTACCCGGACAAGTTCATGAAGAAGTACACCAGCGCTGCGCCGATCGCCAGGGACAGAAGAATCTGCCAGCCGCCCAGGCCGAGGGCGAACAATCCCATGGCAAAGGAATAGTTGGCGATGTTGTGCACGTCATTGGTCCAAAGCGCGAAGATGCTGTAGCGGCCCCAGCGACGGCCCTCGATACGAGTAGGGGCGAGGTCTCTGTTATGCAGGCGCGGGCTGAGTTCAAGCGCCGGCGAATGGCCATTCAATGGAAGAGAGGGGGAGGCGGTGCTGGCAACGGATAGTTCAGGGGCTAGGTTGAGGCTGGTACTCATGCGTCAGGCTCCTGATGCGCGTGGACTGCGATGAGCGGGCAGCGCACGGGCTCGCCATCTCGTCGGTGCAGCGTTGGCATCACTGGGTTCTGGGCGCAACGGCCTGTTGTGTAAGGCAGGCGCTGCGAGTTCTTGTATGTATGTTTTGTCTGATTTGTATACAAAACATAGGCACACAAAAGCGAGTTCCATGCCAGGTAAAAACCAACTTTACGGGTATGGCCTTTTGCAACTTAACCCGCTGAAAGTTAAGTCGATGAATTAAGCGCAATATATGTTGACCAATTGAACAGGTTTTATTTCTCGTCGTCGCTGTTAGTTGATCGATTGGTCAGATTTTTAGGTGGGAAGTGTGTAGGGGAGTGAGTGGATGACGGACAAAAGTGCACACAAAAATGACACTTTAGGTGACATTCTTGTGTACAAATTATCGATCGATAAATGTCAATAACGCTTTTCGTAAATCCCACTTCAAGCCATTGGCGGCAATCGGCGTTTAACCGGGGTTTTCTTGATGATCGCGGTATTGGTTTCCGCCAGCACATTGATGCGATCGAGCAGCGTGTCGAGTTGCTCCATTGACCTCACGTGCAAGCGTGCGATGAAGCAGTCTTCCCCGGTGACCTTGTCGCACTCGGTGAACTCGGGGATGGCAATGATCTGCCGCTCCACCTCCTGCAACTGACCCGGCAGCGGGCGGATCCGTACGATGGCTTGCAACTGGTAGCCGAAGCTGCGCGGATCCACCTCGACGGTGTAGCCGCGCAGTACACCACGTTCCTCCAGGCGCCGCAGGCGTTCGCTGACACTGGGGGCCGACAGGCCACTGACCTGGGCCAGGGCCTTGAGCGAGCGGCGGGAATCTTCCATCAGCGCATTGATCAGCAGTTGGTCGATGTCATCGGTCATGGGTACCTCGTTAGGCGTTTTTTGTTTTCTGCCTTGATAGTAAAGGCAAGATGACGAAATCGCCTTTTTTATCCGCTGGATGGCACGCTAGGGCACTGGGCATACTGTGGCCATGTTCGACAGGAGGTGTGAGATGGACAATTCGTTGCGCCGCGGCTCGCTGGAAATGGTCGCCGCCATGCTGATTTCCGGGACCATCGGTTGGTTCGTGCTGGTGTCCGGTCAACCGGTGCTGGAAGTGGTGTTCTGGCGCTGCGTGTTCGGCGCCGTCACCCTGTTGCTGATCTGCGCTGCCATGGGCTTTCTCAAACCCGGTGTGTTGACTCGCGCTACCTTCCTGCTGGCGGTGGCCAGTGGCGTGGCTATCGTGGGCAACTGGGTGCTGCTGTTCGCCTCCTACTCCAAGGCTTCGATCGCCATTGGTACGGCGGTCTACAACGTGCAGCCGTTCATGCTGGTCGGGCTGGCAGCGTTGTTCCTGGATGAAAAGATCACCCTACCCAAAATGACCTGGTTGAGCCTGGCCTTCCTCGGCATGCTGGCCATCGTCAGCGCCCATGGCAACGGCCAGGGTGGGGCGGGCGACTATCTGCTGGGCATCGTCCTGGCTTTGGGCGCGGCCTTTCTCTATGCCGTGGCCGCTTTGATCATCAAGCGCCTGAGCGGTACGCCGCCGCACCTGATCGCGCTGATTCAGGTGACCACGGGCATCCTGTTGCTGGCGCCGTGGGTCGGCGGTGAGGGGCTACCCGTTGAGACGTCGGCACTGGCCAGCCTGCTGACGCTGGGAGTCGTGCACACCGGCGTGATGTACGTGTTGCTGTACAGCGCTATCCAGCGCCTGCCTACCGCCCTGACCGGCGCGTTGTCGTTCATCTACCCGATCGCGGCGATCCTGGTCGACTGGGTGGCCTTCGATCATCGTCTGGCGCCGCTGCAGTGGCTGGGTGTGGCGGCGATTTTGCTGGCTGCAGCAGGGATGCAGCAGGGGTGGTGGTTCCGCTCGGGCAGGGTCGCGCTGAAGGGCCAATGATCGAAGGCTCCTGAACCACCGGGGGCGCTTTGCGCCCCCCCGCGAAACAAGGCTGCTCCTAGCAACGCCTGCGTTGGGCCGCGTAGCAGCCTCAAAAGCCCAAGCGAGCGCTATTAGGTAGAATGCCTTCTTTTTGCTTGCGACCCGATCATGACCTCGCCGATCCCTACCCTCGAGCAGCACTTGCTCGCCGCCCTCGACCCCGCCCCGCAAGAGACCCGCCGCCTATTCCATGGTCGTGGCCGCTGCTGGCCGGGGCTTGAGCAGATCACGGTCGATTGGTTGGAAGGCGTGCTGCTGGTGGCGTTGTTCCGTGAGCCGCCCGAGGGCCAGCTGGCAGAATTGCAAGCGATGCTGCGCAGCCTCGCCGAGCGCCCGCAATGGACTGGCCAGGCCATCCTCATCCAGCACCGCTACCTGCCCGAGAGCCCTGGCCAATGGCTGCTGGGCGAGCCTTGCCAGCAACGGGTGGTGGTGGAAGACGGGCTCAAATACCTGCTCGACCTAGGGGTGCGCCAGAACAACGGACTGTTCCTGGACATGCGCTATGGCCGTCGCTGGGTGCGCCAGCAGGCCGCGGGCAAGCGAGTGCTCAACCTGTTCGCCTACACCTGTGGGTTCTCGGTGGCGGCGATCGCCGGCGGTGCGCAGCAGGTGGTCAACCTGGACATGGCCAAGGCCGCGTTGTCCCGGGGACGGGAGAACCACCGGCTCAATGATCATGACTCATCCCGCGTCGCGTACCTGGGCCATGAGTTGTTCAAATCCTGGGGCAAGGTGCGCAAGTACGGGCCCTATGACCTGATCATCATCGATCCGCCCACCTTCCAGAAAGGCAGTTTCGTACTGACCCAGGACTACGCCAAGATCCTGCGACGCTTGCCAGAGTTGTTGACGGAAGGGGGAACGGTGCTGGCCTGTGTCAATGATCCAGGCATCGGGCCGGGTTTCTTGATCGAGGGCATGGCCGAGCATGCGCCAGGGCTGGCATTCGTCGAGCGGCTGGACAACCCGCCGGAGTTTCCAGATGCGGATCCGGAAGGTGGGCTGAAGGCGCTGGTGTTCCGTCAGGCCTGAAGCAAGCTGCGCCGATCCTTTGTCGCGCAAACCACACCATGAAAAAGGGGGCTCCAGGCCCCCTTTTTCGCTTAATTGCTGGTGTAGATCTGGTCGAACACGCCGCCGTCGTTGAAGTGGGTCTTCTGCACGGTGCGCCAGTCACCGAAGGTCTTCTCCACCGACAGGAAGTCGACTTTCGGGAAGCGGTCGGTGTATTTGGCCAGGACAGTGGCATCACGCGGACGCAGGTAGTTCTGCGCAGCGATCTCCTGGGCCGCCGGCGACCACAGGTACTTGAGGTACTCCTCGGCTACGGCGCGTGACTTCTTGCGCTCGACGACTTTGTCGACCACGCTCACCGGCGGTTCGGCTTCGGCCGACACGCTCGGGTAGACCACTTCGAACTGGTCGCGGCCGAACTCGCGGGCGATCATCTCGGCTTCGTTCTCGAACGTCACCAGCACATCGCCGATCTGGTTGGTCATGAAGGTGGTGGTAGCGGCGCGGCCACCGGTATCGAGCACCGGAGCCTGCTTGAACAGCTTGCCGACGAAGTCGCGTGCCTTGGCTTCGTCGCCGCCCTGCTTGAGTACATAGCCCCAGGCGGAGAGGTAGGTGTAGCGGCCATTACCCGAGGTCTTGGGATTGGGTACGATCACCTGCACGCCGTCCTTGAGCAGGTCGGGCCAATCCTTCAGGGCCTTCGGGTTGCCTTTGCGCACGATGAACACGGTGGCGGAGGTGAAGGGCGCGCTGTTGTTCGGCAAGCGCGAAACCCAGTTGTCCGGCACCAGCTTGCCGTTGTCGGCCAGGGCGTTGATGTCTGTGGCCATGTTCATGGTGATGACATCGGCCGGCAGGCCATCGATCACTGCCCGCGCCTGCTTGCTCGAGCCGCCGAAGGACATCTGTACGTTGACCTTCTCGTTGTGCTCGGCTTCCCAGTGCTTTTGGAACGCTTGGTTGTAGTCCTTGTAGAAGTCACGCATCACGTCATAGGAAACGTTCAGCAGGGTGGGAGCGGCCTGGGCCAGGTTGCCCAAGGCGAGTCCTGCGGCGAGCAGCGAGGCGGTGAAGAGCTTTTTCACGAAGCTATCCTTGTTCTGGTTCAAATGTTTGGCAATTTGCCAGCGACTATAACCTTTGGTTCTTGAGGCCTTAAAGACCAAATGGCTCTTTGCTTATTCGTTTTTCGGGAACAGTGCATTGCCGCAGCGTGAGCAGAATGCAGCGCCATGCTCGTGGGTGTGCTTGCGGCAGGTGGGGCAGTCGTGTTGCAGCTGTTCGCCGCGCAAGGCGTTGGCCAGCTCGGCGGTGAAAATGCCGGTGGGCACCGCGATGATCGAGTAACCGGTGATCATCACCAGCGACGACAGTACCTGGCCCAGCGGAGTCTTGGGCACGATGTCGCCAAAGCCCACCGTGGTGAGGGTGACGATGGCCCAGTAGATGCCTTTGGGAATGCTGGTGAACCCGTGCTCAGGGCCTTCGACGACATACATCAGTGTGCCGAACACCGTCACCAGGGTGGAGACGCTCACCAGAAAGACGATGATCTTCTGCTTGCTGCCTTGCAGCGCCGCCAGCAGGTAATGAGCCTGCTTGAGGTAGGGACTGAGCTTGAGCACGCGGAAGATCCGCAGCATCCGGATGACCCGCACGATCAGCAGGTATTGGGCGTCGCTGTAGTACAGGGCGATGATCCCCGGCACGATCGCCAGCAGATCGACCAGTCCGTAGAAGCTGAAGGCGTAGCGCAGAGGCTTGGGCGAGCAGTACAGCCGGGCCAGGTACTCCACCAGGAAGATCGCCGTGAAGCCCCATTCGATCATGGCCAGCATGCCGGCATAGCCCTGATGGACCTCGTCGATGCTGTCGAGGATCACCGTCACCAGGCTGGCGAGAATGATCAAGAGCAGGATCTTGTCGAAGCGCCGGCCGGCGACGGTGTCGGTCTGGAAGACGATGACGTAGAGCCGCTCGCGCAGGCTCGCAGGGTTTTCCATGGGCTCGTTCCCTTGTGCGATGGGCAGAGCCTAGGGGCTGCGATTTAGCTGTGCAAGCGATCGACGTTGCGACGTTGGCTCAGTTGCAGCAAATGACTGCCCACATGCATCAACCAGCAGGCGGTGACGAAGGGCGCGGTCAGGCCGGCGATCGGTATCTGGTTGAACAAAGGTTGCAACAGCAAAGCCAGGGCAATGGCCAGCAAGGTCACCCAGAAGCGCTCGCCCTGACGGCTGAAGGCCAGCGCGGCGAGCGCAGCGTTGAAGCCGTACAGCCCCATCCAGGCCGCCTGGGCTTCGCCTGCTAGCAACGCGACACCACCGCCGATGGCCGATCCCAGCAAAGCCCAGAGCGCGGCGTAGGGGTTGGCCACGAGCATGCCGATGACGATTAACAGGCCGGCCAACGGATTGTCCAGCAGGAAGATCTGGCCCACGCCACGCAGCAGGGCGTACAGCGGGTTGGCTTCGGTGAACAAGGCGGGCATCGGTTCTGTCATCAGCAAGGTGCCCCAGCCGAGCAGCACGAAGGGTGCGGTATAGGCGACGAGCAGTTTGCCGCCGCGTTTGCGCCATTGGTGTGTGAGGATGCTGGAAAGACCACCGGCGGCGATGATCAGTGGCGGCACGATGGCCGACCAGGGTAGCAGGGCGGCGATCAGGATACCGATCAGCACACCGTTGTAGCTGTACAGCCCGGCCTGGCGGTCGGCGCGCTCATAACCGCGGCGCTGGGCGGTGAGCAACCCGGCCAGAGCGCCGAGCAGGGCACCGCCGACCAGGTTCGGGGCGGTCAGCAGAAGGGCCAGCAGGCAGCACAGGCCGCAAAAAGGATTGCGCAGCAGCAGAACCTGGCTGAAGCCGTTGAGCAAAGCCGTGGCCCAGTCGGGGCACGGGTTGACGAAATTCTTGGTGTACATGGGGCAGTCAGGAAGGTGGGAAGGGAAGCGGTGGGCCTCTTCTGGGCCTCGGATTTTCCGCCGGTTGTTGTTCATGGGCAGGGCTGGGCCCTCGATCGCAGGCTTCGCCAGCCCCACGGGAATGCACATCCGCAGGGCGCTGGCGAGGACCGCGATCAGGGGCGCAGGCGCCCCAGGGTGAATCAGGCCAAGGTCTCGATCCGCAGGGTATTAGTCGTCCCTGGCTTGCCGAAAGGCACACCGGCGGTGATCAGCAGCGTGTCGCCACGGCTGGCCATGCCTTGGGCCTGGGCGATCTCCAGGGCCGTGGAGCAGATCTCGTCGACCTGACGCAGGCGGTCATTGACCACCGAATGCACGCCCCAGGTCACGCTCAGGCGACGGGCGGTGGCCAGGTTAGGCGTCAGGTTGAGGATCGGTGCACGTGGACGCTCGCGCGCCGCGCGCAGGGTCGAGGAACCCGACTCGCTGTAATTGACCAGCACGGCCACCGGCAGGATGCCGCTGATGCGACGGATCGCGCAGCTGATGGCATCCGACACCGTGGCTTCGGCCTTGGGCCTGCCGACGTCGAGCTGGGCCTGATAGTCCGGGCCGTTTTCTACCTGGCGGATGATCTTGCTCATCATCTGCACGGCTTCCAACGGGTACTCACCCGATGCCGTCTCCGCCGACAGCATGACTGCGTCGGTGCCTTCGGCCACGGCATTGGCCACATCGGTGACCTCGGCGCGGGTCGGGGCAGGGGAGAAGCGCATGGACTCGAGCATCTGCGTGGCTACCACCACCGGACGGCCAAGCTGGCGGCAGGTGTTGATGATGCGCTTCTGGATCTGCGGCACGCTCTCGGCGGGTACTTCCACGCCCAAGTCGCCACGGGCGACCATGATCGCGTCGGACAGCTCGGCGATCGCTTGCAACTGGTCCACCGCCGATGGCTTCTCGATCTTGGCCATCAGGTAGGCGCGGTCGCCGATCAACTGGCGGGCCTCGACGATGTCCTCGGGGCGCTGGACGAACGACAGGGCGACCCAGTCGACACCCAGTTCCAGGCCGAAGGTCAGGTCGCGGCGGTCTTTTTCGGTCAACGGGCTGAGGTCGAGCACGGCCTGGGGCACGTTGACGCCCTTGCGGTCGGACAGCTCACCGCCGGCGACCACTTCGGTGTCGATGGCATCGCTGTGCTTGGCGGTCACCCGCAGGCGCAGCTTGCCGTCGTCGAGCAGCAGGTCCATGCCGGGCTCCAGCGCGGCGATGATTTCCGGGTGGGGCAGGTTGACCCGGCGGTTGTCGCCTGGGGTCTTGTCCAGATCCAGGCGCAGGGCCTGGCCGCGTTGCAGCTGGATCTTGCCGTCGGCGAAACGGCCTACGCGCAGTTTCGGCCCCTGCAGGTCCATCAGGATGCCCAGCGGGTAGTTCAGCTGCTGCTCGACTTCGCGGATCCACTGGTAGCGCAGCGCATGGTCGGCGTGCTCGCCGTGGCTGAAGTTCAGGCGGAAGATGTTCACCCCGGCCTCGACCAGCTGGCGAATGTCATCGATGCCTTTGATCGCAGGGCCGAGGGTCGCGAGGATTTTGACTTTCTTATCAGGCGTCATGATGGCTGGGTCTCGAGGATCAGGATGGCACGGAAGTCGTTGACGTTGGTGCGGGTCGGCTCGGTGACGATCAGCGCATCCAGTGCGGCGAAGTAGCCATAGCCATTGTTGTTGTCCAGCTCGTCGGACGCCGACAGGCCCAAGGCCTCGGCGTTGGCGTAGCTGTCCGGGGTCATGATGGCGCCGGCATTTTCTTCGGAGCCGTCGATGCCGTCGGTGTCACCGGCCAAGGCGTACACGCCCGCCAGGCCCTTGAGATTCTCGGTGAGGCTCAGCAGGAACTCGGCATTGCGCCCCCCACGGCCGTTGCCGCGTACGGTGACGGTGGTTTCGCCGCCAGAGAGGATGATGCAGGGCGCCTTCAGTGGCTGGCCGTGCAATACGATCTGACGGGCGATGCCGGCATGGACCTTGGCCACTTCGCGCGATTCGCCTTCAAGATCGCCCAGGATCAACGGGCTGAAGCCCGCTTGGCGTGCCTTGACCGCTGCTGCCTCCAGGGACTGCTGAGGCTTGGCGATGAGCTTGAAGTGGCTGCGTGCCAGCGCCGGGTCATCGGCCTTGACGGTTTCCGACGCTGGATTGTTGAGCCAGTCGATGACTGCCTGGGGCGCTTCGATGTTGTAACGCTTGAGGATGGCCAGGGCGTCGGCCGAGGTGCTTGGGTCGGCCACGGTGGGGCCGGAGGCGATGACCGTGGCCAGGTCGCCCGGTACGTCGGAGATCGCGTAGGTGTAGACAGTGGCGGGCCAGCACGCCTTGGCCAGGCGGCCGCCCTTGATCGCCGAGAGGTGCTTGCGCACGCAGTTCATCTCGCCGATGGTGGCGCCGGACTTGAGCAGGGCTTTGTTGATCTGCTGCTTGTCGGCCAAGGTCAGGCCTTCGGCAGGCAGGGCCAGCAGGGCCGAGCCACCGCCGGAGAGCAGGAAGATCACCCGGTCGTCTTCAGTGAGGTTGCTGACCAGTTCGAGCACGCGTTTGGCCACGGCCAGGCCGGCGGCATCGGGAACCGGATGGGCGGCTTCGACCACCTCGATCTTCTGGCAGTTGGCGCCGTGCCCGTAGCGGGTCACGACCAGGCCGGACACCTCGCCCTTCCAGCTCTTCTCGACCACTTCGGCCATGGCCGCGGCCGCCTTGCCGGCACCGATGACGATGACGCGGCCGCTGCGGTCTGCGGGCAGGTGGGGTTCAAGAACCTGGCGGGGGTGAGCGGCGGCGATGGCTGTGTCGAACAGCTCGCGGAGAATTCTTTGTGGATCGACCGACATGGCAGGCTCCCAAAATCTTATTGTTCTGCAGAATCGAAAACGCCCCTGGAACTGCCTCCGTGCAGGCCGAACCAGGGGCGGTCCCCAGAGCTGCAAGCTTCAAGCTACAAGCCGCGAGCGAAATGCAGATCTGCGTTCGCTCGCCGCTTGAGGCTTACAGCTTGAAGCTTATTTCTCGTCGCGGATCGAGAAGTTGGCCATGTGCTCCAGGCCTTTGATCAGCGCCGAGTGGTCCCAGTTGCCGCCGCCCAGGGCGACGCAGGTGCTGAACACTTGCTGGGCGTTGGAGGTGTTGGGCAGGTTGATACCCAGCTCCTTGGCGCCTTGCAGGGCCAGGTTCAGGTCCTTCTGGTGCAGGTTGATGCGGAAGCCTGGATCGAAGGTGCCTTTGATCATGCGCTCGGCGTGCACTTCCAGGATCTTCGAGGACGCGAAGCCGCCCATCAGTGCCTCACGAACCTTGGCCGGGTCTGCGCCGTTCTTGGCGGCGAACAGCAGGGCTTCGCCGACGGCCTGGATGTTCAGGGCGACGATGATCTGGTTGGCGACCTTGGCGGTCTGGCCGTCGCCGTTGCCGCCGACGCGGGTGATGTTCTTGCCCATGGCTTCGAACAGCGGCAGAGCGCGTTCGAAGGCCTTCGGGCAGCCGCCGACCATGATGCTCAGGGTGCCGGCCTTGGCGCCGACTTCACCGCCGGAGACCGGGGCATCCAGGTAGGCAGCGCCGGTGGCCTTGATCTTCTCGGCGAAGACTTTGGTGGCGGTGGGGGAGATCGAGCTCATGTCGATCACGACTTTGTTCGGGCCTGCACCTTCGGCAACGCCGTTCTCACCGAACAGGACGGATTCGACCTGCGGGGTGTCCGGGACCATGACGATGATGAATTCGGCTTCCTGGGCCACTTCCTTCGGGTTGGCCAGGGCGACGGCGCCTGCGGCGACAAGATTGGCAGGGGCGGCGTCGTGGTGGGTGGAGACGAACAGGCTGTGACCTGCCTTCTGCAGGTTCTGGGCCATTGGGTTGCCCATGATGCCGGTGCCGATGAAACCGATTTTAGCCATGAGAATGTGCCTCTTTATATTTGTAGAAATCTCAAGTGAGCCGCGGTCTCTGCGGGAGCGGGTTTACCCGCGAAGCAGACACTTCGGTGGATGGCACCGGCTTGGCCGGTGTACGCGGGTGAACCCGCGTCCACGGTGTCTGCTACCCCACAGGGGCTGTACTCGGCTTTCAGATTGCGTTGTGGGTTTTCAGCCAGCCCAGGCCTGCTTCGGTGGTGGTCAGCGGCTTGTATTCCGCGCCCACCCAGCCCTGGTAACCGATGCGGTCCAGGTGCTCGAACAGGAAGCGATAGTTGATCTCGCCAGTGCCTGGTTCGTTGCGGCCGGGGTTATCGGCCAGCTGGATGTGGTTGATCAGCTTCAGGTTGGCTTCCATGGTGCGAGCCAGGTCACCTTCCATGATCTGCATGTGGTAGATGTCGTACTGCAGGAACAGGTTGTCGCTGCCGACTTCGGCCTGGATCTCCAGGGCCTGCTTGGTGGTGTTCAGGTAGAAGCCCGGAATGTCACGGGTGTTGATCATTTCCATGACCAGGCGGATACCTGCAGCCTTGAGCTTGTCGGCGGCGTACTTGAGGTTGTCCACGAAGGTCTTGCGGACGGTGGCGCAGTCCGGGCCTTGCGGGCGGATACCGGCCAGGCAGTTGACCTGGGTATTGCCTAGTACCTTGGCGTATTCGATGGCCTTGTCGACACCGGCGCGGAATTCTTCGACACGCTCAGGGTTGCACGCGATGCCGCGCTCGCCTTTGCCCCAGTCGCCGGCCGGCAGGTTGAACAGCACCTGGGTCAGGCCGTGGGCGTCGAGTTGCTGCTTGATCTCGGTGGCGCTGAAATCGTACGGGAAGAGGTATTCGACACCGCTGAAGCCAGCGTCGGCGGCGGCCTTGAAGCGGGCCAGGAAGTCCTGCTCGGTGAACAGCATGGACAGGTTGGCAGCGAAGCGAGGCATGGTTGTCTCCTTGCAGAAGAAGGCCCCCGGCACAGCCGGCGCGGGGGCGTCAGGCGGTCAGTCCAGCAGCGAGATCGCGGTAGGCGCGTCGTTGCCGACCAGGGCGAGGTCTTCGAACTCGTTGACCGCGTTGATTTCGGTACCCATGGAAATGTTGGTCACGCGCTCGAGGATCACCTCGACCACCACCGGCACGCGGAACTCTTCGGCCATCTTCTGCGCCTTGAGCAGGGCAGGGGCGATTTCAGCCGGTTCGAACACGCGCAGTGCCTTGCAGCCCAGGCCTTCGACCACGGCCACGTGATCGACGCCGTAGCTGCCCGCTTCGGTGGCGTTGATGTTCTCGAACGCCAGTTGTACACAGTAATCCATGTCGAAGCCACGCTGCGCCTGGCGGATCAGGCCCAGGTAGGCGTTGTTCACCAGCACGTGGACGTACGGCAGGTTGAACTGGGCGCCTACCGCCAGCTCTTCGATCATGAACTGGAAGTCGTAGTCACCGGACAGCGCGACGACTTTGCGCGAAGGGTCTGCCTTGACCACACCCAGGGCAGCCGGGATGGTCCAGCCCAGCGGGCCGGCCTGGCCGCAGTTGATCCAGTGACGCGGCTTGTACACGTGCAGGAACTGGGCACCGGCGATCTGCGACAGACCGATGGTGCTGACGTAGCAGGTGTCCTTGCCGAAGACCTGGTTCATTTCTTCGTAGACGCGCTGCGGCTTGACCGGCACGTTGTCGAAGTGGGTCTTGCGCTGCAGGCTCGACTTGCGCTGCTGGCAATCTTCCAGCCACTCGCGACGGCACTTGAGCTTGCCGGCGGCTTTCCACTCGCGGGCCACTTCCAGGAAGGCATCCAGTGCGGCGCCAGCGTCAGAGACGATGCCCAGGTCCGGGGTGAAAACGCGACCGATCTGGGTCGGCTCGATGTCCACGTGAACGAACTTGCGGCCTTCGGTGTAGACGTCGACGGAACCGGTGTGACGGTTGGCCCAACGGTTACCGATACCGAACACCAGGTCGGATTTGAGCAGGGTGGCGTTGCCGTAGCGGTGCGAAGTCTGCAGGCCGACCATGCCGACCATCTGCGGGTGATCGTCAGGAATGGTGCCCCAGCCCATCAGGGTCGGGATGACCGGTACGCCGGTCAGTTCGGCGAACTCGACCAATTTCTCGCTGGCATCGGCGTTGATCACGCCACCGCCGGAAACGATCAGCGGACGCTCGGCTTCGTTGAGCATGGCCAGGGCTTTTTCAGCCTGGACGCGGCTGGCGGCTGGCTTGTGGACTGGCAGTGGCTGGTAGGCGTCGATGTCGAATTCGATTTCGGCCATCTGCACGTCGAACGGCAGGTCGATCAGCACAGGGCCTGGACGGCCGGTGCGCATTTCGTAAAAGGCTTTCTGGAAGGCGTAAGGCACCTGGCCTGGCTCCAGAACGGTGGTGGCCCACTTGGTGACTGGCTTGACGATGTTGGTGATGTCAACGGCCTGGAAGTCTTCCTTGTGCAGACGAGCACGAGGCGCTTGGCCGGTGATGCAGAGAATTGGAATGGAGTCGGCCGAAGCGCTGTACAGACCGGTCACCATGTCGGTACCGGCAGGGCCGGAGGTGCCGATGCACACACCGATGTTGCCCGGGTTGGCGCGGGTGTAACCCTCGGCCATGTGGGAAGCGCCTTCGACGTGGCGAGCGAGGACGTGATCGATGCCACCCACTTTCTTCAGGGCCGAGTACAGCGGGTTGATAGCAGCCCCCGGGATGCCGAACGCGGTATCTACACCTTCACGGCGCATGACCAGAACGGCTGCATCGATTGCTCTCATTTTGCTCATGGTTTGTGCCTCATCGATTTTGTAATTGTATACAACTTGCTTTGCGACAGAGTGTATTCACGCTCGACGCTTTAGGTCAATCCATTTTCATCAGCGGAAGTGGCTTTCGTCGGGAAGCCTGTGAAAACGGCGTTTCGTCTGATCGTGCACGATCGTCTAAAATTATTGTATACAAAAAATCTCGCCGTTGTGTTCTATTGTCTCTATCCGGTTTTCAACTGCCCTTAGGGCTTCTCACAACAAGAAGAGGACCTTTCCATGAACGCATTGACCCTCAAAGTCGCCGTCAGCCTGGTGAACGCCGCGCTGTCAGCGGGTCGCAAGATCAACGCCGCTCCCTTGACGGTGGCGGTACTGGACGCTGGCGGGCACCTGCTGGCGCTGCAGCGCGAAGATGGCGCCAGCCTGCTGCGTCCGCAGGTGGCCATGGGCAAGGCCTGGGGGGCTGTCGCTCTGGGCAAGGGCTCGCGCCTGCTGGCGCTGGATGCGCAGCAACGCCCGGCATTCTTCGCCGCGCTCAATGGCTTGGGCGAAAGCCCGGTGGTACCGGCGCCTGGTGGTGTGCTGATTCGTGATCAGGCGGGCAAGGTGCTGGGTGCGGTAGGGATCAGCGGGGATACGTCGGATATCGACGAGCAATGCGCGATCAGTGCGATCGAGGAGGCGGGGCTGAAGGCCGATGCTGGCGTAGCTGCATAAGTGTTTAATCCTGGGGCCGCTTCGCGCCCCTGTCGCGAAAAAAGGCCGCTCCCTAGGTTCATCGCTGCCCTCGTAAGGGGGGCTTTGTGCCTGGGGAGCGGCCTTTTGTCGCAGGGGCATGACGCGAGCTGCGTGCGGCTTTTTGTCGCGAAAGGGCTGCATCGCAGCCCGCAATCGGGTCAGGCGGCTTCGGGCTCGCAGCCTTTGAGCACCAGCCGGATGATGGTCTCGGCCGCTGCGTCATAGTCACTGTCGGCCAGCTTGGGCTTGCCGGTGACCACGGAGATCTGCCAGTCGAAATCGGCATAGGTCTGCGTCGCGGCCCAGATGCTGAACATCAGGTGATGCGGGTCGACCGGGGCGATCTGCTTGCGCTCGATCCAGTGCTGGATGCATTCGATGTTATGCCGCGCCTGATCGTTGAGCTGCTGCACCTGGTTGGGCGAGAGGTGCGGGGCACCGTGCATGATCTCGCTGGCGAACACCTTCGAGGCATGGGGTAGGTCGCGGGAGATGCGGATCTTAGAGCGGATGTAGCCGCTGAGCACTTCCTTGGGGTCGCCGTCGGGGTTGAACGGCGTGGAGGCCTGCATGATCGGCGCGATGATGCTTTCAAGGACCTCGCGGTAGAGGTTTTCCTTGGATTTGAAATAGTAATAGACGTTCGGCTTGGGCAGGCCGGCCTTGGCGGCGATGTCGCTGGTCTTGGTGGCGGCGAAGCCCTTGTCGGCGAATTCTTCGCTGGCCGCGCGCAGGATCAGCTCCTTGTTGCGCTCGCGAATGGTGCTCATGTCGGGAATCTTCCTTTGTCTGGCCACCTCTAAGAGAGGGTTCGGCATGGTAGCACCCGCCTTGTCGGGCGCTCAAGGCGGCCTCTTTCGGCTAGAATCGACCCACTCAATCCATGGGATGCAGGCAATCATGGCAGGAAGCAGTCTACTGGTACTGATCGACGATATCGCCACGGTGCTCGACGACGTTTCGGTGATGACCAAGGTCGCGGCGAAGAAGACCGCAGGGGTGCTGGGCGACGACCTGGCGCTCAACGCCCAGCAGGTCACCGGGGTGCGTGCAGATCGCGAGATCCCGGTGGTGTGGGCGGTGGCCAAGGGCTCGCTGGTGAATAAAGCGATCCTGGTGCCGGCGGCGTTGCTGATCAGTGCGTTCATCCCTTGGGCGGTGACACCCTTGCTGATGCTCGGTGGCGCCTACCTGTGTTTCGAGGGCTTCGAGAAGCTGGCGCACAAGTTTCTGCACAGCAAGGACGAAGACCAGGCGCAGCACAACGCGCGCAACGAGGCCCTGGCCGATCCGAACATCGACCTGGTGGCCTATGAGAAAGACAAGATCAAGGGTGCAGTGCGCACCGACTTCATCCTCTCGGCGGAAATCATCGCCATCACCCTGGGCATCGTCGCCGATTCGCCGCTGACGCAGCAGATCGTCGTGCTCTCGGGCATCGCCGTGGTGATGACCATCGGCGTTTACGGCTTGGTGGGCGGCATCGTCAAGCTCGACGACCTGGGCTTGTGGATGACGACCAAGACGTCCAGCCTGGCCCGCGCCGTGGGCAATGGCATCCTGCGGGCTGCGCCGTACATGATGAAAAGCCTCTCGGTGATCGGCACCGCGGCGATGTTCCTGGTCGGTGGGGGCATCCTGGTGCATGGCATCGAGCCGCTGCATCACGCCATCGAGGCATTCAGCGAAGGGCGGGGCGGGTCGCTGACCGGCGGCTTGCTCAATGGCGTGGCCGGTGTGGTGGCTGGCGGTGTGGTGCTGGCGCTGGTGGGCGTGCTGAGCAAGGTTTGGCGGGCGCTGCGGCCCGCTCGCTAGCGAGGGCGCAGCCCAGTTCGTGACGGCACAAGGCCGTTCCCACGCCTGTGAGGAACGGCCTTATTGCGACTGGGCCGCGCAGCAGCCCCTCCACTCAGATCAGAAGTGATACTTGAGCAGGAAGCTCATGGTGTTCTGATCGGTGGTGAAGCCATCGCTGTCTTTGATGCCGTACTTGTTCTTCCAGTAGTCGTACTCGATACCTACGTACAACTGCTTCTCGCCCACCTTCAGCGCCTTGCCCAGGTCGTACTTGACCTGCGGATTGAAGTGCAGGTTCGCGTGGTAGTCGCCACGGCGGTTCTCGTCGTTGTCCACGACCCAGTCCATGAAGCCGTCGATGAGGATGTCCGACGAACCTACGGGAATGGTGTAGGACCAGACCGGGGTGATCTGCCAGACGTTGTCACCCGGACGGCTGCCGTCGGTAGTGCGCTGGTAGAAGTTCAGCTGGAAGTAGTCAAAGCCTGGGATGGCCAGGTCGAAGCCGGGACCGATCAGGTAGGACTCGGTGTCGCCCTCGCCGAACTCATAGGTCATGGCCAGCAGCACGTCCTTGATCGGGCCGAACTCGAGCTTCTGGTCGAAGATCTTGCCGAACGACAGACGCGGGCTGATCTCGCCGTAGTAGGTGTTGGGGCCGTTGTTCGCGTCTTTCTTGCCTTGGTAGAAGATCTTGTCGACGAAGATGAAGTTATCGCCGTACTTCCACCCGTCGGCATGTTCGAAGGTGACGGTCTGTTGGGTTTCAGGGTTCACCTTGAAGTTCTTGCCCCACAGGTAGGTGAGGCTGTTGTTCTGCCATTGCAGCAGATCGCCGGCGAAGCTGGCACCGGAAGCCAGCAGGCCGCCGGCAAGAATCAGGCTGTTGATGGTACGCATTGCGCAGGTCGCTCCCTTGAGTGGATCTGTTGTCAGCGCTCTTGAGGCGCATTTTTTGTCTTTTGAGTCAGTTTTTTTCGATTGGCCACAGCTAATGGGCAAGAGCTGCGCCAACATTTCCGGTTGGTCACAACCATCCTGCTCGACTACGTTCTGAACGGATGAAATGGGTGTTTCAGGCTGGCAACACGTTGGCCAACCGCCCTAATTCATTGACTGAGCGGTCAGTAAACGCGGGCAGGATCCTTCCTGCCCTGATCGAGGGGGCGCGCAGATTACCCACTTGCGCGCCCGGTCTCAAGTACTCCGTCCGGGAGTAACTATGGCATAAAACCTGAACTACGAGTCAACTTTTAGAAGTGCACTTTCACCAGGGCACTGGTGACGCTCTGATTGCTGTCGATGTTGCCACTGTTGTCGATGCCGTACTTGTCTTTCCAGTAGCTGTATTCGATACCCACATACAGCTGCTTGGCGCCCCAGTTGAGCGCCTTGCCCAGGTCGTATTTGACCTGTGGGTTGAACTGCAAGTTAGCGTGGTAGGTACCACGACGGGTCTCGTCGTTGTCCACCACCCAGTCGATGTAGCCATCGATGAGGATGTCGGACTTGCCCACGGGGATGGTGTAGGACCAGTTAGGCGTGATCTGCCAGACGTTATCACCCGGGCGGCTGCCTTCGGTATTACGTACATAGAAGTTCAGGTTGAAGTAGTTGAAGCCCGGCACGTTCAGGGCAAAGCCAGGACCGATCAGATAGGCTTCGTTGTCACCTTCACCGCGCTCGTAGGTCATGGCGATCAGCACGTCCTTGACCGGGCCGAACGAGAGGTTGCGGTCGAAGATCCGGCCCAGCGACAGGCGAGGGCTGAATTCGCCATAGTAGGTGGTAGGGCCTTTGCTGGCATCGGCCTGGCCGTTGTAGAAGGTCTTGTCGATGAACAGGAAGGTGTCGCCGTACTTCCACCGGTTGGCGTGTTCGAACGTCACCGTCTGCTGAATGCCTGGGTTGACCTTGAAGTCCTTGCCGTACAGGTAGGTCAGGCTTTCGCCGTGCCACTCCAACAAGTCGCCCGCGACAGCGGGGAGGGAGGCCAGCAGGCTGCTGCCCAGCAACAGGGACGAAGTGATGCGTTTCATGTTGAGATTCCCGGTTCTTGTTCTTGTTTGTGGTTTGTGACGCGCAAGCGCGCCCCCTGCGACCCACGTGCGTGGGTCACCGGTGTTGCGGTTACTGCATGAAAGAGCAGGGCGGCAGGATTGCCGCCCTTGGCTCAATGCTGGTGGGCTGCGTTATGCACGGCGCGCTCGGCGCCACCCAGGATGTTGAACAGCAGGTTCAGCACCAAGGCGCTGACCGTTGCCATGGCGATACCACTGTGGGTGATGGGTTCCATCCAGTGCGGCATCTGCGCGAAGAACTCCGGACGGACCACAGGGATCAGGCCAAAGCCCACGCTGACTGCGACCAGCAGCTGGTTGCGGCGGTCGGAGATGTCCGCTTCCTGAAGGATCTTGATCCCTGTGGCCGTGACCATGCCGAACATGGCGATGGACGCGCCACCCAGTACAGCGGGCGGGATCGAGGCGATCAGGAAGGCCGCCTTCGGCAGCAGGCTGAGCAGGATGAGCAGGGCGCCGGCGACGATGGTGACGTAGCGGCAGCGTACCCCGGTCATCTGCACCAGACCGATGTTCTGGGCGAAGGAGGAGTGGGTGAAGGTGTTGAAGAAACCTGCAACGAACGATGCACCGGCGTCGCACATCAGGCCACGACGCAGCATGCCAGGGGTGACTTCACGGTCGGTGACCTTGCCCAGCGCAAGGAACATGCCGGTGGACTCGACGAAGATGATCACCACCACCAGGCACATGGACAGGATCGGAGCCAGGCTGAAGGTCGGCATGCCGAAGTGCAGTGGGGTCACCACTTGCAGCCATGGTGCCTCGGACAGACCGGAAAGGTCCACCATGCCGATCGAACCGGCCAGGACGTAGCCCAGGCCCATGCCGACCAGCACCGAGACGTTGACCCAGAACCCCCGCATGAAGCGGTTGATCAGCAGGATCACAGCCAGCACCAGGCCTGCGACCAGCAGGTAGATCGGCGAGCCGAAGGTATCGGCTTCATGACCGCCACCGGCCCAGTTGACCGCAACCGGGAACAGCGAGAGGCCGATCGAGGTGATGACGGTACCGGTGACCAGCGGCGGGAAGAACCGCACGACCTTGGACATGAACGGGGCGATCAGCATGCCGAAGAACCCGGCGGCGATGGTCGCGCCGAAGATCCCCTGCAGGCCTACGCCGGGCATGCCGGCCATGGCGACCATGCTGCCGACGGCAGCGAAGCTGGCACCCATCATCACCGGCATGCGAATGCCGACGGGACCGATACCGAACGATTGGACCATGGTGGCAACGCCAGCGACCAGCAGGTCGGCGTTGATCAGGAAAGCGACTTCTTCACGAGACAGTCCGGCGGCCTGGCCGATGATCAAAGGCACGGCAATCGCACCTCCGTACATCAGCAGTACATGTTGCAGACCCACCAGGATCAGTTGGAACAGGGGCAGAGGCTGTCGTGGGGGCGCAACGGGGATGTACGCCTTGCGGGACTCGGACATGCAGCACCTCGAGTTTTGTTTTTATTCTCGGATCCAAGCCGCGAGCTTCAAGCGGCAAGCTTTAAAAAAGCTTGGGGTTCCCGCTTGAGGCTCAGGGCTCGATGCTTGCTTGTTACCTACTACTTACAGCTTGAGGTTTGAAGCTTGCAGCTTCGATCAGTTGACCGGAGCGCCTTTGGCGATCCAGGCACCGACCATGTTGCGTTCTTCCTGGGTCATCTGGGTGATGTTGCCCAGCGGCATGATCTGGCTGGCGACAGCCTGCGCCTGAATGCGCGCGGCCTGAGCCTGGATCTGCTGCGGAGTGTCGAACATCACGCCGGCGGGCGCAGCGCTGAACAGCGGGCTGGTCGGCTTGGCCGAGTGGCACACGGTGCAGCGTTCCTGGATGACCGTGTGGATTTTCTCGAACCCACCCGGGGCGGCCTGGGCGGTTGCCTGGGCAGGAGCTTCGGCCGGGGCGGCAGGTGCCTGGGCAGCCTTGGCGGCGTCTTCGGCACGTTGCTCGGCAGCGGTCTTGCCACCGATGGCAGTCGCTGGCAGCGGTTGGTACTCGACCTTCGCCGCGGCTTGCTCAGGTGCGGTCGGCATCGGCTTCGGACCTGTCACGTAGGCCAGGCAGATCATCGCCAGGGCGCCGACAGGCAGGGTCCAGGCGTATTTGTTGCTTTCGTGACGGGTGTTGAAGTAGTGACGGATCAGTACCGCAGCCACTGCGATCCCGGCCAGGATCAGCCAGTTGTACTGGCTGCCATAGGTGCTCGGGAAGTGGTTGCTGATCATGATGAACAGCACCGGCAAGGTGAAGTAGTTGTTGTGGCGCGAACGCAGCAGACCCTTGGCCGGCAGGACCGGATCAGGGGTTTCGTTCTTCTCGATGGCGGCCACCAGCTGGCGCTGGGCCGGCATGATGATGCGGAACACGTTGCCGACCATGATGGTGCCGATGATCGCGCCGGTGTGCAGGTACGCACCACGACCGCTGAACACCAGGCTGAAGCCGAAGCAGGCCGCGATGATCAGCACGAACAGGACGGCGCCGAGCAGGGCAGGGCGTTTGCCCAGGGGCGAATCGCACAGGAAGTCGTAGATGAACCAGGAGGCGACCAGCGAGCCGATACCGATGGCCACGCCTTCGGCACCGCTCAGGGTGCTGCCCGGTGCCAGCAGGTAGAGGCTCGGGTTCCAGTAGAACACCACGCAGAGCAGGGCGATACCGGACATCCAGGTGAAATAGGCTTCCCATTTGAACCAGTGCAGGTTCTCCGGCATCTTCGGCGGTGCGAGCTTGTACTTCTCAAGGTGGTAGATACCACCGCCGTGGATGGCCCAGAGGTCACCCGACAGACCTTCGCGCGGATTGCTCCGGTTCAGGTTGTTTTCCAGCCAGACGAAGTAGAACGATGCACCGATCCAGGCGATACCGGTGATCATGTGAACCCAGCGAATGCTCAGGTTCAGCCATTCGTGAAGGTGTGCTTCCACAGTATGTACCTCTTGCCGATCACCGAGACGATGACCGACCTTTTCTTATTGGTGGGGATTGAGGATCAGCATCTGATCCTCGGTGAAGTAATGCTCGTCGCAGTTGTTGCCGGAACCACTGCGATCAACCACCAGGAAATCATCCCGCTTTTCGATCGTCAGCACCGGGTGGTGCCAGACGCCGCGATGGTAATTAACGCCCTGCCTGCCATTACTGCGGAAGGCACGGACCAAGCCTGATACAGGTGCATCGCCAACTGGCGCGACCACGATCAGAAAGGGGTTGCCGAGCAGCGGGATGAAAGCCTGGCTGCCCAGCGGATGGCGTTCCAGCATGCGTACGGTCAGTGGCATCTCCAGGGCATCGGCGCGGAAGATGCTGATGATCGCTTTGTCCTCGGGCTCGGCGGTTTCGACCGTGGCGAGCTTGTGGAAGCGCATGGTCGAACCGTTGTTGATCATGAAGTGGTCGCTGCCGTCGGTTTCGATCACGTCACCGAAAGGGGCGAAGGCTTCTTTGGTCAGGGGCTCGATCACTAAAGTGCGCATGCGGTTATCTCTTTGTTCTGTGTTCTGTTTAGGGTGTGGGCCGAGCCCCGGGGCGAGTGTGTCGCGCGCTCGGGGCGGCCATCGCACCATCTTTTAAAGTTGCAGCAGGCGGAACAGGGCGATCAGGTTGATCTGCGCCAGGGCTTCCTTGAATTCGGCATCGGCGTCGTTGTGGATGCGCTTTTCGAAAGCGGCCAGGATCTGGTGCCGGTTGCTGCCTTTGACCGCCATGATGAACGGGAACTTGAACTTGGCCTTGTAGGCGTCGTTGAGTTCGGTGAAACGGGCGAACTCTTCGGCGGTGCACTGGTGGATCCCGGCGCCGGCCTGTTCATTGGTGCTGGATTCGGTCAGCTCGCCCTGGATGGCGGCCTTGCCGGCCAGGTCCGGGTGAGCGTTGATCAGCGCCAGTTGATCCTCATGGTTGGCGCTGAGCAGGATGTCGCTCATGCGCTGGTGCAGCGCCTCGATCTCGTCCAGTTCGCCCAGCTGACCCAGGTCGTAGGCTTTTTCTGCAACCCACGGCGAGTGCTCATAGATGTCGGCGAAGGCCTTGACGAAGGCGTCGCGGTCCAGGGTCGATGGCTTGAGGGTCTTGAAAGCGGTCATCAGGCGTTCTCGTTCTTGTACGGGTGGGTGGCGTGCCAGTGGCGGGCGATGTCCACGCGGCGGGCGAACCAGACCTGGTCATGGCTCTTGGCGTATTCGACGAAGCGCTTGAGCGCAGCCAGGCGAGCCGGGCGGCCGACCAGGCGGCAGTGCAGGCCGATCGAAAGCATCTTCGGCGCCTCGGCGCCTTCTGCGTAGAGCACGTCGAAGGCGTCCTTGAGGTACTGGAAGAACTGTTCGCCGCAGTTGAAGCCCTGGACCTGGGTGAAGCGCATGTCATTGGTGTCCAGGGTGTAGGGGATCACCAGGTGCGGCTTGCCGGTCGGGTTGTTCGGCTCCCAGTAGGGCAGGTCATCGTCGTAGGTGTCGCTGTCATAGAGGAAGCCACCTTCCTCCATCACCAGGCGGCGGGTGTTCGGGCCGGTGCGGCCGGTGTACCAGCCCAGCGGACGCTCACCGGTCAGTTCGGTGAGGATGCGGATGGCCTCGAGCATGTGCTCGCGCTCTTGCTGCTCATCCATGTACTGGTAGTCGATCCAGCGGTAGCCGTGGCTGCAGATCTCATGGCCGGCTTCGACCATGGCGCGGATCACATCGGGGTGGCGTTGGGCAGCCATGGCCACAGCGAAGATGGTCAGCGGAACGCCGGTTTCCTTGAACAGCTTGAGCAGGCGCCAGACGCCGGCGCGGCTGCCGTATTCGTAGAGCGACTCCATGCTCATGTTGCGCACGCCTTGCAGAGGCTGAGCGGCAACCATCTCGGACAGGAAGGCTTCGGATTCCTTGTCACCGTGCAGGACGTTGCGTTCGCCACCTTCTTCATAGTTGAGCACGAAGGACAGAGCGATGCGTGCGTTCCCTGGCCAGTGCGGGTGAGGTGGGTTGTTGCCGTAACCGATCAGGTCGCGAGGGTAGTCAGCGCTCACTGCAGTCTTCCTTCTTGTACGTTAGTGCGGGTGGTGGGCGGACCGCGTCGGGATGTCGCACCACCGGATGAGGGTGATTGTATACAAGTTCTGAAATCATTTGTAAGCCTGTTTTTCCGCATTTCTTCCCTTTTGTCGGCTGGGAATGGGTTGCAAGAAACCTGCCTGAACGGTCAGATAACGACATTGAGGTCGGCATGGGGCCTGTCTTTGCGGTGAATGCCGTATTTATCGAGAGGGCGAGAGGGTTGTGCAAGAGGGGTTCAAAAAATTGTGTACAATTTATCGAGAAAGTGTCTTAATGGCGCCATTCCCGCACACCGCAGGCCCTTGGCGCGGTGATTGCCGTGTATTTTTTGCCCACGCATACGACAAGAGGCGACAAGCAAATGGGACGTTTGACCACACACGTACTGGATGCCGCTCACGGCTGCCCGGGCAGCTCGATCAAGGTTGAGCTGTACCGTGTCGAAGGCCAGCAACTGGAGCTGGTGAACACTGCCCTGACCAACAGCGATGGCCGCGTCGACGCGCCGCTGCTGCAGGGTGAAGACTACCGCACGGGTGTCTACCAGCTGCAATTCAGCGCCGGTGACTACTACCGCGCCCGTGGCGTGAAATTGCCGGAGACCGCATTCCTGGATGTGGTCGTCCTGCGCTTCGGTATCGATGAGAAGCAAGAGCACTACCACGTGCCGCTGCTGATCTCGCCGTACAGTTACTCGACCTATCGTGGAAGCTAGTTGGTCGCTAGAAGAATCTTCGTAGGTCCTTATGCCCGCTCTCACACTGGCGGGCTTTTTTTTGCCTGCTGTTTGGCAACTGCCTGTTCAGCGTTCGCGCAGCGCCTCTGTCCGGGCCTTGAGCACCGGCTTCAACAGGTAATCGAGCACACTCTTGCGCCCGGTGATGATGTCCACGGTTGCCACCATGCCCGGAATGATCAGCAAGGGTTTGTTGTCCCCGCCCAGGTGGTTCTTTTCGGTTCGCACCTGGATCAGGTAGAAGGCGTTGCCCTTGTCGTCGGTCACGGTATCGGCACCGATCAGCTCGAGCTTGGCCTTGAGCCCGCCATAGATGGTGTAGTCATAGGCGCTGAACTTGACCATCGCCGTCTGCCCTGGGTGCAGGAAGGCGACATCCTGCGGGCGCACCTTGGCCTCGATCAGCAGGTTGTCTTCGATCGGCACGATCTCGACCAGATCGCTGCCGGGCTGTACCACGCCGCCAATGGTATTGACCTTGAGCAGCTTGATGATCCCGCGCACTGGCGAAACCACCGTCGTCCGGTTAACCCGGTCGTCGATGGCGATGCTGGTGGCGGTGATCTTCGACAGCTCCGTACGTTTGTCGTTGAGCTCCTTGGCGGCCTCGGAGCGGAAGGTGGCGTCGGACTCCTGGATCTTGCTCTTGATCTCCGCCACGGCCGCTTCGGCCCGGGGGATCGCCAGGCTGGTGGCATTGAGCTGACCGCGTGCCTCCACGGCGCGTTGTTTCAGGCGCAGGATCTCCACCGGTGAAATCGCCCCGGTGCCCACCAGCGGGGTGGACATGTTCAGTTCCTGTTGCAGCAGGCCCAGGGCCGAGCGGTACTGGTCCACCTTGGAGCGAAATTCGGCCAGCTCCTGAGTCTTCTGTCGCAGTTGTTCGTTGAGGGTCTGCTTCTCGCTTGCCAGGCGGCGCTGGCGCGACTCATACAGGGCCGTTTCGTCTTCGGCCACCTGGGGCGCCTTGGCGCGCACTTCGTCCGAAAGGTTGAACGGGCGGCCTTCGGATTCGGCCGATAAACGCTCGACCTGGGCTGTCAGGGCATAGCGGTCGGCTTCGCTTTCGCCTTTGTTGGAGAGAAACCGCGTGTCGTCCAGGCGCAGCAGGGTGGCGCCTTTGTCGACCATCTGGCCTTCGCGCACGAAGATCTCGGTGACGATACCGCCTTCGAGGTTCTGCACCACTTGGACCTTGCTCGACGGGATGGCCTTGCCTTCGCCCACAGTGACCTCATCGACCACCGCGAAGTGGGCCCAGGCCAGCGCTGCGAGCAGCAGGGCGGCCGTCAGCCACACGGTTAGTCGCGACAGGCGAGGGGAGTCCTGCAAGGTGGCGCCGGCCAGCTCCGGCATATAGTCGCGTTCGGCGCGCTTGTCGTTGCCGTGGGGGCTGCGGATGCTCTGGCTCAGGGACATGACCTACCTCTCTTTGACCCACGCGATACACATGGATTTGCCCGGGGCCTGTGGGCGGGCTCGTCCGCCCACGCGGCGGTGACGCACCTTGCATAAACCTGCTCCCGTCTGGCTCGCGGAATCCGCGGGCTTTGTTTGCTTCCTATACGGCAGCACCGATGCGGCCTTTTCGCAGGGCGTCGATGACCGCGTCCTTCGGCCCGTCGGCGACGACCTTGCCGTTGTCCAGCACTACCAGCCGGTCCACTAGGCTCAGCAGGGACGTGCGATGGGTGACCAACACCACGGTCTTACCCGCAACACAAGCCAGCAAGCGTTGACGCAGTTGCTCCTCGCTGCTGTTGTCCATGTGGCTGGTGGGTTCATCGAGGATCAGGATCGGCGGCTCCAGCAGCAATGCCCGCGCCAGCAACACGCACTGGCGTTGGCCGCCGGACAGCAACTGGCCACGCTCACCCACCGGGCGGTCGAAGCCTTGCGGGTGCAGGCGGGCCAGTTCGCTGACGCCGGTCAGCTCTGCCACCTCGAGCATGCGCGCGTCGCTGACATGGCGGGCACCCAAGGTGAGGTTGTCGCGCAGGCTGCCGGCCAGCAGCGGCAGGTCATGGGCGACATAGCCCATTTGCACGCGCAGGTCGGCGATGTCCAGCTGGCGCAGGTCGAGGTTGTCCAGTAGCACCTGGCCTTCTTCCGGATGATGAAAGCCCATCAGCAGGCGGGCGAGTGTGCTCTTGCCCGAGCCGCTGCGCCCGATGATGCCGATGCGCTCGCCGGGCTGCAGAGTCAGGTGCACGTCCTGCAGGGCAAGGGCGCTCTGTCCTGGGTAGCGAAAGCTCACGTGGTTGAGGGCAAGACCACCTTTGAGCGTGGTGTGTTCCAAGGCCTGGTGCTCGGCTTGGCGCTCCTGGGGCAGGGCCATGAGGGCGTCGGTGCTGCGCATGGTCAGTTGGGCTTGCTGATAGCGGGTGATCAGGCCGGCGATCTGCCCCAATGGCGCCAGGACCCGACTGCCGAGCATGTAGCTGGCCACCAATGCGCCGACGCTGAGGTTGCCGGCGATGATGCTGTAGACCCCGGCGACAATGGTGGCCATGCCACAG
Source organism: Pseudomonas sp. BYT-1 (assembly GCF_023611805.1). NCBI lineage: Bacteria > Pseudomonadati > Pseudomonadota > Gammaproteobacteria > Pseudomonadales > Pseudomonadaceae > Pseudomonas > Pseudomonas sp. BYT-1. Next base: position 1,697,089 of record NZ_CP072559.1, read on the forward strand.
AACTGCTGGATGAACAGCGTGCCGTTGCTGGCCAGGGAGGACAGATTGCGGGCATGGGCATCGAGGCGGGCGATGGCGCCGTTGGTGTGTTCCCACTGGTACTGACGCTCGCTTTCGGCACCGCAGGCCTTGAGCGTCTCCAGCCCGCCGAGGGTCTCGATCAGCAGGGCCTGGCGGACCGAGCCCAGGCTCAGGCTTTTTTGTACGGTGTCGCGCAGGCGCACCTGGATGAACAGGGCAAACGCCACGGCCACGGGAAAAGCGATCAGCGGGATCAACACCAGCCAGCCGCCGAGCAGGCCGATCGCCAGCAGCATCAGCACCACGAATGGCAGGTCGATGATGCTGGTGAGCGTGACGGCGGTGAGGAATTCGCGCAGCCCCTGGAAGTCATGAATGCTCTGGGCGAAGCCGCCGATGGTGGCGGGCCGGGCCTTCATGGACATGCCGGTGATGCGTTCGAAGAGGGTGGCCGAGAGAATCAGGTCGGTCTTCTTGCCGGCCTGGTCCAGCAGATGGGCGCGCACCATGCGCAGCACCAGTTCGAAAGCCGTGCCAATGAACAGGCCGACGACCAGTACCCAGAGGGTCGACAGCGCCTGGTTGGGCACCACCCGGTCGTAGGTCTGCATGACGAACAAGGGCACCATCAGCCCCAGCAGGTTGATCAGCAGACTGGCCAAGAGGGCATCGCCATACAGCCAGCGCGAATGTTTGAGGGTATCGCGAAACCAGGCGTCAACCCGCGGGATCAGGGGCGTGCGCAGGTTCTCCAAGGTGTGTCGAGGGCGGGCGAACAACGCCTGACCGGCATAGGCCTGTTCCAGCGATTCGCGTTCGACCCATTGTTCGCCACCTTCGGCTTCACAGGGCAGGATCAATGCCCGGCCATCATTGCCCCAGCGCTGCAGCACGGCGCTACGCCCGTTCTTGAGCATCAACAAAACCGGCAGGTTGAGTTCCGAGATGTTGGCCAGAGTGCGTTCCAGTACCCGTGCCTGAAGCCCTGCGCGGGCAGCGGCGCGGGGCAGCAGTTCAAGGGGCAGGCGCTGGTCGGCCAAGGGTAGGCCACTGCACAAACCGGCACGGCTGGCGGGGCAGCCGTGCAGCTTGCACAGAATCAGCAGGCCATCGAGCAAAGGATCATCAACATCCAGGCGCGGTTGCGCGCTTTGCATACTGGTCACGATGGTCTACTCCTGCCGCGGTGGAAACCAATCCTTTCTGGATGAACAGCCAGCAGTACGCACGAACTACCGCATGTCGGGCAACCGGGCTTCGTTACGCACTTCGGTCTTGGCGATGGCCTCAGGCGGCAGCGAAATACGTTGCTTGCTCAGAAGCTCGCCCATGTTCGCCAGCACGCGATACATGGAGAACTCCTCGGTATAGCGCACTTCGGTGTAACGACGATTGGCGTTGTACAGCTCGTTTTCGCTGTCGAGCAGGTCGAGCAGGGTGCGCTGGCCAAGGCCGAACTGGTCTTGGTAGGCGGCGCGCACCCGTTGGGTGGTTTCGGCGTATTCGCGGGCGGTCGGGGTCTGCTTGCGCGCATTGTTCATGGCGTTCCAGGCGAGGCTCAGGTTCTCGTTGAGCTCGCGCAGGGCATTGTTGCGGATGTCCATGGCCTGGTTGATCTTGTGCGCGTCCGACTGCAGGCGCGCCTTGTCGCTGCCGCCGCGGAACAGGTTGTAGTTGAGCTCGACACCGGCCTGCCAATCGTTGTTGTCATGGCCGCGCTGGCCGGCGATGTTGTTGTTGGCGCCGGTGGCCAGCACGGCGTCCAGGCGTGGGTAGAAGGGCGACTTGGCCACTTCGTACTGTTGCTCGGCGGCATTCACGTCGGCCTGGGCCGACTTGAGGTAGGGGTTGTTCTCCAACATGCCCTGGCGTGCCTGCTCCAGGGTGGTGGGCACCTCGCCCTTGATGGTGACCGGCGTTTCGAGCTCATCGGGCATGCGTCCGACCACGCTGTAGAAGTTGGCCTCGGCGTCGGCCAAGTCGACTTCGGCGGTGTCCAGGTTGTTTTCGGCCAAGGCCCGGCGGGCACGGGACTGGTCCAGGTCGGCATTACTGCCCACGCCGCGTTCGCTGCGAAGCCCGATCTGGTCGTTGACCCGCAGGTGGGCTTGCAGGTTGTTCTTGGCCAGGGTCACCAGTTCGCGACGCTTAAGCACCTCCAGGTACACCTCGATCGCACGCAATGCCACTGTTTCGGCCGTCGCCTGGGTGAAGTAGGCACGGGAGTTGGCCACTGCCTCGGTACGGCCCACCTCGTTGGCGGTATTGAATCCATCGAAGAGCATCTGCCGCAGACGCAGTTCCGACTGGGTGTAGCTGAGGGTTTCCTTGTTGTGGTTGCGCGAACCATCAGGGTTGAAGCCACGGGTATTGGTGTTGTCGGAGCGTTGGCGACCATAGCCTGCAATAAGGTCGACACTGGGGTAGTAGCCCCCACGCGCGAACTTCACATCTTCATCAGCCGACAAACGGCTGTTACGGCTGGCGCTGATTTCGGGATGTTGGTCCACCGCGTTCTGGACAGCCTCGGTGATCGACATCGCCTGAGAGTTGGCGCATGCCATGGCCAACAGAATTGCACTGGTGATGGGGGTTAGAACGCGCATGGAGTACATCTCCCTGGTCTCGAAAAAGTCCTGCAATCGCCAAAAAAATGACGAAAAATAAGAGTCAAACCGTTTCAGGTTTGTAACAACAGAGCTAAGAACATTTACCAGGCGAACTAAGAAGATTTCCTCATAAGATTTATGCGAAAAAAAACTTATGCGCTCTAAGAAATACCGGACATTGTTCTACTCAGGTCGTCCGTTGAATAAGCGCACACGCTTTGTTTTTCGGGCCTCTGAGAAAAGTTCCCGTTTTTCTTGCAGCAGAGGGCAGGGATCTAACGAGGGGAGGGAGGCAGGACGTTATTTGGCGACATTTTATTGACATCTGTCATTTTGCCATCGCGTTTTGCCGGGTTCATCGTCGACTATCATCCATAAGCCTTGATCCCCCGTGAAATCGGGGCCTGGCGCAGTTATCGACGCATCGCTGCGTGCATGGTCAACGCCGCGAATTCCTCCTTCCTCCAAAAGCCTCGCGTTGCGGGAATCACTCGGCAATGGAGGCATTGGTTCATGGCTAAATCACTTGGTGTGGTCAGCAAGGTTGTCGGGCAAGTCTTCGCGGTCGGTCAGGACGGCACCCGTCGGGTCTTGGTCGAAGGTGACCGGCTGTATGCCGGAGAACAACTCGAGACCGGCGCCGCGGGGGCTGTAGCCGTGCACCTGGATAACGGTGGCGAGCTCACCCTGGGGCGCGACAGCAGCCTTGAGCTGCGGCCGGAGCTGTTGGCCCACCCCGCGGAGCATGTGCAGGGCCCTGAAGCGATAGCGCCCAGTGAGGCTGACTTGAGTGATGTCGAGCGCTTGCAAAAGGCAATTGCCGCAGGTGCTGACCCGAGCCAGGAGGCCGAGGCCACGGCGGCAGGCCCCAGCAGCACCGGCGCGCCCGGTGCGGTGGGCGGTGGCCATAGCTTCGTATTGCTGACCGAGGTGGCCGGGCGCGTCGACCCGGTGATTGGTTTCCTCACCGCAGGGTTCAATGGCATCCCTGAGTTCACGATTCCCGATGCCGGGGATACGCGCTTCGATGATGATCGCCGACCGGTAACCGATGGCCCAGACGATCCCGATAATCCGGTCACCCTGCACGGACTGGACGTCGCCGGAGGCGAGCTGACCCTGCAAGAGGCCCATCTGCCGCACGGTTCTGCCAGTAACCCTGGTGCCTTGACCCAGGGCGGCAGCTTCACTGTGTCGGCGCCCGATGGCGTGTTCAACCTCAATGTCGGCGGTATCAATGTCGTCACCGGAGGCGTGGTAACGGGTGTCGGCCAGTCGCTGACCACCGCCTTGGGCAATGTCCTGACCATCACCGGCTATGACCCGGTCACCGGTACGGTCAGCTACAGCTACACCCTGGCGACCGCCGGAGGCGCACAGGCAGTCAGCGAGCAGCTCTCGGTGCATGTCAGCGACACCAATGGAAGTGTGGCCAGTGGCACCCTGGACGTTCGCATCGTCGACGACGCGCCCAAAGCCCTGGACGACAGCAACCCCACGGTGGCGACCGAGCAGCAGACCACCTTGACCGGCAATGTGCTGAGCAACGATGTGCAGGGGGCCGACCGTGTGCCATCCGGGCCGATCACCGCCGGTACCTATGTCGGCACCTATGGCACCTTGGTGCTGGCGGCGGACGGGTCCTACACCTACACGCTGAACACCAACGACCCGGACTTCATCAACCTGCACGGTGGCGGCTCGGGCGTGGAGCACTTCACCTACACCTTGACCGACGCGGACGGGGACAGCAGCACGGCGACGCTGGTGCTCAATGTCACCAACCTCAACGACCCGGTTACCCTCGATGGGCTGGCTGTAAAAGGGGGCGAGCTCACCGTTCACGAGAAGCACTCGGCCGACGGCAGTGCCCCCGATGCCTCGGCATTGACGCAAAGCGGGACCTTTACCGTCACCGCAGCCGATGGCCTGCAAACGCTGGTCGTTGGGGGAATCACCCTGGTCAATGGCGGGGTGGTGGCGGGCTTCCCGCAATCGATCACCACACCGCTGGGCAATACCCTGACCGTGACCGGCTACAACCCGGCCACCGGCGTCGTCAGCTACAGCTACACCCTGACCGACAATGAGGCGCACCCGAACGCCGATGGCACCAACAGTGTGAGCGAAAGCTTTACCGTCGTTGCGACCGACAGCGATGGCAGCAGTGCTAGCGGTAGCATCGACGTGAACATTGTCGACGACGCGCCCAAAGCCCTGGACGACAGCAACCCCACGGTGGCGACCGAGCAGCAGACCACCTTGACCGGCAATGTGCTGAGCAACGATGTGCAGGGGGCCGACCGTGTGCCATCCGGGCCGATCACCGCCGGTACCTATGTCGGCACCTATGGCACCTTGGTGCTGGCGGCGGACGGGTCCTACACCTACACGCTGAACACCAACGACCCGGACTTCATCAACCTGCACGGTGGCGGCTTGGGCGTGGAGCACTTCACCTACACCTTGACCGACGCGGACGGGGACAGCAGCACGGCGACGCTGGTGCTCAATGTCACCAACCTCAACGACCCGGTTACCCTCGATGGGCTGGCTGTAAAAGGGGGCGAGCTCACCGTTCACGAGAAGCACTTGGCCGACGGCAGTGCCCCCGATGCCTCGGCATTGACGCAAAGCGGGACCTTTACCGTCACCGCAGCCGATGGCCTGCAAACGCTGGTCGTTGGGGGAATCACCCTGGTCAATGGCGGGGTGGTGGCGGGCTTCCCGCAATCGATCACCACACCGCTGGGCAATACCCTGACCGTGACCGGCTACAACCCGGCCACCGGCGTCGTCAGCTACAGCTACACCCTGACCGACAATGAGGCGCACCCGAACGCCGATGGCGCCAACAGTGTGAGCGAAAGCTTTACCGTCGTTGCGACCGACAGCGATGGCAGCAGTGCCAGCGGCAGCATCGACGTGAATATTGTCGACGATGTGCCTCAAGCCAATCCCGATACCAAATCCATCGTGCACGAAGGCGGGGTGGTCACCGGCAACGTATTGCACAACGATGTGGTTGGGGCCGATGGTGCTCCTGAGGGCAAGGCCGTGGTCGGCGTAAGGGCTGGCAGCGATACCTCGACACCTGTTCATGGCGATGTCGGCACCCAGATCATGGGCACCTATGGCTACCTGATACTCAACGCTGACGGCAGCGCCACCTACCACGCCAACCCCAACAGTGTGGCGGGTGCCGGTGCGACCGACACCTTCGTCTACACCATCCGCGACGCCGACGGCGATGAGAGCACCACCACCGTCACTATCAAGGTGCTGGACAGCGGACTGTCGGTCAGTGGGGCGGACCGTGATGTGACGGTTTACGAAAAAGCCCTGGACCTGAACCAGGACGGCAAGGACCTGGCGGCTGGCAACGTCACCGGCAGCGACCCAACCTCCACGGGTGAGACCGGGACAGGCACCCTGGTCGGCGCGGTGCAAGGCGGGGTCGGTGCATTGACCTACACCTTGGTGGGCAATGCCGTCGGGCAATACGGTCAGATCCATCTGAACGGAGACGGCACCTACACCTACACCCTGACCTCGGCGCCGAAGACCCCAGGTGGCGTCAACGATGGCCCGAACACCCTGACCGAGACCTTCACCTATCAAGCGAAGGATCAACTGGGCAACACCATCACCAGCCAGATCGTCATCAACATCGTCGACGACGTGCCCGAGGCCAATCCGGATTCGGCACCCGTCCATGAGGGCGGTGTCGTCTCCGGCAACGTGTTCTACAACGATGACATAGGGGCGGACAAAGTGGCCGATGGCAACGTCGTGGTCGGTGTGCGCGCCGGCAGCGACACCTCGACCTCCGCACATGGCGATGTCGGCACTCAGGTCATGGGTAACTACGGCTACCTGGTCATTAACGCCAACGGCTGGGCGACTTACCACGCCAACCCCAACAGTGTGGCGGGTGCCGGTGCGACCGACACCTTCGTCTACACCATCCGCGACGCCGACGGCGACGAGAGCACCACCACCGTCACTATCAAGGTGCTGGATAGTGGACTGTCGGTCAGTGGGGCGGACCGTGATGTGACGGTTTACGAAAAAGCCCTGGACCTGAACCAGGACGGCAAGGACCTGGCGGCTGGCAACGTCACCGGCAGCGACCCAACCTCCACGGGTGAAACCGGGACAGGCACCCTGGTCGGCGCGGTGCAAGGCGGGCTCGGTGCGTTGACCTACACCTTGGTGGGCAATGCCGTCGGGCAATACGGTCAGATCCATCTCAACGGAGACGGCACCTACACCTATACCCTGACCTCAGCGCCGAAGACCCCAGGTGGCGCCAACGATGGCTCGAACACCCTGACCGAGACCTTCACCTATCAAGCGAAGGATCAACTGGGCAACACCATCACCAGCCAGATCGTCATCAACATCGTCGACGACGTGCCCAAGGCCAACCCGGATTCGGCACCCGTCCATGAGGGCGGTGTCGTCTCCGGCAACGTGTTCTACAACGATGACATAGGGGCGGACAAAGTGGTCGATGGCAACGTCGTGGTCGGTGTGCGCGCCGGCAGCGACACCTCGACTTCCGCACATGGCGATGTCGGCACTCAGGTCATGGGTAACTACGGCTACCTGGTCATCAACGCCAACGGCTGGGCGACTTACCACGCCAACCCCAACAGTGTGGCGGGTGCCGGTGCCACCGACACCTTCGTCTACACAATCCGCGACGCCGATGGCGACGAGAGCACCACGACCGTCACTCTCAATGTGCAGGGCAATCCGCTTTCGGTGATCGGCCCAGACCGCGATGTAACGGTTTATGAAAAAGCCCTGGACCTGAATCAGGATGGCAAGGACCTGGCGGCCGGGACTGTCACTGGCAGCGATCCAACCTCCACGGGAGAGACGGGAACGGGCACCCTGGTCGGTGCGGTGCAAGGCGGGGTCGGTGCGTTGACCTACACCTTGGTGGGCAATGCCGTCGGGCAATACGGTCAGATTCATCTGAACGGAGACGGCACCTACACCTACACCCTGACCTCGGCGCCGAAGACCCCAGGTGGCGTCAACGATGGCCCGAATACCACGACCGAGACCTTCACCTACCAGGCGAAGGATCAGCAGGGCAATACCATCACCAGCCAGATCGTCATCAACATCGTCGACGACGTGCCCCAGGCCATCGCCGATGCGAAGTCGATCGTGCATGAAGGCGGGGTGGTCACCGGCAATGTGCTGTACAACGATGACCTGGGCGCGGACAAGGTGACCAATGGCAACGTCGTGGTTGGCGTGCGCGCTGGCAGCGACACTTCGACCGCCGCCCATGGTGAGGTTGGCACACAGATCATGGGCAACTATGGCTACCTGATCCTCAAGGCCGACGGCAGCGCCAGCTACCACGCCAACCCCAACAGCGTGGGCAGCGATGGCGCGACCGACACCTTCGTCTACACCATCCGCGACGCCGACGGCGATGAAAGCACCACCACCGTCAGCATCAAGGTACAGGACAGCCAGCCCTGGATCGGTGAACCGCAGGTGACGAACGCGCCTCCTGTGGCTGGGGCCGACCATCTCATCACCAATATCGCCGGCACTGGGATGACGGTGCCGGCCGAGGCCCTGCTGGCCAATGACAACGACCCTGATTACGACAAGCTCTCGGTGTCCTCGACCTACTTCGACACTCGGTTTTCCCCCAACGGCGCAGGTTTTGGCGTGGGAAGCGACACGCCTGTGGCCGACTTCACTGGTACCGGCAGCAACTTGTCCAACCGGGTGCGTGACCTTGCGCGCAGCGAGTTCCGTGGGCCGGCCGACAGCATGGCGGCCGCGCTGATCGTGAGCGGCTTCCTGGCCTCGCCCAACGGCAACTTCGCCAACGCCCAGGATGTTTTGACGGTCACGCTCAAGAAAGGTGAGACCCTGAACCTGCACCATGACGTGTCGGCAAGTCAGGTCGCCATGGCATGGAAGGACGAAAGCGGTAGCTACCAGGCCATCGACAATGACAAAGGTTTCACTGCCAGCCACGACGGGACGTACTCCATCCACATGATCAACTTGTCCAGCGGCAATGGCAGCCACGGCAATGTGAACTACCTACTGACGATGTCGATCGATTACAGCAATGCCGAGCAGGATGCCTACAACGGCACTTACACGGTGAGCGATGGCCACGGCGGCAGCGCGACGGGCAATGCCGACATCACCTACCAGGGCGGCAGTGTGCTCACCGGCACTGCCGACAACGACACCCTGGTTGCCGGCGCGGGGAACGATACCCTGCACGGTGCTGCTGGCAACGATGTGCTGGTCGGTGGCGGTGGTGATGACAAGCTCTACGGCGGGGAAGGCAATGACCTGCTGATCGGCGGCCCGGGCAATGATCTGCTCGATGGCGGTGCAGGTACCGATACCGCCAGCTACGCCTCGGCCCCCGGCGCGGTGACGGTCAACCTGAACCTCACGGGGGCGCAGGATACCGGGGGCGCTGGTATCGACACCCTCAATGGCATCGATAACTTGATCGGCTCCGACTACAACGACCTCCTGATCGGCAATAGCGGCAACAACGTCCTCATCGGCGGGCTGGGCAATGACCGGCTCACCGGGGGGGGCGGTAACGATACGTTTGTGTGGCAGAAGGGGGATGTGGGGCACGACACCGTCACTGACTTCATCCCCGGCAGTGATCGCCTCGACCTGTCGCAGTTGCTTCAGGGAGAGCATGCCACGTCCGCCTCGCTGGACGACTACCTGCACTTCAAGGTCACCGGTACCGGAACCAATGTGGTCTCGACCATCGAAGTCAGCAGTGTGGCGGGCGCGGCGCCCACCCAGACCATCGAGCTGGCCGGGGTCGACTTGGCTCAGCATTATGGTGTCACGGCCGGCGCGGGTGGGGTGATCGCCTCGGGGCAGGACACTGCAACTATCATCAATGGGATGCTCAATGACCACTCATTGAAAGTGGATACTGTCTGAATGTTACGGGCGGCGTGAGACCCGCGCCTGCAGGCGCGGGCTCGCCTCTCGATCCAGGCACAAATGCGACGCCAGGGCATACGCCCTGGTCGTACCTGCAGCACCGGGCCTGCGTCAGCTCCCTAGACTGTGATCGAGCCCACCTCGGAATCAGTCCACATGTCCCTACGCGAATCCCATACCCCCAGCCAGGTCCAGTGGCAGCCCATGCTCTTGGGCGGTCAGCGCCTGGAAGGCGTCAGCTGGAAAATCCTGGCCGATACCGGCCCCTGGCAGGCCTACTGGATGAAAATGGCGCCCGGCAGCCGCTCAGTGCCGCACCGGCACGCAGCCACCGAGTTGCTGCAGGTGCTGGAGGGCGAAGTCATGGATGTCGATGGTCAGGTGTTTCGCGCGGGCGACAGCTTGGTCTACGCCGCAGGCTCCGAGCATTGGTTGCGTTCGCCCAGGGGGTGTCTGTTGCTGGTGGTGGAGTCCGAACCGTCGTCGCTCAGCGATTGAGCGTCAACCGGGGCGGCGCAGGGTCTTTTGCTTGAGAATGTACAGGCTGACCAACACGGCGCTGGTGAGCATGAAGGCCCGTGCCCAGAACAGGGGCACCAGGTAGCAGGAAAGGCCGATGCTCGCCCACATGAGGCCGATGGCGTAGACCTTGCCTTTGAGCGGGATGCCTTCGCCACTGAGGTAATCGCGGATCCACGGACCCAGTTTGGGGTGGTTGATCAACCAGTGGTGAAAGCGTGGCGAGCTGCGCGCGAAGCACGCCGCAGCCAGCAGCAGGAAAGGGGTGGTAGGCAGCACCGGCAGGAAGATCCCCACCACCCCCAGCGCAACGCTGAGCCAGCCGATGGCCAGCAACAGGTAGCGCATGGCCACCTTAGTGGTGGCGCGGCTTGAGCAGGGCAGGTTTCTCGTCAGGGGCGTGCAGCAGCAGGAACAGCGCGGTGAGCGCCTCGGGGATCTGCACGATCATGTCATCCTGCAGGCTGGCATTGCGGGCGATATCCTCGAACTCCGGTTGCTCGTCGAACAGGCCCGAACCGACCATGATCGGCAGCAGCATTTCGCTGACTTCTTCCTCGGCGTTCTCGAACCAGGCTTCCTCGCGCAGGAAGACGCCTTCCATGAAACCGATGCACCAGCCGCGCAGGTCGGAGTCGTCCGGCTCGTCGGTCAAGTCCAGGTCGCATGGCAGCTCGAACTCGTCGTCGCTGGCCAGTTGGCGGCCGATGTGGGCCTTGAGGGCCACCAGGGTCGCCTCGATCTCGGTGCGCTGGGCATCGCTCGCGTAGTGGGGCTCTTCAGCGAACAGGGCGTCGATCCATTCGCGCTCGGGAACTTCCTCGGAGCAGATCGACAGCGCGGTCAGGTAGCCATGGGCGGCGACGTAGTCCAGCGCTTCTTCGTGCAGCTCGTCGGCGTCGAGGAAGGCTTGCAGGCGGGTCAGTTGCTCGGCGAAGGACATTACAGGGCTACCTTGGGGAATAAACGATAACGAATTCTAGCACCTTGCGGCGGCTGGGGGCCAAGGGAACGTCTGTCGTGGGGAAGCAGTCAAGGCATCCTGCGCGAGCGGGCACTGGGGTATACTTCGCGATTTTTCACCCAGGGTGCCGTTTCCCCGGCATTCCGGCAAAAGCCGCTTACGCATTGGCAAGTGTGTCCGGCGGATTTTTCGTCCAGCCTGTGTCCAGGATGGTACGGCGATTTTGGAGTTTCCAATGCTCGAACAGGCTCAGCGCGTCCTCAAGGACATCTTCGGCTACGACAGTTTCCGGGGGCGCCAGGCAGCGATCATCGAATGCGTGGCCAGTGGCGGCGATGCCCTGGTGCTGATGCCCACCGGCGGCGGCAAGTCCTTGTGTTTCCAAGTGCCGGCCTTGCTGCGTCCGGGCCTTGCTGTCGTGGTTTCACCGCTGATCGCGCTCATGGACGACCAGGTCGCCACCCTCGACGAACTGGGGGTGGCGGCCGCTGCGCTGAATTCGACCTTGAGTGCCGAGCAGCAACGCGAGCTGGCCGGGCGCCTGCGTCGTGGCGAGGTGAAGATGCTGTATCTGGCCCCCGAGCGCCTGGTGCAGCCACGCATGCTGGAGTTTCTGCGGACCCTGGATATCGCGCTGTTTGCCATCGATGAAGCTCACTGTGTCTCGCAGTGGGGCCATGATTTTCGCCCGGAATACCTGCAACTGGGCCAACTGGCCGAGCTGTTCCCCCAGGTACCCCGGATCGCCCTGACTGCAACGGCCGACATGCGTACCCGCGAGGAGATTGTCCAGCGCCTGCATCTGCAGGGCGCAGAGCGATTCCTGTCGAGTTTCGACCGGCCCAACATCTTCTACCGCATCGTGCCCAAGGAAGCGCCGCGCAAGCAGCTGATGGCGTTTCTCGCAGAGCGCCGTGGCAATGCCGGCATCGTCTATTGCCTGTCGCGCAAGAAAGTCGACGAGACAGCCGCCTTCCTCTGCGAACAGGGCTTCCCGGCCCTGCCTTATCACGCCGGCCTGGCCGCCGAGACCCGTGCGGCCAACCAGCATCGCTTCCTCAACGAGGAAGGCTTGATCATGGTCGCCACCATTGCCTTCGGCATGGGCATCGACAAGCCTAACGTACGCTTCGTCGCCCACCTCGATCTGCCCAAATCGATGGAAGCCTATTACCAGGAAACCGGCCGTGCCGGCCGTGATGGCCTGCCGTCTGACGCCTGGATGGCCTACGGCCTTCAGGACATGGTGATGCTCAAGCAGATGCTGCAGAACTCCGAAGGCGACGAGCGCCACAAGCGCATCGAGCAGCACAAGCTCGACGCCATGCTGGCGCTGTGTGAAGAAACCCGCTGTCGCCGCCAGACACTGCTGGCGTACTTCGACGAAGTGCTCGAACAGCCCTGCGGTCATTGCGACAATTGCGTAGACCAGGTCCAGACCTGGGATGCCACCGAGCCTGCGCGCCAGGCCCTGTCGGCGGTATACCGCACTGGTCAGCGCTACGGGGTGGGCCATCTGGTCGATGTGCTGGTGGGCAAGGATACCGAGAAGGTGCGTAGTTTCGGTCATGAAAAGCTGTCGGTGTTCGGCGTCGGCAAGGCCCTGAGCGAACACGAATGGCGTTCGCTGTTCCGCCAGCTGGTGGCACGTGCCTTGGTGGACATCGACCTGGAAGGCTACGGTGGGCTGCGTCTGACGGACAGTTGCCGGCCCTTGTTGCGCGGCGAAGTCACCTTGCAGTTGCGCCGCGACCTCAAACCACAGGCCGTGGCCAAATCCTCCGGTGGCGGCAGCCCTGCCAGCCAGCTGGTGCGTGCCGAGGAGCGCGAGCTCTGGGAGGCGCTGCGAGCCCTGCGGCGCAAGCTGGCCGAGGAGCACAGCGTGCCGCCTTATGTCATCTTCCCCGACTCGACCCTGCTGGAGATGCTGCGCAGCCAACCTACCAGCCTCAGCGACATGGCCCAGGTCAGTGGCGTCGGTGCGCGCAAGCTGGAGCGTTACGGCGAAGCGTTCCTCGAGGTACTCAATGGCGGTACGGGGGATCAGGCGCCGAAGGTGGTGCTCGACCTTCGCCACGAGCTGGTCAGCCTGGCCCGTGCCGGCATGACGCCGGCGCAGATCGCCGGCCAGCTCAATTGCAGTGAGAAGAATGTCTACAGCCTGCTGGCCGAGGCCCTTGGTCGCCAGGAGTTGAGCCTTGAGCAGGCTCTGGATCTGCCCGAAGACCTGCTGATGGAAGTGCAGGATGCCTTCCTTGACGGCGAAGGCGAACTGCCTCCGGTATCGGCAGTGTCACCATTGTTCGGCCAGCGCGTACCTGAAGGCGTGCTGCATTGTGTGCGTGCGGCATTGGCCGCGGAGTTCGAGCTGTGACTGACCCTCGTCACGCTTTTTGACGATTATCGGACATTCCCGCGCGCTGCAGCCTTGCCTGTTGGCGTCGGGCATGATTAGCTGGCTAATAATTAGTTCTGTTCATAGAGTCGCTTATGCCCCTGACCGATAACCAACACCGCTTCGGCATGCAGCTGGCCCAGATGTCCCGTGGCTGGCGCGCCGAACTGGACCGCCGCCTTGCCGGGCTCAACCTGTCCCAGGCACGCTGGTTGGTGCTGTTGCACCTGGCCCGCTTCGAAGAGTCCCCGACCCAGCGCGAGCTGGCCCAGAGCGTCGGGGTCGAGGGGCCGACGCTGGCGCGGTTGCTCGACAGCCTGGAGAGCCAAGGCCTGGTGCGCCGTCAGGCGGTGATGGAAGACCGTCGGGCGAAGAAAATCCTGCTGTGCCCACCGGCCAAGCCGCTGATCGACCAGATCGAGACCATCGCCAACGCCCTGCGTCAGGAGTTGTTCACAGGGGTCGACGAGGCTGATCTGGAAGTCTGCATGCGGGTGCATGCGAAGATTCTCGCCAACCTCGAAAAATCCTGAATCCATGCCACGTGGGGCCGCACGGCGGCTCCACTGGTTTAGAAGGTATGACCCAGGTTCAGGTACACCGCCTTCTGATGTTCATCGTTGGCTCCATAGCTGATGTTCAACGGCCCCAACGGTGTCTCCAGGCCCAGGAAGATGCTCGCTGCGTTGATGTACCCGCTGTCGAACTCGTTGTCGTTGTTCCAGGCCCGGCCACGCTCGAGCGAGCCCCCCAAGTACAATGGGAAGTCCAGCGGTAGGTAGGCGCGGGGCGTCAGGCGGCGGTAGTAGACCATGCGCATCAGGCTGATGTTCTGCCCCGACACCGAGTCCTGGCGAAAGCCCGACAACTGCCTGGCCCCACCGAACACGAAGCTTGAGGTCACCACCTGGGCGTCATCCAGGGTGCGCCCATAGCGCCCGCCCAGCACCAGGCTGTTCGGCCCGCTGCTCAAGGCCTTGTCCAGCTTGAACTCCCACTGGCGGTACTGCTCGTCCGAATCCAGCGACTTGTCGTATTGGCGCACGGCCAGCCCGATGTCTTCGCCGCTGTGGGGGAAGTACACGTTGTCAAACGTGTCGAAGGAGTACTTCAGCTCGTAGAAACCTTCGTTGAAGCTGACCGAAGGCAGGTCCTGGTCCCCGATGCGTACCTCGGCCTCGCCCCAGGCCTTGCCCACCCCCACGCGTACTTCGCCATAGGTACCGATCTGTCGACCGAGGTTGAGGCCGAAGCCGTAGCGCTCAAGGCGGTATTCGGCGATCGGGTCGTTGTCCAGGGTCGCCTCGATGTTCTGCGAGCCGAAGTCCAGATAGGGCGCGATGAAATAGCGCGAGCCCACATCCAGGGGTTGGTAGAACTCGCTGTAGAGCTCCTGCTGGTCGCCGATCTGGGCACGGGTCAGCCACTCGGCGCCTAGCCGGTTGATACCGTTGACCCGGTAGCTGGCGCCGAGGTTGAAGGCGCTGTCGCCGCGCATGTCGTCCGAAAGATTCAGGCCCAGGCGCAGGTAATCGGTGCCGCCACGCCTGCCGCGGGCATTGATCACCAGAGTGTTGTCATCGCCTTTGTGCACCACGCGGTACTGCACCCGGTCGAAGTAGTCCAAGCCGTACAGAGTGCCCATGTCTGTCTGCAGACGATCCAGCTCCAAGGGCTCGCCCAAGGGTTGGCGGATGTAGTAACGGATCACATCGTCGCTGACCTTCGAATCGTTCTCCACCCTGATCGCGGTGATGATCGGCCGGCGCTGGCGTGGCGAGCGAGCCACGGCCAGCCCGGTATCGCCCTCGGCGCGGCGCAGGCTGGCCAGGCGGTTGTCCAAGGCTCGGGCGGCGCGATAGCCGGCATCGATCATGTCTTGGGCGCGGCCGAAATCGGTCACGCCGAAGGCGGCGAGCGAGGGCTGGATGAGGACATCGTCCTGGTGCAGGCTGGCCAATTGCTCCTCGGAGTTGCGTCGGGTCATCAAGGTGATCGACTGGTTGAGCACGTCGACCACCGTGGCCAGTTGCTTGCGGTCACGCAAGGGGGTGCCGATGTCGACCACGATGGCCAGGTCCACCCCCATGTCCCGCGCCACATCGACGGGAATGTTGTCGACCATGCCACCATCCACCAACAGGCGGCCGTCGAGTTCGACCGGGGCGAACACCGCCGGGATCGACATGCTGGCGCGGATCACCTGGGGCAGGTGGCCGCGGCTGAACACCACCTTTTCGCCACTGGCGATGTCGGTGGCTACGGCGCGAAAAGGGATCGGCAGCTTGTCGAAATCACGGGTGTCGGCGGTGTGGGCCAGCTTGCTTTCCAGCAGCAGGGAGAGGTTCTGGCCCTGGATCACGCCCAGGGGCAGGCCAAGACTGCCATCGTCGCGAAAGCTGAGCTTCTGCTTGACCAGGAAATCGCGGTCGTCCTGCTTGCGCCGGAACGGTACGTCCTTGCGTGGCGGTGCATCGGACAGCGCCTGCTGCCAGTCGAGGGTGGTGGCGAGTTTCTCGAGCTCCTCGACGCTGTAGCCGGAGGCATACAGCCCGCCGATCACCGCCCCCATGCTGGTGCCGGCGATAGCGTCGATGCGTACACCTTGCTCCTCCAAAGCCTTGAGCACGCCGATATGGGCAATGCCCCGGGCCGCGCCACCTGACAACACCAGGCCGACCTTGGGCCGGGCGACTTCAGCGGCCAGGGTAGTGAAACTGGTGACTATCAGCAAAAGGCAGAACAGCAGGCGGCGCATCGTGAGTCTCAAAACCGTGGTCAAAGACCGCTAGTATAAGCGGCTCATCCCGAAGGAGACGCGTTGCCATGACGCAGCCCAAGCCTGAAATCGTCATCACTTATTGCACCCAATGCCAATGGCTGCTGCGTGCGGCCTGGCTGGCTCAGGAGTTGCTCAGCACCTTTGCCGACGACCTGGGCCGCGTGGCCCTGGAGCCGGGTACCGGTGGCGTGTTCCGCATAACCTGCGATGGCATCCAGCTCTGGGAGCGCAAGGCCGATGGTGGCTTCCCCGAGGCCAAGGTGCTCAAGCAGCGACTGCGCGACCAGATCGACCCGCAGCGCGACCTGGGCCATAACGATCGCTGATCAGGCGCTTTCGGCCAGTGAGCGCTGCCTGGGCGGTTGCTCGGCGGCCATGCGACTGGAGAGCACGATGGCGAAGATGATCAGCACACCGCCCACCAACATGCGCACGGTCGGCGTTTCGGCGAACACCACCCAGGCGACGGCGATGCCATAGACCGGCTCCATGCCGAACACCACGGCGGCGGTGCGCGCCTTGATCACTGCCAGGCTGGCGACGAACAGGCTGTGGGCGACGCCTGTGCAGAAGATGCCGAGCAGGGCGATCCACAGCCAGTCCATGGTCGCTACCTGGTTCAGGCCTGGGCCGGCGAAGGGCAGCAGGCACAGGCCGACCACCAGGTTCTGCCACAGCGCCGCCTGTACCGCCGGCAGCCGTCCGGAACCGGCGCGATTGGTCAGCGACAGCAGCGAGAACAGCAATCCCGAGAGCAACGCCCACAGCAGCCCGCCTGTCGCTTCGCTTTGCAGGTCGAAGGCAGGGGTGACCAGGACCAAGCCGATGCTTACCAGCACCACCAGCACGGCCTCGTTGCGGCGTATACGCTCGCGGAACAACACGCCTTCGAGAATCACTGTGAAGGCGGGGAAACTGGCGAAGCCGAGGGTGGCGATGGCCACGCCGCCGACCTTGACGGCAATGAAGAAACTGACCCAATGCCCGGCCAGCAGCACGCCGCCGAGCAGCAGCCGGCGCGCATCCTGGGCGCTGAGGCGTTGCCAACCGGGGCCGGCGAGGCTGGCGAACAGTGCCAGAGCGAGCACGGCGAAGGCGGCGCGTCCGAAGACGATGGTCGTGGGGCTGGCACTGGTCGCCAGCTTGCCGAAGACGCCGGTAAGGCCGAAGAAAAGGGCGCCGATGTGCAGGGCGCCAAGGGCGGTGCGGTGGTTCATGGTAGTCCTTGTGATGACAGTGGCCCAGGCGCGGTCGAGCGGGTTTATCCGGCGATGGGTCAGGCGGCCGGCGAACAACCCGCTGGCTCGATATTCCAGGGCCAGTCTACGAGGGCTGTCGCGTACTGTCTGTCGAGATCCTCGCGTCAGTTGTCGCCAGGCTCGCGGCGCAAGGCCATGGGCGAGCGGCCGAAGTCGCGCAGCATGGCGGCAGAAAACGCACTCTGGGAACTGTAACCGACCTGCGCGGCAATTTCGCCGATCGGCAGGCAGGTCTGCTGCAGCAAACGTCGCGCCTTGAGCAATCGCCGCTGGCGGATGTAGTCCATCGGCGTCATCGCGCATTCGCTGGCGAAGCGCGCATGCAGGCGGGCGCTGGACAAACCGGCCAGGCGTGCCAGGTCGGCCACCTGCAGCGGGTGGGCCGCGTGCTGCTCGATGTGCGCATCGAATGCCGCGTAGGGCAGGCGCCGCTGGACGCTCGCCGGCAGGGTGTGCGCGTTGAGGCTGGCCAGCAGCAGGACTGCGCCCTGCTGGGCGATCAAGGGGTCATCCACCGGGCTGCTGGCGAGCCAGTCGACCAACTGTTGCTGCCGGCTGTCCAGGCTCAGAGGGCCTGGACGATCCAGCAGGCGGCGGCTGGCATCGGCGTGGCGGCCCAATTGCTCGTACAACCAGTGTTCATCAGGAACATCCAGCACCAGGCAGTCGCTGCCGGATGGACTGCCGCAGGTGTGATGTGCGCCGGCTGGCACCACCATCAGGCCCTGGCGCTGGACTAAAGCGCCATGGCCCTGCACCTCGAAATCCAGGCGGCCGCCCAGGCCAAACACCAGTTGTGAATGGTCGTGACTGTGGGCAATCAGGTCGTGGCGGTAGTGGCGCAGGGAGAGGATCGGGCCGGCGGTCATGGGAGCTTCCTCGCGGGGCAGGGCGCTAGGCTCTGTGCGAAATGTATCCGCACTCGCCCACACTGCGTTGAAACGGGGTTTGGAATGCTCGTATACGCTAATACGCTGCGCTTGCCCGCTCCGTTTCGTGAACACATTGCATTCGAGCCCTAGTGTACACACCGGGCTGTTGCCCGGGGAATCCGTCACGCCGCTGCCACCAACCTGTCATCCGCAACTGCCAGTCTCCAGCAAACAGCGCAGGAGCCTGCCCATGACCCATGCCGAACTCGCCCGCCCGTCGCGCAAGCAACGCGTGCGCACCTTGTGGATTTCCGATGTGCACTTAGGTACCCGCGATTGCCAGGCCGAACACTTGTCGCAGTTTCTCAAGGGGTACCAGGCCGACCGCATCTACCTGGTCGGGGACATTATCGATGGCTGGAAGCTGCGCGGTGGCATCTACTGGCCCCAGGCCCATACCAATGTCATCCGTCGGTTGCTCACCCTGAGCAAACGCGGCACCGAGGTCATCTATGTCACTGGCAACCACGACGAATTCCTGCGGCGCTACTCCAAGTTGATCCTGGGTAACATCCAATTGGTGGACGAGGCCGAACACTTGACCGCCGATGGCCGGCGCCTGCTGGTGATCCATGGCGACCAGTTCGATGTGATTACTCGCTACCATCGCTGGCTGGCGTTCCTGGGTGATCGGGCCTATGAATTCACCTTGGTGCTCAACCGTTGGCTCAACCAGTGGCGGGCCCGCTATGGCTACGGCTACTGGTCGCTGTCGGCGTACCTCAAGCACAAGGTCAAGGGGGCGGTGAACTTCATCAGTGACTTCGAAGATGCCATCGCCCACGAATGCACCCGGCGGGGCTTGCACGGCGTTGTCTGCGGTCATATCCATCACGCCGAGATTCGCCAGGTAGGAGAGGTGCAATACCTCAATTGCGGCGACTGGGTGGAGTCATGCACGGCGCTGATCGAGCACTGGGATGGGCAGATCGAACTCTATCGCCTGGCCGATGCCCAGGCCCGCGAGGCCGAGCGCTTGGCCGCGCTACGTGAGACGGCCTAGCTGCCTTAGAGGCTGATCTTGCCGCGCAGGATATCGCGGAACATGGCGAAGTCGCCCAGCAGGCTGTACAGCGGATGGCTGAAAGTGGCCGGGCGATTCTTCTCGAAAAAGAAATGACCGATCCAGGCAAAGCCATACCCGGCAAAGGGTACGACCAGCAGTAGTTGCCAGCGCCCGCTGGCGAAGGTGTAGGCGAGCAGGGCGATGACCAGGCTGGTGCCGACGAAGTGCAGGCGGCGGCAAGTGGGGTTGCTGTGTTCGCCCAGGTAATAGGGGTAGAACTCGGCAAAACTTCGAAAATGTGCGGTAGGGGTCATGGCAGTACTCCCGTCAGGTTCGCGTTGTGAACAGATACACGGCGCGGAGCCTGAATCGAGTCTAGAGTGATTGTCGGAGCCGGCCAGTGACCAAAGGCGCCAATTGAGTATCTTTTCGATTCGCCGCATGAAGCGGTCAGCACAAGAAGCCTGCCATGAGCGAGAGAACCACGTCAGCCAGCTGGGCATCAGGGATTGTCAAAGCGCTCGAGCTGGAAGGGCTCGATTGCCAGGCCATGTTCAAGCAGCTCGGGCTGGATTTTGCGGCCCTGGACGATCCTGACGCGCGCTTTCCCCAGGACGCCATGACCCGCCTGTGGCAGCTGGCGGTGGAGCTTTCGGGCAATGAGGCGATTGGCCTGAACATGGCCCGGGTGGTGCGTCCGGCATCGTTCCATGTGGTGGGTTATGCGCTGATGTCCAGCCGCACCCTGGCCGAGGGATTCGAACGCCTGGTGCGTTATCAGAGAATCATCGCCGAGAGCGCCGATCTGAGCTTTCGCCTGGAGCCGGAGGGTTACGCGCTGGTGCTGACCGTGCATGGCGACCACCTGCCTCCCACCCGCCATAGCGCCGAGGCGTCGCTGGCTTGCGCGTTGTCCTTGTGCACCTGGCTCAGTGGGCGTGCCATCCAGCCGCGCCGGGTGTTGATCCAAGGGCCACAGCCGAAGAACGTCGAGCCCTACAAGACGGCGTTCCATGCCCCTTTGGTGTTCGGTGCGCCCCATGATGCGCTGGTGTTCGAGCGGGCGGACATGGAGGCCCCGCTGCCGACGGCCAACGAGGCCATGGCCGTGCTGCACGACCGATTCGCAGGGGAGTACCTGGCACGCTTCTCGGAAAGCCGGGTGACTCATCGGGTGCGCCAGGTGTTGTGTCGCGTCCTGCCCCAGGGTGAGCCCAAGCGCGAAACCCTCGCCCAGGCGTTGCACCTGTCCCAGCGTACCCTGCAGCGCC
Organism: Pseudomonas sp. BYT-1; assembly: GCF_023611805.1. Classification (NCBI taxonomy): domain Bacteria; kingdom Pseudomonadati; phylum Pseudomonadota; class Gammaproteobacteria; order Pseudomonadales; family Pseudomonadaceae; genus Pseudomonas; species Pseudomonas sp. BYT-1. The sequence goes on from NZ_CP072559.1 coordinate 1,717,822, forward strand.
GCTTGCAGGAGGAGGGCACCAGCTTCCAGACCTTGCTCGACGACACCCGCCGGGAACTCGCCGAACAGTACCTGGCCCAGCCCGGCATGACTTTGCTGGAAACCGCCTACCTGCTGGGGTTTGCCGACCCGAGCAACTTTTACCGGGCGTTCCGCCGCTGGTTCGATGTCACCCCAAGCGAGTATCGCGCCCGCCTTGAGGCAGAGTCGGTCAGTGACGCCAGAACGCCGGCATGCACAACACCAGCACCGTAATGATTTCCAGACGGCCGAGCAGCATGCCGCCTGAAAGAATCCATTTGGCCGCATCCGGCAGGGTCGCATAGTTGCCCGCAGGGCCAATCACCTCGCCCAGGCCCGGCCCGACGCCGGAGACGGTGCCCGCGGCGCCGGTCAGCGCGGTCATCCAGTCCACGCCCAGCAACGACAGCAGCAGGGCGATGACACAGATGGTGACGGCGAAGAAGAACGAGAAGGTCAGGATCGAGCGCACGATCTCTTCGTCGAGACGGTGGCCGTTGTATTTTTGCTTGATGACCGCGCGGGGGTGGATCAACTGGTTGAGGCTCGCCTTGAGCAGGATGTAGGCGACCTGGAAGCGGAAGATCTTGATGCCACCGGCGGTGGAGCCGGAGCAGCCCCCGATGAAGCCCAGGTAGAAGAACAGCATCAGCGAGAAGTTGCCCCACAAGCTGTAGTCGCCCAGGGCGAACCCAGTGGTGGTGACCACCGACGTGACGTTCAGCGCCACATGGCGCAAGGCGTCGAGCCAGTGCAGATTGGTGGTGGCCCAGTACCAAGTGCCCAGTACCAGCCAGGTGGCCACCAGCAAACCGAGCAGGCCTTGGACCTGCTGGTCGCGGATCAAGGCCTTGCGGTTACCGCGCAAGGTGGCCACGTACAGGGTAAACGGCACGCTGCCCAGGATCATCACCACCACCGCCACCCAGTGCACGGCTGGGATGTCCCACTTGGCCAGGGACTGATCGGAGGTGGAGAACCCGCCGGTGGAAATCGCCGACATGGCATGGTTGATGGCATCGAACGGCCGCATGCCTGCCCACCAGAACGCCAGGCTGCCGAAAACGGTGATGCCGACATACACCGCCACGATCGACTTGGCGACCATGTGCGAGCGCGGCATGACCTTTTCAGAGCGGTCGGAGGATTCGGTCTGGAACAGGCGCATGCCACCGATTCGCAGCAGCGGCAGGATCGCCACCGCCATGCCGATGAAGCCGATGCCGCCGAGCCAGTGCAGCATCGAGCGCCACATCAGGATGCCTGGGGACATGTTGTCGAGCCCGCTGAGCACCGTGGCGCCAGTGGCGGTGATGCCGGACATGCTTTCGAAAAAAGCGTCGGTGTAACTGATGTGCTGGGTCAACAGGAACGGCAGGGCGGCGAACACGCACACGACCAACCAACTGCTGACCGTCAGCAGGTACATGTCGCGTGGGCGCAGGTGGACGTGCTCGGGCCGCCCCTGAACGACCAGCGCCAGGCCGGCGATGAAGGTGATCAGGCTCGACCAGAGGAACGAAGGCATGTCGCTGGTGCGTTCGAAGACCACCAGGGTCGTCATGGGCACGACCATGCTGACCGCCAGGGTGATCAGGAAGATGCCGATGATGAAACCAATGATCCTTAAGGTCGGCAACGCCATGTGATCTGCTCTGACTCGAAACGGAAAGGGCGCCATTTTAAGCGGCAGGCTGCAAGCTGCAAGCGGTAAGCGTGAGAGGACGTTTTTCTTGCGGCTTGCAGCTTGCGGCGTGCAGCTTGAGAATGGCCGCACTTTTTCAATCTGCCAGGAGGGTAGCCCATGGAGGCTCTCGACGCATTGCTCAACCGTGTTTCCGTGCCACGCCTGACCGACCCGGCGCCCAATGCCGCCCAGCGCGAAGCGCTGTTCCAGTCGGCCTTGCGCGCCCCGGACCATGGCCAGCTGCGCCCATGGCGCTTCCTGACCATCGAGGGTGCGGCTCGCGAAAAGCTCGGTGAGCTGTTCGCCGAAGCGGTACAGAAGAAGGGCGATGCCAGCCAGGCCGCGCTGGACAAGGCGCGGGCCATGCCGCTGCGTGCGCCTTTGCTGATCGTGGTGGTGGCTCGCCTGCAGGACCACTTCAAGGTGCCCAAATCCGAGCAACGCCTTGCAGCCGGTTGCGCTGCCCATGGCATTCTCATCGCCGCTCATGCCCAGGGGATCGGCGCTGTGTGGCGTACCGGCGACATGGCGTTCGATGCTCATGTGCACCAAGGCCTGGGGCTTGCCGACAACGAGGAGCTGATCGGCTACCTGTATGTCGGCACGCCCATGGCTGAGCCACGGACCGCCCCGGTGCTGGCTACCGCCGACTTCGTCAACGCCTGGGGTGAGTGATTCACCAGGGCCGCTGCACGGCCCTGGGTCCTTTCAGTCGGTAATCATCTCGCAGGGCAGCTCCAGCGTCGCGACAAACCCGCCTTGCGGATGATTGCCTAGCACTAGGTTCCCGCCGTGGCGTTCCGCTGCCCGTCGGGCGATGGCCAGTCCCAGGCCGTGCCCAGGTGCTTCCTGCCCAGGAGCGCGGAAGAATGGCTCCCCCAACTGCGCCAGGTGCTCATCGGCCACCCCGGGCCCATGGTCACGTACGCTCAGTACGATCCGCCCAGCCTCGCGAACGGCATGGATCTCGATCGGCTGACCTGGCGGGTTGAAGCGCAAGGCATTGCGCACCAGGTTGTCCACGGCACGCTCGATCAGTGTCGGCCAGCCTTGCAGGGTGAGCCCCGGGGTGGCCTCCAGGCGTATTTCCTGCTCCGGGACGCTGAGCTGGGCGTCCTTGCGCACGCTGCCCAGCAGGGCGTTGAGGTCCACTGGCTCGGCATGGGACTGCTCGGCGTCGACCCTGGCCAGGGCGAGGATTTCGCTGATCAGGTCTTCCAGGCGATCGCACTCACGGGTCAGTCGCGGCCATAGGGCCTGGCGCTGCTCAGGCTCGGCACGTTCGGCCAAGGCCAGGGCGATGCGCAGCCGCGCCAAGGGTGAGCGCAGCTCGTGGGAGACATCGCGCAGCAGTTGCCGCTGGCTGCCGATCAGGCTTTGCAACCGCGCGCCCATCTTGTTGAAGTCATTGGCCAGTACACCGAACTCGTCACGCCGGGCCGCCAGTCGCGCCAGGCTGTTCTGCTGGTAGCTGGTTTGTCCCAGATCGTGTACCGCCCCGCGCAGCCGGCTGAGCGGGCGGGTGATCGACAGCGTGACGAACAGGCTGAACAGCGTCAGCACCACCAGGGCGATTCCCAAGGCGCTGAGCGGCCACAGCAGGCTCTCGCGGTGCCAGGCGTTGAGCGCCGGATGTGGAATGCGGTAGATCAGCAGGTAGGTCTCGCCACTGTCCGGGCTGGTGTATTCCTGGGTCAGGCGACGCCAGGGCAGACGGCGCTGGTCATTGTGCTGACGGGCCTCGAAGGCGGCGGCGCGACGTGGGAAAGTGCCCGGGACCACGGCCTCGCCACTGTCGTTGAGCACCTGCACGTCGATGCCAAAGCGGTGCTTGCGCCGTTCCAGAAAGCGCTGGGCAGACTCCAGGCCTTCCTGCTCATAGTGCTGGGTCCAGCGGCTGGCCAGGGTATTGAGGCCCGGATGGCGACTGAGGATCCAGGCATCCTGGTTGAGCATGTGGCCAAGCAGGATCGACAGGCCGGCGACCAGGGCGATGGCCAGCCAGAAGCTGGCCAGGATGCGCCAGAACAATGACCGCAAGAGCACCTCCTGAAAGCAAGAAAAACCCGGCCCGCCGGGAGGCGGGTCGGGCGCAGGGTTGACAGCTTACTGGGCCTTGGTGCCTTTTTCAGCTTTCCAGGCCTGGAACTCCTGCCACTCGGCCTTGCGGGCGGCGCGTTCCTTTTGCAGCTCGTCGAACTTCTTCTGCTGGTCGGGCTTGAGCAAGGCGCGGATATCGGCCTGGGTCTTGTCGTGGCTGGCCTTGATCTCGTCTTTCATGGCCTTCTGGTCGGCAGCCGGCAGCTTGGCGATGTAACGTTCGGTGATGTCGCGGCGGTGCTTCATTTGCTCGCCCATCAGCTTGCCGATCTGCTGGCGCTGGTCGCGGCTCAGGTCCAGTTGGGCGAAAGGCGCGTCACCGCGATGATGCCAGCCACCGTGGTGCGGACCGCCTTCGGGCATGGCCATGGCCACGGTCGGCAGGGTGGCGGCGAACATCAGAGCGATAAGGGTCTTGCGCATGGTGTTTCTCCTTTCATGGGCCGGTGGTTACCGGATGAGCCCAGTCTAGGGAAAGCAAGGTCAAGGGCGGTCAGGTGAGCGTAAAGACTTGGTAAAGGCTTGGGCTGCAAGCTGCAAACTACAAGACAGATCCGTGAGGGGGGCTGCCTTCTTGCAGCTCATCGCTTGCCGCTACAGGCTGTAGTAGTAACCGCGGCTACGCAGGGCAACGATGCGAGGTCGGCCATCAGGGTGCGGGCCGACTTTCTTGCGCAGGTTGCTGACGTGCATGTCCAGGCTGCGGTCATAGAGGGTCAGCTTGCGGCCCAGGGCGATCTGCGCCAGTTCCTGTTTGTCCAGTGGGTCGCCAGGCTGGCGCAGCAATGCCTCGAGAATGCGGCTTTCGGAAAGCGTGAGGGTCATTTCGCGAGCATCGACACTGACCACGCCCCGCGCAGGGCTGAAGGTCAGGTCGCCGACTTCGAGCTGGGTGCTGGTGGCTGCCGGGTGGCTGCGACGCAGCACCGCGCGCAGGCGGGCGGTGAGCTCGCGTGGGTCGCAGGGCTTGGCCAGGTAGTCGTCGGCGCCCAGCTCCAGGCCCAGGATGCGGTCCAGGGGTTCGCCGCGGGCCGACAGCATCAGCACTGGCAACTCCGCATGCTCGGTGCGCAATTGCTTGAGCAGCTCCAGGCCACTGCCATCAGGCAGCATCACGTCCAGCACCACGGCCGCCGGCGCATGGGCAGCCAAGGCCTGGCGCGCGCTCTGGCCATCGTGGCAGGCACGTACGTCGAACCCTTCCTGGCTCAGCCAACTGCCGAGCAGCTCGCAGAGTTCCTGGTCATCATCAATCAGTAACAGCTCGCTCATGACTCACTCAATTCAACCATTGACGGCGTCTTCTGTGTCCGCCACTGGCTAAGATACCGCAGACAGCCGAAAACAGTGCAACGGCCGAGCCGATCACGAACCATAACTGCTGGTCGCTGAGCAGCGGTACCGGGGCGCTGGCTTGCAGCTCCTTGAGCGAAAGCTTAAGGCGCTGGTTTTCCTGGCGCAGGCGTGCGAGCTGGGTATTGTCTTGCCCGTTTTGGGTGTCTTGCAATTGCTGGTTGAGCGCGGCGCGTTGCTGTTCACTGTCCTGCAGACGTTGCTGCAGCTCGGTGATCTGCGCAGCGGCAGTCAACGACAGTGGTTCTTCGGCAATGGCGAAAGGGGACAGCGACAGCAGGCAAAGCAGCAGTGACATCGGACCTCGGCGCATTGGAACTCCTGATTCCTATCGGTTCAGAAGGTTGTCGGCCGCAGGTCGTAATAGATGAGCGCGGGCCTCATGAACCTGTCATGAGGCCCGGTCCGATCAAGGCAGGACTTGCTTGAATGGCTTGACCACGACCTTGTCGTACACGCCGGCGGCGATGTACGGGTCGGCATCGGCCCAGGCTTGGGCGGCGGTCAGGGAGTCGAATTCGGCGACGATGAGGCTGCCGGTGAAGCCTGCGGCGCCTGGGTCGTTGCTGTCGATCGCCGGGTGCGGGCCGGCCAGGATCACACGTCCCTCGGCCTTGAGCAGCTGCAGGCGCTCGATGTGCGCCGGGCGGGCAGCCAGGCGTTTTTCCAGGGAACCTTCGACGTCGCTTGCGATGATGGCGTAGAGCATGTCAATCCTTAGGTTTGGAAGTGGAGGGGTCGCTGTCATGCAGGTGGCGCGACAGGTACACGCCCTGGGCCACCAGGAAGATCACGGTCATGCCCAGGCTGCCGAACACCTTGAAGTCGACCCAGAAGTCCTGGAAGGTGAATGCGACGAACAGGTTGGCCGCACCGCACACCAGGAAGAAGCCGATCCAGGCCAGGTTCAGGCGCGTCCAGATTGCCTCGGGCAGGCTCAGGGCGTGGCCCATGATGCGCTTGATCAGGACCCGGTCACCGACGAAGTGGCTGCCGGCGAAGGCCAGGGCGAACAGCCAGTTCACCACCGGTGCTTTCCACTTGAGGAAGGTTTCGCTGTGGAAGGCCAGGGTAAGGCCGCCGAACACCAGGCAGGCGACCAGGGTCAGCAGCTGCCCCTTCTCGAGCTTGCCGTGGCGCAGGAACAGCGCGCCGTAGACCACCAGGGAGCTGAGAATCAGCACCGCCGTGGCGCTGTAGATGCCGCCGAACTCGACGCTGTGACCAGCGATTTCGACCGCGCGCGGGTCGAGTTTGTAGACGATGAAGAACAACAACAGCGGGATGAAATCGATGAATTGTTTCACAGTGGCAGCCAGAAGCGGGATGTGACGGCATAATAACAAACATCGATTCCAGCGAAAGCGCTCCTCCATGAATGTTGATCTGCACTGTCACAGCACGGCCTCCGACGGCGCCTTGTCGCCTTCGGCCCTGGTCGCCCGGGCCCACGAGCACGGGGTGCAGACGTTGGCACTGACCGACCACGACACCATAGAAGGCCTGGCCGAGGCGCGTCAGGCCTGCCACGCCAACGGCATGCGCTGGGTCAGTGGAGTGGAACTGTCCTGTACCTGGGGGGGCGCCACGATCCATGTGCTGGGCTATGACTTCCCGCTCGATGCACCGCCGCTACTCGAGGCTATCGAGGCCTTGCACCGTGGCCGTTGGCTGCGCTCCGAGGAAATCGACCGACGGCTCGCGGCCAAGGGCATGCCCGGCACGCTCGAAGGCGCCAGGGCGGTGCAGCAGGAGCTGGGCGACAGCGGCAATGCCCCGGCGCGTCCGCACTTTGCCGAGTTCCTGGTGCGTGCCGGCCACGTCAAAGACCGCGGTGAGGCGTTTCGCAAGTGGCTGGGCGCCGGCAAGCTGGGCGACGTCAAGCTGCATTGGCCGACCCTGGAGGAAACCGTCGCCACGCTGCGTCGGTCCAACGCTTGGGTGAGTCTGGCCCATCCGATGCATTACGAGTTGACTCGCAGTAAGCGCAGACGGCTGATTGCAGACTATATTCAGGCAGGCGGGCAGGCGTTGGAGGTGGTCAACGGGATGATGCCGGCCGAGCAGGTGGGCACGATGTCCATCCTCACCCGTGAGTTCGGCCTGCTGGCAAGTGCTGGCAGTGACTTCCACGGCCCCGGCACCTGGGGCGAGATCGGTGCCTACCGGCCATTGCCCGAGGATCTGCCACCTTTGTGGCGCCGATTCAGCCATGAACAGCCTTTGGCGGTATGAACAGGACGACTACGTGAGCCAATTTTTCCAGATTCATGCGGAAAACCCGCAGGCGCGCCTGATCAAACAGGCCGTCGAGATCATCCGCAAGGGCGGTGTCGTGGTCTATCCGACCGACTCGGCCTACGCGATGGGCTGCCAGATCGGCGACAAGACCGCCGTGGAGCGGGTCCGACGACTGCGCCAGCTGGACAAGAACCACAACTTCACACTGCTGTGTTGCGACCTTTCGCAAATGGGGTTGTTCGCCAAGATCGACACAGCGACCTTCCGTCTGCTCAAAGCGCACATTCCCGGTCCCTATACCTTCATCCTCAATGCCACGCGGGAAGTGCCCAGGCTGTTGTTGCATGAAAAGCGTCGGACCATCGGCCTGCGGGTTCCTTCCAACCCCATTGCCCGGGCACTGCTCGAGGAATTGGGCGAACCCTTGATGAGCGTGAGCCTCATCCTGCCCGGTGATGAAGAGCCGATGACCGACCCCTACGAGATCCGTGCGCGCCTTGAGCATCATGTGGACCTGATCATCGATGGCGGCTTCGGTGACCTCAAAGCTTCCACCGTGATCAGCCTGGAAGGTGACGAGCCGGAAGTCATCCGTGTTGGCTGTGGCGACCCTGCGCCGTTCCTGGCGCCCGCGTGAGCACGGTGCAAGAGGCCCCGGCCCCGGTCGCTGACAGCGAGGCGCCGCAACAGCTGCAACTGGCGCTGGTCTACGGCGAGGCACTCACCGAACTGCCGCTGGACCTGTACATCCCTCCTGACGCCCTGGAAGTGTTCCTTGAAGCCTTCGAGGGCCCGCTGGACTTGTTGCTGTATCTGATCCGCAAGCAGAACATCGACATCCTCGACATCCCCGTGGCGGAGATCACCCGCCAGTACATGTCCTACGTCGAGCTGATGAAGAGCGTGCGCCTGGAGTTGGCCGCAGAGTACTTGGTGATGGCTGCCATGCTTGCCGAGATCAAATCGCGCATGCTGCTGCCGCGCTCCAGCGAGGTCGAGGAGGAAGAGGGCGATCCACGTGCCGAGCTGATCCGCAGGCTGCAGGAATACGAGCGCTTCAAAGCCGCCGCCGAAGGCCTCGATGAGCTGCCGCGGGTAGGCCGGGAGATTGTCGTGCCGCGCCTGGAGGCGCCTCAGGCCAAGGTTCGCAAGCTGTTGCCCGATGTTTCTCTGGAGGAAATCCTGCTGTCCATGGCCCAGGTGATGCGGCGCAACGACCTGTTCGAAAGCCATCAGATCACCCGCGAGACCTTGTCGACCCGTGAGCGCATGAGTGAAGTGCTCGAACGACTCAAGGGTGGCGGCTTCGTGCCGTTCATCGAGCTCTTTACCGCCGAGGAAGGCAAGTTGGGGGTGGTCGTCACCTTCATGGCAATTCTCGAACTGGTGAAGGAATCGCTCATCGAACTGGTGCAGAATGACCCCTTTGCCCCGATCCATGTCCGTGCCCGGGCCGAGTGACCACGAGCAAGCCTTTCCTACCGATGAACCTGAACGAACCCCGTGACCTGGCCTCGCTGATCGAAGCCTTCCTCCTTGCCTCTGGCAAGCCGCAATCGCTCGAGCGCCTGTACGAGTTGCTCGAAGAGGCCGAGCGCCCCGCGCCTGCTGTCTTCAAGAAGGCTTTGGAAATCCTGGCCAAGTCCTGCAATGGCCGCGCCTTCGAGCTCAAGGAAGTGGCGACCGGCTATCGCCTGCAAATCCGCGAGGACTTTGCGCCCTGGGTCGGCCGGCTGTGGGAAGAGCGTCCGCAGCGCTACTCCCGGGCGCTGCTGGAGACTTTGGCGCTGATTGCCTATCGCCAACCGATCACCCGCGGCGAAATCGAGGATGTGCGCGGTGTGGCGGTCAACAGCAACATCATCAAGACCCTGATGGAGCGTGAATGGATCCGTATCGTCGGTTATCGTGAGGTGCCCGGCCGACCGGCGATGTTCGCCACCACCAAGGCATTGCTCGATCATTTCAACCTCAAGAGCCTCGATGAGCTGCCGGCTCTGGCCGAACTGCGCGAAATGGACACCGAGCCGTTGCTGGATCCGGATGACGCACCCGTGCCTGCGCACCTGCAGGCGCTGGCCGATGCGAGCCTGGGTGAGGACGAGGAGGGCGAGGCGCCGCCTCGGGAGGAGACCAGCTTCCGGACGCTGCTGGTGGAGCTCGATGCGATGGAAGATGGGCTCAAGACCGATTTCGATGATCTGCGGAATGAGGCTGCCAACGTCGAGGATGAGCCTGAGTCATAGATCGCTCTGGCCCGTTCGCGGATGAACCCGCGCTCATAGGTGCAGCGGGGCTGCGGGTGACGCTGCAGCACCTTCGGGCGGAAACTCACAGCCCAATCGCGATAAACCGTTAGTCTCCAGTGCGTTCGTCCGCCGAACCGCGTATGATGCGCGCCCCTTTGGCGCATCTTTCGCCAAAAAACGCTTTCACTACTACACCGGGAGGTGCCCAGATGAGTGACCAAGACCTGCAAGAAACCCAATCCACCCCTCCGTCCGGCGAAAAGCTGCAGAAGGTGCTGGCGCGTATCGGCGTCGGTTCGCGTCGTGACGTCGAGGCCTGGATCAGCCAGGGCCGTATCAAGGTCAATGGCGTCGAGGCTACCCTTGGCCAGCGTGTCGATCTGCACGATGCCATTGCCGTCGATGGCAAGCTGATCAAGCGTGTGGAGGCCGCCGAGGCCACCCGCCGCGTGATCATGTACAACAAGCCTGACGGCGAGATCTGCACCCGTGACGATCCGGAAGGTCGTCCGACTGTGTTCGATCGCCTGCCGCGTCCGAAAGAAGGGCGTTGGATCAATATCGGCCGTCTGGACATCAACACCACTGGCCTGCTGCTGTTCACCACCGACGGTGAACTGGCCAACCGCCTGATGCACCCCTCCTACGAGATGGACCGTGAGTATGCGGTGCGTGTGCGCGGTGAGGTCGACGACGACATGGTCGATCGCCTCAAGGCGGGTGTGATGCTCGAAGATGGTCCGGCGAAGTTCACCGACATCCAGAAAGCTCCGGGCGGCGAAGGCTTCAACCACTGGTACCACTGCGTGGTGATGGAAGGTCGCAACCGTGAGGTACGTCGCCTGTGGGAATCCCAAGGCGTGGTGGTCAGCCGCCTCAAGCGCGTGCGCTTCGGTCCGGTGTTCCTCAATTCCGACCTGCCGATGGGGCGTTGGCGCGAAATGACCCAGGGCGAGATCGACATCCTGGCAGCGGAAGTCGGCCTGCAGCCGGTGGCGTTGCCAGCGTTGAACCTCAAGGCCAAGGACAAGCTCGAGCGCATGCAGCGCAAGTCCACCCGGCCGCTCGGTCGTGGCGAACGTGTGCGTACCCTGCGTCCCGCCCAAGATGGCCAAGCCGAGCGTCCTGCGCGTGAACGTCCGACCCGTGAAGAGGCGCCACGCAAGGGCGGTCGCAGCAGCACGGTTGCCGAACGCCCCAGCGAGATGCGTAAGCGTCCGGCCAAGCCGGAGGCCGAAAAGCCAGCAGGCCGTGGCCGCGGCAAGCCACGCGGCTGATTGCTCAGCGTCATAGGAAAGGGGCCCTCGTGGCCCCTTTTTTGCGCCTCTAGAAATCTAACATCTTGATCCGACGCGATTTTTTATGGGGTCTGGAAACCCTATCGACCAGCTTGTAACAAAATCTTTACGAATTTCGACCGTTTTTGCCGGTACACCTGTGCATGTAAACAAATTCTGCCAAGTGCCGCGTTCCAGAGCTGTTTCTTTGCCACTCGCCCCCTTGTTCAACCCGTCGCCGCACGCTGATATAGCGCCCATGCCGTGTGCAGGGCCTGGCCGTAGAGCTGGGCATCGAAAACAACAAATGGAGGCGCCATGTACGCCGATCATCTTGCCTTTTCAGGCCTTCCCGCCAGGATCGCTGCGTTTTTTCATCAGGAAATGACGCAACGCGTTGACGCCTGCGCGTACGCAGGGGTATACAATGCGCCGCGTTTTACCTGTGACCCCAATGCGTACCGCGCACTCTTGCTGACGCCTGGTTGAGTCGCCCGGGGCCTGTCCCTCGGTGTCATCACCCCCGTCCAAGAAACCCAAGGTAACCACCTTGCCCATTCCGCTGCGCCACGAGCGCGGTGGGTCCGATTCCGTCACAGATAAAAACAAGCAGGTGACTTCGTTCATGAGTGGACAAAACATGCCTTCAGGCGAGCTCAAGCGTGGCCTGAAGAACCGCCATATCCAGCTGATTGCCCTGGGTGGCGCAATTGGTACCGGATTGTTCCTGGGCTCTGCCGGCGTGATGAAGTCCGCCGGTCCGTCGATGATTCTCGGCTACGCCATCTGCGGCTTCATCGCCTTCATGATCATGCGCCAACTGGGCGAAATGATCGTCGAAGAGCCGGTTGCCGGCTCCTTCAGCCACTTCGCCCACAAGTACTGGGGCGGTTTCGCGGGCTTCCTGTCCGGTTGGAACTGCTGGGTGCTGTACATTCTGGTCGGCATGTCGGAGCTGTCCGCGGTCGGTAAGTACATTCACTACTGGTGGCCGGAGATCCCTACCTGGGTCACTGCGGCGGGCTTCTTCATCCTGATCAACGCGATCAACCTGATGAACGTGAAAGTGTTCGGCGAGGCCGAGTTCTGGTTCGCCATCATCAAGGTACTCGCCATCGTCGGCATGATCGGCCTGGGTGCCTATCTGCTCACCAGCGGCAGCGGTGGTCCTGAAGCTTCGGTGACCAACCTTTGGGCCCATGGCGGTTTCTTCCCCAATGGCGTGAGTGGCCTGGTGATGGCTCTGGCGATCATCATGTTCTCCTTTGGTGGCCTGGAAATGCTGGGCTTCACCGCTGCCGAGGCCGACAAGCCAAAGACCGTGATTCCTAAGGCGATCAACCAGGTCATCTACCGCATCCTGATCTTCTATATCGGCGCGCTGGTGATCCTGCTGTCGCTGACCCCATGGAATAGCCTGGTCGCGAGCATCGATGCCTCCGGCGGCAGCTATGGCAGCAGCCCGTTCGTCCAGGTGTTCTCGCTGCTCGGTAGCGACGTGGCGGCGCACCTGCTGAACTTCGTGGTCCTGACTGCGGCGCTGTCGGTCTATAACAGCGGGACCTACTGCAACGCTCGCATGCTCTACGGCATGGCCGAGCAAGGCGACGCCCCGGCAAGCCTGGCCAAGATCGACAAGCGCGGCGTACCGGTCCGTTCGATCCTGGCCTCGGCCGGCGTGACGCTGGTGGCGGTGCTGCTGAACTACTTCATGCCGCAACATGCGCTGGAGCTGTTGATGTCGTTGGTGGTGGCTGCGCTGGTGATCAACTGGGCGATGATCAGCTACTCGCACCTCAAATTCCGTCAGCACTTGGACCGCACCGGGCAGAAGGCGCTGTTCAAGGCGCTCTGGTACCCGTATGGCAACTACCTGTGCCTGGCCTTCGTGGTGCTGATCCTGGGCATCATGCTGCAGATCCCTGGTATCCAGGTCTCGGTGTATGCGATTCCGGTCTGGCTGGTGGTGATGTATGCCTTCTACATGCTCAAGAGCAAGCGTAGTGGACAGGCCTCCGGCGCCGCCGGGTCCGTCGCCAAGTAAATCGGTTACCCACTAAAAAACCCGATGGCAGGGAACTGCCATCGGGTTTTTTTGTTTGAGCGAGAGAGGGTTCGAGGCGCCCTCGGCAGCGCCAGGCTCTCAGAGGAACACGAACTTGGCGATGAAGATCGCGCAGAGTACCCACAGGCTGGCAGAAATATCCTTGAACTTGCCGGTCCCGGCCTTGAGCGCCACGTAGCTGATGAAGCCCAGGGCGATGCCGTCGGCGACCGAGAACGTGAGCGGCATCATGATCACGGTGACGATCGCAGGAATGCTGTCGGTCGCCTCGTCCCAGTGGATGTGTGCCATGCTGCCCATCATCAGCATGGCCACATAGATCAGCGCCCCTGCGGTGGCGTAGGCGGGGATCATGCCGGCCAGCGGTGCGAAGAACATGGCGGCGACGAACAGCAGGCCAACCACCACGGCCGTCAGGCCGGTACGCCCCCCGGCGGCGACGCCTGCGGCGCTTTCCACATAGCTGGTCACAGGTGGTACGCCGACGGCAGCACCGAACACGCTGGAGGCGCTGTCGGCCTTCAGTGCACGGGACAGGTTCTCGATGCGGCCATCTTCACCGACCAGGTTGGCGCGTTGGGCCACACCCATCAAGGTGCCGGCGGTATCGAACATATGCACGAACAGGAACGCCAGCACCACGCTGATCATGCTGACATTGAATACGCCCGCTACATCCATGGCCATCCAGGTCGGAGCCAGGCTCGGTGGCAGGGAGAACACCCCGCCATACTGGACCAGTCCCAGGCCCCAGCCTGCCAGGGTGACGGTGATGATGCTGATGAGGATCGCGCCGAACACGCGGTGGTAGCTCAGTACCGCGATCATCAGGAAACATACCGCCGCCAGCAGTGGGCCAGGCTCGTGCAGAGAACCCAGCTTGATCAGCGTGGCAGGGCTGTCGACGACGATACCGGCGGTTTTAAGGCCGATCAGCCCCAAGAACAGGCCGACCCCCGCGCCCATGGCGTGGCGCAGGCTGACCGGAATGCTATTGAGCAACCATTCGCGCACGCGCGAGAGAGTCAGGGCCATGAACAGCACACCGGACACGAACACTGCACCCAATGCCGCCTCCCAGGTGTAGCCCATGGTGCCGACCACGGTGTAGGTGAAGAAGGCGTTGAGCCCCATGCCGGGGGCCAGGCCCACCGGCCAGTTGGCATAGAGGCCCATCAACAGGCAGCCCAAGGCCGCGGCGATACAGGTGGCAACGAAGGCCGCACCATGGTCGATACCGGCATCGGCCATGATGTTGGGGTTGACGAAAATGATGTAGGCCATGGTGATGAAGGTGGTCACCCCGGCGATCAGCTCGGTCCTGACGGTGCTGCCGTGTCGCTTGAGTTTGAAAATCCGTTCCAGCCAACTCGTTTCGAGCGGTGGAGCGAGATCCAGCGTAGGGGCTTCGGATTTGCGGCTTTCCACAGCGAGTACTCCTCAAGTCTTTCTTGTTGTTTCGGAACCTTGGTCCTGCGCCAATGCACTTGGGCGGTTCCGCGAGGGGATTGGCAGACGTCTGATCGATTTGTTGACTTTCGAGTCAGAAAGTTGCTCGCTGGATTATGCTGTTGTGTACAAATAATGCAAATAATGTTTTATTTTTTGTGTGCGCGATCTGTCGCGTAGTGGCTATATGGGAAAAGGCCACCTGCAGAAATCGAATGGCCTGTGTACAATAGACCGATACCTTGGTCCCTTTATTTTCTATCCAGGACTTGCCAGCCACCCTCTGACAGGTATTACAGTCAAGGTCCCGACTGGCGGATCCTCGTGCTCGAGAACCCATGAACGAACAGCTGCAACCTCTGAAGAAACCTGCGCGCAATGGCAAGGCCGGCCGCAGCGGTACCCAGGACGACATCGTCTATGCGCATATTTTCGAGGCGATCCTCGAGCAGCGTCTGGCACCGGGCACCAAGTTGAGCGAGGAAGCGCTGGGCGAGATCTTCGGCGTCAGCCGCACCATCATCCGTCGTGCCTTGTCGCGCCTGGCTCACGAAAGCGTGGTGCTACTGCGGCCCAATCGCGGTGCAGTGGTGGCGAGCCCCACGGTGGAAGAGGCGCGCCAGGTGTTCTTCTCTCGGCGCATGGTCGAGCGCGCGATCACCGAGCTTGCCGTGCAGCACGCCACGATCGAGCAACTGAACGAACTGCGCCAGATGGTACGCGAGGAGCGCGACAGCTTCTCTCGTGGCGACCGGGGCGCGGGTATCCGCCTTTCCGGCGAGTTCCACCTCAAACTGGCCGAAGCCGCTGGCAATGCCCCCCTGATCAGTTTCCAGCGCAGCCTTGTTTCGCAAACTTCGCTGATCATCGCACAGTACGAAAGCGGCAACCGTTCGCACTGCTCCTACGACGAGCACATGCAACTGATCGACGCCATCGAGGCTCGTGACGCAGAGCTGGCGGTGAATCTGATGATGCATCACATGGATCACATCGACACCAAGCTGAACCTGGACGAAGAGGGCGCCTCCGACGACCTGCATGCTGTGTTCTCGCATTTGCTGAAGAAGCCGAAGGTATCGGTCAAAGGTTGATCGTTTGCCCGGTCTACGGGCAGACCGCTGCTACCAACGCCATCGTTCCCCAACCGGAGCGGTGGCGTTTTTCATTTCAGCCCCGCAGTGATCGCTAATGGGGCGGGAAGCCAGGGCTGATGCGGCTGCCACCTCAACCCTGCGGTATCGCTCGGGCTCGTGGTGGGCGGGCGGTTTCCGGCCAAGGAGTTCGTGCCCTACGTGATTGCCCAAGTGATCGGGGCGATCCTGGCGGCAGCGGTGATCTACTTCATTGCCAGTGGCAAGGCGGGCTTTGAATTGTCATCGGGGTTGGCCTCCAATGGCTACGCCGATCATTCGCCGGGGGGATACTCGCTGGCGGCGGGCTTTGTCAGCGAGGTGGTGATGACGGCGATGTTCCTGGTGATCATCATGGGCGCCACCGACACGCGCGCGCCAGCGGGGTTGGCGCCCATCGCCATAGGCCTGGCGTTGACGCTGATTCACCTGATTTCCATTCCGGTGACCAACACATCCGTCAATCCCGCACGCAGCACCGGCCCAGCCCTGTTCGTCGGGGGCTGGGCGTTGCAGCAGTTGTGGTTGTTCTGGGTGGCGCCGCTGATCGGGGCGGCGATCGGCGGCGCGCTGTACCGAGGGCTGGCTCGGGAGCCTTAGCGCTGGTGCACGCAGCGACCGGCGGCGTAGGTTTCACGCACGGTGCGGTCGTCGCCCAAGGTGGTGAGCACGAACAGGGTTTCTTCGATGCTGTTGGACTGCTGGATGCGGTAGTCCAGAAGTGGGGTGGCCTTGTAGTCGAGCACCACGAAGTCGGCATCGTTGCCTGGGCGCAGGCTGCCGATGCGGTCGTCCAGGCGCAGGGCGCGGGCACCGCCGAGGGTCGCCAGGTACAGGGACTTGTACGGGTGCAGGCGCGCGCCCTGCAGTTGCATGACCTTGTAGGCCTCGTTCAAGGTGTTGAGCAGCGAGAAGCTGGTGCCGGCACCCACGTCGGTGCCCAGGCCCACGTTGACCTTGAAGCGCTCGGCCTGGGGCAGGTTGAACAGTCCGCTGCCCAGGAACAGGTTGGAGGTGGGGCAGAAGGCCACAGCCGAACCGGTGTCGGCCAGGCGCTGGCACTCTGCATCGCACAGGTGCACGCCGTGGGCGAACACCGAGCGCTCGCCCAGCAGTTCGTAGTGGTCGTAGACGTCCAGGTAGCCCTTGCGCTCAGGGAACAGTGCCTTGACCCAGTCGATTTCCTTGACGTTCTCCGACAGGTGGGTGTGCATGTACAGACCCGGGTACTCCTTGAGCAACTGACCGGCCAGAGCCAATTGTTCGGGGGTGCTGGTGGGTGCGAAACGCGGGGTCACCGCGTAGTGCAGGCGACCCTTGCCGTGCCAACGCTCGATCAGCGCCTTGCTTTGCGCATAGCTGGACTCGGCGGTGTCGGTCAGGTAGTCCGGGGCGTTGCGATCCATCATCACCTTGCCGGCGATCAGGCGCAGGTCAAGGCGCTGGGCTTCTTCGAACAAGGCATCGACCGACTCGGGATGGACACTGCCGAACACCAGCGCGCTGGTGGTGCCGTTGCGCAGCAGTTCCTTGAGGAAGATCTTGGCCACCTGGTCGGCATGGGCCTTGTCGGCGAACTGCTTTTCGCAAGGGAAGGTGTAGGTGTTCAGCCAGTCCAGCAACTGCTCGCCGTAGGAGCCGATCATGCCGGTCTGTGGGAAATGAATATGGGTATCGATGAAGCCTGGAGTGATCAGAGCGTGCTGGTGATGGATCACTTCGACGTCGGTGCCGAGCCTGGGCAGCAAGTCGCTGGCGTGACCCAGTGCACTGATGCGGCCATCTTCGACCACCAGCAGGCCGTCTTCGTAATATTCATGGGAGGCGTCGAGGCCCACCTCGGCCGGGTCGGCGATGCTGTGCAAAATGGCGGCTCGGTAGGCTTTGCGGGTTGCGCTCATAACGGTCTCGTCAATTGGCTTGGCTGCGCCGGGAGGGCGGCAGCAGTTGGGCGATTGGGCCTGAATTGGCGGCAGCGTCATGCTGGCCGAAGCAGGCGTTGTAGGTGGCGATGATTTCCGCGGCGATGGACACGGCGATCTCGATCGGCAGCTTGCCTTTGACCTCAGCCAGGCCCATAGGGCAACGCATCCGCGCCACGATGGCGTCGTCGTAGCCGCGTTCGCGCAGGCGGTGCTCGAACTTGACCCGTTTGGTCTTCGAGCCGATCAGGCCGAACCAGGTGAAATCATTGCGCTTGAGGATGGCGGCGGTCAGTTCCAGGTCGAGCTGGTGATTATGGGTCATGACGATGCAATAGCTGCCCGCTGGCAGCTCGGCGACTTCGTCGACCGGTTCCTCGCTGACGACCTTGGTCACGCCATTGGGGATGACCTCGGGAAACTCATGCTCGCGCGAATCGATCCAGCGTACCCGGCAGGGCAGCGCGGCGAGCAAGGGTACCAGAGCACGGCCGACATGGCCCGCGCCGAACACTGCGATCTGCGCCTGCACTGCGGCCATCGGTTCGAACAGCAGCACCGTGACGCCGCCGCAGCATTGGCCGAGGCTCGCGCCCAGGCTGAAGCGCTCCAGATGCGGGGTGGTGCGCTGCTCCGCGAGCATCTGCCGGGCGATGTGCAGCGCCTTGTATTCCAGATGTCCGCCGCCGATGGTGTCGAACAGACCCGCGGCACTGACCACCATCTTCGAGCCGGCGTTGCGTGGCGTCGAGCCGCGCTCCTCGATGATGGTCACCAGAACGCAAGCTTCACCGCGGGCCTGGTGGTCGGCGAGGGCGTTGATCCATTGGTGCATGATGCAGCCTCTCTAAGTTGCGCCACGGCCCCCTGTGGAAGCGGATGAACCGGCTCCCACAGGGATTCGCGTTGTCAGTGAGTCACGGTTTCCAGTTCCTGCTCGGCAGGCTGCTCGGCGGCTACCGCCTTGCGCATCTGCTCGCAGCCCCACAGCACCCGCTCAGGCGTCGCCGGTGCATCGATCTGCGGTTGCACGCGGTAGTCGGCGATGCTCGCCACGGCATCCTTGATGGCGCACCAGGCGGCGATGCCGAGCATGAACGGCGGCTCGCCCACGGCCTTGGAATGGAACACCGTGTCCTCCGGGTTCTTGCGGTTTTCCACCAGCTTCACGCGCAGGTCCAGCGGCATGTCCGCCACTGCCGGGATCTTGTAGCTCGCTGGGCCATTGGTCATCAACTTGCCCTTGGCGTTCCACACCAGCTCTTCGGTGGTCAGCCAGCCCATGCCCTGGATGAAGCCACCTTCGACCTGACCGATGTCGATGGCTGGGTTCAGCGAGGCGCCAACGTCGTGCAGGATGTCGGCCCGCAGCATCTTGTATTCGCCGGTCAGGGTATCGACGACCACCTCGACACAAGCAGCGCCGAACGCGAAGTAGTAGAACGGGCGGCCGCGGGCCTGGTCGCGGTCGTAGTAGATCTTCGGCGTGCGATAAAAACCGGTGCTCGACAGCGATACTTGGGCGAAGTAGGCCTGTTGCACCAACTGCTCGAAACTGACGATCTGGTCGCGCACCCGCACGTGGCCGTTGCGGAACTCCACATCCTCTTCGGTGACCTTGTAATGCCGCGCGGCGAACTCGGTCAGGCGCTTCTTGAGGATTTCAGCGGCGTTCTGCGCGGCCTTGCCGTTGAGGTCCGCGCCACTGGAGGCGGCGGTCGGCGACGTGTTGGGTACCTTATCGGTGTTGGTGGCGGTGATCTGGATGCGTTCGAAATCGACCTGGAACACCTGCGCCACCACCTGTGCGACCTTGGTGTTCAGGCCCTGGCCCATCTCGGTGCCGCCGTGGTTCAGGTGGATGCTGCCGTCGGTGTAGATGTGGATCAGCGCGCCGGCTTGGTTGAGGAAGGTCGCGGTGAAGGAAATTCCGAACTTCACCGGGGTCAGTGCCAGGCCTTTTTTGAGCACCGGGCTGTGCTCGTTGAAGCGACGAATCGACTCGCGGCGCTCGGCGTAGTCGGCACTGGCCTCGAGTTCGGCGGTCATCTCCTCGAGCATGTTGTGCTCGACGGTCTGGTAGTAGTGGGTGACGTTGCGTTCGGTCTTGCCGTAGTAGTTGGCCTTGCGCACGGCCAGCGGGTCGAGCGCCAGGTGGCGGGCGATATGGTCCATCACCTGTTCGATGGCGACCATGCCCTGTGGCCCGCCGAAGCCGCGATAGGCGGTATTGGATGCGGTGTTGGTCTTGCAGCGGTGACCATGCACGGTGGCATCGCCCAGGTAGTAGGCGTTGTCGGAGTGGAACATGGCGCGGTCGACGATCGAGCCGGACAGGTCAGGCGAGTAACCGCAGTTGCCGGCAAGATCCAGGTTGATGCCGTGCAGGCGGCCGGTGTCGTCGAAGCCGACGTCGTACTCCACGTAGAACGGGTGACGCTTGCCGGTCATCATCATGTCTTCGACGCGCGGCAGGCGCATCTTGGTCGGCTGACCGGTCAGGCGCGCGATCACCGCGCACAGGCAGGCCGGGCTGGCGGCCTGGGTCTCCTTGCCGCCAAAGCCGCCGCCCATGCGGCGCATGTCGACGACGATCTTGTTCATCGGCACGTCCAGCACCTCGGCCACCAGTTTCTGCACTTCGGTGGGGTTCTGGGTGGAGCAGAAGACGATCATGCCGCCGTCCTCGGTGGGCATCACCGAGGAAATCTGGGTTTCCAGGTAGAAGTGCTCCTGGCCGCCGATGTGCAGGGTGCCTTGCAGGCGGTGGGGGGCGGTGGCCAGGGCGCTGTCCGAGTCGCCGCGCTGGTGGGTGTGACTGTCCAGCACGAAATGCTTTTTGCGCAGGGCCTCGACCACGTCCAGCACCGGTTCGAGGTCTTCGTACTCGACGATCGCCGCCATGGCGGCGCGGCGTGCGGTGTCCAGGTCTCGGGCGGCGACAGCAAGCACTGGCTGACCGAAGAACTCGACCTTGTCGATGGCCAGCAGCGGGTCGCCGGCGACCACTGGGCCGATGTCCTTCAGGCCCGGGATGTCTTCATGGGTGATTGCGATGCGTACGCCTTCGAAGGCGTAGCACGGCGTGGTGTCGATGCGCAGGATGCGCGCATGGGCGCGGTCGGCTGTACGCGCATAGACGTGCAGCTGATTGGGGAATTCCAGACGGTCATCGATGTACACCGCCTCGCCGCTGACGTGCTTGTCGGCGCTGTCATGCTTGATGCTGCGGCCGACCCCGGTGGTCAGGTCCTGGCTGAACAGTTCGGCCATCTCGGCCTGGCTTTTGGCTACGTGATGGTTAGACATAAGCGGTCACCCGGGTTTCGATGTACGGCGATTGCAGTTCGATGAAGTACTTGCGCAGCAGGTTCTGTGCGGTCAGTAGGCGGTATTGCTTGCTGGCGCGGAAGTCCGAGAGCGGGGTGAAGTCTTCGTCTAGGGCCAGGCAGGCCTGCTCGATGCTGGCCTGGTCCCAGGCCTTGCCCTCCAGTGCGGCCTCGCAGGCGCGGGCGCGCTTGGGAATGGCCGCCATGCCGCCGAAGGCGATCCGCGCCTCGCGCACCACACCGTCCTCGATACGCAGGTTGAACGCCGCGCACACCGCCGAGATGTCGTCGTCCAGGCGCTTGGAAACCTTGTAGGCGCGGAACGTCCAGTCTGCGCTGGCACGCGGGACGATGATCTTCTCGATGAACTCGCTGTCCTGGCGCGCAGTGATGCGGTAGTCGATGAAGTAGTCTTCCAGCGCCAGGGCGCGCTGGGTCTCGCCCTGGCGCAGAACCACCTGGGCGTCGAGGGCGATCAGCAGGGGTGGCGAATCACCGATCGGCGACGCGTTGCCGATGTTGCCGCCCAGCGTGCCCTGGTTGCGGATCTGCAGGGAGGCGAAGCGGTGCAGCAGGGCGCCGAAATCGGGGTACTCCTCGTTGAGTGCGCCGTAGCAGTCGGTCAGCGGGGTGGCGGCGCCGATTTCCAGGTGGGTCTCGGTTTTTTCGATGCGCTTGAGTTCGGCCACGTGACCGACATAGATCATCACCGGCAGCGACTTGTGGAACTGGGTGACTTCCAGGGCCAGGTCGGTGCCGCCGGCCAGCAGACGCGCCTCAGGGTGCGAGCTGTACAGGTCGGCAAGGTCGGCCACGGTCAGTGGCACCAGGCAGCGCTTGTCGCCGCTGTTGAGCTCACCGGTTTCGGTCGGGGCGATCGCCTTGAGGCGGGCGATGGTCTGGGCTTGTTGCTCGTCGAACTGGTCGCGGCAAGGCTGGGCGCAGCTCTGCTCGGCCGCGGCAAGGATCGGGCGGTAGCCGGTGCAGCGGCACAGGTTGCCTGCCAGGGCCTCCTGGGCTTGGTGCAGATCGTGGCCGTCGCTGTTCTTTTGCAGGGCGAACAGGGACATGACGAAGCCTGGAGTGCAGAAGCCGCACTGGGAACCATGGCAATCGGCCATGGCTCGCTGCACGCTGTGCAGTTCACCCTGGTGTTTCAGGCCTTCGACGCTGATCAGCTGCTTGCCGTGCAGTGACGAGACGAACGTCAGGCATGAGTTGAGACTGCGGTAGCGCAGCGTGTCACGGCCCTGGTCGTCCTGGGTCAGCTCGCCGACCACCACGGTGCAAGCGCCGCAGTCGCCACTGGCGCAGCCTTCCTTGGTGCCGGGTTTGCCCAGGTGCTCACGCAGGTATTGCAGCACCGTCATGTTCGGGTCCAGGGCGTGCTCACTACGCAGCTCCTGGTTGACGAGAAACTGGATCACGGGGAAGGCCTCGCAATGGTTTTATTGTTGTTCGGTCGGACTCTAAGCACGCTTGACCATTTGGTCAATAAATTTCTGACTCAAAGGTCAAGAAATTGCGTACGCCACGTCCCGACGGGACAAGATCGTCATATTCAAAGCATAGAACGCGCCGGCTTCGCAGCACGTCCACAGGTCGAATTAAAGCGCAGCGAACCCCTGCGCGACGGCCGGGCAAGTAGGCTACAATCGCCTCCTTGTGCCCCGTTCAAGATTCTGAAGGAAAACCATGACGTTCAAGGCGCCGGACAGCCTCTCCGAGCAGATTGCCCATTACCTGGCCGAACGGATCATTCGCGGCGAACTCAAGCCGGGCGAACGGATCCAGGAACTGAAGGTCACCCAGGCGCTCAACGTCAGCCGCGGCTCTGTGCGCGAGGCGCTGTTGATCCTCGAACGCCGACATTTGGTGGCGATCCTGGCGCGCCGCGGCGCCCACGTCACCGAACTGGACGAACGTGGCGTGCGCAGCCTGTGCACTCTGATGGGCGAGTTCTACATTCTGCTGGGCAACGCGGTAGCCAGCAGCTGGCGCCATGAGCGTGATCTGGAGCCGTTCCTCGAGATCCAGCAGCGCTTGCAGCGGGCCCATGCCAACCAGGACATCGAAACCTTCGTCGCCGAGAGCTTCGCGGTGATGCGCGCAGCCTATCCATTCGCCGACAATCCCTATCTGCAGGAAACCGTCGAAAACCTGCAGCCTGCCATGAGCCGCGCCTATTACCTGGCCTTGGACCAGCGCCAGGCCAACATGGTCGACTACCTCGAACTGTTCGCTCGCCTGCTCGAAGCCGTGGTCGCCCGCGACCAGGCACGTATCCGCGAGGTCTTGGTCGCCTACAGCCAGCGCAGTTGCGAGCTGGTGTTGGCGGCCCTGGCGCAGGTCTGATCGATGCGCCTGAAGTGCATTCGATTGGCCGGGTTCAAGTCGTTCGTCGATCCGACCACGGTCAATTTCCCCAGCAACATGGCCGCCGTGGTAGGTCCCAATGGCTGCGGGAAATCCAACATCATCGATGCGGTGCGCTGGGTGATGGGCGAAAGCTCGGCCAAGAACCTGCGCGGCGAGTCGATGACCGACGTGATCTTCAATGGCTCATCCGGCCGCAAGCCGGTGAGCCAGGCCAGCATCGAGCTGGTGTTCGACAACAGCGAGACTACGTTGCTGGGCGAGTACGCCGCCTACGCCGAGATTTCCATCCGCCGCAAGGTCACCCGCGACGGGCAAAACACCTATTACCTGAACGGCACCAAATGCCGGCGGCGTGATATCACGGACATCTTCCTCGGCACCGGCCTCGGGCCGCGCAGCTACTCGATCATCGAGCAAGGGATGATCTCCAAGCTCATCGAGGCCAAGCCAGAGGAGCTGCGTAATTTCATCGAAGAAGCCGCAGGCATCTCCAAATACAAGGAGCGTCGCCGCGAAACCGAGAGCCGCATTCGTCGTACCCAGGAGAACCTGGCGCGCCTGACCGACCTTCGCGAGGAGCTCGAACGCCAGCTTGAACGCCTGCACCGCCAGGCCCAGGCCGCCGAGAAATACCGGGAGTACAAGGCTCAGGAGCGCCAACTCAAGGCGCGCCTGTCAGCCCTGCGTTGGCGCGAGCTGGATGAGCGCGTGCGCCAGCGCGAAGCGGTCATCGGCGATCAGGAGGTGGCTTTTGAAGCCCTGGTGGCCGAGCAGCGCAATGCCGATGCGAGTATCGAGCGCCTGCGTGACGGCCATCATGAGCTGTCAGAGCGCTTCAATCAGGTCCAGGGTCGCTTCTATTCCGTCGCCGGCGACATCGCCCGTGTGGAGCAGAGCATCCAGCATGGCCAGCAACGCTTGCGCCAATTGCAAGACGACCTCAAGGAAGCCGAGCGCACCCGCCTGGAAACTGAGTCGCACCTAGGGCATGACCGCACGTTGCTGGCGACCCTGGGTGAAGAGCTGGCGATGCTCGAACCCGAGCAGGAACTGACCTTGGCTAGCGCCGAAGAGGCGACCGCCACCCTCGAGGAGGCTGAGCTGGGCATGCACGCCTGGCAGGAGCAATGGGACAGTTTCAATACCCAGTCCGCCGAGCCGCGGCGCCAGGCTGAAGTGCAACAGTCCCGTTTGCAGCAGCTGGAGGCTGGCCTGGAGCGTTTGGCCGAGCGTCAACGCAAGCTGGAGGAAGAGCGCGAGCAGCTCGCGGCCGAACCCGAAGACGCCGCGTTGTTCGAGTTGACCGAGCAAGTGGCAAGTAGCGAACTGGAGCTCGAAACGCTTCAGATGAGCGAGCAACAGGTGCTCGAGCAGCTCGACGCGGTACGCGAGCAGTTGCAACAGTCTACTGAGACTCATCAGCAGTCCCAAGGCGAACTGCAACGTTTAGGTGGGCGCCTGGCATCTCTGGAAGCATTGCAGCAGGCGGCCCTGGAGCCCGGTGCGGGTGCCAGTGACTGGCTGCGCGGCCAAGGGCTGGAGCATAAGCCGCGGCTGGCTGAAGGGCTGCGGGTCGAGCCAGGCTGGGAGCTGGCGGTCGAGGCCGTGCTGGGTGCCGATCTGCAAGCAGTGTTGGTCGAAAACTTCGCCTCACTGGATTTCACTGCCCTGGAGCAGGGCGAACTGCGGCTGCTGCTGGCGAGCACGCAGGGGGCTCGACTGCCGGGCAGCCTGCTGGACAAAGTCGAGGGCCGTACGGATCTTGCGCCCTGGCTCGGTCAGGTACGTCCCGTGGAGAGTCTCGAACAGGCCTTGGCCTTGCGAGCCGGGCTGGCGGAAGGTCAGAGCCTGGTCAGTCGAGACGGATATTGGATCGGTCGACACTTTTTGCGGATCAGCCGGGGCGGGGAGTCCCAAGGCGGGGTTCTGGCCCGTGGCCAGGAAATCGAACGCCTGGGGCATGAGCAGCTCGAACTCCAGTCGCGTCTGGAGCAACTGGAGCAACACCTTCAGGACCTGCGCGGACAACAGCGCGACCTGGAAGCGCAGCGTGAACAGCTGCGCCGACGCAGTCAGGACGAAAACCGCCAGCTCGGCGAACTCAAGGCGCGGCTTTCGGCCGGGCGAGCCCGCGCCGAGCAGGTGCAGCTGCGCTGCCGCCGGCTGCAACAAGAATTGGCCGAGCTGCAAGAGCAGCGGGCCATGGAGCATGAGCAACTGGGCGAGGCCCGTCTGCTGTTACAGGAAGCCCTGGAGCGGATGGCTCAAGACACCGAGCAGCGCGAGCAACTGATGGCCCGGCGCGACACTCTGCGCGAAGGGCTCGATCGTATCCGTCAGGAGGCTCGTCAGTACAAGGATCATGCCCATCAGTTGGCGGTGCGCCTGGGCTCCCTGCGGGCCCAGCATGATTCCACCCGTCAGGCCCTGGAGCGTTTGGAGCTACAGGCGGCACGCCTGAGCGAGCGCCAGGAGCAACTGAGCCTCAATCTGGAGGAGGGCGAAGCGCCGCTGGAAGAACAGCGCCTGAAGCTCGAAGAGCTGCTGGAGCGGCGAATGAGCGTCGATGAGGAAATGCGCCAGGCTCGTCTGCATATGGATGAAGCCGACCGTGAACTGCGCGATGCCGAGCGCCGTCGAACCCAGGCCGAGCAACAGGCTCAGTTGCTGCGCGGTCAGCTTGAGCAGTCCCGCCTGGAGTCCCAGGGCCTGGATGTGCGTCGCAAGACGCTGCAGGAGCAACTGCTGGCCGATGGCTATGACTTGCAGGGTGTGCTCGCCACCCTCGAGCCCGAGGCGAGCGAGCAGGGCACCGAGCAAGAGCTCGAGCAACTGGACGGGCGCATCCAGCGCCTGGGCGCAATCAACCTGGCGGCCATCGAGGAATACCAGCAGCAGTCCGAACGCAAGCGTTACCTGGACGCCCAGGATGCCGACCTGGTGGAAGCACTGGAGACACTGGAAAGCGTCATCCGCAAGATCGACAAGGAAACCCGTAATCGCTTCAAGGATACCTTTGATCAGATAAATGCCGGTTTGCAGGCACTTTTTCCAAAAGTTTTCGGTGGCGGCAGTGCTTACCTGGAACTGACGGGCGAAGATCTACTCGATACTGGGGTGACGATCATGGCGCGCCCGCCGGGCAAGAAGAACAGCACCATCCATCTGCTGTCCGGTGGCGAGAAGGCGTTGACCGCCCTCGCACTGGTGTTCGCCATCTTCAAGCTGAACCCGGCACCGTTCTGCATGCTCGACGAGGTCGATGCGCCGCTGGACGATGCCAACGTCGGACGTTACGCCAGGTTGGTGAAGGAAATGAGCGAAAGCGTGCAATTCATCTACATCACCCATAACAAGATTGCCATGGAAATGGCCGATCAATTGATGGGGGTGACCATGCACGAGCCAGGCTGCTCACGTCTTGTTGCAGTTGATGTGGAGGAAGCGTTGGCCATGGTCGATGCCTGATGAGCGAAGATAAGGCAGGATACGTGGGGAAATCCCCCCGACATGTGCGACAGACGGTGTAAAGTTGCCTTTGGTCGTGCTAGCTTTATGTCACTTATTTTTTGCGTGGGTAAAACGCCTGTCAGAACATAGAGTTGGCGCCACGTGTTAAAGGGCTTTGAAGCCTTTGTTTTCAAGCATATTTTTTAGAGGCACGGGATTACATGGAAATCGGTCTGCGCGAATGGCTGATCGTCATCGGCGTCATTGTCATCGCCGGTATTCTTTTCGACGGCTGGCGCCGCATGCGCGGCGGCAAGGGCAAGTTGAAATTCCGTCTGGATCGCAGCTACTCCAATCTGCCGGACGACGAGGGCAGCGCCGAGGTACTGGGCCCTGCACGCGTACTGGAAACCCAAAAAGAACCCGAGCTGGACGAAAGCGATCTGCCTTCGGTCAGCGCCCCGGCGCGTGAGCGTGAGCCCAAGCCAGCCAAAACCAACAAACGTGGCAAGCGCGCCAGCGAGCCACAGCAGGGCGACCTGAACCTGGCTGCCGAGCCGCGTGAGCCGGACCTGTTTGCCGACGCCGATGATGATCGTCCTGCCGAGCACAGCCGCCACAACGGTGCAGGCGCGGGCAATACAGTCAAAGAACTGCCTCCGGCCGAGGAAGTACTGGTGATCAGCGTGATCTCCCGCGACGAGGGGGGGTTCAAGGGGCCGGCCCTGCTGCAGAACATCCTCGAAAGCGGCCTGCGTTTCGGCGAGATGGACATCTTCCATCGGCACGAGAGCATGGCCGGTCACGGCGAAGTGCTGTTCTCCATGGCCAATGCGGTCAAGCCAGGGGTGTTCGATCTGGACGATATCGACCATTTCAGCACTCGCGCGGTGAGCTTCTTCCTGGGCCTGCCAGGCCCGCGTCACCCCAAGCAGGCCTTCGACGTGATGGTCGCTGCCGCCCGCAAGCTGGCCCATGAACTCAACGGCGAGCTCAAGGATGACCAGCGTAGCGTACTGACCGCCCAGACCATCGAGCACTACCGCCAGCGCATCGTCGAGTTCGAGCGTCGCGCGCTGACCCAGAAGCGTTGATGGCCCCCAGCGGGCGGACCTGCCTTGATCCTGCCCGCCCGATTTGAGCAAAAAGAGCAGCCCTGTGCTGCTCTTTTGCGTTGCAAGAGAAGATGAACGATGAACGCCGAAAACCGTATCCATGAACTGCGTGCCGAACTCGAACAGCACAATTACCGCTATTACGTGCTGGACGAGCCGAGCGTGCCTGACGCCGAATACGACCGTCTGTTCAACGAGCTCAAGGCGCTGGAGGCCGAGTATCCGCACCTTGTGACGCCCGATTCGCCAACCCAGCGCGTCGGCGGGGCGGCGCTGGCGGCGTTCAGCCAGGTGCGCCACGAAATTCCTATGCTCAGCCTGGGCAATGCCTTCGAGGAAGACGACCTGCGCGACTTCGATCGGCGCGTGGTGGAGGGGCTGGATCTGCCGGCCGGCGATCTGTTCGCTGAGCAGGCCGCGGTCGATTACAGCTGTGAGCCCAAGCTCGATGGCCTTGCAGTCAGCCTGCTATATCGCGACGGCCAACTGGTGCAGGGCGCCACTCGGGGGGATGGCACCACGGGCGAGGACATCAGCGCTAACGTGCGTACTGTTCGCAACATCCCGCTCAAGCTGCACGGCGAAGGCTGGCCGGCGGTGCTTGAGGTGCGCGGCGAGGTGTACATGAGCAAGGCCGGCTTCGAGCGCCTGAACGCCGCCCAGGCCGAGAGCGGCGGCAAGACCTTCGCCAATCCGCGCAACGCCGCTGCCGGCAGTTTGCGCCAGCTGGACTCCAAGATTACCGCCAGCCGTCCCCTGGAATTCTGCTGCTACGGCCTGGGCCAGGTCTCCGAGGCCATCGCCGACAGCCATATCGGTATCCTGGAGAAGCTCAAGACCTGGGGCTTGCCCATCAGTCGCGAGCTGCGCCATGCCGCAGGGGTGGAGCAATGCTTGGCGTACTACCGCGACATTGGCGCCCGCCGCAACGATCTGCCTTACGAGATCGACGGTGTGGTGTTCAAGGTCAACAGCCTGGCTGCCCAGCGCGAGCTGGGCTTTCGAGCCCGGGAGCCGCGTTGGGCCATCGCCCACAAGTTCCCGGCCATGGAAGAACTCACCGAAGTGCTCGACGTCGAGTTCCAGGTCGGCCGCACTGGCGCCGTCACCCCCGTGGCGCGGCTCAAGCCGGTGAAGGTGGCTGGTGTCACGGTCTCCAACGCCACGCTGCACAACATGGATGAAATCGCCCGCCTGGGTCTGATGATTGGCGATAGCGTGATCATCCGTCGGGCCGGTGACGTCATTCCGCAAGTGATGCAGGTGGTGATCGAGCGCCGTCCCGACAACGCCCGTCCGGTGGTTGTGCCCAGTCAGTGCCCGGTCTGTGGCTCGCAAGTCGAGCGCACCCAGTTGGTCAAGCGCAGCAAAGGCAAGGAGACCACCAGTGAAGGCGCGGTTTACCGCTGTGTAGGGCGCCTGGCCTGTGCCGCCCAGCTCAAGCAGGCGATCATCCATTACGTTTCGCGCCGAGCCATGGATATCGACGGCCTGGGCGAAAAGAGCGTCGAGCAATTGGTTGACGAAGGATTGATCCGCTCTCCGGCCGACCTGTACGACCTTAAGTTCGAGCAAATCGTCGAGCTCGAGGGCTTTGCCGAAGTGTCCAGCAACAAGTTGCTGGAGGCGATCCAGGCCAGCAAGCAGCCCAGCCTTGCGCGCTTCATCTTCGCCTTGGGGATTCCGGATGTCGGCGAGGAGACCGCCAAAGTCCTGGCCCGCTCCTTGGGCAGCCTGGCGCGGGTGCAAAAGGCGCTGCCGCAGGTGCTGACCTATCTGCCTGACATTGGCCTGGAAGTCGCTTACGAGATCCATAACTTCTTCGAGGATGACCACAACCTTGAGGTCATCCAGCAGTTGCTCGACAGTGGTATGCAGCTGCAGGATGAGGGCGAACTGGCGGCCGAGTTCGCCGCCAGTACTACCTTGGCGGGCATGATCGCCAAGCTCGATATCCCCTCGGTCGGGCCGACGGGCGCGGAAAAACTGGTGGACAAGCTGGGTACCCTGGACAAGATCATCGAAGCCGATGGTATTGACCTGCGCCAGGCTCTGAACACCAAGCAGGCCGAGGCGGTGCGGGAGTTCTTCAGAGTCGAGGCCAACCAGCAGCTGGCCCGTGCCATTGAAGCGCAACTGCTCGACTTCGGCATGCACTGGGCCAGCGAGAAGAGGGTCGCGCAAGGGCTGCCCCTGGCCGGGCAGACCTGGGTGCTGACCGGCACCCTGGAACGCATGAGCCGTGACATCGCCAAGGACAAGCTGGAAAGCCTCGGTGCCAAGGTGGCAGGATCGGTTTCCAGCAAGACCCATTGCGTCGTCGCCGGGCCCGGTGCGGGCTCCAAGCTCGCCAAGGCCAGCGAGCTAGGTGTCAAGGTGCTGGATGAGGAAGCGTTTGTCGCCTTCCTTGAGGGTCACGGCATCGCCGTCTGACCAGCGGAGGGGACAAGTCATTGAGAAATGATGGTTTTTTCTCGATGCAGAGGTTGTAACTTCGCCCCAGACCGGTACAATGGCGCGGCTCGTCACATGGCGAGCCGTCGTGGTGGCCCCATCGGTCCCCCCGCAACGATTACCCGTTAACCTGGTCAGGCCCGGAAGGGAGCAGCCATAGCGGGAACATCGTGTGCCGGGGTGTGGCTGGTGGGGCCGCCTCCATTTCTGGCGTCCGCCAAGCGATTCACCTGTCTCTCCTACCCCTCTCCCTGCGCCAGAATTCAACGTCTGGTAATACCGCGCGTCTTTCTCCCGCCCCTGCGAGCGCCTTATCATGCAAGGCATTCCGTTCGCTGTTTCACCTCCTGAGGTACGCCCATGGATCACCTAGATGACCAGACCCGCCACAAGATCCGTGATTGGCAAATCCGTCGCCTGGAAATCAAGGACCTGATGGCTGCCCATCCCGAGCGGGTTCTGGAGCTGTCGAGGGTGCTCGACCAGATGGAAGAGGAGCATGAGCGCATCCTCGGCGAGGCCGAAGTCATTGCAAACACTGATCAGGGCGTCGTCGCTCAAGGGGCTTTGGGTTTTGAGCTCAAGGTTTCGGCTGGTAGCGCCCGGGACCTGCGCAAGCTGCTGGAAATGGCAATCTATGAACTCGACGGCACGCTGGAAGCCGGCCTCCCAGAAGCACGAAGCTATCCGGGCGGCATGTCGGGCAGCCTTGGGACGTACGAGTACACCCTGACAGTGGCCGAGGCCGACGGGCCTTGCCGCGTTGAATGATTTTCCCGTGAGCGCGTATGCAACCTGAACACTACGATTTCACCAACCCCGTGTTCCTGCCGGTCTCCCTGGAGACCTGCCAGGGGTTGCTCGATGCCCAGGATCACAGCGCGCTCGATGCGCTGGGCGATGCGCAGTTGGCAGCGGTATTGGTTATCCAGAATCTTGTCGAGGCCAAGGGGCAGGTGCTCGATCCCTCTGCAGCCGAAAAGGTACTGGCCAGGCTGTTGGCCTGGTCGGTCGATGTTCGCCATTCACCTGGGATAGGGCTGTTGTCGGAAGCGCGGCGGTTGTTCGATGCGCGAAAACTGTACTTCGGGCTGGAGCTCATCAAAGGCTCGAAGCTGCATTTGCTGATGGCTGACGAAGTGGCGGCCGGCGAGTACCTGTTACCTGATGGCAAGTGGGATTTCGAGTTCAAGATCCGCCGCCACCAGCGCAACAATCCGTTTCGTCAGCAAGCGATCACCAGGTTCGACAGGGAGCGCTGGCTCACCGCCGAGCAGGACAAGCTGGTCAGGATAGTGCGGGCCAATCCGGACGAGGACTTGCACGTTCAAGGCTATGCGGGTATCGGCAAGAGCTATTTGCTCGGGGCATTGATGGACTGCCTGCCCGCGGGGAGCGTGCTGCCGCTGGCGCGTACCTCCGGCAAATTGCACGCGCTGCGGCGGCGCCTGGGTGTCGCTGCCGATAGCAAGCGAGGCAAGACGTTTGGCGAATTCGCCCATGAGTTGTTGCAGGGCTCGCGACGCGCTCCTGCCAAGGCCGTGAGGGTTCCGCGCAAACGTGCCTTGGCCGAGGAACTGGGCATTCTCGGTTTTCGCCAGTACGGACCGGAGAAAACGCTGGAGATCTGCCTTGAGCTGCTGAAGAACTACTGCGAGTCCTGGGACTACAGCATCACTGCCCGGCACCTGCCCTATTTCGAACACCCGCTGTCCAACCTCGACAGTCGGGTACTGCTGGAATATTCAAGCCGGCTGTGGACCTACCTCCAGGCTAATCCTGCCTGGGACAGCCACACGGGATTCCTGGCACTGTTGCTGATCAAGCGTGCAAGCCTTGCCGGTTGCAGTGTGCCGGCCCGCTATAGCCACGTGATCATCGACGAGAGCCAGGACGTGCCGGCGTCCTTGTTGCAGATCATCGAGCGTGGCCGTCAGGTCCTGATTACCCTTGGCGATGAGTACCAGCGCGCCTGGGGGCCGGGACTGCGCAGGCAGCGCGAGGTGCGTCAGCGCGATATCGCCTTCTCCGTGCGTAGCGGTCCTCAGGTCGAGCGCTTGATCAACCCGCTGATCAGCGTGCATTCGCAAAAGTCCAAGCTGGCATTCGAGGGCGCGGGTAGCGCCGAGGTCGGCGTGGAGTTCTATCCAGAAGGCTTTGTGCCGCCGGAGGGCTGCGTGGTGTTGACCGCATCCCACTGGGACGCGATGAAATGGGCGATGGAACTGGCCGGCAAGCATTACGCAATCGCCTTTGCCGAGCAGATGAACCTGCAGGGCTTCATGGAAACCGCGATCAGGTTGTTCAGGGGAGAGCAGGATAGTGACGAGTCGCATCCGTCCTTCGCTCACTCCACGGATTGGCGGCAGGTTCGCGAAATCCATCAGCACGATGCTGCATTCGTCTGGGTCGAGGCCAGGCTGCAGGAAGGCTTCCGTATCGCTGAGCTGAACAAGGTCAAGGCTCGGGTGACCGGCCAGCCCGGCAGCGTTCTGTTGATGCTGGCCGAGGATGCGGGAGGGTTGGAGTTCGAGCGCGTGCTGTTGACGCCGGAGCTGATGAGCACCGACCCCTTCAAGGACGCCTATGCGTTCGATGCTCGGGTCTGTGCAGTGTACATCGCACTTTCGCGGGCGCGGCGTCAGCTTTACCTGCCCTATGAGGTAGAGGAATGGGTGGCCTACCATAAGAGCCAACCGTTCCGGGAATCGCACGGTTACTGAGGCTTGGCCTGCTTTTTCGCTCGTGTACTGGCGGCGGCAAGCTTCAGCAGTCGCTGAAACGTCGGGCAGTTCAGGTGATCCTCTTCAGGACATGCCGCCGCATGGCGAAGGCCTTTGCTCATCGCTTGCAGGCGCTTGATTCGTTGATCCAGCTCGTCGGCCTTGTCTCGCAGCATCTGTCGATCGACTTGCTGCTCCACCAACATCGCCCCCACTTCATCCAGTGAAAATCCTGCAGCCTGGCCTAGGGCGATCAACCCCAGCCGCTGGGCGATATCGGCAGGGAATTGTCGGCGCTCGCCCTGCCTGGACAGCGACCTGATCAGACCTTTCTTGGCGTAGTAGCGCAGTGTCGAGGCCGGTACCCCTGTGCGCCTGGCCACATCGGCGATGTCCATTTGTGCATCCCTTGACTTGAAGTTGACTTCAACTTCTATGCTGCGCGGCATGGAATTTTCCGTCAATGCCAGAGGGCGTTCGTATGTCTGCCACAACTGCTTTCCTAAGTACTTTGTCGATCGGCATCGGCGCCACGCTGGTCATGGACCTGTGGACGTTGATGCTCAAGCGTATAGGCGTTGCCACCTTGAACTATGCGATGGTCGGACGTTGGGTAGGCCATATGGGACATGGGCATCTGCGCCATGAAGCAATCGCCAAGGCCGCGCCCATT
Source organism: Pseudomonas sp. BYT-1 (assembly GCF_023611805.1). NCBI lineage: Bacteria > Pseudomonadati > Pseudomonadota > Gammaproteobacteria > Pseudomonadales > Pseudomonadaceae > Pseudomonas > Pseudomonas sp. BYT-1. Next base: position 1,751,441 of record NZ_CP072559.1, read on the forward strand.
AGGCACGAACGCGCACTGGGCTGGCTCATGCACTACGCCACCGGCCTCGCCTTTGCAGCATTGCTGGTGAGTTTGGCAGGGGAGGCGTGGCTGAGCTCGCCAACACTCTGGCCGGCCCTGGCTTTCGGCTTGTGCTCGGTCGTGGCACCGCTTTGTTTCATGCAGCCTGCCTTGGGGGCAGGCTTCTTTGCGTCGCGTACGCCCAAGCCGCTGGTCAGCTGCCTGCGCAGCGTCGCGACGCATATGGTGTTCGGGGTGGGGTTGTTCTTGAGTGCGATGCTGGTGCAGGCGGGCCCGTGGTGAGGGTCAGCGATCGAGAATCTGGGACGATGTCACTGTCTGCGAGCTGACCGGCCGTGTGGGCGGGGTGCTGTAGCGCTGCAGAATCCGCTCGATCTGCCCTGACTGCTTCATGTGTGCCAGGGCGTTGAGCACTGCCTGGGTGGGGACTGTCGGGTCATTGCGCACGATACAACGCAAGTCCTGCTCCTCCAGTACGGCAAGGGCCTGTAATTGTTGCGCCGGGGGCAGTGTGCGATTGAACCATAGCAGTGAGAATTCATTGCTCACGGCATGGCGGTAGCGGCCTGCCTGGAGCTTTTGCAAGACGAGAACCTGATTGCGACTGTCTTCGCGACGTAACCGACCTTGGTCAAACAATGCGTCCAGTGCGGGGTAGCGATAGCCTAGGACTGTGCCGACGGCCTGAGTCGGCAGTTGTTCAAGGCGGGTAGGAGCGTACTGGCCGGGGCTCCCGACCAGCAGGTCACGCTGGTGAAGGAGAGGGACACTCCACAGGAACTTGTCGAAGCGGTTGTCGAACCACGCCGGGGTCACATGGCAGCGTACATCGACTTCGTCCGCGTCCATCGCCTGTTGCACCCGCAGGCGTGCCATGACGTGATATTCCGCCCGTGTGCCCGTCTCCCGGGCCAGTGTCTGCATCAGATCGAACAGAATGCCCTCCACCGGCTGGTCCTGTTCGATGCGGATCAGCGGCATGCTCCAGCTTTCGGCGACGGAGAATCGCAGCACTGGCTGCTCGGCCAGGGCGTTGCCGGCCCAGAGCATGAGGATGAGCAGGGCTTTGTGCACGTCAATCCTCCTTGATCGCTGCCAATGCGTGCGTTTGTCCTTAGCTTAGACGAGTTCGGCAGGGTGCAATTTTGCCCCCGCTCCGCTAGCATTAGCGATCTTCCGCTTGTTCAGGTTGCGATGGTTTTTTGATGAGTTATCAGGTTCTTGCACGTAAATGGCGCCCGCGCTCGTTCCGCGAAATGGTCGGCCAGGCCCATGTGCTCAAGGCTTTGATCAACGCCCTGGACAACCAGCGCCTGCACCATGCCTATCTATTCACCGGTACGCGCGGCGTGGGCAAGACCACGATCGCGCGGATCATCGCCAAGTGCCTGAACTGCGAAACCGGTATTACCTCAACACCCTGCGGTACCTGTTCGGTCTGCCGAGAGATCGACGAGGGGCGCTTCGTCGACCTGATCGAGATCGACGCGGCGAGCCGGACCAAGGTCGAGGACACCCGTGAACTGCTCGACAATGTGCAGTACGCGCCGAGCCGTGGGCGTTTCAAGGTCTATCTGATCGACGAAGTGCACATGCTTTCCACCCACTCGTTCAACGCCCTGTTGAAGACGCTGGAAGAGCCTCCGCCTTACGTCAAGTTCATCCTCGCGACCACCGATCCGCAGAAGCTTCCGGCGACCATCCTGTCTCGTTGCCTGCAGTTCTCGTTGAAGAACATGAGCCCGGAGCGGGTGGTGGAGCATCTGAGCCATGTCCTGGCTGCCGAAAACGTACCGTTCGAGGAGGATGCCCTGTGGCTGCTCGGCCGTGCGGCTGATGGCTCCATGCGCGACGCCATGAGCCTGACCGACCAGGCCATCGCTTTCGGTGAAGGCAAGGTGCTGGCCGCCGATGTCCGGGCAATGCTCGGAACCCTCGACCATGGTCAGGTGTACGGCGTACTCCAGGCGCTGCTGGAGGGCGATGCGCGGGCGCTGCTGGAGGCCGTGCGCAATCTCGCCGAACAGGGGCCGGACTGGAACGGCGTGCTGGCCGAGATGCTCAATGTGCTTCACCGGGTCGCGATCGCCCAGGCGCTGCCAGAGGCCGTGGACAACGGCCAGGGCGATCGTGACCGCGTGCTGGCCCTGGCCTCGGCATTGCCGGCCGAGGATGTGCAGTTCTATTACCAGATGGGCCTGATCGGTCGACGGGACCTGCCGTTGGCGCCGGATCCGCGGGGCGGATTCGAGATGGTCCTGTTACGCATGCTGGCTTTCCGCCCGGCGGATGCCGAAGATGCGCCGAAGCCGGTACTAAAGCCGGTGGGGATCAGCCAGGCCACAGCTGATCCGGCAAAACCGGTGGCAGCCGCGACGCCTGTCGTCGAGCCGCCTGTCGCGAGTGTTCCCGAGCAATCCGAGACGCCGGCCCAGGCAGCTGTTGCTGCTGAGCCAGCGGCTGTGCCGCCGGTCGAACCACCGTCAGCGGTTGTCGACCCGGTACCTGCGCCCGAGCCCGAGCGACAAGTCGAGGTAGCTGCGCCGGAGCCGGATGTGGTGGTGGATGACGTCATCGACCTGCCGTGGGAAGACCCCGTCGCGTCACCTGCGCCCGACGTCTCGCCCGCGCCGCAGGCTCAGACTGTTCCGGTGTCCAGTCAGAGCCCAAGCCATGACGAGCCGCCTTTCGATCCGTCAGCCTACGGCTCGGCAGGCATGGACCGCGACGACGAACCGCCGCTCGATGAGGATTACTACACGCCTGACAGCGATCCGGCAGGTTTCAGCTACCTGGACGAATTGGCCGAGCATGTGCACGAAGCCGAGCCGGCGAAGGCGCCTGAGCCTCTGCCAGCGGCCAAGCCGGCCACGGGCTTGGCTCTGCAATGGCTGGAATTATTCCCACAGTTGCCTGTCTCCGGTATGACAGGCAACATCGCCGCAAACTGTACGCTGATTGCCGCTGATGGTGACGATTGGCTGCTGCATCTGGACCCGGGGCAGGGCGCGCTGTTCAATACGACCCAGCAGCGCCGGCTGAACGATGCGCTGAATCAGCACTTGGGACGAACCCTGCGACTGAAGATCGAACTGATCCGCCCCGAGCAGGAAACTCCGGCCCAGGCTGCTGCGCGCAAGCGTGCAGAGCGCCAGCGCGAGGCTGAGGTATCGATCGAGCAGGACCCACTCATCCAGCAGATGATCCGGCAGTTCGGTGCGACGGTACGACAGGATACTATTGAGCCTGTGCAAGCCCTGGTCAGCCAGGGCGAATGAACGGATAACCATGCGCCCGGTAGCGAGCCGGGGCGCATCACATGACCCAATCGAGGTGTACCCCCATGATGAAAGGTGGCATGGCCGGCCTGATGAAGCAGGCCCAGCAGATGCAGGAAAAAATGGCCAAGATGCAGGAAGAGCTGGCCAATGCTGAAGTGACTGGCCAATCCGGTGCCGGCTTGGTCAGCGTGGTGATGACCGGTCGTCATGACGTCAAGCGCATCAGCATCGATGACAGCCTGATGCAAGAGGACAAAGAAGTGCTGGAAGACTTGATCGCTGCTGCTGTGAACGATGCAGTGCGCAAGGTCGAGCAGAACAGCCAGGAGAAGATGGGTAGCATGACTGCAGGCATGCAGCTGCCACCGGGCTTCAAGATGCCGTTCTGACTGTTGCCTGGCCAGGCAATGACTGGCTGCGCATCGAAAAGCCGCTACCGATGATCGGGGCGGCTTTTTTATTTGGCTGTGAAAAGCCATGCTGATCCAGCACATCAGCGACAACGGGTTCGCTGCCCATGCCCCTCTTCATACGTGATTGATGGTGTCTGGACTATCGCGCATGAAGAGCAAGGGCGGCGGGAAGTGAGGTCGTTGCTGGTGGCGCTTGAAGGGGGGTATTTGACGTATATGACCCCGGCCGGTATAAACCGCCTCCTATTGATCTGTCAGGCCTTTCCCATGAGCTTCAGCCCCCTGATCCGCCAACTGATCGACGCCTTGCGCACGCTGCCCGGTGTCGGCCAGAAAACCGCCCAGCGTATGGCCCTGCAGTTGCTCGAGCGCGACCGCAGTGGCGGTCTGCGTCTGGCCCAGGCCCTGAGCCAGGCCATGGAAGGCGTCGGCCACTGCCGTCAATGCCGGACCCTGACCGAGCAGGAATTGTGCCCGCAATGCGCCGACACGCGCCGAGACGACACACAACTTTGTGTGGTCGAAGGTCCGATGGATGTGTATGCAGTGGAGCAGACAGGGTACCGAGGCCGCTACTTCGTCCTGAAGGGGCATCTGTCACCGTTGGACGGGCTTGGCCCGGATGCGATCGGTATTCCGCAATTGATGGCACGGATCGAGGAGCAAGGCAGCTTCACCGAAGTGATTCTGGCGACCAACCCTACCGTGGAAGGGGAGGCAACCGCCCACTACATCGCCCAGTTGCTGACCGAGAAAGGCCTGATCGCCTCGCGAATCGCCCATGGCGTGCCGTTGGGTGGGGAGCTGGAACTGGTCGATGGCGGTACCTTGGCTCATGCCTTCGCCGGGCGTAAGCCGATCTCGCTCTGAATCATGAACAGAACCGCGCCTGCAGTCGCCTGTAGGCGCAGGGCTCTGACAAAAAATCAGAACTCGCTCAGCGAAAACTCGGTCAGGCAGAAGGTGGGTACGCCCGCAGCCTGCAGGCGGCGCGAGCCGTCCAGCTCAGGCAGGTCGATGATGGCCGCAGCCTCGAACACCTCGGCACCGGTGCGACGGATCAGATTGGCGGCCGCCAGCAGGGTACCGCCGGTGGCGATCAGGTCGTCGAAGATCAGTACCGAATCCCCCTCGCAGAGACTGTCGGCATGCACTTCGAGAAACGCTTCGCCGTACTCGGTCTGGTAAGCCTCCGATAGCACGTCGGCCGGCAGCTTGCCTTGCTTGCGGAACAGGATCAGTGGCTTGTTCAGCTGGTGGGCAATGATCGAGCCGATCAGAAAACCCCGGGCATCCATGGCACCAATGTGACTGAACTCGGCTTCGACATAACGCTCGATGAACTGGTCGGCCACATAGCGCAGCCCGCGCGGCGACTGGAACAGAGGGGTGATGTCGCGGAAGATCACGCCCGGCTTGGGAAAGTCCGGGACCGGGCGGATCAGGGCTTTGAGATCGAAGGTATCGCTGTGCATGTGGCTTTCCTGGAAAACGGATGCGCCAGTATACCTTGCCGGTGCGGCTTCAGGCTTCTATCGCGCCGCCGGCCAGCGCGCACAGCTGGATCGGGTCGAGGATATGAACTTCCTTGCCCTCGGCCTTGATCAGGCCGTTCTGCTGGAAGCGGGTAAACACCCGGGACACGGTTTCCACCGCTAGGCCCAGATAGTTGCCGATTTCGTTGCGCGACATGCTTAGGCGGAACTGGTTGGCCGAATAGCCCCGGGCACGGAAGCGGGCGGACAGGTTGACCAGGAAGGTGGCGATGCGTTCGTCAGCGGTCTTTTTCGACAGCAGCAGCATCATCTGCTGGTCATCGCGAATCTCCCGGCTCATGACCCGCATCAACTGGCGACGCAACTGGGGCAGCTGGACCGACAGCTCATCCAGCCGCTCGAAGGGGATCTCGCAGACCGAGGTGGTTTCCTGGGCTTGGGCCGACACCGGGTAGGCCTCGGTGTCCATCCCCGACAGCCCGACCAGTTCGCTCGGCAGATGGAAGCCGGTGATTTGCTCTTCGCCACCATCACTGAGGCTGAACGTTTTCAGGGCGCCGGAACGTACGGCGTAGACCGAGCCGAAATTGTCACCCTGGCGGAACAGGAACTCACCCTTTTTCAGGGGACGGCCACGCTTGACGATTTCATCCAGTGCATCCATGTCCTCCAGATTGAGTGACAGGGGCAGGCACAGGGGGGCCAGGCTGCAGTCCTTGCAATGGGCCTGGTTGTGTGGGCGCAGTTTGACTGGCTCGGACATTTCTATCGATCCTTGTGGGAAAGCACACATAAGCTGTAAGGGTAACTCACAGCATAGGCAGTAGGCCAGCGTGCGCTATTTTGGTGCGACCTGGCCGGGGCTCTGGCGGGAGTATGCCAAGGCCTGTTAACTGTCCATAGTGTGCCTGACAAGGCGTTCTGTCCATGCGGTTGATCGACTCGGTTTGTTTATATCACCCGAGAGAAGCGTTGCTGGTTGTGCATGGCCAAATAGGCGTCGAACACCATGCACACCGAACGTACCAGCAGTCGCCCGGCAGGCAGTACCCGAATACCCTTTGCATCCAGGCTGATCAGACCATCACGCTGCATGGCCTGCAATTGTGGCCATTGGTCCTTGAAGTAACCTCGAAAGTCGATGGTGAAAGCTTGCTCGATGCTGTCGAAGTCCAGCTCGAAATGGCAGATCAATTGCTGGATCACCGCGCGCCGCAGGCGGTCATCCGGGTTGCACAGCAGCCCGCGCTGGGTGGCCAGCTGGGCGCTGGAAAGGGTGTCTTGGTAGGTGGCCAGGTCGCTGCTGTTCTGGCAGTAGAGATCGCCGATCTGGCTGATGGCCGATACGCCCAGGCCAATCAGGTCGCAGTGGCCGTGGGTGGTATAGCCCTGGAAGTTGCGTTGCAGGGTGCCCTCTTCTTGGGCGATCGCCAGCTCGTCATCGGGCAAGGCGAAGTGGTCCATGCCGATGTAACGATAGCCGGCGCACGTCAATTGCTCGATGGTGCCCTGGAGCATTTCCAGCTTGGCCGAAGGCGTTGGCAGCTCAGCGCTGTCGATGCGTCGCTGGGGCATGAAGCGCTCGGGCAGGTGGGCATAGTTGAATACCGAAAGGCGGTCCGGCTGCAGGCGGATCACTTCCTCGACGGTGCGGGCGAAGCCTTCCGGGGTCTGGCGGGGCAGGCCATAGATCAGATCGAGGTTGACCGAGCGGAACTGCAAGGTGCGTGCGGCCTCGATCAAGGTGCGGGTCTGCTCCAGACTTTGCAGGCGGTTGATCGCGCGCTGCACGGCCGGGTCGAGATCCTGCACGCCCAGGCTGACGCGGTTGAAGCCCAGCTCGCGCAAAAGGCCCATGGTCGACCAGTCGGCTTCGCGTGGGTCGATCTCGATACCGTAGTCGCCGGAGTCGTCGTCCAGTAGGTGGAAGTGCTGGCGCAGGGTGGCCATCAATTGGCGCAGTTCGACATGGCTGAGGAAGGTGGGTGTGCCTCCACCGAAATGCAATTGCTCGACCCGCTGCTTGGCATCCAGATGGCAGGCGATCAGCTGGATCTCTTGCTCCAGACGTTGCAAGTAAGGCTGGGCTCTGGCGCGATCCTTGGTGATGACCTTGTTGCAGGCGCAGTAGTAGCAGATGTTGGCGCAGAACGGCACGTGTACGTACAGCGACAGTGGGCGGACCGCGCGACGGCTCTCGCGCAGGGCGTGGAGCAGGTCGAACGAACCCACTTCGCCGTGCAGTTGCATGGCGGTCGGATAAGAGGTGTAGCGTGGGCCGGCCAGATCGTAGCGGCGGATCAGGTCGCAGTCCCAGCGTAGGTCGTCGAGCATGGTGGTCCCCGGAGAGAGCGGCAGTGTCCGGAGTCTAGGGCGGCCCGCTGGGGCTCGTCTTGATTTGCATCAACGGGGTCTGGATGGGAGCGCGTAGCTGGGGCTGAGGCGCTGTCAGTGTCCCATCAACCAGTGCTGGTGCGGCCCTGGCAGGGTCCACAGGCCGAACAGGACCACCAGCAGTCCCCCGGCCATGCGTACGCCGCGCCGCCGCAGCACCGCGCCGATGCGTTCGGCAGCCAGCCCCGTAGCCACCAGCACCGGCCAGGTCCCGATGCCGAACGCCAGCATCAAGGCCGCGCTATGAGCGGCATTGCCCTGGCTGGCAGCCCATAGCAGTGTGCTGTACACCAAGCCGCACGGCAGCCAGCCCCACAGGGCTCCGAGCAGCAGCGCCCGGGGCAGGCTGGAGACTGGCAGCAGGCGAGTGGCCAGGGGCTGGATGTGGCGCCACAAGCCGCGGCCCAGTGCTTCGATGCGGGTCAGGCCGCTCCACCACCCCGCCAGGTACAGGCCCATGGCGATCAACAGCAGTGCAGCGACCACGCGCAGGCCTTGGGCCAGTGGGCTGCTGGCCAGTGCCACGCCGGCCAGGCCGAGCAACAGGCCTGCGGTGGCATAGCTCAGTACGCGCCCTAAGTTATAGGCCAGCAGCAGGTGCAGGCGACGGCTGCGTTGCTCAGGAGGGATGGCCAGCGTCAGGGCGCCCATCAGGCCGCCGCACATGCCCAGGCAGTGCCCACCGCCGAGCAAGCCTAGGACCAGTGCCGAGCCGAGCAGGGGAAGCAGGTCAGGCACGGGTGGGCGGATCCTTGTCGTCTGGCTGGTTTTCGTCGGGTTTGACAGCGGCCTGGTGGCGTGGGTCCTGATCGTCGAACAGGATGCTGTGGGCAGGGCTGTCGAGGTCGTCGTATTGGCCGCTGTCCACTGCCCAGAAAAAGATGTAGACGGCCACGCCGACGATCAGCAGAGCCGCGGGGATCATGACGTAGAGGGCGGGCATAGCGGTTTCCTTTCGGTCGCGGGCGTCTGGCTCGCAAGCAGGCTCGCGCCTGTCGGCCGGGTCAGGCGCAGGGCATTGAGCACCACGATCAGCGAACTGACCGACATGCCGATGGCTGCCCAGACCGGGGTGATCCAGCCGAGGGCGGCGAACGGCAACATGAGGCCATTATACAAGGTCGCCCAAAGCAGGTTCTCGATGATATTGCGGCGAGTGCGTCGGGCCAGGTCGAAGGCTTGCACCAGAGCGTCCAGACGGTTGGACAACAGCACTGCGTCGGCGCAGGTCTTGGCAAGATCAGTGGCCGAACCCATGGCGATGCTTATGTCGGCGGCGGCCAGCACCGGCACGTCGTTGACCCCGTCTCCCAGCATCAGCACCTTGCGACCCTCGGCCTGCAGCGCCTTGAGGCGTTCCAGTTTGTCGTCCGGGCGCAGGCCGCCAATGGCCTGGTCAATGCCCAGTTGTGTGGCGACTTCAGCGACCATTGGCGAGTTGTCGCCCGATAGCAGCAGGGTGTGCCAGCCACGGGCTTTGCAGGCGGCCAGCAGGGCAGGTGCGTCATCACGCAGCCGATCATCCAGGCCGAACCAGGCCAGCGGACCTTGGCGATCACCCAGCAGCAACCATTGGCCACGCGCCTCTGGTACTGGCGGGATCTGGGCGCCACTCAACGCGCAAACGAACGTGGCCTGGCCGATGCGCAGTTGCTGCCCGTCGAAGCGCCCCTCCAGCCCCAGCCCGGGCACGGTCTGCACATCTTCGGCTGGCTCGGCGGTACGACCGAAGGCGCGAGCGATGGGGTGCTCGGAGCGGTTCTCCAAGGCGGCGGCCAGCGCCAGGCAACGATCGGCAGGCAGCGCCCCCAAGGGGAGGATGCTGCGTAGCGCCAAGCGACCCTCGGTGAGGGTGCCGGTCTTGTCGAAGATTACCGTATCGACCTGGTTCAGCCCTTCCAACACATGGCCTCGCGTCACCAGCAGGCCCAGTTTGTGCAGGGTGCCGGTGGCGGCGGTGAGGGCGGTCGGAGTGGCCAGGGACAGCGCGCAGGGACAGGTCGCTACCAACATGGCCAGGACGATCCAGAAGGCTCGCGTCGCATCGAGTTGCCACCACAGCAGGCCAATGGCTGCGCTGGCCACCAGCGTGAACAGCAGGAACCATTGAGAGGCGCGGTCGGCGATCTCGGCCAGGCGCGGTTTTTCCGACTGGGCTCGCTCCAGCAGGCGCACGATGGCTGAGAGGCGCGAGTCCTGGCCAATGGCTTCGACCGCCACGGTCAACGTGCTCTCGACATTCAAGGTGCCGCCGGTGACCCGGTCACCGACCTGCCGTGCCAGAGGCAGGTATTCACCGGTGAGCAGCGATTCGTCCACGCTGGAGCGGCCATCGACAATACGCCCGTCAGCGGGGATCACCGAGCCAGGCAGCACCTGGACCCGATCACCCTGGTTGAGCTCGCCGAGCAGGATGCGCTCAGCGTTTCCGACGCTGTCCAGGCGCAGGCAGGAGGCGGGGAGTAGGTTGACCAGTTGGGCGGTGGCCGCTGCTGTGCGCTCCCGCGCACGGCGTTCCAGATAACGGCCGGTGAGCAGGAACAGCGCGAACATACCGACGGTGTCGAAGTACAGCTCGCCGCTGCCGGTGATGGCTGTCCAGATGCCGGCGCCATAAGCCAGGGCAATGGCCAGAGACACCGAGACGTCCATGGTCAGGTGGCGTGTGCGCACGTCGCGGGCGGCACCTTTGAAGAACGGTGCGCAGCTGTAGAACACGATTGGGGTAGTCAGAAACAGCGCGACCCAACGCAGGATAGTGTGCAGTTCCGGGCTCAGGTCGATGTTGAATTCCGGCCAGGTGGCCATGGTCGCCATCATCGCCTGGAACCACAGCAGTCCTGCCACGCCCAGGCGGCGCAGCGCACTGCGGTTCTCCTGGGCCAGGCGTTCGGCGGCTTGGTCCGGTTGATAGGGGTGGGCCGCGTAACCGATCTGGCGCAGTTCGGCCAGCAGCTGGGAAAGGGGCAATTGGCGGTCGTCCCAGCTCACCAGCAAGCGGTGATTGGACAGGTTCAGTCGTGCTTCGGCGACGCCGGCCACGTTACGCAGATGCTTTTCGATCAGCCAGCCGCAGGCGGCGCAACTGATGCCTTCGATCATCAGTGTGGCTTCGGACAGCTCGTCTTGGTGACGTACGAACGCCTGCTGCACGTCGGCGCGATCGTAGAGCGCCAGTTCGTCCTGCAATTGCCGAGGCAGGGCTTCGGGGTTAGCGCTGGTGTCGCTGCGATGCTGATAGTAGTGCTCCAGGCCACCTGCGACGATGGACGCAGCCACTGCCTGGCAGCCCGGGCAGCAGAACTGACGCGGCTCGCCAAGGACTACCGCGGTGAAACGACTGCCGGCGGGGATGGGGAGGGCGCAGTGGTAGCAGGGGGTGGGTTGGGTCATGTGATGTCTTCTGGCTGCAGCGCAACCCTGTGGGGCGGGTTCACCGCGTAATGGCGCCGGACTGCCTGTCTCATCGCCAGTCGGGCGCCATCGTGCGGTAAACCTGCTCTAACGGGGAATCGTTTACTCTTGGTGCTCGGCGCCCTGCAGGGCCTCGTCGCCCAGCGCCAGGGTCACGCCATGGGCAACTTTCTCCTCCTCGAACAGACGCCAGACGTGGCCGTCTTCGCTGCCCAGCAGTTCGACGAAGCGCCGGCCTTCGACCCGGTCGTCGAGCTGGCCGAGGTAACGACCGGGTTCGCTGCGGGCTAGCTGTACCTTGCGGTCCTTGTCTGGCTGGGTGGGCGAGATCAGATTCAGCTCCAGCGTCTGAGGGGCGCTGTTGCCGGTCAGGCGTACATCGACTTCGCCGGTCAGTTCGTCCAGGTGCACACTGGCCTTGAGGTTGAGGGTCTGGGCCAGCAGTTCACGATCCAGGGAGCGATTGATGCCTTTGCCGGCCTCGTAGTAGTTGTCGTTCACCAAGTTGTCGGGGTTGTGCACGGCGATGCTGACCATGGTCAGGCTCAGGCATACCGAGGTGGCCAGGATACCGATGATGATCCACGGCCAAAGGTGTTTGTACCAGGGGCTGTCGGCGGTTGCGGCAGGCATTGTCGAATTCTCTCTCAGCGTATTTGCGGGCCGATGAAGCGGCTCTTGGCTTCAACCTGGGTGGCGCTTTGATCAGCGTCCTTGAGGATGAAGGTGATTTCGTTGGTGGTCGAGGGCAATTGCTCGGGCGCGACCGACAACTGCACTGGCAGGCTGACGATATCGCCGGCAGCGACGCGGATCTCGCGATGGCCTTCGAGCTGCAGGCCCGGCAGGCCGGTGGCGTCGAGCACGTAGACGTGGTCGCGCTGGTCCTTGTTCATGACCTTGAGGCTGTATACGTTCTCGATCCGTCCTTGGGCGTTTTCGCGATACAGCACTCGGTCCTTGCTGACATCGAAGCCCACCAGCGAGCGGGTGGCGAAGGCGGTGGCAAGCAGACCGATCATCACCAGTAGCACCACGGCGTAGCCGATCAGGCGTGGACGCAGCATGTGGGTCTTCTGCCCGGACAGGTTGTGCTCGGTGGTGTAGCTGATCAGCCCTTTGGGATAGTCCATTTTCTCCATGATGTTGTCGCAGGCGTCGATGCAGGCCGCGCAGCCGATGCACTCGATCTGCAGACCGTCGCGGATGTCGATGCCGGTGGGGCAGACCTGCACGCACATGGTGCAGTCGATGCAGTCGCCCAGGCCTTTGGCCTTGTAGTCGATGTCTTTCTTGCGCGGGCCTCGGGTCTCGCCGCGGCGTGGGTCATAGGAGACGATCAGGGTGTCTTTGTCGAACATTACGCTCTGGAAGCGGGCGTAAGGGCACATGTACACGCACACCTGCTCACGCAGCCAGCCGGCATTGCCGTAGGTGGCGAGGGTGAAGAACGCGACCCAGAAATAGGCCCAGCCATCGGCTTGGCCGGTAAAGAACTCGGTGACCAGTTCGCGAATGGGCGAGAAGTAGCCGACGAAGGTCATGCCAGTGACGAAGCCGATCAGCAGCCACAGACTGTGCTTGGCGGCCTTGCGCAAAAACTTGTTGGTGCTCATTGGCGCCTTGTCGAGTTTCATGCGCTGGTTGCGGTCACCCTCGGTGACCTTCTCGCACCACATGAAAATCCAGGTCCAGACGCTCTGCGGACAGGTATAACCGCACCACACACGCCCGGCGAACACCGTGATGAAGAACAAGCCGAAGGCCGCCACGATCAACAGGCCCGAGAGCAGGATGAAGTCCTGCGGCCAGATGGTGGCGCCGAAGATGTAGAACTTACGCTCGGGCAGGTTCCACCACACAGCCTGATGCTCGCCCCAGTTCAGCCACACCGTGCCGAAGTAGAGCAGGAACAGGATGGCCCCGCCGACCATGCGCAGCCTGCGGAACACGCCGGTGAAGGCACGGGTGTAGATTTTTTCCCGTGAGGCGTAGAGGTCGACGGATTCCTTGCCTTTCTTGGCGGGCGGGGTGACGTCATGTACCGGAATTTGCTTGCTCATCATCATGTCCCACGGCAGTGGAAAAACGCTGCGGCCAGTGCATGCCGACCGCGTTTGTGACCCATCAGGTGTCCGTGCATGATACGCCCGTCATGGCACCTGGAGTGTGGCTGCGGCGTTAAGTCGCATTGGGTTGCATTTGATTATCGTGTATTGGGGCTCGCCTTGACGCAGGTCAATTGACAAGGCGTGCCCGCCGCAGGCAAGTGTCTATGCCCGATACAGCCTCAGGTGCCTCAGTGTTTCGGCCTGGGTCCAGTCATTGTTCCTCACGCGTTTGATGGCCAACCCTTGGGCATCGTCGTCCAGTTCGGCCAGCAGGTAGGTGCGCTGGGAGGCCGAACCACTCAGGAAGACCGGGACCGCGCCATATTGCCGGTTGGAGCGATGCCAGCCTCCGGCTTCGGTGTGATAGTGGCCACCGAACACCGCGTTGACCTGGAAGTGGTTGATCATGTCCCTGAAATGCATCAGGTCCTCCTCGGTGCCGTCCCAATCGTCTGGCTGATGCAGGTTGAGCAGGACGATCTGGCCGTTCTCATAGGCTTCTTTCAACTGCCCCTCCAGCCAGCCTAGTGCGTCATTGATCCTGAACTTATCGCGGGGCTCGAAAGGCCATGCCCAGCCACTGTCGAAATCCACACGGTAGGTGGGCTCGTTGTTCAGCTGGATCAGACGAACCCTGCCGAAACTGATGCTGTATGCCAGGCTGCCGCTGTAGCTGGTCAGCCTGTAGCTGCTCGACGTCGCGACATCCATCGTGTCCACCACATCTCGGTGGTGATTGAGCAGATCCATCACGCTGTCCCGGGGCCCGCCGTTGTTGAATGAGCCTCCGAATTCATCGGTGATGTTGTTCTTGTAATCATGATTGCCCAGGCCAAAGTAGTAGTTCTTGTGCAGGTGGCGCTCGATGATCGGGTAGAGGACTTTGCGTTGCCAGCCGTGCCCGTATGCTGTCATGTCGCCATTGATCATCACCGGGACGCCCGTGCCACCCAAGCTGTTGCGGTAGCTCGCAATGCTGGCGTACTGCTCGTTGATCAGGGCTTTCGATTCTTTGTTGCGTTCAGCGTCGCTTTCATATTCGCCATAGTCGGACGCGGGCGTCCATGGGTACTGTGGATCGGATGCGAACACGAACGCTCTGGGTGTCGGGCGGTTGCCATAGCGGCCAGGCTGTTTTGGGGGTAGGGCTACGGGATAGGTGGGGTAGGCCATTTCTTAAATCCTCTGGGTAAGTCAGGCTCGATGCCTGTCCACCAGAGAATTTCCTAGTGTCCTGTCCTTCGGAATCCGGTAGCGATTCCTCCTATCAATCCTGCCAGCCCAGAAAAAACGGCCCCGGTGGTGATCGCCGGGGCCGCTTGCTGTGGTTACTCTGCTTTCTGCTGCGCAGCGTCTTGATGCGACAGGCTGTAGACATAGGCCGCCAGCAGGTGGACCTTGTCGTTGCCCTGCATCTGCGCCTGAGCCGGCATCTGGCCTTGACGACCGTAGCGGATGGTCTGTTGCAGCTGAGCGAAGCTCGAGCCGTAGATGAACGCCTGCGGGTGGGTCAGGTTAGGCGCGCCCATCGCTGGAGTGCCTTTGCCTTCGGGGCCATGACAGGCCACGCAGTTAGCGGCGAAGAGCTTCTGGCCATTGGCCGGATCGGCTTTGGCGCCTTCGGGCAGTGTGCGGCCGTCAAGATTGGTCAGGACGAAGGCTGCGACATCGGCCACGCCTTGCTCGCCCAGCACTTCGGCCCAGGCCGGCATGACGCCGTGGCGACCATTCATGATGGTGGTCTTGATGGTCTCCGGCTCGCCGCCCCAACGCCAGTCGTTGTCGGTCAGGTTGGGGAAGCCGTAGGCGCCCTTGGCATCGGAGCCGTGGCACACCGAGCAGTTGGAGGCGAACAGGCGACCTCCCATCTTCAGCGCCTGCGGATCCTTGGCGACTTCCTCGACCGGCATGGCGGCGAATTTGGCGAAGATCGGCCCGAAGCGGGCATCGGCCTTGGCCATTTCCTTTTCCCATTCGTGCACGCCGGTCCAGCCGGCCTGGCCGTTGGAGAACTCGGTCTGCTTTTCGGTATCCAGGTACTGGTAGCCAGGCAGGACGCCTTTCCAGTTACCCAGGCCTGGGTACAGCACCAGATAGCCCAAGGCGAACACGATGGTGCCGACGAACAGCCAGAACCACCACTTGGGCAGCGGGTTGTCGTATTCCTCGATACCGTCAAAGGCATGGCCGACGGTCTCGTCGGTGATTTCCTCGCGCTGGCCCTTGCGGGTGGAGAGCAACAGCCAGGTCAGGGAAAAGATGGTGCCCAGGGTCAGGACGGTGACGTACAGACTCCAGAAGGTTGTCATTGTTCTTTGCTCCTAGAAGCTTTCGCTTGCGCTTGCTCGACGTGCCGGCTGGCTTCGGGATCATCGGCGAACGGCAACTGGGTTGCCTCGTCGAACTCTTTCTTGCGCCGTGGGTTGAACACCCACAGCGCCAGGCCTACGAAGGCGACCATCACCACGACGGTGCCCAGGCCACGAATCATCCCGATATCCATCAGTGTCACCGCTTGCTCTTGATGATGGTGCCGAGGCCTTGCAGGTACGCCACGAGGGCGTCCATCTCGGTCTTGCCCTTGACCGCGTCGCGGGCGCCGGCAATGTCCTCGTCGGTGTAGGGCACGCCCAGGGTGCGCAGGACTTCCATTTTCTTCGGCGTGTCCTTGCCATCGAGCTTGTTTTCCACCAGCCAGGGGTAGGAGGGCATCTTCGACTCGGGCACGACGTTGCGCGGGTTGTACAGGTGCGCGCGGTGCCAGTCATCGGAGTAGCGACCGCCCACACGCGCCAGGTCCGGGCCGGTGCGCTTGGAGCCCCACAGGAACGGATGATCCCAGACACTCTCGCCGGCCACCGAGTAATGGCCGTAGCGCTCGGTCTCGGCGCGGAACGGACGGATCATCTGCGAGTGGCAGCCGACGCAGCCTTCGCGGATGTAGATGTCGCGACCCTCGAGCTCCAGCGCGGTACGCGGCTTCATGCCTTCTACGGGCTTGTTGGTGACGTCCTGGAAGAACAGCGGGACGATCTGGGTCAGGCCGCCGATGCTGACGGCGATGACCATGAAGAAGGCCAATAGGCCGATATTCTTCTCGACTGCTTCGTGCTTCATCAGTGAGCTCCCACGACGACGATCTTGGCGGCTTCCTCAGCCTCGGCCGGCTTCGCGGCGCGGACAGTGCGGTAGACGTTGTAGGCCATCAGCAGCATGCCGGAGGCGAAGAACGCACCGCCCAGGGCGCGGACGATATAACCCGGATGGCTGGCCTGGAGGGCTTCGACGAAGGAATAGGTGAGGGTGCCGTCGTCGTTGATGGCGCGCCACATCAGGCCCTGGGTGATGCCGTTGACCCACATCGAGGCGATGTACAGCACGGTACCGATGGTCGCCAGCCAGAAGTGGGCGTTGATCAGGCCGACGCTGTGCATCTGCTGGCGACCGTAGAGGCGCGGGATCATGTGATACACGGCACCGATGGAGATCATCGCGACCCAACCGAGGGCGCCGGCGTGGACGTGGCCGATGGTCCAGTCGGTGTAGTGCGACAGCGAGTTGACGGTCTTGATGGCCATCATCGGGCCTTCGAAGGTGGACATGCCATAGAAGGCCAGCGAGACCACCAGGAACCGCAAGATCGGGTCGGTGCGCAGTTTGTGCCACGCACCGGAGAGGGTCATCATGCCGTTGATCATGCCGCCCCAGCTCGGGGCCAGGAGGATGATCGACATCACCATGCCCAGCGACTGCGCCCAGTCAGGCAGCGCGGTGTAGTGCAGATGGTGTGGGCCTGCCCAGATGTACAGGGTGATCAGTGCCCAGAAGTGGACGATCGACAGGCGATAGGAGTAGATCGGACGCTCGGCCTGCTTGGGCACGAAGTAGTACATCATCCCCAGGAAGCCCGTGGTCAGGAAGAAGCCCACAGCGTTGTGCCCGTACCACCACTGGATCATTGCATCGGTGGCGCCGGAGTAGGCCGAGTACGACTTGAACAGGCTGACCGGCAAGGACATGTGGTTGACGATGTGCAGCATCGCCGTGACAACGATGAACGCACCGTAGAACCAGTTGCCGACATAGATGTGCTTGGTCTTGCGCTTGACGATGGTGCCGAAGAACACCAGGCCGTAGGTGACCCAGACGATGGCCAGCAGAATCGCCAGCGGCCACTCGAGCTCGGCGTATTCCTTGGTGGTGGTGTAGCCCATCGGCAGGGTGATCAGCGCGCCGACGATCACTGCCTGCCAACCCCAGAAGGTGAACGCGGCCATGCTGTCGGAGATCAGCCGAGTCTGGCAGGTGCGCTGCACGACGTAGTAGGAAGTGGCGAACAGCGCGCAACCTCCGAAGGCGAAGATCACCAGGTTGGTGTGCAGCGGGCGAAGGCGGCCGAAGCTCGTCCATGGCAGGTCCAGGTTGAGCTGGGGCCATACCAGTTGCGAGGCAATGAAGACGCCGAGGCCCATGCCAAGGATCCCCCAGACCACCGTCATGATGGCGAACTGGCGGACGACCTTATAGTTATAAGCAGTCGGACTGATTGCAGTGCTCATTCTAAGGTTCCACGGTTTTGGGTGTTCTTGTTGGTCGAAAATCGGCGCCAGTATCGATAACCACCAGGGTTATGGCAACGCAAGGATCATGACGCCGACCCGTGTCCAGGCCCTTTCCACCACCGTCCCGCGGTTTAGGGGCTGGATGATTGTACACAAATAAATGTTTGTAATGTGTACCGTTTTTCGCCTTTTTCTGATCGATCGGTCAAGCTTTTTCTGCAGGGCTCCGGTAAGAAGGGACGTCTACCGAAACCTGTGCGATCGACCCGCAAAAGCCGGTGCGCGGAGTCAGGCCATGCGCCGCGCCATGTGGGTTCGCTATAAGCGAGGCCACTGTGGCAACAAGCTTAGTTCTGTTCAGAGGGGGTGCAAGGAGGGATGAGGCGGGGAGGGCGGTGGCGCAGCCCTTGGCGGACGTCGCTTGTCCTGGTGCTTGGGCGGGATATTCGCGGGTGAACCCGCTCCCACAAGGATCGGCGCTGTTCCTGTGGGGGCGGGTTTACCCGCGAAGGGTGTTACTTGGCAGTCACGGTTTCGGACGCGTCATCCTGCGACAGGCTGTACACATAGGCTGCCAGCAGATGCACCTTGTCGTTGCCCTGGATTTCGCGCTGGGCCGGCATCTGGCCCTGACGGCCGTAGCGGATGGTCTGCTGCAGCTGGGCGAAACTCGAGCCGTAGATGAACGCCTGCGGGTGGGTCAGGTTGGGCGCGCCCATCGCCGGGGTGCCCTTGCCCTCAGGACCGTGGCAGGCCACGCAGTTGGCCGCGAAGATCTCCTGACCTTTGACCGGGTCGGCCTTGGCGCCTTCAGGGAGGGTACGGCCATCGAGGTTAGTGAGCACGAAGGCAGCCACGTCGGCCACGCCCTGTTCACCGATCACTTCGGACCAGCCTGGCATCACGCCATGGCGACCGTCCATGATCGACGCCTTGATGGTTTCAGGCTCCCCGCCCCAGCGCCAGTCCTTGTCGGTCAGGTTGGGGAAGCCGTAGGCGCCCTTGGCGTCGGAGCCGTGGCACACCGAGCAGTTGGAGGCGAACAGGCGGCCACCCATTTTCAGTGCCTGCGGGTCCTTGGCCACTTCTTCGACCGGCATGGCGGCGAACTTGGCGAAGATCGGCCCGAACTTGGCGTCGGCCTTGTCCATTTCCTTTTGCCATTCATTGACCTGGGTCCAACCATTCTCGTAGCCCGGCAGGATGCCTTTCCAGTTACCCAGACCCGGATAGAGGATGAGGTAGCCCACCGCGAACACCAGGGTGCCGACGAACAGCCAGAACCACCACTTGGGCAGCGGGTTGTCATACTCCTCGATGCCATCGAAGCTGTGGCCCATGGTCTGGTCGGTGGTGTTGTTGCTCTGGCCCTTGCGGGTGCCGAGCAGCAGCCAGGTCAGGCCAATCAGGCTGCCGATGGTCAGTACACTGATGTAGGTACTCCAGAAGGTGGTCATTACCGATTATTCCTCATGGCAGGTTCCTGCCCGGCAGGGGGCAGGCGGTCATCGACGAAGGGCAGCAGGCGCGCTTCGGCGAAATCACGGTCGCGGCGGCGGTTGAAGACCCACAGGCTCAGGCCGATGAAGGCGATCATCACCACCAAGGTGCCCAGGCCGCGGATCATGCCGATATCCAGTGACAGTTCCATCGTTACCTCTTGTTCTTGATCGCGGTGCCCAGCACCTGCAGGTAGGCCACCAGGGCATCCATCTCGGTCTTGCCCTTGACCGCGTCGCGGGCACCGGCGATGTCTTCGTCGGTGTAGGGCACGCCCAGGGTGCGTAGGGTGCGCATCTTGGTGTCGGTGTGACTGTTGTCGACCTTTTGCGCGACCAGCCACGGGTAGGACGGCATCTTCGATTCGGGCACCACGTTGCGCGGGTTGTACAGGTGCGCGCGGTGCCAGTCGTCGGAGTAGCGGCCACCGACGCGGGCCAGGTCCGGACCGGTACGCTTGGAGCCCCACAGGAACGGGTGGTCCCAGACGCTCTCGCCAGCCACCGAGTAGTGGCCGTAGCGCTCGGTCTCGGCGCGGAACGGACGGATCATTTGCGAGTGGCAGCCAACGCAGCCTTCACGGATGTAGATGTCGCGGCCTTCGAGCTGCAGGGCGGTGTAGGGCTTCATGCCTTCGACCGGCTTGTTGGTGACGTCCTGGAAGAACAGCGGGACGATCTGGGTCAGGCCGCCGATGCTGACGGCAAAGACCATCAGCAAAGCCAGCAGGCCTACGTTCTTTTCGATGACTTCATGTTTCATCAGGCGTGTCTCCTCAGGCCAGCTGGGCGTTCGCAGGGGCGGCGTCGGTGGCCGGTGCGCGCACGGTGCGCCAGGTGTTCCAGGCCATCAGCAACATTCCGCTGAGGAAGATCGCGCCGCCGACGAAGCGGACGATGAAGCCAGGATGGCTGGCCACCAGCGTCTCGACGAAGGAGTAGGTGAGCGTGCCGTCGGCGTTGACCGCGCGCCACATCAGGCCCTGGGCGATGCCGTTGACCCACATCGAGGCGATGTACAGCACGGTGCCGATGGTCGCCAGCCAGAAGTGGGCGTTGATCAGGCCAATGCTGTACATGCGCTCCTTGCCGAACACCTTGGGAATGGTGTGGTACAGCGCGCCGATGGAGATCATCGCGACCCAGCCGAGGGCGCCGGCGTGGACGTGGCCGATAGTCCAGTCGGTGTAGTGGGAGAGGGCATTGACGGTCTTGATGGCCATCATCGGGCCTTCGAAGGTGGACATGCCGTAGAAGGCCAGCGAGACCACCAGGAAGCGCAAGATCGGGTCGCTGCGCAGTTTGTGCCAGGCGCCGGAGAGGGTCATCATGCCGTTGATCATCCCGCCCCAGCTCGGCGCCAGCAGGATCAGCGACATGATCATGCCCAGCGACTGCGCCCAGTCGGGCAAGGCGGTGTAGTGCAGATGGTGCGGGCCTGCCCAGATGTACAGGGTGATCAGCGCCCAGAAGTGGACGATCGACAGCCGATAGGAATACACCGGGCGCTCGGCCTGCTTGGGCACGTAGTAGTACATCATCCCCAGGAAGCCTGCGGTCAGGAAGAAGCCCACGGCGTTGTGGCCATACCACCACTGGACCATTGCATCGGTGGCGCCGGCATAGATCGAGTAGGACTTGGTCAGGCTGACGGGCATTTCCAGATTGTTGACGATATGCAGCATCGCCACGGTCAGGATGAAGCCGCCATAGAACCAGTTACCGACGTAGATGTGTTTGGTGTTGCGCTTGATCAGCGTACCGAAGAACACCACGGCGTAGGCGACCCAGACGATGGTGATCAGGATGTCGATGGGCCATTCCAGTTCGGCGTATTCCTTGGAACTGGTGAAGCCCAGCGGCAGGCTGATGGCCGCCAGCAGGATCACCAGCTGCCAGCCCCAGAAGGTGAACGCCGCCAGGGCGGGGGCGAACAGGGTGGTCTGGCAGGTGCGTTGCACCGAATAATAGGAAGTGGCGAACAAGGCACAGCCGCCGAAGGCGAAGATCACCGCATTGGTGTGCAGCGGTCGCAGGCGGCCGAAGCTGGTCCAGGGAAGGTCGAAGTTCAGGGAGGGCCAGACGAGTTGCGCGGCAATGAAAACGCCGAGCCCCATCCCGACGATTCCCCACACCACCGTCATGATGGCGAATTGGCGGACCACCTTGTAGTTATAGGCGGTACTGCTGGTTGTGTTCATGTATGGGTTCCCATCCACGGTTATAGGCAGGCTAGATAGCGAGGCAAGCATGAGTAATGGGCACATTGCCGGTATTGACGGGGATCAATGGGCGCAGGTGGGAAATATCCCAGGCTTGCGCTGCGATCCTCCGAGAATTCGGGGGGATCAGGACTACAAGGGCTGCCTGATCCTGGCCCACGGCGCGGGGGCGCCGATGGACAGCGACTTTCTGGAGGACATGGCGCAAAGGCTGGCAGCACAAGGGGTAGGCGTGATCCGCTTCGAGTTCCCCTACATGGCCCAACGTCGTGAGGGCGGCGGCAAGCGGCCGCCCAACCCACAGAAGGTGCTGCTCGACTGCTGGCGCGAGGTGTATCGGCAGGTGCGACTATTGGTCGCGGGGCCGTTGGCCATTGGCGGCAAGTCCATGGGCGGGCGCATGGCGAGCCTGCTGGCCGATGAGCTGGGGGCCGATGCCTTGGTTTGCTTGGGGTATCCGTTCTATGCGGTGGGCAAGCCGGAAAAACCCCGGGTCGAGCATCTGGCGGGGTTGCGCACGCCTACGCTCATCGTCCAGGGCGAGCGCGATGCCCTGGGGAACCGGGAGGCGGTGGCGGGGTATGTGTTGTCGCCTGCGATCGAGTTGTGTTGGTTGGCGGCAGCGGATCATGACTTGAAGCCGCTGAAGGCGTCGGGTTTGACGCATGAGGGGCATCTGCAGGTGGCGGCTGAGCGGGTTGCTGCGTTTCTGATGAGGTAGTGGTGTTGGTTTGAGGTTTGTGGCTGATCCGTCTGATGTGCCGCCGCTTGGTCACCTTTGCGCCATTGCGGCGACCTACTTTTGCCCAACAGCAACAGTAGTCGCCGCAAAGGCGAAAAGCGTCGGTGGCGTCACCACCAGAAACGGATAATCACACTACCCAAGAAGAGCTCAGTCGCGATACTCACACAGGTAAGCTGTATCCACCGCCACCTTCAGCTGGAACTTGCTGTCCGCAGGCACATTGAACTGGCTCCCCGCCTTGAAGACTTCCCAGTTATCGCTCCCCGGCAGCTTCACGGTCAGCGCGCCGGACACCACGTGCATGATTTCCCGCTTGGCCGTGCCGAACTCGTATTCGCCCGGCGCCATGACACCCACGGTAGCTGGACCTTCCTCGCCCGTGAAGGCGATCGACTTGACGGTGCCATCGAAGTACTCATTGACCTTGAACATGGAGCGACTCCTGAAAAAAGGGAGGAAAAAAGGCTGGCCAGTATGCCCAAGCCCCAACACCTCGTCATCTGAATTCAGGTGCCGCTGGCCGGCAGGCTCAACGGAAGTAACCGCGCAGTGTTGCGGGCGTCTTCCAGGGCGCGATGCTGCTGGCCGGCGAACTGCAGGCCGGCCAGTTGCAGGGCGCTGTTCAGCCCCATCGGGCGCTGCAGTTGGCGGGCCTTGGCAAAGCGCTGTTTGAGGTTGATGTGGGGTAGGGCCTGCAGCAGGCTGGTGAGCTGGTGCTGTTTCCATTCCTGTTGCAGCTGCTGGCGGTCGTAGTCGCCCCAGCTGACCCAGGCCTGCAACTGCCCCTGATGATGGCCGAGCCAGCGCTCGAACTGCGCCCAGACCTCGGTAAAGGAGGCTGCGCCGTCGACACTGGCCTGGGTGATATGGGTCAACTCACGGCAGAAGGGGGTCAGCTGTGGTCGCCGCCTGGGCCGCACGAAGCGCTGGAAGTGATCGATCTCGCGACCTTCGCGTGTCACCAGGCTCGCCCCGATTTCAATGATTTCCATCTCCGTGACGGGCCAGCCACCGTCATCGGTGGTCGCTTCCAGGTCAATCACCAGCCAATGCCCCATACCGGGCTCCCGTGCAAGACGCAGTCCCCTGCGTGGTCGCTAGAGCGTAGCCAATCTGAGGCCCAAGGGCATCCCCTGGCACAATGCTGCTGTTTTGACATCGCAGAAGGTTGTGCCCTGGCGGGAAAGCGCCTAGCTTAGTTGAATCCATTCACAAACCGTGATGAGTGTCTGCTTTTGACTTCCGTGACCGGCTCGAAGGCCTTGTCTTCCTTGTTGATTCTCGCCGCAGTGTGGATGGCGCTGCCTGCGTCGGCGCAAGCGGTTGTCGAGGTGAGGGTCGGGGCGGCGCATTTTCCGCCCTATACCGTGCGTCCCGAGCAGGGCGCTGACAACGGCCTGTTGCCGCAATTGCTCAAAGCCCTCAACCAGCAACAGCACAGCTACCACTTCGTGCAGGTTCCCACGTCGATTCCTCGGCGTTTTGGCGATTTCCAGCAAGGGCGCACGGACATCGCGATATTCGAGAATCCCAAATGGGGCTGGGAACAGGTTCCCCACGAAAGCGTAGACATGGGCCTGGAAGATGCCGAAGTGTTCGTCGCACGCCAACAGGCCGGGCGAGACCAGCACTATTTCAGCAGCCTGCAAGGCAAACGCCTGGCATTGTTCCACGGCTATCACTACGCCTTTGCCGACTTCAATTCCGACCCTCGCTATCTGAGCCAGAACTTCAGCGCCACGCTGACCTACTCCCACGACAGCAACTTGCTGATGGTGCAGCGTGGACGTGTCGACATTGCCCTGGCGACGCGATCGTTTCTAGCCGACTTCATGGCGCGAAACCCGGACAGCCGGGCGCAGCTGATGGCCTCCGAGCGGGTCGATCAGGTCTATCACCACTATGCGATGGTGCGCCCAGGCGCGCCGATCGATGCCCGGACATTCGCCGCCTTGCTCGATCGGCTGCGCGCGAGCGGCGAATTGCTGCGCATCTTCCAGCCCTATCGGATCAACGTCGTGGCGCCGAGCGGCCACTAAATTCCCTAATGCCCGTCACGTCTACCGGATTGAGCCTTCATTTCAATGCCGTGAGCCATGACCATGCCGTTCGATGCCGATTCGCAGCCCCTTTCCCTGCCGCGTTGGCGCAGTCTCAGCGCCGATGAAAACGATTGCCGGTTGAGCCTGACCCTTGAGGGGCAAGCGTTGATCCGGGTTCGCCTGACCCCAGGCGAGCCGCTGCACGTCCACCTCGAGCAGGTGTGCCAAGCGCGCCCCGCGCAAGCGCTGTGGGCAGCCTGCTACTGGCTGCTCTCGCGGGATCCAGCGCGCCAGCGCCTGGTCTGGCATTGCCCGCATCCAGTGGATTCGGCCTTGGCCAGCGGCCTGCTGGTGCCCGGTGACCAGCCAGGGCTGTACCTGTGCGAGCGAGCGATGTTCTGGCAACTGCCGCAGCCCTGGCTGGGCGATGCGCAAGCCGGCGCTTATCCGCAGCAAATGCAGATCAGCGATGGCAAGCGCCATCCTCGTCGTGCACCCAAGCCCCGAGGTGAGGTGTACCGGCGATTCGATGCGCGCCTGGGGGCCTGGGTGTCGCTGCGCACGCTTGAAATCGAACAGGACCTGGAACGCTTCAATCGCTGGCAGAACGATGCACGTGTGCTGCAGTTCTGGCAGGAAGGCGGCACGCTCGAACAGCATCGCCGATACCTGACCAAGCTTCAGGCCGACCCGCATACCCTTACCTTGATCGGCTGCTTCGATGACCAGCCCTTTGCCTACTTCGAGGCCTACTGGGCCAAGGAGGACCGCATCGCGCCGTTCTATCCGGCGGACGACTACGACCGGGGTATCCATATGCTGGTGGGCGAGCAGGCCCATCGCGGTCCGCACAAGGTAGCCAGTTGGCTGTCGGCGCTGGTGCACTATTTGTTCTTGGACGATCCGCGGACCCAGCGGGTGGTCGCCGAGCCGCGTGCCGACAACGGCAAGATGATCGGCTACATGCACGATCAGTGCTTCCATTGCGAAAAAGAGTTCGATTTTCCGCACAAACGGGCGGCGTTGATGATCTTGGGGCGGGAGCGGTTCTTCGACCGCTGCTCACTGTCCTGAGCCGATGGGGCCGCACAGCGGCCCCATCGGGTTCAGGCCTGGCGGGTGTGCTTGCGGCAATGGATCAGGGCATCGCGGATCATGAAGTTGACCAGCGTCGGCGACACCCCAAGTTCCTTGGCGATGTCTTTCTGCGGCACGCCATGCAGGCGATACATCTCGAAGGCGTAACGGGTGCGCTGGGGCAACTCGCCGAGGGCCTCGGCGATGTGCTCGAGGGTGGCGAGGTTGATGTGGGTGGTTTCGGGCGAGGCGTTCTGCAGGACGACGTTCAGGCCTTCTTCTTCACTGCCGGAATACTTCTGCTCCATGGCCTGCTTGCGGTAGTGATCGATGGCCAGGTTGCGCACGATCTGGAACAGGTAGCTGAGCTGGGCCTTGAACGACGAGGTGATCTGCGGCGCGGCGCTGAGTCGGAAGAAGGCATCCTGCACCACATCTTCGGCGCGTGAACGGCAGCCGGTGATGCGGGCCGCGATCTTGACCAGGATGCTGCGGTTGTCGACGAATGCCTGGAGCAGTGGTGAATCGCACTTACTTGTGGATAGTTGTTCCGCCATGGAAATCACCTGGACGCTGAAGGGAAGGGGAAGGCGTCTGTGTAGGACGCTTCCTACGACGAGCGACAAATTATTCACAATGATAATGATTGTCAAATGCGAAAAGTAATTAGTAGCGTGGCGTTTGCGTTCTAAGCCTCGACCGTTGAAATCGGCCCCTTTCGCCTCTCGTCTGCTTTGTCTGCCGCTGCCAAGCGGTTTAATTATTTGCCCCGCCCATCCGTTCCCCTGTGTACATCCGGCTGTCGAACGCTTTGCGCCTGTCTCGCGGCGCAGCGTCGGCACGACTTATCCAGACACTGGCAGGAACTCCCCATGATGGACGCCTTCGAACTCCCGCTCTCGTTGGTCCACGCCCTGGCGCAGCGCGCCACGCGGACCCCCGACCGGATCGCCTTGCGCTTTCTGGCCGATGATCCCAGCGAGCAGGCCGTGCTCAGCTATCAGGAGCTGGATCTGCGAGCGAGGGCCATTGCCGCGGCGCTGCAGGCGCGTACCGATTTTGGCGACCGGGCGGTACTGCTGTTTCCCAGTGGCCAGGACTACGTGGCGGCGTTCTTCGGGTGCCTGTACGCCGGGGTCATTGCCGTGCCGGCGTATCCGCCGGAATCTTCGCGGCGCCATCACCAGGAGCGTCTGCTATCGATCATCGACGATGCCCAGCCGCGCCTGCTGCTCACCGTCGACGCCTTGCGCGACAGCTTGCAGGGCCTCGATGCCCTAGCGCAGCAGGGCGCCCCTGGCCTGCTGGCCGTGGACTGTCTGGACCCGGCGCTGGCGGCCGACTGGCGCGAGCCGGTGCTGACCGGTGAGCACATTGCCTTCTTGCAATACACCTCCGGCTCGACTGCCTTGCCCAAGGGCGTGCAGGTCAGCCATGGCAACCTGGTGGCCAACGAGCAACTGATCCGTCAGGGCTTTGGCATCGACCTGAACCCGGACGACGTGATCGTCAGCTGGTTGCCGCTGTACCACGACATGGGCCTGATCGGCGGGCTCTTGCAACCGATCTTCAGCGGCGTGCCCTGCGTGCTGATGTCGCCGGGCTATTTCCTTGCCCGGCCACAGCGCTGGCTGCAGGCGATCAGCGACTATGGCGGCACCATCAGCGGTGGTCCGGATTTCGCCTACCGCCTGTGTAGCGAGCGGGTCAGCGAGGCGGCCCTGGCTGGCCTGGATCTGAGCCGTTGGCGGGTGGCGTATTCAGGGTCCGAGCCGATTCGCCAGGACAGCCTGCAGACCTTCGCGGACAAGTTCAGTGCATGTGGATTCGAGGCGAGCAGCTTCTTTGCCAGCTACGGCCTGGCCGAGGCGACGCTGTTCGTCAGCGGTAGCCGCCGGGGCCAGGGCATCGCTGCCATGGCCCTGGACGCCGAGGCGCTCGCCGCCAATCGCGCCGAACCTGGCCAGGGCAGTGTACTGATGAGCTGTGGCTATCCGCAGCCCGGCCACGCCGTGCGCATCGTCGACCCGCAGCGCCTGGCGGTGTTGGGCGATAACCGCATCGGCGAAGTGTGGGCTGCAGGGCCGAGCATCGCGCAGGGCTATTGGCGCAACCCAGAGGCCACCGCACGCACCTTTGTCGAGCAGGACGGCCAGACCTGGCTGCGCACCGGGGACCTGGGCTTCATGCGTGATGGCGAGGTGTTCGTCACCGGGCGCCTGAAAGACATGCTCATCGTTCGGGGCCAGAACCTCTACCCACAGGACCTGGAAAAGACCCTTGAACGCGAGGTCGAAGGGCTGCGTAAAGGCCGTGTCGCGGTATTCGCCGTGGACGACCAGGGGGAAGAGGGTATCGGCGTGGCGGTGGAGATCAGCCGCAACGTGCAGAAGGTCATCAAACCTCAGGACCTGATCCGTACTGTGCGCCAGGTCATTGCCGATGCCTGCCGCCAGGCACCTGCGGTGGTACTGCTGCTCAACCCCGGCGCCTTGCCCAAGACCTCCAGTGGCAAGCTCCAGCGCTCGGCCTGCCGCCTGCGCATGGCCGATGGCAGCCTGGACTGCTATGCACGTTTTCCGACTGTCGAAGCGCCTGTGGCTGCGCAGGCGATAGGTGGTGAGCTGCAGGAGCGTATTGCGGCCATCTGGCGCGAGGTGCTCAAGGTCGAAACGGTGGCACCGGACGATCATTTCCTGCTGCTGGGCGGCAACTCTATCGCCGCCACCCAGGCGACCGCTCGCCTGGCGGACGCACTGGGTGTCGGCCTGAGCCTGAGCACGCTGTTCGAGTCGCCGACCCTGGCCGATTACAGCACTGCGGTGGCAGCGAGCCTGGCCGAAGGTGGCACCGCGTCCGCGGCCATCGATGCTCTGGGGCGTGGCAAGGCTCTGCCGCAATCGCTGGCGCAGAACCGTCTGTGGCTACTGTGGCAGCTGGCGCCGGAGTCGGCGGCCTATAACATCCCTGCCGGTTTGCACCTGCGGGGTGAGTTGGACGAGTCGGCGCTGCAGGCGAGCTTCCAGGCGCTGGTGGCACGTCACGAGTCCTTGCGTACGCATTTTTGCGAGGTCGACGGCCAGGCCATGCAGCAGGTCTTGCCCGAGGCGACCTTCGAGCTGCACCGCACGGATCTGCAAGGGGCGGACGCCGAGCAGGTCCTGGCCTGTCGCGAGGCCGAGGCGCGGCAGCCGTTCGACCTCACCCAAGGACCGCTGCTGCGCGTCACGCTGGCGCGCCTGGGCGATGAGGACCACCAGCTCTGGGTAACCCTGCACCACATCGTTGCCGATGGCTGGTCGTTGAACATCCTGCTCGACGAATTCGCCAAGCTGTACGCCGCCCATTGCCAAGGCCTTCAGGCCAACCTGGCGCCCCTGCCGCTGGGCTACGCCGACTATGGTCATTGGCAGCGCCAATGGTTGGCCGGCGGCGAAGGTGAGCGGCAGTTGAACCACTGGAAGGCGCAACTGGGCGATGAATTGCCGGTGCTCGACCTGTGCACCGACCATCCGCGCGCCACTGAGCGCACCCATCGCGCCGCGCGTCTGAGCGTGAAGGTGCCCGCCACGCTGGCCACTGCCCTGGACACGTTGGCCCGCGAGCAGCAGGCTAGCCTGTTCATGGTCCTGCTGGCCGCCTGGCAAGGCCTGTTGCACCGGTACACCGGTCAGGGCGATATCCGCGTCGGTGTGCCCAACGCCAACCGCCCGCGCCTGGAAACCCAGGGCATGGTGGGCTTTTTCATCAACACCCAAGTGCTGCGCGCCGAACTCCATGGCCGCCTGCCGTTCAATCAGTTACTGGCCCAGGTGCGCCAGGCCACACTGCTGGCCCAGGCCAACCAGGACTTGCCATTCGAGCAATTGCTCGAGGCGCTGCCAGATGCCCGCGAGCAGGGGCTGTTCCAGGTGATGTTCAATCATCAGCAGCGTGATCTTTCGGCGCTGCGCCGCCTGCCTGGTCTGCTCGCCGAAGAATTGCCCTGGCATAGCCGCGAGGCCAAGTTCGACCTGCAATTGCACAGCGAGCAGGATCACCAGGGGCGTTTGAGTCTAGCGTTCGACTATGCCGCCGAGCTGTTCGAGGCCGATACCATCGAACGTCTGGCCAGGCACCTGCTGACCCTGCTCGAGCAAGTCTGCGCCTGCCCGCAGCGCGTGCTGGGCGAGGTGCGCTTGCTCGACGACGCAGGCCATGCGCAAATGCTGGCTTGGGGGCAGGCGCCTGCGCCGAGCGCCCAGCGCCTGGTGGTCGAGCAACTGACCGACCAGGGCCAACGCACACCGGAGCGTACGGCGCTGGTGTGGGAAGGTGGCAGTCTCGACTACGCCAGCCTGCACCAGCAGGCCAATCGCCTGGCCCACTACCTGCGTGACAAGGGCGTCGGCCCGGACACCCGCGTGGCCATCGCCCTGGAACGCTCGCCACAGTTGATGATCGGTCTGTTAGCCATCCTCAAGGCCGGTGGCGCCTATGTGCCGCTGGATGTCGATTACCCGACCGAGCGCCTGGCTTACATGCTCAGCGACTGTGGCGCCGCACTGCTGCTCAGCCACAGCGCCACGCTCGAACGCCTGCCGCAGGTCCAGGGCGTCAGTGCCATCGCTTTGGATCAGCTGCATTTGGACAGCTGGCCGAGCCATGCCCCAGGCCTGCACCTGGACGGCGACAACCTGGCCTATGTGATCTACACCTCAGGCTCCACCGGCCAGCCCAAGGGCGTGGGCAACACCCATGCCGCGTTGGCTGAGCGCTTGCAATGGATGCAGGGCACCTACGCGCTGGACGACAGCGACGTGCTGATGCAGAAGGCACCGATCAGCTTCGACGTATCGGTGTGGGAGTGCTTCTGGCCGTTGATCCAGGGGTGCACGCTGGTACTGGCCGGCCCTGGCGAGCACCGCGACCCGCGGCGTATCGCCGAGCTGGTGCAGGCCCATGGCGTGACCACGCTGCATTTCGTCCCGCCGTTGCTGCAGGTGTTTGTCCAGGAGCCGCTGGCGGCGAGCTGTACCAGCCTGCGCCGGGTGTTCTCCGGCGGCGAGGCGCTGTCGGCGCACCTGCGTGACCGCGTGCTGCAAGTCTTGCCGCAGGTGCAGTTGCACAACCGCTATGGCCCGACCGAGACCGCCATCAACGTCACCCACTGGCATTGCCAGACGCAGGATGGCGAACGCTCGCCGATCGGCCGGCCGCTGGGCAACGTGCTGTGCCGAGTGCTGGATGACGAGCTGGAACTGACCGCGCCGGGCGTACCGGGCGAGTTGTGCCTGGGCGGCGCGGGACTGGCCCGTGGTTACCTGGGCCGTCCTGGGCTGACCGCCGAACGCTTCGTGCCCCAGCCCGATGGCAACGGCGAGCGCCTGTACCGCAGCGGCGACCGTGCCCGCTGGCTGGTGCCGCAGCAAGCCTTGGAATACCTCGGCCGCCTCGATCAACAGGTCAAGGTGCGAGGATTTCGTGTCGAGCCCCAGGAGGTCCAGGCCTGCCTGTTGGCCGAGCCGGGCGTCGACCAGGCCTTGGTGCTGGTCCACCCCGATGCCGTCGGTGCGCAGCTGGTCGGCTACTACAGCGGTGTCGAACAGTCCGAGGCGCTGCTCGCGGCCTTGGGCGAGCGCCTGCCGACCTACATGGTGCCGGCGCAACTGATTCACCTGGCACAGATGCCCCTAGGGCCGAGCGGCAAGGTTGATCGCAAGGCACTGCCGGCACCGGTCTGGCAGCAACGCGGTCATGTCGAGCCGCAAAGCGCTGTGCAGAAACAGGTGGCGGCGATCTGGCGTGAGGTGCTGAATCTGCCGCGGGTCGGTCTTCTGGATGACTTCTTCGCCCTCGGTGGCCACTCGCTGCTCGCCACCCAGATCGTCTCGCGTACCCGCCAGGCGCTCGACGTCGAGCTGCCGCTCAAGGCCTTGTTCGAGGCCAGCGAACTGGGCGCCTTCTGCGCCGAGATCGAGCGCATTCAGGCCGACGGCGGGCACAACCGGCAAGGCGTCATCGAGCGGGTCGATCGGCGCCAGGCAGTGCCGCTGTCGTATTCGCAGCAGCGCATGTGGGTTTTGTGGCAGATGGCGCCGGAGAGCCCGGCCTACAACGTCGGCGGTATGGCGCGCCTGCGCGGCGTGTTGCATGTGGATGCCTTCGAGCGGGCCTTGCAGGCCCTGGTCGTGCGCCATGAGACCCTGCGCACGACCTTCCCTGAGATCGACGGCGTGCCATATCAGTGCGTGGCCGAAGACAGCCCGCTGCGTGTGCAGTGGCATGATTTTTCCGCGCTCCAGGGCGAAGATCGCCAGCAGCGCTTGCAGCTACTGGCCGATGAGCAGGCGCACCTGCCGTTCGACCTGGCGCGCGGCCCGTTGCTGCGCGCCTGCCTGGTCAAGACCGGTGAGCGCGAACACTACTTCGTGCTGACCCTGCACCACATTGTCACCGAAGGCTGGGCCATGGACATCTTCGCCCGTGAGCTGGGCGAGCTGTACGAGGCCTTCGTCGATGAGCGCGAGTCGCCCCTGGCGCCGCTGCCGGTGCAGTACCTCGATTACAGCGTCTGGCAGCGCCAGTGGCTCGAAAGCGGAGAAGCAGCCCGCCAACTGGCCTACTGGAAAGCCCGCCTGGGGCACGAGCATCCGGTGCTGGCGCTGCCTTCGGACCGTCCGCGTCCGGCCGTACAGAGCCATCGTGGCGAGCTGTACCGCTTCGACCTCGACCCCGCGCTGGTCGAACGTGTGCATGCCTTCAACAGCCAGCATGGCTTGACCTTGTTCATGACCATGACCGCCACCCTGGCCGCCTTGCTGCACCGCCATAGCGGTCAGCGCGACCTGCGCATCGGCGCGCCGATGGCCAACCGTGTCCGCCCGGAAAGCGAAGGGCTGATTGGCGCCTTCCTCAACACCCAGGTGCTGCGTTGCGAGCTCGATGGGCAAATGACCGGCAGCCAATTGCTCGAACAGGTCCGTCGCACCGTGATCGATGGCCAGTCGCACCAGGACCTGCCATTCGACCAGCTGGTGGAGGCCTTGCAGCCCCCGCGCAGTAGCGCCTACAACCCGTTGTTCCAGGTGATGTGCAATGTCCAGCGCTGGGCCTTCCAGCAAAGCCGCGAACTGGCGGGCATGAGCGTGGATTACCTGGTCAACGACGCCAGTGCGACCAAATTCGACCTTTACCTGGAGGTGACTGACCTGGACGGTCGCCTGGGCTGCTGCCTGACCTACAGCCGTGACCTGTTCGACGAGCCGCGCATCGCCCGCATGGCTGAGCACTGGCAGCAATTGTTGGTCGGCCTGATCGATGCCCCGGGCTCGCGC
Source organism: Pseudomonas sp. BYT-1 (assembly GCF_023611805.1). NCBI lineage: Bacteria > Pseudomonadati > Pseudomonadota > Gammaproteobacteria > Pseudomonadales > Pseudomonadaceae > Pseudomonas > Pseudomonas sp. BYT-1. Next base: position 1,784,034 of record NZ_CP072559.1, read on the forward strand.
CTGTGCGAGCTGCCGATGCTCAGCAACGCTGAGCAGCACGCGCTGGTCGGCCAGTTGCAGGGTGAGCAAGGCCTCGAGCTCGAGCAGACCCTGCATGGCCTGTTCGCCTTGCAGGCTTCGCGCAGCCCTCAGGCCCGGGCGCTGACCTTCGCCGGCCAGCACCTGACCTACGCTGAACTGGACCAGCAGGCCAACCGCCTGGCCCGCGCCCTGCGTGAACGTGGCGTCGGGCCGCAGGTGCGGGTGGGCCTTGCCCTGGAGCGTTCGCTGGAAATGGTCGTGGGCTTGCTTGCCATCCTCAAGGCCGGCGGTGCCTATGTGCCGCTGGACCCGGAGTATCCCCTCGACCGCTTGCGCTACATGATCGAGGACAGCCGACTCGGCCTGCTGCTCGGGCAGCGTGCTCTGTTCGATGCCATAGGGGGGCTGCCTGAAGGCGTGGCCCAATGGTGCCTGGAAGACGATGCCGCGTCGCTTGCGCATTACAGCGATGCGCCACTGGACAACCTCAACCTGCCGCAGCATCAGGCCTACCTGATCTACACCTCAGGCTCCACCGGCCAGCCAAAGGGTGTGGTGGTCAGCCATGGCGAAATCGCCATGCATTGCCAGGCGGTGATCGCGGCCTTCGGCATGCGCAGCGACGACTGCGAGTTGCACTTCTATTCGATCAACTTCGACGCCGCCACTGAGCGCCTGCTGGCGCCGCTGTTGTGCGGCGCTCGGGTGGTGCTGCGTGGCCAGGGCCAGTGGGGTGCCGAAGAGATCTGCCAGCTGGTGCGCGCGCAGCAGGTGAGCATCCTGGGCTTTACCCCCAGTTACGGTAGCCAGTTGGCCCAGTACCTGCTTGGGCAGCACGAGCAGTTGCCGGTGCGCCTGGTGATCACCGGGGGCGAAGCATTGACCGGGGAGCATCTGCAGCGAATCCGCCAGGCATTCCTGCCACAGCAGTTCTTCAACGCCTACGGGCCGACTGAAACCGTGGTCATGCCGCTGGCCTGCCTTGCGCCGCAGCAGTTGCCGGCGGATGCGGGCAGCGTGCCGATCGGCCGGGTGATCGGGGCGCGCACGGCTTACGTTCTGGATGATGACCTGGCGTTACTGCCTCAGGGCGGCATCGGTGAGCTGTACATTGGGGGCGCCGGTCTTGCCCAGGGGTATCACGATCGTCCGGGGCTGTCGGCTGAGCGCTTCGTCGCCGACCCGTTCAGTCAGGAGGGCGGTCGTCTGTACCGCACAGGGGATTTGGTGCGCCTGCGCGCCGATGGTCTGGTCGAGTATGTGGGGCGTGCCGATCAGCAGGTGAAAATCCGTGGTTTCCGTATCGAACTGGGCGAGATCGAAAGCCAGCTGCAGGCCCATGCCGCTGTCGATGAAGCCGTGGTCGTCGCCCTGGACCTGCCGGGGGGCAAGCAATTGGTGGGCTATCTGGTCTGCCCGCAGGCCAGCGCTGACGCCGACACCCAGGTGGCCCTGCGCGAGGCGGTCAAGGCCCATGCCCGGCAGCACCTGCCGGATTACATGGTGCCTGCGCACCTGGTGCTGCTGAGCAGCCTGCCGCTGATGGGCAACGGCAAGCTCGATCGCCGCGCCTTGCCGGCGCCGGACATCGAGCAGGCACGCCAGCACTATCAGGCGCCGGCCAACGAACTGGAGCAGCAACTGGCGCAGGTCTGGCAAGAGGTGCTCAACGTTGCCCGCATCGGTGTGCAGGACAACTTCTTCGAATTGGGGGGCGACTCGATTTTGTCGATTCAGGTGGTCAGTCGCGCCCGCCAGCTGGGCTTGCAGTTCACCCCGCGCGATCTGTTCCAACATCAGACTGTCCAGGCGCTCGCCGCCGTGGTCAGCCGTAGCGAGGCGCAAAGCGGCATCGAGCAGGGCGCTCGGCAGGGCAGCAGCGCCCTGACGCCAATCCAGCGATGGTTCTTCGACAGCGAGATCGTTCACCCTCAACACTGGAATCAGACCGTGCTGCTGGAGGTCCGTCAGCCGTTGCAGACTCAGGCGCTGGAGCACGCCCTGGCGGCGCTGGTGGCGCATCACGACAGCCTGCGCCTGCGCTTTACCCAGGCCAACGGGCATTGGCAGGCCGAGTACGTCCAATCGCCTGGCCAGCAATTACTGTGGGTCGCCACCGTGGCGGATTTCGAGAATTGCCAGGCGCTGTACACCGATGTACAGCGCAGCCTGGACCTTGCCGAAGGCCCATTGCTGCGTGCGCTGCTGGTGACCGACGGGCAGGGCGCCCAGCGCTTGCTGCTGGCGATCCATCACTTGGTGGTGGACGGTGTGTCCTGGCGCGTGTTGCTCGAGGACCTGCAGACGCTCTACCGCGGCCAGCCACTGGCGGCCAAGACCCACGCCATGGCTGACTGGGCCGCGCGCCTGGTCAGCTATGCCGGCAGCGACTCGCTGCGTGACGAGCTTGGCTGGTGGCAGGATCAGCTCGGTACTGCCCGTCGCGAACTGCCCTGCGATCATCCCCAGGGCGGCAACCTGCACCGCCATGCCCGTACCTTGGCCATCGGCCTGGACGAGGAGCAGACCCGCCAGTTGCTGCAACAGGCACCTGCGGTCTACCGGACCCAGGTCAATGACTTGCTGCTCACCGCCCTGGCGCGCACCCTGTGCCGCTGGAGCGGTGACAGCCAGGTACTGGTGCAACTGGAAGGCCATGGTCGTGACGGCCTGTTCGAGGACATGGACCTGACCCGCAGCGTCGGCTGGTTCACCAATGCCTATCCGCTGTGCCTGACGCCGCAACTGGGCGACACCGAACAGGACGTCGCCGCGGCCATCAAGGGCATCAAGGAACAACTGCGCCAGGTGCCGCACAAGGGGCTGGGATATGGTGTGCTGCGCTACCTGGCCGACACCACCGGGCGCGAAGCCATGGCCGCCTTGCCCCAGGCGCGCATCACCTTCAATTACCTGGGTCAATTCGACCAGCAGTTCGACAGTGCCGCGCTGTTCCAGCCGCTGGATGCGCCGGCAGGCCTGGCCCATGACCTGGATGCGCCGCTGCCCAATTGGCTCAGCGTCGATGGCCAGGTGTATGGCGGTGCCCTGCAACTGCGTTGGACCTTCAGCACCGAGCGCTATGACGAGGCGACCATCGCCGCGTTGGCCGAGGCCTATCGCCAGGAGCTGCTGGCCCTGGTCGGCCATTGCCTGGCCGACGGCACCGGCAGTTTCACGCCTTCGGATTTCCCGCTGGCTCGCCTGACCCAGGCGCAGATCGACGCCTTGCCGGTACCGGCAGCGCAGATCGAGGATGTCTACCCGCTCACGCCCATGCAGGAAGGCCTGCTGCTGCACACCTTGCTGGAACCGGGCACAGGCATCTATTACATGCAAGACCGCTACCGCATCCACAGCGCCCTGGATCACGAGCGCTTCGCCCAGGCCTGGCAGGCCGTGGTGGCGCGCCACGAGGCCCTGCGAGCATCGTTCAGCTGGAACGCCGGCGAAGCGATGCTGCAGATCATCCACAAACCAGGCAAGACGCCGCTGGACTACCAAGACTGGCGCGGTCTTGACGACGCGGCCCAGGAGGCGCGCCTGCAAGCGCTGCACAAGCAGGAGCGCGAAGCCGGCTTCGACCTGCTGCGCGAGGCTCCTTTCCACCTGCGGCTGGTACGGGTTGCTGACGACCGCTACTGGTTCATGATGAGCAACCACCACATCCTCATCGATGCCTGGTGCCGTTCGTTGCTGATGAACGATTTCTTCGCGCTCTACCAGGCCCTGGGCGAGGGGCGCGCCGCTCAGTTGCCGGTGCCGCCGCGCTACCGCGACTACATCGGCTGGCTGCAACGCCAGGACCTGGGTGAGGCGCGCCAGTGGTGGCAGCGCAACCTGGCAGGCTTCGAGCGCGCCACGGCCATCCCTAGCGACCGGCCGCTGCGCCATGACCATGCGGGCAACGGCATGATCGTCGGCGACTGCTACACCCGCCTGGACGTGCGCGACGGCGTGCGACTGCGCGAGCTGGCCCAGGCCCATCAGTTGACCATCAACACCTTCGCCCAGGCGGCCTGGGCGCTGGTGCTGGCCCGCTACAGCGGCGAGCGCGACGTGGTCTTCGGCGTCACCGTGGCCGGCCGCCCGGTCAGCCTGCCGCAGATGCAGCGCACTGTCGGCCTGTTCATCAACAGTATTGCCCTGCGTGTGCGACTGCCCGAGCCGGGCCAGCGTCAGCGCGTGGGGCAATGGTTGCAAAGCCTGCTTGAGCGCAATATGGAACTGCGCGAGTACGAGTACCTGCCGCTGGTAGCGATCCAGGAGTGCAGCGAACTGCCCAAGGGCCAGCCACTGTTCGACAGCCTGTTCGTGTTCGAGAACGCCCCGGTGGAAACCGCCGTGCTGGACCATGCCCAGCAATTGAACGCCAGCTCCGATTCGGGCCGTACCCACACCAACTTCCCGCTCACGGCGGTGTGCTACCCGGGCGACGACTTGGGCCTGCACCTGTCGTTCGACCAGCGTTACTTCGACTTCGCCACCGTCGAGCGCTTGTTGGCCGAGTTCAAGCGCCTGCTGCTGGCGCTTGTAGACGGCTTTGACGGTGATGTGGCCGAACTGCCGTTGCTTGGCGAAGCCGAGCAACGCTTCCTGCTGGAAGACTGCAACCGCACCGAACACGCCTATGCGCTGGAGCAGAGCTATGTCGAGCTGTTCGAGGCGCGGGTCGCCGCGCACCCTGAGCGCACGGTCGCTCGCTGCCTGGACGCGTCCTGCGATTACGCCGGGCTGAACCTTGTGGCCAACCGCCTGGGCCATGCCTTGATCGCCGCGGGCGTGGCCGTCGATCAGCCGGTGGCGCTGCTCGCCGAGCGTGGTCTGCCGCTGCTGGGCATGATCGTCGGTTGCTTCAAGGCCGGCGGTGGTTATCTGCCGCTGGACCCGGGCCTGCCGCCTGCGCGCCTGCAGCGCATCGTCGAACTCAGCCGCACGCCGGTGCTGGTGTGCACGGCGGCCTGCGCCGAGCAGGCGCGTCAGTTGCTCGACGAGATCTCCGGGGTCGCCAGGCCGACGCTGCTGGTATGGGAGCAGGTGCAAGCCAGTGCCATGGCCAGTCACAACCCAGGCATCTACAGCGCGCCCAACAACCTGGCCTACGTGATCTATACCTCCGGCTCCACCGGCCTGCCCAAGGGGGTGATGGTCGAGCAACGCGGCATGCTCAACAACCAGTTGAGCAAGGTGCCGTACCTGGAGTTGGACGAGCACGACGTGATCGCCCAGACCGCGTCCCAGAGCTTCGATATTTCGGTGTGGCAGTTCCTCGCAGCGCCCTTGTTCGGCGCCCGGGTGCAGATCGTGCCGAACGCCATCGCCCACGACCCACAAGGCCTGCTGGCGCACGTGCAGGCCACTGGCATCACGGTGCTCGAGAGTGTGCCTTCGCTGATCCAGGGCATGCTCGCCAGCGAGCAGCGGGCACTCGAGGGCCTGCGCTGGATGCTGCCAACCGGTGAGGCCATGCCTCCGGAGCTGGCCGCCCAATGGTTGCAACGCTATCCGCACATCGGGCTGGTCAACGCCTATGGCCCGGCGGAGTGCTCGGACGATGTGGCGTTCTTCCGGGTCGATGCTGCATCTACCCGCGGCAGCTACCTGCCGATTGGCACGCCGACCGATAACAACCGACTGTACTTGCTCGACGAGACCCAGGCGCTGGTGCCCTTGGGAGCGGTGGGCGAGTTGTGCGTGGCCGGTACCGGCGTGGGGCGTGGCTATGTGGGGGACCCGCTGCGCACGGCGCTGGCTTTCATCCCTCACCCCTACGGTGCCCCAGGCGAGCGTCTGTACCGCACGGGCGACTTGGCACGGCGCCGGGTCGATGGTGTGCTCGAGTACGTGGGCCGGATCGACCACCAGGTGAAGATCCGCGGCTACCGCATCGAGCTGGGTGAGATCGAAGCCCGTCTGCATGAGCAGGTCGAGATTCGCGATGCGGCGGTGGGCGTACAGGAAGGCATCAACGGCAAGCACTTGGTCGGCTATCTGGTGGCGCATCAGGGCGTGGCGGCCTATGCCGTGCTGTTGGAGCAGCTCAAGTCGCGTCTGCGCGCCGAGTTGCCGGAATACATGGTGCCGCTGCACTGGGCCTGGCTGGCGAACCTGCCCCACAACGCCAACGGCAAGCTCGACCGCAAGGCCCTGCCTGCGATCGACATCGGCGCGCAGCACAGCCAGGACTACCTGGCGCCCCGCGACGAGCTGGAGCACACGCTAGCGGGGATCTGGGCCGATGTGCTCAAGGTCGAGCGCGTGGGGGTGCACGACAACTTCTTCGAGTTGGGCGGGCATTCATTGTTGGCAACCCAGATCGCCTCGCGTGTGCAACAACAGTTGCAACTGAATGTGCCGCTGCGGGCGATGTTCGAGTGCAACACGGTGGAGGCATTGGCCGAATACGTGCGAGCGCTGGAGGGCAGCGCGCTGGATGAGGGCAAGGTCGACCGGCTCAGTGACCTGATGGCGGAGTTGGAGGCGCTTTGAGGTGTAGGGGCCGCGTTGCGCCCCTTCGCGGGAAGCCCGCTCTGGCAGACACTGCGGTGTTCTCACAACCACGGTGCCTGCGGGGGCGGTTTTACCCGCGCATCAGGGGGCTGGGCAGGCTACTGTTCAGCGCTTGCCCAGAATCTGCCCGAGCATCTCGGGCCGCGGCGCGCCTTGCTGGCTCTGTAACTGGCCTTTGTCATTCTGGTAGAAGATCGCCGGGGTCGCTGCCAAGCCCATCTCTTCCATCAAGGCCATGTTGGCCTCCAGCTTTTGACGCACCGCCTCGGGGATGGTCCCCAGCGGCTTGAGGGTGCTCGCCTTGCCGGCTTTCTCATGCTGTTGCAGCGCTTTGGCCGGGTCCTTGGCAGCCAACAGCGCCGCTGACTTGCCCGGGCTGTCCTCGCGGATGATGCCGACCATGATGTGGCGCAGTTGCACCTTGCCCGATTCCACCCAAGGCCGCGCCTGCTCCCAGAACATGTTGCAGTACGGGCAGTTGGGATCGCTGAACAGGTACACCTTGCGCGGTGCGTCGTCCCTGCCGTCGGCGATCCAGGCGGTTTTTTCCATCTTCGCCCAGATCGCTTTGCTCATCGGGGCATACACGAGTTTTTCCAGCGGCTCGGCGCTGAGGTCCTTGCCTTGTTCGTCGAACAGGCTGCCCACCAGCACGTGCTTGCCATCGGGGGTGAGGTACAGGGCGATGCCGTTGTTCTGGTAGGCAGCGGCATAGCCTTTGAGGCCATTGGGCGCATCGAAGGTGCCTTTGATTTCGGCGCCCTTGGCTTGCAGTTGCTCGATGGCCTTGGGCAACTCTTCAGCCTGCAATGCGGGGGCCGTGAAAGCCATGAGGGCAAGGGGCAGGAGGGCATTCAATCGCATGTCAATTTCCTTGTGCGGCGGAGGCGGGCAGGTTGGCCTGCTCGAAAGGTTCCAGGGCGCGGTGCAGACTGGCCCGGGACAACTCGCCCAGGTGACTGCCGATCAAGCGCCCTTCGGCGGTGTAGAACAAGGTGGTGGGCAGGGCCATGGAGCCCACCTGCTGGGCCAGCTGACCGCTACCGTCGAACAGCACGTGGGTCAGGCTCAAGCCGGTGGTGGCCAGGAAGGTGCTGACGTTCTCCGGCGTCTCGCCTTGGTTCACGAACAGGAACGTCACGTGCGGGTACTCGTCCTGGGCCTGTTGCAGCACAGGCATTTCCCGACGGCACGGTGGGCACCAGGTGGCCCAGAGGTTGATCACCAGCGGCTTGCCTCGGTAATCGTGCAGTGCCACCGATTGGCCGCCGGCATTGCGCAGGCTCAATGTCGGCAACTCGGTGCCTTTGCTGTAGAGATGGCTGCCTAGGCTGGCAAGGATCCAGAACACCGCACCGCTCAGCAGCGCCCAGCCCAGTGGCCGACGCAGGCCCGGATGTCGCCGGCCCTGCCACAGCGCGCCGATGACGATGCCGATCAGGCCGGCCCACAGCAGGAAACCGCCGTCGCGAATGTCGATCGCCTGCAGCGGATCGTCGCGGAACATCGGCCAGTACGCCAGGACGAAACCTGCGCGGGCACACAGCAGCCCCAGCAGGAACAGGTTGAACAGCGCCGACTCGGGGCTTTCACCGCCGCGCCGGGCCACCCACCAGCCCACGACACTGGCCACGGCCAGGGCCGCGAGCAGTAGCAGGTGGTTGAGGGCCATGGTCAGTGGCCCCAGGGTCACAGTCAGCATCAGCCTTGGCTCCTGGTCTGTGCCCAGTGTTGCTTGAAGGCTGCGGCATCCACTTCACCGGTGATGCGCCGGGCTCGGCGCTCGTCGCCTTCCGGACCGATCCAGATCAGGCTGGGCGGGCCTGGCACCTGGTAGCGTTGCAGCAACTCGCGGCTGGCGGGCGTGTCGGCGGTGACGTCCAGGCGCACCAGGTGCACGCTGGCGAGGTCGGCAAGCACATCGGGCCGGGCGAATACCTGTTTCTCCATCACCTTGCACGACACGCACCAGTCGGCATAGTAGTCCAGCATGACCCACTGGCCACGCGCCTTGGCAGCGTCCAGTTCGCGTTGCAGATCCTGGGGCTGGCTGACAGTGACGAAGGCGTCCTCGGCCTTGGCCGCGCTTTGCACGCCGCTGCCGGCAAAGGGCTGCAAGGGTTGCCACAGATCGTCGCCGCCAGCGGCCGCGCCGACCAGCAACAGCCCGCCCCAGAGCGCACCCAGCAAGGGGATCGCGCGCAGGGCCGGCAAACGGTGCAGGGCCGGCCAGGCGGCCCAGGCCAGGGCGATCAACCAGGCGCCACCCAGGGCCAGCAGCAACGGGGCCGGCAGCAGGCTGCGCAAGGTGTACAGGGCCATGGCCAGGAAGACGAAACCGAACAGCCCCTTGACCAGGTTCATCCAGGCGCCGGGGCGGGGCAGGTAGCGGTTACCGAGGGTGACCAGCAACAGCAGAGGGACGCCCATGCCCAGCCCGAGGCTGAACAGCACCAACGCCCCTTGCAGCACGTCGCCGCTCTGGGCGATGTACAGCAATGCGCCGGCCAGCGGTGCGGTCATGCAGGGCCCCATGAGCAGACCGGAGAGCGCGCCGAGCAGGGCTGCGCCATACACATTGCCACCGCGGGTGCCTTGGCCGGCACGGTCCAGGCGATCGCGCAGGGCGGCAGGCAGTTGCAGTTCGAAGGCGCCGAACATCGGCAGGGCGAGCATCACGAACAACGCTGCCAGGCTGCCCAGCAACCAGGGTTGTTGCAGCCACGCCTGCAAGCTGGCGCCGAGCAGGGCGGCCACCACGCCAAGGCCGGCATAGACCAGCGCCATGCTCAGTACATAGACCCCCGCCAGCAGCCAGCCACGGCGGGCGCTGGCGCCATTGCCCAGGACCAGCCCGGCGAGGATCGGCAGCATCGGCAGCGAACAGGGCGTGAAGGCCAGCAGCAGGCCAAGGCCGAAGAACGCCAGCAGGCTCCACGCCAGGCTGGCCTGTTGCAGGTCGCTGGCCAGGGCCTGGTCAGTGGCTTGATCCGAAGCCGGCATTGCCTGGCCACCCAGGTCGATGGCGGTGGTTTGAGGCGGGTAGCACAAGCCTGCATCGGCGCAGCCTTGCCAGCCCAGGCGCAATTGGCCCTGGGCAGTGGCGGGTATCAGCAATTGGAGTTGGTGGCGGTAGACCGCGCTGTCACCGAAGAACTCATCATGGTGGTTTTCGGCGGGAGGGAGCTGTGGCTGTTGTTCAGGCGCGAGGCCGTCGAACTTCAGACGCTTTTGGTAGAGGTAATAGCCGTCCTTGATCTGGAAGTTCAGGCGCATCTGGCCGTCGGCCTGGCGGTCATGGGTCAGGACGAAAGCCTGGTTGACCGGCAGGAAGTCGGGCTTGGTCTCGAACGGGTTGGCCTGCAGCGGGCCGGCCAGCAGAAATGTCAGGAAGAGCAGGAGAACGCGCATGTCTTCGCCTTGGCAGTACTGTGAATCTGGCCATGCTGGCCTTGGCTGATTAACCCAAAGTTAACCGGTGTCGTTTTGCTGCCATTCTGCAAGTGCCGCCCGAGGTTCGACTGGCAATGGGCGGGTACAGCCGTCTCGTTAATCATTCATAATCGGTTCTTAATCCGCCAAGCGTGCAATACAAGCTTCCCCATCGGAGACCCCTCATGCACGTACTGCTTTGCGAGGACGACGACCTGATCGCCAGCGGCATCTGCGCCGGCCTCGCCGCCCAAGGCTTGACCGTGGACAGGGTGGCCACCGCTTCGGCCGCGCAGGCCTTGCTTCAGGCTGCGCAGTTCGATGTGATGATCCTCGATCTGGGCCTGCCCGACGAAGATGGCCTCAAACTGCTGCGCCGCCTGCGCCAACAAGGCGTGACCCTGCCCGTGCTGGTGCTCACCGCCCGCGATGCGGTCACCGACCGGGTCGATGGCCTGCAGGCCGGGGCCGACGACTACCTGCTCAAACCCTTCGACCTGCGCGAACTGGCGGCCCGTCTGCACACTCTGTTGCGGCGCGTAGCGGGTCGTGCGGTGAATGTCATCGAGCATGGCCCCCTACGTTACGACCCCAGCAGTTGCGAGGCCACCCTGGCCGGCCGGGCGGTGGACCTGTCCCGCCGCGAGCAGGCGCTGCTGCAGGCCTTGCTGCAAAATCCCGGACGGGTGCTCTCCAGCGAGCAGCTCAAGGACTGCGTCTATGGCTTCAGCGACGAGGTCGAAAGCAATGCCTTGAACGTCCATATCCATCACCTGCGCCGCAAGCTCGGCAACAGCATCGTCGAGACCGTGCGCGGCCTGGGTTATCGCCTAGGCCCGGCGCAGGCTCCGCAGGAGCCAGCACCATGAGCCTGCGCGCGCGCCTGACGCTGATCCTTGGCAGCGCCTTCGTGATCATCTGGGCATTGGCCGCCGCCTGGATGCTGCGCGACCTGCGCCAACAGATGATGTTTTCCCTCGACCAACGGCTGGTCGCATCGGCGCGTATGGTCGCCGGGCTGATCGAACAACTGCCGCAGCCGCTGGCGGCCAAGGGCGAGGATGCGCATTTCTCCGCCGACCAGCTCAGCGTGCCGGATGGCATGGCCTGCCAGGTCAGCTCCCTGCGCGGCGAGATCCTGGCCAGCAACCACAAGCACGACGGTGCCATGGACGATCAGCGCAGTGGCTTCCGTGACCAGACCATCGACGGTGCGCTGTGGCGCACTTTCACCTACAACCATGGCGATGTGCGCATCACCACCGCCGACCGTCACCAGGAACGCGAGGCGCTCAATCGCTCGATCTTGCTGGCAGCCTCAGCGCCGGTATTGATGGCCCTGCTTGGCAGCCTAGGGTTGTTGTGGATCGGCGTCGGCAAAGGGCTGGAGCCGCTCAACCGCATGCGCGATGCGCTGCGCAGACGCCGCGCCGACAGCGTCGAGCCGCTGCAGGTGGCGGGCATGCCCAGTGAGCTGCAGCCATTGCTCGAGACCCAGAATCAACTGTTCTTGCGCATCGCCCAGACCATCGAGCGCGAACGGCGCCTGACCGACGATGCCGCCCATGAGCTGCGTAGCCCGCTGACGGCGATCAAGACCCACCTGCAGGTCGCGCGCATGACTGACGGCGCGGTCCGCGAGCAGGCCCTTGAGCATGCCGAGCAAGGCACTGACCGCATGCACCGGACTCTCGAACAACTGCTGATGCTGGCCCGGGTTGAGGGCAGCCTGTCGTTCGACGACGGCGTGCAGTGCAGCGCCGAGCAGGTGGCACGCCAGGCGGTGCAAGACGCCGGCGGCGGCGACAACCGCCGCATCGTGGTACGCCTGCCGGAGGAGGCCAGCCGGATCTACCTGGGCATGCCCGCGCCGCTGGCGGTGGCGGCGTTGCGCAACCTGCTGGACAACGCGCTGCGCCACGGCGGCGAAAACGCGGTGGAACTGGAGGTGCAGATGGCCGACGGGCAGGTGGGTTTCATGGTTCGGGACCACGGGCCGGGGATCGCCGAAGAGGACATCGAGCACCTGACCGAACGCTTCTGGCGTCATGACCAGAGCGGTGGCTGCGGGTTGGGGCTGGCGATTGTCCAGGCCATCGTGCAGCGCTGCGCCGGCAGCCTGCGCTTCGAAAGCCACAACGATGGGCTGCGGGTGTGGCTGCAGGTGCCGGCGCGCCAGGAGGCTTGATCCTCGATGTGGCGCAAACCTCATGACGGTTAAACCCGTTCCCATTCGGCCCACCTGGGCTCTGCGGGAGCGGGTTTACCCACGAAGAGTGCGCCTGCGGAAAAACCTGCCTGACAGCTAAATCCTTGCCTCGCTGAAGCGTTTTCCAAGCGATAACCACCCGACACCCATCCGCTTACCGGGGCGTGGCGGGGCTCATTCGCTTGTTCGCGAGGATTTTTCCGATGTCGATCGCTTCCAGCCTTGCCCAGGTCCTGCCGAGCAGCGCGCCACAGACGCTGTACGAGTTCGAGGATTCCCCCCTGCTGTTGCGCCAGCAGCAACAGGAGTCCAACGCCCGCAGTTACCCGCGGCGTATTCCCTTGGCACTCAAGCGTGCCCGTGGCATCCATGTCGAGGACGTCGAAGGCCGTCAGTTCATCGATTGTCTGGCAGGTGCCGGCACCCTGGCCCTGGGCCACAACCACCCGGTGGTGATCGAGGCCATCCAGCGCGTGCTGGCCGAAGAGCTGCCCCTGCACACCCTGGACTTGACCACGCCGGTCAAGGACCGCTTCGTCCAGGACCTGTTCGGCATCCTGCCCGAAGCCTTGCGCCGGGAGGCAAAGGTTCAGTTCTGTGGACCGACCGGCACCGATGCGGTAGAGGCGGCGCTGAAACTGGTACGCACCGCCACGGGACGTAGCACGGTGCTGGCCTTTCAGGGGGCCTACCATGGCATGTCCCAGGGGGCGTTGAGCCTGATGGGCAGCCTGGGGCCGAAACAGCCGCTGGGTGCGCTGCTGGCCAATGGCGTGCAGTTCCTGCCGTATCCCTATGACTATCGATGCCCCTTCGGCCTGGGTGGCGAGGCGGGCGTGCGTGCCAACCTGCATTACCTGGAGAACCTGCTGTGCGATCCGGAAGCCGGTGTCGCGTTGCCGGCGGCGGTGATCGTCGAAGTGGTGCAGGGCGAAGGCGGAGTGATCCCTGCGGATATCCAGTGGTTACGTGGCCTGCGCCGTATCACCGAGCAGGCCGGCGTCGCGTTGATCGTCGACGAGATTCAAAGTGGCTTTGCCCGCACCGGGCGCATGTTCGCCTTCGAGCACGCCGGCATCGTGCCGGACGTGGTCACCCTGTCCAAGGCCATCGGCGGCAGCCTGCCCCTGGCGGTGGTGGTCTATCGCGACTGGCTGGACACCTGGAAGCCTGGAGCCCATGCCGGTACCTTCCGCGGTAACCAAATGGCCATGGCGGCAGGTTCCGCGGTGATGGGCTACTTGGTCGAGCATCGCCTGGCCGAGCACGCCGAGGCCATGGGCCAACGCTTGCGTGGCCACTTGCTGCGTGTGCAGCAGGATTATCCGCAGCTTGGAGATGTTCGGGGGCGTGGGCTGATGCTTGGGGTCGAACTGGTGAACCCGGATGGCGCCGTCGATGCGCTGGGCCGGGCTCCGGCCAACGGCACCCTGGCACCGAAAATTCAGCGCGAATGCCTCAGGCGCGGCTTGATCCTGGAGCTCGGCGGGCGCCACGGTGCGGTGGTGCGCTTCCTGCCACCGCTGATCATCAGTGCCGAACAAATCGACGACGTGGCCGACCGCTTTGCTCAGGCCGTGCAGGCAGCGGTGTCCGCCGGTTGAACGAACGGAACCTGCCAAGGCTCGGGGGCTTCTGCCAGCAGTAAATTTCCCGATCCAGGTTACGTCCTAGCTTGGACAGAACCCGCAGTGTGGCTGGAACGGATAGAGGCGCAATGGGCATTTCCCGACGAGGATTCATCGCAGGCCTGGCAGTGGCGGGGGCAACCGGTACGGCTGCCTATCACGCACACAAGGCGCTGACCCACGATCCTGAGGACGACATCGTCACGCCAGGGGAGGCCAGCGTCGAGTTGGCCGACTACGCAGGACAAGTACTGGCCGATCACCTGCGTGGCATCTGGGACCTGCGCTTCGAAGGCACAGAAGCGGGCCTTGAAGGGTTGCCCGTGGTCGGTGTCGAGCTGTTTCTCGACGTTGCCACCAAGGGGCGCGGCTTGCGCGGCTTTGTCGATACCGGTGAGCGCTTGCGTAGTGACGGGGTGGCCCGCTATCGAGTGTTGGGCGATCTGGTCGAGGCATCGTCTGCGCAGGTGCGTTGGCGCTTGCTGAACCAGCAGGGAGGGGCCAGCTACGAATGCATTGCCAGCCTCGACGAGGTCTGGGGCGATTTCGCCAATGCTGGCACCGGTACCCTGAGCGGACGTCTGCAGCGGTTGGACCGACCGCTCATGCTGCCGGTGGCCGACAGCCGCTTCGTCGCGGTCAAGCGGCGCTTCCCCGAAGCGCGCGAGCGCATCGGCTATACGCCACAGATGCACGCCTGGGTGCTCAGTGCCGAGCATCGGTTGTTCCACCAGCTTTGGCATGCCACCCGGGACAAATGGCACGACCTGTCCGAACAGCAGCGCGGCGCCCTGCGTGGCCTGGGCTGGCAGCCAGGCCCACGGGAGCGTGAGCGCGATGCCCGCGGCCCGCGCAAGCACCGCAATGGCTCGGGGATCGATTTTCTGTTCATGCACAGGCATATGCTGCAGACCGCTCGTCAGCTGCAGGACTTACCATCCTGGACGCACTTCCCATTGCCTGCGCCAAATGTCGAGCTCGACCGGGCAGGCTTTGCCCGCTATCACGAGAATCACGATGGTTGCTGTGTGCCACCGAGCTGGCAGGCGCCGGATGATGAGCCCTATGGGCAGTGGGTGTCGGCGATCAAGGCCAGCGAGACGTTTTGCAGTAACTTCCAGGTCTGGGAGTCGCAATACCAGGACCCTCGGTACCTCGCGAAGCTGAGCCTGGGCGCGCTGGGATCGGAGATGGAGATGACCCTGCACGACTGGCTGCACATGTGCTGGGCTTCGGTGCCGCGTGATCCGCTCAATGGTGCGCCGGTGCCTTTCGCCCGCGATCCGGCTGACTTCGCCCTGCGTTGGTTCGGGCCGGAGAACGACTTTCTCGGTGACCCGTTCTCTTCCCATGTGAACCCTGTGTTCTGGGGCTTCCATGGTTGGATCGACGACCGGATCGAGGACTGGTACCGCGCCCAGGAGCGCTACCACCCAGGCCAGGTGCGGCGTATGCAGGTCAACGGTGTGGACTGGTTCGCGCCAGGGCGCTGGGTAGAGGTCGATGACCCCTGGCTGGGGCCGGACACCCATGGTTGCAGCACGGTTCCTGGCACGCGTCCCGGCAAGTCGGTGGAGATGGATGTCGAGATCATGAAACTGGCGCTGCGCATCACCTTTGGCGAGGATGATGCGATCGGCGATCTGGTGCGGCGGGTGCCTCGCCGGCCCTGGTATGCGCGGCATCTTTCGCTGAAGAACATCGTGTCCTGATCGATGTCCAGGGGCCGCATTGCGGCCCCGATGCCCTTCAGCGCGAAGGCACCTGCCAGCCACCCCCCAACGCCTTGTACAACGCCACGCTGCCCTGTAGCCGGGCCAGGCGCAATTGCGCCTGCTGGTCCTGCGCGTCATATAGGGTGCGCTGGGTCTGCAGCACGCTGAGCAGGGTCTCTGCGCCGGCGGCATAGCGTTGCTGGGCAAGATCGAAGGCGATGCGCGCCTGGCGCACTTCCTCGTCCTGCCACTGGCGCTGGTGGTCCACACCCTGGATGGCATTGAGCGCCTTCTCCACGTCGGCAAAGCTCGCCAGAATGCTCGTCCGGTAGTTTTCCAGCAGTTCTTGCTGCTCGGCAGTGGCCAGGTCGCGGGCGGCACGCAGGCGGCCGTTGTTGAAGACCGGCGCGATCAGCCCGCTGGTGAGGGTGTAATAGGGGCTGTCCAGGATCTGGGCGAAGGTGCGCGCGCCGCTGCCCAGGTCGGCGCCCAAAGTCAGCTTGGGCAACAGCGCGGTCCGGGCGACCTGAACGTTGGCGCTGGCTGCCGCCAGGCGTGCCTCGGCAGCGGCGATATCGGGGCGGCGGCCGAGCAGATCGCTGGGGACGCCGCTGCCGATGCGCGGCCATTGCAAGGCGCCGATCGTGCCACGGTTGGCGGGCAGGTGCTGGACCGGCTCGCCCAGCAGAGTGGCCAAGGTGACGCGGCTGTCTTGCCATCGCTGCTCAAACAGCGGCACCTGGCGTTCCTGGGCGGCCACCAGGCTGCGCTGCTGGGCCAACTCCAGGCGTGTGGCCGAACCTGAGCGTTCCCGCGCTTGTACGAGCGCCAGCACGTCACGCGCATTGTCCAGGTTCAGACGGGCAATACGCAGTTGTTCCTCCAGTGCCAAGCCTTGCAGGTAACTGTCGGCCACCGCGCAGGTCAGCGTCAGCTCGACCGTCTGGCGGTCGAAGCGACTGGCGTCCAGGCCATGCAAGGCGCTGTCGCGTGCAGCGCGCAGGCCTCCCCAGAAATCGATCTCGTAGCTGGCGCTCAGGCGGGTGCCGAAGGAGGTGCTGGTACGCTCGCTGCTGCTGGCATCGAGTTGGTCGTTGCCGTCGCCGCGCAACAGGCGCTGGCGGCTGGCATCCAGGCCGAACTGCAGCTCTGGCAACAAAGGTGCGCCGGCGATCACTGCGCGGGCCTGGGCCTGGCGCACCCGTGCGGTGGCGGCGGCGAGGTCATGGCTGTTGCGTAGGGCTCGCTCGATCAATTGGTCCAGCTGGGGGCTGGCGAATGCCTTCCACCAGATGGCATCGGGCAGAGGGCGGGTGGCGTCTTCGCGCTGCGCCTGCCAGGCCGCCGGCGCGGTGATATCGGCCTCTGGACTGGGCGGTGTGCTGCACGCGGCAAGGGCGAGGCTCAGGGTCAACAGGCTGATGCGGCTGGGCAATGTCATGAGTTATACGCTGGTGAGGGCTTTGACCGGATCGAGGCGAGCGGCCTTGCGGGCTGGCATGAAGCCGAACACCACGCCGGTGACGACGGCGCAGGCGAATGCACCGAGCATGGCGGGTAGAGCGAAGGCCACGGCGATGTCGGCCAGCATCAGGCCTGCGCCGATGCACAGGGCCAGTACGATGCCGGTGACCCCGCCGACCATCGACAGCATCACCGCTTCGCTGAGGAATTGACGCAGGATGTCGCGCTGACGGGCCCCAGTGGCCATGCGGATGCCGATCTCACGGGTGCGCTCGCGCACGGTCATGAGCATGATGTTCATCACGCCGATGCCGCCAACCAGCAAGGAGATGGCGGCAATCGCGCCGAGCATCAGCGACAGGCTGTTCTGGGTGCGGGCTTCGGCTTGGATCAAGGCTGCATCGTTGGTCAGTTCGAAATCGCGCTTGCCTTGGTGGCGCTGGCGCAGCAGGTGGTCGATGGCCGCCTCGGTGGCGTGGACCTGGGATGAGTCGAGAGCGGCAATGGCGATGTACTCGGGCTCATAGCGCCCGAACAAGCGGATGGCGGCGGCGGAGTAGGGCACCACGATGCGCTCGTCGCTGTCCTGGTCCCCCGAGCTTGCACCCTTGCCGGCCAGAATGCCCACGACCTGGAACGGCACGTTGCCGATCAACAGGTACTGGCCCAGCGGGTCGCGCCGGTTGCCGAGCATCTTCTCCTTCACTTTCTGCCCGATCACCGCCACGGCAGCACCACTGGCCTCGTCAGACTCACTGAAAAAGGCCCCTTCGACCACTGGCCAGTTGAAGACTTCCGGGAACCAGGTGTTGTTGCCACCGACATAGAACTGCTGGCTGTTGTTGCCGTAGCGCACCATCAGTTCTTCGCCGATCACCGGCATGACGCGTTTGACCTGTGGCAGTTCGGCGATCGCGTCGACATCATCGAGGGTGATGAGGCCTGCAGGTTCGCGCAGTGTCGCCGCTTTGCCGGACAGGTAGAGGATGTTCGAGCCGAACGCGGCCATTTGTGCCATGACCTGGCGCTTGCTGCCTTCGCCGACGGCCAGCATCACCACCACCGAGGCGACGCCGATGACGATGCCGAGCAAGGTCAAGGCAGTGCGGAAGCGGTTGATCCACATGACCCGCCAGGCCGCCTGCAGGGCTTCGAGCAGCTCGCCTTTCCAGGCGCCGCGCAGGGTGGCGCCGCGGTCCAGACGCTGGCGCAGCTCGTCGGCTTGCAGGCCTGGGTACGTAGCGGTTGCAGGTTGCTCGTCGGCTGAGTCGCTGAGCATCAGGCCATCACGGATCTCGATGACCCGATGAGCTCGTGCCGCCACTTCGCGGTCGTGGGTGATCAAAATGATCACGTGGCCTTGGTGGGCGAGCTCATCCAGCAGGGCCATGACTTCGGCGCCGCTGTGACTGTCCAGCGCGCCGGTGGGCTCGTCGGCGAGGATGATGTGTCCGCCGTTCATCAGTGCCCGGGCGATCGATACCCGCTGTTGCTGGCCGCCGGAGAGCTGGTGCGGGCGGTTGGTGGTGCGGCTGGCCAGCCCCAGGCGTTCGAGCAGCGCACGAGCTCTGGCGTGGCGTTCGGCGGCGGGCGTTCCGGCATAGATGGCCGGCATCTCGACGTTTTCCTGGGCGGAGCCCGAGGGGATCAGGTGATAGCCCTGGAACACGAAGCCAAAGGCCTCGCGACGCAGCCACGCCAGCTCATCGCTGTCCAGGTCGGCGACGTCCTTGCCGGCGAAGCGATAACTGCCGGCGCTGGGACGATCAAGGCAGCCGAGAATGTTCATCAGCGTCGACTTGCCTGAGCCCGAGGCACCGACGATGGCGACGAACTCGCCGGGGTGGATGGTCAGGCTGATGCCGCGCAACACCTCGACTTTCGGTGTGTCGATGCCGCCATAGGCCTTGCGGATGTCGGTGAGTTCGATCAGAGGGACAGGCATTCAACCTCCGCTGGCGGCCGGGGCGCCGATAACCAGTTGTTCGCCTTCACTCAGGCCTTCGAGGATCTGCACGCGCAGACGATCGCTCAGGCCCGTTCGCACTTGGCGCTGCTCGATCTTGCCCTCGCGATTGAGCACTTGGGCCAAGTACAGGCCGTCGTCATCGGCGTCCTCCAGAGCGGCCAGGGGGGCTGTGAGCACCTGCTTGGCCTGGCCGGCAACGAAGAACACCTGGGTGGTCATTTCGGCCATCAGGGCGCCATCGGGGTTGTCGACATCCAGCAGCACGGTGTACTGCACCACCTTGTTGCCGGTGGTGCCGGCGCTGGCGCTGGCCGGGCTGCCGCCGCCCTGGCTGGCCTGGTCCAACGGCTTGGGCGGGATCGGCAGGATCTGCCGCACGCGGCTGCTCCAGCGGCGCTTGCCGCCGGCCAGGGTGGTGAAGTAGGCGCTCATGCCGGGCTGGACCTTGCCGATGTCGGCCTCCGATACCTGGGCCCAGACGGTCATCGGCGAGAGTTTGGCGATACGCAGGATCAACGGCGTCTGTTGCTGGGCGTTGAGGGTCTGGCCCTCCCGGGCATCCACAGCGACCACGGTGCCGCTCATGGGGGCATAGATGCGCGTGTAACCCAACTCGGCCTCGTCGCTGCGCAGGCTGGCTTGAGCCTGGCGGATCTGCGCCTGGTACATGTCGATGCGCGCCTGGGTCACTTTGAGTTGGGCTTGGGCTGTTTGCAGGTCTTCCTCGCGGGTGGCGCCTGCGGCGGCTAGATCACGTTGGCGTTGGTACTGTTGCGTCGCCAGCTGGTACTGGGCGCGTTGCTCGGCCAGTTGGGCCTTGAGGTTTTCGATGGAGTAGCGACCGGCATCGAGCTTGGCTTGCTGGGTGGACGGGTCGATCTCGACCAGCAACTGACCCTGGCGCACCACATCGCCCACCTCCACGTGCAACGTGCGGATCTGCCCGGAGGCCTGGGCGCCCACATCGACATAACGCCTGGGCTGCAAGGTGCCCAAGGCCGTGACGCTGCTTTCGATATCGCCTCGCACGACCTGGACGGTGCTAACCGGCAGGGTGCCGAAGGGCAGGGTCTTCCAGGCCAGGATGGCGCCCAGGCCAAGCAGGCCCAGGCCACCGAGCAGGATCCGACGGCGGGTGTGGATTAAGCGTCTCATGCGGGCTTCCGGCCAGGGGTGAAAGTCACACGCGGCCAATCGTGGCACGCAGGGCGGTCTCAGGTAGACGAAGCCACAACGGGGAGATTTAGTCGATTCGAGAAGTGGGGGTGGGTTGTTGCTGAGAATAATTATAATTTGTAATATGTCGCGCTGATATCACTTCGTCCCGTGTTCCGATTGCAAGTGTCGAGCAAGGAAATGCCAGGTACCGTCGTGGAACATTACTATCGTGAGCTGGTGAGTTTCCTTTCCGCGCGCCTGGGCAACCGTCAGGCGGCGGAGGACGTCGCCCACGATGCCTACCTGAGAGTGCTGGAGCGCACCGACGCTCAGCGCATCGAACACCCGCGCGCTTTTTTGTACCGCACTGCGCTGAACCTGGTGGTCGATCGCCACCGACGTCATCAGGTGCGCCAGGCCGAGCCGCTGGAAGTGCTGGACACCGACGAGCGCTGGCACGGGCCTGGGTTGTCCCACAGCATGCAGATGGACCAGCGCCTGGAATTGATGCAGCGCGCCCTTGATGAGCTGAGCAAACCCTGCCGGGACAGCTTCCTGCTGCGCAAACTCGAAGGGCTGTCTCACCCGCAGATCGCCGAGCGCCTGGGGATTTCTCGCAGCCTGGTGGAAAAGCATATTGTCAATGCCATGAAACACTGCCGCGTACGCATGCGCGAGTGGGAATCCTGACGTTGCCGACACATCCCTGAAACACCCGTATCAGCCGCGTTACACCCTTGATGGGAAATGAAAATTCCCCATGCTGGCGACTTGATTTCTCCTGCTTTCCCGACAACTATCAAGGAAAGACCCCGGCCGGGCCCCCGTCGTGGTGGTTGCCTGTACTGGCGCAGTAGGGGCAGGGCATATTCCCTCAACGCCTCGTTGCCCAGGTGCAGACAATGGCAAACAAGACCATGCGCATCCTCATTGCCGACGAGCATCCGTGCCAACGTTTGCAGCTGGAAAAAATGCTCAATGGCCTGGGCTACTACCGCATCGCCCCGGTGGAAAGTTTCGAAGACCTCCAGCGTTTGGTGCAGAGCGCGCTGCAGCCATTCAATCTATTGATCGGCAACATCGAGCTGGCCAGCCACGCCGGCGTCGACCTGGCGCGCTTTTGCCAGGTCAGCACCCAGATCCAGCATGCCTTGCTCTACCATTCTCAGCACCTGAAGGTGCCCGCAGTGCCTCAGGCCCAGCGCCAGGCGGTGAACATCAGCCTGCCGCGCGTACCGGATGACGAGGCGCTGCAATCGTTCATGGCGATCATCGACCTGCCTTTGGTGGTAGGGCAGTTGCCGCTGCCGGCGAGCCTGGCGGGCAAGGGCAATCCGATCCGGCACCGAAACTTCGGCCACACAGTGTTCAGCCGTTCGAGCTGAGTCAGGTGGGGCAAGGGGGTGGCATTTGCTATCCTCTTGCCCTTTGCCGATTTGCGGAACCATGCCATGACTGTCATCGATACCGCCCGTGCACCCCGGTTCAGCCGCGGCGATCACCGGACCCTGGGCCTGGCGGCGTTGGGCGGCGCGTTGGAAATCTACGATTTCATTATCTTCGTGTTCTTCGCCCTGACCCTCAGCCAGCTGTTTTTCCCGCCTGAAATGCCTGAGTGGTTGCGGCTGCTGCAGAGTTTCGGAATTTTCGTCACCGGGTACCTGGCCAGGCCCCTGGGCGGCATCCTGATGGCGCACTTCGCCGACCACCTGGGGCGCAAGCGGGTGTTCAGCCTGAGCATCCTGATGATGGCCCTGCCGTGCCTGCTGATCGGCCTGATGCCGACCTATGCCGATATCGGCTATGCCGCGCCGCTGATCTTGCTGGCGTTGCGTATCCTCCAAGGCGCTGCGGTGGGTGGCGAGGTGCCGAGCGCCTGGACCTTCGTTGCCGAACATGCGCCTGTGGGCCGACGCGGCTATGCCCTGGGCTTTCTGCAAGCCGGACTGACCTTCGGCTACCTGCTGGGCGCCTTGACCGCGACCTTGTTGGCGAAGCTTTACAGTCCGCAGGAGATTCTCGACTACGCCTGGCGTTATCCCTTCCTGTTGGGCGGTGTGTTTGGTGTCGTCGGCGTCTGGTTGCGCCGCTGGTTGAGTGAAACGCCGGTGTTCCTGGCCCTGCGCGAACGCCAGGAACAGCCAGTGGCCTTCCCGCTGCGTAGCGTGCTGGGCACGCATCGTCATGCACTGATTCCGGCGGCCTTGCTGACTTGCGTGCTGACGTCGGCAGTGGTGGTGCTGGTGGTGATCACCCCTACCGTGATGCAGCAGCGCTTCGGCATCGCAGCGGGCCACACCTTCGCCCTGAGCAGCGTGGGAATTGTCTTTCTCAACATGGGTTGCGTGCTGGCCGGCTTGCTGGTCGACCGCATCGGTGCCTGGCGCGCCTTGATGATCTACAGCCTGCTGTTGCCTGTGGGCATCGGAGCGTTGTACGCAAGTCTGGTGGGGCAGTTTGGCTGGACGTGGCTGGCCTATGCCTTGGCAGGGTTGTCCTGCGGTGTGGTAGGGGTGGTGCCATCAGTGATGGTCGGGTTGTTCCCGGCGCAGATCCGAGTGTCGGGTATTTCCTTCACCTACAACATCGCCTATGCCTTATGGGCCAGCACCACGCCGCTGGCGTTGATTGCATTGATGCCATGGAGCCCCTGGGTGTGCGTCGGGTTCTGCCTGATCATGGGGCTTGTCGGTTTCATGACGGCGGCCTACTTCCGCGGTCGTGGAGTGGCGTGCGCGACGTCGTGCTCGGCTACCTCGCCCCTCTGAAGGTGCAGTGCGTGTCCTACGGTGCGCGAGCTTGGGTTCACGCAAGGTAAGGGGAACGGCACTGACTGTCGGTGGTGGAGCCTCTGCGTAGATTGCTCGGTGCTTGATTCAAGCACCCGCATCTACCGGATTTGGAGGCTGCCGATGTATGGCTTTAACGTGAAGTGGCAGACGCGCGAGCAACTGCCGGAAATCCCCCAGGACATGTTGTTCTCCGGTGTGGCGCGCGACACGCCAGAGGCTGATCCCGGTCATGCCCCTGTGATGAGTACGCCCGTCATACGCTGGGGAAACAGCAAAGCCTGCGTCTTTGATGACCGGGTACACCATGAGCAGGCCTGGCTGGTGGTCTATGGGGATGGCCAGCGGCTCACGGGGGGCCGACCTCTGCAAGGGTTCCGGCATATCGCTGATATCCAGGAGGCGGCCAGTGGCGTTGCACTGCGTCTGATCGATGCCAATGGCCATGAGGTGGAAATCTCGCACCTGGAACTTGATTCGCTGGATGGCAAGGACGGCCGCGAGTCCGAAATCGAGGGATTGCCAGTGGGTATCCCTTTTTGCCTGGGCCATGACCATGCTTTGCTGATGGCCGATGAAAAGGGCGTGCGCATTGATTCGGGGCCGGAGACCCTGGCCATGCAATGGATGTTCAAGGACGGAAAACTGAGCAGCGTCGCCACCGGTCAAGTCCTTGGCCTGGGAGTACGTTGTCTGCCGCCCGCCCAAGGGCTTGAAAAATGGCATCTTTCTCCCGAAGGGGTGCTTGTGTTTGGCCCTCAGGCGCAGGCGCTGTGCGCAGACCCGGCGCATGGCGAGGTCTGGCTTCAGCCTCAGGACCCGGGGTTGCCATCTGTGCGTTGGCAGGTGAAACGACCGCGTAACAAGGCGTCGGGCATGCAGGTCGAGAAGCTGGTCCTGCATGTGCAGGTCTGCGACGACTACAGCGCCGGGACTTCGGACAGCGTCTACTTCTCGATCAATGGCAGCCGTCATCAGCAGCTTCTGGCCAGGAATTTCGAACGAGGCTCGGCGCTGGCTGCCGAGGTGGATCTGGCCAGTATGTTCCAAGGGCGCACCATCTTTGCCGACGAACTCGTCAGCGTGGAGCTGTATCAGGTAAGCGGCGACGGCTACGGTCCAGCATGGCGTATGAACGCGCTGGATCTGGTGGTCAATGACCACATGAGCAACCGTGTGCTCGGGTCCGACAGTCCATGGCTGTTGCCAACGTCAGGCGCAAACTGGACGGGTACGATCAATTGGCTGGACTGGCGTGAGGAGGGCGGTCAGACGCCGTTGGACTTTGCCGGGTGCACCTATCCGGTCAATTGGGGGCCACTGCTGTCCGATTGGCTGAATTGGCGTTCGTATGAACCGGAAACGCTCACGGGGGTGTGCCAGTTGATTGGCGAGTATCAGGGCAGGCTTCTGGCCTACGATCTCAAAGACAAGAAACCGGTCTATCTTGAGCCCAATACCGCAATCGATTCTTACACGTGGGTCTACACCCCACAGGGAAGCATCATCATCCGGCGTTGGGACAAGACCGCGTCCCGCAGCAGCTATATCCGTCATAGCCAACTCGGCTCCGGCAATCCAGTGGTGTGCGCCGGAGAGCTCACCATCACTCGTGTTGCGACCCACATGGCTGTGCAGGATCTTTTGGGGATGATCAACGACGCGTCCGGGCATTACCTGCCCGATGGCGGCACATGTCTGGCACATGTGCGCGAACGGCTGGCCCAACTTGGGCTGGATACGAGCAGTACGCAGATCCGATACAGGACGCAAACCCCGGCGATGTGATGGCCTGCAACCCAAACGAAAAAGCCCCCAAGGCCTGGCCTTGGGGGCTTTTTTCATGCGGGGCGATGTTACATGTTCGGGTAATTCGGCCCGCCTGCGCCTTCTGGAGTGACCCAGGTGATGTTCTGGGCCGGGTCCTTGATGTCGCAGGTCTTGCAATGCACACAGTTCTGCGCGTTGATCTGGAAGCGCTTGCTGCCGTCTTCCTGGGTAACCACTTCGTACACGCCGGCCGGGCAGTAGCGCTGGGCAGGTTCGTCATACAGCGGCAGGTTGCTGGCGATCGGTACGCTGGCATCGGCCAGTTTCAGGTGGCAGGGCTGTTCCTCTTCATGGTTGGTGCTGGAGAGGAACACCGAACTCAGCTTGTCGAAGCTGAGCTTGCCGTCGGGTTTGGGGTAGTCGATCTTCTGCGAATCGGCCGCCAGCTTGAGGCAGGCGTAGTCTGGCTTGGTGTCGTGCAGGGTGAACGGCAGCTTGCCGCCGAACCAGTTCTGGTCGATGTAGTTGAACGCACCACCGAGCAAGGGGCCGAACTTGTGCAGCGCAGGGCCGAAGTTGCGGCTGGCGAACAGCTCCTCATACAGCCAGCTGGCTTTGAAGGCGCTGACATAGTTGTCGAGGGTGTCGCCACCTTCGCGACCGGCGAACAGAGCTTCGGCCACGGCGTCGGCGGCGAGCATGCCGGACTTCATGGCGGTGTGGCTGCCTTTGATCTTGGAGAAGTTCAGGGTGCCCAGGTCGCAACCGATCAGTGCGCCGCCGTTGAAGACCATCTTCGGCAGCGAGTTCAGGCCGCCCTTGCAGATGGCGCGGGCACCGTAGCTGATGCGCTTGCCGCCTTCGAGGTACTGGCTCATCACCGGGTGGTGCTTCAGGCGCTGGAACTCATCGAATGGCGACAGGTAGGGGTTGGCATAGGAGAGGTCGACGATCAGGCCGACCACCACCTGATTGTTCTCCAGATGATAAAGGAAGGAGCCGCCGGTGTTCTCGGCGCTCACTACGTCCAGCGGCCAGCCGGCGGTGTGCACCACCAGGCCTTGCTCGTGCTTGGCCGGATCGATTTCCCAGATTTCCTTGAGGCCAATGCCGTAGTGCTGGACGTCGGACTCGCTGTCGAGGTTGAAGCGCTTGATCAACTGTTTGCCGATATGACCACGGCAGCCTTCGGCGAACAACGTGTACTTGGCGCGCAGTTCCATGCCTGGCGTGTACAGGCCGTCTTTAGGGTTGCCTTCGCGGTCGACCCCCAGGTCGCCCGTGATGATCCCGCGGACCACGCCGTTCTCATCGAACAGCGCTTCCTGGGCGGCGAAGCCTGGGTAAATTTCCACGCCCAGGTTCTCGGCTTGTTGGGCCAGCCAGCGGCACAGATTGCCCAGGGAGATAATGTAGTTACCCTGGTTATGCATGGTCTTTGGCACGAACAGGTCAGGGACCTTGGTCGAGCTGCTCGCATCCTTGAGTACATAGATGTCGTCGCGCTTGACTTCGGTGTTCAGCGGAGCACCGAGTTCTTTCCAGTCGGGGAACAGTTCGTTCAGAGCACGTGGCTCGAACACCGCGCCGGAGAGGATGTGGGCACCGACTTCCGAGCCTTTCTCGACCACGCAGACGCTGATCTCGTTACCGGCTTCGGCGGCCTTCTGCTTCAGGCGGCAGGCGGCGGACAGGCCCGCCGGGCCTGCGCCGACGATGACCACGTCGAATTCCATGTATTCGCGTTCCACTGGTTCTCTCCTACTCAAGGCTCATCGCTGTTGCTTGTCTTGTCTTTTTGGGTGATGGAGGGCCATGCACGACTGTGTAAGCTGTAGCTTCGTGGATGACGGACTACACCGCTTTGTCTTGGCCGCGCATTATATCTACACCACTTGGCGGGTCCAATACAAACGTTTGTTTGAATTTGCCGGAGCCCAGTAAAATCACTGGAACGCGGCTGGAGGCTGGCCGATTTGCCGTATTGACCGGATTAGGTGTTACGGTCAAGATACGAGCGGTTTTACGCTCGCCGTAGGCTGACCGCCGGGCGCAGGTGTACCCCTAAAGACCAGGCATGGAGCAGGGTTTTCGGGCCGAATCCGGTTTTGTAGTGGAGTCTACACGCCACGACAGAAAATGACCCGTCGGTTTTGCCGGCGAAGTCGAAACAGGACTGTTCGGTCACAGGAAATTCCCCGCAGTCAGGAACGTTTTTAGAGGTGCCCTTGTACCCACGCGCAATCGCCGGGCATGCCCCAGGCGACATTCTTTTCACCGGAGAGTAACGAGGAATCCATGAAGGTTCTTGTAGCTGTCAAACGAGTGGTCGACTACAACGTCAAGGTTCGCGTCAAGGCGGACAACTCCGGCGTCGACCTTGCAAACGTCAAGATGTCCATGAACCCCTTCTGCGAAATCGCCGTGGAAGAAGCCGTACGCCTGAAGGAAAAGGGCGTTGCGACCGAGATCGTCGCCGTTGCCGTCGGTCCGACCGCTGCTCAGGAGCAGCTGCGTACCGCCCTGGCGCTGGGTGCCGATCGCGCCATCCTGGTCGAGACCGCCGAAGAGCTCAACTCCCTGGCCGTGGCCAAGGCGCTCAAGGCCATTGTCGATAAAGAGCAGCCACAGTTGGTCATCCTTGGCAAGCAAGCCATCGACAGTGACAACAACCAGACCGGCCAGATGCTGGCTGCGCTGACCGGCTACGCCCAAGGCACCTTCGCCTCCAAGGTCGAAGTGGCTGGCGACAAGCTCAACGTCACCCGTGAAATCGATGGCGGCCTGCAGACCGTCGCGCTGAACCTGCCGGCGATCGTCACCACCGACCTGCGTCTGAACGAGCCACGCTATGCGTCGCTGCCGAACATCATGAAAGCCAAGAAGAAGCCGCTGGAGACTGTCACTCCAGACGCGCTGGGCGTCTCCACCGCTTCCACCACCAAGACCCTGAAAGTCGAAGCCCCGGCTGCTCGCAGCGCGGGTATCAAGGTCAAGTCGGTGGCTGAACTGGTCGAGAAACTGAAGAACGAGGCGAAGGTAATCTAAATGACTATCCTGGTTGTCGCTGAACACGAAAACGGTGCCGTTGCCCCGGCTACCCTGAACACTGTTGCCGCTGCCGCCAAGATCGGTGGGGATATCCATGTGCTGGTCGCAGGCCAGAACGTCGGTGGTGTCGCTGAAGCTGCCGCCAAGATCGCTGGCGTTGCCAAGGTACTGATCGCTGACAATGCCGCCTACGCTCACGCGCTGCCGGAAAACGTAGCGCCGCTGATCGCCGAGTTGGGCAAGGGCTACAGCCACGTGCTGGCTCCGGCCACCACCAATGGCAAGAACATCCTGCCACGCGTCGCCGCGCTGCTGGACGTCGACCAGATCTCCGAGATCATCTCGGTCGAGTCTGCCGACACCTTCAAGCGCCCGATCTATGCCGGTAACGCCATTGCTACCGTGCAGTCCAGCGCTGCGGTCAAGGTCATCACCGTGCGTACCACCGGCTTCGACGCCGTGGCCGCCGAGGGTGGTTCGGCTGCTGTCGAGGCCGTTGGTGCCGTGCACGACGCTGGCAAGTCTGCTTTCGTTGGTGAAGAGCTGGCCAAGTCCGACCGTCCTGAGCTGACCGCTGCCAAGATCGTCGTTTCCGGCGGTCGCGGCATGGGCAACGGTGACAACTTCAAGCATCTGTACGCCCTGGCCGACAAGCTCGGCGCTGCTGTCGGTGCCTCGCGTGCCGCGGTCGACGCAGGCTTCGTGCCCAACGACATGCAGGTCGGCCAGACCGGCAAGATCGTTGCGCCGCAGCTGTACATCGCCGTCGGTATCTCGGGCGCGATCCAGCACCTGGCGGGCATGAAGGACTCCAAGGTGATCGTTGCGATCAACAAGGACGAAGAAGCACCGATCTTCCAGGTCGCCGACTACGGCCTGGTCGCCGACCTGTTCGAGGCGGTTCCAGAGCTGGAAAAGCTGGTCTGATCCGGCGGCTTCACTTATAAAGAAGCCCGGCCCTCCGAAACGAGGGCCGGGCTTTTTTCTGGCTGCAAGGAGTAGGGCATGGAGTTTCGCAAAGCGGGCAGGGTGCTGGCCTGCATGGCGGCGTTGTCGGCGCCATGGACAATGGCAGCAGGCAAGTGCGAACGCCTGGTGGCGACTGGCAGCCCGGATGCTCCGCCGTATTCCTGGCAGGATCCGAAAGATCCTCGGCATCTGATCGGTGCCAATGTCGACCTGCTGCGTCAGGTCGCCGCCGAGCTTGGGGTGTCGGTCGAAGTGCTGCACGCCGGCAAGCGCGACCAGGCGCTGGAGGAGGTGCGCAGCGGGCGTATGGACCTGTTGATCGATACGCCCATGCAGGTCGAACAGTTGACCGCCCTGGACTACATCCATCCGCCGTTGCAGCTCAACGAGTACCTTGTCTGGACTCGTCATGACGCCACGTTGGTCTTCGACGGGCCGGCGGACCTTGCCCAGTACCAAGGCAGTATTTCCGAGCGGGCTCGCCTGACTCCGGCTTTCGAAGCCTTCGCCAAGGCCCAGCTCAAGCTGGCCCCTGCGCAGAACCTGACTCAGGCCTTCCAGAAACTGGTACTGGGCCAGGTCGATTATGTGCTGGCCGGGCGCTATTCGGGCATGGGCATGGTCCAGAGTCTGGGGATGGGCAATGACTTGATCGCCCGAGGCTTGCCGGTGGACCGCCCAGGCCTGTACCTCGCTGTGTCGCACAACTCGGCCTGCAATGACGCCTGGCTGCGCGGACAACTGGCAAAAAAACTGACAGAATTGCCGATCTCCGGGGTGTCCCAGGCTGTGCTGCAGCGCAATGTCGAGCGCTGGAAGGCGCAGATGCAGGCGCCGCTGGATGCCCCTAAACAGTAGGAATGCAATGAGAACCCAACCACTGATCCTTGCCTTGGCCATGCTCGGCCTGGCTGGCTGTGCCAACGATCCTGCGCCCAACGAGCAGATGCGTCTGTCCGAGCAGGCCCTGGAGCAGGCCAAGGCCGTCGGTGCCACCGAGCAGGTGGCGGAATTGAAACTGGCCGAAGACAAACTGGCGAGAGCCAAGACCAACATGGCCACCGAGGATTACCGTGACGCGCGCATGCGCGCCGAGCAGGCCGAGCTGGATGCGCGCCTGGCCGAGGCTCGGGTGTTGACCCAGAAGAGCGAAGAGCAGCTTCAGGTCGTGCAGGCGCGGGTCAAGCGCCTTCGCAAGCAACTGGAGGTCCAGCCATGATGCGTCGCCAATCAATGGCTGCACTGGCGCTGATGGCGCTGGTCGGGTTGCAGGGTTGCGCGAGCCAGCGCAGCGAGTCGGCGCTCGATGAAGCGGCGGTCGCCTTCCAAAAGGTCAAGGATGACGCCGATGTGCTGCGCAGCGCGCCGCGCGATGTGATTCGTGCTGGTGAATCCCTGGCGCGTGCCGAGCGTCTCTCGAGCTACATCGGCACCGGGTCCGACGTGCGTCACTACGCCTATTTGAGCAAGCGCTACAGCGAGATCGCGGCCGAGCATGCCAAGTTGGCCCTCAATCAAGAGCGTCTGGCCAAGCTCGACCTGGAGCGCCAGCGCTTGCAGCTGGGTCTGCGCGAAGCCAAATTGGCCAGCGTCCAACAGCAGGGTAAGTGGGTCGAAGCGCAGATTGCGGCCATGGCCTCCGAGCAAAGCGATCGTGGCTTGGTGATGACGTTGGGCGATGTGCTGTTCGACACTGGTCGCGCCGAGCTCAAGACCTCTGCCAGCCGCACGGTGCTCAAGCTCGTCCAGTTCCTGCAGCTCAATCCTCGTCGTGTGGTGCGGGTCGAAGGGTATACCGACAGTACCGGACTGCCCGAGGATAACCTCGCACTATCGCGGGATCGTGCCCAGGCCGTGGCTGATATGTTGATCGACCTGGGTGTAGACGAAAAACGCATACAGGTCGAAGGCTATGGCGACCAGTATCCGATCGACGCCAATGCGTCCGAGCGGGGCAGGGCGCAGAACCGTCGGGTCGAAATCGTCTTTTCCGACGACAAGGGCAAGCTCGCGCCAGCGCGTTGAAGCCGGGCGTTCTTGTAGGTTTTTGGCTATCTCGTTCGTCGGTAACGGGCGGGTTTGTTGATTCTGTGATTGTTACCTCACTGTATTGTTGACTATTCTCCAATCTGTCCCAGTACACTTCGTAACTGTTACGGTATTCTGACTCGGCTTTGAGTCGCACAAGAACAACGAACCCGTCCGCGTTTCGAGAGCCGCCATGACCAACCTGCTGTTGTACCAGCGCATTGCCCAGCAACTGGCCGATGACATCCGCCGAGGTGTCTACCAGCCTGGTGAGCGTGTGCCCTCCGTGCGCAAGATGAGCGCCCAGCTCAACGTCAGTCATGCCACGGTGCTGCAGGCCTATGCCAATCTGGAGGATCAAGGCCTGATCCGCGCGCGGCCGCAGTCCGGCTACTACGTGCACCAGACCCCGGCACTCACCGCACAGACCCCTGATATCGCCCGGGTCGAGCGGCCGGGCCTGGTCACTCGTGCGAGCATCATCCAACAGGTGCTGACCGAGGCGCGACGAGACGGAGTTTTCCCCTTTGGTGCGGCAGTCCCGCACGTTGACTATTTGCCGGTGCGGGCTCTGCATCAGCAATTGGCCAAAGTGACGCGCTTTCACAGCCCGCGCGCCTTCAGTTACATGTTCAGTCCTGGCTTCGAGCCACTGCGCCGGCAGATAGCCATTCGTATGCGTGACGCCGGGGTGCTGGTCGATCCGCGTGAGGTGGTGGTGACCCATGGTTGCGTCGATGCCCTGCAAATGTCGTTGCGGGTACTGACTCGCCCAGGCGACCTGATCGCTGCGGAGTCGCCCACCTATTATGGATTGCTGCAATTGGCCGACTTGTTGGGGCTCAAGGTCATCGAGATTCCGAGTGACCCGTCGACCGGCATCAGTCTTGAGGCCTTGCAGTTGGCTGCCAACCAATGGTCAATCAAGGCCCTGGTGTTGACCCCGCGTCTGAGCAATCCCTTGGGGGGTACGATCCCTGAGGATCGGCAAAAGCAGCTGTTGCGTCTGGCCTCGGACTTCGATATCCAGATCGTCGAGGACGACATCTATGGCGAACTGATGTTCGAGCAAGGCCGGACCAAGGCGCTCAAGGCATTCGATCGTCTGGATCGGGTCATCTACTGCTCAAGCTTTTCCAAGACCCTTTCGCCTGGAGTGCGGGTAGGTTGGATGATCGCCGGTCGTTACCAGGACGAGATCCAGCGCCTGCAGACCTTCACCACCCATTCGGCGTGCAGCGTCACCCAGATGGGTGTGGCCGCCTATCTGGAAAACGGCGGATATGACCGCCACCTGCGGTACATCCGCCAGGAGTACCGCAAGAACCTCAGCGCCTATCAGTTGGCCGTGCAGCAGCATTTTCCTGAAGGTACGCAGATGACCCGGCCTACGGGAGGATTCATTCTCTGGGTGAGCCTGCCTGGGAGGGTCAACACCCAAGATCTGCATGTGCGGGCGTTGGAGCAAGGCATCAGCATCGCGCCGGGGCTTATCTTCAGCAACACCGAGCAGTTCAACCATTGCATTCGGCTCAACTGCGGCATTCCATGGAACAAGGAGGCCGAGCGTGCAGTGATCACGCTGGGTCTGCTGGCTCATCAGTTATGCAAATCGTCGACAGGATCACTGTTGTAAATCTTGTCAGTGGCGTTCGGAACAGAGAGCATACGCACACTTTTCCAGCACGCTCCTGATGTCCATGAAAGCGCTTCGCTCTTTTGTCCTACTCCTTTGCCTGGCGCCGTTGTGCCTGTCCGCTGCTATGGCACACGCCACGCAGCCGGCGGCCAAAGCGTCTGCGACGCAAACCAAGGCGGCGGCCAAGCCGGTACGCAAGCAGGCGGCGAACAAGGCCGGCCAAGTCGCGAGCAAGACGCCGGGCAGGGGCAAGGCCAAGCCGTCCGGCAAGGTAGTGCGCAAAAAACCTTTGACCAAGGCGGTCGCCAAGCCGTTGCCCAAGCCAAAGCTAGACCTGAGTTTGCCTGCCGCGATGGTGGAAGAACTCAAGCCAGAGGTGGGTGATCCGGTGATGCGGCGCAAGCCTTTGCTGCCGTCCATGTTTCCGCAAAAGCCAGTCAGCGATGACAGTCCCTTCCAACTCAATGGGCGCCTGATCAACAACGAAATGCAGTTACAGCTGCGCAACGACAGTCGTCATGATGTGGAGGGCGCTGCTATCGATTTCGAGTTTCGTCAGTAGGTGTTCCAACTGACTGCCGGGTCACGGCAGATTTCATCCGATCCGCAATTTCAAACATATGTTTGAGCGGTTACTATCCAGGGACATTCGTCCCGTTTTGCTCGTGGGAGTCCTGTTTCATGAAATGCCGAGAGGGCTGCGGCGCATGCTGCATTGCCCCATCCATCAGCTCGCCGATGCCGCGCATGCCCCAGGGCAAGCCAGCTGGCGAGCGGTGCCTGCACCTGACCACTGACAACCTCTGTGAGTTGTTCGGCAAGGCTGAGCGGCCGGCGGTGTGTGGTGGGTTCAAGGCGGACGTGGAGGTGTGCGGCAATGATCGCGACGAGGCGATCAGGATTCTCGGCTGGTTGGAGCAAATGACGGCGGCGTAACAGGTTGGATCTTCGACAACAAGGAACAAAACGATGAGATCGATCAAGCGTATTGCACTGCTGTGTGGCGTCGGTGTTCTGCTGTCGCCGGCTGCCTGGGCCGAGAACTGGCAGGTGGCCAAGGATGAGGACGGCATCAAGGTGTCCCTCAGTGAAGTGCCGGGTTCGAAGTACAAAGCCTATCGCGGCGTGACCTTGATCAAGGCGCCGCTGGCCAAGGTCAAGGCTTTGCAGGAGGACACCGTAGGTGCCTGCAAGTGGATTCATGAGTGCGAGTCGCAAAAGCTGCTCAAGCAGGATGGCGCGCAGAGCTGGACCTATACTCGTTTCAATACGCCCTGGCCGGTGACGCCGCGTGATTCGATCCTTCACGTGACCACCACCGAGGAGGCTGACGGCAGCCTGGTCCGAAAGCTCGAGGAGGACCCCAAATACCTGCCGGAGGAAAAGGGCTATGTGCGTGTGGCACAGGTCCAAGGCTTCTGGAAGCTGGTGCCCAAGGGTGACAGCACCGAGGTTACCTACCAAGTGCACACCGAGCCTGGAGGCAGTGTGCCGTCCTGGCTGGCCAACAAGTTTGTGGTCGACGCGCCGTTCAATACCCTCAAGGGGTTGCGCGACAAGGCTGAAAAGCCCTGAGTCTGAGGGCGGGCATGCCCGCGAAGCGGTGAGCAGCGGTCTATCGGTTGCTGCGCTATAAAAAAGGCTGCCCAAGGGCAGCCTTTTTTACGTTCGGCTCGAAGAGCTTACTTGCGGTCTTTCAAGTCAACGATGTCACGCTGCTCGTGGCCAGTGTACAGCTGGCGCGGACGGCCGATCTTGTACGGGCTGGAGAGCATCTCCTTCCAGTGCGAGATCCAGCCGACGGTGCGTGCCAGGGCGAAGATCACGGTGAACATGCTGGTCGGAATGCCGATCGCCTTCAGGATGATGCCGGAGTAGAAGTCGACGTTCGGGTACAGCGAGCGCTCGATGAAGTACGGATCGGTCAGTGCGATCTCTTCCAGGCGCATCGCCAGTTCGAGCTGCGGATCGTTCTTGATGCCCAGTTCGCTCAGCACCTCGTCGCAGGTCTTCTTCATCACGGTGGCGCGTGGGTCGCGGTTCTTGTAAACGCGGTGACCGAAGCCCATGAGCTTGAACGGATCGTTCTTGTCCTTGGCCTTGGCGATGTACTTGTCGATGTTGGAGACATCGCCAATTTCATCGAGCATGGTCAGTACGGCTTCGTTGGCGCCGCCGTGGGCCGGACCCCACAGTGCAGCGATGCCGGCGGCGATACAGGCGAACGGGTTGGCGCCCGAGGAGCCCGCCAGGCGCACGGTGGAGGTAGAGGCGTTCTGCTCGTGGTCGGCGTGGAGGATGAAGATCCGGTCCATTGCCTTGGCCAGCACCGGGCTGATCGGTTTGATCTCGCACGGCGTGTTGAACATCATGTGCAGGAAGTTTTCCGCGTACGACAGGTCGTTGCGCGGATACATCATCGGCTGGCCCATGGAGTACTTGTAGACCATCGCGGCCAGGGTCGGCATTTTTGCGACCAGGCGCACCGCAGAGATCTCGCGATGCTGCGGGTTGTTGATGTCCAGGGAGTCGTGATAGAACGCCGACAGGGCGCCGACCACGCCGCACATCACCGCCATCGGGTGAGCGTCGCGGCGGAAGCCGTTGAAGAAGGATTTCAGCTGCTCGTGAACCATGGTGTGGTTCTTCACGGTGCTGACGAACTGGGCCTTCTGCTCGGCGTTCGGCAGTTCGCCGTTGAGCAGCAGGTAGCAGGTTTCCAGGTAGTCCGATTTTTCGGCGAGCTGTTCGATCGGGTAGCCGCGGTGCAGCAGGACACCCTTGTCGCCATCGATGTAGGTGATCTTCGACTCGCAGGACGCAGTCGCCATGAAACCGGGGTCGAAGGTGAAGTGACCAGTAGCCCCCAACCCGCGGACGTCGATAACATCGGGACCAACGGTGCCGGTTAAAATGGGCAGCTCGACGGGGGCAGCGCCCTCGATGACCAACTGCGCTTTTTTGTCAGCCATGTGGCCTCCTATTAATGCTTGAAATCATCAGACAGACCCCCCACGCAGGGCCCGCACCACTATAGAGGGATAAATTCGAATGTCAATTTGCCTAAAGGCTGGTTGAAACACCCTCTGAGCCCTGATTTTTCACGAAATTCTCGCCCATTTACGCCTTTTGTTCGCTAAAGGCAATGCGCTATTTGGGCTAGCCCCTCACGTTGTCATAAGCAGCCTAACTGTCTATACTCCGCAACCGACCGCCAGGGGCTTGCAAGCCCGTTCCGCTGGGGGTCGTCGCTCCCTGGGTGGTGGGTACCTGACCAGTACACTTACCAACAACTTTGCCCTGTTAGCTAGGGGCTCTTCAGTGTGAAAAAAGCCGTGAAAAGCCAACGACCTGTAAACCTAGACCTAAGGACCATCAAACTCCCGATCACCGCGTACACGTCCATTCTTCACCGTATCTCCGGCGTCATCCTGTTCCTTGGCCTGGCCATCATGCTTTACGCATTGGGCAAGTCGCTGGGTTCCGAGGAGGGCTTTGCCGAGGTGAAGGCGTGTCTGACCAGTCCGCTGGCCAAGCTGGTGACTTGGGGCCTGCTGTCCGGCCTGCTGTACCACCTCGTTGCAGGTGTACGCCACCTGATCATGGACATGGGTGTCGGTGAGACGCTCGAGGGCGGCAAGCTGGGCTCGAAAATCGTGATCGTCATCTCCGTGGTGCTGATCGTTCTGGCGGGAGTTTGGGTATGGTAACTAATGTCACGAACCTGTCGCGTTCGGGCCTCTATGACTGGATGGCGCAGCGCGTATCTGCGGTCGTTCTCGCGGCTTACTTCATTTTCCTGATCGGCTACGTCGCCGTTCACCCGGGTCTCGACTATGCCCAGTGGCACGGTCTGTTCTCCAACAACGCGATGCGTATCTTCAGTCTGCTGGCACTCGTTGCCCTGGGCGCTCACGCCTGGGTCGGCATGTGGACCATTGCCACCGACTACCTGACGCCGATGTCCTTCGGCAAGTCGGCGACTGCGATTCGTTTCCTGTTCCAGGCTGTGTGCGGCGTTGCGATGTTCGCGTACTTCGTCTGGGGTGTGCAGATTCTCTGGGGTATCTGATCCATGGCTAGCATTCCAACCATTTCTTTCGACGCCATCATCATCGGTGGCGGCGGTGCCGGCATGCGCGCTGCGCTGCAGCTGGCCCAGGGCGGTCACAAGACTGCCGTAGTCACCAAGGTCTTCCCGACCCGTTCGCACACTGTATCCGCCCAAGGCGGCATCACCTGCGCCATCGCTTCGGCCGACCCGAACGACGACTGGCGCTGGCACATGTACGACACCGTCAAAGGTTCCGACTACATCGGTGACCAGGACGCTATCGAGTACATGTGTCAGGAAGGCCCTGCTGCGGTCTTCGAACTGGACCACATGGGTCTGCCGTTCTCGCGTACCGAAACTGGGCGTATCTACCAGCGTCCGTTCGGTGGCCAGTCCAAGGACTTCGGCAAGGGTGGCCAGGCCGCCCGTACCTGCGCCGCTTCCGACCGTACCGGTCACGCGCTGCTGCACACCCTGTATCAGGGCAACCTGAAAGCAGGCACCACCTTCCTCAACGAGTACTATGCCGTTGATCTGGTGAAGAACCAGGACGGCGCTTTTGTCGGCGTGATCGCGATCTGCATCGAAACCGGCGAAACCCTGTACATCAAGTCCAAGGCTACCGTACTGGCCACTGGCGGTGCGGGCCGTATCTACGCCTCGACCACCAACGCCCTGATCAACACCGGTGACGGTGTCGGCATGGCCCTGCGTGCCGGCGTGCCGGTGCAGGACATCGAAATGTGGCAGTTCCACCCGACCGGCATCGCCGGTGCCGGTGTACTGGTCACCGAGGGTTGCCGCGGCGAGGGTGGCTACCTGATCAACGCCCACGGCGAGCGCTTCATGGAGCGTTACGCGCCGAACGCCAAAGACCTGGCTGGTCGCGACGTCGTCGCCCGTTCCATGGTCAAGGAAATCATCGCCGGCAACGGCGTGGGCCCGAACAAGGACCACGTGCTGCTGAAGCTCGACCACCTGGGCGAGGAGGTGCTGCACAGCCGCCTGCCAGGTATCTGCGAACTGTCCAAGACCTTCGCTCACGTTGACCCTGTGGTCGCGCCGGTTCCGGTCATCCCGACCTGCCACTACATGATGGGTGGTATCGCCACCAACATTCATGGCCAGGCCATCACCATGGACGCCGAAGGCAAGGATCAGATCATCCCAGGCCTGTTCGCTGTAGGTGAAGTGGCTTGCGTATCGGTTCACGGTGCCAACCGTCTGGGCGGCAACTCGCTGCTGGACCTGGTGGTCTTCGGCCGTGCAGCTGGTCTGCATCTGGAGAAGGCGCTGACCGAAGGCGTCGAATACCGCGACGCCAGCGACACCGACGTCGACGTAGCCCTGAACCGCCTGAACAAGCTCAACGAGCGCACCACTGGCGAAGACGTTGCCAGCCTCAAGCGCGAGCTGCAGAGCTGCATGCAGAACTACTTCGGTGTATTCCGTACTGGCGAATACATGCAGAAGGGTATCGCTCAGCTGGCTGGTCTGCGCGAGCGTATTGCCAACGTCAAGATCAACGACAAGTCCCAGGCCTTCAACACCGCGCGTATCGAAGCGCTGGAGCTGCAGAACCTGCTGGAAGTCGCCGAAGCTACCGCCATCGCGGCCGAAGCCCGTAAAGAGTCTCGCGGTGCTCACGCCCGTGAAGACTACGAAGACCGTGACGACGAGAACTGGCTGTGCCACACCCTGTACTACCCGGGTGAGAAGCGCGTTGCCAAGCGTGGCGTCAACTTTGCGCCGAAGACAGTTCCTGCCTTCGAACCGAAAGTCCGGACTTACTAAGGGTGGCCGCTATGTTGCAAGTCGAAGTTTATCGTTACAACCCGGATACCGATTCGGCGCCGAAGATGCAGACCTTCCAGGTCGATACCGGTGGCAAGGATCTGATGGTCCTGGACGTGCTGGCACTGATCAAGGAGCAGGACGAGGGCTTCTCGTACCGTCGCTCCTGCCGTGAAGGCGTTTGCGGTTCCGATGGCATGAACATCAATGGCAAGAACGGCCTGGCCTGCATCACTCCGCTGTCGTCGGTGGTCAAGGGCAACAAGCTCGTTCTGCGCCCGCTGCCGGGTCTGCCGGTCATTCGTGACCTGGTCGTCGACATGAGCATCTTCTACAAGCAGTACGAGAAGGTGAAGCCGTTCCTGCAGAACGACACGCCGGCCCCGGCCATCGAGCGTCTGCAGTCGCCGGAAGACCGCGACAAGCTGGACGGTCTGTACGAGTGCATCCTGTGCGCTTGCTGCTCGACCTCCTGCCCGTCGTTCTGGTGGAACCCGGACAAGTTCCTGGGCCCCGCCGCGCTGCTGCAGGCCTACCGCTTCCTGGCCGACAGCCGTGATACCAAGACTCAGGAGCGCCTGGCGTCCCTGGATGACCCGTTCAGCGTATTCCGCTGCCGCGGGATCATGAACTGCGTAAACGTTTGCCCGAAAGGTCTGAACCCGACCAAGGCAATCGGTCACGTACGTAACATGCTGCTGCAAAGCGGCACCTGATTCAAAAATGTTGCACCTGCAGTAAGCCGAGGTGCGGGCGCTGAGCCCGCACCAAGGTAAAACCCGAGCAAGGGCCCACAAAGCCCGCGCTCATTACCTATGAAGATATGAGACCAGCAGGGGCTTCCGGGCTGGTACCCGGAAAATCAGCAGGATCCAGGTGGCGTGGTTCAGTCGCTGTGTTCGGACTTTTCCAGGTTTGCTGTGGCTTTTGCCGATCAGTCCCCTAACCGAGGGTGACCAAGCATGCAAGAAAGCGTGATGCAGCGCATGTGGGAAAGCGCCCACCTTTCAGGTGGTAACGCTGCATATGTGGAAGAGCTTTATGAGCTCTACCTGCACGACCCTAACGCTGTGCCAGAAGAGTGGCGCACCTACTTCCAGAAGTTGCCCGCCGACGGCAGCACCGCTACCGATGTATCGCACTCTACAATCCGCGACCATTTCGTACTGCTGGCAAAGAACCAGCGCCGCGCCCAACCGGTATCCGCCGGGAGCGTGAGCAGTGAACACGAGAAGAAGCAGGTTGAAGTTCTGCGACTGATCCAGGCCTATCGTATGCGCGGCCATCAGGCTGCCAAGCTCGACCCGTTGGGGTTGTGGCAGCGTCCTGCGCCCGTAGACCTGTCGATCAATCACTACGGCTTGACCAATGCCGACCTTGATACGACCTTCCGTACCGGTGACCTGTTCATCGGCAAAGAGGAAGCGAGCCTACGCGAAATTTTCGATGCGCTGCAGAAGACATATTGTCGCACCATCGGCGCCGAGTTCACCCACATCGTCGATTCCGAGCAGCGCAGCTGGTTCCAGCAGCGTCTGGAAAGCGTTCGTGGCCGTCCTGAATTCTCCGCTGACGTGCAGACTCACCTGCTCGAGCGCGTCACCGCGGGCGAAGGCCTGGAAAAGTACCTGGGCACCAAGTACCCGGGGACCAAGCGTTTCGGCCTCGAGGGCGGCGAAAGCCTGATCCCGATGCTGGACGAAATGATCCAGCGCTCCGGCTCCTACGGCACCAAGGAGGTCGTGATCGGCATGGCCCACCGCGGCCGCCTGAACGTGCTGGTCAACACCTTCGGCAAGAACCCGCGCGAGCTGTTCGACGAGTTCGAAGGCAAGAAGATGAACGAGCTGGGCTCCGGTGACGTGAAGTATCACCAGGGCTTCTCCTCCAACGTGATGACCCCCGGTGGCGAAGTCCACCTGGCCATGGCGTTCAACCCCTCCCACCTGGAAATCGTCTCGCCGGTGGTGGAAGGTTCGGTGCGCGCCCGCCAGGACCGTCGCAACGACACCGTGGGTGACAAGGTTCTGCCGATCTCGATCCACGGTGACGCTGCGTTCGCCGGTCAGGGCGTGGTCATGGAAACCTTCCAGATGTCGCAGACTCGCGGTTTCAAGACCGGCGGGACCGTGCACATCGTGATTAACAACCAGGTTGGCTTCACCATCTCCAACCCGCTGGACTCGCGCTCCACCGAGTACGCTACCGACGTCGCCAAGATGATCCAGGCGCCGATCCTGCACGTGAACGGCGATGATCCGGAAGCGGTGCTGTTCGTCACTCAGCTGGCTATCGACTATCGCATGCAGTTCAAGCGTGACGTGGTCATCGACCTGGTCTGCTATCGTCGTCGCGGCCACAACGAGGCCGACGAGCCGAATGGTACCCAGCCTCTGATGTACCAGCAGATCAGCAAGCAGCGCACCACCCGTGAGCTGTATGCCGACGCGTTGATCCAGGCTGGTCGCATCGATGCCGAGCGCGCCCAGGCCAAGATCGACGAGTACCGCAACGCCCTGGACAACGGTCTGCACGTGGTCAAGAGCCTGGTCAAGGAGCCGAACCGCGAGCTGTTCGTCGACTGGCGTCCGTACCTGGGCCATGCCTGGACTGCGCGTCACGACACCCGCTTCGACCTCAAGACCCTGCAGGACCTGTCGGCCAAGCTGCTCGAGCTGCCGGAAGGCTTCGTCGTCCAACGTCAGGTCGCGAAGATCTACGAAGACCGCCAGAAGATGCAGGCCGGTGGCTTGCCGATCAACTGGGGTTACGCAGAGACCATGGCTTACGCCACCCTGCAGTTCGAAGGTCACCCGATCCGCATGACCGGCCAGGACATCGGTCGTGGCACCTTCTCGCACCGCCATGCGGTGTTGCACAACCAGAAGGACGCCAGCACCTACGTACCGCTGCAGAATCTGTTCCCGGGCCAGCCGAAGTTCGAGCTGTACGACTCCTTCCTGTCGGAAGAGGCGGTACTGGCCTTCGAATATGGCTACTCCACCACCACGCCGAACGCGCTGGTGATTTGGGAAGCCCAGTTCGGTGACTTCGCCAACGGTGCCCAGGTCGTGATCGACCAGTTCATCACCAGTGGCGAGCACAAGTGGGGTCGTCTGTGCGGCCTGACCATGCTGCTGCCGCATGGCTATGAAGGCCAGGGTCCCGAGCACTCCTCGGCGCGTCTGGAGCGTTACCTGCAGCTGTGCGCCGAGCACAACATCCAGGTCTGCGTACCGACCACTCCGGCTCAGATCTACCACCTGCTGCGCCGCCAGGTCATCCGTCCGCTGCGCAAGCCGCTGATCGTCCTGACGCCTAAGTCGCTGCTGCGCCACAAGCTGGCCGTCTCGACCCTGGAAGATCTGGCCGAAGGTTCGTTCCAGACCGTGATCCCGGAAATCGACACTCTCGATCCGGCCAAGGTCGAGCGCCTCGTGCTGTGCAGCGGCAAGGTCTACTACGATCTGCTGGAAAAGCGCCGTGCCGAAGGCCGCGAAGACATCGCCATCGTGCGTATCGAGCAGCTGTATCCGTTCCCTGAGGACGACCTGGTGGAAATCCTGGCGCCTTACACCAACCTCAAGCACGCGGTCTGGTGTCAGGAAGAGCCGATGAACCAGGGCGCCTGGTACAGCAGCCAGCATCACATGCGCCGTATCCTGACCCGCCACAACAAGGCGCTGGTCCTGGAATACGCCGGTCGCGACGCTTCCGCCGCGCCAGCCTGTGGCTACGCTTCGATGCACGCCGAGCAGCAGGAAAAACTGCTGCAGGATGCTTTCACTGTCTAACGCCTTCGCGCACCTGAAACCGAATTTAAGGAAACACTGATAATGGCTATCGAGATCAAAGCCCCAACCTTCCCGGAATCGGTCGCCGACGGCACCGTTGCCACCTGGCACAAGAAGCCGGGCGATGCCGTCAAGCGTGACGAGCTGATCGTCGACATCGAGACCGACAAGGTCGTCCTGGAAGT
Organism: Pseudomonas sp. BYT-1; assembly: GCF_023611805.1. NCBI lineage: Bacteria > Pseudomonadati > Pseudomonadota > Gammaproteobacteria > Pseudomonadales > Pseudomonadaceae > Pseudomonas > Pseudomonas sp. BYT-1. The sequence goes on from NZ_CP072559.1 coordinate 1,826,213, forward strand.
TCTGGCCACCGCCGACGGCGTGCTGGGCGACATCGTCAAGGGCGAGGGCGATACCGTCCTGTCCGACGAAGTCCTGGGTTCGATCGTTGAAGGTGGCGCTGCCGCCGCCGCGCCTGCCGCCGCCCCGGCCGCTGCTGCTCCGGCTGCCGCTGCCGCCGACGCTGGCGAAGAAGACCCGATCGCCGCTCCAGCCGCTCGCAAGCTGGCTGAAGAGAACGGCATCGATCTGGCTTCGGTTGCCGGCACCGGTAAAGGTGGCCGCGTCACCAAGGAAGACGTGGTTGCCGCCATCGCCAACAAGAAGGCCGCGCCTGCCGCCGCTCCGGCTGCCAAGCCTGCCGCTGCTGCTGCGCCAGTGGTCACCGCCGCAGGCGATCGCACCGAGAAGCGTGTGCCGATGACCCGTCTGCGCGCCAAGATCGCCGAGCGTCTGGTCGAAGCCCAGTCGAGCATGGCCATGTTGACCACCTTCAACGAAGTGGACATGACCGAAGTCATGGCCCTGCGCTCGAAGTACAAGGACCTGTTCGAGAAGTCCCACAACGGCGTACGCCTGGGCTTCATGTCGTTCTTCGTCAAGGCTGCCACCGAAGCACTGAAGCGCTTCCCGGCCGTCAACGCCTCGATCGATGGCAACGACATCGTCTACCACGGTTATGCTGACGTCGGCGTTGCCGTCTCCAGCGACCGCGGCCTGGTGGTTCCTGTCCTGCGCAACGCCGAATCGATGTCGCTGGCCGAGATCGAGAACGGCATCGCCACCTTCGGCAAGAAGGCCCGCGAAGGCAAACTGGCCATCGAAGAGATGACTGGCGGTACCTTCACCATCACCAACGGTGGTACCTTCGGCTCGATGATGTCGACCCCGATCGTCAACCCGCCGCAGGCTGCCATCCTGGGCATGCACAACATCATCCAGCGTCCGATGGCGATCAACGGCCAAGTGGTCATTCGCCCGATGATGTACCTGGCGCTGTCCTACGATCACCGCCTGATCGATGGCAAGGAAGCGGTAACCTTCCTGGTGACCATCAAGAATCTGCTGGAAGATCCGGCTCGTCTGCTGCTGGACATCTAATCGCGCAGCTGCAAGCTGCAAGCGGCAAGCTTCACGTCGAAGCTTGCCAGTCTTGCGGCTTGCAACTTGCCGCTTGAAGCTAAAAAGGAATCTTTTATGACCCAGAAATTCGACGTAGTGGTGATTGGTGCAGGTCCTGGCGGCTACGTGGCCGCGATCAAGGCTGCTCAGCTCGGCCTCAAGACCGCCTGCATCGAGAAATACACCGACGCCGAGGGCAAACTGGCCCTGGGCGGTACCTGCCTGAACGTGGGTTGCATTCCTTCCAAGGCCCTGCTGGACAGCTCCTGGAAGTACAAGGAGGCCAAAGAGAGCTTCAACGTCCACGGTATCTCCACTGGCGAAGTGAAGATGGACGTTGCTGCGATGGTTGGCCGCAAGGCTGGCATCGTCAAGAACCTGACCGGTGGTGTCGCCACCCTGTTCAAGGCCAACGGTGTTACCTCTATCCAAGGTCACGGCAAACTGCTGGCTGGCAAGAAAGTCGAAGTCACCAAGGCTGACGGCACCACCGAAGTCATCGAAGCCGAGAACGTGATTCTGGCCTCCGGCTCGCGTCCGATCGACATTCCGCCTGCTCCGGTCGACCAGAAAGTCATCGTCGATTCCACCGGCGCCCTGGAATTCCAATCGGTACCGAAGCGTCTGGGCGTCATCGGCGCAGGCGTGATCGGTCTGGAGCTGGGTTCGGTATGGTCCCGCCTGGGTGCCCAGGTGACCGTCCTGGAAGCCTTGGACACCTTCCTGATGGCCGCTGACACCGCGGTTTCCAAGGAAGCCCAGAAGACCCTGACCAAGCAAGGCCTGGACATCAAGCTGGGCGCTCGCGTGACCGGCTCGAAGGTCAATGGCGAAGAAGTCGAAGTCACCTACACCGACGCCAACGGCGAGCAGAAGATCGTCTTCGACAAACTGATCGTGGCCGTGGGCCGTCGTCCGGTGACCACCGACCTGCTGGCTGCCGACAGCGGTGTGACCATCGACGAGCGTGGCTACATCTACGTCGACGACTACTGCGCGACCAGCGTACCGGGCGTGTACGCCATCGGTGACGTGGTCCGTGGTCTGATGCTGGCGCACAAGGCCTCGGAAGAGGGCATCATGGTCGTCGAGCGCATCAAGGGCCACAAAGCCCAGATGAACTATGACCTGATTCCGTCGGTCATCTATACCCACCCGGAAATCGCGTGGGTCGGCAAGACCGAACAGGCCTTGAAGGCCGAGGGCGTTGAGGTTAACGTGGGCACCTTCCCGTTCGCGGCCAGCGGCCGTGCGATGGCAGCCAACGATACCGGCGGTTTCGTCAAGGTCATCGCCGATGCCAAGACCGACCGTGTCCTGGGTGTTCACGTGATCGGCCCATCGGCTGCCGAGCTGGTTCAGCAAGGCGCGATCGCAATGGAATTCGGCACCAGTGCCGAGGATCTGGGCATGATGGTCTTCAGCCATCCGACCCTGTCCGAAGCGCTGCATGAAGCAGCGCTGGCTGTGAATGGCGGCGCCATTCACGTCGCCAACCGTAAGAAGCGTTAATTATAAGAAACCACGGCGGGCTGCCCGTCGTGGGTCTTGCGTGCAAGACTCACCGCGGAACGTCCGCCGGACCGGATCACACGGGAAACCCGGGGTCAACGGTCACAGGTGGTGCGGCGCCAGTGATGGCGCAGCGCCGAAGCGCAGTACCTAACGAAGACGGTAAAAAGCATGAATCTTCACGAGTATCAGGGTAAACAGCTGTTCGCTGAATACGGCCTGCCAGTTTCCAAGGGTTTCGCAGTCGATACCCCTGAGCAAGCTGCAGAAGCCTGCGACAAGATCGGCGGTTCCGAGTGGGTCGTAAAGGCCCAGGTCCACGCTGGTGGTCGCGGTAAGGCGGGCGGCGTCAAGCTGGTTCGCAGCAAGGAAGACGCCAAGGCGTTCGCTGCACAGTGGCTCGGCAAGAACCTGGTCACCTACCAGACCGATGCCAACGGTCAACCAGTTTCCAAGATCCTGGTCGAATCCTGCACTGACATCGCCAAAGAGCTGTACCTGGGCGCTGTAGTCGATCGTTCGAGCCGCCGTATCGTGTTCATGGCTTCCACCGAAGGTGGCGTGGACATCGAGAAAGTCGCTCACGAAACTCCCGAGAAGATCCTCAAGGCTACCATCGATCCGCTGGTCGGCGCTCAGCCGTTCCAAGGTCGTGAACTGGCGTTCCAGCTGGGTCTGGAAGGCAAGCAAGTTCAACAGTTCGCCAAGATCTTCGTTGGCCTGGCCAAGCTGTTCAAGGATCACGATCTGGCCCTGCTGGAAGTGAACCCGCTGGTCATCAAGGCCGACGGCGACCTGCACTGCCTCGATGCCAAGATCAACATCGACGCCAACGCCATGTACCGTCAGCCAAAGCTGAAGACCTTCCACGACCCGTCCCAGGACGACGCCCGTGAAGCCCACGCTGCCAAGTTCGAACTGAACTACGTTGCCCTGGAAGGCAACATCGGCTGCATGGTCAACGGTGCCGGTCTGGCCATGGGTACCATGGACATCGTCAACCTGCACGGCGGCAAGCCGGCCAACTTCCTCGACGTTGGCGGTGGTGCTACCAAAGAGCGCGTTACCGAAGCGTTCAAGATCATTCTGTCCGACAGCAATGTCGCGGCCGTTCTGGTCAACATCTTCGGCGGCATCGTTCGTTGCGACATGATTGCCGAAGGCATCATCGGTGCAGTGAAAGAAGTCGGCGTTAAAGTTCCGGTCGTCGTTCGCCTCGAAGGCAACAACGCCGAACTGGGCGCTAAAGTACTGGCAGAAAGCGGTTTGAACATCATTGCGGCAACCAGCCTGACCGACGCTGCTCAACAAGTTGTCAAAGCTGCGGAGGGCAAGTAATGAGCGTCCTGATCAATAAAGACACCAAAGTCATCTGCCAGGGCTTCACCGGCTCGCAGGGTACTTTCCACTCCGAACAAGCCATCGCCTACGGCACCAAGATGGTTGGCGGCGTAACCCCAGGCAAGGGTGGCACCACCCACCTGGGCCTGCCGGTGTTCAACACCGTGAAGGAAGCGGTTGAGGCCACCGGCGCCGAAGCTTCGGTCATCTATGTTCCGGCTCCGTTCTGCAAAGACTCGATCCTGGAAGCTGCCTTTGGTGGCATCAAGCTGATCGTCTGCATCACCGAGGGTATTCCTACCCTCGACATGCTGGACGCCAAGGTCAAGTGCGACGAGCTGGGTGTACGCCTGATCGGCCCTAACTGCCCAGGTGTCATCACCCCGGGCGAGTGCAAGATCGGCATCATGCCAGGCCACATCCACCTGCCAGGCAAGGTCGGTATCGTTTCCCGTTCCGGCACCCTGACCTACGAAGCGGTCAAGCAGACCACCGACGCAGGTTTCGGTCAGTCGACCTGCGTTGGTATCGGTGGTGACCCGATCCCAGGCTCCAACTTCATCGATATCCTGAAGCTGTTCCAGGAAGATCCGCAGACCGAAGCGATCGTTATGATCGGTGAAATCGGCGGTTCTGCTGAAGAAGAAGCCGCGGCCTACATCAAGGCCAACGTGACCAAGCCTGTCGTTTCCTACATCGCCGGCGTTACCGCGCCTGCGGGCAAGCGCATGGGCCACGCTGGCGCCATCATCTCCGGTGGCAAGGGTACTGCGGACGAGAAGTTCGCCGCCCTCCAGGACGCTGGTGTCAAAACCGTGCGTTCCCTGGCTGACATCGGCAAGGCGCTGGCCGAGCTGACCGGTTGGGAAATGAAGAAGTAATACGCTTTACCCCCCACGCGCACAAAGGCCACCCTCGGGTGGCCTTTGTCGTTTCAGGGGATTACTTCCATCTTAATGACGTTACCCATGTCAGAGATCATCCCGCTCGAGATCAGAAGAGCGGATGAAAGAAAACTTCATGGAAGCATTGCTGAGTAGGAAACCCGAACCGGCCGTCCTGTTGGAACAGGTGAGGTGTACCGACATGCGTGCATTCGTCAACGCCGCATGGCAGGGTTTTGACCAACGCATGAAAGACCAGGGCGAGCCTGGGAGCAAGGCCATGTTGTGTGGCACGGTCGCTCATTTCAGTGAGCGTCTACGACTCAATGCCCCACATGAACCTGTTGCACTGGATGTCACGCGGGTGCGCTCGACAGCGGATCATCTGTATGCCACTTCGGGTTACAGCATCTGGTTTGCACCCCAGGGCTTCGAATACCCCCTATGGCTGTTCAACCGCGAATCCGACCGCCTGTGCAACGGTGTGAAGGTGGAGGTGACACACCAAGCGCCCGTGCTTGTAGACGGTGCTTGTAAGGTGGTGGCGCTATGCCCAGATGAACGGTCAGAGCGTCTGGTCTTCAGCTTGAACCTGCCAAACCCCGGCAGTGACATCGAGGTGTTCGACCGCACCACGCTGGCACGTATCGCCTGGTTTCCCGCCGATCCGCAGGTTTCGCGCTTTCTTGTGTGGCTCGATGCACTCCAGCGCATCGAGGATCCGTATCTGGAAGCTGTGGCAGGTGAGCTGATCTATCACCACCATTCGGCTGTCCGTTGGCGGGCTTTCGAGGTGTTGATGAGATTGGCTCCAGGGCATCTTGAGCATTATCTGAAGGTCCTTCGCTCACTATCCGACCCTGCACTCGACGACATGCTGTCGAACTACCTTGGGCAGGGGGCGGCATGAAACTGGATACATTCATCGAGCGACTCGAGCAGCGGGATCTTGAGCGAGAGCAGGACGCGATCAGCGCCGACCTTCTGGCGCTTGCGCAGAATCGCAGCCTGCTTGGGGAGTGCATGTATGAGCACATCCAGCAACACGCCTTCAGCCGCGGGGAGCAGGTGTACAGCCCGTACGGTTTTGCGTTGCATGCCTCGCAGTACGTCTCGCTGCGAATGACCTGCTGGTTGCCGGCCCAAGCGCAGGCTGAGCGGCAAACCTTCATCTATGGCGTGCCACATACCCATGATTTCGAACTGTATGCCGTGGGTTATCAAGGCTGCGGCTACCGAACCATGAAGTACCCGATACTCAATGCAGCGCAGGTCGACGCGCGGACCAGGCCTGTACTGGGTGAGCCTGAAGAAGTTCGCTTGAGCCCAGGCAAGCTCCTACATATGCGTGCCTTTGAGGACCTGCATTATCAGATTCCTCCCGAGGAGTTTTCCCTGTCGTTGGCATTGATGGTCGCTGTTCCTGCCGCGAGCCGAAATGGGCGGCAGGAGTGGTGTTTCGATGAGGAACTGCGGCCGATCTATTCGGGGCTTGGTTCGCAGGAGCAGCATATACACCAGCGCATCCAGGCGCTGTGGCAAGCACATCAATCCTGATGTAAACCGTGAAAAAGGTAGAAAGTCATGCACAAACCTGTTTGGGCGCAAGCCCGTCTATACAGCGCCGGTAGCGAAACCTTGCCGCAGACCGGCGTCGACTCCGAAATTTTTTGTTCCGGTGACGGTGGCTTTTACACCGGGCCACGCTACAACTTTGGCAACATTCACGAAATCAAACGCTTTTGGCAGAGCGTTGGGATAGACGCGGCTGACAAACCGCTTTGAGGAATGACCTGCCGAGGACAAGCCGGCGTTTTCGGCAGGTTTGTGTAACTTGTAAGAAAAATCGATCGATTTGATAGGGATTTTAAGGCAGACGGGCTTGATCCTATCTGCCAGCATTAACCGCGTCACAGAGTCACCCAGACGACAAGAACATACGCACATCGGACAAGCAGGCCTGTGCCAGTGCGTTTGCCGGGTAAAACGGTTAACCTACGCGTTCACTCTGTGCCCGTCCCCCAAAAGGGAACGACACGCTAAACGGGTCTGGCCTATCAAGCCGGGCAGCATTTTCCCATACCCCTGGGGAAATCCCTTCTCGAACCCCGATTTCAGCAGTGTGGTACTACCCTAAATGAAAGTGTTGAAAGGCCAGGATATCCTGGCGCTTGGCTTTATGACGTTTGCGCTTTTCGTCGGCGCGGGCAACATCATCTTCCCGCCTATCGTTGGTTTGCAATCCGGTCCACATGTCTGGATGGCAGCCCTTGGCTTCCTCGTCACCGCTGTGGGTCTGCCGGTCATCACCGTGGTTGCCCTGGCCAAGGTCGGCGGCGGCATGGACGCCCTGAGCAGCCCGATCGGCAAGTTCTTCGGCGGCCTGCTGGCGGCCGTGTGCTACCTGTCGGTGGGCCCGTTGTTCGCCACCCCGCGTACAGCTACGGTCTCGTTCGAGGTCGGTGTGGCACCGCTGACGGGTGAGAGCCCGCTGGCGCTGTTCATCTATAGCCTGATCTACTTCATCGTGGTGCTGGCCGTGTCGATGTATCCGGGCAAGCTGCTCGATACCGTCGGCCGGTTCCTGGCCCCGTTGAAGATCATCGCCCTGGCCGTGCTGGGCATCGCTGCCTTCGCGCTGCCGGCCGGCACCATCGGTGAGGCGCAGCCGGCCTACGTGGCCGCGCCGTTCTCCCAGGGCTTCATCAATGGCTATCTGACCATGGACACCCTGGGTGCGCTGGTCTTCGGTATCGTCATCGTCAATGCCATCCGTTCGCGCGGTGTGGAGTCGCCGAAACTGATCACCCGTTACGCCATCATCGCTGGCCTGATCGCTGGTGTGGGCCTGGCGCTCGTGTACATCAGCCTGTTCCGATTGGGTGCCGGCAGCCATGACATCGCCATGGGTGCGACCAACGGCGCTGCGGTCCTGCATGCCTACGTGCAGCACACCTTCGGCTCGCTGGGCAGTGGCTTCCTCGCGGTGCTGATCGCACTGGCATGCCTGGTGACCGCCGTGGGCCTGACCTGCGCCTGTGCCGAGTACTTCAGCCAGATCCTGCCGCTGTCCTACCGTGCACTGGTAGTGATCCTGGCCGGCTTCTCGCTGCTGATCTCCAACCTCGGCCTGACCAAGCTGATCCTGTTCTCGATCCCGGTGCTGACCGCCATCTACCCGCCCTGCATCGTTGTGGTGGGCCTGAGCTTCGTCAAAGAGCTTTGGAACTCGCCGGTGCGCATCCTGGCGCCGGTAATGCTGGTGTCGCTGCTGTTCGGCATGGTCGATGCCATCAAAGGCAGCAACCTGGCGCACATGCTGCCGGACGCCATGGCCCATCTGCCGCTGAGCGATCAGGGCCTGGCCTGGCTGGTGCCGTCGGTCATCACCCTGGGCTTGGCCGTTGCATGCGATCGCATGCTGGGCAAGCCCCGCGAGGCGCTGGCCTGATACGTTGAAGCCAGAGCGCTGGCGCCGGCCACAAGCCAAAGGGCGCCAGCCGATGGTCAAAACGCCAACCCCGTGTCCATTCGGATACGGGGTTTTTTGTTGCTACGTTTTGTTTCCAGAGCGTGTCTTTTCTGGCCGCCGTGCGTCGAAAAGCGGACTTCAATATTCTCAGGACTTGAACGATCAGGAGCCTGCATGAGCTTCATTCAAAGCAATCTGAGCCACTGGGTTGCGGCCTGCTGGTTCGCCCTCTGTTGGGGTGGCTACACCCGTTATGCGATCTGGAAAGGGCGCGACACCGCGTGCCTGGCCAGCGTGCTGCACTTGTACCGGGAGGACTGGATGCGCCGCATGTTGTTGCGTGACAACCGCATCGCCGATGCCAGCGTGATCGGCAATCTGGAGCGCAACGCCTCGTTCTTCGCCTCCAGTACGCTGATCATCCTTGCCGGTATCCTCACCGTGCTCGGGGCATCGGACCGCGCGCTGTCGTTGCTGGCCGACCTGCCTCTGGTGCAGCAGGCGTCCCAAGGCATGTCGGAAATCAAGCTGCTGGGGCTGGCAATGGTGTTCGTCTATGCCTTCTTCACTTTTAGTTGGTGCATGCGCCAGTACAACTTCGCCGCAGTTCTGGTGGGTTCTGCGCCCATGATCGGTGAGCGACAAGTCAGTGAGTTGGAGCGCAAGGCATTTGCATTTAGAGCGGCGCGGGTATTATCACTGGCAGCCAACCAGTTCAACTTCGGGCTGCGTTCGTATTACTTCGGAATGGCCATGCTGACCTGGTTCATCAGCCCTTGGTTGTTCATGGTCACCAGTGTCTGCGTGGTGTTGATTCTCTATCGCCGGGAGTTTCATTCCGATGTGCTCGAGGTAATGGTATTCACGCCCACCGAGCCGGTGGCCGGGGAGGGGCTCAAAGAGCCTGCCAGCCCGGCTAGCTGACCCCTTCCCTGAACGCCAGGCATAAAAAAACCCGACAGTGTCGGGTTTTTTTAAGTGCTGCTTACTGCTTGGCCGGCTCTTCGCTTGGAGCGGTTTCCGGAGCAGGAGTGGCTTCCGGAGCTGGGGTAGCAGGGGCGGCTTCTGGAGCCGGGGTAGCGGGGGCAGCTTCAGGGGCGGCTTGCTCGGTCTTGGTTTCCGGAGCCTTGTTTTCGCTCGCCTTGTCGCAAGCGGCCAGGCCCATGGCAGCGGCCAGCATCAGGGCAAAAGCAAAAGGTTTACGCATGGGGTGTCTCTCCTTGGTGGAATAACTTACTTGTTCCATTCGAGCTCAAGTAAGTGGAATAAGTTCCGCGAAGATTACAGATATATATAGCGTGGATCCAGATAGACTTTTCCTCGGATTTGTGCAGAGTGAATAGCCTCACAAAAACAGGTTGCCCCATGACAGATACAGACCTGCGGGCCATGGCCGAACGCTTTCTGTCCGCATTGAAACATTGTCAGTTATTGCGGATGCGAGTCCACCACGCCGATGCCGAAGGCATGACACTGGTGCTGCCTTGGTCTGCGGCCATCGTCGGCAATCCGCAGACCGGCGCGGTGCACGGCGGAGCCCTGACCACGCTGATGGACACCACCTGTGGCATGGCCACCTTGTGCGCCCTGCCGCGCTTCGAGGTCTGCCCGACGTTGGACCTTCGCATCGACTACATGCACCCGGCCGAGGCAGGCAAGGATATTCACGGCCATGCGCAGTGCTACCGGGTGACTCGCGACGTGATCTTTACCCGCGGCACTGCCTACCAGGACGATCCGTCACGCCCGATTTGTCATGTGGTCGGCACCTTCATGCGTCTGGGGCAGGAGGTCAAGGGCGGCATCCGCTTCGGCAACAGCCTCAAGGAGGAGAGGTCATGATTCCTGCTGATGTTCGTCTCCAGCTCAACGAAGCCCACGCCGTCGGCAATTACCAGCCTTTGCTGAGGCTGATTCCCTACGCCGGACTCATCGGCATCGAGTGCGAGCGCCAGGGTGATGACTTACTGTTTCGTCTGCCGGCGAACCAGGACAACATTGGCAATCCCTTGCTGCCCGCGATCCATGGCGGGGTGATCGCAGGCTTCATGGAGCTCTCCGCGGCCCTTTACCTACTGATCTACAGTGAGAGCGCCAGCATTCCCAAGATCATCGATTTCTCCATCGATTACCTGCGGGCTGGGCACTATCGCGACACGTTCGCGCGTTGTCAGCTCTGGCGCCAGGGGCGTCGGGTGACCAACGTCGCCATCACCGCCTGGCAGGCCGACCCCGACTCACCGATCGCTACCGCGCGTGCTCATTTCAAGATTGAACCGGAAAAGCCCTTGAAATAGTCAGGCCAGCCCCCATCTGCTGGACATCCGTCGCCAACGCAGCCCTTCGAGGGGCGCCAGGCGGCCACCGCCAACAGATCGGAGTTTTGAAGACCATGAGTGTGGAAACTCAAAAAGAAACCCTGGGCTTCCAGACCGAGGTAAAGCAACTGCTGCACCTCATGATCCATTCCTTGTATTCGAACAAGGAGATCTTCCTGCGTGAGCTGATTTCCAACGCCTCCGACGCCGCCGACAAGCTGCGTTTCGAAGCGCTGGCCAAGCCAGAGCTGCTCGAAGGCGACGCCGAGCTGAAGATCCGCGTTAGCTTCGACAAGGACGCCGGCACCGTGACCCTCGAGGACAACGGTATCGGCATGAGCCGTGAAGACGTCATCATGCACCTGGGCACCATCGCCAAGTCCGGCACTGCCGACTTCATGAAGAACTTGACCGGTGACCAGAAGAAGGACTCGCACCTGATCGGCCAGTTCGGCGTCGGCTTCTATTCGGCGTTCATCGTCGCCGACAAGGTCGATGTCTACAGCCGTCGCGCAGGTCTTCCTGCCGCCGAGGGTGTCCACTGGTCGTCCAAGGGTGAAGGCGAGTTCGAAGTCGCCACGCTCGACAAGCCGCAACGCGGTACCCGTATTGTCCTGCACTTGAAGAAGGGCGAAGAAGAGTTCGCCGATGGTTGGCGCCTGCGCAACATCGTCAAGAAATACTCCGACCATATTGCTCTGCCGATCGAACTGCCCAAGCAGCACGTCGAGACCGCCGAAGGCGAAGAAAAGCCTGCCCAGGAATGGGAAACCGTCAACCGCGCAAGCGCCCTGTGGACCCGTCCGCGTACCGAGATCAAGGACGAGGAGTACCAGGAGTTCTACAAGCACATCGGCCATGACTTCGAGAACCCGCTGGCCTGGAGCCACAACAAGGTCGAAGGCAAGCTGGAGTACAACTCGCTGCTGTACGTGCCGGCCCGCGCACCGTTCGACCTGTACCAGCGCGAAGCGCCGCGCGGCCTGAAGCTGTATGTGCAGCGCGTATTCATCATGGACCAGGCCGAGTCGTTCCTGCCGCTGTACCTGCGCTTTATCAAGGGCGTGGTCGACTCCAACGACCTGTCGCTGAACGTCTCGCGCGAGATCCTGCAGAAGGACCCGATCATCGACTCGATGAAGTCGGCGTTGACCAAGCGCGTGCTGGACATGCTGGAGAAACTGGCGAAGAACGAGCCTGAACAGTACAAGAGCTTCTGGAAGAACTTCGGTCAGGTGATGAAGGAAGGCCCGGCCGAAGACTTCGCCAACAAGGAGAAGATTGCCGGCCTGCTGCGCTTTGCCTCGACCGCCGACGAAAGCGGCGAGCAGAGCGTTGCGCTGGCGGACTACCTGGCCCGCGCCAAGGAAGGCCAGGACAAGATCTACTACCTGACCGGCGAGTCCTACGCACAGGTCAAGAACAGTCCGCACTTGGAAGTCTTCCGCAAGAAAGGCATCGAGGTTCTGCTGCTGACTGACCGCATCGACGAGTGGCTGATGAGCTACCTCAATGAGTTCGACGGCAAGGCCTTTGTCGATGTCGCCCGTGGCGACCTGGACTTGGGCAAGCTGGACTCCGAGGAAGACAAGAAGGCCCAGGAAGAAGTCGCCAAGGAGAAGGAAGGCCTGGTCGAGCGCCTGAAGACCGCCCTGGGTGAGAGTGTCGCCGAAGTGCGTGTCTCGCACCGTCTGACCGACTCGCCGGCGATCCTTGCCATCGGCGAGCAGGACCTGGGCCTGCAGATGCGCCAGATCCTCGAGGCCAGTGGTCAGAAGGTGCCGGACTCCAAGCCGATCTTCGAATTCAACCCGAGCCACCCGCTGATCGAGAAGCTGGATAACGAACAGAGCGAGGACCGCTTTGCGGAGCTTTCCCACATCCTGTTCGACCAGGCTGCGCTGGCAGCAGGTGACAGCTTGAAGGATCCGGCGGCGTACGTTCGTCGCCTGAACAAGCTGTTGGTCGAATTGTCTGCTTGAGTTGAAGGCAAAGCCCGCTTCGGCGGGCTTTTTTCATGGTGCAAGGAGGAGTTTGATGAGCAAGGTAATCGTCGAATCGCTGGTCTATCACCATGCGGGCAAGGCCTACGAGAGCCGCCTGGTCTATGAGCCGGGCGCGCTGCCCCAGCCGGGCCTGGTGATGGCGCCGAACTGGATGGGCGTCGGCGAAGGCGCCGAACGGATTGCCAAGGAAGTGGCCAGCCAGGGGTATGTGGTGCTGGTCGCTGACCTTTACGGACAATCGGTTCGTCCATCCAATGCCGACGAGGCGGGCGCGGCGATGATGCCGCTCAAGAATGACCGTGGCGAACTGCGCAAGCGCATGCAGGAAGCCTTGGCACAATTGCTCGGGCAGTCCAAGGCATTGCTGGAGCCGGGCAAGGTGGCGACCTTTGGCTTCTGTTTCGGTGGTTGTTGCGCCTTGGAGCTGGCCCGTACCGGCGCCGACCTACGGGCGGCAGTGTCGTTCCACGGGACGCTGGATACGCCGAACCCGGCCGATGCCCAGCGCATCAAAGGCTCTGTGCTGGTGTTGCACGGTGCTTCCGACCCGCTGGTGCCAAAGGAGCAGTTGCCGGCGTTCGAGGAGGAGATGAACGCGGCCAAGGTCGACTGGCAATTGCTCAGTTATGGCGGTGCGGTGCACTCGTTCACCGACCCGTCCGCCAACGTGCCCGGCAAGATGCAATACGACCGCCGTACCAGCGAGCGTGCGTTCCGTGCCATGCACAATCTGCTGGACGAAGTGTTCCAGCGCTGACCGGGCAAGGGCTGCGCGGCAGCCCATCGCAGGCTACGCCAGCGCCCACGGATCTGCCGCGCTACAACGCCACAAGCCCCTTGGGTCCTTGCGAGGCCTGCGTTGACCACATGGCGGCCCTCTCAACGCGGCAATTCGATCCGCGACGTTTCCCCCGGCACTGTCGGCCAATCCCCCGCAGCCCAGCGCGCCCGGGCCTGTTCGATCAGTTCCGGATCGCTGGCCACGAAGTTCCAGTTCATCCGCCGTGGCCCATCCAGCGGCGCGCCACCGATCAGCACCAGCTGGCACTCGCTTTGTGCATACAGCGTCACCTCTTCGCCTTCGGGCAGTACCAGCAGGTTGCATGGCTCGACCTCGTCCTCGCCCAGCAGCAGCTCGCCATCGAGCAGGTAGAGGGCACGCTCAGCATGTTCGAGGGGCACGTTGAGCGTGGTGGCCGCCTGCATTTGCACCAGGGCATACAGGGTAGGGGAGAGCACCGGCACTGGGGATTCAAGACAAAACCCTTGGCCTGCGATCATGCGGATGCTTACGCCCAGATTGTCGCTGACCGGCAGGCTATCGGCCGGATGATGGCTGTAGCTGGGCGGCTCTTGCTCATTCTCGCGGGGCGAAGCCAGCCATACCTGTAGGCCATGCAGGCGCGAACCCCTGCTCAAGGCATCGGCGGGAGTGCGCTCGACGTGAGCGACGCCGCTACCTGCAGTCATCCAGCTGACATCGCCGGGCAGGACGCGCTGTTCGGAGCCCAGGCTGTCCTTGTGCAGGATTTCGCCTTCGAACAAATACGTCAGGGTCGACAGGCCGATATGCGGGTGTTGGCGGATGTCCATGCCGCTGCCGGGGGCATAGCGTGTATCGAGCATGTGGTCGAAGAACACGAAAGGACCCACGCTGCGACACTGGGCCGATGGCAGTGGGCGCAGGATCGGTTGGCCCTCTACCGATTCGGCGCGCGGGTGAATGACCAAGGGGCGGCTCATGACAGGGCTCCAGGCGGGCGACGGATGCCTCAAGCATAGCGGTTCAGCGAAGCGGGCTGAACCGCCTTGCGCAGGCTCGGGTCTACTCTTCTCCAAGCCGCAGAGGAAAGACCACCATGATCGCCAGAGCGCTGGCCTGCCTGCTGTTGTCCACCGTCCTGTGCCTGACGGTGCAGGCGCGGGATTACCGCTACAGTGATGCCCACCTGCATTACGTCGACTTCTTCCAGGAGAGCGAGGGCATGGCTGCGCTGTTCAAGGCCATGGACGAGGCTGGGGTCGAGCAGTCCATGATCGCGGGTATTCCCGTGGCCAAGAAGTGGCATGAAGATGAGCCCAAGCGCCCGCGCTACTACGCCGGTGATGATGCGGACGCCTACTGGTACAGCGCCACCGATGTCTACGTCGCCGCCGCGGTGCAGCAGTTGCCGCCGCAGCAGCGCCGACGTTTGCATCCATTTCTCAGCGGCTTCAATCCGGTGGACAAGAATGCCGTCAGCCACATCGAGCGCATGCTTGAGCTGTACCCAGGGCTTTGGCAGGGCATTGGCGAGGTGTTCACCCGTCATGACGATCTGACTGCGCTCACCAGTGGCGATACGCCCAGGGCCAACAATGAGGCCATGACGCGGATCTATCACTTGGCGGCCGAGCGTGACTTGCCGGTGCTCATCCATTCCAACATCACCTCCAAGCGCGAGCGCAACCCGCTTTACCTGGCGGAGATCGAAGAGCCACTGCGTAACCATCCACACACCCGCTTCATCTGGGCCCATGCCGGTACCAGCGCGGAAATCCATCGGCATCAGACACAGATGAACTTCCTCCTGCCAGTGCTCACCCGGCTGCTCGAAGACTACCCGAACCTGTATATCGATCTCTCTTGGAGCATGCGCGAGCCTTACTTGCTGGACGGGCAGGGCAAGCCGCACGAGGCATGGGTCAAGCTGGTCGAGCGGTTCCCGGGGCGTTTCATGCTCGGTTCGGATGTGGTCGGGCGCTTTTCCGGAATCGGCGAGCAGATGCACGGTTTTGATGCCTTCCTCGATGCGCTGCCGGTCGAAGTGGCCAACCGTGTGGCGCACACGAATTTTCTGTCAGTGCTACCGGGTGCACCAAAATAATGCGTGCCGCTTGATTCTGGCCCTTTGATATTGCCTTTTCGTCTTAAGCAAATTCGGCCCCTCCCCGATAGTGTCTATAACAACGACAACGTGGCAGAGGGAGCTGTACATGAGTCTGAGACGTTTGAATATCGCCCCCCGTGCGGGGCTTGGCTTTGGCCTGATGGCTTTGCTGGTCGCCCTGCTCGGGGGCTTTTCTCTCCAACAGATGACACAGATGCGCCAGCAAGCCGAGCAGGTGGACGACAACTGGTTGCCCAGTGTCATTTCGGTCGGGCGCATGACTCAGGACATGTTGCGAATCCGCGCCCTGACCTTGCGCCTGCTGATCGACCCGGCGCCGGCGGCACAACAGCAGAACCGTGCGCGTATCGAAGAACTCAAAGCCGGCTTGAACGAAGTCCAGCAGCGTTATAAGGCGCTGATCGTGTTGCCGGAAGAGCACACGCTGCTCACTCGCTACCAAGGGCTTGAACGCCAATACCTGGACCTGCAGGGCCAGGTAATGCAACTGGCGGGCGAAGGGCGCACCGATGCGGCCGCGACCTTGGTCAACGGCGAGATGAACCAGTTCGCTGACCAGATGACCGCGACCCTCAACGAACTGATCGAGCTGAACATCCACCATGCCGATCGCGCCACGGATCTTGCCGAGGCGGTCTACGCAGGGGCCAAGGTCTGGGTGTGGGGATTGTTACTGGTGGCGGTGACCATGACCGTGGTCCTGGCGCTGGCCCTGACACGCAGTATCGTGCGGCCGCTGGGGCAGTCGTTACAGGTGGCCGAGACGGTCGCCAAGGGCGACCTGACGCCGCAGATCACTGTGCAGGGCGAGGACGAGCCTGCGCGCTTGCAGGCGGCGCTCAAGGTCATGCAGCAGAGCCTGCGTGACACCATCGGACGAATTTCCGATTCGGCGGGACAATTGGCTTCAGCTTCCGAGCAGCTCAGTGCGGTTACCGAGGACGCTACCCGAGGGTTGCAGCAACAGAGCCAGGAAATCGAACAGGCGGCGACGGCCGTCAACCAGATGACCTCGGCAGTGGAGGAGGTGGCGAGCAATGCGGTAGCGACGTCAGAAGCCTCCCGCGAGTCCGACCGTATCGCCCGCCAGGGGCGTGAACAGGTGCAGGCGACCGTGCATGCCATCGAGTCCCTGGCGGCGGGCGTGGCCGACAATGCCGATGAGGTCGGGCAGCTGGCCCAGCAGGTTCAGGACATCAGCAAGGTGCTGGATGTGATAGGTGCTATTGCTGAACAGACCAACCTGTTGGCGCTCAATGCCGCTATCGAGGCGGCGCGGGCGGGAGAGGCGGGGCGTGGCTTTGCGGTGGTGGCTGATGAGGTAAGGGCGTTGGCCCACCGCACACAGACGTCTACCCGCGAGATCGAGCAGATGATCGTTGCCATCCAGGCCGGCACCGAACGTGCCGTGCACGGCATGCAACAAAGCAATGAGCGGGCGCGTTCGACCCTCGAGGGTGCCCATGCCGCGGGCGAGGCGTTGGAGGCGATCACGGCGGCCATAGCGCGGATCAACGAACGCAACCTGGTGATCGCCAGTGCATCGGAAGAGCAGGCTCAGGTGGCCCGAGAAGTGGATCGCAACCTGACCACCATCCGCGACCTGGCGCACCAGTCCTCGGCGGGGGCCGAGCAGACCTCGGCGGCGAGCCAGGCCTTGTCGCAGCTGGCGGTGGATCTGAACGCACTGGTGCACAGGTTTTCGGTGTAGCCCAGCAAGGGCAAGGCCCTCGCTCTGTTCTTGCAGCCAAACGAAAACGCCCCGAACCAGTCGGGGCGTTTTCGTTGCAGCGAGGTCAGGCTGTTACTTGCCAGTCCAGCGCTTGAGCACCAGGGTGGCGTTGGTGCCACCGAAGCCGAAGCTGTTGCTCATGACCGTGTCGATCTTGGCGTTTTCTTCGGTCTGGCGCAGGATCGGCAGGTCGGCGACCTCCGGGTCCAGCTCGTCGATATTGGCGGAGCCGGCGATGAAGTTGTTTTCCATCATCAGCAGGCAGTAGATCGCCTCGTGTACGCCTGCGGCACCCAGGGAGTGGCCGGACAGGCTCTTGGTCGAGCTGATCTTCGGAGCCTTGTCGCCGAACACTTCACGTACACCTTTGATCTCGGCGACGTCACCGACCGGAGTCGAGGTGCCGTGGGTGTTGAGGTAGTCGATCGGGGTGTCGACGGTGGCCAGCGCCTGCTGCATGCAGCGGATCGCGCCTTCGCCGCTCGGGGCAACCATGTCGTAGCCGTCGGAAGTTGCGCCGTAGCCGACGATTTCGGCATAGATCTTGGCGCCACGGGCCAGGGCGTGTTCCAGCTCCTCGACCACGACCATGCCGCCACCACCGGCGATGACGAAGCCATCGCGGTCAGCGTCATAGGCTCGCGAGGCCAGTTCAGGGGTTTCGTTGCGCTTGGTCGACAGGGCGCCCATGGCATCGAACAGGAACGACTGGCTCCAGTGCTCTTCTTCACCGCCGCCGGCGAAGACGATGTCCTGCTTGCCCCACTGGATCTGCTCCAGGGCGGTGCCGATGCAGTGTGCGGAGGTGGCGCATGCCGACGAGATCGAGTAGTTGATGCCCTTGATCTTGAACGGGGTGGCCAGGCACGCCGATACCGTGCTGCCCATGGTGCGGGTGACGCGGTACGGGCCGACGCGCTTGACGCCTTTCTCGCGCAGGGTATCCAGGGCTTCCATCTGGTTCAGGGTGGAGGCGCCGCCGGAACCTGCAACCAGGCCGGTACGCGGGTTGGAGACTTGCTCCTCGGTCAGACCGGCGTCCTTGATCGCGTCCTGCATGGCCAGGTAGGCGTAGGCAGCGGCATGGCCGACGAAGCGGTAGACCTTGCGGTCGATCAGCTCTTCGAGGTTGAGGTCGATGGAACCGGAAACCTGGCTACGCAGCCCCATTTCCTTGTATTCCGGGTTGTAACGGATACCCGGACGGCTGTTGCGCAGGTTTTCGGTGACGGTAGCTTTGTCATTGCCCAGGCACGATACGATGCCCAGACCAGTGATAACGACGCGGCGCATGCGAATAACCCTTAGAAATTGTCAGTGGAGGTGAACACGCCGACCCGCAGGCCTTCGGCGGTGTAGATCTCGCGGCCGTCGACGCTGACCGAGCCATCGGCGATGGCCATGTTCAGCTTGCCCTTCAGGACGCGCTTGATATGAATGTTGTAGGTGACTTTCTGGGCCGAAGGCAGTACCTGGCCGAAGAATTTCACTTCGCCCGAGCCCAAGGCGCGGCCGCGGCCTGGCAGACCCTGCCAGCCAAGGAAGAAACCGACCAGTTGCCACATGGCATCCAGGCCCAGGCAGCCTGGCATGACGGGGTCGCCCTCGAAGTGGCAGGCGAAGAACCACAGGTCCGGATTGATATCCAGCTCGGCGACCAATTCACCTTTGCCGTACTTGCCGCCTTCGGCGCTGATATGGGTGATGCGATCGACCATCAGCATGTTCGGGGCGGGCAGTTGCGCATTACCTGGGCCGAACAGCTCACCGCGACTGCAGCGCAGCAAATCTTCCCGAGTAAAGGCGTTTTGTTTGGTCATGCGAGCTCCTCAATAATCCCCGTGCGGCTGGGGCTGAATCTTCCCGGCCGGCTCGGCGGTTGAGTCCGAGACGGCAGCCTACAGGTAGACTATTGCGTTGTGGTGAAAGTCACAGCGCACCTGGCAAAGAAGTACAGGTGTGCACTGAAACGCTTATTTTCAGGGCCTATGCAGGTCCTGTCTAGTGGCCACGGCGGTTAATTCGGTTGCTTTGCGTCGTCGGGCGACCCGTCACCGACACCGGACAAGCCGCGTTCTGGCCTCCATCTCCCTAGACTGCCGCATTTCGGCGTTAATCGCCAGTCGCGGCTGTCCGTCCGGATAACCAGCGTTGCAGCACCTGCTGCAGTTCCGTTCGTTTGAAAGGCTTGCTCAGGTAGTCGTTCATCCCCGCTGCCAGGCATCGCTCGCGATCGCCCTGCAGCGCGTTGGCCGTGAGGGCGATGATCGGCACCTGCGCGCCGTTGGGCAGCAGGCGGATGCGCCGAGTGGCCTCGTAGCCGTCCACAACGGGCAGGCGGCAGTCCATCAGCACGGCGGCGAAGCGTTGTTCACGCACCTGCTCGACGGCCTGAAGACCATCGAGGGCGGTGACGACTTCGAAGCCCAGGCTGCGCAGCATGGCCTCGATGACGCTCTGGTTGACCGGGTTGTCTTCTACCAGCAGGATCTGCCCGCCTTCCCAGGCCGCTTGGCCTTCGACGTCCTGGGCCGGCAGCAAGGTCGCCGTGGCGCTGGCCAGGGCCAAAGGCATTTCCAGGGTGAAGGTCGAGCCCAGCCCTTCGCGGCTTTCGCCGCGCAACTGCCCGCCCATGCGCTCGGCGAGGGTCCGTGCGATCGCCAGGCCAAGGCCTGTGCCGCCATAGCGACGGGAAATCGAGCTGTCGGCCTGCTGGAAGGCCACGAACATCATCTCCAGGCGGTCGCTGTCGATGCCGATGCCGGTGTCACGCACCGCGCAGGTGAACCACACCTGTTGGGCATCCAGGGCCCGCCAGCGGGCCTCCACTTCCACTTGGCCGTGTTCGGTGAATTTCAAGGCGTTGCCGATCAGGTTCAGCAATATCTGGCGGATCCGTGTCGGATCGCCTGTGACCTGCAACTGGTCGATGCCTTGGGGGAGCTGCAAATGCAGGCCCAGCCCGCGCTGCTGGGCGCTGTGCTGGAACGACTGAACGCTGCTGCTGATCAGCTCGCCCAGGTTGAAGGCGATGTGTTCGAGTTCCAGCGTGGTGCGCTCGATCCGCGAGAAGTCAAGGATGTCGTTGATCACCTTGAGCAGATGCCCGGTGGATTCGCTGGCCACGGCGGTGTAGTCAGCCTGCTCGCTGGTCAGCGGGGTGGTCTCGAGCAGTTGCAGCATGCCCAGGACACCGTTCATGGGGGTGCGCAGTTCATGGCTCATCATCGCCAGGAACTCCGATTTGGTCCGGTTGGCTTGCTCGGCCTCCTCACGCGCCTGAATCATCTGCGCCATGGCCTGCTTCTGCTCGGTGCTGGCTTTCTCCAGGGCACTAGCCAGGTTGTTGATGTGTCGGGCCAGGTGCCCCAGCTCGCTGTCGTCGACTTCCGGCACTTGGGTCTGGAACTCGCCCTTCTGGATGGCCTTGACCGCATGGCCCATGTCGCTGATCGGCTTGGCCAGGCTCATGGCCAGGCGGCGGGCGAGCAGGAAGGTGAACAGCAAGGCGAACAGGGCCAGGATGCCGGCCTTTATCACGATTTCCTGCTGGCGCTGGCTGAAGGCATCGTCGGACATGCCCACGATCACCCGCCCCAGATAGTCATCGCCAATGCTGGGAGCAGGCGCGTTGCCCTGTTGCAAGAAGTCGTTGTCCAGGCGGATCTGCTGCAGGCGGATCGGCGCCTGGAACACTTCCACGCGCTGGGCACGGTTGACGTTCTCGCCGTTCTGCTCGACGTACACCAGGATGTGGTTGCGGCTGTCCTGCACCTCGAGAAAGCGTACGTGCGGAATGCTCAGGGTCGCGCGCATGAGGCTTTCGAGTACCTCATTGTTGCCGGAAATCACGCCATATTCGGAGGCGGGAGCCAACTGGTTGGCGATCAGTTGCCCGGTATGGTTGAGCTCCTGGCGCAGGTCCTGCAGACGCACGAAGGTGAAGAAGCTGATCAGCAGCAGGGTCAGCAACAGGGCGGGGCCCAGGCTGATGATCTGGGTGCGGGTGTGGATGTCCCAGCTCAGGCGGTTGCTCATGGGGTGGGCTCTCCTTCGGCCAGGACCACGGCGGCGGCCTTGGGGTCGATCGGCTCCAGCCCCAGGGCGCGAGCCACTTGCTGGTTGCCGCTGACCCCATAGTGCGTGGGGTAGTGGCTGCGCGGCCAACTGGTGGGCGAGCGGTCGAGCAATTGGTCGAGCACCGCTAGCCAGTCGTCCTGGTCGCTGAAGGTGCTGGCCAGCGCCCCGGCGCGGACAAAACCTGCGTTGGGACCGATCAGCGCCATCTGCCGGCCATAGCTGCTCAGCAGGACGTTCTTGGCGGTCTTGGAGTTGTACAGGTCGGGGTCGTCGATCCCCAGCAGGACATCGCTGTTGCTCAGCAGGTGTTGCAGCGGGCGGCTGTCGCGCGGGTCCGGCCAGTCCTGTGCGACGATCTCAAGGCCCAGCGGGCGGGCGGCCAGGCGCAGTTCGTCAAGCATGAAGCGGCTATGTTCGCCGTACAGCACACCGATTCGTCGCGCCTGTGGCAACAAGTAGCGCGTCAGGCGCAATTGCCGACCAGGCGGTGGATCGCTCCACAACAGGCACAGGTAGGCGGGACGCGACTTTCCCAGGCGTTGTTCCGCCTGTACCCGGCTGACCCGCAAGGCCAGCGCCGGAGGGCCAGCGGCCTCGCCCAGGCGCCATTCGAATGCTGCGCTGTCGAGCAGCACCAGGCGCACATCAGCCTTCAACTGCCCTGGCTTGGGCAGGGCGTCGACGGTCTTGAAATGCACCTGGTCGTTGGGACGGCGCGCTTCCAGGGCGGAGACGAAGCTACGTACGCCTGGTTGGTCGCTGGCGCCTACCAACAGAATCTCGCTGGCTGATACCGCGCCCAAAGGCCACAGGCAGAACAGCAACAGGCGCAGCAACAAGGCCATCAGAACTCCAGCTCCGCGCTCACGCTCAAGCGGTGACGGCTGTCGTAGCGGTTCTGCGGCACGGTGACCGGCTCGTCGTCCAGGCGCTGCTGCCAGAGCGCGGCCAGCTCAAGATTGCTGCCCTGGATGCGAAAGCGTTTGGCCACGCGCAGGTCGAGGCGTTCGTAGCGGTACTGGTTGAGTGCGTCGTCACCGTAGTAGAACAGGGCGCTGGACCAGCCCTGGCCCCATTCGCGCATCCAGCCGGCCGAGCCACTGTTGCGCGCGCTCAGGCGTCGGTCGCTGGGGTTGCTGGCCCAGGCATCGACGTAGGCGTAGGTCAGGCGCAGTCGGTCACGCAGGGTAGGGCGCCAGTCCAGCTGCGCTTCGCTGCCGCTGAAGCGGGCCTTGTTGGCGTTGCTGGCGATGTACTGGTTGTTGCGCAACGGCTCGCTGATCATTCCGGTGATCTCGTCATAGAACAACTTCACATCCATGTTCAAATCGATGTCGCTGAAATTGCCGTTGTAGCCCAGCTCCCGCGAGCGCATGCGCTCTTGTTCGAGGTCGCCAGGGCCGCGGGTCTTGACGAAGTATTCGCCGTGCTGCAACCCATACACGTTGGGGGTCAGGTTGTTGACCGTGTAGCTCCAGTTGACGTTGTTCTCGAACATGTCCGGCGAGCGCACCGCCTCGGAGTACACCGCGCGCAAACCGTGACGCGGGGTGATCAGGTAGTTGACCGCCATGCGCGGGGTGAGCGAGCTGCCCGACAGGCGCGAGTCCTCGAACATCGCGCCACCCTGGAGAATCCAGTGCTCGTCGGCGCGCCACTCCAGTTGACCGAACAGGCGCCAGGTCTGGTCGTCCAGGCTGCCGTTGAAGTAGGTCTGCGAGTCGGCGCGATCATAACGGTAGTTCATTCCGCTGAGCAGACGCAGGTTGTCGGTCAGGCTCAGGGTGTCCTGGACCTCGAGATCGAAGCGGGTTTCCCGAGTGCTTTGATCCACATCGCCGCAAACCACTTCACGACCACCATTGGCCCATTGGCTGGCGATCTGGTCGCGCAGGGCGTTCTGCACGGGGTCGCTGCTGGGGGGCGGGTTGTTGGCGTTGCGTGCCACTTGCTCGGCATAGTCCGGGTTGATCTGCCAGAGCCGCGTCAGCTCCGGGCTGAAGGCGATGGCCGCATCGCAGGCCAGCCAGACCTGTTGCCGGTCGAAGTGCTGGGCCGAGCCCTGGATATACAGGCTGTGTTCGGGATTGAAATCGATGTTCCAGCGCATCGAGCCCGCATAGTCCTTGGCATTGACGTCGGCGTTGTCGCCTCGGGCGGTCACGAAGGGAAACACCGGCTGATAGGTATAGGGCCGCTGATTGCTCCCTTCCTTGGCCGCCAGTTGCCATTCAAGGGTCTGGTTGACCGCCAGGTTGTGGCTGGCGCTGAGGTTGAAGCGGTTGAGGCGGCGGCTGTCGCGGTAGTCGTTGCCGAACTGGTCCTCGTCGAAGCCATCATCCTGCATGCCGGACAGCGACAGGCGCATGTCGCCGCCTTCCCAGCCGAAGCCCTGGCTGGCGTAGTAATCGTTGATGCCGTCCTGGCCGCGGGTCACCTTCACGCGGGTGCCATGGCTGTCGGCGGGGTTGCGGGTGAGGATGTTGACCACGGCCATCAAGGCGTTGGCCCCGTAACTCACGGTGTTGGGGCCGCGGAATACCTCGATCCGGTCGATGTCCTCGATGGCCAGCGGGATGTCGCTCCAGTCCACCGTGGCAAGGCCTGCGCGATACACCGAGCGGCCATCGATCAGCACTTGCATGCGCCGCGCGTCGTTGACGTTGCTGCCATGGTAGTTGACGGTCGGCTGGTTGCCGGCGACGTAGCCCACCATCATGCCGGGTACCAGGCGCATCAGCTCGGGAATGTCGCGTGCGCCGCTGGCGCGGATCAGTTCGCTGTCGAGCACCGTCATGCTGCCAGGTACGGCGGCCGGGGATTGTTTCAGGCGTGTCGCGGTCAGAACCTGCGGCAGGTCCTGGTTGTCGAGGAACATGTCATCGGCCAGGGCCGGGCCGCCCAAGAGGGCAGTCAGCAACAGCAGGCGAGGGTAAGGTGGCGTGCCAGGGAACACGGTACGGCCTTGTTTCAGAGATGAAACAGGCATGTTAACTGACCGCTTGGGTTTTGCCAGTGCGATTTGATATCCATACGCAGGGCTGGGCACTGCCACTGGCTCTGTCGCATGCGCGCCGTATAATGCCCCGGTCGCCAACTTAACTTATTGGCTTTAACGGATTGGATATGACTGAACAGCAACCTGTTGCAGTTCTTGGGGGCGGCAGCTTCGGCACCGCCGTGGCGAACTTGCTGGCCGAAAACGGCGTGCCGGTCCGGCAATGGATGCGTGACCCCGAGCAGGCCGAGGCCATGCGCGTCAATCGCGAGAATCCTCGCTACCTCAAAGGCATTCGCCTGCAGGACGGGGTGGAACCTGTCAACGACCTGCTGGCCACGTTGCAGGCCTGCGACCTGATCTTCGTCGCGCTACCTTCCAGCGCCTTGCGCAGCGTGCTGGCGCCCCATGCCGAACTGTTGCGCGGCAAGGGTCTGGTCAGCCTGACCAAGGGCATCGAGGCGCAAAGTTTCAAGCTGATGAGCCAGATCCTCGAAGAGATCGCGCCCGAGGCCCGCATCGGCGTGCTGTCGGGGCCGAACCTGGCCCGCGAGATCGCCGAACACGCCCTGACCGCCACCGTGGTCGCCAGTGAGGACGAAGCCCTCTGCCAACGTGTGCAGGCGGTGTTGCATGGCCGCACCTTCCGCGTCTACGCCAGCGCCGACCGCTTCGGCGTCGAACTCGGCGGCGCGTTGAAGAACGTCTACGCCATCATTGCCGGCATGGCCGTCGCCCTGGGCATGGGCGAGAACACCAAGAGCATGCTGATCACCCGCGCGCTGGCCGAGATGACCCGCTTCGCCGTGAGCCAGGGCGCCAACCCCATGACTTTCCTGGGCCTGGCCGGGGTTGGCGACTTGATCGTCACCTGCTCCTCGCCCAAGAGCCGCAACTATCAGGTCGGCCATGCCCTGGGCCAGGGTCTGAGCCTGGAGCAGGCGGTGAGTCGCCTGGGCGAGGTGGCCGAAGGGGTCAACACCCTCAAGGTACTCAAGGCCAAGGCCCAGGAGGTACAGGTGTACATGCCGCTGGTGGCTGGCCTGCACGCGATCCTCTTCGAGGGGCGTACGCTGAACCAGGTGATCGAGCACCTGATGCGCGCCGAGCCCAAGACCGACGTCGATTTCATTTCCATCAGCGGTTTCAATTGATCCCGGAGCACATGCATGAACGACACAGCCAACCGCGCCCAGCGCGAATCGATCATCCTGCGGGTACTGTGGATGCTGGTGTTCCTCTTGGTCTGGCACATGGCGCAACTGTTGCTGGGTGGCCTGGTGCTGGTCCAGCTGATCTACCGCCTGGTCTATGGCGCGCCCAGCGGTAGCCTGATGAATTTCGGCGACAGCCTGAGCCAGTTCCTGGCGCAGATCGGCCGCTTTGGCACCTTCCACAGCGACCAGAAGCCCTGGCCGTTCGCCGACTGGCCGACCCCTCGCGCCCCTGAAGGCGAAGTGCCTCACGAAGTTGCCTCGGCGCCTCATCCGGTGCGTGATCAGGAGCCCAAGCTGTGAAGGTCTGGGTGCTGCGCCACGGCGAGGCCGAGCCACGCGCCAACACCGACGCCGAGCGGCGCCTGACCAACCATGGTCGCGAGCAGGTGCTGCGTAGTGCCGCGCGCCTGTTGGGCCAACCGCTGCAGGCGATCATCGCCAGCCCGTACGTTCGAGCCCAGCAGACAGCCGCTCTGGTGCACGACGCCTTGGGCTTGGATGAGCCGGTGCGTACCGTGCCTTGGCTCACCCCCGACAGCGATGTCGGGCAGGTGATCGGCGAGCTGGACCAACTGGGCCTGGAGCACGTGCTGCTGGTGAGTCACCAACCCTTGGTCGGCACCTTGGTAGGCATGCTCGAACACGGCCATGGCCAACAACCGGCGCCGCTGAGCACAGCGAGCCTGGCTGAGCTGGAAGGGGACTGGCCGCTGGCTGGGTTGATGACCTTGCAGGGGCTGTATCACGCCGGCTGACCCTGGCTGTTGACGGTGCCTTCTTCGCGGGTTCACGCGCGAAGAAGGCGACACACATGCCAGGCATGTCCGGATCGCCCTCAGCGATGACCTTTCCGAACGTTGCCGCCCCAGCACGCCATGCCGACAATGGGCCATCACTTCCCATTCAGACCAGGCCGCCATGTCGCAGCAGATCTTCTTCGCCCACGCCAATGGCTTCCCTTCGGCCACCTACGGCAAGTTGTTCGCCGCCCTGGCGCCGGACTACCAGGTCCAGCACCTGGCGCAACATGCCCACGACCCGCGATTCCCGGTCAACGACAACTGGCAGAACCTGGTCGATGAGTTGCTTCACCACCTGGCCCAGCAGGGGCAGCCGGTCTGGGGCGTCGGCCATTCCCTGGGTGGCCTTCTGCACCTGCATGCCGCGCTACGTTGCCCGCAGTACTACCGAGGCGTGGTAATGCTCGATTCGCCTGTGCTGACCCGCGCCGACCAGTGGATGATCCGCGCGGCCAAGCGCCTGGGCTTCATCGACCGCATCACCCCGGCCGGGCGAACCCTGGGGCGTCGCGAGGCATTCCCCGACCGTGACAGCGCACGGGCCTACTTCGCCGGCAAGACGTTGTTCCGCCACTTCGACCCCGATTGCCTGGAGGCGTATCTGGAGCACGGCCTGCAAGCCACCCAGGAGGGCTTGCGCCTGCGCTTCGACCCCACGACCGAGATCGACATCTACCGCAGTATCCCCCACGTCAGCCCGGCGCCAGCGCGCCAGCTGCAGGTACCGCTGGCGGTGGTGCGTGGCGACCAGAGCCGGGTGATCCGCCGCCACCATGCCCTGGCGGTGCGCGGCATTCCCCGGGGCGAATACCACAGCCTGCCCGGTGGGCACATGTTCCCGCTGGAGCGGCCGGGGGATACAGCGCACTTGATCAAGGGCCTGTTCGATCGCTGGAGTCGAGCATGAGCACGCATGTCGAAGAGATCCGTCTGAGCCTCGGCCATATCGAGCTGGCGGCGCACCTGTTCGGGCCGGATGACGGTCTGCCGGTGATCGCCTTGCATGGCTGGCTAGACAACGCCAACAGCTTCGCCCGCCTGGCGCCGCGCCTCGACGGGCTGCGCGTAGTCGCCCTGGACCTGGCCGGGCATGGCTATTCCGAGCATCGCCCTGTCGGCGCCGGCTACGCTTTGGCCGACTACGCCCACGATGTGCTGCGGGTGGCCGAGCAACTGGGCTGGAAGCGCTTTGGTCTGCTCGGACACTCGTTGGGCGCAATCATCAGCGTGCAGCTGGCGGGAGCCTTGCCCGATCGCATCAGCCACCTGGCGTTGATCGACGGCGTGATCCCGCCCACGGCCCGCGAGCAGGACGCCGCCGAACGCCTGGGCATGGCGCTGCAGGCGCAACTGCGCTTGGATGGCAAGCACAAGTCGGTGTACGCGACCCTTGAAGATGGCGTGCAGGCGCGCATGAAAGGCATGGTCGCGGTCAGCCGCGAAGCCGCCGAGCTGCTGGCCCAGCGTGGCCTGATGCCGGTGCCGGGCGGCTACAGCTGGCGCAGCGACAGCCGCCTGACCTTGCCATCACCGATACGCCTGAACGAGGCGCAGGCCATGGCCTTCGTGCATCGGGTCGCGTGCCCGGCCTGCCTGGTGGTGGCGGCCGATGGCATGCTCGCGCAGCACACAGCCTTGCTGGAGCAGCTACCCTTTGAGCAGGTCACGCTGCCCGGTGGCCATCACCTGCATTTGAATGACGAACCGGGCGCAACCCTTGTTGCAGACTGTTTCAATCGCTTCTTCGGCTTTTCTTGACTTGCACAGGACAAGTGTCGAGGCTTGGCGGGTTGAACACGGAGACAACCATGCACATGCCAGACATCCTGGATTACCCCATCGGCGCCCTGTGCGTGACAGGTGGCCGATGATCACGCGCACACTGATCGCCGTTTGCCTGGGCTTGGCCAGCCCCTTGTCGTGGGCCGGCAGCCTGCCCGTGCCGGTGGATGCCAAAGTGGTCGACCAGCGTCCGGCCGTGGAGCAGGAGCGGGTCTATCCCATGGGCCCTTTACGCAAGATCAGCGGCCGCCTGAGGGTGGACGAAAAAGTCGAAAGCCGCGGTCAGGTCAGTTCCGTCACCTATGAGCTCCCTGTCGAACGGACTGCCCGCGAGGCCTTCACCAGTGCCCGCGAGGCCTTGCAGCGCGAGGGGGGCTATCCGCTGTTCTGGTGCCAGGGCCGCGATTGCGGCGAAGCCAGCCTGTGGGCCAACGAAGTATTCGCCAATGCCCGCCTCAATGGTGGTGACGAGCAACAGGCGTTCATCCTCCTGCGCCGCTCCGCCGAAGAGGCCGACACCTTGGTCTCGCTCTACAGCGTCACCCGTGGCAATCGCCGCGCCTACCTGCATGTCGAGGAGTTCGTGGCCGACCAGCCTCTGGGCGAGCTGTTGCCGACACCAGCCACGGTGCTGCGCGAACTGCGCGACACCGGCAAGCTGGACTACCCTGACCTTGCCGCACCGCAGCCCACCTGGGTGGCCTTGCTCGGGCGCAGCCTGAACCTGGACAGCACCCTGCGCGCCAGCCTCAGCGGCGCCCAGGCCGAAGCCTGGCGCGAGCAACTGGTAAACGCCGGCGTGCGCAGTACCCGCCTGGAAGTCGGGACGGCACCCACCGATGGCCTGCACCTTGAGCTGATCCGTTGAATGAGTCCCTCCATGCCCAACAATGACCGCCTGCTGATCCAGATCCTGCTGCTGGCCCTGCTCGGGGCCGGGTTGTGGGTGATGGCGCCTTTCATTTCGGCATTGCTCTGGGGCGCCATCCTGGCCTTCGCCAGTTGGCCGCTGATGCGCTTGCTCACCCGCGTGCTGGGCGGGCGCGAAACGCTCGCCGCGAGCCTACTGACCGCCGTGTGGATCCTGGTGGTGGCCTTGCCGCTGGTGTGGCTCGGCTTCAATCTGGCCGACCACATCCGTGATGCCACCGCGTTCATCCGGGACGTGCAGGTCGACGGCTTGCCCGACGCCCCCGACTGGCTGGGCAGCATCCCCCTGGTGGGGGAGCGACTGGTGCGCTGGTGGGATTCCATGGATCAACAGGGCGCGGCCTTGCTGGCCTCGGTCAAGCCGCACCTGGGGCAGGTCGGCAACTGGCTTCTGGCGCGCAGTGCGCAGATTGGCAGCGGCGCGTTGGAGCTGACCCTGAGCCTGGTGTTCGTGTTCTTCTTCTACCGTGACGGGCCGCGCCTGGCGGCCTTCGTGCTGCGCCTGTTGCAGCGGTTGATGGGGGAACGCGCCGAGTATTACCTGGACCTGGTGGCTGGCACCGTGCAGCGCGTGGTCAACGGCGTGATCGGCACTGCCGCGGCCCAAGGCTTGCTGGCTTTGATCGGCTTCCTGATCGCCGGTGTGCCGGGCGCCATCGTGCTGGGGCTGGTGACCTTCATGCTCAGCCTGATTCCCATGGGGCCGCCGCTGGCCTGGATACCTGCCACCGGCTGGCTGGTGTGGAAGGGTGAGTACGGCATGGCGGTGTTCCTCGGCCTGTGGGGCACCTTCATCATCAGCGGCGTCGACAACGTCCTCAAGCCGTACTTGATCAGCCGCGGTGGCAACCTGCCGTTGGTGATCGTGCTGCTCGGGGTGTTCGGCGGGCTGATCGCCTTTGGCTTCATCGGCCTGTTCATCGGGCCGACCTTGCTGGCGGTGGGCTATAGCCTGCTGCTGGACTGGAGCCGTAACGCGGGGCAGCAGACACCCCAGCGGTAGTCAGGCCAAGGCTCTCCATGCCGCCATCCTTGCGGGGTACCCGCGACGATGGCGGCTGCCGAAAAGGCTGATCTTTACGCACTCTTTATGCCCTGACCCCACCCCCCATCTCGTCCCTTTACGCCCCTCCCTCGGACAATTTCCCTAAAGCGGCCCATGCGCCGTACCAAGGGAGATGCGCACATGAACATGCTGGACGGGGTGTCACTGCTGCTGGCAGTGGCGTTGGCGATGTACCTGCTGGTGGCGCTGCTGCGCGCCGATCGCAGTTAAGGGGCGGCCATGCACAGTTACGACTACCTATTGCTGTTGGCGTTCTTCGCCATCGTGCTGCTGCCAGCACCTTGGCTCGGGCGCTTTTGCTTCAAGGTGATGGAAGGGCAGCGCACCTGGCTGACACCGGTGCTCGGCCCGCTGGAGCACGGTTGCTACCGCCTGGCCGGTGTACGCGCCGAGCAGGAGCAGAACTGGAAGCAATACACCCTGGCCTTGCTGGCCTTCAACCTGGTCGGCTTCGTATTGCTGTTCACCGTGCTCCTGCTCCAGGGGTATCTGCCGCTGAACCCGCAGCAGCTGCCGGGGCAGGAATGGACGCTGGCGTTCAACACTGCAGTCAGTTTCATGACCAACACCAACTGGCAGGCCTACAGCGGTGAAGCGTCGGTCAGCTACCTGAGCCAGATGATCGGCCTGACTGTGCAGAACTTCGTGAGCGCCGCCACCGGTCTTGCCGTGCTGGTCGCCCTGTGCCGAGGGATTGCCCGTCGCTCCACCACCACGTTAGGCAATTTCTGGGTCGACTTGACCCGCGCCACCCTCTACGTGCTGCTGCCACTGTGCCTGGTGCTGGCACTACTGCTGGTGTGGCAGGGCGTGCCGCAAACCTTCGCCGACTACGCCCACGCACTGACCTTGCAAGGCAGCGACCAGGCACTTCCCCTTGGCCCGGCCGCCAGCCAGATCGCCATCAAGCAACTGGGCACCAACGGCGGCGGCTTTTTCGGCGTCAACTCGGCGCACCCGTTCGAGAACCCCACAGCCTGGAGCAATCTGTTCGAGGTGGCATCGATCATCCTCATTCCGGCAGCGCTGGTGTTCACCTTCGGCCATTACGTCAAAGACTTGCGCCAGAGCCGGGCGATCCTCGCCTGCATGCTGGGCCTGTTCCTGATCGGCGGCGCTACGGCGCTATGGTCCGAGCAACAGCCCAACCCTGCCTTGGAAAGCGCCCAGGTACAACAGACCGCGCCGCTCGAAGGCAAGGAAAGCCGCTTCGGCACCACCGCCTCGGTGCTATGGAGCGTGACCACCACCGCCGCCTCGAACGGTTCGGTCAATGCCATGCATGACAGCCTCAACCCGCTCACGGGCATGGTGGCCATGGTCAATATGATGGTCGGCGAGGTGATCTTCGGCGGCGTCGGCGCAGGCCTTTACGGCATGTTGCTGTTCGTGCTGATCGCCGTGTTCCTGGCGGGCCTGATGATCGGTCGCACGCCAGAGTACTTGGGCAAGAAGCTCCAGGCGCGGGAGGTGCAACTGCTGGTGGCGACCTTGCTGGTGATGCCGGTGGGTGTGCTGGTGCTCGGCGCCATCACCGCGAGCCTCCCCGGGCCTGCCAGTGCCGTGACCAATCCCGGTGCCCACGGCTTCAGCCAACTGCTTTATGCCTATACCTCCGGCACCGCCAACAACGGTTCGGCGTTCGCCGGTTTCGGTGCCAACACGCCGTACCACAACCTGATGATCGGCCTGGCCATGCTTATCGGCCGCTTCGGCTACATCCTGCCGGTGCTCGCCCTGGCTGGCAGCCTGGCAGCGAAGAAGAGCGCGCCCCAGGGGCTGAACAGCTTCCCCACCCATGGCCCGCTGTTCGTGGTCCTGCTGCTGGTGACCATTGTGCTGGTCGGTGGCCTGACTTTCCTGCCGACCTTGGCCCTCGGGCCGATTGCCGAACACCTGAGCCTGGGCTTCTGAGGACCTCCCATGAACATGCCTATTCCTAATGTCAAAGCCAACCGCACCGCCGTGGACCAGACCCGCTTCGCCGCGCTCTGGCGTCCGGCCCTGGTCCAGGCTTTCGTCAAGCTCGACCCCCGCCAACTCAAACGCTCTCCGGTGATGTTGGTGGTCGCCCTGACCGCGCTGCTGACCACGCTGCTGTGCTTCGTCCCCGGCAGTGGCGTGGGGACCGGCGTAGCCCTGCAGATCGCCCTGTGGCTGTGGTTCACCGTGCTGTTCGCCAACTTCGCCGAAGCCTTGGCCGAAGGCCGTGGCAAGGCCCGTGCCGACAGCCTCAAGGCCGGCAGTCAGGGCCTGACCGCCCAGCGTCGCACCGTCGATGGCCGCTTCGAGACCGTGCCCGCCACCCAGCTGCGCAAGGACGATGTGGTCAAGGTCGTTGCCGGCGAGTTGATTCCCGGTGACGGCGAGGTGCTCGAAGGCATCGCTGCGGTCAACGAGGCGGCCATCACCGGCGAGTCGGCCCCTGTGATCCGTGAGTCCGGCGGCGACCGCTCGGCGGTGACCGGCAACACCCGCCTGGTTTCGGACTGGCTGTTGATCCGCATCACCAGCAACCCCGGCGAGTCGACCCTGGATCGCATGATCGCCTTGGTCGAAGGCGCCAAACGCCAGAAGACCCCCAACGAAATCGCCCTGGATATCCTGCTGATCGGCCTGACGTTGATCTTCCTGATCGTGGTGGTGACGTTACAGCCGTTCGCCCATTTCTCGGGTGGCAGCCTGCCGCTGATCTTCCTTGCTGCGCTGTTGGTCACGCTCATCCCCACCACCATCGGTGGCCTGCTCTCGGCCATCGGCATCGCCGGCATGGACCGCCTGGTGCGCCTTAACGTCATCGCCCGCTCCGGCCGTGCGGTGGAGGCGGCGGGTGACGTGCACACGCTGATGCTCGACAAGACCGGCACCATCACCTTCGGCAACCGTCGTTGCAGTGCACTGCATGCCGCGCCCGGCATCACCGCGCGGGAACTGGGGGAGGGCGCGTTGTTCGCCTCGCTTGCCGACGACACTGCCGAGGGCAAATCGATTGTCGAATACCTACGTCAGCAACAGGCGTTCATCGAACCTTCGGCCAACCAGTTCGAAGCCATTGCCTTCAGTGCCGAGACGCGGCTCTCGGGTATCGACTTCCAGCAACGCCGCTATCGCAAGGGCGCGGTCGATGCGGTGTTGGCCTTCGTCGGCCTGCAACGCCTGGAGATGCCCACGCCGCTGGCCCGTGAAGTCGAGCGTATCGCCCAGAGCGGTGGCACACCGCTGCTGGTGTGCATCGACAAACGTTTGCTGGGAGTGATCCACCTCAAGGATGTGGTCAAGCCCGGCATTCGCGAGCGTTTCGCCGAGCTGCGCAAGCTGGGGATCCGTACGGTGATGGTGACGGGCGACAACCCGCTGACCGCCGCTGCCATTGCCGCCGAAGCGGGGGTCGACGATGTGCTGGCCGAGGCCACGCCGGAGAAGAAGCTGGCGCGCATCCGCCAGGAACAGAACGACGGCCGTCTGGTGGCCATGTGCGGGGACGGCGCCAACGATGCCCCCGCCCTGGCCCAGGCCGATGTCGGCATGGCCATGAACGATGGCACCCAGGCCGCGCGCGAGGCGGCCAACATGGTCGATCTGGACAGCGACCCGACCAAGTTGCTGGACGTGGTCCAGGTGGGCAAGGAGCTGCTGGTCACCCGCGGTGCGCTGACCACGTTCTCCATCGCCAACGACGTGGCGAAGTACTTTGCCATCCTGCCGGCGCTGTTCGCCGCGATCTACCCGCAGTTGGGCGTGCTCAACCTCATGCAACTGCAGAGCCCGCAGAGCGCGATCCTCTCGGCCATCGTGTTCAACGCGCTGATCATCGTCGTGCTGATCCCGCTCGCACTGCGCGGCGTGCGCGTCCAGGCGGCGAGCGCGGCCCACCTGCTGCGACGCAACCTGCTGATCTACGGTGTGGGCGGCATCATCGTGCCGTTTGCCGGGATCAAGGCGATCGACCTCTTGCTCAACGCTTTGCACCTGGTTTGAAGGAGATGGACATGACCACTTACCTGCGCCCGGCCCTGAGCCTGGCCCTGCTGATGACCCTGGTCACCGGCGCGCTGTATCCCCTGGCGGTGACCGGCATCGCCCAGGTCGCCTTCCCCGAGCAGGCCAATGGCAGCTTGGTACGTGACGAGCAGGGGCGGGTGCGCGGCTCGGCCTTGATCGCCCAGGACTTCACTGGCGATGCCTGGTTCCACTCGCGCCCGTCGGCCGGCGCCTACGCCACCGTCGCCAGCAGCGCCAGCAACCTCTCGCCGAGCAATCCGGTCCTGGCCGAGCGGGTCAAGGCCGAGGCCTCTGCGCTCTATCAACCCCAGCAAGGCCCTGTACCCCTGGCCTTGCTGACCACCTCCGGCAGCGGCCTGGACCCGCACCTGCCGCCCGATGCCGTGGCCTATCAACTGCCCCGTGTGGCGTCGGCGCGGCAAGTGCCGGTGCAGCGCTTGCAAGCGTTGGTGGAAGCGTCCACCCTCCACCCATTGATCGGCCCGCCTGTGGTCAACGTGCTGGCGCTGAACCAGGCGCTGGAGCGCCTGGCCCCGATGCCCTCCGGCTCCTGAGCCTTATCGGAGCTGGCGAAGCCTGCGGCCTGCACAGCAGGCTCCAGGCTCTCTGAAATCGAAGGATGAAACATGAGTGACTCCGCCCGCGCCGATGCGCTCCTGGCGGGCCTGCCGCGCGAAGGTCGTGGCAAGCTCAAGGTATTTCTCGGCGCCGCCCCCGGCGTGGGCAAGACCTACGCCATGCTCCAGGCCGCCCACGCCCAGCAACGTCTGGGCGTGCAAGTGCTGGCCGGGATCGTCGAAACCCACGGCCGCGCCGAAACCGAGGCGCTGCTCGGCGGCCTGGCCCAGCAGCCCTTGTTGCGTACCGACTACCGCGGCGTGACCCTCGAGGAGATGGACCTCGACGGCTTGCTCAAGGCCGCCCCCACCTTGGCCCTGGTGGACGAACTGGCCCACACCAATGCCCCCGGCAGCCGCCACACCAAGCGCTGGCAGGACGTGCAGGAACTGCTCGCTGCCGGCATCGATGTCTACACCACCGTCAACGTCCAGCACCTGGAAAGCCTCAACGACAAAGTCCGCGACATCACCGGCGTTCAGGTCCGCGAGACCCTGCCGGACTGGGTCCTGCAGGAAGCCTTCGAGCTGGTGCTGATCGACCTCCCACCGCGTGAGCTGCTGATGCGCCTGCGCGAGGGCAAGGTCTATGTGCCGGAGCAGGCGAGGGCGGCCATCGACGCCTACTTCTCCCAGACCAACCTCACCGCCCTTCGCGAGCTGGCCATGCAGACCGCCGCCGCTCAGGTCGATGCCGACCTCGCCCACGGCTACCGCCAGCGCGGTCAGGAGGCCCCGGCCCTGCGCGGGCGCCTGCTGGTGGGCGTGGACGGTGACGAGCAGGCCGAACGCCTGGTGCGCCATGCCAGTCGCGTTGCCCAGCGCCGCCACTTGCCTTGGAGCCTGGTGCACGTGGACAACGGCCGCCTGCGCGACGAGACCGCCCGCCAGCGCCTGCAGGCCGCCCAGCAACTGGCCGAGCGTCTGGGCGGCGAAGTGGTCGTGCTGCGTGCCGGCGAAGTGGCCCGCACCCTGATCCAGCACGCCAGCGAACGCCGGGCCAGCCTGGTACTGGTAGGCCAGTCCCGCGATCGGCTGCGCCGTCGCTTGTTCGGCGCAGGCGTGGCCGCGCGCCTGCTGCGAGAAAGCCACGGCCTGGAAATCAACGTCCTCGACCGCGACACCCAACCCCGCACAGCACCCTCGGCGGTGCAGCGCGTGTGGGTCTGGCGCCATTACCTGCTGGCATTGGTGGCCACCGTGCTGGCAGCAGGGTTGTCGTGGGCGGTATCCAGTGTGCTGGCGCTGCCCAATATTTCCTTGGTGTTCCTCGCTGCCGTGCTGCTGGTGGCGGTGCGCAGCAGTCTGGGGCCGGCGCTGGCCTGCGCGGCGCTGTCGTTTCTCACCTATGACTTTCTGTTCATCCCGCCGAACTTCTCCTTCGCCATCCAGCGCGAAGAAGACGTGCTCACCCTGGTGTTCTTCCTGCTCATGGCGGGCCTCACCGGCAACCTCGCCGCCCGCCAGCGCCGTCAGTTGCAGGCCCTGCGCGAAACCCAGGCCGAGACCACGCAACTGCTGGACCTCTCACGTCGTCTCACCGTGGCCACGGACCGCCAGGCTGTGTTCAACGCCGCCGGCCAGCACCTGGGCGCCTGGCAGGACATGCAGGCCTGCCTGCTCGAGCGCAATGCTGAGGGCCTATTGCAAGCCACCAGCAGCCACGAACCGCAACTGACCGACAACGAACGCGCTGCCGCCGAATGGGCCTGGCAGCACGGCCAGGCCGCCGGGCACGGCAGCGACACCCTGCCTGATGGGCGTTGGTGGTGGTGGCCGCTCGCGGTGGACGATCAACCCCTGGCCCTGCTTGGCGTGCGCCCACGCACAGGGGAGACCTTAAGCCCCCAACGCCGACGCCTGTTGATGTCTCTCGGCCAACCCCTGGCCCAGGCCCTGGCTCGCGCCCGCCTGGGCGAGCAACTGGAGGCCGCGCGCCTGCATGGCGAGACCGAACAACTGCGCAGTGCACTGCTGGCCTCTGTTTCCCACGACCTGCGCACCCCCCTGACCGCCATGCGCGGCAGTATCGACAGCCTGCTGGCCCTGGGCGACGCCATCCCCCCGGCCGATCGCCAAGAGCTGCTCGAAGGCACCCGCAACGAAGCCGAACGCCTGGACCGCTATATCCAGAACCTCTTGGACATGACTCGTCTCGGCCACGGCGGCCTCAAGCTCGCCCGCGACTGGGTCGCCCCGGCCGACATCGTCGGCAGCGCCCTCAACCGCCTGCGCGTGGTCCTGGCTCCGCTGCGTGTGCACACCGATGTGCCGCCCGAGCTGCCGCTGCTGTTCGTGCATGCGGCGCTGATCGAACAGGCGCTGGTCAACGTGCTGGAAAACGCGGCCCGTTTCTCGCCGGTCAACGGGCGCCTGGCGTTGCAAGTCTCTGAGCAGAACGAGCAACTGCACTTCGCCGTCAGCGACCAAGGCCCGGGCATTCCGGTGAGTGAGCGCGAGAAGATTTTCGACATGTTCTACACCGCAGCCCGCGGCGACCGGGGAGGGCAGGGCACCGGCCTTGGCCTTGCCATCTGCCAAGGCATGATCGGCGCCCACGGCGGGCAGATCCTCGTCGGCGACGGCATCGATGGTCAGGGCACCTGCATCACTCTATGCTTGCCGTTACCTCCACAACCTGAGCCTGAAAGCGAAGCCCCATGAGTCAGTCCGCCACCCTGCTGGTCATCGACGATGAACCGCAGATCCGCAAGTTCCTGCGCATCAGCCTCGCCTCACAAGGCTACAAAGTCATCGAAGCCGCCACCGGCGCCGAAGGCCTCGCCCAGGCCGCGCTGAGCAAGCCGGACATGGTGGTGCTCGACCTTGGCCTACCCGACATGGACGGCCAACAGGTGCTGCGCGAGCTGCGTGAATGGAGCACCGTGCCAGTGCTGGTGCTCTCGGTGCGCGCGAGTGAAGTACAGAAAGTCGACGCACTCGATGGCGGCGCCAACGACTACGTGACCAAACCGTTCGGCATCCAGGAATTCCTTGCCCGCATCCGCGCCTTGCTGCGCCAGACGTCCCAGGCCGACGCTGTCCAGTCGAGCGTAAGCTTCGGCCCCTTGGTGGTGGACTTTGCGTTTCGCAAGGTGACCCTCGACGGTGCGGAAGTAGCCCTGACCCGCAAAGAGTACGCATTGCTCGCCCAGCTCGCCGGCCACCCCGGCCGCGTCATCACCCAGCAGCAACTGCTCAAGGACATCTGGGGGCCGACGCATGTCGATGACACCCATTACCTGCGCATCGTCGTCGCCCACGTGCGGCAGAAGTTGGGGGATGATCCGACTGCGCCGCGGTTCATCATCACCGAAGCCGGCGTAGGCTATCGCCTGGTTGCCCCGGGGCCCTGACCGGTGCCGCTTCGCGCCCCAACGCGGCGCAAGGGCTGCAAAGCAAGCACCTTGACCTCAGCCCATCATCCCCAACTCCGCATCATCCATCAGCGCCTTCGCTAACGCCGCCAGATAGTGCGACGCCCATACCAACTGCGGCTTGTCGTCCATCACGCCTGTTAGGGTCATGTCCCGCACATACCCCATCAACTCCGAAGCCTGCTCGCGTGCGTGCTGGCACGAGATACCAGGCTCGATGCAAAACAGCGGCGCGGTCATGCCCTCGCCCTGGTAGAACTTCGTCCTGCCCACCGTCCTCGGCTCGATGTCCTTCGTGGTCATTGTTCGATCTCCCTGAAATGATCAGCGCCGCCCCGCAGGCACACCGCTGCCCCAACGACAACGCAAAACCTCTGTGGGTGCGGATTCACTCGCGAATGGGCCGGCGCAGATAGCACATGGTTAAAGGCTTAAATGCAGCGTCTTAGGGTTGGACACGCAAGCCCAAAACCTGAATCGAAAGTGGGAGTAGCGGGATTGGATGGTGAGCTACGATCCGAATGGATTGAATTTGCGTTGAGGCTGGGGATCGTGCTTTGAGAAAGGGATAGCGAGATGGATCGAAGATCGTTTTTCAGCATGGCAACTCCTGTATTCCCGATAGTGCTGCACACGACCTGCTGTCAAACAGGTGGGTGGCAGCTGCGTATGGGTTGACAGACCGGTGGAATACAGGAAGACCGGCGCACGCGAACGTGCCCCACACACAGCCGCCATTGAAGGCCAAGCTATGCCCCTGCGTTCCGTTGCGGCCTGTCAAAGCCGCGTCGTTGACGTGCAACGGCTCGCCGAGACTAGAGCCCTGCCAGAGCACCCGCAACGGAAAAAAGGTGGCGGGAGTGTGTTTGGGAAATGAACTACGAGGAAGAGGGGGAATCTGATTTTTTCTACGGTTTCGGAGCATTTGGAAAAGGCCGTGCAGACTGGTGAGCTAGTAGGTTTCCTAATGCACGCCCTCGATCCGGATGAGAACAGCCGGTGGATCTACCGCCTGATGATTGATCGCAACCACCAAGGCCGTGGTTACGGGCGTGCGGCCCTGCGAGCGCTCATGGCTCATCTCCACTCCTTGCCTGGGGGACCAAGCGTCGCCCTTGGTGTTGACCCCGAAAACGTCGGCGCGCGACGTCTCTATGCATCCGAAGGCTTCGTCGAGACCGGTGAAGTCATTGATGGTGAGTTGATCATGCGACGGATGTCTACGTGATCCTAGACAGGGGCGCCGTGGCGCCCCTGCAACTTCGAAGAGCCACGGCCACTATGGGTCGATAACAGTCCCTCGCGACTCACTGACCTATCAGGGCAGCGAAATCCCGTACTCTGCGAGCTTGGCCTTGTGCTCATTTTTCACGTAACTCTTGTTGACCATCTGCGAGAACTTCATGAAGTCGGCTTTGGCATCATCTTGACTCTCCAAATGGTCGTACGCTATTCCACGCGCATAATAGGCCCATGCGTAGTCTGGCTGGCGCTGAAGGCCCGTGCTGAAGGCTTCGGCGGCCTCCCGGTATTGCCCAAGATCTGTCAGAGCGAGGCCCAAATGATAATAGGTCGGCATGTGAAAGCCGGTGCCTTTGCCTGCCTCTCCGATTCCGTTATCAAGGTTGTACTGGACGAGTTCGAGCGCCTTTTTCGGATTGCCAGCGTCACGATACATGGCGCTCAAATCCAGGTTGTCGCGTGGGCTAGGCTTACCGTCGAGCTGCATGGATTTTTCCTTGGCGACCACGGCTTCGGGGAAGCGCTTGAGGTTGCTATACGCATCCGCCTGCACCGCGTAAACCAAACTTTGCAGCGAAGCGGACAGCGTATTCTTTTGCAGGCATAGATCACCCTCCTGCAACGCCAGAGGGTAGTTTGCGACTTTGTGCGCTTTGAACTGATTAGTGCAGTGGATCAGGTTGGGGTTTTTCGGGTTTTGCATCCCAGCACAACCTGTGAGGATGACGGTGCAGGCGATGATAATGGGCCAGCGAGCATTCACGTTAGGCATCCTTGTCAGTCGAGCAGATGTGCATTGAGATCAGGGCGATAGACCTGCAGGAGCGGCGCGGTCACAGTGCCTTGAAGCGAGCAGAACACAGTGGTGTGGCCCGCCAGCGGCGGTACCGTGTCGCCAGTGTCGACGATCAGCACGCGGTCTACGAAACCAAACGGCGTGGCGACGCCAGGACCGGTTAGTCCTTCGGTTCGCCATTGGCCGATCGGGTCTCCGACGCGGCGGATTTCAGCGCGAGCAATGGCTTTGCCTTGCCCGACAAAGCGTGCGTTGTCAACGATCAGCGGCTTGAGTTTCGCTGCCACCTCTTTAGGCGAACCGTCGGCTACGAAACCCCAGAACAGGAAATTGCCGACGTTCTTTATAGTTTCGGCGTGGTTGTAATAGCCAATAAGAGCCACGCCATTGACCATTAGAGGCGTTTCGAAGTGTTGGTAAGTGCCCCCTTCCTGTAACGGATTCAAAATGGTCGGAGCCTTGACCGAGCCGTAATCACTCAGACGCAAGGTTCCTGCTGGCAGACGCGCATCGCGCAGCCGCTCGAAGAAATGCGCATCGCAACGAGAGAATTCAGTCAACAGTTGATCGGGCGTGGTGACGGCCTGCACGGGAGTAGCGCAGGCTGCGCCGGAGGCGAGCAAAGCAACGCCGGCGAAAAGAGAGCGGAACATTCAAATCATCCGTGAAATGGGATAAACAACTGTCGGCTGGTGAGCCGGAAACTTTAGCAGTGCAGGCCTGCGGAGAGATCCAGCTTTTCTTTTTGGCTGAAAACGGGTGTGGATCGAGCGTCCACTTCTGGCGGGAATGAATAGCCCTATCTCGAATGGCTGCAATGGGTTGATAGCGGTCATCCACGACCGGCAGCTATCGACCCAGAGCAGCCCTTGGAAGTGGGCAATACACGGCGTTAGTTTCCCAGCGAATAATGCCGGTAGATTACTGATCAATCCTCAAACGCAGGCGTAATTGTGGAGGAAAGCCCTAGCCAACATGCCATTGAAGTCCTCCAGCTTGCTGAGCCTCCACGCTTCCCCGATGCTGATGAATTCACGATTAAGATACCCTGCAAAATCAGTGTTTATCAGGGAGCGGTCCATTGCCAACACGCCCCACTCTTCGAAAGCACTTTCATAGGCAAGCCATTCATAGGTCGGGCTGAATACTAAGTGCGGCATTTCCAGCGGCGTGTCTGATAGGAATGATTGGCGCTGAAGCTCAAGCACACTCTCCTCTGTATTTCGGCCATCGAAGAACCTGCCCACGCAATCGCGGGTGCCCCATGAAAACAGCACTCCCATCCCGCTTGAGAATTGCCGATGGCTTTCGATCAACAGACTTTCAAGCAGGTCCAAGTCAGAAAGAAGTGACCGCTCAAAGAACCAATAACAAAGGTTCTGATCAAGGAAAATATGCGCCGGAAGGTCACTTGTAATGTCGATTTTCCGTGCCAGCTTTCGTACAAAGCTCTGGCACTCCTCTGGGGCGATGGTGTATAGCATCGGCTTTTCCTGAATACGGCATTCGATTGTAAACCTTGAGACGCGCTTGCCGGCGATAGGCTGCTACAAAGCAGCAAGATTTAGCGTCCGCTTTGGGACGAAATCTCCAATCACGAGTGGCCGCTCTCGACCCATAGCGGACGTTCGTGCAAAGCAGCAAACGGCCAGAAGCGGACAATCGCTGGAAGCTGCAGGCTTGCCTGATTCACGCCCGATGTGTGTAATCGTGATCGTTTTTACGCAAAGAGCACAGCATGCATCGCAGCACACTGACCTTTCAGAACACTGTTCGCCCCGGAACCTCGTCAAACGGCTGTACCACCGTTGAGCGCTGCTTTTCCGATTTTCGAATCGACGGGCGTTCCTTACTGGAAATTTTGGCGACCGCTGGTGGGGGGCACTCTGACTTCATGAGCGGTTTCGTATCGGGTTTTTCAGAACAGAATCTCCGGTTCGCCAATAGCCTGCTCCGATGCGAGCAGCCTGAAGTGGAACCTTATCGAGTGCTCATTTACATCTGCCCAGAGTGCGGCGACATCGGGTGCGGAGCCTACTCAGTGCAGATTCGCAGGCTGAGTACCGAGATTATTTGGGAGGCATTTGCGTACGAAAATGGATATGAAGAGCCTCGCGTGATCCCTGATCTTGGCCCATTTAGCTTCAGCTCAGCCCCGTATGCACGCGCTGTCAAAGCTGCGTCTGAGATGTGAATTGGCGGATGGATGAGACCGCCTCTTTTTGTCGCGTCTGCTTTGGGCGAACACATCACGTTCGTCGATGCCTCGTACGAGGAGCGTAACCCAAGAGCAGGCAGTCGAACTTAGCTCTCCAAGTGCCTGCACAAAGACTTGGTTTTGGGCACCGTCGACCAGGCAAGAACGGAACCCAGATCACCTTGATCGAAGGAATATTTGTGATGAGCCACCTTGGCAACGACTTGAAGGCCGATTTCGTTGAAGCACTTAAGGAGATCTCGACGCTGATGTCCATGGCATACGAACAGCTTGGCCCAGTACCGCAAGACCATGCATTAGCTCAAGCAGGCTTGGAGAACGGGGGTGAAATCGTTCTTGACTATGTCAATCACCACGAGGCTGGGTTAGCGTTCGAGCATCTGCTTTACATGATTGACGAACCACCGCTTGTTGTTTCTGAAAAGTGCATGGCCATTCTAGACCGAATCGCAAAGTCCTTGGAGATGCCATCCACGAGATGACTTAGGTTCACCTACCTGAACGTCAGCTTTGGGTCGATAACGGTCAGTCGTGACCGGCTGCTTTCGACCCATACCTGCCAGTCGCTTTCAGCAACTGCCGTCCCAAACCGCTTGATGGCGACACCACGCAATCGCCCTATTTTTCTGTTCTGCCATCCCTCTCCTGACAGTCCTTGTAGACCCGCGTCCTTTGTTGAGAAGATTTTCCGGTGATCCAGGCCTGTGAATTTGATAATGATGGACTTTTCTGTCGAGTTTCCCGAATTCTTGCTCCCGCGTTGCACACTGCGCCGGATACATTGCGGCGATGTAGCGGCGATTTTTACCGGACTTTCCCACCCGCAAGTTATTGCTCACTATGGTGTGTCTTTCGATAGCATCGAGGCGACCCACGAGCAAATGCATTGGTACGACGCGCTGCTGGAGGAGGATCGAGGCATCTGGTGGGGTATCGCCTTACCGGGTCAAGACGAACTGATAGGTGCTTGTGGCTTCAATGATTGGTCTAAAGCCGATCGCAGCGTGGATATCGGCTATTGGCTGATGCCTGAAAACTGGGGCCAGGGGCTGATGCAGGATTGCCTGCTCGCCATCCTCCGCTTCGCCTTCGATACCCTCGGCGTGCACCGCATCCATGCAGATGTCGAGCCTGAAAACTCCGCCAGTACTCGCTTGCTGGAGCGCCTCGGCTTTGTGCTGGAGGGAACGTTGCGAGATGTGGAGTACAAGGGCGGGCGCTTCCTCAGCCTGCACCAGTTCAGTCTGCTGGCTACCGACCCGGCGGCGCTAGCGATGCTGATGGACGACACCCCAACGCTGCGTCCGGCACGTGAGGCGGATGCGCAGGCTCTGAGCGCCTTGGCCCGGCGCAGCAAGGCTCATTGGGGTTATCCCGAAGCTTGGATGAATGCGTGGGAGGGCGCGCTGACCATCCACTCTACGCAACTGAACGGCCATTATGCGGTGCTGACCGCAGCGGATGGTGCATTGTTGGGCTTCTATGGGCTGGAGCACGGCGAGGATGGCTGGCAACTGGAGCATTGCTGGGTTGATCCCTCGGCCATGGGAAGAGGGCACGGACGGCGCCTGGTAGACCACGCCCTGGCTGTAGCACGCGGGTTGGGCGTAACCATTCTTGCGGTTGAGTCGGATCCTTCCGCCAGGGCCTTTTACGAGCGGCTCGGGGCCCGGCATGTGGGCGATGTATCGCGCCCGATCGATGGCGAGGCCCGAAGTCTTCCGATCCTTGAGTGGCGGCTTGGTGATTGACCTTCTTTGAAGAGCAAGGACGTACGCTTTGTGCAACCACATCTCGTACATGCCCTAGCACGCCTGGCGGACGTTGAAACGAAAGAAGCAAAACTCCGATAGGCAGAGCAAGGCCACCAAGGAGTGGAATGTCGAAAAGGGAGAAATTGGCACCGTCGAAAGCGACAACCAATTCCTGACTTGGAGGCATGACATGACTGACTTCACCCCAACCC
Organism: Pseudomonas sp. BYT-1; assembly: GCF_023611805.1. Classification (NCBI taxonomy): domain Bacteria; kingdom Pseudomonadati; phylum Pseudomonadota; class Gammaproteobacteria; order Pseudomonadales; family Pseudomonadaceae; genus Pseudomonas; species Pseudomonas sp. BYT-1. The sequence continues at coordinate 1,870,559 of NZ_CP072559.1, forward strand.
CAAACGAAGTGGCAGGCAAAGTAGTGCTGGTGACCGGGGCGGCTAGCGGCATCGGTAAGGCCATCGCCGAGCTTCTTCACGCTCGCGGTGCGAAAATCATCGCCGAGGACATCGACCCTGCAGTCAACGCGCTTGAGCGTCCTGGCCTGGTTCCCTTTGTCGCAGACATCACTGTCGATGGCTCTGCCGAGCAGGCAGTGGCGCTGGCTGTCGAGCAGTTCGGCAAACTGGACGTCTTGGTCAACAACGCCGGTCGCATTCTGTACAAACCCCTGATCGAGATGACCCGCGAAGATTGGGAATGGCAGATGCAAACCAACGTGACGGGTGCGTTTCTTCACTCCCGAGAGGCAATGAAGGAAATGATGAAGAACAAGAGCGGCGCGATCGTGAACATCGCTTCCTACGCGTCCTACTTCGCCTTCCCCGGTATCGCGGCCTATACCGCGTCCAAGGGGGCGCTGGCGCAATTGACGCGTACTCAGGCGCTCGAAGCGATCGAGCATGGCATTCGGGTCAATGCCATCGGCGTAGGAGATGTCGTTACCAACCTCTTGAACCACTTCATGGAGGACGGTCGCGGGTTCCTGCAGGAGCATGGCAAATCCGCGCCGATCGGCCGAGCTGCAGCACCGCAAGAGATCGCCGAGATCGTCTCCTTCCTGGCTTCCGAACGCGCCAGTTTCATCGTCGGCTCGGTGGTCATGGCCGATGGCGGCATGAGTGTCCCTGTGGGTTGATCCTTGGCCTTCGAACGCGTTGTGCTGCACGGCCGGCACAACGCGTTCTCTTGCTACCAGACCCCACTCAACGGAGGCGTCATGACCGCACTTCGAAAATCCGACTTCCCTCTCATCGACGTTCGCCAGCATCTGGAAACCGGGCCCATCGTGCTCGTGACCTCAGCCTGGAACGGCGAAACCAACATCATGACCATGGGCTGGCACATGATGATGCAATTCGACCCTGCTCTTTTCGGCTGCTACATCTGGTCGGGAAACCACAGCTATGAGCTGATCCGCAATAGCCAGCAATGCGTGATCAATGTGCCCCACCTTGGAGCTGGCTGACCAAGTGGTCGCGGTGGGCAGTAGTACGGGCAGTGACGTGGAAAAGTTTGGCCAATTCGGTCTCACCGCGACGCCGGCGACTCGGGTTGAAGCGCTCCTGATTGCAGAGTGTTATGCCAGTTTCGAATGCCAGTTGTACGACTCGAAGCTCATTGGCGAATACGGTCTGTTTGTCTGGGAAGTCGTTAAAGCGCATGTCGACCGATCAGTGAAGCAGCCGAGAACGCTGCACTACAGAGGGCGCGGTCAATTCATGGTGGCGGGGGAAGCCCTGGACTTTCACCGGCGATTCCGTCCCCAGAATCTCTGAATGGCGTGCCCACTCGCTATTTGCGGTATTGAGTGGGCGTAACGCCAACCTCACGTTTGAACACCTGAGAAAAATGGCTTGGGCTGCTGTACCCGACCTCCAAGCCTATATCAATCACGCTCTGATCCGTTTCGACCAGGAGCTGCCGGGCTCTTGCCATCCTTAGCCTGATGAAGAACTGTGACGGCGAGTAACCAGCGGCCTTCTTGAACAGCCGGCTGAAGTGGTATTCGCTCATCCCTGCTATTTCGGCCAAGTGCCCGAGATGAAATTCCCCGGCCAGATTCGCCTCCATTGCCGACAGCACGCGGCGCAACTTGTAAGCGGGCAACGCGTTGCGGCGTACGATATCGTTCGCTGAGCTGTCCAGGTAGCTGCGGGCAAGGTGAATGGCGATGCACTGGGCCAGCCCTTGCAGATAAAGAGGGCTAGCCCTGTGTCCTGTCAGCTCCAGCCGAACCTGTTCCAGTAGAACGGACAACCCATCGTCACGCCCGCCCGACACTTCACGTAGGCGAACCGCTTCGACGCAGCCGCCCAAAACCTCATGAATGGCTTTATCCAACAGCGGAATGCCAAGGTAGATGTGCATCACCTCGAAGGGTTCTGCGCCGTCCACTTTCCAACGCATCTCGTACGGCTGTGCCGAGGTCGTTAAAAAGAAATCACCTTTAGCGACGTGGCTGCATTGCCAATCGCCGTCAAGCTCACGCTCCTGCACGGCGGCATTCCCTGAAATGATCCACACCAGTAAAGGCTCGGCTACCGCAGGGACGATGAAGCTTTCTTCTTCACGCGCTCGGTTAAAGATCTGCACCAACATGTCTCGATCGGCTAGAACGTCTGAAGCGGCAAGCCGCTCACCGCGGATATACGCCTCCAAACCATGGGCTGAAGTCCGCTCTATAACATCCATGGGAATTGTCGCCTCATTCAGTAAGCCGGCTCGAACGAGCCATTTCGGGCATTGGTCTCACAGGGTGGGCTCGCATTTCAAGCCCAAGAGATTGGGCCAGTAAAGCTCGTTAGCGTTCCCGGAGGGATAATTCAGAAACCTCGCGCTGGGTGTGGGGCCTGAAGAGGAATGGTCGAAAAAAAGCCGGAATGTCTCCATTCCGGCCTGCGCTTCAACGTTCGGGATAGAGAATCATCCCAGCGTGATACAACACGTTGCCGCGAAACTCTCCGTCAGCAGTGAACCCTGTGTCATCCACATACTCGATGTGATCACCCTCCAGCCAGTACCGACCTTGGTACGCGCTTTGTTGCCCTGCGCGGGCTTCGTCATAGCGGCCGCCAGGCAGGAGTTCATGGCGAATGCGGCCGTCGGCCGTCACCCACATGCCAACGTATTTGTCTTGGTCTCCATATGGCTTGCCCATTTTCTTCCTCGCTCTCGTCAGGTCACTCAGAATGGACTTGCAGTTGGACGCACGATCAGTTCGCTGACATCCACATCCGCAGGCTGCTCTACCGCATAGGCAATTGCCCGGGCAATGGCCGAGGCAGGAATGGCGATCTTGCGGAACTCGCGCATCGCCGTCCGTCCGCCTTCATCGGAAATGCTTTCGGCCAGTTCGGATTCGGTAACGCCTGGTGCAATGACCGTGACCCGGATATCACCACCCACCTCTTGGCGCAAACCCTTTGAAATGGCCCGTACGGCATATTTGGTGGCGCAGTACACCGCAGCTGTCGGGCTCACAGCGTAGGCTCCAATGGAGGCAATATTGATGATTTGGCCGGCGCGCTGTTGTTGCATGAGCGGCAGCGTTGCGGCAATGCCGTGCAGGACGCCGCGAATGTTGACATCAATCATCCGGTTCCACTCGTCGACCTTGAGCGCTTCGAGCTTCGAAAGCGGCATGACGCCGGCGTTGTTGATGAGAACGTCGACACGTCCATGCAATTCGATAGCGAAGTCGATAAAGGATTGCATGTCGTCCAGGCGGGTGACGTCCAGCGCAAGCACATCAGCTATACCGCCTGTCGAACGAATCTCCTTGGCGAGTGCTTCCAAGCGATCGGTGCGGCGGGCACCTAGAACCACGCGAGCGCCTTTGCTGGCAAGCAGGCGGGCTGTTGCTTCGCCGATACCACTGCTGGCGCCAGTGATCACGATGACTTTTTGTTCGATGCCGTGCATTTTCCCACTCCTGTCTATTGCTTAAGAGGCACCCGCCGATAGGCAGGTGGTGAAGCAAGCGTAAGAGGGCAGGGGTGGGCAGGGTTATGCGATTCCTACGCACGACATGCACGATCCTGCATGAACACTATGCGGCAATGGTCTTGCCGATCAGCGCATCCAATCCGCCGACAAAATTTCTCTACCGGCCCTGCGCGCGAGTGAATCTTTGTAAGGCGGCCCGGCGCAGGAATGTGCAAAAGCCTCGCAGGAACCCAATAACGGCCAAATCAGCGCCGCCTTAATCTGAGCCCAAGCAGAAAGCGAGACCGCTTCTGCCGCCGGCCATCAGAGCGACCGAGCCTGCAGTAAACAGGAGTCAACGTCACGCTCTGCACTGACAACCGGCAACGAATCCATTGCTAATTACGGAGTCGCTGTCATGAAAACTGTTAACAAAATGATGATCGGAATCGCCTTGTCTGTTGTCAGCGCAGGTTCTATGGCGCTGCCAGCCAAAGAAATCGGCATTTGGAGTAATCAGCCCTGTAAAGAAGTGATGGTTCCACTTGTGGCTGAGGGCGGTGCGGACCGACTCAATGACCGCCGCGTGGCCGAGGACGGCGCGGACCGGCTCAATACCCGTCGTGTGGCTGAGGGCGGTGCGGACCGACTCAATGACCGCCGCGTGGTTGAGGACGGCGCGGACCGACTCAATACCCGTCGTGTGGCTGAGGGCGGTGCGGACCGACTCAACGACCGCCGCGTGGCCGAGGACGGCGCGGACCGACTCAATGACCGCCGCGTGGTTGAGGACGGCGCGGACCGGCTCAATACCCATCGTGTGGCTGAGGGCGGCGCGGACCGACTCAATAGCCGTCGGGTGGCTAAAAACGATGCGCAGCGTGCCTTCTATGCCTGACGCCCATATCCACCCAACCAAGAGCCCGGCCCGCCGGGCTTTTGCATATGAAATATGTCGATCTAGCATCTACCCAAAAGGTGACTGACCCACCTATCCTCTGCAATCGGTACAGCCTAACGGGAGGTAAGGGTGGTGAGTGATCGGGACGAAGACCTGAAACGCCTAAGGGCCGAACTGGCATCTACCATGCAACGTTTCGCTCCGACATACGGCGTGTATCAGACGGCGATTGATCCGCTGCATTTCATACGCAGCGACACCCCAACCGATGTGATGCATACCGTGCATAAACCTGGGCTATGCATCATTGTGCAGGGCCGGAAACAAGTGCAGTTGTGGGACGAGAGCTATACCTACGATCCACTGAACTACCTGGTCGTCTCCGTCACGCTGCCTCTAGCGGGTCAAGTGACCGAGGCATCCCCAGAACAGCCCTATTTCTGCATCCGCCTGGATATCGATCCCGCAGTCATCGCTCAGCTGATAGCAGACGTCAGCCCTATCGGCGTGCCGAGCCAACAGCCCCACCGCGGGCTGTACCTGGACAAGGTCGATAGCTCGCTGCTGGATGCGATGTTGCGACTGGTACGCCTGTTGGATGCGCCATCTGACATCCCGGCATTGGCACCGCTAGCGCTGAGGGAAATATTCTACCGGCTGCTCAAAGGCCAGCAGGGCCAGCGTTTACATGAGATCGCCATCACCGATTGCCAGACCCACCGCGTCACTCGGGCCATTGAATGGCTGAACAACAACTATGCGCAGCCGTTGCACATCGATGAGCTCGCAAGTTACGTCAATTTAAGTAACTCCACGCTTCATCATCGATTCAAGGCTGTCACCGCCATGAGTCCTTTGCAGTATCAGAAACAACTTCGCCTGCAACACGCACGCAGGTTGATGATCTCAGAGGGGCTTGATGTTTCTACGGCTGGGTTCAAGGTGGGCTATGAAAGCCCGTCACAGTTCAGCCGTGAGTACAGCCGACTGTTTGGTGCTCCACCGAGCCGAGATATCGCAAAGCTTCGATCGCTCGGGTGAGCGCGGCTTGCCTTGGCTAACGCCATTCTGATGACGCTCGTTGAGTCCAGAGCCGCCGCGCCTGCATAGCCGCTATAGATCGAAAGCGGCCAGATGAGACCTTCTTTCGACCCATAGCATCGTCCGAAAATGGCCAAGTGCTCTGGATGGATGTCCACTTTGAGGCGGCGCCATCCGGAGCACTGTTGTGCCTCAGGCACGGAGCAACGCGTCGAGATCGCCTTTGTGATCGAGGCGTTTGAGGTCATCAAAGCCTCCCACATGAACTTCACCCACAAAGATCTGCGGCACGGTCCTGCGCTGGGATCGCTGCAGCATTTGCGCCAGATGGTTCGGCGATGCTTCGATGTCGATTTCCACGGCACTGACCCCTTTTTGTGCCAACAGCCGCTTGGCACTAATGCAGTAAGGGCAGTGCTGAGTGGTGTAGATCGTCACATGGCTCATGGTAGTTACCCCTTAGTGCGCCGATGGTGGAAAGTCGATATCGGTCGTGGCGACATTGTTCAGGTAGTTGGTCAGGGTCAACAGCGTGACCTGAGCCACCACTTCCACGATCTTGCCATCGGTGAGGCCTGCTTCACGTGCTGCTGCGATTTGACCATCGCTCAATTGCCCGCGGCTTTCGGTAATCTGACGCGCCAGCGTGGCGACCGCGTTGAGTGTGCCATTGCGGGCCTGGCCGATGGCCTCATCGCTCAGGCCAGCCTTGGCACCGAAGAAGGCGTGCGCGGCGAGACAATAGTCGCAACCGTTGATTTGCGACGTGGCAAGCGCAACGACTTCACGCTCGGCGGCGTTCAGCGAACTCTTGCCCAAGGCTTGGGCGAGGCCCAGATAGCCATTGAGCGCGGCCGGGGAGTGAGCCAGGGTCTTGAAGGCGTTGGGAATGAAGCCGAGACCTTTTTGAATGCCTTCGAGGGCAGTGCGCGAGCCAGCAGGAGCTTGGTCCAGCGAGAGAGCAGCGATACGAGTCATGGTGGTTCTCCAGTAGGTTGATTAACGAGCTTGTCGATCAAGCTTGGAATCAATCCTAGAGACGTGGGCTATCTTCTTGGCTTCTGATCGTCAAATCTATGCAACAGATCGTCTAAATCTGGAGTGCGCCATGGACCGATTATCGACACTGCTCAAGCACTTCAACCTGCATGCGTCCACCTTTCACCAGGGTGGGTTTTGTGGAGTGACCCATTTCGATGGGCAGCAAAGGTTCGGGCATGTGCATTTGCTGCGATCAGGACGCCTGGCCTTCAAGGACAAACGCGGCCAGCCCGCCGAACTGACGGAGCCCAGCCTGATTCTGGCGGTGCGCCCGCAGACGCATCAGCTGCTGGCCAGCGAAGCAGATAACGCAGAGTTGGTTTGCGCCACCTTGCAGTTCGATGGCGGTGCCAATAATCCGCTGACCCTGGCTTTGCCGGATTTCATCATCAAGCCGTTGCGCGAATTGCAGGGCCTTGATGGCACCCTCGACTGGTTATTCGAAGAAGCCGTCGGCGATGAATGCGGACGGGATGTCATCCTCAATCGGTTGTTCGAGCTGATGGTGATTCAGCTACTTCGCCATCTCATCGCCAGCCGCAGCATCGCCTCGGGAATGATGGCCGGATTGGCCAACGCTCAGCTGTCCCGTGCACTCGTGGGTATCCACAACGAGCCACAGCGCAATTGGTCCGTGGCGCAGCTGGCTGATCGCTCAGGGATGTCGCGCGCAAGCTTTGCTGCGCACTTTCGCCAGACCGTGGGTGTCACCCCGGCGGATTACCTGACGAACTGGCGAATCAGTCTGACGCAAAAACGTCTCCGGGAAGGCCGCCCCATTGCCCTGATTGCCGATGAGGTCGGCTATGAAAGCCCGTCAGCGTTGGCCCGTACTTTTCGCCGCAAGGTGGGGGCAAGTCCGAAGCAGTGGTTGCAGCAGACCACGGCATGATACGTGGTCGCGTGCCGTATCGGTTGTGGCAGTCCAGCGCGGTTTACGCTCCGTGTGGGGCAGTGCGCAAGTGCTCTCGCATAAAATCGATGAACGCCTTTGTCCGTGCTGAACGTCGTCGTTCATGGCTGAATACGGCGCTCACAGGCAGGGCAGTGGTCGGATAATCATCGAGCAACGTACGCACGAAGCCTTGTTTGACCTCTTCTGCGAACAGCCATTCGGGCGAGAGGGAAATACCCAAGCCACTGAGGACCATCTCACGAATGGCCTCGCTGCTGTTGCTGGTGACGTTGCCTCTGATGACGATATCGAGCGGCTCACCGTCACGGATGAAGCGCCAACGGTCGTAATGCGTGAGCAAGGTGAAGCCGATGCAGTTGTGACTCGCCAGATCACTCGGCTCCAGTGGCAGGCCGTGGCGTTGCAGGTAGGCGTGTGAGGCGTACACTCGCCGGGTACTGCTGCCAAGGGGCACGGCTACCAGGCCCTCGCTCTCCACCACGCCGATCCTGATCGCCAGGTCGATGTTTTCCATGAGCAAGTCTTCATTGTGATCGTTTAGCCGCAAGTCGATCTGCACATCCGGGTAGCGCTGCAGAAAACGGCCGATAACTGGTGCAATGCACAACCTTCCGTAGCTGACCGGCGCGGCAACGCGCAGCGGCCCGGCAACCTGTTCCTGGCCGCTGGCAAAGCTGCGCTTAGCGGTTTCGAGGTGTCCGAGAATTTCCTGGCAATGGCTGTAGAAGCGTTGTCCCTGGTCGGTCAATGCCAGGTGCCGGGTGCTGCGAGTGAACACGGGGCCGCCCAGATGCTGCTCCAGTGCGCGGATCTGCTTGCTTACCGCCGGCTGTCCCATGTTCAGCTCGCGAGCGACTGCCGAGAAGGACCCACGCTCCACGACGCGTACGAAGATGTGCATGGTGTGAAATAGGTCCACCGCCATTAGCCCTCTTTAGGGAATAAATGATATGCAACTTTAGACTCTTATCGGAATGAAAGAGGAGGAGCAACCTGTCACTCGTCACACTTAATCAGAGGTTTCCATCATGAATCAGACCATGCTTGCCGCCATCGCTGAATCCGCTCAGGCACCCTTGGCTGTGCGGCGTATCGCTCGCCCGGTTCCCGGTAAGGGAGAGGTCCTTGTCAGCGTTCACGCCGCAGGGGTCAACCCACTCGACACTAAGATCGCAACTGGCGCAGCAGCACACGCCCGGCAGGCGCTACCGGCGGTGCTCGGTCTGGACTTGGCCGGTACGGTCGTCGAGCTGGGTGAGGCGGTCGAGGGCTTCACACTTGGCCAGGAGGTCTTCGGTATGGCCGGCGGAGTCGGTGGCGCTCAGGGCGCCATGGCCGAATACATCGCTGTTGACGCCCGGCTTATTGCCCCGAAGCCGCACGCGCTAGGCATGGGCGAGGCAGCTGCTTTGCCCCTGGCATTCATCACCGCTTGGGAAGGCTTGGTGGATCGCGCCAACGTCCGCAGTGGGCAGCAGGTGTTGATTCATGGTGGCGCAGGTGGCGTTGGCCAAGCGGCTGTCCAGCTGGCCAAGGCCAGTGGAGCCAAAGTTTACGCCACAGGTTCGGCGGCGAGCCTCGACTTCATACGCTCACTGGGGGCGATAGCGATCGACTACCAGGCGCAAAGTGTGGAGGCCTATGTCGAGGAACATACCGCCGGAGCAGGTTTCGACATCGTCTACGACACCGTTGGTGGCAGCACGCTGGATGCATCATTCAAGGCCGTGAAGCCTTACACAGGGCACGTTCTGAGTTGCCTCGGCTGGGGGCAGCATAGCCTCGCGCCGCTGTCGTTCAGAAGCGCCACGTATTCGGGCGTGTTCACCCTGACACCCTTACTTACCGGCATGGGCCGCGAACACCACGGGGCCATCCTGCGCCAGGCAGCTGCCCTGGCTGATGCTGGGCAACTGACGGTCCGGGTGGATCAGCAACGCTTTGGATTGGACACTGTCAACGACGCATTTCGCCAAGTCGCGCAAGGGCGTGGCAAGGGCAAGACGATAATCCAGTTGGTGAACGAATAGAGCCGAGGCTGCTCAAGGCTTTGCACCGTTTCGCGCAGGGAACGGTATGCCGATCGGTGGGCTGGCCGGCACAAGGTGCCGATGAGCCTACAAGCACGACCGGGGCGTTGCCGCCCCGGTTCGGTCCCTCTCGATTACTTCAGGTGTTGCTTGATCGCCTGGGCAGCCTGGTCCAATGCACTGCGGGTTCCAGGCACCTGGCTGAGTACGTTGAGCAGGCCGAAGTCGTGGATCATGCCGTTGTAACGCACGGCGGTCACCGGTACACCGGCAGCCTCCAGCTTGCGGGCATAGGCTTCGCCTTCGTCGCGCAGCACGTCCATCTCGGCGGTCTGCACCAATGCTGGCGGTAAGCCTTTCAACTGATCCAGGCTGGCGCGCAGTGGCGATGCATGGATGTCGTTACGCTGCCTCGGATCGGTGGTATAGCTGTCCCAGAACCACTGCATCATATTGCGGGTCAGGAAGTGACCTTCAGCGAACTGGTTATACGAGCCGTTGTTGAAGTTGGCGTCAGTCACCGGCCACAACAAGGCTTGGAACCGCAGCTTGGGCGTGCCGGCCTCCTTGGCTTTGATCGCGACCACCGCCGCCATGTTGCCACCGACACTGTTGCCTACCACCGCCAGGCGGCTGCCATCGACACCAATATGTTTGCCATTCTCGGCAACCCAGCGGGTGGCGGCGTAAGCCTGGTTAATGGCCGTGGGGAATTGGGCTTCCGGCGACGGGGTGTAGTCGACATAGACCGCTGCTGCACCGGAGCCGACCACCAGGTCGCGGATCAGGCGCTCGTGCGTCGGGTAGTCACCCAACACCCAGCCACCTCCGTGGAAGAACATGAACACAGGCAGTTCGCCTTTCGCGCCTTGTGGCCGTATCACGCGGATCTCCAGCGCCTGGCTGTCGACCTGAATGCTGCGGCGCTCGATTTGGACACCGGAGACATCCACTTTCACGCTGGCCTGGGCGCCAGTGAGCACGCCGCGGGCATCTTTCGGGGACAGGGTTTCCAACGGTTTACCGCCACCCGCGGCTAGGGCCTGCAGGAAGCCTTGAGTGGTGGTTTCAACACCGGGGCTACCAGCGGCGAAGGCGCTATTGACGGCGAGGGCGAGCAGGCCGGCGGTGAGGGTGCGGGACATTTTCATGGTCAAGTTCCTGGGACGCTGGAGTCATTAGTTCTGGTTGGCGGAGGTGGTGGGGCGCAGGTAACTGATTTTCTGCAGCTTGCCGTGGCTGTCGCGGTAGGTGAGGGTGGCGGTGCTGGCGTAGCTGGCGGTGTTGGCCGGCGCGTCTACAGCGATCACTCGAGCGATGTCCAAGTTCATGCCGTAGTGGTAGGGGGTGGCGCTCTGGGCAAAGGCGCCGACGCTGGTGCCAAAGGTCAGGGTGGCGATGGCGAGTGCTTTGCTAAAAGTCATGATGATTCTCCGTGAGCGTGGATATTGGGATCAGCGACTGCTTGCTGCGTGGGTTTATTTTGCGCCTGAATAGTTAGCGCGCAAAATATATTTGCGCTATTGTTCTCATTGAACAATCGCATCACCCAACCCACGGTGTGAAAGCGTCCCGCAGTCAGGCAGAAATGACCGCCGGATGGCGTTGGTGGTCAGTACCGAGGGCCGCCTGTCAGCCACGCAGAGCGCGCTAGCGAGCATGCAGCAGAAGGGAAGGAGAGCGGCGTATCAGCGCCATGCTTCAAAAGCATTTAAAGGCGTGGCTTACCCTCTGGGAACCCATCGGGCGCCACGCCAATTACAGAGTGAGAGAACATAGAGAAAATAGGGTGAACTTCCGTGTACACGGGAAACGTTTACAAGCCCAGATCGGACAAGCTTGGGTGATCGTCTGGACGACGGCCCTGAGGCCAATGGAACTTGCGCTCGGATTCCTTAATGGGCATGTCATTGATGCAGGCATAGCGGTTGATCATCAGACCGTCATCACCGAACTCCCAGTTTTCGTTACCGTACGAGCGGAACCAGTTACCAGAATCGTCGTGCCATTCATAAGCATAGCGAACGGCCAGGCGGTTCTCGGTGAATGCCCACAGCTCCTTGATCAAACGGTACTCATGTTCTTTGGCCCATTTACGAGTCAGGAAATTCTTTGCTTGCTCACGGTTAAATGCAAATTCAGCGCGGTTACGCCATTGGGTATCAAGGGAGTAAGCCAGAGAGACTTTTTCTGGGTCGCGGCTATTCCAACCATCTTCGGCCAGACGTACTTTGAGAATGGCGGTTTCACGTGTGAATGGCGGTACGGGCGGGCGTACTTCGTTATGAGCGGACATTTTAATTCCTCGCTTACTGGGCTGGTATCGCCCGCCTACTGGCGATTAACGAGGCTCTTCGCATTTAAGGGTGTAGCTGATTTCTAAACCCTCCTGACTTCAGCAAGCACCTGGCTATGTAATTGGTTAAATTTCTAAAGCCCAAGGCGGTACCTCGTAAGTGCTCAAGTCGCCCGTTGATAGCTTCTGTTGGACCGTTGCTGGTTCCTGGCCGGTCGAAGTAGGCAAGGATGCTCTCAGCGTATTTTTTCAGCGTTTCCCCCAAGCCTTTCACCTCGATGAGCGCTTTGGGCAAGTCGCTGGCTGTAATGATATTTATGACCTCTTCCATGAGTTTTTTACCACGTTTTCGATCCGGCTCGTTGTAGGCGCTGACCACCCGTTGGTACATGCTCCAGGTGCAATCCACTTCGAGGTGGTGCTCATCTGCAAACAGCTGGAACAGTTGCTTTTTGTTGGCGTCAGACAGGTAGCTGATCCGAGTCAGTAGCGTTCGACGGCTTTTGTAGAGCGGGTCATTTTTACGCCCTCTGCGGCCCAGGATGTCGTGTTGCACACGCCGGCGGCATTCATCCAGCATGTTGCTTGCCCAGCGCACGACATGGAAAGGATCCAGCACGGTTTGGGCTTGAGGCAGGGCTTCTTGCGCTGCAGATTTAAACCCCGTAAAACCGTCCATGGCAATGCTTTCGATCTGGTCACGCCACGATTTGGGGCGACTCTGTAGCCATTGCTTAAAGGCTTGTTTGGAGCGGCCTTCCAGCACATCGAGCAAGCGGGCCGGCCCGTTTTTGTTACGCACGGGCGTAAGGTCAACCACGATGGTGACGTACTTGTCACCACAGCGTGTATGTCGCCAAACATGCTCATCCACGCCCAGCACGGTCACACCGTCAAAACGTGTCGAGTCATTAAAAAGCAGGCGCCGTCCTTCGTTGATAATGGCATTATTAGCGGTGTGCCATGCAACATCAAGCTGGCTCGCAACACGAGATACCGACAGATGATCCAGCACGATGGCAGCTAATGCCCAGCGTATCGCCCCATATGAAAGCTTTGAACGTGGAGGTGCTGCACTGTTTGTATCTTCATGCCAGAAACAGCCGCAAGCACAACGCCAGCGACGGATACGCAGCAGCAATCTGGTTGGTCGTTGTCCGTAAGGTGTGTGAGCAAGATGCCTATCGACAGTACCGCGTGAAACACCAGCAGCCCCGCACTTGGGGCATGGCTCGGGTGCTTTGGTTAAACGACATTCGATGACGGCGCGCTCTGCACAAAGATGTTGTCCAGTGGCAGTCAGGCCGAGGTTATTCAGTTGGCAAAAGCTGGAAAGATCAGGGCTAGAAAAGGTAAGATTGTTCACGTCGGGGGCTTAGTTTTTGTTGGTGTGAGAGCTTACATTTTCTAAGATCCTCGACTCCTTTTCCAGCCGGTCAGATTTTTTCTACACCCTTAAATGCGAAGAGCCATTAACGATTCAGCAGTTGCTGTGCAATGGCTTTTGCATCAACTGCTGATCGGCTGTCACCAAGTAAATGGGCAACGGTGATGGCGCCGTCGATCAGAATCAGAAATTGGCGCGCACGCGCCTCTGGATCATCGAAGCCATATTCTTTACAGAGAGAGAGCACAAACGCTTTTACGTTTTCTTTGTGCTCTTTATCCACACGTCGTACTGGATCTTCTGGGTCGCCTGTTTCACCGGCGGTATTAATGAATGCGCATCCTCTGAAATTTTCAGAGGCGAACCAGTCGCAAAGCACATCAAACATGCGTAGCAGCTTGTCTGCTGCTGAATCGGCTTTATTTACTTCCGACTCGAACCATCGCATCCAGTTTCTGTCGCGGCGCTTTAAAATTTCTATTACGAGCGCTTCCTTAGTGCCGAAATAGCGGTAGATACTCTTGCGAGCGACACCAGATGTCTTTACTAAAAGATCCATTCCGGTTGCAGCAATTCCGCCGCGATAGATCAAGTCTTCCCCGATCTTCAATAGCCGCTCTTTGGTGTCGTTACTACTTTCGCTGTTCATGTCGGCAATGGTAGAACGATCGTTCTCCATGGTCAATACCCTCGCTACAGCAGTTTCAAAGAAAAATAAAATATGCTTGATTTACAAGCGCTTATACAACGTTATCTGGCTCGATAGGATATAGAGATGCCGTTCAGGACGGTGCGCCTGACGGATGCTGGTGAGGTTTACGTACGTTTTGCGCGTGGGGCTCTTTCAAAAGCCAGGTGCAGGCGAGACCTCTCCTGCACTTAGCCATTAAAACGCGCGTAACAGGTCCGTCCTGGCCCCTAAACCTCCAAAAACGCCGCCTCCAGCAACTGCTTCGTATACGCATGCTGCGGCGCATGAAAAATCGTCTGCGCATCCCCCTGTTCAACCACATGCCCATGTTTGATCACCATCAACTGATGACTCAACGCCTTCACCACCGCCAGGTCATGACTGATGAACAGGTACGTCAGGTTGTACTTGTGCTGCAGATTCCTCAGCAACTCCACCACCTGCCGCTGTACCGTGCGGTCCAGCGCGGAGGTGGGTTCATCCAGCAGAATCAACGCAGGCTTCAACACCAGCGCGCGGGCGATGGCGATGCGTTGGCGTTGGCCGCCGGAGAATTCGTGTGGGTAGCGGTGTCGGGTGCGGGGGTCCAGGCCGACTTCCTCCAGCGCGGCAATGATCGCCGCTTCCTGTTCTGCAGGGGAGCCGATGCGGTGAATGCGCAGGCCTTCGCCGACGATGTCGGCCACGCACATGCGGGGGCTGAGGCTGCCGAAGGGGTCTTGGAACACGACCTGCATTTCCCGTCGCAGGGGGCGCACGTCTTTCTGGCTGAGGCCTTCGAGGTTCTGGCCGTGGAAGCGGATGCCGCCGCGGCTGGCGATCAACCTCAAGATGGCCAGGCCCAGGGTGGATTTGCCGGAGCCGCTTTCACCCACGATGCCGAGGGTCTGGCCCTGAGGCAGGCTGAAGTCTATGCCGTCCACGGCTTTGACGTGGTCGACGGTGCGGCGCAGCAGGCCTTTCTTGATGGGAAACCACACGCGCAGGTCTTCGACTTCCAGCAAGGGGTCGCCCACGGGGTTGTGGGCGGGGGCGCCGCTGGGTTCGGCGTTGATCAGCATTTGGGTGTAGGGGTGCTGCGGGGCTTTGAATAGGGTGGTGCAGTCGGCCTGTTCGACGATCTTGCCACACTGCATCACGCACACGCGGTGGGCGATGCGTCGCACGAGGTTCAGGTCGTGACTGATCAGCAGCAGGGCCATGCCCAGGCGGGCCTGCAGCTCCTTGAGCAGGTCGAGGATCTTCAATTGCACGGTGACGTCGAGCGCGGTGGTGGGCTCGTCGGCAATCAGCAGCTCGGGCTCGTTGGCCAGGGCCATGGCGATCATCACGCGTTGGCGCTGGCCGCCGGACAGCTCGTGGGGCAGGGCCTTGAGGCGCTTGTGCGGGTCGGGGATGCCGACCATCTCCAGCAGCTCCAGGGTGCGGGCAGTGGCCTGCTTGCCGGTGAGGCCTTTGTGCAGCAGGAGGATTTCGTTGACCTGCTTTTCGATGGTGTGCAGCGGATTCAGCGAGGTCATCGGCTCTTGGAAGATCATCGCGATGCGGTCCCCGCGGATGCGGCGCATGGGCTTTTCACCGAGCTGCAGCAGGTCCTGGTCGTTGTAGCGGATGCTGCCGCTGGGGTGGCGCGCCAGGGGGTAGGGCAACAGGCGCAGGATGGAATGCGCGGTGACGGACTTGCCCGAGCCGCTTTCGCCGACCAGGGCCAGGGTCTCGCCCTTGCGGATGTCGAAACTGATGCCATCGACCACGCGATGCACGTGTTCACCGGTGACGAACTCCACCGAGAGGTCGCGCACTTCGATCAGGTTGTGTTCGCTCATGTCATTTCCTCGGGTCGAAGGCATCGCGGGCGGATTCGCCGATGAACACCAGAAGGCTCAGCATGATCGCCAGCACGGCGAAGGCGCTGATGCCAAGCCACGGTGCCTGCAGGTTGGACTTGCCTTGGGCCACCAGCTCGCCGAGCGAGGGGGCGCCCGGTGGCAGGCCGAAGCCGAGGAAGTCCAGGGCAGTGAGGGTGCCGATGGCACCTGTGAGGATGAACGGCATGAAGGTCATGGTGGAGATCATGGCGTTGGGCAGGATGTGCCGGAACATGATCGGGCCGTCGCGCATCCCCAGGGCACGGGCGGCGCGCACGTATTCCAAGTTGCGCCCGCGTAGGAACTCGGCGCGCACCACGTCCACCAGGCTCATCCACGAGAACAGCAGCATGATGCCCAGCAGCCACCAGAAGTTGGGCTGTACGAAGCTGGCGAGGATGATCAACAGGTACAGCACCGGCAAGCCCGACCAGATCTCCAGGAAACGCTGGCCGGCCAGGTCCACCCAGCCGCCATAGAAACCCTGCAGGGCGCCGGCGATGACGCCGACGATGGAGCTGAGCACGGTCAGCGTCAGGGCGAACAGCACCGAGACGCGGAAGCCGTAGATGACCCGGGCCATAACGTCGCGGCCCTGATCGTCGGTGCCCAGCCAGTTGTCCGCCGAGGGCGGTGCCGGGGCCGGGACCTTGAGGTCGTAGTTGATGCTCTGGTAGCTGAACGGGATGGGCGCCCACAGCACCCAGCTGTCCTTGGCCGCGAGCAGTTCGCGAATGTAGGGGCTCTTGTAGTTCGCCTCCAGGGGGAATTCGCCGCCGAAGGTGGTCTCCGGGTAACGCTTGAAGGCGGGGAAGTACCACTGGCCTTCGTAGCGTACGGCGATGGGTTTGTCGTTGGCGATCAGTTCGGCGCCCAGGCTCAGGCCGAACAGCACGATGAAGATCCACAGCGACCACCAGCCGCGGCGGTTGGCCTTGAAGCGCTCGAAGCGCCGGCGATTGAGAGGGGAGAGTGCCATGTCAATGCTCCCGGCTGGCGAAGTCGATGCGGGGGTCGACCAGGGTGTAGGTCAGGTCGCCGATCAGTTTCACCACCAGCCCCAGCAGGGTGAAGATGAACAGGGTGCCGAAGACCACCGGGTAGTCGCGGTTGATCGCTGCCTCGAAGCTCATCAGGCCCAGGCCGTCGAGGGAGAAGATCACCTCGATGAGCAGAGAACCTGTGAAGAAGATGCCGATGAACGCCGAGGGGAAGCCGGCGATCACCAGCAGCATGGCGTTGCGGAACACATGACCGTACAGCACCCGCGAGCGGCTCAGGCCCTTGGCCTTGGCGGTGACCACGTATTGCTTGTTGATCTCGTCGAGGAAGCTGTTCTTGGTCAGCAGGGTCATGGTGGCGAAGTTGCCGATGACCAGCGCGGTGATCGGTAGCACCAGGTGCCAGAAGTAATCGAGGATCTTGCCGCTGGTGGAGAGCTCGTCGAAGTTGTTAGAGGTCAGTCCGCGCAGGGGGAACCAGTCGAAGTAGCTGCCGCCGGCGAACAGCACG
The DNA here is from genome assembly GCF_023611805.1 of Pseudomonas sp. BYT-1. Taxonomy (NCBI): domain Bacteria; kingdom Pseudomonadati; phylum Pseudomonadota; class Gammaproteobacteria; order Pseudomonadales; family Pseudomonadaceae; genus Pseudomonas; species Pseudomonas sp. BYT-1. Next base: position 1,887,771 of record NZ_CP072559.1, read on the forward strand.
ATCAGCAGGATGGCGAACAGGAAGGCGGGGATGGCGTAGCCGACGATGATTGCCGAACTGGTCCAGACATCGAAGTGGCTGCCATGGCGCACGGCCTTGGCGATCCCGAGCGGGATCGACACCAGGTACATGATCAGCGTGCTCCACAGCCCCAAGGAGATAGACACGGGCATCTTCTCGGCGATCAGATCGATGACCTTGGCATCGCGGAAGAAGCTCTCGCCGAAGTCCAGGCGGGCGTAGTTCTTGATCATGATCCACAGGCGTTCGGGCGCCGACTTGTCGAAACCGTACATGCGCTCGATTTCGGCGATCAGGGCCGGATCCAGGCCTTGGGCGCCACGGTAGTTGGAGCCGGCCACCGAGACTTCAGCGCCGCCGCCGGCGATGCGGCTGGTGGCGCCTTCGAAGCCTTCGAGCTTGGCGATCATCTGTTCCACCGGGCCGCCGGGAGCGGCCTGGACGATGATGAAGTTGATGATCAGGATGCCGAACAGGGTCGGGATAATCAGCAGCAGGCGACGCAGGATGTAGGCCAGCATGTCAGTTCGCCCCTTGCGCGGCTGCCGCTTCTTCGGCCTGGGCCTCGGCCGGCTTCGCACCGGGCTTGATCCACCAGGTGTTGATGCCGATGTCGTACTTGGGCGACACCTCAGGATGGCCGATGTGGTTCCAGTAGGCCACGCGCCAGGTCTTGATGTGCCAGTTGGGGATTACGTAGTAGCCCCACAGCAGCACGCGGTCCAGCGCGCGGGTGTGGGCGATCAGGCTCTGGCGCGAGTCTGCGTTGATCAACTGCTCGACCAGTTGGTCGATGGCCGGGTCGCGCAGGCCGATGAAGTTGCGGCTGCCTGGGTTGTCGGCGGCGGCGCTGGTCCAGAACTCACGCTGCTCGTTACCCGGCGAGCTCGATTGCGGGTAACCGCCGACGATCATGTCGAAGTCGCGCGAGCGCAGGCGGTTGATGTATTGGGAAACGTCGACGCGGCGGATGTTCAGCTCGATTCCAAGGTCGGCGAGGTTGCGCTTGAACGGCAGCAGGATGCGCTCGAACTCGGTCTGGGCTAGCAGAAACTCGAGGGACACCGGTTTGCCCTGGGCATCGACCATCTTGTCGTCGACGATCTTCCAGCCGGCTTCCTGCAGCAGTTTGTAGGCCTTGCGTTGTTGGTCGCGGATCATGCCGCTGCCATCGCTGACCGGGTTGCGGAAGGCTTGGGTGAAGACTTGCTCGGGGATCTTGCCGCGCAGGGGCTCGAGGATCTCCAGTTCATCCGGCCCTGGCAGGCCGCTGGCGGCCATCTCGGAGTTCTCGAAATAGCTGCCGGTGCGAGTGTAGGCGCCGTTGAACAACTGCTTGTTGGTCCATTCGTAGTCCAGCAGCAGACTCAGCGCCTCGCGCACCCGCACGTCCTGGAACACAGGGCGGCGCAAGTTGAAGATGAAACCCTGCATGCCGGTGGGGTTGCCGTTGGCCAATTGCTCGCGGATCAGCCGGCCTTCGCGCACCGCCGGGATGTCGTAGGCGGTGGCCCAGTTCTTCGCACTGGTCTCCAGCCAATAGTCGAACTGCCCGGCCTTGAGCGCTTCCAGTGCGACGGTGTTATCGCGATACGCGTCGTAGGTCATGACATCGAAGTTGTAGAAGCCGCGGTTGATCGGCAGGTCCTTGGCCCAGTAGTCCTTGACCCGCTCGTAGCGGATCGAGCGCCCAGCCTTGACCTGGGCGACCTTGTACGGGCCGCTGCCCAGCGGAATCTCCAGGTTGCCACGGTCGAAGTCGCGGCCTTCCCACCAGTGCTTGGGCAGCACCGGCAGCTGGCCGAGGATCAGTGGCAGCTCGCGGTTGTTCTTGTGCTTGAACTTGAACAGCACCCGCAGCGGGTCTTCGGCGATCACCTCGGCGACGTCGGCGTAGTAGCCGCGGTACAGCGGTGCGCCTTTGCTCATCAGCGCGTTGAAAGTGAACACCACGTCGTCCGCGCGCATCGGGTGGCCGTCGTGGAAGCGTGCCTCGGGGCGCAGGTAGAAGCGTACCCAGCCGTTGTCGGGGGCTTTTTCGATCTTCTCGGCCACCAGGCCGTACTCGGTGAAGGGCTCATCGAGGCTCTGGCGCATCAGGGTGTCGTAGATCAGGCCGATGTCGTCGGCTGGCACGCCCTTGTTGATGAACGGGTTGAGGCTGTCGAAACCGCCGAAGCTGGACTGGCGGAAGGTGCCGCCCTTGGGGGCGTCAGGGTTTACATAGGCGAAATGCTTGAAGTCCGCCGGGTATTTTGGCGGCTCGCCGTAGAGGGTCAGGGCGTGTTGCGGCGCGGCCATCGCCGGTAGGCTCAGGCAGGCCAGCAACAGGCTGCCGGCCAGCAGGCGCAAAGGGTGCGTTGGCATCATTGGGCTTTCTCCGAAGTCTTGAGCCACCAGCTGTTCAGGCCCAGGGTATAGGGCGGCGTGGTGACGAAGGCGAACCGGTTGCGGTAGGCCAGGCGGTGATTGTCGAGATACCAGTTGGGAATCATGTAGTACTGCCACGACAGCACCCGGTCCAGGGCGCGGGCCGCAGCGACCTGGTCGGCGCGGGTGCGGGCGGCGAGCAGGGTGTCGAGCAAGTGATCGACCACAGGGTCTTTCACACCAGCGTAGTTCTTGCTGCCCTTGACCGAGGCTTGGCTCGAGTGGAAGTACAGCCATTGCTCCAGGCCCGGGCTCAGGGTCTGGTTGAGGGTCATGAGGATCATGTCGAAGTCGAACTGATCCAGGCGCTGCTTGTACTGGGCGCGGTCGACCGTGCGCAGGTGGGCGTCGATGCCCATGCTGGCGAGGTTTTCCACGTAGGGCTGAAGGATGCGTTCGAGGTTCGGGTTGACCAGCAGCAACTCCATGCGGAACTGTTGGCCCTTGGCATTGACCAGACGCTGGCCATCGAGCTTCCAGCCGGCCTGGGCGAACAGCGCCAGGGCCTGGCGCAGGGTCTGGCGGCTGATGCCGCGCCCGTCGGTGTGGCTCACCGTGTAGGGTTCGGTGAACAGCTTGGGCGGCAGTTCGTCACGGAACGGCGCCAGCAGCAGCCACTCCTTGCCCTTGGGCAGACCGCTGGCGGCGAACTCGCTGTTGGGGTAGTAGCTGGTCGAGCGGCGGTAGGCACTGCTGAACAGGGCGCGGTTGGTCCACTCGAAGTCGAGCATCAGGCCCAGGGCCTGGCGCACCCGCGGGTCACTAAAGTTGGCCCGGCGGCTGTTCATGAACAGCCCCTGGGTTTGCGTCGGGATGCGGTGCGGGATCTGCGCCTTGATCACCTGGCCGCGGCGGATGGCCGGGAAGGTGTAACCGTTGGCCCAGTTCTTGGCCTGATGCTCGATGTAGATGTCGAACTCGCCGGCCTTGAAGGCTTCGAAGGCGACCGTGGCGTCGCGGTAGAACTCGTACTCGACACGGTCGAAGTTGTACTTGCCGCGGTTGACGGCGAGGTGCTTGCCCCAGTAGTTCTTCACTCGCTCGAACACCAGACGCCGGCCGGGCTGAACTTCGGTGATACGGTACGGGCCGCTGCCCAGCGGTGGTTCGAACGTGGTGGCCTTGAAGTCGCGGCCTTTCCAGTAGTGCTTGGGCAACACCGGCATCTCGCCCAGGCGCAGGATCAAAAGCGGGTTGCCGGCGCGCTTGAAGACAAAGCGGATGCGCAGCGGGCCGAGGATGTCCACGCGCTGCACTTCCTGCAGGTTGGTGCGGTAGATCGGATGGCCTTCCTTGAGCAGGGTGCGGTAGGAGAACGCGACATCCGCTGAGGTGATGGGGTGGCCGTCGTGGAATCGCGCCTCGGGGCGCAGGTTGAACACGACCCAGCTGCGGTCCTCGCTGTACTCAACGGAGCGGGCGATCAGTCCGTAGCTGGAGGTGGGCTCGTCTCCGGAAGGATCGTACTGACCAGTGCCGACCATCAGCGGCTCATTAAGCTCGTTGACCCCGTACTGCAGGAAATTCGGCGTGGTGACCGGGCTCGAGCCTTTGAAGGTGTAAGGGTTGAGCGTATCGAAGGTGCCGAACGCCATTGCCCGCAACGTGCCGCCCTTGGGTGCTTGCGGGTTGACCCAGTCGAAATGGGTGAACGTGGCTGGATACTTGAGGGTGCCGAACTGCGCATAACCGTGGCTTTCGCTCACCGTTGCGGCAGCGGGAAGGCTCATGGCGAGGCTGAGTGAAAGCAACAGGAGGGGACGTATCAAGTCGGTGATCCGATCCAGGCAGCGTGGGGCGTTGGTCGGGCTACAGTAACAGCTTGTCTGGGATGGAAAAAGGGTGTCTGGCGCGGGGCTGGGCGCGGGGGAGTGTGACTGGATTTGTCCTCGGGGGCTGCTTTGTCACCCATCGCAGCGGCCCCAAGGCAATCGGATCAGTGCGACAGGTAGACGGTCAGCGTCTGGCCAGGCTTGAGGGCATGGCCGCTACGTGGATTCCAGCGCTTGAGATGCTTCATCTCGACGTTGAAGCGTTTGGCCACCGCATACAGGGAGTCGCCCTTGCGGACTTTGTATTGAGTGGAGCGCTGCTTGGAGGCCGCGACACGGTTGGCGGCTCCGCTCGATGGGTTGCCACCGCGCAAGGCGAGCACCTGGCCGGCCTTGAGGTGGTTGCCCGAGAGGCGGTTCCAACGCTTCAGGTCGCTCACCGACACGCGGTTGGCCTTGGCGATGGCGCCCAGGTTGTCGCCACGCTTGACCCGGTAGCTGCGGGTCGCCGCAGGTGCCTTGGTCTCGGCCAGGGCAGCCTGGAACACGGCCTTGTTCGGTTGCAGGCTAACCAGTTCCTCAGGCTTGAGGTTGGACAGGCTGTCGGTCAGCAATTGGGCCTTGGCAGTGGGCACCAGCAGCTGCTTGGGACCGTCCACGGTCATGCGTTTCTTGAAGGCCGGATTGAGCTGGATCAGCTCGTCCTCGTCGATGTCGGCGAACGCCGCAACACGCGACAGGTCCAGGCGATCGTTGATGGCCACGGCTTCGAAGTAAGGTTCGTTGGCGATGGGGCTGAGGCTGACGCCGTAGGCTTGCGGAGTCATGACCACTTGCGACAGGGCCAGCAATTTGGGCACGTAGTCGCGGGTTTCCTGGGGCAGCGGCAGGTTCCAGTAGTCGGTGGGCAGGCCCAGGCGCTCGTTGCGCTCGATAGCCCGGCTCACGGTACCTTCACCGGCGTTGTAGGCCGCCAGGGCCAGCAGCCAGTCGCCGTTGAACATGTCGTGCAGGCGGCCCAGATAATCGAGCGCAGCGTTGGTCGACGCGGTGATGTCGCGGCGGCCATCGTAGAAATTGGTTTGACGCAGATTGAAGTGGCGACCGGTCGAGGGGATGAACTGCCACAGGCCGACCGCATGGGCGCGGGAGTAGGCCATCGGGTTGTAGGCGCTTTCGATCGCTGGCAGCAGGGCCAGCTCCAGCGGCATGTCGCGCTCTTCGAGGCGCTCGACAATGTAGTGCAGATAGAGGCTGCCACGCTCGCCAGCGTTTTCCAGGAACGACGGGTTGCTGGCGAACCACAGGCGTTGCTGCTCGATGCGTGGGTTGACGTCGATGTTGTCTTGCAAGGCGAAGCCCTGGCGCATGCGCTCCCAGACATCCTGGGGGGCTTGCTCGGCTTTCTTGACCATCAGCGGGGCAGGCTTGTGCTTGACGCGCGCCTGGTAGCTTGCGCGAACGCTGTCGGATTCGTCGAGCTGACGGGTGCTCTGGCAGCCCACCAAGGTGGCGGCCAGAGCCAGCGCGCTGATTTGGGCCAGACGCGTCAGGGCGACGGAATGAGAGGTTCTGCGGCTACGGGAAGACATCGGCTGGGACAGGTTTCCGGGCGAAAAATTTCGGCGATTCTAGAAACCGGTCCCCCCCGGGTCAACCGTTGACAACGGGTTGCGATATATCTTGGGGTTATCAGAAGGTGTCTTTCCAAGACCTCAAGGCAGCAAAAACAGAGGCTTGGCTTGTATTGGAATGTCCCTTCCATTCGTCTGCTTTTTGTTTAACTGATGTTTCAGCCGTGCGAAGAAAGGGGTTGGTGAGCCGTTCCAGACCGATGGTCGAGGGCAAGCTGATGCGATCTTCATCGCGCAACCGGGTAACGTCGGCAAATCGTTGGGCAACGTGCAGGTTTTCCGGCTCCACGGCCTTGGCGAAACGCAGGTTGCTCAAGGTGTATTCGTGGGTGCAGTACACTCGGGTCTCGGTGGGCAGTGCGGCCAGCCGCGACAGGGACTGGTGCATCTGTTCGGGCGTGCCTTCGAACAGGCGACCGCATCCGGCGGCGAACAGGGTGTCTCCGCAGAACAGCAGCGGCGCGCTGTAGTAAGCGATATGGCCCAGGGTGTGGCCGGGCACTGCAATGATGTCGAAGTCCAGGCCCAACACCTTTACTTGGTCGCCGTCGTCCAGCGCCAGGTCGCGGGCTGGAATGCGTTCCTGGGCCGGGCCGCAGACGCGTGCGCCGGTGGCGTGCTTAAGGGCTTCAACGCCGCCGACGTGGTCGTGGTGGTGATGGGTGATCAGGATGTCTTCCAGCACCCAGCCGGGGTTGGCCGCAAGCCAGGCCTGCACCGGGGCGGCATCGCCGGGGTCGACCACCGCGCAGCGGCGTTTGGCAGTATCCTGTAACAGCCAGATGTAATTGTCGGAGAAAGCGGGAAGAGCATCGATCTGTATCATGTGCGTACCGAATCGCCTGGCGTGAACATGAAGGCATCTTAGCCGCGATGGCGCGGACGGAGAACCTTCGAGGGAGAACGCAATGACCGACAAAGCCTTTGCCCAGGCCGATCCTGACTGGATCGCGCTGATGAGCCTGGCCCGTGAGTGGTTCAACGGGCCGCTCGGGCAGTTGATGTTGCGCGAGGAGGAAAAACTCCTCGAGGATGAACTCGGCCGCTTCTTCGGCGGCTTCTTGGTGCATTACGGCCCCTGTGCCGAGCCTCCGCCCAATGCGCCTCAAGTGCAGCGCAACGTGCGCCTGGGCGCCCCCTTGCCGGGAGTGGAAATCGTCTGCGAAGAACAGGCCTGGCCGCTTTCCGAGCATGCCGCCGACGTGGTGGTGCTGCAGCATGGCCTGGATTTCAGCCTCTCGCCCCATGGCTTGTTGCGTGAAGCCGCCAGCGCCGTGCGCCCGGGCGGGCATCTGCTGATCGTCGGGATCAACCCCTGGAGCAGTTGGGGCGTGCGCCATTTCTTCAGTCACGGGGCGTTGCGCAAGGCTCGTTGCATCTCGCCGTCGCGTCTTGGCGACTGGCTCAACCTGCTGGGCTTCGCGCTGGAGAAACGCCGCTTCGGGTGCTATCGTCCGCCGCTTGCTTCGCCGGCCTGGCACCAGCGCTTGGCCGGTTGGGAGCGCATGGCCGGCGGTTGGCAGACTGCTGGCGGCGGGGTTTACCTGGTGGTGGCGCGCAAGATGGTGGTGGGCCTGCGGCCGCTGCGCCTGGAGCGCCGCGAGCCCATGGGCAAACTGCTGCCGTTGCCGCTGGCCAAGGTCAATCGTCGCCACAGTGAGCCCTGAGGGGCCTGCGGTCGATATCACAGAGCGAAAAGGCGGTACATGAGCGAGAGCGTCGAGATCTACACCGATGGTGCCTGCAAGGGCAACCCGGGCCCGGGTGGCTGGGGTGTGCTGATGATTTACAAAGGCGTCGAGAAGGAGCTGTGGGGCGGCGAGCGCGAAACCACCAACAACCGCATGGAACTGATGGCTGCGATCCAGGGGCTGATGGCACTCAAGCGTGAATGCGAGGTGGTGCTCACCACCGATTCGCAATACGTCATGAAGGGCATCAACGAGTGGATGGCCAACTGGAAGAAGCGCGGTTGGAAAACGGCGGCCAAGGAACCGGTGAAAAACGCCGACCTCTGGCAGCAGCTCGACGAGCAGGTCAACCGTCACAAGGTTACCTGGAAGTGGGTGCGTGGACACATCGGCCACCCTGGCAACGAGCGTGCCGACCAACTGGCCAACCGCGGTGTCGACGAAGTGCGTGCCAAGCGCTGAGTCCTTGAGTCAAAGGTGCACTGCAGCGGGTATGGCCGCTGCCACAAAGCCTGGGTTGGTCAGGTGGTAGCGGGTTCACCCGACGTAGCGCCCCACCCTGTCGTTTGGGGTACAATCCCGGCTTTGTCCTGATGCAAGTTGGAGCCACCCGCGTGGAGCAGCAAGTCAACCGGTACGTTGTCCTCGATACCGAAACCACCGGCATGCCGGTCACCGAAGGCCACCGGATCATCGAGATCGGCTGCGTCGAGGTCATCGGCCGGCGCCTGACCGGGCGCAACTTCCACGTCTATCTGCAACCGGACCGCGAGAGTGACGAAGGCGCGATCGGGGTGCACGGCATCACCGATGCCTTCCTGATCGGCAAACCGCGATTCGCCGATGTCGCCGAAGAGTTCTTCGAGTACATCAAAGGCGCGCACCTGGTCATCCACAACGCGGCGTTCGACGTTGGCTTCATCAACAACGAGTTCGCCCTGCTGGGCCAGCACGACCGCGCCGACGTTTCCCAATACTGCACCGTCATCGACACCCTGATGCTGGCGCGGGCGCGGCACCCGGGCCAGCGCAACAGCCTCGATGCGTTGTGCAAACGCTATGGCATCGACAACTCCGGTCGTGAGCTGCACGGCGCACTGCTCGACTCCGAACTGCTGGCCGACGTCTACCTGGCGATGACCGGTGGCCAGACCAGCCTGTCGCTGGCGGCCCATGGGGCAGACGGCGACGAGTCCGGCGAAGGCGGTACCGGCAGCGAGATCCGCCGCATTGTCGGGCGCCAGCCGGGGCGGGTCATCCTGGCCAGTGCCGAGGAGCTCGAAGCACATGCCGAGCGCTTGGCAGCGATCGCCAAATCGGCGGGGGCGCCGTCGATGTGGCAGGCGCTCACGGAGCCTGCCGCCAGCTGATTGGCTATACCGGGGCCGCTCTGCGGCCCTTTCCCAGGCGACGCCAGCGCCCGCAGAAAGATGCGCAGCCTGATCGGCCAGCTTCTACCCTGAAAGGACGGACCTGTCCTGCGAAGGGAGTAGTTGCCGATGTACAAGGACCTCAAGTTCCCCATCCTCATCGTCCACCGCGCGATCAAGGCCGACAGCGTCGCCGGTGAGCGCGTGCGCGGCATTGCCGAGGAGCTCGCCCAGGACGGTTTCGCCATCCTGGCCGCCGCCGACCAGGCTGAAGCCAGGCTGGTAGCGGCGACCCATCACGGCCTGGCCTGCATGTTGATCGCCGCCGAAGGCGTCGGAGAAGACGCTCATCTGTTGCAAAGCATGGCTGAGCTGATTCGCCTGGCGCGACAACGTGCGCCAGACCTGCCGATCTTCGCCCTCGGTGAACAGGTCACCCTCGAATATGCCCCGGCTGAAGCCATGAGCGAGCTCAACCAGTTGCGCGGCATCCTCTACCTGTTCGAAGACACCGTCCCCTTTCTTGCCCGTCAAGTCGCCCGCGCCGCCCACAATTATCTCGACGGCTTGTTACCGCCGTTCTTCAAGGCCCTGGTGCAGCACACCGCGCAATCGAACTATTCCTGGCACACGCCCGGTCATGGCGGTGGCGTGGCCTACCGCAAGAGCCCGGTGGGGCAGGCGTTCCATCAGTTCTTCGGGGAAAACACCTTGCGCTCGGACCTGTCGGTCTCGGTGCCCGAGCTCGGCTCACTGCTCGACCACACAGGCCCTTTGGCCGAGGCCGAAGCCCGAGCTGCGCGTAACTTCGGCGCCGACCACACGTTCTTCGTGATCAACGGCACATCGACCGCCAACAAGATCGTCTGGCATGCCATGGTCGGTCGCGACGACTTGGTGCTGGTGGATCGCAACTGCCACAAGTCGGTGGTCCACGCCATCATCATGACTGGCGCCATCCCGGTCTACCTGTGCCCGGAGCGCAACGAACTGGGCATCATCGGTCCGATCCCGCTCAGCGAATTCAGCGCGGCCTCGATCCAGGCGAAAATCAAGGCCAACCCTCTGGCCCGGGGGCGGGCGGCGCGTATTCGCCTGGCCGTGGTGACCAACTCCACCTATGACGGTTTGTGCTATCACGCAGGGCTGATCAAGCAGGAGCTCGGCGCCAGTGTCGAGGTGCTGCACTTCGACGAAGCCTGGTTCGCCTATGCCGCCTTCCACGAGTTCTTTGCCGGGCGCTATGCCATGGGCACAGCGCGTGGCGACGGCAGCCCGCTGGTGTTCAGCACCCATTCCACCCACAAACTGCTGGCAGCGTTCAGCCAGGCGTCGATGATCCACGTGCAGGATGGCAGCCAGCGGCAACTGGACCGCGACCGCTTCAACGAAGCCTTCATGATGCACATCTCCACCTCGCCGCAGTACAGCATTCTGGCGTCACTGGACGTGGCGTCGAGCATGATGGAAGGCCCGGCCGGGCGCTCGCTGTTGCAGGAGATGTTTGACGAAGCCCTGAGCTTTCGTCGTGCACTGGCTAACCTGCGTGAACACATCGCCGCTGATGACTGGTGGTTCAGCATCTGGCAGCCACCTGCAGCCGAAGGGATCCACCGCCTGGCGGCGCAGGACTGGCTGCTGCAGCCGGGCGCCGAGTGGCACGGTTTTGGCGAAGTGGAGCAGGACTACGTGCTGCTCGACCCGCTGAAGGTCACCCTGGTGATGCCGGGGCTCACGGCAGGGGGCGCCTTGGGCGAGCACGGCATTCCGGCGGCGGTGGTGAGCAAGTTTCTCTGGGAGCGAGGGCTGGTGGTGGAGAAGACCGGGTTGTACAGCTTCCTGGTGTTGTTCTCCATGGGTATTACCAAGGGCAAGTGGAGCACCTTGCTCACCGAGCTTCTGGAGTTCAAGCGCCACTACGATGGCAACACACCGTTGAGTCTTTGTCTGCCCAGCGTGATGGCGGTAGCGCCGTCACGCTATCAGGGCCTAGGGCTGCGTGATCTGTGTGAGCAGTTGCATGACTGCTACCGGACCAATGCAACGGCCAAGCAGCTCAAGCGGCTGTTCACCCGTTTGCCGGAGATGGCCATGAGCCCGGCCCAAGCCTATGACCAACTCGTGCGGGCAGAGGTGGAGGCCGTGCCGATCGAGGCGCTGCTGGGGCGTGTCTCGGCGGTCATGCTGGTGCCGTATCCACCGGGCATTCCGTTGATCATGCCGGGGGAGCGCTTTACCGACTCCACGCGGGCAATCATCGACTATCTGGCCTTCGCCCGGGCCTTCAACAGCGGTTTTCCGGGTTTTGTCGCCGATGTCCATGGCCTGCAATGCGAAGACGCTGGCCAGGGCCCCGTCTATACGGTCGACTGCATCAAGGAATGCGGATGAGTTCAACGCCGCTGCGGGCCAGTTCGAAGCGGTCTTCGCCCAGGTGATTGACCCGGTCGCCGACGGGCAGTCGGTAGGTGACGATGGGGGCGCCGAGGGTGCTGCCGTCGGCCTGGAGCGTCGACTCCTGGAACTCGTGCACGGGATAGATGCGGCCTTCGGCGTCACGAGCGTGGAATTGGCCGACCAGGATTGCTGCCATTTGCGAGAAAACCTCTGAAATTATCGGAAACATCTGCAGGCATAGACCGATGAAACCGGGGGGAAGTTTTCCGCAGGTGGGAAAAAAACTCCGGGAATGGGGAGCGGTCATCTATAACTACAACTTCCCCAACCAATAGAGGTTGCACACCACCATGAGCCAGGTTTATTCGGTAGCGGTCGTCGTCGGCAGCTTGCGTAAGGATTCCTACAACCGCAAGGTGGCCCGGGCCCTGGGAGAGTTGGCGCCCTCCAGCCTTGCGCTGAAGATCGTCGAAATCGGCGACCTGCCGTTGTACAACGAAGATGTCGAGGCCAATGCGCCGGAGGCCTGGAAGCGTTTTCGCGACGAGATCCGGCGCAGCGACGCGGTGCTGTTCGTCACCCCTGAATACAACCGCTCGGTCCCTGGTGGGTTGAAGAATGCCATCGATGTGGGCTCGCGACCCTACGGGCAAAGCGCCTGGAGCGGCAAGCCAGCAGCGGTGGTGAGCGTATCGCCGGGCGCGATTGGAGGGTTCGGGGCCAACCATGCGGTGCGTCAGGCGCTGGTGTTCCTGGACATGCCCTGCATGCAGATGCCGGAGGCCTACCTCGGGGGGGCGGCGAGCCTGTTCGAAGATTCGGGCAAGCTCAATGACAAGACTCGCCCGTTCCTGCAGGCCTTCATCGACAAGTTCGCGGCCTGGGTGAAGCTCAACCGCGCGGTCTGACATCTGCATGAGCGATCCGACCCATTCGTGGACGAGCCCGCACTGACGGGGCAGTGCATCCCTTGTAAGTGGGGGCTTGTCCGCGAGCGGCACCTGAGGCTTACGAGGCCTGTGGCATTTCCCCTTTGGCCAGGCGACGGTTGATGTCGGCGATGACCTCTGGCAGCTCGTTGATGGTGTCGATCAGATAGTGTGGGCGGGAGCTTTCGAACATCGCGTGGATGCGCTTGCGCTCGCTTTCGAGCTTCTCGGCGCTCAGGGCGCGGTAACCCTCCCAGGTCAGGCCCAGGGCGTTGCCCGAACAGACCAGAGCGACGGTCCACATGCCGGCGCGACGGCCTTCGAGTATGCCTGGCACGGTGTCGTCGACCTTGACGCAGGCGGCGACATCATCGATGCCCAAGGCGATCACGTTGGCCAGGGCCTGGGCCGGCCACGGACGACCGTTCGGGGTTTCGTCGGTGGCCACCACGTGGTCGGCGACATACCCATTCTGCTTGGCCAGCTCCACCACCTTGTCCATCACCACTTTCGGGTAGCCGGAGCAGGAGCCGATCTTCAGGCCATCCTTGCGCAGGCCTGTCAGGGTGTCCAGGGCGCCTGGGATCAGCGCCGAGTGCACAGCGATCTTCTCGATCTGCAGGGGCATGAAGCGTTCGTAGATGGCGGTGACATCGTCATCGGTCGGCGTACGGCCGAACACTTTGCGGTAGCGCTCGGCAATCTCGGGCACATCGCACAGGGTACGGATGTGATCCCACTTGCCCATGCCCATCGGGCCACGGGCTTCTTCGATGGATACCTGGACATCGAATTCGGCGAAGGCTTCGACGAAGATCTGGGTCGGGGCGAAGGAGCCGAAGTCGACCACGGTACCGGCCCAGTCGAGGATGGCGGCTTGCAGCTGGGTTGGGTTGCTGTAGTTCATGTGCGCGGGTTCCTGAAGAAAAGGGTCGGTCGTTGAATTAGATGTCCAGCACTTCCATTTCCCGCAGCACTTGGGCTACGGCATCGACGGCAGCTTGCATGCCCTCGGCACCCACCACGCCGATGCAGCCGACGCGGAAAGTTTCCACCTGGGTCAGCTTGCCCGGATAGAGGATGAAACCCTTGGCCTTGACGCGCTCGTAAAAGTCCTTGAACTGGTAGCGAGCGTCTCGCGGAGCATGGAAGGTGACGATGATCGGCGCCTGGATCTCGGCAGGCAGGAAGCTGCGCAGGCCGAGCTTGGCCATGCCCTCGAGCAGGGTCTTGCAGTTGTCGGCGTAGCGTTGGTGACGAGCGGGCAGGCCGCCTTCCTCGTTGTATTGCACCAGGGCTTCATGCAACGCCGCCACTACGTGAGTGGGCGGGGTGAAGCGCCATTGGCCGGTCTTGGCCATGTACGCCTGCTGGTCTTGCAGGTCCATGGCCAGGGAGTGGCAGTTGCCTTCGGAGGCGGCCAGGGCGTTTTTCTCGGCGAAGACGAAGCCCATCCCCGGTACGCCTTCAAGGCACTTGCCGGAGGCGGCGATAAGGGCTTCGAAAGGTACGTGTGCGGCATCGATCGGCAGGGCGCCGAAGGAACTCATGGCGTCGATGATCAGGCGCTTGCCGTGGCGTTTGACCACCTGGGCGATCTCGGGCAGCGGGTTGAGGATGCCGGTGCTGGTTTCGCAGTGGATCAGCGCCACGTGGGTGACGGCCGGGTCGGCGGCCAGCAGGCGGTCGACATCGGCGGCGGTGGTCGGTTGGTCTTCGGCGGTCTCGAAGGTGCTGTAGGCACGGCCCAGGACCTTGCAGATCTTGGCCAGGCGCTGGCCGTAGGCACCGTTGATCAGCACCAGCACTTTGCCGTCGCGTGGCACCAGGGTGCCGATGGCGGCCTCCACGGCGAAGGTGCCGCTGCCCTGCAGAGGGACGCAGTGGTGGGTGGCCGCGCCGTTGACGATGGCCAGCAGTTGCTCGCACAGGCTGGCGGTCAGCTGGTTGAAGTCGCGGTCCCAGGAGCCCCAGTCCACCAGCATGGCTTGGCGGGTGCGGGACGAGGTGGTCAATGGGCCAGGGGTCAGCAGGATCGGGGCGTTGCTCATTCCGGTATTCCTCACAAGCGGTGGGCTGAAACTTACGGGGCCTAAATTGCAATTTGCCGAGTTATCAATCAAATTGTTTGTCGTTATGCCAGCCATAAGTAAGGCCGATAGCTATGAACCTGTTCCAACTGCGTGCCTTCGATGCGGTGGCCCGCGAAGGCAGCTTCACCCGCGCCGCGGCGCGCCTGTTCATCAGCCAGCCGGCGGTGACCGGACACGTCAAGGCGCTGGAGGAGCACTACCAGATCACGTTGTTGCGCCGGACCGCGCGACGGGTGGAGTTGACCGAGGAGGGCACGCGTCTGGCGGCCATCACCCGGGCGATGTTCAGCCTGGCCGAAGAGGCCCAGGCGATGCTCGAGGCCAATCGGCAATTGCTCACTGGGCGCCTGGAGGTCGCGGCCGATGGCCCGCACCGGGTGATGCCGATGCTTGGCATGCTGCGGGCGCGCTATCCGGGCATCACCGTCAATCTGCGCCTGGGCAATGCCCAGGAGACCTTGGCGGCGCTGTTGTCCGAGCACGCCGACGTGGCCGTGCTCACCGAGGTCGAGCCGCGCAAGGGCCTGTACTTGCAAAGCCTGGGGGACTCGCGGCTGTGCGTGTTGTTGCCGGCCAGCCATCCTTGGGCTGCAGGCGAGGGCGAGTTGCCTCTGGCTGACCTGGACCGCCAGATCATGGTACTGCGCGAACCCAGCTCCATGACCCGGCGCACCTTCGACCAGGCCTGCACCGCGGCCAAGGTGCAGCCTCGGGTGTTGCTGGAGCTGGACAGCCGCGAGGCGGTCACCGAGGCGGTGGCGGCCGAGTTGGGCTTTGGCATCGTCTCGTCGATGGAGGTGGCCCACGACCCTCGGGTGGTGGCCAGGCCATTGGCCGGGGAAGGCTTGGTCAATCGGCACATGATCGGCTGCCTGGAGCGGCGCCGGGAATTGCGGCTGATCCAGGCGTTCCTGGGGTTGGCCGCAAGCCTTTGAAGCAAGCGCCACGCAGCAAGCCCCGCTGCCCGGCGCTGGCGTTTTTCCCCCACGGGCCTAAGATGGCCGGCTGAAACAACACAGGCGCTGGATGGCCAATGAGCGAGAAAGACACCATTTCCATGCAACTGGTGCGCGAGGCGCTGTTGCAGACCTGCCCGGCCGGGCAGGCTGACGCGCCCTTGCTGGCCCGTGCTGGCATCGACGCCAGCGAGCTCGACCTGCCCCAGGCACGGGTCAGTGCAGAAGCCTACGCCCGGCTCTGGCGCCTGCTGGCGCGCCGTTGCAATGACGAATTCTTCGCCATGGACCCGCGCGGCCTGCGCAGTGGCAGCCTGGCGTTCCTGTGCCGGGCCAGCATGGCCCAACCCACCCTCGGTGCAGGGCTGGAAACTGCCCTGGCGTTTCTGTCGTTGATGCTCGAGGACCTGCAGCCGAGCCTGGTGCGCCAGCAGAGCCTGGCCGAAATCGTCATCAACGAGCCGCGGGAGACACCGCGCCGCGCCTTTACCTACTTCACCTTCTGGATGATCGTACACGGCGTGGCCTGCTGGCTGGCCGGGCGACGCATCCCGATCCTGGCCATCGATTTGCGCTGTGCCGAGCCGCCGTTTTGCGACGATTACCGGGTGATGTTCTCGGAAAACCTGCAGTTCGACCGACCCCGCACGCGCATGATCATCGCCGCCGACTGCCTGGATGTACCGCTCAAGCGCACAGCAGAGGAACTGCAGCGTTTTCTGGCCGAGGCGCCGGGCAACATCCTCGTCAAGTACCGCGATCCGGCCAGCCTGGCACGGCGCATTCGCCACGACCTGCTGGTCTTGGACCCGGCCTCCTGGCCGGATGCCGAAACGCTGGCGCGCCAGCTGTGCCTGTCTGCATCGACGCTGCGCCGCCGTCTGGCCGAAGAAGGCCAAACCTACCAGGGCCTCAAGGACAGCGTAAGGCGCCAATTGGCGATCCAATGGCTGGCCGATTGTGAGGTAGGGCTGGGCACTATCGCCGAACGTCTGGGGTTCGCTGACAGCAGCTCCTTCTACAAGGCGTTTCGTAAATGGTTTGGGTGCAACCCAGGGCACTACCGCGAGCTGAGCGGAATGTCCGGCCCGGCCAAGGCACTGCCCTAGGCGGATTTCCGTCTGCCGCGCGAGACGGCCTGTCGCCAAGGTGGCGCCTTTCGACACGAAGGGTTCACCATGACAAAGCGCGACAACCTACCCCTGGATGCGGCAAAAAAAGCCAAGCTGGCCACGGCTACCGATGACTTCATCATCAAGCGATTGCCTGCTTGGCTGGAGCAGGGCACGCCTGGGCAGATCAGCGCGCTTCGGACGCATTACAAGGCTCTGAAGGCCAGCCAGGCCAAGGTGAGCAAGGCGACCGAAGCCCTGGTCGGGCTCAAGGCGTATGCGGAGGAAAAACTGCGCCCGCTGCTGCCCACCACGCCGGCCCCCGATACGCTGCAATGGCGCGAGATCCTGCCCAGTCTGCAGGTTCCATTGAGCACCGGTTGGCTGGATTACACGCCCGATGAGCGTCGCCATCCCGGTCTGCTGAGACTGATGCAGAACTTCACCGAGGGCGCCCGGTTCTACGACGGCAGTGGTTTGGTGGCCGAAGGCAAAGACACCGTGCTGACACCTGACCTGACCGAGCTGGTCCGGCAATGCCGCGCACTGGACGCCGGTGCTGGCTATCAGGCTTTGCTGAACAAGGTATTCGACCCGTCCACTTGCACCGCCCTGGCTGGCGAAAAGCGCGCAGGTCTGAAGCTTGCGGCCGCTGTCGCTGGGCTGGAAGGACGGCTGGACAGCAGCGCGCAGGCGGCCTTGGAGCGGGTGGTGGATGCTGGCAGCGAGCAGGGCGGGCAGACACTCGCCTATCCCGGCTTGCTGACGGTACTCGGGCAGCCTTTGGTGGATGGGTTGCTGGTGCAACTGCGCGACAGTGAAGGTGAGGATGTGGGGCAGGTGCTCTACCTGGGAGGGGATCCGGAGCATGCCGTGCGCCATTATTCTTCCCGCTCGGCCTTGAACCAGGCCCTGGTTGAGTCACTCAAGCGGCCGGAGTATCAACAATCGTTCGGCCAGCGAATCGCGCTCGGCCAGCGGCCAGAATGGCTGGCACTGCTCAAACTGCGCCTGGCCGATACCCAGCCTGATCTGCAGATCGAAGGCGAACCGGTGACTGGCGATGTATTCGATGGCCTTGTGCAGCGCCAGGTTGAGCGCCTGAAAGCCGATGCCCGCCTGCTGTTGGTACCGACCGCCGAAGTGGACCACCAGGCCAGCAAGTCCAGGCTGCAGGCTTGGAAGGACGCGGGGCTTGGCTTGGCCAATCTGGCCGGGTTGTTCGTGCCTACTGTCGGGGCCGTGCTGCTGGGGCAGTTCGTCGTGCAGACATTGGCTCATGTGTTCGAGGGGGCAGTGGACTGGCAGCGCGGTCATCAGCACGAGGCGCTTGATCATATGCTGGGTGTTGCAGAGAACCTGGCGGTGGCCGGCGTGGTGGCCACCGGCGCCCAGGCCGTGGCCAGTGGGTTTGAGCGCAGCGCGTTCGTCGATGCGCTGGAACCGGTGACGGTCGATGGCAGCACGGCTCGGCTCTGGAACAACGACTTGAGTGTCTATGCGTGTTCGCCGGCCGACCCCCAGCCTGCGCCGGATGGGCTCTGTGGCACGGGCGAGCGGCGCTGGCTGCGCCGGGGGCAACGCTACTACGAAGTACACCGGCCGGTATCGGACGGCCCCTGGCGTCTGCGTCATCCTGAGCGCCAGGACGCGTTTGGTCCAATCGTCGAGACCAATGGCGAGCGCTGCTGGCGTCTGCGCCAGGACAACCCGCTGGAGTGGAGCGACAGCGCCCAAATGCTCGATACCTTGTGGCCGATGCCCGAGCCCCTGGACGCCGAGCATGCCGAGCAGATTCTGCGCATCGCGGTGATGGACCAAACCCAGTTGCGCGCGTTACTGGTGGAGAACCGCCCATTGCCAGTGCAACTGCGCAGCACCTTGCGGCGTTTCGAGGCCCATGGACGAATCGAGGCGTTCTTCGATCACCTGGTCGCCGGCACCGAGGGCGAGGCGCAGATCCAGGCATGGTGCGATGCCCGACCTGAACTGCAGACGCTGAGCCCGACGGCCCGACGTGAAAAATTGCTGGGTGACCAGGCGCTGCTACGCGAGCAACTGCTCCAGCACCTGAGCCAGGAGACCCTGGCCGACGATGCGTTGCGCACCCTGCTGAAGCGGGATTTTCCCGGATTACCGGAGGCCTATGCTCAGGACGCGATCAGCGATGTGTCCGCGGCGCAGCGTAGCCTGGCGTTGGCCGAATCCCGAATACCTCTGGCGCTCGCGCGCAGGGCGCGCGTGCTCAGTCAGCACGCTCGATTGGCGCGCGCCTTGGAAGGGGTCTACCTGTCCCATGCCGACAGCAACCTGTGTGGTGAACTGGTGTTGGCCGTGCTGTCGCGTGTGCCCAACTGGCCACAAGAGGTGAACCTGGAGCTGCGTGAAGGTTCGGACACCGGCCCGCGTCTGGCGGTGATCGCGCCCACGGCCAGGCGTGACGAGGCCCGAACGTTGCTGGTGCGCAAGGAAGGCCGGTTCCGTCTCTATGACTACCATGGGCGTGAGCTGGAAACAGACGTCGCCGAGCCGGGCGGGATCTTCGAGGCGGTCAGCGCCGCGCTGACGTCCGAGCAGGCCACTCGGTTGGGCTTGGCAGCCGGCGATGTGCCACAGGCGTTGCGTTTGCTGGTTCAAGGTCGACTGCCGACGACGCGCAAGGCACTGTTGCAACTGCTCAGCTGGCCGGAGCATGCAGCGTCGCTCAATCTGCCCCGGCGCCTGACCGATGGCCGGCTCGGCTATCCACTCAGTGGCCGTGGCGCGGTGCGTCAGCGTGCGGCGGACACCTTGCGGATACGTATTCGCAGCCTGTACCCGCAGTTCGATGACGAGCGGGTGGAAGCATTTCTCGCGCAATTGCTCAGCTTACCGGGTTCGCCGTTCGAAGTGTTGCTGGTCCAGGAGAGCCAATATGCCCAGCTCGACGAGGCGCTCAACCGATGGGTGTCGGCTGAAGGGAGCGCATCCAGGCGCACGCTGCGCCAACACCTGGGCCAGCGGTTGCGCCAATGCTGGCGGCTGCAGGGGGAGTCGGTGACCGGGGAAGACGGGCAGCCACAAGGCATGCGCTTGGACCTGAGCGGTTTCGCGTCGCAGGTCCTGCCTGAGATACCCACGGAGGTCGAGTTCGCGCACGTAACGGAACTGTCACTGTCGAGCATGGATCTTGAGCAGGTGCCTACGCCGTTCCTGCGCTGCTTCGGTTCCGTACGGCGATTGAACCTGGCGGACAACCGCCTGCGCCGTGTGCCCCAAGGCTTGGGATATCTGTCCGAACTGCGCAGCCTGCAGCTGGCGCGCAACGGCATTCGGCTCGATGCCGCCGGCATCGCTATTCTCACGACATTGCCCGAGCTTCAGGTGCTGGACCTGAGCTTCAATCCACTGGGGGCGCAGGAGATGCGCTGGAACCATCTCCCAAGGCTGGATCAGCTACGCCTGCGCCGATGCAGCCTGGCTACCTGGCCGTCGGGCCTCGAGTTGTGCGAACGGCTCACATACGTGGATCTGCGTGACAACCTGATCGCCAGTGTTCCGACCGAGACGCTGCACATGCCTTTGGCGCATCGGATGGCGTTCATCATCGAGGGCAATCCGCTGCCGTCTTGGGAATTGGCTCGCCTGGTTGCGCTGGATATCGACCATTTGCCCCATGACCCGCTGGACATCGAGGTTGTGGAAGCAATCACAACCCGTGACCGGTGGCTGCACGATGGCCAGGCCGATCTGCGCGAGGCTCGACAGGCGCAATGGGACAGCCTTGCCGCGACACCCGAAAGCAACGGCCTGTTCGAACTATTGGGCGAACTGCGACGCACATCGGATTACCAACGCACGCCAGCGGATCTGGCCGAGCAAGTCTGGGAACTCATTGGGTTCCTGGCCGACAACCCGTCCCTGCGCGACGGTCTGTATGCGTGGGCCAATCAGCCGCGCACCTGCAGCGACAGCGTTGCCCGTCAGTTCAGTGACCTGCTGGTGCACCGGCAGGTGGTCGAGGTGGAAAATCGAACGGGTATTGAAGACGCAGGCGAAGCGCTGCTGGAGCTGGGCCGCAAGTTGTTCCGCCTGGATCAGGTGCAGCGTTTCGCCTCCCGGGACATTGCCCAGCGGGTGGCTGCCGGGCGGGCCGTCGATGCCGTCGAGATCGATCTGTTCTACCGGGTGCGCCTGGCCCAGACCCTGGACTTGCCTTTCCAGCCGCGCACGATGCGCTTCACGAACCTGGCCAACGTCAGCGAAGCACAGTTGCAAGAGGCCTTGCGCACCGTGCAGGCTGCGCAAACCAATCAAGCGCTGGCCGAGAGCCTGGGGGGGAGGCAGTTCTGGCGCGACTACGTGCAAGCCCGCCATCCGGCGGCCTTTGCCGATCTTGGCGCGTCTTTCGAGGCGCAAGGCTCGGAACTGGACGACGCCCGCACAGGGCTCTCCAGCCAGGAGTACACCGAGCGATGGGCGCGTTTGCAGAAGGCGCGAGAGGCGGCGGTGCAGAAGAGGGTCGAGCTGTTGACCTGCGAAATCCTCGAGTCGCAGGCCCTCGATCAGGCGTGAGATGACAACGGCCAAACCGGTCATCCAGATTGACAGCTTTGGCCATTGCCGGCCTGGGTGACCGGCGCGAACATCGTCAGACAAAGGGTCCACTCCAACAACAATAACCAGGAGTCTGACGATGCGTAACTACGCCGAAGCCGCCCGTTCGTTCGATTACACCCAGGCTGTCCAGGCTGCGTTGCAGGGCAACCTGCAGGCCCTGAATGCCTGTGTCGAATGCTGCGACCGCCATGTGGGCAGCGATCGGCCTGCGTTGATCTGGGAGGATCGCGACGGTAATGGCGCGGTCTACAGCTTCGACCAACTGCAGGCCCTGGCCAAGCGCTTTGCCAATGTGTTGAAGGCTCAAGGCGTCGGCGCCGGTGACCGGGTCGCCGGCCTGATGCCACGCACCCCTGAGTTGTTGGTGAGCATTCTCGCCACTTGGCGTCTGGGGGCGGTCTACCAGCCGCTATTCACCGCCTTCGGTCCCAAGGCGATCGAGCATCGCCTGGAGCAGTCCCACGCCCGTGTGGTGGTCACCGAGCGCAACAACCGGCCCAAGCTCAACGATGTCGCGGATTGCCCGACGATCATCACGGTGGGCGCGGCGGCCGGTGAGCTGGATTTTCATACCGAGCTCAACGCTGCCCCCAACGAATGCGAGCCTGTGTGGCGTACTGGGGACGACCCCTTCCTGCTGATGTTCACCTCCGGCACCACCGGGCCGGCCAAGCCACTGGAGGTGCCGTTGCGGGCCATCGTCGCCTTCCAAGGCTACATGCGCGATGCCATCGATCTGCGCCCGGACGACAACTTCTGGAACCTGGCGGATCCGGGCTGGGCCTATGGTCTTTACTACGCCGTCACCGGCCCGTTGGCCTTGGGGCACGCCACCACCTTCTACGACGGCCCGTTCAGCGTCGAGAGCTGCGCACGGATGATCGACAAGCACGGCATCACCAACCTGGCCGGCTCACCGACTGCTTATCGGCTGCTGATAGCCGCCGGCAGCGATTTCTCGGCACCGATCAAAGGTCGCCTGCGGGTGGTCAGCAGTGCCGGCGAGCCGCTGAACCCGGAGGTCATTCGCTGGTTCGCGGACGAGCTGGGCGTGACCATCCACGACCATTACGGCCAGACTGAGCTCGGCATGGTGCTGTGCAACCACCACGCGCTCAAGCATACCGTCCACCCAGGCTCGGCCGGTTTCGCCATCCCCGGCCACCGCATCGTGGTGCTGAACGAGCAGGGCAACGAGTTGCCGTCCGGACAGCCCGGCATCCTCGCCGTCGATCGCGAACAGTCGCCGCTATGCTGGTTCGGGGGCTACCACGGGTTGCCGACCAAGGCCTTCGTCGGCAAGTACTACCTGAGCGGTGACACCGTCGAGCTCAATGCCGATGGCAGCATCAGCTTTGTCGGTCGCAGTGACGATGTGATCACCACCTCAGGCTACCGGGTCGGGCCGTTCGACGTGGAGAGTGCGCTGATCGAACATCCAGCGGTGATCGAGGCTGCGGTGATCGGCAAACCCGATCCGGAACGTACCGAACTGATCAAGGCATTCGTGGTGCTGGCCAAGGGGTTCGAAGGCAGCGCCGAACTGGAGGAAGCCCTGCGCCAGCATGTGCGTCAGCGTCTGTACGCCCATGCCTACCCGAGGGAAATCGAATTCGTCAGCGAGCTGCCCAAGACGCCGAGCGGCAAGCTGCAACGCTTCATCCTGCGTAATCAGGAAATTGCCCTACAACAAGCCGCGCAGGCTTCACACGCCAGCGCCTGAGGAAGTACATCATGCAGATAGCCAACAAGCATTTCATCGTCAGTGGCGCAGCTTCCGGGCTCGGTGCTGCCACCGCGCAGATGCTGGTCGCCGCCGGTGCCAAGGTCATGCTGGTCGACCTCAATGCCGAAGCGGTCGAGGCCAAGGCCCGTGAGCTGGGCGAGCAGGCCCGCTTCGCCGTCGCCGACATCAGCGACGAGCAGGCGGCCAAAGCGGCCGTCGATGCTGCGGTCAGCGCCTTCGGCAGCCTGCACGGGCTGGTCAATTGCGCCGGCATCGTCGGCGCCGAGAAGGTCCTAGGCAAACATGGCCCCCATGGCCTGGCCAGCTTCGCCAAGGTGATCAACGTCAACCTGATCGGCAGTTTCAACCTGCTGCGCCTGGCGGCGGCGGCCATGGCCGAAGGGGCGGCGGACGAAGGCGGCGAGCGCGGGGTGATCATCAATACCGCCTCGATCGCCGCCTACGACGGGCAGATCGGCCAGGCCGCCTATGCCGCTTCCAAAGGCGCCATCGCCAGCCTGACCTTGCCGACGGCCCGTGAGCTGGCGCGTTTCGGTATCCGCGTGATGACCATTGCCCCAGGCATCTTCGAGACGCCCATGATGGCCGGCATGACCCAGGAGGTCCGCGACTCCCTGGCCGCTGGCGTGCCGTTCCCGCCGCGCCTTGGGCGCCCGCAGGAATACGCAGCCCTGGCCCGCCATATCATCGAGAACAGCATGCTCAACGGCGAGGTGATCCGCCTCGACGGTGCCTTGCGCATGGCTGCCAAGTAAGGAGATCCGCACATGACACTCGCCAACGACCCGATCGTCATCGTCAGCGCCGTGCGCACGCCCATGGGCGGTCTGCAGGGCGACCTCAAGAGCCTGAGTGCGCCGCAGCTGGGCGCTGCCGCCATCCGTGCCGCCGTCGAGCGTGCCGGTATCCAGGGCGACAGCGTCGAGCAGGTGCTGTTCGGTTGTGTCCTGCCGGCAGGCCTCGGCCAGGCACCGGCACGCCAGGCTGCGCTTGGCGCGGGGCTGAACAAGCACACCACCTGTACCACCCTGAACAAGATGTGCGGCTCGGGCATGCAGGCGGCGATCATGGCCCATGACCTGCTGCTGGCCGGCAGCGCCGATGTGGTGGTGGCCGGCGGCATGGAAAGCATGACCAATGCGCCATACCTGCTGGACAAAGCCCGCGGCGGCTACCGCATGGGCCATGGCAAGATCATCGACCACATGTTCATGGACGGTCTGGAAGACGCCTACGACAAGGGCCGTCTGATGGGCACCTTCGCCGAGGATTGCGCCCAGGCCAATGGGTTCAGCCGCGAGGCTCAGGACCAGTTCGCCATCGCCTCGTTGACCCGCGCTCAGGACGCTATCAAGAACGGCCGCTTCGCCGCAGAGATCGTGCCGGTGGAGGTCACCGAGGGCAAAGAGAAGCGCCTGGTCAGTGACGACGAGCAGCCACCGAAGGCTCGCCTGGACAAGATCCCGCAACTGCGCCCGGCCTTCCGCGACGGCGGCACCGTGACGGCCGCCAACTCCAGCTCGATTTCCGATGGCGCTGCCGCGCTGGTGTTGATGCGCCGCTCCGAGGCGCAAAAGCGCGGGCTCAAGCCGCTGGCGGTGATCCATGGCCACGCGGCCTTCGCCGACGCCCCGGCGTTGTTCCCCACCGCACCCATTGGCGCCATCGACAAATTGATCAAGCGCACTGGCTGGAACCTGGCCGAGGTGGACCTGTTCGAGATCAACGAGGCCTTCGCGGTGGTCACCTTGGTGGCCATGAAACACCTGGACCTGCCGCACGAGAAGGTCAATATCCATGGCGGCGCCTGCGCCCTGGGCCATCCGATCGGTGCCTCCGGCGCACGCATCCTGGTGACCTTGCTATCGGCCTTGCGCCAGAACAATCTGCGCCGCGGCGTGGCGGCCATCTGCATCGGCGGTGGCGAGGCTACGGCCATGGCCGTCGAGTGCCTGTATTGAGGTGAACCATGCTGGTAACTGACGAGCAACAACAGATCGCCGACGCCGTCCGTGCATTCGCGCAGGAGCGCCTGAAACCTTTTGCCGAGCAGTGGGACAAGGAGCACCGCTTCCCTCGCGAGGCCATCGCCGAGATGGCTGAGCTGGGCCTGTTCGGCATGCTGGTGCCGGAGCAATGGGGCGGTAGCGACACCGGGTATGTGGCCTATGCCATGGCGCTGGAAGAAATCGCCGCGGGCGATGGTGCCTGTTCGACCATCATGAGCGTGCACAACTCGGTCGGCTGCGTGCCGATCCTGCGCTTTGGCAACGAGCAGCAAAAAGCGCAGTTCCTGACGCCGCTGGCCAGCGGCCAAATGCTCGGCGCGTTCGCCCTGACCGAACCCCAGGCCGGCTCCGACGCCAGCAGCCTGAAAACCCGCGCACGCCGCGACGGCGACCACTATGTGCTCAGCGGCAGCAAACAGTTCATCACCTCCGGACAGAACGCCGGGGTGGTGATTGTCTTCGCCGTGACCGACCCTGAGGCCGGTAAGCGTGGCATCAGTGCGTTCATCGTGCCCACCGATTCGCCGGGTTACCAGGTGGCGCGGGTCGAAGACAAGCTGGGTCAGCATGCTTCCGACACTTGCCAGATCGTGTTCGACGAGGTGCGTGTGCCGGTGGCCAATCGCCTGGGCGAAGAGGGCGAGGGTTACAAGATTGCCCTGGCCAACCTTGAGGGCGGGCGCATCGGCATTGCCTCCCAGGCCGTGGGTATGGCCAGGGCGGCATTCGAAGTGGCGCGCGACTACGCCAATGAGCGCCAGAGCTTCGGCAAGCCACTGATCGAGCATCAGGCCGTGGCCTTCCGCCTGGCCGATATGGCCACGCGCATCGCCGTGGCCCGGCAGATGGTGCTGCATGCCGCGGCACTGCGCGACGCAGGCCGTCCGGCGCTGGTCGAAGCCTCCATGGCGAAGCTTTTCGCCTCGGAAATGGCAGAAAAGGTCTGTTCGGATGCCTTGCAGACGCTCGGCGGTTATGGCTATCTGAGCGACTTCCCGCTGGAGCGGATCTACCGCGACGTTCGGGTCTGCCAGATCTACGAAGGCACCAGCGACATTCAGCGCATGGTCATTGCGCGCAATCTTTGAAGGAGCAGTCTGCATGGCATTCGAAACCATCCTGTTGGACATCCATGGCAAGGTCGGCCTGATCACCCTCAACCGGCCCCAGGCGCTCAATGCCCTGAACGCGCAGATCGTCGGCGAGATCAACCAGGCTTTGGACCAGCTCGAGCGTGACCCGAACATTGGCTGCGTGGTGCTCACCGGCTCGGCCAAGGCCTTCGCCGCGGGTGCTGACATCAAGGAAATGGCCGAGCTCAAGTATCCGCAGATCTACGTCGAAGACCTGTTCAGCGACGCCGACCGTATCGCCAACCGCCGCAAGCCGATCATCGCGGCTGTGTCCGGCTTTGCCTTGGGCGGTGGTTGTGAGCTGGCGATGATTTGCGACTTCATCCTGGCCGCCGACAACGCCAAGTTCGGCCAGCCTGAGATCAACCTCGGCGTGCTGCCTGGCATGGGCGGTACCCAGCGCCTGACCCGTGCGGTGGGCAAGGCCAAGGCCATGGAACTGTGCCTGACTGGTCGCCTGATGGGCGCCGAAGAGGCCGAGCGCGCTGGCCTGGTGGCCCGCGTGGTGCCGCAGGCTGAATTGCTCGAGGAGGCCCTGAAGGTCGCCGCGACCATCGCCAGCAAATCCATCCCGGTGAGCATGATGGTCAAGGAAAGCGTCAACCGCGCCTTCGAAGTCACCCTCAGCGAAGGGGTGCGCTTCGAGCGCCGGGTGTTCCATGCAGCGTTCGCCACCGAGGACCAGAAAGAAGGCATGGCCGCCTTCATCGCCAAGCGCGAGGCGCAATTCAAGGATCGTTGAGAACAGTCGGGGCGCCTGAGGGCGCCCCGGTCGTTTCAGATGTTGAAGAAGTACTGCTGTGCGTCGGCCAGGGAAATTGGGCTGCGGTAGACGTCTTCGGTCTGGCCCGTGTCCGGCCGATTGACCTGCGCGCCTTGGGCGTATCGCTGCGCTGCCGGCTTGAGGTGACCAGCGACGAAGGCACGCTGGTCGGCCTCGAGCGTACGGTAGTGAAAGTGCGCGACCCACAGCAATGATTCGCCCTTGTAGATCCCGTAGTCGTCCAGGTAGTCCGCGGGTCTGCCCTTGACCCGGGCGAGCAGCTTGCGCGGGTTCTCCCTGCGGACGGTCACTACTCCTTGGTCAATCAGAAAACGCAGCTCGGCCATGCGCGGTTTTTGCTCCAGCGCCGCGTTGGTGCGCAGCTCGATCGCTTTGCGGGTGAGCAGGGCGTCCAGGTCTTCCAGTTCCTTGATCGTCCCCGCGGCATCGCGGTTGCCACTGACCTCGTCTGTCTGGTTGTCGGCCGTCAGGTGCTGTTCGATCGCTTCGCGCAAGGTACGCAGGCGATCGCGCTGGTGGTGCAGCAGCTCTTCGATCTCAATGGGCAGGTACTGGCTGAAGGTGCCGCCTTCCAGGCGTTGCAGTTCTTTGCGTGCGCTCTGTAGGCGCGCTTGGCTGTCCTTGAGCACGTGTTTGAGCTTGCGCACGGCTGTGGGTTTGGTAGGTGTTTTCGTCGCCAACTGCACCCACCGATCGTTCTCCAGTTTGTAGCTGCGAGCACCGGCATTGTGCGAGGCAATGGGGATATCGACGACAGTGTCGTCATCTGGACGGACATTGCCCAGTAGCACATCGCCTTCCTGGGTTTCGATCAGGCCTGGCACTTGTTTGCGCAGCTGGTTGACGGTGGTGCGGGGGAGCGTTGCCGCGTGCTCGTCGAGCGTGGGTTGCAGCTCCTGGGCAGCGCTGTCGATGTCTTCCTGGAGGCGGGCAAGGGTCTGTCGGGCTGTGTCCTGGTCCAAGTGTGTCTTGAGGTTGCCCAGCTGACGACGAGCCGTCTTGAAGTGGCGGTCGATGCTGACGGCCAACCGACTGATCACATCGTCATTAGGTTGCCCGAGGGTAAGCAGTTGCTGGCGCTGGGCGAACGCCAGATCAAGGGTTTCGCCACAGCGCTGCAGCCAATACTCACTGTCGTCGTCGAGTGCTTCGAGCAGCGACAAGCGGTTGACGCAAGCCTCGATGCGCGACCAGCGCCACGCCAGTGGCGACTTGACCAACTCCCAATCGATCGCGGCCGCGTCGCGATACTCGACGATCTTCGGTTGCGAACGGCTGGCAAGGCGCTGAAGTTGCTCCATGCTATCGACCAGGTGCTGGCTGTTGTCCAGCAACTTGTTCAGCAGTGGCAGCAAGGTCTCGATGCGTTGGCCCAGGCTACGTTTGTCGGCCTCGGTAAGCTCGTAGCCCCCGTGATGACGCTTGATCATTTCATCGATTTGCTCCCGGATGGGCGCGTGCAACCAAGTCAGGGTTTCATCGACTTTCTTTGCATAGTGCAATTGCTGGTACAGGGCGTAGGCGCGTTTGATCTTGTATTCGTGCAGCGGCTTGAGGCCGTTGAATTGATGGATGCGTTTCAAGTGTTCTTGCCAGAACGTGGTGAAGTCCTCGAGCTTTGCCAGATAGTTGCGCAGGATGCTGTCGGGTGCGTGGCGGTGGGCGAGCCGTGCCACCTTGTCGAGGTATTCTCGTTGGCTTTTCTGGTAGGTCACGTCCTGCTGGATCTGAGCCTGCAGCGCTGCCAACTCTTGTTGGTTGGCGTTGCGCAACTGTTCGACCCGGCGGTGCAGGGGCATGCCAGCGCGCAGGCGCAGGCCCAGATCCAGTTGCCAGCGACCGGCTTCATCGCGTCGCAGCCAAGGGCCTTTGATGAGTTCGTCTTTGCTGTTGACGATGCGCGGGCATTGCTGATTGGCGTCGAACTCGACCTGGTAGACCTTGTCGTCGATCGCAACCCAGCTTCTGTCTTTATAGAGAAACAGCTCTTTCAAGGGGCCGCTGGGGATGGGCTTGCCCAACCGGGCCAAGGGGATATCCGCGCAGAGTCCTTCTAGAGTCTTTCGCTGTAGCGGGTCGAGCGTGCGTTTGGGGTTTGCCCAGGAAAAGTCGAGGACTTGCTCACGTGGCGACACTGTCAAGGTCGGCAGGGCCGGTAGCAAGGCTGTGGCAGAGTCGGCTTGAGAACCGCGCGAAGCGGCTTCACGCACCACCTCGATACGCTTGAAAGCATGGTTGAGTAGAAGCAGCGCCAGATTGACGAGAAACTCCACGAGGGAAGCGATGCGTTCGCCCGCGCTCTGGTATTGGTGCTCGCCCACCAGTTCGAGGAAGGCGGTTTCCAGCTGGATGGTCCAGATCGGTGCGGCCAACGGTTCGGCTGCGAAGGGCAGTGCAGTATTGAGCAGCAGCCAGCCCAGGGATTTCCAGCGCTCCCAACGGGCCTGGGCGCTGGTCTGGGCATGGGCTTGGAATTGGCTGATGGTTTCATCGATGCACCCGTGGTAGATGGCGTGGGCCGGGTCGGTCAGTGCTGGCTCCTGCGCCAGGGTGACCGGGGCGGGGGCGCCGAACGGGACGGCCCAGTCATCTTCCAGGGGATGGAACAGGTGCGGTTCGAGAAAGCCCCCATGGGCGTAGATCTTGCGGGCCTGTTCGGGCAAACGCTCGAGCAGGTCATCTTGTAGTGGACCGGGGGCGGCAATTGCGTCAAGCAGCGCCTGTCTGTCCTCGAAAGCTAACAAGGGCTCGCTGTGCAGCGGGCGGTAGAGCAGACAGGGCTGTGAGGTGGCGGTTTGTGCTTCGATCAGCCAGGTGTTGAGCGGATGGTCGGGGCTGGCATCCAGGCTTCTAAGCAATCCGAGTGGGCGCATTTGCCAGGCAGTACTGCGTTGCGGGGCCTCGCCAAATACGTCTCCGATATCCTTGATGACGTCGAAGCCTATTGGTTTGCCTCGCAGGTTCAGTTCCAAGGCAAGGGCGGGGAGTTGTGTGTGCAACTGCCGTCTGAGCAACGATTCCCGACGAGACCGTTGCATCGGATCATCGAGCAGCGTGGAAAGCAGCACGGCCGGGTAGTGCTGTGCGACATCCACCTTGGTGATGAGGTTGCGCAAGTAGGATTCATCGAACCAGTCCGGCACCGGCTTGCCGTCGAGTGCCTGGACCGTGACCTTGCCTGGGCGTAACAGCCCCAGGTTGCTGATTGCCAGTTGAGGCAGGGTGAAGGTTTCGGTGTGTGGCGCATTGTCCGTGGCGATGGTTTCCTGGACCGGCAGTGCGGCTACGGTGGTTTGGGCATTGACGACTCTGAGCGTCGAGAGGTCCAGGTTGGCCTCGGGGTGATCCTTCTGAATGCGCGCCAGAAGTTGCTGCGTGGCGAATGTCTGGGCATCGGGCACGCCATCGAGCCAGGAGGTGTACTGGGCGTCATGATAGCCTTGGGCGATCTGGGTCAGCAGCGTGCTGTAGCGCAACAGTTTTTTCGGGGAAGCTTCCTTCAGCCAGACGGGCAAATGGCCTGCCAGGCGCTCGTGCAGGGTGGCCTCGGCCGGGCTGCACAGGCCGAACATCGATGTCAGGCGGTCCAGGGCGGTCGACAGATCGGTCGCGCGGACCAGATCGTCTTCTGGCCAGGCTGTCAGATGCGATCCATGTAACTGCTGGCACAGCACTCCGAGTGCCTGGCTTTGAAAATAGGGCAAGGTCGGAACAATCAGGTGTACGTCTGGCCCGGATACACCGGGCAACGATGGCCAGGGCCTGGCGGTGTGGGCCAGCAGCGCTTGGCGTGAAGGGAAGGACGTCAATTTCCCGGTAGGGGTGAAGAGCAATGTCGTGTTCTTCTCGGCTGGGGCGCCACCGTGTTCGATCAATAGCGCACTGGAGAGCTCCGGATCCAGCTGCCAGTTGTTCATGAAGTCCATGCGCAGATTGTTGACCTGAATCTGGAAGGGCTCCAGGCTGGCGTGTGTGCGTGGGTCAGGATGCGCCTGCACCCATTGCGCCGTCGTCAGGGCCTGCTCAGGCAGTGTCGTGTCACGTTTGCTGTCCAGAACGGCCTGGGTGAACTGTTGCTGCAGGTAATCGCTGTACCACTGCCAGGGCGTCTGTCCCTTGTCATCGGTATCGCTCCAGAAGCTGATCAGGGCTTGCTGATAGGCTTCCAGCATGAACGGGCCGCATTCATTGATCATGAGTGCCAGAGGGTCAAGATCCAGTGACAATGCCTTCTGGGGCGCATGTTCTGGTACGGAGGTGACGTAATCTTCGTGAGGCGTCAGATTCAGCGTACGGCGCAGGCAATAACGCTCGACGAGCACATGGCTCAACGGGCGGATAAAAGGTGGCGCCGACGCCGGGCCGAGACTGACCAGAAACAGCTCACGAGGGTCCTCACTGGACGGCAGGCGGCGTGTCAGCCATTGTTCGGCAAGCACCTGGTCAGCGATGTCGAACAGGCTCGGGCGAGTGCTGAAGCGGATCGCCACCTGGCATTCCAGGCTTGGGCTTGCGGGGCGTTGGGAAGGGTTGCTCATGGACAGCTCCGAATATGAACGGTCCATTAGCAAAGCCGCCTTCGTGACGCCGAGGTCGGTAGCCCGCTACCACGTTGTGCATGCGCCTCGCCTGGCTTTGCCTTTTGCAGCGTAAAACCGACGAGCTGATGCCGTGGTGCTGGTCGCAACAAGGGGCATTTCGGGTAAATTCACGGATCAATGGTGTTGCCCCACACGGCCCGCCGCCTTAGACTGCCGCCCCCTGTAAAACAGAGCCGGTTGGCGCTTTAAGAATTTCGTTGCCCACGAACTGTCGTTGGCGACACCCGAATCGCCCAAAATGCCTATATTTTCATAGAGAAATCGATGACCAAGGAACAGTTGCTGGCTATGTCGGCCGATGACTACATGAATGCCGAACAGTTGGCTTTCTTCACTGGCCTGCTGCAAGCGATGAAAGTCGAAACCCACGAGCGCATCGAGCTGAGCCGCGCCACCATCGAAAGCCTGGACACGCCTTCGGATCCGGCCGACGTGGCCTCGGTGGAAGAAGAGCGCCACTGGCTGGTCAACGCCATCGAGCGTGACCAGCGCCTGCTGCCGCAGCTGGAAATGGCTCTGGGCCGCATCGCTGACGAAAGCTTCGGCTGGTGCGACGACAGCGGTGAGCCTATCGGCCTGCAGCGTCTGCTGATCAGCCCAACCACCAAATACTGCATCGAAGCCCAGGAACGTCACGAACAGCTCGACCGCCACCAGCGCCAGATCTGATCGTCATGTCCAGCAGAGGCCCCATGAAGCGATTCATGGGGCCTTTTGCGTTTTCGTCTGCTGGGCGCATTTGTTGCCGTAGATGCAATACAGCTGTGCTGGCGCGCGCTTTTTCCGCTTGCCGGGCGGGCGTATGATGGCGATATCGTTAGGTTGCTAATTAAGTTCCGGAGGGGATGATGAATAGCCGAGTCGATGTCGCTGTCATGATTGGTTCAGGTGTACCTGCGACACTGCAGGCCATGGGCCGACGTGTCTGCTGGGTGGTGTTGGTCAACGGCGAGCGCCGCGGTACGGCCTTTGGCAGTCGCAAAGAGGCAGTCGAATGCCAGGCGGCATGGTTGGCACAGTTGGAAAAGGGCAAAGCAGCCTGAGCAGTGGCCAGGCGTTATTGTTCAAGCCGGCGTGCCAGGTCGCAGGCGTCCTGATGGCGACGCCGAAAACCCTTGATGCGGCCGGTGGTGCGTTCGGCAATATGAAAGAAATCGATGCCGGCGGGAATGACGATAAACCGGGGGTCGCTTCTGCTAAGGCAAGAAATGCGCTTGGACTCTCGACGGATTTCGGTGTTTTCGTGCATATTCTTTCCCCTGTAATGCGCTGATGGATACCGGGCCTGTACTGCAAAGGGCCTGACATTATCTATTGCATCTTTTCCTGCAAATTTGTTGTCAGAACATTACGTTTCCTATTGAAGAAACTGCCGAAAAGCCGTCTTGGGGTCTTGGCTGGCAAGCTAGAGTAACGATTCCTGCCTGCCGCATCGCATGCCTGCACAGACGTTTCGTGCATCGCTTCATTAGTCTTTCATGACATCGACTTGATATGTCTGCGCCCCGGCTTCGGTTGGGGCGCCTGTAACCGGTTCGAGGAATTCTTCATTGGCAGTCAGTACACTGGATACCCACGCGTTGTTCGCCCTGGGCGATTTGCGGGCCAAGTTGGCCAAGCTGTTTCACGGGCGTTTCGTCTATGTCACCGAGCAGAGCCCCGATGGCCTTTACATGGCCGAAATCGATACCGATGACGCTCTGGTGGTCGACAACAAGCAGCACCTTGAATTGAAAGTGGGCGACCACTTCCGCGCGGCAGTATTGCCCAGCCGCGAGGGCGGTAAGCTGGAGCTGCGCTTTCGGGAAATCAAGCTGAACGTCTATGGCGTTGGTGACTATGCCTTCGTTTCGGTGCCGGAAGGTGAAGGTATCGTCTTTCGTGAAGGCCATGGCGTGATGCTGGTGTTCGCGGCGCAGCAACAAGTGCAGGAAGGCCTCGGCAAGTTGCTCAAGGCCGTGACCGGCAAGGTCGCCAAATGGCGAAAGGGCGAGCTGACCACGTTCAAGGCCAGCGAATGAGCGACAAAGCACCCACCGGCAGGGCGCAATTTCATCGAGAATATCAGGCGCAGGCCGTCGAGCAGGCTGAGCGGCTGCTGGCGCAGCGCGAGGCACTGGGCAATGCCTGGCTGGCCTGGGTTGCAGGCCAGCTGTACCAACTCAGCCCGCCTGAATTCGCCGCCATGGTGCGCCGGGAGCTGCAACGCCTGTCGCAGGGGTGAGGCTACCCCCGAGGTTTTGATGCGGGCGTCAGTTTCCGCCGTCCCGCCCACTGCTGACTTCTTCTGGTACAGCCTCTCCCGCTGTGCGCTTGCGGAACAGGGCCGCCCTGGCCAGCAACAGCGTGGTCACAGGTACGGTGATCGACAGCAGCACCGGTATCAGCCAGGCGTGCAATACCGGGCCTTGCTTGAGCCAGGAGAAATACAGGATCGAGGCCAGGCACACGCACCAGGCGCCCAAGGTCGAGGCCAGGGCCGGTGGGTGCATGCGCTGGAAATAATCTTTCAATCGCAACATTCCCACAGCGCCGATCAGGGCGAACAGACTGCCCGCCAAGAGCAGTAAGGCGGTGACCAGCTCCAGCCAGAGCGGTATATCGAAGGCTTCGTTCATTCGATCACCTCGCCACGCAGAAGGAATTTAGCCAAGGCGAAGGACCCGACGAAGCCGAACAGCGCGATCAGCAAGGCGCCTTCGAAATAAGTGTCGCTGGCATAGCGGATACCCAGGACCAACATCATCAGCATGCCTAGGATATAGAGGTAGTCCAGGGCCAGGACCCGGTCTTGAGCGGAGGGACCACGGAACAGCCTGACCAGTGCCAATGCCATGGCGATGGCAAAGATGAACAGGCTGGCGAGGACGGCGTTGGCAAGCAGGCCGGTCATTCGAAAATCTCCATCAGCGGGCGCTCGTAAGTGTGCTTGAAGTGCTCGATGAAAGCTGCTTCGTCCTCCAGATCGAACACATGCAGCAGCAAGACGCTGCGGTCCAGCGCCAGCTCCGACCAGACCGTGCCTGGTACCACCGTCGTGATCATCGACAACGCCGCCAGACCATGGGCATCGCGCAGCGCCAGGGGAATATGGACGAATGCCGAGCGCGGCGGGCGATGGCCGGCGCACAGCACACCACGGGCCACCAGCAGGTTGGAATGGATGACATCCAGGCCGACACGACAGATCAGCCGCACCACCGCCCACGGCCGCCGGACATGGGCGTGCTGGGGACGCAGCGGGGCCATCAGCAGGGGCGCAAGGATACCCAGGGCAGCGCCGAGCAACAGGTTGCCGGGGCTGACTGACAGGTTGAGCAGCAGCCACAGGGCAAACAGCGACAGTGACAGCAGTGGGGCGGGAATCAATCGGCTCATGGCTGCACCTGTATGTCGGCGGTGGTCGGGCCAGGGACCGGACGCGTCGCCATCACCGCCTGGATATAAGTATCGGGCGTTTGCAGGCTGGCGGCCGTGTCCTGGGTGTAGCGCAGCAAGGGTTCGGCCTGGACGCTGAGCAGGATGCACAGACCTAGCAGGATGACGATGGGCAGGCATTCATAGCGGCGCAGCAGGGGAGAAGGACGCTCCTCTGGCTTCCAGAAACGCTGGATACCCACACGGCCAAAGGCGATCAGCGAGGCCATGCCCGACAGGATCAACAGCGCCACCAGGCACCAGGCGGAGGCGGACAGCGGCTGATCGGCCGGCACACCCAAACCTTGGGGATTGAACAACGCGCTGATCAGGCTCAGTTTGCCAATGAAGCCCGACAGCGGTGGCATGCCGATGATCAGCAAGGCGCAGGCGATGAAGCTCAGCCCCAGGAATGCCATGGTCCAAGGAATGATCTGGCCGATCACCGCCTTTTGTTCGTCGTCCAGATTGATGCCTTTGGGTGGGTGCAGCGACTCCAGTGGCGAAGGAATCGCATCGTCCTCTTCATCCAGCGGCGCCTCGTTGGCCGAGCGCGAGCGCTCCACCAGCTCGGCAAGCAGGAACAGCGCGCACAGGGCCAGGGTCGAGCTCACCAGGTAGAACAATGCACCGCCGGTGAGGATCGGCTGGCCGAAACCGATGGCCCCCAGGAGGGTGCCGGCGGAGACCAGGATGCTCAGGCCGGCCAGGCGCTCCAGGCGCTGGGCGGCGAGGATGGACAGTGCCGCCACCGCCAAAGTGGCCAAGCCGCCATAGACCAGCCATTGGCCGCCGAAGTGCGCCGAAGCGCCGGCCTGGCTGGAGAACAGCAGGGTCCACAGGCGCAGCACCGCATACAGGCCAACCTTGGTCATGATGGCGAACAGTGCCGCGACCGGTGCACTGGCCGAGGCATAGGCCGGCACCAGCCAGAAATTCAGCGGCCAGATACCGGCCTTGACCAGGAAGGCCATGGCCAGGATTGCCGCGCCGGCGTGCAGCAAGCCGCGATCAGCCTCCGGCACCAGCGGGATCTTCAGCGCCAGGTCGGCCATGTTCAGGGTTCCGGTCACGCCATAGAGCATCGCTGCGCCCACCAGGAACAGCGAGGAAGCGAACAGGTTAATGGCGATGTAATGCAGGCCAGCTTTGACCCGAGCCCGTCCCGAACCATGCAACAGCAAGCCGTAGGAGGCGGCCAGCAGCACCTCGAAGAATACGAACAGGTTGAACAGGTCCGCTGTCAGGAAGGCGCCATACAAGCCCATGAGTTGGATCTGGAACAGGGCGTGGAAGCTGGCGCCGGCGCCATCCCAGCGGGCCCTGGCGAAGAGCAGGGCGCTGACGCCGATGATGCCGGTGAGCGTCAACAGCAGTGCGGACAGGTGGTCCACCACCAAGACGATGCCGAACGGTGCGGGCCAGTTGCCGGGCAGGTAGACGCCGATCGATTCGGCCTGACCCTGGCCGCGTATCCACGTCAGCAACACGATGGCGATGCCTAGGCCAATCAGCGTGGACAACAGGTTCAGGCGCCCCTTGAGCGGACGACGCTTTTCGCCCAGCAACAGCATCAAGGCAGCTGTGACCAGCGGCAGCAGGATGGGAGCGATGATCAGTTGGTTCATCAGGCTCATTCTTCACGCTCCCGGCCGTCGACGTGGTCGGTGCCGGTCAGGCCGCGCGAAGCCAGCAACACCACCAGGAACAGTGCGGTCATGGCAAAGCTGATGACGATCGCGGTGAGCACAAGCGCCTGAGGCAGAGGATCGGTGTAATGCAGCAGATCCTGTGTCACGCCTTCCTTGATGATCGGCTCCTTGCCGATGAACAGGCTACCCATGCTGAAGATGAACAGATTGACACCATAGGACAGCAGGCACAGGCCCATGATGACCTGGTAGGTACGTGGGCGCAGGATCAGCCAGACCCCGGAGGCGGCTAGCACGCCAATGGCCACGGCAATGACTTCTTCCATCAGGCGGCTCCTGCTTGGCTGGATTTAGTGGGCGTGCCCGGTCGATAGGCGCGTACCGACTGGTGCGCCAGGGCAGTGAGGATCAACAGCGTGGAGCCGACCACGACGGTGTAGACACCGATGTCGAAGAACAACGCGCTGGCCACGTGCACGTCACCCAGCACAGGCAAGTGCAGATGGGCGGTGTGGGTGGTCAGGAACGGATAGCCCAGGAGCATGGCTCCGGCGCCGGTCAGGGTGGCGCACAGCAGGCCCGTGCCCATCCAGCGCAGCGGTCGCAGGCTCATCTGGGCCTCGACCCACTGGGTACCGGCGACCATGTACTGGAGGATGAACGCCACCGACATCACCAGGCCAGCGACGAATCCTCCGCCTGGCTGGTTGTGGCCGCGCATGAACAGGTACATCGACACCACCAATGCGATCGGCAACAGCAGGCGAACCAGCGCGGCCGGCACCATCATGAAACCCAGGGCGGTGTCGGTGGCATGGCGCGGGTTGATCAAATCAGTGACCACATCTGGCGCCAGCGAGCGCTGCTGGGCCGGCAACTGCATGCTTTCCTTCGGTGGGCGGAAGCGCCGCAGCAGGGCAAATACGGTAAGGGCCACGGCCACCAGGACGGTAATTTCGCCGAGGGTATCGAAGCCGCGAAAATCCACCAGCATCACGTTGACCACGTTGGTACCGCCGCCTTGAGGCAGGGCTCGGCTGAGGTAGAACGAAGAAATGTCGTTGGGCGTAGGACGGGTCAGCATGGCGTAGGACAGCAAGGCCATGCCACCGCCGACCAATACGGCCAGCAGCAGATCGCGCAGGCGGCGAAGGCGCGCACGCTCCTGAGTAGCACCTAGCGCCGAGACGCCTTCGATACGTCGTGGCAGCCAGCGTAGGCCGAGCAGGATGAGCACGGTGGTCACCACTTCGACCACCAGTTGGGTCAGCGCCAAGTCAGGCGCGGAGAACCAGACGAAGGTGATGCAGGTCATCAGGCCGCAGACACTGACCATGATCAGTGCCGCCAGGCGGTGGTACTTGGCCTGCCAAGCGGCGCCGATGGCACAGGCGATCGCGATCAGCCAGAGCGCGACGAACACGCCCGACCCGGGGATTTTCGGTCGATCACCCCAGCTCAGGCCGCTGTCTAGCATCGGCAGGAGCCCGGCGAGGAAGGCCGCCAATGCCAGCATGAACAGTTGCTTCTGCAAGCGGCGGGTGGTCAGCAGCCCTTCAAGGCGGCGGGCCAGCAGCATCAGGCGCACCAGGCCACGCTCGAACAGGCGCTTGCCGTTGAAGCGTTCGATCAGCGGTGGGTGTGGGAAGCGGCCTCGACGCAGTTGCTCGCGCAAC
Source organism: Pseudomonas sp. BYT-1 (assembly GCF_023611805.1). Classification (NCBI taxonomy): domain Bacteria; kingdom Pseudomonadati; phylum Pseudomonadota; class Gammaproteobacteria; order Pseudomonadales; family Pseudomonadaceae; genus Pseudomonas; species Pseudomonas sp. BYT-1. The sequence goes on from NZ_CP072559.1 coordinate 1,925,794, forward strand.
AGCAGGTAGAGCACCACACCGCCGCACATGGCGATCAGGCTCATGATCAGCGGGGCGTTCCAGCCGTGCCAGATGGCCAGGCTGTATTCAGGCAAGGTCCCGCCGACCACCGGCAACGCGGCTGCGGCCAGCAACGGGCCGACCGACTGAGCGGGGAAAATGCCCACCACCAGGCACGTCAGCACCAGCAGTTCGACCGGTGCGCGCATCCAGCGCGGCGGCTCGTGGGGGGTATGCGGCAGATCCTGGGCGGTGGGGCCGAAGAAAACGTCGACGGTAAAGCGCAGCGCGTATGCCACGCTGAAAGTGCCCGCCAGGGTGGCAATCACCGGCAATGTGGCCTCGACCCAGGCGGTGGAGCTGATGAACACGGTCTCGGCGAAGAACATCTCCTTCGACAGGAAACCGTTCATCAGCGGAACGCCTGCCATCGAGGCGCTGGCCACCATGGCCAAGGTGGCGGTGAACGGAATCAGGCGGAACAGCCCGTTCAGGCGACGAATGTCACGCGTACCGCTTTCATGGTCGATGATGCCGGCGGCCATGAACAGCGAGGCCTTGAAGGTGGCATGGTTGAGGATGTGGAACACCGCGGCCACGGCGGCCAGCGGGCTGTTCAGGCCCAGCAGCAGGGTAATCAAGCCCAGGTGGCTGATGGTGGAATACGCCAGCAGGCCCTTGAGGTCGTTCTGGAACATGGCGCAGAAGGCGCCGAGCAGCAGGGTCATGGCACCTGCACCGCCGACGATCCAGAACCATTCCTCGCTGCCCGAAAGCACCGGCCACAGCCGGGCCAGCAGGAACACTCCCGCCTTGACCATAGTGGCCGAGTGCAGGTACGCAGAGACGGGGGTTGGCGCTGCCATCGCATGGGGCAGCCAGAACTGGAAAGGGAATTGGGCGCTCTTGCTCAGCGCTCCGATCAGGATCAAGGGAAGCAGGACGGGATACAGCGCATGTTGGCGAATCAGGTCGCCGGCAGCCAAGACCTTGTCCAGGTCGTAGCTGCCGACCACATGGCCGAGCAGCAGCACCCCGACCAACATGCACAAACCGCCGGCACCTGTGACCATGAGCGCCATGTAGGCGCCCCGGCGAGCATCACTGCGGTGGTGCCAGTAGCCGATCAGCAGGAAGGAGAACAGGCTGGTCAACTCCCAGAAGAACACCAGCTGAATGAGATTGCCGGAAATCACCAGGCCGAGCATGGCGCCCATGAACGCCAAGAAAAAGGCAAAGAAGCGGGGCACAGGGTCCTGGGGCGACATGTAGTAGCGCGCATACAGCGACACCAGCGTACCGATGCCGAGCACCAGCAGGGAGAACAGCCAGGCGAAGCCGTCCATGCGCAGGACCAGGTTCAGCCCGAGGCTGGGCAACCAGAGGAACTCCTCGCGGATGACGCCGCCATGGGCGATCTGCGGGTACAGCAATGCTACCTGGATGGTGCCCGCCAGGGCGACGAGCCCGGCGAGAATGGACTCTGCGTTGCGTGCGTTGTGCGGCAGCACGGCTGCCAGGCAACTGCCCACGAACGGCAGAAGCAATAGCACTATCAATGACATAGCGTTCTAATCTGGAGGAGTTTGCCAAGGATCATACGTGCCGAGGAGTTGATCACCAACACGCAAGCGGTTGAACATTCCTACATATGGGGTGTGAAAAGCTGTTTTTTTATAACAGTTTTTTTCAAAGCATAGCTGCTGAGCGGGACTTCACAGGCCTGGTTCGCGTTCGTGAGCGTCGCGGCTTTCTTGCGTGGCCGGCCCCTCGTCGGTGCGGCGGATCTTCAATTCGCTGACCACCACGGCGATCACGATCAGCAAGCCCCCAAGCAATGCCAGGCCTGGCAGTCGCTCCCCGGCGATGCGCCCGACGATGCCGGCCCACACCGGTTCGCCGGCGTAGATGAGGGTGGCGCGGGTGGGGGATACGGATTTCTGCGCCCAGTTCATCGCTACCTGGATCACCGCGCTCATGGCGCCCAGGCCGATGGCGCTACATAGAAGCAGCCAGGAGAAGTCCGGGATGCGCTCCTGGGTCGGAACGATCATGAGAAAGGCCAGGGCCGAGGCGGTTAGCAGTTGAACCACCGTGACACGACGCACATCGACTTGGCCGGCATACCGGCTGATCAGGATGATCTCGGCTGCGATGGCAACGGCGCTGACCAAGGTCAGCAGCTCACCTTCGCTGAGGTTCAAGGTTCCGCTATCAGGGCCTGCCACCAGCACCAAGCCGATGAAGGCCAGGCAAATCCCGAGGCTTGGCATCAGCCCCGGGCGGCGCCCGAGCACCAGCCACTGCAACAGCGGCACGAAGGGGACATAAAGGGCTGTGATGAACGCCGACTGGCTGCTGCTGATGGTCTGCAGGCCCATGGTCTGCAAGCCATACCCCAGCATGATCGATACGCCGATGAGCATGCCGGCCTTGAGCTCGGTCAGGGTCAGCCCCGGTAGTGAGCGCGCCGACACCAGGCCCACGAACAGCGCTGCGGCGGCAAAACGCAGGCCGACGAAAAACATCGGGCCGCTGACAGTCATGACGTTATGCACCAACAGGAAAGTGCCACCCCAGAGCATGGTGATGAATACCAGTACCAGTTCTGCCTTGCTCAAACGCAGGGATACGGTGGTTTTCGACGGGCTGGAGGATGGAGTCATGGTCTTGCGCGCTCAAAGAGGGCGGCGCACAATCCGCCGCAAAGTGGGCAGTATACTGCGCAATCCTAATCTGTGAGCAATATAGTGCACAAAGATGCCTCGCACCGTGCTTCGGTGCTGCAACATGTCAGTCAGAACATCCGCCAACTGCGCCATGCCGCGGGGTTGAGCCAGACGGCCCTGGCTGAACGATCCGGGGTCAGCCGGCGCATGCTGGTCGCCATCGAGGCGGGTGAAAAGAACGTCAGCCTGACGACGCTCGACCTGATCGCCGAAGCGCTCGGAGTGGTCTTCAGCACGCTTATCCAGGCGCCTGGACAACGCGATCCGAGCCGAATCAACGAGCTGGCCTGGGCAGGCGAGCATCCACTAAGCAAGGCCGTGCTGTTGGGCAGCAGCCCCGCCATGCGTGAAGTCGAATTGTGGGAGTGGACCCTGGCGCCAGGGGAGTGCTATGTCAGCGACGCTGACGCCGAGGGGTGGAGCGAGCAGATCTACGTGGTCGCAGGTTGCTTGACACTACTGATCGAATCGCGCGAGCTTCGCTTGCAGGTCGGCGAGTTCCACGTGTTTCCCAGCAATTGCCGGTACGCCTATCGCAACGACGGCAGCGAGCCCACGCGGTTCGTGCGCAATGTGGTGATATGACCTTTCAGGCACCGTATTCGCCGAGCAGTTGCTCGGTGCTCGCGACGCGGGCATAGGCGAACGCCAAGGCAGCCATGGAAGCGGCGTGGACCTGGGCGGCAGGAACTAGCTCGCCGGCAAACTCCAGAGGTAGCGTGGCGCAGGCATCATGGGCCACTGTGACTTGGTAGCCATGATCGGCGGCGGCGCGCGTCGCGGCATCGATACACATATGGCTCATGCTGCCGACGATGGTCACGGCCTTGACCTGATGCTCGTCCAGCAGGGACTTGAGATCGGTATCGCGGAAGGCGTTGACCTGATGCTTGAGTACCACCGGTTCTCCCGGCGCTGGTGCGACCTTGGGATGGATCTGCGCGCCCTTGGAGGCCGGAGCGAAGAACGGCGCGTCGGCGCTGTCGAACTCATGGCGTACATGCACCACCAAGTCGCCCCGCTCGCGAGCGGCATCGAGCAGGTGGGCGGCGTTGTCGGCGGCTGCATCGGCGCCGTCGAGGGTCCACTTGCCGCCGGGGAAGTAGTCGTTCTGGATGTCGATGATGATCAGGGCCTGCTTGCTCATGCTGCCTCCTATGGCAGTAGTGGTTGGATGTGGATAGTTATAGGCTTGGACGACCACCTCTGGGATTGGCGCGATCGACACAATGACGGCAAAAACTGACAGCCCCAACATCCTGGAAATCGGCGTGTTGATCTATCCCGGCGCCCAGGGTGCGGCGGTGATGGGCCTGACGGATCTGTTCGCGGTAGCCAACCGGGTGGCCGCGGAACTTGGAGCGGGCGATCTGCCGAGGTTGCGCGTCAGCCATTGGCAGGTCGAGGGCGACGGGCAAGTTCGGGCTATCCATGACAGCTTGCCGCAACCTTCGCATGAGGTACGTGCGTTGGTGATTCCGCCAAGCCTGGCGTCGGCCCCCGGGCCTACGGTGCTCGAGCATCATCGCGCCGCGCTCGGCCAATGGCATGGGCAGGGCGCGGTGCTCGCCTCGGTGTGCATCGGAGTGTTCTTCATTGCCGCCAGTGGTTTGCTCGATGGCCGTCAGGCCAGCACTCACTGGAACTACGCGCAGGCACTGGCCGAGCGCTTTCCCAATATCGAGGTGGTGGCCAATCAGCCATTGCTCGATGATGGCGACATCTTGACCTCGGCAGGTCTGATGGCCTGGACCGATCTGGGACTGCGCCTGCTGGAGCGCTTTCTCGGCGCGACCCTGGCCCGTGAGACCGCACGCTATTTGGCCGTCGAGCCTCTTGCCACGACCTCACCCGGCGCACGCTTCAACCCGCGGCTGGACCATGGCGACGAAGCAGTGCTCAAAGTCCAGCACTGGTTGCAGGGAAGTGGCGCGCAGGAGGTGGACCTTACGACCATGGCGTTGTGCGCAGGTCTTGAGCCGCGCACTTTCTTGCGTCGCTTTCGAGCGGCGACCGGCATGCGGCCAACCGAATACTGCCAACAGGTACGGGTGGTGAGGGCGTGCCGGCTACTGGAGTTCACGCGGCGCAGCGTGGATCAGATCGCCTGGGGCGTGGGCTATCAGGATCCGGGAGCGTTTCGCAAGGTCTTCCAGCGCATCACCGGATCGACACCCAGCGATTACCGCCGGCGCTTCGTCCAGGCATGACAGACTGCGGTTGTCATTGCGGATGCGGCCCTGGCCCTTCCTCGGCCAGGCGGTCCTGATGATTGCGCAGCGGGCACTCTTTGAGTGACAGGCAGCCGCAACCGATACAGCCGTCCAGCTGGTCGCGCAACAGGGTCAGTTCGTCGATACGGCGATTGAGGTCCTCACGCCATCGCGCCGACAGCCGGCGCCAGTCCTCGGCGGTCGGTACGTGATCGTTGGGCAGGCTGTCGAGGGCTTTGGCGATGTCGGCAAGGGCGATACCCAATCGCTGGGCCATCTTGATCACGGCGACTCTACGCAGCATCGAGCGCGGATAGCGGCGCTGGTTGCCGGCGTTGCGCGTACTTTGGATCAGCCCCTTGGTTTCGTAGAAGTGCAATGCGGTGACCGCCACGCCGCTTCGGGCCGCCAACTGGCCGACGCTCAGCATCATCTGATGGGTGCCAGACATGGAAAAAAATCCCTTGACCTTGAGTTAACTGGAGGTTTTAGCCTTGTTAGCCATCGTGCAGCAAGCATCCGCAACAAGGAGACTGTCCATGGCGGCTCAGCCCCATTCTTTATGGTTTACCCAGATGATTGAATACGAAGTGCCGGCAGCTTGCCAGCATGCCTTGGCTGATGCCTTGGTAGTGCGCAGTGAAGAGCTGGCAGTGCGTTGTGACGGTTTGCTTGGCGTCAGTATTCAAGCCAGCGATGACGGCAGTCGGGTGCTCCAATACCTGCAATGGCAATCACGCCATGAATGGGCAGCGGCTGCCAGCTTCTTCGTCGAGGAGCCGTTTCTCGACCTGTTGTGCCAGCACCAAGCACGGGGCGTGAACTTCGCCGCCTTCCAGACGTTGCGCAGCCTCGTACGAGGCGAGGATGGCGGTCTGCATTGCCAGGTCGGTGAGCCTCAGGCATACCACGGGGCGTAATGCGGGTAACGGTCCAGACGGGCGCCGATGACCATTTCTGCGATCCAGGACGCGAGGATCGAACTGTAGCCTTTCTGGCTCTCTTCGCTGGACAGCGCATGATCCGCCCCATCGACGATGCGATGGGTCAGGGAATGGGCAGCAACGAACGCCGAGCGATAGCTCATCAACGTATTGTGCGGCACATAATCATCATGCTCGGACTCCACCAGCAGCACATCGCCTGTGAATTCGGCGCAAGCTGCCAGGGCGCGATTGTCGGCTGGGCCCAGAATCCGCTGGCGATAGTTGTTCAGGCGCTGGCGGTCCAAGGCTTGCTTGGGGGTGCCCCAGTCTTCGTCCCAATACAATGCCGGGACCCGCAAGGCCAGCCATCTGACTGGCCGGTGAGTGGTGAGCAAAGTCGCCAGGTAGCCGCCATAGCTGCTGCCAATCAGCGCGATGGCGCTCGGGTCCACTGCTGGGTGGCTGGCCAGGCGGTCATAGGCGGCCAGAAGGTCTTCGAGGTTCTGTTGGCGGGTGACGGTCAATCGCTGACTTTCGGTCTTCTCGTGGCCGCGCAGGTCGAAGGTCATGCACACGCAGCCTAGGCCGGTGATCTGTCGTGCCCGTGCCAAGTCGCGTTGCTGGCTGCCGCCCCAGCCGTGGACGAAGAGAATGGCCGGCATCTTGCTGCCGGGGCTGACCACGGTGCCGGCGATGCGGCCGTCCTCGACCTGCAACTCTACGGTTTCACTCTGAATGGTCATGGTGGCGTATCCGTGCATATTTGCTGAGTTGTCCAAGTTCACTGTCGTTTCCTTGGTAGAAAAGTGTGGCGTCGGCCGGCAATTTGGCGGTACCGAAGACTTCATGGCTCGAAGCGCGTACCTGCAACAGGGCTGGGTCATCGGCGAAGGCCTGCAGGGCCAGGACCTCGGCGCTGCTGGCACCGCCCAGGCGCCAGGATTGCTCTAACACCCCGCTGCGCAGGTGCTGGCGCGCGTCCAGACCGCGGGCGATATCGTAGTTGCGGCGCGAAGCGATGAAGCCTGGAAAGTGCTGCTGGGCGGCGCGTTCGTAGGTCATGGCCTGGGTGATCGCCAGACGCAGATGATCTTCCAGTGGCAGTTGCAGCAAGGCCTCATAGCCCCCTCGAACCACGATCAGGTCCGAGCCACCGTAGATTTCGGTGCCCGAGTGATCGTGAGTCAGGCGTTGGGTGCCGTAGTAGCTGCAGCTCAATTGTCCCACCCGCACCTGGCCGACACTGAAGGTCTGTACTTGTTCCAGATGCTCTTCGAGCACGAGGCCAACGAGCGCCAACGCCTTGTCGTCCATTTGCGCAAGCATCGGTTCGAGGTCCTGTGCCTCTTCGATCACGGCTTGTCCTCGCCCGGCGCAGGCCAGTACCGGCTTGACCCGCAGCGGACCCTCGTTTAGCAGCAAGCGCGCAGCTTGCCGAGCGTCGGCTTTGCTGAAAACGGTATAGCCCCGCAAGAGGGCATCGCACGCGTCCTGGGCGAAGGCGTCGCTCCAGCCGGGCGGGAAGCTGGCATTGGCCGGCAAAGGGTGGGAAATCGCCTTGGTCGCCACGAATGGGAAAGGCACCACACCACCGAACAGGTCGTCTTCGTCGAGGATGCCCATGGCGCGGTAGCGTTGTGAATCAACCAGGGTTTCGGTGGGCAGATAATAGAAGGCACCGGTGCTGGTCGAGGGCAGTCGGGTTTCCACACGATCGATACCCAGCAGTCGAGCCAGGTAATTGGCGATTTTGAGATGGACCGCGTGCTCGTGCTCGGGGGTGTGTTCACGTGTGTCGAGCAGGACAACGGCGGTTTTCGGGTCGCTGGACTGGGGCATAGGCGAAGTCTGTCCGCTGGGATGTATGGAGTCTGAAGGCACTTGGGCGGGCAAAGTTCAGCCGACATGATCAATGGCCGTGGCTCGCCGATGCCGCGCGGCGATTGCAGGGCATCGCCGGCTGCTCCATTATCAACGGCTTGGAATAGCCGATGGTGTATCCGCAGGAGTGCGCATGAACATTCAGTCCCCGATTCAGCAAAGCGTTCCGGCCCGCCTGGCGCGTGTGCGCGAGATAATGGCCGGCGAAGGCGTGGATGCCTTGCTGGTCCCCTCGGCTGACCCCCATCTATCCGAGTATCTGCCAGGGCACTGGCAAGGCCGCCAGTGGTTGTCTGGCTTTCATGGCTCAGTAGGGACTTTGGTCGTCACGGCCGATTTCGCCGGGCTGTGGGCCGATAGCCGCTACTGGGAGCAGGCCCAGCATGAACTGGCGGGCAGTGGCATCGAGCTGATGAAGTTGCTGCCTGGCCAACCAGGGGCGCTGGAGTGGCTTGGTGAGCATGTTCGGTACCAGGGAACGGTGGCCGTCGATGGAGCAGTGATGGCGTTGGCCTCCGCCCGGCAGTTGCAGGAGCGACTGAAGGCCCGCGAAGTGCGCTTGCTGACCCATCTGGATTTGCTGGAGCGGGTCTGGGACGGGCGGCCGGCTCTGCCAGGCAATCCGGTCTACCAGCATCTACCGCCTCATGCGACCGTCAGTCGTGCGGAAAAACTTGCCGAACTGCGGCAGACCCTGACTGAGCGCGGCGCCGATTGGCACTTCATCGCCACTCTCGACGACATTGCCTGGTTGTTCAACCTGCGCGGCAGCGATGTCTCCTACAACCCGGTATTTGTCTCCTTCGCGTTGATCGGGCAGGAGCAGGCAACGCTGTTCGTCGGCCTGGACAAGGTCGATGATCACCTGCGCCATGTGCTGGCGGTCGATGGGATCTCGGTGCGCGACTATGCAGAAATCGGCCGGGCCTTGGCCGCGATACCCCCAAATGCCCGCTTGCTGGTGGATCCGGCCCGTGTCACCTGTGGCTTGCTGGATCACCTGAGCGCCGATGTGCAATTGCTCGAGGGTATCAATCCGACCACCTTGAGCAAGTCCCGCAAGGGCGAAGAAGATCTGGTGCATATCCGTCAGGTAATGGAGCAGGACGGCGCGGCGTTGTGCGAATTCTTCGCCTGGTTTGAGGCCAACTTAGGCAAGCAAACCATCACCGAGCTGACTATCGACGAACGATTGAGCGCGGCGCGTGGGCGCCGGCCGGGGTTCGTGTCGTTGAGTTTTTCCACCATCGCAGCGTTCAACGCCAACGGTGCCATGCCGCATTACCGGGCGACTGAGCAGTCCCATGCGGTGATCGAAGGCGATGGTTTGCTGTTGATCGATTCTGGTGGCCAATATGTAGGGGGTACCACTGACATCACCCGGATGGTGCCGATCGGCGTTCCCAGCCTCGAGCAGAAGCAGGATTGTACCCGTGTGCTCAAGGGCATGATTGCATT
>NZ_CP072559.1:1940000-2975000 GCF_023611805.1 Pseudomonas sp. BYT-1
TGAAATAGAACCTGAAACCGTATGCGTACAAGCAGTGGGAGCCTACTTTGTTAGGTGACTGCGTACCTTTTGTATAATGGGTCAGCGACTTATATTCAGTGGCGAGCTTAACCGAATAGGGGAGGCGTAGCGAAAGCGAGTCTTAATAGGGCGTTTAGTCGCTGGGTATAGACCCGAAACCGGGCGATCTATCCATGGGCAGGTTGAAGGTTAGGTAACACTGACTGGAGGACCGAACCGACTACCGTTGAAAAGTTAGCGGATGACCTGTGGATCGGAGTGAAAGGCTAATCAAGCTCGGAGATAGCTGGTTCTCCTCGAAAGCTATTTAGGTAGCGCCTCATGTATCACTCCAGGGGGTAGAGCACTGTTTCGGCTAGGGGGTCATCCCGACTTACCAAACCGATGCAAACTCCGAATACCTGGAAGTGCCGAGCATGGGAGACACACGGCGGGTGCTAACGTCCGTCGTGAAAAGGGAAACAACCCAGACCGTCAGCTAAGGTCCCAAAGTCATGGTTAAGTGGGAAACGATGTGGGAAGGCTTAGACAGCTAGGAGGTTGGCTTAGAAGCAGCCATCCTTTAAAGAAAGCGTAATAGCTCACTAGTCGAGTCGGCCTGCGCGGAAGATGTAACGGGGCTCAAACCATGCACCGAAGCTACGGGTATCACTTAGGTGATGCGGTAGAGGAGCGTTCTGTAAGCCTGTGAAGGTGAGTTGAGAAGCTTGCTGGAGGTATCAGAAGTGCGAATGCTGACATGAGTAACGACAATGCGAGTGAAAAACTCGCACGCCGAAAGACCAAGGTTTCCTGCGCAACGTTAATCGACGCAGGGTTAGTCGGTCCCTAAGGCGAGGCTGAAAAGCGTAGTCGATGGAAAACAGGTTAATATTCCTGTACTTCCAGTTATTGCGATGGAGGGACGGAGAAGGCTAGGCCAGCTTGGCGTTGGTTGTCCAAGTTTAAGGTGGTAGGCTGAAATCTTAGGCAAATCCGGGATTTCAAGGCCGAGAGCTGATGACGAGTTGCCTTTAGGCGACGAAGTGGTTGATGCCATGCTTCCAAGAAAAGCTCCTAAGCTTCAGATAACTGGGAACCGTACCCCAAACCGACACAGGTGGTCGGGTAGAGAATACCAAGGCGCTTGAGAGAACTCGGGTGAAGGAACTAGGCAAAATGGCACCGTAACTTCGGGAGAAGGTGCGCCGGCGAGGGTGAAGGACTTGCTCCGTAAGCCCATGCCGGTCGAAGATACCAGGCCGCTGCGACTGTTTATTAAAAACACAGCACTCTGCAAACACGAAAGTGGACGTATAGGGTGTGACGCCTGCCCGGTGCCGGAAGGTTAATTGATGGGGTTAGCGCAAGCGAAGCTCTTGATCGAAGCCCCGGTAAACGGCGGCCGTAACTATAACGGTCCTAAGGTAGCGAAATTCCTTGTCGGGTAAGTTCCGACCTGCACGAATGGCGTAACGATGGCGGCGCTGTCTCCACCCGAGACTCAGTGAAATTGAAATCGCTGTGAAGATGCAGTGTATCCGCGGCTAGACGGAAAGACCCCGTGAACCTTTACTATAGCTTTGCACTGGACTTTGAGCTTGCTTGTGTAGGATAGGTGGGAGGCTTTGAAGTGGGGACGCCAGTTCTCATGGAGCCATCCTTGAAATACCACCCTGGCAACCTTGAGGTTCTAACTCAGGTCCGTGATCCGGATCGAGGACAGTGTATGGTGGGTAGTTTGACTGGGGCGGTCTCCTCCCAAAGAGTAACGGAGGAGTACGAAGGTGCGCTCAGACCGGTCGGAAATCGGTCGCAGAGTATAAAGGCAAAAGCGCGCTTGACTGCGAGACCCACACGTCGAGCAGGTACGAAAGTAGGTCTTAGTGATCCGGTGGTTCTGTATGGAAGGGCCATCGCTCAACGGATAAAAGGTACTCCGGGGATAACAGGCTGATACCGCCCAAGAGTTCATATCGACGGCGGTGTTTGGCACCTCGATGTCGGCTCATCACATCCTGGGGCTGAAGCCGGTCCCAAGGGTATGGCTGTTCGCCATTTAAAGTGGTACGCGAGCTGGGTTTAGAACGTCGTGAGACAGTTCGGTCCCTATCTGCCGTGGACGTTTGAGATTTGAGAGGGGCTGCTCCTAGTACGAGAGGACCGGAGTGGACGAACCTCTGGTGTTCCGGTTGTCACGCCAGTGGCATTGCCGGGTAGCTATGTTCGGAAGAGATAACCGCTGAAAGCATCTAAGCGGGAAACTTGCCTCAAGATGAGATCTCACTGGGATCTTGAATCCCCTAAAGGGCCGTCGAAGACTACGACGTTGATAGGTCGGGTGTGTAAGCGCTGTGAGGCGTTGAGCTAACCGATACTAATTGCCCGTGAGGCTTGACCATATAACACCCAAGCAATTTGCTTCTGCAGATTGCGGTGGTGAAGACGAAAGAACCGAAAGTTCGCAACCACAACGATCACATATCCGAATTGGCTGGAGTGTCATAAGACAGTCTGGCAACAGAATTTCTTGACGACCATAGAGCATTGGAACCACCTGATCCCATCCCGAACTCAGTAGTGAAACGATGCATCGCCGATGGTAGTGTGGGGCTTCCCCATGTGAGAGTAGGTCATCGTCAAGATTCATTTCGCAAAACCCCTATCTGCGTGAGCAGGTAGGGGTTTTGTCTTTTGGGTCCCTGAAATAAACGCCTATACAAATCGCGTCGCTTCCCTGGCTCCGTCAGCCACGCGCCAGCTCTGCCAGGTGTGCGGTCGCCTCTTCACTCTTGAGGACCAACACGTCCCCTTCCAAGGCGTCGAGAACCACTTCCGAAGTATTGCCAATCAAAGCACCGGAAATGCCTGTGCGGGCCACAGTACCCATGACGGTCACCACCGCATCGAGCTGTTTTTCGGTGTAAGGAATAAGAACGTCTGCCGGGCCTTCGGCAATGTGCAAGTGATCATCAGAAATACCGAATTCGGCCTGAAAGGCCGTGCAGGCTTCGCGATATCGCTGCTCGATGGTTTCGGAGAGCTGGTAAGTCGGGTCAGACGCCGAAAGCATGGGAGAAGGGTGGGCGGCGATGACGTGCAGGTCACCCTTGGCCAGGCCGGCAATCGCATAGCCATGGTCGATGATGCTGGCATGTAGACGCCTGTGGTCTTCATCGTTGTTGCCTACGTCCACTGCGGCAAGAATCGCGCCTCCCGTCCAGGGCCGCTCGTTCTTCACCATTAGGACTGCACAGGGGCAATACCGCAGAAGTTTCCAATCGCTAGGGGTCAGCAGTGCCTTGCGCAGTGGATTGTCTGGCCGGTGCTCCTTGATGACCAGTTCGCAACCTTCGGCCTGCTGCACCTCGATGATGGATTCATGCAGGCTTTCATGCCAGGTCTGTTCATGGGTGATGTTGTCATACCCGTCATCGTGTAGCTGACTGCTCAGCAGGCTGAGTAGGGCACTGTGGTCCTGGCGCTTGTCACACATTAGCAAGTGCATGCGTGCGCCTGTCACCCCGGCGATGAGCTTGGCGCGTGTCAAGGCGCGACTGTGGGCGTGTTCGGGGTCTAGGACGACGAGTATGCTGCGGACGGCTTGCATGGGCATTAACTCCCTTGGTAGGTGGCGGCCAATGGCTGACTATAGTCAGCATCCCGCGCAGTGCCGCTTGATATGTATCAGCATAGTCGCTGGCGATCAGCGCCACCGCCGGTATAATCGCCAATCCTGCCGTTGGCCTGTCGTTGTGAGCTTATGTCCCTGATTCCTGAAATCGATGCCTTCCTGGGCTGTCCTACCCCCGACGCTTGGATCGAAGCGGCGCTCGCCGACCAGGAAACCTTGTTGATCGATCACAAAAACTGCGAGTTCAAGGCCGCCAGTACCGCGCTGAGCCTGATCGCCAAGTACAACACCCATCTTGACTTGATCAACATGATGTCGCGCCTGGCCCGTGAGGAGTTGGTGCATCATGAGCAAGTCCTGCGCCTGATGAAGCGTCGTGGTGTTCCGTTGCGACCGGTGTCGGCGGGGCGTTATGCGTCCGGTCTGCGGCGCCTGGTGCGGGCTCACGAACCTGTCAAGCTGGTCGATACGCTGGTGGTCGGTGCTTTCATCGAGGCCCGCAGTTGCGAGCGTTTCGCAGCGTTGGTGCCGCACCTGGACGAAGAACTCGGGACCTTCTATCACGGCCTGCTCAAGAGCGAAGCGCGCCATTACCAAGGTTACCTCAAGTTGGCCCACCAATATGGCGAGGCCACTGACATCGCCCGGGTCGTAGAACAGGTGCGTGAAGCCGAGGCGGAACTGATCAGTTCGCCAGATCAGGAACTGCGCTTCCACAGCGGTATCCCAATGGCCATGGCGGCCTGAGCGGTCCGGTGATCGGGCGAGTCAGCGTCGCTGGCCCAACACAAGGCCGATCACCAGCCCCACACCCGCAGAGATTGCCACCGTCTGCCATGGGTGTCCGCCCATATAGTGCTCAGCAGCTTCTATCGCAGGCTGTGCCTTGCCTCGCAGGGTATCCGCGGCCTGGCGTGCTTGGCGCAGCTTGAGGGCGACCTGTGCCCGTAAGGTATCGGCCTCGTCCCCCACCAGCGCAGCACTGTCTTGGAGCAGACGCTCCGATTCTTCGATCAAGGCCTGCAGTTCGCTGAAAACCTGGTCCTTAATTTGTTCGTTGTCGCTGTGCGCGGCGATTTTCCTGGCCATGAATGTGTCCTCGATCGTAGGGGGTTGAGCAATGGATGCCGCGCCGTGCGGAAAGTTGCCGCGGCGTAACGGTTGCTCGCCGCTACAGTGTAAGATAGCGGCCATTTTCAAGCGGTAGGTAATCCCATGAGTTTCAATCTGGCCAACAGAAGCTTCGAGGAACGGGCACAGATCGAGGCAGAGAAGGCCCGGCTGTTCGAACATTGGCAGAACAACCTCGGCAAGGCTAAGGGCGAGGCTGCGCGGTTGATCGGTGAGAAGCCACGGCGCAAGAGCAAATGGGCGGAATGGGTTCGCGCCGAACTCGATGGCATGTCGCCCCCTGAGTTCGCCAACATGGTGCGCAGCGAAGTCAACAAGATGATGGCCGCGGCCAGCAGCAATCGCTGAGCCACACCGCCTGCGCGATCACCAGGTCGCGCTACCGACAGTGGGCAGGTCGAGCTTGCCCTTGTCGGTGAAGCGCACGGTCCCTAAGGGGCCGCCAGCCATCTTGCCCTGCAGCACGTAGGGCAACCCTTGCAGTGAGCCCAGCCTTCCCAAACCATAGGCTTGGCGCACCATCGCAAAGGCCGTGACGCTCATGGGCACGACGATGACCGCTTCGTCGTAGCGGCCAATGTGCCCCTTCTGATCGCTGACCCCGGCAGCCAGGGGCTGGCCGTTGACCTCAAGCTTGAGCGCAATGCCGTTGAAATCGACCGGCGCCTCGTTGGGATTTTGCACACGGATTTTCACTGCCATGCGCATTTCAAGCTCCGCGGACGGCAGTGGTTCGATCCCGACGACGCTGATGTTCAATGGATCACGCGCCTGGAACAGGGCGCAGGCATTGAGGGTGAAGGCCAACAGGGCAATCAGCCAGAATCGGAGGCGGCGAGTGGTCATGGCAATGGCCTTGGCGTAACGATCAAGCCCGCAGTGTGGCAAAAGGGTGCAGGCGTTGAAAGACCCTCTGTACAGAGTCCTCCGAAAGACTCAGGCGAAGGCCTCCCGCAGGTCTTCGGCAAAGGCTTGCTGCGCCTCACCCGGTGCTTGTGCACGATGCCGGGCGAGGGTAAAGGGCACGCTGAAATCCAGGCCCGGATCCAACGCCCGTAGCAGCCCGCGCGTCTCCCAGGGCGCGGCGCAATGGAGGGGCAGGTAGCCGATGTGGCGCCCCGAAAGGATGAACGTCAAGGCACTGTCGATCTGCTCGGCCAAGGCAGAGCTGCGTCGGCTCTGGAAGGGCTCACCCGCTTTGAGGAAGCGGTAGGGGTGGCGGACCTGGTCAGCTTCGAGCAACTCCTCCGCCGACACCTGCATAACTGCGAACAACGGGTGTCCCTGGCCGCAATACAGCCGTTGGGTTTCGTTGAACAGCGGCTGGTAATCGAACGCAGCCTGGCTACCGGAGAAGTAGCTGATGGCGTAGTCCAGGCGCTGCTCGAGAAGCAGCCGCTCGAGCTCAGCCGGCGGCGCGCTGATCAACTCCAGTTGCACCGACTCCTCGCGTTGGCGAAAGCGTGCGATGGCATTGGCCAGACGAAGCGTGACGCTGGCGTCCTGGTTCTCGGCCATGCCGATGCGTACAGACCCCAGCAGCCGTCCGCCTACACCATTGGCCTGCTGACGGAACTGCTCGATCTGGACCAGCAACTCCCGGGTAGCCTTGAGCAGCAACTCGCCTTTTTCGGTCAGGCGAAATCCACCCTTGCCACGACTGCACAGGCGGTATCCCAGGCGGGTTTCGAGGCGCCCCATCTGCTGACTGATGCTGGGCTGGCTCAGGCCCAGCACGCCTTGGGCGGCACTGAAGCCGCCGGCCTCGACTACAGTGACGAACAGCCTCAGCAGGTGCAGGTCCGGGTCGTGCAGTTGTCCGAGCATTACATCACTCCTGGTGAATGTCAGCTTTGCAAACTTGCGATTTTTTCAATGTAACCCGGCTGGCATGCTGACGGCATCCACTCATTTGCCGAGGTGTTCGCCATGCGTCGATCGCTGTGTCTGCTGTCCCTGGTCCTGGCTTTGCCGCTCCAGGCCGAAGAGAAGGTCGTCAACCTCTACAGCTGGGCCGACTATGTCGCGGAGTCGACGCTCAAGCGATTCGAGCAGCAGACCGGTTACACGGTGCGCTATGACACCTTCGACACGCCCGAAGTACTGGAGACCAAACTGCTCACCGGCGGTAGCGGCTATGACGTGGTGGTGCCTTCATCCACGGTTCTGGCCAGGGCCCTCAAGGCCAATGCGTTGCAGCCCTTGCAGGCCCAGGAAATGCCCGGGTACAGCAACCTCGACCCGGATATGCTGGCCAAGCTGGCCGAGACCGATCCCGGCAATCGCTATGCGGTGCCCTACACCTGGGGCACCCTGGGGTTGGGTGTGAATGTCGAGGCGGTGCGAGAACGTCTGGGGGACGTACCGCTGGACAGCCTTGATCTGCTGTTCAAACCCGAATACGCCAGTCGCCTCAAAGGCTGTGGCATCGCCTTGCCCGACTCGCCTCAGGAAGTGATCGGGGTAACCCTCAATTACCTGGGCAAAGACCCATACAGCCAGAGCAAGGCCGATCTGGATGCCGCTCAGGCTTTGCTACGTCAGTTGCAGCCCTCGGTGAGCTACGTGGCCAACGGCCGGCAGATCAATGATCTGGCCAACGGCAGCGTATGCCTGGCGTTGACCTACAACGGCGATGCGGCGATGGCTGCTGACCAGGCGCGTCGTGCCGGCAAGGCCTTCGAAGTGATCTACCGCATCCCGCGCGAGGGAACGTTGGTCTGGCAGGATAATTTGGTCATCCCCAAGGACGCCCCGCACCCGGAGGCTGCTCGCGCCTTCATCGCCTTCATGCTGCGTCCTGAATCCGTGGCCGAACTGACCAACACGCTGTTCTTTGCCAATGCCAACCGGGCTGCCACGCCACTGGTGGACGATGCCGTGCGCAACGACCCGGACATCTACCCATCCGCCGAGGTCCGCCAGCGTTTGTATGGCGACCGTGGCATGGCGCTGTCCGACTTGCGCCAGCGCAATCGGATGTGGACTGCGTTTCGCAGCCGTCAGTAACGAACAATGACAACCAGGAGCTTGACCGTGGAACACGCCCATAACAATGACCAGGCCATGACCCGCGATAGCCTTTACGGCACTGCCGCGGAAAGCACCTACGCCGGCATTACCAGTTTTTCTCGGCGCCGCTATAGCCGTGACCTGCGCGGCGTCGATGTGGTGGTCAGCGGTGTGCCGTTCGATACCGCCACCAGCAACCGTCCTGGCGCCCGCTTCGGGCCACGGGCCATCCGCGCCGCCTCGGTGCAGCAGGCCTGGGCCAGACATTGGCCGTGGACGTTCGACCCCTTCGATCATCTGGCGGTGATCGACTATGGCGATTGCGCTTTCGACAGTGGTACACCCGAGTCGGTCCCGGCCAGCATCGAGGCCCATGCCAGGCAGATCCTCGACGCTGGGTGCGCCATGTTGACCCTCGGGGGCGATCATTTCATCAGTTACCCGCTGCTCAAGGCCCATGCCGAGCGCCACGGAGCTTTGGCGCTGATCCACTTCGACGCGCACAGCGATACCTGGCCGGACGAGGAGGGCAAGCGTATCGATCATGGCACCATGTTCTGGCACGCAGCCCGTGAGGGGCTGGTAGACCCCTCCTGTTCCGTGCAGATCGGTTTGCGCACCACCAATGACGACACCCAGGGTTTTGCCATCCTCGACGCGCGCCAGGTGCACCGTCAGGGCACCGAGGCTGTGATCGCGGCGATCCGCCAGCGGGTGGGAGATCGACCGGTGTATCTCACGTTCGACATCGACTGCCTCGATCCTGCGTTCGCACCTGGCACGGGTACGCCGGTCTGTGGCGGCCTGAGCACGGTGCAGGCGCTGGAGATTCTGGGCGGGCTGCGCGGCATCAACTTGGTGGGGATGGACATGGTGGAAGTGGCGCCGGCCTATGACCACGCCGACATCACCGCCTTGGCTGGCGCCACGCTGGCCATGGAGATGCTTTGCCTGTATGCCGCTCGGCACAAGGTCGACGCCAAGGTTTGAGCACCTCGATCAAGGCCGCTCGCGCCATTGAGCGATGAGTGGTTCTTGTGTCCGAAAGCCCAGCGGGGCAATCCCCTGGGCTCATACTGAAACATCAGGAAACCTCTCTCCCTGGATTCGCACTTTTGCCGCGAACCTGTCGCGTCTTAGGCTATCCAACGCTTTAGCGCGCGGTTGCGTATAGGAGGTGGAGCATGAATCCCACGATATCCGCTCTGGTTATCGGCCTTTCGCTGAGCCTGCCACTGTCGGCCGCACCGTTTCCCGAACCGTTGCTCATTGCCGCCGACCGCAACAATCCCTACAACAGCCCGATCCAGCGCGCCAACCCCAATAGTCGCCAAGGCAGCATGCAGGCCACACCTCCGGTCCGCGGGCCGTCCACTCAGCCGATCATCCGGCCTCCAACGCTGGACAACCGTGGCATAGGCAATGGCGATAACCTGCGGCGCGAGCAGCAAAGCCCGAACCTGGAACCTACTCGGCCGCCGCGTGATAACCAACGCGCGCCCTGAGCCCCACTGGAAGGAACCGAGCATGAACCGTAGAACCTGGCTGGCCACCTTCGCCCTGATACCCCTGTTGGCCCAAGCGGCCCCTGAACAGCGCTTGCCCAGCGAGGAGGGGCAACTGACGGTCAGCACGATTGCCGAAGGTTTGCGCAACCCCTGGGCCTTGGCCTTTTTGCCAGGCGGCCAGGGCATGCTGGTGACCGAGCGCCCCGGCAACCTGCGGGTGGTCAGTGCCGAGGGCAAGGTCGGTCCGCCACTGAGCGGTGTGCCTGTGGTCTGGGCCCAGGGGCAAGGCGGACTGCTTGATGTGGTGCTGTCCCCCGAGTTCACCAAGGACCGCACGATATACCTCTCCTATGCCGAGCAAGGCGCCGACGGGAAGGCCGGTACCGCGGTCGGTCGTGGGCAGCTGTCCCAGGATCTCGCCCGGTTGGAGCATTTCACGGTGATCTTCCGCCAGCAGCCGAAGCTCTCTGAAGGCATCCACTTCGGCTCACGCCTGGTATTCGACCGTGACGGCTATCTCTTTATCGCGTTGGGTGAGAACAACCAGCGTGCCACTGCTCAGGACTTGGATAAACTCCAAGGGAAGATCGTACGTATCCTCCCGGATGGCGAAATTCCCAAGGACAACCCTTTCGTCGGTCAGGCCAATGTGCGGCCCGAAATTTGGTCCTTTGGCCATCGCAACCAGCAGGGTGCCGCGCTCAACCCTTGGACTGGCAAGCTCTGGACTCACGAGCACGGGCCCCGGGGCGGTGACGAGATCAACATCCCTGAGCCCGGCAAGAACTACGGCTGGCCTATCGCGACCCATGGAATCAACTACTCGCTGTTACCGATCCCCGAAGCCAAGGGCCAGCACGTGGAGGGCACCCAGCCCCCCCATCATGTCTGGGAAAAGTCGCCCGCCATCAGCGGCATGGCGTTCTATGACAGCCCGACCTTCAAGGCCTGGGACCACAACCTGTTCATCGGTGCCCTGGCTACCCAGGAGCTGATTCGCTTGCAGCTCAAGGGTGACAAGATCGTGCATGAGGAGCGCCTGCTGGGTGAGCTCAAGGCGCGCATCCGAGACGTGCGGGTCGGGCCGGATGGTTATCTGTACGTGTTGACCGATGCGAAGGACGGGGCGCTGCTCAAGGTGGGATTGAGCGAAGACTGACGGGCGTTTGCCCCCAGCAAGCCCGAATGCGTAGGATGCGTTCTTTTATCGAGCGTCAGGGCATGTCCTTCGATCCGCAAACCCTTTATCGCCAGGCTATCGACGAGCATGGGTTCGTCCATGACGGCGCCCAGGCTCTGGCAGTGGACGCGCTCCAGGCGTGTTTCGAGGCGCTGCGATTGGGCAAGCCCACTTTGGGCGTGTACCTCTGGGGCCCGGTCGGGCGAGGCAAGACCTGGCTGATGGATCAGTTCCACCGCAGTCTGCAGGTCCCGTCCCGACGCCAGCATTTCCACCACTTCATGGCCTGGGTGCACCAGCGGCTGTTCCAGCTCAATGGCACCCGTGACCCCTTGCAGGCCTTGGCCAAGGCCCTGGCGACCGAGATTCGCGTGTTGTGCTTCGATGAGCTGTTCGTCAGCGACATCGGCGACGCAATCATCCTGGGGCGCCTGTTTCAGACCCTGTTCGACCAGGGGGTGACGATTGTCGCCACCTCAAACCAGCCGCCGGAGCAGCTCTACCGAGACGGTTTCAACCGTGAGCGCTTCTTGCCGGCGATCGCTGCCATCGGGCGGCACATGCGTGTGCTGAACGTGGCGGGCGAGCAGGATCATCGCCTGCATCCAGGCGCCCTTCGACAACGCTATTGGGTCGCTGAACCCGGGCGGCCCACGGCCCTGGGGGCTGTGTTCGGTCAACTGAGCCAGGACGGTCCTGCCACTGACCAGCCGTTGTCGATCGGTTCGCGGCAAATCCGCGTGATTCGTCGCAGCGAGCAGGCGATCTGGTGCCATTTCAGCGAAGTGTGCGAGCAACCCTTGTCGGCGCTGGAGTTCATGGGGCTGTGCGACCGCTTTTCGGCGATTCTGGTCCAAGGCATCCCGGCATTGGGCGGTGCCCAGCGGGCGGGACGCATTGCACGTGGCACCGAAGATGGGGCCCAGCGAGTGGTGGCCGGAGACCGCGACTTGCCGACGCTGGCACCCAAGGATGACAGCGTGCGTCGCTTCATCGCCCTGGTCGACGAATGCTACGACCGTCGGGTCGCCTTGTACCTGGAAGCCGAAGTCCCGCTCGAAGCGCTCTACACTCAAGGGTATCTGGCGTTCCCGTACCAGCGGACCCTGAGCCGGCTACGGGAGATGCAACTGCAACGCTTCGCCTGAAGGAGTCGACCATGGAGCCGCTGTCGCATCATCTGCTGACCCAGGCCTACAACAATGGCTGGGCTAACCACCGCCTGTACAAGGCATGCCTGCAACTGACCCAGGACGAGTTCGTCGCCCCTCGTTGCAGCTTTTTTCCTTCGATCAAGGCCACGCTCAACCACCTCCTGACGGTGGACTGGTTCTACCTGCATGCGCTGGAGTGCGAGCAGCGCGGGGAGGCACCGGACCCGGACGGCGAGCGATTTTTCGAGCCCGAGCAGCCTTTTGCCACCTGTGCAGACCTGCATGCCGAGCAGGCCCAGGTCGACCACCGGCTGATTGCCTATTGCCAGCTTCTGCGCGATGACCAATTGCAACGTTATGTGAGCATCGTGCGTCCGGATCGCCTGCAGCGTGAACAGCGCCTGCGCTTGCTGTCGCACCTGTTCGAGCATCAGATCCATCATCGTGGCCAGGTGCACGCCATGCTCAGTGATACGACGGTGCGTCCGCCTCAGCTGGACGAGTTCTTCTGTGAAGAGGAGGCTTGCCTTCGGGCCGATGACTTCGCCGAGTTGGGATGGACCGAGGCGTTGGTCTGGGGACGCTCGTAAGGGCGGCGGTTCTCCTGCGAGACTGCTCTTGCAAGGCTCAACGTCGGACTACGGTCAGCGTCCGTGCATCCACCCGAGGGTGATCATCGCCAGTACCAGGTAGCGCCCGCCCTTGGCCAAGGTCACCAGCAGCACGAAGCGCCAGAACGGTTCACGCATGATGCCGGCGATCAAGGTCAATGGGTCGCCGATCACCGGCATCCAGCTCAGCAGCAGCGACCATTGCCCCCAGCGCCGGTAACGCTGCTGGGCGCGCTCCAGCTGATGGGCACTGAAGGGGAACCAACGTCGATCGCGCAGGTGCTCGATGGCCCGCCCCAACAGCCAGTTGACGATCGAGCCCAGCACGTTGCCGAGGGTGGCCACCAGCAGTAACGTCGCCCAGGCTTCGGGTTGGCGCAGCAGCAACCCCACCA
The DNA here is from genome assembly GCF_023611805.1 of Pseudomonas sp. BYT-1. Lineage (NCBI taxonomy): Bacteria > Pseudomonadati > Pseudomonadota > Gammaproteobacteria > Pseudomonadales > Pseudomonadaceae > Pseudomonas > Pseudomonas sp. BYT-1. The sequence continues at coordinate 1,952,626 of NZ_CP072559.1, forward strand.
GCACCGCCTCCGATTGCAGTGGCAGCAAGGTGGCGGCACCGAAGGCGCTGAGAAACAGCGCCCAGAGACTGAGCATCAATAGTTGGCCAGCACTTCGTCCTTGCCTTCCTGGGTCAGGCCGATGACCTGGTAGGCGTCCTTGTGGTCACCCATCTCCATGCCGGGCGAGCCCATGGGCATGCCCGGCACGGCGATGCCCTTGAGGTCATTGCGCTTGGCGAGCAGGCGGATCTGTTCGGCCGGCACATGACCTTCGACGAACTTGCCGTTGATCACTCCGGTATGGCAGGACGCAAGACGTGGGGCTACGCCCAGGCGCTGCTTGACCTCGCTCATGTTCGGCTCGACGTGATCGTTGACCGTGAAGCCATTTTCCCGCAGGTGGCTGATCCATTCCTTGCAGCAGCCGCAATTGGGGTCGCGGTAGACGTCGATGGTCTCGGCGGCCTGGGCCAGGCCGGCAATCGCCAGCAGGCCGAGGGAGAACAGGTGTTTGCGCAGCATGGTGATAGTCCTCTAGATACGCAGGCAGATACTGGCGTCTGGATGGGCCGCTTGCATGTCCGCGATGTGCTGGGACACGCGCGAACAGCGTGGTCTGGAAGGGCGGCCCGTAACCCTGAATTGACCCGCAGCATAGCGTAACCGGCCTTCTGGCGCAGCGCAGTCGGTTGCCACCTGTACCGGCGGCCTGCACGATGTTCGCCTTCGCCAGCTGTCAGCGGCCTGAACGCAGCATTACAGATCTGTCAGGCGCTTGTGCTCCAATTCCAGGTCGCGCATCAGCAACCCGTATTCCAGAGAGACTTGTTCGGGAATGGGCAGGTAAACCACATGGCCATCGCCTGGCGCCACCTGGATGGTCTGTTGATGGCGGTCGCGCAGGTGATTCAAGTCGAAGTGATAGTTGCCCCGCGGGGTCATCAGTTCCAGGTGATCGCCCACGGCAAAACGGTTCTTCACCTTGACCTCGGCCAGACCCTCCACCCGTGCGCCGGTCAGTTCGCCCACGAACTGCTGGCGCTCGGAGACCGAGTTGCCGCGTTGGTAGTTCTGGTACTCATCGTGCACATGGCGTCGCAGGAAGCCTTCGGTGTAGCCCCGTTGGGCGAGGGACTCCAGATTGCCCATCAAGCCGCGATCGAAGGGCCGTCCGGCCACGGCATCGTCGATGGCCTGACGGTAGGACTGGACGGCGCGGGCGCAGTAGAAGTGCGACTTGGTCCGGCCTTCGATCTTCAGCGAATGCACACCCATTCGGGTGAGCCGCTCCACGTGCTGGATGGCGCGCAGGTCCTTTGCATTCATGATGTAGGTGCCATGTTCGTCTTCGAAGGCTGGCATTTCTTCGCCTGGGCGGTTGCTTTCCTGAAGCAGGAACGCCTGCTCGGTCGGCGCGCCGATGCCCAGGGTCGGCTCGACCTGCTGGACGATTTCACCGGTGGCGTTCTCTGTGGCTGGGGTGGCTTGGTATTTCCAGCGGCAGGCATTGGTGCAGGTGCCCTGGTTGGCGTCTCGACGGTTCAGGTAGCCAGACAGCAGGCAGCGACCGGAGTAGGCCATGCACAGGGCACCGTGGACGAACACTTCCAGCTCCATGTCGGGCACGTGCTGGCGGATTTCCTCGATCTCTTCGAGCGACAACTCGCGCGAGAGAATCACCCGGCTAAGGCCGAGCTGCTTCCAGAACTCGACACTGGCCCAATTCACCGTGTTGGCCTGCACCGAGAGGTGGATCGGCATCTGCGGGAAGTGCTGGCGAACCAGCATGATCAAGCCCGGGTCGGACATGATCAGGGCGTCGGGCGCCATCTCGATGACCGGTGCGAGGTCCTTGATGAAGGTCTTGAGCTTGGCATTGTGCGGCGCAATGTTGACCACCACGTAGAAGCGCTTGCCCAAGGCATGCGCCTCGCGGATACCCAGCGCCAGGTTGGCGTGGTCGAACTCGTTGTTGCGCACGCGCAGGCTGTAGCGCGGCTGGCCAGCATAGACCGCATCGGCACCGTAGGCGAAGGCGTAGCGCAGGGTCTTGAGGGTGCCGGCGGGAGCCAGCAGTTCGGGCTTGGCGGGAGGGGTCATGTGCGCACCGGGGCAAAGGCGCGGATGCTAAAGCCAGCACGTCGATGCGACATTGATCTGGATCAACGGCACTTTTGCCCAAGCGGCGGGCACTAAAGGGATGACCCCCGCGAGAAAACTCCATGAACCAGACCGCACTGCAGAACAAGGCCCTGACTGTCCTCCTGGCGTTGGTGACCATCGCCTTCCTGTGGATCTTGCTGCCGTTCTACGGTGCGGTGTTCTGGGCAGTGATCCTTGCCATCCTGTTCTCCCCGTTGCAGCGTGACCTGATGCTGCGCTTGGGAGGACGGCGCAACCTGGCGGCAGCCTTGACGTTGCTGGTGTGCCTGCTGATCGCCATCTTGCCGGTGATCATCATTGGTACCTTGCTGGTGCAGGAGGGCGCTAGCCTGTATCAGCGCATCGAGAAGGGCGAGCTGGATATCGCCGGTCATCTGGAAGGTTTCAAGTCATTGTTGCCGGCCTTCGTCCAGAACGCCTTGGAGCGCCTGGGCATGGGCGATCTGGAAGGGCTGCGGGACAAGATCACCAAGTGGGCCACGCAAGGCAGCCAGTTCCTGGCGGGCCAGGCGTTCAGCTTTGGTCAGGGTACGTTCGATTTTCTGGTGAGCTTCGGCATCATGCTGTACCTGTTGTTTTTCTTCCTGCGAGAAGGCGGCGAGCTGGCGCGCAAGGTACGGCTGGCCGTGCCGCTTCCCGAGCAGCAAAAGCGTCGCCTGCAATTGAAGTTCAGCCGTGTGGTACGTGCCACGGTCAAGGGCAATCTGCTGGTGGCCATTACCCAGGGGGCGCTGGGTGGTCTTATCTTCTGGGTGCTGGGCATTCCCAGTGCGTTGGTCTGGGGCGTGTTGATGGCGTTTCTGTCGTTGTTGCCAGCGGTGGGGGCGGGCATTGTCTGGGCGCCGGTGGCGGTCTATTTCCTGGCCACCGGCGCAATACTGCCGGGTATTGTGTTGATCGCTTTTGGGGTACTGGTGATTGGCCTGGTGGACAACCTGCTGCGCCCGATCCTGGTGGGCAAGGACACCAAGATGCCCGACTACCTGATCCTGATTTCCACCTTGGGCGGCCTGGCGGTGTTCGGCCTCAACGGATTCGTCATCGGTCCGCTGATCGCCGCGCTATTCATGTCCAGCTGGGCGATCTTCACGAGTCGGTTGCAGGTACAGTTGCCGTCATGACCTTTCAGAGAAAGCTGTAGGAAACGCCGGCGTAGACAGCAAAACCTTCGCCCGGCGTGGAGCGTGGGCTGTCCTTGCCCTGATCGTCATACCCAGGCGTCACCGTGGCGGCATAGCGTTTGTTGGTCAGGTTGCGCAGGTCCAGCCAGGTCTGCCAGTCCTGCTTCGGAGCATTCCAGCCCAGGCGGGCGCCGAGCAGGGCGTAGGCATCGGCATGGTAGCTGTTGGCGTAGTCGACCTGGACTTTGGAGGCCATCTGGGTGTTGAGGCCTGCATAGAAGCCGCTTGGCCAGTCGTAGCGCACCTCGGCCTGGTAATAGTGCATCGGGATGCCTGGCAGGCGGTTGTCGCCGAAGGTGTCGTCGTCCCGGTAATGGAAGTCGCTGAAGGTATAGGCCTGGCGCAGGGATACCCTGCCGATGCCGGCCTGTTCCCAGAGCGTGCTGTCCAGGCTAGCCTCGACGCCTTGGTGTACGGTGGGGCTGGCGTTGAACTCCTTGGGCAGGGCGCCTTGCACGATTTCTACGGCCAGCAGTTCGTGACGTACCTGCGAGTAGTACCAGGCCAGGTCCCAACGCCCCAGCTGCGAATCGCCCCGTGCACCCAGCTCCAGCGTGGTGGCGGTCTGGTTTTGCATTTCGATCGGCTGGGTAGGGACTGTCGAGCTCCAGATCAGCGACCAAGGGTGTGCAGGTTCCACGGAGCGGCTGAGGTTGCCATACACCTGCACTTGCGGACTGATGTCGTACCGCAAGCCCAGGCGAGGCGCATAGTCCCAGTCATGCTGGCTGACCTTGCCGCCATCCTGCGGGTAGGTCACATCGCTTTCGCGGCGGGTATAGATCATCGCCAGGCCGCTGGTCAGCCATAGGTCAGGCATGAGTTCCAGGTCGTTGCCGACATGCAGTACGGTGTCCGAGCCCTGGTAGCTGAAGTCCCGGGTGCGTGGGCCGAAGACATCGCCATCGCGGAAGAACTGCGAGGCGCCGCTGTTGGGCAAGTGTTTGGTGGTGCGCCAACCGATGGTGGTGTTGCTCTGATGCCCGAACAGGGTGTCGCGGCGCACATAGTTGAGGGTCCCGCTGACATCGGTATAGGCGACCTTAAGACGCATGGGGCCTTCGCGCAGGTCCATCGGGTAGTCGTGGTAGACCAGTCCCGCTTCCAGGCGAGCGTCATCCTCCAGGTAGAAGGTGGTCTTGTTGGCGACCCAAGTGCTACCCGGCTGCGGACGACTGTCGTCTCGGGCCAAGTAGGCTGGATTGGCTGCACGTGGATCATGCTTGACCTGTTCTTTGGTCAGGCGTCCAGCCAGGTCGTTCTCTGTTTCGCGGTAGCGCAGGTAGAAGCGTGTTTCCAGGTTGGGATTGAAGCGATAGCCGACGTTGGCGGCGAAACCCTTGGCGCTGCCGCTGCTGTGTTCCTGATAGCCATCGTATTCGGCGTCGGTCAAGGCCACGTAGTAATCCAGGTCACCCAATACCTGTCCGGAGCTCACGTGCCGATGGGCGTATCCGCGACTGCCCACTTCATAGCGCACTTGAGCAGGCGCAGCGTCGTAGCCTGTGTGGGTCACATAGTTGATCGCGCCGCCGAGGGCCAATGCCCCCCGGTCGAAGCCATTGGCGCCACGCAGCACTTCGGCACGGCTCAGCCACAGGGGTTCGAACAGCTCGTAGGGCGTGCCCCCTGGGCCCGTCAACGGCAGGCCGTCGAACATCGTGTAGACACCAGAGCCATGGGCACCGGGTGCGCGATTGATGCCTGAGCCGCGGATCGACAGTTTGATGCCATCGTTGCCGGCCGACTGGGCGAAGACACCAGGCTGATAGGCCAGCACGTCCTGGTTGGTGGCGACGCGCCCTTGCTCGACACGTTGCATGTCGATGAGGTTGGTAGCCCCTGGGACCTCCCGTAGGCGCTGCGCGGCAGACTCCAGCTCACTTTGCTGCTGGCCTTCGATCACGACCTGCTCCAGCTCCAAAGGCGCAGCGGCCAGTGTCGAATGGCCGGTAGCAACGACCCATAGGCCGACAGCGCAAGGGAAAGGTGAAACGGGACGCATCGTACAACTCCGGGCAGTAGGGCGGGTAACAGGTGTCAGACGTACGCAAAATCCTTCAGAGCACGTCGCTTTTATGGGGAAAAAGTGCCCCTCTGCATGTAGGACGTTTTGTGTAGGACGCCGATCTACAACCCTGGGCGCTGGAATCAAGCGGCGACGGCTTCGTAAGGTTCAAGCACATCAAACGTAAATGCCTTTGGGCTCTTATGACCGTAGGAGAGTGCCTCATGAACCTGCAACGCCAACTGGTACCTGACGTCGACGCCGATCAGCCCATCCACCTTACCCCCAGAGAACGGGAAGTGCTGCTGTGGTGCGCCTACGGCAAGACCTCCTGGGAAATCGGCCAAATCGTGGGCTGCAAGGAGTCAACGGTCAATTTCCATGTCAGCAATATCTTGCGCAAGTTCGCCGTGAACACCCGGGTAGCGGCGGTGATCAAGGCGATACGTTACGGCATGCTGAACAATCAGTGAGTGGAGGGCGAGCCGTGAGTCGGGATTCATACGTCCCATTTGAGTGCCGGCCCAAGCGCTATCTGGTCTACCACGATCCGTTCTGGCCGCGGATAGAGCTTGGGCGGTTGCGTGAGCGACTGGGGTTGTCATCGCAGGTCAGCGATACGCGATTGGAGCTCGCCGCCAGGAGCTCGATGGAGGTTGCAGCGCGAGAGTTCGCTGATTGGCGCCGTTGCCTGCGCGAGCGTGGCTATCGGCGGCTGATCGATGTCGACGGTCATGAGCAGGGGCGGGCACTTTCGATTTGCTATCTGCGTCTGGTGGAGGCCCGGACCCGCTGGAGCCTGGCCCAACAGGTCAGGGAAACGACGGTGAGCGGTGCCGGTAGCGAAGCGCAGGGGGATCAATGCTTGACAGGGCGATGGGTCAATTCTTCGAGGCGACGTTCCAGCTGAGAGATGCGCAACTTGTCCTCGATGGTCGCGCGGATGGCTTGCAGATCCAGTGCCGACAGGGCCCGCAACTGATCGAGCAGATCCGCCTCCCAAGCAGAGGGATGCCCTTGAGGGAGGGATGCGCTGGATGTTCGGTTTTGTTGCCCGTCCCCTAGAAGCAGCCAGTCGAGGGACACCCCTTGTTTCTGCGCCAACTCCATGCACAACGCGTAAGGAATACTCCCGCGTATCTTCCAACTGCTCAAGGTTTGCGGGCTGATACTCAATGCTTTGGCAAGTTCGGCATCGGTTCTGGCGCCGGTGAGGTCCTTCATTCGATGCAATATCGCAGACAGGGAAAGTGTACTCATTATGAATACCAAAAAAGGACTATGTATGAGATCTGTAGGCAAAAATATGCGATAAGAATATATTGGGAGCACCAAACAAATCGGTAACGGTATGAATGATGATCGCAGCGAAAATGCCTACATTTGCTCAGCTATATACCTACAACAACAATCAATCAAGCTTATGGACAAATCTCAGGCAAAAGATAGTCAGGCAGGACGCTTGGTTCGGCTATCGCAGGACGGAGAAAGTACTCAATACGAGTAAATGTTTCTGTAAGCCCATGAGCCGAACCCATCTGGATGGATGGGTGAAGCTCCACTCAGCGTCGGATGGTAAGTAACATGAATTTATCGAGAAGTCTTAAATCGGTGGGGGCGGACACTGACTGTGATCGTCACGGTGTCTTACACGCGGCGAGGGTACCTAAAAGGAGGTGCCTGTGAGCAGCTACAAATTGGTATGCCCTCATTGCACCGGCAAAATGCGGATTCGCACCAGTGAAGGGCGTCATATCTTCCTCCGTATCGCCTACCTGCAATGCGTCAACGAGGCCTGCGGCTGGTCGGTGCGTGCCCAGTTCGAGATGACCCATGAACTCTCCCCCAGCGGTATGCCAAATCCAGATGTCCACCTGCCGAGCGCCTATGGTGAGTTGCGGCGCGCCGCCCACAACCCGGGCTGTACACGCAAGCCGGCGCGCAATGGCAAAAATACACCAAGCACAGCATGACACCCGCCTTCGCCTACATGGAGCAGAAAACAAAACACCCCGCATGTGCGGGGTGTTTTGTTTTTGCAGATTGATCAGCCGATCAATTGCAGGCCGGCTTGTTGGACCAGCTCCAACAGAGGCTGTGGGTACACGCCCAGGACGAAGGCGAGGATAGCGATGGCCAGCAGCATGACGCCGCCAGTGCGCTGTTCCCACTTCAGCGGAGCGTCGTGGCGACGCAGGTTTGGCTCTACCAAGTACAGGGTGACCATGACGCGCAGGTAGTAGTACACGCCGATGGCGCTACCGATGACCAGGGCACCGACCAGCCACCACAGGTGCGACTCGACGCCAGTGGCGATGATGTAGAACTTGCCGATGAAGCCTGCGGTCAGCGGGATACCTGCCAACGACAGCATCATGACGGTCAGCACCGCGGTCAGGTACGGACGGCGCCAGAACAGGCCGCGATACTCGTACAGGGCATCGGCATCACGACCGGCATAGGGCGAAGACATCAAGGTGATCACGCCGAAGGCGCCCAGGCTGGTAATGACGTAGGTCACAAGGTAAACACCCATGGCCTCCAGGGCCAGGCCCTTGCTGGCGACCAGAGCGATGACCAGGTAGCCGAAGTGGGCGATGGACGAGTAACCGAGCAGACGCTTGAGGTTGCTCTGGGTCAACGCCAGCAGGTTGCCGATCAGGATCGAGGCGACGGCGATCACGGCCAGTACGGTGCTCAGCACACCGCTGCTGGCGGCAGGGGAGAGCATGAACAGGCGAACGACCACGGCGAAGACCGCGACCTTGCTGGCAGTGGCCAGGAACGCGGCGACCGGCGCCGGAGCACCTTCGTACACGTCCGGGGTCCACAGGTGGAACGGTACCAGCGACAGCTTGAAGGCCAGGCCCACCAGCATCATGCCCAGGCCCAGTTGGGCCAGCAGGCTCGGCATGCTGGTGGCAGCCAGTGCCTTGCCGATCTGGTCGAAGGTCAGGCTGCCGGCATCGGCGTACAGCAGGGCCATGCCGAACAGCAGGAAGGCAGAGCCTGCCGCAGAAAGCACCATGTATTTGATGCCGGCTTCCAGCGAACGCTTGTTGAAGAATGCATACGCCACCAGGCCATAGACCGGTACCGACAGCAGTTCCAGGCCAATGAACAGGCCAGCCAGGTGGTTGGCGCTGACCAGCACCAGGCCGCCCAGGGCGGACATCAGCAGCAGCAAGTACAGTTCTTCACGGTTGCCCGGGTAGCCCTTGGACCCTTCGCCCAAGTAGGCATGGGCGAGGGTGACGCAGGCCAGGGTTGCCACCAGGATGATCGCCATGTACAGGCAGGCGAACTTGTCGATGGTCACAAGCGAGGTGACCGCCAGCGGCGCGACCTTCAGCGCCGGCAGGATCGACAGCAGGGCCAGGTTCAGGCCCACGGTGGACAGTAGGAAGGTCTGCGAGTGATTGCGCTTCCAGGCGATCGCCAGCATCACCACCACCGTCGTGACGGTGGTGATGAGCATCGGCGCCAATGCGATGAAGTGTTGAGTGGTGAATTCCATAGCGCTCTTACCGGGCCGAAGCGAGTTGAGTGAAAGCGGAACCGATCCACTGCTGCACACCGCTCATGGTGGCGGCAGAGGTGTCCAGGAACGGCTGCGGGTACACGCCGAGCAGGATCAGCAGGCCGGCTAGGCCCAGGACCATGACCAGTTCGCGACCGTCCATGCCGGCCAGTACGGTGTCGGACTTGGCCGGACCGAAGTAGGCGCGGTGGATCATGATCAGCGAGTAGACCGAGCCAAAGACCAGGCCAGTGGTGGCGATCACGGTGATCCAGGGTACATGGACGAAGCTGCCGATCAGGATCAGGAACTCACCGACGAAGTTGCCGGTACCTGGCAGGCCCAGGGAGGCGGCGGCGAAGAACAGGCTGATGGCAGGAAGATAGGCGATGCGGTGCCACAGGCCGCCCATTTCGCGCATGTCACGGGTATGCATGCGCTCGTACAGCTGGCCGGCCAGGATGAACAGCGCCGCGGCCGACAGACCGTGGGCCAGCATCTGGATCACCGCGCCCTGCAGTGCTTGCTGGCTGCCGGAATAGATGCCGATCAGCACGAAGCCCATGTGCGAGACGCTGGAGAAGGCCACCAGGCGCTTGATGTCGGTTTGCGCGAAGGCCAGGAAGGCCCCGTAGAAGATACCGATCAGGCCCAGGGTCATGGCGATTGGCGCGAACTCGGCCGAAGCGTTCGGGAACAGCGGCAGGGCGAAGCGCAGCAGGCCGTAGGCCGCAGTCTTCAGCAAGATACCGGCCAGGTCCACGGAGCCTGCGGTCGGTGCCTGGGCGTGAGCGTCAGGCAGCCAGGAGTGGAACGGCACCACCGGCAGCTTCACGGCGAAGGCGATGAAGAAGCCCAGCATCAGCAGGTACTCGGTACCGGCTGGCAGTTCGGCCTTGAGCAGGTCGCTGTAGTTGAAGGTGATGACGCCGGTGCTGTTGTAGTTCACCAGTACCAGGCCAAGGATCGCCACCAGCATGATCAGGCCGCTGGCCTGGGTGAAGATGAAGAACTTGGTGGCAGCGTAGATCCGGGTCTTCTTGCCGTCGGCGGAGCTGTGACCCCAGAGCGCGATGAGGAAGTACATCGGCACCAGCATCATTTCCCAGAAGAAGAAGAACAGGAACAGGTCCAGGGCCAGGAACACACCGACCACACCGCCCAGGATCCACATCAGGTTGAGGTGGAAGAAGCCGACGTGGCGCTGGATCTCTTTCCAGGAGCACAGGACCGAAAGCACACCCAGCAGGCCGGTGAGCAGGATCATCAGCAGCGACAGGCCATCGAGGGCCAGGTGAATGCTGATGCCGAAGCGCTTGATCCACTCGACTTTGTATTCGAGGGTCCAGGCCGGTTCCGCGCCCGGGGCAGGGGCCAGGGTGTAGTCGCCGTTAGCCCACAGCCACAGGCCGATGCCAAGCAGCAGGGACATGGTCAGCAGCGCGATCCAGCGGGGCAGGGTGGCGCCGAAGCGCTCACCCAGCCAGCACAGGAGGCCGCCGATGAAGGGGATCAGGATCAGCCAAGGCAGAATCATGACGGGTTCGTTTCCTTTCGCAAAGTCGCAAGGTTCATAGTCATACCGCGGCCACTACCACGGCGCCGAGTACCAGAACGGCACCCACGGCGATCGAGGCGGTGTACCAGCGCAGCTGGCCGGTTTCGGTCTTGCTCATGGCGACGTGACCGCCGCGAGCCATCCGAGGAATCAGGCCGATGCTGCGGTCAACCGGATCCTTGCGCAGGATGTGGCTGATCAGCAGATAAGGTTTGACGAACAGCTTGTCGTAGATCCAGTCGAAGCCCCAGGCGGCGAACCACCAAGCCGACAGGACGCGACCGATGCCGCTGTTGGCGATCGCGCTGACCAGGGTGCGTTTGCCCAGGAACAGCACCGCAGCCAGCAGGATACCGGCGATGGCGATGGCGCCAGAGACGATTTCAAGCGAGTGCTGGGCTTCGCCACCTGCATGACCGACGCTCTGTGGCAGTACACCCGCCAGAGGCGGGTGGATCCAGGCGCCGACGAAGGTCGACAGCACGATCAGCACACCCAGTGGCAGCCAGTGGGAGATACCGTGGCCGGCGTGGGCTTCGGTCTTCGCTTCGCCGTGGAAGGCGATGAAGATCAGGCGGAAGGTGTACAGCGAGGTCATGAACGCACCGACCAGGCCAGCGTACAACAGGCCGGTATGGCCGCTGGCGAAGGCTTCCCAGAGGATCTCGTCCTTGGAGTAGAAGCCCGCGGTCAGGATCGGCAGGGCGGCCAGGGCGGCACCACCGACCACGAAGCTGGCGTAGGCCAGCGGCAGCTTCTTCCACAGGCCACCCATCTTGAAGATGTTCTGCTCATGGTGGCAGGCAACGATGACCGCACCGGAGGCAAGGAACAGCAGGGCCTTGAAGAAGGCGTGGGTCATCAGGTGGAAGATCGCGCCTTCCCAGGCACCGACGCCCAAGGCCAGGAACATGTAGCCGATCTGGCTCATGGTCGAGTAGGCGAGGATACGCTTGATGTCGGTCTGGACCAGCGCGGCGAAGCCGGCCAGGACCAGGGTCACGCCACCGACGATACCCACCAGGTGCAGGATGTCCGGCGCCAGAAGGAACAGGCCGTGGGTACGGGCGATCAGGTAGACGCCCGCGGTCACCATGGTTGCGGCGTGGATCAGCGCGGAGACCGGAGTCGGACCGGCCATCGCATCGGCGAGCCAGGTCTGCAGTGGCAGTTGGGCCGATTTACCGACGGCGCCGCCGAGCAGCATCAGGGTCGCCAGCACCATCCAGGTATCGCCTGCCTGGAACTTCTGCGGTGCCAGCACCAGCAGTTCCTGGACGTTCAGAGTGCCCAGCTGGGCGAACAGGATGAACAGGCCGATGGCCATGAACACGTCGCCGATACGGGTGACGATGAAGGCCTTCAGTGCAGCGTTACCGTTGTTGCGATTACTGTAGTAGAAACCGATCAACAGGTAGGAGCACAGGCCCACACCTTCCCAGCCGAAGTAAATGAACAGCAGGTTGTCGCCCAGCACCAGGAACAACATGCTGGCGATGAACAGGTTGGTGTACGAGAAGAAGCGCGAGTAACCGGCTTCGCCACGCATGTACCAGGACGCGAACAGGTGGATCAGGAAGCCCACGCCGGTGACCACGCCGAGCATGGTGATCGACAGACCATCCACGTACAGGGTGAAGTTCGGCGCAAAGCCGTCCACCGACATCCACTGCCACAGCAGCTGGCTGTACGCACCGCCTTCAGGCGGCGCGACATTGAATTGCCAGATCACATAGGCGGCCACGGCGGCCGACAGGCCGACGGAACCGACGCCGATCAGCGCGGACAGGTTCTCCGAGAACCGCCCGCGCGAGAACGACAGCAGCAGGAAGCCGATCAGGGGGAAGACGAAAGTCAGGAAGATAAGGTTCATCCGCGCATCTCACTGGCAGCATCGATGTCGAGAGTGTGGAAGCGGCGATACAGCTGCAGCAGGATCGCCAGGCCAATGCTGGCCTCGGCGGCTGCCAGGCTGATCACCAGAATGAACATCACCTGACCGTCGGGTTGAACCCAACGGGCGCCGGCGACGATGAACGCCAGGGCAGCGGCGTTCATCATGACTTCCAGACTCATGAGCACGAAGAGGATGTTGCGGCGGACCATCAGGCCAACCAGACCTAAGCAGAACAGGATGCCGGCGACCGCCAGCCCATGCTCGAGAGGGATAGCACCCATGATTTACTCCTTCGCCTCGTTGCGGCCCAGGTGGAAGGCGGTGACGGCCGCGGCCAGCAGCAGCATCGAAGCCAGTTCGACCACCAGCAGGTAAGGACCGAACAGGCTGATGCCCACGGCCTTGGCGTCCACGGTAGTACCGCTGATGGCCGCGCCGCTTGGCTCGGCGAACAGCACGTACAGCAGCTCAAGCAGCAGCAGGGCGGCCAGGAACACGGGCCCTGCCCAGATACCCGGCTTGAGCCAGCCACGCTCCTGCGCGACCGAAGCCGGCCCGAGGTTGAGCATCATCACCACGAAGACGAACAGCACCATGATGGCGCCAGCATAGGCGATTACTTCCAGGGCGCCGGCAAACGGCGCACCCAGGGAGAAGAAGATCATCGCCACGGAGATCAGGGAAATGATCAGGTAGAGCAGGGCGTGCACGGGGTTGGTGCCGGTCACCACCCGAAGGGTGGAAACCACGGCGATCCCGGATGCGAAGTAGAAAGCGAATTCCATCTTTCTGTCCTTATGGGAGCAAGCTCTTCACGTTGATCGGCTCGGCTTCGTTCTGTGCAGCGCCCTTAGGCTTGCCAGCGATCGCCATACCCGCAACACGGTAGAAGTTGTAGTCAGGGTTCTTGCCGGGGCCGGAGATCAGGAGGTCTTCCTTCTCGTACACCAGGTCCTGACGCTTGAACTCGGCCATTTCGAAATCCGGAGTCAGCTGGATCGCGGTGGTCGGGCACGCTTCCTCGCACAGGCCGCAGAAGATGCAGCGCGAGAAGTTGATGCGGAAGAACTCCGGATACCAGCGGCCGTCCTCGGTCTCGGCCTTCTGCAGCGAGATGCAGCCAACCGGGCAGGCCACCGCGCAGAGGTTGCACGCCACGCAGCGCTCCTCGCCGTCGGGGTCGCGGGTCAGGACGATGCGGCCGCGGTAGCGCGGCGGCAGGTACACGGGCTCTTCGGGGTATTGCAGGGTATCGCGCTTGCGGAACCCGTGGGAGAACACCATCACCAGGCTGCGCAGCTGGGTGCCGGTGCCTTTAACAATGTCGCCGATATATTTGAACATGGGTCAAATCCTCACTGGGCCGCGACGGCTGGCGTGTTGTAGAGCACGATCGCAGCGGTCACCAGCAAATTGATCAAGGTCAGCGGCAGGCAGAACTTCCAGCTGAAGTCCATCACCTGGTCATAGCGTGGGCGCGGAATCGACGCGCGCAGCAGGATGAACAGCATGATGAAGAACGCGGTCTTCAGGGCGAACCACAGGAACGGAACCTGTGGCAGCAGGCCGAATGGGCCGTGCCAGCCGCCGAAGAACAGGGTCACCAGCAGCGCCGAGATCAGGATGATGCCGATGTACTCACCGACGAAGAACATGCCCCACTTCATGCCGGCATATTCAATGTGGTAGCCGTCAGCCAGTTCCTGTTCCGCTTCTGGCTGGTCGAACGGGTGACGGTGAGTCACGGCGACGCCAGCGATGAAGAAGGTGCAGAAGCCGAAGAACTGCGGAATGATGAACCACAGGTTCTGTGCCTGGTAGTCGACGATGTCGCGCATGTTGAACGAACCGACCTGAACCACCACGCCCATCAGTGCCAGGCCCAGGAACACTTCGTACGACACGGTCTGGGCCGAAGCACGCAGGCTGCCGAGCAGGGCGTACTTGTTGTTCGACGACCAGCCGGCGAACAGCACCGCATACACCGACAGACCGGCCATGGCGAAGAAGAACAGCAGACCGATGTTCAGGTCAGCCACGCCCCAGACCGGGGTGATCGGGATGACCACGAAGGCGATCAGCAGGGCGCTCATGGCCACGACCGGCGCCAGGGTGAAGATCATGCGATCGACGAAAGGCGGGTTCCAGTCTTCCTTGAAGAACATCTTCAGCATGTCGGCAGCGATCTGGAACATGCCGAACGGGCCGACACGGTTCGGACCGTAGCGGTCCTGCCACCAACCCAGCAGGCGACGCTCGACGAAGCTGAGCAGCGCGCCGCAGACCACCACCGCCAGCAGGACCACGATGGCCCGGACGACGGTGAGGATCACATCGATCACTTCGGGGGTGAACCAGCTCATTGTGCTGCCTCCTGCAGACCTTCGACGGATGCTCCGAAGATGGCAGGCGGAATGCCGGCCAGGCCTTTCGGCAGCGCGACCAGGCCAGCGCCCAGCTCTTCATTGACACGCAGCGGCAGGCGCAGGGAGACGCCCGCCACGTTCAGGCTCAGCAGGGCACCCTCGTTGACGCCTAGGCGGTCGGCCTCGGACTTGGCCAGTGCCACGTAGGCGGCCGGGATGCGTTCTTGCACCGGGGCGGCGCGGGAAGAAGACTCTTCGCTGCCGAACAGGTGGTAGAACGGCACGGCAGTCCAGGTGCCGCGGGCCGGGTTGAAGGCCGCCGGGATGGTGGTGAACCAGTGCAGGCGATCGCCTTGCGGCTCGATCAGGCGCACGCCTGGATCGCCAGCGCGCAGGTGGCCGCCGACCTCGTCCTGGAACTTGTTCCAGGCCTGTGGGGAGTTCCAGCCCGGCGACCAGGCGAATGGCACCTGCTGGCGCGGTTCGGCCGAGCCCGAGTAGCCTTCCATGGAGAAGGCGAAGGCGGTGTCCTTGTCTTGCGGGGTACGCGGTTCGTGCACGCTGATGTTGGCGCGCATGGCAGTACGACCGGAATAGCGCAGCGGTTCACGGGCCAGTTTCAAGCCCTTGATGCGGAACGCGGCCGAAGGCGCTGCGTTGACGATGCCGGCCAGTTGCGGTGCGGCTTCGGCGCAGGCGCTGGTGACGTGATCCAGTTGGGTCCAGTCGACCGGCTTGTTCAGCAGGGTCGCACGCAGGGCGTGCATCCAGCGCCAGCCTTCGTGAACCAGGATGCTGCTGTCGAGGTATTGCGGGTCGAACACCTGGAAGAAGCGCTGTGCACGGCCTTCCTGGCTGACCAGGGTACCGTCGCCTTCGGCGAAGGTGGCCGCCGGCAGCACCAGATGGGCGCGGTCGGTGGTCGGGGTCTTGGAGTGGTCGGCGACGATCACCACCTTGGCCGCGGCCAGGGCAGCGTCAACCTTGGCGGCCGGCACGCGGGCGTACAGGTCGTTCTCCAGCACTACGATAGCGTCGGCCTTGCCGCTGATGACGGCATCCAGCGCGGCGTCGACGGACTCACCGCCCATCATGGCCATGCCGAGGCTGTTGGCTTCTGGCACCACCAGGCTCAGCGAGCCGTTCTTCTCACGCAGCTTCAAGGCCTTGGCGATGTTGGCGGCGGCTTCGATCAGTGCGGGGTCGGCCAAGGAAGTGCCGGCGACTACCAGCGGACGCTGGGCTGCGACCAGGGCATCGGCGATGCGCTGGGCCAGAGCCTTGGCTTCGGCGTCCAGGCCGTCAACGGCAGGTGCGCTCGGATCGATGGCGTGGGCCACGGCGAAGCCCAGGCGAGCCAGGTCCGCCGGCGCTGCGTGCACGCACTCCTCGGCGACGTCGTCGAGCTTGGTTTCAGCCAGCGAGGCGATGAACAGCGGATACAGCGCGTGCTGGCCGATGTTCTTGACCGCAGCGTCCAGCCACGGTTGTACGCGCATGGCGTCGGCCATGGCTTCGGCCTTGCCCTTGGTGGCCTGGCGCACGGCCAGTGCGACGCGGGCGGCGGTCTGGGTCAGGTCTTCACCGAGGACGAACACAGCGTCGTGGTCTTCGATGTCGCGCAGGGTCGGCACGGGCAGCGGGCTATTGTTGAGCACCTCGAGAGCAAGGCGCACGCGGGCCAGCTCGCCGGCTTCCATACCCGAATAGAAATAGTCGGCGCCGACCAGCTCACGCAGGCCATAGTTGCTTTCCAGGCTGGCGCGTGGCGAGCCGATACCGACGATGGTGCGACCGCGCAGCAGGTCGGCGGCTTTGTCCAGGGCAGCGTCCAGGCCCAGCTTGGTGCCGTCGGCCAGGTGCGGTTGGCGTGGACGGTCGCTGCGGTTGACGTAGCCATAGCCGAAGCGGCCACGGTCGCACAGGAAGTACTGGTTGACCGAGCCGTTGAAGCGGTTCTCGATACGGCGCAGTTCACCATAGCGCTCACCGGGGCTGATGTTGCAGCCGCTGGAGCAGCCGTGGCAGATGCTCGGGGCGAACTGCATGTCCCACTTGCGGTTGTAGCGCTCGGAGTGGGTCTTGTCGGTGAACACGCCGGTCGGGCAGACCTCGGTCAGGTTGCCGGAGAACTCGCTCTCCAGCACGCCGTCTTCGACGCGACCGAAGTACACGTTGTCGTGGGCGCCGTAGACACCCAGGTCGGTACCGCCTGCGTAGTCCTTGTAGTAGCGAACGCAGCGGTAGCAGGCGATGCAGCGGTTCATCTCATGGGCGATGAACGGGCCGAGGTCCTGGTTCTGGTGGGTACGCTTGGTGAAACGGTAGCGGCGCTCGTTGTGGCCGGTCATTACCGTCATGTCCTGCAGGTGGCAGTGACCGCCTTCCTCGCACACTGGGCAGTCGTGCGGGTGGTTGGTCATCAGCCATTCGACGACGCTGGCGCGGAACGCCTTGGATTCTTCATCGTCGATGGAGATCCAGGTGCCGTCGGAGGCAGGGGTCATGCAGGACATGACGATACGACCGCGGGTGTCGTTCTCGTCGGTGTACTGCTTGACCGCGCACTGCCGGCAGGCGCCGACGCTACCGAGCGCCGGGTGCCAGCAGAAATAGGGGATGTCGAGGCCGAGCGACAGACAGGCCTGTAACAGGTTGTCCGCACCATTGACTTCGAGCGCTTTGCCGTCTACGTGGATAGTGGCCATGGTTCAAAGTTCTTCGTTGGCCCGCGTGAGCAGGCGTGGCTAATGGAAATCGGTGAGCCTGCGGCCAGCCACGAATCGTTCGGGCCGGCCTGCAGGCTGGCGGATGGCACGGACCATCCGCGATTCATCTTGTTATGCGCCGACCACGACCGGCCCGGTCGGTATCGGCTTGGCCAGGTTCGGGCGCAGGGCGTCGCCAGCGCTGGCTGGGGCGACACCGGCCTCGAACTCGGACCGGAAATACTTGATGGCACTGCCCAGAGGCTCGACGGCACCCGGTGCGTGAGCACAGAAGGTCCGGCCTGGGCCGAGGAAGTTGACCAGTCCTAGCAGCGTCTCGATGTCCTCGGCACGGCCTTGGCCTTTCTCCAGGGCGCGCAACATCTTCACGCTCCATGGCAGACCGTCACGGCACGGGGTGCACCAGCCGCACGATTCCCGGGCGAAGAACTCTTCCATGTTGCGCAGCAGCGAGACCATATTGATGCTGTCGTCGACCGCCATGGCCAGGCCCGTACCCATACGGGTGCCGACCTTGGCGATGCCACCGGCATACATCTGTGCGTCGAGGTGCTCGGGCAGCAAGAAACCGGTACCGGCGCCGCCTGGCTGCCAGCACTTGAGCTTGTAGCCATCGCGCATGCCACCGGCGTAGTCCTCGAACAGCTCGCGGGCGGTGACGCCAAACGGCAGTTCCCACAGGCCAGGGTTCTTCACCTTGCCGGAGAAGCCCATCAGCTTGGTGCCGTGGTCTTCGCTGCCTTCGCGGGCCAGCGACTTGTACCAGTCGTTGCCGTTGGCGACGATGGCCGGAACGTTGCACAGGGTCTCGACGTTGTTCACGCAGGTCGGCTTGCCCCACACACCGACGGCGGCAGGGAAGGGCGGCTTGGAGCGTGGGTTGGCGCGGCGGCCTTCCAGGGAGTTGATCAGTGCGGTTTCTTCACCGCAGATGTAGCGGCCGGCACCGGTGTGCACGAACAGTTCGAAGTCGAAACCGCTGCCGAGGATGTTCTTGCCCAGAAGGCCTGCGGCCTTGGCTTCCTCGATGGCGCGGTTGAGGTTCTTGGCCGCGGTGGTGTATTCGCCACGCAGGAAGATGTAGCCGCGGTAGGCCTTCAAGGCGCGGGCACTGATCAGCATGCCCTCGACCAGCAGATGGGGCTGTTGCTCCATCAGCATGCGGTCTTTCCAGGTGTTGGGCTCCATTTCGTCCGCGTTGCACAGCAGGTAGCGGATGTTCATGGACTCGTCCTTGGGCATCAGGCCCCACTTCACGCCAGTGGGGAAGCCTGCGCCACCACGGCCCTTGAGGCCGGAGTCCTTGACGCTTTGGACGATATCATCCGCAGACATTTGCGCCAGCGCCTTGCGGGCGGCGGCGTAGCCGTTCTTGGCCTGGTACTCTTCGAGCCAGATCGGCTCGCCGTCGTCACGCAGGCGCCAGGTCAGCGGATGGGTTTCAGCCGAGCGCGCGATGCGGTTGGCCGGGCCGAAGGAAGTGATGGTCATACGTAACCCTCCAGCAGTTTGGCGACGCCGGCAGGTTGCACGTCGCCAAAGGTGTCGTCGTCGATCATCAGTGCCGGGGCCTTGTCGCAGTTGCCCAGGCAGCAGACCGGCAGCAGGGTGAAGCGGCCATCGGCAGTGGTCTGGCCCAGGCCGATGCCCAGCTCGCTCTGGATCTGG
Organism: Pseudomonas sp. BYT-1; assembly: GCF_023611805.1. Classification (NCBI taxonomy): domain Bacteria; kingdom Pseudomonadati; phylum Pseudomonadota; class Gammaproteobacteria; order Pseudomonadales; family Pseudomonadaceae; genus Pseudomonas; species Pseudomonas sp. BYT-1. The sequence goes on from NZ_CP072559.1 coordinate 1,971,698, forward strand.
CTGACCACCGACTCGTGGCCACCGATGTAGCAGACCATGCTGTCGCAGACGCGAATGATGTGGCGACCGACCGGCTGGCGGAAGATCTGGCTGTAGAACGTGGCCACGCCTTCGACGTCGCTGGCTGGGATGCCCAGGACTTCGCCGATGGCGTAGATGGCGCCGTCCGGCACCCAGCCACGTTCTTTCTGAACGATCTTCAGGGCTTCGATGGACGCCGCGCGCGGATCCTCGTAGTGGTGCATCTCATGCTCGATGGCCGAGCGCTCGGTTTCGCTCAGGACGAAACGGTCGGTTTGGATAAGCGTGTTGTTCATGCTTAGCGGTCCACGTCAGCCATAACGAAGTCGATACTGCCCAGGTACGCGATGAGGTCCGCGACCATGCTGCCTTTGATCACCGATGGGATCTGCTGCAGGTGCGGGTAGCTCGGGGTACGGATCCGGGTGCGGTAGCTCATGGTGCCGCCATCGCTCGTCAGGTAGTAACTGTTGATGCCCTTGGTCGCCTCGATCATCTGGAACGACTCGTTGGCCGGCATGACCGGGCCCCACGAGACTTGCAGGAAGTGGGTGATCAGGGTCTCGATGTGCTGCAGGGTGCGCTCTTTGGGTGGCGGCGTGGTCAGCGGGTGATCCGCCTTGTACGGGCCTTCCGGCATGTTGCGCAGGCACTGGTCGATGATGCGGATACTCTGGCGCATCTCCTCGACGCGGACCATGCAGCGATCGTAGGCATCGCCGTTGTGGGCCAGCGGTACTTCGAACTCGAAGTTCTCGTAGCCGGAGTAGGGGCGGGCTTTACGCAGGTCGAAGTCGCAGCCGGTGGCACGCAGGCCGGCACCGGTGGTACCCCACGACAGCGCTTCCTGGGTGTTGTACGCGGCGACGCCGATGGTACGACCCTTGAGGATGCTGTTCTTGAGCGCAGCCTTTTCGTACTCGTCCAGGCGCTTGGGCAGCCATTCGACGAAGTCCTTGACCAGCTTGTCCCAGCCGCGTGGCAGGTCGTGGGCGACGCCACCGATGCGGTACCAGGCCGGGTGCAGACGGAAACCAGTGATCGCCTCGATCACGGTGTAGGCCCGCTGGCGGTCGGTAAAGGTGAAGAACACCGGGGTCATGGCGCCCACGTCTTGGATGTAGGTACCCAGGAACAGCAGGTGGCTGGTGATCCTGAAGAACTCGGCCAACATGACGCGAATGGTGTCGACCTTCTGCGGCACCTTGATGCCGGCCAGCTTCTCGACAGCCAGGACGTACGGCAGGTTGTTCATCACCCCACCGAGGTAGTCGATGCGGTCGGTGTAGGGGATGAAACTGTGCCAGGACTGGCGCTCGGCCATCTTCTCTGCACCACGGTGGTGGTAGCCGATGTCCGGAACGCAGTCGACGATCTCTTCGCCGTCCAGTTGCAGGACGATACGGAAGGCACCGTGAGCCGAAGGGTGGTTGGGACCCAGGTTGAGGAACATGTAGTCCTCGTTGGCGCCGTGACGCTTCATGCCCCAGGCTTCGGGGTTGAAGCGCGCCGATTCCTCTTCAAGCTGCTGCTTGGCCAGGTTCAGGCTGTACGGATCGAATTCGGTGGCGCGCGCCGGGAAGTCCTTGCGCAGCGGGTGGCCTTCCCAGGTCGGTGGCATGAGGATGCGCGACAGGTGCGGATGGCCGGCGAAGTCGATGCCGAACATGTCCCAGACTTCGCGCTCGTACCAGTTGGCGTTTGGCCAGATGCCGGTGACCGACGGCAGGTTCAGGTCGCCTTCGCTCAAGGCCACCTTGATCATCACGTCGCTGTTACGTTCGACCGACAGCAGGTGGTAGAACACGCTGAAATCGGCAGCCGGCAGGCCGCGGCGCTGGGTGCGCAGGCGCTCGTCCACGCCGTGCAGGTCGAACAGCATGCTGTACGGCTTGGCAACGTTGCGCAGGAAGGAGAGGACGTCTTTGAGCTGGGCGCGGTTTACCCACAGGACCGGCATGCCGGTGCGGGTTTCCTGGGCGACGAATGCGTCTGCGCCAAAACGGTTGTGCAGTTCGACGACCACATCTTGGTCGTCAGCCTTGTAAGGCGGAATATAAATAGCGGTGTCCGCTGTCATGGTCTCGGTCGCTTTGAGTCAACGTAGAGAATGAAGCCAGGCCGCCGGCTCCTTCCGGAGCGGGCGGCATGTCGCTGGATCAGACTTCGTCGGGGCTGCGCAGGTTGGTGACCTGGATGCGCTGTTCACGACGCAGGTCTTTCTGGGCGGGCATCTCGGCACGGTAAATGCCTTGATCACCGACAACCCAGGAAAGCGGGCGTCGCTCCTGGCCGATCGACTCCTGCAGCAGCATCAGGCCCTGCAGGAAGGCTTCGGGGCGAGGCGGGCAGCCAGGCACGTAGACATCCACGGGGAGGAACTTGTCGACCCCCTGAACGACCGAGTAAATGTCGTACATGCCGCCGGAGTTGGCGCACGAGCCCATGGAGATCACCCACTTGGGTTCGAGCATCTGCTCGTAGAGGCGCTGAATGATCGGCGCCATCTTGATGAAGCAGGTGCCGGCGACGACCATGAAGTCGGCCTGACGGGGCGAGGCCCGGATGACTTCGGCGCCGAAGCGGGCGATGTCATGGGGTGCCGTGAAGGCCGTGGTCATTTCCACGTAGCAGCAGGACAGGCCGAAGTTGTACGGCCAGAGGGAGTTTTTGCGACCCCAGTTGACCGCGCCACGCAGCACATCTTCGAGCTTGCCCATGAAGATGTTCTTGTGGACCTGGTCCTCTAGCAGTTGATCGGTGACGGTTTCCCGTTCACCGACCGGGTACTGCTCGTTGGGCGCATCCGGATCGATTCTGGTGAGATTGTATTGCATGCCAAAGCCTCATTGTTTCAGCTTCGCTTGCCGCTTGCGGCGACCTTCGGGAGCCCAATCGAGCGCCCCGACGCGCCATAGGTAGACAAGACCAGCCAACAGAATTGCAATGAAAACGAGTGCTTCGACGAATCCGGTCCAGCCGCTTTCGCGGACGGACACAGACCATGCATACAGGAAGAGGGCTTCGATATCGAAGATCACGAACAGCATCGCGACCAGATAGAATTTGGCGGACAGGCGCAGACGGGCGCTGCCGACGGGCAGCATGCCGGATTCGAAGGGTTCGTTCTTGGCGCGACCCCAAGCCTTGCTACCGAGCAGGCTGGAGAGGCCGAGCATGAAGGCACACAGGCCGACGACACCCAGGAGGAAGATGGCAAAGCCCCAGTTGTGGGCGATGAGTCCTACCGAATCGGACATGCTAGAAATCCTTATACAGAGACCCAGCTCTGCAGTCTGAAATAAGTAGAGCGGCGACGCGTGTCGCGGTTGCAGTGACCAAATGTCGCAGCTGAATCAATCGGGCTGATTTTATGGGTAAACCCGATGCAAGTAAAATTTCTGTGGCAAATTTATTCGTAGGATTAAGAACAAAAAAATCTCCTAAATGGCTGAAACCCTTGAGTTTCGGGCATTGCACGCGCTTTTGTTAATTATGTTTCTTGCATCACGTAACGACTTTTTGCGCCAGTAATGATAATTAATATCATTTGTCCTGATGTGTTGTTTTAAACCTGGCCTGACGCTTGCAAAGTTCATTTTTCCAGCGTGTATCTTGCAAATAAGAAAGCCTCTCGTTCTAGCAGCTGGGCTCGCGTCTTGCACCGCTCTGAATCAACAGTTTATCGATTGAGCCACGATAAGCCGACGCGGCGATTGCCCATTGGCCCAGCCAGTAGGCGAGAATGATCAAGAATTGGGCGCCGGCGAATGGCATGACGAAGCGGTCGATGCCGATCAGGCTGTCGGAGAACACGAACAGGCCGGCTCCGATTGCAGCCAGCCCACCGCAGGCGAGGGCGCGCCAGAGCATTGCACCAATCGCCAAGGCATAAAGCGCCACGGGTATCAGCAAGGACCCCAGGCCGTGGCTGGCCAGCAGTGCGAACAGCGCGCAGGTGAGCAGTACACATACCGCCAGTGTGGCCAGGGCGGGGCGCCGAGTGATGCGGCAATAGGCATGCAGGTAGGCCAGGTGTGCGCAGAAGAAGGCAGCAAGGCCGAAAACGAACCAATCGCGTGGAACGGCCAAAATGATATCGCCCAGTACCGAAAAACCGAGTCCGATACTGATCCAGCGCGTGTAGGGCGTCGCAGGAGCGCTGCATAGCCAGGCAATCAATGCCAGCACTGGCAATGGCTTGGCCAGCAATGCGAGCAGGGTATTGTCGCTGGCCAATGCATATATATAGAAGGCGGCGGCCGTGAGGGCGATGGCGATCAGATGGCTTGGACGGGGCATGGGCGGTCCTTGCTGCTGGGTAGCCACAAGCATAGACCCATGTTGCCGGCTGTGCTGCGAACGCTGAGGGCTAAGCGGGTTCCTACGTGGTAATCAGAAATACGTGTAGGAACAACGTTGTTGCCACTCGATAAAGAAAAAGGCCCGACACCTTTGCAGGGTCGGGCCTCGTTCGAAGGGCGTCACACTCAGTGGAACTGCTCTTCCTCGGTCGAGCCGGTCAGGGCGGTTACCGACGAAGCGCCACCTTGAATCACGGTGGTCATGTCGTCGAAGTAGCCGGTGCCGACTTCCTGCTGGTGCGCCACGAAGGTATAGCCTTTGCTGGCGTCAGCGAACTCCTGCTCCTGCAGCTTGACGTAGGCGGTCATGTCGTTGCGGGCGTAGTCGTGCGCCAAGTTGAACATGCCGTGCCACATGTTGTGGATGCCTGCCAGGGTGATGAACTGGTGCTTGTAGCCCATGGCCGACAGTTCGCGCTGGAACTTGGCGATGGTGGCGTCGTCCAGGTTCTTCTTCCAGTTGAAGGATGGCGAGCAGTTGTACGACAGGATCTGGTCCGGGTACTCCTTCTTGATCGCCTCGGCGAAGCGGCGAGCTTCTTCCAGGTCCGGCTTGGCGGTTTCACACCAGATCAGGTCGGCATACGGGGCATAGGCCAGGCCGCGGGCGATGGCTTGGTCGAGGCCGGCGCGGACTTTATAGAAGCCCTCACGCGTGCGCTCGCCGATCACGAACGGCTGGTCGTACGGGTCGCAATCGCTAGTCAGCAGGTCAGCGGCGTTGGCGTCGGTACGGGCCAGGATGATGGTCGGTACGCCAGCGACGTCCGCAGCCAGGCGGGCAGCAACGAGTTTTTGCACGGCTTCCTGGGTTGGGACCAGTACCTTGCCACCCATGTGGCCGCATTTTTTCACCGAGGCCAGCTGGTCTTCGAAGTGAACCCCGGCTGCGCCTGCCTCGATCATGTTCTTCATCAGTTCGTAGGCGTTCAGCACGCCGCCGAAACCGGCTTCGGCGTCTGCCACGATCGGTGCGAAGTAGTCGATGTAGCCTTCGTCACCTGGGTTCTTGCCTGCTTTCCACTGGATCTGGTCGGCGCGGCGGAAGGCGTTGTTGATGCGCTTGACCACGGTCGGAACCGAATCGACCGGGTACAGCGACTGGTCAGGGTACATGGACTCGGCCGAGTTGTTGTCGGCGGCCACCTGCCAGCCAGACAGGTAGATGGCCTGGATGCCGGCCTTGACCTGCTGGACTGCCTGGCCGCCGGTCAGGGCGCCCATGCAGTTGACGAAATCTTTTTCAGGGCGGAAGGACGGATGGGCACCTTCGGTGACCAGCTTCCACAGTTTCTCTGCACCCTGGCGAGCGAAGGTGTGCTCCGGCTGCAGGGAACCACGCAGGCGGACGACATCGGCGGCGGTATAGGTACGGGTCACGCCTTTCCAGCGCGGGTTCTCGGCCCAGTCTTTCTCAAGGGCTGCAATTTGCTGTTCGCGTGTCAGTGCCATGGAAATAAAACCTCGTCGCATCAGTCTTTGAAGTAAGTGCTTGTGCTCTGCGGTTCAGAAGCCTGGCGGCTGTCCTGTCCGGCGGAAGGTGAGTGCGTACGAGGGAGGCTCGAAGGGGAAGAGGTGCAGGGCCGGGCGAGGTGTGGCGGCAGGTCGGCTCGTGGATGCCTTGCTGCGGTGCGACAGGACTGCCAGGTACTGCGGTGATGCGCTTCCGTCCCTCGGGACAACTTCTTCGTTGCAGTCACTATCCCGTCGAACCGCCTTGTGGGCCGTATAGACACGAGACGCCCCCAGGGGTAAGGAGGAGCGCGTCTCGAAGGCCCTTGCCAGGGCCTCTGATTAGCGGGAGCGAGGCCATCATGCCCTTGGAAAAAAGTACCTGTCAAATGTTTTGTAGTGGTTTTTTTCGCTTACTACATCTTTGGTCTAATGAGACTCTTCGGTCAGTTTCAAGGCCTTTGGTCGAGGCCTTGAATTGCCTGGGATCAGTCAAGAAGGTCGACTTTGACGCGTAATGTCATGTTTTCACCCCGTTGGGTGCTGTAGGTGTAGCTTGAGGCGCTACGTTCGGCTTGGCTCTGCTGATTGAACCCGGCCAGGGTGATCCACTCGCCGAGCTTGCCGGTGACGGTCGTGTCGGTGCTTTGAACTTTTACTACATCCTGACGTTCAAGGCTCATTCGGTCATTATTGGTGCTTATTTGCAGACGAACCGTATCGCCGCTCAGGCTCGGCGTGACATAGAAACCCTGGGTGACATTGCGGTATTCAGTGTCGCTTTGAATGCGTCCGTAGCCGTCGGTGCTGGTACTGGTGATGGGAATGCTCTGACCGATCTGGATCAACGCCGGCTGGCCTTCGCTGGCCTGGATCTGCTGCATCCCGCCCTCACGGTTGCTCGTGCCGTAATGGATGATGCGGGCGTTGCCACGGTTGTCCTGGAAGTTGCTGTCGTCGTTGTCGACGCTGATCAACAGGCGCTTGGGCGCAGTGTCGAGCTGTTGCAACAGTGCGCGCAGGTCATCGATGCGCTCGGGGCTGGCATTGACGATCAGCTTGTTCTCGAAGGTGCTGACCGTGCCGTCCTTGCCCAGGAATGACTGAGCGGTAGGCAGCATTTCGGCGCTGGTGCGATGTTGCAGTGGCAGCACCTCGGTGGCCGCCTGGGCGGTGAGGCTGATGGCCAACAGAAAAGACGTGATGAAGGGGCGTAGCGGCATGTCCATGATCTCCGCAGGTGGAATGATCATGATGGCAAATTTGTCGCGCCTCTGCTGGGTCTGGATCACAGGCTGGGCAGCTCATGTTGCTTGCGGGCTTGCGAAGGCCCCGCAGCAGGCTGCCTGAACCTTTGACAGGGCCTGGCAGTCGCAGCACAAGAAGCCCAAAGGACTGCCCTGATGCTGCGTTTGCTCGTCTTGTTGATTTGTCTGCCCTTGAGCGCGGCCGTGGCCGCACAGCAACCCTTGCGCATCCAGCAACTGCAACGTTGTGGCGATTTGCTGGGCGAAGGCCCGCAGCGATGGTGTCTGCGGGTCCAGGGGCTGGAGCAAGGCAAGCCTGCGGTGTGGCTCGGTGACCAGCCGTTGTCCGAAACGCATGTGGTGCGTCAGGGCGACACGCTCACATTGACCCTCGATCCGCCCCGCCAGCGCAGCGCCCCGTTGTGGCTCGAAGCCCGCGGCCAGAGGAGCAATCCGGTTTGGCTCACGCGCCAGCGCAGCCATGTGCTGGCCGCAGGGCCCGACGAAGTGGCGAAGAACATGGATGGCCTGACCACCTACCTGAACTTGGTCAGTGTATTGATCGAGGAACATCACGACGGTCTGCGCCAAGCGCAGCGCATCGCCGACAAATATGGCGCCCAGGTCGTCGGCGCGATTGCACCGCTCAACGTCTATCAGTTGCGCTTGCCAGTCCATGACCTGGTGCAGCGGGACGCGATGATCCTGCGTATCGGCAGCGAAACCAGTGTGGATGCAGTGATCGTCGAGGAGTCCGCGCCCGAACGCGGCGAGGAAGGCGCTGTGCAAGTCGCCAAGCCGCCCATCGATCAGGCCCAGGAATGGGCTGCCAATCGCTTCATGGATGCCTTGTATTACTACCAGCGCCGTATCCCGGCCTCAAAGGTGCCCGTAAAGCCATTGCGGATCGGCGTGATCGAGCGGGCGGTGGACTTCGATGCTCCGGCATTCATGGCCTACCGCGGCGCTTGCGGTGCGGGCGAAACCTGTGTGTACGCCCGGGATGGCGATCAGGCGCAAAGCCATGGCACGCAGGTCACCGGGATTCTCGCCGGACGAGGCGGCGAGGGCGCGCCAGGCGGCTTTCTCACGGGGCTGGGCAAGGCCGCCCCGGGCTTCGAAGTGATCGTCGAGCGCAATGCCGATGCTGGAATCACTGCCAACATCGCCGCCTCGGTGAATCTGGTCGAGGATGGCGTGAGGGTGCTGAACTGGAGCTGGGGTATCCACCGCGTCGGGGCCAGGGACGTACGGGGCGATGAGGTGGACTCGCTGGTACGCTCAGGGCTCGCCATGAGCGGTTATGAAGAACTGCTAGAGGAATTCTTCCTGTGGTTGCGCAAGGCACATCCGGATGTGGTGGTGGTCAATTCGGCAGGCAACGGTGCTTCCTGGTCTGGAAGGGATGAGTATCGCCTGCCGTCGTCATTCATCACCGATCAGTTGCTGGTGGTCGGCGGCCACCAACGCAGCGACCAAGCCGTTGCGCTCGAAAGCCCGACCCACGTGACCAAGCGGCGCAGCTCCAATGTCGACATGCGTGTGGATATCAGTGCTGCTGCCTGCATCCGTCCTGCGCCGCAAGGCCGGGTCCATTGCGGTACCTCCTATGCGACCCCGCTGGTCACTGCCACAGTGGCTGCCATGCTGTCGATCAACCCACAGCTGACCCCCGACCAGGTGCGCATGCTGCTGCGCCGCAGTGCGCTGACCTTGGGCCCGCAGCAGGATTTCGAAGCCATGGACGCCGAAGACCTGACCGCGCCAATCCTGCCTTCCGAACGCAATGGCCAGTTGCAGCATCCGGATTTGGGGCGTTCGGCGCGTCTGGACATGCTGCGGGCACTGGACCTGGCGGTACAGAGTCGCGAGCGCGTGCGCTGAGCTGCCGATCGGTGGTCGCTATCGGACAAATCTCGTAACATCGCGCCCCTCGATTTTTCATCCCGGTCGCTTCTGCATCCGGACACGACACAGGAACCCCATGAAACCCGCCCGACTTCGCGCCGACGTGCTCGCTGGCCTGACCACGTCTTTCGCCCTGGTGCCTGAATGTATTGCCTTCGCCCTGGTGGCACACCTCAACCCCCTCATGGGCCTGTACGGTGCTTTCATCATCTGTACCCTGACCGCGCTGTTCGGTGGGCGCCCCGGGATGATCTCCGGTGCCGCAGGCTCCATGGCGGTGGTGATCGTCGCCCTGGTGGTGCAGCACGGTGCCCAGTATCTATTGGCTACGGTGCTACTCGGTGGGGGTGTGATGATCCTGTTTGGCGTACTGCGCCTGGGCAAACTGGTGCGCCTGGTGCCGTATCCGGTGATGCTCGGGTTCGTCAATGGCCTGGCGATCGTCATTGCCCTGGCCCAGTTGGAGCACTTCAAGGACGGCGAGCACTGGCTCAGCGGCTCACCGCTGTACCTGATGGTCGGCCTGGTGGCGCTGACCATGCTGGTGGTCTACGTGCTGCCGCGCCTGACCCGCGCCGTGCCTCCGGCGCTGGTCGCGATTCTTGGCGTCGGTCTGCTGGTCTATCTGCTTGGTTTGCCGACCCGCACGTTGGGCGACATGGCGCACATCGCTGGCGGTCTGCCACGACTGGCCCTGCCAGAGGTGCCGTGGAACCTTGAGACGTTGAAGATCATCGCGCCCTACGCCGTGTTGATGGCAATGGTCGGCCTGCTGGAAACCCTGTTGACCTTGAACCTCACCGATGAGATCACTGAAAGCCGTGGCTACCCCGATCGCGAATGCGTGGCGCTCGGGGCGGCCAACATGGTCTCGGGGCTATGTGGCGGCATGGGTGGCTGCGCGATGATCGGCCAGACCGTGATCAACCTCAGCTCCAATGGCCGCGGCCGGCTGTCGGGCGTGGTGGCGGGCGGGATGATCCTGCTGTTCGTGTTGTTCCTCTCGCCGCTGATCGAGCGTATCCCGCTGGCGGCGTTGGTTGGCGTGATGTTCGTGGTCGCCCAGCAGACCTTCGCCTGGGCATCGCTTCGAGTGTTGCGCAAGGTGCCGGTCAGCGACGTGCTGGCAATCATCGCAGTGACGGTGGTGACGGTATTGACTGACCTTGCGACTGCCGTGCTGTTCGGCATCGTCATCGCCGCGATCAACTTTGCCTGGCAGCACGCCCGCGAACTCTATGCCGACAGCCATCTGGACGAGGCGGGCGGCAAGGTCTATCAAGTGCACGGCACGCTGTTCTTCGCCTCGACCACGCCGTTTCTCGATCAGTTCGACCCGGCGCAGGATCCAGCCAGCGTTACCCTGGACTGTAAGCACCTGAGCTTTGTCGACTACTCGGCGATCGCGGCGTTGAAGACCCTGCGCGAACGCTATGCCAAGGCTGGCAAGCACCTGCGCGTGATGCACCTGTCGGAGCGCTGCAAGAAGCTGCTCAAGCGGGCAGGGGAGCAGCATTGAGCAGGGCTTTTGCCCGCATCGGCCCCTTCGCGGGTGAGCCCGCGAAGGTGTCTGGCCACTTGCCGCTACAGCGGATTACTCCCCTTTGCTCTTCTTGACGATGCTGTCGGCGATGCTTGCCGGCGCCTCTGCATACTTGGTGAATTCCATCGAGTAGCTGGCCCGGCCCTGGGTCATCGAACGCATGTCGGTGGAATAGCCAAACATCTCGCCCAATGGCACTTCGGCACGGATCACCTTGCCGGCGGGGCTGTCCTCCGAGCCCTGGATCATGCCGCGCCGACGGCTCAGATCGCCCATGATGTCGCCCAGGTATTCCTCGGGCGTGACCACCTCGACCTTCATCACCGGCTCCAGCAGCACGGCACCGCCTTTCTGGGCCAGTTGCTTGGTGGCCATGGACGCGGCAATCTTGTAGGCCATCTCGTTGGAGTCCACGTCGTGGTACGAGCCGTCGTACACCGCGGCCTTGAGGCTGATCAGCGGGTAACCGGCCAGCACGCCATTTTGCATCTGCTCCTCGATGCCTTTCTGGATGGCGGGAATGTACTCGCGTGGCACCACGCCGCCGACGATCTCGTTGATGAATTCCAGGCCTTCCTTGCCATCGTCGCCCGGTGCAAAACGGATCCAGCAATGGCCATACTGGCCGCGTCCACCGGACTGGCGGATGAAGCGCCCCTCGATTTCGCAGGTGTTGCGGATCTTCTCGCGATAGGCCACCTGCGGCTTGCCGATATTGGCCTCGACGTTGAACTCGCGGCGCATGCGATCGACGATGATGTCCAGGTGCAGCTCACCCATGCCTGAGATGATCGTCTGGCCGGTCTCCTCGTCGGTCTTGACCCGGAACGAGGGGTCCTCCTGGGCCAGCTTGCCCAAGGCAATGCCCATTTTTTCCTGGTCGGCTTTGGTCTTGGGCTCAACGGCCACGGAAATCACCGGGTCGGGGAAATCCATGCGCTCGAGGATGATCGGCTTGTTCATGTCGCACAGGGTGTCGCCGGTGGTGACATCCTTCATGCCGATCAGTGCGGCGATGTCGCCGGCGCAGACATTCTTGATCTCGGCGCGCTGGTTGGCGTGCATCTGCACCATGCGTCCGACCCGTTCCTTCTTGCCCTTGACCGAGTTGAGCACGGCGTCGCCGGAACTGAGCACGCCAGAGTAGACGCGCGCGAACGTCAAGGTGCCCACGAACGGATCGGTGGCGATCTTGAAGGCCAAGGCCGAGAACGGTTCGTTGTCGTCGGCGTGGCGCTCCAGGTGCTTTTCCTCGTCATCTGGGTCGACGCCCTTGATCGAGGGAATCTCGCTGGGGGCGGGCAGGTAGTCGATCACGGCATCGAGCATCAGAGGCACGCCTTTGTTCTTGAAGGACGAGCCGAGGATGGTCGGCACGATCTCGTTGGCCAAGGTGCGTTGGCGCAGCCCGGCCTTGATCTCGTCAACGCTCAGCGCTTCACCCTCGAGAAACTTCATCGTCAGCTCGTCATTGGCTTCGGCGGCGGCTTCGACCATGTGCGCGCGCCATTCATCGGCCAGCGCGCGCAGCTCAGCGGGAATCTCCTCTTCGCGATAGCTGGTGCCCTGGTCGGCGTCGTTCCAGTAGATGGCTTTCATCTTCACCAGGTCGATCTGCCCGGCGAAGTGCTCCTCGCTGCCGATGGCCAGCTGGATCGGTACCGGGTGGTGGCCCAGGCGCTGGTCGATCTGCTTGACCACCCGCAGGAAATCCGCGCCCTGGCGGTCCATCTTGTTGATGTAGGCCAGGCGCGGCACATGGTACTTGTTGGCCTGGCGCCAGACTGTCTCGGACTGCGGCTCGACGCCGTCGGCGCCGCTGAACACCACCACCGCGCCGTCGAGCACGCGCAGCGAGCGCTCCACCTCGATGGTGAAATCGACGTGGCCGGGGGTGTCGATGATGTTGAACCGGTACTTGTCGGCAAACTGCTTGGTCGAGCCTTGCCAGAACGCCGTGGTCGCCGCCGAGGTGATGGTGATGCCGCGCTCCTGCTCCTGGGCCATCCAGTCCATGGTGGCGGCGCCGTCATGAACTTCGCCCATTTTATGGTTGACCCCGGTGTAGAACAGGATGCGTTCGGTGGTGGTGGTCTTGCCGGCGTCGACGTGGGCGACGATGCCAATGTTGCGGTACAGCTCGATGGGAGTCGTGCGGGCCATGGTCATTCACCTGTGGGTGAGCGGGTTCTCCCAAGGTAGCAGACGATGGCGCTGCTGATGGGGCCCAGGCCAAGTATCCGACGGTTGCCAAGGGGGGCTGATGTGCCGCCTAATCCAGGCCCTGCCTAATGATCTGCCTGGAGTCGCCCATGGCCCTCGAAGTTCCGCTGCAGACCTGGTGCCAGCAGCACCCGTTGATCGCCGACCTGGTGCGCCACGCCCCGGTCACTTGGTTCAATCCTGGCGTCGCACCGAGTGCCCAGGCGTTGGGCGATGTACCGCTGGGGGCAGGCGATATCGCCGAGGCCAGCGCACGGTTGACGCGTTTTGCACCGTTCATCGCCTCGGCCTTCCCGCAGACCCAAGCCGCCGGTGGGTTGATCGAATCGCCACTGTTGCCTTTGCCCGGCCTGCAAGCTGCGTTGTGCGATGAGCTCGACATCGCGCCGCTCGGCACGCTGTGGCTCAAGGCAGACAACCTGCTGCCAATCTCAGGCTCGATCAAGGCCCGTGGCGGTATCTATGAAGTGCTCAAGCACGCCGAGGGTCTGGCCCTGGCCGGCGGCCTGCTCAAGCCTGGAGATGATTACGCAACGCTCGACAGCGAGGCGGCACGGGCCTTCTTCAGCCAGTACAGCATCGCCGTCGGCTCGACCGGCAACCTGGGGTTGTCCATCGGCGTCATGGGGGCGCGCCTGGGGTTGCGCACGACGGTCCACATGTCCGCCGATGCCCGTCAATGGAAGAAGGATCGCTTGCGGGCCTGTGGTGTCGAGGTGCGCGAATACGACGCCGATTACGGCGTCGCGGTCGAGCAGGGGCGGCGCGAAGCCGATGCCGATCCCCAATGTCACTTCGTCGATGACGAAAATTCCACCGACCTGTTCCTGGGCTATGCCGTGGCGGCCGAACGCTTGCGCGGGCAGTTGCAGGCGGCGGGCATCGTCGTCGATGCCGAGCATCCGCTGTTCGTCTATTTGCCCTGTGGCGTGGGCGGTGGTCCAGGGGGCGTGGCCTTTGGCTTGAAGCAGGCGTTCGGCGATGCGGTGCACTGCCTGTTCGCCGAGCCCAGCCACTCGCCGTGCATGCTGTTGGGGGTGTACACCGGTTTGCATGAGCAGGTGTCGGTCTATGACTTCGGTCTGGACAACCATACCGCCGCCGACGGGCTCGCGGTCGGCAGGCCTTCAGGGTTTGTCGGGCGTGCCATGCAGCGCCTGATCGACGGTTACTACACCGTCAGCGATGCCGAATTGTTCCGCTTGCTGGCGCTGGTGGAGAAGCTAGAAGGGCTGGCATTGGAGCCTTCGGCGCTGGCGGGCGTGCCGGGCATGGGCCGGGTGTTGCAGGAAAACCAAGGCTATCGTCAGCGTCTGGGCCTGGATGAGCGGCGCATGGCCAATGCCACCCACCTAGTCTGGGCGACGGGCGGCAGCATGGTGCCGCGTGAGGAGATGGACGCTTACCTGGAAAAAGGCCGTGCCATCGTGCATGGCCGCCAGGGGCGCTAAGCCCGGCGGCCAAGCGCCCGGGTCAGTCGGCCAGGGCTTGCAAGTGCCACTGGCCGTCGGTTTCGCGGGCCAGGCCGCTGGCTGGCAGCAGGGCCAGCAGACGCTCGTGCAGGGCGGTTTCGGTGAACGTCTTGACGGTGGCCAGGTCCAGCGCGCCGGTCAGTGGTAGATCGTTCTTGGTGTAGGACAGCCAGGCCTTCTTCAGCACCAGCAGGACATCGCTCCCCGCGGTGTTGGCGAAGCGCCGGTGCATGGTACGGCCTTCGAGTGCGAAGGTGTGCTGGTGGCTGTAGTCACTTTCGTCGCCGCCCCGTTCCAGGCAGCGGTGGCAGCGGCAGGCGCCTTCGCCGAAGGCATTGCGCAGGTAGGCGTTGAAGTCCACGACGGGCTTGAGACTCAGGCGTTTGTCGACTTCGAACAGGTCGGCGATTAGGGGTTCTTCGGCGCTCACTCGGGATCCTCGTGTGGTGGGGCGTGCATCGGCGGGCACCCTAACAGATTTCGGGGCTGCGGTCTCGGGACGGGCGGATGCCTGTGAACGAGCGGTTTGCCCGGGCAAATGCGCGCGCGGTACTCGCGCGCGCGCATCGCCTGCCGTAACCTACGCACCCTTGGCGCCCGATGCGCCGTCCCTTTCTTATGAGGCAACCCGATTGAGTAAGTACCCCTACATCGCCACCGTGACCGTCAGCGCCGAAGACCGTGGGGGTGATGCCGAAGCCATGGAAAACCCCAACATGCGCGTGGGCCTGGAAGCGGTCACCGAAACGCTGAAGAAGGTGCACTTCGTCGGCACCCTGGCCGCACCGGAAAAGTCTGCCACGCACATCTGCGTGACGCTGGAGAACGGCCTGACCTACTACGGCCCGATCGTCAATGGCCACGCCGAACTCGAAGGCGGCTGGATCGCCTTCGAGTCCGACATGCTCACCCCGGAAGAGTTGGGCCTCTAACGCGTCAGCCCAGCGCGGCGAGGCACTGTTCGAGGATATCCAGGCCTTCTTCGAGGACCTGCGGCTCGATCGTCAGCGGTGCCAGCAGGCGAATGATGTGCCGCGCCTTGCCGCTTGGCATCAACAGCAGGCCTTTGGCGCGGGCCGACTCGAGTACCTTGGCCAGTTGGGCTGGCGCGGGGCTGCCGTCGGCGTTGACCAGCTCCAGCCCGCGCATCGCTCCGGTGCCGGTCAGGCGACCTAGCGCCGACGTCAGCCCGGTGGCCTTCCAGCGCTGGTAGCGGCCCACGATGGCCTGCTCCTGGCGCTCTCCCCAGGTCGCGAGATTCTCGTCGGTCATCTGCTCCAGGCTGGCCAAAGCTGCCGCGCACGCGATCGGGTTGCCCGAATAGGTGCCACCCAGGCCGCCCTTGGGCAGCGAGTCCATGACCGTCTTGCGGCCGACCACCGCGCCCAGTGGCATGCCACCGGCGATGCTCTTGGCCAACAGCAACAGGTCAGGCTCGATGCCCAGGCGAGGGAAGGCGAAGCGCTGACCGGTGCGGCCGAAGCCAGACTGGATCTCGTCGATGATGATCAGGATGCCGTGCTCGTCGCAGAAGCGGCGCAGTGCCTGGGCAAAGGTCGGGTCCAGCGCCAGGAAGCCGCCTTCGCCTTGCACGGGCTCGAAGATGAACGCTGCGACGTCTTCCACCGCCAGTTCCACGCTGAACAGCCTGTCCATGGCTTTGAGCGCCTGCTCACAGGTGACGCCGGTGTCGGCGCTTGGATAGGGCAGGTGGTACACCGGCCCGGGCAATTCACCCACGCGTTGCTTGTACGGCGCGACCTTGCCGTTGAGGTTGAGGGTGGCCAGGGTGCGACCATGGAAACCACCGTCGAAGGCGACGATGGCGCGCTTGCCGGTGGCGCCACGGGCCACTTTCAGCGCGTTCTCCGCAGCCTCGGCGCCGCTGTTGGTGAGCATCCCCGCCAGGGGGTAGCTCACCGGCACGAAGTGCTGCAAACGCTCCATCAGCGCCAGGTAAGGACCATGGGGGGCGGCATTGAACGCATAGTGGGTCAGGCGTGTGGCCTGGGTCTGGATGGCCTGGACCACGGCTGGGTTGCAATGGCCCAGGTTCAGAACGCCGATACCGCCGACAAAGTCGATGTAACGTGTGCCGTCGGTGTCCCAGACTTCGGCATTGCGGCCATGGGAAAGTGTAATCGGATGAACAATTGCAATGGACTGACTGATACTTTCCTGATTCATGTGCACGCAAACCTTGGTTTGATTTTCTTATTATCCAAGCGCGGCGAAGTGTCGTTTCGCAAACGAATTATTCGATTGCGGTCATTCCAAAAATTCTTGCTTTTCCAGGGCTAGCCTCCTGCGCGCCAGCGCGGTCTGTCACCAGCGGCCACGACAAACTTCAGTCCCCCTGTGCCACCCGCTCCAGGATCCATTGCACGAACGCCCGCACCTTCGGTACCTCCGCCGCATGCTCGGCATGGGCGATGAAGTGCTTGCCATTGCTGGGTACCGGGTGGTCCCAGGCCACCACCAGCTTGCCTTCGGCCAGCTCTTCGGCGACCAGGTATCGCGGGATCAGGGCGATGCCGCAACCTGCGATGGCGGCGCGGATGCATAGGTAGAACGTGTCGAAACGTGGGCCGTGATAGCTGTTTTCGCTATGCAACCCAAGGCCCAGGAACCACTCATGCCAAGCCTCGGGCCGCGAAGCGCATTGCAACAGGCGATGCTGGGTCAATGCTTCGGCGCTGTCGAAGCGGTGTTGGGCCCGTAGCGATGGCGCACACACCGGCACCACTGCCTCGCTGAACAGTTCGATGCACGTCGCGCCCGGCCAGGTGCCCTGGCCGAAGAAAAAGGCGATGTCCGCCTTGGACTGGACCAGGTCGAAAGGTTCCAGCTCGTTGCGGATGTCCAGGTGGATACGTGGGTGACGATCGCCGAAACCCTTGAGCCTGGGCACCAGCCAGCGGGCTCCGAACGTCGGCTGGGTGGCGATGCGCAGCACCTCGGTTTCATCGCCGTAGCTCAGGATGTAGCGGCTGGAGATGTCGATTTGGGTGAGGATCTTGTTCACTTCGGTCAGGTACAGCGCGCCGGCCGGTGTCAGCTGTAGGCGCCTGCGGATGCGCTGGAACAGCGGGTGCGCCAGCATGTCCTCCAGTTGCGCCACTTGCTTGCTCACGGCGCTCTGGGTCAGGTGCAGTTCCTGCGCCGCCCGCGTGAAGCTCAGATGACGAGCGGCCGCTTCGAAGCACTGCAGGGCGGTGGAAGAAGGCATCAGTCGTTTTGACATGAGCGGTGAGTACCCCGTGAATTTGGAAGGATTTCATTCCGCAACGGAATCATGTGCTTCGAAAAGGTCGTTTGTTGACCTCGTCTTATTAGATTAATACTGACCTATATCAACGATGACAACCCGCTGTTGAAACAGGAGAAGAACAATGACTGTCGACGCGTTCGAACGTCTCGGCGCGGCTGAAATGTTATTTGCCATCGGCAAATGCCAGCGTCCGACTGCACGGCATCGATAAGGGCCTGCGCCTGATCGGACCGAAAACAACAAGAACACGAAAGCAACGATTTTTGCCTTCTGCTCCCTTTTCAGCCGCCGCTGGCGGCGGCCGACCCATTCGAGGGTTCCCCATGGCATCGCCACACCCAAAAAAACAACGCTCGCTGCAACATGGCCTGACCTCGCGTCAGGTCTCCATGATTTCCATCGCCGGCATCATCGGAGCCGGCCTTTTCATCGGTTCTTCCAACGCCATCGCCACCGCGGGCCCGGCGATCCTGATTTCCTACGCCATGACTGGCCTGCTGGTCTTGCTGGTGATGCGCATGTTGGGCGAAATGGCGATTGCCAACCCCAACAGTGGTTCATTCTCCACCTATGCCGCCGAGGCCATCGGACCCTGGGCGGGTTTCACCATCGGTTGGCTGTACTGGTGGTTCTGGGTGCTGATCATCCCGGTCGAAGCGATTGCCGGCGCGGATATCCTCCATGCGTACTTCCCCGGCGTGCCGTCCTGGTTGTTCGCGTTCCTGATCATGGTCGTGCTGTCGGCCACCAACCTGATCAGCGTGAAGAACTTCGGTGAATTCGAGTACTGGTTCGCGCTGGTCAAGGTGATCGCCATTCTTGCGTTCATCGGCATCTGCAGCATGGCCGTGTTCGGCGTCTGGCCGCTGGCGGAAGTCTCCGGTGTCAGCCATCTGTGGGCCAGCGGCGGCTTCATGCCCAACGGCTTTGGCACGGTGCTCGGCGGCGTGTTGATTACGATTTTCTCGTTCTTCGGCGCCGAGATCGTCACCATTGCGGCCGACGAGACCGCCAACCCGAAAGACAAGATTCGCCGCGCTACCAACCTGGTGGTGTATCGCATCGCCATCTTCTACCTGGCCTCGATCTTCCTGGTGGTGTCGCTGGTGGCCTGGAACGACCCTGGCCTTAAAGCAGTGGGGTCCTTCCAGCGCGTACTCGAGGTGCTGAACGTGCCGGGTGCCAAGTTGATGGTTGACCTGGTGGTGCTGGTGGCGGTCACCAGTTGCATGAATTCCGGTCTCTATACCGCCTCACGCATGCTCTATTCGCTGGGTGCACGGGGCGAGGCGCCGCGGATGATCAAGCGTATCTCCGGCAATGGCGTGCCGACCGTGGCAGTCGTGCTGTCGACCCTGGCAGGTTTCGCCGGTTGCTTCGTCAACTATGTGTTGCCTGGCAAGGTGTTCGGCTTCCTGTTGTCGACCACCGGCGCCATCGCCTTGCTGGTGTACTTGGTGATTGCCGTGTCGCAGTTGCGCATGCGGGCGCGTGCCGAGCGCGAAGGCACGGAGCTTGCGCTGAAGATGTGGTTGTTCCCTTGGCTGACCTGGCTGGTGATCGGGCTGATCGTCATGGTGCTTGGCTACATGCTGTTCAGCGATGCCTATCGCTACGAGACGCTGATGACGGCGGGGGTGACCTGCTTCATCCTGCTGATTGCCCTGACCCGCAGGCGTGGTATCTCGGTGCTGGCCCCTGCAACGGATCGGTAGCGCAAAACGAGGCTGCCAGCGCAGCCTCGTCGTTGGCGGGGGAAGGGTGGGGCGCTACCATCGGTGGCGTCTTCTCCGCACACCAACAAGCACAGGACGCGTATGAACGAACACGTACTTTCCCAGCAGGAGCTGGCGGCCCCTGAGGGTACCTGCTACGGCTGTGGCTGCTCGCACCCCAGCGGACTGCACATCAAGAGTCATTGGGATGACGATGGTATTCACCTGGTCTGTCGCCACTCGCCCGACAGCAGCTTCATCGGCTGGCCGGGGCTGGTCTATGGTGGCTTCCTGGCCATGCTGGTGGATTGCCATTCCAACTGGACGGCCATGGCCTATCACTACCGGGCCGAAGGACGCGAAGCGGGGAGCCTGCCGCGAATCGATTGTGTCACCGGCACCCTCAGCCTGACGTACCTCAAACCCACGCCGATGGGCGTGGAGCTGGTGCTCAAAGCACGTGTCGAAGGTGAAGTCGGGCGCAAGACCCGGGTCATCTGCGAAGTCTGGGCAGGCGATGTACTGACCGTGACGGCTGACTCGGTGTTCGTGCGCGTGGATACCGAGAAGCTCAAGCTCAAGGCCCATGGTTTGTCTTGAGTGCTGCTATCGGCAGACGGTCCTGAGCCGTCTGCCGAGTGGTTAATGCCCCAATTCGTTGAAAAACCTTACGGGCTTGTCAGGTGAGTCCTATGCGGCTCGTCCAGGGTTACGAATAGGCTGGTCTGGTTTTCGCAACCGACGGTCTTGGATGTTCGTTTAATCCCACATAAAGCTCCCACTCTCGCCTTTGCGACGCAGGCGAGGTTCTGCTGAGCATCCGAGACTTTTCCTACCCCCCTGATGCAAACGCGTGCGTGATCGCGGCGGGAGCTCCGTGCCCATGCGCCTTGCACCGAGGAGTTGTTTTCATGCGTGCCAGATCCATCCGCAATCTCATGCCTCTGGGCGGCCTGTTATTGGCCCTGGGCGGCTGCGCCAGTGTTGTCGTGCCGACAGAACAGATCGAGCTGACCCGTAACGCGGTCAATCGTGCCGTGGCTGCCGATGCGACCCAGTATGCGCCCGTCGAAATGCGTGCGGCCCAAGACAAACTCAATGCTATGGAGCGGGCCATGGGCCAGCAGGACATGGCTCAAGTCCGCACCCTCGCCGAACAAGCCGAGGCCGATGCCAGCTTCGCCGAGCGCAAGGCCCAGGCGAGCAAGGCACAGGCACAACTCAGTGCCGCCCGCGAAGGCATCGAAGTGCTCAAGCGGGAAATGCTCGAAGCACCCGACACACTGCCTGCCGTGACCGCCGAATAAGGAGCTGACCATGTCGAAATCGTATCTGTTGCCTTGTGTCTCGGTACTCGCACTGGCGTTGGCCGGTTGTAGCGCGACGCCAGAAAACCCAAGCTTGCTGGAGGCCCGCGAGGCGTATTCGGTCCTGCAAAGCAAGCCTGACGCCAGCCGCCTTGCCGCCCTGGAGACCCAGGAAGCCTACCGTGCCCTTGGCAAGGCGGAGCTGGCCTCGCTCAAGGACCGCAAGGACATGCAGGTCGAGCAGCTCGCCTACCTGGCCAACCGCAAGATCGAGACGGCCGAGCAGACCATCGTGCTGCGTCAGGCCGAGGCCGGTCTTCAGCGTATCGAGGCCCAGCGTACCGAGGCGCGCCTTCAGGTGCGTACCGCCCAGCTCAAGGCGTTGCAATCGCTCAAGTCCCAGCAAACCGAGCGTGGCACCGTCGTGACGTTCGGCGATGTGCTGTTCGACACCGGGCGAGCGCAACTGCGTCCGAGCAGCGACCGCGATATCCAGAAGCTGGCCGCATTCCTCAACGACAACCCTGAACGCAAGGTGCTGGTAGAAGGCTTCACCGATGCCACTGGCAGCGATGCGTTCAATCAGAAGCTGTCCGAACAGCGCGCCGCTTCCGTGGCGATGGCGCTACGCCGTCAGGGCGTGGAGCCTGGCCGCATCACCACTGGCGGTTATGGTAAGGAATACCCGGTTGCCTCCAATGCCGATGCGCATTCCCGGCAGCTCAATCGTCGTGTGGAAGTGATCATTTCCAAGGGTGCAGAGCGCGTTCCGACGCGCTACTGATGTGACGGATGGCGCATCCACGGGCGCGCCATCGGAAACACTGCACGGTCTTTGTGGGAGCGGGTTCACCCGCGAATGCGGTAGTGGATTCACCAACGTATTCGCGGCTAAACCCACTCCCACGCATGGCGGCGAAATCCCCAGTAACAACCGATGGCCAAACCACCGGGTTACCCCTACAGTGGTCATTTCCTCGTTTTCAGGAAGTGCCCATGACCGATCTCAGCGCTTTTCCCATCACCCGCAAATGGCCGGCGCGTCATCCCGAGCGCCTGCAGTTGTATTCCTTGGCCACGCCCAACGGCGTCAAGGTCTCGATCATGCTGGAGGAGATCGGCCTGCCTTATGAAGTGCACAAGGTCAGTTTCGACAACGATGACCAGATGAGCCCTGAGTTCATCTCCTTGAGCGCCAACAACAAGATTCCTGCCATCCTCGACCCCAACGGGCCGAACGGTCAGCCATTGCCGCTGTTCGAGTCCGGCGCGATCCTGCAGTACCTGGCTGAGAAGACCGGCCAATTGCTCAGCCAGGACCCGGCCACCCGTTACCAGACCCTGCAGTGGCTGATGTTCCAGATGGGCGGGATCGGGCCGATGTTCGGCCAGGTTGGGTTCTTCCATTTCTTCGCGGGCAAGGAGTACGAGGACAAGCGCCCGCGGGACCGCTACGTCAATGAATCCCGGCGTCTGCTGGGCGTGCTCGACCGGCATCTGTCCGGACGCGAATGGATGGTTGATGACTACAGCATCGCCGACATCGCCATCTTCCCCTGGGTGCGCAACCTGGTGGAGCGCTACAACGCACGGGAGCTGGTGCGGTTCGATGAGTTCAAGCAGGTGCAGCGAGTGCTGGAGGCCTTCCTGGCCCGGCCTGCCGTGCAGCGGGGCCTGAAGATTCCGGGCTGAGTCTGCAGGTGTTCAGGGTCGCGACGCGGCCCTGAACCTTCAGAATACCTGGCACAGCAGCCAGTACAGGCATCCGGCCAGCAACATTGCTGCCGGCAAGGTCAACACCCAGGCCATCAACAGATTGAACAGCGTCCGGCGCTGGACGCCTGAGCCGTTCGCCACCATGGTCCCCGCGACACCGGATGAGAGCACGTGGGTGGTCGACACCGGTAGACCGAACAGGTCCGCCGCGCCAATGGTGCACATGGCCACCACTTCTGCCGAGGCGCCCTGGGCATAGCTCAGGTGGGTCTTGCCGATCTTTTCCCCCACCGTGACCACGATGCGTCGCCAGCCCACCATCGTGCCCAGGCCCAATGCAATGGCGACCACCACCTTGACCCACAGCGGGATATAGCGGGTGGCATCGTCCAGTTGCTGTTTGAACACCGTTATCTGGCGGTGGGTATCGGCGTCGAAGCGTGCCAACTGTTGCTTGTCGATGAGGCGGATGGTTTCGCTCGCCAGATACATGTCGTTGCGTATGTTGGCCATGGCTTCGGCTGGCACTCGGTTGAGCGAGCCATAGCCTTTGACCTGTTCGCCGATCATCCCGCTGAGTGCGGCCAAGGCGGGGACCAGCTGGGGGCTCGCCTTGGGCTCGGCAATGAAGGCGACCAGCGCCTGACGGGGGTCGCCCGGTGCTGCTTGAGGCGCACTGCGCACCAGCGCTTGACGGGTGCTTTGGGCGATGACAGAGAACTGCTGTGCCTGCTCGGTGGGCATGGTCTTGTTCAGCGCGTAAGCCATTGGCAAGGTGCCCACCAGAATCAGCATGATCAGCCCCATGCCTTTCTGGCCATCATTGGACCCATGGGCGAACGACACGCCGGTGCAGGTCAGGATCAACACGCTGCGGATCCACCAGGGAGGAGGTGTCTGCCCTTGCGGTGCCTGGTACAGCTCGCGACGCTTGATCAGCAGGCGCATTGCCAGCAACAGCAAGGCGGCGCAGGCGAAGCCGATCAGCGGCGAAAACAGCAGGGCATAGCCCACCTTGCCGGCTTGGGCCCAGTCCACCCCGCTGGTGCCTGCGCGGCCATGCATCAGGGCGTTGGCCACGCCGACGCCGATGATGGAGCCGATCAAGGTGTGTGAGGACGAGGCTGGCAGACCCAGCCACCAGGTGCCCAGGTTCCAGATGATTGCCGCCAGCAGCAAGGCGAACACCATGGCAAAGCCGGCCGTTGAGCCGACCTGCAGAATCAACTCCACCGGCAGCAGCGCAATGATGGCGAAGGCCACGGCACCGCTGGACAGCAGCACCCCAAGGAAATTGCACAGGCCAGACCATACCACCGCCACCGACGCAGGCAACGAATGGGTGTAGATCACCGTGGCGACCGCATTGGCCGTGTCATGAAAGCCGTTGACGAACTCGAAGCCCAGGGCGATCAGCAGCGCCAGGCCCAGCAGCAGGAAGGGAGTGAAGGTAGTAACGACGGTGCCGCTGGCGCTGACATCCTGTTTCAGGCTCCAGGCGGTGTAAGCCACAGCGGCCAGCAGCAGGCCGATGAACAGCGTGAGGGTGCCGCGGCCGGGTCTGTGCGACAACGGCGGGCGGACGTCGCAGTGGGCCAGGTCGGTCTGGTTGGCCAGTGACGAGGTTGCCATGGAGGGCTCCGGGTGGCGTCGGGCAAAGATGCCAGGCGGGCAAAGCATAGAAGGCAATTCAGAGTCTGCACGTGACCTTGGTCAATGAAGGCCCTAGGCTGATGGGAAAGCCTGGCGTAGGAGAACGTCGTGATCCGTTGCAAACGTGTCTACGATCCAATGGAGGCCGAGGACGGTCAGCGGGTGCTGGTCGATCGCCTGTGGCCACGCAACAAACGCAAGGACGACCTTCACGGCCGATGGTTGCGAGAGGTCGCACCCTCCGATGAGTTGCGTAAGGCGTTTCATCATGGCGAGGTTGATTTCGCCGGTTTCACCCAGCGCTACCAGCAGGAGCTCGCGGCCCATCCCGAGCATTGGTACCCCCTGCTGGATCTGGCGGCCAAGGGCAACTTGACCTTGCTCTATGCCGGCAAGGACACCAAGCACAATAACGCCGTGGTGCTGGCCGGGTGGCTGGAGGATGAACTGGAGCGCCGTGGACCGGGTAGTTCACCGGTGTGCTATGCCCCGTAGATTGACTGGAAGACCACTCCACATGCCGTTCGAACTGACCCCCGCCACCGACGCCTACCGCACCTTCGCCCGCGATCTGACCCGGCGCGCCATGCTGCCTTACTACCGGGAGTTCGACCTGCTGTGGATCGAGGAAGCCTTCGACGAAGCCTGGGGTTGGCGCGAACAGTGGCTGGTGACGCAGGAGGGGCAAGTGCTGGGTTTTTGCAGCCTCAGCCAGGATCGTCAGGCCCTGTTCATCCGCGAGTTGCACCTGCTGCCGGAGCACAGGGGGCGTGGTGTCGGCGCTTGGGTATTGGAGACCCTGGCCCAGTGGGCAGGGCAACGGGGGCTGCCCTTGCTCAGATTGATGGTGTTCAAGAGCAATCCTGCGCGTCAGCTCTATCGGCGACATGGTTTCGTCGAGATGGGCGAGGACGACTGTTTCGTGCGTATGCAACGCGGGGTCGCGCCGAAAAGCTGACTGTCGAGACGGATCGTGACCAATGGCGCAATGATGGCTTGCCAGGATTGGATCCCACTTGGCATAGTGCCATCCGGGGTGATGGCCACTTGCTCGAAGGTCACCATTTCCGTGGGATTCATGGACAGCAAGGGAAGGGAGTCGAATGAGTGGAATTGGTCCGCGGCTGCGGGAAGAGCGTGAGCGCCTTGGCCTCACCCAGCGGGTGTTCGGCGACATCGGCGGTGTCGAGCCCAATGCCCAGGGCAAGTATGAAAGTGGTGAGCGCACGCCGCGGGTCGATTATCTGGCCGCGCTGGCCAAGCGGGGCGTTGATGCGCTCTATGTGCTCAGTGGTGCGCATACCCCAGCCCCACTGGACAGCCTGACCGTCGATGAAGACCGCGTGCTGGCGCTTTTCCGCCGACTGCCTGAGGCTGATCAGGTTGCCTTGCGCCACCTGTTGCAGCGTCTGGCTGGAGAGGCGGGCGAGCGCGATGGTGGCCAGGTACGCACATCGGGTCGGTCTGTGATTTTCGACGATGCATTGACCTAGTGACCGCTGCGCGCTAGGAGGCGAAATAGCCAACCAGGTCACTAGGTCAGCAGTGAAAAATTTTGTTAAGGTGGCGGGATCCAATCGCCCCATTGACGAGGTGTCTGTTTGATTAGGGTCTTGGTGGTCGATGATCACGATCTGGTGCGTACCGGCATCACGCGCATGTTGGCCGATATCGATGGCCTGCAGGTGGTGGGGGAGGCGGATTCCGGCGAGTCGGCACTGAAGCTGGCCCGGGAGCTTAAGCCGGACGTCGTCCTGATGGATGTGAAAATGCCAGGCATCGGCGGCCTGGAGGCGACCCGCAAGTTGTTGCGCAGCCATCCGGACATCAAAGTGGTCGCGGTCACCGTGTGTGAGGACGACCCGTTCCCCACGCGCCTAATGCAGGCCGGGGCGGCCGGTTACCTGACCAAGGGGGCAGGGCTGGACGAAATGGTCCAGGCTATCCGCCTGGCCTTTGCCGGCCAGCGCTACATCAGCCCGCAGATCGCCCAGCAGCTGGCGCTCAAGTCGTTCCAGCCCCAGGGCTCGCCATTCGATGCCCTGTCGGAGCGGGAGATCCAGATCGCGTTGATGATCGTGGGCTGCCAGAAAGTGCAGATCATCTCCGACAAGTTGTGCCTGTCGCCCAAGACCGTCAATACTTACCGTTATCGGATCTTCGAAAAACTCTCGGTCACCAGCGACGTCGAACTGACCTTGCTGGCCGTTCGCCACGGTATGGTTGACGCAAGTCTGTAAGGCCCCATGTCTCAAATCTTCGATGCCAGTGCATTCCTGGCGACCTGCAGCGGTCGCCCAGGCGTCTACCGAATGTTCGACGCCGAGGCGCGGCTGCTCTACGTGGGCAAAGCCAAGAACCTCAAGAAACGCCTGGCCAGTTATTTTCGCAAGACGGGTCTTGCGCCCAAGACGGCAGCCCTGGTGGGGCGCATCGCCCAGGTGGAGACCACCATCACCGCCAACGAGACCGAGGCGTTGCTGCTGGAGCAGACGCTGATCAAAGAATGGCGTCCGCCCTATAACATCCTGCTGCGCGACGACAAATCCTACCCCTATGTCTTTCTTTCCGACGGTGAATTCCCACGGCTGGGCATTCATCGTGGCGCCAAGAAGGCCAAGGGGCGTTACTTCGGTCCGTACCCTAGCGCTGGCGCCATTCGCGAGAGCCTGAGCCTGCTGCAAAAAGCCTTCTCGGTGCGCCAATGTGAGGACAGCTATTACGCCAACCGCACCCGGCCATGCCTGCAATACCAGATCAAGCGCTGCAAAGGCCCGTGCGTCGGCCTGGTGACGCCAGAGGAGTACGCTGAGGATGTGCGCCATTCGATGATGTTCCTCGAAGGCCGCAGCCAACAATTGGGCAATGAGCTCAATGCCGAGATGGAAAAGGCCGCCATGGCCCTGAACTTCGAGAAGGCGGCAGAGTTGCGCGACCAGATCGCCTTGCTGCGCCGAGTGCAGGACCAACAGTACATGGAAGGTGGCTCGGGGGATGTCGACGTCGTGGCCGCCTTCGTCAACCCGGGTGGCGCCTGCGTGCATTTGATCAGCGTGCGGGGCGGGCGGGTACTGGGCAGCAAGAACTTCTTTCCCCAGGTGGGCATCGAGGAGGAGGTGGCCGAGGTCATGGCCGCGTTCTTGTCTCAGTACTACCTGGGCAATGCCGAGCGCGAACTGCCGGGCGAATTGATCGTCAACGTGACCCACGAAGACTTTGCCGCCATCAGCGAGGCGGTGCAGACCCTGCGTGGCCGGGAACTGGCCATCAGCCATAGGGTGCGTGGCACGCGGGCACGCTGGCAGCAGTTGGCGGTCACCAATGCCGAACAGGCCCTCAACGCCCGCCTGGCCAACCGCCAGCACATGGCCGCGCGTTTCGAGGCTCTGGCCCAGGTGCTGGGCCTCGATGAAGTGCCCCAGCGCCTGGAATGCTACGACATCAGCCATTCCAGCGGTGAAGCCACCGTGGCCAGTTGCGTGGTGTTCGGCCCGGAAGGACCGCTCAAGTCCGACTATCGACGCTTCAACATCGAAGGCGTGACCGCCGGCGACGACTACGCCGCCATGCACCAGGCCCTGACGCGCCGCTTCGGTCGCATCAAGGACGGCGAGGGCAAGCTGCCCGACGTGCTCCTGGTGGACGGCGGCAAGGGACAGTTGAACATGGCCCGCGAGGTCATGCAGGAGCTTGCCCTGACCGACCTGACCTTGCTCGGCGTGGCCAAGGGTGTGACGCGCAAGGCTGGTTTCGAGACCTTGTACCTCAACGACGTGGCCCACGAGTTCACCCTCAAGGGGGATTCACCGGCCTTGCACCTGATCCAACAGATCCGCGACGAAGCCCACCGTTTTGCCATCACCGGCCACCGTGCCCGGCGCGGCAAGGCTCGGCGCACCTCGAGCCTGGAGGACGTGGCCGGGGTCGGGCCCAAGCGCCGCCGTGACCTGCTGAAACATTTCGGCGGCCTGCAGGAGCTCAACCGCGCCAGCATCGATGAAATCGCCAAGGCGCCAGGCATCAGTAAAAAGCTTGCCGAGTCGATTTATGCCAGCCTGCATAGCGAGTAGAATGCCACCCTCAACCCGCAGCCAGTCGTACCGATGAATATTCCAAACCTGCTCACCGTTCTACGCGTCCTGCTCATCCCGATCTTCATCCTGCTGTTCTATGTGCCCTATCACTGGAGCTACATTGCCGCCAGCACGGTGTTCGCCATTGCCGCCGCCACTGACTGGCTGGACGGCTACCTGGCCCGTCGCCTGCAGCAGAGCACGCCATTCGGTGCCTTCCTGGACCCGGTGGCGGACAAGCTGATGGTCGCGGTCGCCTTGGTGTTGCTGGTGCAGGTGCATGCCAATTTCTGGCTGACGTTGCCGGCTGCGGTGATCATCGGTCGCGAGATCGTGGTTTCGGCGCTGCGTGAATGGATGGCGGAACTGGGGGCGAGGGCGCATGTGGCCGTGTCCAACCTCGGCAAGTGGAAAACCGCCGCGCAGATGCTGGCGCTGGTCATTCTGCTGGCCAATCCACCGGTGCTGACCTTCTGGGTGGTGCTCGGCTACGCCTTGCTGCTGGTCGCCGCTGGCTTGACGCTGCTGTCGATGGTCCACTACCTGGTCGCTGCCTGGCCGCACCTGCGCGAAGGCTCGGAGCAGAAGTAAAAGTTTTTTTGAATCAAAGGGTTGACGTTGTTTTGCAGATCGCTACAATGGCACCCATCACGACGCGGGAATAGCTCAGTTGGTAGAGCACGACCTTGCCAAGGTCGGGGTCGCGAGTTCGAGTCTCGTTTCCCGCTCCAAATATAGATCTACAGAGTTCCACGGAAGTCTGTAAGTCGTTGAAAAAAGGGCCGAAAGGCCCTTTTTTCGTTCCAGCGGGAACCACCAAAAACCGGTAGTATCCGGGCATTTTAAGGCCAGATTTAAGGCCAGAATTGGATATGCCCCAATTCGCTTTTCCGGTGGAGCTTGGTGGCGCATGAGACGAGCATTTGGCCTCTGACAGGTTCAGGAGGTCACCATGGCACTCTCGGAGATGGCGATTCGGCACGCCCGAGTCACCGGCAAGGACTATACGCTCGCTGACAGCGATGGCCTGATTCTTCATATCACCGCGCAAGGTGGAAAGGTCTGGCATTTCCGTTACTACTGGGCTGGTAAGCAGAAGCGCATGTCGTTCGGCAGTTATCCTCAGCTCGGGCTGCGGGATGCGCGCACCAAGCGAGATGAAGCGCGAGCGTTGATAGCTCAAGGCACGAATCCAAGCGAGCAACGCAAGCAACAGCGTCTTGCAGTTCGCCTCTCCAGCGATCATGCCTTCGAGGCTGTGTTCAATCAGTGGATCGCCTTCCGCCGCTTGAGTCTCAAAGAGGGGCGTCAGAGCACGCTGTCGCAGATGCTACGCATCTTCGCCAAAGATATTCTTCCCCACATCGGCGAACGCTCCATCCATGACATCACCCGGCATGTGCTCATGGAGGTGCTGGATCGTATTGAGTCCCGCGGTGCATTTACCACGGCGGAAAAGTGCCGGACCTGGCTGAATCAACTGTTTCGTTATGCGCTGGTGCGGATCGCTGGCCTGGAGCATAACCCTGCGGCCGACCTGGACGTTGTGGCGATGCCGAAACCTCCAGTGGAGCATAATCCTTTCCTGCGTATGGCTGAGCTACCCCTGCTGCTGAGTAAACTCCGTACTTATCACGGCGGTCAGCAGACTCTTTTGGGGATCTGGCTTCTGCTACTCACTGGTGTACGTACCGGTGAGCTGCGCTTGGCTACTCCAGATCAGTTCGATCTGGAGCGTCGACTGTGGGTCATCCCGCCTGAAGTGGTTAAGCAACTACAGCTCAAAATGCGCAAAAGCCGCAGCCAGGCCTCCAAGGTGCCGCCCTACATCGTACCTCTGTCGGTCCAGGCGCTGGAGGTGGTGAGGCTGCTGATCGATCGTGTTGTGCCCGCGCAGCGACACTTGCTTGCCCATCGAAGCGACTTGAGTAAACGCATCAGTGAGAACACTTTGAACAGTGCGCTGCGGCGTATGGGGTTTGCTGACAAGCTCACCGGGCACGGCATGCGAGCTACTATCTCTACAGCCCTTAACGAGATCGGCTACCCGAAAGCATGGGTTGACGCACAGCTTTCTCACGCCGACCCAGACAGGGTCAGCGCTTCGTATAACCACGCCGAATACGTGGAGCAACGCCGGGCAATGATGCAGGACTGGGCGAACCGACTGGATCTCTGCGCGCAAGGGCATGTACAGGCCGCAAGTGCACCCTTAACAATACGCCTGGAAGGCACAGCGTCCATTCCGGCGCGGACTGCCGCCACACAATTTGTGGTTCCACTGCACAATGCACTCGCACAACCTAAGCCGAATGGGGCCCGGTATGATGCCAAATCGTATAGGCAGCCGGCTGTCGAGTCGCGGTCTGAGATCGGCGGCAGTGAAGTCTCAGGCATCCAAAAAGAGCGCGCGGAGATGCTCGCAGCATTTGAAGCGCCAAGTAATCTTCCACTCCCCACATTTGCTCGACTCGCTGGCAAGTCTCGGGATCAGCTCAACCGGGATATCAAGGCTCGGAGGTTGCTCTCAGTCAGTCTTGGTAATCGGGGTCAAAGGATTCCGGATTGGCAGCTTGATCCATTGAAGCTCAAGCTGGTGCTTGCGGTATTCGAAGCACTGCCTGCAATGGGAGCCTGGGATGTCTACCGCATGCTGACCAATCCCCATGCAAAACTGCGCGGAAATGCTCCTTGCACCGCTGTTACCGTTGATAATTTTGAAGAGCTTGTGAACCTTCTGACTTCTATTTGCTAGGCGCGGAAATCGCCGCGACGGGTCGATAACTGCTCTGTCACGAATGGCAGTTTTCGACCCAGGCTGTGTGAAAACTCCAAGCGGACTCTGGTTGATTAAAAAACAACCTAAAAATCGCGCTTCTGCGTGAATTCTTGGTCAGTTGAGTATCCGAGCTTATCCAGAATTCGCATAGAAGCGCGTTGTCCGACTTGGCCTTGGAGTTTTCACACAGCCTGGACCCTAAGCGGACGTTTCTTGAAGGCTGAGCGGGGCCGAATGGCGTCGTCAAAAGACGAATCTATTCATGGCTACTATCGAATTGCAGACCCGTGGTTCAGCTTCAATTGAATTGGCAAGCAGATTGGTCTGCTACAATACAACCTGAACTTGGCGGAACAGTGCAGCAATAAAAATGCCTGCGGCGATCGCTGGAAGTGGCTTGCGTAACGTCAGCATTACGATTGCCGTCGTCAGCAAGGCTAGGCGCGCGCCGTTATCACCCGTGATCGCCAAGGGCGTGAGCACCGCTACCAAAACCGATCCGGACATGGCACTGATGAACTGCTGCACCCTGTAGTTGATAGGTACAAGCGACATCACGAACACCCCGCCCCAGCGGGTCACGAGGGTAACCACAGCCATGATCAGAATGAATCGCCCCTAGTTTCGTGCCCTAAAGGAGCTGGCGAAAACCCACGACTCTAAAGCGCCTCTCGAAGAATTTCGAAATTATTTCTCGGCCACAATTGTGGATTTGAGTGTTGAGTCTTTATCTGGGCTTGATAAGTGGGGGCTCGCAAAGCGGCCTTCTAACTCTGGTAGTCGGTCGGCCCGTTCCATCATTGCATATTATTCGGCTCTGTGGAAAACAATAGCAGAAAATGGTTCTTTGCCTGCGCCTGTCGTCATTGACTCACCAAATCAAGGTGCGCAAGATAAAGAGCATTTGAAGAAGCTGCTTGTTAATGTTGCGCTTAAGGCTCCTGTAAATACACAGGTGATTTTGGCACATGAGGAGCATCCTGAAGACTTTGTCGCTGATAAGGTGATTAATTTCGTAAAGGGTAATAAGGTGTTGACTGCTGATGGGTTCTTAAAAGTGTATATGCCGCTTTTTGATTATGTGCAAAGCGCTCGCGTATCATTGCTAACTAGCGAAGATGGTGAGTCAGAAGATATAGAGGATACTTTTGATCTCTGATGGTCGGAGCTTTTAAGTTGGAAGGCTTTCTCTGGTCTCTCTGATATTTTGTGTCAAGGTTGCGCATGCATTTATAAAGTTTTACTAATGTGTGGGCGGCGGCAAAAACTGAGTGCAACACCTGACCTTTCCGGTACGGTGCTGCCCCTATGTCATATACCGAACTCAGCGTTGAAGAACGCGCCACCATCCAAATCGGCCACGCCCAGGGCTTCAGCCTGCGCAGGATTGCTCGCCTGATCAATAGGTCTCCTTCGACCATCAGTCGAGAGCTGCGCCGCAATCGAGATGTCTGTGGCAGCTACTCGGCCCGCGCGGCCCAGGAGCAGATGAAGGCCCGCCGCCAAGTCTGTCGACCGAGCCGAAAGCTGCTGCCGGGGAGCGAGCGCTTCGAACTGGTGGTTCATATGCTGCGTGAGCGTTTGTCTCCCGAACAGATTGCCGGCAAGCTGCGCCACATGAACATACCTAGCCTCAGAGATGCCTACGTCTGTCGCGAGACGATCTACAACGCGATCTATGCCCTGCCAGTGGGTGAGCTGCGTAAGGAGCTGATCATCTGTCTGCGCCAAGGCAAGACGACGCGCCGGCCGCGCTCTGGTGGCGTGGATCGGCGCGGCCAGATCCCCGAGATGGTCAGTATTCATGTGCGCCCGCCGGAGATTGAAGACAGGCTGATGCCGGGGCATTGGGAAGGCGACCTCATCAAGGGTAAGGCCAACGCCTCGTCCGTCGGTACGCTGGTGGAACGCACCAGTGGGTACCTGATGTTGGTGAAGATGAACGACGCGACGGCGACTTCGGCGCTGGAAGGCTTCAGCGCCGCGCTCAATAGCATGCCGCTGGAGATGCGCAAGAGCATGACTTACGACCAGGGCCGGGAGATGGCACGACACGCCGAGATCACCCAAAGAACCGGCGTGGCGATCTACTTTTGCGACCCGCACAGCCCCTGGCAGCGCGGCAGCAACGAAAACATCAACGGCCTGATTCGCCAGTACTTGCCCAAGGGCACAGACCTGTCGGTACATAGCCAGGAGGAGCTGGACGCCATTGCGCTGCAACTGAATATGCGACCGCGTAAGCGCTTCGACTTCAAATGCCCAATCGAAGTTATGGGCGAGGTGATGCAGAAGGCCATGGCTATGCGGCATGATGCTCCAGTTTCAATTCAATGACCGTGTTGCACTCAGCTCCTGCAACCGCCGTGCGTAATATTTTCCTGGTGTTTTATCAGGCTCGGTCATGTTTTTTCTGAGTGATTAGTTAATATAGGCATCAGGTCGGCCAAGTAAAATTCTTGAAGGGTTTGCCTGCAAGGCAGATTTTCGGTTTTCAAGCTGGCTTTTAGATGTGGGTTGATTGTGTGTTTGTTTGCTTCGTGAATTCTCGCCAGGTTAAGATTGTAATGAGATAAAGGGATTGTCTGGCGGCGGAACGCTATTTAAGAAATTAGCGTTATGTAGAAGGTATCCATTCAGAGTGCTGGATTTACGCGGGCCGTTTACTCTGCAGGTCCAGATATTTTGCGCATTAGATCGTTTTTTGTGGATGCCCAGCCGCTCAAAGTGGCGTTGTAACTGCCGCCATGCTAAATTTTTTTCATCTTCTGTAGTGCACTTCAAACACTCAGCGACGTAGCGTTGGAAAATCCCCGGCGTGACCAGAAAAAAAGTCCCCTCCACGGAGTGGACCTTCGCCTTGCTGTCGTTAATCAACAGTCGATGACTGCGGACACCGTCGCGCAGCCACTCTAGAAAAACCAGCCCAATGGCATCCTGGGGAGGCGTAGTTTCGGACTGCAAGTTTCCAGTGCTTGATTCAGTCTCAAGTTGACGCGGCTCTTCCAACATATCCATCAGATCATCGAGATAGTTGAAATCCTCATCCAAGATCGTTGTGGTCGGCCGCTTTTCCTTCGCGGCAGTTTGCGGCCCATCTGTGCTCGGCTCGCAGGGTTCACTGGTTGATACGGGATGGTCCATCATCGGTTCAACCGTGCCACTGAAGCAGTCTGGCCTGGACTCATTGGCCCAAATCAGACTCGGCTGCAGGCGAAGGAAGGTGAAGCGATGCTGCCAGTCACCGTCTGTGACAGTTGCGTTCCAAACCGCTTTGCTTTCCGGTGTCGCTTCCACCAATCCATGTGAC
The DNA here is from genome assembly GCF_023611805.1 of Pseudomonas sp. BYT-1. Taxonomy (NCBI): domain Bacteria; kingdom Pseudomonadati; phylum Pseudomonadota; class Gammaproteobacteria; order Pseudomonadales; family Pseudomonadaceae; genus Pseudomonas; species Pseudomonas sp. BYT-1. The sequence continues at coordinate 2,005,752 of NZ_CP072559.1, forward strand.
TGCAGCTCATCGAACAAGACGATGTTGGAGGTGGGGATACCGTCCACAGCCTGGGCCAGTAGATGTGCGCGAAGTTTGTCGGTCGTGGTCTTGCTGACCAGCCATAGGTGGTCTTCGGTGAGCCAGCCGGCCGCGCCGGGCTGGTTGAGCTTGAACTCGTTCTTCACCAGATGGCGCAGTGCCGTTAGCAAGTGGTGCTGCAGGGAGTGCTTGGGCGCCTGCAAAGCCTTCGCAGGATTGCCACCGATGTTTTGCGCGGTGGACACCCGGTCCGCTTGCAGCACCAGTTCCCCGAGTATTCCAGCGTGCTCGTAGTGGTCGGCGAGCAGAAACAGCAATTGACTCCACAATTCGAAAAAGCTGCTGAGCCAGTCGAGCAGGGCTGGCGGCAAGACCTGCGTATAGAGCAGCCCGGCCGCGGCACCGTGCAGCTTGTAATCGCGGTCGGGGTTGTAGCGGAAACGGTAGGGCTGGTTTATGGGACCGTGCCAGGGGTACCAGCGCGCTGCGTTCTGGTACTCCACCTGCAAATCGACGGCGATTTTGCCGATGTCATGGAGCAGGGCACCGTAGGCAATCGCGGCGCTCCAGGCATCGGCTTGTGCCGCCTGGTCTTCCGGTGCAGCGCCGCTGGGGAGGAGGTAGGACTGGCGTAGCTTCAAGCTGCAGGCCACCAGCTCCAACCCGTGATCGAGCATGCCCCCGGGATAGGCGTGATGATGGCTTTCGCTGGCCGGGAGTTGCTGTACGAAGCTGGCGTAGCGGCGGATGGGCTCGAGGTAGAGCCGATCAAACTGCGCTTCGGAGAGGGCCGTGTACTGCCAGATGCGTTCGAGCAGCTTTCTCCGGTGATCGGCGGCGAGTAGAGATTCGGCCGACTGAGGAAGCATGAAGCCCTCGACGAAGGGAGAGGGAGTGAGCTCTGTCGCCTCACCTTTTCGAGATTTCAACCACCAGCGTTTCATCGCATGACCTGCTGTTCGTTCGGGAGGTCCTTTTGCCTTTTCGGATAGACCTCTTACCCTTGCGCCCCCTTCCATTGCCGCCGTTACCCTTTACCGGCTTGGCCTTTTTTGCGCGTGTGATAATTCGAAGTCAGGCGCATCGGGATCGGCGGCCGATCGGAATAGCGGTCCCTTTGTTCAGGGCGTAGACTGCCCGGCATGATTGCTAGAGCAGGGGCGCGGATGACGTTGGGTGATGCGGGATTGGTCGTGTTACTGGCCGATCGGATTCATGGCACGGATGCGGCCATCCGATCTGCGGCCAAGCGCTGTGCGAAAAAACTGCCCCGCAGCCAGCGTGATATGGTGTTCAAGATCGGGAACAGCGCAAACCCGCGGCAACTTGTGGCGCACCTGTGTCAGCACTTGCCTGATTGAGTAACCAGGCGAGGTCGCTTTTACCGACACCTCGCAAGAGCGCGTGCGCTTTAAGTAAACCCTCGGCTAAATCCGCAGTCTCAGCTACTATCCCAGCACTTGTCCTACAACTAGGAACATCATTCATGTCCAAACTTGCCGAGTTCAAAGCACTGGAAGCGCAACTGGCCGCGCAGCTGCAACAGCTGGATGCCATGAAAAACGACTCCGGTTTGAAGCAGGAAATCGAGTTTGAACAGAAACTCAAAGCGTTGCTGGAACAATACGGCATGGGCCTGCGCCAGGTGATCAGCATTCTGGATCCGGCCAAGGGCCTGAGCGTACCGACCGCGAGCGCCTCCAGCAGCAGTCAGCGCAAGCCGCGCGAGGTGAAACGCTACAAGCATCCGCAGAGCGGTGAGATTGTGGAAACCAAGGGCGGCAACCACAAGATCCTTAAGCAGTGGAAGCAGGAGCACGGCTCGGAAACCGTAGAGAGTTGGGTTCAGTAATCACTGACTTGCAGACAGCGGCAAAAGTCGCGCTGCAGACAAAACAAAGGCCCCGGACAGGGGCCTTTTTGCTGGGTGAGTGGAATCATGCGGTGAGTCGAACTGGCGTATCCCTGGTTCGATCAGACTGCAAGGCCAACAGGTACTCAGAGGCTTCCCGGGCCTGACCACTGGCACGGAAAATGGCTCGTTTGTCCTCCTTGAGTATCTTCAGCCAGGACGCTAGGTATTCCTCGTGACGCAACTCACCTGTGGTACCGGTAAGTGCGCAGAGAAACGCGGCGCCCATTTCTGCGACCAGTTCCTCAAAGGCATACGCCGTGGAGCCGAATGCATGCCCGCCGGTGATACCTTCACGGTTCAGACGCGACTGGTGGCCCGACCAGTGTGTCAGCTCATGCAGCGCCGTTGCGTAGTAGCTGCCGACATCTTCGAACTGCGCTTTCGTAGGTAGTTGGATCAGATCACGAATCGGCTGATAGAACGCGTCATCGCTGTAGCGATGCTCGATGCGCGCACCGCTGGCGACCAGTAGTTGCTCGGCCGGTTCATGATCGATGAAGGTCGCGAGCTCGGCGTGCTCAGCGGTGGTTGGCTTCTCATCAGGCAAGCCCTCGGTCTGCTCGATATTGAAAAGGCAGTGCGTGCGCAGAAGTGCGAACTGCACCAATTTGATGTTGCCCTGTTCATCGCGAACGACCTGGCCGTCCTCGTCATGCGCCTCCTTGCTCATCGGTTTGTACAGTACCGCGAGGGTGGATTGCTCGCCCTTGCGTACATGGCCGCCAGCCTTGCGTGCCTGATTGAAGGTCAGCCAGCGATCCTGGGTGAACCCTCGCAGGCGGGCCTCAGCCCACAACAGTGGAACGTTGATGCCGGCGTAGGGCCGCCGGGTAATGGCGTTGATGGGAAATGGGGAGTCAGCGCTCGTACCTGTGGTGGTCCAAGGTTTGATCCAGGGGATCACGCCCTGGCTCAGGGCACTGACGATCTTGTTGGTGACGTCCAGGTAGATATCGGACATGGCGTTCTCCGGGCGTGAAGGGGGAACACCTCCCCACCGGGAAGGGTTCCCGGTGGGGTAGAGGGGCAGTGACGGTGCTGAGTGGGTCAGAGGGAAGCGATGTCTACCGCGCGCTCATCAGGCAGTCGGACGAGCAAAAAAGCTGGGCCGCTGCGTGGTATGACGCGAGCCAGCTGAAGCTGCGGCAAATGAGCAACTACTGAAGTGCCGTTGCTCTGCAGCTCGAGCTGCAGTGCTATGGGACGGTGCAGGGCAAGCGGTGCAGACGTCAGCGCGCTATTGAGCAGTTCTGCCAAGCGCACTGCGGACTGACCAACCGGCTCCTCGCCTGTGGCAGGTTCAATGAACTGTCGCCAGACACCTGGGCTCAGCACAATGGCAGTGGAGAGGTGGTTCATCCTGGACATGGTGGCCTCCGTTTAGCCGATTCCGCGTCACCTGTTAGAGGTTTGGTGTGCCCTTGCACGATCCGATCAACGCACCGAGCAGGTAGCGTCCGTCTATTAAAGCGCGCTTGCACGTGGGGTCAATCTCCGGCCCTGACCTCATTTGAGTGCGTCTATCCAGAGCGTTCCACGGAAGACTATTGGCCTGTAATTTCTGACCAGCGGCGATCTCCAGTTAGTTGGAACGTAGTGCGGAATGCGTCCCGAGAGGCCCGCTAAGGTGCCTCTCGGGAAGTGCGAGATGCTCGCTTGTGAGTTCAAGATTTTCCCGCAGGGTCAACCTCGGCGGCCAGGTACAGGTGGGTGGAGGTGGCTTCCACCACCAGCGATCCTGCAGTACCGCGAAGGCTGGCGAGAACGGGATCATCGATGTCAAAGTACTCGGCAAAATCATCGCCGCCGAATTCATCGCGGGCGCGGTTCCACCAGGTGTCGAAGTCGTCGACGGCAGGGTTGCAACCGGTGGCATAGGCCACACGTTTACGCCCACCGCCATCTGCTTTGCTTTCGCCAACCTCTGACATGAGGTAGACGCCGTGGTCTTTGACCAAGGCGGTTGCAGGAGCTGAGTGCAACACGGTCATTGAATTGAAACTGGAGCATCATGCCGCATAGCCATGGCCTTCTGCATCACCTCGCCCATAACTTCGATTGGGCATTTGAAGTCGAAGCGCTTACGCGGTCGCATATTCAGTTGCAGCGCAATGGCGTCCAGCTCCTCCTGGCTATGTACCGACAGGTCTGTGCCCTTGGGCAAGTACTGGCGAATCAGGCCGTTGATGTTTTCGTTGCTGCCGCGCTGCCAGGGGCTGTGCGGGTCGCAAAAGTAGATCGCCACGCCGGTTCTTTGGGTGATCTCGGCGTGTCGTGCCATCTCCCGGCCCTGGTCGTAAGTCATGCTCTTGCGCATCTCCAGCGGCATGCTATTGAGCGCGGCGCTGAAGCCTTCCAGCGCCGAAGTCGCCGTCGCGTCGTTCATCTTCACCAACATCAGGTACCCACTGGTGCGTTCCACCAGCGTACCGACGGACGAGGCGTTGGCCTTACCCTTGATGAGGTCGCCTTCCCAATGCCCCGGCATCAGCCTGTCTTCAATCTCCGGCGGGCGCACATGAATACTGACCATCTCGGGGATCTGGCCGCGCCGATCCACGCCACCAGAGCGCGGCCGGCGCGTCGTCTTGCCTTGGCGCAGACAGATGATCAGCTCCTTACGCAGCTCACCCACTGGCAGGGCATAGATCGCGTTGTAGATCGTCTCGCGACAGACGTAGGCATCTCTGAGGCTAGGTATGTTCATGTGGCGCAGCTTGCCGGCAATCTGTTCGGGAGACAAACGCTCACGCAGCATATGAACCACCAGTTCGAAGCGCTCGCTCCCCGGCAGCAGCTTTCGGCTCGGTCGACAGACTTGGCGGCGGGCCTTCATCTGCTCCTGGGCCGCGCGGGCCGAGTAGCTGCCACAGACATCTCGATTGCGGCGCAGCTCTCGACTGATGGTCGAAGGAGACCTATTGATCAGGCGAGCAATCCTGCGCAGGCTGAAGCCCTGGGCGTGGCCGATTTGGATGGTGGCGCGTTCTTCAACGCTGAGTTCGGTATATGACATAGGGGCAGCACCGTACCGGAAAGGTCAGGTGTTGCACTCAGTTTTTGCCGCCGCCCAATATCACTCTGCAACCGTTGATACCGGCCTCTGCTAATACGGCGTGAAGTTCAGTGCCTGTGAAACGCAGCATGATAAGATCCTCCAGAAGGTGCGGAGGAATGCCACCCATGCGGGAGAATTCCCAGCACTGGTATGGATTGGGTTTGGGGGCGTCGAAGACGCGGGCTCAATGAGCTATGGGGGATTGGAAGGCGTTCATCACCGGGGAGCGGTGACCATGCGAGCTGCCGAACGCGAATCGCATTTGGGGATAACCATCACAAACGTGACGTAGCCTCAAAGGTTACGGCTACCTGGGATGCTGGATAACCAGCGATTGCACTTACTCAATATCAGGCCGGCTGACTGTGGTCAACGGCGGGGCAGATGCAGAGTCAGGATCCGTGTCCGCATAGTTCCATGGCGATGTTTCAGTCCGCTGCTGAACGATGAGCGGTACTGTTCGCGGGGCTGAAAGGAGTAAACTCGAATCTTGGATCCAACGGGCTACCGGCCTGTGGAGGTGTAACATGAGTACCAAAATCTGTCCTCATTCAGTTCCGGGCCTTATAGGTTCTAGCCTTGGAACAGCCTGGCGAAATTTGGCATCCAAATTAGTAAGCGCTCAGAGTTCGTCTCAATTACCGCATAGAAAATTTTGGGTAACGGCAGCTGTTAGACTACTTTGCTTGATTGGCCTTGCTGCAGTAGCTCTCGCCTTTGCTTTGCTGATCATCACCAGCCTGGCAGTTGCTCTGGTTCGAAGCTGGTGGGAGAACGGCGAACCTTTGGCGAGTCGAGAAGAGTCAGTCCCAGACTCTCTGGGTGCTGACCTCTATATTGGCGATTATGATAGCAACGGCCATTACATAGGTGACTTTAAGTCACCTGATTGATTTCTTTCCGGCACTCGTCAATTGCGCTGTGCCTTTGCTTGCAGCGTCGGTTGCATTCTTGCCGCCACTTGCCAACATGCTCTGGATCCCATTACCCACGGCGTAACCTGCCCAGCTTATAGTGCCTACGAACAATGCAGGCAATACAATGAACATTGCACCCATGACGTACTCGATTACCTGAGCGGTGACCGTTCCGTCCATGAAGCCTGCCGTCGGCAACGACAACAGCGCCTGGTCTGTGGCTGAGACCTGGTTGTATAGCGTTTCCAGCATGCTCGAATCGATCCAGCGCGCAAGCTCCCACCAGAACGTCAACATATGTAGGGTGAACAGCGCGAACGTGATCGTCATGAGCGCCTTGAGCTGGTAGGTGCTGATCAGCAGCACCAGGGGCAAGCTGATGATGGTGCCCATGATCAGAAAGGCCTGAACCATGGGTAAGGCTGCACGCAAGGCATTCATCGCTGGGAAGTTGCTGAAAGAACCCAGGGCCAGGCCGGTGTTGGTGGCCAGGTTGTTGAGCCCTTGCCTCAGCGAGCCGCCCCTGGCACTGCTGCCGTAGTCCTGGAACACTTGCCCGGGCGCCATGCTCAACGATTGCTGCCGCGGGCTCACCAGTTCGCGCAAGGTAGCGTCTTCGATCTCGGTGGTGGTGCGCCCAGTCAGCCAGCCCCGCAACTGCGACATCAGCGTTGGATCCACCTCGGCCACCAAGCGATCACGTAAGCCGACCGTGCCATCGCTCCACCACTGCTTACAGGTGGGATAACCAGCACCATTTTCGAGCTGGGGCAGAGAGGTATCTCTCGTCTCGTCGTATGGCCAATCGACCCTGGGCATTCGCGAGCGATCGGTATCGTAGTAGCCCGGTGTGTTGAGCAGGTAGGTCGAGCCAATCCAGGAAGCATCGTAGCTCTGGGATTCGTCCAAATCGGGCCGATTGGTAAACAGCCGCGAGCGCGAAAAGCCGTAGCAGTCCCGGGTGAAGTCGGCGACCTCCTGCAGCAACACCTGGTCATTGATCCTCGAACTGTCGATTTCCATGCGCATCGCGCGGATGTCTGGCGCGCACGGGATCGACGATGTGGCGGCGGCGGTGATGCCTTTACTCATGGCATGCACCAGAAACCACCACACCGGCACGTTCGCTGATTTCTCGCCGATGGTGTTGAAGGTCGTGCCCCAAGCCGTATCCGCAGGTTTGGCCATGGAGACGCCACAGCGCTGGCTCGCAGCATCGTCAAAGCTCACGGAGGACAGGTTGAGCGGAAAGAACGGCATGCAGCCAAACAATATGACCACGTAGCTCATCCACAGCCGGTTCTCGACGCGAGGGATCGACAGCAATCCCTTGTTGCCCTCGTCGGCGCCTTGCTGGCGGGCCGACAGCCATTCCTGCAGGATGATCGCGCCGAACGGAGCGGCGAACAGCCCGGTGTCCGCCAATGTGTTCCAGATGCCGTTATTGATGATCCAGGCCAGCAGCGAAAGGTAATACTCGAGGTAGCTGTTGGTGCTCATGTTCATGGTTGCACCTCACACGCGAGACAGTTCGACCTGGATGATCGAGCTAAAGCCGATCAATCCCAGGCGCTTTAGCCGTTGTTGATCTGCTGGCGTGGGCCGCCTGCGCAACGCTGCGACCCAACCGGCGAACATCAGGGTGTACAAGAGCGCGCGCCAGCACGCGAAGTAGGGCGTTGTCGCTGGCGCTGGTTCGAGCCAATTGAACTTGGTTACGGACAGGTGCAGCGCCATCCAAGCAATCAGCAACATGCCCAGCATGGCGCCGAGTACCAGCAGTACACGTGCGAGCGTGGATCTCACCGAAATCAAGATCATGGCGTGCTCCTCTCCTGTTCGGCTCGGCGCAGCCGGTCCGGCTCCGGATCGCGCTGATCGATGCTACGCGAGGCGTCGGCACCGCCGGCGTGGCGATCGAGGACCAGGCTGGCGGTGTTGGTGGCCAGCGACTGGCGTACCTGTAGCTCGGTTTGCAGCAGGCGGATCTCGCGTTCCAGCGTTTCGACGTTGCTGTTGAGGGCAGTGGTGGCGGGCTGCGCCGAGGCCACATTGGGCTCATGGCTGCCGGCAAACAGCGTGCGCTGCAGCAGCATCGCCTTGTAGATCACGCTCGATAGCGCGGTTTCGCTGGCCAGGCGTCGGGCCAGCAGGTTCTGATCGGGGTCGTCGCGTAGCCCCTCGATGACACCTCGGGAGACCTGCAGCAACGGGCTGGAGACTTTGCCCAGGTGCTCGGGTGTCGGCTGCTCGGCACCCGAGACCATGCGTTGCAAGCCTTCAAGATTTTCCGTGTAGGTTTCCTGGATCAGCGGCGAAAGGCCGGTACCGGCGGTTACCCGCAACGTCTCGCAGTCGTCGCAGGTCTGCACCTCGGTTTCCCCGAGCACACGCGTCGCCCACTCGGAGGCCTCCTCGGGACTCGACCAGGCTTGGCAGATGGCGCCATTTTGGCAACCCGAACCCAGAGCTGAGGTATCCTCGACCGCCCGGTTGTGCAGCAGGTTGTAGCCGGCTTTGACGACATCCGAAGTGACCCGGATGGGTTGCTGGCCGTTGCCACCGGCTTTTTGCCCGCCGACCCAGCTGACACCGTTGTTGCCGTTATTGGATTCGGTGTCTTTCACTGCCGTCACGGCGTCACCGCCGGACTGCTCGAGGTTGTGCTGCATCTCCTGGTTCTGCGCCAGCGCGCCCCAGCCGGCCTGGTCGACCTTGTCGGCCATCTTCGCCGCCATTGCCTGGCAGGTGAGCTTGGATCGGTCGAAGTCGATCCGTCCCTGCAGAACACCATTGCTGAGCAGCTCATACAGCCCGGGATTAGCCCGCTGGATGATCATCGCCGGCAGCGACATGACGGCCTGCGTGGCGTTCTGGATAACGTTGCCCATGATCTGCTGGAACCCCTGGGTGGCGCCATTGAGCTGGTTCTGCAGGGTGTTCGAGAGGTTCATGTTTCCGCACATCATGTTGGCGCGCCAGGACATGCCCACGCCAAGGCCATTGGGTCGGTAGAGCGAGGAGGGCGCGCCGGCCGCCGAGCCGCCACCAATGGTGTACATCACGCGGTCGTCCAGGACCTGGGCCTGGTCACCAAGGTGGTAGCCGTTCTCGGCGGCGTGGCCCACGGCATAGAAGAGGAAGCACAGCAGACCGAGCAAGAGGATCTTCATCATTGGCCTCCGTCAAAATCGATGCTGAACAGGAAGGTCTGGCCCATGCGCTGGCAGCAGCGGTAGGGCCGCCACAGCGACCAGGCATAGGCGCCGTCGGCGCTCTGGATCGCAGGGCTAGGGAAGATGGCGCAGGTGTTCTGGATCAACGGGACGAGCAACTGCCAGCGGTGGTTGTTGACGTTGTTTTCCAGTACCGGCTGCGGGGGCCAGTAGCCGGGAGCAGGCATCGGCTGCAGCGGCCGATAGACGTGCGGCTGGCCAACGCGAGTGATGAAGTCGCTGGCGCGCTGCGCCATTACGGCACCCGCCTTGAAGTCGTCGGGCTGCACCAGAAATCCGTGGCGTGGGTAGACGCTACCCCACATGTCGCCGAGTGCCTGGTTGCCGATCTCGCGCATGCCCGGAACCAGTGCTTGCGGGTAGACAGATTCGGGAATGGCCTGGCGCCACGCCAGCGGGTCGAGCGTGCTGAGGTAATAGGGTGCATACGGCACGGCACTGCTTGGGCAGGCATAGCCGAACGTATGCGCCAGGGCGGTAAGGGCAGCTCCCCCAGGGTGCCCGATGCCATCGACATTCTTGAACCGTGGCAGGTTATCGCGCTGAGGCGAAGGCGTGATCAGGTTGCCACCCCCTTGTGACGCTGGCGTCGGTGTCGACAGTGCCGACATCTCGCTCCAAGGGTTGGCGCCGGTGTCGGCGTAACTCGACACCACCAGCTCGGGAATGAAATGCCGGACTTTCGGCGAGGTCCGCACCGTGCAGCCGAACGGCGTGCACAGCAGCCAGTAGCAGATGCCGACGACCCGGTACTCCAGACACTGCAGCGAGGTAACAGAGGCGATGATCGTCGGGGTGGTCAATGCCAGGCACTGTTCGGCGGCGACGAGCAGAGCGGCCGCGGTGAGGGCATGGCCAGTATTCCGTGGCTTTGCAGATCTGCGTGGGGTGGTCACGTTCATGGGCAGCGCTCAGCAGGTAGCGGCGGTGTGCATCCGTGCGCCTAGCTGCAGCATCCCCAATCCGGTCGAAACGGAGGGCTGACAAACCGAGACTGGGGGGATCGGTTTTGCCTGTTGTCGGGTTGAGTGGGGGCGAATGGGCAAAATGACCAAAGGAGTACAAGTGTGCTCCTTGTCGAATTTTGTTAGGGGAATGGGCTTTGAATAACGTTGGCGCAGGTGCGCTCAGGATATGCCCCGCAGGCGATCGATCTCCGCGGCGACCTGCAAGGCGGCCTCCAGCTCGGACTGGTGGTGCTCCTCCATCAATCGCCAGCGCTGGGCTTTTTCCTCGGGCTCGGTCATGGCCAGCGCGAGGTACAGGCTCGGCGGCACTGCGCGGAACAGTGTTTCCAGGTTCTTCGACAGGACCACGCCTTCGGTGTACTTGCCCGAGGCCTTGCTCGCGGAGAGCAGCAGCGCCTTCTGAGCCGGCGTGAGTTTCTTGAAGCGAGCGATTTCCTCGATTTCCGCCGGCGGCATGTTCAGGCAGATCCACCACTCGATCATGTTGAGCATGGTCTGCGCCGCGTCGGGGAAGTCGGCCAGGTTCTGTGTGGCCAGCCAGAACCAGGCGCCCAGCTTGCGCCACATCTTCGTGCCCTTGACTACAAAGGGGGCCAACAGCGGGTTCTTGGTGATGATGTGGCCTTCGTCGGTGACCATGATGATCGGCCGGCCTAGGTACTGGTCGCGCTCGGCGAGGTTATTCACCGTGTTCATCAGGCTGATGTAGCTGATCGACATCTGCGCCTCGTAACCCTCACGGGCGTACGTGGCGAGGTCGACGATCGTCACATCGCTCTCTGGCCAGGGCGTGCCGGGGCGGTCAAACAGCGCGCCCTCAAAACCCTGGCAGAATAAGTCGATGGACTCGGCCATCTCCTGGGCACGCTCCCGGCGTTTGTCCGGCAAATGGGCGTCGCTGGCGACCTGGCGCAGGGCATTGCGGACATGACGGGTCAACACCTGCTGTTCGGTCGCTGCGCAGTGCTGGGCGGCATCGAGGATACACTCGCGGATCAGGCTGCGGTCTGCGCGGGTCAGGCGTGCCTCTTCCTTCGCTTCACCACCTGTGATCATCAACCGTGCGGTGATCTCCAATTCGCCCAGCACATCGCGCTGCTCATCACTGTCCGGCGCCGTTTCATCTAGGTCCTCGGTCGACAGACTGGCCACCTGATCCGGGTGCTCGATCAGCCGACGGGCGTCGGCAAACGGCGCCAGGCTTAAGCCACTGCCGGGTTTGAGCTGAACCTTGTTGACGGACAAGCCGAGCGTGGCGAAGTAGTCGCCCTGCAGGCCAAAGGAGTTGCCCGCTTCGACGATGAACAGCCGCGGCAGGTACACGGCCATGACCTGCATCAGGATCGAAACCAAGGTGGCCGACTTGCCGGCGCCGGTCGGACCGAACAACAGCAGGTGGCCATTCATCGAGCGGTCGAAACGTGACAATGGGTCAAACGACAGCGGTGCACCCCCACGGTTGAAGAAGGTGACACCTGGATTGCCGGTGCCGATGCTGCGCCCCCACAGCGGCAACAGGTTGGCGACATGTTGGGCAAACAACAGCCGCGTGTACCAATTGCGCGTGTCTCGGAGCGGGTTGTAGATCATCGGCAGCCAGCGCAGGTAGCTGTTGCAGGCTGCCACTTCGTCGCCCTCGCGTACCGGCTGCAGGCCGGCGCCGAGCAGTACGTTGGCGGCCTGAATCGAGCGCTGGCGCAGCTGCTGTTCATCCGCACCGCGGAGGTACAACGCCAGCGTGCCGCGGTACAGCTTGTGCTGGCGCCCAATCAGCGCGCGCGCTTCCTCCACGTCCTGGCGGGTCTGGGTGGAGGCGAGATTCTCGCCGATGGCTTTACGTGCCAGGCGGTTGAGCTGCTCTTCGAGCACATCCTGGGGCGTGATCACCAGGGTCAGGCTCATCACCGCCTGCTCGGGTAATTGATCGAACAAGGCGTTCAACGCCTCGCCTTTGCGCGTTTCCCCGGTCAGCTGGCCGATATGCGGCGGCCTGCGCAGCTTGTCGACCACCATCACCGTATGAGGCTGTTGATCGAAGTACCAGAGGCCCTGTTCGCTATCGGAGCGCGGTTCCTGGAAAAACAGCCGCTCGGCGAAATCGTGGTCGAACGGCAGCGGCAGGTCCTCGCCGTCGTCCGTCTCCGGATAGGGCACGCGTCGATAGAACGCTGCGGGGGATTCGTCAGTTAAGGCAGGGGACGGGTTGAACCAGGGCAGCAACCAGGCGTAGAAGTCGCGTCCGGTCAACCGGCGAGGGCAGACCCCGCAAGCCTGCAGCGAGGCCACCAGGCGGTCGCACGTGCGGCTCAGCAGCTGAGTCGGGCTCTGCCCATCATCATCGGCCTGCTCCCCGAGCCAGCGGTAGACCACCAGTCGAATCCGCCGATTGCTGCCGCGCCAGGGCAGGTGGGACACGACATGGTCGTCGAACAGCCCGCTCGGTTTAGCAATGGCGTCGAGGTGACGCTGCATCGACGTGAAGAAGGCTTGGGTGAATGGTGTGCCGCGGGCCCTCGGCGCGATATAGCGCTCCAGGCGTTCGAGGTACGGGGCAAAGTCACTGTCGTCCTGGCAGAAGAACTGCACCACCCAGGGCGCCTGGTCCAGTTCGTCGAAGCTGTCCTGCAGCGCATCTTCCAGGGCGTCGCGGGCCGCCATCAACCACTCGGGCTCACGGCCCTCGGTCCCGATCGGCTGCAGCTCGAACACCGCGCCCACCGAGCGGTTGTCGTCGAGCAGAAAGCACTGCTCGTCCTCGAGGTATTCGACCCAGGGCAGGTGATCAGCAAAGCTGGGATTGTGCGCATACTGGGCGGCCTCGTCGGCAAGCGTCGCGCGCCGGCGCTGCGCCGCGCGCCAAGGTTTCCAGTGCAGTTGGTCGCGACTCGGGTCATCGGCCATCACAGATCGTCCAGGCGCTCGCCGGGCAGCGCATACTGGACCTTCTCGTACAGCGGGAACACCGTCGAGTAGCCTGGTACCGGGGTCTGCTGGGTACCGGCCAGGTGAGGGTACACGTACATGACCAGGTCCGGATTGGGCAGGCGCGGGAACTGGGCGCGGATCTCGTTGGCAGCCGTGCGCGTGTAGGCGTTCTGGTCGCCTATCAGGCGCTCAGGGTTGAGTACTGGACGGCGCAGTTCGCCACGCGCTTCCTGCAGCTGTTGTTGGGAGCCGACGGAGCCACCGCCATTCCAGATGTCCAGCATGGTTTGATCGCCATGGGGCAGCATTTCCTCCTTGCTGGTAGAGCAGCCGGTCAGATGCAGAGCGAGCAACAGGCTAATCCAGATCCAGTACCGAAACGGAAGGGCTTTCATGGTTCACTCTCCGGCCTTTCGGCTCGTAGTCGATGGTGATCTCGTGATCCAGGTGCAGGGCCACCTTGGCCCCAGGCGGCACGTAGATGGCGGCAAAGGCTTCACCATAGAGCTTGTTGATCCACTCACGAATATCGCCAATGCCACCGCTGATGACCGAGTTCAGCGCGCTGTTGCCGCTGTTCTGGGTCAAACCCAGGCTACCGCTGGACGAATTGATGAACGAGGTGTTGGTCTGCTCGCTGCCCAAGGCCGCGGCGAAGCCGGCGCCGGCCGCGGTGATCAGGCTTTGGCTGCCCAGATACTGCTGAGCGTTGGAGCGGCGCTCGCCGGAAATGCAGGGAATGCCGTAAGGGTCGGAGATGTAGCCCAGGCCACCACGGATCTTCTCGGTGTCCGAGGTCTGGTTGCTGCTGCGATTGCGGCTGACAACCTTCTGCGGCTGCGGCACCGTGCGTACAGTACCGTCGCTGAAGACAAAGGTGATCGACTCGACCTGTCCGCGCACGCAGGACAGCGTCCAGTCACCGGCGGCGGTGCCGCTCATGACCGCGCCGACTACGTCCGGCAGGTCGATGCCGTTGGCAGTGAGGTTGTCTGGTCCCACCAGCACCTTGAACGGATAGGGATCGTTCACCGTGCCGTCCACCGGGACCCGGCCAATCAGCGCGGTCATCGCTATCGAGCCGATCAACGTCGAGTTCTCGGGGAGGGTGTAGACGGGCCTGGCGCCTTCGGTACGGCCCTGGGCATTCTCCAAGTCACGCTCGCCTTTGGCGACGGCACGCAAGCGGTCCTGGCCACGATCAATGGCGTTGTTGTCCAGGCCGTTCAGGTCCTTGAACGTCGACGTCAGCGATGACAGCGGACCCTCAGCTTTGCTGGCGTCGCCCTGGCCGGCGCGCGCATTCGACGGTTCGATCCACTGCGTCGCGTCAGCCGGCTGCTGATCCCCCGAAAACTGCTGCTCGTCGCCGGGCTCAAGGCCAAAGCCTGCGGGGAGATCCGACTTGGCGGCCGGCTTGTTGGTGAGCTGGTCCTTGAGCCTGGACAGCAGGCCCTGAGTTTCGCGGTGCTGCTGCTCAGCCTTCTGCCGGGCATCGTTGGCTTGCTGGCGCTGCTCGGTGACCTGCTGGGTGACGCTGCTCAAGGTGCTCTGGATGCGCGTGTCGATATTGCCTTCGCGCGAGCGCAGCCGATTGTTTTCGGTCTGCAGCGCATCGTTGCCTTTCTTCAGCGTCTGCATCTCGCTGCGCATCGCCTTGACCTGGCCGATCAGCGTAGCCACGGTGTCGCGCGGGGTGTCGCCCGCGATGCCCAAGGCCTTGGCTTGTTCCGCACTGAGCGTGGTCTTGTCTGGATCGTGCGCGGGCTGGCCGTCTGGAGCGGCTAGCCAGGATTTGCCGATGATCAGAACGATGCCCAGCAGGACCCCGGGTACCAACCACTTCAGCAGGCTGTTAGCTTTCATGATCGGCAGCGTCCGGTTTTGGTGGAGGTAACAGCAGCGCGTGCTTCAAGTCCCCGCCTCGGGTAACCAAGTAGGCCACCGTAGTGTCTTCAGGCGTGCCAGCGAGACCAAGGTCTGCGTGCTGAAACGTCGCGGCGTAGAGCGTGGCCTGCAGATGACGCGGGTCCAGCGCGACGTTGCCGGGACCGCGGTTCACGATCTTTACCGCCGTTACCCAGTAATTGCCGAGCCGCCACGCAGCAAGCGCCTTGATCGAAACCCGCTCGGTGGGCAGCAAGGTGCTGAATGCGATGGAGTCGGTCAGCGGCACACGCCGCACACCGGGCAATGGCGCCACAGTACGCAGAGGCGCATAGAGGTTCTGTGCGGCATAGCGGGTAAGCACCACCGGTACCGGCGTCGCCGCGGGGGCGACATCCTTCGCGACTTCCATGTCCGGCGACTGAGCCTGGGCCACGATCTTGACCGGCTCCAGCGCCTCGCTGCCGTCAAGCGCCTCGATATCGATCAGGATGATGTCGCCCGTCTTCAACGACTGCAGCTGCAGCCGGGTAGGGGGGAGCGCTTCGGCGGCGCGCAGGTACACCGTACCAGCGACGGACTGCACTCGGAGCTTGCCGGAGATCGCACTGGGCAGTCCGACGCGAACATCTTCATCGAGCATCAGGACCCGCTCTTGGCCCACCGTGAGCGGAATGGCCAACGGCAGGCGGTCCCAGTATTTGACCTCGACGGCGCCGACCGCTGAACACCAGCCGCTGGCCATCACCAGAATCAGGATCAAGACACGCATCATCACGCACCTCCCGGCAATGTCAGTTTCTGCGGTGTGCCTTCGTAGCAGTCCAGCGCCAGGCCCCACTTGTTGCGTTCAGGGTCGACGTCGAAGCGCACCACCCGCAGCGGATAGCGCACGACCACGCGTTTTACCGGCTCGGCGGCGTAGTACTCGTCGGCGTTGAGGTCGAGCTTGACCAGCCAGCTGTGCTTATCCAGCTGCTTCACGCGCAGGTCGGGGTCGTCGCTGTAGCCACGGCCGAGCACCTCGTAAACGCCGCGCACCCGGCCACGCAGTTCGCCGGCGGCTTTGCGATATTCGAAGTCACCGTCGAAGAACGTCTTGCACGCTGGCGTCAGGTAGGGCTGCAGGGCAAAGATGGCACGGTGGTAGTCGATCTCACCGTCGGTGGGCCAGCGATTGAGTTGTCCGAAGATGTACAGGGCGAAGGCGTAGATGTTTTCCGGGGGCACATCCCACCACTTGCGCGTGCTGCCTGAGCGCAGATCAGGCGGTACGTGAATGGTGAGTTCGGAGGGCGCGGCCTGCCAGCCGTACCACAGGCCACCGCACAGCAGCGCCAGGATGGCCACGGCCAGGCGCAGGCTGAGAATATGCGCCTGCTGGGCATCCACCTTGTTGCGGAAGCGGCTCATGGGTTGGCCCTCCTATGCCGGCGCGTCCGGCGCACCGTCCACGGCCCTGAGTGCAGGATCAGCTGGTGGGTGCCGATGCCCCAATGCACCGCCAGGTGCCACTGCAGGCGCCGGTACAACCAGGTCTCGGGGCGAGCGCGCTTGGCCCGGCGCAGCAGCTTGCCGCCGCCGAGCAACACCAATGCCATGCACAGGAACATGCAGGTGGGGAGAGTCGCTATGGAAGCAGTGGCTACCGCCAGCGGTGCGCCGAGAATCACACCCAGCCCGGCACCGACGCTCAAAGCGACCCACATTTCGTCATTAGTGAGACCACGGAGGACGGCCGGGTCACGGTTGAGGCGTTCCGGCAGGAAGGTCAGCGTGCCGTCGGGCAGGGTCGCAGGGGTGTCGGACATAGTGACCTCACAGAATCGTCGCGGCTTTGGTGAGGAACCACAGGATCACCACCACCAGCAGCGCGCCGACGCCCACCACTGCACCAAGGTCCTTCCAGGTCTTGCGCTGGTTCTGCACGTCGGCGTAGACCGTGAGCGAATGCCAGGCCACGCCCAGGAAGGCGAGGGTGGCGATCAACAGACCGAGCAGGATGCCGCCGTCGTAGGCGTAGTTCTTGATGGTGTCGATCAAGCCCGAGCCCTCGCCGCGAGAAGGTGCCTCCATGGTCGGTAGGTCGGCCCAGGCGAACGTCGAGCTCAGCAAAACCAGACCGCCGAACAGGGCTTTTGAACAGGTATCCCGCAGCAGCAGAAGCGGGCGGTGGCAATGGTGGGAGAGTTTCATGGCACGGTCTCCGGGTTACGACAGCATGAAAAACATCAGCACGATCAGGGCGAGGGCCAGGCGCAGCGTGCTGCCGCCGAGCGCGCCAAAATTGAGGTTACCGGCCGCCCAACCGCGGTAGCCGGTCCACAAGGCCCAGGTACACCAGAGCAACGCGAGCACTAGCACGGATGAGCGCCATAGCACCGAACTCAGCTGCGGGGTAAACCCGGCCACGGCGGAGAACGCGTTGAGTTGGGCGTCAGTCATGCTCATTGGAAGGACTCGAATGGCGCGCGTCAGCACGATAATCATCGGCCAGTTCGACCAGGTCGGCCGGCTGCGCGCGTGAGGGCGATAGATAGTTGTTGATGCCGTGCCGCACGCGCGCCAAGTCCGCAGTCAATCTGGGGTAGTCGAAGCGAAAACGAACTTGGTCAGTGCCGGTAGCGCTGCTACTTGCTCGACCAGCCAAGAGCTCGATGGTATCGAGATGCCGCTGCATCAGGCCAAGGTCTGAGCGCTCACGCCCATCCTGTGCGGCGGCCGTGACGGCAACCAAGCAAGTTATGAGTAAGGGGTAGGGAGAAAGCATCATGGTGAAATCCAGCTGAATGACTAGTCTTCACCATGATGAGTAAGGTTGGCGTTGGCACGGGCTAAAGGGAATGTAGAGAGTTCGGTTTTCACGCCCTCGTCTGATGTTGACCATCCCGTACTCAGTCAATTCATCGAGCACGTCGCCGATGGTTGCATGGCTTACCCTCGTTATTCTATTGATCCAAACTCGTGCACCTATGAGAGCGTCAGGACAGGCGGACGGCTCGTGCAGCTACCGGCAGATAGAGCCATCGCTGGCTCACGGGCTTGCCGGTTGCGCTGAGAAGGGCGTGGCCATAGGACTCTAGCTGTGGGCCATGCAAGGCTACCAAGTCATCGTCTCTGGCTGAGCCAGCGGGGTTCGACTTGTGGTCCACCAGAATCCAGCTGTCTGGTAACTCAACCAGCAAATCGATACGGCCCCGGATACGAGTACCGTTCGGGCCATCTGCTTCGATGGGGACCTCGATGTAAACGGGACAGCCGGGCCAGCGCTTGGCTATCCAAGCTTGGAACGCTGAGGTCTGGGAGCACACGGCATCCTTATCTACAGAATCAGCCACGGTCCAGGTCTTCAGGATGTGCTCGACGTCAGGGGGAGAAATACCGCCAAGCACGCCGGCGCGTGCAATGCACAGGTGGAGCGCTGTACCCAGCGATGCCATGTCGGGCTTGCCTGCCAGGCTTAGTCGAACTCCGACGGCGTCGGTCTCGACAACCGTGAATGTACCCCCCGAAGCAGAACTCGGTCGGTGCCACAAAGGTTCGGCCTGCACGCGCGGACGAGCTGTAAACCAGTGGCAAGCCTCGGGGGCTTTGGCAGGTGGCTCCGTTGAGCACTCATCCATGCTCCAGGACTTCGATAGCCTGGAAAGCTGCTTGCCTTCGGGAGTCGTTATGATTTCTGAGCCACCGAACAACAGTTCGGCTGCGCCTTTAATCTCGCCAACCCAAGCGCGGCCCGGCCCTGACTTGCGCACGAAAGACAGTGCGATGTTTATGTCACGGGCGCGGGTCAAGCCCACATATAGCAGACGCTTGTTCTCCGCCAAGGCCTCTGCCTGCATGGCTTGGCCAGTTACGCTGGCTTCGGCATTGAGTGCGGCTTGGGGCTGGGACCGCTTGCCCCAGCTCTTTAACCAGCAGTGGACGAAGCGGTTGGCGAGTGGCTGCTGAGGGTCGAAGCCTCCAACGGTCCTCGCGCGCACGCCCCAAAGCGAAGTACGTGCTTTTGCATCGAGGCTTGTCAGCACGACGACTGGCCACTCCAGCCCCTTTGCCCCGTGATAAGTGAGGACCGAGACTGCGTTGTCTGCCGAAGTGGCCCGATTATCATCCTCTTGGCTAGCGAGTTCTTCCAGCCAACGAAGCATGCCGCTAACCGTCGCTGGCCGCTTCGCCGCGACGCACTCGTCCTCGAAAGTCTTTCCGAGCTCGACCAGTGCCTCGACGTTGGACATCCGGTTGCGGCTCTCGTGGGGGGAGGTGGACCATTGGCCGACCAGTCTTGCTACTTGGGACTCGGCAGCGGCAAGTCGTAGCACTTCCAGTGGCGTCAAAGCCATTAGTGTCGGACGCAGTTTTTCCAATCGGGCAATTAGTCTGTGAGCGCTATCGCCCGTCGTCCGCCACTCGTATGGCTTGGCCTCATCCGTGGCGAGGTGCTGCAGCCTGTCTGCAAGCCAGGTTTCGACCGGGGTGCTGTCAACCAGGGTTAGAACCAGCGCGGTGGCGACAGTGTCGGTTGGGTCGCTCATACGCCTCAGGCAGGCCATGACATAGATGGCTTCGGCGGTTCCCAACAAGCCGGAGCGTGGGCTGGCTGACGGGATTCCCCAGCGGGTGAGCGACGTGACGGCAAATTCGACCTGGTCGTTGTAGCGACAAAGCACTCCGATATCGCCAGCCTGAATCAGGCGGAGCTCTTTGGTGTCCCTATCTTCGACCTTGAGCCCGGACTCCAGCAGGTCGCGGACGGCCTGGCCAAGGCACAGGTAATCCGAGTCGTTTCGACTGCTCTCGAAGTTCCAGTTCAACAGCGCCGGCTGGTCCGGAATGTCCTTGCGCAGTGGCTGCAACCGGACCTGTTCGGGCGTCAGCTCGGGCTCGAACGCAGAGTTGAATAGACCATTAGTGAGCGAAACCAGGCTTTCGTTGGAGCGCCTGGAGGTGTCCAGGGCCTTCCCTACTATTCCGCCCCAGCCCTTGATGGCATTGAGAACGCCGGCAATGAGGCTTGCGTCAGTACCGCGGAAGCCGTAGATAGCCTGTTTAGGGTCGCCGACCCACACCGACTTCTTAGCTAGCTTGGCCAGCTCGATGAAAAGCGCCAGTTGGAGAGGGCTGGTGTCTTGGAACTCATCGACCATGATCAGATCCAGTTCTGCCGCCAAGATTTCACGGACAGCTGGCTTCGTCCTCAACGCACGTAACAGCAACACCTCTTGGTCGCTGAAGTCGACGGCACCCAGCGCCTTCTTGGCCTGCTCGTATGCATTGAGAACGTCGGCGGCCAGGTTGAATATTTGGTCAAGGTACTGGCGGACTTCGGCATGAAAGGCAGGGTGAGACTCATGCGCCTGCGCTGCGGCTTTGACTGGTGCCACGATATCTTTGACCTTGGCGCCGGCGTCGAACCCGGCTGCACCGATCCAGTCGGGCCAGCTCCAGCGTCCTTCACGGAAGAGTCGATCCAGCTTCTGGAGGTCCTCTAGGCCTTTTAACAGGTTGCCTGCAACTTTGGCATCGGCAGCTTGCTGCTTTTCTACATACGCCGCTACTTGCCTGTGCGCTTCGGCCAGCGCAGTCGCCAATGCTTCGGTCGGGTCCACCCCCGGAACAGGCCAATTCCTGAGCATCTCGTCTGCGTTCTTGGAACCCATCACTCGAAGCTCATCCGGTCCAATATCGTTGTCGAGTGCGGCCTTGACGACAGCCTCAACAGTCTTGGACCAGTCCGCCTGCTCAATCCCGAACCGCCCTGTGAGCCGAACCAGTTCCGTTTGAGCGTCGGCCTCCATCGACTCGGCCAGTGTAGCTTTGAGCAGTCTCTTGGATTGACCTTCGCTCAATACAGTCTGATCGGGAGACAGGCCAAGCTCAAAGCAGAACCGCTTGAGCATCTGACCGCAAACGCTATTGACGGTGCCTAAGCGGGCTTGGCCGATGGCTGTGGCGAGGTCGATACGTCCCTTTTCAAGGAGCCAGGACCGGGCGCGTTCACGCAGCTCGGTAGCGGCCTTCACGGTGAAGGTCGTGGCCAAGATAGCGTGAGGGCGGGCTGCGCCCGATTCGAGGGCTTGGGCGAGTGTTTCGGTCAGCTTGTAGGTTTTGCCACTACCGGCGCCTGCACTGATGAATTCGATGCTGTTCATCATTTCCAGCCTCCCAGCAAGATAAGGTGGTCTCGGTCCCAGCTGCTTGGACCTTTGACCGAAAGGGTTCCCTCAGGGCCCTGGAACTCGTCGCCCGGTTCTTCCGGAACGACTTCGATGATCCCGGCGTCCAGCTGTTGCTTGCGCCACTCCCAGGTAGCGCGCGCGCGATCGAGTAGGTTGGATACGGTTACGCCGTCCGGCGGTCTTCTGACCTGCGCTTTTGGGAAGATGTCAGCAGCGCTGATGTACAGTCCGCCGCTTTCCAGGATGAAATAGCCAAGCGCGGCGGGTGCGACACCGCTTGCTTGCTCTATGAGGCTGGAGTAGAGCGCCAACTGCAGGTGCTCGCCAGAGCGAAGCAGCCCGGCGTAGTAGGTATCGCCTCTCCACTTTATGTCCACGGCAACAGTTCGCTTGTCACCAAGCGTGACCAAGAGATCAATTTTGCCGATCAGCGGAACTGCTCCCAGGGTTCCTCTGAACTCCACCTCAGTCTGAACCTGAATGGCACCTGCGAGCCTGAGGTGATCGAGGAGACTTCCGATGGCTCGTTCGCAAACCTGCCGGAAGTGCTGCTGTGTTACCCCCGCACCCTGCATGAGCAGTACAGCGCCTTCAGTCAGCAAGAGCGAGTCGGCTACGGTGCGGAACCAGTCAACGGCTTCGGCGTTTGACCAACTCAAGGCTTTGTCGTGCGCGAAGAGTTTCTCGAGCACCCTATGAGCGAGGATGCCCAGCAGGCGGTTGCCCTCATCAACCTCTAGGACTGAGGAAGGATCCAGCTTCGCCACTCGTTTCAAAACGAATAGGGCTGCGTCATTGAAAAGCTCGTTCAGCGTAGTGAACGACTGTAGGGCGTCGCCGAGCTGCACGGGATGAGGCAGTTGGATGTGTCGTGGAGTCGCGGGCAGCGCCTGAGGTGCAAGCACCTCGGCGGTTACCCCTAGAAGCGTGGAGTTGAGTGCGGTGTCCAAGTCAAGCGACGCGGACTCGATATCCGGTACGAGCTTCTTAAGAAGCTGGCGAATCGGATGCACTTCTGAACCAGGAGGAGGGCAGACGATGACGAATCTTTTTCTCGCGGCAAGTAGTGGCCGCAGCCACCTCAGTGCTAACGATACAAGCTCACGCGCCGGGTCTCGCAACTGCACACCTAATTGAGTCAGAGCATTCACCTCAGCAGGAGACCAAGGCAGAGGCGAGGGCAGGTCAGGCGTCGACGGCATCCACCAAATCACTTCATCAGCTGCTTCGATGCACGCGGCTGCCGTGCCGCTCGAGCGCATGCAACCAATATGAGGAACCGCCGCGGGGTTGGTTGCTCCGGCGGGTGTGGCGTGTGCGACCAACTGCTCAACTTGTCGAGGCAGCAGCTTGGGCACACCTTGCCGAGCCAGCTCGATCAATGCGTCATGAACAGCCGCGCATTGGCTATGCGCCGCGATAAAAATCGCCGCGTCAGCAAACTCACCTGAGAGGCGACGCCGCATAGCCTCCTGCATCCGATCGACACGGGCGATCAGTGCATCTACCGGCACTCCATCTGTGCGTGCCCAGCGCTTCGACTCCAGCCAGAAGGTGATTTCATCTGCCACTTCCTGGGCATCGTCACCTGCGGCGATTTTGTTCTTGGCTGTCGTCCAGGCTTCGCCACCTATTCCGGGTTGGTTGGAGACAGCGCGTGCGAGTCTGCTTCTCGCAGCGCGACTGAATGGGCCGACCGGATGAGTCAGGAAGTCCAAAAGGCGGTTCATGTCCACTGGCTCCCAACACAGCTCCAAGGCAAGGGCTAGTGCCTGAAGGGCCGGGCGCAGTTGACTAGGACGTTCGAACCCGCAGTTGACGCTGCCAGCAACAGATAGTGATACGTCCAGTGAGTCTCCTGCACTTTCGGCCAGGATCAGTCGGTCTCCGGGCGTGTGCACGTGCTGCGTACCTAGCCAATGTTCGGCGGTAGTGGCTGCGAGGGTGTGCACCAGCATGATGGCCCCGTCGGTCTGCACAGCCAAATCGCCCGCAGAGCCTCCGTTAAGCACGGTCAGGGCGTGCTCCTGCACCGCGCGGAGTTGGCCTGCTCCCTGTGGTTCGGGAAGGCGAACTTCGACCTCGGGCAGGTGCTCCAACACCTGCTGCCAGAGGCGTGGGAAGTCCTCAGGCGGGTCAACCAGGTGAACTGACCTGATGGGACCAGGTCCGGAGGCACTCAGAGCTAGTATCACCTGATGCAAGCGCTCGGCCTCTCCGGGCGGTAGAGATTCGAGAGCGGCCTTTTCGACGGCCGCAAGTTCTTGGATTCGCGGCGGGTGCTCCGGATTAGCGCTGCCGTCCCAGCCGCCAAGCCGCCACTCGTCACGCCACGCCAGGAGGCGCGCGGCCGTGCCAATGCTGTCGACTTTCAGGGAGTCGCTGTAGAAGCGCGAGTCGTTGTCATGAGCCCGCAGCAGACCGGAGTAAATGGCCACGCGTCTGGCCGTTGAGGTTTCTGGCGCGCTCAGACCAAGATAGGTTTCCAGCAGGGAAAGGAAGCCTAGGCGGCCGACTATCGGATTATTGAAGAAGTTCGTTGGAGACGGGCCCTGACGGGCGTCCAGGAAAAGGCCAAAAGTGATGTGCATGCTGAGCTGACTTCCTTGATGGCGATCGAATGCAGGTGTCCTATTACATCTTGGCCCCCCTGCTCCCAGTCGAAAAGAGTAACCGAAAGCTACCATTCGAGTAGGAAGTGAGACTGCCAAAAGCGACCCACATCAATGCCATCTGGCTGGTCACCGAGCTGATGGCCATGCGTGCCAGCGACGGGGCGGCTTTGACTTAGAATCACTAAGTTCAGTGTGGTGAAGCCATACTGCGCTCGCGTTCGACAGAAGTGACGAAGAAGGAAAGGATTTGCTGCACGTCCAGATTTTTTCAAGCGAGCTCCAAGCGCAGGCGAGGACTCTCATGATTTCAGAAGGATGCGCCTCATTGTCGCGTCCGTTTGGCTCCCATACTTGATATCAGCGCCATGAAAGCTTGCCAATCCTTGAGCACGTGACATCAATTCCACACACGTCCTCAACCTACCTTCACAGCATTAGCGCTTTGGAGGCGCCGGCGGCGGAGCAACTGGTGGAGTTGCCGGGCGCTGACTGGTTGTCTGCTTGCTTATACCGTCGTTAACGTGAATCTTGCCGCCAGTTTGAATGGTCATGCTGATCACCGTTTGCTGGGTGGTGGTGGGGCTTTCGGAGGTGTAGCTGGACGTTGGGCAAACGGTTTGGCTGGATTTGACTGTCCGGTGTTTGGCCGGCGGGGTTGGGGCGATATACCTCTTTCTTCGTACATTTCGGCCTCTTACTTTTTCGGTGCCTTTGGCGGGGCTGGTGGCGGTGCTTTAGGGCGGATATTGGTTGGTGCCGGAGGGCTGACGTTCATGCCATCGTTGGCGACCCGCAGCTCAAGCACGTGCTGCTTAGGTCGGTTATCGTTGCTCACTTTCGGTTACCTCCTCTAAGAATTCGATCAGGTAGACGTCGCAGTTGGCAATGAGGTAGCTCTCGATGCCAGGCGTCTCTATCCATTGGTTGTTCTCGTCCATCCAACACGGATGAGTGATAAGAAAATGCCCTTCTTTTGGATCGGTTGGCCAAACAGCGGGATATCCGAACAGCCGACGACCATCAAGCAGTGTCAGCACGACGCTCATTCCTTCCCGCTTGCGGAATGCATAAATCCACTCCGGGTATGAGGAACGAGAGGTTAGGGTCAGCCACCTTGCGAACCGATACAGGTAGTCATGGTTCGAAGCGAAGGCCAGAAGCAAGCCCAACGCCACCGCCAGGCCAATACCCCAGACACCCTCTACCTGGGTCGTCCACTCACCCAAGGTGAAGTAATGCTCACCAGTCCAGCTTAGCCCTGCCTTGATGCCTGCGACCATCATTGTGATTAGGCCGGTACCGATCAGTGCTTGAACGGTGCGTTCGAACTGGCCAGGTTTTTTTACATCTGCCAGCCAGTAGAAAATCATGGCGGTTAAAAAGCCCGGGATCAGTGTCTGAACCAGCGGAATGATTTTTGTAGCTAGGTCTTCCATCATGTACCTCCGAAAAGTCACCTGTAGGTGAGATCCCGGGATTTCTCTTGATGAGCAACGAAGTGTCTAGAATGGTCACTCCGCACACACGTCCATGTGTGAGGGGTTGACCGTATGGTGAGTTAAAAGAAAAATTGCTGGCCGGATAGCTGAGACCAGGTCATCCGATTTAACGGCTTCAGCGGCCTGAGTTGTCGTAATTGCTTGAGAGGCTTCAGTTGCTTTAGCCCCTTCAACGGCATCAGTCGAACCATCGGCCTCGTTACGCCTAGTCTTGCATCTTTGGTGAAAAAGGCGACATGACCACTATTATCCCGTATGACCCCTTCAGTCATGACGCCTAGATGCCGTCCCTGGTAGGAATAGACGGAACCACCATATAGGTAGGCTACGGGGCGACCGCTGATTGTGAAAATATGCTCACCATCGTCGGTATACGCGATGGGAGCACCGGCTCGATCGTAGAAATTCAAGGACATGAAAATTCTCCATCCGAGAGGAGGGCAGGGCACCGATGTGCCCTGAGCTGTTGGCGCTGATTGAAAGTTGACCCACCCTGCCGATTGAAAAATGACCCAGGGCTGCTTGCCGATTTTGACCCCGGCAATTGTGGATAAGCCTAGCAGTCGACAGCATCGTAAAAGTGCTGACCCTGCACTCAGCAAGGCCAGCCCAAAGAGGTCAAAACGGGTCGTCCTCCGCTTCCTCGACATCCTGCCGTCTCCGCTCCCTCGCCTGGATCTTGGTCTTGGCCACCAGGGTGCTGTTTTGCAGGCGGTACGATTCATTCCCCGTCTCGACGATGTGGCAGTGGTGTGTCAATCGGTCGAGCAAGGCCGTGGTCATCTTGGCGTCGCCAAATACGCTCGACCACTCGGCGAAGCTGAGGTTGGTGGTGATGATCACGCTGGTGTGCTCGTAAAGCTTCGAAAGCAGGTGGAACAGCAGGGCTCCGCCGCTCTGACTGAAAGGTAGGTAGCCAAGCTCATCAAGGATTACCAGATCTGCACGCAGTAGTCCTCGGGCGATCCGCCCTGTCTTGCCCTCATGTTTTTCACGCTCCAGCAGGTTGACCAGATCGACCGTGGAGTGAAAACGCACACGCTTGTTATGTTGGGTGATGCCGGCCACTGCCAGGGCGGTGGCGAGATGCGTTTTACCGGTGCCAGGGCCGCCGATGAACACCACATTTTGCGCTGTGTCGGTGAAGGTCAGAGTGGACAGTTCCTTGATCAGCCGGGCATCAGCGCTGGATACACCGAAGTCGAAGCCAGCCAGGTCACGGTGCATGGGCAGTTTTGCCATATTCATCTGATGATGTACCGAGCGCACTGCCCGATCGGCGTGCTCCTGATCAAGGAGATGCTCGATCAGCCATTTCGATGACGCAGTGGAAGATTCGCCTTGTGCGGCCAGCTCTGCCCAGGCATCGGCCATGCCGTGCAGGCGTAAGTCTTTGAGTTCCTCTGTGAGATCACGCATTCCGCACCTCCTCATCCGTGCTGCGCAGCCGGTCATAGCGCGCGGTATTGGCAACAGGGGACACCTTCAGTTGCAGGTTGGTTTCGACCGAGGGTGGTACTTCACGGGCGGTCAGACGGGCCACGACATTGAGGATGTGGTCAGCGCTCAGGCTGCCAGATTCCAAAACCAGCTCAACCGCCACGAGGACGGCATCCAGGCCAGCGATGGGCACGGCGGCCAACACCTGGGTCATGACTCGGTCACCCTGTAGATGCCGCCGCAGCCCGCGTCTGAGCAGGCGTAGGGGCCTGGGTAGATCGGCAAACGGGGCACCATTGCGTAGGGCTCCCGGTTTACGCTCAATGAGGGGGATGTAGTGTTGCCAGTCGTAGCTGACCTGATCGCGATCAAACAGGCGCTCATGGCTGGCAATCACACCATCATCGGCAATCACGACGATTCGCGAGGGATAGAGCCGACTGCTGACCCACTGTCCAACACGCTCGCAGGGTACTGAATAGCGGTTGCGAGCCACGTTGATCAGACAGGTGCTGGAAACGCGAACCGTGCGCTCTACATAGCCGTCGAAGGGCCTCGGCATCGGCATCATTTCGACGCGCTCCAGTTCCAAGACTTCTGCGACGGTGAGGCCGTTGTACTGCGGATGGATCAGCTCGTGCCAAAGAGCCCGACAGCGCTGGGCAAGCCAGGCATTCAGCTCTTCGAAGCTATGGAAAGTGTTGTCGCAGGCGGCCAGCCAGATGCGGCGCCGACTGTCTTGGACGTTCTTTTCGACGATACCTTTTTCCCAGCCGGACGCTACGTTGCAGAAGTCCGGGTCGAACAGGTAGTGCGAGCACATCACCATGAAGCGAGCATTGACCGTGCGGCCTTTACCCTTGGCGACCTTGTCGACCGCCGTTTTCATGTTGTCGTAGATGCCGCGACGCGGCACGCCGCCCAAGGCGGCGAATGAGCGGGTATGGGCATCGAACAGCATCTCATGCCCTTGGCTGGGGTAGGCCACGAGCCAGAAGGCTCGGCTGGCACATAGCTTCATATGCGCGACCTGGACGCGCCTGAAAACACCGCCAATCAGCAAGCCTTCCTCGCTCCAATCGAACTGGAAGGCCTCGCCCAACGCGAACGCCAACGGCACAAATGCCCGTACCGCCTTGCCTTGCTCTCCGCGCCAATGACGAACGAAGGCTGTGAGCTGGCTGTAGCCGCCGTCATAGCCTTCAGCCCTGATCATGGTCAGTAGCGCCTTGGCACTGCGGCGATGTTGCTTCGCCCTCAAGGCATCAGCCCGCAGCGCCTGCTCCAACATCTCGTGAAAGGGACTGAGCTTGTTGAACACAGCTCGACGCTGATAAACCGGCTGCTTGGACTCCGGTGCTCTGATCCATTTTCGGATGGTGTTGCGCGACAGTCCGGTGCGCTTGGCTATCTCATGCAACGACAGCTTGTCGCGGAAATACATCCGCCGAATTTTGCCCATCATTTCCATGCTGATCACCCTGTGTTCTCCTGCTCAAAAAATGAGCAGGTGCAGTGGAACACCTGGGTCAGTTTTCAGTCAGCACAATGGGCGAAACTGGGTCATTTTTCGGTCAGCGGCAACAGGCCGCATGGCCGAATGGAAATGATCAGCAATGTGCTGCGGCAACCTGCTTGCGTTCACCAATGGGCGAAACACCGAAGAAACGGCTGTAGCATTTGGAAAAATGCGCCGGCGAAACGAAGCCACAGGCGAGTGCGATATCGCGTACTTGCGATTCACTGTGCAACAACAGCTGCCGGGCCCGCGACAGGCGCAATTCAAGGTAATACTGGCTTGGCGTATTTTGTAGGTGCTTGTGAAACAGACGCTCCAGCTGCCGAACGGAGATGTCGTTCAACTGTGCCAGCTCCTCCAAGGTCATGGGGTCTTCAAGGTTAGCTTCCATAATGCTGACGACCTGGCTGAGCTTGGGTTGGGAGGTACCTAGTTTCTGTCGCAAGGGCACGCGCTGACGTTCCTGCGAACTACGGACTCGGTCACATAACAGCAGTTCGGCTGCATGCGCGGCAATCTCTCGCCCGCCAGGCTCGCGGGTGATCAGTTGCAGGATCATGTCCATGGAGGCTACACCACCGGAGCTGGTGTAACGGTCTCGGTCAAGTTCAAACAGCTGGTTGGAAATGATGATGCCAGGGAAGCGCTCCTTCAACGCTTCGATGTCTTCCCAATGGATGGTGCAGCGGTAACCCGTGAGCAAATTGGCGCGCGCCAACAAATGACTACCTGTGCAAATGCCACCCAACGCCACCTGGTCATGGGCGAGCCTGCGCAGCCAGTTCACGATGGCGCGGGTATTGTGGTCGGAGACGATGGGGTTAGGCCCTACCACGAACAGCATGTCGAGCTTGGGCACGTCCTTGATGCTGTGGTCAGGCAGGATGCGCATGCCGTTGCTGGCGCTCACCGGCTCCATGTCGGCGGCGATGATGAGCGTTTGGAACAAGGTCCTGCGGGCGGCCAGGTTAGCCATGCGCAAGGTCTCCACGGCGGAGGCAAACCCAATGGTGGTGAAATTAGGAATCACCAGAAACCCGATAACCTTGGGCGGGGGATCATTGACAGGGTATCCCGTGGCCAGTAGCGAGGACTTCAGCGTACCCATCAATACGGCTCCTTCAATGCAAAATGACGTGCTTCGCGCCTGTTTACCGATACCGGCAATTTATTGTGTACAAGGTATTCATGCCAGAATTGAGGGCATATTACACGGAGTGATCGGGCAATAGGGACGTACTGGCCGATATTCGCCCCATGATTACGGCTCGTCGCAAAAAGCAAAAACCCTGCGAACGCGTTGCCTTCGCAGGGGGAAATGGCTCGACCAGGTTTAGGCTGATTCGGTTGCAGCATTGGGCAGTGGGCGCTTCTTGGGCGAGAAGATAGAGCTCATGCACACGATGGACAGTGCCAGCGCACCAGTTGCCAGCACTTCCATGCGGTGTCCCGGCATGACCAGCATCATCGCTAGAATACCGATGATGGAGGCGACGACCAGGTAGCTGAGCCAAGGGAACAACCACATCTTGAAGGCCATGACCTGACCTCGGCGGGTCATCTGCTTGCGCAGGATCAATTGCGATACCGCGATGGCCAGGTAGACCAGCAATGCCACGGCACCGGAGCTCGCCAGCAGGAAGGAGAACACCTCGTCCGGTGCGAAGTAGTTCAACGCGGTGGTCAGGAAGCCTACAGCGGTGCTGGCCAGTACCGCGACGAATGGCACACCGACTGATGAGGTGCGCTGTAGAACGGCAGGGCCGTCGCCACGTTTGCTCAGCGAGTAGACCATGCGCGATGCGGTGTAGATCGCCGAGTTGAGGCAGCTGGCCACGGCGATCAGCACGACGATATCCACGATCATCTTGGCGTGAGGGATATTCATCAGCTCAAGGGCTCTTTGATAGGAGCCGACCTGCACCAGCATGGGGTCGTTCCATGGCACGATCGAGACGATCAGGAACACCGAGACGATATAGAAGATGCCCATGCGCCAGACGACCGAGTTGGTGGCTCGGGTAATCTGCCTGGAGGGGTCTTTCGACTCTGCGGCGGCGATGGTGACGATTTCAGTGCCCATGAAGCTGAACACCGTGGTCAGCATGGCGCCAATGACCGCAGCCATGCCGTTGGGCATGAAGCCGCCGAAGTCATTGCTCAACTTGACCACGCCACTGACGCTGAGGTTTGGCACGACGCCGGTCAGGGCCAGCGCACCCAAGGCGATGAAGCCCAGCACGGCAATGACCTTGAGCATGGCGAACCAGAACTCGAACTCCCCATAGCGGGCAACGCTGAACAAGTTGGTCAAGGTCAGTAAGGCGGTGACTGCCAGCGCGAACTCCCAGGTTTCGATCGCCGGGAACCACGCATTCAAGATAGCCGCTGCGGCAATCGCTTCGATGGGAATGACCAGCACCCAGAACCACCAGTACAGCCATCCGATGGTAAAACCGGCCGAACGTCCCATGGCGCGTTCGGCATAGGTGGAAAACGAACCGGTATCAGGGGAGGCAACTGCCATTTCACCGAGCATACGCATGACCAGCACAACCAGTGTGCCAGACATGATGTAGGCAAGGATGGCGGCGGGCCCAGCGGCTGCGATAGCGTGCCCCGATCCGATGAAAAGGCCGGCGCCGATAGCGCCGGCTATTGAGAGCATGGTGACGTGGCGCTGTTTGAGGCCGGGTGCCAGAGTTGAGTGGCTGGACATTATCATTACCCTTGTTGTTATAGATGGCGGGTGAACAGCTAATGCGAATCGTGCTCTGGGAAATTCATGCAGTGTCTTGACGCTTAGCCGAATGCCTCGCGGACGGCGTTGCTGATGCCTTCGGTGCAGACGCGCAGAATCAACTCGCCTTTCTCGCGGCTGGCGCCCTTGGGCGATGACAGAGTTCCACACGCCGGTGTGCGCTCCGGAATGATCGGAAACACATCGTAGGGAGGGAAGGTGGCTGGCGGATGATCGACGGCTCGGGCCAGGTCGACTTTGTCAGGGTGCAGGGCGAGCATCAACGAGGTTTCGAAGACCCCACCGTGTTCGATGTCCCAGCCGAGGAATCCGTCTGGGTAAAGTTCCTGAATGACTTCGGGCGCATTGACGAAATCCCAGTAGGACAGGATGACGACCTTGAAGTCGGTGATGCCGGCATAACGAAGCTCGCGCAGCGCCAGGTCGATACCCTCCACGATGAACATGGAGTTCTCGTAGTGCCCATTCATCATCACCAGCTTGCGCGCGCCATGCCGGGCCAGCTCCCTGATGATGTCCTGGATGGTATGCGTCAGTGTCGCGCCATCCAGGCTGGTGGTGCCGGGAAAGTGATTGCCCCCGCCCGATTTTTGCTGCGACTTGTAGCCGTAGGCCAAAGCGGGCAATACCAGGCCGTCGACATTGCGCGCTACTGCCTTGCACAGCGCGTTCGGCAGTAATACGTCCACTTCCATGCACATGTGATGGCCGTGTTGCTCCAAGGCGCCCACTGGCAAGAAAATCGGGCTGCCGGATGCAACACGCTGGGCGTACTCAGGCCAGGTGAGTTCGCCAATTACTACGCTATCGTTCATCGGGTGGTCTCTCTATGTTCTTGTAATCGTTGAGGTCGTCCGGCTTGTAGCAGGTAGCAGATGTCACGATTTGATCAGATCGCAACCTGTTGTAATTGTCAGTTTCCGACCTGGAGTTGACAAATACTGCCGTAGCGCTATCCGCGGGCGCGGCAGTGGCCCTGCCAGTGCGGCGAGGGGCGAGTTTGATAAACTACAGGTCGGAAAAATGCAAATCGTCCTGCTGGCGATCTGCTGCAATCGGTAATCAATAAGGCGGTAAAAATTTGGCACGGCGTGGCGAGAGCACGACGGGCCAAGGCATGTTTTGATTACCGAGGATATCTTCATGAAGTATCGCGCCGATCTATCACGCCGTACATTCATAAAAAACAGCAGCGTGCTCGCCGGTGCGGCAGCGCTGGGTAGTTGGTGGCCGTCCAGAGGCTTGGGCGCAGCAGAAAAAGAACTGGTGATATTGGCCTGGGCCGGGCATGCCGCGCCCGATATCGTCGCTGATTTCGAGCGCCAGCACGGGGTCAAGGTCCGTGCCAAATATTATACTGGCGGCGATAACATGCTTGGGCTG
Organism: Pseudomonas sp. BYT-1; assembly: GCF_023611805.1. Lineage (NCBI taxonomy): Bacteria > Pseudomonadati > Pseudomonadota > Gammaproteobacteria > Pseudomonadales > Pseudomonadaceae > Pseudomonas > Pseudomonas sp. BYT-1. The sequence continues at coordinate 2,038,072 of NZ_CP072559.1, forward strand.
ATATCCCAGTCGCCCCCGGGTACATTCGACCTGATCTTGTCGGATGCCGAGTATGTACAGCAACTTAACGCCGCTGATTATATTGAGCGACTGGACCCGGCCGATTACCCGTTCGATGACTTCTTTCCAGAATTCCAACACTTCCCTGGCCACTGGGAGGGTGATGAACTGTATTCGGTGATGATCCGCTTTGGTTTCCTCGGTATTGCCTTCAATACCCAACTGCTGTCCGAATCTAGAGTCAAAAGTTACCAGGTGCTCTGGGGCGAAAGTCTAAAGGGTAAAGTTGGGCACTTCGATTGGCACTTGCCGAATCTTGGGCAAATCAGTTTGCTCAATAACAACCGTATGCCCTACGACATTGATGTCGCTCATTGGAAAATGGTGCAGGAAAAAACCTTGAGCCTTCGCAGCCAAGTGGGCGGCTTCTTCGACTATGGCGGCACGTTCGCCTCGCTCAAAAGTGGCCAGGTCCATGCAATGTGTGGCATTGGCGACTGGATCACCGGTGTCCTGCAGCGTGCCGGTGCGCCGGTGAAAACCGTCGTGCCAGAGGAGGGTGGGTTGCAGTGGACCGAGTCCTACTGCATCGCGAAAAAAGCCCGTAGCCCTGAGCTGGCCAAAAAGTTCATTCAATACATCACCTCACCCGAAGGCCAGGTCAAGTCGGCGAAGATGGAGGCCTATCCAGCGCTGATACCCAACAAGCGCGGCTGGGAGTTGCTCAACCTGGTCGACCCGGCCGAAGCGAAACGCCAGGGCATGGTGCCGGGCCAGCGCAACGTCATGGACGATATCCGCGAGGGGCGTATCCAGTACCGCGCACTCCCTGTGCAGCAGAGCCTGGAGCAGTGGAACGACTTCTGGTCGGAATACAAGGGCGCTTGATGGCGCGCAGAGAGGACCGGCGCAATGATCACGAACAAGGTATCGCCCCCGCTGCCCGCCCGTGAGGAACCCTCCGACACGCGCGCTTCTCGTCCAGGCAGGCGAAACTTTCGCTTGCCCTGGTATGGGTTGAGTTTTTCTTTACCGATACTGATCTGGCAATCGGTGTTCTTTGTATTCCCGCTGGTATTCCTGGTGACCATCAGCTTCTGGCTGGTCCGTAACTTTCGCATGCAACCTGCATTCGAAAGCCAGAACTGGAGCTACATGTTCAGCCGTGGGTTCTTCTGAGATGCCTACTTTCACACATGGGCCATGGCAGCAGGTGCCTGCGTTCTGATCAGTGTCGTGGCGTTCCCGTGCGCCTACGCCATTGCATTCAAGTTTCGTGCGGCGACCAGGCAGTGGCTTATCTTATTGTTGATTACACCGTTTTTCACCAGCTACCTGGTCCGCACGTATTCCTGGCAAGTCTTCCTCAGCGATCAAGGCTTGCTCAATAGCGCGCTGGCACTGCTGGGAATAGGGCCGTTGCCCATGCTCAACACCGCCTTTGGAAGTTACGTAGGTTACTTCACCCTGTGCTTGCCGCTGGTGGTGCTGTTGCAGCTGTTCAGCCTGATGTATATCGACCGAACTTTGATCGAAGCGGCGCACAACTTACGCGCAGGCCGTGTGCGCACGGTGTTTCTGGTGATCATACCGTCGGCGCGGGTTGGCATCGTGGTGGCGGCGCTGTTCTGTTTCATCATGACCTTCGGCGATTTTGTCAGCCCGCTTTACCTCGGCGGTGGCCAACCGCCGACCTTGAGCACGCTCATTACCGACACCACCAAGTCAGGGCAGCAATGGCCGCGTGCGGCGGTGATTGCCACGGCGATGATCGTGACCTTGCTCATGGTGGCGTTCCTGATGGTTCGCTACGCTTACAGGAGGCGCGCATGAACGAGCATCGTGTCATCAACTTCATGCTGCGCAGCTTTGTTGCGCTGGTCTTCCTGTTCATCCTCACGCCGATCATTGGCAGCTTCGTGTTCTCCTTCAACGTCGACCGTTTCCCATCTTTGCCGTTGGGTGGGTTCAGTTTGCGTTGGTACGAGGCGATCGCCACAGACCCGCAAGTGTGGCAAGCCTTCAAGAACAGCCTGTTGGTCGGGGTGGTGGTATCGCTGGTTTCTACGTTGCTCGGTTTTACTGCGGCTTATACAGACTTCCGTTACCACTTTTTCGGCAAGTCGGTCTACATGGCGCTGGCGCTACTGCCACCGACCATTCCCGTGGTGATCCTTGGCCTGGCGATGCTGGCGTTCTTGTCGCGGGTTGGCCTGTCCGGTGAACTCCATGCGGTGATGATCAGCCACATTGTGATGTGCTCGCCGTTCGCCATGGCGGTGATTCGCATGCGCCTGGCGCAGATGGACCCGCAACTGGAGGCCGCTGCCTGGAATCTCGGCGCCAGCCAGTGGCACGCTATGCGCTTCGTGATCCTGCCGTTCACGGTACCGAGCATCTTCGCCGCATTGTTCGTGACCATGGCGGTTTCGTTCGACGAATTCGCGGTTGCCTGGTTCGTCTCGGGGCTCAACGAGACGGTGCCGGTGCGCATTCTCAATACCTTGCAAGGCCAAGTGAGCCCGACCATCAACGCTATCGGCACGATCGTTTTCATCACGACGATCACGCTTACGACCATCGCGCAGATCTTGCTGATGAGCCGGCAGCAAAAGCCCGCTGACGGCAAACGCAGCTGAACCCTCCATGCCCAGCAGGACTCGAACATGACTCAACCGTTAGTGGTATTCGACAACGTGGCCAAACACTTCGGCAGTTTCATGGCTGTCGAACCGATGAACCTGGAAATATACAAGGGTGAATTCGTTGCGATCATGGGCTCCAGCGGCTGTGGCAAAACCACCACGTTGCGCATGCTGGCCGGGCTCGACAGGCCAAGCTCTGGCGAGATTCGCTTGAACGGCCAGCGCATCAACGACCTCTACTCGTGGCAGCGGGACACGCCGCTGGTGTGGCAAAACCTGGCGTTGTTCCCCTTTCTGAACGTGGTGGAAAACGTTGAATTCGGCTTGCGGATGCGGGGTATGGCCAAGGCGGCGCGGCGCAAGAAGGCATTGCAATGGCTGGAACGACTTGATCTGGGGGAATTCGCCACACGGGATATCAGTATGCTCTCCGGCGGGCAACGGCAACGCGTGGCCTTGGCTCGTTCGCTGGTCACCGAACCGTCGATCCTGCTGCTGGATGAGCCGCTCAGCGCGCTCGATGCGCACTTGAGTGTTCGCATGCAGGCGGTGTTGACCGGTTTGCAGAAGGACCTGGGTATCACCTTTGTGTACGTCACTCACAGCCAATCGGAAGCCTTTGCCATGGCTGACCGGGTGGTGATCATGAGCCGCGGTCGCGTCGAGCAGATCGGTTCGCCGAAGAATATCTTCCTGGAACCACACAATCGTTTTGTCGCCGAGTTTGTCGGCGGCAAGAACATATTCGCGGGGGTCGTGCTCGGTTTCATCGATACAGGGGTGGTTCAGATCGACTCGCCCCATGGTCGCTTCCGGGCACGCTTGCCTGAAGGCCGAACGGTTGCGTTGGGTGAGAAGGTAACGGTTTGCATCGGTGCCGAACATATCGACCTGACCACGCAACCGACAGCCGATAGCCGGTTGCCTTGCACGGTCGTGGGTGAAGAGTTCAATGGCTCGATGGTCAACGTTTACCTGGAAACCCGCGATGGCCTGGAATTGCAGGTACAGAGGCCCAACGCGGACTACCACGCGCTTGAGTTGAAGGCCGGCCAGACCGTTCATGCTGGATGGGCTGATACGCGTGCCCTGATTCTGCGCGGCAATTAGGGGTCGAAATCTGACACGTCTGGCCAAGCAACTGCAGGGACAATCGTGGTGTTCGCAGTAGACGCTGCGTGGGTAGAGTAGGAGGCAGTACATGCAGCAATTGACTGAAGTCGGCCAGCGACTGACCAGCGCCGTGCGCATTGGTTTCTTGTTGAGCGAAGGGTTCGATTTCTATGCGTTGGCCGCCGCGTTGGAGCCGTTGCGCGTCGCCAATGAAATGGCCCGGTGCGATGTGTGCGAGTGGCAGATCCTCAGCCTTGCAGGCCGGCCGTTGAAGGCTAGCAACGGCATTGCCACAGCCACCGTGGAACTGAACCAGGCAAAACCGCTGGATGTACTGATTCTCTGCCTCGGCAATGAAATGCCGTCACGCACAGGCGCCCCACAACTGCGCCACTATGTATCGAGCCCGATGATGCGCAGTGCGGCGGCGCAGGTGATGTGGTTGTTGCCCGCCGTTGATGATCAGGCGAACCTGCCTGCTGGTCACATCCGGTATGTGCATGCGCCGGGTAGCGTTTCGGAGCAGGTCCAGAAGACCCTGACGTTGATCACGCCGTTGACATCTCGCCTACTTGGAATCAGCGAACTGGCAGCACTGATCGGGGTTTCCCGGCCCGTTCTTGAACGCTTGTTCGTGCACTGCCCACACTGAATCCTCGCCATCTGTTACCCGGACTTGCGCCTGCAATGGGCGCGACTGCGACCGACCCGCTCAGCAGGGTTTAATACTGCGCGTAGACCCTGCTCACGGTGTCGTTAGTTCTCTACCTGCCATCGCCTATACCCTCCAATAAAAGGTTCTTCTCGCACGGAAGGGGAAGTGTGGCGAGTGCCCAGCAGCCAAGGAGTTTTTTCAGAAAGCACCAGATTAAATTTCGTGCGGGTTTGCTTCGCCTTCATTGCTCTTGGCCTCGTTTGCACGGCGACGGATCTGATCACTTAGGGGTCGGATTGGCGCAAAAAAGCATGTGATTTATCTGGTCGAATGATCACCAGTGGCACCGATAACAGGGCCTCTCTGCTGCTCACTACCAAGGAATAGAAGACATGCAAATGCCAAAAACCATCCAGATCAAGAACGGCGAAAAAGTTAAACCGACGTTCTCGCAACAGGAATATGCCAACCGTCAGTCCAAGTTGCGCACTTACCTGGCACAAAACAATATCGATGCTGCGGTCTTCACTTCCTACCACAACATCAACTACTACAGCGACTTCCTGTACTGCTCGTTCGGCCGTCCCTATGCACTGGTCGTCACGCAGGAAGCCGTCGTGTCGATCAGCGCCAACATCGATGGTGGCCAGCCATGGCGCCGTACGGTCGGTACCGACAACATCATCTACACCGACTGGCAGCGCGATAACTACTTCGTCGCGATTCAGCAGGCACTGCCCAAGGCTGGGCGTATCGGCATCGAGTTCGACCACCTGAACCTGATGAACCGCGACAAACTGGCCAGTCGTTATCCGCAGGCCGAGCTGGTGGACATCGCCGCGCCATGCATGCGCATGCGCATGATCAAGTCGGCTGAAGAACACGCGATCATCCGTCAGGGGGCCCGGGTTGCCGACATCGGTGGTGCGGCGGTCGTCGAGGCCCTGTGTGATCAGGTGCCTGAGTACGAAGTGGCGCTGCACGCTACCCAGGCGATGGTGCGTGAAATCGCCCGCACTTACCCTGACTCCGAGCTGATGGACACCTGGACCTGGTTCCAGTCGGGTATCAACACCGACGGCGCCCACAATCCAGTGACGTCGCGCAAGGTCAACAAAGGCGACATCCTCAGCCTCAACTGCTTCCCGATGATCGCGGGTTACTACACCGCGCTGGAGCGGACATTGTTCCTGGACCACTGCTCCGATGAGCACCTACGCCTGTGGGAAGTCAACGTCAAGGTGCATGAGGCTGGCCTGAAACTGGTCAAGCCTGGCATGCGCTGCAGCGAGATCGCCCTGCAGCTGAACGAGATCTTCCTGGAGCACGATCTGCTGCAATACCGCACCTTCGGTTACGGCCACTCGTTCGGTACGCTGAGCCACTACTACGGTCGCGAGGCGGGCCTCGAGTTGCGCGAAGATATCGACACCGTACTCGAGCCAGGCATGGTGGTCTCGATCGAGCCGATGATCATGCTGCCCGAGGGCCTGCCGGGTGCTGGCGGATACCGCGAGCATGACATCCTGATCGTCAATGAGCACGGCAGCGAGAACATCACCAAGTTCCCATACGGCCCGGAACACAACATCATCAAGAAGTAACTGAACAAGCCGCAAAGCCGCACAGATACCCTGTGCGGCCTTTCTCATTGCTGGGCCATGCCATCGAAAGTGGCGGGCGCTCAGGGAGGGCAGGCATGGAGCAGGCTGTAACGCAGGCACTCACTGAACCATCATCACACCCAGGTCATACCGCGACGAGAAGTCGGTCGTTTTTTCTGGCTTGCAGTATCGTTTTGGTGGCGTTGAACCTTCGCACGGCGTTCCCTAGCCTGGGTGCTGTGTTGTCGGATATCAGGATCAGCCTTGGGTTGACCGCTGCCGCCACCAGTGCGCTTACCACCTTGCCAGTACTTTGCTTGGGCGTTTTTGCCCCCTTGGCGCCTTACCTAGCCAGGAAGGCGGGCGCGGAACGTACGATCTTCGTATTGATGGCCGCGCTATCGGCGGGGATATGGCTTCGTGGCAACGGGAATATCTACGGGCTGCTGGCCGGTTCGGCCGTGGTCGGCAGTGCGATCGCCATCATCAACGTGCTGGTACCCGGGCTCATTAAAAGGGACTTTTCCACCTCGACCGGGCTGATTGCCGGTCTCTACTCCATGGCGTTGTTGAGTGGCGCTGCCATGGCCGCGGGGCTCACGCTCCCACTGCAGCGTTTGCTCGGCGGTGGGTGGGCGACGGCTCTAGCTCTGTGGTCATTGCCGGCGGCCGTTGCGGGCGCTTGTTGGTCTTTGCAAGTGCCCAAGGGCAGGGCGGTACCCCGCCTCGCTGCGCTCAAGGTAAAAGGGGTGTGGCGCTGTACACTTGCCTGGCAACTGACGCTGTTTATGGCCTTGCAGTCGATGTACTCGTTTACCGTGTTCGGCTGGCTGGCCCCGTTTCTCCAAGGGCGTGGCTTGGCCCCGTTGGAAGCCAGCGTCATCGTCTGCAGTTCGATCCTCCTGCAAACAATCGCCTGCCTGGCAGCGCCGCTGATCGCCACACGCTTGCCGAACCAATCCTGGTTCAATGTCGTGGTGGTCTTGCTGACTACCATCGGCTTCCTAGGATGCCTGTCGGCACCCGTTCAGCAGATCTGGTTTTGGGCTGGGATGCAAGGCATCGGCCAGGGCGCGTTAACCGCCATTGCAATCACGATGATTGTATTACGATCGGATAACGCGCAGGTCGCGGCCGAACTTTCAAGCATGGTGCAGGGTGTGGGTTATGGTATTGGTGCGACTGGGCCGCTGGTGGTCGGATTGCTTTACGACCCGTACATGGGCTTCGAGCAGGTAGAATGCTTCTTGGCGGCGGTCGGTGGGGCATTGCTGTATTTCGGATACACCTCAGGTCGACGTCGATTCGTTAGTTACAATTTAGCCGATCAATGACGCGCGTTACGCCAGAAATGAGGTCCGGCTGATCTCGACTGACCCACATGCTGCTCCCGAAATCACTGCAGGGCCATCACTTTTCGAGCACTCGGATGGATCAGCAAATTTCGGTAATCCGGTTCAAAATCGCATCAGCGCCAACAACTGTGACGCACTGAGGTGCCCCTTCACTAAACGCCCTGATTTGATCGGGGCGTTTGTTGTTGTGCGGGAAGAGGCCTTTCAGCCCATCCGCGAAATCATTTTTCCGAACCCCTAAGGCGCGACTGCCCGCATGAGGTTGTAGGTGGTCACAGCCAAACCCATTTCGGTGCGATGAGCATGCGCGCGCCCGTTGTAAGCTGCGAAGAATGAGTCCAGAATGAAGGCTATCCCTGCTTGAGGGATAGCTGAAAACCCTTATTTTTCAATGGCTCGCCGGCCCGATGCGAGTCTCGTTTCCCGCTCCAAATTCAGTGTTCATGGGGTGTCACCCGATATCCCGGAACGCTTCCAGAAAAGGCCAAAGATTTTATCTTTGGCCTTTTTTGTTTTTCCCGTTTCCAATACGCCACGCCAGTCAGAGGCGCAAGCTCCCGGCTGAACCAGGGGGATGGGCACCGCCTGGACGTTCGTGCCGTTGGCGGTGCGTATGGTAAGTGTCAGAGCGTCGGCATCACCGGCTCACGTCCGGCGAGAATATCTTCCACACGTCGTTGCAGGGCATCATTGAGCACCTGCGGTTGTGGAATGAGCCAGTAACGTTCCTCCTGAATTCCTTCGAATACCCGTTCGGCGAACTGGTCCGGGGTCAGCCCATGCGCGTCCAGCATCTGACGCATGGTGTCGACGAACCCTCGCACTTCGGGGCGGTCGAGCGCATCGCCAAAGGGATTGTCGAAGATGCCACTACGCACCGGGCCCGGTGCGAGCAGCGACACCCCCACGGGCGTGCCGAGCATTTTCAACTCGCCATGCAGCGACTCGGTCAGGGCGACGACGGCGAACTTCGTCGCCGAGTAGGGCGCCATCAGTGGGCTTGCCAAAAACCCGCCCACCGATGCGGTGTTGATGATGCGCGCCGGCGCGTTGCGCTCTAGCATGCGTGGCACGAAGCTGCGCAGGCCGTTGAGCACGCCATGGACATTGACCGCAAAGCTGTTTTCGAAGCGCTCCGGTGAGATCTCCCAGCTAAAGCCCGTGGCCATGATGCCGGCATTGTTGAACAGCAGATCGACACCGCCGAAACGCTGCCAGGTGGCCTCGGCCAGCGCCTCGAGCGCTTGCGGATTGCGCACATCGGTCGGTACGCACAGCGTCTCGGTGTCGAGCGTGGCCGCGACGGCCTCGAGTTTGTCGCGGTCCAGGTCGGCCAGCACCACACGCATGCCAAGCTTGGCGGCATGCCGCGCCAGCCCACTGCCGATGCCACTGGCCGCGCCGGTAATGACCGCGGTACCGCCTTCGAAACGAATGGATGTCGTCATCTTCGGTTTTCTGTCGGGTTGAGAGTGGACGCCTACCTGCGCAGGCACCCACCATGACCCAGAGGTCGAACCCTCACATCGTCCGTTTGAACGAGAGCCAATGAAGCGCTCAGCTACCCGAAGGTCATGCCTCTGGGGCAGGCAAACGCCGCTCAACTGTGCGCACATGCACTGCGCGTCCACCCAATGCGAGCACCTATGGCTTGGCCTTCCAGGCACCCGAGGCCGCTGCCGCGCGGAATTTGGCGCGATTCTCGGGCGTGTCGGCAGGCTCGGACTCCCCGAAGATCGCCTTCATCCAGTGCCCGTCGGTCGGGTTGGGGAAGACGATGAACTTATCGCCGAACTGGGCACGGTCTTCATCGAGCAACGTGGCGCGCTGCTGGACGTTGTCGACGTAGTACCGGCGTTTGAAGTCGTTGAGGTTGTCGCCCAGCATCAGCAGCACGTCGTGGTGCTCGGCTATGGCCTTTTGCGCAGGCTCTTTGTTGGAGCTTTCGCGCAGGATGGTCACGTGTTCTTTGTCGGCGAAGGGCACCTTCAGTGCGCGCAGGTTTTCGAGTGCGTACGCGTCGGTCTTGTCGCCCTGATCGCGGCTGGATACATAGAAGATTTCCACGCCCTTGGACTTGGCATATTCGAGAAACGCCAGTGCACCTGGTGTCAGGGTCGGGCCGTTGTCGGCGACCCAGCGGTCCCAGAGGGCATCGTCGAAGAAGTCCTTATCCTCGTTCATCAGCGCGCCCCAGTAGGTGTTGCTGCTGAGGATCGTGTCGTCCAGGTCGCTGATGATCGCTGGCGGCTTGGCACCAGGTTTGCGCTCGGCCAGGGCCTGGTCCAGGCGCAGCTTGGCCAAGTTGAAGCCCTGGTAGTACAAGGCACGGTATTCGGCCGCAGTCTGCCGCCAGGCGACGGCGGCAGTCAGCAGGTTGGGCTTGGCGGGGGCGGTATCGGCCAGCGCCAACTGGAAGGGCGCGGCGAGTAGCAGAGCGGTGGTGGCGATTATTGTTCTTGGCGTGGGCATGTACGAGATTCCTTGTCTCACCCGCTGCGGGTCGGCGGGCCTAGGAACCTCGTAACACAAGCCGGGCGGCTGTCTCAATCGCGGTGACGCAATTGGGTAGCAACCTGGCGCCATATCGTCAGGCCCCCGTGAGCTCGGCCAGCAGCTCGTCGCGCAGCTTCTGCAATCGCGGCGCGTGCCGTTCGCGCGGGTGCGGTAGCTCCACGCGCACTTCATGGCGAATGCGCCCAGGGCGAGGGTCCATCACGATGACCCGGTCGCCCAGGTAAAGGGCTTCCTCCACGTCATGGGTCACCATGATCATGCTGCTGCCCTGTTGCAGCCAGATGCGTTGTAGCTCGCGTTGCAGGTGGATGCGGGTCAGGGCATCCAGGGCGCCGAAGGGCTCGTCGAGCAACAGCAGCTTAGGCCGGGTGATCAACGCCCGGGCAATGGCTGCGCGTTGGGCCATCCCGCCGGAGAGTTGGTGCGGGTAGGCGTGCTCGAAGCCTTGCAGGCCGACCAACGCCAGATGCTCGGCGACCCGTTCGGCTTTTTCCCGTTTGCCCAGGCGCAGGGGCTTGAGGGCCAGGGCCACGTTCTGTTCGACGGTTTTCCAGGGAAACAGGCGGTGATCCTGGAACACCAGGCCCCGGTCCAGGCTGGTGCCTTGTACGCGTTCGCCATCCAGATGGATGTGCCCGGCGTAGTCTTGCTCCAGCCCCACGATCAGCCGCAACAGCGAGGACTTGCCGCACCCGCTGGCGCCGACGATGCAGACGAACTCGCCCGGCAGCACCTGCAGATCGATGTCCTTGAGCACCTGCAACGGCTTGCCGTCGATCTGGTAGTGCTTGTTCAGCCCACGAATCTGCAAGGCGCCGGGTTGGCCGAGGGTGTAGGCGGGTAGAACGGAATTGAGCAATGCGGTCATCACGGTCACCTATCGACGAAGAGCGCGCCAGCGCAGCAGGTGCCGGCTGAGGCGGGAGAACAGTTGGTTCATGGCATAGCCGAGCAAGCCGATGCACAGCACGCCGATCACGATGACCTCCATGCGCGAGCCGGTCTCGGCGTTCATCATCAGGTTGCCCAGGCCCATGCCGGTGGAGAGGAACAGCTCGCTGCCCACCGAACTGACCCAGGCGAAGGCCAGCGCGTGCAACACGCCGTTGCACAAGCTGGGCAGAGCGCCAGGCAGGAGGATCTGCGCGAACTGCTGCCAGGGCGACAGGGCATACAGGCGCCCGACTTCCCGGTAGCGTTTCTCCACGTGGCTGAAGCCTTCGAAGGCGTTGAGCGTCATCGGGTAGAACGCCGCCAGAGAGACGATCAATACCTTGGTCGCTTCGCCGCTGCCGAACCACAACGCCAACAGGGGGATCAGCCCTAGGATGGGAACCTGGCGCAGGCCATGGAACAACGGCGCGAAGAGCCGCTCCAGCCAGCGCGACGAGGCCATCCCGGCGCCCAGGGCGAAGCCTGCCAGCACGCCGAACAGCAGCCCCAGGCAGGTGCGTTGCAGGCTGGCCTGCACGCTCAACCACAGCTCACCGCTGGCCAGCAGCTCGACCAGGCCTTGGCCGATGCGCTCGAGCGGTACGAAGGCATAGGCCTGGCTGGCGCCTTGGCGCGAGGCGATGTCCCAGGCCGCGATCAACAGCAGGGGCAGTACCAGCCCGCGGCCCCGGCGGGCCAATGAAATCAGTCGGTTCATAGGGGTTTCCAGCGCAGCACGCGCCGCTCCAGCAGTCTTAGACCTTGATCGAGGGTGAAGCCCACCAGCCCGGTCACCAGCACACCGACCATCACCACATCGATGCGCAGCATCTGCCGGCTCATCTCGATCATCTGCCCCAGGCCGCTGTCGGCGGCCAGCAGCTCAGCAGCCACCAGCACCATCCAGGCGCGGCTCAGGCCAATGCGCAGGCCAGTGAGGATCGGTGGCGCGGCGGCCGGGAAGGCGACCTGCGTGAGCAGGGTCGGCAGGGGTAGGCGCTGCACCTGGGCGACCTCGAAGTAGCTGCGCGGGATGCCGCGCACGCCCTCGCAGGTCGCAAGGGCCACAGGGAAGAACGTGGCCTTGATGACGATCACGATCTTGAACGTCTCCTCGACGCCGAAGAACAGGATGAACATCGGGATCAGGGCAATCGACGGGACTTGGCGCAGGGTATGGAAGAGTGGCCCGCAATAGGCCTCGACACCGGGCGACAGGGCCATGGCACAGCCAAAGGCAAGGCCTGCGCCGGCGCCGAACACGAAGCCCAGGGCCAAGCGCGACAGGCTGCTGCCCAGGTGTTCGCGCAGCTCGCCGCTGGCCAGCAACTGCTCGAAGGTTTGCCAGACCTCGCGCGGTGGTACCAGCAGCTGGCGCGGGAAGGCGCCGCTGTCGGCCAGCACTATCCACGCCGCGAGCAGCGCCAGCGGCGAGACGAGCAGAGTCAGGTGATGCCAAGGGAGTGTGCGCATCGAGTCAGCCCTCCACGACGATGACAGGGGTCGTACCGCGCCGCACGTGGCGCAGCCAGCAGAACAGGGCGGTGAGCAGCACCAGCGGGGTCCACGCCAAAAACAGGTTGGCCGTGCCGATCCAGTGGCTGATCACCCCACCTAGCAAGGCACCGGTACAGCCGCCAAGCATCCCGGCCAGGTTGAACAGGCCCGAGAGCTTGCTCTTGTCCAGCGGCGAGTCGCTCATCCGCGCCATGTTCACCAAGTGCGCCAGGGCGCTGGCCACGCTCAGCAGCACTGCCCCCGCGGCCAGCCAGGCATAGCCCTGGCCACGACCGAGCAGCAGCAGGCCCGTCACTGCCAGGCCCAGCCCTGCAAGGTAGGTCAGGCGCCGCCCCGCGCGCGTTACCAAGCGGCCAAGGCTGAACAGGCCCAGCACCGCCGCCAGGCCCTGGATCATCACCAGACTCACGGCACGCTCCTGGCTCAGGTGTGCGACCTCCATGGCCAGCACGATGACGAAGGTGCCGAACAACGCACCGGTGGCGCCGGACAACAGTTCGATCAGGCAGCTCTCGGCCACCTCGGCATGGCCGAGCAAGGCACGGGACTGGGCGAGGATGCCGCCGTCAATCTCGGGGGCGGTCTCGGCCGGGTTTTCGTGCTCCCAAAAGCCAAGGCTGTACACCGCCATCGAGCCGAAGCACAGCCCGATCACCACGAAGCCCAACGTAAAGCTGCCACCGCTCAGGGCATTGCCCAGTAACGGGCCGAGCAAGCCCATGCCCAGGGTCAGCGCGCCGCGATACCAGCCGGCCTTGTCGCGGCCTATGTGGCGCAAGTGACGCAGAAAGGCGCTGTTCATGGCCACGATGCGAAACGGGATGCACAGGCCGATCAGCAGCCGCGCCACGGCCAGCCAGGTCCAATGGGCGAACAGCGGGATCGCCAAGTTCAGCAGCAGCGGCCCGAGGCTGGCCAGAAAGTACACCCGGCGTGCACCGACGCGGGCGATGACGAAGCCCGCCGGCAGGGTCAGCAGCACCATGCCCAGCGACTCCATGGCCGAGATCACCCCCAACTGCAACGGGCTGGCGCCCAGGTGCATGGCGTACAGAGTGGTGACGATCTTCGCCATGCCGATGGTGGCGCCACTGAAGGTCGCCAGGAACATGAAGCTGGCGATGAAGCCGTGCGGCCTAGATGGCGACATTGACGTTCTCCAGCAGGTGCGCCAGCGGCCGGGGTTCGATCCACTGACACACATCGAAGCGGCGCGCAATGAACCCCCAGCGTTCGAGAAAGTCCGTGAGGTCCTGCAAGGCCTCGATGGAGCGCTCGGCCAGATTGGTGCGCAGGCGCAGGTGGGCGTCTTCGCCATAGGCCGCCGCGACCCAGTACTCGCTGGTGTTCAGCTCGCGGGCGAGGAAGCGGCGGGTCTCTTCGGGGTGGGCCCAGGCCCATTGCTCGGCACGCAGCACGCTGTCGAGGATCAGCACCGCCGCGTCGAAGTGCTGGTCCAGCAGGTGCTGGTCGACGGTCAGGGTGCGTGGGGTGCCGATGTTGGCGCGCACCAGCGGATCGGGGTGCGAGCCGATGTCCACCACCACCCGCAGGCCGAATTCGTCGGCCAGGTGCAGGCCGTGGGCGCCCTTGAGGAAGATCGCGTCGATATCGCCTCGCAGCAGGCCGATCAACTCGTTGTTGCGCTGGCGCACACGGTCGCCGAGGCTGACCTGGGCACCGTGCACGTGGCGCACCGGGTCGTCGCTGTAGGTACCGCCATAGGGGTAGTCCACCAGCTCCACGTCATGGGGGCTCAGGCCCTCCAGGCGCAGGGCGTTTTCCAGGCCCCGGATGGCCTGGGCACGGGTGAAATCGATCTGCACGTTGGCCCACTTGGGAAGGCCGAAGCGGCGGTTGCGCAGGTCGCGAATACCGCGCACAGGGCTATCGGCGGTGGTGACGATCAACTGCACCTCGTCGCTCCATGACAGGCCCAGCACGCGGGTATCGCGCCCGCTGGCGCGGGCCCAGATGGCCGGGATGTTGCCGCCATGGCGTACCGAATTGTGCAGATGATGGTCGAAGTGCGCCTCACGCACCTCGCGGTCGGAGGATTCGCGCAGGGCCTGGATGCGCGTACCCCAGGGCTGGAAGGCCCGGGCCAGTCGACCGGATTCGACAGCGATGCCGAGCCCCGTGGGTACCGGACTGTGGGTGTACCAGAGGGTGTCGAGTGGGTTGTTCATGCAAGAGCCTTGTGCGGATGGGCAGTCGGCCCCAGCCTGCGCCGGGGCCAGATGATGCTCAGCTGGCGCGCTTGGCGACGGCGCTGCGCAGGGCGTCCAGCGGGCGCGGGTCGATCCAGTCGCGCACCGCGAAGCGCTCGGGGATGAAGCCCCAGCGGTGCAGGAAGTCGGTGAAGTCCTGCAAGGCCGTGGCGGCGCGCTCGTCGAGCGCGGTGTGCAGGCGCAGGTGCGCGTCCTCGCCGTAGGCCTGGACCACCCAATACTCGCTGCTGTTGGCTTCGCGAGCGAGGTAGCGGCGGGTGTCCTCCGGGTGAGCATGGGCCCATTGCTCGGCGCGCAGCACCGCACCGAGGATGCCCACGGCACTGTCGAAGTGCTGGTCGAGCAGGTGCTGATCGACGCTCAGGGTGCGCGGCGTTCCGTTGTTCGAACGCACCAGCGGCTCAGGGTGCGAGCCGGTGTCGATCACCGTGTGCAGGCCAAACTGCTGGGCCAGCTGCACCGCATGAGCCCCCTTGAGGAAGATCGCATCCACTTCACCGCGCAGCAGCCCGGTGAGCTCCGGGTTCTGCCCGCCACGGCGGCTGCCGCCGAAGGCCCCGAGACCGGCGATGCGCTGGGGCGCTTCATCGCTGAAGGTGCCGCCCTGGATGAAGTCCACCAACTCCACGTCCTTGACCTCCAGGCCTTCCAGACGCAGGGCATTTTCCAGACCGCGGATGGCCTGGGCGCGGGTGAAGTCGATCTGTGCGCCAGTCCAGTGGGGCAGGCCGAAGCGCCGGCCCTTGAGGTCCTTGACGGAGCGGATGCCGCTGTCCGGCAAACTGAGGATCAGTTGCACCTCGTCGGCCCAAGACAAGCCGATCACCCGAGTCTCGCGCCCGCTGGCGCGGGCCCAGATGGCCGGAATGCTGCCCCCGTGGCGCACCGAGTTCTGCAGGCTGTGATCGAAATGCGACTCACGCACTGCCTGGCTGGCGGACTCACGTAGCGACTGGATGCGCGTGCCCTGGTCGCCCAGGGCCTGTTCCAGCCAGCCTTTCTGCAAGGCAATGCCGAGCCCGGTGGGCACGGGGCAGCGGGTGTACCAGAGGGTATCGAGCGGTTGACTCATGATGTGCAGCTCCTTGCAGGGTCAGGCGCTGGCCTTCAGCGCGGTGGGGTGGTCGTCTTGCGAGTGACGGCGGGTCTGCACCAGCGGCAGCACTTCCTGGCCGATGCGCAGGGCTTCTTCCAGGTGCGGATTGCCGGCCAGGATGAAGGTCGAGAAACCGGCGTCGCGGTATTCGGCCAGGCGTTCGGCGACGTTCTCGTGGCTGCCCACCAGACCCACGGTGGGCCCTGGCTTGGCCTTGCCGAAACCGGCCCAGAGGTTAGGGCCCAGGATCAGGTCGTCGAAGCGTTCCAGGTGCTGGTGATAGGCGCTCTGGCGGGCGGCGCCCACCGAGTCGGAGCCGCTGGCGAAGTGCTTAATTGCGGCACTGGTGCGGGTGTCGATCCGCTCGTATTGCTGGCGCAGCTCGCGCCAGGCGGCGTCTTCGGTTTCGCGAGCGAACAGGTCGATGCGGATGCCGAAGCGCACCTGGCGGCCTTGTTTGTCGGCCAACTCGCGGACACGGTCCAAGTGGGGTTTGAGCTTGTCCACCGGCTCTGCCCAGTTCAGGTAGACATCGGCGTGGCGCGCGGCCACGTCCAGCGCGGCGTCGGAGAAGCCGGAGAAGTAGATGCTCGGCTTGCGCTCGTGCTTGAGCCCTGGTGGCAGCGCGCCGTTCTCCAGTTGGTAGATATCGCCCTGGTAGCTGAACTGTTCGTTGCGCCACAGACCCTCGATGATGTCGAGGAATTCGCCGGTGCGCTGGTAGCGTTTGTCGTGTTCGAGGAAGTCGCCGTTGGCGCGTTGGCTGGCAGGGTTGCCACCGGTGATGATGTTCCACTCCAGGCGGCCGTGGCTGAGGTTCTGCAGGATCGCGGCTTGCTGGGCGGCATAGGCCGGCAGCGTCCAGGTGGCCTGGAAGGCCACCAGGAACTTGATGCGGCGGGTCTCCCGGGCCAAAGCCGCGGCGGCGATCCACGGCTCCGGCCCGGTGGGCAGCAGGGCCCCTTCGAAGCCTGCAAGCTCGGCGGCCTTGGCCACCTGGGCGATGTAGTCGATGTACGTGAAGCCGTCGGCCTCGCCGTTGGGCAGACGCCCGGGGGCAATGTTGCCCGGACGGTAAGTCGGGGCGCCGCGGTTGTTCTTGTCGGTGGCCAGGTAAGGGCCGTCGCTACCCAAGGGTAGGCGCCAGAAGAATTCGGTGCTCATGGCTGTGCTCCAGTGGCTGCATGAAGGAAGGCCCGAACGCATCCAGCGTGGGCTTGCCAGTCATTGAGCAAGGGCTGTGCCGAAAGTCTGGAAGCCTTGTGCAGCAAGGGGTGCAGCGTGGTTCAAGCCGCATCCATGAGCGCGATTGCTGATCCAGCAACACTTGGTCAGCAACGGCTGTTGGCGCCGCAGCAGATGCGGGCCGTACGTGCCGTGGAAATTGATCTTGTAACGGATAAGTGATTGAAAAAACTTGAAATTCAGGAGTGGCACAACTTCTGCTCAGACAGTGCTAGCCCGACTTTCCGAGGCGCTACACAGGAGTTGCACCATGTCCCATCGAATCACCCCGGCACTGCTCGCCCAGCTCGATCGCGTGCGGCACGATTTCGCCAAGGCCTTCCAGGTGTTGCGCGATACCCGCACGCTGAGCGCCACCAATACCTTCCAGGCCTACCTGCGTGTGCCGGACAGCGATCTGGTGATCGCCCTGCACGCCCCAAGCCCCTGGGCCGATGACCCGACCATTCGCGCAGTGGTTGCCAGTTACGATGGCGAGGTGGTGCTGGACGAGACCGCCGACGGCAGTTCCCCCTTGAGCGGACGCAAGGCCGGCGGCAATGGCCAGCGTTACGCCCAGGTGTTCCAGCGGCGTCCTGAGGTGAATGTGGTGATTCACGTGCATACGCCGTACCTGGGGGGCTGGGCCAGTGCGCACCGGGTACTGCCGATCCGCTATGCCGCCTCCCAGCGCGTGACGTTGGCCCGCGAGCTGCCGATCTACATCGACCGTCGCCAGCCTGAACAAGCGTTCATCGTCGAGCGTATCGAGCAGAACCCGTATACACCGGCCATTCTCGAAGCCAATGGCGGCGCCACGTTCTGGGGTGAGTCGTTGTTGCAGGTGTCCAAGTTGATTTTGCTGATCGAGGAGGGCGCGCACTTCCAAGGGCTGGCTGAACTGTTCGGCGGCTCCCAGGAGTTCGGCCCGGGCGTGCTGGAGCAGCAGTGGAAGATGACCGGGCTGTGGGCACAGGGCCAAAAGTTGCTGGAACGCGTGGCCTGATCCCGGCGGCTGCTGCGCAGCCCATTCGCGGGCCTACCCGCAAATGGGCTGCGCAGCAGCCCCGGCGGTGTTGATCAGGGCTGGGTGGCGACCGAAGCCACAGGCACTGTCCAGTACTGCTGCAGCTGCAGATTCTGCAACCCTTGCTGCACGAATTTCGGCTCGAGCAAGGTCTCTACGTTCACCTCGCCGCGAATCAACCGAGCCTTGAGGGCATAGGCAATGGCGTCGGTGTAATGCTGGCGCAGCGCCTGGTCGTACAGGGGGCTGAAATGCTGCGCCCAAGGCTGGCCCTCGGCTTCGCGCTGCAACACGCTCAAAGGTTGCCCGGACTGCGCCTGGTAGGCCTGGTACGCTGCCTGATTCTCTGGCTGCGCGGTCCAGTGGGCGGCCTTGAGGTAGGCATCGACCACCAGTTGGGTAATCTCAGGCTGCTGGGCGATGAAATCCTTGGCGCCCCACAGTTCGGCGCGCATCCGCCAGTCAGCGGGGGCCTGCTTGCTCGACCAGATGATGCGCCCGACCTGCTTGTCTTCGAGCAGATACGCATCGCTCAGGGTGAAGAGCGCATCGACACGCCCCGCACTGAGCGCAGCGGCACCGGCCTGGGGGTTGAGGTTGAAGATGCGAAAGTCATCGAACCGCAGCTGGTTGGCGTCGAGCAACTTGGCGAACGAGAGCTCCCAGGGCCGCCCGCGGTGCAGGGCGATGCGCTTACCCTTGAGGTCGGCGATGGATTTGGCCGATGACCCCGGCGGCACCACCAAGTACACGTTGTTGCCGCTGCCGCCAGGCACGATCAGTTGGGTCGAGACGCCTGAGGCATTGGCGATGATCGACGGCAGGTCGCCATAGAAGGCGAAATCGATACGCCGGTTAGCGAACTCTTCGTTGACGAATGTCCCCACCGAGGCAGTGGCGGCCGGTACCCATTGGAGTTTGATGTTGCGCTGGGCCAGCTGCTGTTCGAGCCATTTGTCCCGATCCATGACGTAGGACGGGCCATTGAAGATGGTCTTGCCGGCATTGGCATAGGCCACGGTGGCGATGCGCACGGTCTGTGGTTCAGCCGCCTGGGCCTGGGCCGTGAGCAACGCGGCGGGCAGCAGCAGGTGACGCAGCAGCCGGGGCAGGGTAGCGATGGGCATGATGGGCTCCTCGAGCAGGCCCGCGGCACATGCCGCGGGCGTTGGGGTCAGAATTCGGTGGTGACGGAAACGCCGAAGGTGCGCGGGTCGCCGAACATCACGCCGGCAGTTTGGAAGCCGCCCGGCAGGGTGTGGTTGCGGTACTCCTTGTCGGTCAGGTTGCTGACATAGGCGCTCACTTGAGTGGTGTCGCCGGGCAGCTCGTAGGTGATCCGCGCGTTGCCCAGGGTATAGCCGCCGCTACGCATGTTCTGGCTCTGGTCGTTGGAGAAGAAGTACTGGCGGCTGCGGGTGTTCCAGTCGGTGCCCAGCACCAGTGCGCCGCCGACTTGCAGCGGGATGCGGTAGTCCGCGCCGATCACCGCCGAGACGTTCGGTGCGCGGACGAACTTGTTGCCCGAATAGTCGTTGCTGCCGGAGGTGTAGTCGGTGAACTCGGTGTGCAACAGACCCAGGGCGAAGTTCAGGTGCAGGTTTTGCACTGGCACCGCTTCGAGCTCGAACTCCGCGCCGTACGCCTCGCCCTCGGCACCATTGGCCAGGCGCGAGACGGTCTGGTTGTTCACCGCGCTGACGATATTCAGCTGGATGTCTTCATAGTCGTAGTAGAACAGCGCGGCGTTGGCGTTCAGCCGCCCATCCAGCCACTCGGACTTCACCCCCAGCTCGTAGGAGGTCAGGTATTCCGGGTTCACCGTGGCCACGGTCGCCTGGCTGGTCGCGCCGGTGTTGTAACCGCCGGAGCGGAAGCCATAGGCGTAGCGCAGGTACACCCGCGCGTTGTCGGAAATCTGGTACTCGGGGGTGAGATCGTAAGTCCAGTCGCTCCAGGTGTTGCGCTCGTCCTGCACAGCGTTGACCACCAGCGGGCTGGTCACGCTGCCAGGCTTCCACCAGTCGCCGTTGGAAAAGTCAGCCTGGCCCTGGTTCTGCACCCGGCGCAGGTCGATGTCCTTGGTTTCGCGGGTCCAGCGCAGGCCGGCGGTGATGCTGAAGTCCTCGGTGAAGCGGAACGTGCTGCTGCCGAAGACCGCGTAGCTCTCGGTGCCCTGGTTGTAGCTGAGGTTGTTGTAGTAGCGAGGGATGAACGGGTTGTCCAGGGCGGCGCTGGCGTTGCGCGAGTCGAGGTCCTCGTTGAAGTAGTGCAGGCCCACCACCCAGTTCAGCCGGTCCTCGCGCGGCGAGGCCAGGCGCAGCTCCTGGGACCACTGCTGGCTGTCGGCATAGGCGTAGCTGCGTTGCAGCTCGAGCGGGGTGTTGTCCGAATCGCTGAAACCGTCGCGTGTGAAGTGCTCGAACGCGCTGATGGAGGTGAGCGTCAAGTCGCCCAACTGCCAGTTGAGGTTGAGGTTGGTGCCGACCTGGTCGATCTGCACTTGGTATTTGGCGTTGTAGTTGACCTTGCCCTGCTTGGGATCGATACGGTAGCCGAACTGGTTGCTGCCATCGGGACGCAGGCCATAGCTCACGGTGCTGTAGCCGCCGGTGTCGTGATAGCTGCGGGCATGCAGGTTGAGGTTGGCCTCCAGATCATCGTTGATGTAAGCCAGGAACTGCAGCCGCGCGGCGTCGTCCTCGAGCGCCCCTTGGTCGTTGTGGTCGGCGATGTTCTCGTTGTAGCCATCGCGGCCCTGATGGCGGAACGACAGGCGTGCGGCCAGGCGATCGCTCACCAGGGCATCGCTGATGGCGCCTTCGAGCACACGATCGTCATAGTCGCCATAGCCGGCCTTGGCATAGCCAGAGCGTTCGAAGGTCGGCTTGCGCGAGATGAAGTTGATTGCGCCGGCGGTGGTGTTCTTGCCCCAGAGGGTACCTTGGGGGCCGCGCAGGACCTCGACGCGCTCCTGGTCGAACAGCGGGAAACCTGTGGCGCTGATGTTGGCGATGTATACGTCATCGACATAGATGCCCACGGGGCTCACGGTATTGGCGCCTTGATCGCCGGTGCCCAGGCCGCGAATCCACCAGCGCGGCCGGCCATGACCCTCGGTAGTACCGGCCGAAGCGTTGGGGATGAAGCGTGTGACCTCGTTGGCCGATTGCAGCGAGCTGTCGCGGATTTTGTCGCCGCTGAGCACTGAAATCGAAGCTGGAACTTCCTGGGCGGTCTCCTCGCGCTTCTGCGCGGTGACCACCACCTTGGACAAGGTAGAGCCGGTACTGTCGACGGTGGTCGACTCACTGGGCGTAAGGCTTTCGTCAGCCTGCGCCGTTAATGCGGGCAGCCCCCCCAGGGCGACGGCGATGGAAAGTGCGGTGCGTTTGAACATGCTGATCCCCAATGGCATTCGGAACGGACGTCGTGCAGCGGTGTGGCTGCGTTGTCGTAATGACGGTGCGTGCGTCCGTTGGCTGGCGCGCATGGCATCCGGCGCGTCCTGGTCTGGCAGGACACCTTGGGGGTAGGGCAACAACCGTACCGGTTTTCATTTTTGTTGGATAACTAATTGAATTTATTGTGATTTTCTTGATTTTGGCGGGCTTATCGCATGGGCTGGGGGATCTGCGCTGGCAGCAAGGGTTGCTGCTGCTGTGCTGCTGGTGCAACAGTGTCACTAAAGTTATAAGTAAATGAATATTTATAATTATTTTGTAATAAGGATTTTCGGGCACTATCGACCCATTGCCTGCCAAAGGACTTGCCGCCATGTCGCTGCTCACCCATCCCCACGCCCGTGAACTGAGCAAATCGGTGCGTGCCACCGTGTTGGTCTTCGAGGACCCGCGCTCGCGCGAACTGCTCAGCCGCATCGAGCGCCTTGCCCCCAGTGAAGCCAATGCGTTGATCATCGGCGAGACGGGCACGGGCAAGGAACTGGTCGCCCGCCATATCCATCAGTTGAGCCGACGCGCCCGGGCGCCGTTCGTTGCCGTGAACTGCGGCGCGTTCCCCGAGAGCCTGGTGGAGAGCGAGCTGTTCGGACACGAGAAGGGCGCCTTCACCGGGGCCACCACCAGCAAGGCCGGCTGGTTCGAGGCGGCCAATGGCGGCACGCTGTTTCTCGACGAGATCGGCGATCTGCCACTGAACATGCAGGTCAAGCTGCTGCGGGTGCTGCAGGAGCGCGAAGTGGTGCGCCTGGGTTCGCGCAACGCTATCCCCATCGACGTACGCTTGGTGGCGGCGACCAACGTCAACCTGGCCGATGCCGTGGTGGCCGGGCATTTTCGCGAGGACCTGTTCTACCGCCTGCACGTGGCGACCATCCGCCTGCCGCCGTTGCGCGAACGGCCCGGGGACATCCTGCCGCTGGCCAAGTTCTTCGTCGAGGAGCATTGCCAGCGTCTGGGCTACCAGCGCGCCACCTTGAGCCCCGAGGCCGAACGCAAGCTGCTCGGGCACAGCTGGCCTGGCAACATCCGCGAGCTGGAGAACGCCATCCACCATGCGCTGCTGGTCTGCCGCCAGCAGCGGGTTCAGCCGGGCGACTTGCACCTGGCCGACATGCGCACCCCTGCGTCACGCCATGAGGCGCTGCCCGCCCCGCCCCTCGAAGCGAGCCTGGATGCTGCGTTGCTGGCGTTGTACGAGCGCAACCTGCCGGACCTCTACGAGCACATCGAGGAGGCCGTGTTTCGCACGGCCTATCGCTACTGCCATGGCAATCAGTTGCAGACCGCACGGCTGCTGGGCATCAGCCGCAACATCGTGCGGGCTCGGCTGGAGCGGATCGGGGAACTGGAGCCTTCCAGCCGGACATTGAAAGCCAATGAGCGGTGGCTGGCGTCGGGGTGAGTGGCAAGTGGCAGGCTGTCCTGGTCAGGCACCAGGACAGCCTGTGGCATCAGAAGCGGTAGGCCAGGCTGGCTTCCAGGGTACGAGGGGCACCTGGGGTGATCAGGTCCACCGAGCCATGGGCAGAGGCGTAGTAGTCCCGGTCGAATGCGTTCTTCAAGCGCAGCGCCATGTCCCAGTGCTGTTCGCTGTACAGCAGCGCGGCATCGAAGGTGGTGTAGCCAGGCATCACCACACGGTTGTCCAAGGCGGTGTAGCGCTCGTCCACATAATTGGCGCCGGCGGCGACGCGCCACTGTGCGTTGAGGCTGCGTACCAGCCAGAGGTTGGCGCTGTTGCGTGGAGTGAGCGTTGGGGTCTGGCCTTCGTTGGCAACGCCGTTGGTCTTGGCGTTGGATTTGATGATTTCTGCATCCAGGTAGGCGTAGCCGGCATAGACCTGCCATTTGTCCGAGAGCTGACCGGTGACCGTCGCCTCGAAGCCGTCGGTACGCTGCTCGCCGGCCAGGATGGTCAATCCTGGGACGACCGGGTCTGGGGTCCGCATGTTGGTGCGCTCCAGGCGGAAGATGGCTGCAGTCACCGCCAGCTTGTTGTCCAGCAAGTCCCACTTGGCGCCCAACTCGTAGTTGGTGGTTTTCTCAGGCTCCAAATCCGCGTTGCCGGCGTTGACGGCAAACATTTCCCCTGAAGGCTGGTAGCTGCGGCTGACGGATACGTAGTACGACTGGATCTGGTCGGGCTGGTACACCAGGCCCACGCGTGGGCTCCAGGTCTTGTCGGTACGGTCAAGGTCGACGTCGTCGGCACGGATGTCGTCGTACTCCTGGCCGAAGATGTCATACCGCACGCCGACCAGCGCTTTCCAGTGCTCGTTCAGCTCGATCAAATCCTGCACGTAAAAGCCTGCGGTCTGCTGGTAATTGGTGCCCTTGGAGGTCAGGTTGGCGGCATGCTCCGGGACCGGGACCAAGCCGTCGCGATACACCGGTACCTGAGCGACGTTGTTCTGGCTGAACACGCGTTGGTACTTGTCTTGATAGCCCACTTCCACGCCATACAGCAGGTTGTGCTGCATGCCGGCCAGTTGCGCCTGCTGCTTGAGCTCAGTCTGGTTGAACACGCCGTACTCGTCGCGGGCCACGTTGCCGCGGTTGAGTTTGACCAACAGCTCGCCGTCCGGCGCGGTGACGAAGCGGGTCGGGCTGCTGTCGGCCAGGGTGTTGTTGCGGTCCAGATCGTAGTGGTAGTAGCGGCTGGTGTTGGTCAGGGTGAAGTCGTCGTTGATGCGGTAGTCCAGGCTCGCGGTGAAGGAAAACACTTCGCTGCGGGCGTAGTCTTGGTCGGCGTCGCCGGAGCCGAAGCGCTTGTCGCGGTCCACATCCACCGGGCGGTTGCCCAGGGCCGGGATACCGAAGTCGATCAGGCGTTTGTCGTACAGGTAGGTGGCACCCAGGTTCAATTCCAAATCGTCAGAAAGACGGAAATACGCCGACGGTGCGATGGCCTTGCGATCAATGTAGCCATCGTCGCGGAAGGTGTCGCTGTCCTCGAACGCGCCGGTGAGGCGATAGGCCTGGTTGCCCTGCGGGTCGGCATAGCCGGTGTCGAACTGGGTGCGGCGCTTGCCTTGGGTGTCGAAGGTCATCCCCACTTCGTGTTTGGGCGCAAAGCCTGGTTTCTTGCTGACGCTGTTGATCAAGCCACCTGACGAACCACGGCCGTAGAGCACGGCAGCCGGGCCTTTGATGACCTCGACGCGCTCGATATTGGACAGATCGCGAAAATACAAGGCGTCGTCGCGAACCCCATCGATGTACATATCGCCGATAGCACTGAAGCCACGAATGGTGACCTGGTCGCGTTGGCCATCGCCGTTGGAGAGTCCGACCCCGGGCACGTTCTTGAGCACGTCTTCCATGGACTGTGCGCCTTGATCCTTGATCACGCTCTCTGGCACCACATTGACCGTCTGGGGTATGTCGCGCAGGGGCGCATCGATCTTCAGGGCACTCTTGCTTTCGCTGGCCTTGTAGCTTTGCTGCTCGTAGGCACCGGTGACCGGGGTCGCTGGCAAGGCCAGCGTTTGCTGGGTTTCAGCGTAGGCGGCAGGGATTACCAACAGGCCCAGCATCGACAGAGATGCTGGGGCGACAGACTTTTTTGCCATTACGAATCACTCGCGTTGTTGTTTTCTGTCGCAAATAGTAAAGATTCACAAATGTAAAGCAAGTGTAAAGAAGCGCGCACTCAATCGAATGCTTACGCATGGCGAGAGTGGGCAAAGGGATGTCGTTGGAGGGTGTCGGGGTCTGTGCTACAGACCTAGTCCAAATGGAGGGTGCATCGGGCGTTCGCGTAAGGATAGGTTTGCTAGCACCGTCCGCGACAGGACAAGCAGCAGGCGGCGCCCGGAACGTTCAAGGGCAGGGGGCTGCGAGGGCGCGCACCTGCCCAAGGTGCAGCAGATGAAAACAGCGTCTGGTGGCAACCATCCCAGGGAGAACCTCATGCAAGACGCAATGACACTGGAGCAACGCATCGCCCGCCTCGAGGCCCTGGAGGCCATCCGAGAGCTCAAGCATCGTTACTTGAACGCATGCGATCTCAAGGACGTGGCCGCGATTCGCGACTGTTTCGCTCAAGGCCCGGTGCTGATCGACTACGGCCCGCTGGGCGTGTTCAACGACCGCGAACCGTTCCTGGCGCTATACCGCGAACTGGCCTGTGTGCCCCGGGTGATCGATCTGCACCACGCCGCCAACCCGCAGATCGACTACCAAGACCCAGACAACGCCCAGGCGCGCTGGGCCTTGCACTACCAGAACCGCGACGCTGAAACCGGCGTGACCCGCCAGCTTGGTGGCTTCTACCAGGACCGCTACCGACGAGAGGCGGGTCAGTGGCGCATCGTCGAAACGGTATTTCGCGGGCACTTCGAAGTGGTGCGGCCAAAGCCCGGACCGATCAGTCCCTGGCCTTGAACACGCCGGCTTCGCGGCCCATCTGGTTCGAAGCCTGGGGCAGGGAGGTCACTTTGATCGCTCGCGCCGGCACGGCGAACTTGGCCCCGATGCTGGCGAACTGCTCAAGCAACTGGAAGTTGATCGCCTGCTGGATGTCCATGTACAGGTTGTAGCCGGGGTCGAGCACGATGTAGACGCATTCGAACTCCAGCGACTCCTTGCCGAAGCCGCGCAGGTGCGCGCGGTCGAAGCGTACCTGCTGCTGGGACTTGATCACCTGGGCGACGATGCCCGGCGCCTTTTTCACCGCCTCGGTGGGCGTGTCGTAGGACAGGCCGAATTCAAAGACGATGCGCCGTTCCTGCAGGCGTTTGTAGTTCTGGATGGTGCTGCTGATCATGCCGGCGTTGGCCATGACGATCTGCTCGCCGCCCAGGCTGCGGATGCGCGTGGTCTTCAGACCAATGTGTTCGACCGTGCCGGCCAGTGGGCCGATGACGATGAAGTCGCCCACCTCGAATGGCTTGTCCACGGCGATGGAGAGGGAAGCGAACAGGTCGCCGAGGATGTTCTGCACCGCCAGCGCTACGGCGATCCCGCCCACGCCGAGGCTGGCGACGAAGGCGGTGATGTTCACCCCCAGGTTCGACAGCATCGCCAGCAACACCATCGACCACAGCAGCACCCGCGCGCCCCAGGCCGACAGGGTGGCCAGGGCGCTGCCTTGGTAGAAGCCCTCGGCGCTGTGCCGCGCGAAATAGCGGGCAAGGCCCAGGGCGATGGCGCGGTTGGCCCATAGGCCGATCTGCAGGGCGGCGACCACGAACCACAGGCTGCCGACCCGGTCCAGCCAGCGCTCGGGCAGGTCCAGCACGCCCAGGCCCACCAGCAGCGCGGCGAGCAGCAACAGCACGTTGCTGGTGCCATCGAGGACTTTGGCCAGGACTTGGGCGAAATGCCCATCGTGGGAGGACCAATGCTGGACCCGGCGCTTGACGAAGCTGATCGCCCAGCGAGCGATCAGGAAGGTGAGGATGCTGACCGCCAGGGCCAGCATCAGGTTGAGCACAGAGATGCCAAAGAGCGTCGTGGTCGTCAGCGATTCGAGGAATCGTTCGTTCATCGTCGGTTGCCCTCCAAGGCAGTGTTGAACACGTGCTCGTTAGAAGGGCATTGGCATCGGGGGTTGGACCGCATGTGTGCGGCCCTCGACGAACGGTGCGCGCGTGAGTGCCGCGCTTCAGGCTTGGCGCTTGGGCGCAAAGCGCAGGATGGCGCAGGCGACGAGCGCCGACACCAGCGAGCCGAGCAGGATGCCGATCTTGGCCTCGTCGATCCGCTCGGGCTGCCCTGGGAAAGCCAACTCGCCGATGAACAGGCTCATGGTAAAGCCGATGCCGCACAGCATCGCCACCCCGTAGATCTGCAGCCAGCTGGCGCCGCGCGGCTTGGCCGCAAGGCCGGTCTTGACCGCCAGCCAGACGCCTGTGAACACGCCCAGCTGTTTGCCCAGCAACAGGCCCAGGGCAATGGCCAGTGGCAGCGGGGCGAGCACATCGCTCACGCTCAAGTGGCTGAAGGAAACCCCCGCATTGGCAAAGCCAAAGGCCGGCACGATCAAGAACCCGACCCATGGCGCCAGGGTGTGCTCGAGCTTGAGCAGCGGGCTGGCTTTGCCGACCCCGGCGCTGTAGGGAATCAACAGTGCGCCGACCACGCCAGCGATGGTGGCGTGCACACCCGACAGCAAGGTGACGTACCACAGCGCCGCGACACCCAGCAGGTACGGCCACAGCGACACCACGCGCAGACGGTTGAACGCCAGCAGCACGAGGATGATCCCGCCTGCTGCAGCCAGGGCCAGCAGGTTGATCGACGAGGTGTAGAACAGCGCGATGATCGCCACGGCGCCCATGTCATCGATGATCGCCACCGAGACCAGCATCACCTTCAGCGACAGCGGTGCGTGCCGACCCAGCAGCGCCAGGGCGCCGACGGCGAAAGCGATGTCCGTGGCCGCGGGGATGGCCCAGCCGCTGGCAAGGCCCGGTTCGCTGCGCGAGACCGCCAGGAAGATCAGCGCCGGGACGGCCATGCCCATCAAGGCCGGCAACGCCGGCAGGCGGCGTTGCTCCCAGGTGGCCAGACGGCCATCGACCAGCTCGCGCTTGATTTCCAGCCCCACCAGCAGGAAGAACACCGCCATCAACCCGTCGTTGACCCACAGGTGAACGGTCATCGGGCCGAGCTTGTCGCTGAGCGTGGGCCCCACGGGCAAGTGCAACAGATGTTGGTAAGTGCTGGCCCAAGGGCTGTTGGCCAGGACAATGGCAAGGGCAGCGGTGATCATCAGCAGCACGCCGCCAGCGGCCTCGCTGGTCAGCAGGCGGTGCAGCAGCGACGGCCGCGCAAGGGTGGGCACAGGTGCATTCATACGGGAGTCCTCGTTCATGACGTCACCTTCGCGAGGGCAGCGGCGCGTCGGAATGCGGACACAGCAAAACGATGGCCCCGGACGTTCCGGGCCACTGCAGCAAAGGATGGGAAGAAGGGAAGGGGATGGCGCTTGGAAAGCCCGGCCGAGACACGGCGGAGCGGGGAACGCCAAAACAGTGTGGAGGCTGCATGCAACATGAAAATAGCTCTCGGAAAACAAATGAATGTTCTCCGTATTCGGGAAGGCTCCCGGGCGCACGCAGCACACGCCAGGCGACAATTCTACGAGGGTAATTCGCTACTTTCTGTAGGAATTTACTTCGAAATGTTGCCGCGGTTGTGTTTTGTTTTGCTCAAGCCCTGGCCATGTGCAGGTCACGTCGCTGTCATGCCCCCTTGGTAAGGTCAGGCGCCCATGCGTCCAAACAACAAGAAGGTGACCCTAAGGTGTTTTCCGGCACGCCCCGCAAACAGATCATCCTCCGCTCCCGAGGCCTGCGCAGCGACGCTTTCGGTGCGTTGTTCTCGCAGATGTTCGACAACCTCTATGCCGACTCGCTGGCGCTGTCGGACGACATCGTCATCAGTGGCGTCTATGGGCGGCACGAGGGCGTCAGCTTTCGCCGCATGCACTACCGGGGCGACTGCTCCATCACCTTTGGCGCCCCGCAAGATGAGATCACCTTCGTGCTGCCCAGCGCCGGGCGGGTCGTCTTCGAGCACGGCGTCGAGACGACCGGCCGGCCCGGTATGGGCCTGGCCATCGACAAGCGAGCGATCCGGACCCTGCATTTTGCCGACGACCATGCCCAGTGCGGCATGTCGATCCGCCGGGGGCTGATCACCGAGCGGCTGGCGATCCTGTTGGGCCGTCCGGTATTACAGCCGATCCGCTTCGAGCCGGTGGTGGACCTGGGTGTCGCGGCGTTCCAGGGCATTCGTGCGTTGCTCGAGCTGGCCACGGGGAACGCGTTCGACTCGTTGATCCACGCGGGCGTGCTGATGCCAGTGCGCTTGCAGGAAATGCTGGTCGACGCGGTGCTCGAGGCCTGGCCGCACAACCACAGCGAAGCGCTGCGCCGGCCCTCGCCGCAAATCGCGCCGCGGCATGTGAAGCTGGCCATGGACTACATCCGCGCCAACCCCCACAGCCTGTCCAGCGGGGCCGAGCTGGCAGCGCTGGCCAACGTCAGCCTGCGGGCTCTGCAGCAGGGCTTCAAGCGGTTCGTGGGGGCATCGATCGTCGATTATCAACGCCAGGTACGCCTGGAGCGGGCCTATGAAGCCCTGGCACGTGGGGAGTCCGGCTCGGTGTCGGAGGTGGCGTTGCGTCATGGGTTCAGCAACGCCGGGCGGTTTTCGCACTACTTCCAACAGGCCTATGGCGTGAGCCCCGCTCAGGTGCTGCGGGGAGTGTAAGCCCCCGCTCTGCAGAGCAGTGGGGGTCAGAACGCGTAGCTGGCCTTCAGGCTCCCGCTCACCCCATGGCTGTCACCGCCCCCCATGGCCGCCACTTCACCGCCCACGCTGAACGCACCCAGGTTGGCCATGAGGTTGACCGCGCCGGTGAACTGGTCGCGATTGTCGAACGCGGCGCGTTGTTCGATATCCAGCCCCAGCAGATGACCTTCGCTGTCCACCTGATGATCCCCAAGCACATGCTCGTAACCCACCGAGAAGCCCGGCACCAGCTGCCAGCCGCTGTCCAGGTGCACCGTCGCCAGGTTGCCCTGAAGGTTGGCCACGGCGCTGCGTCGGGTCTGCCCGATGCCATCGACGTCCAGGGCCAGCTCGCTGCCTTTTTCAGTGAACCCCGACAGGTCCACATGACTGACCCTCACGCCCAGGCTCGTTTCCAGCACCAGCGCGCCGCTGTTCAGGCGATAGCCCAAGGCAACGCTCGCCCCCGCCAGGTTGCCGTGACTGTCGCCCTTGGCCCGGCCCAGGCCGCCGCCCAGATCGCGCTTGCTTTGATAGTCGAACCACCCGGCGCTGGCCTTGGCATCGATGAACAGCCCTCGCTCCAGGCTGCCGGGAGCGAAGCGGGCACCTGCACTGAGGAAGGTCAGGTCGGTGTCTGCCTCACCGCCAGCGCCGCCGACGTTGCCGTTGCTGTAACCGAAGCCGGCATGGGCACTGAGCTGCTCGGAAACGCGCTGGGTCACGCCGATCATCAGGCCCTGGCTGTGCTCGTTGCTGCTTTGTGCGTGGGACGAGCCGTCGGTGCCCACATAGCCGGCCAGCGCCGTGCTCCACAGGCGCGACTGACCAGGCTTGAGGTCCGCGCCATGGGTGAAGGGCGCTGCTGCCTGGTCGATCATCGCGCCCTGGCGCAGCAGGTAGCTGGCCGCATCGGCATGCACCTGGCCCCCGACAGTGGATTCCAAGCCCCCCAAAGTGCCAGCATCGATGGCCGATTGCAGGTAGTAGTTGTAGGCGCTGTAAGTGCCAGAGAGCGAGCTGTCCTGCAGGTCTTGCAACAGACCTGCGCCGGCGGCAGCGTTGCCTTGCAGGCTGGCCTGGCCGGGCAGGCTGTTATAGCGGACCATCTTGCCGCGCAGCACGTAGATCGTTTCCTGGGACAGGCCTAGGCCCTGTTTGAGGTAGTTGTCCATGGTGCCGTAGCGCGCCTTGACCTCATCGAGCCCAGCCTGCAGGTAGCTGGCGTCCACGCCGATCATCGGCCCGTAGATCGCCGCCAGGTTCGGCGGCAGCGCTGCCAGCGTCGCCGCGATGCGGTCAGCGGTGTAGTCGTTGGTGGCCAGGTAGTTGGCCATGATGGTGGCGTCGTCCACCCCGGCGATGCTTTGCAGTACCGCAGCGGTCCAGCCGGTGCGGTCCTTGCCGGCGGTGCAATGGAACAATGTCGCGCCTTCGGCGCTGGCCAGTTCGTTGAACAGCACGGTGTACTGGCTACGCATGCCCGCGTCATAGACGAATGCGCGGTTGGTCTCCTTCATCATCGCAATCGCCTCGTCGGCGTTGTGGAAGGTGGTGTTGGTGATGTCCACCCCCGAGGTGGTCGCACCGATGATGTCGATGTTCTGGTAGCGAACGCCGGGCGGCAGGCGGTCAGGCGTGACGGCGATCTCGTTGGGGGTGCGCAGGTCGAACACCTTGCCGATGTTCAGGCTGGTGAGGGTGGCCATGTCCGCGTTGGTCGGTGTCACGGCGTTGGTGCGGTAGAACACGCCGGCGCGCAGGGTCCCATTGTGGGCGGTGCTGTACGCGGTGGTGGTGCCGGCAATGTCGCGGAAGTTGTCCATGCCCACCAGGCGCGGAGTGTTGAGCGGTTCGGCGGCGTGAGCGGCGCCAATGGCGAGGGTGAGCAGGGATAGGGAACACAGGACGCGTGAATACACGGATCTAGCCTCGTTGTTGTGTAGGGGCTAGCCACTATTAGCGCGTTCGTTGGGCCGCGATATTGCACAGGCCCCTGGCGACGACGATGAGTGCGCGATTGGTCTGCGCGGTGCGCGATCTGTCTATCCAACTCCTGTTCTTGCAGGGTTTTCGAGGCCCATTCGCGTGTAAATCGACACCCACCTGGTCCCGGTGAATCCTGTGCGAGCGGGTTAACCGAACTGCCGTGAACGGCACGGCCGGTGCCTTGCGCGAGCGAGGCTGCCAGGCAGCCTCAGGGTGGGTTTACACGCAGGCGTAGACCACCAGTTCCACCAGCATTTCCTCCCGCGCCAAACCGGCCACCACCACGGCTGCACGGTTGGGGTAGGGCGCTTGGAAATAATCGGTGTACAGGCTGTTGACCGTGGCCAGGTAACTGCGGTCGGTGACGTAGATCAGCAGTTGGGTCACGGCGTCCAGCGAGCTGCCGGCCGCCTCCAGGGTGTGCCGCAGATTGTCCAGGGTCTGGCGGGTCTGGGCCTCGATGCCGCCAGCGACGACCTGGCCGTGGGCGTCGATGGGAATCTGTGCGGTGTACAGAGTGCCATTGCCGACGACCGCCCATTCCAATGGGGCCTTGGAGGCGAACAGGTTGGTCTTGATCGCATGTTTCATGAAGGAAATTCCTGAGTGTTCGGTAAGGGTCAGTCGGCATCGCTGCCGCCGCCCGCGCCATGGCGGCGGGAGGCTTCGGTGCTTTCGACGAGGATGTGATCGGCCATCTGCTTGAGCCTGCGCCAGGTGTGTTCGCTGACCGTGAACCCTTGGTTGAGCAGGCTGTGGGTCGCGGCGACCGGAGCGATGGCCCGGGCAGGCCGACTGAACAACACCGTGATGCTTTGCTCGATCGCATCCCCGGCACCGGGCGGGGCGTCGCAGTGCAGTTGAGGATGGTTGGCGCCTGCGGCGAAGCTGGCCACATGGCGCTGGCGGGCATCGCCCCAGCGGGCCTGCACCTGCAGCCCCATCTCGGCCGCCCGGCTCAGGTAGCCCAGCAACAGCAGGCGGTTGTGGCAGTGGTGGATACGCAGCACCGCCTGACCGCTGCGCAGGGCCTTGCCCAGCGCCAGTTCCACCACGGTCGCGGCGCAACGCAGCACGCTCTGGCCCTTGGCGTCGATCACCAGCAGGGCGCTGTCTTCGTAGCACAGGGTGAACGGCTGCTCGGCTTCGCTTTGCAGGTAGTCCAGGGCTTTTTCCAGCGTGCCGATGCCGTCCAGCCCCTGCAGGTGCAACCAGCCGACCAGGTCGGCGGCGTCCTCGCAGTCGCCAGCGGCAAAGCCCATGCCTTCGAAGGCCTTGCGGCACATCACCTGGATTTCGTTGAGCGATACGCGCATGGTCACAGCCCCTCCTGCGGCATCACCGCGAAGTTCCAGTCGTCATCGAACGGCTGGCCGATGTCGCTGACCAGCGGCGCGCCCTGGAACAGCGTGATGCGTACCCAGCGACTGGACTTGGGGTCGAACTTGCCCGCGCCGAAGAACGCCAGTTTGCAGCGCAGCAGGTGGATCGGCAGCATGTCCTGGGCCAGCAGGTTGGCGCGGATTTCGCCATAGCTGGTATGGGCCATGCCTTGCAGGCGGCGCACCGTGCCCTTGAACGCCGGTTGGGCGATGAGGAAATGCGCGGTCAGTGCCTGGGGCTGCTCGCGCAGGTGCTCGACTAACGCTCCATGGCAGCGCTGGATATTGCGGGCGATGCCCAGTTGCATCTCTTTTTCGGCGCCCGGCTCCTCGGCGCGCATGCCCAGGCGCGGCTCTTCTTTTTCGGCCGAGCGGTACCAGAAGAAGTGCTCGGCTTCGACATTGCCGAAGTCGTAGGCCAGGGCCCAGGCGTACTGCCGCTCGATGAGTTCACATAACTGCGCAAGGGGCATCTGGGCATCCAGGCGCAGGCCTTCGACCACACCCATCTGCTCGGCCAGCGGCGTGACTTGCTCGGGGTACAGCTCCAGCAACAGGCTCACCAGCAGTTCCTGGCAACCTAGCCCGGCGTGGGCTTCGCTCCAGGCCAGCAGGCGCGGCCAGAGATCGTCGCCCGCCGGCTGGCCACCGAGCCAGTCGGCCAACGCCGACAGCTCGGCGAGGGTGCGCAGGTTTTGCTCGTGCTGGCGCACATCTTCGGTCTGGGTCTGGCTCAGGTGCAGATGGGCGCGGCTGAGCAACCGCTGAAGGCGGGCCAGATGCGCAGGTTCGGCCGATCGTGCCAGTACCTGCGCCAGGGCGGTTTCCCGCGTGCTGATCCAGCGCTCCACGAGCTGCGGGTGATTGATCAAAAAAGGCGCCATGCCCAGGCCCGTGGCATTGCCTACGCCCAGGTAGCGTTGCAGTGCCGGGGCCAGCTGTACCGCCCGTTGTGGGTTGAGCGCACGGGCCATGTGCTCGATCTGCTCGATGCTGAAATGGCGCAGCAGGTACACCGTGAACATTTGCGCGCTGAACGGCTGGTTGAAGTCCGGGTTGTCTTGCAGGCAACCAAAGTCGGCGATGCCGAACTTACCGTTGCCGTAGACGGCGGTGGTGCGGTAGAGGTAGCCCACCTCGGCCAGCTGACGCGGGTCCGGTTGCTGTCCTTCGGCCAGCGCCGCCAGGAACCGGTCGAAGTTGCGCAGGCTGCGGTTGGCCCGGGACAGCACCAGCACGCGGGCATCGAAGCGACCGGCTTCCTGCAGCGGCACGTTGCGCGCAAGGTCGTCCAGTTGCGCCGCGTCGACATCCCCGGCCACCAGCACGAAGGTCACGTCCCACTGGTCGGCGATCACCCGGTCGCTGCGCTTTTCCGGCGGCAGGTAGGCCGAGAAGATCACGCAGTGGTAATGGGCACTCGGCGTGTCGATGCGGTAGATCACAGTGCCGAAACCTTCGCCATCGAGGTCGAAGCGGCTGCGCTGGATCTGCCAGCGCTGGTTCATCATCCGCCGCATGCTGCTGCGCACGAAGCTCAGCGGGCTTTGGAAGTGGCTGCCCAACCGGGCCAAGTCCATGACCTGGTCGGCAGGGCGCAGCGTGGGGGTGGCAAGCACGGTGTTGGACATTGTTGTCGTACCTGGATGCATCATGTTCAGACGCCTTGTTCGCGGGCCATGTGCCGGGCGATGCGCACCGCATCCCACAACGCTGGCAGGATCACCAGCGACACCGGCACCGCGGTGATGACAATGAAGGACTGCAGGGCGGTCACGCCGCCTGCGCCGATGGTGATCAGCACCACCGCCGCCAGGCCCATGCCGATGGCCCAGAAGCCGCACAGCCATTTCTTCGGTTTATCGTTGCTGGACATCGCCAGCGCCACGGTGAAGGCCATGGCATCGCCGTTGGTGGCTACCGAGATGAAGCTCAGGAACAGGAACAGCGCGCTGATCAAGCCGCCCAGCGGCAGGTTCTGCGTCACGCCCAGCAGCAGGTCCTCGGGTTGGGCGCCATGAGCGGTGACAATGCCTGGGGTCTGCAACTCAAGGCCAATGCCGGTCCCGCCGACCACGGTGAACCAGAACATGGTCACCAACGGTGCGATGATCGACAGGGTCATGATGATCTCGCGGATGGTGCGGCCCCGCGAGATCCGCGCGACGTACAGCGCCACCATCGGCGCATAGCCGATGAACCAGCCCCAGTAGAACACCGTCCACCAGTCCAGCCACTTGGGATCGGCGCGGAACATCGTCATCGGGATGAAGTGCTCCACATGCAGGGCGAAGGCCTGCGGGAAACCGCCGAGGATGAACAGCGTCGGCCCGAACACCACCATGAACACCGCCAGGCCAATCATCAGCCAGACGTTGATTTCGCTGACGAAGCGGATGCCCTTGAGCCCTACCAGGCAGGAGACGGTGTACATCGCCGTGACCAGCACGATGGTGATCGATTGGGTGACGATGCCGTTGGGGACACCCCACACCGCATGCAAGGCGCTGCTGATCTGCAAGCCCAGGAAACCGATCGGGCCGATGGTGCCGGCGACCACCGCGATGATCGAGGTGGCGTCGGCCAGGGTGCCGATCGGGCCTTTGAGCGCGCGTTCGCCGAACAGCGGGTAGAGCAGGGTGCGCGGAGCCAGTGGCAAGCCTTTGTCGTAGTGCAGGTGCATCAGCACGATCGCCAGCAAGCTGCCGAGCACCGCCCAGGCCAGGAAACCCCAGTGCACGAAGGACTGCGCCAGGGCTGCAGTGGCCGCCGCTTCGCTGTGCGGTTGCACGCCCGCGAACAGCGGTGGCGGGCTGGCAAAGTGCATCAGCGGCTCGGCCGCGGCCCAGAAGGCGCCGCCGCCGGCCAGCAGGGCGCACATGATCACGGCGATCCAGTTGAAGGTGCTGATGTCCGGGCGTTGGGTCACGCCGCCCAGGCGTACGCGCCCGCACTTGGAAAAGCCAATGGCCAGGCTGACCACGAAGGTCGCCAGCATCAAGACCTGCCAATACAGGCCAAAGGCCTTGGTCGACCAGGCGAACAACGTGTTGACCAGGGCCGAGACCACATCGATGTCGATCAGGGCCGCCAACAGGAATGCGCCGAGGAAACCGCCGCTGATCAGAAACAGCGGCCAGTCGATGTCCCGCGACAGCGGCAGGCGCAGGGTCTGGTCGTCAGCCGGCAGGGTGGTTGGGTTTTTCATTTAGCCTCCGGAACCTGTGATTGTTGTTTTTGTAAGGCTGTCCGTGCGAGGGGCTCAGGCCTGCGCCGTGGTGGCGGTTTCCAGCAGGCGCAACCAGTTCAGCCCCATGATCTTGCGCACGTCTTCCTCGGCAAAGCCACGGGCGCGCAGGCCCTGGGCGATGTTGGGGAAGTCGCGGCTGTCGCGGAACCATTGCAACGGCGCTGGCCAGTTGGCGTTGTCCTTGGAGCCTTCGCCGTAGTCTTTCTCCTTGCTCCAGCGGCCGTTGCGCATCCATTCGAGCACTGACAGCGTCTGTCCCTGGCACAGGTCGGTGCCGATGCCGATGTGCTCGACGCCCATCAGGTCGGCGGTACGCGCGACCATGTCGCAGAAGCTCTCCAGGGAGCACTCCGAAGCGCCCTTGAGGTGGAACGGGTAGGTGCTAAAGCCCAGCAGCCCGCCGGACTCGGCGATTGCGCGCAGCACCGCGTCGGACTTGTTGCGCTTGGCGGCGTGGAAGCTCGACGGGTTGGCGTGGGAGATGATCACTGGCCGGGTCGACAGCTCGATGGCCTCCAGCGTGCTGCGTTCGGCGCTGTGGGACATGTCGATCAGCATGCCGACGCGGTTCATCTCGGCGATCACCTGGCGCCCGAAGCGGCTGATGCCGTTGTCTTCGCGCTCGTAGCAACCGCTGGCCAGCAAGCTCTGGTTGTTGTAGGTCAGCTGCATGACGAACACCCCGAGCTGGCGGAAGACTTCCACCAAGGCGATGTCGTCCTCGATCGGCGAGCAGTTCTGGAAGCCGAAGAAGATCCCCACGCGGCCCTCTTCATGGGCCAGGCGAATGTCGCTGGCCGAGCGTACCGGGCGGATCAGTTCGGGCCAGGTCTCGAAGCGGCGGTTCCACTCGCCCAGGCGCGACAGGGTTTCGCGAGCGTTCTCGTGGTAGGCGATGGTGGCGTGCACCGCGCTCAGGCCACCGGCCTGCATTTGCTGGAATATCTCCGGGCCCCAGTTGGAGTACTGCAGGCCGTCGATCATCAAGAGGTCATGCATGGCGCGTATTCCTTCAGGGCCGCAGGTAGGTGGTCTTGACCACGGTGTAGAAGTCGCGGGCGTACTGGCCCTGTTCGCGCGGGCCGAAGCTCGACGCTTTGCGCCCGCCGAACGGCACGTGGTAGTCGGTGCCGGCGGTGGGCAGGTTGACCATCACGCAGCCGGTCTGGGCGCGGCGCTTGAACTCACTGGCGTGGCGCAGGGACTGGGTGATGATGCCGGCGGTGAGGCCGTATTGGGTGTCGTTGAGCGTGGCTAGGGCCTCTTCGAAGTCGCGCACGCGGATTACGCAGGCGATGGGGCCAAAGACCTCTTCGCGGTTGATGCGCATGTCGTTGCGGCTGTCGATGAACAGCGCCGGGCGCATGTAATAGCCGTCGGTGTCCAGCTGCAGGCGTTCGCCGCCTTCGATCAAGGTGGCGCCTTCGGACTGGGCCAGGTGCAGGTACTCCAGGTTCTGCTCCAGCTGGCGCGCATCGGCGACCGGGCCGATCTGCACCCCGGCTTGCAGGGCATGGCCGACCTTGAGCTGGCGCATGCGCAGGCGCAGGGCCTCGACAAAGCGGTCGTGGATTGCCTCGCAGACGATCAAGCGCGAAGACGCCGTGCACTTCTGCCCGGTGCCGAAGAACGCCCCGTTGAGCGCGCATTCCACCGCCAGGTCCAGGTCGGCGTCGTCCATCACCACCAGAGCGTTCTTGCTGCCCATCTCCAGCTGGCAGCGCACCAGGTTGCCGGCGGTGGCAACGGCGACGCGGCGGCCGGTTTCCAGGGATCCGGTGAAGGTCAGGGCGTCGATGTCGGCCGAGTTGACCAGGGTTTCGCCGACGCTGGCGCCGCTGCCCATGACCAGGTTGAAGGTGCCGGCGGGCAGGCCTTGGCGGCTGATGATCTCGGTCAAGGCCCAGGCGCTGGCCGGCACCAGATTGGCCGGCTTGAACACCACGGCATTGCCGAAGGCCAGGGCCGGGGCGATCTTCCAGGCCGCCGTAGCCATGGGGAAGTTCCACGGGGTGATGATGCCTACCACGCCCACTGGCTCGCGGTGCACTTCGATGTCGATCCCTGGACGCACGGAGGCGGCGGTCTCGCCCATCTGGCGCAGCACTTCGGCGGCGTAGTAGTGGAAGAACTGGCCGCTGCGGTTGACCTCGCCGATGCCTTCGGCCAGCGGCTTGCCTTCTTCACGCGAGAGCAGCTCGCCGAGTTCTTCCTTGCGGGCGATCAGCTCGTCGCCGATGGCCATCAGCACCTGCTGGCGGGCCTCAAGGCCCGAGGCGGCCCACAGGGGTTGTGCGGCGCGGGCAGCCTGGATCGCCTGGCGGGCCTGTTCGGCGCTGGCCTGGTGGTACTCGCCGATCAGGTCGCGAGTATCCGAGGGGCTGTGATTCGCCAGGGTGGCCTGGCCTTCGCACCACTGGCCATCGATGTAGTTCTTGTACGTCATGGATGAAAGCCTCCGTTTGCCTGGCTCTCATCTTGCGAGCAATATGCAGCAAATAAAAATTAATAAAAAAAATGCTTTGATAAGGATCGCTAACCATGCTGCCCGAACTGAAGATTGCCCAACTGCGCTATTTCGTGCTGGTCGCCGAACTCAAGAGCTTCCACGCCGCCGCACGCCAGGCGTTTCGCACCCAACCGGCCATTTCCCTGGCGGTGCGGGAGCTGGAGCAGAAACTGGGCCAGGCCCTGGTCGAGAAGGGCGGTGGCCGCGTGGAGCTCACGCCGTTCGGCGAGCATTGCCTGCCGCTGTTTCGCGGCTTGATCGAACACCACGACCGCATCGCCCGCGAGGCCACCTTGCTGGCCCGGCACGAGATTGGCCAGGTCAGCATCGCCACCGTGCCCTCGGTGGCCAGCCGTTTGCTGCCAGGGCCGTTGGCGCGTTTCGTGGCCGAGCACCCGAACGTGCAAGTCAGCATCCAGGACGGCACGGCCGAAAGTGTCCAGCAACTGTTGACCAAGGGGCAGGTGGACTTCGGGATCAGTAGCCTGTGGATGGAGGACGAGCAGATCGAGTTCATGCCGATCGCCCATGACCAGGTGGGCGTGGTGTGCCGGGCCGATCATCCACTGGTGCAAGTGGGCGGGGCCTTGCATTGGTCGCAGCTGCAGGGCCTGCCGATGATCGGCAACGGCACCTCGCGGCTACTGGAAGGCACGGATGCAGCGTGTTTGCTGGAGCACAGGCGGTTGTTCGTCTCCAACATGATTTCGTTGATCGCGATGTTGGAAGAAGGGGTAGGGATCAGTACCCTGCCGTACCTGGCGTTTCCGCTGGAAAACGAAAAACTCGCCTTCCTGCCCTTGGCCGCGCCCAAGGTGGAGCGCCAGATCGGCATGCTCACCCGCAAGGGGCGCAGCCTGTCACCGGCGGCGGGGGCGTTGATGGCGTTCTTGCAGGCGCAATGGCCGAGCGCCGAATGAAGGCCCACAGGTACCACGTCGCGCTTGGACCTGTGGGGCAAAGCCTACGATGGGCTGCAACACCGCCACACCTTCAGCGTGAGGTCTCGACGCGCAGCACCTCGGTGTAGATGGCATCGACCGTCTGGCCGACCTTGAGGTTCTTCATGCGCGCTTGTAGATCAGGGTTCTCGACCTTGACCACCTGCACCTTGCCTTCCGGCGGCAGCAGGGTCACTTCATGGTTCTTCAGGTCGATCTTGCTGATCTTGGAAGTGACCTTGACCTGGCGGAACGCCTCGCCGCCGGGGTTGGGGTTGTCCTTGGTGGCGCGGATGGTGCCGGACTCCTCGCTCATCTTCGGCGCACCACCGACCTCGGTATTGAGTTCGTAGGCGACCGCCCGGGTCACGTAGATGTCCACGTTGTCCCCCACCTTGAGGTTGGGCAAGGCCTTGGCTTTCTCGGTGAGCTGGAAGGTCACAGGTTTCTGGTTGGGGCCTTCGACGGTGACCTGGTAGTTCGGCGCATCCACCGCCAGTACATGGGTGGAGACGTGGCTTTCCAGGGCTTCACTGCCCAGCGGCAGCGGGGCCGCAACGACGGTGAAACTGGCGGCGCAGGTCAGCGAAGCAAGGGCGAGGGAGCGGGTGAGTTTCATCGGGCTTCTTTCCATGTCGTCGATTCCGGTTAGGCGTGCGCTGCGCACGCGCCTAGCAAGCATAGCCAGACCCTGGCGATATGCCTGTCACCAGGATGGCCCGTGACGAAGCGCCGCTCGCTGTCACCAAATGAAAAACCCGTGTCGTCGGATGCGAAGCACCTGCCGGGCGCAGCGCTTAGAGTCCAATCAACCTGAACTGACGCACTGCGTCCAGATCGATCGATTGGAGTGAAAGCATGGCCAAAGTCGTACGCTTCTATGAACCTGGCGGTCCCGAGGTATTGCGCTATGAAGATGCCGAGGTCGGCGAACCGGGGCCTGGCCAGGTGCGCTTGCGCCATGTGGCAGTGGGCCTGAACTACGCCGATACGTATTTTCGCAATGGCACCTATCCGATCCCGATGCCCAACGGCATCGGCGTCGAAGCGGCCGGCGTGGTGCAGGCGGTGGGCGAGGGCGTGACCGGCGTGGTGGTGGGCGACCGGGTGACCTACACCGGCTTTCTCAACACCTTGGGCGCCTACTGCACCGAGCGCCTGATCCCGGCCAATGCGCTGATCAAACTGCCGGAAACCATCGCCTTCGAAACCGCGGCGGCCATGACCATGCGTGGCCTGACCTCGGCCTACCTGATGCGCCGGCTGTACGACTTCAAGCCCGGTGACACGGTGCTGCTGCACGCCGCCGCCGGTGGCGTCGGCCTGATCGTCTCGCAGTGGGCCAAGCTGTTGGGCGTGAATGTGATCGGCACGGTGTCCACCGAGGCCAAGGCCGAGCTTGCCCGCGCGCACGGTTGCACCCACACCATCAACTACAGCGTCGAGGACGTGGCCAAGCGCGTGCGCGAACTCACCGACGGGGTCGGTGTGAACGTGGTATTCGACAGCGTTGGCCGCAGCACCTTCATGGCCTCGCTCGACTCGCTCAAGCGTCGCGGGCTGATGGTTTGCGTCGGCACCGCCTCCGGCACCATCGAGCCGTTCGACCCGCAGTTGCTGGCGATCAAGGGTTCCCTGCACCTGACCCGTCCGGCGCTGGCCGACTACATCGCCGATCCGGCCGAGAAAGCCGATCTTGCCGGCGAGCTGTTCGACCATGTCAGCAGCGGTCGCATCAAGATCGAGATCAACCAGCACTACGCCTTGCAGGACGCGGTCCAGGCCCATCGTGACCTGGAAGCACGCAAAACCACCGGCTCGTCGATCTTCATCATCTGAAGAGGGCAACACCATGCACGTAGAACAACTGACCTGCGCCATCGGTGCCGAGCTGATCGGGGTCAAGCTGGCGGATGCGATCCACGACGATGTTCTGTTCGAACAGATCCGTGCGCAATTGCTCAAGCACCGCGTGCTGTTCCTGCGCGACCAGGCCATCACCCGCGCCGAGCATGTGGCCTTCGCTCGGCGCTTCGGTGAACTGGAGGATCATCCGGTGGCCGGCAGCGATCCGGACCACCCAGGCCTGGTGCAGATCTACAAGCGCCCCGACCAGCCGGCCGACCGTTACGAAAACGCCTGGCACACCGACGCCACCTGGCGCGAGGCCCCGCCCATGGGCTGTGTGCTGCGCTGCGTGGAGTGTCCGCCGGTGGGGGGCGACACCATGTGGGCGAACATGGTGCTGGCCTACCAGAACCTGCCGGATGAGGTGAAAGCCAAGATCGAAGGCCTGCGCGCACGCCACAGCATCGAGGCGAGCTTCGGTGCCGCCATGCCGCTGGAAAAACGCCTGGCGCTGAAGGCCCAGTACCCCGACGCCGAGCACCCGGTAGTGCGCACCCACCCGGAAACCGGGGAGCAGGTGCTGTTCGTCAACGCCTTCACCACCCATTTCACCAACTACCACACCCCGCAGCGGGTGCGCTTCGGCCAGGACGCCAACCCCGGTGCCGGAGACCTGCTGCGCTATCTGGTCAGTCAGGCCTACTTGCCCGAGTACCAGGTCCGCTGGCGCTGGTCGCCGGGCAGCATCGCCATCTGGGACAACCGCAGCACCCAGCATTACGCGGTCATGGACTACCCGCCCTGTCACCGCAAGATGGAGCGGGCCGGGATCAAAGGCGATCGCACATTCTGAGTCACCCGCCGCCGGTTGGCGGCACCAGGACAATAACAATAGCGAGGGCTACTTCATGCAATTCTTCGACGACTCGTTGCACCCGGAAAACATGGAAAAGGTGGTGATCACCGTGGCCCCTTATGGCCCGGAGTGGATGCCCGAGGACTTCCCCGAAGACATCCCGCTGACCATGGACGAGCAGGTGCAAAAGGCAGTCGACTGCTACGAGGCCGGCGCCACCGTGCTGCACCTGCACGTGCGCGAGCTGGACGGCAAGGGCTCCAAGCGCCTGTCCAAGTTCAACGAGCTGATCGCCGGCGTACGTGAAGCGGTACCGGACATGATCATCCAGGTGGGCGGCTCGATTTCCTTTGCCCCGGAGAGCGAGGGCGAGGCGGCCAAGTGGCTGTCAGACGACACCCGGCACATGCTGGCCGAACTGACGCCCAAGCCCGACCAGGTGACGGTGGCGATCAACACCACCCAGATGAACATCATGGAGCTGCTGTACCCCGAGTACCTCGAAGGCACCTCCCTGGCCCACCCGGCCATCCAGGCGGCCTACAGCGAAATGACCGTGCCAGCCGGGCCGGCCTGGGTGCGCGAGCACCTGCGTCGCCTGCAGGCCAGCAACATCCAGCCGCACTTCCAACTGACCGGCATGCACGCCCTGGAAACCCTCGAGCGCATCGTGCGTCGGGGCGACTACATGGGCCCGCTGAATCTGACCTGGATCGGCATCGGCGGCGGTTTCGACGGCCCCAACCCGTTCAACTTCTTCAACTTCATCCACCGCGCGCCGGATGGCTGCACCCTGACCGCCGAATCGCTGCTCAAGAACGTGCTGCCGTTCAACACCATGGCATTGGCCATGGGCCTGCACCCGCGCTGTGGCAACGAAGACACCATCATCGACCAGCACGGCAAGCGCTTCACCTCGGTGCAGCAGATCCAGCAGACCGTGCGCGTGGCCCACGAGCTGGGCCGGGAAATCGCTACCGGCAAAGAGGCCCGCGCCATCTATCGCATTGGCGAGCAGTACAGCAGCATCGAGCAGACACTCAAGGCCAACGGCATGGCGCCCAACCGCCAGCCCGGACGCAAGGGCGTGCCGCAGCGCGCCTGATGGCGCGTGGGCCCTGTAGACGCGGTCTTGCGGCCCGAAAGATTGACGTCGCTGCAACGATGGCTTGGGCTGCTTTGCAGCCCTATCGCGGCGCAAGACCGCGTCTTTAGAGGCGGCCCAGGTTTTTTGGCTTCATCTCATAACAACAAAAACAACATCCACGCCAGATACCCCAAGGAGGCAGCATGGCCGCCTATCTCGCCAGCGCCGCAGACGATGACGCTGACACTTCCCGTGGCATATCCAGGCGCTATGCCTGGGTGGTCTTTGCCTTGACCTTTGGCCTGTTGATCTCCGACTACATGTCGCGACAGGTACTCAATGCGGTCTTTCCTCTGCTCAAGCAAGAATGGGTCCTGAGCGACAGCCAGCTGGGGCTGCTCAGCGGCATTGTCGCGCTGATGGTGGGGCTTCTGACCTTTCCGTTGTCGCTGCTAGCCGACCGCTTCGGCCGGGTCCGCAGCCTGGTGCTGATGGCCGTGCTCTGGAGCCTGGCCACCTTGGGCTGCGCCCTGGCGCAGAACTACCCGCAGATGTTCGTGGCGCGGTTTCTGGTGGGGGTGGGCGAGGCTGCCTACGGCAGCGTCGGCATCGCCGTGGTGGTCGCGGTATTCCCCCGTGACATGCGCGCCACCCTGGCGGGCGCCTTCATGGCTGGTGGCATGTTCGGCTCGGTGTTGGGCATGGCTCTGGGCGGGGTGCTGGCCGAGCATTTCGGCTGGCGTTGGTCGTTCGCCGGCATGGCGTTGTTCGGGTTGCTGCTGGCCCTGATCTATCCGATGGTGGTCAAGGAGGCCAAGGTCGCGCCGCGGCGGCTGGACAAGGCCCTGTGCAAGGCAGCCCGGCCGTTGCGCACCCTGTACAGCAGCCGCTCGGTGATCGCCGCCTATGTCGGCAGCGGCCTGCAGCTGTTCGTCGGCGGCACGGTGATCGTGTGGATGCCCAGCTACCTGAGCCGCTACTACGCCATGGGCACCGACCGGGCCGGGGTGATCGCCGCGATCATCGTGCTGTGCAGCGGTGTGGGCATGATCCTCTGCGCTATGCTCTGCGACCGCCTGGGGCGTGTGCGCCAGGACCGCAAGATCAGCCTGGCCATTGCCTATTGCCTGGGCAGTTGCCTGCTGCTGTCGGTGGCCTTCGCCTTGCCCACGGGCACGGCGCAACTGGTGCTGATCTGCCTGGGGATGATGGTCGCGGCAGGCACCAGCGGGCCGTCCAGTGCGATGGTCGCGAACCTGACTCACTATTCGGTGCACGGCACGGCGTTCGCCACCCTGACCTTGGCCAACAACCTGCTGGGCCTGGCCACCGGACCGTTGATCACCGGGCGCGT
The DNA here is from genome assembly GCF_023611805.1 of Pseudomonas sp. BYT-1. Taxonomy (NCBI): domain Bacteria; kingdom Pseudomonadati; phylum Pseudomonadota; class Gammaproteobacteria; order Pseudomonadales; family Pseudomonadaceae; genus Pseudomonas; species Pseudomonas sp. BYT-1. The sequence continues at coordinate 2,082,914 of NZ_CP072559.1, forward strand.
ATCCGATGTGCTTGGCCTGCACGCGGCGATGCAGTTGGTACCGCTGATGAGCCTTGGCGCTGCGCTGGTGTTCTTCATCGCCAAGCGTCACTACCACCGGGACATGGCCCGTCTGCAGGACAACGAGCCGACCCTGGTCCCTGGAGCGCAGCCATGATGCAGACGGTGACGTTGGATGTGTTCTTTGACTTCATTTGCCCGTGGTGCCTGATTGGCCAGCGCCACCTGGACCAGGCCCTGGCGCGGTTGCGTCGCGAGCAGCCGCAGCGCCAGGTCCGGGTGCACTGGCAGGGTGTGCAGTTGCTGCCTGGCCTTGCTGCTGAAGGGGTGCCGTTCGAGGCGTTCTACCGCGAGCGGCTGGGCAGCGACGAAGCGGTGCGCCAGCGCCAGGCCCAGGTGCGCGACGCGGCGAGCGCGGTGGGTGAGCACATCGAATTTGCCCGGATCCGGCGCATGCCCAATACCGCCAATGCCCATCGTCTGTTGCAGCGCGTGCAGGCGCTGGGCAACCGGCAACAGGCCGATGCCTTGCTGATGCGATTGTTCGCGGCGTATTTCCATGAAGGGCAGGACCTGGGCGATCGCACGACCTTGCTCGCCATCGCCCAGGGCTGTGGCCTGATGCACGCGCAGGTTGCCGATTGCCTGCGCGAGGATGCACGGCCATTCATGGGCGAGCAGGGGCGGGCGGCGGGTGGGGTGCCGTGTTTTGTCGTCGACCGGCGTCGAGTGGTGTCGGGCGCGCAACCTGCTGATGTGTTGTTCGAGGCCTTGTGCGAAGCGCAACCGGCATGAGCCGGCGTGTCGCGGTGCCTCCGGGCAAGTTGCCGCCGCGTAACGGCAGGGCGTTGTTCGAGTATCAGGATAAAAGCCTGGCCTTGTTCGATGTCGAGGGTGTGCTCTATGTCATCGACGACAGTTGCCCGCACCAGGGGGCCTCGTTGTGCGGTGGGCGCCTGGAAGGACGCATTATCCAGTGCTGCGCCCATGGGCTTCGCTTCGACCTGACCAGCGGGTACCTGCTCAATTCCACGGTGCTAAAGGTGGCCCGTTATCCGGTGGAGCGGGAAGGGGAGGCCGTGTTCATCCTGATCGAGGCCGAGGTGGCCTGCTGATCCCCCGGGGCTGCGCTGCGGCCCCAAGCACTTCAATGCGCCGCCGAGGGCGGATGACTGGCCCGCCAGCTGGCCGGCGGCATGCCGAACTGGGCGATGAACCAGCGGGTGAAGGAGCTGGGCATCGAATAGCCGAGCATGTCGGCAATGCGTCCCAGCGAATAATTGGGGTTCTCCAGGTAGCGCAGCACCAGGTCGCGGCGCACGCCGTTGACCAGGTCACTGAAGGTCACGCCACAGTCCTCCAGGCGCCGCTGTAGCGTGCGCACGTTCATGCCTTGGGTCTGCGCCACCTGTTCGATGGTAGCGCGGCCCATGGGCAGCAGCAGGTAGATGGTCTTGCGCATTTCCAGCTCCAGCGACGGTGTGCCGCTGGCCTGCAGGGTGTCCAGGTAGCGCTGGGCCAGGCGTGCCATGGCTTCGTTGGCCAGTGGGGTGGTGGTGTCAAGGTCGGTCGCCGGGCACACGATGCCGTTGAACTCACTGCCGAACACCAGCTTGCAGCCGAAGATACGCCGGTGGATGGTCGGATCGGCGGGCGCGGTGTGGGTGAAGTTGGCGCTGATCGGCCGCCAATGCGCGCCTAGCAGGGCCGCGCACAGGCGCAGCATCACGCCGATGGCCAGCTCCGTGGCCTGGCGACTGCCGTGGGCGCGGTCGGTGACCACCTCTTCGCGAATGATCACCGTCTTGCCGGCTTCCTCGACATGGATGGCCAAGGCATCGTTGAGCAAGTGCCGATACTGCACGATTACCTGCAAGGCATCGCGCAGGGTGCGCTGGTGGCTGAGCAGCAGGCTGATCTCGCCGAAGTCCGACAGTTGGCGCAGTTCCGCCATGCGCAGGCCGAACGTCTCGCACTGGCTGGCCTGTGCCGAAGCCTCCAGCAAGGCGATCACCGTGGCGGCTGGGATGCGCTGGTTGGGGTCGTCCAGAAGGCTGGCGCTGAGCCCGACCTGGGCCAGCAAGGCATGGGGGTTCAGCCCCAGATGACGGGACACTTCGAGGTAGTTGGTCAGGCTTGCAGCACGTACGAGGGCGGTCATTTTATTGTTTTCCACGCGTTCTCATTAGGTGACCCGCGACGGCCCACGGGTCTCTTCTTATAGCTCGGGTGTCACCAAATGAGAAGCTGCTGTTGGTCTGGAAATTTCGGCCATTTCCCCATAACCCAGGCGATGCCGACCCCCGGCAAAGTCGCTGTCATCAAATGAAAAGTCACTGACGCCCAATGTAAAGCGCCTGGCTGGACCGCTCATTACTGTGAGGTCCAACGCGCCCCTGCGACCAGGTGGCGCACCACCCCTGGCTGAGGTGCCGACGTGGAAAAACTGCATACCAACGCGACCGTCTTGATCGTTCCCGGCCTGCGCGAGCACGTTGCCGAGCATTGGCAGACCTTGCTCCACGCACGCCTGGCCAAGGTGCGTACGGTGCCGCCGCTGGAGATCAATGGCCTGGACTGCAATGCCCGGGTCGAGGCAATCCAGCGCGAGATCGAGCAGATCGACGGCGATGTGGTGCTGGTGGCCCACAGCGCCGGGGTGCTGATGGTGGCCCACTGGGCGGCGCGCCATCAGCGGCCGATCAAGGGCGCGCTGCTGGCCGCACCGCCGGACTTGCAGGCCCAGTGGCCCGCCGCCTACCCAAGCCCCGAACGCCTGCAGGAAAACGGCTGGACACCCTTGCCGCTCGCGCCGTTGCCGTTCCCCAGCATCGTCGCGGCCAGCAGCAACGATCACCTGGCCAGCCTGGACGCCGCCGTCGCCATGGCCAAGGCCTGGGGCAGCGAGTTGCTGGCGCTGGGCGCGGTCGGCCATCTCAACCCGGCTGCCGGTTTTGGCCCCTGGCCCCAGGCCGAGGCGCTGATCCAACAACTCGACCGCTGATACCGCAATACCGCTTGACCAACGCCCGCGCACGACGGGCGGTGAACAGAACAATAACAATAACCGGAGTCACGCAATGCCCAAGTCACGCACCCACTGTCTGCTGGTCTGCACCGTTGGCCTGCTCACCTTGCCTGGTGCCCAGGCCTTCGAAGTCGATACCGGCCATGAGGACTGGTCCGTTCGCCTGGACAACACCATCAAGTACAACTACGGCGTCCGCACCCAGAGCGCCGACAAGCGCATGCTGGCCACGCCGAACAACAACGACGGCGACTACAACTTCCGCAAGGCCGGTACCACCATCACCAACCGGGTCGACCTGCTGACTGAACTGGATGTGATCTATCAGCAGCGCATGGGCTTTCGTGTCAGCGCCGCCAGCTGGTACGACAAGGCCTACGACAACACCGGCTCCAATGCCAACCCCTTCGTCAACGGCAACGGCGAGCAATCGGGCATCAACCCCAGCCTCAATGGCCTGCCCGGCACCGGTGTGCCGCTGGGCAGTCCGCACCTGAGCAACTACGCCCAGCGCTACTACAGCGGGCCGTCCGGTGAAGTGCTCGATGCGTTCGTGTTCATGCGCACCGAGGTGGGCGAGACGTCCGAACTCAGCGGCAAACTCGGCCAGCACAACCTGTTCTGGGGCGAGACCCTGCTCAACCCGGTGCATTCGCTGAGTTATGGGCAGTCCGGCCTGGACCTGGCCAAGCTTGCGGCCTCGCCCGGCACCGAGGCCAAGGAGCTGTTCGTGCCGCGTAACCAGCTGTCGGCCTCGTTTTTGGTCAATCCCGAACTGACCCTGGGCGCCCAGTACTTCCTGGATTGGGACGCCGCCCGACTGCCGGAAGCGGGCACCTATTACGGCGGCTCGGACCTGGTAGGCGAGGGCGCCCAGAGCTTCCTGCTCGGTCACACCGGCACCCCGGGGCTGATTCCGGTGCAGGGCGCCTTGACCAACATTCGCCGTGGCCACGACCTCACCCCGCGCAAGCGCGGCGACTGGGGCGTCATGGCCAAATGGTCGCCCGAATGGCTGGATGGCACCTTGGGCTTCTACTACCGCAAGAGCTCGGAGATCCTGCCCCAGGCCTGGCTCGATGCCCGCGGCCTGACCGTCGCTCGCGGCCCGTTCGGCAACCCGCCAGCCGGGCTGCCGGGCGCCGTGGGCAACCTGTACAACTCGCTACAGAGCGCCACGTACCAGTTCGCCTATGCCGACGATATCGACATCTATGGCCTGAGCCTGTCCAAGGACGTCGGTGGCATCAGCGTCGGCAGCGACCTGAACATCCGCCACAACATGCCGCTGTCGAGCATCCCGGCGATCGTCAGCGCGCCCGGCCAGGGCGGCCTGGGCAATGGCTTCGGCCTGTTGCCGCCGCGCCTGCCCAGCAGCGGCGTGGTCTACGAGACCCCACACGATGGCGACAGCATGAGCGCCACCGGCGACACCCTGCACTGGACCCTCAACGGGCTGATGAGCATCGGCGACACGCCGCTGTTCGACTCCGCGACCCTGTTGGGCGAGCTGTTCTACAGCAACCTGCTCAAGCTCGATAGCCACAACGAGGCCTTGTACAAGGGCAAGGGCAGCTACCGCGGCATCGACAAGCCCACCCGTGACAACTGGGGCATCGCGGTCAACTTCACCCCCACCTGGTACCAGGTGTTCCCCGGCGTGGACATGAGCCTGCCGCTGTCGATCAACGTCGGCCTGGACGGTGTGTCGCCGGTCCAGGGCGGTGGCGCCGAAGACACCGGCAACTACGCCGTCGGTGTGAGCGCTGCGCTCTACAACCAGTATTTCGTCGATCTCAAATACGTCGACAGCTTCGGCAAGGCCGAGTCCTGCAAGGACGGCCAGACCGACGGCTCGACCCCCAATGCCCTGGATGGTGAGCAGGATTACACCTGCTATGGCGGCGGCTACGCCTCCTTCTCCGGTGGCGGCGCCACCACCGAGGACCGTGGTGCGCTCTACCTGACCCTCAAGACCACCTTCTGAGTACAGGAACCCCCAATCATGAAAACGTTGCACAACACCCTGCTGGCCTCGTGCCTGTCGCTGCTCGCCCTCAGTGTCGCCCAGGCGGCAGTCTCCAGTGACCAGGCCGCGCGCCTGGGCACCAGCCTGACGTCGGTGGGGGCCGAAAAGGCTGCCAGCGCCGACGGCAGCATCCCGGCCTACCAGGGCGGCCTGGTCACCCCGCCGGCCAGCTACCAGCAGGGCGCTAGCATGCGCCCGGACCCCTTCGCCAGCGAGAAGCCGCTGCTGGTGATCAACGCTGCCAACGCCGAGCAGTACAAGGCGCAGCTCACCGCCACCACCCTGGAGCTGCTCAAGCGCTTCCCGACCTTCCAGGTGGATGTCTACCCGACACACCGCACCGTCGCATTGCCGCAGCCGGTGCTGGACAACACCCTCAAGAACGCCACCGGCGCCCGCAGCCAGGAAGGCGGTACCGCGGTGGACAACGTGCTGCCGGGCATCCCGTTCCCGATTCCGCAGACCGGCGCCGAGGCCATGTGGAACTTCCTGCTGCGCTACCAGGGCGTGAGCATGACCGCCAAGTACGACTCCTGGAACGTCGATGCGGCCGGCAAGGCCACCTTGTCCACCACAGGCCAGGCCAACATCAGCTACCCGGTCTATGAGGACATGGGCAAGACCATCGGCGCCAAGGACACCTACTACCAGATGAAACTGGTGTACACCGCCCCAGCCCGCCGCGCCGGCGAAGCGATGATGCTGCGCGACGCCGCCAACCCCCTGGCCCAGCCACGTAGCGCCTGGCAGTACCTGCCGGGCCAGCGCCGGGTGAAGCTGGCGCCGAACCTGGCTTACGACACACCCAACCCGGGCACTTCGGGCTCGGGCACCTACGATGACGTGTTCGTCTTCAACGGCGCCCTGGACCGCTACGACTGGACCCTGGTGGGCAAGCAGGAAATGTACGTGCCGTACAACACCTACAAGCTGACCTACAACACCGATGTCAGCCAGCTGACCACGCCCAACCACCTGGCGCCGCAGTTCGTGCGCTGGGAGAAGCACCGGGTCTGGGTGGTGGAGGGCAAGCTCAAGGACGGCGCGCGCCACATCTACCACAAGCGTCGCTTCTACCTCGATGAAGACAGCTGGGTCGCCCTGGCCTCGGACCAGTACGACGCCCGTGGCCAGCTGTACCGTGGCTCGTTCGCCTTCCTCACCCAGAGCTACGACAAGACCACCCCCGATGCCACGCCGTTCATGATCTACGACCTGATCGGTGGCACCTACAACCTCAATGGCGTGGTCGGTGCCTACGGCGGTATCCGCTACATCGACCCCCTGTCCAAGACCCAATGGTCGCCCGAGTCCCTGGCGGGGGCCGGTATTCGCTGAGTGCCTGGGGCTTGCGCGGTTGCCTTGCGCAGGCCTCGTCCGACGAATCGGGAGGTTCAGGATGTCTGTCTTCAAATCAAGCGCCCAGGTGCTGATGCTCTGTGCCGCCCTGCATGGCCTGGCCCAGGCCGCGCCCTACGTGGATGTGCTGGACCTGCCAGCGATGCCCAGCGCGCTGGCGCCGGTCAGCTCCTTGCGCGATGTGGGCCGTGCCGGTGAGCGGTTGGTGGCTGTCGGCCCCCGTGGGCACATCGTGTATTCCGATGACCACGGCGCGCACTGGCAGCAGGCTCAGGTACCGGTCAGCGCCGACCTCAATGCTGTGAGCTTTCCCACTCCCCGCAGTGGCTGGGCCGTGGGCAACGACGGGGTGATCCTGCACAGCGGCGATGGCGGTGAGCATTGGGAAAAACAGCTGGACGGTCGCGTGCTCGCAGAGCAAGTACTCGCCTGGTACCGCGCCCAGGCCCAGGCCGCCCCGCAGGATGAACGCTGGGCCGCCTGGGTGGCCGAGGGCGAGCGCCTTGTGGCCGAAGGTGCTGACAAGCCGCTGCTGGATGTGTGGTTCACCGATGAACAGCACGGCTTTGCCGTCGGCGTGTTCAATCTGCTGCTGCACACCACTGACGGCGGGCGCAGCTGGACGCCCTGGCTCGAGCGCAGCGACAACCCCCAGGGCCTGCACCTGACCAGCCTGGCCCAGATCGACGGCGCGCTGTACATCACCGGCGAGCAGGGCCTGCTGCTCAAGCTCGATGCCGCCGGCCAGCGTTTCACCCGGCTGACCACGCCCTACAGCGGCACGTTCTTCGGCATCACCGGCAAAGCGGGGGTGCTGCTGGCCTACGGGCTGCGCGGCCATGCCTACCGCAGCACCGATGGCGGCCTGAACTGGCAGCCGGTGAACACGGGCCTGGCCACCAGCCTCACCGCTGCCAGCCAGGACAGCAACGGCCAGTTCTGGCTGTCGAGCCAGGCCGGTGACCTGCTGCAAAGCCGCGATGGGGGCGCCAGTTTCATCCTGGTGCGCCAAGCCTCGCGCACTCCCGTGAGTGCCAGCGCCTTTGACACCGCCACCGACCTGGTGCTGGTGGGCGAGCGCGGCGTACGCACGCTGGCGCTCCAGTAAGCGCCGTCCCTAACAAGAGAAAACCCTGATGGCCGATATCCAACAAGACACCCTGCCGGTGATCCGCAACCTCGAAGACTTCGACACGCGCTCGGGCAACGGGCTGGAGCGCCTGGTGTTCAACCATCGCTTGGCGTTCGTGCTCGCCATGTGCCTGGCCACGCTGGTACTGGGCTATGTGGCGCTGACCCGCCTGGAGCTGCGTCCAAGCTTCGAGAAGATGATTCCGCAGAGCCATCCCTACATCCAGAACTACCTGGACAACCGCCAGTCCCTGCGCGGCCTGGGCAATTCGTTGCGGGTGGTGGTGGAGGCCACCGAGGGCGACATCTTCGACCCGGCCTACCTGCAGGCGCTGCGGCACATCAACGACGAGTTGTTTCTCAGCCAGGGCGTGGACCGCGCCTGGATGAAGTCGTTGTGGAGCCCGGCGGTGCGCTGGGCCGAGGTCACTGAAGAGGGCTTCCAGGGCGGCCCGGTGATGCCGGACGGCTACCAGGGTGCCCAGGCGGATATCGAGCAACTGCGTCAGAACATCGAGCGCGCCAACATCGTCGGCAGCCTGGTGGCCCGCGACTTCAAGTCGAGCATGCTGGTGGTGCCGCTGCTCGACCGGGATTCGGCCACCGGCCGTGGCGTGGACTACCACGCGTTCTCCCGTCAGCTCGAACAGCTGCGCAGCCACTACGAAGCGGCCGGCCCCTACAAGGTCCACGTGATCGGCTTCGCCAAGCTGATGGGCGACCTGATCGACGGTTTGATCCAGGTGATGCTGTTCTTCGCCCTGGCAGTGGTCACGAGTCTGGTGATCATCTACCTGTACACCCGCTGCGTGCGCAGTACCTTGCTGGTGGTGTTGTGCTCGCTGACCGCGGTGGTCTGGCAGTTGGGCATCGTCGCCTGGCTGGGCTACGCGATCGATCCGTACTCGATTCTGGTGCCGTTCTTGATCTTCGCCATCGGCGTGTCCCACGCCGCGCAGAAGATGAACGGCATCATGCAGGACATCGGGCGCGGCACCCACCGCCAGGTCGCGGCTCGCTACACCTTCCGCCGCCTGTTCGTGGCCGGGGTGACGGCGCTGCTGGCCGACGCGGTGGGCTTTGCCGTGCTGATGCTGATCGACATTCCGGTAATCAAGGACCTAGCCATCACCGCCAGCATCGGCGTGGCGGTGCTGATCTTCACCTCGCTGCTGTTGATGCCGGTGGCGCTGTCGTACATCGGTGTCGGACGCAAGGCTGCCGAGCGCGCCTTGCGCATCGATTCGCGCGCCGCCGCGCACCGGGGCTTCGGCAAACTGTGGGATGTGCTAGACCGCTTTACCGAGCGCAAGTGGGCCACGGCGGCGGTGCTGGTGTCCGTGGCAATGGGGGCAGGGGGGCTGTGGACCAGCCTGCAACTGAAGATCGGCGATCTGGACAGCGGCGCCCCGGAGCTGCACGCCGACTCGCGCTACAACCGCGACAACGCCTACATCACCGACCATTACGCGCTCTCCAGCGACACCTTCGCGGTCATGGTCAAGACCGCGCCTGAAGGCTGTCTGCGCTACCAGACGTTGGTGTTGGCCGATCGCCTGGCCTGGGAGTTGCAACAGCTGCCAGGGGTGCAGACCACGCTGTCGCTGACCAACGCCGTGCGCCAGATCACCGCCGGTACCTACGAGGGCAACCCCAAGCTCAACAGCATCCAGCGCAACCAGGATGTGCTCAACTACGCCGCGCAGCAGGCCTCGGTCAATGCCCCTGAGCTGTTCAACAACGATTGCTCGCTGATGCCGGTGATCGCCTACCTCAAGGACCACAAGGCCGACACCCTGGACGAGGTGGTGGCTGCCGCCGAGCGCTTCGCCCAGGCCAACAGCAGTGATGATCGGCAGTTCCTGCTGGCCGCCGGCAGCGCCGGGATCGAGGCCGCCACCAACATCGTGGTGCGCGAGGCCAACCGCACCATGCTGTTGCTGGTGTACCTGGCCGTCACGCTGTTCTGCCTGGTGACGTTCCGCAGCTGGCGCGCCACTTTGGTAGCGGTACTGCCGCTGATGCTCACCTCGGTGCTGTGCGAGGCACTGATGGTGGCCATGGGCATTGGTGTGAAGGTCGCCACCTTGCCAGTGATCGCCCTGGGCGTGGGTATCGGAGTGGATTACGCCCTGTACCTGCTCAGCGTGCAACTGCACTACCAGCGCAAGGGCCTCTCGCTGGCCCAGGCCTACCAGAACGCGGTGGCCTTCACCGGCCGGGTCGTGGGCCTGGTGGGCATCACCTTGGCCGCCGGTGTGGTGGGCTGGGCCTGGTCACCGATCAAGTTCCAGGCCGACATGGGCCTGCTGCTGACCTTCATGTTCCTGTGGAACATGCTCGGCGCGCTGGTGCTGATCCCGGCGCTGTCGTACTTCCTCCTGCCCGGCGACGAGGTCCGGGCGACCGTCACCGGCCCCCGCACCCAAGGTGGGCTGCACTCCAACAACCAAGAAGCCGAGTGTTCGTCTCATGTCTGATTACCTTGCGCCTTTGCGCGATATGGATTTTCTGTTCAACGAAGTCTTCGATATCCCGGCCTGGTGGGCGCAGACGCCTGCACTGGTGGAGCAGGTCGATGCCGATACCGCCAAGGCCGTGCTCGAACAGGCTGGCAAGGTCATCGCCCAGGTCGTGGCGCCGCTCAACCGCAGCGGCGACGAACAAGGCTGTCGCTTCGAGGCCGGCACGGTGACGACCCCGGATGGCTTCGTCGACGCCTACCGGACCTACGCGGCCGATGGCTGGGTGGGTGTGACGGGCGCCCCGGCGTTTGGTGGCATGGGCATGCCCAAGGTGATCGGCGCCCAGGTCGAGGAAATGCTCAACGCCGCCAACCTGTCGTTCGGCCTGTACCCGATGCTCACGGCCGGCGCCTGCCTGTCGCTGCTCAACCATGCCAGCGAAGCGCTCAAGGCCCGCTACCTGCCGCCGATGTACGAGGGTCGCTGGACCGGTTCGATGTGCCTGACCGAGCCCCACGCTGGTACCGACCTGGGCCTGATCCGCACCCGCGCCGAGCCCCAGGCCGATGGTCGCTACCGCATCACCGGTACCAAGATCTTCATCACCGGCGGCGAGCAGGACCTGACCGAAAACATCATCCATCTGGTGCTGGCCAAGCTGCCTGACGCACCGGCCGGTGCCAAGGGGATCTCCTTGTTCCTGGTGCCCAAGATGCTGGTCGAGGACGATGGTGAGCTGGGCGGGGCCAACGCGGTCAGTTGTGGCTCCATCGAGCACAAGATGGGCATCAAAGCCTCGGCCACCTGCGTGATGAACTTCGACGGTGCTCTCGGCTACCTGGTGGGGGAGGCGAACAAGGGCCTGAACGCCATGTTCACCATGATGAACTACGAGCGCCTGGGCGTCGGCATCCAGGGCCTGGCCCTGGGCGAACGTTCCTACCAGAACGCCGTGGCCTATGCCCGGGACCGCCTGCAGGGCCGCGCGGCCACCGGCCCCGAGGCGCCCGACAAGGCGGCCGACCCGATCATCGTGCACCCGGACGTGCGCCGCATGCTGTTGACCATGAAGGCACTCAACGAAGGTGGGCGGGCGTTTTCCACCTATGTGGCGCAGCAACTGGACGTGGCCAAGTACAGCGAGCAAGCCGACGTGCGCGGCCAGGCCGAGGCCCGCGTGGCGTTGCTGACGCCGGTGGCCAAGGCGTTTCTGACCGACATGGGGCTGGAGACGACGGTGCATGGCCAGCAGGTGTTCGGCGGCCATGGCTATATCCGCGAGTGGGGCCAGGAGCAGTTGATCCGCGACTGCCGCATCACCCAGATCTACGAGGGCGCCAATGGCATCCAGGCCCTGGACCTGGTAGGCCGCAAGTTGGTCGCCGACGGCGGGCGCAGCTACCAGTTGCTGTCCAATGAGATGCGCGCATTCGCCCAAGGCCTGGCGCCGTCGCGCGGCGAGTTCCGCACGCCGTTGCTGGCCGCGCTGGACAACCTGGACGAACTGACTGCCTGGGTGCTCGATCGCGCCCAGGGCAACCCGCGAGAAATCGGCGCGGCGGCGGTGGAGTACCTGCACGCCTTCGGCTACACGCTGTACGCCTACCTGTGGGCGCGGATGGCCGATGTGGCCATGGCGCAGGAGGGCGCGTTCTACCAAAGCAAGCTGGGCACGGCGCGGTTCTACTTCGCTCGCATGCTGCCGCGCATCCATTCGCTCAGCGCCGTGATCAAGGCCGGCAGCGACAGCCTCTATCTGCTCGACGAGGCGCAGCTGTGATGGAGGGCACCATGATCAAGACTCGCGTCATCGCACCGGCGGCCGAGGCCTACACCTACCCGTTGCTGATCAAGCGCCTGCTGCTGTCGGGCGTGCGCTACCAGCCGGGGCAGGAGATCGTCTACGCCGACCAGTTGCGCTACAGCTACACCACCTTGCAAACGCGCATCCAGCGCCTGGCCAATGTACTCACCGAGGCCGGCGTGCGCCCGGGAGATACCGTGGCCTTGCTCGATTGGGACAGCCACCGGGCGCTGGAGTGCTTCTTCGCCGTGCCGATGATCGGCGCGGTGCTGCACACGGTCAACGTGCGCCTGTCCGCCGAGCAGATCCGCTACACCATGAACCACGCCGAAGACCGGCTGGTGCTGGTGCATGACGATTTCCTGCCGCTGATGGAACAACTGCACGGCGAGTTGGGCACGGTCGAGCGCTTCATCCGCCTCGGCGAAGGCCTGGCGCCGGTGACCGGCCTGCCGTTGGTGGGCGAGTACGAGGCCTTGCTGGCGGCGGTGGACAGCCACTTCGACTTCCCCGATTTCGATGAAAACTCCGTCGCGACGCTGTTCTACACCACCGGCACCACTGGCGATCCAAAGGGCGTGTACTTCACCCATCGCCAGCTGGTGCTGCACACCCTCAACGAACTGGGCACGCTCGCCGCCTGTGGCGGCGAGCCGCTGTTGCGCACGGGCGATGTGTACATGCCGATCACGCCAATGTTCCATGTGCATGCCTGGGGCGTGCCCTATGTGGCCACGGCGCTGGGTATCAAGCAGGTCTATCCCGGGCGTTACGAGGCCAATCAGTTGGTGCGCCTGTACCGTGACGAAGGGGTGAGTTTCTCCCATTGCGTGCCCACCTTGCTGCAGATGATGCTCGACTGCGAAGAGGGCAAGCGCACAGACCTCAAGGGTTGGAAGATGCTCCTGGGCGGCAGCGCCCTGACCCAGGGCCTGGCCCAGCGAGCCAGCGAGCGGGGGATTCGCGTTCATTGCGGTTACGGCATGTCCGAAACCTGCCCATTGCTCAGCCTGACCTGCCTGAGCGCCGAAGACTTGGCGCTGCCCATGGCGCAGCAGGTTCCCCTGCGCATCGCGGCCGGCGTGCCGATCCCGTTGGTGGATCTGCGCATCGTCGATGGCGAGGGCCAAGACGTGGCCCATGACGGCGAAACCCTCGGAGAAGTGGTGGTGCGTGCGCCCTGGCTGACCCAGGGCTACCTGAACGCGCCCGAGCAAGGCGCCGCGCTCTGGGCCGGCGGCTGGTTGCACACGGGCGATCTGGCGTGCATCGACGCGCACGGGGTGATGCGCATCCGCGACCGGATCAAGGACGTGATCAAGACCGGAGGCGAGTGGATCAGTTCGGTAGAGTTGGAAAGCCTGATCAGCCAGCACCCCGGCGTCGACTCGGTCGCCGTGATCGGCCTGCCGGACGAACGCTGGGGTGAGCAGCCGCTGGCCTTGGTGGTCTGCACCGACGGCGTGACGCTGGACCAGCCAGCCCTTGCCCGGCATCTGCAGCAATACGTCGACAGCGGGCGGCTGAACAAGTGGGCCGTACCCCGGCAGGTGCGTTTCGTGGACCAAATCCCCAAGACCAGCGTGGGCAAGATCGACAAGAAGCGCATCCGCCAAACCTGCCTTTAGGCACTGGGCTTTTCGCGGGTAAACCCACCACAAGGGCCTGCGCGGACCAGGTGGGTTTACCCGCGAAGAGGACAACACAAGCATATCCAGAAACCATTCCCCACTTGGGCAGCTCGACCGAATCACTAGGCTTAAGGCGAGACCTGATTCAAGGAAGATCCAATGCCTCTCGCCAAATCCCACCTGCTGCGCCGTGGCCGCTACTCGGCGCCTGGCAGGTTGTACCTGTTGACCACTGTCACGCATCGTCGCAAACCGTTGTTTTGCAATCTTCAACCGGCTCGCCTGGTGATTCACCATCTACGTCTGTTGGACCAGGAGCAGGCCTGTCGATCGTTGGCATGGGTGGTAATGCCGGATCATCTTCATTGGTTGATCGAACTGGAGGTTGCAACGCTGGGCACCTTGATGCGCAGGTTCAAGTCGCGCTCAAGCCGTACCTTGCATCAGTCAGGTGTTGAAGATCATCCGATTTAGCAACCGAGCTACCAAGACCGGGCGCTGCGTCGGGAGGAGGAGGTGAAGGCAGTGGCCAGGTACATGGTGGCCAACCCGCTGCGTGCGGGCTTGGTGAGTAGCATCAGGGAGTATCCGCACTGGGATGCAGTCTGGCTTTGAATCCGTGGTGCGCTCTTCGCGGGTAAACCCGCAGGTATCGCGTCGTCCTAACGTTTGCGCCCGGTCTGACAGGCGCAACACAACCCCAAGAGCGACGCGATCCTTGTGGGAGCGGGTTTACCCGCGAATGCGCCAAAAAGTTCACCTCAAAAACCACTGAATGAAATAACGCCAGCCCAGGCACCGCCGTAAGGGCGCAAAGGTGAACGAGCGTCGCCACGTCAAATGGATAAACCCACAACCTCAAAACCAACCACTGCTCGATCTGGATTCACGCAAGCCCGGGCTGGTAGATGCACGTGTTCAGGTCCTCCAGAAACGCCTGCAGGATCGGCGGCGGGGTCACGCCGCGTCGGGTGATGACGTCGAAGGGGGAGGTGAGGTCCAGGGCGTTGGCGCCCAGGCGGTACATCTCGCCGGTCTTGACCCACTGCTCGGCGAAGTGCACCGGCAAGAACCCGATATAGGCCCCGGAGATGATCAAGATCGCCGCTGCCTCGATGTTCTCCACGGTGGCATCGGCCTTGCTCATGCCCAACTGAGTCAGGTCGTACTGCTGCATGTAGCCGCGCACCACGATCCGGCAGGCGCGCACCTCTTCGAGCAGGCGCCCGTTGGCCGGTTTGCTGGCGAACAGCGGGTGGCGACGGCCGCAGTACAGCCCCAGGGCTTCGTTATACAGCGGCAGGTAGGACAGCCCCGGCACCCGTAGGGGAAAGTGCCCGATCGCTAGGTGCAGGCGCCCGTCCAGCACCCGCTCTTCGAGCTCCGCCGGGGCGCCGATGTAAATGTTCAACTGGGCATCATGGCCGCGTGAGACGAAGCGCTGGGTGGTGCGTGGCACCGGTGAGTCGGGGTCGGTCAGCGTGGAGTCGATGATCCCCAGGTTCAGCTGGCCGCTGATGTGCTGCTTGAGCACGTCGGCGTCCAGGCAGAAGCTTTCCACCGCACTCAAAAGCCGCAGGGTGGCTTCATGGATCGCCACGCCCTGCTCGGTGAGGCGAAAGCCGCTGCGCCCGCGCTGGCAGAGCTTGACGCCCAGGCGGGTCTCCAGGTGCGTCATCTGTTCGCTGATGGTCGACTGGCCGGTGTTCAGCGCCGCCTGCGCCGCGGAAAACCCGCCGCACTTGACGATGGTAGCGAACACCCTGAGGAGCTTCAGATCGACATCGTGGAGCTGGATCACCGCGGCCTCCCGGGCCGAGGTCACATCGCAGGCTGCTGATATGAACGCTCGGCTGAATGTGTTTTTGCCAAAGCTAACCCTCTACGCAGAGCAACCGCAATCCCGGCATTTGGCAAAACGCCTGCGGCAGCGTCGGTCTGAACAGATGCAGACATCGGCCGCGCCAGATACTTCGGCGCAGCCGATGTATGCATCTGGACTTGCGCATTTTTCCAAGGCCGAGCCGGGCCCATAGTGGCCTCAACGGTGTCGCACAGTCGCCCCGTCTCCTGACCAGAACAAGAAATGTGGAGAAGCTCTAACATGGCAAAGCATGGTTATGAATCCGGCCGCCTGAACCTGCCCTTCGTGGGGCACTGCACGTTCGCCAAGTCGCCCATCTGCACCGACTGGAATGCCATCGACGCCGATGTCGCGATCCTCGGCGCGCCCAACGACATGGGCACCCAGTGGCGCTCCGGCGCACGTTTCGGACCGCGCGGCATCCGCGAGGCGTCCACGCTGTTCTCCTTCGGCCATTCCGGCGCCTATGACCACGAAGATGACGCCACCTACCTGACCGAGGACCAAGTGCGCATGGTCGATGTGGGGGATGCCGACATCGTCCACACCGACATGGCCACCAGCAACGCCAACATCGAGTCGGCCGTGCGCCAGATCCTTGCCAGCGGCGCCATGCCGGTCGTGCTGGGCGGCGATCACTCGATCCATGCGCCGGTCATCAAGGCCTTCGAAGGGCGCGATCCGATCCACATCATCCACTTCGATGCTCACCTGGACTTCGTCGACGAGCGCCACGGCGTGCGTTATGGCCATGGCAACCCCCTGCGCCGTGCCTCGGAGCTGTCGAACATCACCGGCATGACCCAGATGGGCATCCGCAACGTGTCGTCTTCCAACCGCGACGACTACGACGCCGCCCGCGATGCCGGCTCGAACATTCTCTCGGTGCGCGACGTACGCCGCCTGGGCGTCGAAGGCGTGCTGGCGAAGATCCCCCAGGACATCGACTACTACATCACCATCGACATCGATGGCTTCGACCCGTCCATCGCCCCAGGTACCGGCACGCCGAGCCATGGCGGCTTCCAGTACTACGAAGTGCTGGAGATCATCCAGGCCCTGGCCAAGCGCAGCAATGGGCGCATCGTCGGCATGGACCTGGTGGAAGTGGCCCCGGCCTACGACCCCGCTGGCGTGACGTCCATCCTCGCCGCGCAACTGCTGATGAACAGCATCGGCTTCATCTTCCACGCGCGCGCCAACGCTCGCTGATCCGGAGTTTCCAACGTGGACAACAAGGTAAAGACCTACCTGCAGACCTTCGGTGTTTCCGAGGCAACCCAGCGTTTTCTCACCAAGCAGCAGCACATGTTCATCGGCGGCGCCTGGGTGCAGGCCAGCGATGGCGCCACCGCTGAGGTGATCGAGCCCTCCACCGAAGCGGTGCTCACCCGCATTCCCATGGCCACCGCCGAGGACCTGGACCGTGCGGTGAAGGCTGCGCGTGCGCAGTTCGACGGCGGCCCCTGGAGCCAGCTCAAGCCGCTGGAGCGTGAGCGCGTGCTGCACCGCCTGGCGGACCTGATCGAGGCCAACGGCGAGGAGCTGGCGCAGATCGAATCCATCGACATGGGCAAATCGGTCGACCAGGCGCGCGCCGTGGACATCCAGGGCACCATCGACACCTTCCGTTACTTCGCCGGCTGGGCCAGCAAGATCCATGGCCGCACCGTCGAGCCGTCACTGCCGGGCAACTACCTGGCCTACACCCGCAAAGAAGCGGTTGGTGTGGTCGGGGTGATCGTGCCGTGGAACTTCCCGCTGCAGACCATGGCCTGGAAGTTGGGCGCGGCCCTTGCGGTCGGCTGCACCGTGGTGGTCAAACCGGCAGAACTCACCTCGCTTTCGGCCCTGCGTTTCGCCGAGCTGGTGCAGGAAGCCGGGCTGCCCGACGGCGTGGTGAACATCGTCACCGGCCGTGGTAGCGTGGTGGGCAATGCCATGACCAGCCACCCGGGTATCGACAAGCTGAGCTTCACCGGCTCCACCCCAGTCGGCTGCTCGGTGGGCAAGGCCTCGATGGACCAGATGAAGCGCCTGACCCTGGAACTGGGCGGCAAGTCACCGGTGATCGTGTTCGCCGATGCCGACATCGAAGCCGCAGCCCAGGCAGTGGCTAACGGCGTGTTCTTCAACTCGGGCCAGGTGTGCGACGCCGGGACCCGCGCCTACATCGAGCGCAGCGTCTACCCGGCCTTCCTGGAAGCGCTGGCGCGCTACACCGCAACGCTCAAGATCGCCCCGGGCCTGGATCCGGATTGCTTCATCAGCCCCATGGTGTCGCGTCAGCAACAGCAGCGGGTGCTGGAGTACATCGCCCTGGGCAAGGCCGAAGGCGCGCAGGTGTATTACGGTGGCGAGCCGGTCCAAGGCCCGGGTTTCTTCGTGCAGCCGACGATCTTCGTCAACTGCACCCACGACATGCGCATCGTGCGCGAGGAGATCTTCGGCCCGGTGCTGGTGACCCAGCCGTTCGACTCCCAGGAGCAGGCCGTGGAACTGGCCAACGACTCGGTGTTCGGCCTGGCCGCGGCGATCTACTCCAACGACCTGGGCCGGGTCCACGGGCTGATCCCACGTCTGCGGGCAGGGACCGTCTATGTCAACGCGCACAGCACCCTCGATCCATCCATGCCCTTCGGCGGCTACAAGCAGTCGGGCTATGGCAAGGACATGGGCGCCGAACAACTGGAGTTCTTGCTGGAGACCAAGGCGGTCTGGATCACCTTGCCCTGAGGTCCAGGGCTGGCCAGCGCCGCTGAGGTTGGCGGGCGGCGCTGATTTATCGGATGCATCGAATTTCAAGAACAAGAACCTATCGAGGTGATGCCCATGAACAGCCAGGCAGATGTAGAGCGAGCGCAAGATCTGGAAAGGCGCCTGTGCGCCTATGAGGAACTGGAAGGACGGACGGATTGGCCGGGTGCGATGGGCGTCGGTGACTACCTGGCGCTGGCGGTGTTCGCCCTGGTCGTGATGGTGGGCTTCTACCTGTGGGGGGGCCACGCATGAGCCCGTCCAGAGAGCAGGAATTGCGCCTGGCCGCTGAACGCGGCGACACCCCCTTGCTGCCCAGCGAGCGCGTGTGGGGTTTCTGGGGGTATGCCTATGCCAACTCCGCGCTGGCCGTGGCTACCTGGGTGTTTCTGATCGGCGGCGCCACGGCGCTGTTCGTCGGCCCCAAGCAAGGGATCTGCGCCATCGTCATCGGCAACATCGTGGGGGTGATCCTCGCGGCGTTTTCCACCTGCGTGCCGTGCGGCAAGTATGGGGTGGAGCAGTTCACCTTCCTGCGCAGCATGTTCGGCCTCAATGGCAGCCGCCTGGTCTACATCCTGTCGGTAGTGTTGCTCACCATGGGCTGGCTGGCGGTGTTGGGGCTGATGTGCGGGCGTGCGTTGGATAACCTGGAGACCCTGGTGCAGCAAGTCCCGCCCGATGGCGACGGCTGGCTGGTGACCGGTGGCGCCTTGCTGGCCATCGTGCTGGCGGCGCTGGTGGCCATGCGCGGGCCGGACATGATCCGCTTGCTGAGCGCGATCATCGCGCCCAGCCTGATCCTGATCATGCTGGCGCTGATGTACTTCATCTCCCGCAGCCACAGCCTGGACCAACTGCTGGCCATGCCGGCGCTGCAACCGCCGTTCGCCGACTCACGCATCAACTTCATGATTGCCGTGGAGATCAACATCGCCGCTGGATTCTCCTGGTGGCCCTACATCGGCAACCTGTCGCGCCTGTGCAGCAACCAGCGCACGGCCTTCTGGCCGAACCTGGTGGGGATCTTCGGCGCCGCCTCCCTGGGCGAGACCGTCAGCCTGTTCGCCGCGTCGACGCTGGGCAGCAGCGACCCGACCGCCTGGATGCGCCTGGCCGGTGGCATGGTGTTCGGGGTGGTGGCGCTGGGCTTCCTGGCCCTGGCCAACCTCACGGGCATGGTCAACATC
Source organism: Pseudomonas sp. BYT-1 (assembly GCF_023611805.1). NCBI lineage: Bacteria > Pseudomonadati > Pseudomonadota > Gammaproteobacteria > Pseudomonadales > Pseudomonadaceae > Pseudomonas > Pseudomonas sp. BYT-1. The sequence goes on from NZ_CP072559.1 coordinate 2,102,172, forward strand.
CTCTACACCGCGGTCATCGGTTTGCGGCAAGTGACCGCAGAGCGCTTGCGCAGTGTGCGCTGGGGTGTGCTGGTGGGGCTGTTCTGCGTGATTCCGGTGGCCATCGTGCTGTTCTTCCCGGGCATCTATGACGGCTTCTTCATCTTCCTGGTGTGGACATCGGCACTGAACAGCGCCTTGGCCGGGATCGGCATCGCCGACTACTTCTTCCTTCGACGCCAGCGCGTGAACCTGCGCCAGCTCTACGCCCCACAAGAAACATCGCCACTGCGCTTTTGCGGCGGCTTCAACCCCATCGCACTGGTGGCATTGGTGGCGGGCTTCGTGATCTACGTGGTGGTGTTCAACCCGCAGACCTTGGCCAACACCACCTTCTTCACCTTCGCCACCGCTTCTCTGCCGTCCTGCCTGTTGGCCGGGCTTGTGCACTACGGGCTGACCCGTGCACTGGCCAGGCGCTTTGGCTGGGGCGGCTACCCAACGGGCAATGAACGCAACATCGAGGCAGCAGGCCTCGAAGCAAAGGGCTACAGCAAATGAACAAGCGATATGACTACATCATCATCGGCGCAGGCTCTGCCGGCTGCGTCCTGGCCAACCGCCTGACCGAAGACGCCGGCACCTCGGTGCTGGTCCTGGAGTTCGGCGGCAGCGACCGCAGTGTGCTGATCCAGATGCCCAGCGCCTTCTCGCTGCCGATGAACACCAAGAAGTACAACTGGCGCTACGAGACCGTCGCCGAGCCCCACCTCGATGGCCGGCGCCTGCACTGCCCGCGGGGCAAGGTACTGGGCGGCTCATCCTCGATCAACGGCCTGGTCTACATCCGCGGCCATGCCCATGACTTCGACGAGTGGGAAAGCCTGGGTGCGAAGAACTGGAGCTACCGCAACTGCCTGCCGTACTTCAAGCGCGCCGAGACGTTCAAGTTCGGCGGTGACGACTACCGCGGTGCCAGCGGCCCGTTGGCCACTAACAACGGCAACAACATGCAGAACCCGTTGTACGGCGCCTGGGTGGAGGCCGGCGCCGAGGCCGGCTACATCAAGACCGACGACTGCAACGGCTACATGCAGGAAGGCTTTGGCGCCATGCACATGACGGTCAAGGATGGCGTGCGTTGGTCCACCGCCAATGCCTATCTGCGCCCGGCCATGACCCGGCCGAACCTCACCGTCGTCACCCACGCCATGACCCGGCGCATCCTGCTCGACGGCAAGCGCGCGGTGGGGGTCGAATACGACGAGGGCGGCAAGACTCACAAGGTGTACTGCAATCGCGAAGTGCTGGTGTCCTCCGGTCCGATCGGCTCGCCGCACCTGTTGCAGCGCTCCGGCATCGGCCCGCAGGAGGTGTTGAAGAAGGCCGGCATCGACGTGCGCCACGACCTGCCGGGTGTGGGTGAGAACCTGCAGGATCACTCGGAAATCTACATCCAGTACGCCTGCAAGGAGCCGGTGACCCTCAACGGCAAGATGAACCTGCTGGGCAAGGCGATGATCGGCCTGCGCTGGCTGCTGTTCAAGGATGGCCTGGGGGCGAGCAACCACTTCGAGGCCGGTGGCTTCATCCGCTCGGCCAAGGGCCTGCGCTGGCCGGACATCCAGTTCCACTTCCTGCCGGCGGCCATGCGCTATGACGGCGATAAACCATTCAAGGGCCATGGTTTCATGGTGCTCACCGGGCCCAACAAGCCCAAGAGCCGCGGCCATGTACGGGCGCTGTCGGCCGACCCGTACCAGCACCCGGAGATCCGCTTCAACTACCTGCAAAGCGAGGAGGACAAAGAAGGCTTCCGACGCTGCGTGCGCCTGACTCGGGAGATCATCGCCCAGCCAGCCATGGACCGCTTCCGGGGCGAGGAACTCGCGCCGGGGGCCCATGTGCAGACCGATGAGCAGATCGACGCCTTCGTGCGCGCCAACATGGAAAGCACCATGCACCCCTGTGGTTCCTGCCGGATGGGCGAGGATGACATGGCGGTGGTCGACTCCGAGCTGCGTGTTCGTGGCCTGCAAGGGCTGCGGGTGATCGATTCCTCGGTGTTTCCGAGCGAGCCCAACGGCAACCTCAACGCACCGACCATCATGCTCGCCGAACGCGCCTCGGACCTGGTACGCGGCCGCCAGCCCCTCGCGCCTGCCGATGTGCCGGTCGGGCTGGTGGAAGGCTGGGAAGAGCAACAACGTAGCGCTGAGCCCGTGCGCAAAGTGCGGGCCTGAGCCGCGCTTCGATCACGGTAGGAGCGGGGTTACCAGCGAAAGCGTTGGTGAATCCACTATCGCATTCGCGGGTAAACCCGTTTCATGGAAGGTGAGCGCCAGCGCACAATAGCCCTCTGGCCCTCAGGACACGAAATCCATGAAAACCCCCGGTGGCGTGCTGCTCAGCGGCGTCGAGCTCGATCGCGGCAGCTCGGTCCCGCTCTACCGCCAACTCTACCTGCAACTGCGCAAGCAGATCCTCAGCGGTCGCCTGCCGGGCGGCACGCGACTGCCATCCACCCGTACCCTGTGCAAGGAGCTGTCGCTGTCGCGGATCACGCTGCTCAACGCCTTCGACCTGCTCACCGCCGAGGGCTTTCTGGCCTCGCGCACTGGGGCGGGCACCTACGTGGGCCACGAATGGCAGGGCAGGGTGGCCCAGGCCGACCTGCCCATCAAACCCCCGCGGCTGTCGAGCCTGAGCCAGGCCGTGCATTCGCTGCGCAGCGAGCATTTCAGCGGCATCTCCTACAGCGCCTGGGACCCGCAGCGCCCAGTATCCCTGCTGCCCAGCCATCCGGCCTACGATGCGTTTCCCATGCCGGTGTGGAAGCGCCTGATGAACCGCCACCTGCGCAAACCGGACAAAGCCCAGCTGGCCTACGGCGAGCTCAAAGGCTTGCAGCGCTTGCGCGAGGCCATCGTCGAATACGTGTTCGACGCCCGAGGCATCGAGTGCAGCGTGGAGCAGGTGGTGATCACCTCCGGTGCCCAGCAGGCGTTCAACCTGCTGGGCATGCTGCTGCTCAACCCCGATGATCGAGTGTGGATGGAAGACCCTGGCCACATCGCCGCGCGCATCGCCTTCCAGGCATTGGGCTGCCAACTCGTGCCCCTGCGGATCGACGAGCAGGGGCTGGACGTGCAGCAGGGGATACGCGAATGCCCTGAGGCGCGCCTGGCCTTCACCACGCCCTCACGCCAGCATCCTCTGGGCACCACCATGAGCTACCCGCGCCGCCAGGAGCTGATCGACTGGGCCGCTCGCAGCCAGGGCTGGATCGTCGAAGACGACTGCGACAGCGAGTTCCGCTACGTGGGCCGGCCGCTGCCGGCGTTGTTCGCCATGGACCCGGGGCAGCGAGTGATCTACGTCGGCACTTTCAGCAAGGTGCTGTACCCATCGTTGCGCCTGGGCTATGTGATCCTGCCCGAGGCGCTGGTCGAGCCGTTCTGCGCGATCCGCGCGGTGATGGACCGCAGCCCCTCCACGCTGCACCAGGCGACCACTGCCGACTTCATGCTCGATGGCCATTTTCTCGGGCACATCCGCCATATGCGCGCGCTCTACCAAGAGCGCCAGGCCAGCCTGGTGGAGGCGCTGCAAGGCCAGTTGGGGGGATTTCTTTCGGTGGCGCCGGTGGAGGCCGGGCTGCACCTGATCGGCTGGTTGCCCGAGCAGGTCGACGATGACGCCCTGGCCCGTGGGTTGGGTAATCACCAGGTCTACACCTATGCGCTGAGCGACTATTGCCTGCAGCGCTACCTGCCGCCCGGGCTGCTGCTGGGCTTTGCCGCCACGCCCGCCGAGCAGGCCGCGCAGCGGGTGCGCGAGCTGGCCCAGGCCCTTGAAGCGTTGGGCATGCACGGCTGAGCTCGGGCTTCAAAATGGCTATACCAACAAAAGGTTAATGGCTCTATGGATGGGGCCACTTCGGAGCGATAAAGGCACGGCCGGCCACCCCGGCATCGCTCTGAGGAAATGACAATAATGAATCCTATCCAAGCCCGTTTCGCCACGCTCATGGGCCATAACGCGCAGGCGCCGTGCACGCCCGTGCTACTCACCGCCGACCTTGCCCGCCGCCTGCTGGCGCGTCTGGACAGTCTGCGGCTGTTCGCCCACGGTTACCCGCTTCTGACCAACCTCACCCACGGACGGGTCACCCCCGAGGACATGCTCGACTTTGCCTACCGGCATGGGCTCGACGGCCTCTCGCTGCACCTGCTCGATGGCGAGCACAACAGCCTGTCGCGCATGCCGGCCGAGCGCCTGGCGGCCTTCGCCGACAAAGCCCGCGGCCTCGGGCTGGACGTGCACCTGGAGATCAGCAGCACGCTGCCCGCGGACGTGGACCAGGCCGTGACTGTCGCCCGTGCCATCGGCAGTCGCAACATCCGCGTGTACTCGCGCTACGAAGGGCACCTGTCGCGGGTGATGGGCATCATCGAGGACGACCTGCGCCGCCTGGCGCGCTTGGCCGACGAGCACGACCTGAACTTCGACTTCGAGCAGCACGAAGAGCTCAAGAGCGACGAGATCGCCACCTTGCTGCGCCGGGTCGGGCATCCACGGCTCAATGCCTTGTTCGACTTCGGCAACATGATCAATGCCTGCGAGCAGCCGTTGCCTGCGCTGGCGAACCTGGCGCCCTTCATTCGCCAGGTGCACCTCAAGGGCGTGCGCGTAGTGCCCGAGGCCAATGGCTTTGGCCATTACGGCGTGCTGCAGGGCAGCGCCGAAGACCAGTTGCCTGGTGCGCGCATGCTGCTGGAGTTGTTGCTGCTGGGCGAATCCACGCCTCAAGTGGTGGCGTTCATCCTCGAGCAGGAAAACCACTACATCGCCCCGGCGTTCCGCCAAGTGGGCGAGGAGGCCGACCCCTTCATCGTCTACCGCGAGATGAGCGAAACCCCGCTGCCGCCCGGCTACAGCCTGGAGCAGATGCTGGCGGACGAGCATCGCTGGGCCAATGACCAGGTGCGCTACGTCCGCGAACTGCTGGCCCAGATGCGCCTGCTGGCCGAACTGACCCTGGCCGATGCCGCCGTAGCCTGACCCTCAACCTGGAAACCGTGGAGAACAACAATGACAGCTTCGGTCAAAGCCAAGTGGCTACGCTTTTTGATCCTCGTCCTCGGCGGCGGGACCATCTACAAACTCTCCAACCTCAAGGATGCCTTCTACATCCCGATGCAGGAGCACATGGGCCTGACCCATACCCAGATCGGCACGCTGCTGAGCGTCAACGCTATCGTCGCTACTACGCTGTTCGTGGTGGGTGGCTTTCTGGCTGACCGCTTCGAAACGCGCAAGCTCATTCCGCTGGGGCTGGTGAGCATCGGTGGTCTGGGCCTGTACCTGGCAAGCTTCCCCGGCTACAGCCAGTTACTCATCATCTTCGGCCTGCTGGCGGTGTGCGCCGACTGCATCTTCTGGCCCTCGCTGCTCAAGGCCATCCGCAACCTGGGCAATGACCAGGAGCAAAGCCGCATGTTCGGCCTGCTCGAAGGCGGGCGTGGCGCGGTGGACACCCTGGTGGCGTTCTCCGCCCTTGGCGTGTTCGTTGCCCTGGGCTCCGGTGCGGCCGGGCTCAAGGCAGCCATCGCGTTCTATTCGCTGATCGACATCGGGGTCGGCGTGCTGGCGCTGTTCCTGCTCAAGGACACCCGCCAGGGCAACAGCACCCGCGAGCCCATCGGCCTGTCGGGGCTGCTGGAGGCGGTGCGCATGCCGGGGATCTGGCTGGTGAGCCTGAACGTGTTCATGGTCTACATCGTGTACTGCGGCCTGACCTACTTCATCCCGTACCTCAAGGACATGTACCACCTGCCGGTGGCACTGGTGGGCGCCTACGGCATCATCAACCAGTACTTCCTCAAGGTGCTGGGTGGCCCGGCCGGTGGCTTCATCGCCGACAAACAGCTCAAGAGTTCGAGCCGCTACCTCAAGTGGGCCTTCGTTGCCTTGCTGCCGCTGATGCTGGTCATCCTCAGCATCCCGCGTGGCGAGAGCTACATCTACGCGGGCCTGGCGGCGACGCTGTCCTTCGCCCTGGTGGTGTTCACCATGCGTGGGGTGTTCTGGGCGCCGATGAGCGAAGTGGGCATCCCTTCGCGCATCACCGGCTCCGCGTTCGGCATCGGCTGCCTGATCGGCTATGCACCGGGCATGTTCGCCTACGTCATCTATGGCGCGCTGCTGGACCACTACCCAGGTGAGCAGGGTTACACCTATGTGTTCAGCCTGATGAGCGTGCTGGCGGTGGTGGGTGTGGTGGTGTCCAGCCTGCTGCAGCGGATGGTCAGACGCCACCGCGAGGCAGTCGGGGCCCAGGCGATCGCCTGATCCCGATTGGGGCACTGACTTTTGGGCTGGCGCGATCCCTGTGGGAGCGGGTTCACCCGCGAATACGTTGGTGAATCCACGACCGCATTCGCGGGTGAACCCGCTGCCACAGGGACAGTTAGTCTTTGGGTAAATCTGTTCTCAAAGAAGGCTGCGCCGTGCACCGCCACAAAGCCTGCACAGCCTTCTCGGTGAATTTTTTTACGTTCCGCTGTATCTGATGCCATAGAGCGTGCATCCGCGACAGGGAGCGACCATGAAATCACGGAAAAAGACCGTCAAGCCGATCGGCTTGCAGGACATCACCATCGTCGACGACGCCAAGATGCGCAAGGCGATCACCGCCGCGGCGCTGGGCAATGCCATGGAGTGGTTCGACTTCGGTGTCTATGGCTTCGTTGCCTATGCACTGGGTAAGGTGTTCTTCCCTAACGCAAGCCCCGGGGTGCAGATGATCGCGGCACTGGCCACGTTCTCGGTGCCATTCCTGATCCGCCCGCTGGGTGGGCTGTTCTTCGGCGCGTTGGGTGACCGCTATGGGCGTCAGAAGGTGCTAGCGGCGACCATCGTGATCATGTCCTTGAGTACGTTCGCCATCGGGCTGATCCCGTCCTATGCCTCGATCGGCATCTGGGCGCCGATCCTGTTGCTGCTGGCCAAGATGGCCCAAGGGTTCTCGGTGGGCGGCGAATACACCGGGGCGTCGATTTTCGTGGCCGAGTACGCACCGGACCGCAAGCGGGGCTTTCTCGGCAGTTGGCTGGACTTCGGTTCGATCGCAGGGTTCGTGCTGGGCGCGGGCCTGGTGGTGCTCATCTCCACTGCACTGGGCGAGGCGGCGTTTCTGGAGTGGGGCTGGCGCTTGCCGTTCTTCCTGGCCTTGCCGCTGGGCCTGATCGGCCTTTACCTGCGCCACGCCCTCGAAGAGACGCCAGCTTTCCAGCAGCATGTCGACAAGCTGGAGCAGGGCGATCGCGAGGGCCTGGCTTCAGGCCCGAAGGTGTCGTTCAAGGAGGTCGCCACCCAGCACTGGCGCAGCCTGGTGACCTGCGTGGGTGTGGTCATCGCCACCAACGTCACCTACTACATGCTGCTCACCTACATGCCCAGCTATCTGTCCCACAACCTGCACTACAGCGAAGACCATGGGGTGCTGATCATCATCGCGATCATGGTCGGCATGTTGTTCGTGCAGCCGATCATTGGCCTTTTGAGCGACAAGGTCGGCCGCCGGCCTTTCATCATCGGTGGCAGCGTGGGGCTGTTGGTGCTTGCCATTCCGGCGTTCATGCTGATCAACAGCGGCGTGCTCGGAGTGATCTTCGCCGGTTTGCTGATCCTGGCCGTGCTGCTCAATTTCTTCATCGGGGTGATGGCTTCTACCTTGCCGGCGATGTTCCCCACCCATATCCGCTACAGCGCTTTGGCCAGCGCCTTCAACATTTCGGTGCTGATCGCCGGGCTGACCCCAACCATCGCCGCCTGGCTGGTGGAGAGCACCGAAAACCTGTACATGCCGGCCTACTACCTGATGGTGATCGCATTGGTGGGGTTGGCCACGGGCGTGTCGATGAAGGAGACGGCCAACAAACCCCTGCACGGCGCTGCCCCCGCTGCCTCGGACATCGAAGAAGCGCGCGAGCTGCTGCAGGAACACCACGACACGCTGGAACAGAAGATCGAAGACATCGACGCGAAGATTGCCGAGCTTCAAGCCCAGCGCGCACGTTTGGCGCAACAGCATCCTCATATCGACTGACGGCGCAAAGCGGAGTCTGAATGTTCATTGCAAGTGCAAACTATTTAAGTCGGGTGATTAATTTGACGCCATAAAATAATTGGCAAATACCCGAGGTAGAGCGCTTGCAAAGTCATTTGTTGGCACCTTTACTTGTTACTGGATATGAGGGGCGCTGTTTCAATGAAGCGTGGCTTTCATATCAATGAGTTAAAGGGTGCATTGACGTTTCGCGTTGATATTCCGGCCTATTTGTCAGATTCATAAAGGGTGGCTACATCCTTTATGGGTTTGCCGTTGCTGACGGGTCCCGCTCAGTGGGGAGGACTGTTCATGGAAAGTGAGGTGTCGGCGTTCAGTCAATTGGATCCCCATCATCGTCGGCACTGGACATTGGCCGCGTATAAATACATCGCGCGAAAACGGCTGGCGCGTCATGTCGATATCAGCCTGAAAAGCATCGCGGAAAAAAGCTGGGACATCGCCCCAGGTTGCCTGTCGTTCTCTCCGCCAGCCATTGCGCTGCCCGGCCAGCTGGAGCGTGTCACCGGCTGGGAGGAAAAACGCTTCTATCCATATGAGCACCCGGCCCGCACCATGGCAGGGTTGGGCGAAGTGGTGCAGGGCCCGACCCGGGGCTATCTGCTCAAGGACGTCTGGTTGATCGACGGTGTGCTGTACAAGGGGCGGGCCAGTTTCTGGCTTTCCCAACGGCCCAGGGCATTCCCACCTGTGGTCGTGGAGCATGAGATCGATCGCGGGGCGATCTACTGTTCGGTCAACGGCAATACCTGGTTCGGCAACTGGATGGTCGAAGACTGCGTGACCTATCCCCTGGCCGCCGAGGAAGGTGTGCCGGTCACTGTCGGGCCGTCAGCGCGGTTTCCTATCTACACCCAGGCGCCGCCCTACGAAGACTGGCTCGGCATGAAGCCAAGGCGCCTGAGTGGCGCCTACTTCCATGAACTGGTGCTGTTCGATGACTTCTGTAACAACCGCAACAAGTATCTGCGTTTTCGCGCCATGGGTGACAAGCTGCTGTCGCGGGTGAACTATCAGGCGCACCCCGGCGTGTTCTTGCTGCGCGGTGGCGACGGCGACCTGCGCTTGCTGCGCAACGAACTGGAGTTGGCCGAGCACCTGCGTCGAACCCGTGGTTTTCACGTGGTCGATCCGCTGAAAAGCGACGTGCCGTCCATCGTTGCGGCCTGCGCCGGGGCGCAGGTGGTGATCGGTGTCGAGGGCAGCCAGCTGGTACATGGGGTCAATGTCCTGCAACCGGGCGGTGCTTTGCTCGCCCTGCAACCGCCCAATCGCTTCGTCAGCTATTACAAGTACCACACCGACCGAGACAACCAGCACTTCGCTTATGTGGTCGGTACCCCCGATGGCGACGGTTTCAGGATCGACATCGAGGAAGTGGAGCGCACGTTGGATTTGATTCCACCGCCGTGAGCCGTGACCCAGAGCACGTTCAGGATGTGGCCCGGGCCAGGAGAAGGTTTGCCGTCTTCACCATTTGAATCCACTCCTGCTCGGTCACCAACCCCCTCTGCCGGGGGCGGTCACGGACCTGTTCGAATGGGTGCAAGGTCTTCCGCAGGAGCTCGAGATGCTGGCGGCCCATATGTGTGCATTGGCCGAAGCCTGTGATCTGGATGCCGTGAGCGCGCTTCTCGAAGCCGTGCCCGCGACAAAACCGTGAGGTCGTGCAGGTTTCACGGGTAAACCGGACACCGAACCGATTCACCCGCGAAGCGGGCGCCACGCAGAAGGGCAGCGCCGACAAGGATCATTTCTTCAGGGCCTGGTACGACTTGACCATGTCCTGCGCCCAACCGTCGAGCACGGCCTTGGCATCTTTGGCCTGCATGACTTGCGATGAGTTCTCCAGCTCTGTGCCGGCGCCTTTGCGCACCACCTCGGCCACTACCTGGTTGTTGCTGCCATCGATGAAGGCCGCCTCGGTGGCGATGCTGGTGTCCTGGTCGCGAATGCCGGTGGCGGTGCTGATACCCGCGGCGATCAGGGCGATCGGGATCACTTCATACGGGCGCAGGCTCTTGGTGGAGGCGCTGACCGCAGTGATCGCCGGGCGCACGACCAACACGCCTGGGCCCGGGCTGGTGGCCAGCGGCAGGACCTTGGAGAAGTGTGATTTCAAGGTCTGGTCGTAGTACTGGGTGATGCCTTGAAGCGTGGACTGCGGAACCTTCTCGGTCGGCTGCGGCCGCGGATAGAGCTGGCTGGGCTCGATGTAGACGCTGCGGAAGGCGTTGACGTCGACGCCAGGCTTGATCCAGCGCATCACCGGCGCACCGGAGGGGGACTTTTCTTCCTTGAGGATGCTGTAGTCCTTCAGAAAGCCGGAATACTGATCGGACTCCACGTATTTGCTCGCGCAACCGGAGAGCAGTAGCGAGGACAGGCACAAGGTTGTAGCGAACGACTTCAGGTTCATTCAGGTTCTCCTTGGGACATTGGCATCGCGCGGTGGCCTTGGATTCGAGTTCGTGTGACGGTGTCGTGGAAACGCAAGGTCGCGCGCCCTCCAATGATATGTAGCGCACAGTTGCCGAAGTTGCTGGACAAAGTGTTGTCCGACAGTGCATTTGTCGGGTCAAAGCCATGTTGCTGAGTCAGATCAAGGTGTCGCTCATGCTAGAATCCGCCGCTTCGAATCAGGAGGTAGACGCGTGCGCAAACTGGCAGTGGTAATGGCAGTGCTGGCCCTGACGGGCTGTGAGAACGAGGTCGAGGGTGTCCACAAACAGGTGGCCGAACACCTGCACAACCCCAAGACGGCCAAGTTCGCCAACGTGCGGATCGACACCCAGGGCTCGATCTGCGGCCAGGTGCGCGGCAAGGACGACGCCGGGCAGTACGAGGCGTACCGCAGTTATGTGGCGATCAAGCACGATGGCCAGTATGAAATCCTCGTCGATGACACCGGCAACAACCTGCGCATCCGTGAGGTCTGCGGCGGTGCCGAGCTGCAACGCCGCGCCGATGCCCTGGCTGACCAGCCGGCCCCGGAAGGTTGGGATGTGGAAGTGATCCAGGGGGCCAACATGGGCGCCTTGACCGACATGACTGCCCGCCTGATCGAAAAGGGCATCCCGTCCTCGGTCGAGTATCGCAATGGCAAGCCGGTGGTGTTGATGGGGCCATTCCCCACCAAGGCCGAGGCCGAGGCACGCAAGGCCGATGTCATGGCGCGCCTGGGCACGGACTCGATCGTCATCCAGCACGGCGCACAGCGCTAAGGCCACGGGCCGCACAGCGGCTCCAGGGCGTCAAAAATGCATGTCCGGGGCGTGTGCGGCTATGCTTGCAGGGAAGCAGGTGGTTGAGGGGGAAAGGCCTCATGTCTACGCTGGAACGGGCCATTGCCGTCGCTGCCAGGGCGCATGAAGGGCAATACGACAAGGGTGGGGCGGCCTACATTCTCCACCCGTTGCGGGTGATGATGCGGGTTTCGACGCCCGAGCAGCGGATCGTCGCGGTGCTCCACGACGTGTTGGAGGACACCCCGCTGACCCTGTCGGACCTCGCGCGCGAAGGCTTCCCCCTGAAGATCCTCGCCGCCGTGCTGGCGTTGAGCCGGCGTGAAGGCGAGAGCTACGAAGCGTTCGTGGTGCGCCTGGGCGGCGACCCGCTGGCGCGGCAGGTCAAGCTGGCGGACCTGGCCGACAACAGTGACCTGTCGCGTATCCCATGCCCGGGCCCGGCGGACCTGGCCCGGCTTTGCCGCTACCAGCAGGCCAGCGCCTACCTGCAGACCCTCAACTGATCAGCCACAGGCCTGCATGTTCACCGGCCCGACGAAGTCGTTGCCATGGCCCATCACGCACGCCACCTGTTGGTTGCGCTGCAACTCCCAGGTCTGCGGTGGATAGGTCTTGTTCCAGGCCTCGAACAACTGCCGGTCTTGCTTGGACAGGCGCAGGTTGTACTGCTTGCTCATATAGAAGTAGGTGCGCGCGATCATCCCGCGGATCGAAGGGCGCGGCATCACTTTCTTGGCCTTGAAGTCCACCTGGGTCAGGCAGCTGCCGTACTGGCCCTGTTGCTGCGGCAGCCAGCCGAAGCTGTAGTTGCTGCGGTCGCCATTGACCTCGCCGATGCTCGGTACCAAGTTGTGCAGGTCGGCTTCGGCGCGTTTGTACACCTCATCGTGGCGCGAGCAGTTCTTGCGTCCACCATTCTGCCAGCATTGGCGCTGATGGCCGATCTGCCAGGCAGGCACGATGTGTTCCCATTCGATGCGCGAAGCGCGTTGGGCATTCTTGCGCGGGGTGTAGCCGCAGGAGGCCAGGTCCACTTTGTTGCCTTTGTACTTGCAACCACAGTAGAACTCGGTGGATTGCGGTGCATACAGGCGCCAGGCGACCTTCTTGGCTTCCTGGAAGGTGCGTGGGGCGTCGGCGTGGGCAGTGACAGCGGTGAACAGCAGGCACAGGCCTGCGAAAAGCGAAACTCTCATGCGCGGTCAGTCTTCCTTGGGCACAGTCCAGAAGATCTGCACGCCGCCGTCATCGCGGTGGGCGAGGGTGACGTTGTCGTTTTCGGCGATTTCCTCGAGCAGGGTTTCCCAGTCGTCGGGCGACTCGTGCTCCAGGCGGAAGATCAAGGCCGCGCGGCTGCGCTGGGCGATGGGGCTGTTGATGATCTTCTGGATGCGCAGACCCAGTTGTTCGTAGGTGCTAGGGGATGCTGCAGAGGTACTGGCCACGGGGCTTTTCCTTGTTTTGCTGTATGCGCATACAGTATTTCACTGTAAGGCATTTCGCAACAGCGTGTAAGGCGAAAGCGTCTATGACCGCAGGGATGGAATTGGTTCACTCACGGGTGAATGCAGTTGCGGGTAAGCCCGCTCCTCCCGCGTCCGCTCTGGGCACTGTGGGAGCGGGTTTACCCGCGAATGGGCCGGCTCAGACAACGCGCCGGCCCGACGTCATGGTAACGAATCAATACTCCCAGAAGATCCGCTGCAGCTCCTTGCTGTCCTGGGTCTTGGTCATCGCCACCATCGCCAGGATCCGCGCCTTCTGCGGATTCAGGTCATGGGCCACGACCCAGTCGTTCTTGTCGTCAGGCTGTTCGGCGTTGCGCAGCACGAAACCACCCTGATTGACGTGGGACGAACGAATGATCTGAACACCGTTCTTGCGCAGCTCTTGCAGGGCTGGCACCACCCGCGACGATACCGAGCCATTGCCAGTGCCGGCGTGGATCAGAGCCTTGGCGCCATTTTGCGCCAGCGCCTTGTAAGCGGTGTCGGTCACGTTGCCGTAGCCATAGGCGATGTCCACCTGGGGCAGGGCGCTGATTTGCTTGATGTCGAACTCCGAGTTGACGGTATGGCGCTTGGCCGGCAGGCGGAACCAGTAGGACTTGCCTTCGACCACCATGCCCATCGGGCCCCAGGCGCTCTTGAACGCTTCGGTCTTGATGTTGACCGACTTGCTCACGTCACGGCCGGACTGGATCTCATCATTCATGGTCACCAGCACCCCTTTACCGCGGGACTGCTTGTCGCTGGCTACTGCTACGGCGTTGTACAGGTTGAGCATGCCATCGGCGGACATGGCGGTGCCCGGGCGCATGGAGCCGACGACCACGATTGGCTTGTCGGTCTTCTCCACCAGGTTGAGGAAGTAGGCGGTTTCTTCGAGGGTATCGGTGCCGTGGGTGATGACGATGCCGTCGACGTCCTTGCTGTCGGCCAGCTCCGCGACGCGTTTGCCAAGCTTGAGCAGGTCGTCGTTGCTGATGCTCTCGGAGGCGATCTGCATCACCTGCTCGCCGCGCACGTTGGCCAAGGTGGCCAGCTCCGGTACGCCGGCGATGAGTTTGTCGACACCGAGCTTGGCGGCCTGGTAGGTGGCGCTGTTGGCGGCGCTGGCACCGGCGCCGGCGATGGTGCCGCCGGTGGCGAGGATGACCACGTTGGCCAGTTTCTGCTGTTGCTCGGCTTCCTTGGCGCTAAGGCCGGTCGGCAGGATCAGCAACAGGGCGAGGGCGCTTGGGGCGAAGGTTTTCACTGCAGCATTCATGTTTTTATTTTCTCTCTTCCAAATGAGACGGTTGGCTGTGTCGCGCCCTAGAGCAGGCAGGTTTCGTACCAGCGGGGGCCGTGGCCCCAGCAAGGGCTGGATGAAGCCGTGATCAGGGCGCGTTACGACAAACCTGTGAGATGGTTCGGGCTGCATGACAGCCTGTTCCGTTCGGTATCCCGAATGAGAGTAGGAAAAGGTGTTCGGTTTTTCGGAAATTTTTCGGATAATCCCGACGTACGCGGCCTGGGCAAAACCGCGTGAGGGATTTGACAAAAGCAGGTCTTGTTTCCATAGTTAGGCAACGCAAACGTTTGCTATCCGATAAAAAACACAAGATTCGGAGTCAAATTCATGAAATTGCCATTCCCTGGCCGCTTGCTGGCCCTGGTTGTCTTCTCCACGCTTGCCCTCTCGATCCCCGTGTCCGCCGCCCAGGCCCAGGACAAACCCAAGGTCGCCCTGGTCATGAAATCCCTGGCCAACGAGTTCTTCCTGACCATGGAAGACGGCGCCAAGACCTACCAGAAAACCCACGCTGATGATTTCGACTTGGTGGCCAACGGCATCAAGGACGAATCCGATACTGGCAACCAGATCCGCATCGTCGAGCAGATGATCGTCTCCGGCGTCAACGCCCTGGTCATCGCTCCGGCCGACTCCAAAGCCCTGGTGCCGGTGATCAAGAAGGCCATGGACGCGGGCATCACCGTGGTCAACATCGACAACCGCCTCGACCCCGACGTGCTCAAGAGCAAAGGCCTGAGCGTGCCCTTCGTCGGCCCCGACAACCGCAAGGGCGCACGTTTGGTCGGCGACTACCTGGCCCAGCAGAAGCTCAAGGCCGGGGACCAGGTCGGTATCATCGAAGGCGTGCCGACCACCACCAACGCCCAGCAGCGCACCGCAGGCTTCAAGGACGCCATGGAAGCTGCGCAGATGAAAGTGGTCTCGGTGCAGTCGGGCAACTGGGAGATCGACAAGGGCAACGCCGTCGCCGCCGCCATGCTCAACGAATACCCCGATCTCAAGGCATTGCTGGCCGGCAACGACAGCATGGCCCTGGGCGCTGTGTCGGCGGTGCGGGCGGCAGGCAAGACTGGCCAGGTGCAAGTGGTTGGGTACGACAACATCCGCGCCATCAAGCCCATGCTCAAGGACGGCCGTGTGCTTGCCACCCTCGAGCAGCATGGCGCCGACCAGGCAGTGTTCGGCATCCAGGCGGCCTTGCAGATGCTCAAGGGCGAAAAGCCTGCGGTGGATGCCGACAACGTCATCCAGACCCCGGTCGAACTGGTTACCGAATGAAGATGCGGCATCGCGGCGCCGGTTTCGCCGGTAGGACCGCACCCACAGGTACAGCAGGGTTTTCCAGGCCTGCGCAAGGTCTGTGGGCACCGGCTCATCCGCGAGGAGGCCAGCACAGCCAATACAAGACCGCTGCGTTCCCTGGGGCGGGGTGTCTGCCATGAAAGAAGCGAATGAGGTCACCCTTGCCGTCAGCGGCCTGGGCAAGACTTACACCCAGCCGGTGCTCGGCGATGTGACGCTGGAGCTGCGCGCCGGCGAAGTGCTGGCGCTCACCGGCGAGAACGGCGCGGGCAAGAGCACGCTGTCCAAGCTGATCAGCGGCCTGGAAACGCCCACCACAGGGCAGATGCGTTATCGCGGCGAGCCCTACGCGCCCGGCAGTCGCAGCGCGGCCGAGCGCCTGGGCGTGCGCATGGTGATGCAGGAGCTCAACCTGCTGCCCACCCTGACCGTGGCCGAGAACCTGTTCCTCGACAACCTGCCCAGCCGCGCCGGTTGGATCAGTCAGAAACGCCTGCGCCAACTGGCTACCGCCGCCATGGCCCAGGTCGGCCTGGATGCCATCGACCCGGACACCCCGGTCGGCGAGTTGGGCATCGGCCATCAGCAGATGGTGGAGATCGCCCGCAACCTCATTGGCGATTGCCATGTGCTGATCTTCGACGAGCCCACGGCGATGCTCACCGCTCGCGAAGTGGAGCTGCTGTTCACTCAGATAGAACGCCTACGCCAGCGCGGCGTGGCCATCGTCTATATCTCCCATCGCCTGGAAGAGCTGCAGCGCGTGGCCCAGCGCATCGCCGTGCTGCGCGATGGCAAGTTGGTGTGCGTCGAGCCGATCCAGCGCTACAGCAGCGCCGAGCTGGTCAACCTCATGGTCGGTCGCGAGCTGGGCGAGCATATCGACCTCGGTCGTCGCGAGATCGGCCAGACGCTGCTCAAGGTCAACAAGCTCAGCCGTGGCGACAAGGTGCGCGAGGTGTCGTTCGAGGTCAGGGCAGGGGAGATCTTCGGTATTTCCGGCCTGATCGGCGCCGGACGCACTGAGCTGTTGCGCCTGATCTACGGCGCCGACCGCGCCGACAGCGGGCAGATCGAACTTGGCCAGCCCTTGCAGCCGGTCACCCTCGATTCGCCCAAGGCGGCGGTGCGCGCGGGCATCGCGTTGATCACCGAGGACCGCAAGGGCGAAGGCCTGCTGCTCACTCAATCGATCAGCGCCAATATTGCCCTGGGCAACCTGGGGGCGGTGTCCCGCGCGGGCATACTCGACGCCGAAGCCGAGCGCGCCCAGGCGCTGCGCCAGATCAATGCCATGCGCATCCGCAGCGCCAGCCCGGCCCAGGCCGTGGGCGAGCTTTCCGGCGGCAACCAGCAGAAAGTGGTGATCGGCCGCTGGCTGGAGCGCAACTGCCAGGTGCTGTTGTTCGACGAGCCGACCCGGGGCATCGATGTCGGCGCCAAGTTCGACATCTATGGCCTGCTGGCCGAGCTGGCGCGCCAGGGCAAGGCCTTGGTGGTGGTGTCCAGCGACCTGCGCGAGCTGATGCTGATCTGCGATCGCATCGCTGTGCTCTCGGCGGGCCGGCTGATCGACACCTTCGACCGCGAGCGCTGGAGCCAGGATCAACTGCTCGCCGCCGCCTTCGCCGGCTATCAGAAACGTGACGCACTGCTGCATGAAGCAGCTCCCAGGATGGACCCATGAAGACCACACCCCTCGACACCCCGGGCCGCGCCCCCGCGCGCCGCAGCGCCAATTACTTCGGCCTGGGTACCTACCTGGGCCTGGCCGGCGCCTTGCTGGCGATGATCGTGCTGTTCTCGTTCTTGAGCAGCCACTTTTTGTCCTACGCCACCTTCAGTACCCTGGCCAACCAGATCCCGGACCTCATGGTGCTGGCGGTGGGCATGACCTTCGTGCTGATCATCGGCGGCATCGACCTGTCGGTGGGCTCGGTGTTGGCCCTGGCCGCCTCGGCGGTCAGCGTGGCGATCCTGGGCTGGGGCTGGAGCCCGTTGCCTGCGGCGTTGCTGGGCATGGCCGTGGCGGCGCTGGCCGGCAGCGTCACCGGTGGCATCACCGTGGCCTGGCGCATCCCATCGTTCATCGTCTCTTTGGGCGTGCTGGAGATGGCCCGAGGCCTGGCTTACCAGTTCACCGACTCGCGCACCGCCTACATCGGCGATGCCTTCGCCTGGTTCTCCAACCCCATCGCCTTCGGTATTTCGCCAGCCTTCATCATCGCCTTGCTGGTCATCGTCGTCGCCCAGTTGGCGCTGACCCGCACGGTGTTCGGCCGCTACCTGATCGGCATCGGCACCAATGAGGAGGCCGTGCGCCTGGCCGGCATCGACCCGCGCCCCTACAAGGTGCTGGTGTTCGCCTTGATGGGGCTACTCGCGGGCCTGGCCGCGCTGTTCCAGATCTCCCGCCTGGAAGCCGCCGACCCCAATGCCGGCGCTGGCCTGGAGCTGCAGGTCATCGCCGCCGTGGTCATCGGCGGCACCAGCCTGATGGGCGGGCGCGGCTCGGTCATCAGCACTTTCTTCGGTGTCCTGATCATCTCTGTGTTGGCCGCGGGGCTGGCGCAGATCGGTGCCTCCGAACCCACCAAACGCATCATCACCGGGGCGGTCATTGTGATCGCCGTGGTGCTCGACACTTACCGGAGCCGGCGCGCAGGCCGGCGGAACTGAACCCATGGCAACCATCAAAGACGTCGCGGCATTGGCAGGTATTTCCTATACCACCGTGTCCCATGTACTGAACAAGACCCGCCCGGTCAGCGAGCATGTGCGCCTGAAGGTCGAGGCGGCCATCGCCGAGCTCGACTACGTGCCCAGCGCCGTGGCCCGTTCGCTCAAGGCCCGCAGCACCGCCACCATCGGCCTGCTGGTGCCCAACAGCGTCAACCCGTACTTCGCCGAGTTGGCCCGGGGTATCGAGGACGGCTGCGAGCGCAATGGCTATTGCGTGATCCTCTGCAACTCCGACGACAACCCGCAAAAGCAGCGCAGCTACCTGCGGGTGTTGCTGGAAAAGCGCATCGACGGCCTGATCGTCGCCTCGGTCGGCCAGGACAGCGACCTGCTGGAAAGCCTGGCCTGCGTGCGCACGCCAATGGTCATCGTCGACCGCGCCCTGGATGGCATCGATGCCGACCTGGTACGCATCGACCACGAACAGGGCGGCTACCTCGCCACCCGGCACCTGCTGGACCTGGGCCATCGCGACATCGCCTGCATCGGCGGGCCGGCCGACTCAGGGCCTGCCCAGTTGCGCCTGGCGGGCTACCGTCGGGCCATGGCCGAGCAGGGCGTGGCGGAGGGTGAAAATCGCATTCTGCACAGTGACTTCAGCAGCCCCGGTGGCTACGACGCCGCGGTGCACCTGCTCGACGGCCCGCGGCCCACGGCGATCTTCGCCGGCAACGACATGATCGGTTTTGGCGTGTTGCGTGCGGCGGCCGAGCGCAACATCCACGTGCCGGGCGAGTTGTCGGTGGTCGGCTTCGACGACATCGAGCTCAGCCGCTATGTGTACCCGCCGTTGACCACGGTCGGCCAGTCGATCCGCGAGCTCGGCGAAAGCGCCGCGCAGCTGCTGCTCTCGCGCATCGCCACCCCCCGCAGCGGCGGCGTGGAGCAGCGCATCGTCGCCCCGCGCATCGTGCTGCGTGAATCCACCGGGCCGCGCCCGGACCTGTTCAATGATTACCGCTAAGGAGTGACCATGAGCGCCAAGGTCGTGGTGGTCGGCAGTCTCAACATGGACTTGGTGGCCCGCACCCAGCGTTTGCCCCGGCCCGGCGAGACGCTGGCCGGCGACAGCTTCTTCACCGTGCCCGGCGGCAAGGGTGCCAACCAGGCGGTGGCCGTGGCTCGGCTTGGGGCCAGCGTGGCCATGGTCGGCAACGTGGGCGACGACGCCTATGGCCAGCAACTGCGCAAGGCCCTGGAGCATGAGGGCATCGATTGCCAAGCGGTGGGCGTATGCCCAGGCGTCTCCAGCGGCGTGGCGCTGATCATGGTCGATGCCGCCAGCCAGAACTCCATCGTCATCATCCCCGGCGGCAACGGCCAGCTGACGCCGGCGTCCGTGCAGCGTTACGACGCTCTGTTGCAAGCGGCCGAGGTGATCATCTGCCAGCTGGAAGTGCCCATGACCACGGTGGCCTGGACGCTGGCCCGTGGGCGTGAACTGGGTAAGACAGTGATCCTCAACCCCGCGCCTGCCACCGGCCCGCTGCCGTCGGACTGGTTCGCCGATATCGATTACCTCACGCCCAACGAGAGCGAGGCCGAAGCCTTGACCGGGCTGCCGGTGACCGACATCGACAGTGCACGCCGCGCCGGTGAACGGCTGTTGCAGCTGGGCGCGGGCAAGGTGATCGTCACGCTGGGGGCGCAGGGTGCGTTGTTCCTCAGCCCTGCGGGTAGCCGGCATTTTCCCGCCCCGGTGGTCAAGCCCGTGGATACCACCGCGGCAGGGGATACCTTCATCGGCGGCTTCGCTGCCGGCCTGGTGCGCGGATTGGAGGAGGGCGAGGCCATCGCCTTCGGCCAGCGGGCCGCGGCGTTGTCGGTGACCCGCGTGGGCGCCCAGCCTTCGATTCCCTATTTGGCGGAGCTTGCGCCATGAAGAAGACCGGATTGTTGAACGTGGCGTTGTCCAGGGTGGTCGCCGGGCTGGGCCACGGTGACATCCTGGTGATCGGCGATGCCGGGCTGCCGGTGCCGCCGGGCGTAGAACAGATCGATCTGGCCGTGACCCCCGGTGTGCCGGATTTCGCCAGTGTGTTGCAGGCGGTGCTGGGAGAGATGCAAGTGGAGCGGCATGTGCTGGCCGAGCAGATGCTCGAGGTAGCGCCGCCAGCCTTGGCGCAGGTACAGGGGCTGCAAGGACAGCTGGGCGTGCGCGAGCTGCTGAGCCATCAAGCGTTCAAAGAGTTGTGCCGCCAGGCCAAGGCCGTGGTGCGAACCGGGGAGTGCAAACCCTACAGCAACATCGCGCTAGTGGCGGGTGTCACGTTCTGAGGTCAAGGCCCACTCGCGGGTAAACCCGGTCCTGCGCCGAACCCTGTGGGAGCGGGTTTACCCACGAAAGGCCGCAACGCGGCCCCACTATCGAAGGCAACAAGGAGTGCCCTATGTTCAAACACCTCCTCAAAGGAGTCGTCCTCATGTCAGCCGTGGTCACCAACTCCCTCCAGGCCGCTACGCGGGATGTGATCATCGACACCGACCCGGGTGCCGACGACGTCGTCGCGCTGCTGCTCGCCATGGCCTCGCCCGAGGACTTGAACATCCGCGCCATCACCACCGTGGCCGGCAACGTGCGTCTGGACAAGACCTCACGCAACGCTCGCCTCGCGCGGGAATGGGCTGGGCGCGAAGACATCCCGGTCTACGCCGGGGCAGGGCGCCCGCTGGTGCGCAAGCCGATCTACGCTGACGATATCCATGGTCGGGAGGGCCTGGAAGGGGTGAAGGTCCACGAGCCCAAACAGGGCCTGGCCCAGGGCAATGCCGTGCAGTACCTGGTCGATACGCTGTCCCACGCCGAGCCTCACAGCATCACCCTGGCCATGCTCGGTCCGCAGACCAACCTGGCCCTGGCGTTGATCCAGAAGCCCGAGATCGCCAAAAGCATCAAGGAAGTGGTGGTAATGGGTGGTGCTCACTTCAATGGCGGCAACATCACCCCGGTGGCCGAGTTCAACCTCTACGCCGACCCCCATGCTGCGCAGGTGGTGCTGGCCAGCGGCGTCAAGCTGACCTACGTGCCCCTGGACCTGACCCACAAGGTGATCACCAGTGAAGCGCGCTTCAAGCAGTTGGCAGCCATCAACAATCAGGCCAGCCAGCGTGTGGTGGATATCCTCGACGCCTACGTCAAGCACGACATGGACCTGTACGGGATGCCCGGAGGCCCGGTGCACGATGCCAGTGTCATCGCCTACCTGATCAAGCCCGAGCTGTTCAGCGGCAGGCGGGCCCACCTGGAGGTCGACAGCCGTGAAGGCCCGACCTTTGGCCAGACCGTCGTTGACTGGTACGCGGTGCTCAAGCGTCCGGCCAATGTGCTGTGGCTGAACGAGGGCGATGCCCAGGGCTTTTTCGACCTGCTCAGCGAGCGCTTGGCTCGATTGCAATAGCGGCGTGCGGGGCGTAGCGCTCGAACACCTGCTCGATGAAGCTGCGCGCTGCTTCGCTGCCGCGGTCGCGAACCAACAAGTCGATGGCGATCAGCAGCAGTTCTTCAGGGGTGCTGGGGCTGTAGGCGCTCTGGCCCTCGGCCCATTTGACCTTGATGTCGGCGTCGATGCTGTGGCTGCTCATGGGAGGCTCTCGTGGCAAGCCTGGGCTAAGGGTCGAACACCGGACCCTGGCGTTCGAAGGGAGGCGTGCTGCGCTCCGGTTGTTGCAGTAAATCATGCCTTTGCATTCGTCGCACGACCGCTGGCGAATAAACCGCCAGGCGTACGGCGCAAAATCCAGTCACGATTCCCTTTCGCCATCAGGGGCCGGTTCAGGCAGACTTGCTCGGTTTTGCAACAAAAGTTGAGCGGAGCTGTCGCATGAGACAGTTCCCATGATGATTAGGAGGATTCATGTTCCGTACCCGTGCTTACCTGGCGACCTTGCTGGCGGCTGCAGTCCTGGCAGGTTGCAGCACAGGCGGTTCTTCCAGCGGTGGCGACAAGGCCCCAGGCACCTCGGCCGATAACGGCGGTCGCTGCGAGGCCAGCGGTGCCGACTTCACCATAGGCAAACAGGCCACCCCGGCGCTGCTGGAGCAGGCACGCAAGGCCAGCGGTTCGCAACTGGCACGTATCCTCAAGCCCCACGATGTAATCACCCTGGAATACCGCTCCGAGCGGCTGAACCTGAACGTCGATGACAAAGGCGTGGTGAGCCGCGTTAACTGCGGTTGAGGTTTCGCCTGCGACAAAAGCGAACACCCACAAAAAACCCGCCATGAAGGCGGGTTTTTTGTATTCGTATCCGAATTACTCCGGACGAACCTGCGCAGCCTGCATGCCCTTCTGACCGCGTTCGGCAACGAAGGAAACGGACTGGCCTTCTTTCAGGCTCTTGAAGCCGTCGGTTTCGATGGCCTTGAAGTGTACGAACAGGTCGTCGCCGCCGCCTGCTGGGGTGATGAAGCCGTAGCCTTTTTCATCATTGAACCATTTGACGGTGCCGTTTTGGCGATTGGACATGGGGTGAATCTCCAGAAACATGGTTTTTTTTCGAGGTGCGATGTTGCCGAGGCTACGCAGCACCGGCGACATCATAGTCTAATTCTGCGTATCTAGCGCCTGTTACCTTCGCAGGATACTGATCCACGGCAAATAATGCGTGCATCGCCCCGCAAAAAGGCTCAGCTCTTAGGTGCGCAGGCCTGACGTACCACGGTTTGCGCCCGCTGCATCAGCTTGGCGTCGACACCGTCCTTGCTGTCCAGGTCTTCGATTTCCGCCTTGGTGAAGTTCTTCTCGATCGCATCAGCGCCGCACTTGCAGTGCTGGTCCGCCGTTTTCGCATCGACACCTTGAGCCGACGCCACCTGGACGCACTGCTCCATGTAGGCGCCTTTCTTGCCGGCAGGCCACTCGGCATGTGCCGCCAGGGGCAGCAGCAGGGCGCTGGCGGCGGTCAGGGCCAGAAGAGACTGAAGTCGCATAACCACACACTCCTTGGGTTGGATCTCATCAAGAGTAGGATGCTTCAGAAACTCTGAGGTGGAATTTTCCGAACAAGTTCACCCAGACGGCTTAATTTCCAAATATTTCTGCCTGCCGCCCAAGCCGCGTGCTAGCATGCTCGGCTTGCAGCTGCACCCTGGCAGCTGTTTTCCATTTTTCTTTCCAGTCACTCTGGTTCGTCCCTGGTTGGCCGAAAGGCTCCTGCCACTGTGAGGCAGGCTTTCCCGCGGGAAAGGCAGGTCGGATCTTGTACTGGCTCATCCCAACCCATGTGACCTTTGGTAGGGGTCACCACTAGGAGAGGAGGCGCCATGCCCGTAATTACTCTTCCCGATGGCAGTCAACGTACGTTCGACAAGGCCGTCACCGTTGCCGAAGTCGCCGCCTCCATTGGCGCGGGCCTCGCCAAGGCCACGCTGGCCGGCAAGGTCGATGGCAAGCTGGTCGACGCCTGCGACCTGATCGAGAACGACGCCACGCTGCAGATCATCACCCCTAAAGATGAAGAGGGACTGGAGATCATCCGTCACTCGTGCGCCCACCTGGTCGGCCACGCAGTGAAACAGCTGTACCCGACCGCCAAGATGGTGATCGGCCCGGTGATCGACGAAGGCTTCTACTACGACATCGCCTACGAGCGCCCCTTCACCCCAGAAGACATGGCCGCTATCGAACAGCGCATGCAACAGCTGATCGACAAGGACTACGACGTCATCAAGAAGATGACCCCGCGCGCCGAAGTCATCGACGTGTTCAAGAGCCGTGGCGAAGACTACAAGCTGCGCCTGGTCGAGGACATGCCGGACGAACAGGCCATGGGCCTGTACTACCACGAAGAATACGTCGACATGTGCCGTGGCCCGCACGTGCCGAACACCCGTTTCCTCAAGGCCTTCAAGCTGACCAAGCTGTCTGGCGCCTACTGGCGCGGCGATGCCAAGAACGAGCAGCTGCAGCGCGTGTACGGCACCGCCTGGGCTGACAAGAAGCAACTGGCTGCCTACATCCAGCGCATCGAAGAAGCCGAAAAGCGCGACCACCGCAAGATCGGCAAGCAGCTGGATCTCTTCCACCTGCAGGAAGAAGCCCCGGGCATGGTCTTCTGGCACCCGGCCGGCTGGACCGTCTATCAGGTGCTCGAGCAGTACATGCGTGGTGTGCAGCGCGAAAACGGCTACCTGGAGATCAAGACGCCGCAGGTCGTCGACCGCATCCTCTGGGAGCGTTCCGGCCACTGGTCCAACTACGCCGAGAACATGTTCACCACTTCGTCGGAAAGTCGCGATTTCGCGGTAAAACCGATGAACTGCCCTTGCCACGTACAGGTGTTCAACCAAGGCCTGAAGTCCTACCGTGACCTGCCGCTGCGCCTGGCCGAGTTCGGTGCCTGCCACCGTAACGAGCCGTCCGGCGCCCTGCACGGCATCATGCGTGTGCGTGGCTTCACCCAGGACGACGCCCACATCTTCTGCACCGAAGATCAGGTGAAGAAAGAAGCGGCCGACTTCATCAAGCTGACCCTGGATGTCTACAAGGACTTCGGTTTCACCGACATCGCCATGAAGCTCTCGACCCGTCCCGCCAAGCGTGTGGGCTCCGAAGAGCTGTGGGACCGCGCCGAAGGCGCCCTGGCCGATGCGCTGAACGAGTCGGGCCTGGAGTGGGAATACCAGCCGGGCGAGGGCGCTTTCTACGGTCCGAAGATCGAATTCACCCTGCGTGACTGCCTGGGCCGTAACTGGCAGTGCGGCACCCTGCAGTACGATCCGAACCTGCCGGAGCGTCTGGATGCTAGCTATATCGCCGAAGATAACAACCGTAAGCGCCCAGTCATGCTGCACCGTGCGATCCTCGGTTCCTTCGAGCGTTTCATCGGCATGCTGATCGAGCACTACGCGGGCGTATTCCCGGCGTGGCTGGCCCCGACCCAGGCGGTGATCATGAACATCACCGACAAGCAGGCCGATTTCGCACTCGAAGTGGAAAAATCCCTCAATGGGGCTGGTTTCCGTGCCAAGTCCGACTTGAGAAATGAGAAGATCGGCTTTAAAATCCGCGAGCATACTTTGCTCAAGGTCCCATACCTTCTGGTTATAGGGGACCGCGAAGTCGAAACGCAGACCGTTGCAGTGCGTACCCGTGATGGCAAAGACCTGGGCTCCATGCCCGTCTCCCAATTCACCCAACTGCTCGCTGACGCCGTGGCTCAGCGCGGTCGCCTAGAATCGGAGTAATGACTATTAAGCGTGAAATGAGAAACGATAAACGAACTGCACCGAAAGCCCCGATCAACGAGAATATCTCGGCACGCGAGGTTCGGTTAATTGGCGCTGACGGCGAGCAGATTGGCATCGTCTCGATTGATGAAGCGCTGCGTATCGCTGATGAAGCGAAGCTGGATCTGGTGGAGATCTCTGCAGACGCGCAACCGCCTGTCTGCAAGGTCATGGACTACGGCAAGCACCTCTTCGAAAAGAAGAAGCAGGCCAACGAAGCCAAGAAAAACCAGAAGCAGATCCAGATCAAAGAAATCAAGTTTCGTCCAGGGACGGAAGAAGGGGATTACCAGGTAAAACTACGCAACCTGGTACGTTTCCTTAGCGATGGGGACAAGGCCAAGATCTCTCTGAGATTCCGCGGCCGTGAGATGGCCCACCAGGAGCTGGGCATGGAGCTGTTGAAGCGGGTCGAAGCTGACCTCGCCGAATACGGCACCGTTGAGCAGCATCCGAAGATGGAAGGACGCCAGCTTATGATGGTCATCGCCCCCAAAAAGAAGAAGTAATCTCCCGGGCACGGCAGGCCTGATGATTATGTGTAATTTTATCGAATGCGGAGTTCCAACATGCCAAAAATGAAAACCAAGAGCGGTGCTGCGAAGCGTTTCCTGAAAACCGCTTCCGGCTTCAAGCACAAGCACGCTTTCAAGAGCCACATCCTGACCAAAATGTCGACCAAGCGTAAGCGTCAACTGCGCGGTGCCAGCCTGCTGCACCCGTCTGACGTGGCAAAAGTCGAGCGCATGCTGCGCGTACGTTAATTCTGGTCAACGATAGAGGAAGTTACTCATGGCTCGTGTAAAGCGTGGCGTCATCGCTCGTAAGCGTCACAAGAAAATTCTGAAACTGGCTAAAGGCTACTACGGTGCACGCTCGCGCGTATTCCGCGTTGCCAAGCAGGCTGTCATCAAGGCTGGCCAATACGCCTACCGTGACCGTCGCCAGAAGAAGCGTCAGTTCCGCGCTCTGTGGATCGCTCGTATCAACGCCGGTGCCCGCACCAACGGTCTGTCCTACAGCCGTCTGATCGCTGGCCTGAAGAAAGCGTCGATCGAAATCGACCGCAAGGTTCTGGCCGACCTGGCAGTGAACGAAAAAGCGGCGTTTGCTGCGATTGTCGAGAAAGCTAAAGCCGTCCTGGCTTAAGTACCCACGACAATCATCCGGCGGCGCTTTGCGTCGTCGGGTGTAAAACGTCATCGATAGGGGAAGAGCCTTCAAAAGCTCTTCCCCTATTTTCGTATCTGGAGTCTGTACATGGAAAACCTGGACGCGCTGGTTGCCCAAGCCCTCGAGGCCGTGGAACGCGCTGAAGACATCACTACCCTGGAACAGATCCGGGTCCAATACCTCGGCAAGAAAGGCGAGCTGACCCAGGTGATGAAGACCCTGGGCAACCTGCCAGCCGAAGAGCGCCCGAAAGTCGGTGCGCTGATCAACGACGCCAAAGAGCGCGTCACCGACGTGCTCAACGCACGCAAGGCTGCCTTCGAAGAAGCCGAGCTCAACGCTCGCCTGGCCGCCGAATGCATCGACGTGACCCTGCCAGGCCGTGGCCAGACCACCGGCGGGCTGCACCCGATCACCCGTACCCTCGAGCGCATCGAGCAGTTCTTCACCCACATCGGCTACGGCATCGCCGAAGGTCCTGAGGTCGAAGACGACTACCACAACTTCGAAGCGCTCAACATCCCCGGCCATCACCCGGCCCGGGCGATGCACGACACCTTCTACTTCAATGCCAACATGCTGCTGCGCACCCACACTTCGCCTGTGCAGGTGCGGACCATGGAGTCCAGCCAGCCGCCGATCCGCATTGTCTGCCCGGGCCGCGTCTATCGCTGCGACTCGGACATTACCCACTCGCCGATGTTCCACCAGGTCGAAGGCCTGCTGGTCGATCGCGGCATCAACTTCGCCGACCTCAAGGGCACCATCGAAGAGTTCCTGCGCGTGTTCTTCGAAAAAGAACTGGCGGTACGCTTCCGTCCGTCGTTCTTCCCCTTCACCGAGCCTTCGGCTGAAGTCGACATCCAGTGCGTGATGTGCTCCGGCAATGGCTGCCGCGTTTGCAAGCAGACCGGCTGGCTCGAAGTCATGGGTTGCGGCATGGTCCACCCGAACGTGCTGCGCATGTCCGGCATCGACCCGGAAGAGTTCCAGGGCTTCGCCTTCGGCATGGGCGCCGAGCGCCTGGCCATGCTGCGCTATGGCGTCAACGATTTGCGTCTGTTCTTCGACAACGACCTGCGGTTCCTCGCCCAATTCCGCTAGGCCCAATCGACGCACTTTCTAGGAGAACAGCATGAAATTCAGTGAACAGTGGCTGCGCGGTTGGGTAAACCCGCAAGTCTCCCGTGACGAACTGGTCGCCCGCCTGTCCATGGCCGGCCTTGAAGTCGACAGCGTGACCCCCGCTGCCGGCCAGTTCAGCGGCATCGTGGTGGGCGAGATCCTCGCCACCGAACAACACCCGGACGCCGACAAGCTGCGCGTGTGCCAGGTGAGCAACGGCCAGGAAACCTTCCAGGTCGTCTGCGGCGCTCCGAACGCGCGCCCAGGCATCAAGATCCCGTTCGCCATGATCGGCGCCGAACTGCCGGGCGACTTCAAGATCAAGAAGGCCAAGCTGCGCGGCGTCGAGTCCTTCGGCATGCTGTGCTCGGCCGCCGAGCTGCAGATCAGCGAAGAGAACGACGGCCTGCTGGAACTGGCGGCTGACGCCCCGGTCGGCGAAGACATTCGCCAGTACCTGAACCTGGACGACGCCAGCATCGAAATCGGCCTGACCCCGAACCGCGGCGACTGCCTGTCCATCGCAGGCCTGGCCCGCGACGTCAGCGCCCTGTACGACGTGCCGGTCACCCGTCCTCAAGTGCCTGCCGTTGCCCCGGCCCACGACGAAGTGCGCCCGGTTGAAGTCTGCGCGCCGGCGGCCTGCCCACGGTACCTGGGCCGCGTCATCCGCAACGTCGACCTGAGCAAGCCGACCCCGCTGTGGATGGTCGAGCGCCTGCGCCGCAGCGACGTGCGCAGCATCGACGCTGCCGTCGACATCACCAACTACGTGATGCTCGAGCTCGGCCAGCCGATGCACGCCTTCGACCTCGCCGAAATCAACGGCGGCATCCGCGTACGCATGGCCGAGGAGGGCGAGAAGCTCGTCCTGCTGGACGGCCAGGAAGTCGCGCTGCGTGCCGACACCCTGGTCATCGCCGACCACACCCGCGCCCTGGCCATCGCCGGCGTCATGGGTGGCGAACACAGCGGCGTGAATACCGAGAAGACCCGCGATCTGTTCTTGGAAAGCGCCTTCTTCGAGCCGATTTCCGTCGCAGGCAAGGCCCGTTCCTACGGTCTGCACACCGATGCCTCGCACCGCTACGAGCGCGGCGTCGATTCGCAACTGGCCCGTGAAGCCATGGAGCGCGCCACCGCCCTGGTCCTCGAGATCGTCGGCGGCGAAGCCGGCCCCATCGTCGAGGCCGTGAGCGAGCAGCACCTGCCGAAGGTCGCGCCAGTCACCCTGCGCGCCGAGCGTATCAACCAGATGCTTGGCATGGACATGGACGCTGCCCAGGTCGAGCAACTGCTCAACGCCCTGGAGCTGAAAACCAGCGCTGATGGCGTAGGGCAGTGGACTGTCGGAGTCCCAAGCCACCGCTTCGACATCAGCCTCGAAGTCGATCTGATCGAAGAGCTGGCCCGCCTGTACGGCTACAACAACCTGCCGGTCCGCTACCCGCAAGCCCGCCTGGCTCCGCAGACCCGCCCGGAAGCCCGTGGCGAGCTGCCGACCCTGCGCCGCCTGCTGGTCGCCCGCGGCTATCAGGAAGCCATCACCTACAGCTTCATCGACCCGAAACTGTTCGAGCTGTTCACCCCGGGCGTCGAGCCGCTGCTGCTGGCCAACCCTATCTCCAGCGACATGGCCGCCATGCGCGCGTCCCTGTGGCCGGGCCTGGTCAAGGCGCTGCAGCACAACCTCAACCGCCAGCAGGACCGCGTACGCCTGTTCGAAAGCGGCCTGCGCTTCGTCGGCCAGCTGGGCGACCTCAAGCAGCAGCCGATGATCGCCGGCGTCGCCACGGGCAGCCGTCTGCCGGAAGGCTGGGCGAACGGCCGTGACAGCCTCGACTTCTTCGACGTGAAAGCCGACGTGGAAGCCCTGCTGGGCTACTCGGGCGCCCTGGACGACTTCACGTTCGTCGCCGGCAAGCACCCAGCCCTGCACCCTGGCCAGACCGCCCGCATCGAGCGCGACGGCAAGGAAGTCGGCTACATCGGCGCTATCCACCCAGAGCTCGCCAAGACCCTGGGCCTGGAGCGTCCAGTGTTCGTCTTCGAGCTGGTACTGGGCGATGTGGTCGAAGGCCGCCTGCCGAAGTTCAGCGAACTGTCCAAGTTCCCAGAAGTGAGGCGTGACCTGGCTTTGATCGCAGGACGTGATGTTGCTTCTAGCTCCGTGCTTGAAGTAATTCGTGACAATGCGGGCGAATGGCTCACAGACCTCAGGCTGTTTGACGTCTACCAAGGTAAAGGCATTGATCCTGATAGAAAAAGCCTGGCCGTCGGCTTGACCTGGCAGCATCCATCGCGCACTCTTAACGACGATGAGGTGAACACTACCCTGCAAAACATCCTCACCTCGCTTGAACAAAGGTTGAACACCACGTTAAGGAAATAGCGTATGGGTGCTCTGACGAAAGCTGAGATGGCCGAAAGGCTGTACGAGGAGCTGGGGCTCAACAAGAGAGAGGCCAAGGAGCTGGTCGAGCTGTTTTTCGAAGAAATTCGGCACGCACTTGAAGAGAACGAGCAGGTCAAGCTGTCCGGTTTCGGCAACTTCGACCTTCGCGACAAACGCCAGCGGCCGGGCCGCAACCCCAAGACAGGGGAAGAGATCCCGATCACCGCTCGCCGCGTCGTCACCTTTCGTCCAGGGCAGAAACTGAAAGCCCGGGTTGAGGCCTATGCTGGAACCAAGCCATAACGACGAGCTGCCCCCCATTCCGGGCAAGCGCTACTTCACCATCGGTGAGGTCAGTGAGCTCTGTGCGGTAAAACCGCACGTGCTGCGTTATTGGGAACAGGAGTTCCCGCAACTCAACCCGGTCAAGCGCCGCGGTAACCGGCGGTATTACCAGCGCCAAGACGTGCTGATGATCCGCCAGATCCGCGCGCTGCTGTACGACCAAGGCTTCACCATCGGCGGGGCGCGACTGCGCCTCTCCAGTGATGAGGCCAAGGATGACACCACCCAGTACAAGCAGCTGATCCGGCAGATGATTGCCGAGTTGGAGGATGTGTTGGTGGTGTTGAAGAAGTGAACCGAACCCGATGAATGGAAAGTTTTTGAAAAAAAGCTTCCATTATTCAAAAGGTTAGGGTAGATTCTTCACCGTTCTCAGCAATATCGAGAATGATGTCGGGGCGTAGCGCAGCCCGGTAGCGCACTTGCATGGGGTGCAAGGGGTCGAGTGTTCGAATCACTCCGTCCCGACCAATAATCCCAAGGACTTAGGCCATTTCCGAAAGGGGTGGCCTTTTTCCTTTGCGTGACTTTTGCGTGACTTCTCAGGTTTTTACGCCTGCCTCCTCTTCAGAATTGTCAGCACCGGCCCACGCGAGTCCGTCGCTGAAACTTTGTTTGCCGCCTCTATCAACTGTCCCAGCTCCGCGCCAGAATAGTGGCTGGTCACGCTGCCGTTCTTGTGGCCAAGTAGCGACTTCCGATCTTCCTCTGTTACACCAGCTGCTTTCAGGCGCCTGCCGAAAGTGTGCTTCAAGTCGTGAACCCTGATCGAAGCGAACCCTGGGTGCGCCGGCCGCAAGTGTTGCTCCTGCCAGAGCTTTGCCGCGCGTACCCTCGCTTTCTTCCAGGCCGAGTCGTTCATCCTGTGCATGCCGGTGCCGTTGTATGGGAAAACCCATTCCCGACTGATACCGCGCTGCCCGTCGATGATCGACTTGGCCACGCTGTTCAGGACCACCAGGCGCTCATCTCGGTTCTTCACGCCTGAGTTCTCGTGCCGGCCGCCGAAGTCGGCAGGTATTAAGAAAACGCTGGTACCTAGCTCGGGCACCGAGATCTCCCAATCCCACCTCAGTTTGCAGACTTCCTGCTCTCGGCAGCCTGTGTTCACCTTGAACAGGGCCATGCGCTGCAGATGGTCCGGCAACTCCCCGAAGAGAATCGACTGCTCATCCCAAGACATCGGATAGGGCTTTCGACTGGATCTCTTCTCTTCCAGCTTGGCCAGCAGCGGAATGCTGTCGAGCCAGGGCCTGCGCTCTTCATCCCGCCACTTCCGGCAAGCCAGCGACAGAACGCGAATCACCCGCTCGATCGCGATGTTCACCGTCCGGTTGCTGACCGCCTTCCTCACCTTCCCATTCGGCAAATCTTCATCCGTCTGCCGGTCCCGAATGAATGGGGCCAGTGCCTGGTCGTCGATGTGCGTCAGGGGCAGGTCGCCCAGGTATGGATCAAGTTGCTGTAGGCACAGGGCAGTCAGTTTGATTGACGGCTGATCCTTGTGCTCGAGCAGGTACCTGGTAGCCGCCTCACGGAACGTCCGAACCTGCCGAACACCATACACTTTGCGTTGGCGGATCTGCTCCAGGCGGTGGATCAGGTACTTTTCTGCTTCCGCCCGGTCACAAGTTCCAGTGCTTTCGTAAAGTCTCTCGCCGTTGATCCTCTTGTCGATGTGCCAGATGCCGTTCCTTTGGGAAAGGCCTGTGATTGTCTTTCGCGCCATCCCTTATCTCCTGATGGGCGCTCGCTGCCGGATGATTGTCGTCCCTGAGCGCCTTCTTTCGCAATTGCCATGGCCTGGATGTAGTCGTTCACCCAGGCGTCCAGTTCTTCTCGGTCAAAACCGATGCCACGTTCCCCGATGGGGAACTCGTTCACATGCGGCCTGACGGTCTTGTTGAATTCAGATCGGCACATGCCGAGGTAGTGGGGTGCATCGCCAGCGCGGATGATGCGCGGCTGGATGCGAGCGGCTGGTGCCGCATTGGCGTTCGCCATGGGGTTCTCCTGAGGGCAGATCAGGCCACAAAGCTCTGCCCAACCCTGGCCGCCTTAGCGCCTTCCTGGGTCCTGAACATGAGCTGTGTTTTGTTGGTCCGGCCAAAAGACCGGTATTCGACATCGACCCACCAGTGGCCGAACTTGCGGTATGGAGGGCCCAGTAGTTTCGTGATGAGGCAGGAGGACTGGTTCATGGGGTGGTCTCCACGCCGCCGGTGGCGGCAGGTTGGTGGTTAGTCGACCTGGTAGTAGACGTAGCAGTTGACGCCCTGGGCCTTGAGCGAGGCGTGCATCGCTTGCACGCCTGCACTGTGCTGATTGCCGATGCCTGGCCAGGGCGTATCGAGGTGCACACCTTGCTGGTGGTAGCGGCTCTTCTTCTGAACATAGCCAGGCAGCCCCGCCAGTTGGCTGGCGCGAAGACCCGGCACCGGAATTACTACCCGGTCCAGGTTCGCGCTGCCGCCGTCGTCTGGGCACGCTGCCGCTGCGGCTTTACCGGCCTCGATAGCGATGCGGATCTTGGAAGGCAAGGCGGCCAGTTCTTCTTTCGTCATGGCGTAGCTCTCCATGCCCGCGCATGTCGGCGGGCTTGAGTAGTTGGGGGAGGGGTTACAGCAGGTGGGCGCCGGATTCGAGCAGGCCGTCGCGATCTTCAACGAGGCGCTTATTTTCGGCGCGAAGGCCATCGATCACCTTGAGCAGGCCGCCTAGCGTGCCGTAGCACTCAGCCAGCAGGTTGTTGGCCGTTTCGATCGCTGATCCCTTGCCTGGCACGCCGCGCTGGCAATCCTTCATCAGCGCCTCAACACTGTTCTTGTCAGTCGGCATGGATCAACTCCTTCGGAACCTGGACGGTATCGCCGAGCTTGGCGGCGACGATGGCGCGGCATGCGGCGACCAGGGCGATGTCACCGGCCTGGCAAAACTCACCCTTGTCGGTGATCACCCAGCCGGCCCAAACGTCGTCGGTGCTCTGCGGGCAATGCAGGCTGACCATTTGTTTTTCGATCAGCGGTCCGCCCAGCTTCCAGTCTTCGTGCGGGTTGTAGAGAACCTCCCACTCCAGCGCCTGGCCGCGCTTCTTCCAGAACACCCGCCACGGCACGTTGTACTGAGGTCCTACCAGGAAGACCTCAAGCCCTTCGGCCTGGGCAACGGCCCAGTCGAGCGCGTGGCCGGTGAGATCTGCCGTCTTCACTTCGATCAGGTCGGTCATGCTCGTCTCCGCTCAGGATTACCATACTGGTCGTACTCCGGGCGCTCTGGCGGGTATGCCTCAGCGGTGAGCGCCTGGTCGATGGCGGCGCGCAGGTTTTCGTTGTAGTTCTCCCCCAGCACGCGCCGGTTGGGCTTGCCCATGTAGTGACCAACGATCTCGATGCCGATGGTGTAGTCGCCGTCCATGCCGTTCGAATGGCTTTCGAAGACGACGTCCCAGCAGCAGGACTCGATGGCATTTAGGCGAGCCCTGTCCTGGCGCAGGGCCTCCAGCTCATCGCTGGATACGATGATGAAGTGCGTTTTCTTCTTGCTCACAGCTGATACCTCTCGTCAATCCAGCGCCCAGGCGCCATAGCGGGTGTAGGTTCTGGTTGTGTTTCGTGCGGGGAGAGCTGGCGCTGGTTGCCGGCCTGCAGCTGGCTGTCGGGAATGCAGTCGATTGCAGCACCGGGCCCGGGCGCATACATGTAGCAAGTGATACCCCGAGCTTCGTCACGAAATACCTTGAGGCCGTAGGGTGGCTCTGCTGCGCTGGCGCCGGTGGCCAGCAGCAGGAGGCAGAGGGCGAGGCGGGTCATGCCGCCACCTTGTGGCGGACCCACACGCAAACAGGGCCGTCTTCGGTGTCGTGGATCGAGAAGGTGAACCAGCCATCACCGACCGGCTTGCTTGGCTGCCAGGGCGTGCAGTCATAGTCGCCGCCGGCGTCGAGCCATTCCGCATTCAGTTCTTCCGGGCCGTCGTTTTCCATCTCGACCACGCAGTACTCCAGGCCGTGGTCGCCGAACCAGCTGAACGGAAGCGCGCATTCGTCGCCGTCGTCCGGCCAGGCCGGGTGGGTCCAGAAGCCGTATTCGTCGCGCTCAACCTGCAGCGGCTGGATCAGTTGCTTTTCTTCAGGCATGACTTCGTCCTTAGCCGCCATATCGCGGCAGTAAGTTGTACAAGTGGTTGGGTTCGGTACAAGAAAATCGGCCGGTGGTCCGATTCAGTTCTCAAGCTGCGATACCGAGATTGCGTCTCGCCTCGCTTTGGCTATGGTGAGAGTTCACCCGTGGCATACAACTAAAATCGTAGGAGGCCGACATGAGGATTCGCGGTGAAGTTTTCTGGGAGTGGGCTGATCCAACGCTTCACCACCGAACTCATGACGAAGAACTCGAGGATGGAACGGTCATTGATGTTCAGGTGCGCCTGTCGCGAACGGGTAACACGCAGATGTTCATTGGGGTATATGCCGCGAGTGGCATGGCCCTTCACGAAGAGGCTTTCGATTCCCGACCTGGCGAATCCATGACCAGGGCTCTGGCCTGGGGAGTGGGGCGGGCTCGCCGGATCGCCACCGATACCCAGCCGAAATTCGATAAAGTCGCCTGCTCGAAATAGAGGGGACAGGGGCTACAGCTGAGTGGAGTACTTTTGTACTCCAGTGGTTAGGAGGGCTTGCGCTCCAGGGCGGCGCGGGCTTGCCAGCCTTCCCATGCCATCTGTACAGCCATGCGTGAATATTCGTCGCCATCGCGGTGCAGGGCATCCTTGTGATAGCCCTTCTCAAACGCCGCCCGCTCATCGCGCTCAACCGGCGCGCTCGGGGTGCAATCCA
Organism: Pseudomonas sp. BYT-1; assembly: GCF_023611805.1. Taxonomy (NCBI): domain Bacteria; kingdom Pseudomonadati; phylum Pseudomonadota; class Gammaproteobacteria; order Pseudomonadales; family Pseudomonadaceae; genus Pseudomonas; species Pseudomonas sp. BYT-1. Next base: position 2,137,476 of record NZ_CP072559.1, read on the forward strand.
TGCAGGTTTCTGCGTTCAGGATGTTGCCGACGATGCCCTGGTCCGAACAAGTTTCGCACTTCGGCGCGCTCGGCTCTGCGCTGGCGGATAGGGCAGCGATGATGCGTTGTGCGACTGGACTGTCACGGCAAACCAGTTCTTCATGGGCTTCTCGCAGCAGCGCATCCCGCTCGACCAGCTGGGCGCGTATGGCGTCAATCTTTCCTTCTTGCATATCAAAGATTCTGTTCCACTCTTCGATTTCAGCGCGCAGCCGCTCAACCTCGCGAGGGTCGGCGTGGGCATAGACCTTCATATCGTCAATTATGTGAGGGTCGCCGATTGGGGTAAAAACGATGCGCTCGTTGTAGTCTCGTACCAGTGTGCCGATGGCATCGCCCTGGTGCTGCCCGGCTGGCTTGGCCCGGGCATTCCATTTTTCGATGTGCGCTTGCTGGTCTTCGCGGAAGCCCCAACTGATCGGGCCGAGTACCTGGCAGCGGTGCATGAAGCTGTAGATGTCTTCGCGGTGATGCTTCGTGATCTGCGGCTTCTCACCACAGAACGGGCACGGCAGCAGGTCGCTGACCATCTCTGTGTTGCTGGATCGGTTTTCTGTGGGCATGGGTAACTCCGGCGGTCAGTCGAAAAGGTGCTCTCGGCGCCCAGTCTCGTGGTAATGCAGGTCCTGAATGGCCTGCTGCTGGTCGATGGTGAACATCGGGTTGCAGGTAGTGCAGTGGCCGGCGATCTTGATTGCCTGGAACGAAAGCGTGATGGATGAGTGATCCCGATAGCAGGACGGGCACTTGATCGAGTCGCTGCCGCAGCACAAGCGAGCCTCGTCCTCACCGTCGTGGATGGTCTTGCAGACCGGGCACTCGAACATCTCCTCCACTTCTGGCTGGCAACACTCCCTGGCTCCATCTTCATAGTCGTGGATGTCGCCACAGGAGCCGCACTTGTAGAGCGTCCTGATCTGAATCTTCATGGTGCCTCCAAGCAGGCGCCGCCCTCGCCGGGGAGGCGTTATCGTTGAATAGGGGAAGGCGCTGGCGGGCAGCGCTGGAGGTTCAGGCGGCGGCGGCCTGCTCTTTGATCGCCATGATGGCGTTGGCAGCGTGGCGAACGTAGAACAGGCGTGCCATCAGGTTCGGGCATGGCTTGCTGATCTTCGTCTCCCAGAGGTCGCTGCCGCCGATCAGCGACTCATTGCTCTGGAGGAAATCGTAGGCAAGCACCAGTTCGGTATCCCGGCCTTCGGCGAAGGTCTCAACCTCCTCGATGACCTCGGCCAGGTCGCTGAACGGTAGTCGGAGGTCACCGGCTTCTTCCTGGTCGCGCAACCATCCAGCCAGCAGCTCTGCCTGATCGAGTGTTGCCCCTTGGTCCGGGATGCCGCTGATTTCCTCAGGGATCTGATCGGCATCAAACTCCTCATCAATGCGGCCAACGATGCAACTGCAAACCGTATCGCGAATGCTGTCGAAGTCGATGACCTCGCGCTTGCAGGTGCTCTCCAGTTTTTCGTGCAGATACCCGTCGCTTTGGTGGCGCAGGAAGTTGATGCCGTAGTCGGCGCCGACATGCCATAGCAGTCCGTCGATATCGCCGAACATCGACATGCCGTACGCAGTGACGCAGATATCGAAGTGGTAGACCCGGGTACCCGGCCGCTGGCAGCGCCAAACCTCGACGCCGTTCTCATTCACCAGCTGGGTGTATTGGTGCTGGGCCAGGTCTTCAGCGACGCGGGCGGCGAGTTCGGAGCGTTCTTGGTCTTTCATGGCTTTCTCCATGCATGCGCCGCCCTCCGTGGCCGGATGCGGCATGGTGGCAATTTGGTTTTGGATGGGGTATTACGGGTGACCGGCATGGGGCCGGATATAGGACGTCCAGATGGTTTTCGAGAAGAGAACTCGCAAATTCATCAGCGGCATCGACAGCGCTAAAGCAGCTGCCGAAGCAGATGGAATTGAGCTAACGGCCGATGAGGCTGCAAAGGCTGCGCTTCGTAAAGCGCTTGGCTCCAAGAAGAAGCCCAAGAAGAAGCGCCGAGGAGGATCAATGTTCCTTCCAGGCAGCTTTGAAAGCTCTTCCCGGTGAGGTTCTGCTACATCTGCATTCCTTGCATGTGCTCTATCACATAGACGCCCGTGTCGTCTGGGTTGTCGCCGATCGCCAGGATTGGCTCGCGCATCTGCCGGCCGATCCTGAACTGATCGAGTCGTCGCGCCACAAAATCCGACACAACGATTTCGTGGCGCGGCGCACTGAGGAAGTGGCGGGCCGCTTCAGGCCCTAATTCATGGATGCGGTGGATCAGCAGGGTCATGGCCTCGCCGTTTTCCTCGACTTCGGCCCATTGCATGATCTCGGCCAGGGCCTGGCGTGTGCCGACGCGGGTCTTCATGCGCAGCTCTTCAACCCCGGCCTTGGCTTCCTTCTCCTTGCGCTTATCGTCACGCTGCTTCGACGTCAGAGCCATCATCGCCTCCATTGCGCACGAACTGGGTGCCAGGCGCGTACTCCAGCAGGTCGCACACCCGGTTGATGATCTTGAGCGCGGCGTCGAACACCTTGGCGTCGTCCGGCTCGCGGGCCAGGCGCTTCATATTCGGCTGGTGCTCCAGGCAGACCTTGTCCACCAGGCGGCGAGCCAACCTGCGCAGGTGATCGGCGCTGTCGTGCACTCGAAGGCTCAACGCGAAGGCCAGGGCCACATCATCAGGCCGGTACTGGCCGCCGCTGCGGGTGATATACAGCTTTCGCACCGGCTTGCGCATTGATGCGTCGAAAAGTGATGCCATGTTCGACCTCCTGCAGGCCGCTTGGGGTAAGGTGTAGGTGCTCACGCCGCCTTGTTCTTTGCAGCGCGCTTCGGATTTTTCTGCTCAATCTCAAGGTCCATGTCGTTCCAGCCGGCCAAAAACCAGGAGCCGTGGAACGTGTGAGAGGCGAATGGGTTAGCCAGCTTGCTGCCACCGGCGCGGCGGCAGTCCCGGCCTTCGTAGTAAACGCTGGGGTGCTCGCCGCGATTGCTCATGGCTTACTCCGTTTGAGCGGGAAGTCGATCTCGAAGGCCGCAATGATCCGCTCCAGTTTGCGGTTTCCGATTCCCAGCTCCGCTGTCACACGGCAGCGGGACATGCCTGCGTCGCGCAAAGCTATGATCCGATCAGCAAATTTCCGATCAGCAGCTTCCTGGGCGGCGACGTCTCTCACCGGCTGCGCTTGGCGTGGCGGTTTGAAGAACTTGAAACCTTCCCGTGCCGCAACGCCCCACAACGCGCTCTTGGTCACCCCCAAAAGTTTCGCGACCTCTCCACAGCTCATGGTCCTGGCAAGCTCTGCGATTTGTGCTGCGCGCGCCTTGGCACGGCTTTGCTGCGGGTGTTCGGATTTGGACGAACCAGGTTTGGCCCGCTTCGGCTTGGGCTCAGGGTGCTTGCGCTGCGGCAGCGGCCGGTAGGTGAAGCCCTCCAGCACGACAAGCTGGCCGCCAGACGCGAAGAAGGCCGCTTTTGCGGCCTCCAGGTCGATGGATTGGTTCATGCTGCCTCCTTCATTCGCTCGCGCATCTCCTTTTCCAGGTCGCTGAGCTCTTCCAGAAACGCCTTGATCTCTGACTCCATCTCGCGGATGCGCTTGAAGTCGCGCTCAAAGCGGTGGCAAACGTACTGAAGCGGTTCTGGCAAGCGGTCGTCGTAGCTGACGAAGTCTGCCCAGGCCCTGCCGGTGCAGGCCATCTGGGCCAGCATTTGCCACTCGTACTGCGGGTCGTGACGCTCAGATTGCATGGTGGCGATGTGGGTCGCAGTGTTTGGGCACTTGATCTCCAGCACGCCATCGTCGCCTACCAAACCATCCGGTGACGCACCAAAGCCAGCAATTGTCGGATGCATGACCAGGCCGGTTTCGACCACCATCAGGCCTTTGTCGGCCTCGTAGGCCATGCAGGCAAATGGCTCAAGCTCGACGCCGCGCTGCACCGCAGGCTTGTTGGACAGGTCAGGTCCGCTTTGCTGGCCGGTGAGGCGCTCGCACAGCAGCTCCATCATGTAGTTCTTGCGGGTCGCAGATGGCGCGCCACCTCGGCCGCTCGCCATAACGTCCTTCACTCGACTGGCGGTCACGCACCCAAGGCGTGCCGCGAACCATTCAGCGCTACGCTGCTCCATCTAACACCTCCTCAGATTCGCCTTCGATGGGCGCCGCCTCTGCCTTGATGGCGTCGGCGCGCTTGGTGACCTCGGCCTTGAAGCGAGCGTGTCCGGTTGCATCCTTTGCCTGCTTCATGGCCGCAGTGCCTTGCTGGTACACATCAGTCAGTGCCTCCAGGCTGCCGGCCTTCTGTGCCAGTGCAATCCAGTTGTTCACCATCTCGGGGTCGGTGGGTGCCGAGCCAGCCAAGCTGGCCAGACCCTCACCCCCGTCCGTGTTCAAGTGGTGAATCGCCTGCTCCAGTCGCTCAGTCTTCGGCCAGTACTTGTAACCGCGTTTCACCACGGTCTTCTTAGCCATCTCGCCAGGGTCGGTGACCCACGGGCAGGATTTGTTCTTGCTGACCCAGGCTTTCCAGGCGCTTGACCTGTCTCGGATGGCGTTCACATCCTCGATGCTCATCGTTTCGGTCAGGTAATCGCCGTCGGCGGTCTTGACCACCACGTACACGCCGATCACCTCGCCGCGATCCTTTGCGAACGGGTTGTAGGAATGGGTCGGCGGCTTGTCGAAGCCGTTCAGGCTGAAAGCGTCGGCGGCGTAGACCAGTTCAGCCTGGGCCCAGCGTATGGCGCCGGTCGACATGGCCAGGTCCATCAAGCCGATGTAGCTGATGTCCAAGCAGATGCGGCCGTCTCGCGGGACCAAGTACGCCTGCTTCTTGGCCGGGTTCAAGCTGATACCGATGGCGGCGATGTTGGTGATCGCATTGGCCACCGACTGCCGGTTCTGCATCGCGACCTTGGTGGCGTACTCGCTCGAGGTGATGACCTGGATGGCGAATTCGGCCTCGCGCTCGAAATTCAGCGAACGGTCGGTCAGCACGTTGGCGAACTGATTCCGCTGCGCGTAAATGTCCTGCGAGATAATGGCTACTGCTTGGCTCATGGCGACCTCAGTAGGAAATCGTGATGTTCGGGATCTTGCGCTGCGCGATCAGCGTGATCGCCTGCTTGGCGCATTCTTCGGTCATGCCGCCGGCCACGAAGGCCTCCAGGGCGGCGCGGTTGATGCTTCGACGATGGGCTTCGTCGCGTTCGCGGGCTTCCTGCTGGCGGACAATCTCGGCGGCAGCTGCGTCGGCCCGGCGCCGTTCCTCCTGTCGGGCCTGCTCGGCAGCTTCTTCAGCCCGGCGGACGGCAGCCTGGCGCTCTTGCTCAGCACGCTGCTCGGCGGCAACACGGTAGGCCTCGGCCTGAAGCCTGGCGCGCTCGGCTTGCTCGGCCTGCAACTTGAGCTGGAGGCGCTGGTTTTCAGCTTCGCGCTCTTGCGCAGCGGCCTGGTCAAGCAGGTCCTGCTCTCGGCGGGCTGCGGCTTCGCGTTCTGCTTGCTGTTGCTGGGCCACGCGCTGGCGCTCGGCCTCGACAGCGGCCTCTTGTGCCGCTCGAATCCGGTCCTGCTCGGCGCGCTCTTCAGCTTCGCGGCGCAGCCGGGCCAGCTCGGCCTGCTCTGCGTCGTACTTCTGCCGGGCCGCCAGAGCTTCACGAAGCACAGCTAGCACTTGGTCTTTCACCTGTCCGGCCTCGGCGGTGAATTCCTCCCAGGCGTCGTCCAGGACAACGCCTTCAACCCTTCCGATCCTGGCCAGAAGGTCCTCGGCGGTCAGCAGGCCGAGTTCGGCGCCTTCCGCTTTGATGGCTGCAATGCCTTGCTCATGCCGGGCGACACGGGCGGCTTCTGCCTGCTCCCACTCGGTGAGCGGCCGGCGCGTCTCGTCCCGCAGCGCGTCCATCGTGGTCACGAACTCGCGCAGCTCGGCCTCGACCACCTTCGGCATTTCCTTCAGCCGGCGCAGGTAGTCGCGGCCAGGCTTCTCGACGGCGGTCTTCGACTTGCTGACCTTGGCGGCCAAGCTGGCGATCCGCTCGCGACCCTTGCGGGTGGTCAGATCCGGAACTTCGCCCTCGATCTCGGCCTTTACCAGGTCGATGAATTGCTGCAGGCCGCCGGCCACGTAGATGGCCGGGGCGTTCGCCTCGCTGATCTCTTCGATCGCGATCAGTTTCTGTTCTGCGGACATTAGAAAACCTCGCGCCAGGCCGGCGCCGTCAGTTGAAAGGGGAATGCCAGGTCACCCAGCGACGGAGGGTTGGTCCGGGCCCTGGCTGCCGGTGATGGTTGCGCGCTCTACCGGCTTACGCTCCCTTGCGGGCACGGTTATCCCCAGCGGGGCCCGCCGTACTCGGGTGCGTGTGATTCAGGAAGTGATGCTGCCGGCCAGTGCGCTAAGGAGGAGCCAGCCAGTGCAGAAGGTGAGGGCGATGAAGGAACCACGCCAAGTGGAGATTCGGCGGGCACGCTGGTTACTGGTCATGGCCGGGGCCTCACAGCGATCTGACCGGCCTTGAGCGCCGCTACGATCTCCGGGCGCAGCTTCTGCACTGGCCATTCACGCGGCAGGCCCACGCCGATAATGGCCAGGCTGCGCTCGATCTGTTCGAGCTGTTCGTCAATCAGGGACTTCACTGGTGGAGTGATCATGCAGCCTCCTTGCGCCGATCGGCAATTCGCCGGATGCGCTCGCAGTAGTGTTTGAACTCGTTGGAGTCGATGGCCAAGAGGGAGAAGTAGGCGACCACCAGTGTTTCGGCCTTGGCGTCCTCCACGGGGCCAGAGCCCGGCAGAAGCATCGTCTCGATCGCGGCCTCAATGGCGCTGGTAGCGATGCTGTGAGGGCTCATAGCCTTGCCTCGTCGGCGTCGTAGCTCAGGCCCTGGTCGACGTACTGCTCAAGCATTGCCTCGGCGATCTCGTACAGCTTGCCGTTTGCGTGATTGCTCTGGCCGACGATGTCCTCGACCATGCTTTTCACCGGGCCGCCGGTCAGTGCCTGTAGAAGAAGCTGGGCAAGGGCGGTGATGTCGTCCTGCTCGGCTTCCTGCAGCGACCGAAGGTGCTCGGCGACCTTGGCCACGAACTGCTCTTGGCGCACCCCTACCGGGCCACCAAAGCGCTGCGGGATCAGAACGTCGCAGCCGCCTACCAGCTCCTCGGCCTTGCTCTCGATCCAGTTCTGCGCCGCTTCCTGATGCGCCGAGTCGTCATCCGGCTCAGCATGGTCATACCGCCATTGTGCTGCTCGAAGTGCGCCCATAGCGTCCTCCAGATTGGTTGTGCGGCCGCATTGGCCAGGAGCCAGGCGCGGGTGACCAAACCCACCGTGAAAGGCGGCCTGGCGCCTGCCAATGCGGTCGTATGTCAAGGGAAGGGGATGCAGGCGCCCGGCGCTGCCCGGGATGCGTCGAGTCTGGCCAGCTGATGCCCTCGGACTCGCCTGCGGTACACATCGTCATTTCGGTTGGGCCTGCCCTAAGGCTGATGCGCGGTCACATCGTCGGCCCTGCTTTCCGCTGCCTGACAGGTATTGAGCGCAGCCTTCAGGCTTACTGCGTCTCACGAGTCGTAGCGTTGGCTTACTTCATGGCTCAATCCTCCGGTGATCGCGCGCTGGAAGAGCAGCGGCACTCAAGAAGGGGGGGGGGCGGGATGCATCGGGGTGAATTCGACGACGGGATTCGAACCCGCACGCAGTGTTTTCCCTGGCGCTTAGCCTAAATAGGCGTTTTTCAAGGCCAGTGACTCTACCGATTCGTCTACGCCGAATTCACTCCGATGCAGCCTGCGATGGGGAGCAGGGCATCGGGCAGTTAACGTCAGGCGGACGTGGCGCTGGTTGTTCAGTTGAACAGCTTGCGACAGTCAGCGCAGAACACCCGACCCGTGCCGCTGTGGCCAAGCTTCGTTTCGTGCTTGCAGCGCTGGCGTTGGGCTTGCAGTGCCAGCTCATAGGTGAGGAACCAATCACCCTTGGTGGCGACCTGTTCAGGACTGCCAATTGCGGCCTCTACCGGCTTGTTGGCGCTGTTGAGTATCCAGGCCATCGTATTTCCCTCCAAGGCGGTTACTCGTTGTTGAGCCACTTCAAGACCGTCTCCTCACCGATAGCGCTGAGGAAATCGTTCGGGTCTGCGCTACTGCTGGAAAGCCATTCGGAAATCTCGGCCTCGTCCATGGTTTCCAGCAACTTGCCGGCGCCTATGTGGTTCACGATCTCGTGCGGCTCCAGGTCGTGCAGGCGGTCGTCGATATCCAGTTCGGCAGCGATCTCGCGAGGTTGGGCGTCAACCGTCACGCGCACTTGGCTGTTCCTGCCAACGCTTTCCACGCTGACGCTATCTGCGTCGAATGTGATGCTCATGCTGTGTTCCTCCAGTGGATTCCCAAAGCACCCGGTCGCCCAGGTGCTTCAGTGAATCTCGTGGTCCGTACGCCTCAGCCCGCTACTGGCGGCAGCATCGGCGCTTCATCTGTCAAAGAACTTGATTCCAGTCGGTCCCGCTTTCCGGGGCTGGGAGATCACTTCGCTGATCCCGTGCTATCTGGCGGCTTCACCAGTCGTGTGTGGCCTTGAGGGCCTCCCGAGGGGCTGTGTAGCGCCTCGATGGGTGTAAATATGTACCAGTGGTTCACAGTCGTCAAGTACCAAAAGTACACATTTTTCTCGCGCCCACAAAAAAGCCCGCGCTAGGCGGGCTTCATGGAATCGGTTGAATCACTCATCAGGGCTTGGTTTGGCGATGAAGTCCTTCGGGATGTACGGAACTTTGGTCACCTTGCCGTCCTTCGTCTCGAAGGATACGGTCTTAGCGCCACTGAAGGCGGTGGCATGGCTGTAGATCCACATCTGGCCCTCTTCCCTGGATGTGACCATGTAGGGGTTACCCATGATCTCGTAGAGCTGATCCTCGGTCATGCCGACCTTAACCTGGCTGGCCTGGCCGAAGGTGAATGGTGTGCCGGCGCACCCAGCCAGAGCGACGACTACGGCAGCGAGAAGAAAGCGGTGGATGTGGCGAAGCATGGCGACCTCCCTGTGAATTGAGTCGCCATCCTACCACTCTGGCCTTGAGCCATCACGCAGGCGTAAAAAAGCCCGCTGGGAAGCGCGGGCTAACGTAGGGAAATCGGATGAGCCTTCACTGTGCAGGGCAGGGCGTGAAAAAAGCGTTAAGGCATGAAAAAGCCCGCCTAGGCGGGCTTTACCATCAATGTGCATGCCTATCTCTTTCTGGCCTCAATATGCTCAAAATATCGAGAACCTGGCCTAGAGAGGGAACAGAGGTGATTCTGCGAGTTAGTAGGCCGCCGGCCACAAAGAGCATTGTCCATATGAAAATAACGGAAAGGCAGACAACGGATATGAGAGGGTTTCGCACAACATGGAACAGCATGCAGCTGGCCATAATCTTGCGCTTGTCATCCGGGGTCGGCTTGTCACCAGGTTTGCTGACCAATGCAATGTAGGGAATGAGCCCAATCGACAGAATCACGGCCAGCGGTAAGAACCAGCACTTGGTAGCCATGAAATAGGCCCCGAACATCGACTGAGCGTCTGCTTCCGACACATCATCGCGCTCGATGTACTCGGTAACCAGTTGAGATGCCTTCTCCCTCAAAGGAAGGGATCGGGATCTGCAAAGCGCCCAATAGCCGACAGTGGTAGCTGCCAGCAGGCTTGCGACGACAAATTCGATCATTTCCCTTTACCTCCAGATTTCTTGCCCTTGGCTAGCTTTTTCTTGAAGGCCTTCTCAGCCTTTTCGTCAGCAGCGCGCTCGGGCTTCCCAATCTTTCCCCAAGTGTAGATAGCATAGGCGGGGCAGACAATGATCATGATGACGCAGAAATGGCCTAAGTACGCCGATTTGGCGTAGATCATTTCCAGGAGCCCCTTGAACGAGTCAATCGCCAGCGACAAATCCTTAAGCATGGAGCCGCTTGCGGCATCATCCTTGGTAGAGCTCATCTAGCAGCCATCCTAAAGCAAATCTCCGGGGATCTCTCAAAAATTGGATTCATCTTGTGTCGGAGGAGGAGCTAATCAGCCTTGTGTCGCTCAATCCGCCGAGCCTTTACCTCATCCCCATACCCCACCAACCGATCCTCCGCAGCCTGCATAACCTGGCAGATCCTGATCACTGCCTGGGCGTCGTGCTCGTTTCCGGCCAGGCTCAGTCGTTCAGCAATCCGCACCAGCTCGACCGCTGACCATTTCAGGTCGGAGGCCAGGCCCTGAAGGTCGCGGCGGAGTTCTTGGTTGGGCTTGGTTAGGGGCATGGCTAGAGGACTCCGCCACGCCAAATTACGCGACCAAGGATTCGGTGCTCATGAATCTCTCCGTCCGGCACCTTGAGATCTGCATAGAGTGCTTTGTCTGGGTTATCGCTCCGAATTATCCATCCCTCTAGGTCGGAGAAGATAAGGCGTTTGACGATGGCACCCTTGTTCTCGCTGAAGAGCGCGAACACCTGGCCGTCTACAGGATCGATCCGTGACTCATCAATCAGCAATACGTCGCGATCACTTATGGTTGGCTCCATGCTTGAGCCCTGCGCGTAAATTACTTTCAGGTTCCTCGGGTTAAGGCCCATGAACCGGATCCACTCGCGCTTGAATGCGAGCGTCCCCCTGACCTCGACGTGGTCATTGGATTGACCTGGCCCCGCCGAAACAAGGGCGGTGTACTGCTTGATGTGTACGTACGCGTCTTCTTCGTCATCTTCAGTAGGGAAGGCGGGAATGTCGGCGGGCTGTGAAGCCAATGGCTTCGGGGCTTCATGATCGCCATCCCGCATTCCACCGCGCCCATACTCCAGCCACTCGACCCGGACCTTGAGCGCGGATGCCAGGGCAAGCATCTTGGCGCCGCCCGGCATTGACTCTCCGTTCAGCCACTTGCTGCTTGCCTTCGGCGTAACGCCGGCAAGTTTCGCAAGACGAGCACCAGCGCCCCACGACGGAATGTCGTTGGCGAGCAGGGCTTCCCTCAGGCGTGCCGCGAAGGCTGCGCGTATTTCTTCTATCTGAACCATAGGTTCAATATCGCACGCGCTTGCATGTACTTTCAGTTCCGACATAATATGTACTGACAGTTCATATTTCGTTTGGAGGCCCCATGCAGGAGCTCAAGAAGGCAATCGATGACGCAGGCGGCGTAACTGCCGTTGCGCTCGCTTGCGGGAAAACGCCGCGCGCCGTCTACAAGTGGCTCACCGCTGGCTGCCTCCCGCGCACCGAATACACCGGCGAGACCAGCTACGCGGAAAAGATCGCAGTCCTGGCCAAGGCCAATGGCAAGCCGTTCAAGGCTCAGCGCCTTCTAGCTGTCACCGCGCCAACCAAGTCCGCCGCCTAACCCATTTCAACCGCAAGGAGCAGTACCCGCATGTACGCAGACCAATCCCACAAGCGTGATACGCCTCGGAAGGTCCGTTTCAACAAAACCCTGGACCGCATCCTGGCCAGGGCAGCAGAGCGCGCAGAGATGCAGCACGCGACCTACCTCTACGAAATGATCGAGTGGGCCGTGGAAAACGGTGCGATTGAAGCGCTGAGCAAGGACGACAAGCAGTCTAGCGCGGCCTAGGGGCCCTATGGAGGTCACGTGCCCGAAATCGACTACGAGCACCTGAGTGATGGTGCAAAGAGAAGGATCAGTGCTTTCGCCTTGAAGAAGGGCTTGAGCATTGATCAGGCACTTGAGGCGATTGCCATCGAGTTCCTGGCAATGGGAGGGCCGGCGATGGTCGGTAGGCCCAAAGCGAAGCTGTACCAATTGGCCCCTAAAGAGGGCCTCAAAAGTGACACCTAAACCGCAGGCGCAAAAAAACCGGGTGGCCGCCCGGTTTCTTGTACTGCATTCGTAACACATGTGCGAGGCAATCATATATGCACCTTGGTAGCCAAATCAATACCGTGGCCCTCGCGCCACAAAATGCGAACCACGATTTCGTGGCGCGAACTCCAATTGTGGCCATCGTCGACGGTGAGGCGGTGACCACCACCGGCACCATCGCTCACGAAACCGGCAACGAGCACGCCAGCGTGATTGCCTTGGTTCGCAAGTACCAGGCCGACTTCAGCGAGTTTGGAGGGGTGCGATTCCAAATCGAACCCTTCGAGACCGCAGGCGGTATGCAGTCCCGCGAGATCGCGTTGCTTAATGAGCAGCAAGCGACCCTGTTACTTACCTACATGCGCAACACCTCGATCGTTCGCGACTTCAAGAAGCGCTTGGTCAAGGAGTTCTGGCGCCTGGCGAAAGCCGCCCCGGCCCAGCCCGCCGACCTCAGCAAGCTAGAAATCCTCCAGATGGCGCTGGAATCGGAGAAAGCCCGCGTCCTGCTCACCGTCCAGGTCCAGGCCCAGGCCAAAAAGATCGACCACCTGGAGAACCTGTTCAAGGAAGGCATGAGCCACGTCCAGTTCTGCAAGGGCCTCAATGGGGTCAACGTCATGCAGGTCGGCCACTTCCTCGAGCGCCGAAACTGGCTCTACAACGAGAGCAAGTCCGGTACCCGCTACCGTGTTGCCGCCTATGCCCGCGACAAGTACATGACCGAGCACCAGCAGGAGATAACCCCGCACGGGAAAGAGGCGTTCATCAGCTACACGCCGATCCTGCTGCGCAAGGGCGCCGTGCGCCTCTACGAGTTGTACCTGGCCGGCGAGCTGCCCATGAAGAAGAACTGGGACGGCCTGCACACACACGACAAGGCCGTGCGGGGTGCAGCATGAGCGAAATCCATCGTTATCAAGTCGTCACGATGCTTTCGGAAGAGGGAAATCGCATCAGCTACGACCCTTGCGGCCCCTATGTAGTGATGGCAGAGGCCTATGACCTGCTCGAAGAAGAGGTTGCGAAGCTGCAACTCTACCTCACCATGCATGATGACGCAGCCATTCAGGATGATTGTGTTCGAGCCGAGAACCGCCAACTGCGCCGGGATATGGAAACCCTGTGCGCGCTGCTTCGTGAAGTACGGAACGGCAGGGACTGGAATGGCTCGCTCAGCGCTATGGCAAAACGCATCGATTCCGCTCTGGTCAAGTACGCAGAGCCACCAGTCTGTCCAAAGTGCAGTGACACAGGACTGACTGACTCGGGTGGAGTTCAGCCGTGGGGAGAGCCAATCCTGATGCCGTGCGAGTGCGCAGAGCAGAGCGCAGAGGAGAGCGGCCAATGAGCAAATCCATCTCTCCATTCAAGCGCGTCAAGGTGTACGCCAAAACCAACGGGCACTGCGCGTACTGCGGCGACAACCTGTGCGAAGAAGATTTCCACATAGACCACGTTTTCCCTAAGTCCTTGGGAGGCTCGAACGACCTCGGCAACCTCATGCCGTCCTGTCACTCCTGCAACGCTTCAAAGGGCACGAAGACGCTTGAGCACTACCGCATGTACCTGACCGCCAAGAAAGTCACTGGCGTGGCGATTTTTGGCCATTCCCAGCTGATGTGCCTGAAGGATGCCGGTGCATTCCCGGTCCTGGGCTTCGACAAGGAACACAGATTCCATTTTGAGGTGATGGCATGAGCATCATCCGCGCGCCTCGCCCCGAAGCCAACTTCTACATGCTCAACAAGTCGATCAGCGAGGACGGGCGCCTGAGCTGGGCTGCCCGTGGCTTGCTGGTCTTCCTGCTGGGCAAGCCCGACCACTGGGCCGTGTCCGTCACTCACCTGCGCAACGAGACCGCCAAGTCGTCGAAGCCGACCGGTCGTGACGGCGTGTACGGCCTCTTGCAGGAGCTGATCACCGCTGGCTACGTCCAGCGCCGTCAGGACCGTGGCGAATCCGGTTTGCTGGGCGAAACCCACTACGTCGTTTCGGAAACACCGCTTCCGGCTTTGCCGTATCCGGTTGAACCGCTTCCGGCTCAGCCGTATCCGGCAAATCCGACACTAGTAAGTATTGAAGGTAAGCAAGGATTGAAGGGAGCAAGTACCGACGCTCGCCAAAGCGATCTGGTGGACTTCGAACGCTTCTGGAAGATCTACCCGCGCAAGGTTGGCAAGGCCGACGCCAAGAAGGCCTGGGCGAAGATCAAGGTCGGTGCTGACCTGTTCGACCTGATGGCCAAGGCCCTGGCTGCCTGGACCGTGTCGACCGACTGGACCAAGGACGGCGGCCAGTATATCCCGCACGCCGCCACCTGGCTGAACGGCAAGCGCTGGGAAGACGAACTGCCACAGCCGGCAGGCGCCGCCCCGTTCGCATCCCGGCGCCAGGCCAGCGGTCCCGACTTCAACGACACCAGCTGGGCTGATGACCTGGGGGGCTTATGACCGCACAACCGAAACTGCGCAGCGTTACGCAGATCATGGCCACGGCTCGCAACCTGCCAGCCGAGGCGCAGGCCCCGGCCAAGCAGCTGGACCCGGGCACTACCGAAGTGGTGAACGCCATGTTCAAGGAGCTGCAGGCGATATTCCCGGCGTGGAAGCAGGCATGGCCCGACGACGAAGCGCTGAAGGCTGCCAAACGCAGCTGGATCAAGTCCTTCGTCGCCGCTGGCATCAACACGCTCGAGCAGATCCGCTTCGGCATCCAGAAGTGCCGGGTGCTGGGTACCGACTTCGCTCCGAGCAGCGGCAAGTTCATCAAGCTGTGCCAGCCCACCCCGGAAGATATGGGCATTCCGCCGCTTGCGAGGGCCCTGGCAGAGGCGCTGGAGAATTTCCACCCCAGCAGGGCAGGTTCCCGTGTTTGGACGCACGCAGCGGTGCGCCATGCGGCCCTGCAGTGCGAGGCGCATAACCTTGGGTCGATGGAGGTGGAGCGGGCCGAGAAGGTATTCGCCCGGGCCTACGACATCACCATCCGCATGCTGGTCGCCGGCGAGCCACTGGGCGACATCGCCACCGGCATAGGCCACGACAGCCAGAAGAGCGCCGCCCAGCTGGCTGACGAGCACGCAAGCCAGCGCCAGGTTCGCTTGCTGGAGGTCCAGCAGATCCCAACCAGCGCCGCTGCGTGCCGTGCGCACCTGCTGGCCAAGTTGAACATCAAGCGCGCCGGGCAGCCGGCCGGGGAGGGGGTGTGATGCGTAAGTTCAATCCGCGCGGAGCGCGGGCCTGGATGATTCGCCACCCATGGCTTGCGCGTCTGTACCTGCTGGCCCTGCTCCCGTTCATGCCACTGATTTACTCCGTAGCGATCCTTTGGCAGAACCGGCGCGATTTTCGAGAGATCCGCGTAGCAGTTTCGGCCATTTTCCTGCCTTGGGAGAAGCACTGATGGACACCAACAAGATGCGCGACCTGAAAGCGATGGCTGAGGCTGCAGGCAGCGATGAGTGGTATGCCGCTGGCGATCTGCGCTATTGCGACGACAAGACCGGAGAAACCCATGGCCTACACCATGATGACAGCCGGTTCATCGCCGCCGCCAGTCCTGCCACTGTCCTGGCCCTGCTTGAGGAGATCGAGCGGCTGGAATCTGCGAAAGGCGATCCTATTGGCAGCTTCGACAAGCACATGGAGTACATGCAGGAAAACATCCGGCTCAAGGCCGATAACGAGGCGCTGCGCAAACAGATCGCTGATCTGTGGCCATTGAAGAATGTTCCACCGCAGGACTTCCGCGCCTCGAACAAGTGCTTGGCGTGTGGAGAGTATCACCACGGCCTTAGCGGGCTGCCCTGCCCAAAGATGACCCCAGTTGCGCAGGCGTTCGCAGGCGTGAACCAGCGAGTTGTTCCTGTTGAACCGCTTCGTATCCCTCACCCACTTGAGGCTATGGCCAAGGAGGCGAGCCATGGCTGAGAAGATCAGCGTCAACAGCCAGGCCAAGCTCTCCGAGGCTGTGACCATGCTCACCCGTATGTTCCGCGACAAGAAGTTCGTCGTGGTCACCATGCGTCCGGGCAAGGATCGGACCCTGGACCAGAACGCTCTGTGGTTCGCCATATACGACCGAATCGCCAAGAGCACCGAGATGGGCGACATCGAGGACGTGCGCCGGTACTGCAAGCTGCACTTCGGTGTGCCGATCATGCGCGCCGGCTGCGCTGAGTTCCGCACTGGCTGGGCCGAGTCGTTCATCCACCTGACGTATGAGGTGAAGCTTCGCCTGATGGGGCCGTGCGCGATGTTCGGTCCGGATGGCTTCCCGGTCACTCGGCTGTTCGACCGGGCCCAGGGGTGCCAGTACACCGACCGCATCGTCGCCGAGTTCGCGCCGCAGGGTGTTGTGTTCAGTGACCTGCTGAACGAGGAGGCGGCATGACCCTGGCCAAGGAGATCAAACCGAAGAAGTGCAAGGCGCCTGGCTGCGGCAAGCACTTCAAGCCGTCCATGACCACGCAGAAGGTGTGCAGCATCGCCTGTGCCAAGGCCATAGCCAAGGAACCGAAGCTGCAGAAGATCGCGGCCAAGGCCATCACGAAGCAGGCCCGCCAGGACCTTCAGGAGCGCCGGGAGAAGCTGAAGACCCGCCGTGAGCACATGGCCGAGGCCCAGACCGCGTTCAACGCTTACATCCGCGAGCGTGACGCCGGACTGCCGTGTATCAGCTGCGACTCGGTGCCCAGCGACCACGACCTCATCACCGGCAGCCGCTGGGACGCCGGGCATTACCGGTCGGTTGGAGCCTGCCCGGAGCTGCGCTTCGAGCCGCTCAATGTCCACCGCCAGTGCGTGAAGTGCAACCGGAACCTGTCGGGGAACGCGGTCGAGTATCGCATCCGGTTGGTAAAGCGCATCGGCTCCGACAAGGTGGATTGGCTCGAAGGGCCTCATAAGCCCCAGCGCCTGACCATCGAAGACCTGCAGGCCATCAAGGCCCTGTACAGGCAGAAGCTCAAAGACCTGAGGAGGGCAGCAGCATGACACCAGCATGGGGATTTCTGATTTTGGCCGCCCTCATGGTGGTGGGTGGTGTGGCTTTGTCCTGGGCAGGCGCAGTGCGCCGCAAGCGCAGCTACGAAGAATTCATTTTGAGAAAGGCCAAGCGGGCAGGGGGTGGACAGTGAACTATCAGAACGTGGTATCGGCAGTGGTCCGCGCCCTGGCGGCCGAGACGATCAACAGCGCGGGCGGTTGCGACTTCGAGCCGAAGGTCCAAGCGGCGAAGCAGAAGGGCGCCATCGTGGGCAAGGAGGCTGCCTTCCTCTTCGACTGCATGGTGTTCAGCCGGCTGCACAAAAACCTCACCTCGGAGCACTGGCGGCACTTGGTGGCGAAGTATTCGACGCACGTCGACCGCAAGCACGCCGCGATCGAGGAAATCACCCGCTCTCATCGCTCGCCGGCACCGGAGCGTTTCCGCCACTGCGCGATCCTGACCTGGGCCATGCCCAAACTGCCTGGGGTAGATGGCAAGCGCAGCACGAGCGTCCTGCCGGCGGCCTGGTACGACATGTCGAACTGGGACAACGATGGCCGACCCGAGTCGACTCTTCGTCGGTGGCGGAACGGGATCAGGAAAGCCCTGGAGAAGGAGGTCAACGACGCCCTGGTTGAGGCTCAGCACATTCTGGAGGCGGAAGGCCTGCTGATTGGAGATGCCGCATGACAATCACGCACGAAAAGCTCAGGGAGCGGTACCACTACAGCCGCATGGCTGGCGTTTTTGAGAAGCGGGTAGGATCAAAGCGCAAGGGGTACAAGTGGGTCTTGGTGGGGTATGTCGTTGATGACTCCGGG
Source organism: Pseudomonas sp. BYT-1 (assembly GCF_023611805.1). NCBI lineage: Bacteria > Pseudomonadati > Pseudomonadota > Gammaproteobacteria > Pseudomonadales > Pseudomonadaceae > Pseudomonas > Pseudomonas sp. BYT-1. The sequence goes on from NZ_CP072559.1 coordinate 2,155,167, forward strand.
TATCAGGTGGTTAACGTCGGCGGGAAAAGATACCTCGCTCACCGGCTTGCATGGTTCTACGTGCATGGAGAATGGCCGGACGGACATATTGACCATAAGGATGGAGATAGGCTGAACAATGCGATCTCCAACCTGCGGATAGCTACGCCTGCGCAGAATGCCCACAACTCGCAGACGCCTATCAGCAACAAGTCGGGCGTAAAGGGGGTTAGTTTTTCCGGCGGGAGCTGGACTGCGCAAGTTGCGGTCAATCGCAAGCCTGTTTTCATGAAGCGGTACAAGACCAAGGAGGAAGCAGAGAAAGCCGTGCGCATAGCCAGGATCGAGGCGCATGGTGAGTTTGCCAATCATGGGGTTCATGGATATATCGCAGAAGAGGCTTGCAATTTAATGATCAAATGATCAGTATTACCACCATCCTGTCATTCCTGCGCGTGTTGAGGAGTGACGAAAAGAAACCCGGCCAATGAGCCGGGTTTTTTATTGCCCGAAGAGGCCCTCAAGAGGCCCGACGCCACCTCTGGCGAGGTCAGATTTTTTTTGTGTAGCACGGAACGTTTTGATGGCGCTATGATTCTGATAGGTTGCTAACTAAACAAACATGGAAGACCGTGATTATGAAAACCGTTCTAGCTGCTGCAGCACTGTCCCTTGTCGCTGCGTCTGCCGGAGCAGCTGAGCTTTCCGGGGCGCTGGGTGCGACAAGTCAAGGCGGCATTACGGCGCGTGCAGGCGTTGGCTTTAACTGGGACAAAAGCTGGTTTGAATCCAGTACTGGCCGTCTAACCGGTTACTGGGATGCTGGGTATACCTATTGGGAAGCAGGAGATGCTTCCGGTGGCGCTCACTCGCTGTCCTTTGCGCCAGTTTTCGTTTACGAGTTCGGCAGCGGTAACGTGAAGCCATTCGTTGAGGCTGGCATCGGCCTGGCGGTCTTCTCTGGTACGTCCGCAGGTGACCAGGACTTTGGTTCGGCCTTCAACTTCGAAGACCGCATCGGTGCGGGCTTGAAGATCGGCGAGACGCAGAAGGTTGGCATCCGAGCGATTCACTACTCCAACGCTGGCATTAAGCAGCCCAACGACGGTATCGAGTCGTACTCGCTGTTCTACAGCCACCAGATTTAAAAAAGCACGATCCCTCTTTGCCCGCCCTGTGCGGGCTTTTTTGTGCCTAGGTAATCATACCGGCCGATGCCTGGCATAGAGCCTGTTGGCCATGTAACTGACTCTCTGTGTACCGTTTTTACTTGCCCGCGCCCTAATAAGGGTCTAAATCGGGTCATTTTTTAGGAACCACTCATGGCCGAACCAGCAAGCACGACTGCCGGCGTCCTGCTGGTGAAGTACGGCGTGATCATTGGCGGCTTCGCAGGAGCGATCCTCTCGCTGACCTTCCTGCGCGGCCTCACCCGTGGCCAGGCGGTCGCCGCGTTCTTCACCGGCTTCGCTTCTGCAGTGTTCTGCACCCCGCTCGCCATCAGTTACTTCAACCTTGGCACAAGCGGAGAAACCCAATACGGCGTGGCCTTTCTGATAGGGCTACTGGCAATGAACATCATCCCAGTCCTGAAGTCGGTGGTGAGTCAGTTCGGAGCCAAGGGGGCTACCTGATGAGCTCAACCCTGATTCAAGTCCTGATCGGCGCCAATGCATTCCTGAGCGTCCTGGTGGTGATCGCAGCCTGCGACTACCTCCGGCGGATTCGCCCGATGGATCACCCGCTGCTCGCCGTCGCGTTCTACCTAGTCGCCATCGGCGCGTTCGGCTCGTTCGTCCTGGCCATGAACGGCCATGTGCCCACCCTGTACGGCGTGATCCTCAAGCTGGGGATCGTCCTGTATGCGGTCGCCCGGCGAGGGCATGTGTTCCAGCCGGGGTAGGGCGCACCACAAACCAACATGTGCCATTTCGTGGCGCCGGTTTCAGAGACTAGATTGGCCCATGAAGATAAACGGGATCTCAATAAAATCAGTGCCGGCGTCAATGGTGTAGGCGATGGCGTGCCGCCTCACTGTCTCGACTAGCTGGCGCGCTTCCCAAGGCGCTTCGGGAACGCGAATAATTAAGGTGGCCGCCTGGTCGTCCTGATAATGGCTGGGAACTCTTGCGCAGGCATCCAAAGCCGCCAAGAGGGCATCCAGCGGGCTGGTTTGGCCAGGGTCTAGCCTGTAGAACAGGCTGTCCTTTCCGAGGGCCCATGCATAGATGAACTTTGCTGCAGATAGCAGTTGGTCATCAGGCGTCACGTGATCTGGTTTCATGGTTATGTTTTTGTCCCATTGAGCCTGTGAAAACTCGACGGACTTTTGATAGACGTCTAGGCCGGATCTGACTGCCGAAAAGCCGGCTGCCGAGACGGCTGCAATGGCGAGTGCAAGGACCGACGCCTTTGCAACAGAAGCGAACTGCATACCTAGTCCCTCAGTAAAATTCACATCACCTTAAATACTGCCCCAGCGAGGCACCAAAGTCTCAAGGAATTCCTATGGCGCTGACAGCAAAACAGCAGCGCTTCGTCGACGAATACCTGATCGACCTGAATGCCACGCAAGCCGCTATCCGCGCTGGGTTCAGCGCAAAGACCGCCCGCCAGGCCGGGAATCGCCTGTTGACAAATGTTGACATTCAGCAGGCCATCCAAGCTGGCATGGAGGCGCGCTCCGGCAGGGTGGCAATCACCCAGGACATGGTGCTGCGGGAGCTGGCAAAGATCGGCTTCAGTGATATCCGCAAGGTAGTCCGCTGGGGCGAGAGCATGGTGCGCATGGCTGACGCCGATGATGAAGGCGCTGAAGACATGGTGCCGTATCACGGCCTGGCATTGATCGACTCCACCGAGATTGACGATGACACGGCTGCCGCCATCGCTGAGGTTTCTCAGGGGCGCGACGGCCTGAAGGTCAAGCTGCACGACAAGAAAGGTGCTCTGGTCGATATCGGCCGACACCTTGGGATGTTCACTGCTCCCGGGCACGCTGACCTGGATGTCGAGCTGAAGCGAATCGAGGTTGAGAACAAGCGACTGACCAACGAGAAGCTGCGCCGCGAGCTTGAGCCGCCAAAAGAGGTTGAGGGCGAGTTCGCCCAGGCCGAGTACACCTTGAGTCCTGACGAAGATGGCCCGACTACCCCGTACCTATGAGGCGCCGGTCAAGCTGACGCCCAAGCAGGCAAACATCTACGTATGGGGATTCCAGCGTAATGCCCGCTTCCGCGATGCGGTGTGTGGCCGTCGATTCGGCAAGACCTTCCTCGGCAAGGCAGAGATGCGCCGCGCGGCCCGGCTGGCTGCGGAGTGGGGCGTGAGCGTCGAGGATGAGATCTGGTACGCGGCTCCGACCCAGAAGCAGGCCCGACGGGTGTTCTGGCGTCGACTGAAGCAGGCCATCCCGCGAGAGTGGCGGGAGTGCAAGCCGAACGAGTCGGACATGCTGATCACGCTCAAGAGCGGTCACCTGATTCGCTGTGTCGGCCTGGAGAACTACGACGACCTGCGCGGCTCCGGCCTGTTTTTCGTGCTGGTGGACGAATGGGCTGACTGCAAGTGGGCTGCCTGGGAAGAAGTCCTGCGGCCGATGCTGTCCACCTGCGAATACGTCGTGCCCGGTATTGGCAAATGCAAGGGCGGTCATGCGCTGCGCATCGGCACCCCCAAGGGCTTCAATCACTGCTTCGACACATACCGCGACGGCCAGGTAGGTGGCGAGCCAGACCACAAGAGCTGGCTCTATACCTCACTGCAGGGCGGTAATGTTCCGGCTGAGGAGCTAGACGCGGCGCGCCGCAAGATGGACCCGCGCACATTCCGGCAGGAGTATGAGGCCAGCTTCGAGAACTACGCCGGGGTCGTCTACTACACCTTCAGCCGAAGCGAGAGCCGCACCAGCGAGCGAATCAAGCCTGGCGAGGCCCTGCACATCGGCATGGACTTCAACGTCATGAAGATGGCCGCGGTGGTCTATGTCGTCCGCGATGGCCTGCCTTTGGCCCTTGATGAGTTCCACTCGGTTCGTGACACGCCGGAGATGATCGAGAAGATCAAGGCGCGTTTCCCAGGGCACGGCATAGCGGTCTATCCCGACGCAAGTGGCCAGAACACCAGTAGCAAGAACGCCAGCGAGTCGGACCTGTCCCTGCTGCGCAAAGCTGGATTCACGGTGATCGTGGACACGCAGAACCCCAGCGTCAAAGACCGGGTGAACTCGGTCAATGCCATGCTGCTGAACGGCTACGGCGAGCGCCGATTGAAGGTCAACATCGACCAATGCCCGCAGCTGACGCTGTGCCTGGAGCGGCAGACCTACGACAAGCATGGCGACCCGGACAAAGACCCCAAGAAGGGGCACGACCACATGAATGACGCCGCCGGCTACTTCATCGCCAAGCGATACCCGATCAACGTGGCGACGACCACAAGCCAATCCCTGAGAATGTGACCATGAGCGATAACCCGAGCATCACGCTGCCCGCTGTCGACGCGATGCGCGCCTACTGGGCCGTGATCTCGCCGCTCATGGGCGGGACGATGGCGATGCGTGCGGCGGGGAAATCCCTGCTGCCGCAGTACCCCGCCGAAGACGACGAGGCCTACAAAGAGCGCCTGCGCCTCTCGACCCTGCTGCCGGCGTACTCCGAGACCGTGGGTAACATGACCTCCCGAGTGTTCGCCGAGCCGCTGCAGGTGGGCGACGATGTGCCAGAGGCCATTGTCGAGATGACCAAGGACATCGACCACGCGGGCAATGATCTGAACTCCTGGGCGGTCGGGTTCTTCACCGAGGGCCTGAGCCATGGTCTGTGTCACGCCTTCGTCGATCACCCGCCAGCGAGTGAACTGAAGACCCAGGCCGACGAGCAGGCCGCTGGTGTGCGCCCCTACGTTGTGATGGTGAGGCCTGAGCAAGTGCTCGGCTGGCGCTCCAAGGGCGGTGTGCTGACCATGGTCCGCTACATCGAGGTGGTCGAGGAGGAAGACGGGGAATTCGGCTCCAAGTGCGTCGAGCAGATTCGCGTGCTGGAGCCGGGCGCCTGGCGAACCTATCGCAGGACGGCCAAGGCCGTGCGTGGCAAGCAGGCCGCATCTGGCGGCACCTGGGAACTGCACGAGGAAGGCATCAACAGCCTGGTCGCGATCCCCTGGGTTACCTTCTACACCGGCCGCACCGGCTTCATGACGGCCAAGCCGCCACTGATTGAGCTGGCGCACCTGAACGTGAAGCACTGGCAGAGCCAGAGCGACCAGGACAACATCCTCCACGTTATCCGTGTGCCGATCCTGGTGCGCATCGGTATCCAGGCCCAGTTCGACAATCAGGGGAAGGTGATCCCTCCAGAGTTCAAGGTGGGCACAGGCCAGCTGACCGATCTGCCCAAGGACGGCGACCTCAAGTACGTCGAGCACACCGGCCAGGCCGTCGATGCGGGTCGCACCGCGCTGCAGGACCTGATCAACGAGATGCGCATGGCCGGGGCCAAGCTGCTGACGCCGGACAAGACGGCCACCAAGACCGCCACCCAGGCGGAGGAGGAGGCGGCACAGGAACTGTCCCCGCTGGCACGCATGGCGCACCACTTCGCCGACTGCCTGGCGCAGCTGCTCCAGTTCATGGCCGATTATCGCGGCCTGGGCGATGGCGGAACCGTCGAGATGCGCGGCAACTTCGATGTCGACTACATGCCGGAGGTGTCGCTGCCGACGCTGGTGTCCATGGCCAATGCAGGGATGATCAGTAAGGAGACGCTATTCACCGAGATGCAGCGGCGCGGCGTGATCAGCGATGAATACGACTGGGAAGAGGAACTGGCGAAGATTGAGGCCCAGGGCCCGGCACTCGGTACGCTGTGATGAAGACGGCCAACGAGAAGCTGCTGAGCGAGCTGATCGGGCATGAGGTCGACCTGTCCAGGCTGAGCAACAGCCAGGTTGTGGCAATCATCAGGATTCTGAACAGTTCAGACCCTGAGCTGAGGGCAGCGCTCATTGCTGCCATCGACAGCCTGGATGCAGGCGCGTCGGTTGCGGCGATCGATGCTGCCCTGGCACCCGTGCTGCGGATCAATCAATCGACGTTCTTTAGCCTGCAGCAGGCGATCACAGGCGTCATCGATGGCGTAGCAAGCTACGAGATCGCGTTCCAGGCTGGCGCGCTTACAGCGGCTGTTCCTGAGCTTGTACAGGCGCGATTCCCGGTTGTCGTGGCGCAGTTCAGCCAGGTACGCGCCATTGCGCTGGCAAGGCCATTCCAAGGTCGGCTGCTGAGCGAGTGGATGGCGGGCATCGAGGCTGACCGCGCTGCGTCGATCCGAGATGCCGTTCGGTCCGGGGTCCTTGAGGGCCGCATGACGCCGGAGATCGTCCGGCAGATCATGGGCACCAAGGCTGAGAAGTACGCTGACGGCATCCTGCAGAGGTCTCGCCGGGAGGTGGAGGCGGTTGTCCGGTCCGCGGTATCCAGCACGGCGGAAACCGCCAGCGACAAGGCGTTCGAGGCCAACAGCGACATCATCAGCCACGTTGAATGGCTGAGCACGCTGGATAACCGGACATCGACGACCTGCCGAATCCGCGACCGCCTGCCGTACACGCTGGGCACCTATCAGCCCATCGGGCACAAGGTGCCGTGGCTGGCCGGCCCGGGCCGTATCCACTTCTGCTGCCGCTCGACCAAGCTGCCAATCCTAAAGAGCGTCCTAGCGCTCGGGATCAGCGACGCGGCGACCCGTGCAAGCATGGACGGGCAGGTACCGCAGCAGACCACGTACGCTCAATGGCTTGCACGCCAGCCTGCCGCCCGCCAGGACGAAATCCTCGGCCCGGAGCGGGGGAAGCTGCTGCGCCAGGACAAGCTGAAGCTGCAGGACTTCTACAACGACAAAGGCAAGTTCCTGACGCTCGATGAGCTGCGGGATCGACTGTTGTAGTCCGCGCCACAAAACACCAAAGCGCCATTTCGTGGCGCGCAATTGCAAAGCCTCGCCCAGTGCGGGGCTTTTTCATGCCTGCGGTTCGGATGGACGGGGCGACCTGGGGCCGGATGGCTCACCAACAGGCCGGATGGCCCAGAGAGACGAAATGAAACTCAAGACTGTTGAAGTGGATGGCAAGCAATACGCAGAGATCCAGGATGGCAAGCCGGTCTACGTTGAGGACGATGGTAAAGAGGTCGCCTTCGATGCTGTGGGCACCCGCAACACCATTACTCGACTGAACGCCGAGGCCAAGTCGCATCGTGAGCGTGCCGATGGCTACGAGAAGACCGTGAAGGCCTTCGAAGGCATCGAAGATGCCGCGGCCGCCAAGAAAGCCCTAGAGATCGTCGCCAACCTCGACGCCAAGAAGCTGGTGGATGCCGGCGAAATCGAGAAGGTGAAGGGTGAAATCAGCAAGGCCTTCCAAACCCAGCTGGATGAAGCCAACACCAAGGCGCAGACCTTCGAGCAGCAACTGTATGCCGAGAAAATCGGCGGCAGCTTCGCGCGCTCGCAGTTTATCGCCGAGAAAATGGCTGTTCCTGCTGACATGGTCCAGGCCGCTTTCGGCAGCAACTTCAAGATCGAGGAAGGCAAGGTCGTCGCGTACGACGCTCAGGGCCAGAAGATCTTCAGCCGCGCTCGCCCTGGCGAACTGGCCGACTTCAACGAAGCGCTCGAAACCCTCGTCTCGCAGTACCCCCATCGCGACCACATCCTGAAGAGCTCCGGCGCCAATGGCGGCGGCGCGCCGAACGGCGGTGGCCAGCACAAAACCACGAAGGGCAACTTCGGTGGCACCAAGGCTGAACGCCTGGAAGCCATCAAGGGCCTGACCGCAAGCGAATAAGGAGGCCCAATGGCCCTTTCGAACATGAAGGTGTTCAACGAATACCTCAAGCGCACCACCATCGAGACCCTGGCTCAGGATGTCGAGAAGTTCAACGCATCCTCGGCCGGTGCCATCCGCCTGACTACTCAGGGCATCGACGGCGACTTCCTGCAGGAATCGTTCTGGGCAGGTCTGCACGGCGCCCAGCGTCGTGTCGACCGCTACGCTGCCAACGGCGCCCAGGCGTCCACCCCGCTGGCCCAAAAGCAGTACGACTCGGTGAAGATTGCCGGCGGCTTCGGCCCGATCCTTTGGGAGCCTTCCCAGTTGTCCTGGGTCCAGAAGAACCCGGAAGAAGCGCTGGAAGTGATCAGCCGCAACCTGTCCGAAGCCATCATGGCGGACCAGCTGAACACCGCAATTTCTGCCCTGGCTGCCGCCATCGGTAACCAGCCGACCGCCACCAACGACGTTTCGGCGACCGCTGGCGTGACCTACGTCGCGATCAACAACGCTCACGCCCTGTTCGGTGACGCCTCGCAGCGCCTGGTGGCCCAGGTCATGACCGGTGCCATGTATCACAAGCTGGTCGGCCAGAACCTCGCCAACGCCGAGCGCCTGTTCCAGTTCTCCGGCGTGCAGGTGGTCGACATCCTCGGCAAGGCCGTGATCATCACCGACGCCCCTGCGCTGTACGAGGCCGGCACCCCGAACAAGCAGAAGGTGCTCAGCCTGGCCGACGGCGCCGCGGTGGTGATGGATGGCTCCGACCTGATCACCAACATCGAGACCTCCAACGGCAAGGAGCGTATCGAGACCACCATGCAGGCCGACTACACCTTTGGCCTGGGCCTCAAGGGCTACACCTGGGACACCGCCAACGGCGGCAAGTCGCCGACCAACGCCGAGCTGTCCACCGGCACCAACTGGGATCTGGTGGCGAACAGCATCAAGGCCTCGGCCGGCGTGCTGACCATCGGTGACGCCACCAAGTAACCGGTACCGCGCCCTCCGGGGCGCCTTCCCCAGGAGATCGCCATGAGCGAGAAAGTGATTTACGAGAAACACCCGGTCAGCCCTGAGCGAAAGGCCGAACTGCGGCAGAAGGGGTACAAGATCATCGATGCGCGCTTCGCGCCCGATGGCTACGAGCACCCGGAGCCGCTGAAGGACACCAAAGGCTCGAAGGCTGGCAAGTCGGCTGCCGACAAGAAGGCCGCTGAAGCAGCCGAACTGAAGGCAAAGCTGCAGGCCGCCCTGAGCGAGAAGGGTGTGCAGTTCAGTCCTGACGCGAGCGCGGAAGACCTGCAGAAGCTGCTGGACGAGGCCAAGTAATGACCATCTACATCACCGTCGAGCAGGTAGACGCCCTGCTTGGGCCGACCTGGGCGCCCGACGACCAGAAGGCCAGGGCGGTGCTGATGGCCAATACCTGGCTCACCAATCTCGGCCTGCCTGAGTTCGATCCGGTACCGGACGACGTAATTCAGGCCGGCGCCGAGATCGCCCGGGAGGCAGCCGCCGGCAACATCTACGGCAGCAAGGAGACCGGCGTGCTTAGCAAGTCGGTCAACGCTGACGGGGTTTCCAGCAGCAAAACCTACTCGGAAACCTCCCGCACCATCAGCGCTGGCGAATCGTTCGCCCTGGCGTTGCTGGCGCATTACCTGAACAGCAGCGGCCAGACCAAAATCGTGAGGGGCTGATATGGGACTTCGCGATGAACTGCAGGCCGACCTGGCCCAGGCGTTCAATACGGACCTGGCCGACGCGGTGCTGGCCTTCACGGGCGAGTACATGGGTCCTGGCGTGTGGGATCCGGTCAACGAAACCACGACGGCCCAGCCAGTGACGTACACGGGCCGAGGCGTGCTGTCCCGCTACGAAGATAGCCGGATCGACAACGTGAACATCCTGGTCGGCGACCTGCGCCTCACCGCGCTTGCCAACGAGGTCACCGATACCCCGGACGTTGGGCACAAGATCACCGCGTCCGACCTGATGGACCGGTCCAAGCAGGTGGTCTACCTGGTCAAGTCGGTGCGCTCCGACCCGGCGTCGGCCACCTACCGACTGCAGCTGAGGAAATAGCCATGGCAAAAAGCAGGGGATGGAGCACGCCGCCAAGCTTGTTTGCTGGCGTTGTTGAGGATCAGCTAGCCCTTCGAGTGCGCACGATCTCGGCTGAAATACTTCAGCTCATTCTGCTGGCTTCTCCGGTCGACACTGGCAGGTTCAGGGGCAATAACATCGTCAGCATCGGCGCGCCGGTCTACGCGGTTTCAGCCGCGGTCGATCCGGATAGTGATGAAACCTTCGATCGCGGATTGTCGGTCATGAGTGGATTGGCGCCGTTTACCCAAGTGTTCATACAGAACAATCTGCCATATGCCGTCCCGCTCGAAGATGGCCACTCGAAGAAAGCCCCTGCCGGGATCTACGGCGTTTCATTCAATAGCGTCGCGCAGAAGTACAGCTCATGACCTTCGAACAGATTCGCGCCATCGTGATCGGGCGCATGCAACAGTGGGCGGGCATACCGCCTGATGCGGTGGACTACCCGAACAGCAGCGCGCCATTCGACCCAACCGGCAAACCGATCTGGGCCAGGCTTTCCGATGTGCCGGGTCTATCCAGCGCACCGGAGGTCGGCATCGGCCCCTGCGTGCGTCGCACCGGAATCATAATCGTCCAGCTGTTCGTGCCCAGCTACAAAGGGACGCTGGCCATTACCAAGGCCGCCGATACGCTGGTCGAGCATTTCCAGTTCTACAGCGACCCAGCCGGTCCATTCGAGTGTTACGCGGCCTCTGCCAGCACAATCGGCGACGATGGTCACGGCTGGTACCAAGTCAACCTGTCCATTCCATACCGGGCCTACTGAGGTCAGCGGGAGAAGCTATGCAGAGCAACAGCAAGCCATTCATCGTGGTCGACGGCGTCACCTATATCAACGAGGCCATGGTTCGTGAGGCCACGATGAGCGTGAGACTCAGCTCCAAGGCTTCGGATGAGGTCGGGCGCCCTCTGGTAGAGCTGGATTTGTCCAGCGGTTCGATCACCCTGCGAAGCAGGGCAGAAGGCAGTGAGCAAGGCATCGCCGGTCAAGTGATCGTCGATGCGGCGCGCGGGACAGTGAAGTTAAGTCGCGATGAACGCGGGCGGTACTTTGCTGCTGGGGTGGAACTGGGGGTTGATGAAGTGCTTCATAAGCTGAACATCAGCATCGCTGAAACCCATCTTGCGGCCGACCTAGCGGAGAAGATCAAAGAGGCAGTAACGACTGGCATTCGATCTGGCTACCAAGCGGTTCTCAAGGATCTGGGGAAGGGCGCCTGAGCAGTGCCGAATCCACCCTTTTAAAGCCCGCCACATGGCGGTTTTTTTACGCCTATTGATAGGAGAAACACGCCATGTCGAGTGGTGCAAAGGTTGCAACCGCCTGGATTCGTGAAGTCACGCCAGGCATCACCCCGCCGGGCCCCTGGAACGTGCTGACGCGTACCAGCTTCGGGGTCGGCCCCAGCTACAACACCGCCGAGAACAATGAGATCGGCGAAGACCGCATGTCGCAAGGTACCGCCCAGACCACCGTGGACGTGGCAGGCGATGTCGGTACCAAGATGCGCTTTGGCGCGCTGGACGAGTTCATGGCCTCCTGCTTCGGCAAGGATTGGGACAACAACGTCCTGACCATGGGTAACGACCGGATCAGCTTTAGCCTAGGCTACTATGCCGCGGACGTCGGCATCGCCGGCAAGGCCACCGGCGCCCAGGTCGCCACAATGAACATCCAAGTGCCGAATGACGGCGAGATCGAGGTGACCACCAGCTTTGCTGCGACCGGCTGGCAGGACAAGGGCGACGACACCAACTTCATCCTCACGCCGGTGGCCGAAGCATTCCAGCGCCGCTATGGCTTCAAGGACGTCTCCGGCCTCAAGCTGAACGGGGTGCAGGTCGGCGACAACAACGTTTGCGTCGACACCTTCAACCTGCAGTTCGACAATGCCGTCCAGACCCAGCGCTGTATCGGCAACGGAAACCCCTTTGCCGGCAATATCATCCCGACCACCTTCACGCCGTCGGGCAGCATCACGCTGAGCTGGTCGAAGACGGCCTACGAGCTGTGGAAGAAGCAGCAGACCGGCGATGCGATCAGCTTCGAATTCACTCTGGGCAATGCCGACGGCGCCTACGACATCCTAATCCCGGAGATGGAAATCAGCGGTTCCTGGCCGGATGGCGGAGCCACCGACATCATCCAGGTGGAGCTGACCTACACTGCCCGTCGCGTGTCGCCGACCATCACCCGCCGTCCGGCACCGCCGGCGCCTACTGGTGTGACCGTGGCCCCATCGACCGCCAGCGTGGCCGTTGGTGCTACTACCAACTTGGCCGCTACCGTCGCCCCGGCTGGCGCGACCCAGACCGTTACCTGGTCCAGCTCCGATGCGAGCAAGGCCACCGTCAGCGCCACCGGCGTCGTGACCGGTGTGGCTGTCGGCACCGCGACCATCACCGCCACCAGCACCGTGGATGGCACCAAAAAAGGCACCGCGGCGATCACTGTCACGGCGTAACCATTGCCCGGCACGCCCTGCGGTGTGTCGGGCCTTTTACCGCAGAGGAAACCCATGGGATTCACCATCGCTCGAAAGCCTGAGCTGGACCTCCACGGCCAGCGCTGGGTGGAGTTCGCGCCCGGCGCCAAGATCTTGGTTGGCTCCGCCGCTGACCCCTTGTACCGATCACACCGCGCGCTGATCAACCGGCACCTGGCGGCAGTCGACTCCCAGGCCGGCGTCGGCACCAAGCAGTTCAGCGTTGCGCAGATCCCTCAGGCCGAGATCGAGGTCGACGACGAACTCTACATGGACCTGGTGGCGCACCACCTGATCAAGGATTGGCAGGGCGTCGACGTGGCTGATCGCCCGGGTGAGCCTGCGCCGTATACCCCGGAACTGGGCAAGGCCCTGATCGAGCAGATGCCGAGCGTCTACTTCCTGGCCCTGCGCACCGGAGTCGACATAGCCAACCGCGTCGAGGAGCGCATCAAGGAGTCGGTGGGAAAGCTCTCGCCGTCTACCGATGGGGCCGCGACTGGGCGGGCGAAGAAAACGAGAAAAAGCGCTGGAAACGCGAGCGCCTGAGCGGCGTAGCCGCGGTTCCGCCAGCCCCGGAGATTGATCCGATCACTGACCAGCTGCTCGACGCCTACAACGCGATCAGCAGGTCACGGCAGTACGTCGGCATGATGGCCGCGCCAGCGCCGATCACCGCAGGCATGGTGAGCGAGTACCTGGCCCGGCACCCGACCGCCATCGATCGCGACGAGCTCGAGGCCGTGGTGTTCGCCCTGGATGAAGAATTCCGCGCCAACTGGGCGGAGCAGAACAGCAACGACTGACGCGGCCAGGCCGCAGGAGAGGGGTATGTATCAGAGTGAACCGGGATCTGTCGCGGTGCCTGAAAGTCAGATCATCGTGAAGGCTGGCAAATTCGCCATCGACTTGAAGGAAATGAAGGAGGGCCCGAGAGAGTTGCTCGTCGTCGAGGAGCGACTCTCCCGGGTCGAGAAAAAACTCGGCATCAAGCCAGAGGATGCTCGCTGAAAAACTCAGAAATGACCTTTGGGTTAGGCCGAACTGGTCCATTTTTAGGAATTGCCTCTGCGACTTGGAGAGCAAACTTTCTTGCACCTTCCAGGCCTTCTTTTCCCTGCGTTGCGGCAAGCTGGTGAACAAGGCCAGCTATCACACAGTTGAGGTTCTGCAGGTCAGCTCCGTGAGCGTTCACCGCATCAATGAGCTGTTGGTTTAACTCTGCTTGAGTCATTGGTAGTCCTTTTGGTCACGGTGCCCCGGTCCATAGGCTTTCCGGCAACGGACCGGGGCGGTTCGTTGGGAGGCACAACGCTACTACGCCCCGGTCCAGCCCACGTACTGGCTTTCCGTCCAGGGTGGATGGGTGGGCAGGCCGAATAGTGGCAAATTGACACTCCATGCTCAGAGGAAGTAGATTCGCGAGCTTCAAGCGCCGATGGCCTTCCGCCTTGGCCAAACAGCAAAGGAAGTATGTAAGTGGCCAAGTTCATGTGGATCGTCACCATCATAATGTCATTGATTGGGGCAGTAATCGGTTATGGCGGTATCCATATGGCGACCAGCGCCCCGCAGGAAGCAGCCTCCGCTGCGATGGGGCTGGCTTGCGCAGTTATTCCATACTGCATTGCCAAAGCTTTGACAGAATTGCGTTCTCTTTAACGTCGATGTGGTATGCCTGAAGCCCAGCCCTGCGCTGGGCTTTTTGCATCTGGCTCACTCCCGGCCCCGGCGCTTCCACGCATAGTGGCCCCATAGCTCAGGTGTGGAAAGCCCGCCCGATGGTGTCAGCCGATCAGCTTTCCAATGAAGTGGCTGAATCCTCCATGGGCGCGGACAAATTCAGAATAGCTATGCCCCTCAGATCCAGTCAGCTCTGAGATTGCGCGTAACATTTCAATCTTGCTGGAGATTGGGACATCGCTTTCAGCGACAGATCGGACTCGAATCAGGAAATTGATGTAATCGTTAATGGCCAGGTCAAGTTGGCCTATATCCGTATGGGTGAATGCGTCGGAAATCTTCCCTTCCTTTGTGGAAGGAACCCATCTACCGCGTCGAGCAAGAAGCTCTTCGTATGTCTTGTCGCCTAGATAACATTTTGTACCAACAAGGACGAGGTCCGAGTACGGCGTGGTTAGGAATGGAAAGGGCACAAAATAGTGCTCACGATCGAACGCGCTGTCGGCATCTGGGCGCTTAACCGGCGTAGCGGGAGGCTGTTGAGGCGTCACAGATGCTTGGCCAGGATAGATGACATGTCGACGCCCGTCAGCGCCTATAGAGCTGACAACCCTGTCTATTTCCATGGTTTCAATAAAGCGATTTGCACGAGCGAATCCTATTTTCAGCCCCCTCTGGACGAGCGATACCGAGGCTGTTTTGTTTTTTAGTACAAGTTGGACCGCCTTGGGGTACAAGTCGTCATCAATGTCCGAAATTTCCACGGGCTGATCGGTGACATTGTCCGCGCGCTTCGGTGAAAAAATACGCTTGATCCAATTCACGAAGGTAACCCGCTAAGCCATTTCCGGGGTACAAGGCTAACCCATGCGAACCGTGAAATGGTAGATTGCCCTCATCAAACAAGGAGGGTTCATGGAGCTGTTCATCATCTGGCTGGCGTAGCTGGCGTGACTGCCTATTTCGCAAAGCAGAAGGGCAGAAACCCTGTGGGCTGGTTCATCCTGGGCTTTGTCTTCCCCGCCATCGGGCTTATCGCAGTATGGTTGGCAAACCCGCTGGGGGTGGACGAGCAGAAGAGTATCGAGATCGCCAGGAAGTTTGGTGTCTCCTCCCTTTATCGGAAGTGCCCATTCTGCGCCGAGGTTGTCCAAAGGGAAGCAATCAAGTGCAAGCACTGCCAGTCTGACCTAGAGCCGGTCCAAGAGTGACCTGAGACCGAACGAATATAAACCCGCCTTGCGCGGGTTTTTTTATGCCTGGAGATATTGCATGGCTCAAGAATCGCGCCTTGCCGTAACCATCGACTCACGCGGCGCGCAGCGTGACGCAGCATCTATGAGAAAAGAGCTCGAGTCTCTTGAGTCATCTGGAAACCGTGTAGCTCCGGCAATGGATAAAGCTGGGGCGTCCATTGAAAGTGCAGGCCGAAGATCTGATGCAAGCTCGAGAAAGGTCGGCGGCCTCGCTGCCGAGACCGACAAGCTCCTCGGTGTGGTTGGTGGGCTGGCCGCCCCGTTTGCTGCAGCGTTCAGCGTTTCGAAGATCGCGCAGTATTCAGAGCAGTACACCAACCTTACGAACCGCCTGAGGCTTGTGACCGAAGGCACGGAGCAATTAGCGTTTGCTCAGGATTCCGTTTACAGGGTTGCTCAGAACTCTAGACAGTCGCTCCAAAGTACCGCTGAGGTGTATCAGCGGGTGGCCCAGAATGCGAGGCAACTTGGGCTTAGTTTTGCTGACGTGGAGAGCGTCACCGAGACAGTATCGAAGACAGTGGCACTGAGTGGCGCCAGCGCCCAGGCCGCTGAAGCCTCTATGGTCCAGTTTGGCCAGGCTCTAGCCTCTGGCACCCTTCGCGGCGATGAATTAAACAGCATAATGGAGCAAACACCAGCGCTCGCCCAGGCGATTGCGCGTGGTCTCGGCGTCTCTATTGGGCAACTGCGCACCATGGGGGCTGAGGGTAAGCTGACGTCCGAGGCTGTCGTCAAGGCGCTGCAGAGCCAGAAAGACAAAGTGGACGAACTCAGCGGCAGCCTTCAGGTCACGGTCAGTCAATCAATAACTGCATTCAACAACTCGCTGGTCACGACAGTCGGGAAGCTTGATGAGGCTACCGGTGCCAGCGCCCGGCTGGCTCGTGGAATCGTATCCATGGCAGAGGCTATGGATAGGTTCAACTCAGGCGAGTTCCTTGATTTCTTCCGTGACGACAAGCAGACAGTGGCTGGGCTGAACAATGAGCTCAGCGTCACTCTCGCTGGAATTCGAGACCTGCAGAATGCGAGGTCAAAGCTGTCATCTACCGACTCGAGTGATACGGTTTTCTTCAAGTTCAAGTTCTACAGCCGCGAGGAACTGGACAAGGAAATTGCCGGGCTGGAGAGCCGAGCCGCCTCTGTCAGGGCAGTAGTTGCGCAGATGCAGAAGACTGCAGCGCAGCCATCTCTCCAGACACCGAAAGGGGATGATCCAGGTAAGAAGGTGAATGCTGAGTACGAGAAACTTCTAGCCAACCTGAAAAAACAGGCTGCACTCGAGGGCGAAAACACTGAAGCCGCAAGGGTGCGGTATGCAATTGAGGCTGGCGAGCTTGGGAAGCTGCTTCCTGAACAAGAAAAGCTACTTCTGAAATACGCCCAAGAAAAGGATGCAAAGGCGGCAGCGGAGAAGGCGTCCAAGAAAGCAGCTGCGGAGGCAGCCAAGGCTCAAGCTGCGACCGGCAATGGGCTATCAGAATCGCTCAACACCTTCTCCCGCCTCTACGCCCAGTATGACCCAGCATCCCAGGCCGCCCGCGCCCTGACCAAGGAACAGCAGCAGCTGGACCTGACCTTCCAGAAGGGCAAGATCAGCCAGGAGGAGTACGGCAAGGCGCTGGCGCAGGCCTCGACGAACTACGCTGCGGCTATCAAGGGCGCCCAGGGCCTGACCCAGGCCGAGCAGTACCGGGCGCAGATGGAGCGGCAGCTGGCCACCCAGCGCATGGAGTACGCCGCGCAGGCTGATGCCGTGGGCATGGGGCAAAAGGACGCAGCGCGCATGCAGGAGCGCCTGCGGATCGAGCAGGACACCAACAACCGCATCCTTCAGTTGCAGACCGAGCTGGCCAATGCCCAAGGCGAGAAGCAGCGGCAGGACCTGCAGGCGCAGATCGACATCGAGCGCGAGTTTCTGCAGAAGCGCGTGGCTGCTCAGCGCGAGGGATGGTCCCAGATCGACCAGGCCCAGGCCGACTGGAGCAACGGCGCCCGCGGCGCCTTCCAGGACTACATGGACAGTGCCCGGGACGTTGCGGGGCAGACTCGCAACCTGTTCAGCAACGCCTTCGGCAACATGGAAGACGCCGTGGTCACCTTCGTTAAGACAGGAAAGCTGTCGTTCAAGGATTTCGCTGACCAAGTGGTGGCCGACCTCATCCGGATTCAAGTGCGCCAAGCGGCCGCCGGCTTCCTTGGCTCTGCCCTGGGATTCCTAAGCGGAGGAGGGGGCGCGGCGGCGGCCAGTAGCGGCACCATGACCGGTTTCAGCGAGACGATTTCGCGGTCTGGCTTCGCGGCCGGCGGCTATACCGGCGATGGCGGCAAGTTCGAACCGAAGGGTGTCGTCCACGGCGGCGAGTATGTGGTCCGCAAGGAGGTCGTCAGCCAGCCCGGAATGCGCGACCACCTCGATCGGCTCAACAGGAAGGGGTATGCCAGTGGCGGTTATGTCGAGCCGGCAGCGATTGCAACACAGTCTTCCTCGGTGCTCCCTGCAAACCTGACTGGACTACCCCCTATCGTCCAGCACATCAGCGTTCAAGGCACAGCCGACGACGCAACCCTAGCCCGCATCCAACAGGCAGCCCAGAAGGGCGCTCAGGATGGCTACAACCTGGTTCTGCGAGACCTAAAGACCAACGGACCAGCACGCCAACTGATCGCTCGCAACCGATAGATCAAGGAGTACTGCATGGCTCTCGCATGGCCGGCATCGCTGCCCGTGTCTGAAATGACATGGGGCATAGTAAATAACAGCCGGGCATTCACCTCGACGCTGTCCAATGCTCAGCAGATCGTGGGTCAGCCAGGGGCGTACTGGCAGTGCACCTTGACCTTCGGTCTGCTCACTCGGACGCAGGAGCGTCTGCTTTCGGCGTTCCTTGGCGAACTGGACGGTATGTTCGGCACTTTCAACCTCCCGGCTCTTACTCGTCGGCGCTCGAAAAGCGTTGGAAGCCTCACTGTGGTAACAGGTGTCGCACAGTCCCGGTCGATGCTGGTCGCCGGGGCCGCTCCAGGCGTGCAGGTTTTTTCACCCGGCGATTACCTAACGGTGTCTGGTGAGATGTTCGAGGTGGTGCGAGCGGTCACCGCAAACGCTCAGGGTCAGGCCATCGTCCCACTGAACAAGCGGATGAGGCGCACCCTGACAGCAGGGGCGCCTATCGAGTACCTCAACCCATATTCGGAAATGCGCATGACGCAGGACACCTGGAACATGACGGTGCGGCCAGTCGTGGCCAGCGGCAGCTACCAGTTCAGGGAGGCCTTCTGATGCCCTCGACGTTTCCATTCAGCCAGAGCGTGGTCGATATCATCGCTACTGGTAAATTCCTCAGCGTATACGCCTGCCAGCTCGACTTTGAGGATGGTCCGGTGTACGCACACACCGGTACCGGTGACCTGGTGATCGACGGCATCACGTACCTCGGGGTAGGGCAATTCGGCGAGGTCGGGCAGTCGCAGGAGAGCGACAACTCGAATTCGCCCATGTCCATCGACCTGGCCCTGAACGGTCTGGACAGCTACATCATCACCGAGACCAACATCCGCGGTTGTCGCGGCCGATCCGGCAAACTCCTTTTCGTGGTGTTCGATGAGCAAGGCAACTATGCCGCCGACATCCTTTTCTCCGGTCGCATGGATGCCGCCACCTTTTCCTACGCCGGCAACGGTGAGGACGGCAACAAGATCACCGTCCCGATCGTTGATCGGATGGCCGAGTGGAGTCGCACGGGTACCGAGCGCTTCACGGATGAGAACCACCGCGCCCGGCACCAGGGTGACCGGTTCTTTTACGCCATCGCCCAGATGTCCGAATGGCCCATCTATTGGGGTTCCAAAAAGGACGCCCCCACGTTCGCCTACGGGAAATAGCTATGCGCTACCGAGACTGGACCACACGCCTCAGCGAAGTGATCAAGGCCGCCTTAGAGCGGCCTTTTTCATGGGGTGAATTTGACTGCTGCCTGTTCGCGGCTGACTGCGCAGTGGCTGTGTGCGGCACCGACCCGGCAGAGGTGTACCGCGGCACATACAAGACCGAGGCAGGGGCGAAGCGGGCGTTGAAGACGCGGCACGGCAGTCTCGAGGCCGCCTGGGATGCCTGCTTCGCCCGAGTCGCGCCGGCATTTATCCAGCGCGGCGACATCGCCATGTACGAAGCGCCTGGTGGTCGGTCCATGGCCGTGTACTGGGCAAACGAATTCTGGGCAACGACTGATGACGGGGTGGCCCGAGTGGTATGCGACCCACTTGCTGTCTGGAGGGTTGAATAATGGCAGGTGGCGTCAAGAAGATTGCTCAGGTAGCTGTTGGCGCTGTGATTGGCTTTGTCCAGGGCGGTCCGGTAGGCGCCGCAATTGGTGCAGGCCTGGCCTTCTATATGGCCGAGCAGCAAGAAAAGCTCAATGCCAACTCCCCGCTGCGGGACAGCGAGCCGTCTGCGCAAACTGTTCGTTCGTCCAAGGCTCCTGCACGCTTCATCCTTGGTCGCGTCAGCACTGGTGGGGTGCTGGTCTGGGCTCAAGAACAGGTCGGCGGCCAGACCAATGGAGAATGGCTCCATCTTGTATATGTTCTGTGCGAAGGCCCAGTCGATGCCCTGGAGAAAATCTATCTGGGTGAAGAAGAGATCGGCACGTATGGCGAACATGCCTCATACGAGTTGATCGTCAATCCGACCCAGGTAAACGCTTTCTTGAAAGCCAACTGCCCGGACTGGAAAGATGAGCAAATTGGTCGAGGACTGTCCTTCGTTCGCCTGTCGCTTAAATACAGCGCCGAGAAGTTTCCGTCGGGCATCCCAGACGCGCGATTCATCGTGCGCGGGCGCAACGATATCTATGATCCTCGTACCGGCATGGCCGTCTACTCCGAGAACACGGCGCTGCACATCCTGTGGTTCCTGCGCAATCGGTGCGGCGTCCCTGACGATGAGATCGTCTTCGAAACCTTCGCCAGCGGCGCCAACGTCTGCGATGAATCTGTCACCAACCCCGATAACACGACCAGTCCGCGGTACCGCAGCAGCTGCGTGATCGGTGCTGACGAACAGCGCACCCATGTGCTGCAGAAGCTTGAGGCGGCATGCGGCGGCAAGACCATTCGAGTAGGTGGCCGTTGGATGTTCCAGGCCGGCGCCTACTACGGGCCGTATGATTTCGAAATTACCGAGGACATGGTGATTGGCACCATTACCGGTAGCACTGAGCCGACCAATGATGCTGCGATCAATACTGTGCGCGGCACCTTCATTGACACATCGCAATCATGGACGGAGACAGACTATCCCGAGGTCACCGTTGCCGAGTGGGTGATTGAGGACGGCGGCGAGGCAGCAGAAACGCTGTCCTTCTCCTACGTCACTGATGCCTACCAGGCCCAGCGCCTTGCGAACATCGAGCTGCGCCGCCGGCGCGCAGGCGGCACCATTAACGTGCCGATGAACTTTCTTGGCTATAACTGCCGGCCGGGTCGTGCAGTTCGGGTAAACCTCCCATCGTTGAACATGCTCGGCGAATTTATCGTCACCAACTGGAGCATGGGTGCCAATGAGGGTTGTACCGCCCAGTTGCAACAATACGATGCTGCGCAATTCGACGATGCGGTGGGCAAGCCTTACAACCCGATTGGCTTCATCAACCTTCCAGCCGGCGGCCTTGGCTCGCCCGCGGGCCTCACCTGGACGCAGGACGAGACGGCGGAGATCACCCAGGGGGTGTTGAGCTGGGTGCCGCCCTTCGGTGTTGTCACCGGGTATGCCGTGACAGTTCGGCGGGGCGGGGTAGCGGTGCAGGCCCGCCAGGTTCCGGAAACCACCATGCAGCTGCCGTTCTCGGGGCTGCCCTCCGGCAACTACACGATGAGCGTGGCCGCTCTGGGGCCGCTGGCGCGGTCGGGCGAGGCCAGCATCACGGTTAACATCGACGGCCCGCCCGTGCCCGAGGCCTGCGTTGTGCAGTCAACCATCGAGAGCATCTCGCTGTTCCCGAGTAACGTGCAGCATGGCTTAAACGGGGGAACCTATGAGTATTTCTACACCATGGACCCGCAGGCCGCTGCAGATCAGGCCGAGTACCTGGGGCAGGGGCTCAGCCTGACGCACACCGGCCTGGCGTTCTTCACCAACTACTACTACTTCATCCGCTCGCGCAACGCATACGGGGTGAGTGGATTCCTGAAGATTGCTGCATCCACGTCCAACGACGTTACGGCAATGTTGGCAGCGCTCGCGGGGAAGATCACGGAAACACAACTCGGTCAGGACCTGCTCGAGGAGATCCAGAAGATCCCAGGCCTTCAGGACCAGATCGATGCGTTGGGCGGCCTGACGGCCTACGACAAGGATTCGGCCTACACCAAGGACCAGATGGTTGTCGCCGACGGAAAGATCTACCAGGCCAAGCAGGCTGTGCCGGCGAACTCGTCCGGGGCGAATGCGCCGCCGAACACCACCTACTGGATCGATGTGGGCCAATCCTTGGTCACGGCCAATGGCTTGGCCCAACAAGTGGCCACCAACACCGTGGACATCAGCACTGTCGACGGAAAGGTCACGGCCCAGGCGGCGTCCTTTGAAGCGCTGCGCGCTTCGACCCGGGATGACGACGGTTCGGGTGCCATGGCGGATGCGCTCAAGGGCTGGGAGAGCACCGCGGCGCTTGCCACAGAGAAGCGGGTCCGGACCACCGAAAACATGGCCATGGCCGAGCGGCTGACCACCTTCGATGCCAAGGTGGCCACGAATGAGGCAAACATTACGTCGCTCGAGCGCGTGGTGGCGACCAACGAATCTGCAACTGCGCAGAAGATCGACCAGCTCAATGTGTCGGTGGGCGAGAACTCGGCCGCCATCCAGCAGACATCGACGGCCTTCGCGGATACCTCCGGGAAGCTTTCGACTATGTGGTCGGTGAAGATGCAGCTGAATGCCCAGGGGCAGTATGTGGCCGCTGGTATTGGCCTTGGTATCGAGAACGGTCCGGCCGGTTTGCAGAGCCAGTTCCTGGTTTCTGCCGACCGATTTGCTGTGGTCAACGGCATCAACGGCACGCTGTCTTCGCCGTTCGTTGTCCAGGGCGGGCAGGTCTTTATCAGCCAGGCGTTCATCAATTCGGCGTTCATTCAGAATCTGATCGTTGGAATGACACTGAAGTCGCAGGCTGTCGACTCCCAAGGAAGGCCGTTACTTGAGCTGAATTTCGTTACTGGCGCCGTCACGATCCGAGGCCAATCGGTCGATGGATCGATTCTGCTGAACAACAACGGCCTGTATGTCTACGACAACAATGGGGTCGAGCGTACGGCAGTGGGGAGGCTGTCCTAATGGCGGTATACGGTGGCCGGACGCGTGATGCGTCCGGTGCAATCACGCTGGATACATCGGTGACGCCACTGCGGTCGATCTACACGACCCAGGTGCAGGGGAATGGCGCCTGGGACCAGTACTTCTCGATCCCGCAGATAAAGGCGGGTTCGTTTGTTGTGGTGCAGTCGCCGATAGTGAATATGTCCAGCGGTGTTGAGGCGTGGTGGAGCCCGGGGACCCTTCATTTGAGGCGGGCGCAGAGTTTGAAGTGGACCGTCAAAGTCCTCTCATACGGCGATGCGCCAGACGCAACGACCAAGTATGGGATCAGGGCGCGAAACGACAACAACCTGGTGCAGATCGACAACGTCAACAAGGTCATGAGCGTTGCCGGATCTGGATCGTTCCAGATTGGTCGGCGCGGCCCGGGCGACTACATCACTACCGGGCGCGGGAATTTCCCGGCGCCGATAACCACCATTGAAGAGCCATACGTCTTCCTGCGTTCCGATACCGGAATGATGGTCTGCAAGTATCGCGTGCTCGGTTCTCCAGGTGCTTGGACAGGCTTCACCGTGGATGGCTGGTTTGGTGGGTCATTCGCCAACCTCCTCTACACCGTCCACTGGATGGTTGGCTCGGCCACACCCAGCGGGGCCGAAGGCGATTACGGCATCAGGATTCGAAACGGCTCAGGGGAACGGACCTTCAACAGCAATGACAACCTCATCCTGTTGAGCGGTGGAGCTCCATCCTCAGATCGCTTCAGCGTCGCCGGATCGGATGTGGTGATTGGGTCGGTGTTGTGGTCGAGCTTCCAGATGCCCTGGACCGGCAGTGCCAATGACTACTTCCTGGCCTCAACGCTGCTTTCAACCTTCGATGACGGCGCCAATGTTTATGACAACCCTGCCGGGTTTCTCGTCGGCAACCGAAACGTCCTTCAAGCCTACTCAGGCTCATACACCTCAAGCACGAATGCCTCTGGCGTGAACGGACGGACCTTATTCGCCGGGCGCCCAATGCGTCCTCTTTGATTTTCAGGAGCAATCCATGCCTTGGTACAGAACAGGCCAGGTGGCGATCACGGCTGGCCAAACGACGGTGACCGGTACCGGTACCAGCTTTTCAGCGAATGGCAGGGTAGGTGATGGTTTTCTCGGCCCGGACGGTCGTTGGTATGAGATCACCAACATCGCCAGCAATACCGTGCTGAGCATTCTTCCGGCCTATCAGGGCGCCACGGTAAGCGGCGGTAGCTACGCCATTGCTCCGCTGCAGGGCTACCCCAAGACCTTGGCCGACAAGTTCAACGATATCGCCAACCAGTGGGGCTCAACGCTGGCTGGCCTGGGCACTGTTTCGACTGAGAACGTGGTACCGGTGGCGAAGGGTGGCACCGGGGGAACGACCCAGGCAGATGCTCGTCTTGGCCTGGGTTTGGGTACAGCCTCAACGACAGACTCAACGACATCGACTGAAGATTCCACGCTTGGGCGATCTTTGAGGGTTGGCGACCATGGTGTCGGCCGTACCAATAACGCGACGGGCAACCTGCCGGCGGGCGCCCTGATTGGAGCCATTGCAGCAAACAGCTTCTTTGCGGCAGCTGATTCTGCGCCAAGTGACTGGCCCGGCGGAGCCGGCAACTTACCGATGGGTTTCAACATTTCGCGCTCGGCAAACGTGGGCGCGCAGTTCGCTATGTCTTCCGGTGCTGCGGCCGGCGCCTATCGCCGCGCCCGAATCTCGTCTGCCTCATGGGGTGCATGGGCGAAACTGCTTGAGGCGACCGATTTCGTGACGGTAACGAACGCCAACGGCACAGCCATCCGACTCCCAGACGGAACGCAGATCTGCTTGTTGAACATCAGCGTTACTGACCAAGCCATTGATTCGTCGTACTCATCGGGTTCCATGCAGCTTTACCAGGGCGTCCGGTCTTGGACTTTTCCGGCGGTATTCACAGCTCCGCCGACAGTGATCCCTGGTGCATTCCGGCACGGAAGCGGGGCATCTTGGTCCGCTCTGGGTGGCACTGTCACAACCAACGCCGCACCTCTGCGCGGTATTGACATCATTTCCCGCGCCGCTGGCCCCACGGTGGTGATCAGCGCCGCCGCTATCGGAAGGTATATGTAGATGATCATCAAGCTATCCCCTGGCCTCTCTGACAATACGCTCTCCGTATCCCGGCTGGGCGACATGCTCACCCTGAACAACGTTGCGCTGGATTTTGCGCAGCTGCCGGAGGGGGCGACATTGCCAGCTGAGGCCGTCTCGAGCGAATGGGTGCTCGACCCGATAAAGCGGGAGGGCGGGAAACTCATCGTGTCCTTGCGATTGCCGCATGCGCTCGACGCTCCTCAATCGGCGCTGTTCCCGGACGACATCATCGATCCTCCGGATGGGCCAGTGACTTTGCCGGGTCTTGAAGTAACAGCGCCGCAGCCTTCGGCCACGGGCGTCATCGATTGGTCGCAGCTGATCACCGCGGAGGACAAGGCGCAGGCTGCCGCTGAACAGCTGCTGTCCCATGTGGCGGTAGAGGTGGCGCGGCTTCGTGCTGTGGCGGATTCGGCGATTGCTCCGCTGCAGGACGCTGTTGATCTGGATGAAGCCACTGAGGCTGAGGCCGCGCTGTTGAAGGAGTGGAAGCGCTATCGCGTGGCACTGAACCGCCTGCCAGATCAGCCTGGCTACCCCAGCGAGATCACCTGGCCAGCGCCGCCGGCCTGATTCGCACCATACGAAACCCCGACCGCCACCTGGCGGTATTTTTTTGCCTGGAGAAAACCATGGCTCGACTGACTGAGGCCCAGGCCGGCGGCGCAAACGTGCTCCGGTTCCTGGACCTGATCGCCTTCTCGGAAGGTACCTCGACCGTCAAGGGTAGCGATGACGGCTACAACGTCCTTTACGGGCGCGGCCTGTTCACCGGCTACCAGGATCACCCACGTCAGAAGCTGACTTTCCCCATCAACGGAAAACCGGTTACCAGCACGGCAGCAGGCCGGTACCAGCTGCTGGCACGCTACTGGGACGCCTACCGCGTGAGCCTGCGATTGCAGGGCGGCTTCACTCCGGAGAACCAGGACCGTGTTGCGCTGCAGCAGATCCGCGAGTGTCGTGCGCTGGAGGACATCAAGGCCGGCCGCATTGCCGATGCGATCGCCAAGTGCTCGAACATATGGGCCAGCTTCCCGGGTAACACCTACGGGCAGAACCCCCATCGCCTGGACAAGCTGCTGGCGCAATGGGCGAAGCTGGGCGGGGTGCTGGCGTGAACTGGCTGAGCTCGGTCCCGGCCTGGTGCTGGTGGCTGATCGCCTTGGTTCTGGTCGCCGGCGGCCAGCAGTACCGGGTGGCGGTCGCCCAGGGCGAGTCGGCCACTGCTCGTGGCGAACTGGCCGACTACCGCCTTGAGGTGTCCGAGCGCGACCGCCGCGCCGCCGCCCAGGCCAGAACCGAAGAACAACGTCGCCAGGCCGTGGCGGACGAAGCAGATAGGAAAGCAGATGAACGGTATGCAAATCTTGAAGGCAGGGTTGTTGCTGCTGAGTCTCGGTCTGTCGGGCTGCGCGGCGAAATCGATCGCCTGCGGGCCGGCCATCGAGCAACCTGCGATACCATCGCTGCCCAGCAGCGCCAGGCAGGAACCTCTGCCGCCGGAGTGCTTGGGGGATTGCTTGAAGATGCTGACCGAATGGCGGGAGTCTTCGCGAAAGCGCTTGAGCGAAGTCGAATAGCAGGGCTCGCGTGCGAGGCGGTGGTGGATGGAATCCGCCGTGACGGTGGGTAGCTATATAAAGGAAAGGAATCGGTCGGCAGAACGCCGGGATGGGCAGCTTTGGCTGCGTGAGAAATGCGTGACTCTCGTGAACGCTTGGGAGCACCTATGGGCAGTCGGTTGCAGCGAGCGCGCCAAAAAATGCTGTGGTATCATGCCTTTAGCTGGCTTGGCATGCATGGGGTGCAAGGGGTCGAGTGTTCGAATCACTCCGTCCCGACCAAAAAACCCTAGAAAATCCAGCCACTTAGTAGTGGCTGGATTTTTTTATGGGTGATATTTTTTTATTGGGCTTCAAAAAATCGCTTCTGGTGACCGTTTGGTGACCGTTTGTGCTGAGCTAGCTTCTGCAGTGTTGCTTCGCTCGCTTAGTGGGAGGGGGCAGTTTCCAGCGTTAGGGTCTCGTTCGCCGGCTAATGGTGGCTTGTTGGCCGACCGGTGATACGGCTCGTTCCGTGAGAGTGAGACGCCGTTGTTCTAGTTGAAAATGTCCGCTCGGTCAGGCTTTACCCCCTCTGTTTGAATGGATAATGTGAGCTATATCATAAAGCCATCAGGGATGAGCGCCAGGCAGTTCATGGAGCATCGCCTTCTCTCCCCGCAACGAATGCCGCGATTTGGCCGCTGTGCGCACACACTGGCAAACCTTGCTCGTTGCACGGCTCCGCAGAATGAAGAGAAGGGTGCACCATGCAATTGATCCAAGCCCCAGCCCCTGGCGCCCGTGCGCTGATCCGCGATGAAGAGTGGATCATCCAGAACGCCGATCAGTGCAGCCTCGGGGGCTGGCAGCTTTCCTGTATCGGTGTGTCGGAAACTGTACGCAATCGCCATGCGTTGTTTCTCACCGAGCTGGAAGACATCACGTTGATCGACCCGGCAAAGACCGAGCTGATCTACGACGAGTCGCCCACCTTCACTGCCTCGCGCCTGTTTATCGAGGCGCGCCTGCGCCAGTCGGCGCTGCAGAATGATGCCGTGGTGATCGGTCAGCAGGCGGTAATGGATGCGCTGCCGTTTCAGCTCCAACCGGCGCAACGGGTTCTCGAACAATTGCGCCCGCGTCTTTTGATTGCCGATACCGTGGGTCTGGGTAAAACCCTTGAGGCCGGAATCCTCACGACCGAGCTAATGCGTCGCGGCAAGGCACGGCGCATTCTGGTGGTCACCACCAAAAGCATGATGCGCCAGTTCCAGCAGGAGTTCTGGAACCGCTTTACCATTCCGCTTACCCGTCTGGATTCGGCCGGCATCCAGCGCATCCGCCGTGATATTCCGGCCAACCACAACCCGTTCAACTACTACGACCGTACCATCATCTCGGTGGATACGCTTAAGCGCGACAGTGAATATCGTCACTACCTGGAAAAGGCCTGGTGGGACCTGATCATCATCGACGAGGCCCACAATGTCTCCTACAAGGGCAACCGCACCCAGAGCAACCGTCTGGCCGAACTGCTCTCACAGCGCTCCGATGCTCTGATTCTTCTCACCGCTACTCCGCACAACGGTAAGAAGGACAGCTTCGCCAGCCTGATGCGCATGCTCGACCCTACGGTGCTGCCGTCCGGCGCGGACTATACCCGTGACGATGTCGAGCATCTGTTCATTCGCCGCTTCAAGAAAGACGTGCGCGAGCAGATGAAACAGGACTTCCCCGAGCGCGAGGTCTTCCGTCTGGCCGCCGATGCCAGCCCCTTGGAAAACCTGGCCTTCGATGCTCTGGCCGAGCTGAAGCTGAACAGTGAAGGCTCAGGCGCACGTGACGGCGCCATGCTGTTCCGTACCGTGCTGGAAAAGGCCCTGTTTTCCTCACCGGCAGCTTGCCTGCAGACCCTAAGGGAGCGCATCCGCAAGCTGGAGAACAAAGACCCGCAACATCCAGACCTCGACGGCCTGCGTGATCTGCAAGGCCTGGTGCAAGCCATCGGCCCGCAGCAGTTCAGCAAGTTCCAGCACCTGATCGAGCAATTGCGCAATGGCCAGCACTGGCGCTGGGACAGCCGCGACCCTAGTGACCGCCTGGTGATTTTCACCGAGCGGGTCGAGACCCTCAAATTCCTCCAGCAGGAGCTGCCCAAGGCGCTGGGCCTGAAGGACGAAGCAGTTACCATCCTCCATGGCCAGTTGCCGGATCAAGAGATCCAGCAGACCGTTGAGGACTTCGGCAAGACCCACTCACCACTACGTCTGCTGATTGCCTCGGACGTCGCCTCCGAAGGTCTCAACCTGCACTACCAGGCGCACCGCCTGATCCACTTCGATATTTCCTGGTCGCTGATGGTGTTCCAGCAGCGCAATGGTCGGGTCGACCGCTACGGCCAGACCCGCGCACCGAAGATCGCCTACCTGCTCACCGAACCGCGCCACGAGCGCATTCGCGGTGACCTGCGCTACCTGGAAATCCTCATCGATAAGGACGAGCAGGCCGCTAAGAACATCGGCGACCCCTCGGCCTTCATGGGCTTGTACGACGAGGAACTGGAAGAGCTCGAAGTGGCCAAGGCCATTGAGGGCAACGCCACCCTGGAAGCCTTCCAGGAGTTGCTGGCTGGAGATGATGTCGATCCGTTCGAAGCGCTCTGGGCCAGTGCCAGGGCAGCGGAAACATCCGCCGTCTATACCGCACAACCCCAAAGCGCCCAGACGCAGGAACTCACCAGCCTGTTCGGCAACAGCTACCAGTACCTGCGAGATGCTCTGCGGCTGCTGGCCGAGCAATCACCGCGTGACTACCCACCGGTCAAGTACGACGATGCCAACAAGACCCTGAGCCTCCAGCCCAGTCGTGACTTGGCGCAGCTGCTCAAGCGCGATCTGGCCAGCGAGATGTGGCCGGAAGATAACACCTTCGCCCTGAGCGCCGACAAAACCGTGGTCGAGTCCGCCATCCGCCAGGCCCGCGACACCAACGCCTGGCCGCAATTGCACTACCTCTGGGCACTGCACCCCATTGCCCAGTGGCTTGACTACAAGCTGATGGCCCTGTTCGGTCGTCAGCGCGCTCCATTGCTGCGCGTGGCGCAGGGCCTGAATGCCGGCGAGACCATCGTGTTGGTGCTGGCGCAGGTGCCCAACCGGCGTGGCCAGGCGGTGCTTGCCGAGTGGATGGGCGTGCAGCTCAATGCCGCCGGGCAGGTACAGGGTGTGCTCAGTCTGGAGGATGCCCTGCAGCGCACCGGTCTCGCCGGCAACCTCGGCAGCGGCGCCAACATTCGCGCCAACGACGGCAACGCCCCGGATGCTCGCGCCCTGCAAGCGGCGCTGCCGGCTGTGATTCAGGCCGCCCAGCAACACATCAAGCCAATCAAGCAGGCCTTCGATGCCGACTGCCGCGCACGCCTGGATCGCGAGCTGAGCAAGCTGAAAACCCTGCAGGACAAACACACCGCCCAGCTGGAGCTGGATTTCGCCAAGGGTATCGAGCAGGTCAACGCGGCCAAGCGCAAGCAAAAGGAAAGCGACACCGCCGAGCTGTTCAACAACTACCAGCAATGGATACGCGACACCCTGCAACTGGACGATCGCGCCCAGTTCACTGTCGTCGCGGCCCTGATGGCGTAAGGAAGGAAACCCCATGAGTTTTGCCATTGCCGGCCTGACC
Organism: Pseudomonas sp. BYT-1; assembly: GCF_023611805.1. Taxonomy (NCBI): domain Bacteria; kingdom Pseudomonadati; phylum Pseudomonadota; class Gammaproteobacteria; order Pseudomonadales; family Pseudomonadaceae; genus Pseudomonas; species Pseudomonas sp. BYT-1. The sequence goes on from NZ_CP072559.1 coordinate 2,185,228, forward strand.
AACGCCAACGAGTTCTACAGCCAGCACTACCTGGACGAGATCCTCGAAAAAGACCTCAAGCCGTTGTTCGACCAGTGGAAGGAGCAGGGCGCCGACAGCCCTATCGCCCGTCTGCGCGCGGCCTCCGGTGCTAACGGCTACTTCCGTGCCCGCCAGCGCTTCCTCACCGAACGCAAGGCCAGCGAGCGGGCCAGCCTGTTCATCGATCTGGTGCAGCCGCTGCTGCAGGCCATTGGCTACCAGTTGGCGCCGGAAAGCCTCGCCCTGGCTGATGGCGAACTGCCGGTGCTGGCCACCTACCGTGATGCCAAACACCAGCCGCTGTTGGTGATCGCCGCCGCCATTGCCGGAGTCGATGACGAAGAGCTTGGGCCGCTGCAGCTCAAGCCGCAGGCGGCCGACAGCCACGGCAAAAGCCGCCAGGCCGACAGCGATTGGGAAGAAATCCTCAGCCGTCGTCTGTTCGCTGACGACCACCCGCCGCGCTGGGTGCTGCTGGTGCACCACGAAGAATGGTTGCTGATCGAGCGCAGCAAGTGGGGGCGCAAGGCGCTGCTCAGCTTCAAGTTGCCCGACCTGTTCGGCCCGCGTGACGACAAGCTGCTGCGTGCCTTGGCGGCGCTGGCGGGCAGCCAGTCCGTGCTGCCTGCCGAAGGTGGTGTTGCCCTGCTCGACAGCTTGGACGACAACTCCCACAAGCATGCTTTCGAGGTCTCCTCCGACCTCAAGTACGCCCTGCGCGAATGCATCGAGCTGATCGCCAACGAGGCCATCTGGTACAAGCGCACCGTGGCCAAGGAGAAGGTCTACGAGCGCAACGACACCGACCTGGCCGAGCAGCTCAGCCGCGAAAGCCTGCGCTACATGTACCGCCTGCTGTTCCTCTTTTACATTGAGGCGCGCCCCGAGCTGGGCTATGCGCCCATCGACGCCGAGGCCTACCTCAAGGGCTACAGCGTCGAGCACCTACGCGAGCTGGAGCGGACTCCGCTAACCACCAGCGAGGCGCTGGAGGGCTACTACTTCCATGAAAGCCTCAAGCAGCTGTTCGGTCTGATATGGCAGGGCTTCCCGCGCCGCGCGGACAACAGCGGGCAGATGGACTTTACCGCAGGGCACGATCTGCTGCTCGATACCGGTTTTACCATTGCCCCGCTGCAGGGCCATTTGTTCGACCCGGCTCGCACTCCGTTGCTCGGTAGCATCAAACTACGCAACCGCGTACTGCAGCAGGTGATCGCGTTGATGTCGCTCTCCCGCGGCAGCAATAAACGCAGTCGTGGCCGTATCAGCTACGGCACCCTGGGTATCAACCAACTGGGTGCGGTGTATGAATCCCTGCTGTCCTTCCGTGGCTTCTTTGCCGAGGAAGATCTCTATGAAGTTCGCCCCGACCCCAAAGGCAAAAAAGCCAGCACGGGCGAGGAGGGGGAGGACGCCGATAGCGAGGACGATCTCGACAGCAGTGACGAGCCGGAAAGCTCCGACGCGGACAAGAAGAAGGACGCCGAGCTCGACCCGCTGGAGGCTGCCTATTTCGTCCCGGTCAGCGCCATCGGCCAGTACACCGACGCTGAGCGCCTGTTTGGTGGCAACCCGCGTAAATACGCCAGGGGCACCTTTATCTACCGCCTGGCCGGTCGCGCGCGGGAAAAGTCCGCTTCCTACTACACCCCGGAAGTGCTCACCCAGTGCCTGGTGGAGCATGCGCTAAAGGAAATCCTCCCCGGCAAAACGGCGGATGAGATTCTCCAGCTCACCATCTGCGAGCCAGCCATGGGCAGCGCTGCGTTCCTTAACGAAGCCGTAAACCAGCTGGCCGAAGCCTACCTGCAGGCCAAGCAGAAGGAGCTGGGCCAGAGCATCCCGCACGAGCAGTACACCGAAGAAAAGCAGCGGGTGAAGATGTACATCGCCGACAGCAATGTCTTCGGTGTGGACTTGAACCCCATTGCCGTGGAGCTAGCCGAGGTTTCACTCTGGCTTAACGCCATTTTCAAGGGCAGCCATGTGCCTTGGTTTGGCCTGCAGCTGTATAACGGCAACTCCCTGGTCGGCGCCCGCCGCGAGGTATTCAGCACCGCCCAGCTTACTCCCGGCAAGGGCGAGAACGGTTTGCCCGAGCGCGACTGGCGCGCTGCTGCGCCCAAGGCATTGCCGCTGACGCAGGCTCCGCAGGCCACCGATATCTACCACTTTCTGCTGCCCGCTGAGGGTATGGGTATGGTCAGCGACAAGGTGGTTAAGGCGCTGGAGCCAGCGGCCTTCGAGCAGTTCAAGCAATGGCGCAAGGCCTTTACTGCGCCGCTGACCAAGGATGAAGTGCGTCGCGTGCAGGCGCTGAGTCAGGCCGCAGAAAAGCTCTGGCAGCAGCATGCAGAGGAGCTGGCGCGGGTGCGCAAGGCCACCTGCGACGAACTGCACGTCTGGCCCGATCCAGCCGCCAATCGTGCCCCCACCAACACCGCGCAGAAGGACGCCATCTACCAGCGCGATATGCTCAGCGAAGCGCAGAAAAACGCCAGTCCCTACCGTCGCCTAAAACTGGTGATGGATGCCTGGTGCGCCCTGTGGTTCTGGCCGCTGGACAAGGCCAGCGAGCTGCCCAGCCGAGAACACTGGTGGTTTGTGCTAGAAACCGTGCTGCTCGGCAATGCCAGCCTGATTAGCGCCCAAGCTGATGACCTGTTTCCGGAAACCCAGTCGCAACAGGGGCTGGACTTTACCCCCGAGCGCGACCGCTACGGCCATGTTGATATCGCCTCGCTGGTCGAGGCCCTGCCCCAGCTGCAGGTGGCGCAGCAGGTGGCCGGTCAGCAGCACTTTATGCACTGGGCGCTAGAGTTTGCCGATGTGTTCAAGACGCGTGGCGGCTTCGATGTGATCCTCGGTAACCCGCCGTGGATCAAGGTGGAGTGGAACGAGCAATCACTGCTTTCGGACTTCGACCCGCGCTTTGCCATTCGCAAGCTCAGTGCTTCAGACACTGCAAAGCAGCGTGAGGCCGTTTTTGCTGCGTTGCCGCTGGCCAAGGCGGATTATCTGAGTGAATGCGTGGCCACAGAGGGTATGGGGCAGTTCCTTAACGCTACGCAGAACTATCCGTTGCTCAAGGGCCAGCAGAGCAACCTATACAAATGCTTCCTACCGTTGGTGTGGCAGGTGGGCAGTGGTGTGCAAGCGCTGCTGCATCCGGAAGGGGTCTATGACGATCCCAAAGGGGGCGAGCTACGCGCAGCGCTCTATTCGCGCCTGCGGGCGCATTATCAGTTTGCCAACGAATTGATGCTGTTTGCTGAGGTCCACCACCACACCAAATACAGCGTCAACGTCTACGGTACTGCTCTAGCAGCGCCGGCCTTTTGGCACATCGCCAACCTGTTTGCGCCGTCCAGCGTGACTGCCAGTTTGCGGCATGTAGGCGGCGGTGCCATTCCCGGCATAAAGCGTGACGAAGGCGGCTGGAATACTGCTGGTCATGCCAGCCGAGTGATTGAAGTGGATGAGTTGCTACTTTCCACATTCGCCCAGTTATATGACGCGCCTGGTACATCGGCACTGCAGGCTAGGCTGCCTGCCGTACATAGCCGTGAGCTGGTTTCGGTGCTGGACAAGTTTGCCCATGTGCCACGTCGTCTTGGTGACCTGCAGGACGATTACTTCACGTTGGAAATGTGGCACGAAACCGGTGCGCAAAAGGACGGGACTATTCGCCGCCGTAGCACCGGCGAGCAGGGTTTTGTCAGTGATCCGGCTGAGTTTGTGATGTCCGGCCCACATTTTTTTGTCGGCAACCCACTCAACAAAACCCCACGCGCAGTCTGTACCCAGAACAGCCACTACGATGTGCTCGACCTCGAAACCTTGCCAGACGACTATCTGCCGCGCAGTAACTATCGGCCCGCCTGCGATGCCGCTCAATATGCCCGTCGTGTGCCGCGGGTGAGCTGGGTAGAAGAGGGGGAGCGCGAGGCGAGAGCGGTGACGGGGTATTACCGCTTGACGGCGAGGACAATGGTAAGTCCTTCAGCAGAGCGAACCTTGATTCAATCAATCATTCCCAAGGGAATGGCGCATATTGATTTGGGCTTTTCAATTGCTTTGCGTGAGCAAGCCCTTGCTCCTCACTTCAATGCGCTACATAGCTCCGTGCCTTACGACTTTTTCATGAAGTCATCTGGTAAAACCCACTTCCGCAATGAAGTGGCGAAGTTGCTACCAATACCATTAGGGCATGAGCGCGAGCTTACCATTAGGGCGCTGGCGCTCAACTGCCTCACCATCCACTACTCAGACCTTTGGCGTGACTGCTGGCAGCCGGCTTTCCAACAGGACCGCTGGGCCAGCAGCGACCCGCGCCTACCGCAGGATTTCTTCACTCAGCTTACCCCCGAATGGCAGCGCAACTGCGCCTTGCGCAGCGACTACGCTCGCCGTCAGGCGCTGGTGGAAATCGACGTGCTCGCCGCCCAGGCCCTCGGCTTGACCCTGGACGAGCTGCTGACCATCTATCGTGTGCAGTTTCCGGTGATGCGCCAGTACGAGCGCGATACCTGGTACGACGCCAATGGCCGCATCGTCTTCACCGCCAGCAAGGGCCTGGTCGGCGTCGGCCTGCCACGCAAACCCGGTAAGAAAGACGAGCCCTGCACCCTGGTCCACCCCGACGGCCGCCGTGAAAACAAACGCCTCGGCTGGGACGACGTAATGCCCAAAGACGGCAAGCCCCAGCTCGCCGACGGCACCGTCATCGAGCGCATGGTCCTGGACGACACCCAACCCGGCGGCCCGATCAACCGCATCATCCGCTACACCGCCCCCTTCACCCTCGCCGACCGCGAAGCCGACTACCGCGTGGCCTGGGCCTTTTTTCAGAATAAAAACCTATCCGCCGCTGCTGAAGCGCCGGTTGATGCTGGAGTTGAGCAATGATTGGCAGTTATATCGAAGAGACCCTGAAGTCGGTATCGGCAGCAACCGTTACCGAGGCGTTCTGTCTAGTGATGCTGGCGATTTTTGCCCTATCCGTCTGGCAGGGTAGGAAGGGGCGACACGATCAGTTTCTTGAGCATGCGCCAGCAGTTCTGGTTTCGCTGGGCATCCTAGGGACATTTGTCGGGATCGTGATTGGTCTGCTGGATTTTGATGCCCATGACATCAAGGGCAGCATCGAGGGTTTGCTCGATGGACTGCGCACGGCTTTCATCACCAGCCTTGTGGGTATGACCCTCTCCATCCTGTTGAAGGCGCTGGATGCTTGGTGGTTTGCGCCGGCTCGCGGTCGTGCGGAGCAACCGGATAGTGTCACTCCCGAGCATATCCATGGCGTGCTCACTCAGCAGGTCAAGCTGCTGGAGGGACTCAATCAGTCACTGGCCGGCAATGAGGAAGGCTCGGTAGCGGGCCAGCTGAAGTTGATGCGCACCGACGTAAGCGATTTCCGCAATGGTATTGATCGCACCCATCGCGAGTTCCAGGAAAAGCTCTTCCTGCATCTGACCCTGTTCGGGGAGATGCTGGCCAAGTCGGCCACCGAGACGGTGATCGAGGCGTTGCGTCAGGTCATTCAGGATTTTAACAAGCACCTTGTGGAGCAGTTCGGCGATAACTTCAAGGCGCTAAACGAGTCGGTTGGCAAGATGAATGAGTGGCAGGAACTCTACAAACAGCATGTAGAGACCCTGGAGGCGCGGATCGAACTGGCGATTAACGAGCTAGAGCGTACTGCCACAGCCAACGAAGCGATCAGCCGCTCCCTGACCAGCTCGGAACAGTCCATCTGCTCTATTGATAACCATTGCCAGAGCATCCCAACGGCTATCGGCCAGCTGGAGCCTGTACTGCAGGTCAACCAGCATCAGATTCAGGAGCTGCAACGGCATCTCGACGTCTTCATTGCCATGCGCGACCAGGCCACCAGTGCAGTGCCGCAGCTACAGCAGCACATGGAGACACTCTCTAAGGAGCTGTCCGCCGGCATTCAGGGCGTAATGATGACTATGCACGAAGGCGCGCAGGAGTTCGGCCGTTCGGTTGACCTCACCAATGCAGCGTTGACTGAGTCAGCACACGTTGTGAGTAGTAAGTCCGAACAGATTGCTGAGAATATGCAGGACGCCGCGCAGGAGTTTGGATCATCGGTGCGTGGAACCCTCGAAAGCATGCTGAGCAATTCCCAAGCACTGGAGCGTCAAATGGGGCAGGCGGTTGAGCAGGCTGCCAGCTCCATGGCCGAAGCGTTCCGCCAGGCAACCGGGAAGATTCAGGAAGGCCTGACCGGATCAGTGGAAGCCGCCATGAATACCCTGCGTTCCAGCGTGGAAGGCAGCCTGAGCCAGACCGAGGCGCAGATTCAGGGTTCGGCAAATCGCACCATGGGTGCCGTGGAAGCCCAGGTGCGCGAAGCCACTGAGCGTGCCAGTGCCTCACTGCAGATTCAGCTCAATGCCATGGACCAAGCCATTGGCCGCGAGCTGGAGAAAGTCTTCAAGGAAATGGGCTCGGCGCTGGCCACCATCTCCCGGAGGATTGCTGATGATCATGCCGAATTGACGCAGCGGGTACGTGCCTGATGAGTGCGGTGGACAGCCTTTTTCGCAGCCGGCGTTCGAACAAGGAGGATGCCGAGCACTGGATCGGTATTTCTGACCTCATGTCCGGGCTGATGATGATGTTCCTGTTCATCGCTGTGGCCTACATGTACTACGTGCAGGTTGAGCGGGACAACATCAAAGAGATTGCCGTTGCCTACAAGGACACCCAGGTAGCGATTTACAACGACTTGGTTAATGAGTTCGAGACGGATTTGCCGCGCTGGAATGCCACTATCGAGCGCGACACTCTGGAGGTGACCTTTAATAACCCTGAGGTTTTATTCCGTTCCGGCTCGCCTGAGCTGAACCCGCAGTTTAAGTCGATCCTGGCGGACTTCTTCCCGCGCTATGTGGCGGTGCTGTCTCGCTACCGCAAAGCCATTGAAGAAATTCGTATCGAAGGACATACCAGTAGCGATTGGGGAACCCTTCACGGCGAACAGGCCTATTTCCCGAATATGGCTCTCTCCCAGGATCGGACACGTACCGTGCTGCAGCATGTGCTCTCGCTGCTGGAGGCGGGCGATGATCGGGAGTGGGTGCGTTCAAGCTTCGCCGCGGTGGGTTACTCCTCGTCGCGACGAATTATTGATAGCGCTAGTCAGATGGAAGACGGGGCTCGCTCTCGACGTGTCAATTTCCGAGTGATTACTAATTCGGAGCTGCAAATCCGTAACATCATCGAGAGGCTTGATGGAAATCAGGGTTGATTTTTCCGAGCTGTGGGCTCAGGTCAAGCGGCTGAGCGATGCTCCTGTTGAGTTTGACTGGGTGGCCGCGGCGCAGCTTGATCCGATCGATATTGAGCTGCTGGAGGGGCGTGAGGTCCGCCTGGAAGATCTGGATGTCATCAACGGACTGTTAAGCGTCGATGGGCGTCAGGTCTTGCTGTATATCCCCGATCAGTTCTCTCCAGTCGATGTGGTGCAGGCTTCGCCCGATAAGGGTAAGCGGTTCCATGTGGCGGATTGCAAGACTTTGGCGGATATGCGTGCTAAGGGACGCTTCGAGCGCTATCTGGTTACCAATAATCTGACCGGTATTTTCTCGATCAGCGGCAAAAACAGTCGAGGTGTTCCGGAGGAGCTTGATTCACGTCTGCTGGTCTGCAAAAACTGCCTGGAGAAGCTCAATTACCAGAACTATTGCCATGACAGCGCGCGCTCGCATATCTGGCATCGTTTTGAAATTGCACGCTTCTTCGAGACCTACAGCACTAGCTTCACCTATCTGCCGCGCAATCTCGGTCAGCGCGCTATCGGCAATGCTTACACGGCGGACTGGGCTGAGGTGTCTGCTGATGTGCGGAGAAGGTGTGGATTCAAGTGCGATGGCTGTGGCCTGGATCTGAGCGAACATCGCCATCTGTTGCATGTTCACCACATCAACGGAGTTAAGCAGGACAACAGTAGCGCAAACCTTCGTCCCTTGTGCGCAGACTGCCACCGTAAGCAGCCACTGCATGAGCACATGTTCATCTCTATGACCGATATGCAGCTTCTGACGCGCTTGCGTCGTGAGCAGAATATAACCGCTGATGATTGGGCGCACGTGCTTGAGCTGGCCGACCTTTCTGTGCATGGTGCTTTGATGCATGCGCGGCACAAAGGGTTTGAGGTGCCTGAAGTCGGTTACGGGGTTATGAATCAAAACCGCGTGATCATATTCGAGGCAGAGGTAGCTTGGGAGTTCAAGCGTATCGCCATCAGTGTGACTCAGGCACCTGAAATAGAGGGTTGGACGATCCTGAGCCCAGCTGACTTCATCAGTCGTTTTACATGAAGTAGCTATGTCGCTCACATAAAGATGCCCCCCTTCTCCATTGAATACTCCATCCCATCAGGGACGATGAATCATGTCTTACGCTGGAATATCTGTTCGCGAAGCTCTGGAAAAACTCAATGCTCCCAATAACGGCTGGTACCTACCGCAGGTGCAGCGCCAGTACGTATGGGGTGCTCGTCATGAGTCTGAAGACTATGTGTGCCTTCTGCTCGACTCCTTACTCCAGCGCTACCCGATTGGAGGCGTAGTACTCTGGGAAACGGATCAGAAGGTGCCGTATCGCTATTTCGTCCAGGATTACCTACCAGGCCACTATGCGCGTCAGGTAGACGAGGGGCGGTGGGGCGCAGCCAAGGCTCTGGTGTATGACGGTCAGCAACGCTTGCAAACGTTGTACTCGGTGCTTCGACATCGTTTCAACGGGCGCATTTTGCACTTCGATTTGCTGTTCGACTCAGCAACAGCTGAGGCGGATGAGACTGGTTTTCTGTTTCGTGATGCTGGCGCGGAAGCGGATCCGCGCTATCTGCGTATGACCGAGCTGTCCTGTTTGCGTTGCAACGAGGATGAGAAGGTCGACCTGGAGGATCGTGCTCTAGTTGCAGCGGCAGATGACAAGGGCTTGAAGCTGCGTGTGCGAAGAAACCTGAGCGCCTTGTGGGACATCTTCGTAGATACCAATCACAAATCGATTGCTTATTTTTCGGTGAAGGCTGACTGCGGATTCCACGGTCATCTGGCCACCCATTCCATGAGCATCTGACCACCGATTCCATGGTGATCCGGCCACCCATTCCACGCGTATCCGACCACTGATTCCACGGCCATCCGGCCACTCAACCGGGCAGGCAGTAACGCAGGATTTCTTCACTACCATCGACCTCTTTTTCGAAGCAGAGAGGTCGTCGTGGAGCGTTTATCCATGCGTAAGATTCGCGAAGTACTTCGTCTCAAGTTCGAGGTCGGGCTATCGGCTCGCCAGATTGCAGTCAGTGTGCAGGTCGGTCGTGTCACCGTCGGCGATTACCTCTGTCGCTTTGCCGCCAGCGGCCTCAGTTGGCCCTGTTCGTTGTCCGATGCGGAGTTGGAGCAGCAGCTGTTCCCGCCATCGCCGGCGGTGCCCAGTGAGCAGCGGCCACTGCCTGATTGGTCTTGGGTGCACGCCGAGCTGCGTCGCCCCGGCGTGACCTTGGCGCTGCTCTGGCAGGAGTATCGCCTCAGCCAGCCGAAAGGCTTTCAGTACAGCTGGTTCTGCGAGCACTACCGGGCCTGGCAGGGCAGGCTGGACGTGGTGATGCGTCAGGAGCATCGCGTCGGCGAGAAGTTGTTCGTCGACTACGCCGGGCAGACGGTGCCGGTGATCGACCGCCACAGCGGCGAGATCCGCCAGGCGCAGGTGTTCGTCGCGGTGCTCGGCGCATCCAGCTACACCTTCGCCGAAGCCACCTGGTCGCAGCAGTTACCTGACTGGCTGGGCTCCCATGCCCGCTGCTTCGCCTTCCTCGGCGGCGTGCCGGAGATCGTGGTGCCGGACAACCTGCGAAGCGCGGTGAGTAAGAGCCATCGCTACGAGCCGGACATCAACCCCAGCTACCGCGATCTGGCCGAGCACTATGGCGTGGCGGTGGTGCCGGCGCGGGCACGCAAACCGCGCGACAAGGCCAAGGCCGAAGTCGGCGTGCAGGTGGTCGAGCGCTGGATCCTCGCCGCGCTGAGGAACCGCCAGTTCTTCTCCCTGGATGAACTCAACAGCGCTATCGCCGGGTTGCTGGAGCGGCTCAACCGACGACCGTTTCGCAAGCTGCCGGGCTCCCGGCACTCGGCCTTCGAAGCCCTGGATCGTCCAGCGCTGCGCCCACTGCCGGAGCAGCCCTACGTCCATGCCGAGTGGAAGAAGGCGCGGGTGCACATCGACTACCACGTCGAGGTCGATGGGCACTACTACTCGGTGCCGTACCAACTGGTGAAGAAACAACTGGAAGTACGCCTGACAGCGCGCACGGTGGAGTGCTTCCACGCCAATCAGCGGGTGGCCAGCCACCTGCGCTCAGCGCACAAGGGCCGGCACAGCACACAGGCCGAGCACATGCCCAAGAGCCATCGCGAGCACGCCGAGTGGACGCCGCAACGGCTGATCCGCTGGGCCGAGCAGACCGGACCGAACACCGCCGGCGTGATCGGCCACATCCTCGAACGGCGCATCCACCCGACTCACGGCTACCGGGCCTGCCTGGGCATCCTGCGCCTGGGCAAGACCCATGGCGAAGTGCGTCTGGAGCTGGCCTGCCGTCGCGCCCTCAGCCTCGGTGCGTGCAGCTACAAGAGCCTCGAATCGATCCTGCGCCAGGGTTTGGAAAGCCTGCCGTTGGCTCAAGCCAACCTGCCCCTGCTGCCGGACGACCACGCCAACCTGCGCGGCCCCGGCTACTACCACTGAACCCAAGGAAACTCACCATGCTGCCCCATCCGACCCTGGACAAGCTGCAAACCCTGCGCCTGCACGGCATGCTCAAGGCGCTGAACGAACAACTGAAAACCCCGGACATCGACAGCCTGAGCTTCGAGGAACGCCTCGGCCTGCTGGTCGACCGCGAGCTGACTGAACGCGACGACAAGCGCCTGAGCAGCCGCCTGCGCCAGGCCCGGCTCAAGCACAACGCCTGCCTCGAAGACATCGACTACCGCAGCCCGCGCGGGCTGGATAAGGCGCTGATCCTGCAACTGAGCGGCGGCCAGTGGCTACGCGACGGCCTCAACCTGATTATCGGCGGCCCCACCGGCGTGGGCAAAACCTGGCTGGCCTGCGCCCTGGCCCACCAGGCCTGCCGAGAGGGCTACAGCGTGCGTTACCTGCGCTTGCCGCGCCTACTGGAGGAGTTGGGCCTGGCTCACGGCGACGGGCGCTTCGCCAAGCTGATGAGCAGCTACGCCAAGACCGACCTGCTGATCCTCGATGACTGGGGTCTGGCCCCGTTCACCGCCGAACAGCGTCGCGACATGCTGGAGCTACTGGATGATCGCTACGGCCAGCGCTCGACCCTGGTCACCAGCCAGATGCCGGTGGACAACTGGCACGAACTGATCGGCGATCCGACCCTGGCCGATGCCATCCTCGACCGCCTGGTGCACAACGCTTATCGGATCAATCTGAAGGGGGAATCGATGCGCAAACAGACGAAGAAATTGACGACACCGAGCGCCTCAGACTAACAATGCAACCCCTGCGTCGCTGCGCTCCGACTGCCCGGCCGGATGGCCGTGGAACAGGTGGCCAGATGGCCGTGGAATGCCTGGCCAGATGAGAGTGGACTGGGTGGCCGGATGGCGTGGAATCCGCAGGCTGACACCGAAAAAGAGGTCAACGAGGTCTTTCGCAGACTGAATACCGGTGGAATTGCACTGACCCAGCTGGAACTGGTATTGGGTAAGATCAAGGCAGTCCAGTCCGATTACGAAGAAAAACTATGGGCGCTATCGGAAGCCATCACCAAGAAAAGTGGCGGAATTGTGTTCTCCTCCACGTCGATCCTGCAGTTTTTTCACCTGCTCATTAAGAACACTATCCGCATCTCGGAAGCTCGATTGGATGCTGAAGACATCCCGGCATTTCTGGATATTTTGGAAAATGACTCGGAGCCGTTGGTTGAGGTTTTCAGTGGCTATTTGAACGGTCTTTTCAGCATCAATCATGCTTCGATTGTGCCTCGCTGGCTGGCGATCTTGCCTATTGCAGCGTACCTGACAGAGCTCAAGCGTCATGGTCATGAGTGGCGTATTCGTACTTGGGATGAGTCCGAAGTACGGCTTGTTCATCAGTACTTCCTGCTCTCCCAGCTATGCGACTGGAATACTCAAACCATGGTCAATGCTTTTGCCCGAGAGGCGATGGAGGCGGGGCGAAACAATTGCTCGTTCCCTCTAGATGCAATCCGGCAGATTGCGGTTGAGAAGAACCGAACCGGTGAGCTTAATGAATACCAGTTGCTCAGCCAGCCCTGGCTGTCCACCAAGGTGCTCATGCCTGGTCGAAGCTACGTGTTCCACGACAGCAAGCCTCAGGTTGATCATATTTTTCCGCTTAAGCTTGATGGGCAAGATGAGGCCTACCAAGAAGCTGTCGATGTGCTTTGGAACTTCCAGCCTGTTCCAGCGGAGGTGAACAACTACAAGCGGGCACGCCACCCTGGTGAGTTTTTCAAAGCTGCTGATGGCAGTAAGTACTTTGGAGCCTACGATTTCGTCCCAGACATACATAGCGAGCTCTGGGACGCGCCCTTAGCGTTTGTTGCTGAAAGAAGGAAGCACATGCTTGCAGCTCTTGAGAATCTTTATGGGCTAAAGGTGGTAAAGAATGGCGATGAGGGGCTTTAGTCATGCAGCCCTTGATCGTTTCTCAGCAGCTTACCCAGGGCGTCGCGGATTTCCTGCGTACAGCATTTCCCTCGACTACGAATGGTTTCGAGGGCTTGTTAGAGCGGTTTCTGGCTGAGCGCAGCAATGTGTTCAAGGGCCCCTACGTGTCGCTTCCTTTGCCGTTTCGCAAGCATATGGGGGATGGCATGCGGGCCTTTCCCTGGCTGTTCGAAGGGTTCGTGCCGCATGCGCATCAGGCCCGTGCTTTCGCTCGACTGAGCGGCGTCGCAGCGCAATCAACGTTGGTGGCAACCGGTACTGGCTCAGGTAAGACCGAGTGCTTTCTGTATCCGATTCTGGAGCATTGCCGTCAGGCGCAGGCAGAGGGGCGGCGAGGGATCAAGGCAATCATCCTGTATCCGATGAATGCCCTGGCGACTGACCAGGCCGGCCGGGTAGCTAAGGAAATTGTCAAAACGGCTGGGTTGGCAGGCGTTCGTGCGGGCTTGTATGTAGGGGATGCGCCTGCCGAGCTGTCGCAAACGGTACGCCGACTGGAGGATGGCAGCTTTTCGGTGATTACCGATCGCGATGTGCTGCGTAGCAACCCGCCGGATATCCTGCTGACCAACTACAAGATGCTGGATTTTCTACTGATTCGTGCCGCCGATACGCCGCTGTGGGTGCATCAGCAGCCGGATACGCTGCGATATTTGGTCGTGGACGAATTGCATACCTTCGATGGTGCGCAGGGTACCGATCTGGCCTGTCTGATCCGTCGCCTGAAAGGCCGCCTGCAAACTCCGCCTGGGCAACTGGTCTGTGTCGGGACTTCGGCCACTCTGGGCGATGATGGGGTAGGCGATCTACTGGCGTTTGCGGGCGATGTATTCGGCGAGGCGCTGGATGAGCAAGCGGTCATCTCCGAAGATCGTGAGTCGGTTGGCGATTACTTGGCTGAGGCTCTGGTGGAGTTCACCCTGAGTCCGCAGCCGATGCAGGTGGATAAACTGCCCCCTGAGCAATATGCCAATTTGCCTGCCTATTTGGCTGCTCAAGCCGAGCTGTGGTTTGGTGAGCCCTGCACGGCCGAGCAGGTGCAGGACTTTCGTTGGCGCTGTGCGCTGGGAGATCGACTAAAAAGTCACTTTGCCTTTCAGAACCTGTTGCGTGACCTGGAACGGTTAGGGCCTAAGTCGGTATTGCTGGACGATCTGCTGACGCTGCTGCAGCGTCGCCTGCCTGCGTGTGATGAACCACGTTACCCCATGCTCTGGTTGTCCAGCCTGCTGGCGCTGGTGGCCCATGCGCGTAAAGACGCCCATCAGGATTTCTTTCTGCAGGTAAAAGTTGAAATCTGGCTGCGTGAGTTGCGCCGCATGGTTGCCGTGCTGGATGAGCACCCGCAGTTGCGTCACCACGATGATCTGCGCAAGGCCGATCTGACGCGCTTGCATCTGCCGGTCATCCACTGCAGGGAGTGCCATGCCATGGGCTGGGGTGCGACTGTGCAGAAGACCAGCCCTAATCAGTTGGGGCACGATCTGCAGGGATTCTATAGCGCGTTCTTTGCCGAAGATGTAGCGACCCGATTCGTTTTTCCGGTGGGTAACGAGCACAACCCTGCGGTGTTCGAGCGCAAGCAAGTCTGTCCGGCTTGCGGCACTTTGCATCCGGATGCACAAAGCCACTGCGCCCATTGTGAGGATCAGTCGCTGGTGCGGGTGGATATTGCCCACAACCTGCGAGAGAGCACTCGTAATGGTGCCAAGTTCACCAAGGCGCACCACGACTGTCCTTATTGCAATGGCTACAAAACCCTAACCATTGTCGGCTCCCAGGCAGCCAGCCTGGCGGCGGTGATGGTAGGGCAGTTGTTTGCCAGCCGCTTCAATGCCGATAAGAAGCTGATCGCTTTCTCCGATTCTGTTCAGGATGCGGCGCATCGCGCAGGTTTTCTCGCGGCTCGTACCTGGCGCCTGAACCTGCGTCCGGCGTTGGCCCAGGTAATTGCTCAGGCGGGTGAGCGGCCTCTGACCCTGGCTGAGCTGCCTGCGGCTTTTGCCGGCTTCTGGCGTGCCAGGTTGGGCGATGGCCACTACGTGGCCAATTTCTTGCCGCCGCAACTGCAATGGCTGCGCGACTTCGAGACGCTGATGGAGGAAGGCCAGCTGCCCCAAGGCAGCAACCTGGGGCGTGAGTTGGACAAGGTACTGCCTTGGGTGTTGGAAGCTGAGTTCGGACAGGACGCACATATCGGCCGAACCTTGGTTGCGACGGCAACGGCCAGCGTGGTGCCGCTACCAGGTCGCCTTCAGCAGGCGGTGGACTGGATGGGGCCTCGCCTGCGAGAAGCCCTGGAGCCACTGGCTGGCACTCACGGCAATGACTTGGCCGTGTTTCTTCATGGCCTTATCCAGATGCTGCAGCGTCTGGGAGCCTGGCATGACCAAGAGCTGAATTTTTATGCGCGCATGGGCAGCAGTCCCTGGGGATACAAGAAGAACCCTAGCCATTTCAAACTGCTAAGCGGCCCCAGACCTCCGCGCTTTGTCACCTTGATCGACTACCAGCGTTGCGCATCCGTGAGTGGCAGCCATTCCGGGATATTCCGCGCCTGGGCATTCCAGGCGTTGCCAGAGCTGGATGGGCTGGCGCTGGGGGCCGAGCAGCTGTGGTTGCCGCTTTATCGTCTGGCATTCGAGGCCTTAGCCGAGGCTGGGCTGGCAGATTATGTGGAGGCGGAGGGCAAGTCGGACATCCGCGTATGGGGGCTGCAGCCGGATGCTTTTGCTGTTGTGCCGGGTGGTCGAGGCTGGCGCTGTGATCGTTGCCATAGCAGCCTAATGGCTGGGCCAGAAGAGAACCTAGCAGGGCAACCGTGCCGTCGTAAGGACTGCCGCGGACATCTGCATGCATCTGCCGAGCAAGGTGATTTTTACCGCAAGCTTTATCTCAATGCCGATATCCAAAGGGTGGTCGCTCATGAGCACACCGGGCTATTGCCCCGCGATACGCGCGAGGCAGTGGAGCGTAACTTCAAGTCCGATAGCGGGCGACCGGGTGCGATAAATGTACTGTCGGCAACGCCCACGTTGGAGATGGGTATTGATATCGGTGACCTCTCCAGCGTGCTGCAATGTTCGGTGCCACCTCAGCAAGCCAATTACATTCAGCGTGCTGGCCGGGCAGGGCGCAGTACGGGTAATGCGCTGCTGATGAGCTTGGCTGCCAGCAAGCCGCATGACCTGTATTTCTGGGAAGACCCCAAGAGCATGATCGCCGGTTCGGTCCAGGCTCCGGGGGTTTTCCTGAATGCTTCGGCGGTGTTGGAGCGGCAGATGACCGCCTTTACCCTGGACTGCTGGGTGCAGCAGAACGGTCGCAATGCGCAGATACCTGCAGAAATTCGTCAAGTGTTCAGTGCCATCGTTAATCAGAGCACAACGCGCTTCCCCTATCCCTGGTTGAGTTTTGTCGAGCAGAACCGGGCACTACTGCTGGAGCGCTTCCTTCGGCTGTTCAATCACGGGGCTCAGGCGCCACTGAGTGAAGCTACGCAGCAGTTCTTACAGCGCTTCATCGAGGGCGATGAAGCGCAGAACAGCCCGTTGGCGCTGAAGATCATCAATCGCTTGCAGGGTATTGCCTCCGATGTGGAAAGCATCAAGCGCAAGCGCGATGCCACGGTCAAGGAGATCGACAAGCTTCAGGCACTGCCAGTGCGTGGTGAAGAGCAGGAGGAGGAACTGTCCCGTCTGACGCAGGATCGCACGGCTCTGGCGCGACTGATCGGCAGCATTGAGGGCAAGGCGACGCTGAACGTGCTTACCGATGAGGGCCTGCTGCCGAACTATGCGTTCCCCGAACAGGGCGTTCTGCTGCGCTCGATGATTGTTCGGGACTCCAAGCCGGGTACTGCGACACCGGATTCGGAAACCTTCGAATATGAGCGGCCGGGGTCTACGGCCATTACCGAGTTGGCGCCGAACAACACCTTCTATGCCGAAGGGCGCAAGGTGGTGATCAACCAGGTAGATGTGTCCAAGGTAAAGCCAGAGTACTGGCGCTTTTGTCGGCAGTGCTCCTATACCGAGCCACTGAGTTCTGGGGATCAGCACCCGAGCTGCCCTCGGTGCGGCGATGGTTTGTGGAAAGACAGTGGTCGGGTACATGAGATGCTGCGGCTAACCACGGTATTTGCTCGAACCCTGGATCGCGATAGCCGCATTGCCGATGACTCGGATGAGCGTGAGCGCGGCTTTTATGTGCGCCAGGCTCTGGTGGATAGCCCACCTGATGCTGTGCGCCAGGCATTCGTGTTCGATCAGCAAAGCTTCCCCTTCGGCTTCGAGTTCCTCGACCGAGTGACCTTCCGTGAGGTCAACTTCGGTGAGCAGTCGGAACAGGGCGCGCCGATGGAGATCGGCGGCAAGGAGCTTAACCGCCCTGGGTTCAGCATATGCACCGAGTGCGGCACCTTGCAGCGCAAGCGTAAGGCAGAAGAGCTATTCCGTAATCACGCATCCTGGTGTTCCAGGCGTAAGAACCCTGAAGCCAGCACCCAGCAGTGCGTGTTCTTGTACAGAGAGTTCACCAGCGAAGGTATTCGGTTGTTCCTTCCGGAGGTCGGCTTTGCCGATACCAACGAAGCGCTGTTGAGCTTTGTTGCTGCGTTGGAGTTGGGGCTAGCCAGGCGCTTCCGTGGGGCGGTTGATCACCTGCGAATCGCGTTGGATATGCGAATGGCCGCCGGTTCGGACAACCCACGTTGCTATCTGGTGATCTATGACAGTGTGCCCGGAGGTACGGGTTATCTGAAAGAGCTGATGCGCGCGCCGGAGCCGTTGCTGGAGGTGTTTGAAACGGCCCTCAAGGCGCTTGACGAATGCAGTTGCAATCAGAATCCGGAAACCGACGGTTGCTACCGCTGTGTCTATCGCTACCGCAACAGCCATGAGCGCCAGTCGATCTCCCGCAGTACTGCGCAGAAGCTGTTGGGGGAGGTGATGCAGCACAAGGGTGGACTGCATCCGGTCAATCAACTGGCTGATGTGCAGCCTGACAATCAACTGCTGGAAAGTGTGCTGGAGAAGCGTTTTGTCGAGGCACTGCGTCGTGAGCATGATGGCGGTAAGTTCAAGCTGAGCGAGGTACTATTCAAGGGCAAGGCTGGCTATGAGTTGCAGGCCGGTGCGCGCCGCTGGCGGCTGGAGCTTCAGGTGCCTCTTGGGGAGGCCGATGGCGTGGTGGTGCCGTGCAGGCCGGACTTCGTGTTCTGGCCTGACGACACTGTGGATGACCTGCCGATTGCATTGTTTGTCGACGGTTGGCAGTACCACAAGGAAATTGTGACTACTGATCTCGTCAAGCGTATGGCCGTAGCCAAGAGCGGGCGCTTCTCTGTCTGGACGTTGACCTGGGACGATGTTGAAGCGGCTCTTTTAGGGCAGCCAGTCAAGACCCCCTCCCCCTGGCCAAACCTGATAGAGGCTCAGTCCCAGCATGTTGTTGAGAAGCTCTGTAGCGCCATGGGATTGCCAGGCTTCTCCAGCTTTGCCGTGCTTGAGCCATTCACTCAGCTGCATCGGCGTCTTGCTGGTGTCACAGGCGCACAGATGCGCCAGTACAGTGTGGCGCTGGCTGTGGGGCTGTTGATGCCTCCGGGTGATCAGAGTGCATTGCAGACCATGAAGGGGCGGGCCTTCATGCAGCGGTTGGATGAGTTGGGCTTGCTGCCGAACCATGCCGATTTACGCCAGTCATTCAGAGCTCTGGGGGATGGTGTCTACCTGGCGGTGGCGATGCGTGCTGACCAATTACGCCAGGTAATGGGCGGCAAGTGCGCAGCAGATGACGAGCCTTGGCTGGCCTTGGAATGGCTGCAAGAGAATATGGGGGGCGAAGAGATCAAGCTGCGCTGGCAGCAACTCTGGCGTTTGCTCAACCTGCTGCTGCCTTTGCGCCATTTGTGGGCCGGTTGTGCCGATATACCCGGCCTGGCAACGCTGTTAAACAGCCCTCTGTTGCAACAGCCGGATGTAACTGCCGATTGGCTGGAAGCATTGGAGATTGTCGCTACTGAACTCTCATCCTGGTGTCAGGCCTTTGCCGCCATGGGGGTTAATGCACCTATTGCTGGTTTTGAGTTGCTGGATGACAAGCAATGCGTGTTGGCGGAGGCAGAGCTGGCTTGGCCGGCAGTGAAGGTGGCGATTTTCCTGCCGGATTACTCGGATACCCTGGGTGTATTCGAGAACCGTGGGTGGCATTGTTTTGTCGCTGAAGGCGGGGCGCTGCCTGAGCCGTTACGTAATCTATTGATGGAGACTCTGGCATGACGCTGGCCCCGAAAATCGCGATGTCTGACGACTTTCTCAAGTCCTTTGCTGCCGTGCCTCGTGCTCAGCAGTTGGCCGTACTGAATTTTGTGGCCAAGTTTCGGCAGAACCCCATGGCGACAGGGATTAATTACGAGCGCATTCGTGATGCTGCCGATGCAAACATGCGTTCGGTGCGTATCAACGACAATATGCGCGGCATTGTGCTCAAGCCTAATGTTGGCAATGTGTATTGCTTGCTCTGGGTCGATCAGCACGATGCGGCATACCAATGGGCCAGCCGGCATCGCGTAGCTATTCACCCGGATGTGGGCAGTATTCAGGTGTATGCGGTTCATGAAGTATCCGATGCTCAGCCTGCGCAGTTCGAGCAGAGCCCTGAGAGGGCAGGCCTTTTCCATGCGCTCAAGGATCGCGAGATTCGCCGTTTGGGGGTTCCGGATGATCGGTTGGCGGCGGTACGGGCGGTGTGCACCGAGGAGCAGCTGGAGGCTCTTCAGAGTGAGCTTCCCGATGAGGCCTTCGAGGCGCTTTATCTTTTTGCTGCTGGTGAATCCTACGAGAAAATAATCAGCGAGCGAAGCGCTCCAGATGCGGTGGATCAAAGCGACTTTGCCGCAGCGCTTGAGCGTGATGGTAGCCGTCGACACTTTGTCGTGCTGACGGATGACAGCGATCTGGAGGCTTTGTTGGCCGCGCCTCTAGAGCGCTGGCGAGTGTTTTTGCATCCTAGCCAGCGCAAACTGGTGGAGCGCGACTGGAATGGCCCGGTCAAGGTAACGGGCGGTGCCGGAACCGGGAAAACGGTTGTGGCGATGCATCGGGCAGCGAGGCTTGCGCGCCAATACGCGGCACTGCCCGGTAAACCTGTTCTGTTCACCACCTTCACCAAAACGCTGGCTGAAGACATTCGCCAACATTTGCAGATGCTTTGTACACCGCAGGAGCTGGAAAAGATCCAGGTGGTCAACCTTGATCAATGGGCCCTGGGTCTGTTGCGCCGCTTTGGTTATCCCCATGAGTTGCTCTACAAAGAGGCGGATCGTCGGCGTTTCTGGCAGGCAGCAATGTCTGCCATGCCTGCGGGGGCTGATTTATCTCTGCCCTTTATGCGTGCCGAATTCGAGCGTGTTGTGCTGCCCCAGGGCTGCGAAACGGCGGATCAATATATGCGTGCCAGCCGTATTGGCCGCGGGGGTCAGCTTGGGCGCGCCCAGCGCAAGTCAATCTGGCCGGTTTTTGCCGAGTACCGTGCGCAACTCCAAGCGGCCAACCTTCGGGAGCCGGAAGAAGCATTTCGCGAGGCATGTCAGCTTTTGGAGCGGGAGAAGCCGGTACTGGGCATACGCTCCATGGTGGTAGACGAAGGGCAAGACATCAGCGCTGCAGCCTTTGCCTTGATCCGCGCAGCTGTGCCCCCCGCTGACAATGACCTGTTTATCGTTGGAGATGCGCATCAGCGCATCTATCGGCACAAAGTCGTTCTGAGCCGAGTCGGCATTGAGGTGCGTGGTCGTAGTCGCAATTTGCGTATTAACTACCGTACAACGGATGAGATTCGTCAGTGGGCCTGTGCGCAGCTGGAAGGCTGCAGTGTTGATGACCTGGATGGTAGTGCCGACAGCTTGCGCGGATATCGATCACTCACTCATGGCGATGCGCCAGACCTCATTTGTTCATCTTCGTTGCAAGAAGATGGGGAACATATCCAGTCGGTTCTGAATCAGCTCCAGGCTGATGGTATTGAGCTCCGCCAAATCTGCATTACAGCGCGGACCAACGATGATCTCGATGCTCTAGGGGAGGGGTTGAGACGAGGCGGGATTCCCACTTTGCGCCTGGATAACTCAACTTCAGATGATGCCTCGGCTGAAGGAGTGCGCTTGGCAACCATGCATCGAATCAAAGGGCTTGAGTTTAGCGTGATCATCGTGGCGGCTTACAAGGGGGCTGTGGCCTATGCCGAGCAATTTAGTCGTGATGAGGATGCGGGGGTCGTCGAGGATACCGAGCTGGTCGAACGTTGCCTGCTGCACGTGGCCGCGACGCGGGCTAAGAGGAATTTGTTTGTTCTGAATCGATCTTGATTTGGGTCAGCCTGGCTAGCTCTTAGTTTTTATATGACTACAGTAAGTTTTACTTGAGGTTCAGCTAGGCCGCTTTATTGCCATGAAGCGGCCGTGACCTTTCGGGGCGGATTCGTTGAGCCAGATGTCCCGAGTGCCTGGCTTGATGCTCATTTGTCGGTCTGTGATGTCTGCCATTTCGTCGTCCTTATCGGTGCTACATCCGGTGACCGTTTGGTGACCGTTTGTGCGTGGATTCGGTCGCAGGCTACAAGACGACAGTGGAAGCTAAAATAAGGCATTATTGTATAGGAAACAACGGGTTACGTTTTTTAGGCGGTTCTCCTTGGGGTGTGCTGGATGAGCTTTCACCAGTATGGGGTGCAAGGGGTAGAGTGTTCGAATCACTCCGTCCCGACCAAAAATCCCTAGAAAATCCAGTCACCGCAAGGTGACTGGATTTTTTTATGTCTGGTGGTTTTCGAGTGCCTCGGGAGACTGGGCAGCACGGCGAGTGGTGATCGGCTTGTATGAGTAGCGATTGCTCGTAGAGGATTTAATGGCAGGGCTTTGGGCACTGATGGCCTTGGTGACAGAGTGGTGGATATGGCTACTGAACACCCGCCGCTTTCGAGGCCTCTGGAAACGCCTCTGCGTCATGCGCAGGCGCCGCACCCGCCAGCGGCGCCTGATCCGACAGCTCAAACGAATGCGTAGGCGTTAGGTTTCTGATGACGGCGTCGTCCTTGTGGACGCCTGCGCGGGTAAATTGGAGCGCCGGAGCGCCACTCCCATTTACCCGTGAATAGGCCAGGGCCTGTCAACGATTGCAACCCGTCACCCGCGGCTCGCCTCCAGCGCCTGCGCCAGGTCCGCGATGATGTCATCGCAGTGCTCGATCCCGATCGACAGTCGCACCATGTCCCTTGGTACCCCAGCTTTTTCCAGCTCTTCATCATTGAGTTGGCGATGGGTGGTGGACGCGGGATGGCAGGCCAGTGACTTGGCATCGCCGATGTTCACCAAGCGCACCACCAACTGCAGCGCATCGATGAAGCGTGCGCCGGCTTCTTGCCCGCCTTTGATCCCGAACGAAAGAATCGACGCCGGTTTGCCGCCGGTGTAGCGGCGCGCTAGCGCGTGCTCCGGATGGTCCGGCAAGCCGGCGTACTTCACCCAGGCGACCTGTTGGTGCCCTTGCAGGTAGTGGGCGACCTTCAGGGCGTTTTCGGTGTGTCGCTCCATGCGCAGGGCCAGGGTCTCAAGCCCCTGCAGGATCAAGAACGCATTGAACGGCGACAACGCCGCACCCGTGTTGCGCAGCGGCACCACGCGGCAGCGGCCGATGAAGGCGGCGGGGCCGAAGGCTTCGGTATAGGTCACGCCGTGGTAGGACGGATCGGGGGTGTTGAGCAGGGCGAAGCGTGCTTTGTTATCGGCCCAGGGGAATTTGCCGGAATCGATGACGATGCCGCCGATGCTGGTGCCGTGGCCGCCGATGTACTTGGTCAGCGAGTGCACGACGATGTCGGCACCGTGCTCGAAGGGGCGACACAGGATCGGGGTGGCGACAGTGTTGTCGACGATCAGCGGCACGCCGTGGCGGTGCGCGGCGTCGGCCAGGGCCTGGAGATCGACGATGTTACCGGCGGGGTTGCCGATGGATTCGCAGAACACCGCCTTGGTACGGTCGTCGATCAGCGCTTCAAGGGCGGCGATATCGTCATGCGGCGCGAAGCGGGTCTGGATGCCCATGCGTGGCAGGGTGTGGGCCAGCAGGTTGTAGGTGCCGCCATAGAGCTTGGCCACCGAGACGATATTGTCGCCGGCCTCGGCGACGGTCTGGATGGCATAGGTGATGGCGGCCATGCCCGAGGCAACGGCCAGGGCGCCGACACCGCCTTCCAACGCCGCCATGCGCTGCTCGAGGACGTCGTTGGTGGGGTTCATGATGCGCGAGTAGATGTTGCCGGCTACCTTCAGATCGAACAGGTCGGCGCCGTGCTGGGTGTCGTCGAAGGCGAACGAGGTGGTCTGGTAGATCGGGACGGCCACAGCCTTGGTGGTCGGGTCGGGGCTGAAGCCCGCGTGGATGGCCAGGGTTTCCAGCTTCATGTATCGATCCTTGAGTCGTGGTGGAAGCGTTTGAGCATGGAGGCTGGGGGGAGGGTGGTCAAGGTGATGGAAGGCGAGTGATGTGCTCGAAAAGTTGATGTGCTTGGATACCCACCGTTGGTCCGTGAGCCTCGATCAGCACTCGCCCGGATGAGGCATCCCGGCGCTGGCGGATAACTTATTCGCTTTCCGCCTTTGCAGGTTCGGCCAGCGCATTGCCCGCTTCCCGACGCTTGTTCGCCACCCCAAACGGCACATGCACCATCGGCAGATCCCCAGCCACGGACGTCAGGTGGCTGCGTTGGTCGTCGAAAAACATGTGCGGCTTGAGGATCGACAGCACGCGGTCTTTTTCCATGCCGCCCAGGAAGAACGACTCGTCCGGCGACACGCCCCAGTTCTTCAAGGTGGTCACCACCCGCTCATGGGACGGCGCATTGCGCGCGGTGACGATGGCGATGCGCAGGATGCGCTGGTAGTCCGGGCACTGGGCCAGTTTCTGGTCCTCCAGGGTGCGGATGTGCGAGAGCTTGCGGTAGAGGTCCGCCAGCGGGCCTGGCTGGTGGGGGATGGCCTTGCGGTCGCGCTCGTGGGCCAGGAACTCGCCGAGGTCGTGATGCTGCTTGTACACGCTCTCGGCCTCGTCATCGGCGATCACGCCATCGAAGTCGAAAGCCACCCTCAGCTCGGTGTCGATTTCATCGTCGTAGATGCGCGTGGGCAGCACGAGGCCGGCGGGGTAGTCGGCGTCGATGGCGCGCTGGACGTCTTCTTCGTGGGCGCTCAAGAACAGCGAGGCATTGAAGGCCGGGATGTACTCGTAGGGCGAGCGGCCGGACATGAATGCCGCCCGGGTGATGTCCAGGCCGTAGTGGTCGATCGAGCGGAACACCCGCAGGCCGGTCTCGGGCGAATTGCGTGAGAGCAGCACCACTTCTACCGGCAGTTGCGCGGGGAAGGCCTTGTTGATGCTCAGAAAACGCCGGATGAACGGGAAGGCGACGCCCTTGGGGAAGGGCTCGTCGAGGTTCTGCTCCTGATGCTGGCGGTACGCCTCGACCCCCTCGGTCTTGTAGATGTCGTCGGACACGGTCAGGTCGAACAGCGCGCTGGAGGCGACGCCGACGACAAGTTTCTGCTCGATGGGGTAGGGCATGTGGCCTCCTGGGGCTGCTGTACAAGCCAGATTACCCCAACGACGCCACGCTGTTGAGCAAGGTCTTCACCAACTGCGCCTGGCGCGTGGCGCCGGTCTTGGCGAACACCCCGCGCAGGTGCGCGCGCACGGTATTGCGCGACACATGCAGCAGGTCCGCCGTTTCGTCCAGGGTCTGCCCGTCCATCACCAGCATTGCCACCTCGGTTTCCATGGGTGTGAGCTGGAACAGGCTGCGCAGCAGGTGGCGCGAGGCCTGGGGCGAGTCGGCCGGGTCGCGGATGAACAGTGCCACCGCCGGTCTGCGGGTGGCTTTGCCGGCCTGGTAGTTCAGCGGGATCGGCCGCAGCAGCAGGTTGAGTGGCATCTGGCCGCTGGGGCGGGAGAGGGTGAGCACCTCCAGCTCATCCAGCCCGCGCTGGCGCTGGCGCAGCACGGCCTGGACCGCTTGCTGCAAGGCGCGGTTCTCGTGGTTGAGGTAGGCGCACAGCTTCTCTTGCCGGCACACCAGGCCATCGCCTTCGTCGAACAGCCGCTGCGCTGCGCGGTTGCAACGCAGCTTGCGGCCGTTCTCATCGAGGATCACCGTACCGACCATCAAGCGGTCGATGGTCGCAGCATACAGCTGGCGCTCGGAGTCCAGCTGGTCCACGGCCGAGTGCAGGTCCACCGCCTGCTGCACGTGTGGCTGCAGCAGGCGTACCAGGGCGACCTCCCCGGCATCGAAGTCCGTACCGGTGTGCCCGCGGCTGGCGAACAAGGCGCAGTGCATCCCGGCGTTGGTCACCATGTTGGCCACCAGTACGTGGCGCAGGTCCAGCGGTTGCAGGTAGTTGCGGTAGAAGTCGTGGGCCAGCCACAGCGCGCTGCCCATCACCTGGTCGGCCGTAGCCACTTGATTGGCTGGCCAGTCGAGAAACGGGCAGATGGAATAGTAGTACTCGCTGTAGGACGGCTCGCCGGGCAGCAGCGGACCGTGGCTGGAGGCGTTGACGATCAGGCCGGGGCGTTCGTGCTCGGGGTTGCGCAGCACCAGGGTGATGAAACGGGCGTCAAGGCGCTGGCGCAACTGTTCGAGAAAGCTGCCCCAAGGCGTGGATTCGAGAGGGCCTTGATAGACCAAGGCGAGCAAGGCGCTGAGCGCGTCGGTAGCGATGGGAGCCGGATGATGAGCGGTCATGCTGCGCCTCGCGGGGTATCGGGAAGGGCAGTATTGATGGGGGACTTGCCGGGTAAATCGTCTGTTTGGACTAACTGGCTATGCTCGGGGATGATCCTGCCGCAACCGTCAGCGCCGGCGTCCAAGGCGAAGCCCGATGATCTATGCTCGTTCGTATGCCAGCAACGGGGTATCGCGCAGGGACGCACCTCTCCCATGGGCGCCCGACGAGCATTAGAAAATGAAACTCCCCACGTTGAAGCAGGAATGGCCGAACCTGGTGCTCTGGGCGTTTTTGCTATCGCCCATCATTATCCGCACCCTCGCCAACCCGTACGCGAAGATCGACCTGCTGGCGCTCTACACCGTCGCCATCTCGTTGCTGTGGCTGGCGGCGATCCGTTTTGCCTCCACCTATCAATTCAAGCTTCATGTTGGGTTGTTGCCGTTCTATTTGTTGGCCACCATCGACCTGTTCCTGACGCTCAACTTCAACTCCCGGTTGACGGCGGCCTACCTGTTCATCGGGCTGACCAACTACAAGGAAACGACCGACTTCCTGCTGACTTACTGGAAGTCCATTACGTTCGTGCTGGCGGTATTCGCGGCTTGTTACGGGATCGGACTGGCCGGCCTGTACCGGCGTCGGCTGCCCAAGAGCCGGTCGCTGTTCGCCTTGAGCCTGTGCGCCTTGCTGCTGGGGTATGGCGCGTACTTCTACAAGACCGTGACGGTCAATTCGCTGGGCAAGGGCGCCGTGCTCGACCTGGTCGCCAAGGACCAGAGCACGCCGGTGGGTTACCTGTCGCAAATCGGCCTGACCGCCTACCTGCACGGCGAAACCCTCGAATACATCAAGCAGCGCCAGGACACCGAGGTCAACATCACCCGCGTCGAGAACGATTCGAACATCGAAACCCTCGTTTTCGTGATCGGCGAATCTTCTCGGCCGCACAACTGGTCGCTCTACGGCTACGACAAACCGACCACACCGAACCTGGACAAGCGCCTGGGGCTGTTCAAGTTCAACCGCATGTGCACCACCGCGCCCTACACCGCGTTTGCCGTGCCGTCGATGCTGAGCCTGTCGCCGATCTCCGACTGGGACCAGATCGCCTCGACCAAATCCCTGGTGGGCATCTACCGTGCAGCGGGCTACAAAACCCATTGGTTGTCTGTCCAGGAGGTCGACAGCTTTGGTGGGATCATTCCGCAGATTGCCGCCGAGGCACACAGCCGGCAGTACTTCGAGCGCAGCTATGACGCCGCGCTGCTGCCTGTACATGAGCAAATCCTGCATTCGGCCGCTGCCAAGCAGGCGATCTTCATCCACATCAAAGGCAGCCATTTCGATTACGAGCGCCGGTATCCGGACAGCTTCGGGCAGTTCCAGCCCGCCACCGACAGCGCCAAGGACAGACTCGTCGCCCATTACGACAACACCGTGCTCTACACCGATTGGCTGTTGCACACCCTCATGAATCAACTGGAGGCCAGTAACAAACCGTCAGTGCTGGTCTACAGCTCCGATCATGGCCAGAACCTCATGGATGATGATCGCGGCTTGTTGGGGCATGGCATCGGTAATGAATACGACTTGTCGGTCTCGGCGTTCGTCTGGGCCACTGACAACGTGTCGCGCCACCAGAGCGCGAAGCTCGAAAAACTCAAGCAACGCCAAGACCAACGGGTGAGCATTGCCTCCCTGCCGCATACGCTGCTGGGGCTCACCGGCGTTTACACGGACGGCTACAACAGTGCCGAGGATCTGCTCAGCGACGACTTCGTCGACTCCAACTGCCCCTACCTGCTCGGCTCGGGTTTCGTGCCCTCGTTCGAGTTCGGTACCCGCTGAGCGGTCAGGTGCGGGCACGGCGGCGTGGCACCGCGCCCGCTGCGCTCATAGCCTGAGCAAGGCTTCGACGATGCGCTCGGCGGCGGCTTCGGCCGATTCGCGTTGGGTGTCGATGTGCAGCTCCGGGGTCACCGGTGGCTCGTAGGGCGAGTCGATGTCGGTGAAGTTCTTCAGCTCGCCCCGCCGGGCTTTCTGGTACAGCCCCTTGGGGTCGCGCTGTTCGGCCAGGGCCAGTGGGGCGTCGATGTAGATCTCCAGGAAGTTGCCATCCCCGGCAAGGCTACGGGCCATGTCGCGCTCGGCGCGAAACGGCGAGATGAACGAGACCAGGGTGATCAACCCGGCATCGAGCATCAGCTTGGCCACCTCGGCCACGCGGCGGATGTTCTCCACCCGGTCCGCCTCGGTGAAGCCCAGGTCGCGGTTCAGACCGTGGCGTACGTTGTCGCCGTCGAGCAGGTAGGTGTGCCGGCCCAGGGCGTGCAGCTTGCGTTCCACCAGGTTGGCGATGGTCGATTTACCTGCCCCCGACAACCCGGTGAACCACAGCACCCGCGGGCTCTGGCCCTTGAGCGCGGCGTGGGCCTCGCGGTTGACGTCGATGGCTTGCCAATGCACGTTCTGCGCGCGGCGCAGGGCAAAGTGCAACATGCCGGCGCCCACCGTGCGGTTGCTCAGGCGGTCGATGACGATGAAGCCGCCGGTGTCGCGGTTGTCGGCATAGGCATCGAACGGGATCGGCCGGTCCAAGTGCAGGTTGCACACGCCGATGCCGTTGAGCTCCAGGGTCTTGGCCGCGAGTTGCTCAAGGCTGTTCACATCGACCCGGTGCTTGAGATTGGCGCAGCTCATGCCTACGGTGCGGCAGCCGATCTTCATCAGGTAGGGGCGCCCGGGCAGCAGGGCGTCTTCGTCCATCCACACCAGGGTGGCCTCGAACTGGTCGGCCACCGCAGGCGGGGCGTCGGCCAGGGCGATCAGGTCGCCGCGGCTGATGTCGATCTCGTCCTTGAGCACCAAGGTCACAGCTTGGCCGCATTCGGCCCGTTGTTGCGGGCCGTTGGGGCCGAGGATTTTCGTGACCTCGCTCTGCTGGCCTGAAGGCAGTACGCGGATGCGCTCGCCGACGCTCACGCTGCCAGCGGCGACGTTGCCGCAGTAGCCGCGAAAATCAAGGTTCGGCCGGTTGACCCATTGCACTGGCAGGCGAAACGCCGCTTCGCTGGCGCGGGCCTGCTCCAGCGGCACGTCTTCCAGATACGCCAGCAGGCTCGGGCCTGTGTACCACGGGGTATTCGGGCTGGGGCTGAGCATGTTGTCGCCGCGCAGCGCCGACAGCGGGATGCACTGGATATCATGCAGGCCGATCTGCGCGGCGAAGGCGCGGTACTCGGCCTCGATGCGCTCGAACACCGCCTGGGCGTAATCCATCAGGTCGAGTTTGTTGATCGCCAGCACCACTTTGCCGATACCCAGCAGGGACACCAGGTAGCTGTGGCGGCGGGTCTGGGTCAGCAAGCCTTGGCGGGCATCCACCAGGATCACCGCCAGGTCCGCGGTGGACGCGCCGGTAACCATGTTGCGGGTGTACTGCTCATGGCCGGGGGTGTCGGCGACGATGAACTTGCGTTTATCAGTAGCGAAGAAGCGGTACGCCACATCGATGGTGATGCCTTGCTCACGCTCGGCGGCCAGGCCGTCCACCAGCAGGGCGAAGTCCAGCTCCTCGCCTTGGGTGCCGAGCTTTTTCGAGTCGGCTTCGAGCTGGCCGAGCTGGTCTTCGAACAACACCTTGGACTCGTACAGCAGGCGCCCGATCAGGGTGCTTTTGCCGTCGTCGACACTGCCACAGGTGATGAAGCGCAGCAGTTGCTTGTGCTGTTGCGCCTGCAGGTACGGGGTGAGTTCGTCGTGCTGGGTGATGGCGTTCATCAGAAGTACCCCTCTTGTTTTTTCTTCTCCATGGAGCCGGCCGAATCGCTGTCGATCAGGCGGCCTTGGCGTTCCGAGGTGCGGCTGACCAGCATCTCGCTGATGATCGCCGGCAGGTCGTCGGCGTCGCTGTCGATGGCACCGGTAAGCGGGTAGCACCCCAGGGTGCGAAAGCGCACCTTGCGCATCTGCGGGGTCTCGCCGTCACGCAGCGGCAGGCGGTGGTCGTCGACCATGATCAGGGTGCCATCGCGCTCCACCACCGGGCGCTCCTTGGCGAAGTACAGCGGCACGATGGGGATCTGCTCGAGATAGATGTATTGCCAGATATCCAGCTCGGTCCAGTTCGACAGCGGGAACACCCGCAGGCTCTCGCCCTTGCGTTTGCGCGTGTTGTACAGACGCCAAAGCTCCGGGCGCTGCTGCTTGGGGTCCCAGCGGTGCTGCTCGGAGCGCAGCGAGAACACCCGCTCCTTGGCCCGGGACTTTTCCTCGTCGCGCCGCGCGCCGCCAAAGGCTGCGTCGAAACCGTGCTTGTCCAGCGCCTGCTTGAGGCCCTGGGTCTTCCACACATCGGTGTGCAGCGCCGAGCCGTGGGTGAAAGGGTCAATGGCCTTTTCCACGCCCTCGGGGTTGATGTGCACCAGCAGTTCCAGGCCCAGGCGCTTGGCGGTCTGGTCGCGGAAGGCGATCATTTCGCGAAACTTCCAGGTGGTGTCCACGTGCAGCAGCGGGAAGGGCGGTCTGCCCGGAGCGAAGGCCTTCATCGCCAGGTGCAGCATCACCGCGCTGTCCTTGCCGATGGAGTAAAGCATCACCGGGTTTTCACACTCGGCCACCACTTCGCGGATGATCTGGATGCTCTCGGCTTCCAGCCATTGCAGATGAGTCAACATCGGATACCTCCTCGTGATCGTCCGGGCTTGGGCCCGGTTGACGCCAAGGTAGGCAATGCGCCCCCGGCTCCTCTTCGTCTGCTCGGACGAAGTGCGCCGGGGGCATGGAGATCACCCTGCAGCAGCGTGCAGCGACTCGGCGCGGGCCTTCACCGCCAGGGCCACGGCATCGAAGCCCTGCTTGACCCAGTGGCCATGGTTGGCCATGACCGTGTCGGCGGTGGGCCCCAGGAACTGGTCGGTGGTGTGGTAGCGGCAGCTGTCCGGGCCGGTACGTTCGATCACCTGCTCGCGGCGGGCGGCGTCGGGGTTGCTGGCGCTGGCGTGCATCTCCCAGGCCAGCAGGCGGTACGGTTCGAAGTCGGCCAACTGCTCGGTCACGTGGATCAGCTCACCGGGCTGCGTGGGATCAGGCAGGTACAGATTGACCGGCTCGCCCAGGCGCAAGGTGGACTCGACCTTGACCGTGTACGGGTTCCACTGGGGATAGCGGGGCAGATCGATGAGGATCGACCAGACCAGCTCTGCAGGGGCGGCGATATCCACGGTGACGGAGCGAACCAGGTTTTTTTCTGTTGTCATCAAGGTGTCCTCGTTGGATGGCCCAAGCCCGGCTGGGCGCGGGAGAGCCAGATGGCCCAACGGGGGATCGTCGCCCGTTGCGACGGGGGGCTCCTCGTCCGTTTGGACGAGGAGGCAGAGTGAGGTAATCCTACTTGGAGCTAGGCATTGTTCCGTATGAGTGGCGGCAAAATCCGCCTGCTGTGAAGCAGTGCGCGTGCAGAACTCTGATCGAAAGTTAGGAACAATCCCACGCTACTGAACAAGGAGTGATGCACATGCCATCCAACGGTAATCCACCTTCAGCCTGGGGCAGGGCGCAC
The DNA here is from genome assembly GCF_023611805.1 of Pseudomonas sp. BYT-1. Classification (NCBI taxonomy): domain Bacteria; kingdom Pseudomonadati; phylum Pseudomonadota; class Gammaproteobacteria; order Pseudomonadales; family Pseudomonadaceae; genus Pseudomonas; species Pseudomonas sp. BYT-1. The sequence goes on from NZ_CP072559.1 coordinate 2,216,363, forward strand.
GGGCGATCATTGTTCTCGTCGCCTCCCACTGCGCAAGCACACACGCCTGAGGAACCAAGGCCAAGAGCGGCAACTTCGCCAAGATTGCCGTCTCAGGATTTTTCTGGCATGGCGACGGCTAAGGAGGTGGAAAAAGCAAGAACGGCCGCAGCTTGGCAGGCCAGGAAGGAGCGTTTCGACCATGGCGCCGGCCTCATCATCAACGGTGAGCCAGGTGAAAAACTCAAGCGGGTGTTGCGCGCGCAAGGCGCCAAGAGCATCCATGAAATCGAGGCTGTAGGGCGCGACAAGGAGACCGGGCTGTACGTGTACATCCAGAATGCCGGGATGAAGGGCGGGATGTATCACGTTGTGGGCAAGCACCTAGACGACTTCCATAAAGTCGGGGCCTACAGCAATGCGCAAATCAGAGAATTGGTGATCAGCGCAGTGACAACGGGCAGGCACGTCGCTACGCAAGGGCAGAACCGTCCGGTCTACCAGATCCAGTACGGGGGAAGATTGGTGCGGGTTGCCGTCAGTGTCGCTGCCAATGGGTATGTTATCGGCGCGAACATCTCCAAGCCTGGCGACACGACACGCGCACCGGAGGCTCGGTGGAATCCGCTGTAGGGAACAGGCGCCCGGAGAGAAGGGGGCAAGCCACAAGGCTGTTAGATCGCTGAGCTTTCACCGCGTGTGGGGGTGCTTAGGATGCTGAAAAGGGGCGGGTTATCTCGTAATGACTGAAGGAGCAAGTCTTGAACATTTCCCTATTCAGCAACACACCCACCGTCACGGTGTCGGACAATCGCGGCTTACCTGTACGCAGCGTCGCCTATCATCGCCACCCCGATACCCCACAGGTGACGGACACGCGTATCACCTACCATCGCCATGATGCCCGCGGCTTTCTGACCCAGAGCACCGATCCGCGCCTGCACGAGGCCGGGCTGGCCAACTTCACCTACCTGACGAGCCTGGCCGGCGAGGTCTTGCGCACGCAAAGCGTCGATGCCGGAACATCACTGGCCCTGAGCGATGTCGCCGGTAGGCCGTGCCTGACGCTGCACAACATCAGCGCCGACAAGGACGACCCGCCCGTGACCCGCACCTGGCAGTACGAGGACGCCTCGCTGCCGGGCCGCCCACTGTACGTGACGGAGCAGGTGGCCGGTGCGCCGGCGCGCGTCATCGAACGCCTTCTTTGGGCCGATCCGACACCAGAGGCCCAGGCACATAACCTCGCCGGCCAGTGCATTCGGCACTACGACACCGCCGGGCTGGTGAGGACCGAGCGCATTGCCCTGACCGGCGTGTCTCAGTCGGTCACCCGACAACTGCTCAAGAATGCCGACAGCCCTGACACCCTCGTCGACTGGCAGGGCGAGGACGACGCGGGGCTCGAGCCCGACGCGTACACCACCCAGACCACCACCGATGCCACTGGGGCAGTGCTGAGCACCCAGGATGCCGCAGGCCATAAGCAACGTCTGTGCTATGACGTGGCCGGCCAATTGGCTGGCAGCTGGCTCACGCTCAAGGGCGGCACCGAACAGGTGATCGTCAAATCCCTCCATTACTCTGCTGCCGGCCAGAAGCTGCGCGAGGAACATGGCAACGGGGTGGTGACGACCTACACCTACGAGCCCAAGACCCAGCGCCTGGCCTCCATCAAGACCGAGCGTCAGGGCAGTGGGGCGAAAGTGCTGCAGGATCTGCGCTACGCCTACGACCCGGTGGGCAACGTGTTGAGCGTGCGTAACGACGCCGAAGCCACGCGCTTCTGGCGCAACCAGAAGGTGGTCCCGGAAAACACCTACACGTACGACAGCCTCTATCAACTGGTCAGCGCAACGGGGCGCGAGATGGCCGATCCCGGCGCCACGACCCGCTACACCCGCCGCTATACCTACGACACGGCGGGCAACCTGAGCCAGATCCGCCACAGCGCCCCTGCCACGAACCACAGCTACACCACCGACATCACCATCAGCGCTCGAAGCAATCGGGCGGTGCTGAGCACCTTGGCCAAGGATCCGACCGAGGTCGAGGCGCTGTTCGGCGCCGCAGGTCAGCAAAAGCTGCTGTCACCCGGGCAAACCCTTGCCTGGACACCGCGCGGCGAGTTGCACCAGGTCTCTCCGGTGAAGCGCGAAGGCGGCCTGAACGATCATGAAAGCTACCGCTATGACCATGACAGCCAGCGTGTACTCAAGAGCAGCGTCCAGCAGGCCTCCGGCAGCGTGCAGAGACAATGGGTGCTTTATCTGCCCGGGCTTGAGCAGCGGTGCACGGCAACGGGCGACAAGGTCACCGAAGACCTGCAGGTCATCACCCTGGGCAAGGCGGGCCGTGCCCAGGTGCGGGTGTTGCACTGGACCGCAGGCAAGCCTGCGGACATTGCCAACGACCAACTGCGCTACAGCTACGACAACCTGCTGGGCAGCAGCGCTCTGGAGGTCGACGGCGCGGGCAACCTGATCAGCCAGGAGGAGTTCTACCCCTTCGGCGGGACGGCGGTCTGGACCCATCGCAATGCGGTGCAGGCGAGCTACAAGACAGTTCGCTACTCAGGCAAGGAGCGGGATGCGACGGGGCTCTATTACTACGGCTATCGCTATTACCAATCTTGGGTCGGGCGGTGGCTCAGTGCCGATCCCGCTGGCAAGGTGGACGGGCTGAACCTGTACTGCATGGTCAGGAACAATCCGGTCTCGCGGCTCGACGACCAAGGGTTGGCGGACCGAGATCCGAATGAGGATGACGACGGATTTGTATTGCCCAAGGGCAGGAAGCAAAGGAATCAGCAGCCCAAGCAAAGCATGGACGCAAACACGGGTGCCGCTGCAGGCGGCTCAAGGGCAGCGCCTAATTATGCGCTGAAAGACAGCGCCTCCACCGGTCTGCGTCAATGGGTCGAATCCAGAAATAGCCGTGTTAAATACGAGCCTACCGAGGCAGTGGGTAGAAGACTTGTAAATGTTGGCGGGAAGCAGGAGTTGAGACCTGTTTTTATGCTCACTGGCTGGATTGGAACGGATAAAGACAAAAAAGGAGACAAGTCAAAGGGGGAGGGGTGGAGGCACATCAGAGAAAATCATTACGGTGATTTTGAAGCCGTCGGGTTCACTAAAGATGTAGAAATACAGTCGATCATCATGAAAGCCCTCACTGAGGGAGAGATCGTGGGTCAGCAAGGCAAGGCACATGGACGCGACTCGGCCCGCCCAATCTATAAGGTTGAGGCGGGAGGGAAAAACCACTTTATTGCCATTAGCGTTAGTCCGGATGGGAGCATCATTGGGGCTAATCCAAATGATAAGCAGTATTTGGCGGCAGGCTGGAACGTGGTGTTTCCCTCCAGGCATGAATATTTGAAGGGGGTGCAACAAAATAAAAAAATGCATGAAATATCTAAAAGTTTTTATTACCCAGCATCCAAGAAATAAACCGTTGTATTGACCGCACTGCACAGAGCGCTTTAGTCCGCTCGGACGTAGTACTCCGAGGGTCGCAATTCCTATGGTCTCCCAACCCGCGGCATTCCGCCCCCCAAGGAGACCCTCATGGTTAACGACCCAACCGAGCAGCAGGTGTGCAGCGGTGAAACCTGGAACCGGTTCTGCGAACAGCTAAGGCGCAGCGGCGAGCAGATCCTGCGCGCCGAGGCGCCGGCCGATGCGCAGACCCGCGCCGAAGGCTTTCGCTACCTCACGCGCCTGCTGCGCATCGCCCTGGAGATGCACCTGGAGTTCGCCGACCCGGACTTCCCAGGCTTCATCACACCCTCCCATGAAACCGCCAAGATCGGCGCCGACAACCCCGACAACCTGTACCGCTACGCCCGCCTCAATGGCGCCCAGCGCTACCGCGTCAGCGGCCAGCGCGGCAGTGTCGCCTACTTGAGCTTCGGCACACAAAAAGGCGGTTACGAGACCGACGGCAAGATGATCCAGACCGGCTTCATCGACGCCAGCCAGCTTGAGCTCGATGCCCAGGGCAACTTCGAAATCATCCTCAGCCAGTACCCGCAGGCCAGCGGCAACTGGTTGCGCCTGGAGCCGGAGAGTAACGCGCTGATCGTGCGCCAGACCTTCCTCGACCGCGCCACCGAGCAGCCTGCACGGCTGCACATCGAGCGCCTGGACGCCGACCAGGTGCCCGCGCCGCTGGACCCTGCCTTCCTGCAGCAAGGCCTGCAGCGCGCCGCCTCGTTCGTGGAGAACACCGCACGGCTGTTCGCCGACTGGGCCCAGGGCTACCAGGCCCACACCAATGAGCTGCCGCCGGCCGACCAGGCACTGTGCCAGTCGGTGGGGGGCGACCCGAACATCTTCTACTACCACTCGTACTGGGCGCTGGCTGACGACGAGGCGTTGCTGATCGAGGTCGACCACGTACCGGCGTGCGATTTCTGGAACCTGCAGATCAACAACTACTGGATGGAATCCCTGGACTACCGCTACCACCGCATCTGCCTGAACAAACACTCGGCCCAGTTGGATGACAACGGTGGCCTGCGCATGGTGCTCAGCGCCCGTGACCCGGGCTTGGCCAACTGGCTGCACACCGCCGGTCACCCCCACGGCACCCTGTGCCTGCGCTGGGTCGGCGCGAAATCCCCTGTTCACCCCAGCACCCGCGTCGTGAAGTTGCATGCCCTTGAGGAGCTCGTCCGATGATCAACAGTGAATTCGCCCCAGACCGCCTGCTGGCCGACGCCAGCGCCCGGACCGGCGGCCTGCAGGATTTCGGCCCCGGTAACTACCGAGAGGCCCTGGCAGTACTGGCCCAGGCGCTGGAGCTGGAGGCCCGGTTGTCGTCCGCCGGGCGCGGCATGCTGCGCGAAAAGTTGGTGGCGCAACTGGCCAACCGTTTGGTGGTGGAGGAGCACTGCAAGCGCTTCCCCGAAATCCTGGCGCAACCTGTCGACGACCCGCTGGTGATCGTCGGCCTGCCGCGCACCGGCACCACCTTGTTGCAGCGCACCCTGGCGGTCGATCCGCAGTTCAGCAAGGCCCAATGGTGGGAAACCCGCTACCCGGCGCCCCTGCCCGGCGAAGACCCGGCCCAGCCCGGGGCGCGCATCCAGCGCGCCCGCGCAGAGGTCGCGGCAATGGTCGAGCACCTGCCGCAGTTGCTGGCCATTCACCCCCTCGATGCCGAGCAGGCCGATGAAGAGTTCATGTTGATGGAGCACAGCTTCCTCTGCGCCATGGACTCCTATGTCAATGTGCCCAGCTACACCGCCTGGCTCGATCGCCAGGACCAGACCGAGGTCTACCACTACCTCAAGCGTTGCTTGCAGTTCCTGCAATGGCAGCAGGGCTTACGCGGTATCGCACCGGGCCGTCGCTGGCTGCTCAAGAGCCCCCAGCACCTGCATACCCTGGAGCTGTTGATCAAGGTCTTCCCAGGCGCACAGGTGATCCTCACCCACCGCGAGCCTGCCAGCACCATCCCGTCGCTGGCGAGCTTCATCCATACCCTGTGGCAGCTGTACAGCGACCAGGCCGATGCCGAGGCCGTCGGCGAGCAGTGGAACCGCCGCATGGCCCGTGCCCTTCGTCATGCCATGGCCGTGCGCGAGCTGCTGCCCGCAGGGCGTGTGCTGGATGTGCATTTCGAAGACACCCTTGGCCAGCCATTGGCGGTGGTCGAGCGTATCTACGCGTTTGCCGGCCTGGACCTGAGCGACGCGGTGCGCGAAGCCATCGTGCGTTGGCTGGCCGACAACGGCCGCGAGAAGCGCGCCAGCCACCACTACACCCCCGAGCGCTTCGGCCTTACCGAGGCCATCTTGCAGCGCGACTATGCCCAATACCGCAGCCGCCACCTGCGCGCCCGTGCCTGACACCCTCACAACCAGAAGAAGGAACACTCCATGCTGTTGAACGACAAAGTCGTGATGATCTCCGGCATCGGCCCGGGCCTGGGTATCAAGCTGGCCCTGGAGGCCGCGCGCGAAGGTGCGCGCGCCCTGGCCATCGGGGCTCGCAGCGCCGAGCGGCTGGCCGACGCCCGCGCCCGCATTCTCGCCCTGGGCCACGCTTGCGACGTGCTGTGCGTGCCCACCGACATCACCCAGCCCGAGGCCTGCACCCGGTTTGCCGAAGCCACCCTGCAGGCCTTCGGGCGCATCGATGCCTTGGTCAACAGCGCGTTCTCCCACGGCGGTTTCCAGGCCGTGGAAGAGGCCGACAACGCGCCGCTGCGCGAGGCGCTGGAGGTCAACCTGCTGGGCTCGCTGAACATGTCCCGGGCCGTGCTGCCGGCGATGCGCGAGCAGGGCGCAGGGGCGATCGTGATGATCAACACGCTCGGTGTGCGCAAGCCTTACCCGGGCGGCGCGGCTTACTCGGCGTCCAAGGCGGCCCTGGCCGCCAGCGTGCGGTACCTGGCCTGCGAGCAGGCCGGGTATGGCATCCGCGTCAATGCCCTGGCCTGCGGCTGGATGTGGGGGGCGCCGGTGCAGGCGGTGGTCCGTCAGAGTGCCGAGGCCCGCGGGATCAGCGAGGCGCAGGTCAAGGCCGAGTTCAGCGCGGGCATCCCCGGCGGGCGTATGCGCACCGATGATGAATGCGCCCGGGCGGCGCTGTTTCTGGCCTCGGACTATTCCAGCGCAATCAACGGCGCGCAGCTCGACGCCAATGGCGGCGAAGTGATGTATTGAAGGGGGCGGTCATGATCGATCATTGCGCTTTCAACGGCGACGCCGATGGCCTGTGTGCCCTGCAGCAGTTGCGCCTGGCGGGCGAACTCGACCCAAACGTGCAACTGGTCAGCGGGGTCAAGCGCGACATTGCATTGTTGGACCGGGTCAAGGCCCGCCCCGGCGAGCGGGTGACGGTGCTGGACATCGGTCACGAGCAGAACCGCGAAGACGTCCAGCGTTTGCTGGCCGACGGCGCCCAGGTGCGCTACTTCGACCATCACTTTGCCGGGGAACTGCCCCAGCATCCGGCCTTCGATGCGCACATCGACACGGCGGCGCACGTGTGTACCAGCCTGCTGGTCGACACCTGGCTGCAAGGCAAGGCCCACCGCTGGGCGGTGGTGGCGGCCTTTGGCGATGGCATGGCCGGGCCGGCACGGGCCCTGGCGCAACGCCATGGTCTGGGCGCACCTGAGCTGACGGCCCTGGCGCAGTTGGGCGAATTGCTCAATTACAACGCTTATGGCGACAGCGTGGCCGATTTGCACTTCGATCCGCTGGCCCTGGCCGCCGAGCTGTTGCCCTATGCCGACCCGCTGGATTTCGTGCAGCACAGCGCAAGCTTTGCCGTGCTGCGGGCCGGTTACGCCGCGGACATGGCCGCCGCCGCGGGGCTTTCGCCGTGGTGCGAAGGGCCGGGCATGCGCCTGTTCCGCTTGCCGGAACAGGCCTGGGCGCGGCGAGTCAGCGGTGTGCTGGCCAACGACCTGGCCGCTGCCGCGCCTGGACGTGCCGTGGGGCTGCTCAGCGCCAAGCCTGATGGCGACTGGATGTTCAGCCTGCGCGTGCCGGACGGTGCGCTTTGGTCCGCCGATGCCTTTTGCCGGCAGTTCCCCAGCGGGGGCGGCCGGGTGCGTGCCGCGGGCATCAATCGCCTGAGCCCCGCACAACTGCCAGCACTCGCCCAGCGCCTGGCCGCCTGCTACCCCGGCTGATCCCTCCCACCCCAAAAGCACAAGGCAAAACAAAAAGCCCCGGGTCTTTCGACACGGGGCTTTGAGGTGGTCGCTGCTTAGCGGGTGCCGAGCTTGCGCAGGTTGCCTGGCGTGAATTCGTCAGCGCCGAAGTTGCTGGCGTTGAGCTTGGCCGGGGTCTGGCCGTCGAGCAGGCGGTCGACCATGTAGGACCCGGCGATCAGGTCGTGGTACAGGCCCAGACGGGCATGGAAGCGCTGGATGTCATAGGCATACACCGAGGTCTGCATGTTGGTGCGCCACAGCTGGCCACGGGCATCGTAGTTGTCGGCCAGGATGGCAGCCCAGCTGTCCTCGTCGATGTAGAAGGTACGCTTGGCATAGATGTGACGCGCGCTCGGTTTGAGGGTGGCCTGCAAGACCCAGACGCGATGCTTCTCGTAGCGCATCAGGTCAGGGTTGATGTGACCGGCGGCGTTGATGATATCGGCCTGGCTGACTTGCGGGCTGTCGATCTTGTAGTTGTTGTACGGGATGTAGATCTCTTTCTTGCCGACGATCTTCCAGTCGTAACGGTCGGTGGCACCGTTGAACAGGCGGTCCTCGTCGTACACGCGGAAACCACCGGCACCGGTCGGGGAGTCATAGCCCACGGTCGGCGCACGGCGCACGCGGCGCTGGCCAGGGGTGTACTGCCAGGCCTGGCGCGGCTGGGCGGCGGCGTTGATGAACTCGTGACCGACGACGATCTCACCTTTCTTGCGCACAGGCTCCAGGGTGGTGAGCAGGAAGTCGGTGAACACACCGTTGGTGCTTTGCGCATTCTGCTTGGGGTCGGACCACAGCGAGTAGATCTTGTAGTTGACCTTCTCCAGCACGCGGTTGTTATCGGCGTAGACCACCACCTGGTTGTAGTTGGCCTCCTCGGTGATCGCACGGGCCTGCATGGTGTGGTTGAGAATCAGCTCGTTGCCGTTCTTCGGCACCGGGAAGGGCGAGGCACCGAAGGCGTCCAGGGCGTCGTTGCCGTCGCTGCTGAGCTTGGCGCTGGCGGCGTTGCGGCTGATGGCCGCCTCGGTGTCCGGATCGACGCGAAAATCCCGGTGGCTGGGGTAGACCGGCATCTTGAAGGTGTCGGGATAACGCTTGAACAACGCTTTCTGGCCGTCAGAGAGGTTGGCCGCGTACTGGTCCATGTTCTGCGCGGTGATGACGAACAGCGGCTTTTCGTCGGCATAGGGATCCGGGTAGGGGGTGCCGGGGCCGGCGAATTTCACCTGGGGCGGTGCGCCGCGCCATTTGCCGGTCCAGGCCGGGATGCTGCCGTCGGCGTTGCCGGCGCGCTCGGCGCCCATGGGCGTCAGGTCCTTGCCCAGGGATGCGGCACTGGTGCCGCTGACGTTGGCCTGCAGGGCCAGGCTGCTGCCGAGCAGGGCGACGGCGAGGGTGGTGCGTATCCAGGGATGCTTGAGATTGGACATGTCGATGATCCTCCGTCGGGGGCTTCAGAACCGGTATTTGAAGTTGAGGGCAACGTTGTCGCGGTCGGCCCAGGGCGAGTTGTTGGCATTGCCCAGGTAGGCGCTGTAGAGGGCCTCGACAGTGAAGTTGCCGAGGTAGCGCCAGGTGGTACCGATGCTGGCGCGGTCGTCGCCCTGGCCGTAGTTGATCGAGCCGGTCAGGGCGCTGTCGTGCTGGGCGGCGGTGCTGAAGTTGATCGGCACCGACATGTCCCAGCCACTGAACACGTCGTTGTAGTCGAAGTTGACTTGCACCGTGTAACCCCAGGCATCGCGATCGCCGACCAGCGAGTCGGTGCCCGGCAGCGAGAAGCCAGGGGCCAGGGTCAGCGGGTCGGACTTGTCGTTGTTGAGCACGGTGTTGTAGACCAGCTCACCGGTCAGGGTGGTGTTATCGGAGAAGGCATTGGGGCCGAACACGTGGATGGCCGATACCTGGGCCTGCAAGGTCTCGGCGCGTACCGCGCTGGAGAAACCGTTGTCGACCATCACCGGTTGGCCGTCGCGGTAGCTGACTTCGCCGGCCAGGCTGGTATCGCCGAGCACGGTGGCGAAGCTTGCGCCGTACAGGTCGATGTTGTCGAAGTAGCGCGCACGGTAGAAGCCCAGGTCACTCTGGAAGTCCAGCGTCGGGGTCTTGTCGTGGTAGCGCACGTAGTACAGGCCGAACTCGGTGTTGTTCAGCGACGCTGCGCTGTAGCGCAGGGCCAGGCCGTACTGGCCGCTGTCACTGGGCTCGTCGTCGGGCAGGCGCTTGACGAAGCCGCTGGCATCGCTGTAGCCGCCACGGTCGATGAAGTCGGTGGTGGAGAAGTAGCTGCCGACGCCGAACAACTGTGTCTTTTCCCACTTGTACTGGTAGTAGGCTTCCACATCCAGGTCGTCGGTCAGGCTGAACTGGCCGAACACCTGGCCGACCGGCAGCAGCACTTCCTTCACCTCGACGCCGGGGGTAGTCGCCTTGGTGGCATCCACCGGGCTCTGGGCGCCCGAGACGCCTGGGTAGAACAGGCTTTCACCCCAGCTCACCACTTGGTCGCCCACGCGCAGGTTGAGGTTGTGCCCGGCCATGTCCCAGGTGCCGTAGGCATAGGCATCGAGCAGGCGCAGGTCGTCGCGGTGCTGGTCGACGGTGTCCTTGGGGAACTGGTTCGGTTTGCTGCACACACCGCTGGCGAAGCAGTTGGAGGTACCGGTGTCGTTGTCGTTGCTCTGGTCGTAGGCCTTGTCGTAGAAGCCCGAGGCGCGCATGAACAGGCCGTAGTTTTCCTGCCAGCGCAGGTTGGCTTCGGTGAGGAAACCCACCCGGTCGGTGATCAGGCTGCCGCGGTCGAAGGCGTTGTCGCCGTCGTTGCCGTCGGCGTTGTTCACCAACTTGTGGTCACGCTTCTCGGTACGCCAGGCAAGGCTGTAGGACAACGTCGTGTCCCAATCGATGCTCAGGTCATCGCTGGGCTGGAAGGTCAAGGCACTGGCCTGCTGGCCGAGGCCCCCGGCCAGCAGCAACAGGGACAGACGCACGTACGTGTTAAGGGGTTGGGGGGCGATTGTTGTTTTTATCATTGTCGTCCTCATGCGCGGGCATGCCTGCCCGACCGACGTTCCGGTTTTGGGAGGTGAAGCAGGGCCGACTATGGGACCGGACCCTTGGACCAACATCGTCCAAGTGGACTACGCGCAATCGGTGGTGACCCGCTAGTCCCATCGGACGATGTCCGGTCATGCACCGCGCCAGACAATCGAGCGAGCCCTTGGCCCCGGCCGCGTTCTTCCTTTTCCGGCGCGGGCTTTGGAGGCGTCTGCCCCGAGGAGGTGCGTGCATGATCAGGTGGGACGAATGTTGCGATGTACTGGTGATCGGTTCGGGGGCGGGCGGCCTGACCGCCGCGTTGCGAGCCCATGACCTGGGGCTCGATACCCTGGTGATCGAGAAGAGCGAGCAGTACGGCGGCACCTCGGCGGTGTCCGGCGGGGGGATCTGGATCCCCGACAACCACCGCGTGGCCGCGCTGGGTGGGGCGGACTCGGCCGCCGAGGCGGTGGCGTACCTCAAGGCCGTGACGCAAGGCGAGGTCGACGACGGGCGCATCGAGGCCTACGTCGAGCATGCCCGGTCCATGGTCCAGTACCTGGAGCGCGACACCCGCGTGCGCTTCGAAGCCCAGGCCCACTACACCGACTACTACCCCGAAGTGCCGGGCGGCAAGCCCGGCTACCGTTCCATGGACCCGTTGCCGTTCGACGCCGCGCAGCTGGGTGATGAATTCCTGCGGATGCGCGCACCATCCCCCGGTACGTTGATGATGGGGCGCATGGCCATGACCATGAAGGAAGCGCGGGTCTTGCTGTGCCGAGGCAAAGGCTGGATGGGCCTGACCGCCAAGGTGCTGTGGCGCTACTGGCGCGACCGCAAGGGCCGCAGGCTGTCGCGCCGCGACCGCTACCTGACCCTGGGCAACGCCTTGGTGGGCGCCTTGCGCTGCTCGTTGCTCGACCGAGGCGTGCCACTGTGGCTCGATTGCCGGCTCGATCAGTTGTTGATCGTCGGCGAGCGCATCGGCGGCGCCCGAGTGCTGCGCGACGGGCAATGGCTGAACATCAAGGCCCGGCATGGGGTGATCATCGCCGCCGGCGGTTTCGAGCGGAACCAGGCGATGCGCGAGCAGTATCACCCGCAACCGTCCAATGCCGGTTGGAGCGCCACACCGCCGCACAACACCGGTGATGGCATTCGTGCGGCCGTGGCCGTTGGCGCACGCACGGCCCTGATGGAACACAGCTGGTGGGCGCCGACCGTGCAGGTGGCGGGCGAGGAGAAGCAGCGCGCGCTGTTCGTCGAGCGCAACCTGCCTGGCTGCATCCTGGTCAACTCGGCCGGTGAGCGCTTCGTCAACGAAGGTGCGCCCTACAGCGACATCGTCTACGCCATGTACGCGAACAACCGCGAAGGCGCCACCAGCGTGCCGTGCTGGATGGTCTTCGACGCCCAGTTCCGGCGCAAGTACCCCTGTGGCCCGTTGCTGCCCGGCTATGCCCAGCCGGACTGGCGATTGCCGGCGCATCTGCGCCAGGTGCTGCACAAGGCCGATGACCTGGGCACGCTGGCGGCGCAGATCGGCGTCGATGCCACCGGCCTGGGCCGCACTGTACAGCGCTTCAACGCCATGGCCGCCCAGGGCCGCGACGACGATTTCGGCAAGGGCGAGTCGCTGTTCGACCGCTACTACGGCGACCCCGGCGTGCAGCCCAACCCATGCCTTGCACCGCTGACCAAGGGGCCGTTCTACGCCGTGCGGGTGGATGCCGGCGACATCGGCACCAAGGGCGGTTTGCTCACCAATACGCACGCCCAGGTGCTGCACCAGGATGGCGGGCCGATCCTGGGGCTGTACGCCATCGGCAACAGCGCCGCCTCGATGATGGGCCGCACCTATCCCGGCGCCGGTGCCACCCTTGGCCCGGCCATGACCTTCGGTTACCTGGCGGCCAACCATATCCATGCCCATAGCGAACACAACCAGGGTCAACCGTCCCTGGCCACCACTGGGAGGTAAGCATGCACAACGAAAGGCCACAGGTAGCATTGGTCACAGGCGCCAGCCGCGGTGTCGGGCGCGGTATTGCCCAGGCACTGGGTGAGGCGGGCATGACCGTGTACGTCACAGGGCGGATGGCCGGGCAGGGCGGCTCGACGCTCTATGGCCAGGCCCTGGAGGGTGACCTGCAGGGCACGGCCGATGCCATCGACGCGGCGGGCGGACGGGGTATCGCCGTGGCCTGTGACCATGGCGACGATGAGCAGGTGCGGGCGCTGTTCGAACGCATCGAGCGCGAATGCGGCCAGCTGGATCTGCTGGTCAACAACGTTGCCCATATCCATGACCAGCTGATCGAGCCGGGCCCGTTCTGGGAAAAACCGCTGTCGCTGGTGCGCATCCTCGACGTCGGCTTGCGCTCGGCCTATGTCGCCAGCTATCACGCGGCCCCTTTGCTACTGCGCAGCGGGCGTGCGTTGGTGTGCTTCACCTCGTCCTTCGGGGCCGGTTGCTACATGCACGGGCCGGCGTATGGCGCGCAGAAGGCCGGTTGCGACAAGTTCGCGGCGGACATGGCCATCGACTTCGAAGGCCGTGGCGTGGCGGCGGTCTCGCTGTGGCTCGGGCCGCAGCTGACCGAACGCACGCGCATTGCCGGGGAGCAGCATGGTGAGCAGTACCGTGCGTTCCTGGAGAACGCCGAGACGCCGCAGTTCAACGGGCGCCTGATCCATGCCTTGCTCAATGACCCGCAATTGGCCGACTACAGCGGCCAGACCCTCATCAGCGCCGAGGTCGCCCCACGCTACGGCATCACCGAAGCTGACGGCCGCCAGCCTCCGTCGCACCGCGCCATGTTGGGCGAGCCCCGCCAGCAGCATCCCGCGCGGGTCATCTGAACCCCGGGGCCGCGTTGCGGCCCATCGCAGGCTCCACCAGCGCTCCCGAATCTCGCCCTGCTAAGCAGCACGGTAGCTGTGGGCGTCAGCGGAGCGATGGGGCGCAACGCGCCCCCGTGGTTCTCAAACAGGCTCCGCGACCCAAGCGCGCAACACCTGCTTGGCCACCTTGCCGGTGGCATTGAGCGGCATGTTGTCCAGCACCTGGACCCGCCGTGGCACCTTGTAATTGGCCATCTGAACCCGGCACCAGGCCAAGAACGCCGCTTCGTCGATCCGCTGCCCCGGCACCGGCAGCAGGAAGGCCATGGCGACCTCGCCCAGACGCTCGTCGGCAATGCCGATCACCGCCGCCTGGGCCACACCGGGATAACGCACCAGAGTCTGTTCGATCTCCGCCGGGTACACGTTGAAACCACCGGTGATGAACATGTCCTTCAAGCGGTCGGTAATGCGCAGATAGCCCTCGTCATCGAGCACCCCCACATCGCCGGTATGCAGCCAGCCCTGGGCGTCGATCGTCTCGTCGGTGGCCCTCGGATCGTCCAGGTAGCCGCGCATCAGGTTGTAGCCGCGCACCAGCACCTCGCCCGGCTGATTGGCCGGCACCGGCTGGCCTTGGGGATCGACGCAGCGCACCTCGACATCAGGCATCGCCCGGCCACAGGTGGTGGCGACCCGCTCGGCGCTGTCGCCGGCCCGGCAGATAGTGACGAAGCCACAGGCCTCGGTCAGGCCGTAGGCGGTGACGATGGTGGCAAAGCCCAGCTCGCTGGCCATGCGCCGGATCATCTGCACCGGGATCGACGCCGCGCCCGTCACGGCAATGCGCAGGCTGCCCAGGTCATACGCCTGGCGCTCGGGGTGGGCCAGCAATGACTGGTACAACGTGGGCGGCCCGGGCAGCACGTTGATGCGCTCGCGCTGGATACATTCAAGCAGCGCCTGGGTGTCGAACACCTGCTGCGGCAGCAGGGTGCAGCCGCGCATCAGCGCTGCGACCCAGCCGGCCTTGTAGCCAAAGGAATGGAAGAACGGGTTGACGATCAGGTAGCGATCGCCCGCCTGCAGACCGACGATTGCGCTCCAGTCACGCACCACGCGCAGGTTCTGGCCATGGCAGCTCATCACGCCCTTGGGCTTGCCCGAGGTGCCGGAAGTGAACAGCAGGTCCGACAAGGTGTCGGCCGTGACCTGTCGTTCGCGTTCGCTCAAACAGGCGTCGGGCACCTGCTCGGCGAGGGCGAGAAAGTCCTCCCAGGCCAGGCCTTGGCCGACATCGCCCTCAGGGCGCAGGTGGATCACCTGGCGCAGCGCGGGCAAGGTCTGGTCGGCCAACAGGGCAGGGTAGTCGGTGTCGAGAAAACGGCTGATGCAGAACAGCACACAGGTGCCGCTGTCGTGCAGCACCTGCGCGGCCTCGGCGCCTTTCATGCGGGTGTTCAGCGGCACCAGGGTGGCGCCGACGCTGTGCAGGGCGGCGGCCGCGACGATCCACTCCCAAAGGTTCGGAGCCCACACTGCCACCCGCGCCGCCACCGGCACGTCCAGGGCCAGCAAGGCACGCGCGGCCTGGCGGCGCAACTGGTCCAGGCGCTGGTAGCTGATGGGATCGCCGGCGTCTTCGATGGCCGG
This sequence comes from Pseudomonas sp. BYT-1, assembly GCF_023611805.1. Classification (NCBI taxonomy): domain Bacteria; kingdom Pseudomonadati; phylum Pseudomonadota; class Gammaproteobacteria; order Pseudomonadales; family Pseudomonadaceae; genus Pseudomonas; species Pseudomonas sp. BYT-1. Next base: position 2,231,564 of record NZ_CP072559.1, read on the forward strand.
GCGCTCGCCGTAGGCCTCGGCGGCCAGGGCGAACAGTTGCGGGAAGGTCTGGGCATTTTCCACGGACGGCATGTGGCCTCCTCAGGCAGAGGATCGATAGACGAAGGGAAAGGCCGGGCGCCAGGCCCGGCCGGGTCGGTCAGGCGCTGGGCGGGGCGAAGCGGCGGCCGGCGGAGAAACCACCGTCCACGGCGATCATCTGCCCGCTGACGAAGGACGCCTCGTCGCTGGCCAAAAACAGCGCGACATTGGCCACTTCTTCCGGCTGCCCGGGGCGGCTGAGCATGTGCTGCGAGGCGAAGAAATCATGGAACGCCTGGTTCTCGCGGACCATGCTGGTCATCGGCGTTTCGACCAGGCCCGGACACAGGCCGTTGACGCGGATATTGGCGTAGCCATAGTCGATGGCCATGCTGCGGGTCAGCTGGTTGATGCCGCCCTTGGAGACGTTGTAGGCGACGTTGCCGTCGCAGCCCTGCAGGCCGAAGATCGAGCCGATGTTGATGATCGAGCCGCTGCGCTGGGCCTGCATCTGCCCCAGCACATGCTTGCTGGTGAGCATGCTGCCGGTCAGGTTGATGTCCAGGACCCGCTGCCAGTCGGCGGTGCTGGCGCTGGTGACGCTGCCTTGGCTGGCGACGCCGGCGGCGTTGACCAACACATCGATATGGCCGAAACGCTGGACGACCTCGGCCATCACCTGCTGCACCTGGGTTTCGTCGCGGACATCCAGGGTCATGAACAGGCCCGGGAAGTCCGCTGGCGCCTGGCCGACATCCAGCCCGACCACCTGGGCGCCCTCGGCGCTGAAGCGACGCACGCAGGCCAGGCCAATGCCCGACGCGCCCCCGGTGACCACCGCGACCTTGTTTTGCAAACGAGCCATATTCGAACCTCTGTCTTTTATTGTTGTGAAGCTGCTGCTGTGGCGAGTCTACCTGTTGCGGGGGCGGGTGGGATCGTCTGTAGAGACTAGGGGGGACTGGCTTTTTCGCGGGTAAACCCGCGAATTGGCCAGGGCGACCTCGAAAGCCTTAGGCAGGAAACTTCAATCGCACCCGCGCGCCCTGCGGATGCCCCTGGCACGCCAAGGTCCACCCGGCCGCAAGCTCCGCCTGGCTGAGCACATCGTTGCGGGTCAGCTGCGACTGGCCTTCCTCGACGGTGCACATGCAGGCCCCGCAGAACCCTTCCTCGCACGAGTACGGCACATCCAGCCCCGCCGAACGACAGCTCTGCAGCAGGGTTTCGCCCGGGCGCGGCACGATCTGGTGGGTCACACCGTCCAGCTCCACCAGCAGCAGCTCGCAGCCGGTGCCGTCAAGTGGCACCGGGGCCTGTGCGGCGCCTTGACTGTCCGGGTCGGGCGGCGAGACGAAACGCTCCACATGGATGCTGTCGCGTGCTTCGCCCAAGGCCAGCAGGGTGGTTTCCACGGTGTCCATGAACGGCCCTGGCCCGCAGATGAAGTAGTCCGCGCCACGCCAATGGCGCACCAGCTGGCGTACCTGGGCGGCATCGAGAAAGCCTTGCACCGAGTCCAGCACGTGCACCACCTGCAATTGCTCCGGGTGGGCCCGGGTGAGCAGGCGCAATTGATCGCGGAAGATCACCGACGCCTCGTCACGGTTGGCATACACCAGCAGCACCGGGCGCTGGCCGCTGTGCAGCACCGCCTTGAGCAAGGAGAACACCGGGGTGATGCCGGAGCCGCCGCCAAACAGCACCAAGGGCCGGCTGGCGTCGGCCGCCTGGCGCTGGTCGAGACAGAAGTACCCGGCCGGCGGCAGCACGTCGAGCCAGTCGCCGGCCTGCACGTGCTGGTTCATCCAGTTCGACACTCGCCCGCCTTCGACGCGCTTGATGGTCACCTGGGGCTGTGCATCGGTCCACGGCGAGCTGGACATCGAGTAGCAACGGGTCAGGCGCTTGCCGTCCACGGTCACCCGAAAGCTCAGGAACTGCCCGGGTTTGTAGGCAAAGCGTTCGCGCAGTGCCTGCGGGACGTCGAACACCAGCGAGCGGGCATCGGCGGTCTCGTCGATCACCGCGCTCACCTGCAGGCGCAGCGTGCTGGCAGGCGCCGGGCTGGCCTGGGTCTGGTCTGGGGTGGCCTGGATGTTCATGTCAGCGGCCACGGGTCAGTTGCGCGTTGCATGGGTGTTCTCCTTCAGAGGCACGTTGGCTTGCGGCAAGCTCGGCCACATGGGCCGCGGCGCGCCGGCCAGAAAAGACACAATCGGCCAGGGACAGGCCCGAGACATACAGGTTCGACGCAACGCCCACGGCGCAGCGGCCGGCGCCGTACAGCCCGGCGATGGGGGCGCCTTGCTGGTCGAGCACCCGGCCGCTTTGCTCGCACACCCGCAGTCCGCCCAAGGTCAGGGTCGGGCAGGGGTAAAGGCGGCTGTCGTAGGACAGATCCAGGCAATACCAGGGGCCCTGGCCCAAGTCATGCAGCATCGAGGCGGACTTGCCCAGCGGGTCGGTGGTCTCGCCACGGGCCGCCAGGTTGTAGGTCTCCACGCTGCGGCGCAGGGTGTCGGCGGGCAACCGGCAGCGGTCGGCCAACTGCTCCAGCGTGTTGCCTCGGCGGCAGTTGAACAGCAGGTTGAGCAGCACCGGCAAACGCTGGAACGACCACACCTTGCCTGGCCCGACCTGCGCCAGGGCCTGGTTGCGCAAGGTGCGGTCGAGGATCAAAAGTGCACGGCCGTCGTGTTCCTCGACCATGGCATGGCCCAGGGTGGCGCCGTAGAGTTCTTCGTTGCAGTAGCGCTCGCCCCGGGCGTTGACGATCAATCCGCGCGCCCAAGCCAGCGGTGGATTGATGAAGCGCCAGGCGCTGACTTTGTTCATGCGCCCAAGGCTGGCGCCCACGCTACGCCCCAAGTCGATGCCGCTGCCGTCACAGCCGCTGCTGCCCAGGGGCAGGCCATCGAGGTAGCGCGGCGCATACTCGCCCAACAGCTGGCGGTTGAACACGAAACCGCCGCTGGCCAGCACTACACCATGATCGGCGCGGACCCGCACCGGCCGGGCATAGCGTTGCTCGAGGCGCTGCATGCGCGCCCGCAGCCTGGCGGACAACGCCGGCACGTACATGTGCACGGCGGCGGCCCAGCGCGCCAGTCGCGCATGGCTGCGTGCCGCGCGGCTGCCGGCGGGCAATTGCCAGGCTTCAACGCCGATCACCTGGTTGTCACGGTCGATCACCAAACGCCGCACCTGGCACTGGGTGCGCACCTGCACGCCACGGCGCCGGGCGCTGTCGGCCAGGGCACGGAACAGCGCCGAACCGGACATGCCTGTGCCTTTGGTGCGGTGCCCGCGGGGCGCGGCGGCGGCATCAACGGCATAGGCTGGCACCGCCTCGTTGCCCGAGTAATAGAGGTAGTAGCGGTCGCTGGGATAGGAAGTCTTGTGTGGGGCCATGCTGCCCTCGAACACCGCGCCCTGGCGCTCCAGCCAGGCCAGTTGCTCCCGGCTGCCTTCGCAAAAAGTGCGCAGGGTCTGTTCGCTGACCGCATCGCCTACCTCCTTGCGCAAGTAGTTGAACATCGCCTCGCTGCTGTCCGGGTAGCCCGCTTGCAATTGCTGGGGCGTACCGCCGCCGGCATAGACCACGCCACCGCTCAGGGCCGTGGCGCCGCCGCCGGCGAAGCGCTCCAGTACCAACACCGAAAGGCCGCGACTGGCGGCCTCGATGGCGGCACTGGCACCGGCGCCGCCGAAGCCGACCACCACCAGGTCGGCGCGCTGCTGCCAGTGCAGTTGCTCGGCGTTGTCGACGCGCAGCGGTGCTGTCACCGCGTGCTTCGCCATGGCCGCGCCTCAGCCGACACTGGCCGCGAGGGGCGCAGGCTTGGCAGTGGTGGTGTAGTGGCCGTCCAGGTACACCAGCGGGGTGATGGTCGGGGTGGTGTGGATGCGCAGGATGCGACCGATGAAGACCGTGTGGGTGCCGTAGGCGAACTGGCCATCCTGGCGGCAGAGGATCGATGACTGGGCGTCGGCCAGGTACGGGATGCCTTCGTCGCTGGTCAGCCACTCACCTTGGCCGAAGCGCGCCTCGCCCTTGATGCTGCCGCTGCACAGGTGTGCCAGGTGCTGCTGCTCCAGGCCCAGGATGTTCACGCAGAAGCTGGCACCGGCGGCCAGCGCGGCGTGAGGTGAGGCGCTCTGGTTGACGCAGATCAGCAGCGATGGCGGCTCGGTGCTCAGCGAATCCACCGCAGTGGCGGCCATGGCGAAGCGCTGGCTGCCGTCGCTGGTGCTGATGATGGTCACGGACTTGGCCAGGCGGCGCATGGCCTGGAGCATGTCGGCTTTCAAATTGTTGTTGTCGTTCATCGCACGCCCTCGGGTTGGCTGTCTCAGTGGGATGAATTCTTCCAACGACTGCAAGGGGCAACATCGTCCGAGGGGACTAGTCAATGCGCACCCCACATGGTCCGTTTGAGGGATGTCGCGCGCGATTGACCTTGTTGCAATGGCCACGGTGGAGGCCCAACGCCTCTCTCGCACGCTCCGGGGATCGGGGCGATCAGAGGAGAACAACAAGATGAATCAAGACCTCGTACGCCAACAGTTGCGCCAGCGCGCCCGTGAACTGGTGCCGGTGCTGCGTGAACGTGCCGAGCAGGCCGCGCAGATGGGCCGCCTGCCGGAACAGACCCTCGCTGACTTCCACGAGGCAGGCTTCTTCCGCATTCTCCAACCGGCCCGCTGGCAGGGCCTGGAGCTCGAACCCAAGGACTTCTTCGAGGTGCAGATGACCCTGGCCGAGGGGTGCATGTCGTCAGCCTGGGTGCTGGGCGTGGTGGCGATCCACAACTGGCAGCTGGCGCTGTTCGATGACCGCGCCGCGCAGGATGTCTGGGGGCAGGACACCTCCGTGCTGATCTCCTCGTCCTACATGCCAGTGGGCAAGGTCCAGCGGGTCGAAGGGGGCTTCCGTCTGAGTGGGCGTTGGGGGTTCTCTTCCGGCAGCAAGCATTGTCAGTGGGCGTTCCTTGGGGCCATGGTGCCGCCGGCTGAGCCGGGCGGCGCGCCGGACTACCGCACCTTCCTGGTGCCGCGCAGCGATTACCAGATCCTCGACAACTGGAACGTGATGGGCCTGGAGGCCACCGGCTCCCATGACGTGCTGGTCGAGGACGCCTTCGTGCCCGAGTACCGCACCCACCGCGCCGTCGATGGCTTCATGCAAGACAGCCCGGGCAATGCGGTCAACACCTCGCCGCTGTACCGCCTGCCGTTCGGGCAGATCTTCGTGCGCGCGGTGTCGTCCTCGGCGATCGGTGCGTTGCAGGGCGCGGTCGATCACTTCATCGCCCACAACAAGGCGCGGGTGGCGGTCAACGATGGCCGCAAGATGCTCCAGGACCCGGCCGCCCAGAGCGCCCTGGCCGATGCCATGGTCTGCGTCGATGAGTGCCGCACCGTGCTGCTGCGCAACTTCGAGGTGATGCTCGACCATGCACGCGCCGGCACCGCGCTCGGGATGCAGGCGCGGGTGAAGATGCGCTACGACTCGGCCCTGGTGGCCGACCGCTGCGCCAAGGCGGCGGCACAGCTGATGTTCAACAGCGGTGCATCGACCATTTTCCGTGGCCACCCGATCAACCGTGCGTTCCGCGACATCCACACAGGGCGCGCCCACGTCGCCAACAGCCCGGCCAAGTACGCCTGGAACCTCGGCGGCGTGAGCATGGGCCAGGACACTACCGACTTCTTCCTCTGAACCGCCGGGCGCTCACCGAAACCGGCTAGTCCGTTTTAGGGATTCGAGCCCACCCGCGATGCCAGAGGATGTGACCAAGGCCGGCGCTGCCGGCCAACGTCAACAGAACAACAAGGAACGCACATGAAATTCTCGCTGATATACGAAGCCCAGACGATCGATGCCAGCCGCGAGGGTGACCGCAAGATCTTCGATGACACCGTCGAGCAGGCGGTGCTGGCCGACAAGCTGGGCTTCGACACCTTCTGGTGCGTGGAGCACACCGCGCTGACCAACTACTCGCACATGTCCGCGCCGGAAACCATGCTCGCCTTCGTGGCCGGCAAGACCGAGCGCATCGGCATCGGCCACGGCGTGGTGTGCCTGCCGCCGGCGATGAACCACCCGGTCAAGGTGGCCGAGCGCATCGCCACCCTGGACCTGCTGTCCAAAGGCCGTGTGCATTTTGGCGTGGGCAAGGGCGGCACCCAGCAGGAGGCCGGCACCTTCGGCTATGACCTGGCGACCCTGCAGCCGCAGATCGACGAGGCCATGTACCTGATCCCGAAAATGTTCGTGCAGGATGAGATCGAGCACCACGGCGACTTCGTCAAGATCCCCAAGCGCCCGATCCACCCCAAGCCTTACCAGGATCCGCACCCGCCGATGTACCTGGCCTGCACCAACACCGACTCGCTGAAAAACGCCGGCGGCCGTGGCATGGGCGCGCTGGTGCTGGGTTTCGGTGGGCCCGAGGAAATCGCCAAGAAGGTCCAGGTCTACCACCAGGCCTTCGACAACCGTGAGGCGCGCAATCAGGTGGGCTTCCGCCCGAACCGCCACATCGCTGCGCTGTGCCCGGCCATCGTGCTGGATGACAACGAAACCGCGCGCCGCATCGGTATTCGCGGCCAGCGTTACTTCATGGAGTCGCTGGGCTACTGGTACGGCGGCGGCGAGCGTCCGGATCCGCAGAAGTGGAAAGACGACACCTACGTCGATGGCAATGGCCAGGCGGTGATCAAGTCGCGCTTTGCCTCCGAGGAAGTGAGCGTGGACTTCTCCGACCCGACCATGGCGATGATGAACCCCAACCATGCCTACGGCACCGTCGAGGACTGCATTGGCTATGTGCAGCGCCTGATCGATGCCGGCGCCGACGAGATCCTGTTCATCTGCCAGATGGGCACCGTGCCGCAGTGGGCTCAGCTGGAGACCTTGCGCAACATCGGCGAGAAGGTCATCCCGCATTTTCGCAACAAGCAGTAAGCCCATCGGGGGGCTGCAACGCAGCCCCATTTGCGCAAGCGCGGGGTATGGCACCGGCCTTGCCGGTGTTCTCGGGTGAACTCGCTCCCTCAGGTTCTGTGCTGTTGGTGCGCATGGCGCCAAACCAGTGGGAGCGGGCTTGCCCGCGAAGCATTCGCCGCCGAGCAAGGCCGTTGCTCTGCCGGTATCACGCGGCCTGCGGGCCGGTAGTCCTATTGGACGATGCCGCCAACCCCCTGACTGGCTTGAATACGCCAAGTACAAAAACGAGGAGATCGTGCATGGATATCCGTGGCCTGGGTTACGTCACCGTACGTTCCAGCGACCTGGCGCAGTGGCGTCACTACGCATCCCAAGTGCTGGGCATGATGGTGGTCGAGGACGAGCGCGGCGAGCGTCTGTTCCTGAAGATGGACGAGCGCCCGTACCGCATCCTGGTGCAGCACAGCGCCCAGGATGGTTTCGGCGCCTGTGGCTGGGAAGTAGCCGGCCAGGCCGCCTTCGACCAGGCCGTGGCCGAGCTGCACGCCGCCGGCGTGGCGGTGGAGCAGGGCAGCGCTGAGCAAGCTGCGCTGCGCCAGGTCCAGGCGCTGGCGCTGTTCGCCGACCCTGATGGCAACCGCCACGAGCTGTACTGGGGCCCGCGCCAGGATTTCGCCCGCTTCGTCTCCCCGGTGGGCGTGCGCGGTTTCGTCAGCGACGGGCTGGGCATGGGCCATGTGGTCCTGCCGGCACCGACCTTCGACCGCTGCCGCGATTTCTACGAGCAGGTGATGGGCTTTGGCCTGTCGGACCTGATGAAAGTGCGCTTCACCCCGGACCCTGCCGAGCCGGAAAAACGCATTCACTTCATGCACTGCAACAACGGCCGTCACCACTCGCTAGCGATCTTCGAATGCCCGGTGCCTAGCGGTTGCGTGCACATGATGGTCGAGGTCGCGGGCCTGGAAGACGTGGGCCGCGCCCTGGACCGCATGCACGCCAACGGCGTGAAGCTCTCCGCGACCCTGGGCCAGCACACCAACGACCAGATGATCTCCTTCTACATGAAGACCCCGTCCGGTTTCGACCTGGAGTACGGCTGCGACGGCCTGGTGGTCGACTGGAGCCGGCACACCCCGTTCGAAAGCACGGTGGTCAGCCAGTGGGGCCACGACTTCAGCGTCGGCCGCCAATGAGGACAACACCCATGGATAAACAGATGACCACGGCCGAAATGGTCGCCCAGTTGCGCGACGGCATGACCCTCGGCATCGGCGGCTGGGGCCCGCGCCGCAAGCCCATGGCGTTGGTGCGCGAGATCCTGCGCTCGGACCTCAAGGACCTGACCATCGTCGCCTACGGCGGTGCTGACGTCGGCCTGCTGTGCGCTGCCGGCAAGGTGAAGAAACTGGTGTTCGCCTTTGTCTCCCTCGACTTCATCCCACTCGAGCCGTACTTTCGCAAGGCGCGCCAGGAAGGCGCCCTGGAAGTGATGGAGATCGACGAAGGCATGCTGCTGCTGGGCCTGCGTGCCGCCGCCATGAACGTGCCGTTCATCCCCACCGCGGTGGGCCTGGGCACCGACGTGTTGCGCCACAACCCCGAGATCAAGCTGATCGCCTCGCCTTACGCCGATGGCCGTGACTGGGTCGCGATGCCAGCGCTCAAGCTCGACGCCGCCCTGGTGCACGTGGACCGCGCCGATGCGCGCGGCGTGTGCCAGATCGCCGGCCCCGACCACTACATGGACGATCTGTTCGTGCGGGCCGCGGCGCGCACCTATGTCACTTGCGACGAGTGGGTCGACAGCGCGTGGTTCCACGCGGAGCCTGCGCGTGCGCACCAGGTGTTCTGGGAGCGCAACCTGACCACCGCCGTGGCCCACGTGCCTGGTGGCGCGCACCCCTCGTCCTGCGCGCCGCTGTATGGCTTCGACGTGCCGCACTTCAAGGCCTACGCCGCCTCGGCGCAGAGCGAAGAGGGCTGGCAGGCCTATGTCGATCAGTACGTGGCCTGTTCCCACTCCCAGTACCTGGAGCGTTGCGGGGGCCTTGAGGCCATCCGTCGATTGCCCCTGCCGGTTTTCTAAGCGAGGAACGTCATGACCACCGCAAGCACCTACAGCCTCGCCGAACTGATGATCTGCGCCGCCGCCCAAGCCTGGCGCGACGACGGCGAAGTCCTGGCCACCGGCATCGGCGTGATCCCACGCCTGGCGGCGTCCCTGAGCATGCTCGACAACAACCCACGACTGATGATGACCGACTCGGAAGCCTATATGGTCGCCGAGCCCGTGCCGGTCGGTGCGCGCAATGGCTACGTGCCCAAACGCGACAGCTGGATGGGCTTCTCGCGCATCTTCGACAACGTCTGGAGCGGCAAGCGCCACGCCATGATCGGCCCGATCCAGGTCGACCGCTTCGGCCAGGCCAACATCTCCTGCATCGGCGGCGACTACCACAAGCCCAAGGCGCAGATGCTGGGCGTGCGGGGCCTGCCGGGCAACTCCATCAGCCATGCCAACTCGTTCTATGTGCCCAGCCACAACCGCCGGGTGTTCGTCGAAGGCGAGTGCGACGTGGTCGCCTCGGTGGGCTACAACCCCGCGCGCCTGGCCCGTGGCTGGTCGCTGGAAGACATCGACATCCGCCTGATCGTCACCGACCTGTGCGTGCTCGACTTCCTCGGGCCTGAGCACCAGGTGCGCGTGCGCTCTCTGCATCCTGGCGTGAGCCTGGACGAGGTGCGTGACAACACAGGCTTTGCCCTGCATGTGCCTGAGCACTGCCCGGTGACCACAGCGCCCACCGAGGCGCAGTTGCAGCTGATCCAGCGACTGGACCCGCATAACCTGCGCGCCAGCCAGCTCAAGGACAACCCACCGGGCCAGCGCTCCGCGCGCTGACAGCCCGTTCCAGCCAACCGCCTTGCCGGAGTGCAGTAATGAGCGAGCAAAACAATAAAGAGGCCGATGAGGTGGTGCTGTACGAAGTGCGGGGCGCGGTAGCCCTGGTCACCATGAACCGCCCCGAGTACCACAACGCCCAGAACTCGCGGATGACCTATGCCCTGGATGCGGCCTTCGCCCGTGCGTGCGCCGATGACCAGGTCAAGGTCATCGTCCTGCGCGGGGCCGGCAAGCACTTCTCCGCCGGGCACGACATCGGCACCCCAGGGCGTGACGTCAACCAGAGCTTCGAGCGCGTGAGCCTGTGGTACGACCATGTCGACAAGCCTGGCGGCGAGTTCCTCTACGCCCGTGAGCAGGAGGTGTACCTGGGCATGTGCCGGCGCTGGCGCGAGATGCCCAAGCCGACCATCGCCATGGTCCAGGGCGCCTGCATCGCCGGCGGCCTGATGCTGGCCTGGGTGTGCGATTTGATCGTGGCCAGTGACGATGCGTACTTCCGCGATCCGGTGGTGCGCATGGGGATTCCGGGGGTGGAGTACTTCGCCCACGTGCATGAGCTCAATCCGCGTATCGCCAAGGAGTTTCTCTTCCTCGGCGCGCCGATGCCGGCGGCGCGTGCCTACCAGATGGGCATGCTCAACCGCGTGGTGCCCCGCGAGCAGCTGGAGCAGGAGACCTTGGTCATGGCCGGGCAGATCGCCCAGATGCCGCGCCTGGGCCTGCAACTGAGCAAACAGGCGGTGAACAACGCCGAAGACCTGATGGGCAAGCGCTCGACCATGGACATGGTGTTCGGCCTGCACCACTTCGCCCATGCTCACAACGAGTTGGTTTCCGGCGATCGCCTGGGTGGCTACGACGCCAAGGCCATGGCCAGCTCCCAGCGCGAACCGGGGAGGGCGTGAGCATGGCCGTGTCGCTCGATACCCGCCTGACCGCCTTGCTCGGCTGCCGCTACCCGATCATCCAGACCGCCATGGGCTGGGTCGCCGACCCGCGCCTGGTGGCCGCCACCTGCAACGCCGGGGGCTTTGGCTTTCTGGCCGGGGCGACCATCGAACCCCGGCAGATGGAGGCAGCGATCCTCGAGACCAAACGCCTGACTGACCGTCCGTTCGGGGTCAACTTCCACATGTACCAGGCCAACGCCGAAGAGATCGTCGAGCTGGTGGTGCGCCACCAGGTGCGCGCGGTCAGCTACAGCCGCTCGCCAGGCAAGCAGATGATCACCCGGCTCAAGGACGCCGGGGTGGTCTGCATGCCCACGGTGGGCGCGCTGAAGCACGCGCAGAAGGCCGTGGAGATGGGCGCCGACGTGGTGACCGTGCAGGGCGGCGAGGGCGGTGGCCACACCGGTGCGGTGCCCACGGCCATGCTGCTGGGCCAGGTGCTCGACGCGGTGCAGGTGCCGGTGGTGGCCGCAGGTGGTTTCAAGGATGGCCGCGGGTTGGTGTCGGCCCTGGCCCAGGGCGCCGATGGTATTGCCATGGGCACGCGTTTTCTGATGACCGCCGACAGCCCGGTGCCCCAGGCCACCCTGGCGCGCTACCTGGCGGTCAAGGACCCGGCGGCGGTGATCGTCAGCCGGGCCATCGATGGCTTGCCGCAACGCATGATCCGCAACGAGCTGCTCGATGAGCTGGAAACCAGCAGCGGCCTGCGTCGCTGGCTGCTGGCCGTGCGCAGTGGCCTGGCCTACCGCCGTCACACGGGCCTGGGCCTGGGGCAGTTGCTGGGCAGCGCCCTGAAGATGCGCCGCGACGGCGGCCTGAGCGCCGCCCAGAGCCTGATGGCGGCCAACGCGCCGATGGTCATCCAGAAAGCCATGGTCGAAGGTCTGCCCGCCGAAGGCGTGTTGCCGGCCGGGCAGGTGGCCGCAGGCATCGACAGCCTGCCGGGCTGCGCCGAATTGATAGAGCAGATCGTCCGGGACGCCGAGCAGCGCCTGGGCGCGCTGTGTCGCCGAATTTCGTGAGGGGGACTCCCAGTGCAACCATTCAACGTGAGCATCGATAACGGCGTTGCCGAGATGGTCCTCAACCATCCCCCGGTCAATGCCTTCAACAGCCAGGGCTGGGCCGACATCGCCAGCACCCTGCAGGCGCTGGGCGAGGACGCGCAGGTCAGGGCCATCGTCATCCGCGCCGAAGGCCGTGGCTTCTGCGCCGGGGTCGATATCAAGGAGCTGGCTGCTGACGGCAACCTGATCGTCGCGGTCAACAAGGGCAACTACGACACCTTCAAGGCCGTGCATCGCAACAAGGTGCCGGTGATCGTCGCCGTGCACGGTTTCGTCCTGGGCGGTGGCATTGGCATCTGCGGTGCCGCTGACATCGTCGTCGCGTCCGACTGCGCGCGCTTTGGCGTGCCCGAGGTGGACCGTGGCGCCATGGGCGGCGGTGCCCACCTGCAGCGGCTGTTCCCAGTGCAGAAGGTGCGCCACATGTACTTCACCGGCGAGATGATCGACGCCGCCGAGGCCTACCGCCTGGGCGCGCTGGAGCGGGTGGTGCCGCGCGAGCAGTTGCGCGAGACCGCGTTGGGCATCGCCGCATCCATCGCCGCCAAGAGCCCGGCGATGATCCGCCTGGCCAAGGAAGCGCTCACCGGCATCGAGGACGGCAACCTGGAAGACAAGTACCGCTGGGAGCAGGGCTTCACCCTCGAGGCCTACCGCACCCAGGACTCCCAGGAAGCCCGCGACTCGTTCGTCGAGAAGCGCCACGCGAACTTCAACGGCTGAGGGCAGACCATGGACCTTACCTACACCCCTGCCCAGCAGGCCTTTCGCGCCGAAGTGCGGGCCTGGCTCCAGGCCAATGTGCCGAGCCAACCGCTGCCTTCGTTCGACACCGAGGAAGGCTTTGCCGCCCACCGCGCCTGGGAAGCGCGCCTGAACGAAGGCCGCTGGGGCATGGTCACCTGGCCCACGCGCCTGGGCGGGCGCGGCTGCGACCTGATCGAATGGCTGATCTTCGAAGAAGAGTACTACCGGGCCGGTGCACCGGCGCGGGTCAACCAGAACGGCATCTTCCTGCTCGGCCCGACCCTGATGGAGTACGGCACCGAGGCGCAGAAGGCGCGCTTCCTGCCACGCATGGCCACCGGCCAGGACATCTGGGCCCAGGGTTGGTCGGAGCCGGGCGCAGGCTCGGACATGGCAGCGATCCGCTCGCGCGCCGAGCGTGACGGCGACCACTATGTGATCAATGGCCAGAAGACCTGGTCGACTCGGGCGGTATGGGCCGATTGGGTGTTCGGCATCTTCCGCACCGACCCGGGTTCCCAGCGTCACCACGGCCTGACGTTCATTCTGGTGCCGCTCAACAGCCCCGGCATCACTGTGCGGCCGATTGCGCAGCTCAACGGCTTGCCAGGCTTTGCCGAGATCTTCTTCGACGATGTGCGCGTGCCGGTGGAGAACGTACTCGGTGGGGAGGGCATGGGCTGGCACGTGGCGATGTCCACGGCGGGCTTCGAGCGTGGCTTGATGCTGCGCTCGCCGGCGCGCTTCCAGGAAACCGCCCGGCGGTTGGTGCAGCTGTACCAGGCCAACCGCGAACGCGCCGACCGGGACCCGGCCATCGGCGAGGCGGTGATGCGCGCCTGGCTGGATGCCGAGGCCTACACCCAGTCCACCTACATGACCGCCTCGCAGCTGGTCAAAGGCGGGCGCATCGGGCCGGAGTCCTCGACCAACAAGATCTTCTGGTCCGAGCTTGACCTGCGCATGCACGAAACGGCCATGAGCATCCTGGGCCTGCGCGGCGAGCTGCTGCCCGAGGCGCCGGCTGCTGGGGACGTCGGTCAATGGCTGGACGGCTTCCTGTTCGCCCAGGCCGGGCCCATCTACGCCGGCACCAACGAGATCCAGCGCAACATCATTGCCGAACGCATGCTCGGCATGCCGCGTGCCTGAGGAGCAGACCATGGACTTTAGTTTCAACAGCGACCAGTTGCTCTTCCAGGACAACGTACGCAGTTTCTTTATCAACGAAGTGACGCCCGAGCGCATCCGCGAGCTGTGGCAGAGCGACAGCGGCCGTTGCGACCGGCTCTGGGGGCAACTGGTGGAGCTGGGCCTGACTGCCTTGACCGTGCCGGAGCAGTACGGCGGCATGGGCCTGGGCGCCTTGGACTTCGTCTTGCTGGCCCAGGAATGCGGCTATGCGGGCCTGCCGGAGCCGCTGGTGGAGACCATGCTGGTGGCGGTGCCGCTGCTGGCCGAACTGGGCGCGGCGCACGAGGGCCTGAAGGCGGACTGGCTGGGGCGCGTGGCCGAGGGCCAGGCGCGCCTGGCGGTGAGCGAGCCGGGCAATCCGCTGGTCAGCGACGCCCACGTGGCCGACCTGCTGCTGCTCAGCCACGCCGATGAGCTGCACGCCGTGCCGCGCGAAGATGCCGAGCTGGTGCGCAACCTGTCTGTGGACCCGAGCCGCCAGCTGTACCAGGTGCTGTGGACCCCCGGCGCGGCCACCTGCGTAGCCCGTGGCGAGGAGGCCGCGCGGTTGCTGGCGCGCGCCTTCGAGCGCGGCGCGCTGGGCTGCGCGGCGCAATTGCTGGGCCTGGCTAAGCGCATGGTGGACCTGGCCGTGGACTACAGCTTCGAGCGTAAGCAGTTCGGCAAGCCGATCGGCTCGTTCCAGGCGGTCAAGCACTTGATGGCCAATGTTGCGGTGCGCATCGAGTTCGCCAAAGGCCCGCTGTACCGCGCCGCCCACGCGGTGGCCCACGGTGAGGCCGGGCAGGCGCTGGCGGTGTCCCACGCGCGCCTGGCGGCCTCGGAGGCGGCGCTGTTGGCCGCCCGCAACGCCATCCAGACCCATGGCGCCATGGGGTACACCTGGGAGGTCGACCTGCAGCTGTTCATGAAGCGCGCCTGGGCTCTGGACAAGGCCTGGGGCGACCATGCCCTGCACAAGGCGCGGATCCGCCAGGCGCTGTTCGACTCACGCCGGGCCATAGGGGCCGGCACCACGTTCATGTCGGCAGAGGTAGAAGATGCCTGAAGCTTATATCGTCGATGCCCTGCGCACGCCCACCGGGCGACGCAAAGGTGGCTTGGCCCATATCCACGCGGCCGATCTGGGCGGTCACGTGCTACGCGCTCTGGTCGAGCGCAATTCGATCCCCGATGAAGACTACGACGACGTGATCTTTGGCTGCGTCGACACCATCGGCCCGTTGGCCGGCGACATTGCCCGCACCGCGTGGCTGGCGGTCGGCCTCAGCGACGCGGTGCCCGGCACCACCGTCGACCGCCAGTGCGGCTCTTCGCAGCAGGCGCTGCACTTCGCCGCCCAGGCGGTGATGAGCGGCACCCAGGACGTGGTGGTCGCAGGCGGCGTGCAGACCATGACGCAGATCCCGATTTCCTCGGCCATGACCGCCGCCGAGCCGTTGGGCTTCACCAACCCGTTCACCGGTTCCGAAGGCTGGGTGCGCCGCTACGGCTCGACCCCGCCGACCCAGTTCCGCTCCGCGCAGATGATCGCCGAGCACTGGCAGCTCAGCCGCCAGGCGCTGGAGGCCTATTCGCTGGAGTCCCATCGCCGTGCGCTGCGGGCCATCGAGCAGGGCTATTTCACCCGTGAGATCGTGCCCCTGGCCGGGGTCGAGCATGACGAAACCCCACGTCACACCAGCCTGGACAAGATGGCCGAGCTCGACATCCTGTTTGGCTGCGACCGCGTCACCGCGGGCGTCTCCAGCCAGACCTGCGACGCGGCCAGCGCGCTACTGGTGGTTTCGGAGGCGGCGCTCAAGCGCTACAACCTCACACCCCGGGCGCGCATCCATCACATGAGCGTGCGTGCCGCCGACCCGGTGTGGATGCTCACCGCGCCCATCCCGGCCACCGCCTATGCGCTCAAGCGCGCCGGCATGCGCCTGGAGCAGATCGACCGGGTGGAGATCAACGAAGCCTTCGCCGCGGTGGCCATGGCCTGGATCAACGAGACCGGCTACCCCCACGCCCAGACCAACGTCAACGGCGGCGCCATCGCGCTGGGCCATCCACTGGGCGCCACCGGCACCCGGATGATGTGCAGCCTGCTCCACGAGCTTGAGCGCAGCGGCGGGCGTTATGGCCTGCAGACCATGTGCGAAGGCGGCGGCCAGGCCAACGTCACCATCATCGAGCGCCTGTAAGCGCAGGAGAGTCCCATGAGCAGTTGCAACAACCGAGTCGTGGTCATCACTGGCGCAGGCGGCGGCCTGGGCCGCGCCTACGCCCTGGCCTTCGCGGCCGAAGGCGCCAAGGTGGTGGTCAACGACATCAACCGCGACGCAGCCGAAGCGGTGGTCGCGCAGATCCGCGAGCAGGATGGCCAGGCCATCGCCAACAGCAACGACATCACGCATTACGAAGACGCAGGACGCATCGTCGCCGCCGCGCTGGAGGCCTTCGGCGGCCTCGATGTGGTGGTGAACAACGCCGGCATCTGCCGCGACCGCATGTTCGCCAGCCTCACCGAGGCGGACTGGGACGCGGTGGTGGCGGTGCACCTGAAGGGGCACTTCTGCCTGTCCAGCCATGCCGTACGCCACTGGCGCGAGCAGGCCAAAAATGGCGTCAAGGTCGATGCGCGCATCATCAACACCAGCTCCGGCGCGGGCCTGCAGGGCTCGATCGGGCAGTCCAACTACGCCGCAGCCAAAGGCGGTATCGCGTCCTTGACGCTGGTTCAGGCGGCGGAGCTGGCGCGTTATGGCATCACCGTCAACGCCCTGGCCCCGGCGGCCCGTACCGGCATGACCGAAGGGGTGTTTGGCGAGGTGATGAAAAAGCCCGAAGCAGGCTTTGATTACTTCGCTCCGGAGAACGTCGCGCCAGTGGTGGTGTGGTTGGGCTCGCGCGAATCCGCTGGCGTCACCGGGCAGATGTTCGAGGTCGAAGGCGGCAAATTGTCCATCGCCGACGGCTGGCGGCGCGGCCCGCTGGTCGACAACCAAGGCCGTTGGGCCGTGGCCCAGGTGGGCGCGGCGGTCGGTGAGCTGCTGGAGCGTGCCGTGCCGGCACAGAAAGTCTACGGCAGCTGATTCGAGGTTTTTTCGCCATTAGGGCGGGGCCGCACCACATGCCAGGGTGGTGCGGTTTTTTTTTGCCTACACACAATCTATGCGTGGTCCTTTCGCTGGTGCGGGGTTGTCTTGTGATAACCGGCGGAGCCGATTTACCCGCGAAGCAGACACCACCGCGCCTAGTCCACTTGGCCGATTCGACCGCCAGCGCATCTGGCCACACTCGCAGGCACCTGGGCCAGACGAGTAGAAGACGCCGCGATGGACTTTGCATTGAGCGACGAACAGGAAATGATCCGCGCATCGGCCGAGGGCTTCCTTGCCGATGTGTCCGACTGTGCCGCCGTGCGCGCGGCCATGGTCAGCGAAACCGGTTATGACACCGACCTCTGGCAGCGCCTGTGCAACGAAATGTACTGGCCTGCGATTCACATTCCCGAAGCCTACGGCGGTTTGGGCCTGGGCTTCGTCGAACTGGCCATCCTCCTGGAACAGATGGGCCGGCGCCTGTTGTGCTCGCCGTTCTTCGCCACTGCCTGCCTGGCCACGCCAGCGCTGCTGCTGGCCGGCACCGAGGCGCAAAAACAGCGCTGGCTGCCGGCCATCGCCGAAGGCCGTGTGCGCGGCACCGCAGCCTGGGGCGATGGGGGTGGTTGGTCCGCCGAAGGTATTGGCGTGACGGCAACGCCCGAAGGCGAAGGCTACGTGCTGGACGGCGAATACGCCCAGGTGATCGACGGCTACAGCGCCGACCTGCTGGTGGTCGCCGCGCGTCTGGCCGGCAGCACGGGCGAGGCGGGCGTGAGCCTGTTCCTGGTCGAGGCCGGGCAGACCGGCCTGGCGCGTCAGTGGCAGCCGACCATGGACCAGACCCGGCGTTTGGGCCGCGTGCGCCTCACGCGTCTGTACGTGGGCCCGGACGCGGTGCTCGGCGAGGCCGGTACGGCCTGGCCAAAACTGCAGGACATGCTGCGCCTGGCCTGCGTGGGCCTGGCCGCCGAACAGGTCGGCGGCGCCCAACAGGCGTTGGACCTGAGCGTGGCCTACCTGCAGGAGCGCCAGCAGTTCGGCCGCCCCTTGGCCAGCTTCCAAGCCCTCAAGCACCGCGCCGCCGACATGATGCTGCAAGTCGAATGCGCGCGCTCGGCGAGCTATTACGCCGCCTGCGTCGCCCAGGAGGCGCTGGATCCCGCCGGTGACGCCCAGGTGGCCGCAGAGTTGCCACTGGCCGCTTCCCTGGCCAAGTCCCAGTGCTCCCAGGCGTACTTCCACTGCGCTGCCGAGTCGATCCAGTTGCATGGCGGCGTGGGCTTTACCTGGGAATACGACCCGCATCTGTATTTCAAGCGTGCCCGGGCCAGCGAGAGCTACCTCGGCGCACCGGCCTGGCATCTGCAACAAATCGCCAGCGTGATTATCGGGGAGCAGCCATGAAGATCCGTTTCAGTGAGCAGGACGAGCGCTTTCGCCAGGAGGTCGCCCAATGGATGGCCGCCCACTTGCAGGGCGAGTTCGAAGCTCTGCGTTTTCGCGGCGGCCCGGGGGATGAGCACATGTTCCCCGAGGCGCGCAAAGCCTGGGAGCGCAAGCTCGCCGAGGGCGGCTGGACCTGCGTGGGCTGGGCGCCGGAGCATGGCGGGCGAGGGCTGTCGATCAGCCAGCAGGTGATCTTCCACGAAGAATACGCCCGCGCCGGAGGGCCCGGTCGTATGGGGCACATCGGCGAGGGCCTGGCCGGGCCGACCATCGCGGCGTTTGGCAGCGACGAACAGAAGCGGCGTTTCTTGCCGGGCATCGTCCAAGGCACCACGTTCTGGTGCCAGGGGTATTCGGAGCCGGGGGCAGGTTCGGACCTGGCGGCGGTGAAGACCCGCGCCGCACAGGATGCCAACGGCGACTGGCTGATCAACGGGCAGAAGGTCTGGACATCGCTGGCCCACGAATCGGACTGGTGTTTCGTGCTGGCCCGCACCGAGCCGGGCAGCGTCGGCCACCAGGGCTTGTCGTTCTTGCTGGTGCCGATGGACCAGCCGGGCATCAGCGTGCGGCCGATCGAGCAGATGACCGGCACCTCGGAGTTCAACGAGGTGTTCTTCGACGACGCCCGCACCGAGGCGTCGAACATCGTCGGCCAGCCGGGCGAGGGCTGGAAGATCGCCATGGCGTTGCTGGGCTTCGAGCGCGGCGTGTCCACCCTGGGCCAGCAGATGCAGTTCCAGAACGAGCTCGACGAGATCATCGCCATCGCTCGTACCAACGGCGCCGACCGTGACCCGCACCTGCGCCAGCGCCTGGCCGAGGCGTGGTGTGGCCTACGCATCCTGCGCTACAACTCGCTGCGCATGCTCTCCGGGCCTCAGGACGGCACGCTGCGCCGCGAGGCGACCATCTACAAGCTGGGCTGGTCGAGCTGGCACGCCAGCCTCGGCAAGCTGGCCATGGACGTGCTCGGCCCCCAGGCCGAGTTGCTCGAGGCTGCGCCGTATCAGCTCAACCGCCTGCAATCGCTGTATCTGTTCAGCCGCGCCGACACCCTGTACGGCGGCAGCAACGAGATCCAGCGCAACATCATCGCCGAACGCGCCCTGGGCATGCCCCGGGAGCCGCGCCCGCGTCCCTGATCGAGGAGTCTTCGCATGTCCGTTCCACACTATGTTCCCGGCCATGACCTGCTGCGCGGCAAGTCGGTGCTGATCACCGCTGCCGCCGGTTCCGGCATCGGTTTTTCTGCCGCCTTGCGTGCGGCCGAGGAGGGCTGCCGGGCCCTGATGATCAGTGACATCCACGAAGGCCGGCTCAATGAAGCGGTCACGCGCATCCGCGAGGCCACCGGCCTTGCCCAGGTGCATGGGCGCCTGTGCAATGTCACCGACGAAGATCAGGTGCGAGCCCTGGTCGAGGTCGCCGAGGGTACCTTGGGCGGCGTCGATGTGCTGATCAACAACGCCGGCCTGGGTGGGTCGCGGGCACTGGTGGAGATGCCCGACGATGAATGGAACCGGGTGCTCGATGTGACCCTCACCGGCACCATGCGCATGACCCGCGCCATGCTGCCGTACATGATGGCGCGTCGCGCCGGCGTCATCGTCAACAACGCCTCGGTGCTCGGCTGGCGCGCGCAGAAGCAACAGGCTCACTACGCCGCGGCCAAGGCCGGGGTCATGGCCCTGACGCGCTGCGCGGCGGTGGAAGCTGCCGAGCATGGTATCCGCATCAACGCGGTGAGCCCGAGCATCGCCATGCACGATTTTCTCGCCCGCTCCGCGCCCCAGGCGGTGCTCGACCAGCTGGCGGCCAACGAGGCCTTTGGCCGCGCCGCCGAGGTGTGGGAAGTGGCCAACGTGATGATGTTCCTGGCCAGCGACTACAGCTCGTACATGACCGGCGAAGTGCTGTCGGTTTCCAGCCAGAGGGCCTGAACATGGCGCGTATCTTCCGCACACCCGAGGCGTTGCACGAAGCGGTGGGCCAGGAGCTTGGCAAAAGCGACTGGTTGCGCATCGACCAGGCGCGCATCGACCTATTCGCCGAGGCCAGTGGCGACCACCAATGGATCCACGTCGATCCCGAGCGCGCGGCCCAGGGGCCGTTCGGCGCCTGCATCGCCCACGGCTACCTGAGCCTGTCGCTGGTCAACCTGTTCTTGCCGCAGATCATCGAGGTCCAGGGCATCGCCATGGGCGTCAACTATGGTTGTGAACGTGTGCGTTTTCCGTCGGTGGTGCGTGTGGGGTCGCGGGTGCGCGGCAGTGCCTTGCTGGTCTCGACCGAGGCGGTCGGCAGCGGGGTGCAGGCGGTGATCCGCGTCAGCGTCGAGATCGAAGGCCAGGAGCGTCCTGGCTGCGTGGTCGACACCATCAGCCGGTACTACCCGGCATGAGTCATCCAAGGAGTCCAGCATGAACGAAGCAGTGATCGTTTCCACGGCGCGTACGCCCATCGGCAAGGCCTTTCGCGGCGCCTTCAACGACACCGAGGCCCCGACCCTGGGTGGCCACGTGGTAGCCGAAGCGGTACGCCGCGCAGGCATCGCGCCGGACGAAGTGGACGATGTGATCATCGGCGCCGCCGCCCAGCAGGGCACTCAGGCCTACAACCTTGGGCGCCTGTGCGCCACGGCTGCCGGGCTGCCGGTGCAGGTGTCCGGCATGGCGGTGGAGCGCCAGTGCGCCTCGGGCCTGATGAGCATCGCCATCGCTGCCAAGGGCATCCTCTGCAACGAGCTCGACATTGCCGTGGCCGGTGGCCTGGAGTCGATCTCCCTGGTGCAGAACAAGCACAAGAACCTCTACCGCTGGCAGTCCACCCTGGTGCGTGAACGCGACCCGCGGGCCTACATCCCGATGCTCGAGACCGGCGAAATCGTCGCCCAGCGCTACGGCATCACCCGTGACGAACAAGATGCCTACAGCCTGCAGAGCCAACTGCGCACCGCCAGCGCGCAACAGGGCGGGCGCTTCGATCTTGAACTGGCGCCGTTGACCACCCAGAAGCTGATCGTCGACAAGGCCAGCGGCGAGAGCCGTCATGAAGCGGTGACCCTGTTGCAGGACGAGTGCAACCGCCCCGACACCACCGCCGCCAGCCTGGCGGCCCTGGAGCCGGTGTGGGGGGGCGGGCAGTGGACCGAAGCCGGGCGTTTCATCACCGCTGGCAACGCCTCCCAGCTCTCGGACGGCGCCTCGGCCTCGGTGCTGATGAGCGCGCGCTTGGCCGAGCAGCGCGGGTTGCAACCGCTGGGTATCTATCGCGGGCTGGCGGTGGCCGGTTGCGAGGCCGACGAGATGGGCATCGGGCCGGTGTACGCGATCCCCAAACTGCTCAAGCGCCATGGCCTGAAGGTCGATGACATCGGTCTGTGGGAGCTCAACGAAGCGTTCGCCTGCCAGGTGCTGTACTGCCGCGACACACTGGGCATCGACAACGACCGCCTCAATGTCAACGGCGGCGCAATTGCCATTGGCCACCCGTTTGGCATGTCGGGGGCGCGGATGGTCGGGCATGGGTTGATCGAGGGTAAACGCCGGGGTGTGCGCTATGTGGTGGTGAGCATGTGCATCGGCGGTGGCATGGGCGCTGCTGCGCTGTTCGAGGTGGCTTGAGATGGGCCTGCCGACGCCAGAGCAGGTGCAGGCGAGCATGCAGCGTTACGTCGAGCTGGTGGACGCCGGGGACATCGACGGCATCCTGGCGTTGTACGCCGAGGATGCCACCGTCGAAGACCCGGTGGGCCAGCCGCCGTTGCGTGGGATGGACGCGATCAGTGCGTTCTATCGGCAAGGGTTGGGGCAGATGAATGTGTCCGCAGCCCTCACCGGACCTGTGCGCGCTACCCACAACGGCTGCGGCGCCGTGCCGTTTCGGGTGGACCTCACCTGGGACGGGCGCGAATGCTCGCTGCAGGTGATCGATGTGATGGAGTTCGATGAGCACGGCCTGATCCGCAGCATGAAGGCCTTCTGGAGCGAAGTGAACCTGCAGCCGCGTTGAGAGCGATGGCACCGGCTACGCCGGTGTTCGCGGGTGAATCGGAGCGCCGAACCGCCGCTCCCCCAGGTGCTACGCTGCGTTCTGGTCTGTGGAGTCGGTGCAAATGGGGCTGCTTTGCAGCCCATCGCAGGCTTTGCCTGCGTCTACGAGAGCGGATTTACCCGCGAACACCGGGAAGTCCTCGGTGCCATTGGCTGTGCCCAGGTCACTGGCTTTTCGCCGCATCGAGGAAAGCCGGGCGTTCGCCGCCGCCGTGCACCATCAGGTCGGCGCCGCTGACATAGCGGGCGAGCGGCGAGGCCAGGTACAGGCAGGTGTCGCCGATGTCGTCCGGCTCGGCCAAGCGGCCCAAGGGCACGGTCGCGGCCACCTGGGCCTGTTGCTGGGCGTCACCATAATGCAGTTCGGCCTGTTCGGTCAGGATCAACCCGGCAGTGACCGCATTGACCCGCACCTTGGGCGCCCACTCCACCGCCAGCGAGCGGGTCAGGTTGAGCAAGCCGGCCTTGGCGGCGCCGTAGGCGGCGGTGCCGGGCGAGGGGCGGGTGGCGCTGACGCTGCAGATGTTGACGATGGCGCCGCCTTCGGCCTGCTCCTGCATCACCCGGTTGGCCAACTGGCACAGGTTCAGCGGGGCCAGCAGGTTGAGCCGCACGATGGACTCGGAAAACCGTGGCGAGGCCGTGGCCGCTTCGGCGAACGGCGCGCCGCCGGCGTTGTTGACCAGCACATCGAGGCGGCCGAAGAACTTGAGCACGTTATCGATCAATTGCTCGAGCTGCTCCAGGTCACGCACGTCGCACTGCATGAACACCGCCTGCTTGCCGCCGCCGCTGGGCAGCCGCTCCGGTGCCTGGCGGCCGCAGATCACCACGTTCGCACCGCACTCCAGGAAGCGGCGGGTGATACCGCGACCCACGCCTTTGGCACCACCTGTGACCAGAACCACTTTGCCGCGAAAATCCAATGGGTCATGCATGGAAATGCCTTGTCTTGTCTGTCGGAAGGTTGCCTCGATGCTAGGCAGCCATTGCCGTGCGGCCAACGTCCAAAGGGACTAGGGGCGCCGCTTGTAGTCTTGTTGGACGATGCCGTATGCCCTGGCCGCTCTGAATAATCCCGGTACAACAACAAGCCGGGAGGTTTCCCCATGGGCGCAGCAGCGCAAGGGCACAAGGTCAGGTTGGCGGATGGCCTGCAACTGCACTATCAGGACGTCGGCACGGGCGAGGCGGTGGTGTTCATCCATGGCAGCGGTCCGGGCGCCAGCGGCCACAGCAACTTCAAGCGCAACTACCCGCAATTCGCCGCCGCCGGCTACCGCGCCATCGTGCCGGACCTGCCGGGCTACGGCGCCTCGGACAAACCACAGACCGCCTACACCCTGGATTTCTTCGTCGAGGCGTTGCTGGGGCTGCTCGACGCGCTGGACATCCAGCGCTGCACCCTGGTCGGCAACTCCCTGGGCGGCGCCATCGCCATTGCCATCGCCCTGCGCCAGCCGCAGCGGGTGGCGCGCCTGGTGCTGATGGCCCCCGGCGGGTTGATGGACAAGGCCCAGTACTACCTACAGATGGAAGGCATCCAGCGCATGGCCGCGGCCTTTGCCAGTGGCGAGCTGCGCGACGCTGCCGGCATGAGGCGCCTGCTGGGCCTGCAACTGTTCGACCCCTCGCTGATCGACGATGACACCGTCGCCGAGCGCGTCGCGGTGGTCGCTGAGCAGCCCCCGTGCGTGCTCTCGACCATGGAGGTGCCGAACATGGCCGAACAGCTGTCGCAGCTAGCTTGCCCGATCCTCGGCTTCTGGGGCATGAACGACAAGTTCTGTCCGGTGTCCGGGGCCAACACCCTGATGCAGGCCTGCCAGCGCATCCGCTTCGTGCTACTGAGCGAGTGTGGCCATTGGGTGATGGTCGAGCACCGTGAGCTGTTCAACCGCGAATGCCTGGCGTTCCTCGCGGAGGGCCGAGCATGAGCCTCGAACTGCGCCGCCAGCACGGCGACGAACTCTACCAGGCCCTGTGCGACGGCCAGACCCTGGCCCCGCTGACCGAGCGCTGGCCCCAGATCAGCATCGAAGACGCCTACCATATTTCCCTGCACTGCATCGAACGCCGGGTGGCGGCGGGCGATCGCATCGTCGGCAAGAAAATCGGCGTCACCTCGGCTGCCGTGCAGCGCATGCTCGATGTGCACCAGCCGGACTTCGGCTTCATCACCCGGGGTATGGCCTTCGACAATGGCGCCGACATCTCGCTCGCCGAGAACCGCCTGATCCAGCCGCGCGCCGAGGGCGAGATCGCCTTCGTGCTCAAGCACGACCTGATCGGCCCGGGAGTGACCGAGGCCGATGTGCTGGCGGCTACCGATTACGTTACGCCGTGCTTCGAGATCGTCGACTCACGCATCCATGACTGGCGCATCCGCATTCAGGACACCGTGGCCGACAACGCCTCGTGCGGCGTGTTCGTGCTCGGCCAGGAACGCGTCGACCCGCGCGAACTCGACCTGCCGGCGCTGCACATGCGCGTATTCAAGAACGGCGAGCTGCTGAGCGAGGGCCTGGGCTCGGCGGTGCAGGGCAACCCGTTGACCGCGGTCGCCTGGCTGGCCAACACCCTCGGCGCCTTCGGCATCCCCTTCAAGGCGGGCGAGGTGATCCTCTCCGGCTCGCTGGTGCCGCTGGAGCCGGTGCGGGCAGGCGACCGCTTTTCCCTGACCATCGACGGCCTGGGCAGTGCCCAGGTGTCCTTCCGAGCCTGATCGAGGAGCAAGGCCCATGAGCCAGAAACTAAAAGCGGCCATTATCGGCCCGGGAAACATCGGCACCGACCTGCTGATGAAAATGTGCCGCTCGCAGTGGATCGAGCCGGTGTGGATGGTGGGCGTGGACCCGGAGTCCGAAGGCCTCAAGCGGGCCCGGGCGATGGGGGTGAAGACCACCGCCGACGGCCTCGACGGCCTGCTGCCCCATGTGCTGGACGATGACATCCGCATCGCCTTCGACGCCACCTCGGCCTACGTGCATGCGCACAACAGCCGCAAGCTCAACGAGCTGGGCGTGATCATGGTCGACCTGACCCCGGCGGCCATCGGCCCGTTCTGCGTACCGCCGGTCAACCTCAAGGAGCACGCGGCCAAGCTCGCGATGAACGTCAACATGGTCACCTGCGGCGGCCAGGCGACCATCCCGATGGTGGCGGCAGTGTCGCGGGTGCAGCCAGTGGCCTATGGCGAGATCGTCGCCACCGTGTCGTCCAGCTCCGTGGGCCCCGGTACCCGCCAGAACATCGACGAGTTCACCCGCACCACCGCAGGCGCGGTGGAAAGTATCGGTGGCGCCCGTCGCGGCAAGGCGATCATCGTCATCAACCCGGCCGAGCCGCCGCTGATGATGCGCGACACCATCCATTGCCTGACCGACGACACCCCCGACCAGGACGCCATCCGCGCGTCGGTGCTGAGCATGGTCGAAGAGGTCCAGCGTTACGTGCCCGGCTACAAGCTGGTCAACGGCCCGGTGTTCGACGGCAACAAGGTATCGATCTTCATCGAGGTGCAAGGCTTGGGGGACTTTCTGCCCAAGTCGGCCGGCAACCTGGACATCATGACCGCCGCCGGCCTGCGCACCGCCGAGATGTTCGCCGAAGAAGCCCACAAGGGCACCCTGCAATTGCCAGCCCGCTGAGGAGAGGTGGTGATGAACCTTCAAGGTAAGAACGTGCTGTTGCACGACATGAGCCTGCGTGACGGCATGCATGCCAAGCGCCACCAGATCAGCCTCAAGCAGATGGTCGATGTGGCCACCGGCCTGGACGCCGCCGGCGTGCCGCTGATCGAAATCACCCACGGCGATGGCCTGGGTGGGGCCTCGTTGAACTATGGCTTCCCGGCGCACAGCGATGAGGAGTACTTCAGCGCGGTGATCCCCAAGCTCAAGCAGGCCAAGGTCTCGGCCTTGCTGCTGCCAGGCATCGGCACTCTGGATCATCTGAAGATGGCCCACGAGCACGGCGTCTCGACCATCCGCGTGGCCACCCACTGCACCGAGGCGGACGTCTCCGGGCAGCACATCGGCATGGCGGCGAAGATGGGCCTGGACACCGTGGGCTTCTTGATGATGGCGCACATGGTCAGCGCCGAGAAGCTGCTGGAGCAAGCGCGCCTGATGCAAAGCTACGGCGCCAACTGCATCTACTGCACCGACTCGGCCGGCTACATGCTGCCCGATGAAGTCAGTGAGAAGATCGGCGTATTGCGCCAAGGGCTGGAGGCGAAAACCGAGGTGGGCTTCCACGGCCACCACAACCTGGGCATGGCGATTGCCAACTCCCTGGCCGCGATCGAAGCCGGCGCGGTGCGTATCGACGGCTCCGTGGCCGGCCTGGGTGCCGGTGCCGGCAACACCCCGCTGGAAGTGTTCGTCGCCGTACTCGAGCGCATGGGCGTGAACAGCGGCGTGGACCTGTACCGCATCATGGACGTGGCCGAAGACCTCGTGGTGCCGATGATGGACCAGCCCATCCGCCTGGACCGCGACGCCCTGACACTCGGTTACGCCGGTGTGTACAGCTCCTTCCTACTGTTTGCCAAGCGCGCCGAGCTCAAGTACGGCATCCCCGCCCGCGACCTGCTGGTAGAGCTAGGCCGCCGCGGCACCGTGGGAGGACAAGAAGACATGATCGAAGACCTCGCCCTGACCCTCTCCCGCGCCCGCAACCTCCTGCCAACCTGAAACCCCAAAGGGCTGCTTTGCAGCCCATCGCAACTGCGCCAGCACCCACAAGCATTTGCGCCGACCGTCAGGTCGGCGCCTGAGCGCCGAACCACCGCTCCCACAGTCTCCAGCGCAGACCAGAACAAATAATCAGCTTGTTTGCCCTTGCCCTTGCCCTTGCCCTTGCCCTTGCCCTTGCCGTTGCCGTTGCCGTTGCTTTTGATGCGCGACTGTTCAGCCACCACCGATCGCGACCTCAGAAGGCCGAGAGGAGGTGTCTGGAGGGGCAGGCGCGCAGCGCCCTTCGGCGTAGCCGAAGTCGCGAGATGGAGGCTGGCGTAGCCAGCCGGAGGCCGCGAAGCCCCGTAAGACACCGCAGCGAGGGGACCCGGTGCGAAGCGCCGGGCCGGATGTGGGAGCCAGCGGTTTTTGCCTACTTTTGCCCAAGAGCAAAAGTAGGTCGCCGTAAAGGCGAAAAGCGCCGGTGGCGCCACCGCTAAAACCGGATATCCACACAACCTGAAAGCCCAACTCACCCCCGCTGCGCAATCACCCCCATCGCCATGAACAACGCTGCAATAGCCCGAGCCTCATGCAGCTCACCCGAGGCCACCAGCTTGGGAACGTCCGCCAAAGCCACCGCCAAACACTCCAAAGGCTCCGGCTCATCCCCACCGTCATTGCTGCAAGGACTCAGCTGCTCAGCCAGCACCACCCGACAACGGTGACACAGATGCCCCGGCGCCAAGGTCAGCTCACCCAGCTCGGTCAGCCGACCGGCCCGCAGGCCGACTTCCTCACCCAACTCACGCTGCGCCGCCTCCAAATAGCCCTCACCGGTATCGGCACCGCCCTTGGGCAAACCGAGAATGGTGCCTTCGACCCCCACCGCATACTCGCGCACCATCAGCACATGCTGCGGATCCGGCATGGCCACCAGCAGCACCGAGCGGTAGCCGGTACCACGCAGGCGCTCGTAGACGCGATGCTGGCCATTGCTAAAGCGCAGGTGCAGGGCTTCGATCTGGAAGTGGCTGCTCTGGGCCAGCAGCTCGGTCTTGAGGATGGTTGGGCTCTGGCGCATGGCGGGGCCTCTGGCGACGGAAAGCGACAGGGGCTACTGTGCGCTGCCAGCCGGCACCTGCCATCGTCCGAGCGGACGATGGCCAGGCAGGGGGGTGGGGCGGGGCTTCAGCCCAAGGTGGCGACGCTGCGCAGGATCAACCGCACGAGCATGGTCTGGCGTGTGACGCCGGTCTTGGAGAAGGTCGAGCGCAGGTGCGCACGCGAGGTATTGCGGCTGATGCCCAGTTCCTCGGAGGCTTCGTCGAGGGTCAGGCCGTTGGCCAGCAGCATCGCCAACTGGGTTTCGGCCGGGGTGAAGTCGAACAGGGCGCGGACGATCTCCTGGGGCGCCGAGGATTGCTGCTCCGGGTCGCTGATGAAAATGACCACGGTCGGGCATTGTTTGCCCTCGCTCCAGGCCGACAGCGGTACTGAACGCACGATGATGCCCAGGTCGGCACGCCCGGAGGGGCGCTTGACGCGCATGGCCTCGACCACCGACGCCAGGTTGCCCTTCTGCGAGAGCATGGCCTGGCGCACCAAGCGACGAAACTCCTGGGTATCCCGGGCGCTGCCGACCTGCAACCCATCATTGACCTGCTTGATGCCGTCCTTTTCCTGCAGCAGGCGCTCGGCCACCTGGTTGGTCTGCAGCACCTTGCCGGTGTCGTCGAGGATGATCGTGCCCACGGCCATCTGGTCGACGGCGCCGGCGTACAGGTTGCGTTCAGTCTCGATGCGGTTGAGCTGCATGTGCAGCTTGATCGAACGTTCCAGGTGCGGGATGAACCGCGCCAGCAGGTGTTTTTCCGATTCGACGAAGGGCGCATCGTCACGCCCGCGGCTGATACGCAGGCGGCACTGAGCGCCGTCGTTGGTGTTGATGTCCACCCCCAGGATGTGAAACACATCCACCGGCTCCAGGAAATTGCGGAAGAACTCCGACTGCTTGAGCTCGGCCTCGGGCATGAAGTCGGCCAGGGCCACCACTTCCCGGTTGGGCAGCCCGACGAACGGGTCCAAGGCGAAGAAGTGTTTGTTGTAGGACGCGGTGGCGTCGCTGGAGCTGCCGGTGGTGCTGACCATCAGGCCGTCGACCTGGGTGCTGGGCGGGCGCAGGATGAAGGTGACGTACTTGCTGTGCAGCAGGCTGTTGAGCTGATTGAGAAAGGTGACCCAGGGGATGGATTCCAGCGGGCCCTCGTAGAGCTGGCCGACCAGCTCGCTGAAGTCTTCGAAACTGAGAGTCTGCATCGGTGGTTACCGCTTCTTATTATTAGCATTGGCGCCGCGAGCATATAGGCAGCCCTTGTCCGCGCGCAATGTCCTGTTGCGGGGGCCCGACAGCCGCCCGTTCGGGCGGTTGCCAGGTTGTGCCAGGCGGTGTAACGGTCAAGCGCGCTCGCGGCTGCGCACGACGAATTGCTTGCAGTCGCGGGTCTCATCGGCCAGCAAGGCGACGTCGGTGTAAAACTGCTCGTACCAGCGACGCAACTGATACACCGGGCCGTCGCCGTCGCACAGCAGCGGGTTGTCGACGCGGGTCTTGGTGTGCCAGATGGCCACATCCTCGTAGAAGGCTTCCTGGGCCTGCTTGACGTAGGCCTTGGCGATGGCCTGGTTTTCCTCCTCGGACAGTCCTGGGATTTTCTTGACCAGCACGCCATAGCGCAGGGTGAAACTGTTCAGGTCGATCGGTACGTGGCAATTGAGCAGGATCGAGTGGATCGGCTGCCCGCCCATGGCACCGGTCATTTCCGTGATCTGGTAGGCCGGGCCATAGTAGGTGGCCACGGTGGTCAGCTCGCTGTCACCGGACAACCGCTCGCTGCGCGCCCGCATGATCTGGGCGGCGGTGTGGCCCTCGAAAACGTTGCTGAATTCATCGACCGGTGCGCCATGCACGCTGCCGAAGTGCGCCATGTCGGCGACATTGTCGATCAGTTCGCGGCAGTTGGTGTCGATCTTCAGATCGGCGATTTCCCAGTGGGCCCAGGCGTCGTCGAAACAGGCGTCGATGCGTGGGATGGCCTGCTCGGCGATCGGCGGGTTGCCTTCGGGATCGTTCCACACGAACAGCAGATGGTTCTGCTCCATGATCGGCCAGCGCTTGATCTTCGCCCGTGGAGGAATGCGCTTGGCGTAGGGGATGTCGTCGCACACGCCGTCGGCGTTCCAGCGCCAGCTGTGGAAGGGGCAGCGGATGGCGTTGCCTTCGATGCAGCCGGTGCTCAGGTCAGCGCCCATGTGTGGGCAATAGCCGTCGAGGATGTTGAGCTGGCCGTCCTCGCCCTGGAAGGCCACCAGGCGGGTGCCGAAGACATCCAGGCGGTGCGCCTTGCCATCACGGTATTGCGCCGCCAGGCCCAGGCAATGCCAGCCGCGCGCGTAGCGGTCCTCCAGCAGTTTGGCTTCGATACGGTGCAGCGTGCTCATGTTGTTGTTCTCCGGTCTTTGTTGGGGCCGCCGGCCGTACCACGCCACCTTGGTCACTGGCAGCTCGGTTGGCGGTACTGATGCACCCGAGTGATTCTGCCGCGCGTGACGCATCGGTCATCGTCTGAACGGACGATGGCCGCTATCGACGGTGCCGATCTACTGGCGTGCATGCCTACCTCGCAACGTTCAAGGAGAGCGCCATGCCCCTCGATAACCAGCTGGCCGCCGTGCTCCAGGGCTTCACCGCCCAGGGCGAGCCGGACTACGCCACACTCGATGCCGTGCAATACCGCCTGCACGCCGACAACCTGATACCGCCGCTGCCGGGGGCGGACATGGCCGAAGTGCGCGACCTCCAAGTGGCCGGGGCGGCGGGCCTGCTGCCGGCGCGCCTGTACCGCCCGGTGGCCCGCGAGGACTTGCCGCTGCTGGTGTTCTTCCATGGCGGCGGCTTTGTCATCGGCACCCTCGACACTCACGACAACCTGTGCCGCGCCCTGGCCCTTGAGACCCGCGCGGTGGTGGTGTCGGTGGGCTATCGCCTGGCGCCGGAGGCGCGCTTCCCGGCGGCGCCCGAGGACTGCTACGCCGCCACGTGCTGGTTGGTCGAGCAGGCCGATGCGCTGGGGGTGGACGCCCGCCGCCTGGCGGTGGCCGGGGACAGCGCCGGCGGCAACCTGGCCATTGCCGTGAGCCGGCTGGCCCGGGAGCGCCAGGGCCCGGCGATCCGTCACCAATGCCTGTTCTACCCGGTGACGGACGCGGCGTGCGACAGCGCGTCCTATCGCGACTTCGCCGAGGGCTACCTGTTGTCGCGGGCAATGATGGGATGGTTCTGGGCGCAGTACCTGGAGCGCCCGGAGCAGGGCGCCGACCCCTTGGCCTCGCCGCTGCGCGATGACGATTTGCAGGGCCTGCCGGCCACCACGCTGCTGACTGCCGAGTACGACCCGCTGCGCGATGAGGGCGAGGCCTTCGCCGAGCGCCTGCAGGCGGCCGGGGTGGCGGTGCGTTTGCAGCGCTGCGACGGCATGGTGCATGGCTTCGTCAGCCTGGCGCCGTTCGTCGAGGCGGCCGCCCGAGCGTTGCAGGGGGCTGCGGCGGACATCCGTCGGGCGCTGTCGTGAAATTGATCCGCCTCGTCCGTTTGGACGAGGCGGGCCGAGAACGTCGCTTCTAGTCTGGCTTCACAACGTCTCCCTCGCGCATAGAGGCATGGCCATGAAAACAACAACAAGATTTTGCCTGACCCTGATCGTGTGTGCCTTCGCCGCCGCCTATGTGGCCGCGGTCACACGCCCCTTGCCCATGCCGCTGAGCATGGCCTACTACTGCCAGCCCAATTACCAGCCGTGCTACATGCCGGTGCCCAGTTCCATGCGCCTGTTGCCCTGACGGGCTCAGGTACCGATGTGGTGCAGCAGGCGCAATTGCTTGCGGATCTGCTCGGGCGCCTCGGGCACCAGGCAGTAGGCCAGGCATAGCCGGCTGATCAGGGCGATGCTGTCGTCCAGGCTGACGCTGGCGCCGTGGCGCTGCACGTGCCGCTCGAAGGGGCCTGCCAGCACTTGCTGCCACAACGGCGCGATGTCCTCAAGGATGTAGGCGAACACCTCGGGGCTGGCCGCCTTGGCCAGGTAGCCCTGGTGAAACCCACCCCGGTGCTGGTCGCGGTAGCGCACGGCAAAGCACAGGCATTCCTCCAGGTAGCGCTCGAAGTCGTCCTCGAAGCTGACCAACTGCTCCTGCATGGCACTGAAGAATCCGGCGTTCTCGCTGCTGATCACCGCCTGTACCAGTGCCTGCTTGGTGGCGAAGTAGCGGTAGAGCGTGCGTCGGGAAATATTCGCCCGGCGCGCCACGTCGTCGATGGCAAACCCCTCCGGGCCCATCTCGCTCATCGCCGCCAGGGCGCATTCGAGGATCTGCTGGCGCCCTTGCTCGGCACTGTCCATACGGCTGGCATCGCCCCAGCGCAGTTGTCGGGTCATGGCGGAACCTTCTGTGATCATTGGAAGTGGCGGCGATTGTCGCACTTAATGGCACGGCTGCAAGTTTTTGTGTCATCGCAATGGCTCACAAATAAAAATATGTGACATAGTGCGATCTCCATGGAATCGCGGCCAGCGGCCGCCAGCGGGGAGGTGCATCGATGAACAACAATCAGCAGGCTGTGCACTGGGACGCCGTCTACGACGTGGTCGTGGTCGGTTCAGGCGCTGGGGCCATGACTGCGGCGCTACGGGCCCACGACCAGGGGCTGTCGGTATTGATGGTGGAGAAGGCCGCCGAGTACGGCGGCACCACCGCCATCTCCGGGGGCGGGATCTGGATCCCCTGTAACGACCAGATCGAAGGGCTCGGTGGCAACGATTCGCGGGAAGAGGCCCGGGCCTACCTGCGTGCCACGGTCGGCGAGGACTACGACCCAGCGCGCATCGAGGCTTATCTGGAGCATGGCCCGCGCATGGTCGGCTACCTGGCCGCCCAGGCGCAGACGTACTTTCGCGCCGTGAAGCGCTACCCGGACTACTACCCCGAACGCGAGGGCGGCAAGCCCGGCTACCGCACCATGGAGCCGGCGAGCTTCGATGCGGCGCGCCTGGGGGATGAATTCCAGCGTCTGCGCGCGCCGTCGCCTGCGACCTTGATCGCCGGGCGCATCGCCATGACTCAGGTCGAGGCCCACACCATTCTGGCCAAGGAGCCCGGCTGGCTGTGGCTCACCGCGCGCCTGGGCCTCAAATACATGGCCGACTTTGCCTGGCGCCGGCGCACGCGACGTGATCGGCGCTTGACCCTGGGCAACGCCCTGGTCGCCAGCCTGCGCGTGGCGATGCAGACGCGGCAGATCGAGTTGTGGTTGCAAGCGCCGATGCGCAACCTGTTGAGCCATGGGGGTAAGGTGACGGGGTTGGTGGTCGAGCGTCAGGGCCAGCCGTTGAACGTGCGCGCGGCGTTTGGAGTGATTCTCGGGTGCGGCGGCTTCGAAGCCGACCAACCAATGCGCGAGCAGTACCTGCCCAGCCCGACCCGCGCCGAATGGACCGCCGCGCCGCCGATCAACACGGGCGACGGCATCCGCGCAGGCCTTGCGCAGGGGGCGGACGTGGCGCTGATGGACCATGTATGGGGCGCACCCACCGTGCGGGTGCCGGGCGAGGAGAAGCAACGGGCGCTGTTCGTCGAGCGGGCGTTTCCGCGGTGCATCCTGGTCAATGGCCGGGGCGAGCGCTTCGTCAACGAGGCCGCGCCGTACCCGGACATCATCTACGCCATGTACGCCGACCAGGCGCGCACCGGCGCCAACGTGCCGGCCTGGCTGATTTTCGATGCCGAATACCGCAAGCGCTACCCCTGTGGCGTGTTGCTGCCTGGCTCGGTGCAGCCGGACAGCAAGATCCCCGAGGGCTGGCTGGACAACGTCATCTACCGCGCCGACAGCCTGGCGGCGTTGGCGGGCAAGATCGGCTTGAGCGCGTCGGGCCTTGGGCAGAGCGTGCAGCGTTTCAACCAGATGGCGACCCGGGGCGTGGACACCCAGTTCGGCAAGGGCGACAGCCTGTTCGACCGCTATTACGGCGACAGCAACTGCCGGCCCAACCCGTGCCTGGGGCCGGTGGAGCGCGGGCCGTTCTATGCCCTGCGCATCGATGCCGGCGAGCTGGGCACCAAAGGCGGCCTGCGCACCGACGCCGACGCCCGCGTGTTGCGCGCGGACGGGGCGGTGATCGAAGGGTTGTATGCCATCGGCAATACCAGCGCGGCGTTGATGGGCAAGACCTACCCAGGGCCAGGGTCGACGATCGGGCCGGCGATGACGTTTGGTTTCATCGCGGCCGATCATCTGGCGCGGCGGGTGCCGATTGAGCAGGGGAGAGGGGTAGAAAGATCGTGCGTTAAATAGCGGGGATACTCCTGGTCTAGGCTGGTCAAATAAAAAAGCCCCGGTAAGAACCGGGGCTTGTTTTAGAGTCGCCAGCAAAGGAGGCGGACCGGTTTGGTCAAGTCTCCGGGATCGTCAGGCGAGTTGTTGAATTTTGTTCCTGGCAAACGGTTCCAGCCACCCGCATGAATCAAGAAATAATCATCTGGTGTCAGTTCCTCCCATTCTCTGAGCACGCCCTTCATTTTCGGGACTCCCACCTCTCCCGTATAGGCCCTATCGCCCACAGTCATCATCGACATTGCGCGGCACTGGTCCTCAAGTTCGGCGGGTGTTAACGACATACTTTTTTCGCCTATATGGAACCAACCTGTATGAGTGAAATTATAGGTCAGCTCGACATTGCTGGTCTTTCGCTTGGCCTTGAGAGTCACGCCTATGATACCGACTGGTGGTTCGGAAATGAACTTGAACCGGCCTGCTCCTTGGGAGGCCAACCAAGCCACACTGGATGTCCATTCATAGTCGTCAGGGTTGGCATTCCCCGAGATCTTCAAAGTGAACTCCGCACCTAAGTAGCCTGTGTTTGGGAACCCACTGTGTTCCGGGAAGGAGAGAATCGTGCCATACGCATTAACAGCGCCGCTAAATGCGATACTCAACAATTCGAATGCGGCGTATTTGCTCCACTGTTTACCCTCGATATGCGGCACTACCTTGTATTGCCCGTTTAATTTTCCATTCACATCACCTGACACCCAGGAAGTGTAGACACCTGAGGTTCCTGATTCAGCAATGTCGCCGAATGAGATGCTGGTTTCTGGGTTATTGCCCCTATCCAAGGCTACAAATGTGATTTTATCCGCAATTCCACTGACCGGCTGGCCGGTATCGTCCGCCACGGTGAAGGTAATCTCGCTCTTGTCGACACCATCTGCACGGACCACGTCCTTGCTTACCTGGATTTTAGAATGAGCCTCCGATGGCGGGCCGGCAGCGTACAACTCGAAAGGCTGCGCTAGAGCCGTCAGGTCCACCGAATCGGCCTGTGGCGTCACGGTATAGGTGCCTACCCGCGTGCCACCCAACGATGCCTCGTACACACCAGTGGTGCCGATTTCCGTGATCGCGCTGACATCGACATCTCCTGGCGCCGGTATGCCGGCAGTGCCTTCGACAATGAACTTCAGCTTGCTCGCGAGGCCGGTGACCGGGTTGTTGTGCGCGTCCTGGGCAGTGAACGTCAGTTTGCTGGTGTTTCCGCTGCCAGCGAGGACGCGGGGTGGATTGGCGGTGAAGCTCGACGTACCCGGTGCGACCGGGCCGGCTATCAGGGTCACGGTTTCGCTCAGGCTGCCGACAGCGGCACCCTCGAACACTGGCCTTACGGTCCAGGTATCGACCTTGGTCCCGCTCAGCTTCGCTTCGTACACGCCCGGTGAGGTTTCTTTCACCTCGGTGACAGTGATATCAGAGCCAGCATCGCCGCCGCTGCTGTCCTTCACGCTGAAGGTCACTTTGTCGGCACTCTTGGTGACCGGGTTGTCCTTGGCGTCCATGGCGGTGAATGTCAGAACCGAGTAAGCGCTGCCGCTGGCTTCGATGGGGGTCGGTGCGGCGGCAAAGCTCGACCGGCTGGCGTCCGGTGCATCGGGCGTCAGGGTCACCTTGGCTGCGAGGCTACCGATGGCGCTGCCCTTGAGCTGTGGGGTGACGGTCCAGACATCGGCCTTGCTCCCTTTGAGCGTCGCGGTGTACGTACCCGGGGTGGTTTCCTTGAGGGGTTCCACGGTCACGTCGCTACCCGCCGCACCGCCAGCGCTGTCAGTTACGTTGAAGGCAAGGTCGCCAACGATACCGGTGACCGGGTTGCCTTTGGCGTCCTTGGCAGTGAAGGTCAGTTCGGACGGGGTGGAACCATTCGCTGTGATGGTGTCCGGGGCGGCGGCGATCGTCGAGGTGCCTGCGTCCACCACGCCAGCGATCAGCATCACTTTCTCGCTCATGCCGGTGGCGGCGCCGTCGAGGATGAGCGCCACGGTCCAGGTGTCGGCCTTGCTGCCTTTGAGGGTCGCGGTATAGGTGCCTGGCGCGGACTCGCTCAGGTTCTCGATGGTGACGGCTGTGCCGGCCTCCTGGCCATGGTCGTTCTTCACGGTGAAGGTGAGCTTGGTTGCCAGGCCAGAGATCGGGTTGTTCTTGGCGTCCTTGGCGCTAAGAGTGAGCTGCGAGCTGTCGCCGCCGTTGGCAACGATAGGGTTTGGTGCGGCGGTGAATTTGGACAGGGAAGTGTCCAAGGTACCGGCAACCAAGGTCACGTCGGTGGCCAAGCCGCTCAAGGCGCTGCCTTCGAGCTGTGGGGTCACGGTCCAGACTTCGGCCTTGGTGCCGCTGAGCTTGGCGGTGTAAATGCCTGGGGTGGTTTCCTGCAGACGGGTGATGGTCACTTCGGAACCCGCCGGTGCGCCGAAGCTGTCGCGCACATCGAAGCTCAGGTTTGCCGCGATGCCGGAAACAGGATTGCCCTGGGCATCTTTGGCCTCCAGTTTAAGGTCGGATTCGCCAGTCCCTACCACGACGGAGAGTGGGTTGGCAGTGAAAACCGATTTGCCGACGTCCACTGCGCCCGGCTCCACGATTACCTTCTCTTCGAGGTCCAGGGCGGCACTTTCAAAGAGCGGCGTTACTGTCCAGGTGTCGGCTTTGGTCCCGCTCAGGTTCGCCTTGTAGACGCCTGGCGCGGATTCGGTCAAGGCGGTGACGGTGACGTCGGAACCTGCATCCGCGCCGCTGTCGTTCTTCACGCTGAAAGACAGTTTGCTGGCGATGTCGGAGATCGGGTTGTCTTCGGCGTCCTTGACGGTCAGCGTCAGGACCGAGATGGCGCCGCCGCCGGCGATGATTTTGTTCGGCGCGGCGGTGAGGGTCGAGCGTGCTGCCGCGATGGGGCCGGCAGTCAGCGTCACGGTGCCTTTGAGGGTACCGAGGGCGCTGCCTTTGAACTGCGGGGTGACGGCCCACACACCGGCCTTGGTGCCGGAGAGGCGGGCGCTATAGCTGCCAGCGGTGGTTTCGGTCACTGGGCCGAGGGTGATGCCGGTGCCTGGCGAGGTGCCTGCGGCATCCTTGATGGCGAAGGTCAGTTGATCGGCGATGTCCGGGACCGGATTGCCGTCGGCATCGTTGGCCGTCAGGGTGAGGGTGGCCACGTCGGTGCCGGTGGTGTCGATCTCGTCGGGAGCGATCTTGAAAGTGGAGGTGCCGGCGTCGGGTACCCGGTCCATGATCGCGATGTTGGCTTGAGCCAAGGCGGTGTTCTGGACCGACGGCGTGAGGGTCAGGGCCTCCGGCAGGGTGCCGGCGGTGACGGTCACTTCGTACACCCCGACCGATTTACGGCTGAAGTCCGAGACCTTGGCGCCGGTGCTCGCGGTGCCACGGGTCACGGCCATGCTCAGGTCGCTCAGCGGCACATCGATCAGGCCGTCCTGGGCGTCGCGCACGGTCAAGGTCACCACCTGGACGCCATCTTTGGTCGGCACGACGCTGTCGGTGGGCAGGAAGGTGCTGCGCGCGGCATCGAACACCGGCGCGTTGATCGTGACTTGTGTTTCGCTGCGGTTGGAGCGGTTGCCTTGCTTGTCCACGGCCACGCCATGCAGGGTGTAGGTGTTCACGGCCTGGGCACCGGTGCGGTATTGGGGCAGGGTCAGTTGATAGTCGCTGCCGCCCAGGTGCTCGATCTTGCCACCGGCCTGCAGCAAGGTGGCGGCGCTCCAGTCGATGCGCTCCAGGCCGTACTTGCTCTGCACCGTCACTTGCAAGGACTTGCGTTCGCCACTGGCCCCGGCCAACTGGCGGGCAACGTTCAGGCGAATGACTTCTTTCTTGCGGTATTCGAGCACGATGTTGTTGTTGCGCTCGACCAGGTCGTAGCGGCTGCCGGCCAGGGTGCGCATGGCGGCGACTTTGCTTGGGTCGGTCTGCTTGCTCCAGCTCTGGCCCAGGCTCCAGTTGAACTGCATGCCGAACTGGGTATCGCTGGCACCGGCGTTGCCCCGACGTTGCTCGGCGCTGAAGGTGAGCAGGGGGATCGGGGTGTAGGTGACGCCGGTGGTGATGGCGTGCGGGTTTTTCTTGCGGTTGTCCTTGCCGAACAGGCCGACTTCGCTGCCGTAGTATTTCTCGTAGGTCAGCTTGCCGCCCAATTGCGGCATGGAGGGCAGCCAGCCTTCGGCGCGCACGTCCCAGCCGTTGGCTGGACGCTCTTGGTAGTCGTCCAGGTCCGGCGAGGTGCGCCAGCTGCTCAGGCGGTGGTAGCCGTTGGCGCTGAGCTTGAGGTAGTCGCGCCAATACTCAACGCCCACGCCCAGGCGCGAGTGGCTGCGCGAGAGGTCGTGATCGAAGAAGGTGTTGGCGCCTAGCATGTAGCCATCGTTGAAACGACGCACGCCCACACCCAGGTTGGCCTGGTTGCGGTCATCGGTGCGGTGGATGCTGCCTTGGGTGAAGAGCAGGTGTTTCTCTTCGTCCCGGACCGGCAGCAGCAGGTCGAGGGAGGAGCTGGCCAGTGAGAGCTTGTCGTCGACGTCGATCTGCACGCGGGCGGTGCCGAAGCGGCTCAGCCATTCCTGGGTCTGGGTGCTGACTTCGCTGGCCGCCATGCCACGGGCCATGGACGCGGCTGCGTCACCCTTGTTGACGTCCGAGGTGAGGAAGTTGGCGGTGCCGCTGGCCAGGCTGGCGGCCTTGCGGGCCTGTTCTTCGTCCTGGTTGTCCAGCGTCTCGCGGGTCACCCCGTTGGAATTGAGCTCCGGCAAGGCTACGCGCGGGGCGCTGGGCACTTCCAGGCGGTCGCCTGGGCGCAGGTTGTCGAAGCCATTGGTGAAGGTGCGGCCCTGGTTGAGCGTGCGCAGTTCGGCGACGGTCATGTTGAAGCGGGCGGCCACGCGCTCGACGGTTTCGCCGGGGGCCAGGGTATGCAGGAAGGTACGTTGAGTGTGCACGGCGCCAGGCTTTTGGTCGCTGGCGGCACCGGCATGGGTGGGGGTGAGGGCAACGGTCAACGGCAAGGTGGCCTGGATGGCGATGTTCATCCAGGCCAACGCTCGGGTTGGGCGTGACAAATGCGAGTGAGATTTCCTAATCATGATCCCGAAAGTTCTCCAAACGCCAAGTGCTGGCGAAAGCCCGTATCACCCACCGCGCTTTGCAGGCGGCCAGAAAAGTTGCAGGAAGAAGTTGCCCCTGCTTTTTTATTGGGTTGATATGCCGGCGGGGTCATCCGCTCGGGCGATGCAGGCAAGTATCTGCAGCCCACAAAACGCGCGCGCTGCAGCGCCTGGGCGCTGAAATGCATGTGCCTTGTTGGTTGCAGGTTTGATATTCGAAGCTGTGAGGCGGAGAGTATGGGTGACGAAGCGGATCAATCTATAGGAAATATCCGAGGTTGTGGGGTGATAATCTTTCAAAGAGACTGCAGGGCGCAGGTGAAGGAATATTCTATGTCGGATCGTTGGTGAAACAAGGGCGCGGCATGCGTCAGTCAGCGGCGCAGGGAAATAAAGGCAAAGTCCTGACGTCTTGTACGCCAGGACTTGCAGGAGCGAAGAAGGTGTATTGGATTGTAAGTTAGTCGGGTCGTCCGTAATTATTCATGCATATGTAATAGCTTTTCTCGGTTATGTCGGCGGTTTTGTCCTCGCCTGAGCCTGCATGGTATAGCAGAGGTCCGCCCCCCAGCGACTTGGGGCCAATAACCCAATACCAATCAGGTTTGAAGTCAGTGTTCTTGAATTTGGATGAACCATTATCATATAGCCAAAGGCCAGATACACGATCTTTATGGCTTTTCGCAATGATGCCGTTTGCAAGCTCTAACCCTTTATCTTTGCAAGAGTTAACGGCTTGCGTAAATGTCAATTTATCATTGATGGGCATGTAGTACTTGGGTGTGAATTCATAAGTTAGTTCTTCGGTGCCCCTTTTTCGGATAAGCTTTATTTTCGCTGTATTTGCATTGGGCAGGCTTGTGACCTTGAATGATGTGCTGTTGAAGTTTGTTTTTGATAACCAGGTGGCTCCACTCTCGAGGGTCGCCTCATAGTCGCCCTTCGCGTCAAAAACATCGAAATAGATTTCTGCCCCTTTGAATAAAGGAGCCCTGAAAGGACGTATGCCGTTTAGTCGCCCGCCGGTTGTCGAAAAGACCTCCACGGATCTTCCTTCAAATAGGCTAATTGTAACCGTTTGGGACAGTGTCCCGATGTCGGCGCCGTTAAACGTTGGAACGATAGTATGGACGTCTACCAAATTTGACCGAAAAGTTGCGGTGTAAATACCATGCCGCCTTTCTCGAACTGGACCGATGAGCACATCCTTTTTTACCAAAGGACGTCCTTTGGAGTCGCTCTTGACCACAAATTCCAGTGCGTTCTCGATTCCGGTCATTAGCTGGTTGTGCTCATCCCTCGCCTCGAATTGGAGCTGGATGGTCGAATAATGGAGATATCCTGTAGTGTCCGATACCGTGAATGTAGAGTTACCGGGAGCAGGTGCAGCGCTGGTGATATAGATCTGCTTGGTCAAACTGACCAGACGTGTTTTCTTGTACAGCGGCGTCACGCTCCAAGTCCCAACCCAGGTTCCACTGAACTTGGCGGTGTAGACGCCCGGGGTGGTTTCTCGTTGATTCTCGGTAGTCAAGGCCACCACGCCTTTTCTATCGGTCACTTCGAATTCCAGGTCACCTGCGATGCCGGGTACAAGGTTGCCGTGGGCGTCCTTGGCCGTCAGCTTAAGCTCGAATTCCTCACCACTGCCTGCCACGATGGCGGTGGGATTCGCGATGAAATCGGAACTTCCGGCGTCCAGCGCGCCTGGCGTCAAGTCCACCTTGCCTTCGATGCCCAGGGTGATGCTGTCGAGGACTGGGCTTACGGTCCAGCTATCGGCTTTGGTACCACTGAGCTTCGCCTCATAGATGCCTGGCTTGGTTTCTGTCACGACGGTGATCGTGATACCTGCATCGCCGCCGCTACTATCTTTCGCGTTGAAGGACAGTTTGTCGGCTAGGTTTGTGACCGGGTTGTCTTCGGCATCTTTGGCAGTGAGCGTGAGGGTAGAGGTTTTGCTGCCGTCCGCGTCGATGGAATCGGGCGCAGCGACCAAGCGCGAGCGCTTGGCAGCAATCGGGCCGGTGGTCAGCGTCACGGTATCTTTGAGCGTGCCGAGGACGGCGCCTTGGTAATGGGGAAGGATGGTCCACACACCTGCTTTGGTCCCGGTAAGGCGAGCGGTATAGGCTCCCGGCTGGGTTTCGGTCACCTGGCTGATGGTGATACCCGTGCCTGGCGGGTTGCCACCGGCGTCTTGCACGACGAAGGCCAGCTGGCCGGCGAGGTCCGGCACTGGGTTGCCATCCGCATCGTTGGCCTTCAGTTCCAGCGTGACAGGGACGGTACCGCTGGTGTCGATGGTTTTGGGGGAGGCCGCGAAGGTCGAATTGCCTGCCTCAGGTACGCGGACCTT
Source organism: Pseudomonas sp. BYT-1 (assembly GCF_023611805.1). Classification (NCBI taxonomy): domain Bacteria; kingdom Pseudomonadati; phylum Pseudomonadota; class Gammaproteobacteria; order Pseudomonadales; family Pseudomonadaceae; genus Pseudomonas; species Pseudomonas sp. BYT-1. The sequence goes on from NZ_CP072559.1 coordinate 2,273,604, forward strand.
GACTGAGATCTTGGCCGCTACCAACGGAGTGCTCTGGTAGGACGGGGTCAGTGTCAGTGCCTCCGGCAGGGTGCCGGCGGTGACGGTCACTTCGTACATTCCGACCGATTTACGGCTGAAGTCCGAGACCTTGGTGCCGGTGCTGGCGGTGCCACGGGTCACGGCCAGGCTCAGGTCGCTCAGCGGCACGTCGATCAGGCCGTCCTGGGCGTCGCGCACGGTCAGGGTCAGCACCTGGGTGCTGTTGGTGGGCAGGATCGTATCCGCTGGCAGGAAGGTGCTGCGCGCGGCATCGAACACCGGCGCGTTGACCGTGACTTGTGTTTCGCTGCGGTTGGAGCGGTTGCCTTGCTTGTCCACGGCCACGCCATGCAGGGTGTAGGTGTTCACGGCCTGGGCACCGGTGCGGTATTGGGGCAGGGTCAGTTGATAGTCGCTGCCGCCCAGGTGCTCGATCTTGCCACCGGCCTGCAGCAAGGTGGCGGCGCTCCAGTCGATGCGCTCCAGGCCGTACTTGCTCTGCACTGTCACTTGCAAGGACTTGCGTTCGCCACTGGCCCCGGCCAGCTGGCGGGCGACGTTCAGGCGAATGACTTCTTTCTTGCGGTATTCGAGCACGATGTTGTTGTTGCGCTCGACCAGGTCGTAGCGGCTGCCGGCCAGGGTGCGCATGGCGGCGACGCGGCTTGGGTCTACCTGCTTGCTCCAGTCTTCGCCCAGGCGCCAGTTGAACTGCATGCCGAACTGGGTATCGCTGGCACCGGCGTTACCCCGACGTTGCTCCGCGCTGAGGGAGACTAGTGGGATCGGGGTGTAGGTGACGCCGGTGGTGATGGCGTGCGGGTTTTTCTTGCGGTTGTCCTTGCCGAACAGGCCGACTTCGCTGCCGTAGTATTTCTCGTAGGTCAGCTTGCCGCCCAATTGCGGCATGGAGGGCAGCCAGCCTTCGGCGCGCACGTCCCAGCCGTTGGCTGGACGCTCTTGGTAGTCGTCCAGGTCCGGCGAGGTGCGCCAGCTGCTCAGGCGGTGGTAGCCGTTGGCGCTGAGCTTGAGGTAGTCGCGCCAGTACTCAACGCCCACGCCCAGGCGCGAGTGGCTGCGCGAGAGGTCGTGATCGAAGAAGGTGTTGGCGCCGAGCATGTAGCCATCGTTGAAACGACGCACGCCCACACCCAGGTTGGCCTGGTTGCGGTCGTCGGTGCGATGGATGCTGCCTTGGGTGAAGAGCAGGTGTTTCTGTTCGTCCCGGACCGGCAGCAGCAAGTCGAGGGAGGAGCTGGCCAGGGAGAGCTTGTCGTCGACGTCGATCTGCACGCGGGCGGTGCCGAAGCGGCTCAACCATGCCTGAGCCTGGCCGCTGGCCTCGCTCGCCGCCATGCCACGGGCCATGGACGAGGCGGCGTCGGCCTTGTTGACGTCCGAGGTGAGGAAGTTGGCGGTGCCGTTGGCCAGGCTGGCGGCCTTGCGGGCCTGTTCTTCGTCCTGGTTGTCCAGCGTCTCGCGGGTCACACCGTTGGAATTGAGCTCCGGCAAGGGCATGCGCTGTGCGCTGAGTGCTTCCAGACGGTCACTGTCGGCACCGGCGTGGGTGGAGGTAAGAGCAACGGTCAACGGCAAGGTGGCCTGGATGGCGATGTTCATCCAGGTCAATGTTCGAGTGGTAGATGACAGTTGCGAGGGGACACGTTTAATCATTAGAGGTTCCGAAAGTTCTCCGAACGCCGAGTACAGGCGAACGCCTGCATCACCCGCCGTGAATTACAAACGGCAAGGAAAGTTGCAGGGGAAACTTCGCCCCTGACTTTCTATCGGGTTGATGAGCCAGCGTTGTTATTCGCCATGGCGATGCAGGCAAATATCTGGAACCCACAAAAAACAAGCTATCCAGCGATGCGGCGTCGAACTTGAAGTGTCTTGTGAGTTACAGGTCTGTTAGTCGAAAGACCGCAGACACGTTAGGCGTTGGAGTATTCGAAGAGTACGGGACGAACCGGCTGGAACTGTGGGAATGATCCACTTTTGTTGAATTTGATAACTTTTGGAAGTGGAGGTGTAGGGCAACGCTATAGGTGGCGGTGAAGGGGCTGAAATAGGCGGGTGAAGTTGCCTTACTCAGCATAGGGCGGGGTAACTGTAAGTGCCTGGGCGCGCAGCGCGCACCCAGGGGTTGGACTCTCAGCCAAAGGAAGTACCAGCGAGCATCCCGCCGTCGATGATGAACTCGGAGCCGGTGCAATAGCTGGACTCGTCACTGGCCAGGAACAGCACCAGGTTGGCCACTTCCTCGGGCTGGCCGATACGCGGAATCGGCAGGCCTTTGTAGACCTGCGCCGGGTCGAAATCGGCCATTTCCGGTGGACGTGACATGACTGTGTCGATGCCGCCCGGGTGCACCGAGTTGACCCGGATCCCCGAGGCGCCCAGCTCCAGGGCGGCTGCCTTGGTCATGCCGCGCACGGCGAACTTGCTCGAGGAGTAGGCCGTGCCATAGGCCACGCCTTCCATGCCGGCGGTGGAGGACACGTTGACGATCGAGCCGCCGCCGGCCTGGCGCATGGCTGCCAGCACCGATTTCATGCCTAGCCAGCAGCCAACCTGGTTGACCTCGATCACCCGCCGGTAGTCCTCCAGCGAGCAGTGCTCCAGCGGCGCCATGCGCAGGATGGCGGCGTTGTTGACCAGCACATCGAGTTTGCCGAACTGCGCCTGGGTCACCTCGACCGCCGCCTGCCACTGCTCGGGCTGGGTGACGTCCAGCGGTTGGAAGCGCACGGCATCACCCAATTCGGCGGCCAAGGCCCGGCCTTCGGCTTCCAGTACATCGGCGATCACAACTTTTGCTCCCTCGGCGACGAAACGCCGAGCTTCTGCTGCGCCCTGGCCGCGTGCGGCACCGGTGATCAGGGCGACTTTGCCTGCCAATCGACTCATCGTGTAGCTCCTTTTGTTGTTATCAAAGGGCCCCGGTGCTCGCACCGGAGCAGGGGAATGCTCAGCCGGCGAACACCCGCACTGGCTGCTCGCCATTCCACTCGCGGGTTTGAGCGATGCCGTGGTCGATCATCTGGCGCAGGCCTGCGCCTTCGATGACTTCGAACAGCACGCCTGGCTCATTGGGGTTTTGCAGGTAGCAGACGCGGGTGGTGGCGTTGCCGGCTTGGAATACCGGTTGCAGCCCACGCTCGCGCAGGTTGGCGACGGCGCTGTCCAGCTCGTCCACCAGCCAGGCCATGTGGTGCAGGCCCCGGGCGTCGCGGTAAGGGGAGGGGCCGTCGCTGGTGGTGTGGATCAGCTCGATCTGCAGGCCGCCCTGATAGGCCAGGCCCACGTTCATGCGAACCTCCACGGCCTGGCCTTGATAGCTGCCCTCAAGCTGGACATCGCGAAACACCGTCCAAGGTCCGACGCCCAGTTGCAGCCAATGGTCGATGCTCTGGTCCAGGTCCTGGACCACGAATCCGAGCTGATCGAAGGCTTGCGGAGCAGGGTGGTGCATGGCGTGCGTCCTCTCTATGTCACGTATTTATTATTTTGTGTCGGCATAATGGCACAAAATAATAAATGTGTGTCATTTAGGCAACGAACTTCGTCGCCTCGCGACATGATCCGGCTGGGGGCCGCGCTGCAGCCCATCGCAGGCCTCCCCAGCTCCTACAAAATGCGACTTAGGCCGCAGTGGGATTAGGCGAAGCCAGCGATGGGACACCCGCAGCCCCACGTTTCTCGCCCTTGCCCCCGTCCCCGAACCTTGGCACCCTTTGCCGGCCATTGCGTATCGCCAATACAGCAACAAAAGGAACCGCCAAGGTGAGCTGGGAAAAAGTCGGGAAAGCCCTCGTGGGCGTGCTGGTCGTCGCGACCTCGGTTGCTGCGCTGTCTGTGGCGCTCAAGGACGACAGCGGTCTTGAGGCGCGTCTGACCTACGCCTACCTGACCTATCCGAGCCAATTCAGCGAACGCATCAGCACCACCAACGATCTGCTCAAGTACGAGCGCCTGCACGCCCAGGTGAGCGCCATCGGCAAAGGCGCGTTGAACCATCAGCAGGTCGACAAGCTGGTCGACCTGGCCCAGGCGCCTTACCTGCAACTGTTCGCCAAACCCTTCGAGGCGGGGTTGGTGGACCATCGCACCGGCCTGCTCATCGAGCTGCGCAACAAGGGCCAGACGCCGCTCAAGAACGTGCACATCCGTCTGCCAGCCAAGGGGCTGGTACAGATTCGCGACGACGCCGGCAACGACAACATCCTCCAGGCGCCGACCAGCACGATCGATATCGACGCGATCGGGCGGGAAGGGGCGTGCAAGGTGTGGGTGTACTTCGACTCCGACTACTCGCTGATTCGCCAGGGCGGGATCAGCATTCGCCATGCCGGCGGGGCGGCGGATGTGCAGGTGTACCGGGAATTGGTGGGGTTCCCGGCCTGGGTCGGGCGCTATAGCCGCGAGGTCAGTGTGCTGGTGGCGGGGCTGGCGGTGGCTGTGCTGGGGTTGTGTGCTGTGTGCCTGAGGCAGCGGCGCAAGCTGGCGCGTCTTCGCAAGGCTGTCTGATTCGCGGCGCCTGCTTCGCGGGTAAACCCGCTTCCACAAGGGCTGTTCCGAGCCCGCTTCTTGGGTGAGCCCACTCCCACGGGCACCAGCGCAAGCCGTGTGGGAGCGGGGTTACCCGCGAATTGGCCGCTACCGGCACACACTCATATGTAGCCGATCAACAACAATACCAACAGCACGACCAGCACCACGCCGATGATGCCGGAAGGGCCGTAGCCCCAGGCGCGAGAGTGGGGGAACACAGGCAAACCACCAATCAACAGCAGGATCAGGATGATGATGAGGATCGTGACCATGGTTGAATCCTTGCGTCAGTGGATGGGAAGGGGCCCGGCAATGTTGGCCTCTTGTTAAGTCCGACTGTTGCGTGAACGCAAAGATTCCATCGAATCCCGGATCTTCGCTTCAGGTGTTTTCCTCGTGCAGGTCCAGGCTCTGGCGCAGCAGCTCGAGCATGGCACTGCGCAGCGCCCCGGGCGCCTGAACGCGGATCGCGCCAGCCTGGGACAGCAGCCAGCCCATCAGCGTGGCGTTGTCCTGCACTGTGGCGGTGAGTTGGGCGCCGCCATCGGGCAGCGCGTTCAGGCGCATGTCCGCGGCCAAAGGCTGTCGTTGCAGGCGCAGGGCCAGGGCATCGTCGACCCAGGCCTGCAATTGCACCGATGGTGCGCTGGCCAGCTCGTTCGGTTGCAGAGGGCGAACCTCGCCCAGGGTCAGGCCCGGCTTCCAGTGCCAGCCATAGGGCATGCCTTTGGCATTGCATTGCAATGGGAACAGGGTCGCCAGTTCGTTGAGGTCGCGTTCGACCGTGCGCTTGGTGGTCTTGTGGCCGATCCTGGCCAGTGCCGCTTGTAATTGGGTGGCGCTCATGCCGGGGTGACGATGGGGCAGCAGGTTGAGCAGCTGCCATTGGCGAGCGACGGTGTGGCGGGTGGTATGGCTGGGCAACGCGGCATCCTTGTCGGGCAGTAGGCTGATCGCTCAGGTAGTGGCGATTGGCTATGCCGGGAAGCATACACAAGCTGACAGATCGGATCCAACTTGTGGCGATGGCGGCGGGGGCGATATGGGCTGAGGGTTTGGGGCCGTTGTGCGGCCCATCGAAGGCGTCCGCCAATTTCTAGGGGAGGCTACGCCGTCCTTGTGCTTACGCCAGGCTTTCGCACAGCCCCTCGATGAAGGCTTGCTCGGCCCTGCTCATGCGCTGGTCGCGGTTCCATAGCAGGTGCACATCCACGTCGGCGATGCCGTCGAGCGGCGGCAGTTTCCACAGCAGTCCGGCGGCCACGTCCTCCTGCACACCATGTTCGGGCAGGCAGCCGATGCCGAACCCGGCGATCACCAACCGGCGCACTTCCTCGAAGCTGGGCGAGGAGGCGACGATGCGGCCGGTGAAGCCTTGCTGGTCACGGAAGATGGTCAACGGCGAGAGCATGCCGCCGATCTGGTCGCTGCTGAAACTGACGAAATTCTCCTGCTTGAGGTTGCCCTCCAACTGCCCGAACAAGCGATGGTGCTTGCCGCAGAAAAATGCATAGCGCTGGCGCTGGAGCAGACGCTGCTCGAGGCGGGCATGGCGGTGGCGGCTCAGGCTCAGGCCGGCGGTGGCGGTCTTTTCCTGCAGCGCGGCGACGATGTCGGTGCTGCGCATCACCTCGATCTCCATCTCCACCCGCGGGTACTGCTGGTGAAAGCGCGCCAGGAAGTCATCGAAGCGCTGACAGCACAAGCGGCTGATCATCAGCAGGCGTACCTTGCCGACCACCTCCGCGCTCGGCTGCTCCAGCAGCCCGCTGATCTGCGCGACCTGCCCATACACTTCGCCCGACAGCTCGAACAAGCGCTCGCCCACCTCGGTGAGCACGAAGCGTGGTCCGCGGCGGGCGATCAGCGGGCGACCGAGCTGCTCTTCCAGGCGCTTGAGCGCCTGGCTCACCGCCGGTTGGGTCAGGTGCAGGCGCGCTGCGGCGCGGCTGATGGAGAGCTCCTGGCCGATCACCCGGAAGGTGCGCAGCAGGTTCCAGTCGAGGCGGTCGTTGAAGGGGCGGTTGGGCATGGTGGGGTTCGATGATCAACGGGAGAGACTTGAGTTTAGCGGCGCGTGGCAGGGCCGGGGGCTACAGCCCGCCCCGGCGCACATGCTTGACCAGCACCTTCTCCAGCAATTCCCACATGGCCGGCTCGGTGCTGAAGGCCACGTTGAAGCGCATCCAGCCGGTGGCCTTGGCGTCGACCATGAACAACTGGCCGGGCCCGAGCATGATGCCTTGCTCCAAGGCATCGTCCAGCAGCGCGGCGCTGTCCGGGATGGCGGGATGGCGGGTCCAGATGTACATGCCTTCGTCGGACTCGGTGAACAGCTCGAAGCCCAGCCGATGCAGGTGCCGGCCAACTTCCTGGTGGGCTTCGGCCAGGCGTTGGCGCAGGCGCTTGAGGTGCTTGCGCCAGCGGCCGTCGATGATGGCTGCATACACCACGCGCTCCATCACCTGGGAGGTGGTGAGCCCAGAGCGCATCTTCAAGTGCAGCAGCTGTTGCATGAGTTCAGGGTTTGCCAGCAGGTAGCCGACCCGCACATTAGGCGAGATGCTCTTGGAGTAGCTGCCCACGTACACCACCTGTTGCAGGTGATCGAGGCTGGCAAGGCAAGGTTGCGGCTCGGCGATCATGTCGGCGTACAGGTTGTTCTCCACCAGACGCAAGCCATGGCGGGTGGCCAGTTGCAGCAGGCGATGCAACTGGGGCAGAGGTGTACGCGAACAGGTGGGGCTGTGCAGGTGCGGCTGGGTGAAGAACGCCGTGGGTCGGTGATGGGCGAGCAGGCGCTCCAGGTGGTCCAGGTCGTAGCCGGCCGGGGTGCGCGGCACGCCCAGCAGGGTTGCGCCCTGGGTGCGCAGGATACTCATCAGGTTGGGGTAGCCGGGGTCGTCCACCAGCACCACATCGCCTGGACGTACCAGGGTGCGCACGGCCAGGTCCAAGGCTTGGCTGGCGCCGTGGGTGAGCATCAACTGTGCAGGATTGGCGACGATCGACAGCTCTTGTTGCAGGTTCTGCGCGGTCAGCACACGCAGCTCGGGCAGGCCCATGGGGTCGCCATAGCCGGACAGTTCCAGGGGGCTGCCGGCCACCTGGCGCAGGCCACGACGCAGGCCGTCTTCGTACATCCAGTCGTTGGGTAGCCAGCCGCAGCCGGGTTTGTAAGGCAACTGGCGGGTTTCGAAGATCTGTTGCAGATACCACTCGGAGTTGAACGTCGGCCGGGTGGTGTCGGCCTCCTGATGCTGGGTGTCGAGCAACTCGCTCGCTGCACGGTTGACGAAGAACCCCGCGTTGCCGCGACTGACCAGCAGGCCTTGGGCCACCAAGCGGTCATAGGCTTCGACCACGGTGAACGTGCTCACCGAGTAGGTGGCGGCGAAGGCGCGGATCGACGGCACCTTGGCGCCAGGCTTGAGGGTCTGCTTGTCGATCAGCTCGCGCAATCCATCGATGATCTGGTTGACCAGCGGCGTGGAAGAGTCGGGGTGTAGTTGCAGCATTCGGGTGCCTTCAGGGGTGCGTATCGCCAAGCGCCTGCAGGGTGTTGCGGGTGTATTGCATTGGCGGCCTGTACAGTGCAGTGCGTATTTCGTGCCACTGTGCATGGCTCTGGGTGGCAGACATTTTTACATTACGTGTCAGTTATCGCCACCAGCGTACATGTCAGCGTCATGCACAATCACAAATTCGCTGCTTTGCCGTCGAGGTTTGCCTCGCACCTTCATTTCGTCGCACCGAGCCGTTGCCGCTCGGCCAGCACAGGTTTCAGTTCGTCCGGGGGCCAGCCTTCGGACGCGTAAGCAGGCCGCCATGGAAGGCCTGCGTGTGCCCCAGAGCACACCTTCCTGCCCGCATAAGTACTGATGTTAGGTGAGACCGATAGCCATCGGGGTTTCACAGTTTTTCCTTGGATAAAAAGAAGCACGGGGTACACAACTGATGGACGCAACATCCACATCCACCACCGCGAAGGGAGCGCACGAGAGCAAACTCAGTGCCTCGCTCAAGTCGCGCCACCTGACGATGATGTCGATCGCCGGGGTTATCGGCGGCGCCTTGTTCGTCGGTTCCGGCAGCGTGATCCACAGCGCCGGACCGGCTGCGGTCCTGGCCTACCTGGCCGGCGGCATCCTGGTGGTGCTGATCATGCGCATGCTCGGCGAGATGGCGACTTCCTCGCCGGACACTGGCTCGTTCTCCACTTACGCCGATCGCGCCATCGGCCGCTGGGCCGGTTTCACCATCGGCTGGCTGTACTGGTGGTACTGGGTCATCCTGATGGCCTGGGAAGCCTACGTGGCGGGCAAGATCCTGCATGGCTGGTTCCCTGGCGTCAGTGTCAACGTGTTCGTGCTGGCCACGACCTTGGTGCTGATCACGGTCAACTTCTTCAACGTCAAGCACTACGGCGAGTTCGAGTTCTGGTTCGCGCTGATCAAGGTGGTGGCGATCGTCTGCTTCCTGACCGTGTGCACCGCGGCGGTGTTCAACATCTGGCAGTTCGGTGAAGTGCGTGGCATGAGCCACCTGACCGCCGAAGGCTTCATGCCCAATGGCATCACCACGGTGATCGGAGCGCTGCTGGGGGTAATGTTCGCCTTCCTGGGCGCGGAGATCGTGACCATCGCGGCGTCCGAAGCCAAGGATCCGTCCACCCAGATCGTCAAGGCGACCAACTCGGTGGTCTGGCGTGTGTGCCTGTTCTATGTGGGTTCGATCTTCCTGATCGTCTGTCTGGTGCCGTGGAACGACCCGCACCTGGGTGAGTCCGGCTACGGCGCCTACCGTCGTACCCTGGAGCTGCTGGGTGTGCCGTACGCCGAGCTGTTGATGAACTTCGTGGTGCTGACCTCGGTGAGCAGCTGCCTGATCTCCGGCCACTACACCGCCTCGCGCATGCTGTTCTCCCTGGGCCAGCGTGGCGATGCACCGTCGATGTTCAAGATCACCCGCGCCGGTACCGGCGTGCCGGTGTACGCGATCATGGGCTCGTGCGTGGTGGCGATCTTCTGCGCGCTGATCAACTTCAGCGAGACCCTGCGTCCGAAGGACGTGCTGGAAACCCTGATGAACACCACCGGCATGATTGCCCTGCTGGTGTACCTGGTGATCGCCTTCTCGCAGCTGCGCATGCGTCGCAAGCTGCAGGCCGAAGGCAAGGAGATCCGCCTGAAGATGTGGCTGTTCCCGTGGCTGACCTACCTGGTGATCGCCTTCATCGTGGCGGCCCTGGTGACCATGGCGTTCATGCCTGACTACCAGATCCTGGTGATCTCCACCGGTATCGCTGCGGCCATCGTGGTGGCCATGGGCGTGGTGCACCAGATCCGTACCGGCAACCGCCACTAAGGCGTTCTTGCTGCATGACGCGGCCGGCTCCCCTCGGGGACCCGGCCGTTTTCATTTTTGCGTGTCCGACCGGCTCACCACGGTCAGCCAGCGGGTGTAGGTGTCTACTTTGATGGGCAGCTCGGCGCGCAGCTCGGCCAGGGCCTGGTCGCTGTCGTCCAAGGGCAGGTCGCGCCAGACCCGCAGGCCTTGTAACGCCTCGGCGTCGAACCACAGCAATCCCTGACGGTGACGGGCCAGGCGCTCCAGGGTCTCGCTCAGGGGCTGGCCGTCTGCGGGCAGGCGCTGCAGATGCCAGGCCGCCTGCAAGGTGCCGCTGTCCACGCTCCCCAGGGTGCCGGGGCCGCTGGCCTCCAAGCGCAAGTGCTGGCCTTCGTGCAATGACAAATGGCCGCTGTCGCCCTCGAGGTCGGCCTGGCCTCGCAGTACACTGACCTCGCTGACATCGCCCAGGCACTCGACGATCAATTGCCCCGCCAAGGGGCGCAAGGTGCCCTGGGGGGTGCTGATCCGAAAGGGGCGCGCATCGTCTGTGGCGATCTCGATCAATAGCTGGCCCTTGAGCAATTGCAGGTGCCGCTGGAGGGCATCGAATTCCACATCCACCGAAGAGCTGGCGTCGAGGGTCAGCAGGCTGCCGTCTTCGAGCTTGCGGGTCAGGCGGTGCTGGCTGTCGGTGGCAAGGTCGGCCAGCTCGAAGCCTTGGCCCATCCACGGAGAGGCGAGCAGGGCGGAGGCCGCCACCAGGGCCACAATGGCCAGGGGCAGGGCAAGGCGTGGAAACAGGCGGGGTGGGATCATGGGTGTGGGGCGTATTTCTGGCTGAGCTCAGTTCAAGCATAGCCCCCTGCGCAAGCCCAGGCCCTGCGCGGCGTCAGTGGTCTGGCGGGTCTTCGTGCTGGCGGCGATAGGCGCCGGGTTGCACGCCCACGGCCTTGGCGAACGCCCGGGTGAAGGCCGCCACCGATTGATACCCCACCTGGGCCCCGACTTGCTCCACGGTATTGCCGGCCTTGAGCAATTGACAGGCATGGCGCATGCGCAGCGCCAGCAGCACCTGGCCTGGCGATTGGCCGGCCAGATCGTTGAAGCGTTTGAAGAATGCCGATCGCGAAAGGCCCGTGCAGGCGGCCATGCTTTCCAGCGTCCATGCCTGGCCTGGGCTGGCGATCAGTTGCTCCAGCAGCGTGGCGAAGGCTGGCTGGCGGGCGAGGGCGACCAGCCCGTGCAAGGTCTCCCCGGCATGCACCTGCTGGCGCAACACGTACAGGAACAACAGATGAGTCAGGCGCTCGAGCAACGTCTGCGAGGGCGCGGGTGAGCGGCGGCACTCTGCCAGGATCAACTCGAACAACGCCCGCGCGGCATGCCCGGCCGGGTCATCGGCGCGCAGCAGGATCCAGTCGGCCAGGCCGTCGACGATCAGCGTCGACAGCCCCGATTGAAAGTGAAAGAACCCACACACCAACCCGACGCCTTCCTCGGCCTGGCTGTCCAGAGGCTGCATGGGCTGTCGCGGCTGAGCGCAGGCGCTGGCCGGGTCGGCATCGCTGGAAAGCCGGTAGCTCAGGTCGCGCAGCAGGAACACCGCATCGCCACGTTCCAGGCGCACGGCCTCGGGATGGCCGTCGACATGCAGCCAGCAATGCCCCTGCACCACCAGGTGGAAACTGGCTCGGCCCATCCCCTGGGTGCTGGCATGCCAGCCGCCACAGTAGCGGCCCACATGGAACAGGCTGGCATCGAGCTCCAGGCGCTCTAATAACCAATCGACAAGATGGCTGGATGAAATCATCTAATGCAAAGACTCAGGAGCAAGGAAAGGCGACTGATGAATATGGAGGGGAATTCTTATAACCAACAGACTATAAGCACACCTACCCAAGGAGACCACTCCATGACATCGCGCATTACTCTACACACTCTGCAAAGCGCCCCGGAAGCGGCACGGCCTTTCCTGGAAAACGCCCTGAAGAACTCAGGCTTCATCCCCAACTTGCTGGGCGTGCTGGCCAATGCGCCGGCGGCCTTGGAAACCTACGTGACTGTCTCGGCACTCAATGGCAAGGCCGAGCTGACCCTGGCTGAGCGCGAAGTGGTGCAGTTGATCGCCGCGACCGAGCATGGCTGCGACTTCTGCGTCGCCGGTCACACCGCTGTGGCGCTGAACAAGGCCAAGCTGCCTCAGGAAGTGGTCGACGCCCTGCGTGCCCGCGGCGAGCTGCCCAATGCCCGGTACGAAGCCCTGGCCGCGTTCACCCGCGAAGTGATCGCCACCCGTGGCAACGTCAGTGAGGCTACCTACGGCGCTCTGCGCGAGGCCGGCTACAGCGAAGGCAACGCCCTGGAAGCGATTCTCGGCGTGAGCCTCGCGACCCTGTGCAACTTTGCTAATGTGTTCGCCCAGACGCCGCTCAATGACGAGCTGGGCCAATACCGCTGGCAGCCTTCGGCCTGATCCGCCTGGTGCCGGCCTGGCCGGCGTTTCGAACAAAGGAGTAGGGACATGCTTGATTGCGCATTTCGACAATGGCTGGATGCCAATGCCGAAGCCATCGACCAGGGCCAGTGCGATCCGCACCTGGTACTGGCGCACATCGCCGAATCGCAGCTGCTGCGGGTCGGTATCGAGCCCGCCCTGGGCGGCTCGGGCGGGCGGGTCACCGACGCCGTCGAAGCCATCGCCGCCATCGCCAGTCGGTCCCTGGCCGCGGCCTTTGTCTGCTGGGGCCAACGCTCGTTCATCGAGTACCTGCTGCAGAGCCCCAACCAGGGCCTGCGCGAGCGGTTGCTGCCTAGCCTGCTCGCCGGTGAGCTGGCCGGTGCCACCGGCCTATCCAACGCCATGAAGTACCTGTCGGGCATCGAGGCCTTGCAAGTCTGCGCCCAGCCCGCGACAAACGGCTGGGCCCTCGACGGCCGTCTGCATTGGGTGACTAACCTGCGCAAAAGCGGCTTTGCCGTGGCTGCGGCGATCGAAGACGCCACCGGCGGCCCTCCGTTCGTGGTGGCAGTGCCTTCGAACCTGGCGGGCCTTGAGCGCTCCGACGACCTGGCGTTGATGGGCTTGCAGTCGAGCAACACCGCCGCGCTGGCATTCCATCAGGTAGCACTGGGGCGCGAGTGGCTGCTGCATGACAATGCCCGTGAGTTCCTGCCTAAAGTGCGTCCGGCGTTTCTGGCACTGCAGTGCGGCATGGCCATCGGCCTTGCGCGGCGTGCACTGGAGGAAGTGAGCGGGCACCTGCAGGGGCGCGGATCGTTCCTCGACGAGGCCCGGCAGGTACTGGCCGAGCGCTTGGAAAATACCGTGGACGAGCTCAAGCAGGGCTTGCTGGAAGGGCGCTTCACTCAGCAGCCGGCGGCGTTGTTCAAACTGCGCATCCTCCTAGCTGAAAGCGCAGCCGATGCCGTGCAGTTGGAACTGCAGGCCAGCGGCGGCAAGGCTTACCTCACCGCGTATGGCGAAGGTTTCGCCCGGCGCTGGCGCGAGTCGGCGTTCGTGCCCATCGTCACCCCGAGCCTGGTGCAATTGCGTGCCGAGCTGCAGCGTCAGGCGGCTGCAGCATGACCCAGGCGTTACTCCAAGCCCGCGACATCAGCCTGGGCTACCCTCGCGATGGCGGCTGGCAGACTGTACTGGAGCGCTTCGACCTGGCCCTGGCGCCGGGAGAAGTGGTCAGCATCCTGGGGCCCAGCGGAGTGGGCAAGTCCAGCCTGCTGCGCGTGATGGCCGGGTTGCAGCAACCTTGCGGCGGCAGCGTGACCCTGCACGGCGAGCCGTTGCACGGGCCGCACCCGCGTCTGGCCGTGGCGTTCCAGGACCCGAGTTTGCTGCCCTGGCTGAGCCTGGAGAAGAACGTCGCTTTCGGCCTGGACTTCGCCCGCCAGCCCAAACTCAATGCAGCCGAGCGACGCGCCCGTATCGACCATGCCATCGAGGCGGTGGGGCTGGACCACGCGCGCAACCAGTACCCCGCGCAGCTCTCCGGTGGCATGGCCCAGCGCACTGCGCTGGCCCGCTGCCTGGCGCGTCAGCCCCAGGTGCTGTTGCTCGATGAGCCCTTCGGCGCGTTGGACGAGGTGACCCGCGCCGACATGCAGCAACTGCTGCTGCAGCTGATCGCCACCCATCGCACGGCGGCGGTGCTGATCACCCACGATATCGACGAAGCCCTGCTGTTGTCCGATCGCGTGTTGCTACTGGGCGACCACCCGGCGCACATCCTCGGGCAATGGGCTGTCGACCTGCCGCAGCCACGGGCGCAGCGGGTCGAGGAGCTGGGCACGTTGCGTATCGAGATCCTCAAGACCCTACGGCGGGCGAGCCGCTGCCCAGACCCTGTTCCTTCTCCCTTGCCGCTGCCGTCGGAGGCTCGCCATGTGCATGGATGATTGCTGTTCTACTACTTCCCGTCGCGACTTCATCAAGCTCAGCGCCATGCTCACCGCGGCAGGCGCCTTGCCGCTGCTCTCGAGCTTGCAGGCGCGTGCCGCCAGCGAGCCGGACGCCCCGGTGCGCATTGGCTATCTGCCGATCACCGACGCCACGCCGTTGCTGGTGGCGCACAACAATGGCCTGTTCGAAGCCGAGGGCATCAAGGCCGAGCGTCCGGTGCTGCTGCGTAGCTGGGCCCAGGTGATCGAAGCGTTCATCTCGGGCCAGGTCAACGTGATCCACCTGCTTTCGCCGATGACCATCTGGGCTCGCTACGCCAGCCGAGTGCCGGCCAAGGTGGTGGCCTGGAACCACGTGGGCGGCTCGGGCCTGACCGTGGCGCCGGACATCACCGACATCAAGCAACTGGGTGGCAAGACCGTGGCGATCCCGTTCTGGTATTCGATCCATAACGTGGTGGTGCAGCAACTGCTGCAAGCCAATGGCCTTACACCGGTTTCCAAGCCGGCCAACGCGTCGCTGGCGGCCAACGAGGTCAATCTTTTGGTGCTGCCGCCGTCGGACATGCCGCCGGCCCTGGCCAGCAAGCGTATCGCCGGCTACATCGTCGCCGAGCCCTTCAATGCCCTGGCCGAGGACCTGAAGGTCGGACGCGTGCAGCGCTTTACCGGCGATGTGTGGCGTAACCATGCCTGCTGCGTGGTGTTCATGCACGAGCACGACCTGAACAACCGCCCCGAGTGGTCGCAGAAGGTGGTCAATGCCATCGTCAAGGCCCAGCTGTGGACCCGCGACCATCGGGCCGAGGCAGCCGCGCTGCTGTCGAAGGCCGGCCCCAACAAGTACACACCACATACCCCGCAGGTGCTCGCCAAGGTGTTGGCGCCGGCCGCAGAGGACCGCGCCGGTTATATCGCCAGCGGTGCGATCGCGCATCAGCAATGGGATGAGAAACGCATCGACTTCCAGCCGTATCCATTCCCCAGCTACACCGAAGCGCTGGTCAAGCACCTCAAAGGCACGCTGATCGAGGGCGACAGTGGCTTCCTGGCCGGGCTGGACCCGGCCCAGGTGGCGCGCGACCTGGTCGATGATCGCTTCGTGCGTACAGCCATCGAGGCGGCCGGTGGTTTGGCGGCGTTCGGCCAGCCCGACAGTTTCGAGCGCCATGAGGAGTTCGCCGTCTGATGGGCAAGTCTGTCATGCATGGCCTCCTGGGCCTGGCGGGGCTGTTGGGGCTGTTGCTGCTGTGGTGGGCGGGGGTGCAGGTGTTTGGCGAGGCCGACGGCCTTTCGGCGCGTTTTTCGCCCCAGGCCACGCTGGCCAGCCTGGTGCAATTGCTGGGCGAGGGCGAGGTCTATGGGCATGTCTGGGTCAGTCTCAAGCGCATCCTGGTGGGGCTGTTGCTGGCGCTATCGGTTGGCGTGCCCTTGGGCTTGCTGGTGGGCAGTTACCACCACCTGGAGGCTGCGACCACACCGGCGTTCCAGTTCCTGCGAATGATCTCGCCGCTGTCGTGGATGCCGGTGGTGGTGATGTTGATGGGGGTGGGCGACCAGCCGATCTATTTCCTGCTGGCTTTCGCCGCGCTGTGGCCGATCCTGCTCAACACCGCCGCAGGCGTGCGCCAGCTCGATCCGCGCTGGTTGCAGTTGTCCCGTAGCCTGAGCGCCACGCGCTGGGAAACCTTGTGCAAGGTGATCATCCCTGGGGTGATCGGCCATGTGCTGACCGGTGTGCGTCTGGCGATCGGCATCCTGTGGATCGTGCTGGTGCCGTGCGAGATGCTTGGGGTCAGCGCAGGGCTAGGCTATTTCATCCTCGATACGCGTGACCGGCTGGCCTATTCGGAGCTGATGGCCATGGTGCTGCTGATCGGTGCGCTGGGGTTCATGCTCGATGCACTGGCCCGTGGGCTGCATCGGCGGTGGGTACACGCCTGAAATCGCCGGGACCGCCCAGCGGTCCCGTTCAATGCACGGTCTTGCGCTGCTTCACACAGGCCTGTGCCTGCAAGGCCAGGGCATCAAGGCGTTCGTCGCGCTGTTTTTCCGCCGCCAGCATGGCCTCGTCGCCATGCTGCTTGAGCAGGTAGGCGTGAATCTGCCGCACTTCAGTGGTGCGATAGATCGGGGCGATGTCCAGACGGCCGACCAGTGCGCCACTGGCGTGCCCGGTGCTGCTCATCAGCACCTGCGGCCCGGCGGCGGCGGCCACCTGCAAACCCATCGCCTCGAACCATGGCACTTGCCCTGCAAAGACATTGAGCTCGACACAGGCATAGCGTGACTGGGCATCGGCCAGCAGCGCTCGGGCGATGCCTTGGCGGCGGTGGTCTGGGTGCACGGCCAGAAACGCCAGCACGCAGGCCTGATCGTCATCCTGGGCCGGCAGGGCAAGGGCGAAGCCGAGCAGTCGGTCCGGTGCTTCGGCATCCAAGGCCAGGGTCAGTTCCACGGCCAGACCTCGGGTGCCGTCCATGGCCTGCAAATACTGATGCACCTCCAGGCCGACGCCGTACTGGTACAGCGGGTACAGCGGGTTGTCCGGGGTGATGGCCACGCTGCTCAGTTCACCGACATGGTCGATGACCAACTGACGGATCTGATTCTGGAAGGATTCGGGGGGCACACCGTCGAGGTGGCTGAGAATGAACATCGGGCAAGCTCCAGCAGGGTCGAACCGTCCCGCGCCGAGCGGCGCGGGAGGCACAGTCTAACCCAGGGCGGCGAGCATCAGGTCGAGGTTCTGCACGGCGGCGCCCGAGGCGCCTTTGCCGAGGTTGTCGAACACGGCCGTGAGCACCACTTGGCCGTAGGCCGGGTTGGCGAACAGGGCCAAGCGCAGGTCGTTGGTGTCGTTGAGCGCCTCGGGGTCCAGTTTGCTGGCCGGACCCTGCTGATGCAGTGGCATCACCTGTACATGGCGTGCACCGTGGTAGTGCTGCTCAAGGCAGGTTTGCAAGTGTTCAGCGGTGATGCCGCCGGCCAGCAGGCGCAGTTGCAGGGGGATGCTCAGCGCGATGCCCTGGCGGTAGTCGCCATAACCCGGCAGGAACACCGGGCGTGCAGCGAGCCCGGCGTGTCGCTCGATCTCCGGTACATGCTTGTGGGCCAGTTCCAGGCCATAGAGTTGAAGGGCAGGCACCTTGACGGCGCTAGTTTGCTCATGAAGTTCCACCGCCGACCGGCCACCCCCGGAATACCCCGAGATTGCATGGATGCTCAGCGGATAGTCCGCCGGCAGCAGCCCAGCCTGGATCAGCGGGCGCAGCAGAGCGATGGCGCCGGTCGGGTAGCAACCGGGGTTGCTCACCCGCTTGGCCCGGGCGATGCGCTCGGCTTGTTCGGCGTCCAGCTCAGGAAGCCCGTAGACCCAGCCGGGCGTGGTGCGGTGGGCGGAACTGGCGTCGATCACACGTACTGCCGGGTTGTGGATGGCCGCCACCGCTTCACGGGCTGCGTCGTCAGGCAGACAGAGCAGGGCGATGTCGGCGTCGTTGATGGCCTCGGCGCGGCGTTGCGGGTCTTTGCGCTCGGTGTGCGGCAGGGTCAGCAGGCGCACGTCCTGGCGGCCTTGCAGGCGGGCATGGATCTGCAGGCCGGTGGTGCCTTGGTCGCCGTCGATGAAGACGAGAGGGGTGTGCATGGTCGGGATCCGTGTGCGAGAGAGATGGCCTATGCTCGCCTGCGGCTGGACGAAAGAAAATTTGAATATCATGATGCTTGGATTCAGAAAAAATGAATGACCGTGTCAGTCTTTTTGCGGGTAGATCCGCTCCCAGGCCGACCGCTGAACCAGGATCCACGCCGTACCTGTGGGAGCGGGTTTACCCGCGAACAGGCCAGCCCCCAGAGGACCCCCATGCGCGAAATCAGCCTCGACCGCCTGCGCACGCTGGTGGTCATCGCCGACCTCGGTTCCTTCGCCGAGGCCGCTCGTCAGCTCAACCTGGCTGCGCCCACCATCAGCCTGCACGTGGCCGAGCTGGAAGCGCGCGTGGGGGCGCCGCTGCTCACCCGCACCCGAGGCCAGGTGCGCCCCACCACCGTGGGCGAGACGCTGCTGGGCCGCGCCCGTCGCCTGCTGGCCGATGCCGACCTGGCCCTGGACGAGGTGCGTCGACAGGTGCAGGGGCTGACCGGGCGTGTGCGCCTGGGGGCCTCCACCGGGGCCATCGCCCATCTGCTGCCCAAAGCCTTGGCGCACCTGCGTGAGGCGCATCCGGGCATCGACGTGCAGGTGCAGGTGCTGACCTCCCAGGCTTCCCTGGCGCGCCTGCGTGAGGGCACGCTGGACATCGGCCTGGTGGCGCTGCCCCAGGTAGCGGGCAGAGGGGTGAAGCTCACCCCCTGGCGACGCGATCCGATCATGGCCTACCTGCCGGCCGACTGGCAGCCGCCCGCTAAGGTCACGCCGGCCTGGCTGGCCGAGCGAGCGCTGATACTCAACGACAACACCACCCAACTGTCGCGGGTGACGGCGGAATGGTTCGCCGCAGCGGGGCTGTACCCCGAGGCGCGCATCGAGCTGAACTACAACGATGCGATCAAGAGCCTGGTGGCGGCAGGCTATGGCGCGACACTGCTGCCCCAAGAAGGCGAAGCGGAGCGGCTGAACCCGCGGATTGCCCGTCGGCCCTTGCGCCCTGGCCTTTGGCGTCAGCTGGGGATCGCCTGCCGGGAGGGGCAGGTGGAGCGGGCAACCGGGTACGTGCTGCAGGCGCTGGAGCGCTTGCGTCAATGAACTGTGGCTGAATCTTTGAGCAAGGCTATGCTTTTGGCTGCGTCGGGCCCGCCGACGTGCCTGTCAGAAGTCCGGCTTTTCTCACGGAGAACACACCATGAAATCCCTGACACTGCTGCTGATCGCTTCTGCATTGAGCTTCACCGTTCACGCCGAAACCAGCCCGGAAACCAACTGCGCCGCCAAGATCAAGGAACTTGAGGATATCCACCGGACCGATGGCCAGGCCCTGCATGGCGGCATGGCCAAGGACTATCAGAACCTGCTCAACCAGGCCAAGGAGGCTCAGGCCGCAGGCAACATGGCTGAATGCCAGGCTTCAGCCGACCGCGCCAAAACCATCTACAACAAGGCCCGCGGCAAGTAGCGCGCCGACCACCCGGGCCTGGTCGCCACCGGTGCGATGGGCCTGGGTAGGCGAATGTGATCATGGCGTTCGTGTCTCTGGGGTAAGCTTTGCGCCGGCAACCCAACGAGACCCTGGCATGATTCTGAACAGCCTCATCCTGGACAACCTGCTCACAGGCTTGGCCCAACCTTTCACCCGCCCTGGCTCGCGCAGTGCCATTGCCAAGCACCCCCGCCAAGGGCCGCTGGCCGTAGGACGGCTCGGGCTCGAAGGCGATGAACAGGGGGATCTGCGGGTCCACGGTGGTGTGGAAAAGGCCATCCACCACTATCCCCGCGAGCACTATGCAGCCTGGGCGGCAGAGCTTGGCGAGCATCCATTGCTGGCCGAGCCCGGCGCATTCGGCGAGAACTTCAGCACCACCGGTTGGCGCGAGTCGGATGTCTGCCTGGGCGACCGGATTCGTGTGGGGTCGGCGCTGCTGGAGGTGTCCCAGGGGCGCATGCCCTGCTGGAAGCTCAACGACCGCTTCGACGTGGCGCAGATGGCCTTGCGCGTTCAGCAAAGTGGGCGCACCGGTTGGTATTACCGGGTGCTGGAGGAGGGCGTGGTGCAGGCGGGCGAGCGCTTGGAGCTGGTCGAGCGCCCGCACGGCGAATGGTCGGTGGCGCGCCTGTCGGCGGTGCTGTTCGATAAACACCTAGAGCCTGAGCTGTTACGCGAATGCCTGGCATTGCCGCTGGTGCCATCCTGGCGCAAGACCCTGCAACGGCGCCTGGAGCAACGCCAGGTCGAAGACTGGGCGCCGCGTCTGCACGGCGCCTGAGGGCTATTGTCAGAACCAGCGGTCGTTGCGTTTACGACCGCGGGTCAATGCCGGCAGGATCAACCCCGCGAGCAGACCGGCCCCGGCGATGCTGCCGCCGTAGACCATGTAGCGCATCATCACTTGCTTGTTCTCGTCACCCAGACGCGCCTGGGTGTCACGCAGCGACGACTGCACCTGGTCGAGTTGTTCGTTGAGCGACTTGTTGCGCGTTTCCAGTTCGTCGATCAGCGCCTTGCGCGAGTCGAGGGTTTCCTGCATGCCCTGGACGCGATTCTTCCAGCTGTCGTCGATGGTCTTGAGCTGTTCGGACAACTGCGTCACCTGCGCGTCGAGTGCCGGCAGGCGTTCGGCCTGGCCCGGGACCGATTGCAGGTCGCTGCTCAGGATCCATACCAGATCGCCGTTTTGCCCGCGGACCTGGCTGTATTCCCCTTGGGTGCCCACCAGCGTGACCTTCTGCCCGGCCTTGACCGAACCCACTATACGGTGGCCGTTGGTGGGGCCGCTGCGCACATAGGTGCTCAGGCTGTCGCTGACCCAGCGTGCGTCGCTGGCCGGTTCTTCGGCATGCGCGGGGATAGCCAAGGCAAGCAAGGAGGCTGCGAGCAGAGGGGCAAGGGCAAAGGAGGCTGGTCGGGAATCAGGCATGGTGATCTTCGCTGGAGCTGGACAAAAGAAGGCCCGATGACTGGGCCGATGAACCGGTCGGTGAGTTGACCGTCAGCGAAAGACCGTTTTTATCGAAGCAGGTTCACTGCTTGTTGTAGGAAATGTCTGCAGGATGTTGCGAGTAGCGGCTGTGGCGCTGGCGCGAGCTATGTAGTGTCCGCTTTGCGGGTAAACCCGCTCCCACAAGGGCCGTGCGGACCTGTTGGGCGCGAGTTCAGCCGCTCAGCGGTCGCGACGGGTTAGGTCACTACCTGATAGCAAGGCACATACGCTGCCCCACCGGGCAACTTCATCCGGTGCTGATCAACGAAGGCCTGCAGCAAGCGCCCAAGCGGGTCGAGCACCGCGCTGTCGCCACGGATCTGGTACGGCCCGTGCTCTTCGATCAGGCGAATGCCCTTGTCCTTGACGTTGCCCGCCACCACCCCGGAGAAGGCCCGGCGCAGGTTGGCGGCCAGCTCATGGGGCGGCAGGTCCCGGCGCAGGTCGAGGTTGGCCATGTTTTCATGGGTGGGGTCGAACGGGCGCTGGAAACCTTCCTCGATCTTCAGCAGCCAGTTGAAGTGGAAGGCATCGTTGCGCTCGCGGCGGAACTGCTTGACCGCCTTGAGCCCCTCGACCATGTGCCGGGCCACTTCGGCCGGGTCGTCGATGATGATCTGGTAATGCTGCTGGGCCGTCTCGCCCAGGGTCGCGCCGACGAAGGCATGCAACTGCTGCAGGTACGCCTCGGCGCTGCGCGGGCCAGTGAGCACGACGGGGAAGGGCAAGCCTTCGTTGTCCGGGTGCATGAGGATGCCCAGCAGGTACAGGAACTCTTCGGCCGTGCCTGCGCCACCGGGAAAGATGATGATGCCATGGCCGACCCGCACGAACGCCTCCAGGCGCTTTTCGATGTCCGGCAGGATCACCAGCTCGTTGACGATCGGGTTGGGCGCTTCGGCGGCGATGATGCCCGGCTCGGTCAGGCCCAGGTAACGGCTGCCGTGCATGCGCTGCTTGGCATGGGCGATGGTCGCGCCTTTCATCGGGCCTTTCATCACGCCCGGGCCGCAGCCTGTGCATACGTCCAGCTTGCGCAGGCCCAGCTCGTGGCCGACCTTCTTGGTGTACTGGTATTCCTCGCTGCTGATCGAGTGGCCGCCCCAGCACACCACCATCTTCGGTTCCACGCCCGGACGCAGCGTGCGGGCGTTGCGCAGCAGGTGGAAGACGTAGTCGGTGATGCCCTGGGAGCTTTCCAGGTCGATGCGCTGGCTGGCCAGCTCGCTTTCGGTGTAGACGATATCGCGCAGGGCGCTGAACAGCATTTCGCGGGTGCTGGCGATCATCTCGCCATCGACGAACGCGTCGGCCGGGGCGTTGAGCAGCTCCAGGCGTACGCCGCGGTCTTGCTGATGGATACGCACCTCGAAGTCCTTGTAGGCCTCGAGGATGGTCTTGGCATTGTCGACATGGGCGCCGGTGTTGAGGATGGCCAGGGCGCACTGGCGGAACAGGGTGTAAAGGCTGCCGGTACCGACTTCACTCAGTTGCTGGACTTCACGTTGCGACAGCGTCTCCAGGCTGCCTTTGGGGCTGACGGATGCGTTGATGACATGGCGTTGGGGCATCTAAGTCTTTCCTGTGCAATGAAACTTCCTACTTGGACACCACCATACCGACAAAAACGCACGGCAACGAGGGGGGCGCAGAAAAAGCCTCGTTGCCGCTTGCCAAGCGGTTACCCCAGCCCTGCACGATCGTGGGCGGCGGCATAGCCTGCGATGGCGCACGGCGCTCCGGGATCAGCCGCTGCCATTCATCCGAAAAGCCGTTGTACTCCCAGGGTGATGGCCAGACCGCCACCGATCAGCCACAGGTTGAGGATCGCCCCGGTGATCAGCGCGCGCGGGCCAGCCTGGCGGATCTGGCTCACGCGGGTTTCCATGCCCAGCGCGGTCATGGCCATGGTCAGGGCGAAGGTGTCGAGGCTATTGATGGTGTTCACCACCGCCGCCGGCAGGACTTGCAACGAATTGACCAGTACCAGCAGCAGGAAGCCAAAGGCGAACCATGGCACGGCGATACGCCCGCCGCCCTGGGCCTGGCCTTGCTTGCGCGAGCGGCTGACCCACAGGCCCACCACCAGCAGCACCGGCACCAACAGCAACACACGGGTCATCTTCACGATGGTGGCGATGTGGGTGGCCTCGGGGCTCACGTTGCTGGCCGCACCCACTACCTGCGCCACTTCGTGCAGGGTGCCACCGAAGAACAGGCCTACGCCGAGATTGTCGAGTTGCACCCAGCCGGCGCTGACCGCCAGTGGGTAAAGGAACATCGACAACGTGCCGAACAGCACCACGCTGCCCACCGCCATGGCCGCCTTGTGTGGCTGCGAGCGCAGCGCCGATTCGAATGCCAGCACCGCAGCTGCGCCACAGATCGCGCTGCCCGCAGCGGTCAGCAGCGCCGTGTCGCGGTCAAGCTTCATCACCTTCATGCCCACCAACAGGCCCACCAGCAGGGTGCTGACCACCACCAGCAGCGAGACTGTCAGACCCGACCAGCCCACCTGGGCGATCTCTTGCAAGCTCACCCGCAGGCCAAAGAACGCCACGGCCAGGCGCAGCAGGTTGCGCGCCGAGAAGTTGACCCCCGCCGCCCAGCTTTCCGGCAGCCCATAGCGCAGAGCATTGCCATACAGGGCACCGGCGACGATGCCGACGATCAGCGGGCTGATCCCCAGCCCGGCGATGGCCGGCAGGGCCGCCACCTGAGTGACGGCGAGGGCGAACAGGGCGACGAACAGAATACCGTTGAGCCGCCCACGGGTCGCGTGGGAAGGCGCAAGGGCGGGAGTAGGGTGGGCCGTGGCCATGGTAAGACCTCCGATGTGTATTGATGAGGTCTACGTTAATTCAGTTATAAGCTTATAAAAAATCGTGATTTAGGATGGCAAGTATCCGCTTAGCTGATATTTTGAACGTATGACCCCTGAACAACTGATAACTTTCGCCACCGTCGCCGAGCACGGCAACATCAGTCACGCCGCCGCCGCGCTGCACTTGTCGCAGCCGGCCGTGTCGGGTCAGCTGAAGTTGCTGCAGGAAGCGTTCGGTGAGCCGCTGTATCAACGTGCCGGACGCGGGGTGCGCCTGACGGCCGCCGGCGAGCAACTGCTAGGCCACGCCCAACGCCTGCGCGAGACCTTTCTCCAGGCCCAGGCCCTGCGCGACGCCATGCGTGGGATGGAGCGCGGCACCTTGCGCATCGGCGCCAGTACCACCCCAGCCAGTTACCTGTTGCCCTACCTGATCGCGGACTTCCACGCCCGCTACCCGGATATCGCGATCACCACGACCCATGGCAACACGGCGGAAATCGTCGCGGCTCTGGGTGAGCTGGACATCGCCTTGATCGAAGGCCCGCCAGGCCAGGAACTACCGCTTGGCACCAGCGTCACCGCCTGGCGCGAGGACGAGATCGTCGCCATCGTTCCGAGCGGCCATCCGCTGGCCGACGGCGTTCAGGTGCAGACGCTTCAAGCGCTGGGGGCGTATCCGTTGGTGCTGCGCGAAAGTGGCTCGGGGGTACGGCAGTTGGTGGAGCGCGCCTTTGCCCGGGAGGGTGTGCCGATGCGCGTGGCGTTAGAAATTGCCGGAGTGGAGGGGGTCAAGGAAGCGGTACGGGCGGGGATGGGCATTGGCTTCGTGTCGGCGATGTCCATTCGCCATGAAGACAACGCCTTGTACCGGCTGGGCATTGCACCGCAGCCATTAGCGCGGCATTTCTCGATACTGATGCCCCATGCCGCCGCGCCGTCGAGGGCGGCGCGGCGGTTCTTGGGGTTGTGTTTCGCGGACGTACCAGTCGTTGGCCGTAGTGCTGTTTAGGTTTTGTACGAAATGTAACCGGGCTCGGTCGTTTGTTACTTTAAGGTTCTGTAGCAAATTGCTTTGCCATCGACTGAGCCTTCAGGTGCCACCTCGGTTGCCCCGTCCATGAGAAGCAGGCGCAGATAGTGGCCTGCGCCAGCGGGGTCGGACAGCCACGTAGAGTTGGCCAGAAAAGAATAGCCCACGAAGCCGTACTCTGAAGCTGGGGTACCGACTCCTATTACGCCTTCTCCTTTTGTGGCGTCGGCCTTGGACACTGGCTGAAGTCCAAGAGCGGAACACCTGTTCATCGCGGCAGCCCAATTCCTTGATAATGAGTTATCGATATAAAACCATTTTTTTATCCTGAAGGTGTAGCTGTGTGAGACGTGGCTGCCCTTGCGGGTTCCCGTAATGGTGATTTCGCCTGAAGCATCATCAGGCGGAGTGGAAAATATAAAAAGGCCGGAGGAGCGATGGGTCAACCAGCTGACACTGGATGACCAGTTGTAATCTTTGGAATGGGCGCCGTTTGCAAGTGTTGCGGAAAACCCTACGCGATCGTAAGCCGTCGTGGGGAACCCGCTATCGACAGCGTGTGAATATTTACCAGGATACGAGTAACTGTGGAGTTCGGTGATGTGAGTACTCATCAGGGACAGGCGCGCATCCGCTCCCAAAGGTTCGTTATCGATCTTGGGCGTCATGGTGTAAAGATCGGGTTGCGAGCCGCTCAATGTAGCCTCGTATACCCCTGTGTTTCCAACTTCGACGATACGGCTCAATTCAACATCCGACGCAGGATTGCCCTTTGAGTCGGTCACGGTAAATGACACTTGGCCGACAATGCCACTGATTGGCTGCCCAAGCGAGTTCTTGACAATGAACGATGCTTTCGCCTCGTCCACGCCATCTGCCAGGATATCGGTCTTGCTTAGCACGAGCCGGGAGCTTCCTGCCGCAGGCGGTAAGACCTTCAGCTCCACTGATTTTGCCAGTGAGTCCATGACGTCACCGTCGACTTCAGGTGTGAGCGTAAAGTCCCCAGCTTGAGTACCACGCAGCGTGGCGCTGTATTCCCCTGTCGTGCCTTTTTCTTGAATAGCCGTCACGGTGATCTTGCCGGGTTCAGGCTGTTTGCCGCTGTCATCGGTCACGTTGAAAACGAGTAGGTTGGCCAGGCCGCTCACGGGTTTGTTGTCGGCATTCCTTGCTATGAACGTCAAGGTTGTTGAGTCGAAGCCATCTGCGTCGATGGACGGTGGCATAACCTTGAACGCTGAGTTGAGCTCCGCGGGCGGCAGTGCCTGTAATTCCACGCTGGCTTTCAGGGTACCGACGGGCTTACCGTCAAAATGAGGCGCAACGGTGTAATGGCCTGCCAGGAGGCCGCGCAGCTTCGCGGTATAAGTGCCTGCGCTTTCCACGATGGCTTCAACGGTGACATCCGGTGGCGAGACATTGCCACTGGCGCCATTCACCACGAACGCCAAGTGTTTGCCGATGCCCTCGAGTGGCAGGCCATTCGCATCCCTGGCGTCAAAGGCCAAGGTGGTGGTGGCCTTGTTATCAGCTGCAATGGTGGGCCGACTTGCCGAGAATCGAGAGCTGCCTGGGTTCGGTAGCACGCTCGTTGTGGAAACCAAGGCTTGCGCCAGTGCCGTGCCCTGAACCGTCGGTGTCAGGGTGACTGTCTGCTCGGTCTTGCTGGCAGTGACCCGGATCTCGTATACGCCAGGCGAGGTGCGTGTTGGATCCGAGACCTTGATGTCGTCCCCGTGCTTGCCTGCGCGTACGTGGTCGCTGGTGATCTTGATATCCGCCAAGGCGATGTCCACCGGCTGCTGCTGCTCGTCGCGGATGGTGAGGGTCAGGGTTTGCTGAGTCTTGCCATCGGCCGGCAGCACGGTATGGGCAGGGGTGAAGGTCGAGTGGCGCGTGCTGACCGCGGGAGCGTTGACGGTCACGCGGGTCTCGCTGCGCCCGGAGCGGTTGCCTTTGCTGTCCACGGCCACGCCGTGGAGGGTGTAGACGTTGGTTTGCTGGGTTTGGTAGTCGGGCAGCACCACGCTGTAGTGGGGGCCGCCGTCGTGCACGAGCCGGCCGCCGGCCTGCAGCAGCGCCGGGGCTGTCCAGTCGATGTGCGACAGCGGGTACTTGCTGTTGACCCACACGCTCAGGGATTTGGTCTCGCCGCCCTGGCCGCTGACGTGGGCGGCGGCGGCCATTTGGATGACCTGCTTCTTGCGGTACTCGAGGACGATGTGGTTGTTGCGTTCGACCAGGTCGTAACGGCTGCCAGCCAGGGTGCGCAGGGCGCCGACGCCGGCGGGGTCGACCTGCTTGGCCCAGGGCTCGCCGATCTGGTAGCTGAACTCGGCACCGACGGTGGTCTCGTTGCCGCCGTTGCCCTTGCGTTGGTCGGCGCTGAGGGTCAGCAAAGGGATGGGCGTGTAGGTGAGACCGACGGTGACGGCGCTGGGGTCTTTCTTGCGGTTGTCCTTGCCGAACAGGCCGACTTCATCGCCGTAATACTGCTCGTAGCTGAGCTTGCCGCCGAGCTGCGGCATCGACGGCAGCCAGGCCTCGGTGCGCAGGTCCCAGCCGTTGGCCGGGCGTTCCTGGTAGTCCTCGACGTCGGGCGAATCCTTCCAGCCGGTCAGACGGGTGTAGCTGTTGGCGTTGACTTTGAGAAAGTCGCGCCAGTACTCGACCCCCAGGCCCAGACGGGCGTGTTGGCGGGACAGGTCGTAGTCCAAAAAGCTATTGGCGCCGAGCATGTAGCCGTCGTTGAAACGGCGCACGCCCAGGCCCAGGGTGGTCTGCTGGCGGTCGTCCTTGCGGTGGACGCTGCCCTGGGTGAACAGCAACTGCTCGGGGGTGTCGTGCAGCGGGGCGAGCAGTTCGACCTGGGAGTTTTTCAGCGAGAACTTATCGTCCACATCGATCTGCACCCGGGCGGTGCCGAAGCGGCTGAGCCACTGCTGAGCCTGGCTGCTGGCCTCGCGGGTGGCCAGACCGCGGGCCATGGCGGCAGCGGCGTCGCTGTCAGGGTTGTTGCTGAGGAAGTTGCCGGTGCCGCTGGCCATGGCGGCGAGCTCGCGGGCCTGTTCGTCCTGGGCGTCGGCGGAGGCCTGTGGGTCGGGCGAGTTCAGCTTCGGCAGCGGGTGCGCGGCGGCCGAGGGTACGACCAAGCGATCGCCGGGCTTGAGGGTATCGAGGTCGCGGCCGGGGTTGAGGCTGCGCAGGGTGGCGATGGTGGTGGCGTATTGGGTGGCGATCGAGGCCAGGGTGTCACCCATGGCGAAGGTGTGAAGACGGGAAGGCGCGGGTGATCGCTTGGCCGGTTCAGTGGTGGGGGCGGCACTGGCTGAAGGCGTGGCCAATGCCAGGGTCAATGGAAGGACCGCCTGGACGCCGATGTTGAGCCAGGCCATCCAGCGGATGCCCAAAGAGGTACCGGAATAAATAGGTTGGTTTTTCATGAAAGTCACGTGGGCAAGAGTTACGTAACTTCGCTACGAAAAGGCCGTGGAACCCATATTTCATTCAGGCGTGCCTAAATACTTGGTTACCCGCACAAAGGGGGCGGTAAGTTGAAGTTGGCAACAGAAATGAAGTAAGCGGCCTTTTCAGCAAAGCAGCGGAGTTCTACTTATCTGAAGGCGCTTGAATGATTGAGAAGTACGAGCATATCGAATGTCCCTTAGTATTTTCAGGGCGCGAAAAATACAAGGCGTTATGCGTTTGATCTGTAAGAAATTACGGATAGTTAACTTGAAAAAGCCGATGGTGGTATGGGTAGGCCCAAGGTAGGTGGCTGCACCAGTGGGACAATGCTCGCATTCGACAAAAAAGTGCTTAACGGCGTGGAACACTCTTGGCAGATGAAGTGACCTGCTGAGACGGCAGGTATGTTCAACGCGCCTGCCCTGACTGTTTTTGTCGCAGTGCCTTGGCGACCTCGGCCTCGATCTTGTAGGCCGGCCCTTCCAGGTCCTCGTAGTTGCGGGTGTACCGCCGGGCAAATTCCTCCACCCCCAGGTCCTGGTACTGCTGCACATGCTTGAGTTCATGAGCCCAGAGCGCCACGTTGTCCTCGGCGTCTTGGGCGTGGCGGAAGATGATCGTGTCGATCAGGGTCACCGCGTTCACGTCCGGGTTTTGCAGCAGGGCATTGGCCGCGCTGACCTGCTGCTCGTCTCCCACCCGATAACGCGCTGCATCGAGCACGGCAAAGTCATACCAGGGCTCGAGTTGGGCGCGGATGTGCAGGGGAATCGGCTCGGTGCCGTTGGCGGTGGCTTCGTCGCGAGCTTGGCGCAGAGCGAAGGCCAGGCTACCGGAGGCCATGAGTTCGACGTCCTTGAGTACCTGGCCGGCCTGGCCTGGGTCGATCGGTGCGCAGAAACAGCCCATCAGGCACACCTGGTACTGCCCAGGCGGGCAAGTGTTTTCGGCCAGGGCCGGCAAGGCGAGCGCCAGGCCGAGCAACAGGCTGATGCGCTTCATTCAGAGATTCCCGTGGCCAGGAGCTGCTCGATGCGGCCACGCTCCCAGATACTCAGCAGATCGGTGGGGTTGGTGCCATAGCGGTGCCAATCTTGCAGGCCGGCTTCATGGCCGTCGGGCGTGCGGCAATGGCTGCACTGGACCAGGCCATCGGCGTCCAGCAGCAAGCGCAGCTGCCAGCCGTCGATGCGTACATCGACCTGCCCCTCGGGTGTGCGGGCCAACACCTGCAGCGCATGGATACCCAGAGCGGCGTCACGCAGGCGTTGGCAGGCTTCTCGGCTGTTGGGCGGCAGCACGGCGGATCAGAAGTTGGCCGGGGTGTTGGCGCTGATGATCTCGGCCTCGTCCGGGCCGATGTTCTTGAAACTGTGCGGCAGGGTGGTGGGGATGTAGTAGCCATCGCCTGCATTGAGGACACTTACCTGGCCATCGACCCACAGCTCGATGGTGCCACGGGTGACCAGGCCACATTCTTCGCCTTCGGAGTGCACGATCGGTTCGCCCGAATCGGCGCCCGGTGCGTAGAGCTCGCGCAGCATGCGCATTTGCCGGCCGGGGACGCTGGCGCCGACCAACAGCATGCGCAGGCCATTGCGGCCCAGGTCGGGTTGCTCGCCGCCGCGGAACACATAGCGCTCTTCGCGCACCGGCTCATCGAAGCTGAAGAATTCCGCCAGGGACATGGGGATGCCTTCGAGCAGCTTTTTAAGGGAGCTGACCGACGGGCTGACGCGATTCTGCTCGATCTGCGAGATCGTCGAGTTGGTCAGGCCGCTACGGCGGGCCAGCTCCCGCTGGGAGAGGTTGTTGCGTTCACGCACCAGTTTGAGTCGTGTCCCCGTGTCCATAGCCGCCTTGTTAGATAGAGAGGTGTCAAAAATAATGGGCGACGCATTAAAGCACACTCTGGACAGCAACGCGCTGTGCTTGTCAGTGACGTTTATCGGCGGGTGTCGGCCATAGCCCGACCAGCAGCAACAGCACAGCGACCGCCGCGAAGGGCAGGGCTGGATCGACCGCATAGACCAGCGTGCCGGCCAGCGGACCGAGCACTGCGCCCATGCCCTGGGCCGCGCCGATGGAACCTGCGGTGGCGCCTTGTTCGGTGGCATGCATGGCGTTGGCCGCCAGTGCCGAAAACGCCGGGAAGACAAACCCCATGCCAGCGGCTGCCACGAAGAATGCCCCCCACAGCCAAGGCGCGGTGTTCGCCAGGGCGGCGCTGGCAAACCCCAATGCCGAGACTGTGGCGCCCACGCGGATCATCTTCAGCGGCGGCCACTCGAGCTTGCGCAGCAGTACCTGGGCCAGTATCAGCGCGACACCTACGCAGGTGAGGGCGATGCCCGCGGCCTGGGCAGCCTCGACCGCGGCCAGGTGCAGGCGGTCGAGGGCAAAGAAGCCCACGGTGATCTGCGAGACCGTCACGCTGAACATGGCGCTGAAGGCCACCAGCAACGGGCGACGCAGGCGCGGATCGCGCAGCCGCACCGGGCTAGGCGCATGGCCATGTGCCAAGGGTTGTGGTTTGAGTTTGAACAGCAGCACGAAGAAAGCGCTCGCCGGCAACAGCGACATGACATAGAACGGCATGCTCAGGCTGTGGCGAGCCAGCAAGGCGGCCAAGGCCGGCCCCAGGACCAGGCCGACGGCGTTGGCTGCGCCCAGCGAAGCCATGGCCCGCGCCCGGCGTTGGGGTTCGACATGGTCGGCGATCAGGGCGTTGGCCCCTACCGGTAGTGCTGCATAGAACGCACCGATCAGACCGCGAGTGAGCATCAGGCCGATGAAGGCCAGGGTCGCCCCAGGCATCCAGCGCAGTGCACCGTCGATGAACAGGCACAGCGACCAATACGAAAGCGTGAAGCCCGCGCTGCCCAGCAACAGGATGCGTCTGCGGCCATAGCGGTCGGCGGCGCGCCCCCAAGGCCGGGCCAGCAGTACCCAGACCACCCCTGCCACGGTCACTGCTGCACCTGCCTGCCAGGTAGCCATGCCCAGCTGGCGGGCGATCGGGCCGATCAGTGCCACGAACGCCATCATCGACAGGGTGCACGCGCCGCTGATCAGCAGCAGCGGGCGCAGATCCAAGGTCGCAGGGGGAATCAGGGCAGCAGGGTCCTTTGCAGCGGTCATGGGCAGTCCAGTCGGTTGGAGGTCAGGGGCCAAACTGGCCCACAGCGCTCATTCGCTGCGGCGCACTGGGCCAGGCCACATGCTACGCAATACGCCGTCCCGACGCACCCAAGCGTGCATCAACGCAGCGCCCAGGTGCACCAGGATGGTGGCGAATAACAGGTAGCCAGCCCAGCCGTGAGCCTGGCGCAACACCGCGTACAGCTGCAGGTCATGGGGGGCGATGGCCGGCAGTTGCAGTGGGCGCGGGTAGTCGCCGGCCGAGAGCATGGCCCAGCCAAGCAGCGGCATGGCTAGCATCAGGCCATACAGCAGCAGGTGGGAAGCACCGGCGGCCAGGCGCTGAACGGGCGGAATGTCCCTGGGCAGCGGTGGGTGAGGTAGGGTCAGGCGCAGGGCGATGCGCAGCACCACCAACACCAGCAAGGTCAGCCCCGTGGCCTTGTGCAACTCGACCAGCAGCGGATGGCGTGGCGACAGGTCGCCGACCATGCTCACGCCGATGAACAGCATCGCCAGGATCAGCACGGCCATCAGCCAATGCACCAGTCGGGCGAGTGGATGGAAGACGGTGACGGTCATGGGCGTGCTCCGGTAGCGAGAGACTCGCGGCTGCGGCGGTTGAAAGACTCCGAGTACGCGGCCGAACGAGCGGCCAGGATCGGGTCGGCGGAGGGCTCGATGCCCTTGGGCAGGATCAGCGGGTCGAAGTTGATGTCACGGCACGCGCCTTGTTCGGGCGCATCGACCTGTTCGACGACCAGGGTGCCGGCCTCGATGCTGCGCCGCTCGGCCGGCCAGGGGCGAGAGGCGTCATCCACTGGGTCGCCGGGTTCGGCAAGCACCAGACGCAGCGTCCAGCGCAGCGGGCCTTGCGCCAGGCGTCGCTGCAGGTCGTGCTGCAGGAACTGCTTGTCATCGATTTGCGTCGGCAGCGCTACGAACGGGGTTTGCGGTTCCAGCTGCCAGCGCACCGGATGGCTGATGCCGCCGCGATCCTTGAGCAGGAAGGCATTGATGCTGTGGTATTGGGTGCTGGCGAAGCTGTCGCTGGGTTTGTAGGTGGCGGCCCATTGACGGAAGGCCGCGCTTTCGGGGTGGGCCGCGAAGAAGGCCTGCATCTTTGCAGGGTCGGGCTTGCCGGTGGCAGGGGTTGGCGCCATGGCCAGGACTTGCTCGTAGAACGCTTGCGGCGTGCCGATTGCCAGCACAGGCGGATTGTTCATGCCGGTCCGCCAGATCTGCCCGTCATCGGTGCTGAATTGCAGCGCCAGGCTGCGTACCGGAATGCTGGTGTCCGGGGCGAACGGGTTGGCGCCACCGATGGCGAAGCGGCCAACGACTGGCACGCGGGGCTGGCTGAACACCCGCGCACTGGACAACGGCTCGGCCAGTCCGCTGCTCTGGAAGTAGCCGCTCACGCACAGGCCTTTGGCGTGGTTCTTGCGATAGCCGGGGTAATGGCCGGCCTGGGCTTCGAAGGTGTCGATGATGCGTTGGGGCGTCAGCGCCGGGGCACCGATCCAGCCGGCGGCATAGGCAAAGCCGGCGCCCACGGCCAGCAGGGCCGCGCCGATGGCCGCCAGGCGCAAGGCCTTGGCCGGGCCGTGCAGAGAAGTGGTCATGGTCAGGTTCCACGCAGTGAATGAGCCGGTACGACGGGCCGGCCAGAGATTTATTCCCGCTATGGGAATAAATGTCGTGCCAGTGCGTCTGCCCCCTTAGACTGACCATCAAAGGGCCCGGGACCTGACCATGCACGACCTGGATGAACAACAATGGCGCGAACTGCTGCAGCGGCTGCGCCGCTTCGCGTTGTGGCTGTGCCGTGAGTCTGGCAGCGCCGACGATCTGGTCCAGGCTACCATCGAGCGCGCCTTGCGCCGCAGCGGGCAGCAGCGTGACGCCGACAGCCTGCGCGCCTGGCTGTTCACCATCCTTTATCGCCTGTTTCTCGACGGCAAGCGCCGCGAGCGCCTGCATGCCCGCTGGCTGGCCTGGTTCGGCCGTGGCCAGGAAGAAGCGCTGGGCGGCGAAACCGAGCGCATCGTCATGGCCCATGCCGACCTTGCGGCCTTCGCCCGGCTGTCCACGGAACAGCGCGCCTTGCTGTTGCTGGTGAGCGTCGAAGGGTTGAGCTACAAAGAGGCCGCCCAAGCCCTGGGCATCCCCATCGGTACGGTCATGTCGCGCCTGTCACGCGCCCGAGCCGCCCTGCGCGACCTGACCGAGGGCGACCCGACGCCCCCAGCCTTGCGGAGACTGAAATGACCCCGTTGATCCCCACCGAACATGAGCTGCATGCCTACATCGATGACCGGCTCGACCCGGTGCGCAGAGCCCAGGTGCACGCCTGGCTGGCAGCCAATCCGCAGGAGGCGGCGCAGGTGGAGGCCTGGCGCAACGACGCCCGGCGCCTGCGCGCGGCCCTGGCCGGATTCGGGCAGGCCACCACCACGACCGACCTGGATCTTGGGCAGTTAAAGCGGCGCTTGCGTCAGCGTCGCCAGCGGCAGTGGGCATCGGCTGCGTTGCTGCTTCTGGCGCTGGGCGTGGGAGGTTTCGGAGGGTGGCAGGCCCGCGAGGCAACGCTGGTGGCCGATATCTTGCCGATGGCCGACGCCGTACAGGCCCATCGCCTGTTCGCAGGTGGAACCAAGCTGGATGTCCAGGCCGGCGACCCACAGCTCTTGCAGGCCTGGCTCGAGCGCCATTTCGACCGCGTCGGGCAGTTGCCGGACCTTGGCGCCTACGGGTTCCAGCCGGTGGGCGCCCGGCTGCTGAGCAACGAACAAGGCCCGGCGGCGCTGCTGGTGTTTCAGGACAACAAGGGTGAGCGGATCAGCTTGTTCCTGCGCTCGCCCAGCGAGCGCTTTGCACGTATGCCCAGCGGGCAACGGACTGAGGGGCAGCTCGAAGCGCGCTACTGGTCTCATGGCGCCTACAATTTTGCCCTGGTTGGCGCGGCCGATGATGCACGTGCCGATCGATTGCGGCAGGCGTTGGGCGTGAGCCTTTAGTCGTTGACACACCAGACGTAACTATTTAACGCGTGTACCTGTACCGTCCTCTCTAGCCTCACCGCTTCGTTTATCGGTGAGGGAATTCGCGGTATGGGAAACGTCAGTGACAACGCGCAATCGACGGCCATGGACATGATGGCCATTGCGCAGCAGTTCCAGGATCAACTGATTGCCAAGCGCCTGCCTGATTGGATGGGCAAGGTTCGGGTTTCTGATTTCACGCTCCTGCGGGAGGCGTTGGTCAACGGCCTGCAGAGTCGTCGGCAATTGGCCAAGTGTTGGAGCAAGATTGAAAGCCTCGACAGCTTCTGCATCACGCGCCTGAACACCGCGCTGCAAGAGAAATTCAACGCCGGTCTGGATGCAAAGCAGCACTTCCTGCGCCAGTGGTACACCTACACGAGCCCCGAGCACAGTTACTACACCAGCCATTACCCGACGCCGGCGAGCGACTACTTCGACGTGTCGTTGCTCAGCGCAGCAATGTCCAATTTCAGCAAGGCTCAGGCTGCCGAGGGCGGGCAGCATGCGCGTAACACGCTGGTCGATGGGCCGGGGGCCGCGCTCACGACACCCTCGGTGCCGGCATTCGCTACGTTCTGCCGTGACCTGGACTTGGGGGGACAGTACCAGAGCCATCTTGAAGCAGTGCTTGAGGCCAAAGAGCTCAAAGACATGCAGAGCTGCAAAGCCTTGCTCAAGGCGCAATACCGCTCAAACCTGCTGGTGGACGCCTTCAAGGCCCATGCCGAGGGTGTACTCAGGGACGCCGAACTCGAACTGATCATCGGCTTGTATACCGACGGCAAGCTCGGGCGGCTCGAAGGCGCACCGGTGGTCGCCAAGCAGCTCAAGGCATTCAACTGTCACCTTCAGCAGATCGTGGTGTTGGACGTGATCGACGAAGGCTTGCTGCTCAACAGCAGCAAGCGGGTGCTGGTGTATATCCCAGGGGACCGACTAGGTGCCTGGTGCGTCGCCAAGAACCTGGAAGGCTTCGCCAGGAAGATTCTGGGCAAGCGCCTGCGCAAGGACGATTACCGGCAGTTCTTCGAGCGGTTCGTCCTTCAGCGCGACCGCGCCGGATTCTTTGCCGCTGTCCAACAGCGGGTGGGCGATGTGGCGGACTGGGCCACGCGGGAGTTGGACCAGCACATGAAGGTCTACCCGACGCCCTTGTTCGACCATTTGGCGACGATGCGCATCCAGCAAATCAAGGACGACGCGGCCGTGTTCGCCACACCTGTTGCGCGCATCGATGGCGATGTCGCGTTGGCCAAGAGCGAGCGTCGGCATGCGCAAGGGATGGCCCTGTTGGCGCTCGCAGGGCTGTTCATCCCGGCGATCGGCGCGGCGTTGTTGGCGGTGATGGCCTGGGAGCTGCTCAGCGAGGTATTCCAGTCGGTCAAGGACTGGCGGGAGGGGGACACCAATGCGGCTCTGGACCATTTGGTGAACGTAGGCAAGGACGTGGCCCTGCTGGGGGCCACGGCTGTCGGAGTGGCGGCGGCGCGAACGCTGTGGACGCGCAGTGTCCTGGTGGACGGGCTGGTACCTGCGATGCTTGAAGATGGCAGCGAAAAACTCTGGAACCAGGATCTGGCGCCTTACGTCAGCGAACCGCCACCTGCGCAGGCGATTGTCGATCAAAGCGGGATCTACCGCCTGGGCGAGCAATCGTGGATCGAAATGGAAGGGTATTACTACCCGGTGTACCAAACCGAAAGCGAAGATTGGTACCTGGAGCCTTACGAAAATCATGCCCCACTGCTCGAACACAATGGTGCTGGTGCCTGGCGGCTGTGGAGCGAACGGCCCGCGGAATGGCGAGGCACCGAGCGCATGTTTCGCAGGCTTGGCGTCGCGTATGCAAGCCTGAGCGATAAGCAGATTGGGCAAGTCCTGCTGGCCCACGGCCTCGAGGAGGACCACCTGCGGGCTGTGCATGTCTTTGCCAATGTACCCGAGGCAGAACTGACCGATACGGTGAACCGCTTCGTGCTGGCCAATCGTATCGTTGAGGTCAAGGATCGCCTGCAGGAAGGCCGGAATGTGATCGACCCGGCGCTGCTCGAAGAGGTGCTGGAGCTACCGGGTGTAGCCGGGCTGGAGGGCGAAGCCCTGGCGGAGGTGGTCTGGGAGCAGCGACGGGTCTTGTTTCAGAACCTCTACGACAAGAGCAACGTCAGCGAAGATGCTTCGGTGCAGGCATTGCGCAGGGACTTCCCTAGCCTGCATCGGCTTGCTGCCGAGCAGCTCCTGAGCGAGGCGAGCGATGGAGACCGTGAATTGCTGGTTCAGACCGGGCGGGTACCCTTGCCGATGGCCCAGGTTGCCCGACAACGGGCGATGCGTATCCGGGTGGCGCGGGTATTCGAGGGGCTATTCATCGACACGCCGCAGACGCTCGATATGGCCCGTGGCGTCATCAAGCTGATCGATAATTTGCCAGGTGCGCCGCAGGGCCGGCACTGGGTGCTGTCCGACGGGGACGGCCTGCTGGCGCCTCGCTCTGCAAACGAGGCCATCGAGACCATC
The DNA here is from genome assembly GCF_023611805.1 of Pseudomonas sp. BYT-1. Taxonomy (NCBI): domain Bacteria; kingdom Pseudomonadati; phylum Pseudomonadota; class Gammaproteobacteria; order Pseudomonadales; family Pseudomonadaceae; genus Pseudomonas; species Pseudomonas sp. BYT-1. Next base: position 2,310,610 of record NZ_CP072559.1, read on the forward strand.
CACCTCAGCCATCAGGAAGGCGTGTTCGTATTGCGCGATGAGCGCGGTCATGCGCTTGACCAGCCCGGCGAGCTATTCGAGGTACTGGCGGACGTATTCACCCAGGCGCAGCGAGAGGCGATGAACATTGGCGAACCATTCGGCCAACAGCTTCGCGAGACGCTGGCCAAGGACGTTGCCTCGCGCCGTCAGGAGCTGGCCGAGCTGATGGGCCGGGAACAGCCCACACCTTCCTTCCTGCTGCCGTTTCGCCTGGACGATGGCCGGGTCGGCTACCCGTTGAGCGGTGGTCGGCGGCTCTTTGGTTTCGGCAGCCCCAGGTCGCTGGTGGCCAAACTTCGATACCTGTACCCCAGTTTCAGTGACAGTGATATTCAGAAATGGCTGCGAAGCATGCGGGACCGTGGCAACAACCTACAGGATGTACTCAACCAGCTGGAGGATCAGCACGAACTGCTCAGCGCCACCCTGACGAACTGGCAGCGAGAGGGGCTCCTCCACTATGAGCGCAATTCGCGCTACAAGTTGCGCAAGGAACTGATCCGCTGCTGGCGCCACTTGATACCCGAGCAGCCCAAGCCATTGGAGGATCGGTTGCGCTACAGGTTTTCTCGCAGGGGGCTGGATGTGAGCAGTTTGCCGGACCTGCCCGAGCCAATAAGTTTCCCACATGTCACCGCAATCGATTTTCGCTCGATGGCGCTCCAAGATCTTCCTGACGGATTCCTGAATGCTTTTCCGAATCTGGTCTCGGTGGAAATCACCCATTGCAAGTTGAAACGGTTCCCGCAGATGACTGGCAAGCGGGAGCTCCTGCGAATTCTCGACCTGTCCGACAACAAGATCCGACTGGATGCCGCGCAGGTAGAGCTGATCGAAGAGTGCGCGGCATTGGAATACCTGAATCTGTCACGCAACCCGCTGAAACTCCCGTTTTCGATCACAGCAATGCCGAGACTGACAACATTGATACTGCGTGACGATCAGCTGGACGCAATGCCCATCGGCGTGGAGTCGCACCAAAAACTGTATGAGCTGGACATGATGGGCAATGACTTCAAAGTGTTGCCTGAAGGACTTCTGGAGTCGCCGCTGTGGGGTAAAGGCAGGGTGCGTTTTGCAAGCAAGACACTCGGCCGTTCGGCGACACAAGTAGGTGCCTGGTATCGGCCCGATGATGGCAAGGTTCCGGCGCGCTTGCTTTGGCTGGATCGTATCGATGCCAAGGACCGGGACGAAATGGCGCATCGCTGGCATCTATTGGTAAGCGATCCCGAATCCGAGGAATTCGTTCGGGTGTTGGAGCGCCTGGTGCAGTCCAAGGATTTTGCGATAGACCAAACCGCACGCGACCTGGCCGATCGAATCTTCTCCCTGCTCGGTGCTATGGAGGAAGACGAAGCGCTGAGCGAGCATTTGTTGGCACTGGCTCAAGAACCCAACTGTGGTGATAACGCCCTGTTGCGTTTCGTCGACCTGGAAAACAGAAAGCTGGCGTGGGACGCCGAGCATGATGAATACGAAGTCGATCCAGAACCAGGGCTGCTGCGCTTGGGGGGGCAGCTTTGGCGGCAAAACGCGTTGGAGGAGTATGCCAGGCGTTTTGCCGCAGGCATGCGTGGCCCTGTGGATGAGGTCGAAGTGGTGCTCGCATTTCGGGTTCGCTTGTACAAGGACCTGCAGTTGCCGGGCCATCCCAGTCAAATACGTTTCGAAGACGTGGTGGGCGACATTGACGAAGGCGTCGAGAACGCCCGCGAAACCATTTTGAGAAGCCAGGACGAGGACACGCTTTCATTGTGGATGGTCAACCAATCCTTCTGGAACAAGTACCTTGAGCACGCCTATGGGTCCAGACTCAAGCTGCCACGAGAATACCGCAAGAAAGAGCAGGAGTTGTCCAGTCGCGGTGGGACCCGGCAGGAGTTCGATGCGCTTCAGGCGCAGGTGAAACAATGGCGGCTCAATCAACGCCTGGCATTGACCAAGGCGGCAATGCGCCGATTGGTGTCTGATTGGCACCTCTCGACTCCAGGCCAGCTGGTCTAGCCCAGCGTACGTTCCAGCGCGCCGAGCAGCAGGCTCTGCATCAAGTCCAGGCCTTGGTCGCTGTCCAGCTCACGCCCGCGCAGCAGTCCGGGCAGTTGGTTGAGCAGTGTGGCCAGCACATGCCCGGTGGCCGCCAAGGCCTGGCCTTGCAGCCGGGCCTGTGGCGCGATCAGGTGCAGCAAGCCTTTCTCGTAGCGGGCCCGCGTACTGGCCAGGCGGGCTTGCTGGTCTTCGCTCAAACAGCAGAAATCGCGCTCGGCCAGACGAAACTGCAGGGGGCGCTCCTCGTGCAATTGCCAATGTGCGGCAATCAAACAAGGCAGCACCGCCTGGCCGCGAGCGAGGGCGCGCCGGCCCTGGTCGAGTGTTGCCTGCAGCTCTTCATAGAGCTCCTCGATCAAGTCGAACAAAAGGTCCTGCTTGCTGGGGAAATGGTGATACAGCGAGCCTGCGGTCAAGCCCACATGGGCCGCCAGCTCGCGCATGCTGACCTGGCCAAAGCCTTTTTCGGCAAAGAGCGCCATGGCCTTGTCGCGGCGCTCTTCGAAGCTCGCACAGCGTAGGGCGGCAGTGACTGGCATGGCGCTCGCTCCCGATCAGTAGGTGAAGAAACCGCGACCGCTCTTACGGCCCAGGTAGCCGGCGGCGACCATTTCCTTGAGCAGCGGGGCAGGGCGGTACTTGCTGTCGTTGAAGCCCTCGTGGAAGGCCTCCATGATCGCCAGCAAGGTGTCCAGGCCGATCAGGTCGGCCAGGGCCAGCGGGCCGATCGGCTGATTGCAGCCCAGACGCATGCCGGTGTCGATGTCCTCGGCACTGGCCAGGCCCTCTTGGCGGACGAAGATCGCCTCGTTGATCATCGGCACCAGGATGCGGTTGACCACGAAGCCCGGGCGGTTGCCGGCGGTGATCGGCGTCTTGCCCAGCTTTTCGGTGACCACCAGTGCCTGGGCATAGGTACTGTCGCTGGTTTGCAGGCCGCGGATGATCTCCACCAGGGCCATCATCGGCACTGGGTTGAAGAAGTGCACGCCAATGAAGCGCTCAGGGTGCTCGATGCTGGCCGCCAGCGCAGTGACCGACAGCGACGAGGTGTTGGTGGCGATCAGGCAGTCGCTGGCGACGTTGGCCGCCACCTGCTTGAGGATGCGTTGCTTGAGCTCCAGGTTCTCGGTGGCCGCTTCGATCACCAGTTGCGCGCTGCCCAAGTCGGCATAGTCGGTGCTGGTGCGGATGCGCGTCTTGGCCGCCTCGGCCTTGTCGGCTTCCAGTCTGCCTTTGTTGACCTGACGCTCCAGGTTCTTGCCCAGGGTGGCCACGCCACGCTCCAGTGCCGCCTGCGAGACGTCGATCAGCAGGACCTGGTAACCGGCCACCGCGCACACCTGGGCGATACCGTTGCCCATGGTGCCGGCGCCGATCACGGCGATGTGTTGAATGCTCACGTTCAGGCTCCTCAGACGCGCTCGAAGACAACGGCGATGCCTTGGCCGCCGCCGATGCACATGGTGGCCAGGGCATAGCGGCCCTGGGTGCGTTGCAGTTCATGAATGGCCTTGGTGGCGATGATCGCTCCGGTGGCACCGACTGGGTGGCCGAGGGAGATGCCCGAACCATTGGGGTTGACCTTCTCTGGATCGAAGTCCAGCGCGCGGGCCACGGCGCAGGCCTGGGCGGCGAAGGCTTCGTTGGACTCGATCACGTCCAGATCCTTGATGCTCAGGCCGGCTTTTTCCAGGACTTTGCGTGTGGCCGGGATCGGGCCCAGGCCCATCAGCTCCGGCTCGACGCCAGCGTGGGCGTAGGCCACCAGGCGTGCCAGAGGCTTCAGGCCCAGGCGGCGAACCGCATCGCCAGTGGCCAGGACCAGGCCGGCTGCACCGTCGTTGATGCCACTGGCGTTGCCGGCGGTGACGCTGCCGTCTTTCTTGAACACCGGCTTCATGCCTGCCAGTTGCTCGGCGGTCACTTCGCCACGCACGTGCTCGTCGGTGGCGAACTGCACGCTGCCTTTGCGGGTTTTCAGCTCGATCGGGACGATCTGGCTGTCGAAGCGACCTTCGGCGATGGCGCGGGCGGCGCGGCGCTGACTGGTCAGGGCCAGTTCATCCTGCATTTCGCGCGTGATGCCATGCTGGGCGGCGACGTTCTCGGCGGTGATGCCCATGTGGAAGTGCTCGAAGGGGTCTTGCAGCACGCCGACGGTGTAGTCGATGCCCTGCAGGTCACCCATGCGCGCGCCCCAACGGGCTTGCGGCAGCAGGTAGGGGCCACGGCTCATGGATTCGGCGCCAGCGGCCAGGGCCACATCGGTGTCACCCAGCAGCAGGGTCTGGGCGGCCGAGACGATGGCTTGCAGGCCAGAGCCGCACAGACGATTGACGTTGAAGGCTGGGGTTTCCTTGGGCACGCCCGCGTTCATCGAGGCGACGCGGCTCAGGTAGGCATCGCGCGGCTCGGTCGGGATCACGGTACCCATGACCACATGGCCGACATCGCTGGCGGCGACACCCGAGCGCTCGATGGCGGCGCGGGTGATGGCGCTGGCCAGGTCTGCCAGTGGCAGGTCCTTGAGAGACCCACCGAAACCACCGATGGCCGAACGGACTGCACTGACGACGTAGATTTCTGCGTTGCTCATGGAAGGCTCCGATTGCGAAGGCATGGCGGGACCGGCACAGGCTCTGAGACAATGGCCGGCGTTCCCGGAATGGGTCGAGTCTAGGCAACCGCCCAGGCTTGGCCTATGCCGGATCTGTTCAGTAAACCTGGCATTTTTTGCCACCCAGCATAGACAGTGAAAACCAGCCATGCGCGATAGCGATTCGGTCGCGGTGTACTTTCTCAACGCCATGCTCCATGCCCTGCGCGAGCGCCCCGCCGAACGCGATGCCTACCTGCGCGGCGTGGGGATCGACCCGGCACTGCTCGAGCAGCCCCAGGCCAGGGTGCCGGCCAAGGCGTTCGCCCAGCTCTGGTTGCAAATGATCCATGTGCTGAACGATGAGTTCTTCCACCTCGACAGCCATGGCATGCCCTTGGGCAGCTTCGCCCTGATCTGCCGGGGGTTGATCCAGGAGCCCACCCTGGAAAAGGCCTTACGCCAATACCTGGGCAATTTCGCGCTGTTCCTGCGCGATGTGCGCGGTACATTTTCGGTGCGCGGCGGGCGGGTGGTGATCAGCGTGCAGTCGAGCATCACCGATCCGTTGACGCGGGTCTACGCCGAAGAAACCTACCTGGTGCTGGTGGTCGGATTGCTGTGCTGGCTGGCCGGACGGCGCATCGCGATCGACCGTACCGAACTGGCCGTGGCGCGCCCGGCCCAGGAGGACGACACCTTGTTGTGGGGCCCGGACCTGCGGCTGGGCAGTGGGCGTACGGAAGTGGAGTTCGACAGCGCCTACCTGCGCTTGCCGGTGGTGCAGGACCTGGCCGCGCTGAAGACCTTCCTGCGCAGTGCGCCCCAGGGGCTGGTGATTCGCTTTCGCAATCAGAACGGCCTGGCAGCGGTGGTCTATCGCCATCTGCGTGTCCGGCGCTACGGCCAATGGCCGACCCTCCAGGCCATGGCCGAGCAGCAGGGCATCAGCGCCAGCACCTTTCGCCGGCAGCTGGAGCGCGAAGGGCGCTCCTACCAGCAGATCAAGGATGAAGTGCGCCGTGCCATGGCGTTCGAACGTTTGCGCGAAGGTGTGCTGAGCATCGCCGAAATCGCCGAGCAGACCGGCTTCCAGGAGCCCAGCGCCTTCCACCGCGCTTTCAAGAAATGGACCGGTTACAGTCCGGGCAGCTATCGGGCGCGATTGGCCGATCGCACCCGCTAGGCGTTGTCAGTCGCGCAGCTCCCGTGCCAGTGCCTTGACCCGGGTGAGGTCACCCTTGGCGACCTTGGCAACGCGCTTGCCATAGTCGGGGTCGGCCTTGTAGAGGAACGACAGGATGATGTGCTTGCTGTCGTCATCGGCCCCCGCCAGGGACTGGCCAAAACTGTTCACCAGGTCGCGCTGCTCCTGCTTGCTGTAGGACCGGTACAGCTCACCGGCCTGCTTGAAGTTCTGCTCCCGTGTGATGCCGCGTTGCTGGGTGCTGCCAGCCAGGGGTAGCTGGCTGTAGCGCGCCGACTCGGTGCTGGTGCGCGGCTGCAGGCGGCTGGGCTCGTAGTTGACCATGCTGCGGGTGCGACCGTTGTCGAGGGCAGCGTCCTGGTTGCCGTTGTTCACCGCCGCCCGTGGCTGGTTGATCGGCAAGCGGCCGGCATTGGCGCCGACCCGGTACATCTGGGTGTCGGCGTAGGAGAACAGGCGTCCTTGCAGCAGGCGATCCTCGGAAGGCTCGATGCCCGGGATCAGGTTGGATGGGGCCAGCGTCACCTGTTCGGTTTCCTGGAAGAAGTTGTTTACGTTGCGGTTGAGCACCATCTGGCCGACACGGCGCTGCGGTACATCAGGCCAGATCTTGGTCGGGTCCAGCGGATCGAAGTCGAAGGCCGCCAGCTGCTCGGGCTTGAGCGTCTGGATGTACAGGTCCCATTTGGGGAACTCGCCACGGCCAATGGCAGCGACGAGGTCGTGGGTCATGTGGTTGAAGTCCTGGCCCTGGATACGCTCGACCTCCTTGGGCGCGAGGTTTTCGCGGCCTTGCAGGCTCTTCCAGTGGAACTTCACATAGGTTACGTCGCCCTGGGCATTGACGAACTTGTAGGCATGTACGCTGTTGCCGTCCATGTGCCGGTAGCTCTTGGGGGTGCCCTCGTTGGAGTACAGCAAGGTGAGGGTGCGGGTGGCCTCGGGCATGTGCGAGAACAAGTCGAAGCGCCGGGCGTCGTTGGCCAGGTTGGTGCGTGGATCGGGTTTGAAGGCGTGGACCATGTCGGGGAACTTCATCGCATCGCGGATGAAGAAAGTCGGGAAGTTGTTGCCAACCAGGTCCCAGTTGCCGCTGCTGGTATAGAAACGGGTGGCGAAGCCGCGAGGGTCGCGCAGGGTTTCCGGTGAGTGCAGACCATGAACCACCGAGGAAAAGCGCACGAATACGGGCGTTTTCTCTCCCGGCGTGAACAGCCGGGCCTGGGTCAGCGTGGAGAGATCTTCGAACGCGGTGAACTCACCATGGGCACCCGTGCCACGGGCATGGACGACGCGTTCAGGAATACGTTCTCGGTCGAAACGTTGCAGCTTCTGGATGAGCTGCACGTCCTGAAGCAATACCGGGCCGTTGGCTCCGGCGGTCTGCGAATGCTGGTTGTCGCCAACCGGGGCGCCGTTGTCGCGTGTCAGGGGGGCGGCATGCAGGGTGGCGCTGGCAAGCAACGTCGCACCGAGCAGACGCCCGACGATGCGGGTGGGTCGGGTTGCGGGCATGGAAAGGTACCTGAGGGCTATTGATCGGGTGATCGATGCTAGGGGTACACATCCACGCTTTCAGTCGGTGCGAACGTTGTTTGTCGTGGCTGTTTTCAGGGCAGGGTGTCAGGCCGGGACCATGGCAAAGCCTACGCCGAAGCGGTTCCAGGCATTGATGGTGGCGATGGCCAGGGTCAGGTTGGCGACTTCGGCGGGCTCGAAGTGTTCCAGCAGGGCTTCGTACTCCGGCTGCGGCGCGCCGCGCTCGGGCAGGCGGGTGAGGCATTCCAGCCAGGCCAGGGCGGCCCGTTCGCGTGGGGTGAAATAGCGTGTTTCCTGCCAGGCGCAGAGGGTCTGCAGGCGAGCCTCGGTCTCGCCAGCCTTGCGCGCATCGTTGGCGTGCATGTTGACGCAATAGGCGCAGCCGTTGATCTGCGAGGCGCGCAGGCGGACCAGTTCGAGCAGGGAGTTTTCCAGGCCGCTGTTGGCGAGGGCTTGCTCCAGGCCGATCATGGCTTTGTAGGCTTGCGGGGCGTGCTTGGCCCATTCGATACGTTCGTGCATGGCGGACTCCGGTGTAAGGGGATCACGTTTGCCGGCGCTGGGGCAGCGCCTGGCCTTGGTCATACGTTAGCGCTAGGGCACGAACGGCCCGATAGCCAATCCTGCGCTTTGCCAGGAGGCCAATGGGCTATTCAGGGGGCCACTGACCTGCATCCAATCTCTTCATTTTTGCTGGCGCCGCTCAGCCGCGATAATGAACACGTCTTGCACCGAGAGATTTCCTACGATGTCCGATGAACGTTTCATGCGCGAAGCCCTCGACCTGGCCCGCGCCAATATCCAGGCCGGCGGCCGGCCATTCGGCGCCGTGCTGGTGTATCAGGGGAAAGTGCTGGCGCGTGCCGTCAATGAAATCCACAGCACCCAGGACCCGACCACCCACGCGGAAATGCAGGCGATCCGCAAAGCGGCCCAAGCCCTGGGGCAGGCGCGTCTGGACGGCGCCGAGATCTACGCCAGTGGTCATCCATGCCCGATGTGCCTGGCTGCCATGCACCTGTGCGGCATCGAGCGCGCCTGGTTCGCCTACGACAACGACGAGGGCGAGCCCTATGGGCTGTCCACCGCGGCGGTGTATGCCCAGATGGCTCGTCCACCCCAGCAGCAGAGCCTGCCTCTGCGGCCGCTCAAACCCGCCGGTGAGGCCGACCTGTACCTTCAATGGAAGCAGGCGCACCAGGGATGAGTGGCGCACTGAACCTACTGCTGGTGCTGTTGCTGGCACTGAACCTGCGGCCGATCCTCACCAGTATCGGTCCGTTGCTTGAACCCATGCGCGCAAGCACCGGCCTGGGCTACCAGCAGGCTGCGCTGCTGACGGCTTTGCCGGTGCTGTGCATGGGCCTGATCCCATTGCTGCAACCCTGGCTGCGCCGCTGGTTGAGCGAGCATGGCGGCATGCTCATGGGCCTTGCGGCAATTGCCCTGGCGTGCCTGTGGCGCTTGCAACTGGACAGCGCCTGGGCGCTGATTGCCAGTGCCGTGCTGGCCGGGCTCGGCGTGGCCGTTGTCCAAGGGATGATGCCTGGGCTGGTCAATCGCTGGTTCCCCACGCGCCTGGCGACCACCATGGGCCTGTACTCGGCGGCGTTGATGAGCGGCGGTGGTTTGGCGGCCGTGCTTGGCCCGTCCATCAGTGCCGCGACCGGGCGCTGGCAGGTCGGCCTGGGCGTCTGGGCGCTCCCAGCGGTGCTGGCAGTATTGGCCTGGCTGGCGCTGCGACCACGGCACAACACGCCGAAACTCGCCGGTGGCGGGGGCGGGCATTGGTTCGGCAACCGCCGGGCTTGGCTGCTGGCCAGCTACTTCGGACTGATCAATGGCGGCTACACCAGCATGGTGGCGTGGTTGCCGGCCTACCACATCGAGCACGGCGGTACCGCGCAGGGGGGGGGGGAGCTGGTTGGTTTGATGACGATCTTCCAGGTCACCGGCGCCTTGGGGCTGCCGCTGTTGCTGCGCAGCCTGGCGGACCGTCGCCCGGGCCTGTGGCTGGCGCTGTCTATCCAGTTGGGGGGCTTTCTTGGCCTGCTGCTGGCGCCGACCTTGGCCATGGGTGTGTGGGTGGCGATGATCGGCCTAGGCCTGGGCGCGTGCTTCAGCCTGAGCCTGACCCTGACCCTGGAGCATTTGCGCAAAGATCCTGCTCAAGCGGGGAGCCTGGCCGCGTTCGTGCAGGGCATCGGGTTCATCATCACCGGGATCATTCCCTACCTGACGGGCTGGTTGCGCGATATCAGCGGCGATTTCCAGGCTTCCTGGACCTTGCTCACCATCACCGTGGTGGCGATGCTGCTGGTCACGGCGCGCTTCGCCCCGCACGGCTATGTCGCCGCCATCGCTCGCCCCGGTGAGCCGGCCCAGGCAGCGGTCAGCTGAGGCCTTGCAGGGTATCGCGCACGCGGTCCAGCGCGGTGTCGATATCCAGCAATTCGATGGCCCCGAAGCCCAGCAACAGCCCCGGACGCACCGGGGCCTCGCTGTAGAACGGGGCCAGCGAATACAGGCCGACCTCTACCTTGCGCGCCAGGCTCACCAGCAAATCCACATCGACCTCGGGGCTGGCCAGGGCGCTCAAGTGAAAGCCGGCGTTGGCCGGGACGGCCGTCAGCCAGGGCGCCAAGTCGCTGCTCAGACGGGCCAGGATTCGCTCCCGGCGGGCGCTGTATACTTCATGACAGCGGCGGATATGCTTGTTCAGGTGACCTTCGCTGATGAACCGCGCCAGCGCCCATTGCTGCACGCTCGGGCTGTGCCAGTCGGTCAGGTGTTTGGCCACGCACGCCGCGCGTAGCACGCTCGCAGGCAGCACGGCGTAGCCCAGGCGCAGCTCGGACAGCAAGGTCTTGGAAAAGGTGCCCACGTAGGCCACCAGCCCATGGCGGTCCAGGCGCTGCAAGGCATCGCTGCCCGGCCCCTGGTAGCGGAACTCGCAGTCGTAGTCGTCCTCGATGATCAATGCCCCCAATTCGGCGGCCCGCGCCAGCAGGGCGGTGCGCCGGCGTTCGCTCATCGGCATGCCGAGGGGGAACTGATGGGACGGTGTCACGTAGATCAGCCGCGTGCCGTCGGCGATCTGTTCGACGCACAGCCCTTCGTCATCCACCGGCACCGACTGCAGGTGCGCGCCCAGCGCCAGGAACAGCTGGCGCGCCGGTGGATAGCCGGGGTCTTCCATGGCCACTTGGCAGCCGGGTTCGATCAGCACCCGGGCGATCAGGTCCAGCGCTTGCTGGGCACCGTTGCACACCATCACGTCGGCCGCGCTGCAATGCACGCCACGGGCGAAGGCGATGTGGTGGGCGATGGCTTCGCGAAGTTCCGGCAGGCCTTGGGCGTCGAACTGGCGTTGGGTGTGACGCTGGCTGCGGCGCAGGGCGTACTGCAGGCAACTGCGCCACTGATCGAACGGGAACTGCGCCTTGCTCGATGCGCCACCGACGAAGTCGTAGCGCGATGGGGTCTGCAGAGCGGACTGGGAGAGCACCGTGGCCCGCTGCTGCCAGCGCGCCACGGACGCGGCGGCGGCCAGGGGAATGGCCTGGGCCTGGATGGCTTGCAAGGGGCGTTGCGGTGTCACGAAGGTGCCGCGACCGACCACGCCGCTGAGCAGGTTGTCGTAGGTCAGGCGCGAGTAGGCTTCGGCGACGGTCTTGCGGGACACGCCCAATTGTTCGGCGAGCAGGCGAGTGGGGGGCAGTTGGGTGCCGGCGGCCAGGTGACCGCTGTCGATGCTGGCACGCAGTTGCTGATAGAGCTGGTCGGCCAGGCCTTTGCGGCCTTGCAAGCGGATGTGCAGTTCCATGGGGTTGTCCGGGGGGTGAGAGGGCAAGCTTCGGGGTTTGTGGGGCTGGCTGCAAGGGCGCGGGCTGCAGGGCAGCCCTTCGCGGGTAAAGCCGCTCCAGCAGAGGGCAGCGCCAACCTTGTGGGCGCTACCCGCGAAGTGGCGGTCGGCTAGGTGTCTGTCAGGGCAGCGTCGACGATCTCGATCCAATGGCGCACCGGTGTGCGTCCGGCGCTGTCCAGGTGCGCCTGGCAACCGATGTTGGCGGTGGCGATGAGCTGAGGGTTGCCGCTTTCCAGCGCCGTGAGGCGATCGTCCCGCAGGCGACGCGACAGCGCAGGTTGGGTCAGCGAGTAGGTGCCGGCCGAGCCGCAGCACAGGTGGCTGTCCGGCACGGGAGTAAGGGTAAAGCCCAGGCGTGACAGCAACTGCTCCACCGCACCGCCGAGCTTGAGGGCGTGCTGCAGGGTGCAGGGGCAGTGGAAGGCCAGACGCTGCTCGGCACACAGGCCTAGTCGCTCGACGGGCTCGGCCTGCAGCACCTCTACCAGGTCTCGGGCCAGGGCGCTGACCCGGGCGGCCTTGGCGGCGTAGCGCGGATCGTTTGCCAGCAAGTGTCCGTAGTCGCGCACGAAGGCACCGCAACCACTGGCGGTCTGCACGATGGATTGGGCGCCGGCCTCGATGGCAGGCCACCAGGCATCGATATTGCGCCGCGCCCTGGCCAGGCCGTGCTCCTGGGCGTTGAGGTGGTAGTCGACCGCGCCACAACAGCCTGCTGCGGCCACCGGTTCCACACTGATCCCCAGGCGGTCCAGCACGCGTGCGGCCGCGGCATTGGTGTTGGGCGACAGGGCCGGCTGCACGCACCCTTCGAGCAGCAACACGCGACGGGCATGGTGGGGGGCCGGGCGTTGGCCGGGAGCTGCGATCCGTGCGGGCAGCTTGGCTTTGAGCACGCCGGGCAACAGCGGGCGCAGGGCCTGGCCTGTACGGGTCAGGGCCTTGAACAGCACAGGATGCGGCACCACGGCGCGCAAGCCCTGGCGCAACAGGCGCTCACCCAGCGGGCGCGGGACCTGTCGTTCGACCACGGGGCGGCCGATGTCCAGCAGGTCGTGGTAGTTGACACCCGATGGACAGGTGGTCTCGCAATTGCGGCAGCTCAGGCAGCGGTCCAGGTGCAACTGGGTGCTGGCGCTGGCCGGCGCGCCTTCGAGCACCTGCTTGATCAGGTAGATGCGTCCGCGCGGGCCATCGAGTTCATCACCGAGCAGTTGATAGGTGGGGCAGGTGGCGGTGCAAAAGCCGCAATGCACGCAACTGCGCAAAATGCGTTCGGCCTCTTCGCCGCGTGGCAGGGCCTTGGCGGCCTCGCTCAGGTTGGTTTGCATGGCAGCCTCACAGGTCTGGGTACAGGCGACCAGGGTTGAAGATGCCCTGGGGATCGAGTTGTTGCTTGAGCGTGCGGTGGTAACGCATCAGTGCGGCAGGCAGCGGCGGCATGCTGTCATCGCCCGGCGTGTACGCCGTGGCATGGCCGCCGACCTGGGCCAGTTGCGCACGTAGCTGCGCCGGCGTGGCCGAAGACTTCAACCAGCGCTGGGCACCGCCCCAGTCGATCAATTGCCTGCCGGGCAACGCGAGTGGGCCCGTGGCGGTCGGTACCGAGAGTCGCCACAGCGGCGCCGGGTCGTCGAAAAAGGCCAGGCGCTGTTCGCGCAAGTCCTCCCAGAAGCGGCTGTCGAGCGCCTCCCCCCCCAGCCGCTGGCGGGCCGACAACACCGAACCTTCTCCGCCTTCCAGGCGCAGGTAGAGCGCTTGGCCGTCGTGGCAGGCGGCGCTGATCGGCAGCGGTTGCTGACCCCATTCGGCCAGTGCGTGCAATGCTTGGTGAGTGTTCATCTCCAGGCGAAGGCTCGCGCATTGACGGGGTCGTGGCAGCACTTTCAGCGACACCTCGGTGAGCAGGCCCAGGCAGCCGAAACTGGCGACCATCAGTCGTGAGACATCGTAACCGGCGACGTTCTTCATCACCTCGCCGCCAAAACGCAGCAGCTTGCCGTGGCCGGTGATCACACGCGTGCCGAGCACGTAGTCGCGCACCGCCCCAGCCCAGGGCCGGCGTGGCCCGGACAACCCTGCGGCGACCATGCCCCCGAGGCTGGCATCCGGGCCCAGGTGGGGCGGCTCGCAGGGCAGCATCTGGCCGGCTTCGTGCAGCACTGCTTCGATCTCGCGCAGGGGCGTGCCGGCGCGGGCGGTGAGCACCAGTTCGGTCGGATCGTAGCGCACGATGCCGCGGTGGCTTCGGGTATCGAGGATTTCGCCAGTCACAGGGCAGCCCAGCATGGCCTTGCTGTTGCTGCCCTGGATGCGCAGAGGGGTGTCCATGGCCAGGGCTTGGTTGACTTGCTCGAGCAGGTCCTGGCTCATGTCGCGGTCCGCATTCATCAGAAACGCTCCAGGTCAGGGAAGGGCAGTTGGCCCTGGTGTACGTGCAGGGCGCCGAACTCGGCGCAGCGGTGCAGGGTGGGGATGTTCTTGCCGGGGTTGAGCAGGCCTTTGGGATCGAACGCGGCCTTGACCGCATGGAACAGGGTGATTTCGTCGGCGTTGAACTGGGCGCACATCTGGTTGATCTTTTCACGCCCGACGCCATGCTCGCCGGTGATGCTGCCACCGACCGCCACGCACAGCTCCAGGATCTTGCCGCCGATGGCTTCGGCGCGCTCCAGTTCGCCGGGCAGGTTGGCGTCGAACAGGATCAGCGGGTGCATGTTGCCATCGCCGGCGTGGAACACGTTGGCCACCCGCAGCCCGTATTCCCGGGACAGCTCGGCGATGCCCCTGAGTACCCCAGGCAGTTCACGGCGGGGTATGGTGCCGTCCATGCAGTAGTAGTCCGGCGAAATGCGCCCCACCGCGGGAAAGGCGTTCTTGCGCCCAGCCCAGAAACGCACGCGTTCGGCCTCGTCGCAGGCCAGGCGTACCTCGCTGGCACCGGCCTGGCGCAGCACGGCGGCGACGCGCTCGCAGTCGTCCTGCACGTCCGATTCCACACCGTCCAGCTCGCACAGCAGGATCGCCGCCGCCTCCACCGGGTAACCGGCGTGGATGAAGTCTTCGGCGGCGCGGATGGCCAGGTTGTCCATCATCTCCAGGCCGCCCGGGATGATGCCGGCGGCGATGATATCGGCGACCGCGCCGCCGGCCTTCTCGACGCTGTCGAAGCTGGCCAGCAGCACCCGCGCGACCTGGGGCTTGGGCAGGAGCTTGACGGTGACTTCGGTGACGATGCCAAGCATGCCTTCGGAGCCGGTGAACAGCGCCAGCAGGTCGAAGCCGGGGCTATCCAGGGCATCGCTGCCCAGGGTCAGGTGTTCGCCTTCGACAGTGAGGATGTCCACCTTGAGTAGGTTGTGCACGGTCAGGCCGTATTTGAGGCAATGCACGCCGCCGGCGTTTTCGGCGACGTTGCCGCCGATGGAGCAGGCGATCTGCGAGGAAGGGTCCGGCGCGTAATATAGGCCGTAAGGCGCTGCTGCCTGGGAGATCGCCAGGTTGCGCACGCCAGGCTGGACCCTGGCATAGCGCCCTTGTGGGTTGACCTCCAGGATGCGGTTGAAGCGCGCCATCACCAGCAGGATGCCCTGGGCCAGGGGCAGGGCGCCGCCGGAAAGGCCCGTGCCCGCGCCGCGCGCCACCACCGGTACGCCGCGTTGATGGCACAGGCGTAGCAGTGCCTGGACCTGGTCGAGGCGCTCGGGCAATGCCACCAGCAATGGCACGGTGCGGTAGGCCGAGAGGCCATCGCATTCGTAGGGTTTGAGGTCTTCGGCGTGGTGAAGGATCTGAAGATCCGGCAGGGCGTCGTGCAGGGCTGCCAACAAGGCCGCCTTGTCCACGGTGGGCAGGGGGCCGTCCAGGTGTTCGTCGTAGAGAATACTCATGGCTCGGCTTCACGCCTCCCGTGGGAAGGCGGTTGAGCCGTGGGATGACAGCGGCATGGGCTTGGGTCTCTTGTTCTTGTCGTCAAGAGACCAGCCTAGACCACTGTGACTGTTACAGGTCGAGCACCAGGCGCGCGCTGCGGGCACGCGAGACGCAGAGCATCATGGTTTGCTGCGAGGCTTTTTCCTCGTCGCTCAGGTACTGGTCGAAATGCTCGGCTTCGCCCTCGAGGATCGCGGTTTCGCAGGTGCCGCACACGCCTTCGCGGCACAGGCACTCGACCTTGGCAGCCTTGGACTTCTCGATGGCCTGGAGGATGGTCATGCCTTCCTCGACCTGCAGCTCGGTCCCGGACTTGGCCAGCACCACGGTGAATGCAGCGCCGGCGGCGGGCGCTGCGGCGGCGAACTGCTCCCAGTGCACGCGCGAGGCATCGATGCCCGCAGCGGCGGCCGTGGCGATGACGGCGTCGATCAGCGGCTTGGGACCGCAGACATAGAGGTGCGCGTCGTCGGCCAAGCCCGCGCACAGGCCGGCCAGGTCCAGCTTGCGGTCCAGGCTGTCGATGTAGAAGCGGGTGCTTTGCGCATGCGGGCCGCTTTCCAGGTCACCCTGGAAGGCGCCGTGCTCCGGGGCGCGGAAGGCGTAGTGCAGCTCGTAGGGGGTATCGCTGCCTTCGAGTTCATGCAACTGGGCCAGGAACGGGGTAATACCGATGCCCCCTGCGATCAGCACGTGGCGGCCGGCCGTGGGGTCCAGGGCGAACAGGTTGTTGGGGGTGGAGATGGTCAGCTCGGTGCCCACCTGGACGTGATTGTGCATGAACGCCGAGCCGCCCTTGGACTGCTCTTCCAGGCGCACACCAATCTGGTAGCTGGACAGGTCACGCGGGTCACTCATCAGCGAGTAGGCATTGCTGAACTGGCTGCCACAGGCCGACTGCATCTGCACGATGACGTGACTGCCGCCGCTGAAGGCGGGCAGGCTGGCACCGTCTTCGCGGGCCAGGGTGAAGCGCTTGATCAGCGGCGTCGCCTGTTCCACGTCGGTGACACGCACCTTGAACATTTCGTATTGCTTGGCCATGGTTCACCTCGACTTGCTCATCACGCGGCAGGCCCTGCCGCGTGACACAGATACTGGCTCGCTCAGACGGCGAGGCACAGGTACTTGATTTCCAGATAATCCTCGATGCCGTACTTGGAGCCTTCGCGGCCCAGGCCCGATTGCTTGATGCCACCAAATGGCGCGACCTCGTTGGAGATCAGCCCGGTATTGATGCCGACCATGCCGTACTCCAGGCGCTCGGCCACGCGGAACACGCGGGCCAGGTCACGGCTGTAGAAGTACGCCGCCAGGCCATACTGGGTGGCGTTGGCCAGTTCGATCACTTGCTCGTCGGTGGTGAAGCGCACCAGCGCGGCCACCGGGCCGAAGATCTCTTCCTGCAGCAGCTCCATGCCCGGGGCGATGTCAGTGAGCACGGTCGGCTCGAAGAACTGCCCGCCCAGGGCGTGGGCCTTGCCGCCCAGCAGTACGCTGGCGCCTTTGCCGGTGGCGTCGTCGATCAGGCTGCGTACCTTGGCCACGGCCTTGTCGCTGATCAGTGGGCCAATCTGCGTGCCTTCGGTGTCGCCAGGGCCGACCGCCAGGGCGCGCACGCGCTCGACGAAGCGTTGGGCGAAGCGCTCATAGACGCTGTCGTGCACATAGAAGCGGTTGACGCACACGCAGGTTTGCCCGGCGTTGCGGTACTTGGCGATCAGTGCGCCTTCGACGGCCGCCTCGATGTCGGCGTCATCGAAGACGATGAACGGGGCGTTGCCACCGAGTTCCAGGCTGACCTTCTTGATGGTTTCGGCGCACTGGCCCATGAGCAGGCGACCCACCGGGGTGGAGCCGGTGAAGCTGAGCTTGCGCACGCTCGGGTGGCCGGTGACCACGCTGAACACCCCGGCAGGGATGCCAGCGCGCTCGGCCAGTTCCACCAGCGCCAGGGCGCTGAACGGGGTTTCGTTGGCCGGCTTGACCACGATGGTGCAGCCGGCGGCCAGCGCCGGGGCGACCTTGCGGGTGATCATCGCCGCCGGGAAGTTCCATGGGGTGATCGCGGTGCACACGCCGATGCCTTGCTTGATCACCAGCAGGCGTTTGTCATTGGCCGGGCTCGGGATCACATCGCCGTAGACGCGCTTGCCTTCCTCGGCGAACCACTCGACGAAGGAGGCGGCGTAGCGGATCTCGCCCAGGGCTTCGTGCAGGGGTTTGCCCTGTTCGCGGGTCATCAGTCGGGCCAGGTCCTGCTCATGTTCGAGCAGCAGTTCGAACCAACGGCGCAAAATGCTCGCCCGCTCTTTGGCGGTACGCCCGCGCCAGTCGGCCAGGGCCGCTTCGGCGGCTTCGATGGCGCGCACGGCTTCGGCGCTGCCCATCAGTGGCACATGGCCGAGCAGCTCGCCGCTGGCCGGATCATTGACCGCCAGGGTCTGGCCGCTGTCGGCGTCGCACCAGCGCCCGTCGATGTAGGCTTGCTGGCGCAGCAGTGTGGTGTCTTGAAGTTTCACGCAAGGCTCTCCGAAGGCCGCCGACCTGCAAGCCGGCGGCCGGGCGCATCAGTCCAGGTGGGCGACGGCGATCAGGTTGTGGAAATGGGCGATGCCATGCTCGCTCACGCCGCTGCGCTGCTGGTCGACCATGATCCGGCCCTGGCCACGGTAGCCACGGGATTTCAGGCCTTTCTGCACGCTTTCGACCAGGCGCAGGTCTTCTGGGCGGAAGACTTCGCGGTACCAGTCGATCAGCTTGAGCTGCTCTTCGGTCAGGTCCTTGTTCAGGAAGTAGATGTCGTAGTGCTGCAGGGTGGTTTCGGCATCGACCGGGAACTCATAGATCACGGTCATGAAGTTGGCGCCTGGCGGCACGTTGAACATGGTGCACGGCCAGGCCCAGAAACCGGCGAACGATGGGTCCTTGACGGATTCGTCGAACTTGAACGACTGCTCGGAGGGCTTGGCCAGGCCGTACTGCAGGGTCCAGTTACCGTGCAGGCTGTGGTTGTACTGGCCGACGTCCACGGAGTCGGAGAAACCTGGGTGGGCCGGGGCGCAGTGGTAGCACTCCAGGTAGTTGTCGACGATCGACTTCCAGTTGGCCGGGGTGTCGCTGACAAAACGCGCGGCCAGGTGCAGGTCGTCGATCACGGCGCAGGCTTCGCGCATGCGCTTTTGCAGACCCGGCAACTGGTCTTCGACGCTGCCGGCCTCCATGTCCATATTGATGAAGATGAAGCCTGCGTACTCTTCGACGCGTAGCTGCACCAGGGTGGAGTTTTCCTTGTCGAAGTTGACCACGTTCTCGCAGTTGCGGGCGTGGGCCAGCTCGCCGTCGAGCTTGAAGGTCCAGGCGTGATACGGGCAGGTGATGACGTTCTTGGCCTTGCCGCTGCCTTCGAGCAGTTGGTGGCCACGGTGCGGGCAGACGTTGTAGAAGGCACGCAGCACATCGTCGCGGCCACGCACGACGATGATGCTCTCGCCGATCACCTGGCGGGTGATGTAGGCGTTCTTTTCAGCGACTTCGCTGCGGTGACCGACGCAGATCCAGCTTTTGGCGAAGATCGCTTCTTTCTCATGCTCGAACACGGCGGCCTGGGTGTAGAAGTTGGCCGGAAGGGTGAAGGCCTCTTCAGGGTTGGCGCAGAAATCGGCTGGCAGTCGTTTGAAATCGTTCATGGCTCTTTCTCGGTTTTTACTTATTGGTTAACGCGTATCTATTGGTTAACAAGTCGGGCAAAAAAATTTGGCCGGACGCTTTAGGGCTGCTATGCAGCCCATCGCAGGCTTCGCCAGCGCCTACAGGAGACTGGCGATGCCCTGGGTCATACGATCAATGCAGGGCAGCGGCGCTGCGCGGTATCTGGTGCTCCGGCTCTTCGCCGGCAAGGCGTGCGGCTTCTTCCTCGATACGGTAGGCCGGAACCTGGCCGTAGTCGGCGGCGAGCCATTTGAAGAAGCCGTAGATCTTCACCAGCAGGATCACCATGAAGGGGATCGCGGTGAGGACCACAGCGGTCTTCATGGTCGACAGCGAGGCCTTGGCGAAGAGCATGGCCAGCGGCACCAGGGTCAGCACGATGCACCAGAACAGACGCAGGGTCGGGGTCGGGTCCTCGCCTTCGCGCAGGTTGCGGGTGCTGGTGGCGGCCACGGCGTAGGCCGCTGCATCCATGTGCGAGGCGCAGAACACCGCCATGATGAACAGGTACACCGCCAGGAACAGGGTGCCCCATGGCAGGGCCAGCAACAGGTCGGTCACTGCGGCTTCGCCACCGACGCTGCTCAACAGCTTTGGCACGTCGATCTGGCCGTTGATGAACTGGTGCATGCTGTAGCTTTCCAGGGCGCCGAAGAAGAACCAGCAACCGAAGCTGCCGCCCAGCAGCAGGGCGAACACCACTTCCTTGATCTGACGGCCGCGCGAGACACGGGCGACGAACATGGCAACGCCTGGGGCGTAGGACACCCACCACAACCAATAGAACACGGTCCAGTTGCGGGTGAAGGCGCCGTCACCGGCAGGGTCGGTGAACAGGCTCATGTGCACGTAGTGCTGGATCATCAGGCCGATGGCGTTGGCAGTGTTGTTGACGGTGAACTGGGTCGGACCGACCAGCAGCACGACCACGGCGAACAACAAGGCGCCGATGCACACCATCTTCGACAGGCGCTGTAGGCCACCGTCGATGCCGATGTAGGAGCTGAGCGAGAACAGCAGCGCTACCGCACCGATCACCATCAATTGCACGGTGAAGGTGTTGGGAGTGCCGGCTAGGTCCGACAGGCCGCGGGTCAGGGTCGAGGCGGTCAAGGCCAGGGAAACGGTCAGCGCGCCCATCATGGTCAGCAGGAAGATCAGGTCGACGGTGCGTCCCACAGGGCCGGTGGCCTTGAAGCCGGTCACCGCTTCGATGATCGAGGCCAGGTTCAAGCCGCTCTTCTTGCGCACGTGGAAGTGGTAGGCCATGGCCAGCGAGGCCAGGGCGTAGATCGACCAGGCGCTGATACCCCAGTGGAAGAACGAGTAGCTGACGCTGTACTCCAGAGCTTGGGCCGACATCGGGGCGATGTTAAGACCGGGGGTCTGGTAGTAGTAGGCCCATTCCATCACGCCCCAGTACAGGGTCGAGGAACCCATGCCGGCGCAGATGAACATGAAGACCCAGGTCGCGGTGGAGTATTCAGGTTTGCCAGCGCCCAGGCGGATGTTGCCGTACTTGCTGAAGGCAAGGTACAGAACGGCCAGGGAGCTGCCGAACACCAGCACCTGGACGCTGGTGCCGAAGGTACGGGTGGACAGTTCGAACAGGTGGTTGGCCATGCTTTCCGCTTGGGCGGGGTAGGCAGCAAGGCCGATGACAGTGAGCAGTACAGCGATCAGGCTCACGGTAATCAGGAACACATCAATCTTTTTATTGTTGTGGGACATCAATTGTCTCCTGGAGCGTTTGGAATGCTAAGCGCTTGGGAAGTCCATGTCAGATAGAGCTTTTTTCCTCGACTGTTAACCTAAAGTTTACGCATATCTTTTGGTTAACGAAGTGTGCATTGAAATGGGGCAAAACTGCAATAGGATCGTCAGACAATCTGATGGTTGGTGGCGTCTATTTCGCGGGTAAACCCGCTCCTCCAGGGTCGCGGGGCCTGGCGAGCGGGTTAATTTGCTAATGGACGCCGCCGAATCAGGCCCCCAGCAGTTCTGCGATGGCCTTGCCGACTTCCTGGGTCGAGCGGTTCCCGCCCATGTCGCGGGTGGTATCGCCGTTGGCGATGACCGTCTCGATGGCCTTGAGGATGTCGTCGTGGGCGGCCTGGTAGCGGGCGTCTTCACTGTCCTTGCCGAGGAATTCGAGCATCAGCGCGCCGGACCAGATCATGGCGATCGGGTTGGCGATGTTCTTGCCGTAGATGTCCGGCGCCGAGCCGTGTACCGGTTCGAACAGCGATGGGAACTTGCGCTCCGGGTTGAGGTTGGCCGACGGTGCGATACCGATGGTGCCCGCGCAGGCCGGGCCCAGATCCGAGAGGATGTCGCCGAACAGGTTGGACGCCACCACCACGTCGAAGCGTTCCGGCTGCAGCACGAAGCGGGCGCAGAGGATGTCGATGTGCTGTTTGTCCCAGCTGATCTCTGGGTAGTTGGCTGCCATGGCGGCGGTGCGCTCGTCCCAGTAAGGCATGCTCACGGCCATGCCGTTGGACTTGGTCGCGGAGGTGACGTGCTTGCGCTCGCGGGTCTGGGCCACGTCGAACGCGTACTTGAGGATGCGGTCCACACCACGGCGGGTGAACACCGACTCCTGCAGGACGAACTCGTTCTCGGTGTTCTCGAACATGCGACCGCCCAGGGAGGAGTATTCGCCTTCGGTGTTTTCGCGAATCACCACGAAGTCGATGTCACCCGGTTGCTTGTTGGCCAGCGGGCAGGGCACGCCAGGGAACAGGCGAACCGGACGGATGTTCACGTACTGGTCGAAGTCGCGGCGGAACTTGAGCAGCGAGCCCCACAGGGAAATGTGGTCCGGGACTTTGTCTGGCCAGCCGACCGCACCGAAGTACAGGGCGTCGAAGCCCTTGAGCTGTTCGAACCAGTCGTCGGGCATCATCTTGCCGTGAGCCAGGTAGTAGTCACAGCTGGCCCACTCGAAGAATTCGATCTCAAGGTTCAGGCCATGTTTGCGCGCGGCGGCTTCGACCACGCGGATGCCTTCGGGGAGGACTTCGTTGCCGATGCCGTCACCGGGGATGGCGGCGATTTTGAAGGTCTTGCTCATGGGGGCGCACTCGCTGTTCTGGGTAACGGATGCTGGCCATGCTATAAGGACGCTAACCGGAGATAATCTGGTGAATCATCAATTCTTGGTGCACGAATCGTGAATAATCTGCCTAACCTTGACGACCTGGATATCTTCCTGCAGGTGGCGCGCCGCGCCAGCTTCGCCGCCGTGGCCGACGAGCGCGGCATGTCGGCTGCCTTTGTCAGCAAGCGTATTCGTCTGCTTGAGGAGAATCTCGGTGTGCGGCTGCTGCACCGCACCACCCGGCGGGTGACGGTGAGCGAGGAGGGCGAGCGGGTGTACCAGTGGGCGCTGCAGATCTTCGAATCCCTGCAACGCATGGACGATGACCTCAACGCTGGCCAGCGCGAACCGGCCGGGCAGTTGCGTATCGCCAGCAGCCTGGGGCTGGGCCGACGCTTCGTGGCGCCTGCGCTGTCGGAGCTGGCGGCGCGCTACCCGAAGCTGGATATCCGCCTGGATGTGCATGACCGCCTGATCGACCTGATTGCCGAGGGGGTGGACCTGGACATTCGCGTGGGCAACGTCATTGCGCCGAACCTGATCGCCAAGCTCCTGGCGCGCAACCGTCGGGTGCTGTGCGCGGCACCTGGCTACCTGGCGCGCAGGGGCACGCCCAAAAGCCTGGCGGATCTGGCCAGCCATGACTGCCTGGTGATCAAGGAGCGTGACCACCCGTTTGGTGTATGGCACCTGGAGGGACCAGGCGGCGAGCAAAGCGTGCGGGTGACCGGCCCGTTGTCCAGCAACCATGGCGAGGTGGCGCACCAATGGTGCCTGGATGGGCGGGGCATCCTGTTGCGCTCATGGTGGGATGTGCACGACAACCTTGCCGACGGGCGACTGGTTCAGGTGCTGGAGGACTACCAGCAGGCGGCGGACATCTGGGCGGTGTACACCACGCCCCTGGCCGGGTCGGCCAAGGTGCGGGTGGCGGTGGAGTTCTTCCGGCAGTACTTCGCCGAGCGATATCAGCTGCCTGTGTGAGCCTTGATGTTCAGCGTTGTTGCGTTCGCGGGTAAACCCGCTCCCACAGGGACAGCGGTGTCATTGAGAGCACCGCAGAGCCTGTGGGAGCGGGCTTAGCCATGAAAGGGCCGGTACGCTCTGCGCCTGACCCTGCTCAATGCGCTCCGGCAGCTTTGCTCAGGTCACTCTCGGCCCATTCGGTGTAGATGCAGGCATCAGCGACTGCCCAGCGGACCTTCACGGTATCTCCGGGCTGCATCGGCATGCCGGCTGCCGACAGCGCCTTGACGGTCATTTCGGTGCCGCCGACAGTCACCACATGGCAGGTCTGGCTCTCGCCGAGGAACAACACTTCCCCTACCTTGGCGGTCACTTCGTTCCAGCCGGCGGGCAATGGCTCGCGGGCTGCCTGCTCGGCGCTCAAGGCCAGGGCTTTTTCCGGGCGCACCATGATCAGCGCATCCTGCCCGGCATTAAGGCCCGTGGTCAGGCGGATCGCCAAGGACTGCCCTTCGAACGCGGCCGCGCCATGGCTGCTGGCCTTGACCCGCAGGAAGTTGGAATTGCCCAAAAACGATGCCACGAAGGCATTCGGCGGGTTCTGGTACAGGTCATAACCCGTGCCCAGGCCGACGATCTTGCCGTGGCTGAAGATCGCGATGCGCTGGGACAGGCGCATGGCTTCTTCCTGGTCGTGGGTCACGTAGACGATGGTGATCCCCAGGCGGCGGTGCAACTGGCGCAGTTCGTCCTGCAGGTCTTCGCGCAGCTTCTTGTCCAGCGCGCCAAGGGGCTCGTCCATCAGCAGGATGCGCGGCTCGTACACCAGCGCCCGGGCAATGGCCACGCGTTGCTGCTGACCACCGGAGAGCTGGGCGGGGCGGCGGTGGGCGAACTTTTCCAGCTGCACCAGCTTGAGCATGGCGTCGACCCGCTTGGCGGTCTCGGCGGCGCTCTGCTTGCGGATCGCCAGGGGGAAGGCGATGTTGTCGCGCACCGACAGGTGCGGGAACAGCGAGTAGCGCTGGAACACCATGCCGATGTCACGCTTGTGCGGCGGCACTTTCACCAGCGATTGGCCGTCCACCAGGATTTCGCCACTGCTGGGGGTCTCGAAGCCTGCCAGCATGGACAGGGTGGTGGACTTGCCTGAGCCGCTGGAGCCAAGGAACGTCAGGAACTCGCCGTCCTGGATCTCCAGGTTGATGTTGTCCACCGCGGCGAAGTCGCCGTAGTGCTTGTTCAGGTTGCGCAGGCTGACCAGGGTCTTGGCGGGCGCGGCATCTTTCATCACTGCACTCATTGTTGTTGTCTCCGGGCGCTCAGGCGCTGACTTCGTTGCGCCGGCGCAGGGCGGCGGCGATGACCATGACCAGGACCGACAGGCCGATCAGCAGCGTCGAGGCGACGGCGATCACTGGGGTCAGGTCCTGGCGCAGGGTGGTCCACATCTTCACGGGCAGGGTCTGCAGGGTTGGGCTGGCCATCATCACGCTGAGCACCACCTCGTCCCAAGAGACCAAAAAGGCGAACAGGCCACCGGCGATCATCCCTGGACGGATCGCCGGGAAGGTCACCTTGAAGATCGCCTGCAAGCGCGAGGCGCCGCAGATCACCGCGGCGTCCTCGATCGACTGGTCGAACAGCTTGAGCGAGTTGATGATCGAGATGATGGTGAAGGGCAGCGCGACGATGACGTGGCTGACCACGAAGGAGAACAGCGTGCCGGTGTAGCCGAGCTTGAGGAACAGCGCGTACACCGCCACGGCGATGATCACCAGCGGCACGATCATCGGCAGGGTGAACAGGCCATACAGCAGCTCGCGGCCTGGGAAGCGTCCGCGTACCAGGGCAAAGGCCGTGGGCAGGCCCAGCAGTACGGCGCAGATCGTGGTGAGCACGGCCACCTTGAGGCTGGCCAGGGCAGCGTCCATCCACTCGGGGTTGGAGAAGAACTGGCCGTACCACTTCAAGGTCCAGCCGGGTGGGGGGAACACCAGCCACTGGGACGAGCCGAACGACAGCAGCACGATGAACAGGATCGGCAGCAGCAGGAAGGCCGCGATCACCCCGGTGGTCAGGTACAGGCCCGTGCGCAGCGGCCGGCCCATGGCATTGGGAGTCAGGAGCATGGCGGTTTACCTCGCGTTGCCGACCGGGGATTCCGGCTGCAGCTTCAGGTAGAAGTAGAAGAGCACCAGGGTGATCAGTACCAGCAACGCGGCGGCGGCGCTGGCCAGGCCCCAGTTGAGGAACGATTGCACCTGCTGGACGATGAATTCGGGCAGCATCATGTTCTGTGCGCCGCCGAGCAGGGCGGGGGTCACGTAGTAACCGAGCGACATGACGAACACCATCAGCGCGCCGGAGAACAGCCCCGAGCGGCACAGTGGGATGAACACCTTCCAGAAGTTGGTCCAAGGGCTCGCGCCGCAGATCGAGCCGGCCTGCAGGACCATCGGGTCGATGGCCTGCATGGTCGCCTGCAGCGGCAGCACGATGAACGGAATCATGATGTAGCTCATGCCGATCACCACGCCTGTGAGGTTGTGCACCATCTCCAGCGGCGCATCGATGATGCCCAGCGCCATCAACACCTTGTTGATCACCCCCGAGGCCTGCAGCAGCACCAGCCAGGAGTAGGTGCGGGCCAGCAGGCTGGTCCACATCGACAACAGTACGATGTTCAGCAGCCAGCGGCCCCAGCCGCGCGGCACCAGGGTGATCGCCCAAGCCAGCGGGAAGCCCAGCAGCACGCTGATCAGGGTCACCAAGCCCGCCACAGAGAAGGTGTTGAACAGCACCCGCGCATAAGCCGAATTGGCGAACAACTGCTCATAGTTGCCTAGCCCCGGTACGGGCTCCAACACCCCGCGCAGCAACAGGCCAATCAGCGGGGCGAAGAAGAACAGGCCCAGGAAAAGCAGCGCCGGCAGCAGATTGCGGCTGCCCCGCCAGCGCTGGCTCAGGGGAGGGCGGCGCACGGCCGCTCCCGGGGCGCCGGTGCCGCTAGGGGCACCTTGGGCGTTGTGCAAGGCGTTGATGGCGACTTTCATTTGACCAGCCACTCATTCCAGCGGGCCGCGATGGCCTGGCCGTTCTTCGCCCAGTAGGCGAAGTCCAGGGTCACCTGGTCCTGGGCATAGGCAGTCGGCAGGTTCGGTGCCAGCTCCGGCTTGAGCTGGGCGATGCTGTCGAGGTTGACCGGGGCGTAGGCGGTGAGATTGGCAAAGTCCGCTTGCCCCTTGGCGCTGCTGGCGTTGGCCAAGAACTTCATGGCCGCGTCCTTGTTCTTGGCGCCCTTGGGAATGACCAGGAAATCGGCCATGACCAGGTTCTGCTTCCAGCTCACGCCCACCGGCGCACCGTCCTGCTGCAAGGCGTAGACCCGACCGTTCCAGAACTGCCCGAGCGAGGCTTCACCGGAGGCAAGCAGTTGCTGGGACTGGGCGCCGCCGCCCCACCAGACGATGTCTTTCTTGATGGTGTCGAGCTTCTTGAAGGCGCGGTCCAGGTCCAGGGGGTAGAGTTTGTCCGCCGGTACGCCGTCGGCCAGCAGGGCCAGCTCCAAGACACCGGGGCTCGGCCATTTGTACAGGGCGCGCTTGCCGGGGTAGGTCTTGGTGTCGAACAGGGCCGACCAGTCCACCGGCTTGTTGGCGCCGAGCTTGCCTTCGTTGTAGCCGAGCACGAAGGAGAAGAAGAACGAGCCGACGCCATGGTCGGAAACGAATCGCGGGTCGATGCGGTCGCGCTGGATCGTGGTGAAGTCCAAAGGCTCAAGCAAGCCTTCGCTGGCGGCGCGCAGGGCGAAATCGGCTTCGACATCGACCACGTCCCACTGCACGTTGCCGCTCTCGACCATGGCCTTGAGCTTGCCGTAGTCGGTGGGGCCGTCCTGCACGACCTTGATCTTGCTGCTTTCGCTGAAGGGTTCGGCCCATGCCTGTTTCTGGGCGTCCTGGGTGGTGCCGCCCCAGCTGACGAAGCTCATGCTGTCAGCAGCCAGGGTGGCTTGGCAGGCCAGGGAGAGCAGGCTGGCGGACAGCACTGCGGTGACTCGTTTGCTCAACAGCATGGTTAACGCCCTCATTGCTTTTGTTATTTGAGCGGGCTTCCTGTCGCCCGCCATGTATTCGGGGAGCAGCTTTCCAACGATGTCGCGTGGCCGTTGTTTGAAGTGTAGGTGCGGCCGGAAATCTAAGGTCTACGGGATATCATATTATGGTATTCCAAACTTTTCGCAAGAGGTCGAAGGCGACCGGCCATCACTAAAAACGCCGGCCCCACTCAGCGAAACGCCACGCCGTCCTCCAGGGGGACGGCGTGGCGTTCTCAAGCGGTGGGTTGTGTGTTTACCCGCGAAGCACACCGCAGAGCAGGACGGTGGCTGTCACGGGTGTCGGCTCAGTTGAACTCGGCGGGCTCGAAGGGAATGCTCTGCACCACCTCCAGCTCGTATCCGGCCAGGCCTGCGTATTTGAGCGGTGGCCCCAGGTGTCGCAGTTTGCCCACGCCCAAGTCCTGGAGAATCTGGGCGCCAGTGCCCACTTCGGAGTAGACCTTCGACTGGCCTCGTTGGAATGGCTTGATCGGCTGGGTCAGCTGCGGCACGCGTTCGAGCAGGGCCTGGGAGGACTCGTGGTTGGCCAGGATCACCACCACGCCCGTGCCTTCGGTGGCGACCTTTTGCAAGGCTGCCCACAAAGTCCAGTTGGCGGGCCCTGCGTATTCGGCGCCGACCAGGTCGCGTAAGGGGTCGATGACATGCACCCGTACCAGGGTCGGCTGTTCTCGACGGATATCACCCATCACCATGGCCATGTGCACGCCACCGTCGATGCGATCTTCGTAGGTCACCAGGCGGAAGGTACCGTGCACGGTGGGCAGTTCGCGCTCGCCGATGCGTTTGATGGTCTGCTCGTTGCTCAGCCGGTAGTGGATCAGGTCGGCGATGGTGCCGATCTTGATGCCGTGGCGTTCGGCGAACACTTCCAGGTCCGGGCGGCGCGCCATGGTGCCGTCGTCGTTGAGCACTTCGACGATCACCGAGGCGGGGGTGAATCCGGCCAGGCGCGCCAGGTCGCAGCCGGCTTCGGTGTGCCCGGCGCGGGTCAGCACGCCGCCTTCGCGGGCGCGCAAGGGGAAGATATGCCCTGGTTGGACGAGGTCCTCAGGACGTGCGTCGGGCGCCATGGCGGCGGCGACGGTACGGGCTCGGTCGGCGGCCGAGATGCCTGTGGTGACGCCGGTGGCGGCTTCGATAGAGACGGTGAACGCTGTGCTGAACACACTGCCGTTGGCCGGCACCATCTGCTCCAGGCCCAGACGTTGGCAGTGCTCGTCTGTCAGGGTCAGGCAGATCAGCCCGCGTGCCTCGCGGGCCATGAAGTTGATGGCCTGGGCGTCACAGCGCTCGGCGGCGATCAGCAGGTCGCCTTCGTTTTCACGGTCCTCGTCGTCCACCAGCAGGACCATCTTGCCCTGGCGGTAGTCCTCGAGGAGTTCTTCGATGCTGTTGAAAGCCATGCTGCACACTCGCTGTGGTAGGGTGATTTTTATGGTATACCATCATACACAAATAACCGTTCACAGGAGAGCGATGGATGAAGGCCTACTGGATTGCCCACGTGAATGTCACCGATCCTGAGCAGTACCAGCACTACACCCAGCGCGCCCCCGCGGCCTTCGCCGCGTTCGGTGGGCGCCTGCTGGCCCGTGGCGGGCGCAGCGAGGCGATGGAAGGACGGCCCACGCCACAGCGTAGCGTGGTGATCGAGTTCGATTCATACGAACAGGCGGTGGCGTGCTACCGGTCCGAGGCATACCAGGAGGCTTGCCGGCATCGGCAGGGAGTGGCGACGGCCGAGGTGATCATCGTCGAGGGCATTGCGCCCTGAAACTACAAGGCGCAATGAGTGCAGGGCTCAGGGCGTCTTGAGATCGATTGCGAGGTCCTTGGCTGCCTTGGTGGCCAGTACACTCATGAGCTTGTTCATTTCATCCTGGCGACCGATGCCCGCTTCCGTGCCGCCCATCATCACGTTGGGCACCGGGGCCCTGGCGGCGGCATCGGCCCAGGCCTTGTTGATCTGCACCAGCGCATCGAGCTTGTTCTGCAAGGCACCGTCAGCCTTCAGGGACGCCTCACGGGCGTAGGCTTCGGCGTCGGCGGTGATCTTGGTGGCCTCGGCATTGACCCGGGCCTTGTCGCGCAGCAGTTCGGCTGTCTGTTTGTCGATCTCGGCACGCCGCTTTTCTCGCTCGGCGTTGATCAGTGTGAGCTGTTTTTCCGTCTCGGCCTCGGTCGTGCGTTCGATCTGCTGGCGCAGGCTTTCCTGACGCTTGGCCTCGACATCCTTGGCTCCCCGGGCGGACACCAGCTCCTTTTCTTCCTCTTCCTTGAGGCGGTTCTGCCGGGCCACCGCCAGTTCCGCCAAGGCCTGTTGCACCCGGACCATCCGTTGCTGGTACTGAGGGTTGGGGTCGATGTGGGTGACCCGCGCATCGACGACTTCTACGCCATACAGGCGAAATTGCTGCTGCTTGCGTAGCTCCTGGCCGTGCTTGTCGAGTTTCTTCTCGATGATGAAGCGGGTGGCGGTGTTGTCGCCGAAGCTGCCTTGGTCGGTACCGGCCTGCAGGATGGCGGTCTGTGCCGGCAAGGCGTCGCGCTTGATACGCACTTCCTTGCGGCTGGTGAGGTACAGGCCATTGCGCAACTGGTTTTCGAATTCGGCGCCGAAGTGGCTGCGGTTACCCGCGTAGTAATCGTCTGCGCTCATCAACGAGGCTGTGGCCTGGAGGGTTTCCTTGACCGCGGGCAGCAAGGCGCGTTGCAGGAAGTTGTCTGGCGTTCGGTATTCCTGGGCGATCTTGAGGAAGGCCTCGCCCGATGGCAGGCGAAACTGCGTGCTGAACTCGGCCTTTGCATCGACGTTGCCCAGGAACACGATGGGCAGGTTTGGCAGGACGATCGAAGGCTGCCCGCTACGCCTGTCCTCCTGGATGTCCGCTTGCAGTGCGGACTGGACCCCGATGGTGCGGCGCCAGACCGTGCTGCGTCCGAACCACTTGGTGGCGTAGCCCACGTCCTCGACTACTTTCTCTTCGCCGAAGATCGTGCGCACATGGGTCATCTGACCCGCTTCGTTGTAGAAAAACACGCTATTGAACAGCACAGCCAGGCCGCCAAGGGCGAGTACCGGGAGGGTGACGGTGGTGACGAGCTTGCGGTTGATGCGAGGGGCGATGAACTTGACCAATGGAAGTTTTTGCATGGGGAACTCCTTGTCCGAGGAGCGGGCATGCTGGCGATCGGTTGCGTTGGTCACCATCAGGTGAATCAAGCGTCGCTGTAGGGGTTGTCGCAAATCAAGAAGAACAGAAGACCCGCCATGGCGGGTCTTCTGGGGTCAGGTGTCGTTGAGTGCTCAGACGCCAGCGGCGAGTTTGGCGCTCATTTGCCGGCGGCGGTAGCCGCTGTCCCGGGTCGCCAGCCACCAGTACAGTGGCGAGGTGACCAGCAGGCCCACCAGCCACGACAGGTCGGCGCCATCGATGTGGGCGGATACCGGGCCTACGTACAGCGGGGTGTTCATGAATGGGATCTGCACTGCGATACCCACCGCGTAGGCGATCAATGCCTGGGGGTTGTAGCGCCCGTAGATGCCCCCGTCGACCTTGAAGATCGACTGGATGTCATAGTCGCCTTTGTGAATGACGTAGAAATCGATCAGATTGATCGCCGTCCAGGGCACCAACACCACCAACAGCACCAGGACCATGTCGACGAAGTGGCCGATGAAGTCCGCCGAGGCGAATACCGCCACCACGCAGCATGCCGCCAGCACGACCAGCGACAGTACCGCGCGGCTCTTGGCGGTGGGGATCCAGCGATAGGCGAAGGTCTGTACCAAGGTGATGATCGACAGTACCGCGCCATACAGGTTAAGGGCGTTGTGGCTGATCACGCTGAGCAGGAACAGCACCAGCATCAGTGGGCCGATGGCGCCGGTGGCGAGCTTGACGGCATCCATGGTGTCCATGCCCGCCGGGATCGCCAGTACCGCCACCGCACCGAACACGAACGACAGGCTCGAGCCCAAGGCCGAGCCCAGGTAGGTGGTCCAGAAGGTCGAGGACACCTTCACGTCGGCCGGTAGGTAGCGCGAGTAGTCCGACACATACGGGGCGAAGGCGATTTGCCACAGCGCTGCCAGCGACACGGTGGCCAGCCAGCCGGAGATGTTGAAGCTGCCGCGGGTCAGGAAGTCATCGCTTTGCACGTGGCTGAAGATGTAGCCAAAGCCCACCACGATGCCGATGCCCAGCACCCAGGTGCCGATGCGGTTTAGCACATGGATGAAGCGATAGCCGATGATGCCGATGATGCCCGAACCCAGCGCGCCGATGACGATGCCCACCGGGACCGGCACGGTATCGACCACGCCATGCAGCGACTTGCCGGCCAGCACGATGTTGGAGGCGAAGAAACCGATGTACATGACCCCGGCGATCACCACCACCAACAGTGCGCCGAGCGAGCCGAACTGGGCGCGGCTCTGGATCATCTGCGGGATGCCCATCTGTGGGCCCTGGGCCGAGTGCAGCGCCATCAACACGCCGCCGACCAAATGG
Organism: Pseudomonas sp. BYT-1; assembly: GCF_023611805.1. Lineage (NCBI taxonomy): Bacteria > Pseudomonadati > Pseudomonadota > Gammaproteobacteria > Pseudomonadales > Pseudomonadaceae > Pseudomonas > Pseudomonas sp. BYT-1. The sequence goes on from NZ_CP072559.1 coordinate 2,342,267, forward strand.
CCGACCAGGATGGCGACGATGCCCCACACCAGGTTGAGGTGGAACAACTGCACGCCCAAGGCGCCGGTGACAATCGGCAGGGGGGCGATGTTGCCCCCGAACCAGAGGGTGAACAGATCCCTTACCTTTCCATGGCGGTCTTGCGGGGGCACGTATCCGATCGTGTGTTTTTCTATGAGAGGGGCCGATGTAGCTGCACGGGTCATGACGGACTCCAAGGCAGGGAGGGGCGCAGGAATGTGCCCGGGTGCGGGCCGGCAAAGGGCGACGCGTTCTTGTAAGCGCGATCATGAGGGGTGGGAGCGGATCGATAAATTAGTAAATATGTGCCTACAAACGTTAAAAAAACTAAGGCTGACAAACGGTTAGCAAACGGCCGATGCAAGGGCCGGGCAGGGGGTGTATCCTTCATTTGACGTTTGGGACTCATCAAATGAGGCTTTCCATGATCGAGACCACCAAAAAGCCCACGCCACGCCGCGCGCGTTACGCCACCATCGAAGGCGGACGCAAGGCCACGCCAGGCAGCGAAACCGCCGGGGTGTTCTGGGGCTATACACAGACTCATGACCAACGCACCGAAGCACAGCGCCTGGCGCAGATCCGCGACGGCTTGTCCGCCAAGCTCTACCTGGAGGTCAAGCGCTTGTTCGGCTTGCCCGAAAAACAAGTGGCCGAACTGTTCAATGCCTCGATCTCGACCCTTGAACGCCGTGTGCGGGACAACCAGCCACTCGATGCCGTGGCATCCGAGCGTCTGGACCGGATCGCCGAGATCACCCACCAGGCCGTGGCGGTGTTCGAGAGTGAGGAACAGGCTGTGGCCTGGATGTCCCGACCCAACGATGCCCTTGGCGTCATGACGCCGGTGATGCTGTGCCAGACCGAGATCGGTGCACGGCAAGTGCGTCGGGTGCTGGCGGCCCTGGAGTGGGGCGGCGTCGTCTGATGCTGGCCTGGCGTGTGGCCAAGGCCTCCCGGGCCGATGACCTGAGCGGCAAGGGAGCGGCCTTGGTTGGTGGCCGTTGGAACCAGGTCGATGTCCCTGCGCTGTACATGGGGCTATCACCGGCGATCTGCACCTTGGAGACGTTCGTGCATGCCGCCGGGCGTCCGCAGTTTCCCTTGAAGATCACCTGCTTCGAACTGCCTGACGACCCCGCCCTGTACCTGGCGCCCGGGCCGCAGGACCTGCCGCCCGGCTGGGATGCGCTGCCCGCCGACAGCCCCAGCATGGCGTATGGCACGCGCTGGCTCCAGGCCCGCAGCCATTTGGGTCTGGTCGTGCCCTCGGTGGTGTTGCAGCTTGAACGCAACCTGGTGGTCAACCCCCTGCACCCGGCCGCGGCGCACATCCGGGTGCGCGAGGTGCTCGATTTCGTCTATGACGAGCGGATGTTCAAGGTACGCGAATTCTGAGGAGGCCTACATGGGCAATTGCCGATCCTGCAGCACTTCCTTCATGACCAAGGTGGAGCTCAGCCGCTGCACATTGGGGATGCTGGTGAGCTGTTCGTCGTACAGCTTCTGAAACGCCGGCAGATCGCGAGCGACCACATGCAGCAGGTAGTCCGGGTCGCCGAACAGACGCTGGGCTTCGACGATCTGTGGGATCGCTGCCACCGCAGCCTCGAAATCCGCTACCGGTTGGCGGGTGACCTCGCGCAGGGTGACGAACACCAGTGCGGCGAAGTTCAGGCCCAGCGCGCTGGGCGCCAAGCGTGCGTGATAGCCCAGGATGGCGCCGGATTCTTCCAAGGCTTTGAGACGACGGTGGCAGGGCGAGAGGCTCAGGCCTACACGATCGGCCAGTTCGGTCACCGAAAGGCGACCGTCTTTTTGTAGCTCGGCAAGAATCTTTCGATCTGTTCTGTCCACGAGGGAGAACCTTCCATTTTTTTGAGCGATGGCGGGAATATACGAAAGAAAATCCCCCGTTGAAATCCGTACTCTTTTTTCACCCAACCGAGTGTGAAGGAAGATTCAACGTGGCAATCAGTGTGTTGACGGCGTTCTGGGCTGTGTCGATGTTGTTCGTGATCACCCCTGGCGCGGACTGGGCCTATGCCATCTCGGCGGGCATGCGCGGACGCTGGGTGATGCCAGCGGTGGCTGGGATGTTGTCGGGGCATTTTGCGGCGACCTTGATCGTTGCGGCGGGGGTGGGCAGCTTGATCGCCGGGCATCCGCTGGCGCTGTCGTTGCTGACGTTGGCCGGTTGCATCTACCTGCTGTGGTTGGGCGCCAACTTGTTGCTGAGTCCGTCGGTGCCACAGGCGGGCGCATCGCACAGCCAGGAGAGCGGATCGCGCTGGGCACTGAAAGGGTTTTGCGTGAGCGGCCTGAACCCCAAGGTGTTCTTGCTGTTCGTTGCGCTGTTGCCGCAATTCACCGACCCGGCATCGAGCTGGCCGGTGTGGATGCAGATATTGCTGCTGGGCCTGGTGCACTTGGCCAGTTCGCTGGTGGTGTACCTGATGGTGGGTTACGGGGCCAAGGCCGTGCTGCGCACTCGGCCGGCGGCGGCCAAGGTCGTGGGGCGAGTGTCGGGGCTGGTGATGATCCTGATTGCGCTGGGGCTGATTGCAGGGCAGATGCGCTGAAGCTGCCGGCTGTGACGCGGGGCGCGTCGATCAGCGGATGAAATGCACCTTGCCGGTATCGTCGTTGCCCATGTAGATGCCATAGACCCCCGCCTGGCGTTCGAGGATATAGCGCTCGAGAATCTGCCGGATGGCGGGGTAGTAGATCTCGTCCCAGGGGATCTGGTCGGGCTCGAAGAAGCGGTAGGCGAGGGTCTCGGGGCCGTGCTGGCCGGTCTCTTCCGTGGCGATGGCGCGGAAGATGATGTACACCTCGCTGATCTTGGGCACGCTGAAGATCGAATAGGGCGAGACGATCTCGCCGCGCACGCCGCTTTCTTCCCAGACCTCGCGCAGGGCCGCCTGTTCGGTGGTTTCGCCGGCCTCCATGAAGCCTGCCGGCAAGGTCCAGGTGCCGGGGCGTGGCGGGATCGCGCGCTGGCACAACAGGTACTTGCCGTCACGCTCGATGATGCATCCAGCGATGATCTTGGGGTTGATGTAGTGGACGTAGCCGCACCCGGTGCAATGCAGGCGCTCGTGGGTGTCGCCGCTGGGAACGCCCCGGGCAAGCGCAGTGGTGCAGTGCGGGCAGTAGCGCGGGGCGGCGGGCATGATCAGCGGCCTATGCGAGGATCTTTGAGGGCCAGGGGTTCGACGATGTCACGGACCTTGGCGTTGTCGTCCTGCTTCTGGCGCAGGTAATCCAGAGCCACCTTGGCGGCGGCGCGCACATGGTCGACCGAGGCCTGGTGGGCGAGCTGGGGATTGCCGGTCTTGATCGCCTCGACGATCTTTTCCATTTCCCGGTTGCTGGCGCCGCGACGGTTCTGCTGGGACACCGAGGTGGCGCGCAGGTAGCTGATGCGTGCCTGCAACTGGCGCAACTGCTGGGCGGCGACTTGGTTGCCGGAGCCTTCCAGGAGCACGTCGTAGAAGCCTTGCACCGATTCGAGCACCTGTTGCAGCTCGCCTTCTTCGAGGGCTTCGCGGTTGACCTCCAGGGCGCGCTCCAGGGCGCGGATGTCCTTGGCCTTGGCATTGAGGGTGAACAGCTGGACGATCAGGCCTTCGAGCACGCAGCGCAGTTCATAGATGTCGCGGGCGTCTTCGAGCGTGATGATCGCCACCCTTGGGCCCTTGGCATCGGCGAATTCCACCAGGCCTTCGGATTCCAGGTGGCGCAGGGCTTCACGCACCGAGGTGCGGCTGACACCGAGGCGGTCGCACAGGTCGCGCTCGACCAGGCGATCGCCGGGCAGCAGGTGGAAGTTCATGATCGCCCCGCGCAGTTTGTCGAGTACGATTTCGCGCAGGGTAACGGGGTTGCGGTTGACCTTGAAGCTGTCGTCGAGAGGCTGGCGTTTCATCGATTGCGCTCTGAATGAGGCTGCCTGGCCACAACTTGAGAGCACCACGAACCTGGGGCGCTCTCCTTGCGTGGTTCGAACAGCCCGCTGTTAACGGGTTGACTCCGCATCGGCCTCGGCGAACGCTTCGCGGGCCAGGCGGAAGCTGTCCACCGCCGCGGGCACGCCGCAATAAATGCCGACCTGGAGCAGGATCTCGCGTATCTGTTCACGGCTCAGGCCATTTCGCAAGGCGCCGCGAATGTGCAGCTTGAGCTCGTGGGGCCGGTTGAGCGCGGAAATCATGGCCAAGTTTATCATGCTGCGCTCTTTGAGCGACAAGCCGTCGCGGCCCCAGACGTGGCCCCAGCAATACTCGGTGACCAGCTCCTGCAAGGGCTTGCTGAAGTCGTCGGCGTTCTGGATCGAGCGGTTGACATAGTCCTCGCCCAGCACTTGGGTGCGGATCTTCAGGCCTTTCTCGTACTTCTCGTTGCTCATTGCCGTGCTCCTGCATGAAAAAAAGGGGCCGCAACCGAAGGTGAGGGGGAGGATGCGCGGCCCCCGGAAACAGGGAACGGCGTTGGTTTCTTCGCGGGTAGACCAACGCCGTCCGTTCAGGTCTCAACCCAGCGGCGGCAGCGCGCCGAGCTTGCCCTTGTGATAGACCATCGGCGTGACCGGTTCGGGCGGCAGCACCAGGTTCTTCACCTGGCCGACGATGATCGCGTGGTCACCGCCGTCGTACTCGCGCCACAATTCACATTCGATGATTGCCGTGGCCTTGGCCAGCAGAGGGTTGCCCAGCTCGCTCAGGTGCCACTCGATGCCGTTGGCCTTGTCCTTGCCCTTGCCGGCGAAGGCATAGGCCTCGGCGGTCTGGTCGGCGGACAGCAAGTGAATGGCGAACTGCTTGCTGTCACGCAGGATCGGGTAGGTGTCGGAGGCGTAGTTGGGGCAGAACAGCACCAGCGCCGGGTCGATCGACAGCGCGCTGAACGCGCTGGCGGTGATGCCGACGATGCCGCCTTCGGCGTCCAGGGTGGTGACCACCGTGACGCCGGACGGGAAGGAGCCCATCACGTCTTTGTAGATGCCAGGTTCGATCATCTTGGTGCTACCTCGTTAACGCATCACGAACGGGTCGGGCATGGGCGCGGTGGAGAGGTTGATCCACACCGTCTTCAGCTCGGTATAGGCGAGCACCGAGTCGATGCCGCTCTCGCGGCCGTAGCCGCTGTTCTTGAAGCCACCAATCGGCGCCATGGCCGAGACCGCGCGGTAGGTGTTGACCCAGATGATCCCCGAGCGCACGTCGCGCGCCAGGCGGTGGGCGCGGCCCAGGTCGCGGGTCCAGATACCGGCGGCGAGGCCGAACTGTGAGTCGTTGGCGATCGCCAGGGCCTGTTCTTCGGTCTTGAAACGGATCACTGCCGCCACGGGACCGAAGACTTCTTCCTGCATGATCTTCATCGAGTTGCTGTCGCACTCGAACAGGGTCGGCTCGTAGAACCAGCCGTCACCCTCGACCTCGGCGCGCTTGCCGCCCAGGTGCAGCTTGGCACCCTCGGCCTTGGCCGCGGCGACCAGGCCTTCGACCACAGCCAATTGCTGGGCGGTGGCCATCGGGCCCATTTCGCTGGCGTCGTCCTGCGGGTTGCCGATACGAATGCGCTTGGCGCGCTCGACCAAGCGCGAGACGAATTCATCGAAGATTTCGTCCTGCACCAGCAGGCGCGAACCTGCCACGCAGCTCTGGCCGGAGGCGGCATAGATGCCGGCCACCGCGCCGTTGATCGCACTGTCCAGGTCGGCGTCGGCGAAGATGATGTTCGGCGACTTGCCGCCCAGCTCCAGAGACAACTTGGCGAAGTTCTCGGCGCTGCTGCGCACTACATGGCGGGCGGTGGCGGCGCCGCCGGTAAAGGCGATCTTGCGCACCAGCGGATGGCGGGTGAGCGCTGCGCCGGTGCTCGGGCCGAAACCGGTCACCACGTTGACCACGCCTGCCGGGAAGCCGGCTTCATGGGCCAGGCGGGCCAGCTCCAGGATGGTCGCCGAGGCGTGTTCGGAAGGCTTGAGCACGATGGTGTTGCCGGCCGCCAGGGCAGGGGCGAGCTTGATGGCGGTCAGGTACAGCGGGCTGTTCCAGGGAATGATCCCGGCCACTACGCCGATCGGCTCGTGCACGGTGTAGGCGAACAGGTCAGGCTTGTCCAGCGGCAGGGTGCCGCCTTCGAGCTTGTCGGCAAGCCCTGCGGTGTAGTGGAAGAACTCCGGCAGGTAGCCGACCTGGCCGCGGGTCTCGCGGATCAGCTTGCCGTTGTCGCGGCTTTCCAGCTGGGCCAGGTGCTCTTTGTTCTCGGCGATCAGATCGCCCAGCCGGCGCAGCAGTTTGCCCCGCGCGGTCGCGGTCAGGCCGCGCCATGCGGCGCTTTCGAAGGCGCGCTGGGCGGCCTGCACGGCCAGCTCCACATCGGCTTCATCGGCGTCCGGCAGTTGCGCCCAGGCCTTGGCGGTGGCCGGGTCGAGGCTGTCGAAGGTCTTGCCGCTCTGTGCATCGCACCATTGGCCGTCGATGCACATCTGGAAACGTACGAGGGTCATGCAACAATCCCCTTGGCGGATTCGTTGAGGGTGCGGGCGTGCGCCAGGAAGTCCAGCAGCATCTTGTTGACCTCCCGTGGCGCTTCGACCGGCATCATGTGGCGTTGCTCGGCCAGCACCACGCTGCGGGCACCGGGGATACGCGCTGCCAGCTGGCGGGTCATCTCCGGGGTCGAGCCCAGGTCGTGCTCGCCGGTGGCGATCAGGGCCGGTACCTGGATGCTGCCCAGGTCATCGGCGCGATACATGTCTTGGGTGGCGAACAATTTATAGGTGGTCAGATAGCCCTGCGGGTCGTTGCCGGCCAGGGTCTGACGAATGGCCGCGACCTGGGCCGGATTGGCGGCCTGGTATTCGCGGCTGAACCAACGCGCCAGCGCCGCTTCGGCATTGGCGTCAGGGCCGTGCTCGGCGGCCTGGGCGGCGCGGGCGATGACGCCGGCGCTCTGCTCGGGGCTGCGGTTGAACACGCTGTTGAGCACCACCAGCGCCGTCAGGCGTGCAGGGTAGTGCAGGGCGAAGGCGCGGGCGACCAGGCCACCCATGGAGAAACCGATGACCGTGGCCTGCGGGATCTGCAGGTGGTCGAGCAGTTCGGCCAGTTGCGCGGCATAGCCGGCAAGGCCGGTGTCGGCGTCGGGGCGCGGGCTCTGGCCGTGGCCGAGCATGTCGTAGGCGATGACGCGGTAGTCACCGGCCAAGCCCACGAACTGGCCGCCCCACATTTCCTTGTTCAGGCCTACGCCGTGGATCAGCACCACGGGCTGGCCCTGGCCGAGGCTCAGGTAGCTGGTCCCGGCGGGTGTACGTTCAGCAACAGGCTGAATCATGGAGGGCGCTCCTTGAAGGTCGGGCGTGGCGGCAGTGCTTGCACGCAACGCCCCGGCCCGTCTGGTTGTTGTTATTGAGCGTTGGCCTTCTCGGCGGCCAGTTCTTCCAGGTCGATGTAGCGATTGCCGATGCGCGGGTGCAGCCGGCCCCCGTCGGCGGCGCCCAGGACCACGACGATCTCGTCGGCACGCGGGGCGTCTTCGATCTGCATTTCCAGGGTGATGTAGTGCGAGCGCAGACCTTCATCGTCCTTCTGCATCATCGGGATCTGGATCGAGGTGCCTGGGCCGCCGCGCTTGTTGGTGAAGCTCAGGTAGCTCTTGGCCTGCACGGCTTCGCGGTAATGGTTGCCAAAGCGCAGGGTATGGATGACGGCGGAGGCGTGCTCGATCTCACCGTCGGCACCGACCACGGCAGCTTTGCCGTAGGCCTCGATCTTGTCGGCACCGCCGATCGCTGCGCACAGGCGCTCGACCATCAGGGCGCCTAGCTCGGAGCAGTTGGCGCGGATCTCGGGCTTGAGGTCTTCGACGAAACCGCGACCGGCCCACGGGTTCTTGATCACCACGGCCAGGCCGACCATGGTCACCGGCTTGTCGGTGGCCTTGCCGCCTTCGATGCGGGTCTCTTCGGAGTAGGTGACGATCTTGCGGATTTCGAAACTCATGGATGGCTCCTGGTGAGGGTTATCAGCTCTTGCTGTCTGATGGTATACCATAATATTGGTTGTGCAAGAGGGCGGTAGAATTTCTCTTCAGAATCGAGCGGCAAGCGGGAAGCTCCGAGCTCCAAGCCGCGCGCGCTGCTGTTTCTTGCAGCTCGCCGCTCGCCGCCGGGGAATCAGGCGAACGCCGGGACCACTTCCTTGATGAACAGCTCGAGCGACTTCTTCTTCTCGGCATGGGGCAAGCTGTTGTCGCACCAGAAGCTGAACTCATCAACGCCCAGCTCCTGGTAGTACTTGATGCGCGCGATGATTTGCTCAGGTGTGCCGATCATGGTGTTCTTGCGGATGTTCTCCAGCTCGAACGCCGGCACTTCGGCAAACTTCGATTCAGGGCTTGGCTCCAGGAAGCCGTTGACCGGAGTGGTCTTGTTGCCGAACCAGGCATCGAAGGTGCGGTAGAAGCGTGAGATGGCCTGGGCGCCGATCTTCCAGCCCTCAGGGTCGGATGGGCTGTGCACATGGGTGTGGCGCAGCACCATCAGTTGTGGGCGTAGTACGTCGGGGTTGTTGTCCAGGGCGGTCTGGAACTTGTTCTTCAGGTCCAGCACTTCTTCGTCACCCTTCATTAGCGGGGTGACCATGACGTTGCAGCCGTTCTTCACCGCGAAGTTGTGCGAATCCGGGTCGCGGGCGGCGATCCACATTGGCGGTTGGCCCTTCTGGACCGGCTTGGGCACGCTGGTGGAGGTGGGGAACTTATAGACCTCGCCGTCGTGGGCGTAGTCGCCTGCCCACAGCTTGCGCACGGCCGGGACCATCTCGCGCAGGGCTTTGCCGCCGTCGGTGGCGGGCATGCCGCCGGCCATGCGGTCGAATTCGAATTGATAGGCGCCGCGAGCCAGGCCCACTTCCATGCGGCCATTGCTGATCACATCGAGCAACGCGCATTCGCCCGCCACGCGGATGGGGTTCCAGAACGGCGCGATGATGGTGCCGGCACCCAGGCGAATGGTCTCGGTGCGTGCGGCCAGGTAGGCCAGCAGCGGCATCGGGCTTGGCGAGATGGTGTATTCCATGGCGTGGTGTTCGCCGATCCACACGGTGCTGAAACCGCCGCGCTCGGCCATCAGGGTCAGTTCGGTGAGGTCTTCGAACAGCTGGCGGTGGCTGACCTGTTCATCCCAACGTTCCATGTGCACGAACAACGAAAATTTCATGGGGCTTTCCTCGAAGCTTGGAAGTGTCGCCTGTCGGGGCAGGCGTCAGGTGTCTCGACGCATGCCTGGGCATCCGTCATATAAAGGGTGACTTCAGGCGAAGGCTGGCAGGCTGGCCATCTTGCCGCGGCAGTAGACCATCGGCCGTGGCGCCTCTTCAGGGACGATGAGGTTATGCACCTTGCCGACCATGATCGCGTGGTCGCCACCTTCGTATTCACGCCACAGCTCGCACTCGATGATCGCCGTGGCATTGGCCAGCAGCGGATTGCCCAGCTCGCTCAGGCGCCACTCGATTCCGGCGGCCTTGTCCTTGCCTTTCTTGGCGAAGGCATAGGCTTCGGCCTGCTGCTCGCCGGAGAGCAGGTGAATGGCAAAGCGCTTCTGCTTGATCAGTACGGGGTAGGAATCGGAGCTGTAGTTGGGGCAGAACAGCACCAGCGGCGGGTCCATGGACAGGGACGAAAAAGCGCTGGCGGTAAGGCCGACGATCGAGCCGTCGTCGTCCAGGGTGGTGATGACCGTGACGCCGGACGGGAAGGAGCCCAGGACGTTCTTGTAGACGGTTGCGTCGATCATGGCGTGTTCCTCGAGGTAGGGCAGCGGTGGTCCGCATTTTTATCGTTGATGTGTCTGATGGTATACCGTAATACCTGGATTGCAAGTGGAATTTTCACCTGTCGCACGCATGCGATGAACGGTACAGGCCCCGTATTCATTGGCGTTGCTGGGAAACTAAGTGCATTGGTGTGGGGCGCAATACGGAGCAGATGCGCCGAAAAAGCGCAGCGCAGTGTTGTCAAAAGCTTGGAATACCATAATATGGTGCGCAGCTGAGAGGCCGCCTTGAGCGGTTTCCTACAAAGATAAAAAACGACCCTTTCGAGCTGAAAACCATGTCCCAATCGTCGTCGCAGCACCAGTTTGTCGAAAACCATACGGTCGATTACGTCCCACCTGCCGAACGCCATGGGAAGGCGCGCGACCTGTTCACCCTCTGGTTCAGCACCAACATTGCGCCGTTGCCCATCGTCACCGGTGCCATGGTCGTCCAGGTATTTCACCTGAACTTGCTGTGGGGCCTGTTCGCCATCGTGCTGGGTCATCTGTTGGGCGGTGTGGTCATCGCCTTGGCGTCTGCGCAGGGACCGCAGCTAGGCATTCCGCAGATGGTCCAGAGCCGGGGCCAATTCGGCCGCTACGGCGCGTTGCTGATCGTGTTTTTCACGGCGTTGATCTACGTCGGTTTCTTCATTTCCAATATCGTGCTGGCAGGCAAGTCGATCCACGGCATCGCCCCGAGCGTGCCGATGCCCACCGCGATTGTGATTGGCGCCTTGAGTGCCACAGCCATCGGTGTGATTGGCTACCGCTTCATCCACACCCTCAACCGCATCGGTACCTGGGTCATGGGCTCGGCGTTGCTGGCGGGCTTCGTCATGATGTTCAGCCAGGCGCTGCCGGTGGACTTCTTCAGTCGCGGGGCCTTCAACCTTTCAGGTTTCGTGGCCACGGTATCGCTGGGGGTGATCTGGCAGATCAGTTTCTCGCCCTACACCTCCGACTACTCACGCTACCTGCCGCGTGAAGTGGGCATCGCCCGGCCCTTCTGGGCGACCTACTTCGGCGCCACCGTGGGCACCATCCTGTGCTTTAGCTTCGGTGTCGTGGCGGTGCTGTGCGTGCCTGAAGGCACCGACGCCATGGCTGCGGTGGAACAAGCCACCGGCTGGCTGGGCCCGGTGCTGATGGTGCTGTTCCTGTGCAACATCATTAGCCACAACGCACTCAACCTGTATGGCGCGGTGCTGTCGATCGTCACTGCCATCCAGACTTTCGCCGCCCAATGGACGCCCAGCGTCAAGGTGCGGGTGGTGCTGGCTTCGGTGATCCTGCTGGCATGCGGGATGGTCGCGCTCAACGCCTCGGCGGACTTCATCGGTCAGTTCATCGGCCTGATTCTGGCGCTGCTGCTGGTGCTGGTGCCCTGGGCGTCGATCAACCTGATCGATTTCTACCTGATCAAGAAAGGTGAATACGACATCGCATCGATCTTTTGCGCCGACGGTGGCATCTACGGGCGCTTCAACCATCATGCGATCGTCGCCTATGCCTGCGGCATCCTGGTCCAGTTGCCGTTCGCCAATACGTCCCTGTATGTCGGGCCGTACTCGAACCTGGTGGAAGGGGCGGACCTGTCATGGCTGTTCGGCCTGCTGGTGACCTGCCCGCTGTACTACTGCCTGGCGACTCGGGGCAAGTCTTTGGGCAAGGTAGGCCGGGCTGTGAGTGCCAGTGACTGAACAAGCAGCGCGATGGGCTGCCATAAAGCCCATCGCGCGAGGCGGTCTGCGTGAGAACAGCCCTAGGCTCAGACCTTGAACTGCGCCACCATCGCGTTCAGGTCTACGGCCAGGCGGGACAGGTCCTGCGCCGCCGCGCTGGTCTGGTTGGCGCCTGCTGAGGTTTGCATGGCCAGGTCGCGGATGTTGACCAGGTTGCGATCCACCTCGCGGGCCACCTGGGCCTGCTGCTCCGAAGCGCTGGCGATCACCAGGTTGCGCTGGTTGATCGACGTGATGGCCTCGGCGATCACCTCCAGGGCCTGGCCTGCCGACTGAGCCACTTCCAGCGTGCCGTTGGCACGATCCTGACTGGTATGCATGGCGCTGACCGCACGCTCGGTGCCGGACTGAATACCACTGATCATCTGCTCGATTTCCGCTGTGGACTGCTGGGTGCGGTGGGCCAGGGCTCGCACTTCATCGGCGACCACGGCAAACCCACGTCCGGCCTCGCCGGCCCGGGCCGCTTCGATGGCCGCGTTGAGCGCCAGCAGGTTGGTTTGCCCGGCGATCGCGCCGATCACGTCCAGCACGCGGCTGATCTCGTTGGCATTGCTGGCCAGTTGCTCGATTTCCCCTGAGGTGTCGGTGACATCGCTGACCAGATACTGGATCGACGCCAGGGCTTGGTTGACCTGGTCGCGGCCCTCGCGGGTGGTTTGATCGGCGCCTTTGGACGCGTCAGCGGTGCTGACGGCGTTGTTCGCGACTTCTTCGACCGCGGCGGTCATCTGGTTGACCGCGGTGGCGGCCTGGTCGATTTCCGCGCTCTGCTGGTGCAGGCCGCGGCTGGTGTCCTCGGTGACGGTATGCAGCTCCTCGGAGGCCGAGGCCAATTGGTCGGAGGAGGCGGCGATCTTGCGCAAGGTATCGCGCAGGCTCTGTTGCATGCGGCTCAGGGCGCGCAGCAGCAGGGCGGGCTCGTCACGTCCGAGCACCGGGATATCCTGGGTCAAGTCGCCGGTGGCCACGCGCTCGGCCACGGCCACGGCATCGGCCAGGGGAAGGACGATACTGCGGGTGAGCAGGGTGGCGATGGCGATCAGCGCTACAAGTATCATCACCAAGGCAACGACGATCAGCGAGAAGGCCTCTTCGAACACCGCGCTGCTACGTTGGGATGCTTGCTCGGCGCCTTTGGCGTTGTACTCGATGAGCGCTGCGAGGGCTTTCATCATGCTGTCGGCGTATTCGGCCAAGGGGCCATTGATCAGCCGGCGGGCCTCGTCGAGCTGTTCGGCGGCAACCGCATCACGGATGGATTTCTGCAGGCCGTGGTACCGCTCGCTCATCTGCAGGAAAGTGTTGAACAGGGCGCGGTCGTCATCGGCGATGATGGTGCGCTCATAGTCGTCCAGATTACCTTGCAGCGTCTGGTTGATCTCGGTGATTTTCTCCAGGGTGGCCTTGCGGGCCGAGGGCTGCTCTTCCAGGGCGCTGCGCAGGGTTAGGGCGCGTGCCCGGCCCAGGGCACTGCTGACATCGCCCAAGGAAATGACCGCCGGCATCCAGGTGACGCGAATCTCATCGGTGGCGCGGTCCATTTGCCGGGTCTCGTAGAGCGAGACCAGTCCCATGACCAGCACCAGAACGCCCAACAGGACGAACATGCAGGCAGCCCGTAGGCCGATTTTCAGGTTGCGTAACTGCATAGAAATGCTCCATCGCATGTGGCAGCGACCCAGCGCTGGACAGCAGGGGAGATCAGGCGCTCGATACACTGCGGATTGGGTTAAGTCCTTACCATTTCTATTGTTTTTATCGATGATGCCACAGTGCCATCACTCTTGAACAGTTGGTCAAAAAAAGGCAAAAAAAGAGGCCGCATTGCGGCCTCTTTGACACAGGGTTTACACGACAGGGATCAGCGGATCGGCCGCCGCCAGGGCTACGGCTCGATCCGCCGCCGGTGGGTAGATCCACACTGTATTGATCTGGCGTTTGAGGTCCTTGCCCTCCTGGCCTTTGTACTTGAGTGTGCGTTCCCAGCCCTCGCTGAACGTCGCGCCCCAACCGCCGAGGTCGAGGCAGGTCACGTACACCGGCTGGCGGTACACCACCGGCGCCACACCCAGCAGGTCGGCGGCCGCATTGTTACCGCAGTGGCGACCCATGGGGATGGCGTGCTGGCAGGTCATCAGAGCGTGATTGCCCGACTCGTCCACCGCCGCCCAGGCCACATCGCCAGTGGCGTAGATGTGTTCCTGGCCGATCACCTTGAGGTGGTCATCCACTCGCAGGCGGCCAAAGCCGTCACGTTCGCCGGGGACCTGAGCCGTCAGCGGGCTGGCCTTGACGCCCACGGTCCAGATCACGGTCTTGCTGGCGATGTACTCGCCGTCGTCCAAGGTCACGCCGCCCGCATCGACTGCCACCACCGAGCGCCCTGTCAGCCATTGCACTCCCGCCTGTTCACAAGCTTCGACGATCGAAGGCGTGATACCTGCACCCAGCGCCGCGCCAATGCTGGGGCCACGATCGACCACCACTACCCGCACGGGGGCGTCTTCGCCGAGGATGGTACGCAGGCGCGTCGGCATTTCAGTCGCGGTCTCGATGCCGGTGAAACCACCACCGCAGACCACCACGGTATCGCGGGCCGGGGAGGCCGGCTGCTTGGTCAGGCCAACCAGGTGCTGCTCCAGGCGCATGGCCGATTCCATCTGATCGACATCGAAGGTGTGCTCGGCCAGGCCCGGGACCGGTGGGCGGGCCACCTGGCTTCCGGCGGCGAGCACCAGGCGGTCGTAACCGATTTGCCGCGGCTGGCCGTCGGCGTCGGTGTAGCCGACGGTGCGACCTTCCACATCGATGGTCTGGGCGTGCCCCTTGATGAAGGTGACTCCTACGGTCTCGAACAGGGCGCCCAGCGGCGCCTTCATGCTGTGCACGTCGCTTTCGTAGAAGCGCGGGCGGATGCGCAGTTCGGCCTGGGGAGCCAGCACACTGATGCTGACATCGCCGCGCTGGGCCTGGTCGAGCAGGCGGGCGGCGCTCAAAGCGCTCCAGACACCGGCAAAGCCGGCACCGATGATCAGGATATGTGGGTTCATGAAGGTGCTCCAACAAGGTTCGCAAGGGGAAGTGAACGAGCCTTCGGCGAGGGTCTGCACTGTCGCCGAGTAACTACGACTTTATTGGTCGTAGTTTAAAACGGCAAGGTTTTTTTGCGCACGGCGCTGCGAGTGCGTTCTGCCGTTTGGCTAGGACCTTCGGTTTAAAGGGGCTGCAAGGCTCATGGGCAAGACGGACGGCATCGCGAAATTTTGCTCGCCGATTCACATAGGCGTACTATTTGCGACAATATTGGTCGGAGATTGACATGTCCCTTTACAGTGCCGGGGTCGAATACGGCATCCATTGCCTGCTGTTTCTGGTGGATGAGCGTGGTGAAAGCCGCGAGTCCAGCGTCCGTGACCTGGCCGAGTTGCAAGGCGTGCCCCAGGAGTACCTGGCCAAGGTATTCACCAAACTCGCCCGTGCAGGGCTTGTGGCCGCTACAGAAGGCGTGCGTGGCGGTTTTCGACTGGCGCGGCCGTCCGATGAGATCACCGTGCTGGATATCGTCCACGCCATCGATGGACCGAAGAAGATTTTCGATTGCCGCGAGATCCGCGAGCGCTGCGTCCTGTTCGAGGGCGCGCCGCCGGGCTGGGCCACCGAGGGTGTCTGCGCGATCCATGCGGTGATGATGGGAGCGCAGAAGCGCATGGAGGAAGCCCTGGCCCAGCAGACCATCCTCGATCTGGCCCGGCGTTTCGGGCGCAAGGCGCCGGCGCAGTTCGGTCAGCAAATCAATGACTGGATGAGCGAGCGACGCGAAGGCAAGGGCAGTGCCGGTGACATCCCGCTGACCGAAGTCTAGGCTCTTGGCATTGAGCCTTTTGCAGGAGCCCCGTCATGGCCTGGTCCGCTACGCAGTATTCCCTGTTCGAAGATGAGCGCACCCGCGCCGTGCGTGACCTGCTCGCCGCGGTGCCCCCCCGGCCGGTACGCCATGCCACCGACTTGGGCTGCGGACCGGGCAATTCCACCGAAGTGCTGCGCGGCCAGCACCCCGATGCGATGGTGGTAGCGTTGGACAGTGACCCGGACATGATCGACAAGGCACGCCAGCGTCGTCGCCTGTGCGTGCCGCAGGTACGCTGTGAAGTCGGCGATATCGCCAGCTGGTCGGCCGCTGAGCCGCAGGACCTGATTCTCGCCAATGCCTCGCTGCAATGGGTGCCCGACCATGGCACCCTTTATCCGCACCTGATTCGCCAGCTCACCGAGGGCGGTACTCTGGCGGTGCAAACCCCCGACAACCTGGACGAGCCTGCCCATCGCCAGTTGCGTGAGATCGCCAGCCAAGGCCCCTGGGCCGACCTGTTCGCCGACTTCTCACTGCCGCCCCGGCACAACGCGGCGTTCTACTACGACTTGCTCAGCCCGCTGTGCAGCCGCGTGGATGTGTGGCGCACCACCTACCACCACCCGCTCGTGGGCGGGGCAGAGGCTGTGGTCGAGTGGTTCAAAGGGTCGGCCTTGCGTCCCTACTTGGCGCGCCTGGACGCGCAGCAGCAGGAAGATTTTTTGCAGTTGTACTTGCAAGCGATGCAGCGCGACTACCCGCCCTCGACCGATGGCAAGGTGCTGTTGGCGTTTCCACGGTTGTTCGTGGTCGCTACCCGCTAGATTGGCGCCAGCGCCGGATCACGTAGCTGTACACGACGAGGTTCTGCAACAGCACGAACAACCCCAACAGCGTCTGGATCTGGGGCGTCAATCCAGCGGGGTAGATCAGCGGCCAGATGTAGTGCTCGACGAAGCCACCCTGGTAGCCGGCCCCACCGGCCGCGGCGCGCATGCGGTTCTCCCAGCCGGTCAACGGGCAGGCCAGGTGCAGGCCCTCCACCGCCAGCCCCCAGGCCAGGGCGGGTAGGTGAATGAACAGGGCCGCGCGCCATTTGACGACCAGCAGGCCGCCGAACAGCACCAGCAGGATGAACGCCAGGTGCACCAGAACCAAGGCGTCGGCGGCAAGGCGATACAGCATGCGGTGAATCCCTGCGCAACAACGGTGCCTTGAGCATATGCCATTGCCGTTGCCGCCGGCTAAACGTCTGCTATTGCCTGTCCCGACCTGTTCGCGGGCTTACCTGGGAACAGGCCAACGCGATTGTCAGTGTTCTTCCTGCACCATCTGCAGGAAAGTCGCCACCACCCGCCGAGTGCGCTGCTCGCTCAGGCAGACTAGCGTCTCGGTCAGGTGCCGTTGGCAATCAAGGATCGGTAAGGCGCATACCCGTGCATCGGCACCGAATTCGGCCGCTGAGACCACGCCCACGCCGATCCCCACCACCACCGCCTCGCGGGCCGCCTCACGGCCCTCCACCTGGATCGCCGAGCGTATGCGCAGGCCGGCGCGCTGCATTTCTTCTTCGAGGGTCTGGCGGGTCACCGAGCCGGGCTCACGCAGCACCAGTGGCGTGTCGTCCAGGTCGGCCAGGTGGATCGCGCCGCGGCTGGCCCAAGGGTGGTTGTGGGAGACGAACGCGACCATCGGGTCGCGGCGCATGGGCACGCAGAACAACCGCTCGTCATCCACATCGCGGCCGAGCAGGGCAAGGTCGGCCTGGTAGCTGAACAGCCGGGCCAGAGACTCGTCGGTGTTGCCCGTTTCGATCTTCACCTGGATGCCCGGGTAGCGCTGGCAGAACCGGGCGATCTGCGGCAGCACGTGTACCGGGGCATCCACGGCCAGTACCAGGCTGCCGGTGTGCAGGGCGCGGGAATCCTGCAGCAGTTCCACCGCCTCGGTCTCGCAGGCAAACAGGCGCTGGGTGATGCCCAGCAGACGCTCGCCCAGGTCGGTCAGTTGGACCGAGCGCTTGTTGCGGTGAAACAGCAACACGCCATAACGCTCCTCCAGTTTGCGGACCTGATCGGAGACCGCCGGCTGGGTCAGAAAGAGTTTTTCGGCGGCGCGGGTAAAGCTGCCGTGCTGGGCGACAGCGTGAAAGGCCTTCAGTTGAGCGTGGGAGACCGACATGACGTACTCCGTTACAAGCTGAGCTTATGTGTGAAATACGATAAATCGATTTTATTTATCAGTCACCAACTGGTTCCATGTCCGACAGTCCGACGGTGCTTTGCAAGCAATCACCGGGGGCCATGGTAATCAGCCGGTCATCCCGATCTGCGGTGCCATCTGACCAGTGACGGTCCTCCTCGTCATGCAGTGCGCAACACAACAACAAAACAGGCGTTTTTTCACATTCTGCCGGCACACTTGAGCAAGAGGTCAGAGTCAAATGAATCAATCCCTAGCGGCCATGAAGCGCTGGCGCGTCCAGATCTTCGCAATCACCTGGCTGGCATACGCCGCCTTCTACTTCACACGCAAAGCCTTCTCGGTCGCCAAGCTTGGCATCGGCGAGGACCCGACGTTCATGCTCGACAAGGCCGCCATGGCCAACCTCGACGGTATCTACCTGGCCGCCTATGCCGTGGGCCAGTTCACCTGGGGCATGCTCGCCGACCGCTTCGGGCCACGCGTGGTGGTGCTCGGCGGCTTGCTGATTTCCGCAGCCGCTGCCGTGGTGATGGGCAGTTATGCCACGTTCCCGATCTTTGCCACCTGCATGTTGATCCAAGGCCTGGCGCAGTCCACCGGGTGGGCGGGGTTGTGCAAGAACATCGGTAGTTTCTTCCCGGCCGTGCAGCGTGGGCGTGTCCTGGGCCTGTGGAGTTCCTGCTATGCCTTCGGCGGCCTGGTAGCTTCGCCGTTCGCTGGGTGGTGGGCCTACACCCTGATCGGCAGCTGGCACGCGGCGTTCTTCTCCAGCGCCGCGGTGGTGGCGGGCGTGGCCGTTCTGTTCTTCATCTTCCAGCGCAACAAGCCTGAGGATGTGGGGCTGCCGGCGGTGGAGCCGGAGCCGCAGAGCATGGCCCCTGGCGCGAGCCTGGGCAGCGTGTGGGAGCCTTTGAAGGAAATCCTGCGCAACCGTACTGTGCTGACCCTGGGCTTGGCCTACTTCATGCTCAAACCTGCCCGTTACGCGATCTTGCTGTGGGGGCCAGTGATCGTCTTCGAGCAGATGCCATCGGTGGGCAAGGTCGGCGCGGCCATCATCCCGACGGCCTTCGAGCTGGCCGGCCTGCTGGGGCCGATCCTTATCGGCCTGGCCTCGGATAAGCTGTTCGGCGCGCGCCGCATGCCGGCCTGCGTGATCAGCCTGGTGCTGCTGACGGTCGCCCTGGCGGCGTTCATGGGCGCCATGCACACCGGCAGCGTGGTGTTGGTGGTCGGCTTGCTGTTCGTGATGGGCCTGACCCTGTACGGGCCGGACTCGATGATCAGCGGCGCGGCAGCCATCGACTTCGGTACCGCCAAATCCGGCGCAACCGCCGCCGGTTTCGTCAACGGCTGCGGCTCGGTGGGCGCAGTGCTCGGTGGCCTGCTGCCGGGCTACTTCGACAGCGTCACGGTGTTCATCATCTTCGCCGGCACCGCGCTGTTCTCGGCCCTGGTCCTGCTGCCGCACTGGAACAGCCGCCCGGCCAGCGTCGCTGCGGCCAATGACGTGGCACCCAACACCGCAATGGCAATCAAGCCGGCGCGCACCTAAAGGAAAGCGACCCATGAGACCCTTCTGGCTGCAACAGGCCCTGGACACGGAAGATCAGGCGGTGTGTCCGCCGCTGATCGGCGATGCGCGATGCGACGTGTGCATCGTCGGCGGAGGCTACACCGGCTTGTGGACGGCGCTGATGCTCAAGGAGCAGGCGCCCGAACTGGATGTGATGCTGATCGAGGCGGACATCTGCGGTGCCGGGGCAAGCGGCCGGAACGGGGGATGCGCGCTGTCGTGGTCGGCTAAATACTTCACCCTCGAACGCCTGTTCGGGGTGCAGGAGGCAGTGCGCCTGGTGCGCGAGTCGGAGCGCAGCATCAGCGCCATCGGTGAGTTTTGCGCGGCCAACGGCATCCAGTGCGACTATCGCCTAGATGGCACCTTGTACACCGCGACCAACCAGGCCCAAGTCGGAGGCACCGATGCGGTGATCGCGGCCCTGGAGCAAAAAGGGATCAATTCGTTCCAGCGCCTGCCGTTGGAACAGGTACAACGTCTGGCAGGCTCTGAGCGTCATCTGGAAGGCTGGTACTCACCGGCCGCCGCCACGGTGCAGCCCGGCCGCCTGGTGCGTGGCCTGCGCCGGGTCGCGCTACAACGGGGTGTGCGGATTCACGAAGGCACCGCCATGACGGGGCTGGAGCATGGTGCGCCGGCCCAGGTGCGCACGGCGCGTGGGACCATTCGTGCAGATCGCGTAGTGCTGGGCCTCAATGCCTGGATGGCCCGGGCCTTCCCGCAGTTCGAGCGCAGTGTGGCGATCGTTTCCAGCGACATGATCATCACCGAGCCGTGTCCAGAGCTGCTGCGCGAGATCGGCCTGGTCAGTGGCGTCAGCGTCCTGGACTCGCGGATTTTCGTCCACTACTACCACAACACCAGCGATGGCCGACTGATGCTGGGCAAGGGCGGCAACACGTTCGCCTATGGCGGGCGCATGCTACCAGTGTTCGACCAGCCTTCGCCTTACCAGCCCCTGCTGCGTGAAAGCCTGGGGGATTTCTTCCCGGCGTTGGCCAACGTGCCCTTGGCGGCCAGCTGGAACGGACCGTCGGATCGCTCGGTGACCGGCTTGCCGTTCTTTGGCCGGCTGGACGGGCAGGGCAACGTGTTCTACGGCTTTGGCTACTCGGGCAGCGGTGTCGGGCCGTGCCACATGGGCGGGCAGATTCTGTCCTCGCTGGCCTTGGGCCTGGACAACCCGTGGACACGCTCGCCGTTGGTCAAGGGGCCGCTCGGTTACTTCCCGCCGGAGCCGATCCGTTACCTGGGCTCGCTGATGGTGCGCAATGCCATTCGCCGCAAGGAACGCGCCGAGGACCGCGGCGTGCGGCCACGGCGGTTCGATGTGCGTCTGGCCAAGTTCGCGGCGGCGGCGGGCAAGGCCGACAAGGCTTGATGCCAGGGGAGCCGCTCTGCGGTTGCTGTGCGATTTCTTGTCGATCAAGCAGGCGAGGGCGTATAAACTGCTCCCACTTTTGGCCGGTCGCTTCCTGAACCGGCCGCTGAAACAAAGAGAGTCGACATGGGCGCACAGTGGAAAGCCAAGCATAAAGAAGCCGCAGCCAACGCCAAAGGCAAGATCATGGGCAAGCTGGCCAAAGAAATTCAGATCGCCGCCAAATCCGGTGCCGATCCGGACATGAACCCGCGCCTGCGCCTGGCAGTGGAGCAGGCCAAGAAGGCTTCGATGACCCGTGAGACCCTGGAACGCGCGATCCGCAAGGGCGCAGGCCTGGACGGCGATGCCGTGCAGTACCACGCGGTGACCTACGAAGGGTTCGCCCCGCACCAGGTCCCGCTGATCGTCGAGTGCCTGACCGACAACATCAACCGTACCGTCGCTGAAATCCGCGTCGCCTTCCGCAAGGGCCAGCTCGGCTCCAGTGGTTCGGTCGCCTGGGACTTCAACCACGTCGGCCTGATCGAAGCCACTCCCAACGGCGATGCCGACCCTGAGCTGGCCGCCATCGAATCCGGCGCCCAGGACTTCGAGGAAGGCGAGGAAGAGGGCTCGACCCTGTTCATCACCGACACCACCGACCTGGATGCGGTGCAGAAGGCCCTGCCAGAACATGGTTTCACCGTGACCTCCGCCAAGATCGGCTATACCCCGAAAAACCCAGTCAGCGCAGCCAGCCTGAGCGCAGAAGCCCTGGCCGAAGTCGAGGCGTTCCTGGAAGCGATCGACAACCACGATGACGTGCAGAACGTCTACGTCGGCCTGACTGACTGATCAGCGGGGCCCCCATCGCCGGACACTTCGGCCTCCCGAGGTGTCCGGCGACCGAGGGCACGGCCCTCGCCGGAGTCACCCATCGATGCATCCCACCTTCGCTTCCCTGAGCCTCGCTCACCTGCGTACCCTCGACTGCCTCCTGCAGTTGAAGAACCTCAGCCACGCCGCCGAACGCCTCGGTACCAGCCAGTCGGCCTTGAGCCGGCAACTGGCGCATCTGCGTGACGCCTTCGATGACCCGTTGCTGGTCCGCCAAGGACGCGGCTATGTGCTCAGCGAGCATGCCGAGTCGCTGGTCGAGCCGCTGCGCCAGGTGTTGGAGGAGCTGGCCGCCCTGCGCCAACCCGCCGCCTTCGATCCGGCGCGCTGTGAGCGGCGCTTCTGTATTGCCGCCTCGGACTACGTGGCCGAACACATGCTGCCGCTGCTGGTCAGCGCCTTGGAGCGTGAGGCGCCGGGCGTATCCTTGGAGTACCGCACCTGGCAGGCCGGCCAGTACGCCTTGTTGGCCAGCGGCGAGATCGACCTGGCCACTACCTTGTTCGACGAGTCTCCGCCCAACCTGCACGGCCGGCTGCTGGGGGAAGACCGCGCAGTGTGCCTGATGCGCGACGATCACCCACTGACCGCCCAGCAGAGCTTGAACCAGGAGGATTACCTGGCCTTCAAGCATGTGCGCATTTCCGGCGGCGGCGACAAGGACAGCTTCATCGACCGTCATTTGCGTGCCCAGGGGTTGCAGCGGCGGATCAGCCTGGAGGTGCCGTTCTTCTCTGCCACGGTGCAGGTGATCGGTAATGGCCAGGCGCTGGCGACCGTGCCCGAGCACATCGCCCGCCAGCTGTGTCGTCTGCACCGTCTGGCCTGGCGGCCCCTGGGTTTCATCGAACATACCCAGCGCTATTGGGTGGTCTGGCACCAGCGTTTGCAGGCCTCGGCGGAACACCGCTGGCTGCGCAACCGGGTCTTCGAGTTGTGGCGGCAGTCGCAGTTTGGGGTGCAGGGCGGGCATGCGTCTTCGCCATAGCACCTATGCGCGAAACGGGGTTCTTCGCAGTGCCTGGCGCACCTAGACTCTGTCGTCCATAGCGTCAGCAGCCCAAGGAGATTGCGCGTGAACCCGGAAGACTTTCGCCAATACGGCCACCAATTGATCGACCTGATCGCCGACTACCGCCAAAGCGTCGCCGAGCGACCGGTCATGGCCCAGGTCGAGCCTGGCTACCTCAAGGCCGCCTTGCCCAGCGAGGCGCCACAACAAGGTGAGCCGTTCGAAGCCATACTCGCCGATGTCGACAAGCTGCTGATGCCGGGTCTGTCCCACTGGCAACACCCCAACTTCTATGGCTACTTCCCGTCGAACGGCACCTTGTCGTCGGTGCTGGGTGATTTTCTCAGCACCGGGCTGGGCGTGCTGGGGCTGTCCTGGCAATCGAGCCCGGCCCTGAGCGAACTGGAGGAAACCACCCTGGACTGGCTGCGCCAGCTGCTCGGGCTGTCAGCACAGTGGAGCGGGGTAATCCAGGACACCGCCTCGACCAGCACCCTGGTGGCATTGATCTGCGCCCGCGAGCGTGCCACCGACTACGCCCTGGTGCGCGGCGGCCTGCAGGCCCAGGCCAAACCGTTGGTGGTGTATGTCAGCGCCCACGCCCACAGCTCGGTGGACAAGGCTGCGCTGCTGGCCGGCTTTGGCCGCCAGAACATCCGCCTGATCCCCACCGACGAACGCTTCGCCATGCGCCCCGAGGCGCTGCAGGCTGCCATCGAGCAGGACCTGGCAGCCGGCAACCAGCCTTGCGCGGTGGTCGCCACCACCGGCACAACGGCCACCACGGCCCTCGACCCGCTGGCGGCGATCGGCGCCATCACTCAGGCGCACAAGCTGTGGCTGCACGTGGACTCGGCCATGGCTGGTTCGGCGATGATCCTGCCCGAGTGCCGCTGGATGTGGGATGGCATCGAGTTGGCCGACTCGGTGGTGGTCAATGCCCACAAGTGGCTGGGTGTGGCGTTCGACTGTTCGATCTACTACGTGCGTGATCCACAACACCTGATCCGGGTGATGAGCACCAACCCCAGCTACCTGCAATCGGCAGTCGATGGCCAGGTGAAAAACCTGCGCGACTGGGGTATCCCCCTGGGCCGGCGTTTCCGTGCGCTGAAGCTGTGGTTCATGTTGCGCAGCGAAGGCGTCGAGGCCCTGCAGCAGCGCCTGCGCCGGGACCTGGACAACGCCCGCTGGCTGGCCGAGCAGATCGAGGCCGCACCGCACTGGCAGTTGTTGGCGCCGGTGCAGCTGCAGACGTTGTGCATTCGTCACTGCCCGCCGGGGCTGGAGGGGGAGGCGTTGGATGCCCATACCCGGGCCTGGGCGGATCGGCTCAATGGCTCCGGCGATGCCTACGTGACCCCGGCGACCCTGGAGGGGCGCTGGATGGTGCGGGTGTCGGTGGGGGCGCTACCGACCGAGCGGGCGCATGTGGAGCAGTTGTGGGCGAGGCTTCAGACCATCGTCAACGGCTGACAGCAGCCTCTATGAACCCCGTTCCCACAAGGTCAGCTGGGCCCTGCGGGAGCGGGCTTTTTGCGCGGCTCAGGCCGCTCTCACAGGGTGTGTGTCAGCGGCTCACCGCCTGGAAACTGCTTTTGCGGCTGGCTTCATAGGCGCCTTTGTCCATGGGCCTGGCCTGTGGGTTGCCCAGGTCTTCCATGGCCAGACGGTGGGTTTCCGGCGCGATGTAGGCGGCGAGGGCGCACAGGCAGGTGATGAAGAACGCCAGGCTACCGACCACCAGCGGAATGTTGTCCGAGCCGGGCGGGGCGACGGTGGCGAACAGCGCGGGCAACATGGCGGTGAGCATGGTGCCGATGTTTTGCGCAATGGCCATGGCCGAGACGCGATAGCGGGTCTGGAACAGCTCCGGGTAGAAGCTTGGGAATACCGCGTTGTACCCCTGGTAGACCATGCCCCACATCAGGATCGACACGCCAAAGGCCAGCGGCACGTTCTGGATGCTGATCGCATAGAGGTAGACGAAGGCCAGCAGGCCCGAGCCCAGGCAGCCGGCGATCATGGTCGGGCGACGGCCAATCTTGTCCGACAGGTTGCCGACGAACGGGATCACCAGCACCGCGACGATATTGCCCACCACCGGGATCCACAGGTACACGCTCTTGTCGAAGCCGATGCCATAGGCCGGTTGTACCGCGTAGGCTGCGCCGAAGATGGTTGCCACCACCGGAATCACGTTCATCAACGCCATGAAGGCCACCAGCACCATGCATTTCCAGCTGTGTCGGAAGGCTTCACTGATCGGCGACTTGGCGACTTTGTCCTGCTGTTCTTCCTGCACGAAGGCCGGGGTCTCGTGGACTTCCTTGCGGATGAAATAGCCGGCCACCAGCACCAGCGCGCTCATCAGGAACGGAATACGCCAGCCCCATTCATTGAAGGCCTCGCTAGGCATGAAATAAGCCAGCGGCAGGAACACCGCCGCCGCCATCACCTGGCCGGCCTGCACGCCTTGCAGGGTGTAACTGGCGTAGTAGCCACGCCGCCCGAACGGGGCGTGCTCCATGATCATCGAGCTGGCGCCGGAGATCTCGCCGGCCACCGCGAAGCCTTGGACCAGGCGCAGCACCACCAAAAGGGCCGGGGCCAGCAGGCCGATGTCGTGGTAGGTCGGCAGCAGGCCGACGGCCATGGTCGACAGCCCCATCAGGAACATGCACAGCAACAAGACGTTCTTGCGACCGCGGGTATCGCCCCAATGGCCGAGTACGAAGGCGCCCAGCGGGCGGGCCAGGTAGCCGACCCCGTAGGTCGCCAGCGAGGCGATGATGGCCATTTTCGGGTCGGTGGAGGGGAAGAAGATCTGCGGAAAGATCAGTGCCGCAGCCTGGGCATAGATGAAGAAGTCGTAGTACTCGAGTGCCGAGCCGATCCACCCGCTGGCGGTCGCTTTCTTGGCTTGGGAGTTGGAGTGGGCCATCGTTTTCTCCGGTGTTCTTGTAGGTCAGCGGGAGGCTGTTCAGGAGTGATCAGTCGATGACTGATGCCGATGGGACGAACAAGCAGGTGCGGGTCGCAGGGCGAGGGAAGTGTGCATAGGTCGGTACCCGGTTATTGAATTTATTATGCCGTGACGCTGGGCCTGTCAGCACGACACCTGCTGAACGTGGGGGCAGGGGCCGTTGCTGGGGATTCATGGTTGTCCAGGGGCAGACCTGAATCAATTCGCCAAAACCGCTTTTGTTCGGTAATCGAACAAAAACTAACTGTTTCGTACAAAACGCATTGCGGGGCTGACTTTACCTGCGAATAATCGATCGTGCCAGGCTCCCACGGGCCTGTGACCGTCAGCCCGCGCAACCTTCGGGGGGCGCGCCAATAACAAGGAACTCCCCCATGCAGCGTTCGATTGCCACCGTGTCCTTGAGCGGTACATTGCCGGAAAAGCTCGAAGCCATTGCCGCTGCCGGCTTCGACGGCGTCGAGATCTTCGAGAACGATCTTCTGTATTACGCCGGCAGCCCCCGTGAAGTCCGTCAGTTGTGCCGCGATCTGGGCCTGGCGATCACGCTGTTCCAGCCGTTTCGCGACTTCGAGGGCTGCCGACGCGAGCGCCTGCAGAAAAACCTCGACCGCGCCGAGCGCAAGTTCGACCTGATGCAGGAGTTGGGCACCGACCTGGTGCTGGTGTGCAGCAACGTCCAGGCCGACGCCCTGGGCGATGAGCAGCTGCTGGTGGACGATCTGCGCCTGCTCGCCGAGCGTGCCGGCCAGCGCGGGCTGCGCATTGGCTATGAAGCGTTGGCGTGGGGGCGTCACGTCAATACCTACCAGCAGGTATGGAACTTGGTGCGCCAGGCCGATCATCCGGCCCTGGGGGTGATCCTCGACAGCTTCCACACCCTGTCGCTCAAGGGCGATCCGAGTGGCATCCACCAGATCCCTGGCGAGAAGATCTTCTTCGTGCAGATGGCCGATGCCCCGATCCTGGCCATGGATGTGCTGGAGTGGAGCCGGCATTTCCGCTGCTTCCCTGGCCAGGGTGAGATGGATCTGGCGGGTTTTCTCGCCCCGATTCTGGCCACGGGGTACCGCGGCCCACTGTCGCTGGAGATCTTCAACGACGGTTTCCGCGCCGCCCCGCCCCGGCAGAAC
The DNA here is from genome assembly GCF_023611805.1 of Pseudomonas sp. BYT-1. Classification (NCBI taxonomy): domain Bacteria; kingdom Pseudomonadati; phylum Pseudomonadota; class Gammaproteobacteria; order Pseudomonadales; family Pseudomonadaceae; genus Pseudomonas; species Pseudomonas sp. BYT-1. The sequence continues at coordinate 2,368,893 of NZ_CP072559.1, forward strand.
GCCGCCGATGGCCTGCGCTCGTTGCTTTACCTGGAGGAGCAGACCCGCGTGCGGCTCGCCCAGCAAGCCCACACCGTGGAGCCGGGCGTGTTGTTCGACCCGCCGCCGGCCAGCGGCTACGAGGGCGTTGAGTTTCTCGAGTTCGCGGTGGACGAGGCCACCGGAGCGCATTTGGGCGCATGGCTCAAGCGCCTGGGCTTTGCCGAAAGCGGACAGCACCGCAGCAAGGACGTGCGTCTGCTGCGCCAGGGCGAGATCAATATCGTGCTCAATGCCGAACCCTATTCCTTCGCCCACAACTTCTTCGAGGCCCATGGCCCATCGCTGTGTGCCACGGCGCTGCGCGTCACCGACGGCCAGGCCGCCCTGGGGCGGGCGACCGCTTATCGAGGACAACCGTTCCGTGGATTGGTCGGCCCCAACGAGCGGGAGATCCCCGCTGTGCGCGCCCCCGACGGCAGTCTGATCTATCTGGTGGAGCAGGCGGGCGAGGGCCAGACGATCTATGACAGCGATTTTCGCCTCGACCCGCAGGCCATTCCCAGTGGCGGCCTGCAGCGCATCGACCACATGGCCCTGGCGCTGCCGGCCGAGTCGCTGGACAGCTGGGTGCTGTTTTACAAGAGCCTGTTCGATTTTGCCGCCGACGACGAGGTGGTGTTGCCCGACCCCTATGGTCTGGTCAAGAGCCGCGCCCTGCGTAGCGCCTGCGCCACGCTTCGGCTGCCGCTGAACATCTCGGAAAACCGCAACACCGCCATCGCCCACGCGCTTTCGAGCTACCGTGGCTCGGGCGTGCACCACATCGCCTTTGCCTGCGACGACATCTTTGCCGAGGTGGCCCGGGCCAAGGAAGCCGGCGTGCCGCTGCTGGAAATTCCGCTGAACTACTATGACGACCTGGCGGCGCGCTTCGACTTCGACGATGAGTTCTTGAGCGAACTGGCGTACTACAACGTGCTCTATGACCGCGATGCCCAGGGCGGGGAGCTGTTCCACGTGTACACCGAGCCGTTCGAGGGGCGGTTCTTCTTCGAGGTCCTGCAGCGCAAGGGAGATTACGCAGGGTACGGCGCGGCCAACGTGGCGGTGCGCCTGGCGGCGCTGGCCAAGGCGCGCAGCGGGGCAGGGCGCAAACCGGTCCTGTGATGACTCTGGGTTGCGGTGCTTCGACAAGGGCCCACCAGACCAGGTAGGGCCCCCAAACCTGACCACCCGACCAACACCACGCTTCCCTGCATCGTCCCGCTCGCGGATAATCCCACCCCATTGAAAACAACAGCCTGCGAGTGGGTATGAGTGATTCGGTAGTCAATCTCGGCCAGCCTGAGATCGAAGGGCCGCGCAAGTCGCGCAAGAACAACCCCGAAAAAACCCGCGAGGATATCCTCCAGGCCGCCATTCACGAGTTCGTCCAGCAAGGTCTGGCCGGGGCGCGGGTCGACGCCATCGCCGAGCGCACCGCCACCTCCAAGCGCATGATCTACTACTACTTCGGCAGCAAGGAGCAGCTGTACGTCGAGTGCCTGGTCAAACTCTACGGCGATATCCGCAAGACCGAGCACAGCCTGGACCTGGAGTCTCTACCGGCCGTGCAGGCCATCGAGCGGCTGGTGGAGTTCACCTTCGACCACCACGACCATAACGTGGATTTCGTCCGCATCGTCTGCACCGAGAACATCCACTACGGCGAGTACGTCAAGCAATCGCCGGTCATCCGCGAGATGAGCAGTCTGGTGCTTGAAGCGTTGGGCCGCACCTTGCGCCGGGGCGTGGAGGAGGGCGTGTTCCGCGCCGGTATCGAGGTGATCGACCTGCACATGCTGATGAGCTCGTTCTGTTTCTACCGGGTATCCAATCGCCACACCTTCAGCGAGATCTTCCAGATCGACCTCTCCGACGAGCAGATCAAGCAGCGCCACAAGCAGATGATCTGTGACGCGGTGCTGCGCTACATCCGCGCTTGATTCATGCCTTCGGGGCTGCAAAGCAGCCCCAGAAACTCATTCGCCCAGCCGTTGCTCGCGCGAGGGTGGATACCCGAAGTACGCCGCATAGCACTTGCTGAAGTGCGACACCGAGACAAAGCCGCAGGCCACCGCCACTTCCATCACTGACAGGTCGGAGTACTGCAGCAGGCGGCGGCTCTTGGTGATGCGCAGTTCCATGTAGTAGCGCCGTGGCGAGGTGCCGAGCTGCGCCTGGAACAGGCGGTCGATCTGGCGCCGCGAGCGTCCGCTGTAGGCGGCCAGCTGGTCGAGGCTCAGGGTTTCCTCAAGGTTGTTCTCCATCAGTTCGACGATGGTGCGCAGATGCAGGCTCATGGACTTCTTCGCCCCCGGCCCGACCTGGCGATAGCGGGCGCCGGAGAACGAGAGAATCTCCTCGACCCCTTCGGCCAGCGCATCGCCATACAGGCGTCGGACCAGGCCGAGCATCAATTCCATCGCGCCGTTGGGGCTGGCGGCGGTCAGGCGGTCACGGTCGAGGGTGAAGCTGGCCGGTGTCAGGCGGGTTTGCGGGCTGCGCTCGGCAAGGCTGGCGCGCTGCTCTGGATGAATGCTGCAGCCGTAGTCGTCGAGCACGCCAGCGCGACCGAGGAACCACGCGCCGTTCCACAGCCCGCCCAGCGCCATGCCATGGGCGGCGCAGTCACTGAGCATGCGGTCGAGTTCGGGGTACTTGAGCGGCGTGCGCAAGCCGCCACAGATCACCAGCAGGTCCAGCTCCTTGAGGCTGGCGGCGTTCAGTTCGCTGGCCACCAGCTCTAGGCCCAGGTCGCTCAGCACCCGGTCGCCCTTGGGCGAGAGCGGCGTGAAACGGAAGCTGTCGGCGCGCAGCAGATTGGCCGTCACCAGCACATCCATCGCCACGGTGAAGCTGGCCATGGAGAAGTGTTCGAGCAGGACGAAGTCGACCCGATAGGGCATCTGACCGTTACCGGCAGTGGACTTGAGCCTCAACATGTTGCTGGTGCTGGTTTTCTGGCTGAACTGGCGTGGCGTGGACACTGCTGACTCCGCTTCCTGGCTGGCCGGATGAGTGTGCTGGGAGTCTGCGGGAAAGACAACCGGAGCACGCATGGCGGGCGCAGGGTCACTGGGCTATGCTGAGCCACCGCCTCGAGGACAATCCCCGATGAAATACGCCGCCGCATTGCTGCTGAGCCTGCTCCCACTGCTGGCCCAGGCGCTGGAGTCGGGCGACACGCTCGCACCCTGGACGCTGCTCGATCAATACGACCAGCCCTACAGCCTCGATACCGACACCCGCATCCTGCTGGTGGCACGCGACATGGATGGCGCAAAGCTCGTCAAGGCCGCCTTGGCCGAGCAACCCAAGGGGTATCTGCAAGCGCGTCATGCTGTGTTCCTTGCTGACATCCAGCGCATGCCCGCGATCATCGGCAAGCTGTTCGCCATCCCCGCCATGCGCGATTACAACTACCGCGTGGTGCTCGACCGCGAGGGACGGGTGGCCAGCCGCTATGGCGTCGGGGAGGGTCAGGTGCTGTGGCTGCAACTGGATCACCGGGTGCTCGCCGGGCAGCGGGTGTACACCGATGCCACGGCGCTCAAGGCCGCCCTGGAGCGTGCCACGCCCTGAGCCAGCCTGACGGATCCGACTGAACCCTTGCGCCTGAGCGTCGCCCAATGCAGTACATGCTTACGGGAGAACGCTCATGGAAATCGGAACGATCTGGATCATTGTCGCGGCCATTCTCATCCTGCTGGAGATCGTCGCCATCTGGCACATCATCGGCAGCGACCGGCGTGCCGAACGCAAGATGCTATGGGTCGTCTTCGTGGTGTATGTGCCCTTGCCAGGGCTGATCTTCTGGGCCTGGAAAGGGCCGCGAGCGGTCAAGGGCAGGGCGGTGCTGGAAGAACGATGATGGCCAGGGCCGCATCGCCTTGCGCCGCAGGCTGTCGCCAGTTCCCAGGGGGAATCCGGGGCGCAACGCGCCCCGCGAACTTCGCTAGAATCCCACCTCTTTTTCGCCGAGCCACACCATGCACGCCCCCCTCCAACTGCTCCAGACCTCCGCCGATCAGGCCGAGCTGATCCGCAACCTCTACCAGTTCTACGCCTACGAGTCCTCCGACTGGGAAGCCGAAGACGTCGAAGTGGACGGGCGCTTCTATATCCACGAAGAACACCTGGTCCGGTATTGGCAATCGCCCGGCTGGAGTGCCAGCGTGATCTTGGTCGATGGCTTCATCGCAGGCTTTGTGCTGATCGAGCGCAGTGAGCTGCCGGGGCTTGCGGCCACGGAACTCGCCGACCTGTTCATTCTCAAGCGCTATCGCCGCCAGGGCATCGGCAAGGCCATTGCCCAGCAACTGCTATGCAGCGGTACAGGAGACTGGCTGCTGCGCTGCTACGCCCAAGACCCGCCTGCGGTGGCGTTCTGTCGCGCTGTGCTGGCGGACTTGCCCCGTGCCTGGCGGGTTATCGCCCTGGACGATGAGCCGCCGCTGCTCAACTTTCTGGTCTCGCCCGTCCACTGAGCTGACCATAAATTTTTGTGACGCACTTCACAAAACGCTTCCGGATAACGGCATAATGCCAGCACTTTGATGACTTCGATCCGGCCCTGACAGGCCGGCATGTTCCGTGCTGCCATAGGGTAAATCATGACGCCAGTCAGCCCCGACCTCATGTACCGGCTGTTGATCCAAAGTGTGGCGGATTACGCCATCTACCTATTGACCCCCGATGGCAGGGTGGCCAACTGGAATCCCGGAGCGCAGCGGGCCAAGGGGTATTCGAGCGAGGAGATTGTCGGCAAGCATTATTCGCTGTTCTACCACGAGGATGAACGTGCTGCGGGGCTGCCGCAGCAGAACCTCGAGCAGGCCCGGCGCACCGGTCGCTTCGAGGCCAGCGGCCTGCGCCTGCGCAAGGACGGATCGGCGTTCCATGCCCATGTGGTGATCGACGCGGTGCACGACGACCAAGGGCAACTGGTGGGGTTCGCCAAGACCACCCGCGACATCTCCGAGCACCGGCGCCAGGAGGCCGAGCTGCGCCAGGCCAAGCAGTTGGCCGAGCAGTACAGCCAGGAAATGGCCGACCTGTCGCGTTTTCTCGACTCGGTGATCGCCAACATCCCAGCCAGTGTCATCGTCCAGGACCTCGACAGCCAGCGCATCCTGCTGGCCAACCAGCAAGCCGAGCAGCTGTTTGGCGCTCAGGGCACATGCATGGTCGGCCAGTTGCCCGAGCAGTGCCTGGCACCTGAAGCTGCCCAGTACCTGACCCAGCAGCTGGCCCGAGGCGCGCGCAGCGTCAAGGGTTATGCCGATGAGAGTCGCGTGGCCACAGCGCTCGGCCTGCGCACCTTGCGCAGCAGGACGTTGCTCAGCCAGAACCGCGAAGGGCAGGCTGACTACGTGCTGTTCGTGGCCGAGGATGCCACCGAGGAACTGGCGGCCCACGCCCAGATCCACTACATGGCGCACCATGATGCGTTGACCGGCTTGCCCAATCGCACCCTGTTCAGCGAGCGGCTCAAGCAGGCGCTGGGCCGCGGCCAGGACAGCGGCAAGTTGACCGCGACCCTGTGCCTTGACCTGGATAACTTCAAGAACATCAACGACTCCCTCGGTCACGCCTTCGGCGACAAGCTGCTGCGCGCGCTGGGCAAGCGCCTGCGCCGCGAGTTGCGCGAGCACGATACCCTGGCCCGGCTTGGCGGCGATGAGTTCGCCGTGGTCCTGGCCGGGCTGGATACCCGCGAGGCCGCCTGCCATACCGCCCAACGCCTGATCGAGGCGATCAGCCCGCCGTTTCGCATCGAAGGGCATCAGTTTTCGGTGGGCGTGAGCATTGGCATCGCCCTTGCGCCGGACGATCATGGCCAGGCCGAGCAACTGCTCAGCTATGCCGACATGGCCCTGTACGAGGCCAAGCGCAACGGCCGTAACCGCTACGAATGCTTCAGCGTCGAGATGGATGTCGCTGCCCGCCAGCGCCGTCTGGTGGAGACCGACCTGCGCACCGCCTTGCACCTGGGGCAGTTGCAGTTGCACTACCAGCCAGTGGTGGACCAGCAAACCAACAGCGTCACCGGCTACGAAGCCCTGCTGCGCTGGGAGCACCCCACCCGTGGCATGGTCATGCCCATGGACTTCATCCCCATCGCCGAGGAAACCGGGCTGATCCACGAGATCGGCACCCGCGCCCTGAATCTGGCCTGCCAGGAAGCCGCCACGTGGGAAGGCACCCAGACGGTATCGGTGAACCTGTCCGCCGTGCAGTTCAAGAACGCCAACCTGGTACAGACCGTGGCCCTGGCCCTGGCCGATTCGGGGTTGGCGGCGCAGCGGCTGGAACTTGAGATCACCGAGTCGGTTTTATTGGGCAACAGCGAGGAAAACGTACGCACTCTGCGGGCGCTCAAGGATCTGGGGGTGTCGATTTCCCTCGACGATTTCGGCACGGGATATTCATCGCTCGGGTACTTACGCTCGTTTCCGTTCGACCGGATTAAGATCGACAAGTCGTTCGTCCATGACATGTGCGACAGCCGCGAAGCGATGTCGATCATTCGCGCCATCACCGAACTGTCCAACAGCCTGATGATCAAGACCACGGCCGAAGGGGTGGAATCGCCTGAACAGATGCGCCGCCTGGCGGCGGAAGGGTGCTCGCATTTCCAGGGCTACCTGTATGGCAAGCCGGCGCCAGCGAGCCAGCGGCTCAGGAGTGTCGTGCCCGTGCAAGGCTGAAGCTCGGCGGTGCTTGCTTGGCGGGTGAACTCGCCCCACAGGTTCGGTGTCGCTCTCAATTGCACCGCATACCTATAGAAGCGGGTTTACCCACGAACCGGCCGGAGCAGGTGGAGGCGGTACCCACACTGGCAAATCCGGTCGATCAGCGAACACAAACCCGTGCACGCCGATTTCTCATCCCGGTGCATCTCTTCTAGAATCCGCCCATACCTGCGCCGGCCCTGCCACGCGCGCCGTCGAGAGCGCCATGAGTTCCAGAACCCCGCTGTCCGGAGTCAACCAACCGCTGCGCGGCATCGCCCTGGTGGTCGTGGCAACGTTCCTGTTCGCCAGTCACGATGCGCTGTCGAAGTTCCTCGGTGGCTTGTACCCGATCGTCATGGTGGTGTGGGCGCGCTATCTGGTGCACACCCTGCTGATGGCGGGGATCTTCCTGCCCAAAGCCGGCATGGCAGTACTGCGAACCCGCCGGCCGCTGCTGCAGACCCTGCGAGCCCTGAGTCTGCTGAGCACCAGCCTGCTGTTCACTGCAGGCTTGCAGTATCTGCCGCTGGCCGAGGCGACGTCGGTCAATTTCCTGGCTCCGGTGCTGGTCACTGCGCTCTCGGCACCACTGCTAAAGGAGCGTGTCTCCCTCGGCCAATGGGTGGCGGTGGTGATGGGCTTTATCGGCGTGCTGATGGTTGTGCATCCGGGCGGGGCGATGTTCACGCCGGCGATCCTCTTCCCCCTGGGCTCGGCACTGGGTTTTTGCTTCTATCAATTGCTGACCCGCAAGCTGTCCGCCTATGACTCCCCGACCACCAGCAACTTTTACGCCGGGCTGTGCAACACCCTGGTGCTCAGTGCCCTGGTGCCGTTCTTCTGGCAACTGCCGCACTGGAATCACGCCTTGCTGATGCTGGCCTTGGGCGGCTGCGGCATGACCGCCCATCTGCTGCTGACCCAAGCCTTCCGCTTCGCCGCCCCAGCCTTGCTGGCGCCGTTCAGCTACTGTCAGATCGTCTTCGCAGGGCTGTTGGGGCTGGTGATTTTCAGCCAGGTACCTGAAACCAGCAGCCTGGTGGGCATCGCCATCATCTGCCTGAGTGGGTTGGGCGCAGCCTGGATGCAGCGCGGCAAGTGAACCTCGGCCCCCGAAAGTCCCAGCCTATTACCCCCACATAGCCACTCTATTAGAAACCTGCCGCCGCTCGGCTAGTCTTCATTCTGCCCCGTGACAACGGCGGGTGGGCGTGGGCAGGGATACCCCTCGGGGCGCCTGCTTTTTCCGCCGTTGACGAGCCTGTGTCGGGCTTTCGCCGACGCGACCTGATGAGGGGGCGCATGAGCTTGCGTGCTCAACCGATCGAACACCTGGCCTAGACCGGGAAATCTGGACAACCGACCCAAAGGTACACGCAGATGTCGAACGAATCGAAATGCCCGTTTCATCAAACCGCGGGTGGTGGCACCAGCAACCGTGACTGGTGGCCGGACCAGCTGAACCTGAAGATCCTCCACCAGCATTCTGCCAAGTCCGACCCGATGGATCCCGGTTTCGACTACGCCAAAGCGTTCAAGAGCCTCGACTTCCAGGCCCTCAAGCAGGACCTGCACGCCTTGATGACTGACTCCCAGGACTGGTGGCCCGCCGACTTCGGCCACTATGGCCCGCTGTTCATCCGCATGGCCTGGCACAGTGCCGGTACCTACCGCATCGGCGATGGTCGCGGCGGCGCAGGCTCTGGCCAGCAACGTTTCGCGCCGCTCAACAGCTGGCCGGACAACGTCAGCCTGGACAAGGCCCGGCGCCTGCTCTGGCCCATCAAGCAAAAATACGGCAACAAGATCTCCTGGGCCGACTTGATCGTGCTCACCGGCAACATCGCCCTCGAATCCATGGGCTTCAAGACCTTCGGTTTCTCCGGCGGGCGCGCAGACGTATGGGAGCCGGACGAAGACGTTTACTGGGGCTCCGAGAAGGTCTGGTTGGGAGGCGACACGCGCTATGGCAAGGCCCAAGCCCCAGGCCAGGGCGACCTGGTGGCCGAGCCGCAGAAGCACGGTGAAGAAGAAAGCCGCACCCTGGGAGGGGAGCGTAACCTGGAGAACCCGCTGGCTGCCGTGCAGATGGGGCTGATCTACGTGAACCCGGAAGGCCCGGACGCCAATCCCGACCCTGTGGCCTCGGGCAAGGACATTCGCGAGACCTTCGGGCGCATGGCCATGAACGATGAGGAAACCGTGGCCCTGATCGCCGGCGGACATGCCTTCGGCAAGACCCACGGCGCCGGCCCCGCCGACAACGTAGGCCCTGAGCCAGAAGCCGCAGGCCTCGAGCTGCAAGGTCTGGGCTGGCAGAACAAGTTCGGTACCGGCAAGGGCGGCGACACCATCACCAGTGGCCTGGAAGTGACCTGGACGTCTACCCCGACCAAGTGGAGCAACGAGTACCTGGAGAACTTGTTCAACTTCGACTGGGAACTGACCAAGAGCCCGGCCGGTGCCCACCAGTGGCGGCCGAAGAACGGCGCCGGGGCAGGACAGATCCCCGATGCCCACGATCCTTCCAAGCGTCACGCGCCGGCCATGCTCACCTCCGACCTGGCCCTGCGTTTCGACCCGATCTACGAACCGATCGCCCGGCGTTTCAAGGACAACCCCGACCAGTTGGCTGATGCCTTCGCCCGTGCCTGGTACAAACTGATCCACCGGGACATGGGCCCGCTGTCACGCTACCTGGGCCCGGAAATGCCCAAGGAGGTGCTGCTCTGGCAGGACCCGATCCCGCCGGTGGACCACCCGCTGATCGACGATCAAGACATCGCCGCCCTCAAAGCCAAGGTGTTGGCCTCGGGCCTGAGCGTCGGCGAACTGGTCTCCACCGCTTGGGCCTCGGCCTCGACCTTCCGGGGTTCGGACAAGCGCGGTGGTGCCAACGGTGGCCGCCTGCGCCTGGCGCCGCAGAAGTTCTGGGCAGCCAACCAGCCTGAACAATTGGACAAAGTGCTCAAGGCGCTGGAGAAGATCCAGAGTGAGTTCAACGCCTCGGGCAAGAAGGTTTCCCTGGCCGATTTGATCGTGCTGGCGGGCTGCGCCGCGGTGGAAAAAGCTGCCAAGGACGGTGGGCACACAGTCAATGTGCCGTTCAGGCCTGGACGCATGGACGCCTCGCAGGAGCAGACCGATGTCGAGTCGTTCGGTGTGCTCGAGCCCTTGGCCGACGGTTTCCGCAACTTCACCAAAGCCCGCTACAGCGTCAAGGCCGAGAAACTATTGCTGGACAAAGCCCAGTTGCTGACCCTCACCGCACCGCAGATGACCGTGCTGATCGGCGGCCTGCGGGTACTGGGCGCCAATGTCGGTGGCAGCCGACACGGGGTCTTTACCGACAAGCCCGGTGTGCTGTCCAACGACTTCTTCCGCAACCTGCTGGACATGAGCGTGGAGTGGAAGCCGACCTCGGCGGACAACGAAACCTTCGAAGGTCGCGACCGCAAGACTGGCCAGGTGAAGTGGACCGGTACCCGCGTCGACCTGGTGTTTGGCTCCCACGCCCAGTTGCGGGCCTTGTCGGAGGTCTATGGCAGCAGTGATGGCCAGGACAAGTTCGTCAAGGACTTCGTCGCTGCCTGGGTCAAGGTGATGGAGCTCGATAGGTTCGACTTGAAGTGACCGTGGCTTGAGGGGCCTGTGCGCCCCCTATCGCGATACATGGCCGCCCCACAGGTGCTGCGCACGCCATTGCGCTGTGCCTGTGGGGCGGCCTTGTGTCTAGGTGATCCGCAAAAAGGCCGCCAAGGGGCGGTGGCCGTTTCGCCAATTTCAGGTCGGATAGATACAAAAGCGCCCTTGATCGTTCTGCTGCAATGCATCCCAGGCAACCGGCCTGAACAGCATGCCCATAACGACAAGGAAACCCACCATGCAAATGCCCAAGACCCTGAAGATCCACAATGGCGAGAAGGCCAAACCCACGTTCTGCGCCCAGGAATACGCTGCCCGCCAAGCCCGCCTGCGCGCCTACATGGCCGAGCATGACATCGAGGCGGCGATTTTCACCTCGTACCACAACGTCAACTACTACAGCGACTTCCTCTACTGCTCGTTCGGGCGCCCCTATGCGCTGGTGGTCACCCAGGACAAGGTGGTCTCGATCAGCGCCAACATCGATGGCGGCCAACCCTGGCGGCGGACGGTCGGCACCGACAACATCGTCTACACCGACTGGCAGCGCGACAACTTCTTCGTCGCCATCCAGCAGGCCCTGCCGCTGGCCTCGCGCATCGGCGTGGAGCATGACCATCTCAACCTACAGAATCATGCCAAGCTCGCTGCCTGCTATCCCAAGGCCGAGTTGGTCGACATCGGCGCGCCTTGCATGCGTATGCGCATGATCAAGTCCGCCGCAGAGCAGGCGTTGATCCGTCAGGGCGCGCGTATCGCCGATATCGGTGGCGCGGCAGTGGTCGAGGCCCTGCGCGATCAGGTGCCTGAGTACGAAGTGGCGCTGCATGCCACCCAGGCAATGGTGCGCGAGATCGCCCGCAGCTTCCCTGACGCCGAGCTGATGGACACCTGGACCTGGTTCCAGTCCGGGCTCAACACCGATGGTGCCCACAACCCGGTCACCAGCCGCACGGTGAGCAAGGGCGAGATCCTCAGCCTCAACTGCTTCCCGATGATCGCCGGTTACTACACCGCGCTTGAGCGCACCTTGTTCCTCGACCACTGTCCGGACGAGTACCTGCGCCTGTGGCAAGCCAACGTCGAGGTGCACGAAGCGGGCCTGAAGCTGGTGCGTCCCGGCATCCGCTGCTGCGACATCGCCCGCGAGCTGAACGAGATTTTCCTTCGTCATGACCTGCTGCAGTACCGCACCTTCGGTTACGGCCATTCCTTCGGCACCCTGAGCCATTACTACGGGCGCGAAGCGGGGCTGGAGCTGCGCGAGGACATCGACACCGTCCTCGAGCCAGGCATGGTGGTGTCGATCGAGCCGATGATCATGCTGCCCGAAGGGCACCCCGGCGCGGGTGGCTACCGTGAGCACGACATCCTGATCGTCAACGAGCACGGTGCCGAGAACATTACCCATTTCCCGTACGGGCCGGAGCACAACATCATCCGCAAGTGACCCTCGGGCACGGTCGCGGGCCTGCCCGCGACCTTCCCGCCAGTGACCGCTCGACCCTGCCGCCAATTACAAGAACAGAGGGTATCCGTCATGTCCCAGCGTCATTCCGTTGTGCCGAAATCTCGTTTGCTGCCCGCCCTGGGAGGTGCGCGATGATCACCATGAGCGCCCGTCACCTTGACCTCCCGGCACAGGACGCCGAACGCCAGGCGCTGCGCAAGGCCGCGCGAGCCAGCTTCATGGGCAACTTCGTCGAATGGTTCGACTATGCCGCCTATGGCTACCTGGCCACCATCATTGCCGCCACGTTCTTCCCCGATGCCGACAAGACCACTGGCCTGCTGGCCACCTTTGCAGTGTTTGCCCTGTCCTTCATCGTCCGGCCGTTGGGCGGGGTGGTCTGGGGACATTTCGGTGACCGCCATGGGCGGCGCAACGCGCTGTCGTGGTCGATCCTGATCATGTCGGTGTCGACGTTCTGCATCGGCATATTGCCCAGTCATGCGCAGATCGGCGTGTGGGCACCGTGCCTTTTGCTGCTGATTCGCCTGGTGCAGGGTTTTTCCGCCTCCGGCGAGTATGCCGGGGCCTCGGCGTTTCTGGCCGAATACGCGCCAGCAGGCCGTCGCGGGCTGTACACCAGCATCGTGCCGGCCAGCACTGCCGCCGGGTTGCTGTTCGGCGCCGCGTTCGTCGCCGCCTTGCATGCGCTGCTCAGCACCGAGGCCTTGCACAGCTGGGGGTGGCGCCTGCCATTTTTGCTGGCTGCACCGTTCGGCCTGGTGGGGCGCTATATCCGCATGAGTCTGCAGGACACGCCGAAATTCCTGGAGATGGAGCAGCGCCTGGAAAGCAAGGGCTGCGCGGGCGCCACACCGCTGCGCGAATTGCTGACCCTGCACCGGCGCAGTGTGCTGATCGGCATTGGCGTGACCTGCCTGAATGCGGTGGCCTTCTACCTGCTGCTCAGCTACATGCCCACATACCTGTCCAACGAAATGGGCATGAGCGAGCGCGACTCGTTCATTGCCTCGACGGTGTCGCTGGCAACTTACATCGGGTTGATCTTCCTGATGGGGCGCTTGTCGGACCGCTTTGGTCGCAAGCCCATGCTGGTGGTCGCCTCGCTGCTGTTTCTGGGGCTGACGGTGCCGCTGTTCAGTTTGCTCGATCATCAGCCGCTGTTGGTGATCCTGGCGATCCAGATCCTGTTCGGTGCGATGCTGGCGATGAACGACGGCACCTTGCCCTGCTTGCTGGCGGAGATTTTTCCCACACGTGTGCGTTTCAGCGGGTTTGCCTTGAGCTTCAACATCGCCAACGCGCTGTTCGGTGGCACCGCGCCGTTCATTGCCACCTGGCTGATCCAGGTCACTGGCAACAAGCTGGCTCCGGCGGGCTACCTGCTGGTCGCTGCGGTGGTGGCACTGGTGGCTATGCTGGCCTGCCGGGAAACGGCGCATCGTGCGTTGCAGGATTGACTGCGCAGAGCGCCCAGCGCTCCCAACCGGTAGGACGGGTGTTTGCGAGCAATCCAGAACCTGTGGGAGCGGGGTTCACCTGCGAACATCGGCGGAGCCGGTGCCAGGTGCCGCCGGGAAACCTTGTTCGAGGTGAACCCTACCTTCGTTAGCAACCCGTCAGTGCAACGACGCCTGTCGCCGCTCTCCGAGCGGTGACAGGCCAAAGAACCGGCTGTAGCTCTTGGAAAAATGCGCAGGCGAGGTAAAGCCACAGGCCAGGGCGATTTCCCGCACCTTGGCGTCGCTGCGCAGCAGCATCTCCCGCGCCCGTGACAGACGTAGCTCCAGGTAGTACTGGCTGGGGGTGCGCTGCAGGTACTTGTGAAACAGCCGCTCCAGTTGGCGCACCGTCACCTCGTTGAGGGTTGCCAGCTCTTCCAGCCCCAGGGGTTCTTCCAGGTTGGCTTCCATGATCGCCACCACCTGGCTTAGCTTGGGTTGCGCATTGCCGAGGCGGGTGCGCAGCGGAACCCGCTGGCGGTCACGCTCACCACGCACCCGGTCGCACAGCAACAGCTCGGCCGCCTTGGCGGCGATGGCTTGGCCATCGGGCAGGCGGGCGACCAATTGCAACATCATGTCCATGGCGGCCACGCCGCCGGAACAGGTGTAGCGGTCGCGATCGAGCTCGTACAGTTGGTTGGAGATGACGATGCCGGGGAAACGCTCCTTGAGCGCTTCGATGTCTTCCCAGTGGATGGTGCAGCGGTAGCCTTTGAGCAGCTGCGCCCGTGCCAGCAGGTAGCTGCCCGTGCAAATTCCACCCAGGGGTACCCGCTGGCGGGCGAGTTGTCGCAACCAGTCGATCAGCGGGCGGCTGTCACGGTCGTTGGCAATGGGGTTGGCACCTACCACGAACAGGGCATCCAGTGCGGGTGCGTCGGCGATGCCATGGTCAGGCAGCACGCGCATGCCGTTGCTGGCGGTCACAGGTTCCGGCGTGGCGGCGACGACTACGGTGCGAAACAACGGGCGGCAGGCGGCCAGGTTGGCCATGCGCAGGGTCTCGACCGCCGAGGCCAGGCCGATGGTGGTGAAGTTGGGTTGTACCAGAAAGCCGAACGTCCTGGGTGGGGGGAGGGGGGAGGCAGGCTGCGCAGAGCAGGGCTGGACCATGTGCGATTTACCTGTGCAAGCTGAGGCGTCGTTGTTTCCGGGCTATAAGAAAAAACCAGCCTTGAGGAATTCTTGTTGTTCTATGCCGTGGCCGGCCCGATAGTACACCCGGATGACAAGGGGCCGGAATGCCCACGACCCGGAGCCCCTTTTGCACAGGAGACGACCGCTTGAACCGTAAATCCGTGCCGGTACCCCAGGAAGGCTTCGCCCTGGCCCCCGGTGCCATCGAGGTGTTGCCCGATGCGGCGAGCTACCGCACTCGCTTGCTTGAGCTGATTGCCAGCGCCACCCAACGTATTGTCATCGTCGCCCTGTACTTGCAAGAGGACGAGGCCGGCCAAGAAGTGCTCGACGCCTTGTACCAGGCCAAGGCGGCGCGACCAGCGCTGGAGGTTCTCGTCGTCGTCGACTGGTTCCGGGCCCGGCGCGGCTTGCTGGGGGCGGGCCGGCAACCGGGCAACGCGGCGTGGTACCAGGCCCAGCGTCAACGCCGAGGCCTTGATGTGGTCATCCATGGTGTGCCGGTACAGACCCGCGAGCTGTTCGGCGTGCTGCACCTCAAAGGCAGCATCATCGATGACCAGGTGCTGTACACCGGGGCGAGCCTGAACAACGTCTACCTACACCGCTTCGACCGCTACCGGCTGGATCGATACCACCTGTTCCACAATGCCGGGTTGGCTGACGCCATGGCCGGCCTGGTGCGGCAGATACTGGCAAGTACCGCGACACCGCGCCTGGACTTGCCTGCACCGCCGACGACCAAACGCCTGCGTGGTGCGATTCGCCGGCTGCGAGCGCGTTTGAGGCACATGGCCTACGACCTGCCCGTGGCTCCGGCCCGGGAAGGGCTGCGGGTGATCCCTCTGTTGGGCATCGGCCGAGGCAATCCGCTCAACCGCAGCGTGTGCGCGCTGCTTGCGGCTGCGCGTTCGCAGATCGTGCTCAGCACACCGTACTTCAACCCGCCCCGTGTACTGATCGCCGAGATCGACCGGGCGCTGGCCCGTGGGGTGACGGTGGAGATGATCATCGGTCACCGAACCGCCAACGATTTCTACGTCGCCCCCGGGCAACCCTTCACCGCCAGCGCCGCCTTGCCCTATCTGTACGAGGACAACCTGCGCGCCTTCGCCCATCGGCGTCAGGGCGCCATTGCCAGCGGCCAGCTGCAGGTGCGGATCTGGAACGATCCGGGGCACACCTTCCATGCCAAGGGCGTGTGGATCGACGAACGCTACAGCTTGCTCACCGGCAACAACCTCAATCCCCGTGGGTTCAATCTGGACCTTGAGAACGGCCTGTTGATCGATGACCCCCAGGGACAGTGGCTCGCCCCCCGTGAGGCCGAACTCGAAAGGATCCGTCGGCACGCCCCCCGGCTGTCGTCGGCCGAGGAGCTGGGCGAGGCCGGCGAACACCCGCGCGAAGTGCTCAAGCTGCTGCGGCGGCTGCGCTACAGCCGCCTCGAGCCATTGATCAGGCGGGTGCTCTGACGCTCATTGGCTGGAACCGGCCGCGCAGCCAGTGATCCAGGCTCAGGCGGCCGGCCCCTTTGAGCAACAGTGGCAGCAAGGCCACCAGATAGATGACCGGCAGCTTGAAGTTGCCGTAGCCCTGGTTGGTAATCGCATAGCCCTGGGCAAGCTCGGCCAAGCTCGACCACTGCGCCGGCCAGTGCACCGCGGCGATAGCCACTACTGTCACCACCATCAGCACGGCCGAGGCCAGGCGCGTGCCCAGGCCGAGCAGCAGCAACAGCGGGCAGATCAATTCAGCCCACAGCGAGAGCTGCCAGTTCACATTGGCTGGCAATAGGTTGAACGGGAAGGGAAAACTCGCTTGCAGATCAGTGAACCAGTTGGCGCCGTTAAATTTCTCGATACCCGATTCGAAGAACTCCCAGGCCAGGAACAGGCGCAGGGGCAGGTCGGCGCTCCAGGTACCGAGGCGATCCAGGGCGTTAAAGGCGCGGGGCAATGCGTTCATGGTCAGGCTCTCTTGTCAGCAGGTTGGAGAACTCGAGCCCTGGGGGCTCGAGGTGTGACAAGGAGTGTGTGCGGCGAGGGTATCTGCAGTGTGTCCAGGGCAGTGGCGTTATGTATCGGCGTGTAGTCGAAGCCGGGGCCGGGACGCGGCCCCACGTCATCTGAGCTCGATCTGCGCGCACAGCCCGCCGCCAGCGCGGTTGCTCAAGGTCAGTTGCCCTCCCATGGCCTGGGTCAGTTGCTGAGCGATCGCCAGCCCCAGGCCGGTACCTCCGGTGCTGCGGTTGCGGGAACCTTCCACCCTGTAGAACGGTTTGAGCACTTCGGCCAGCTCATCGGCGGGAATGCCAGGCCCTTCGTCGAGCACACGGATCAAGGTGCCGTTCCCGGTGTGTTCCACCTCAAGCTGCGCGGCACCTGCGAACTTCAGCGCATTGTCCACCAGGTTCACCAGCACCCGGCGCAGGGCATGGGGGCGGGTGTGGAGGGTGACATCGGTGGCACCCAGGCGCTCGACCTTTGCGCCGCTGTCCTGGTAATCGAAGACCAGGCTGTCGAGGAAGGCATCGAGCTTGATGCGGCAGGGCGCCTCGGTGCTGCTGTCCATGCTGCGCGCGTACGCCACGCCTTCGCGCACCAAGTGTTCCATGGCGCTCAGGTCGCTCCAGAGTTTGTCCTTCTCCAGGCCGTCGTCCATCACCTCCACCCGCAATTTCATGCGCGTGATGGGGGTTTGCAGGTCATGGGAGATGGCCGCCAGCAGTTGCATGCGCTCTTTGAGGTAGGCCGCGATGCGCGCCTGCAGGGCGTTGAAGGCGACGGCCGCGTAGCGCACCTCTCGGGGGCCGCTTTCGTCCAGTTGGGGGCCGGGTTTGTCCGGGTCCAGATCGTCCACCGCACGGGCCAGCCGGGTCAGTGGACGGATCGCCAGACGCACGGCCAGCCAGGTGCAGCCCAGCAGCACCGCCAGCTGGATCAACAGCACCACCGGCAGCCATTTGGCCAAGGGCACGCCGGCCGGCGTGACGTCGATGGTCAGCGGCGCGCCGTCCGCCAGGCGCAGGTGGGCCTGAAAATGCGCAATGGGGCCCGGGATCTCCTGGAAGGTCAGGCGATAATCCTGGCCGATCGCCTTGACGATCGACTCGGCGGCCATGGGCGGGTCCTCGCTGGCCATGGCCTGGCCACTGAGGCCTTCACTGAGTTGATAGCGATAATTTTGCCGTTGCAGGCGTGGCAGCCAGGCAGCACGTTCGTTTGCTGGCAAGCGCTCGAGGATCGCCACCGAGGTTGCCACGTCTTGCTCCAGGTTGTTGAGCATCATCGAACGGCTGCTGACGTAGCGCTCGTAGAACTGCAGGCCGAACGACAGCCCGTAGGCCAGCACCAGCCCGGTGAGAAAGATCAGCGCCAGGCGCGAGGCAAGGGTACGGGGCCATCTCATAACGGCGACTCGAGTAACTGCACCGGCAGGGAGAACACATAGCCCTCGCTGCGTACGGTTTTGATGCAGGTGGGTTCGCGGGCGTCGTCGCCCAGGCGTTGGCGCAGGCGGCTGACCAGCAGGTCGATGGAGCGGTCGAAGATATCCGCCTCGCGGCCCTGGGTGAGGTTGAGCAGTTGTTCGCGGCTGAGCACCCGCTGGGGGTGGTCGAGAAACACCCGCAGCAGGCGATACTCCGCGCCGCTCAGAGCCACCAGGGTGCCGTCGGTGTCGAGCAGGTGGCGGGCGGTGGTGTCCAGCCGCCATTGGCCGAAGCCGATCAGTCGGCTGCTTTCGCTGATGGTCAGGTTGGGCGGCAGCATCCGCGTGCGACGCAGCACGGCGTTGATGCGCGCCAGCAGTTCACGCGCCGAGAAGGGTTTGGTGAGGTAGTCGTCGGCCCCCATCTCAAGGCCAATGATGCGGTCGGTCTCATCGTTGCGTGCGGTGAGCATCAACACAGGCGTGTTGCGGTGCTTGCCGGCGCGCAGTTCACGGCACAGCAGCAGGCCGTCGTCGCCGGGCATCATGATGTCGAGCACGATCAGGTCGACCGTGTTGTTCTCCAGGAAGGCGCGCATTTGCCGGCCATCGGCGACGATGCTGGTGCGCAGGCCGTTCTTCTTCAAGTAATTGCCGACCAGCTCGCGGATTTCGCGATCGTCGTCGACGATCAGGATGTGATCGACATGTTCCATCGGAGGGTTCCTGTACAGGGTTGGATAGGCGCAGTGTACCGAGCGTTGTGGCCCTTGCGGACCGGGCTTTGTATTGCAGTGTATCCGTCGGCGGTGCAGATACAGCACAAGGCAATAGGAGGCCTTTGCGGACACAGCCCGGATACCCGCCAGCGGTGAAATGGCTCTCGACCGGGGAAGACTCCCCACCGCATAAACACTCGCAGGAGAGATGCCATGACCACCAAGACTTTTGCCATCGCCGCCTTGTTTGCCTTGTCCAGTTTGGGCGCCATCGGTGCCCAGGCAAGCCCGCAACCGATGCAGGACAACGTGATGCAATACCGCTATGGCGATCATCTGGATATCCAGAAAGTACTCTCTACCCAGGACGACCAGGCCAACGCCTGTGGCGTGGTCACCACCCGCATGGATTACCTGGACTCCCACGGCCAGCGTCAGAGCGTCGAGTACCGTACCTACGCCACCGGCGGCTGCCATGAAAATTGACCGGCGCATGCTGATCAAGGTCGGCGGGTTGGGCATGGGACTGGTTGGGCTTGGCCTGGCCGGTTACCTGGCGGCGCGGGACGGGCAGGGCGCCATGCCTTCGCTGGCCGGCGCCAGCCAGTGGCTGAACTCGGCGCCGCTGGATGCCCCGGCGCTCAAGGGCAAGGTGGTACTGGTGGATTTCTGGACCTGGGATTGCGTCAACTGCCAGCGCAGCCTGCCCTATGTCAACGACTGGTCTCGGCGCTATGCCGACCAAGGGCTGGTGGTGATCGGGGTGCATACGCCGGAATACGACTATGAGCATGATCTGGGCACCCTGCGCCAGAAGGTGGCCAGTCTAGGCATCGGTTATCCGGTAGCGGTGGACAACGACTACCGGATCTGGAACGCCTGGGGCAACCAGTTCTGGCCAGCCCATTACTTCATTGACCGTCAGGGACAGGTGCGCCATGTGCATTACGGCGAAGGCGGCTATGACGGTCAGGAGAAGGTGATACAGGCGTTGCTGGCTGAGTGACCGCGTATCTTGGGGCGCTTGGCGCCCCTTTTCATAGGGCCTTCTGCCGCTCGCGCATGCCCGCCATGCACTTGAGCAGAAAACCGATGGTCACCGCACTGGCTGCGGTGATGAAGATCGAAGGCTTTCCGGTCACCTGCAACAGCATCGAGATGAACGCTGGCGCAACTGCAGCCGCACTGGCCAGCGTGATCGGCACCAGTGGGGTGAACTGGCCTTGGGGGTCGTTGGTGGCGATGGCGCCCATGTAGTAGCTCAACGCCAGGGCCCAGCCGAAGTTCAGGATGAACAGCGCCACGAACAGGCTGATCGCGCTCGGTGTACCCCCGGCGAGCAGGACGATGGCCAACAGCACCAGCAACGAGCCAAGGCCGATCATCGGCCCGCGGCTGACCCGTGCCCCCAACAGGCTCGGCAGACCCGAGCCAGGCAGGCCGCCCAGCACGCCCATGCCGAATGCCCAACCCACCTCCACGGCGCTCAGGCCTTGGTCATGCCCCAGCTGATCGAGGAAGCCCCAGACGCTGTAGATCGCCAGTTGCAGGAACAACATACCCAGCAATGAATAGCGGCCGATGCGCGCCGATCCCTGACCGCTGGCGGCCAGCACGGTGCCGCGGGTGACGGCGTGGCAGACCGGTAAGGCGATGCAACTGACGCTGATCAGGCCGAACCAGCCCGCCATCGAGGCGATTGCCAGCGAACTGCCGAACGCTTCGGCCACCAGCGGCAGGGTGGCGGCTGAGAACGCGAAGATGCCTGTCTGCAGGAACAGCACCAGGCCAAAGGAGCGGTCCTGTCCCGGCAGGCGGCCGAGGTCGTTGAGGGCATTGGCGTACAACAGGCCCCCGCCAATCCCCGCGAGCAGGCGCCAGGCAAGTACCGGGGTGAAGCTGGCGCTTTGCGCCGTGAACAGATTACAGGCCAGCGCCAGCAGCGCGGCCAGTAGATAGACGCGGCGCTGGCTACCTTGCCGAGCCAACAAGGGGCTAAGCAGGGTACCCAGGACCAGGCCACCCATTTCCATGGCGATCACCAGGCCTTGCTGGCTGAGGGAAAGGGCCAGGCGTTCGGCCAGCAGGCCGATGAACATGGGTTGAACGCCAATTACGATGATGGCCGTGCTGGCGATGAAGATCAGAGAAGCACGCTGGAGCCGGGAATTGTTGTTGTGCATTGTGGGGTCCCGATGAATGAAATGGCTGATGCGTGTCGCAGTGGAGCGCCCCGCAGCCCGCGCGTTGGCGCGACACTGCGAAGCGGCTTGGGACGAAGGGCCTGGGCTCAGGTCAGGGCGCGGCTCAGCTGGTCATGGGTGACTTGGCCGTTCATCAGGGTCAGCAGAACCTCGGTCTTGCCGATCTGGTAGCGGTCCAGCTCGAACAAGTCCTGTTCCAGAATGATGATGTCCGCGCGCTTGCCTTCGCTGATCGAGCCGATCTCTTTCTCCAGGCCCAACTGGTAGGCGCCATTGATGGTGTAGGCGGCGATCAGCTGGGGGATGCTCAGCTTCTCGTGGATGTCCGGCATCACCGGGGCATCGGGCTCGCCCGCCAACTGCCGGGTATGTCCGGACTCGATGTGCTCCACCGGTCGATGCTGGCAGCGGCACTGGCAGGCCAGCCCGTCCATGCCGATGGACACGGTCACGCCCTGTTCGATGAAGCTGCGGAACTTGTACATCGAGGCCCAGCGCTGCGGGCCATAGGACTTCTGGATCGCCTGGGTATAGGCGTCGACCACACCCCACTGCAGCTGGGTATTGGCCATTACGCCGATGCGGCGAAAACGCGGGATGTCGTCCGGGTGGGTGAGGAACGCGTGGGTGATCACATGGCGACGGTCACGTGGCGGGTTGCTCGCGCTGACACGCTCGAACACATCCAAGGCCATGCGCACGGCGCCATCGCCCACGGCGTGGACCATCACATCGATGCCGTTGAGGTCGGCCTCGCGCACGTGCCGCTCGAAGGTTTCCTCCGGCATGGTGGTGCTGCCGCAGCTGTGCGGCTTGTCACAGTAGGGCTCGAGCAGGTAGGCGGTGTGGTTCATCTCGGTGCCGTCGAGCATCAGTTTCAGCGCCTGGGCCTTGACCAGAGGGCTTGCGTACTCAGCGCGCAGGGCCTTGAGACTGGCCACCGGGTCCGGGTCGGTGCCCATGTCGATGTAGCTGCCGACCACCCGGAGCTTGAGGCGTTGCTCGTCTTCCAGGCGCATCAGGGTCTGGTACAGCAGCGACTGATCGCCGCTCGGGTCGAGGAAGCCTGCGTCGAACACGGTGGTGATGCCGGCGGCGACCAGTTTCTCCTGCCACAAGGCGATCGAGCGCAGGTACAGATCGATGCCGACAGGCAGATAACCCAGGTCGCTCAGGCGCTGCATCAGTAGCGAATAGGCCGCGCCATCGACGATCAGGCCGGTGGGTTCGCCGGTGTGCGGGTCCTTCTCGAACCAGCTGGCGCCTTCTTCCACCGGTGGCGTGTCACGGTCGATGCCTGCCAGCTCCAGGGCCTTGGAGTTGACCCACATGGAATGGTAGTCGGTGGACAACAGGCACACTGGCTTGTCGGCACAGATCGCGTCCAGGGTTTCGCGGCGCAGCATGTCCCCAGGCACCAAGGCCTGGACCCAACCCATGCCGGTGATGGCCTTCTCGTTGGGGTTCTCGTCCACGTAGCGCTTGAGCGCAGCCAGCACCTGATGGGGGTCTTCATGGTTGACGAAGGCCTGATGGGCGAACGCGGTGGTGGAAAAGTGCCAGTGGGATTCGACGAAACCTGGCAGCACCAACTTGCCCTGGGCGTCGAGCATGCGCGTGGCAGGGCCCTTGAAAGCCAGCACGCTACGGTCGTCGCCGACATGCACGATACGCTCGCCGCGCACCGCCACGGCGCTGGCCCAGGGGCGGTGCGGATCGACGGTGTAGATACGGGCGTGGTGGATGATCAGGTCGGCATGTTCAGTCATGGCGGTACTCGTGGGGCTGGGCGAGGGAGGGCCGCGGACGACAGGCGAGGGTAGGCATTGCAAGGCTCCCGCTGGTTGTTGTTGTCGGGCAGGGTGCGGCCGGTACGGCGTGGTCGGTCGATCACGTGGAAATATTTTTTAATCCATAAAAACTTTTAGTCAATAAAATTTTTAATCGAATGAGTTTGCCGTTATGCTGGGCGCCCACCCGCCAACGCCAGCCAGGAGAGCCATGAGCGGATTGCGCGAACAACAAAAGGCCCTGCGCCGCCAGGCCATCAGTCAGTCGGCCCTTAGCCTGTTCGAGAGCCAAGGGTTCCAGACCACTACCATGGAGCAGATCGCCCGTTCGGCGGCGGTCTCGGTGCCTACGGTCTTCGCCTATTTCGGCAGCAAGCAGGAGATCCTTCTGGAGAAACTGCGCGAGGCGGATCACCGCGCCATCAGCGCCGCGCGCCAGCGCATCCCCGAGCTGGACGACCCGATCGACACCATTTGCTATTTCGAGCGTTGCCTGACCGAGTTCGCCTTCGAGGTGCTGTCGCCTGCGTTGTGGCGCGAGATCCTGCCCCAAGTGATTGCGCTGCTTGGGCCTGATCAGTCGGCGTTGCCTGCGCCCTACAAGCGGGTCAACGATGCGTTGGTGAGCGAGATCGCTGCGCTGTTGGACGAGCTGCGCGGGCTGGGCAAGTTACGCGCCGATCTGGATGTCGACTATGCCGCCTTCATGCTCAACGACTATGGGCACCTGCAACTGCTGCGCCTGTGCCGCAGCGAGCCCATGGACTTGGAGCGGTACTGGCGCGAGGTGCGTGAATCGACTGCGTTCATGGTGCGTGGGATGCTGCCCGCCTGATGACGTGCAATCTGCTTCGCGGGTACGGCGATGTACCCGCGAGCAGGTACCTCACCCCAGGCGTGCGAAATGCGCTTGCATGCGCCCGGCATCGGCGGTTCGGCCGGTGAACAGCTCGAATGCCTTGACTGCCTGGAATACCGCCATGCTGCTGCCATCGAGCGTGCGACATCCCAGCGCCCGGGCATGGCGCAGCAGCTCGGTTTCCAGCGGGAAATAAATGATTTCGGCCACCCACAGCCGGGCATGCAGCAGCGCCACGGGCAGGGGTGTGCCGGGCAGCTTGGCCATGCCCACCGGGGTGGTGTTGACCAGCCCGTCCGCCGTAGCCATGGCGGCGGCCAGGTCCGTGCCGAGTGACGCCCGGCCTTCGCCGAAGCGGGCGCTGAGGTTGCCCACCAGCGCCTGGGCGCGCGCGCTGTCCACATCGAACAGCACCAAATGGCGTACGCCTTCACCAAGCAGCGCATGAGCCACCGCCGAGCCCGCGCCGCCGGCGCCCATCTGTACCACCTGGTCACGTGCCACATCCGGCAGGCCCCGGCGCAGGCCTTCGGCAAAGCCCAGGCAGTCGGTGTTGTGGCCGACCCGCTTGCCGTCTTTGAGCACGACAGTGTTCACCGCACCGATGCCTTCAGCCTCTTGCGACAGCTCATCGAGCAGCGGCAGGATCGCCTGCTTGAACGGGTAGGTGATGTTGAGGCCGGTAAACCCGGTGCGCTGGGCCGCATCCAGCAGGCCGGGCAAAGCGCTGTCATCCAGGCCCAGCTGGTCGGCGTCGATCAACCGGTACAGGTAGCGCAAGGCTTGGGCGTCGCCCTCGTGCTCGTGCAGCGCCGGGGTCCGCGAGGCTTGGATACCACGGCCGATCAGCCCGGCCAGGACAGTGTTCGGGTTCATCCGCGTGGCTCCTTGAGCAGTTGGGCGAAATGCGTCAGGGCCAGGCGGTAGCCGTGGCTGCCAAGGCCACAGATCACGCCCACGGCGATCGATGACACGAAGGAGAGGTGACGGAACGGCTCGCGCTTGTGCACGTTGGAAAGGTGCACCTCGATGACTGGCAACTCGCTCGCCGCCAAGGCATCGCGAATGGCTACCGACGTGTGTGTCCAGGCGCCGGGATTGATCAGAATGCCGGCACAGCGTCCGCGTGCGGCGTGTGTCCAGTCGATCAGCTCGCCTTCATGGTTGGTCTGGCGAAATTCGATTTCCAGGCCGAGCGCGTGTGCGCAGTCGGCACAGCCTTGGGCCAGGTCGGCGAGGGTTTCCTGGCCATACTGGTCGGGCTCGCGGGTGCCGAGCAGGTTCAAGTTGGGGCCGTTGAGCACGAGGATTCGGGGCGTCATGGCGGGGCATCGCTTTGTTGTTTTTGGATGCCCCGATATATGTACCACCTGGTTAGTTTCGTCAATTTCCTTCGTTTGCCCCGCAGCGAATGTGTGCGGTTATCGGATAGTGTCGTCCTTCGGCCTCCCTTTCAAAATTGTAATTTTGCCGCCACCGAGCCGATAGGCGGCGCTCTTTACAGTCCCTCGCCATGCTTTCCGACGCTTGCCGACGAGGACTTCAAACGTGCCGCGCAACCGGTTCATCCCCCGCAGTACCGCCTTGTTCTGTCTACTGCTGGCTGGCCTCGCTGCGCCCAGCCTGCGCGCTGAGCAGCGCCTGAGCCTGCCCCAGGCGATCGAGGCCGCCTTCGCCCAGAACCCCGACCTTGCTGCCGCCGGCCGCGAAATCGGTATCGCCGAAGGTGAGCGGCGCCAGGCGGGGCTACTGCCCAATCCAGAGTTGTCCTGGGAAGCCGAGGACACCCGCCGCGATACCCGAACGACCACCGTGACCCTCAGCCAGGCCCTGGAACTGGGCGGCAAGCGCGGCGCACGCATCGACGTGGCCGCCGCCGGCCAGAGCGTCGCCCAGCTGGAGTGGGAGCGCCAGCGCAATGGCCTGCGTGCCGATGTGGTGCAGGCCTTCCATGCCGCCTTGCGCGCCCAGACCGCCCTGGAGTTGGCGCAGCAATCCCAGGCCTTGACCGAGCGCGGCCTGCGGGTCGTGCAAGGGCGGGTGAAGGCGGGACAGTCCTCGCCGGTCGAGGCCACCCGCGCCCAGGTTCAGCTGGCCCAGGCGCAGGCGCAGGTGCGCCGTGCCGAGTCGCAGCGCGTCGTCGCCAATCAGTCTTTGGCGCGGCTGACCGGCAGCCCGCAGGCGGCCTTCGCTCGCCTGGATACGAGCCAGCTGTCGCCGGGCCCGGCACCTCGCGCCCAGACCTTGCTCGACAAGGTGTCGCAAACCGCCGAGTGGCGCCTGGCAGAAGCGCAGATCCAGAGAGGGGAGGCGTCCCTCGGCTCGGAAAAAGCCAAGCGCATCCCCGACCTGACCGTGAGCCTGGGCAGCCAGTACAGCCGTGAGGAGCGTGAACGGGTCAACGTGGTCGGTCTGTCCATGCCCCTGCCGTTGTTCGACCGCAACCAGGGCAATGTGCTGGCTGCCGCGCGCCGCGCCGACCAGGCCCGTGACCTGCGCAACGCCGTGCAGTTGCGCCTGCACAGCGACACCCGCAGCGCCGTCAGCCAGTGGGCGTCGGCAATGCAGGAGGTGCAGGCCTATGACCGCACCATCCTGCCTTCGGCGCAGCAGGCTGTGGACACCGCCACCCGTGGTTTCGAGATGGGCAAGTTCGCCTTCCTCGATGTGCTCGATGCCCAGCGCACGCTGATCGAGGCACGTGGGCTGTACCTGGAGGCCCTGGCCTCGGCAACCGATGCCCGTGCTCAGGTCGAGCGCATCTACGGCGACCTTGGCCCAGACCGTTGACCGAGGCCTGTCTTGCCCGTCTGCACCGATGCCATCGGCAATCTCTTTAGGAGCAACCATGCAAAACACCCGCAAACTCGCCATCCTGGCCGCTGCCATCGCCGTGATCGGCCTGGGCGGCCTGGCCTGGACCCAATCCATCGGCCAGGCTCCTCAAGACACCCAGGGCGAAAACAACCCTACCCATGACAGCCCGCAGCAAGACGATGGTCATGCTCACGCCGAGGGTGGCGATGAAGGGCATGAGGAACAGGAGGGCAGCCTGCACCTGTCCGCCACCCAGATCGAAGCCGCTGGTGTGCAGTTGGTCGCTGCCGCGCCGATGACCTTGGGCACCGCTATCAGCTTCCCTGGCGAGATCCGCTTCGACGAGGACCATACCGCTCATGTAGTGCCCCGTGTGCCCGGGGTGGTGGAATCGGTGCACGCCGACCTGGGCCAGCCAGTCAAGCGTGGACAAGTCCTGGCGGTGATCGCCAGCCAGCAGATCTCCGATCTGCGCAGCGAGCAGCAGGCTGCCCAGCGCCGCGTGGAACTGGCGCGGTTGACCTTCAAGCGCGAACAACAGCTGTGGCAGGAACGTATCAGTGCCGAACAGGACTACCTGCAAGCCCGCCAGGCCTTGCAGGAGGCCGAAATCGCGCTGACCAACGCCCAGCAGAAAGTCGCCGCCGTCGCTCCGGCCGGCGCAGGCAATCGCTACGAGCTGCGCGCCCCCTTCGACGCCGTGGTGGTGGAGAAGCACCTGACCGTCGGCGAAGTGGTCGACGAGACCAGCAACGCCTTCACCCTCTCGGACCTGAGCCGGGTCTGGGCCACCTTTTCGGTCACCCCGCGTGACTTGGGCCGGGTCACGACCGGGCGGACGGTCACCGTGAGCGCGCCGGATCTGGGGGCTCAGGTCCAAGGCCAGGTCAACTATGTGGGCAGTCTGCTGGGCGAGCAAAGCCGCGCAGCCACTGCCCGTGCCACCTTGGCCAATCCCAACGGCGCCTGGCGTCCGGGGCTGTTCGTCAATATCGCGGTGAACGTCGAGCGCTTCGATGCCGCCGTGGTGGTACCAGAGGCAGCGCTGCAAACGTGGGAGGAACAGACCGTCGTGTTCGCCCGCACCGACGAGGGTTTCCAGGCCCGCCCGGTGAAAACCGGCCGACGCGACGCAGGCCAGGTGGAAATCACCGACGGCCTGGCGGCCGGCACCCAGGTGGCGGCCGCTGGCAGCTTCGTTCTCAAGTCTGAGCTCGGCAAGGGCTCGGCCGAGCACAGCCACTGACTGGGGACCTCTTCATGTTCGAACGCCTGATCCAATTTGCTATCGAGCAGCGCCTGGTGGTGATGCTCGCGGTGGTGCTGATGGCTGCCGTCGGCATCAACAGCTACCAGAAGCTGCCGATCGATGCGGTGCCGGATATCACCAATGTCCAGGTGCAGATCAACACGGCCGCGCCCGGCTACTCGCCGCTGGAGACCGAGCAGCGCATCACCTTTGCCATCGAGACCGCCATGGCCGGCCTGCCGGGGCTCAAGCAGACTCGCTCGCTGTCGCGCTCGGGGCTGTCCCAGGTGACGGTGATCTTCGAAGACAGCACCGACATCTTCTTCGCCCGCCAGTTGGTCAATGAGCGCCTGCAGGTGGCCCGCGAGCAGTTGCCCGCCGGCATCGAAGCGGCCATGGGGCCGATCTCCACCGGGCTGGGTGAGATCTTCCTGTGGACCGTCGAGGCCGAGCCAGGGGCGCTCAAGGACGACGGCACGCCCTATACGGCGACTGACCTGCGGGTGATCCAGGACTGGATCATCAAGCCACAACTGCGCAACGTGCCGGGCGTGGCCGAGGTCAACTCCATCGGCGGCCATGCCAAGCAATACCTGATCGCTCCGGACCCAAAACGTTTGGCGGCCTACAAACTCACGCTCAACGATTTGATCGGCGCCTTGGAACGCAACAACGCCAACGTCGGCGCCGGCTACATCGAGCGCAACGGCGAGCAACTGCTGATCCGCGCCCCGGGTCAGGTGGCTTCGGCTGAGGACATTGCGAACATCGTCATTTCCAGTGTCGACGGCGCGCCGATCCGCGTCAGCCATGTCGCCCAAGTAGGCCTGGGCCAGGAGCTGCGCTCCGGTGCGGCCACCGAGAACGGCCGCGAAGTGGTGTTGGGCACGGTGTTCATGTTGATCGGCGAGAACAGTCGCACGGTGTCCCAGGCGGTGGCGCGCAAGCTGGCCGACATTAACCGCACGCTGCCCAAGGGGGTGATGGCCGTGACGGTCTACGACCGCACCAACCTCGTGGAAAAGGCCATCGCCACGGTCAAGAAGAACTTGGTGGAGGGCGCGATCCTGGTGATCGCGGTCTTGTTCCTGTTCCTGGGCAATATCCGCGCGGCATTGATCACCGCGATGGTCATTCCGCTGTCGATGCTGTTCACCTTCACCGGCATGTTCAACAACAAGGTCAGCGCCAACCTCATGAGCCTCGGGGCCTTGGACTTCGGCATCATCGTCGACGGCGCGGTGGTGATCGTCGAGAACGCCATCCGCCGACTGGCCCACGCCCAGCAGCGCCACGGCCGCATGCTGACCCGCGCCGAGCGCTTCCATGAGGTGTTCGCTGCCGCCCGCGAAGCGCGCCGACCGCTGATCTATGGCCAGCTGATCATCATGGTGGTGTACTTGCCGATCTTTGCCCTGACCGGCGTCGAGGGCAAGATGTTCCACCCCATGGCGTTCACGGTGGTGATGGCCTTGCTGGGGGCGATGATCCTTTCGGTGACCTTCGTGCCTGCGGCCATTGCCCTGTTCGTCACCGGCAAGGTCAAGGAAGAAGAGGGCGTTGTGATGCGCACCGCCCGCCAGCGCTATGCACCTGTCCTGGCCTGGGTCCTGCGCCAGCGCACGCTGGCCTTCGCCGGCGCCGCCTTGCTGGTGGTGTTGTCCGGTGCATTGGCCAGCCGCATGGGCAGCGAGTTCATCCCCAGCCTCAGCGAGGGCGACTTCGCCCTCCAGGCCCTGCGGGTACCGGGTACGAGCCTGAGCCAGTCGGTGCAGATGCAGCAGCGCCTGGAACAGATCATCATCGCCCAGGTGCCGGAGGTGGAGCGGGTATTCGCCCGCACTGGCACTGCCGAGATCGCCTCTGACCCGATGCCGCCGAACATCTCCGATGCCTATGTGATGCTCAAACCGCGCGAGCAATGGGCCGATCCCGGCAAGCCGCGCGAAGCGCTGATCGCCGAAGTACAGCGTGCCGCGGCCAGTGTGCCGGGCAGCAACTACGAGTTGTCCCAGCCGATCCAGTTACGATTCAACGAGCTGATTTCCGGCGTGCGCAGCGATGTGGCGGTGAAAGTGTTCGGCGATGACATGGACGTGCTCAACCGGATCGCCGCGCAGATCGCCGCTAGCTTGCAACAAGTGCCGGGCGCCTCCGAGGTCAAGGTGGAGCAGACCACCGGCCTGCCGGTGCTGACCATCGACATCGATCGCGACAAGGCCGCCCGTTACGGCCTGAACGTGGGGGATGTGCAAGACGCCATCGCCATCGCCGTCGGTGGCCGTACCGCCGGTACCCTGTACGAAGGCGACCGACGCTTCGACATGCTGGTGCGCCTGTCCGAAACATTGCGCACCGATGTCGACGGGCTGTCGGGCCTGCTGATCCCCGTTCCGGCCAGCAGCGCCGCGGGAGCTGCGCAAATCGGGTTCATCCCGCTGTCGCAGGTGGCCACGTTGAATTTGCAATTGGGGCCGAACCAGGTCAGCCGTGAGGATGGCAAGCGGGTGGTGGTGGTCAGCGCGAACGTGCGTGGTCGTGACCTGGGTTCGTTCGTCGAACAGGCCGAGCAACGGCTGATCGGCGAGGTGCAGATTCCAGCGGGCTACTGGACCCGCTGGGGTGGCCAGTTCGAGCAGTTGCAGTCGGCGACCGAGCGCCTGCAGGTGGTGGTGCCGGTTGCATTGCTGCTGGTGATGGCGTTGCTGCTGATGATGTTCAACAACCTCAAGGACGGCTTGCTGGTGTTCACCGGCATCCCGTTCGCCTTGACCGGCGGTGTGTTGGCGCTGTGGCTACGTGACATCCCGCTG
Source organism: Pseudomonas sp. BYT-1 (assembly GCF_023611805.1). Lineage (NCBI taxonomy): Bacteria > Pseudomonadati > Pseudomonadota > Gammaproteobacteria > Pseudomonadales > Pseudomonadaceae > Pseudomonas > Pseudomonas sp. BYT-1. Next base: position 2,399,295 of record NZ_CP072559.1, read on the forward strand.
TCGATTTCCGCCGGGGTCGGGTTCATCGCATTGTCCGGGGTCGCGGTACTCAACGGACTGGTGATGATCGCCTTCATCCGCAACCTGCGTGAGGAAGGGCGCACGCTGCATGCGGCGATCGAGGAAGGGGCACTGACTCGCCTGCGACCGGTACTGATGACCGCTCTGGTGGCCTCGCTGGGGTTCATCCCCATGGCCCTGGCCACCGGGACCGGCGCCGAGGTGCAGCGACCGCTGGCGACCGTGGTGATTGGCGGCATCCTGTCGTCCACCGCCTTGACCTTGCTGGTGCTGCCGGCGTTGTACCAGTGGGCGCACCGGCGTGAGGAGGCGGCTTGAGCCGCCCCACACGCCGCACTTTGCTCAATCGCTAGGGTATCGCGCGCGCAGGCTGGCGCTCGCCGGCGTCCTCGTGCAGAGAGATCCGCGAGGTCTCCGGCAGTGCCAAGCCGCCCACCAGCGCCACCAATGCGATCACCACCAGGTAAAAGGCCGGCGCCAGGCTGCTGCCGGTCTGGCTGATCAGCCAGGTGGCCACCAGAGGCGCGGTGCCGCCGAACAGGGTGTAGGCCACGTTGTAGGTGATCGCCGAGGCGGTGTAGCGGGTGCGGGTCGGGAAGGTCTCCGACAGCAACGCCGCGGTGACCACGCCACTGAGCAAGGCACCGACGGCCAGCAGGATGACCCCCAGCAACGCGCCGGACATCGAGCCGGAACTGGCCAGCCAGTAGGCCGGGAATACCGCCACCATCACCCATAGGCAGGTGAAGCCGATGGTCTTGCGCCGCCCGACCCGGTCGGAGAAGGCGCCGGCCAGCGGGCAGCCGACCGCGGCGAACAGCAGCGCCACGGTGGTCACCAGCAGCGACTGGGCGCGGCTCAGGTTGCCGACCATCTGCAGGTAGGTAGAGAAGTAAGTGGTGAACATGTAGAACGACAGCGCGGTCAGCGAAATGAACGCGCCCAGGTTGCGGATCGCCCTGCCGTGGTGGCGCAGGGTTTGCTTGAGCGGCGAGTGGCTGTGTTCCTTGCCCTCGGCCATGGCCTCGCGAAAGGCTGGGGTTTCCTCCATCCGCCAGCGCAGGTAGAGGCCGACCAGGCCTAAAGGCGCGGCGATCAGGAACGGAACACGCCAGCCCCAACTGCTCATGGCCTCGGGGGTCAGGCTCGCCTCCAGGGTGTAGGCAATCACTGCCGCGCAGGCGAAGGCGGAAAAGGTCGAGACCGGCACGAAGCTGCCGTAGAAGGCCCGTTTGTCCTGCGGTGCATGTTCCATCAGATAGGCGCAGGCGCCGGCGTACTCGCCGCCTGCGGAAAAACCTTGCAGGCAGCGCGCCACGGTGAGCAACAGCGGCGCCGCCAGGCCGATGCTGGCGTAGGTCGGCAGCAGGCCGATCAGGGTGGTTGAGCCGGCCATCAACAGGATGGTCAGCGACAGGATGCGCTTGCGACCCAGCCGATCGCCCAGCGCGCCGAACACGATACCGCCCAGCGGTCGCAGGGCGAACGCTACGGCGAATACGGCAAAGGTCTTGAGCAAGGCGACGCTGGCATCTTCGCCTGTGAAGAACAGGCTGGCGATCAGCGTGGCGAGAAAGCCATAGACGGCAAAATCGAACCATTCGACGAAATTGCCGATGGCCGAGGCGGCGATCACCCGGCGCAAGGTGGCGGGGGATACCTCATGGGGTACGGACATTGGGATGTTCTCCGGTCTTCAAAGGCAGCCTGGGCGCAAGTGCCGTGGTCAGGCCACGGCATCGTTGTTGTGAAGACCAGTAGAACGGCAGGCGGGAGGGCGCGCTTTTTCGTGGGCGACATCGGGATACCTGTTTTGGCCTGCAGGGCGCCGGAGGGCGTTCTGTGCAATCGAGACGGCTATTGGCGGCCGACTTTCCAGGGGGCGTATTCAACGACCGCATGATTTTCTGCAGGCGCCTGCGCCTCCAGCATGAAACTAGGCATGTCACGCAGGTCGAGTTGCATGCAGCGACGGCTCAGGTCGGCTTGCAATTGCCCATCCAGGCGAAAGGCATCGGTTCGCTGCGGTACGGGGGCCAGATCAACCAGGCAACCGGTGACTTTGCCCTGGGCGTCGGCCTGGTAGCGGATGACCGCCTGGCCAACGCTGTCGACGGGTTGCTCACGCATCAGTTGCTGCCAGAAAAATGCCTTGCGCGCTTCATGGATCCGCCAGGGGTGATCGCTGGCCAATGTCGGCCAGGGCGCGACTATCACGATGGGGGCAGTGATCTGGACGGTCTCTTCGCCTCCATACAGCTCGCTCGGCACCAAGGGATAAATGGTCTTCCAGCATTGCCGTTCGACTGCGCGGGCCAGAACCGGATAGGCGGAACGGACCACTTCAGCAGGCAGCTTGGCGGCGTACTCCGGTTTGCCGGGCTGGGTTGAACAGGCGACGGGGCGGGACTGGCGATCGAGGGTGACCTTAAGATCGACTGCCCCGCTAAGCTTGCCTTGGGTTGCGGTCGTTACGTCGTTGGCAAGGACAGACTGCATGGCCTCGATAAAGGGCTTCTCGGCTGGGGTGACGGTCGATGCCTGGCAGGCTGCGAGCGAGAGCATGCTTGCCCATAAACACAAGTGGAGCGGGTAGGCGTGTAAGAAAGCGGGTCGCACGGGAACATCCTTGGTCGATAGCCGGAGCGTTCATGCTCCGGCGTAGTGAGAGAGGCGTGCGGGATCTTAAAGGGGTTGAGCAATGGCGGAAAAATACAATGTGTATTGAGATTTTTCCGCCAGCTTTCGGTCCGCCACTCAGAAGCGCAAGTCCATCGCCACCTCGACGGTACGCGGCGCGCCCATGTAGTACTGCCCGCCATACGCCTGTTTGGCATACAGCTCATCGGTGAGGTTGCGCACCCGAGCGGTGAGGGTGGTGTGCGCGTCCAGCCGATAGCGGGCAAAGCTGCCCAGCAATGTGTAGGCCGGCGCTTGCAGGGTGTTGGCGTTGTTGGCGTACACCGAGTCGACGTAGCGCACGTCCACGCCCGCCGACCAAGCCGAGGTGAAGCTATAGGTCAGCCACAGGTTGGCGACGTTGGCTGGCACGTTGACTGGGGTGTTGCCTTTGCGCGAGACCGACTGGCCGCCGGCCGCTTCGTTGAAATCGTCGTATCGGGCATCGACATAAGCGTAGTTGCCCTCGGCCAGCAGCTTGGGCGTGACCTGCAGCCGCCCCGACAGCTCGATGCCGCGGGAAGTCTGCTGGCCAGCCTGGACCATCACGTTGGGGTCGTTGGAATCGCGCACGGCAAAGTCCTTGCGCACGATCTGGTACACCGCCACCGTCGCTGCACCCCTTCCGTCGAGGAAGTCGAACTTGCTGCCAGCCTCCCACTGCTCGCCCTTGGAGAGGTCGAACAGGCCGACGTTGGAGTAGGTCGCTGCGGCCAGCGAGCCGGCGGGCAGGTCGGCAGCGGTGCTGTACTGCATGTAAACGCTCGCAGCAGGTGTCAGCTCGTAAGTCAGGCCGATGCGCCCGCTCAACGGCTCCCAGCGGCGCTCGAAGAAGGCCGGGCTGGTCGGCGAGACAGGACCATAGTTGGTCACTTGCATGTCCAGGTAGTCGTAGCGCAGACCGGTGAGCAGGGCCAGGCGGTCGGTGAGTTGCAGGCGGTTCTCGGCGAACAGGGCGCGGTTGGTCACCTCGTTGTGACGCTGCTTGGTCAGGCCTGCGTTCACGCCGGGGATGTCATCGAAGCTGCCCGGGTCGAAATGCGCTGGATCGACGACATCACGCCAACTACCCGAAGTGGGGTAGAGGGTCTGGCGCATGCGCGAATAGTCCAGGCCCAAGGACCACTGACTGGCGAGGCCCAGCACTTGATCATCGTGGCGCAGTTCGATGCGGTCGCCCAGCAGACGCTGTTCGTGGCGTTGCAGGTAGGGGCTCGAGCGCACCACGTTGCCTGCGTCGTTGTAGGCGTAGCTTTCGAGGTTGCGGTAGTCGCGCTGAGCGTTGTAGTGGTATAGGGTGTTCTGCACGCTCGTCGTGTCGCTGATCTGGTAATCGAGGATCGAACGCAGCCAACGAACCCGCTGCTCATAGCGGCCATCGGCGACGTTGTAGTTCTCGAAGCGCCGGCTGCGGTCGATCTTCATCGTGCTGCGCCCGGGCAGGATGGGCGAGCCCCAGTAGGGGCTGTCTTCCTTGTCTTGCTGGTATTCCAGGGCCAGGGTGTGGGTGAGGTCGGGGGCAAGGTCGCTGAGCACGGAGAAGGCCAGGCTGTCGGTCCAGCGTTCGTTGCGGTCCACGTATCCGTTTCCATGGCCACGGCTGAAGTCCAGTCGGGCGAAATGCCGGGCGTCGGCCGGGTTGCTGGCCAGGGCCTGGTTGATGCCGAAGGCGACTTCCGAATCGTCGTAGCTGCCATAGCGCACCCGGCCGTCGAAGGTCTGTTCATCACGGCTGGCCAGCTTGGTGATGGTGTTGATCGAGCCTCCCACGGCGCCTGTGCCATGCAGGAACGACGACGGCCCGCCGATCAGTTCGACCCGGTCGACGACCCAGGCGTCCACCGGGCGGGTGGCGCTGCTGTAGCCCAGGTTGATGCCGTTGTAGAGCTGGGTGACCTGGTTCTGGGTAAAGCCCCGGTAGGACACGAACCCACCGTAGCCCGGATTGGCCGACGCGTTCACGCCGGTCATGGTGTTGAGTACGTCCTGGGTGTCCTTGGCATCACGTTCCTCGATCACGCGGCGGTCCGAAACGCTCACCGAGGCTGGCGTCTGCCGCGCAGTCAGGCCCAATCGGGAGCCGGTCTGGATCGGCTCGTCCAGTTGCACGCCACTGGGTGCCTCGCGTTCGCCATCGATGGTGGTGGCGGTCAGTTCGACGGGGTTGGCACCCGCCCAGGCGTAGCTGCAGGTGCCCATCAGGAGCACCAGGGAAGTATTGCGGATCATGTTGTCAGGGATTCCACGCAAAGGTCATGGCTGGCCACGACCGTGCACGCGAAAGCACCCGGTCGAGGTCAGGCTGAAGTTGCTGCTGCGAGGAAATCGGAGGGGGAGGCGCGAGGGTTGAGGGCAGGGCGCAGGTAGCGCGGTGGCGGTTGCGCCCAGCTGCGCACCACGATCGGCGAGGGCGAATTGCCTTGGGCCTGGGTGAAAGTCCAGGCGCTGCTGGTCAGCGGTACTGCCAGGGCGAAGGAAGAGCACACTGGGCAATCGAGCTGCGCCATGTGCGAGTCGCTGCCGCTGTCGCCTAGGTCGACGGCCGGGCCGTGGTCACTCGACAGCGAGCAGAACCCGCCTTCCAGTCCGGACAGGCGAAGGCCACTCATCTGGCCATGGTGCAGGCCGCACAGCAATAGGCTGAACAGGACGCTGGCATAGAGCGTCCAGGCGGTCAACACACGTGTCCGGCGCAAGGTTTTCATGGCGGCGAATCTACCATTCGGACGAACGGTCGTGATGTGGTGGATTGTCGCAGCATGGCGCCCAGATGCTGCGCCGGTTCAGGCTGCCCGCTCCAGCACATCCAGCAGATCGACGAACTCCTGGGACAAGCGGTGTCGGGGCGCCAGGTGTACAAGCGGCATCGCCGCTTCATGGGATTGGCGCATCTTGATCGAACTGCTCAAGTACACCGGCAGCACCGGCAGCCCCTCGGCGCGCAACTGATCGACCAGGGTTTGGTGCAGGGCCGTACGCCCGGCGAACTGATTGACCACCACCCCTTCGACCACCAAGTTGGCGTTGTGGTCCTGGCGCAGTTCCTCCACTTCCACCAGAACACTGCGTAGCGCCTGGCGCGAAAAACTGTCGCAATCGAACGGGATGAGTAGCCGCTCGGCCGCCACCAGGGCACTGAAGGTATAGAAGTTCAGGGCTGGGGGCGTATCGATGTAGATGCGCTCGTAATCATCCGACAGCTGCACGAGCAATTTGCGTAGCTTGTTGATTTTGAATTTGCTTTCGAGCTTGTGCTGCAGGTCGGTGAGGTCCTGGCTGGCGGTGACCAGGTGCAGGTTGTCATAGCGTGTTTCGGTGATCGTCACGCGGTGCTTATTGCCGGCCGCCGTGGTGGTCAAGGTCTGGCGGAAGAAATCGGTGATGCCGGCAGGGATTGCATCGTGGGCAAGGCCGGTCAAGTAGTAGGTGGCGTTGGCCTGCGGGTCCAGATCGACCAGCAAGGTTCGATAACCTTCGGCGGCGCTGGCGGCAGCGAGGTTACAGGCGATGCTGGACTTGCCTACACCGCCTTTGTGGTTGAACACGACACGACGCATGGTACTTCATCCCTGATAGGTTGCAGATCGAGGTCAATCCTATGACCGTAAGATGACAGTATTAAGACAAGGCTTGTTACATGTCGGGCAGAGGCCCTGTACTAGAGCAGGTGCAGGCCTCAGGGTGCTTCACGATCATCGTGGATGTCCGAACCGCCCGAGGTGCCGGCGTCATCGACATCGCCGCTGTTGCCGGTGCCCGGGCCTTGGTCGCCCTTGCTGCCTTGGGAGGTGCCGTCGCCGCCGGTGTTGTCGGTGTCGTTGGCATCGGTGCCACCGTTGCCGCTGCCCGTGGCGTCACCTGGAGTGCCAGAGCCCATGGCACCGCCGTCGCGATCGATGGTACCGGTGCCGGGTGTCTGCTCGCTGGGAGTGCGTACGGTATTGGCAGTGCCGGCCGCCAGCGCCAAAGGCGCGCTGGCGCCCAGACACAGGGCAAGGCTCAATGAAAGCAGGTGTGGGTGTCTCATGGCACGTCTCCTGGATCAGGTCTGCGTGCATTGGAACCCTCGATGCCAAGGTGGGTGCCGAAACCGCGACGGACGGTGCCCTCAGTCACTGGTCATCACGCGATTGCGCCCGGCCTGCTTGGCCGCGTAGAGCGCCCGGTCGGCGCGGTTGAGGGCTTCGGTGGGCGCCTCGTTGCTGTCTGCTTCCCAACGCGCCACGCCCAGCGAGAGCGTCACCGCACCCACCGGCTCGATGGGGGTATCCTGCACGCCCTTGCGCAAGCGCTCGGCCACGGCGAGGGCGGCTTGCAGGCTGGCGTCGGGCAGTAGCATCAAGAACTCTTCGCCGCCGGTGCGGCACAGCACATCGCCTTCCCGGCAACAGCGGCGCATCAGTTCGGTCAGTCGACGCAGCACCTGGTCGCCCACCTCATGCCCATGGCCATCGTTGACCTGCTTGAAGTGGTCGATGTCCAGTGCCACGACGCAAAAGTCACAGGCTTCAGCCTCCAGCAGCGACAGGCTGAAGTCCAGGTGGCGACGGTTGCCCAGGCCGGTGAGCGGATCGGTCTGGGCTGCCCGGTTGAGCCGGCCGATGCGCTCCTGCAACAGGTTCAAGCCAAACAGCAGCGCTCGCTTGAGCTCGGCGGCTTCGAAGTACCAGGCCTTGACCCGTTGCAAGCCTTCGGCCGTTCCGGGACGGTCCAGGGCGCGTGCACTGGCGGCCAGTTGTTGCAATGGTCGAGTGATGGCCACGGTCAGCCACCAGAGCACCAGGCAGCCCAGCAGGGCCAGCGGCGCGGAAATGCCGACCACATCGAGTATCAGGCGCTTGAGTGGGGCGACGGTTTGCGCCAACGGCTGCTGGGCAACGATGCCCCAGCCCGTGCTGGGCACGGTGGCGAAGCCCGCCAGCATGTCCACGCCGGTGCTGTTGCGCACCTGCTGCGTGCCATTGCCCAGGGCCTCCAGTTCATCGATCAACGCATTGCCTTGGACCACTGTGCCCACGCGCTCGGCATCCGGGTGATAGAGCAGGCGTCGGTTGCGATCGACCACATAGAGGTAGGAGCCATCCTTGTAGAAATGCTCGCCTAGCAGGCTTTTGAGAATGTTGTGCTCGCGCAGGTACAGCGTGCCGCCTACATAACCAAGGTAGCCACCCTTGGCGTCGAAGATAGGTTGCGATAGCACCACTACCAGGTTGCTGGCGGTGGAAAGAAACGGCGTCGACACCAACGCGTGCCGTTCGCGCAGTGCCTGGGTGGCGCCAGGGGTCTGCAGGCGGGCACCGATCATCTTTCGCAGCGGCGCCGGTGAAATGGCCTGCAGGACGCCTTGGGCATCGACCACGAACGTCGAGTTGAAGGCGCTGCTCTGGCGCAGCAGCCGTTGGGTTTCGTTCTGCATCGCCAAAGCATCGTCGAGCTGGCGGCCTTGGACCGAAGCACTGAAGGCCAGTTGTTGCAGGGCGTTACCGAGGAACATCTCGGTGATCGAGGCCAGTTTCGCGGCGTACACCCGATTGGCTTCCAGCGCATGGTCGATCAGCAGCTGGCGCTGCACGCGGTAGCTGGCGAAGTAGCTGGTCAGCAGCATCACGGTGGCGGTGAGTGCCGCAAGTACGAGAATCAGCGTGCGCAGATCCAGGCGCAGGCCTTTCTTGGTGTGTGGCAATCCTGACCTCTTGGGCGGGGAAGAGAAACAACCTTACCTGTTACAGGGCTCAGTCGCAGCCGTTTTCACTCCTTGGAGGTTTCCAGCTCGCTCAGTTCGTCCTCGACCTGCTGCATGCGTTGCTCGGCCAGGGCCTGCACCTGCTCGTCGCTGGCGCTTTCGCGCATAAAGGCGGTCAGCTTCTCGCTAAGGCGCTTTCCTTCGTCGCTGTTTTCCAGCGCCTTGGCTTTCTGCGGATCGTGTGTGGCGGCGACGATGAGGTCGAATTCGGCATCGCTGAAGTGCTGTTCACTGTAGAGCTTGAACAGGTCCTGACGCTGGTCCTCGGCGGTGAGGTACTTGCGCAGCACGGCCTGGATCTGTTGCTCGGACAACTGCGGATGTTTGGGTGCGAGCAGTGTGGCGATCTTCTCGATGTTGTGCTCGTAGGCTTCCTGCAGCGGCAGGTTGGCCAGGATCTTTTCTTCGCGGGTGGGTTTCTGGTCGCAGGCGGCGAAAGTGACGAGCAGCAGCAAGGGGAGCAGCAGGCGAGGGAAGCGAGCCATGAGGTAAGCCTTGGTCAGGTTGGACGGCAAGTGTACTTCAGAACACCGACAGGCTTTCGATCCATCGACAAGAAGGTCTGTGTCGGTCGTTCAGTCGTGCGTTGTAAGAAGGCGCTTGGCTTTCCAGGCGTTGTCTAAACACTGCGTTTTTGACAGGTCGAAGTGGCCTGGCTGAAGGTGTCCAGACCGAGGCAAAGGATGCCAACGGCTAACGAAAGGCCCTCATCACCTGAGATGCGACCATGAAGAAATGCGTAGTGTATGGCGATCTGATGTCTGATCGCGCCGCAGAGCAATACCCCACGATCACCCTTTGTGACGGCTGCATCGAAGACGACCGCAAAGCCGGTGAAGCCGGCCAGATACTCTTCGTGCAGGGCGAGTCCGAGGACGGCGAGTGTGACTGGTGTGCCCGAGAACTCGGCGAATGCTGATCGGCGCGGGACGTGTACCGGTGCTGTTCGTGTCCGCCGGCCTGCTGCGCCCCAAGAAGCGGGATCACGCCCTGGCCCGTCGGCAGCTGTACCTGAACTACGGCGCGTTAGGTCTGGCGACCCTGTGTCAGCGAAACGGTCTCGAGACCCTGTTGGTGCATGGCGAACACGAGGCTCCCGTTGCGCTCGCCGAGCGTCTTCACCGGCAGGGGTTGCTCCGGGTCGATGCGCCGCTGATGCTGTCGATGACCAGCTTCCATGCTCTGGAGTGGGCGCGCGTGTTCTGTTCGGCGGTCAAGGGCATGGAGCCACGGGTGCGTATCGTACTCGGTGGGCGATGGGTGACAGGGCCTGACCGGCAATGGCTGCACGGCAAGCTGCCGTTGGTCGATCGGATCGTTCAAGGCTTGGGTGAAGACCTGTTGCCTTCGTTGCTGGGGTTTCAGGGTGCATGGGATGGGCGGGCCGCTGGGCTCAACCATCTGCTGGTCGAGGGGCATCATCGTTATCAGCCCAGCATCGAGACCTCGCGCGGATGTGGCAAGGGCTGCACTTTTTGCCAAGAGCGAGACGTCCCGCTGCAAAAGCTCAAAGCCCCTGAACGGATCGCCGACGAGCTGCGCCAGCTTGCAGGCGACTATGGCGACCACGGCATCCATCCTTACTTCCAGTCGTCCTTCTTCCTGCCCAACCCGCGATGGGCCCAGGCGCTGGCCGAACAGGTCCAGCGCTGTGATGCCAGGATTCTCTGGCGCTGCGAGAGCCGGGTCGATGGCATCAAACCCGAGATAGTCCCAAGCCTGGCTGCGGCGGGCATGAAAGTCATCGACCTTGGCCTTGAGTCGGCGGCGCCCGAGCAGATCCTGGCGATGAACAAGGCCCGGGACCCGGCGCGCTACCTAGGGGCGGCGTCAAAATTACTGCAGGCCTGTGCCCGTCACGGCATTTGGGTCAAGGTAAACGTGATGCTTTACGCCGGTGAAACGGCGCACACCCTTGAGCAGACCCGACAGTGGCTCGATGCCCATGCCCACTGCATCAAGGGCGTGTCGGTCGGGCCAGTGGTGGTCTATGGCCCGCCCAGCCATTGTTCTGAGTTTCTGACGGCACTAAGGGCACGGGGCGCGACACCTGTCGACCCAGCAAGCGCCGAGGACTGTGGCATCACGCAGCTGAACCTGAGCCCTGAACTGGACGCTGAGCAGGTGGAGCGCGCGAGCCTGGCGCTGTCCAGGCGCTACATGGCAAAGCAGGATTACTTTGATCTGAAGCGCTTTTCCTATTACCCACGCGATTACAGTGAGCAGGCGTTCGAGGCGGATGTCGCGACATCGGATGCGGCCTGCTTGCCGTTTCGGCCATAGCGGCCACGATGAGACTTACGTACAACCGAGGAAAGGGATGACATGTACGACAGCGATGTAAAGGCCTACGCCAAGGAACAAGAAATCGAAGCTGCGAAATTGGAGTACCGAGTCTTCGTCCATGACGATGGACGATCCAATGGGCGTCAGGAACTCATGCGCGACTATGCCAGGGTCCTGTACTCCTCTTCCTTCCGGCGCTTGCAAGGCAAGATGCAACTGCTGGGTATCGACGCCGGGCGCTTCAACCGCAATCGCCTCACCCACAGCCTGGAGGTCGCACAGATCGCGCGTTCGATAGCCATTGACCTGGCGCTCAATGACACTGTCGTCGCCGAGACTGCAGCGCTGGCCCATGACATCGGCAACCCGCCATTCGGGCACCATGGAGAAAAAGTGCTCAACGAACTGTGTGGCGACTGTGGCGGATATGAAGGCAATGCCCAGGCCTTTCGTATTCTGCGTACCCTGGAGCGCAAGCATCATTTGTACGACGGGCTCAACCTCAATGTCCGTACGCTGATGGCGGTGACCAAGTACTTTCATCGCCGGGAGGACAATCCGGCGAAGTTCCTCTACGACGAGGATTACCAGTTCCTCTGTGCCGAACTGGCGAAGCAGGGTTTCGAAGGCAGCAAAAGCATCGACGCCCAGATCATGGACCTTGCCGATGAAATCGCCTATGCCGCCCATGATCTGGAGGACGCCTTGAGTTTTGGTCTGATCAGCCTGGGAGAGATCCTGCACGAGTTCAAGATCAGCGACACCTTCGCCGAGGCGTATCCAATGATGGAGCAACTGGCGCAGGCGGTGCAGAACGATGCGATGTGCTCGCATCGACTGGGGTCGTCGGAAGAGTACGCCATGGTGTTGAAGAAGGAGCTGACCTCCAAGATCGTCAACACGCTGTGTTCGGACATCGGCCTGGTGGATGGCAAACTCGGTTACACGCGTTATGCCAAGTTGGCGGAGGGCCTCAAGAAACTCTTGTTCAAGGCCATCCTGCGCAAGAAAGACGTACAGCTCTACGAAAAACGAGGCGAGCAGGTGATCAAGGGGCTGTTCGAGGTGTACAGCGATGAGCGTTATAACGAGAAAAACAGGTTGCTGCCGCCGGAGCTTCGCTCACTCAAGGCGGACAGGCACAGGCTGATCATCGACTACATCGCAGGCATGATGGACCTGTACGCCATCCAGGAATACGAGCGCTATTTTGGCAAAGGCAGTCTGGATCGCTACTATTTCGGCGAGCGCCGACCCTAGGGCGGCGCCTGCGCTCAAGGCGTTCCCAGTATCCCCATCACCTTGTCGCGCAACTGATCGATACCAAAGGGCTTGCCAATCAGGTGCATGCCCTGCGGTACATCGAAGCTCTCGGCAAAACCACTGGCAAACAGCACGGGCAGCGCTGGACGCAGTGCTCGGGCCTTGGCTGCCAGTTCCTCGCCGCGCATGTCCGGCAGGCCTACATCGGTCATCAGTAGTGCCAATGGCTGGTTGGCGTCCTCGAGGATCTTCAAGGCCGCGGTGGCGTTCTCGGCTTCGATGGCGGTGTAGCCCAGTTCGTCGAGCACTTCGACCATCAACATCCGAACGATGTCGTCGTCTTCGACTACCAGAAGTTGCATGGGGGCGTCCTGTTCAGATGGGTTGTCCTTACTTGTGTGGGTGCGTACGTTGCAGAAGTTCCCCAGCATAACGGCCCCTGTCGATCGATGGAACGATTGGCGCCAGCAACCTTCAAATACTGGCTAACTGCCCTGTCAGAGCGGGCAAAGCTGGTTAGACTCGCTATAGCGTCCGCCTTGCGTAGTGGCCGCGATCCTTTCAATGGACTTTTTTACCCGGGCGTTTTCAGATGATTCAAGCAGCCTCGATGGATCAACAGAGCTTTCGCAAACTGTTGAGCCGCAACGTAGGGCTCCCCCTGGGGGTAGGCCTGCTGGGCGCCGTGGCTTTCGTCGCGGTGATCAACTACCTGCTCTCGGCCATGCAATGGGTCGAGCACACCGATCGGGTGATCGGCAATGCCAACGAAACCGTCAAACTGTCGATCGACATGGAAACGGGTATGCGCGGGTTCCTGATCACCGGGGACGAGCGCTTCCTCGACCCCTACGAAGTGGCCAAGCCTCGCATTTTCACGAGTCTGAAGGCCTTGCGAGCGATGGTGCAGGACAACCCGCAACAGACAGAGCGCATTGACCGCCTGGTGGCCCTGCAACAGGCCTGGAACGATTTCAGCAGCCAAATGATCGCCTCGCGGCGCAACCAGGGCGATTACCAGACTTCCATAGGCAATGGCCGCGGAAAGCGCTTGACCGATGAAATCCGCAAGGAGTTCGACGATTTCATTGTCACCGAGCAGCAACTGCGCATGGCGCGCAACGAGAAGGTCAACAGTGTCACGGTCTGGGCGATCACGGCCTTTGTGTTGTTCATCGTCACGCTCAGTGCCTTGCTGGCGTATCTTGGCCGTCGCGACCTGCTGCTGCTGTCGAACAGCTACGTGGACAACTTGCAGGCCCAGCGCCGCGCCACCGAGCGCCTGGAGCACCAGGCATGGCTGCGCAGCGGCCAGACCCAGCTCGCCGAACAGGTCCTGGGCCAACTGACCCTGGCGATGCTCGGCGACAATATCCTGCGCTTTTTCGCCAGTTACCTGGGCAGCGTGGTGGGGGCCTTCCATGTACGCGATGAACAAGGGCAACTGGTGCGTGTGGCCAGCTACGGCCTGGACACCGAACAGGCCCAAGGGCCATTGACCGCTGGTCAGGGGGGCCTGTTGGACGAGGCGGTCCGTCAACGGGCGCCGTTGCGCCTGGACAACCTGCCTGAGGACTACCTGCGGCTGAGCTCGAGCCTGGGCAGCGGTCTGCCACGCAGTGCCTTGCTGCTGCCGACCCACGACGATGGTCAGGTCAATGGCGTGTTGGAGCTGGGGTTCCTGCGCCCTTTGCAGGAGCGCGATGTGGAGCTGCTGCAGCAAGTGGCGGGCAGCCTGGGCATCAGCATAGAAAGCGCACGCTACCGACATCGCCTGCAGCAGGTACTGGCCGAGACGCAACAGCTCAACGAAGAGCTGCAAGTGCAGCAGGAAGAGCTCAAGACCGCCAACGAGGAGCTTGAGGAGCAGTCCCGCGTACTCAAGGAGTCCCAGGCGCATCTGGAGATTCAACAGGCGGAGCTTGAGCAGACCAACGAGCAGTTGGCCGAGCGCACCGATGCCCTGGGCCGCAAGAATGGTGAGCTCAATCAGGCGCAGTTGGAGCTGCAGGCCCGAGCCGAGGATTTACAGCGCACCAATCGCTACAAGTCCGAGTTTCTCGCCAACATGTCCCACGAACTGCGCACGCCGCTCAACAGCTCGTTGATCCTGGCCAAATTGCTGGCCGAGAACGCGCAGGGCAATTTGAGCAGCGAACAGGTCAAGTTCGCCGAATCCATCTATTCAGCGGGCAACGACTTGCTCAATCTGATCAACGATATTCTCGACATTGCCAAGGTCGAGGCGGGCAAGCTCGAAGTGCGGCCACAGGTCACCCAGGTCGATAGCCTGGCCGATGGCTTGCGCAGCTTGTTCCAGCCGCTTGCCCAGGACAAAGGCTTGGCGTTCGACGTACGACTCGAGCCGGGGGTACCGGCAACGCTGCTCACCGACCGTCAGCGCCTGGAGCAGATCCTGAAGAACCTGCTGTCCAACGCCATCAAGTTCACCGAGCACGGAAAGGTCAGCCTGACCATCGACCAGCAGCAGGACCGTAGTGTCGTCTTCACAGTCCGTGACACTGGCATCGGCATCGCGACCGACCAGCACCAGGCAATCTTCGACGCCTTCCATCAGGTCGATGGCACCAGTAACCGCCGTTACGGCGGCACCGGTCTGGGGCTGTCGATCTCTCGTGACCTGGCGCGGTTGCTGGGCGGGCAGATCAAGGTCGAGAGCGCGCCAGGGCAGGGCAGCGCGTTCAGTCTTGTCCTGCCCGAGCAGCTCGAAGCCGATGAGGTAGGACCCTCTGCGCCGCGGGTGAGCGCGCCGGCGCCGACGCCACCGGCAACGCTGCCTGCCGCGCCGCCACCTGCCAAGGCACCGGCTTTTGCCGATGACCGCGAGCAGGCGCCGTTCGCCAACCGCTGCATCCTGGTGGTGGAGGACGAGCCAAGTTTCGCCCGTATCCTCTATGACCTTGCCCATGAACTGGGGTACAGCTGCCTGGTGGCCCAAGGGGCCGACGAGGGTTACGCGTTGGCCGCCCAGTACACGCCGGATGCCATTTTGCTGGACATGCGCCTGCCCGATCATTCGGGGCTGACGGTGCTGCAACGGCTCAAGGAACAGGCCAGCACCCGCCACATCCCGGTGCATGTCATCTCGGTGGAGGATCGCATCGAGGCGGCCATGCACATGGGCGCGGTGGGTTATGCAGTCAAACCGGCCAGCCGTGAGGAACTCAAGGCGGTGTTCGGTCGCCTGGAAGCCAAACTCACCCAGAAGCTCAAGCACATCCTGCTGGTGGAGGACGATGATCTGCAGCGCGAGAGCATCGCCCGCCTGATCGGCGATGAGGATGTCGAGATCACTGCAGTGGCTCTGGCACAGGATGCCCTGGCGCTGCTTCGCGAAAACATCTACGACTGCATGATCATCGACCTCAAGCTGCCGGACATGCTTGGCAACGAGTTGCTCAAGCGCATGACGTCCGAGACGATCCGGTCCTTCCCGCCCGTGATCGTCTACACCGGGCGCAACCTCACCCGTGAGGAGGAGGCGGACCTGCTCAAGTACTCGCGCTCGATCATCATCAAAGGCGCACGCTCGCCTGAACGGCTGCTCGATGAGGTCACGCTGTTCCTGCACAAGGTCGAATCGCAGCTCTCCCATGAGCGCCAGCGCATGCTCAAGACCGCACGCAGTCGTGACAAAGTGTTCGAAGGGCGCAAGATCCTTTTGGTGGACGATGATGTGCGCAATATCTTCGCCTTGACCAGCGCCCTTGAGCATAAGGGCGCCATCGTCGAGATCGGTCGCAATGGGCATGAGGCCATCGAGCGTCTGGAGCAGCACCCGGACATCGACCTGGTGCTCATGGACGTGATGATGCCCGGGATGGACGGCTACGAGGCCACTCGGTTGATCCGCCAGCAAGCGCGCTGGCGCAAGTTGCCGATCATCGCCGTGACCGCCAAGGCCATGAAGGACGACCAGCAACGCTGCCTGCAGGCTGGCGCCAATGATTACCTGGCCAAACCGATCGAACTGGACCGATTGTTCTCACTGATCCGTGTATGGCTGCCGCAACTGGAGCGAATTTGAGTAACGAACGCAACACCGATATCGAGATCCGGCTGTTGATCGAGGCGATCTACCTCAAGTACAGCTACGATTTTCGCGATTATTCCGGCGCTTCGATCAAGCGCCGGATCCTGCACGCCGTGCGCCAGTTCGATTGCCGCACGGTATCGGCCTTGCAGGAGCGGGTCTTGCACGATCCGGCAGCATTCATGCAGTTGCTGCAGTTCCTGACGATTCCGGTCAGTGAGATGTTCCGCGATCCTGAGCACTTTCTGGCCGTGCGCAGGGAGGTGGTACCGCTGCTGCGCACCTGGCCGTCGCTCAAGGTCTGGATCGCCGGTTGCAGCACGGGTGAGGAGGTCTACTCGATGGCGATCCTGCTGCGCGAGGAGGGTTTGCTGGAGCGCACCATCCTCTATGCCACCGACATCAACCCCCATTCACTGGAAAAAGCCAAGCAGGGTATCTACCCCCTGAAGGCCATGCAGACCTACGCCGAGAACTACCGCAAGGCTGGAGGACGCCGGGACTTGTCCGAGTACTACACGGCCGCCTACGGCAACGCGATCATTGATAGCAGCCTGCGCGAGAACGTGACTTTCGCCGACCATAGCCTGGCCACCGACAGTGTGTTTTCCGAAACCCAATTGGTGTCGTGCCGCAATGTCCTGATCTATTTCAACAAGGCGCTGCAGGATCGCGCCTTGGGCCTGTTCCATGAGTCCTTGTGCCATCGTGGGTTCCTGGTACTCGGCAGCAAGGAGTCCTTGGATTTTTCCGCCTACAGCGAGCGCTTCGAAGCGCTCGTGCGGCCTGAACGGATCTATCGCAAGTCATGAGTGGCGTGGCGGCGGTGGTCATCGGTGCCTCGGCGGGCGGCGTTTCGGCGCTGTTGCAAGTATTAGGCGGGCTGCCCGAAGGTTTTGCCATTCCGGTGCTGTGCGTATTGCACCTGCCCGATGATCGGCACAGCCAGCTGGCCACGGTGTTGCAGCGACGCTTGCATCGACCGGTACATGAGGCCCGGGACAAAGAGCGCATCGTCGACGGGGTGATCTATGTGGCCGGACCCGGTTACCATTTGTCGATTGAACGCGACCTGACCCTGTCGTTGAGCCAGGAAGACCCGGTGCATTTCTCCCGCCCGGCAATCGATTTTCTGTTTCAGTCGGCGGCGGATGCCTATGGCGCCGGCCTGCTCGGCGTGCTGCTCACCGGTGCCAACGAAGACGGTGCCGAGGGTTTGCTTCAGATCAAAAACAGCGGGGGCCGGACCGTGATCCAGGACCCTCGCGACGCACAGGTCGCGCAGATGCCGGAGGCCGCGCTGGCCTTGCAGCAGCCCGACCATATTCTTTCCCTGAGTGGTATCGGGCATTTGCTCGCTACCCTGGAACCGCGCGCATGCTGAGCGATATCACCGCCAAACTGTTGATCGTTGACGATCTGACGGAAAACCTGTTGGCCCTCGAAGCCCTGATCCAGGGTGAGGACCGCGAAGTGCACCGGGCCCAGTCCGCCGAGCAGGCGCTGTCGTTGTTGCTCGAGCATGAATTCGCGCTGGCCATTCTCGATGTGCAGATGCCTGGCATGAACGGGTTCGAGCTGGCCGAACTGATGCGTGGCACCGAAAAGACCAAGAACATCCCGATCGTCTTCGTCAGTGCGGCCGGTCGCGAGATGAACTACGCGTTCAAAGGCTATGAAAGCGGCGCGGTGGACTTCATGCACAAGCCCCTGGACACCCTGGCGGTCAAGAGCAAGGTCTCGGTCTTCGTCGACCTGTTCCGCCAGCGCAAGGCGCTGGGGCGTCAGCTGGAGGCCCTGGAGCGCAGCCGCCAGGAGCAGGCGCAACTGCTGGCCGAGCTCGAAGTGGCGCGTGGCGAGCTGGAGCGCGCGGTGCGCATGCGCGACGACTTCATGTCGATCGTCTCCCATGAGGTGCGCACGCCGCTCAATGGCCTGATTCTGGAAACCCAACTGCGCAAGATGCATCTGGCCAAGGGCAATATTGCGGCGTTCAGTGAAGATCGCTTGCGGGCGATGGTCGAGCGTGACGAACGGCAGATCAACAGCCTGATCCGCTTGATCGAAGACATGCTCGATGTGGCCCGCATCCGTACCGGCAAGCTGTCGATCCGACCCAAGGCGTTCGACCTGGCGCAACTGGTGCGAGGGCTCGTGGAGAATTTCGCGGCACAGGCCGCGGCCCTGGAAACCCATCTCGAACTGGAGCGTTGCGAGGCGGTACCGGGAGAGTGGGACGAGTTCAGGATTGAGCAAGTGGTGGCCAATCTGTTGTCCAATGCCTTGCGTTACGGCGAACGGCGACCGGTGCGAGTGCGAGTGTTCGAGCACGACGCCATGGCCTGCGTGCAGGTGCAGGATCAAGGGATCGGCATCAGCGCGGCCAATCAGCAGCGTATTTTCCAGCAGTTCGAACGCGTCGCGACGCAGCAATCCAGCGCGGGCCTGGGGCTGGGGCTGTATATCTCCGAACAGATCGCCCAGGCCCATGGCGGACGCATTCATGTCGACAGCGAGGAAGGTAAAGGCGCGACGTTCAGCCTCTACCTGCCGCTGGCGGCACAACGTCGACAAAGCGACCAGACGCAGGCAACCTCTGCCTGAGGTGACGGTCTGATGGCCAAGTTATTGAATCCCAAGGCGAAGTCATGAGTGAAGATGCACAAGATGTCGTATTGGTCGTCGAGGATGAACCGGCGATTCGCATGATCCTGCGTGATTATCTGGCTGGGGAGGGGTATCACGTGCTGGTGGCCGAAGACGGTGAACAGGCCTTTGCCATCTTGGCGAGCAAGCCGCATCTGGATTTGATGGTGACGGATTTTCGTTTGCCGGGTGGGATTTCGGGGGTGGAGATCGCTGAGCCTGCGGTCAAGTTGAGGCCGGACTTGAAGGTGATTTTCATCAGTGGGTATCCGGCGGAGATCCGCGAGTGCCAGAGCCCGATTGCGCGGCGGGCGCCGATACTGGCCAAGCCGTTCGATCTGGATAGTTTGCGGGAGCAGATTCAGATTCTTTTGCAGTGAATCGTTGGTTTCTGTTGGTTTCTTGTTGGTGGGCTTATCCGATTGTTTTATCGACAGGTAGTCACCTTTCTGCCTTTACGGCGGGTCACTTTGGGTCTTGGCCAAAAGTAACCAAAAGCCGCGCGCCCTGCATCCGGCCCGGCGCTTCTCACCGGGTCCCCTCGCTGCGGTGTCTTGCGGGGCTACGCCAGCCTCCATCTCGCGACTTGGGCTACCGCCGAAGGGCGCTACGCGCCTGCCCCTACAAACACCTCCACTCGGCCTGCTGATGGGGCGCAAGTTACGGGCGGCGCCTGGGCTGGCGTTGTTTCATTCAGTGGTTTTTGTGGTGAGCTTTTGGGCCTATTCGCGGGTAAATCGGGGCGCCGAACCGCCGCACACACAGGCTCACAGCTCTTGAGAACGGCGCTGTGCCTGTAGGAGCGGCGGCGCTCCTACCCGCAAATAGGCCGGAACAAACAGCCAAACAATTAACTTGTTTGCCGTTGCTTTTGATGCGCGATAGTCCAGACACCACCCATCGCGACCTCAGAAGGCCGAGTGAAGGTGTCTGAAGGGGCAGGCGCGCAGCGCCCTTCGGCGGTAGCCGAAGACGCGAGATGGAGGCTGGCGTAGCCAGCCGGAGGCCGCGAAGCCCCGCAAGACACCGCAGCGAGGGGACCCCGGAGCGCAGCGCAGGGGCCGGATGTGGGAGCCAGCGGTTTTTGCCTACTTTTGCCCAAGAGCAAAAGTAGGTCGCCGTAAAGGCGAAAAGCGCCGGTGGCGCCACCACCAAACCCGGATATTCACACAGCCTGAAAGCCCAAGCCCAAGCCCAAGCCCCTCACCCCAACTCCAACCAAATAGGCGCATGATCCGAAGGCTTCTCCATCCCCCGCAACTCATAATCGACCCCAGCCGCCTTGAGCCGCGACACCAACCCCTGCGACGCCATGATCAAGTCGATGCGCAGCCCCCGCTTGGGCTCATCCTCGAACCCCCGGCTGCGATAGTCGAACCAACTGAACCGGTCATCCACCTCAGGATGCAAATGCCTGAAGCTGTCGACCAATCCCCAGCCCTTGAGCCGCTCCATCCATTCACGCTCCTCAGGCAGGAAACTGCATTTGCCCGTGCGCAGCCAGCGCTTGGCGTTGTCAGGCCCGATACCGATATCGCAGTCTTGGGGCGAAATGTTCATGTCGCCCATCACCAACAAGGGTTGCTCGCTGCTGAACTGGCTTTCGAGCAATGCCTGCAAGTCACCATAGAACCGTTGCTTGGCCGGAAACTTGGTGGGGTGATCTCGGCTTTCTCCCTGCGGGAAATAACCGTTCATGACAGTGATGGGGGTGCCCTGTGCATCGGCAAAGGTGCCCCAGATGAAACGCCGTTGCGCATCCTCCTCGTCGCTGGCAAAGCCTTTGAACAACGACAGAGGCTCCCGACGCGAGAGCAGGGCGACGCCGTAGTGGCCTTTCTGGCCGTGATAGTGCACGTGATAGCCCAGGGCCTGTACCTCGGCCAACGGGAACTGATCGTCGCTGACTTTGGTTTCCTGCAGGCCGATTACATCCGGCTGGTGCTTGTCGATCAGCGCCGCCAGTTGATGGGGGCGCGCGCGTAAACCATTGATGTTGAACGAGACGATCTTCATTGAAAGATAATCCTGATAAAAGCAGGGATGCTAGCTGACATCGGCGACCACCACCAGCATGGCACCCTATGGCCCTGGCTGCTAACGTGCCAAGGCAGCTGAAACGATACACTCAAGGCGTTTCCCGGCCCGTCCAAGTCCGTTCCAGGAGGATCACCTGCAATGCCCGACGTCACTGCTGCCTCGGCCCGTGTCTGTCTGCTCGATGATGGATACCACCGCGAGGTGCGCTCGCTCCTTTATCACGCTTATCGTCACGATCCCACGCTCGCCTATGTCTTCGAGGCCCAGCGCCCAGGGTATGAGCGGCGTCTTCGAATGATGCTGCGTGAATGGGTGCGACAGCACTTCTACCTTCAACTGCCAGCCATGGGCTTGCTGGTGGACGATCGTTTGGTCGGTCTGGCGCTGATTGCACCTTCGCTGCGGCGCCTGGGGGTGACCGACAGTTGGGCCTGGCGTCTGCGCATGATCCTCGGCACAGGCATACGCTGCACCCGGCGTTACCTGGATTACCAAGCGGCGCTGTCCAGTGCCTTGCCGCCGGGCAGGGTGCATGTGCTGTCGCTGGTGGGCGTGCATCCTCGGTACCAGAGGCAACGTTATGGTGAACAATTGTTACAAGCTGTTCATGACTGGTGCAGCGAAGACCCGCAGAGCCAAGGCGTGGTGCTCAATACTGGAAATGCTCATTTTCTGGCGTTCTACCAGCGTGTGGGCTATCAGGAGGTGGGTGAAATTGCGGTAGGGCCGATCCGTGAGCGCGTTTTCATGCGTCCCAACCCGATGTCCGTGGAGACTGCGATTGGGTAAGACGTTCGACAAGCGGCACCCTGAACGGGTCGCCTCTGGTAGCATTCGCCCCATGACGTATTCAGGAAGACTAACCTGGGGCCTGATTTTTTGGGCCGCCAGTACCGCAGCATGGGCCCAGAGCGAATTGAAGGTGCAGGTAAAACCGGCCAACAAAGCGCTCAAGAGCAATATCGAAAACTACATTGGCAGCCTCGGCAACCGTGACGAAGAAGCCTTGCTACGCTTCAGTCGTGGTGCTCAGGAGCAGGCGCGCAAGGCCGCCCAGGCCCTGGGCTACTACCAGGCGCAGATCGACACCGAGGTCAAGCCACCGAGCGACAAGGACCATCCCCCGCAACTGATCATCAGCATCGAGCCCGGCGAGCCTGTGCACTTGCGCAACGTCACCGTGCGTATCGAAGGCCCGGCCAGCGAGCTCAGGGCATTTCGCATTCCCGACAGCAAGGCGTTGCGCCCAGGCGAGCCACTCAATCACGGGGTCTACGAAGACGCCAAGCGTCTGATCCAGAACCAGGCATCGCGTTATGGTTTCTTCAGCGGCCACTTCACCCGCCAGCGCCTGTCGGTCGACCCCCAGGCGGGCGTGGCCGATATCGAACTCATCTACCAAAGTGGTCCCCGCTACCGCATGGGGGCTGTCACGTTCGGCGGCGATACGCCCTTGGACAACGACCTGCTGCAGCGCATGGTCTCCTTCAAACCCGGCACACCCTATGATTCCGAGCTGATCGCCGAGCTCAACAACGACCTCCAATCGAGTGGCTATTTCGAAGGCGTACGCGTCGACGCGGCGCCGACCGCGGCGGTCAATGAGGAAATCCCGGTGGACGTTCACCTGCAAACCCGTAAGCCTCGTACCATGGGGCTGGGCCTGGGGTTCTCGACCGACGTCGGGCCACGCGGCAAGGCCAACTGGACCCGTCATTGGGTCAATGCCCAAGGGCACAGCTATGGCTGGGAAACCGAGCTGTCCGCGCCGCGGCAAAACGTCGGTCTGTGGTACGACGTGCCTCTGGACCCACCGCTGACCGACAAGCTACGCTTTGCCGGCGGTTACCAAAACGAGGAGATCGCCGGAACCGACACCCTGAGTAAACTGCTGACCGTGGGCCCAGAGTGGCACAGCAAGCTGCCCAGCGGTTGGCAGCGGGTCGTCTCGCTCAAGTACCAGCGCGAAGAGTACCGCTTGGGTGATGATTCGGGGTTGAGCAACCTGTTGATGCCCGGGGTCAGTTTCTCCTACCTGCGTAGCGACAACCGCATCGATCCGCACAACGGCTACCGGCTGCAGTTCGACCTGCAAGGGGCAAAAGAAGGGCTGGTGTCCGACACCAACCTGCTGCACGGGAACGTGCTGCTCAAGGGCCTGACCACCCTCGGCCAGCGCCACCGACTGCTTGGCCGTGTGCAGTTCGGCGGTAGCGCTACCAATGGCTACAAACAGAACATCCCGCCTTCGTTGCGCTTTTTCGCAGGTGGCGACCAGAGCGTGCGCGGCTACGACTACCAGAGCTTGTCTCCGAAAAACAGCGACGGCGACCGAATCGGCGGCCGCTACTTGGTGGCAGGCAGCGCCGAGTACCAGTACTCAGTCGCCGAAAAGTGGCGTGTGGCGACGTTCATCGACCAAGGCAATTCATTCAATACGCTGGAACTGCCCAGCCTCAAGACAGGCGTCGGCATCGGCGTACGCTGGGTTTCGCCGGTCGGGCCGTTGCGCCTGGACCTGGCCCGAGCGCTGGATGAGGACGGTGGTTTCCGCTTGCATTTCTCCATGGGGCCTGAGCTGTGACTCGTGTGTTCAAACCCATCCTTCTGACATTGCTGGCGTTGCTGCTGCTCATTGCCTTGGCCCTAGGCCTGCTGTTGGGCTCGGAGATGGGCAGCCGCTGGGCACTGGGGCGTGTGCCGGGGCTTGAGGTCACCGATTTCGAGGGGCGCCTGGGCAGCAACTGGCAGGCCAGCCGACTGGTCTGGGCCGATGGCGACAACCGGATCGAAGTGCAGGCGCCACGGTTGACGTGGTCGCCAGCCTGCCTGTTGCGCGCCACACTGTGCGTGGACCGCCTGCAGGCCGAGCGTATCGACATGGCCTTTGCGCCCGCAGAGGCAGCGGCAGACAGCGGGCCATTGCAACTGCCCGCCTTGCGTCTGCCGATCGCCATCGAGCTGGGTGAGGTCAAAGTCGGGCAATTGCGCCTGGACGGCAACGACCTGCTGGGTGACCTGCAACTGGCTGCGCACTGGACTGTCGGCGGCCTGCGCATCGACACCTTGCAACTGCAACGGGACGACTTGCACCTGAACCTGCAGGGCGATCTTCAGCCTGAAGGCGATTGGCCGTTGCAAGTGGCCGGCACCGTGCAGTTACCCGCCGTGGACGGTAAGCCCTGGCAGCTGGCGCTGACAGCCAAGGGTGAATTGCAGAAGACCTTGACGCTCGAAGCCATCAGCAGTGGCTACCTCGATGCCCGCCTGAGCGGCGAGTTGCAGGCATTGGCTGAACACCTACCGGCTACCCTGAGCCTTCGCGCCGATGGCTTCAAGCCTTCGGCATCATTGCCCGACACCCTTCAACTAAACCAACTGCGTCTCGACGCCACGGGCGATCTGCTCAAGGGCTATCGCCTGGCAGGTTCCGCCAGCCTGCCTGCCGAACAAGGCCCCATTGGCCTGGTACTGGGCGGGCAGGTGGATGCCAAGGGCGCTCGCCTGGATGCGCTGGACCTCAACGCCAGCGAGACCCAACGGGTCAAGCTGCAGGCCAGCGCCGACTGGCAAAAAGGGCTTGAGGCCGACGCCCGCATCGACTGGCAGGATTTTCCTTGGCTGCGCCTCTATCCCTTGGAGGAGCCACCTCAGGTTACCCTCAAACGCTTCAATGCCCAGGTGCAATACCGAGACGGCAATTACAAAGGTGACTTCAAGGGTGACCTCGACGGCCCCGCCGGAGCGTTCAACGTGGCCAGCCCCTTCGAGGGCGACCTGAGCCAGGTGCGCTTGCCACAGTTTGCCTTGACGGCCGGGCAGGGCAAGGCTGCCGGTAGTGTTGCCGTTCGTTTCGCCGACACACTGGCCTGGGATGTGGATGTGCAACTGTCAGCGCTGGACCCTGCGTTCTGGCTGGCGGAGATGCCAGGCTCCCTGGGCGGGCCCCTGCGCAGCAAAGGTGAGCTGAAGAACGAGCACCTGCAGGTGCAGGCTCAGCTTGATCTCAAGGGGCGCTTGCGGGGGCAACCCGCCGTGCTCAAGGTGGAGGCCGACGGTGCGGACGAGCGCTGGACACTCGCAACTCTTGCCGTGCAGTTGGGCGATAACCGCATCAATGGCAGTGGCAGCCTGCAACAGCGCTTGGCCGGTCGCATCGATCTCGATCTGCCACGCCTGGGCCAGCTCTGGCCGCACCTTCAAGGGCGGGTGAATGGCCGCCTGGATGTCGCCGGTACATTACAAGCGCCGCAAGGGACCTTGACCCTCCAAGGACAACAACTTGGCCAGGCGCAGAATCGGATCCAACGCCTGGACCTCGACGCCAAGCTAGACAGCGCGCAACGCGCCCTGGTTACCTTGAAAGCTGGCAATATCCGCCTGGACGAAACGGCCTTGGGCAATCTGGACATCAACGGCAAAGGGGATATCCGCCAGCAAGCAGTCACCCTCGCGCTCGACGGGCCGCAGCTCAAGCTGAATCTGGCATTGGACGGTCAACTGGCCAAGGGTGACTGGCGCGGCCGTCTGGCAGAGGGGCGTATCCAGGCCGGTGGCCAGGATTGGCGCTTGCAGGCTCCGGCAAAACTGCAGCGCCTGGCCAGCGGTCAGCTTGATCTGGGCACCCATTGCTGGCGCGCCGGGCAGGCGAGCCTGTGTGGCGAGGACCAGCGGTTGATGCCCGAGCCGCGGCTGCGCTATCACCTCAAGCAGTTCCCGCTGGACAGCCTGGCCCAGTGGTTGCCGAAGGATTTCGCCTGGCAGGGCCTGCTCAATGCAGACATCAACCTGGACATTCCAGACGCCGGGCCCAAGGGCAACATCCGCGTCGATGCCAGTGGCGGCACCCTGCGGGTTCGCGACCAGGACCGCTGGATCGACTTCCCGTACCAGGTGTTGCGTCTGGACAGTACCCTTGCTCCCCGTCGGGTCGACACCCGCCTGGATTTTCGCGGCGAGCGCCTGGGTGAGCTGAGCCTGAGCACCCGAATCGACCCGCTGGGCAAGAACAAGCCGCTGTCAGGGGATTTCCGCCTGACGGGCCTGGACTTGTCCGTGGCGCGTCCCTTCGTGCCGATGGTCGAGCGCCTCACCGGTCAGCTCAATGGCAGCGGTCGTTTGTCCGGCACCCTGTTGAGCCCACAGGTCAACGGCAACCTGGCGCTCAGTGGTGGCGAAGTCAGTGGAGCGCAGTTGCCGGTCAGCCTCAAGAACCTTTCGCTGCAGGCGCTGATCGCCGGTGAGCAGGTACAGCTGAACGGCAATTGGCAAAGCGGCGAGGCCGGCCGTGGCCAATTGGAGGGCAACCTGACCTGGGGCCAGGCCCTGGCCATGGATTTGCGTTTGAGGGGCCAGCAATTGCCTGTCAACGTCGAGCCCTATGCGGCTCTTGAAGTTGCGCCAGACCTGACCATCCGGCTGGTCGATGACAAGCTGGCGGTCGCTGGCAAGGTGAAGGTGCCCAAGGGCAAGATCACTGTGCGCGAATTGCCGCCATCGACCGTCAAGGTTTCGGATGACACGGTGATCGTCGGCGATCAGACCGAAGAAGGTGCGCCGCCCATGGCGATCGCCATGGACGTCGATGTGGACGTGGGGCAGGACAAACTGTCGTTCAAAGGCTTTGGTCTGACGGCCAATCTGCTCGGGCATGTGCACATCGGCAACAACATGGATACTCGCGGTGAACTCAGCCTGGCCGACGGTCGCTACCGCAAATATGGCCAGAACTTGATCATCCGTCGGGCACGGCTGTTGTTCGCCGGTCCGATCGACCAGCCGTACCTGGATATCGAAGCGATCCGTCGGGTCGACGACGTCATCGCTGGCATTCGCCTCAGTGGCAATGCCGAGCAGCCGACCACCAAGGTGTTTTCCGAGCCTGCCATGAGCCAGGAACAGGCACTGTCCTACCTGGTACTGGGCCGCCCTCTGACTGCCACGGGCGAAGACAACAACATGCTGGCCCAGGCGGCCCTCGGGCTTGGCCTGCTGGGCGGGGAGGAATTGACAGGTGGCCTGGCCTCGAGTCTCGGCATCGAGGACTTCCAACTAGGCTCCGAAGGCTCGGGCAACAGCACCAGCGTGGTGGCCAGCGGTAACATCACCGAGCGGCTGAGCTTGCGCTACGGCGTCGGGGTGTTCGAGCCGGCCAATACCATCGCGTTGCGCTACAAACTGAGCAGAAGGGTTTTCCTGGAAGCGGCCAGCGGCTTGGCCAGTTCCTTGGATATCTTCTACAAGCGCGATTTTTGAACCCTTCACAGCTTTCAGCAAACGTGTCGAGTGCCTCATCCTTCAAGGGGTGGGGCGCTTTGCTTTTGAGAGGCGCTCAAACAGTTGGACCTCGTGCTGCTGTGGCACTTAGGCCAGCAGGTCTCAGCTCGCGTGATCTTCCTGTCGGCGGATATTGCCGATCTGGCGCAAGCTCAAGCCGTACTTGTCCGCCAACAGACTGCGCGAAAGACCGTCAGCACTTTCCTGTTTGATTTGCAGGTTGCGCAGTTGGCGCATGAAGTGATCCGGCTTCGGAATTTCCAGGGCGACACCGGCAAAACGCTTGATCAGGCTTTGCAAGGCCTCTGGAGGCAATAGATCGGCAAGCTTGGTACGTTCCAGATGCTTGGGGATGTATTTAGGGCGCCCGCCATAAGCGCAAGTCAGTCGGTAGGCGTTTTCTATGCCGATGCATTCGATCAGCGATTGCAGGGAGTGAGGCAGTTGGGAAATATCGATGCGATTGAGGTCTGGCAGTTCCATTGGTGATTCCTCGGAGAAATAAGCAGGCGCAGGGCATGGTGGTCCATGTCGAAAGGCGGGCGGGCTTTGCCTCAATGGGCGAAGTCGTCGTCGGCCTGAGCTTGATTCTCCGGCAGCCACGAGTGGGGTCGCTAGGCGCCAAGCGGATCGGCGGGTGTAGCCTTCTGGCGTGAGGTTGTGCAGGCAGCGAGGGTCGAATACGTAGGATGTGGCGTCAACAAAGCCCTGAAGGCCTTGATGACTCGTATTTTCAGTTTGCATTGCGCATCGGAGGGTCAGCCTACCTTCACCCCATGATGCAAGTGCCGGGGAAGGGCTAGATGCAAAAGCGCCGCCTATGGGGGGGACGTTGTATCATGGCCTCGGCTCGTCGCGAGCCATATGTCCCTGATGTCGCAAGGAACCTTCGATGACACATGTGCAACGCTTGAAATACTCGATCCTGATCATCCTGGTGGTGCTGGGCATCATGCTGGGCCTGTCCTATCTGCAAAAACAGGGGACCATTACCGAGCAGACCTTCCAGTACATCGCCATCGCCATCGCCGTAGTCGTGGTGGTGATCAACGCAATCCTGCGTCGCAAGGTCGGGCCCAAGCCTTGAAGCAGGCGGGCTGGCCAAGCGCGGCCGGCCATGGGGTCAACGGGCGGTGGCTTGCTCCAGCACGGCCCGGGCCTCGGGGTTGAGGCTGTAGCACTTGTCGTTGCCCAGGCTGATCACGCCTTCGGCGCACAGCCGCTTGAGCACCTCGCGCACGCTGAGAAACGACAGTGGGATGTCCAGCTGTTCCAACTGCGCATGGACGCCGCGCACCCCGATGCTGCGCCCGTCGCGATCGGCGGCGTGCAGGGCATCGATGACTTTGAGGCGGATCAGGCTGGTACGCAGGCCAAAGGTTCGCAGCAATTCGCGGATCTGCTCGTTACCGGCACGCACCTCGGCGCCCGCGACCGCTCTGGTCGTGGCCAGGCGAGGGCCGCTCTGCAACGCAGGTTGTGGGTCGTACATGTGAATGCTCCTTTTCGTGGGCTGTCCCGAAATCATGAGTGCCTCACTTAATAGGACGAATGAGATGGGCAAAACTGCAGCCCTTGGCGAAAAAAATCGCTGCTTTGTGTTGAAGACGTCGCGCTGGGTTGTCTTGCGTAAAATTTTCACCGGGCTGTTCGTCTGATCGGGATGACCCTTCCAATCCCAGGAGTGCCCGTGTCCATACTCCCGCGTCACCTGACCCACCTTGGGCTGGCAGCCGTTCTGCTCAGCTCAGGCCTTGCCGCGCAAGCCCTTGAAGCTACTGGCGAGGCATCGGCGCAGATCCGCCGGACCACTTTTGGCGTCCCGCATATCCTGGCCAAGGACGAACGAAGCCTGGGGTATGGCATCGGTTATGCCTATGCCCAAGACAACCTTTGCCTGCTGGCCAACGAAGTGCTGACCGTCAATGGTGAGCGCGCGCGCTACTTCGGTGCCCGGGGCAAGACGATCGAGCAGCGTGAGAACCTCGACAGCGATACGTTCTTCGCCTGGCTCAATACCGACTCGGTGGTCAATGCCTTCCTCCAGGCCCAGCCAGACCCGGTGCGTCAGCGGCTGGAGGGGTATGCCGCGGGCTACAACCGCGCCCTTGCCGAGCGCAAGGGCCAGGGGCTGCCGGTTGAATGCGGCAGTGGCGACTGGCTGCGGCCGATCACCAGCCTGGACCTGGCCAAGCTCACCCGCCGGTTGTTGGCAGAGGGGGGCATCGGTCAATTCGTCGAGGCGCTGGTGGCGGCCTCACCGCCGCAAGCGGCCGAGCGAGGGGAGGGGCGGGACTTCAGCGCCGCCTTGGCGCGCCAGGCGCAGTTCGCCTCGGCCCGAGGCAGCAATGCGGTAGCGGTCGGCGCCGAGCGTTCGTCCACCGGCGGCGGCCTGTTGCTGGCCAATCCACACTTCCCATGGGAGGGAGGCATGCGTTTTTATCAGATGCAGCTGACCATCCCGGGGCAGTTGGATGTCATGGGCGCCGCATTGCCGGGATTGCCATTGATCAATATCGGCTTCAACCGCCACCTGGCCTGGACCCATACCGTCGATACGTCCAAGCACTTCACCTTGTACCGCCTGCAACTCGACCCGAAGGACCCCACTCGCTATCTGCTCGATGGCAAGTCCGTGCCACTGACCCGCCAGACCTTGAGCGTGACGGTCAAGGGTGAGGATGGCCAACTGCAGCGAGTCCAGCGACACGTCTATACCTCGAGCTTCGGTCCGGTGGTGCAGTGGCCTGGCCGGCTGGACTGGGACCGGCAACACGCCTATAGCCTGCGCGATGCGAACCTGGAGAACACCCGGGTGTTGCAGCAGTGGGATGCGATCAACCGTGCCGACAGCCTGGACCGCCTCAAACAGGCGGTGGGGCAGATCCAAGGCGTTCCATGGGTCAACACCCTGGCTGTCGATGCCGGGGGGCGTGCTGCGTATCTGAATCAGTCGGTGGTGCCTTATGTGGACCAGGCGTTGCTGGCGCGCTGCGGCGATCCGGCGGCAACCGAGCCACTGGTGGTGCTGGATGGCTCGCGCAGCGTGTGCCAATGGAAGACCGATGCGCAAGCGGCTCAACCCGGCATCTTCCCGGCGCGGCTACTGCCAAGCCTGGAGCGCCGCGACTTCGTGCAGAACTCCAACGACCCGGCCTGGCTTGCCAACCCTGCGCAACCCTTGACTGGTTACTCACCGTTGGTCAGCCGCGAAGGTCAGCCGCTGGGCCTGCGCAGCCGCTTTGCCCTGCAGCGCCTGCAAGGGCCCGGCAAACTCGGGATGGCCGAGCTGCAACGCATGGTGCTGGATGATGAGGTGTATGCCGCTAATCTCGTGCTCCCGGATCTGCTGGCCTGGTGCCAGGCGGCGCCATCCGATGTGCAAGCGGTGTGCGCAAGTCTGGGCGCCTGGAATGGCAAGGCCGACCTGGACAGCGGCGTGGGCCTTCTGCACTTTGCCAACATCGTCGAGGCGATGGCAGAGCATCCTGAAAGCTGGCGTGTAGCCTTCGATCCGGTCGATCCGCAGCATACGCCGCGCGGCTTGGCGGTGGAGCAGGCGTCGGTGAGCAAGCGTGTACATGAAGCAGCGCTGGCTTCGTTGGCACGGTTGGATGAGGCGGGTGTGAATGTCGATCGCCATTGGGGACAGATTCAGCAGTCCGCCGATGGCACACCTGTGCCGGGTGGGCCTCAGGAGCTTGGGGTGTACAACGCGATGTACAGTGTCCCTGCGGGAGCGGGCAAACAGCAGGTCGTCAGTGGCACCAGCTATCTGCAGCTGGTCAGCTTCACCCGGCAGGGGCCGCAGGCGCTTGGGTTGCTGGCGTTTTCGCAGTCAAGCGAGGCCGCATCACCCTATGCCAGTGACCAGACCCGTGCGTTCTCTGCCAAGCGCTTGGCACCGATACCGTTCACCGAGGCGCAGATCAAGGCTGATCCGCAGTATCGCCAGTATGTGATCAGCGAGGGGGACCAGGCTGTGGTGGCCGGCGCAGGTCATTGAGTCAAGAAGGGGCGCTTGGCGCCCCATCACGACGGCCCCGAATCAAGGAAAGTCGAACGGGGCCAGCTGGAAGCCCTGGTCATCGACCTGCAAGGCCCAGCCACGGCGGTCCCAGTCACCCAGCACGATGCGTCGAGCCGGCTGCCCTTCGACCACCAGCTTGTGAAGCGCTGGCCGGTGGGTATGGCCATGCACCAGGGTGCGCACGCCATGGGCTGCCATCACCTTGGGAACTTCCTCGGGTGTGACGTCGACGATCTCGGTGGACTTCATGCGTGTCTGCGACCGGCTTTCGCTGCGCAGCTTACGCGCCAGCTTCTGCCGGGTGGACAGCGGCAGGTGACGCAGGATCCACAGGCTCAGCGGGTTGCGCAGGTAGCGACGCAGCTTCATGTAGGCCAGGTCGCGGGTGCACAGGGTGTCGCCATGCATCAACAACACCGGCTCGCCACCGAGTTGCACCACGCTGGGGTCAGCCAGCAGGGTACAGCCTGCCGCTTCGCAGAAGGCTTGGCCGATGAGGAAGTCGCGGTTGCCGTGCATCAGGTAGATCGCCGTGCCGCTGTCGCTTAGCCGACGCAGGGCCTGGCAGATCGACTGCTGGAAAGGCGTCATGGCATCGTCGCCGATCCAGGCTTCGAAGAAGTCGCCGAGGATGTACAGCGCCTTGGCATGCCGGGCACGGCCGTCGAGCAGATCAAGAAACGCCCGGGTTATGTCCGGGCGTTCTTCTTGCAGGTGCAGATCGGAGATCAGCAGAATCACTCAATGATCTCGGCTTTCTCGATGATCACGTCGTCCTTCGGCACGTCCTGATGGCCGGCCTTGGAACCGGTGGCGACGCCTTTGATCGCGTCGACCACGTCACGGCCTTCGATCACTTCGCCGAACACGGCGTAGCCCCAGCCTTGGACGTTCTTGCCGCTGTGGTTGAGGAAATCGTTATCGGCGACGTTGATGAAGAACTGCGCCGAGGCGGAGTGCGGTTCCATGGTGCGGGCCATGGCGATGCTGTACTTGGCGTTCTTCAGACCGTTGTCGGCTTCGTTCTGGATCGGGGAACGGGTTGGCTTTTGCTTCATGCCCGCTTCGAAACCACCACCCTGGATCATGAAGTTGTTGATCACGCGGTGGAACACGGTGCCGTTGTAGTGACCGTCCTTGACGTACTGAACGAAGTTTTCGACGGTTTTCGGTGCCTTTTCGCCGTCCAGTTGCAGGACGATGTCGCCGTGGTTGGTGCTCAGTTTGACTTTGGACATGCTGAATTCGCTCTTTGAAAGGCATTCGGAAAATGGGCTGCGCAGGGCGCGTACTGTCACCTGACGCAGGATCGGGCGACTGCGACACAAGGCGCGCGTCGGCCATTTTGCATGGCTTGCGACAAATCGCGCCAGTTTGTCGGTGCCCGGCTGTCAGCAGCTTGACTGCTTCGGCTATGATAGGCCCTTTGATTCAATCGGCCTACCCAGGCCGGATACCAGCATTCAAGGATCCTATGAGCAAGCCCACTGCCGAAAACGCGCCCAACGCCGCTGCCAAAGGCGCCCCCGCCGTCCCTGCAAACTTCCTGCGGCCGATCGTCCAGGCCGATCTGGACTCGGGCAAGCACAGCAGCATCGTCACCCGTTTCCCGCCGGAGCCCAACGGTTACCTGCACATCGGCCACGCCAAGTCGATTTGCGTGAACTTCGGGCTGGCCCAGGAATTCGGGGGTGTCTGCCACCTGCGTTTCGACGACACCAACCCGGCCAAGGAAGACCAGGAGTACATCGACTCCATCCAGCGTGACGTCAAATGGCTGGGCTTCGAGTGGGCAGGCCCGGTGCGCTACGCTTCGGACTACTTCGATCAATTGCACGACTGGGCCGTGGAGCTGATCAAATCGGGCGATGCCTATGTCTGCGACCTCACCCCTGAGCAGGCCAAGGAATACCGCGGCAGCCTGACCGAGCCGGGCCGCAACAGCCCGTTCCGCGACCGCAGCGTCGAGGAAAACCTCGACCTGTTCGCGCGCATGAAGGCCGGCGAGTTCAAGGATGGCGAGCGTGTGCTGCGCGCCAAGATCGACATGGCGTCGCCTAACATGAACCTGCGCGACCCGATCCTGTACCGCATCCGTCATGCCCACCATCACCAGACCGGCGACAAGTGGTGCATCTACCCCAACTACGACTTCACCCACGGTCAATCGGACGCCATCGAGGGCATCACCCATTCGATCTGCACCCTGGAGTTCGAAAGCCACCGTCCGTTGTACGACTGGTTCCTGGACAAACTGCCGGTGCCGGCGCGCCCGCGCCAGTACGAGTTCAGCCGTCTGAACCTCAACTACACCATCACTTCCAAGCGCAAGCTCAAGCAACTGGTTGACGAAAAGCACGTCGATGCCTGGGACGACCCGCGCATGTCGACCCTGTCGGGCTTCCGCCGCCGCGGCTACACGCCGGCCTCGATCCGCAACTTCTGCGAGATGATCGGCACCAACCGCTCCGACGGCGTGGTCGACATGTCCATGCTCGAGTTCAGCATCCGTGACGACCTCGACCGCACCGCGCCGCGCGCCATGTGCGTGCTGCGTCCGCTGAAGGTGGTGATCACCAATTACCCGGAAGGCAAGGTCGAGCAACTCGAACTGCCGCGCCATCCGAAAGAAGACATGGGCGTGCGCGTGCTGCCGTTCTCCCGTGAGCTGTACATCGACCGTGACGACTTCATGGAAGAGCCGCCCAAAGGCTACAAGCGCCTGGAGCCTGCTGGCGAGGTGCGTCTGCGCGGCAGCTACGTGATCCGTGCCGACGAGGCCATCAAGGATGCCGACGGCAATATCGTCGAACTGCGCTGCTCGTATGATCCGGACACCCTGGGCAAGAACCCCGAGGGCCGCAAGGTCAAGGGCGTGATCCACTGGGTTCCGGCCGAAGGCAGCGTGGAGTGCGAGGTGCGCCTGTACGACCGCCTGTTCCGTTCGCCGAACCCGGAGAAGACCGAGGAGGGCGGCAGCTTCCTGGACAACATCAACCCGGATTCGCTGCAGGTGCTGACCGGCTGCCGCGCCGAGCCGTCGCTGGCCCAGGCCGCGCCTGAGGACCGCTTCCAGTTCGAGCGCGAAGGCTACTTCTGCGCCGACCTCAAGGACAGCCAACCGGGCCGTCCGGTGTTCAACCGCACCGTCACCCTGCGTGACTCCTGGGGCAGCTAAGGAATCGCCGTGCTTACCATCTACAACACCCTGAGCAAGACCAAGGAAGCCTTCAAGCCCCTGGACGGCAACAAGGTGCGCATGTACGTGTGCGGCATGACCGTGTACGACTATTGCCACCTGGGCCACGGCCGCAGCATGGTCGCCTTCGACCTGATCACCCGTTGGCTGCGCAAGAGCGGCTACGAGCTGACCTATGTGCGCAACATCACTGACATCGACGACAAGATCATCAACCGCGCCAATGACAACGGCGAGCGCTTCGATGAGCTGACCGCGCGCATGATCGATGCCATGCACGAAGACGAGCGCCGTCTGAACATTCTGCCGCCGGATCAGGAGCCGCGCGCCACCGACCATATCCCCGGCATGCACGCAATGATCCAGACCCTGATCGACAAGGGTTATGCCTACGCACCGGGCAATGGCGACGTGTACTACCGGGTCGGCAAGTTCGTCGGCTACGGCAAGCTGTCGCGGCGCAAGATCGAAGACTTGCGCATCGGCGCGCGGATCGAAGTGGGCGAAGCCAAGCAGGACCCGCTGGACTTCGTCCTGTGGAAAGCCGCCAAGCCGGGCGAGCCGAGCTGGGAGTCGCCGTGGGGGCCGGGCCGTCCGGGCTGGCACATCGAGTGCTCGGTCATGTCCACCTGCTGCCTGGGCGAGAGCTTCGACATCCACGGCGGCGGCAGCGACCTGGAGTTCCCGCACCACGAGAACGAGATCGCCCAGAGCGAGGCGGCCACCGGCAAGCCTTACGCCAATGCCTGGATGCACTGCGGCATGATCCGTATCAACGGCGAGAAGATGTCCAAGTCGTTGAACAACTTCTTCACCATCCGTGATGTGCTCGACAAGTATCACCCTGAGGTGGTGCGCTACCTGCTGGTGGCCAGCCACTATCGCAGCGCCATTAACTACTCCGAGGACAGCCTGCGTGAGTCCAAGGGTGCCTTGGAGCGCTTCTACCACGCGCTGCGTGGTCTGCCGCGTGTCGAGGCCAAGGGAGGCGAGGAGTTCGTCGAGCGTTTCAGCGTGGCGATGAACGACGATTTCGGTACGCCGGAGGCCTGCGCCGTGCTGTTCGACCTGGTGCGCGAGATCAACCGCCTGCGTGACAGCGATCCTGAGGCCGCTGCCGGTCTTGCGGGTCGTCTGCGTGAGCTGGGAGATGTGCTGGGTGTACTGCAACTGGACGCCGATGACTTCCTGCGCGCCGGGGCTGAGGGCAAGGTCGACGCCGCTGAAGTGGAAGCGCTGATCCAGGCGCGCTTGCAGGCGCGTGCGGACAAGAACTGGGCCGAGTCCGACCGTATCCGTGACCAGCTGACCGCCATGGGCGTGGTCCTGGAAGACGGCAAGGGCGGTACCACCTGGCGCCTGGCTGACTGATCGATGCGTTGATTGGGGCTGCTTTTTGCAGCTTTTCGCGGGTCAACCCGCGAAGGGCCGCAAGGCGGCCCCAGTCGTTACTTGGCTGGCCCCGCCAACGGGCAATGCAGCGTCAGCTTCGCCCCGCCCAGCTCGCTGCTTCCCACCTCCAGCCGGAACCCATGCAGGTCGACGATCGCCGCGACGATCGACAGCCCCAGCCCGAACCCCGGGTGGCGATGGCCTTCCTCACTGCGATAGAAACGCTTCAACACTGCCGCGCGCTCTTGCTCCGGAATCCCCGGTCCACTGTCCTCGATGGCGATATACAGGCCGCTGGCATACTCACGCGCCTGGATCCGTACCTGTCCACCCTCCGGTGTGAACTTGATGCCGTTACCCACCAGATTGGCCAGCGCCTCGAACAGCAGTTCCCGGTCCCCGTGCAGCGCCGGCAACTGCACGGGCTGCTCCAGGGTCAGGCGGATGCCACCATCTTCGGCCAGCGGCAGGTAGAAGTCGAAGAGCTCCAGCAGCAAGGCGTGGGGATCGAGTTCGACGAACCCGGCGCGGCGCTGACGGTCTTCCAGTTCGCTGATGCGCAACAGTCCGCGAAAGCGCGCCATCAGCGTGTCGGTCTCGGCAATTGCCTGCTCCAAGGCCTGGGCCTCGGGCGCGTTGTCACCGCCTTGCTGGCGGATCCGGTAAAGCTGCGCACGCAGGCGAGTGAGCGGCGTGCGCAGATCATGGGCGATGTTGTCACAAACACCCTTGACCTCGTGCATCAACCGTTCGATGCGGTCGAGCATGGCATTGACGATGGCCGCCAGCATGTCCAGCTCGTCACGCCGCGCCGACAGCGGTAGGCGATGGGTGAGGTCACCTGCGACGATCAGCTCGGCCTGGGCCTGGATCGCCCTGATACGTTTGAGCGGTCGCCTGCGCAGCAGGTACCAACCGGCGAAACCGGGGATCAAGGTCAGGGAGATGCCCCAGAGCAAGGCATGCAGGATGATCCGTGTAACCACGAACAGCGAGCCGTTGTCGCGGACCAGCACCAACCAGCGTCCATCCTTGATGCGGATCGCCACGGCGTCGCAGCTGTCGCGGGGCAGGTGTGGGTCGTCGGCATCCAGGCATCGCTTGAGTTCGTGGACTTCGCCATCGAGCCCGAGCTCCGGTGGGATGAAGCGCACACGCCCGCCAATGGGGTTGAGCTGGGCGTCGAACAGGCCGTAGGCGTCGAAACCGCGCTCCTCGAACGCCTGGCTTGCGATCAGCGCATCGTCGAGCTGCTTGCCACTCATGTGGGAGAACAGGTGCTGGCGTTGCAGCATGGAGTGGCGGGTGAGCTTGTTCAGGTAGCTTGAGACCTCGAAGTACAGCACCCCCATGAGGATGCTGCTCCAGGCCACGAACAGGAAGCTGTACAGCGCCAGCAGGCGGCTGGTGGAGGAGCTCCAGCCCTTAGACGGGTTCGGCAATGGCATAGCCGGAGCCCCGCACGGTACGGATGAGCGGGTTCTGGCCAGGCGGGTCGATCTTCTTGCGCAGGCGACCGATGTGCACGTCGATCAGGTTGGTGCCAGGGTCGAAGTGGTAGCCCCAGACTTCTTCGAAAATCATCATCCGGGTGATGACCTGGCCGGCATGGCGCATCAGGTATTCCAGCAGCTTGTATTCGGTGGGTAGCAGGTTGAGGGTCTGCTCGCCGCGGCGCGCTTCGTGGCTGATCAGGTCCAACTCGAGGTCGGCGACCTGCAGACGGGTCTGGGTCACCGGCACGCTGTTGCGGCGCAGCAGTACTTCGACCCGTGCGGCCATCTCGTCGGAGGCGAACGGCTTGGTCAGGTAGTCGTCGCCGCCGGCGCGCAAGCCGCGCACGCGCTCGTCGACATCGGAGAGGGCGCTGATCATCAGGATAGGGGTGGCGATCTTGAGGTTGCGCAGGGTGGTGACGATGGTCAACCCATCGACCTCGGGCAACATGCGATCCAAGGTGATCAGGTCGTAGCCTCCACCGATGGCCTTGGACAGGCCTTCACGGCCATTGTCGGCCCAGTCCACTTCCAGGCCATGGCTGGACAGTTCGGCGACGATCTCCTGGGCGGTGACGGCGTCGTCTTCGATGGTCAGTACGCGGGGCATGCTAGTACCTGGGCAGCGATTGGAGGCTTGATTGTGCCAAAGAATAGACATTGCGCGATTTAAGAAAAATTCATTTGCTGCATCAAGACCTGATCGGCCTGAGTCTGCGGGGCCGAGATCCCCCTTTGACCTTGGTGAACGGGCGCACCGCCAAAGGCGGGTATGGAAAATGAAAACGGGGCATGCCATTGCTGGCATGCCCCGTTTTTCAAGGGGAGGACGGAGCCTCAGGCGACCTTGACGATCCAGCCGGCTGGCGCTTCGACGTCGCCGCTCTGGATGCCGGTCAGCTCGTTGTAGAGCTTCTGGGTGACCGGGCCGACTTTTTCCAGGTCGTGGAAGACGTGCAGCTTGCCGTTGTACTCGATCCCGCCGATCGGCGTGATGACTGCGGCGGTACCGCAGGCGCCGGCTTCGACGAAGCGATCGAGGTTGTTGATCTCGACATCGCCTTCGACCACTTTAAGGCCCAGGCGCGAGGCGGCCAGTTCCATCAGCGACAGACGGGTGATGCCCGGCAGGACGGAGGCCGATTTCGGGGTGACGAACTCGTTGTCCTTGGTGATGCCGAAGAAGTTGGCCGAACCGACTTCCTCGATCTTGCTGTGGGTCAGCGGGTCCAGGTAGATGGCATCGGCGAAGTTGTTCTTCTTCGCTTCGGCACCTGGCATCAGGCTGGCCGCATAGTTGCCACCGACCTTGGCGGCGCCGGTACCTTGCGGGGCGGCGCGGTCATAGCTGGAGATGGTGAAGTTGTGCGGTTTCATGCCGCCTTTGAAGTACGAGCCGACCGGGATGGCGAAGATCGAGAAGATGAACTCCGGCGCGGTGCGCACGCCGATGTTGTCGCCGGTGCCGATGACGAACGGACGCAGGTAAAGGGCGCCTTTGCCGTGCGGTGGTACGAAGCGCTCGTTGGCCTTGACCACTTGCTTGCAGGCCTCGATGAACACATCGGTCGGCACTTGCGGCATCAGCAGCCGGGCGCAGCTGCGCTGCATGCGGGCGGCGTTCTGGTCAGGGCGGAACAGATTGATCGAGCCGTCCTTGCAACGATAGGCCTTCAGGCCTTCGAAGCATTGCTGGCCATAGTGCAGGGCGGTGGAGCCTTCACTGATGTGCAGCACGTTGTCTTCGGTCAGGGTGCCTTTGTCCCACTCGCCGTTGCGCCATACGGACAGGTAGCGCTTGTCGGTCTTGATATAGTCGAAGCCCAGCTTGTCCCAGTTAATGCTCTCGTTACTCATGACACCCTCTTGTATTGCCTAGGGCCTGATCGCTCAGGCTGCTTTTATATGCGCACCTCGCCACGATAATACATCCGCCGCGGATCCGAAACGTCCAGTCATGAATTGCCCAGACGGGCGACCGGCTGGTCAGCCCTTGCGACGACGTGGTGCGCTGAATCTTTTCATCCAGCCTCAAGCGAAGAGTTGGCCCGTTACCTGCTATGTCCCTGCCAAAGAATTTGATCAAGTGGTCAGGCCTGCAGGGCATCCAGCGCTGCTTCTGACCCGCTTCACGGCCGCAAGGCCGCGTGTTTTCGGGGGCTTGTGGATGTCGTTGGCGCAGCGCAAGGAACAACTCGAGCAGCAACCTGGCTGGAGCGCCTGTCTCCAACTGCGCTTCATCCAGTGCGAAGGGGTGACCCGCCTTGGTGCGCGGCGGCACTTCGGTCCTCTTTTGGTGCAGCGTCCGTTCCATCCCGAAGGTGCACCCTGTCATGTCTATGTCCTGCATCCGCCAGGTGGCATCGTCGCCGGTGACCGGCTGGAATTGGAGGTTCATCTAGAACCTGGCAGCCACGCACTGCTGACCATGCCGGGGGCGAGCAAGTTCTACCGCAGCATCGGGCCTACGGCACGGCTCACGCAGCGGTTCCACCTGGCGGCGGGCAGCACGCTGGAATGGCTGCCCCAGGACAGCATCTTCTTCAGTGGCGCGCGAGCCAGGCTCGACAGCCGCTTCACGCTCGAGCCCGGTGCACGGTTGCTGGCCTGGGAAACCCTGTGCCTGGGGCGACCGGTCATGGGCGAGCGCTTCGAGCAGGGCGCACTCGATAGCAGCCTGTGCATCGAACTGGCAGATGACCCTGGGCTGCAGGAGCGGCTGCGCATCGAAGCCGGGGGGTTGGACAAGCTTGGCGGCTACCCGCTGGTCGCTACGTTTTGCGCAGCGCCCGCCAATCCAGCGCTGCTCGAGCGCGTGCGCCAGGCACTGGAGGGCTTGGGCAATCCTGCTGGCGCCACCTTGCTGGGGCCCTTGCTGGTGATCCGCCTGCTCGACCATGACAACCAACACCTGCAATCCACCCTGCAGCGCCTCTGGCACCTGCTGCGTCCGGCTGTCCTCGGCCTGGCGCCGTGCCCGCCGCGCATCTGGGCCACCTGAGAGAGAGGCCATGGAGCTGACCCCAAGAGAGAAAGACAAACTGCTGTTGTTCACCGCAGCGTTGCTGGCCGAGCGGCGCCTGGCCCGTGGCTTGAGGCTCAACTACCCGGAGGCGGTGGCGCTGATCAGCGCCGCTGTGCTCGAAGGCGCCCGTGATGGGCGCAGTGTCGCCGAGCTGATGAGCCTGGGCCGTGAAGTACTGGGGCGGGCGCAGGTAATGGAGGGCGTGGCCGAGATGCTCCACGACGTTCAGGTCGAGGCGACCTTTCCCGACGGCACCAAGCTGGTGACCGTGCATGACCCCATCGTCTGAGGAGCCGAGCATGATCCCCGGAGAAATCCAGGTCGCTGACGGCGACATCGAACTCAACAAGGGCCGCCCGACTGTCAGCGTCAGCGTGGCCAACCATGGCGACCGTCCG
Source organism: Pseudomonas sp. BYT-1 (assembly GCF_023611805.1). Lineage (NCBI taxonomy): Bacteria > Pseudomonadati > Pseudomonadota > Gammaproteobacteria > Pseudomonadales > Pseudomonadaceae > Pseudomonas > Pseudomonas sp. BYT-1. The sequence continues at coordinate 2,439,843 of NZ_CP072559.1, forward strand.
GTGCAGGTCGGATCGCACTACCACTTCTACGAGGTCAATGATTGCCTGGTCTTCGAGCGTGAGGTGGCCCGGGGCTATCGCCTGGATATCCCGGCCGGCACCGCCGTGCGTTTCGAGCCTGGGCAGGCCCGTACCGTTCAGTTGGTCGCCTACGCCGGCAAGCGGGAGGTGTACGGCTTCCAGGGCAGGGTCATGGGCGCACTGGAGGGCAGGGTATGAGTCGGATATCCCGGCAGGCCTATGCCGACATGTTCGGCCCGACGGTCGGCGACCGTGTGCGCCTGGCCGATACCGCCCTGTGGGTCGAGGTGGAAAAGGACTTCACCGTATACGGTGAAGAGGTCAAGTTCGGTGGTGGCAAGGTTATCCGCGATGGCATGGGCCAGGGCCAGATGCTCGCCGCCGAGGCGATGGACCTGGTGCTGACCAACGCCTTGATCATCGATCACTGGGGCATCGTCAAGGCCGATATCGGCGTGCGTCATGGGCGTATCGCCGCGATCGGCAAGGCGGGCAATCCGGATGTCCAGCCAGGGGTCACCGTCCCCGTCGGGCCGGGCACCGAAGTGATCGCTGCCGAGGGCAAGATCATCACTGCCGGTGGCATCGACTCGCACATCCACTTCATCTGCCCGCAACAGGTAGAGGAAGCCTTGATCAGTGGCGTCACCACGTTCATCGGGGGCGGCACCGGGCCGGCCACCGGCACCAATGCCACCACCTGCACGCCCGGCCCCTGGTACTTGGCGCGCATGCTCCAGGCCGCCGACAGCCTGCCGATCAACATCGGCTTGTTGGGCAAAGGCAATGCTTCGCGGCCCGAAGCCTTGCAGGAGCAGATCGCCGCCGGAGCGGTGGGCCTGAAACTGCACGAAGACTGGGGCTCCACGCCGGCTGCCATCGACTGCTGCCTGGGCGTGGCCGAGGCGCTGGACATCCAGGTGGCGATCCACACCGACACGCTCAATGAGTCCGGGTGTATCGAAGACACCCTGGCCGCCATCGGTGATCGCACCATCCACACCTTCCACACCGAAGGTGCCGGGGGCGGTCATGCGCCGGACATCATCCGCGCAGCCGGGCAGGCCAATGTATTGCCCTCTTCGACCAACCCGACGCTGCCCTATACCGTGAACACCGTCGACGAACACCTGGACATGCTCATGGTCTGCCATCACCTGGACCCGAGCATTGCCGAGGATGTGGCCTTCGCCGAGTCGCGCATACGCCGCGAGACCATTGCCGCCGAGGATATCCTCCATGACATGGGGGCTTTCGCGATGACCTCTTCGGACTCACAGGCCATGGGCCGGGTGGGCGAGGTGGTGCTGCGCACCTGGCAAGTGGCGCACCAGATGAAGCTGCGCCGCGGGCCGTTGTCGCCTGACAGCGATTACAGCGACAACTTCCGGGTCAAGCGCTACATCGCCAAGTACACCCTCAACCCGGCCCTGACCCATGGCATCGCCCATGAGGTGGGATCGGTGGAGGTGGGCAAGCTTGCTGACTTGGTGCTCTGGTCGCCGGCCTTCTTCGCCGTCAAGCCGGCCTTGGTGCTCAAGGGCGGAATGATCGTCACGGCGCCGATGGGCGATATCAATGGCTCGATTCCCACGCCGCAACCTGTGCATTACCGGCCGATGTTCGGCGCACTCGGCGCGGCCCGGCAGGCCACGCGCATGACCTTCCTGCCGCAATTGGCCATGGACAGGGGCCTGGCCGAGACACTTGGTCTGCGCAGTCTGATCGGTGTGGCCCGCGGCTGTCGGCGGGTACGCAAGGCCGACATGGTCCACAACAGCCTGCAACCGCTTATCGAGGTAGATGCCCAGACTTATCAGGTGCGCGCCGACGGCGAGCTGCTGGTGTGCGAACCGGCCCGCGAACTCCCGTTGGCCCAGCGTTATTTTCTGTTCTGAGGAAAACCCATGATTGTCCTGACCCGTCGACTCAACGAAGTAGGCCCTGTGACCGGCACCGTTACCCTGGACGTGGATTGCCGCATCAAAAGCCGCCTGCGTATCACCCTGGACGACGGCCGAGAGGCAGGCCTGATGCTTGAGCGTGGTCACCTGCTGCGTGGCGGCGAGCTGCTCGGTGACGCCGAAGGTCACCATGTAGTGCAAGTGCTTGCCGCGCCCGAGCAGGTGTCCACGGTGCGTTGCACCGACCCGCTGCTGCTGGCCCGCGCGGCCTACCACCTGGGCAACCGCCATGTGCCGTTGCAGATCGAACCTGGCCTGCTGCGTTTCCAGCACGATCATGTCCTGGACGAGATGCTGCGCGGCCTGGGCTTGAGCGTGGTGACCGAACAGGCGCCTTTCGAACCTGAAGCTGGGGCCTACCAGAGCGCGCCCCATCATCACGGCCACGACCATCAGTTCGTGCGCTTGCCTGCCTATTGCTGAGCCATCTTGGGAGTTTTCAATGAAAAAGACGTTAGCCGTTGTCCTGCTGCTGGTGGCCCTGCCGGCCTTCGCCCACCCTGGTCACGACAGTAGCCCCTTGCGCGACGGCCTGTTGCATCCACTGACCGGTCTCGATCATCTGTTGATGTTGCTGGGCACCGGTGTGCTGGCGGCCCTGACGCGCCGAAGCCTGGGCCTGCCGCTGGCCACCTTGGCGGCGATGGTTGGTGGGGCGGTGTGCGGTCATCTGGTTGGTGACGTGCTGGGTATGGAAGCGATGATCGCCGTGTCGGTATGGGTGATCGCAGGCGCCTTGTTGCTGCCCAGTCGGCAAAGGCTGCTGGCAGTGATCATGCCGATGTTCGCCCTGTTCCATGGCTGGGCCCATGGCGTGGAGGCTACACCCAGCGCATTCTGGCTGTTCGGCTCAGGTTTCGTTCTCGTCAGCACGCTGCTGCTGGCAGTGGGATTTGCCGTCGGCTGCCTGTTGCGTCGTCACACGGGCCTGCAGAAGGCCGTCGGTGGGGGGATGCTGGCGGGGGCGGCCTTGGTGCTGGCCGGTTGATGGACGTCGACCTCGCGCTGCTGCGCCTACTGCAACTGGCCAGTCCAGGCCTGCCGGTAGGCGGTTTCACCTACTCCCAGGGGTTGGAGTGGGCCGTGGAGGCCGGTTGGGTGCGCGACACTGCAACCTTCGCTGCCTGGCAACGCGAGCAATTGAACGACACCCTCGGCTACCTCGACTGGCCAGTGTTGGCGCGGCTCTATCACGCCTGCCAGGCAAATGATGCCGGCGCCTTCGCGCATTGGAGCCGCTTCGTGCTGGCCAACCGTGAGACTGCCGAGTTGCGGCTGGAAGAACAGCAGCGTGGCAGTGCGCTGGCGCGGCTGCTCGATGGCTGGCAGCTGGGGCAGGCCCCGGACTGGCGGGCCAGTCTCGACCTGAGCCAACTGAGCGGCATGGCCTGGCTTGGCGTGCATTGGTCCATCCCGTTGCGTCAGTTGGCCTTGGGCCACGGCTTTGCCTGGCTCGAAAGCGCGGTGATGGCCGGGGTCAAGCTGGTGCCGTTCGGCCAGCAGGCGGCCCAGACGCTACTGCGCGACCTGGGGCAGGCGCTGCCTGCCGTGCTCGATCGCGCCCTGGCGCTGGACGATGACCAGCTCGGCGGCAGCCTGCCGCGGCTCGCCATTGCCTCTTCCTGTCATGAAATCCAATACACCCGTTTGTTCCGTTCTTGAGGAAGACCTTCATGCAAAGTCATCAAAACCCCCTGCGCGTCGGCGTCGGCGGACCGGTCGGCTCCGGCAAGACCGCATTGCTCGAAGCCTTGTGCAAGGCCATGCGTGACCACTACCAACTCGCGGTCGTGACCAACGACATCTACACCAAGGAGGATCAGCGCATCCTCACCGAGGCCGGTGCCTTGGAGCCTGAGCGTATTGTCGGGGTGGAGACCGGTGGTTGTCCGCATACGGCGATCCGCGAAGACGCCTCGATGAACCTGGCTGCCGTAGAGGCGCTGACGCGTAAGTTTGGCAATCTCGATGCGATCTTCGTCGAAAGCGGAGGCGACAACCTCAGTGCGACATTCAGTCCGGAACTCGCTGACCTGACGATTTATGTCATCGATGTCGCCGAAGGCGAGAAGATTCCCCGCAAAGGAGGGCCAGGCATCACCAAGTCGGATTTCCTGGTGATCAACAAGACCGATCTGGCGCCTCATGTCGGTGCTTCGCTGGAGGTGATGGAGCGCGATACCCGACGCATGCGCCCCGAGCGACCGTGGACTTTCAGCAATCTGAAGAAGGGTGAGGGGTTGCAGGCGGTGATCGATTTCATCGTAGAGCGTGGGATGTTGGGAGGTGGCGCTCCTTGAGTGTGGCCCAATGGTCGAACGAGGCTGGTGGCCAGATCAGCGTCGTCAGAGTGAGTTTGAAGGTGACTCGCCCCATCAGCGCAGTCGCTGGAATGCGAAGAGAGCTGAACGATGTCTTGAGGGCAGGCGTAGGACGGCGCTCGAACGCGACATCGATTCAGCGTAATGACCGAGTAGATTTCCTGGTGCTAGAGGGGGCGTTGCCAGACGACAGTGGGCGTAGGTGAAGGACGAGATCCCTCACCGGTCGGCAGGCAGATCATGACGGTTCGCCTGCTTCATCGACGTCAGAAACACACGAGAAAACGATATGAAAAAACGTGCCGTAATCGCTCTGTTGTTCACCGCGGGCCTGACCCCGTTCGCCCACAGCACCGAGTCCGCCCCTGGGGCCGCTACGCCGTCTCCAATTGTCCAGACCGGCGTCATCGCCGGCGATGCCCTGCTCAGCTATTGGGATTTCGGGCCAGAGTGCCCGGAGGGCACGGGCTGGACCGAAGTCGGGCACTGCCAGCCTTACTGGGACTTCGATTGACCCGGAGGTCTCGAGCGGTTCAGAGGCCTTTGCGTGCGTCGCTCGGATGACCCTGCAATGAGCCTTCGAGCTTGAGCGTCGCGCCATCGACCAGAGTCAACACCAGATCCTCGATGGTGCCGGCCAGTCGATCCGCAAAGATCGGCTGGCCATCCGGGTCAAGGTCGTCATAGTAGAACCGAGTACCCTCCAGCCAGCCGACGGCGGTGTTGAGGTCGGTGTCGAGATAGTACTTTCCATCGAGGAAGAAACCCGTGAATTGCCAGGTACGCTCCTCGTTATCGACGGTGTAGCGTTCGCCTGGTTGCATGCCGGTTGCGGGATCGAGCATGGTGCAGCCCTCCTTGAGTGGATGTCGGGTAGAAAACGCAAACCTCGTAGAGGTTCCTTACACAAGACAGAAGTACGTCTGACTGCGATCGAATGGAATCGCTGGCAGCGTACGCAGTCCACCTGTCAGGTGGCGTGTTCTGCAGGTAAGACGTCCGTTGTTCCAAACCAAGGAGAAATCACATGAAAGCACTGGTAATGACCGCCTTGCTGGTCACCGCCGGCCTTGCTCAGGCCGACCAGAAGGTGGAATTGCAGCTTGCCGGCCCGGACGGCCCAGGCAAGTCGATCGGGACGGTCACCCTCGAGCAGACCCCGTACGGGGCATTGCTCACCCCGGATCTTGCCGACCTGCCTCCGGGTGTGCACGGCTTCCACTTGCACCAGCGCCCTACATGCGACGCGGCCGAGGAGAACGGCAAGTCCGTGCCGGCCGGCGCCGCCGGGGGCCACTGGGATCCGGCGGCGACCAACGCTCACAAAGGCCCGTACGACGCAGGCGGCCATCGCGGCGACTTGCCAGCGTTGTATGTCGGTGCCGACGGCAAGGCTACGACTCCAGTTTTGGCACCTCGACTCAAGGTGGACGATTTCAAGGAGCATGCCCTGATGGTGCATGCCGGTGGTGACAACCACAGCGACCATCCTGAGAAACTGGGCGGTGGCGGCGCCCGGGTAGCGTGCGGGGTGGTGCAGTAAGCGCATCCCAGGTATACGCGATGTGATGTCGTAACCGCCCTGAACAGCCAGGGCTTTTCGGAGGGGCCGCTCTGCGGCCCTTTTGCGCGTCACACGTTTAACCTCACGGCTGCGCTCGTGCCATGAAAAATATCTTCAACCCATAGGCAAATCCTTGCTCACCCACGCGCCTGTGGGCCCAGCGCTAAGGTAAGGTGGCAGGAAAAATCCGCTACGCCGCATGCGGCGTCAGAGAGGTACCTGTGGCTTCCTATACCTTGCGTCAACTCAAGTATTTCGTCACCACCGTGGAGGCCGGCAGCGTCGCCGAGGCATCGCGCCAGCTGTACATCGCGCAGCCGTCGATCTCCACGGCCATCAAAAGCCTGGAAGAGAGCTTCGGCGTCCAGTTGTTCATCCGCCACCATGCCCAGGGCGTTTCGCTGACCCCCAGCGGCAAGCGCTTCTATGCCAAGACCAAGGCGCTGCTGCAGATGACCCACGAGTTCGAGCAGAACGCCTTGGCCGACAACGACACCGTGGCCGGGCAGATCGATATCGGCTGCTTCGAGACGGTGGCGCCGCTGTATCTGCCCAGGTTGATCGCAGGCTTTCGTGAGCGTTATCCGGGCGTGGACATCCGCCTGCGCGATGGCGAGCAGCAGGACCTGATCCAGGGCCTGACCGCCGGCACATTCGATCTGGCTTTTCTCTACGACCATGACCTGGACGGCACCATCGAAGCCGAGCCATTGATGCCGCCGCAAAAGCCCTACGTGCTGCTTCCTGAAAAGCACCGCTTCGCAGGTCAGGCTCAGGTGTCGCTGCGTGACTTGTGCCCGGAGCCGATGATCCTGCTCGATGTCGCGCCGAGCCGCACCTATTTCGTCAGCCTGTTCAACGAGATGGGCCTGACGCCGAACATTGTCTTCAGTTCGCCATCGATCGAGATGGTGCGGGGGATGGTTGGGCAGGGTTTCGGGTTTTCGTTGCTGGTGACCCGGCCACATTCCGAATACACCTACGATGGACAGCGGCTGGTGACGCTGGACATCGCCGAGCCGGTGGCCCTGTCGGGGCTGGCGGCGGCGCGGTTGAAGCGGGTCCAACTGACCAAACCTGCGCAATTGTTCGTCGAGTTCTGCCGGGAGGAACTGGCCAAGCTTTGAGCTTCCATGAGCCCTGAACGGGCAAGCCCGCTCCCCAAGGCCTTGTCGCCTGAGGGGAGCGGGCTTGCCCGCAAGGGGGCTGCAAAGCAACCCCGCAAACGCCAGGGTGTTACGCCTGGTCCGGCACCACGGCGATCACATCGATCTCCATCAGCCATTCAGCCTGGGCCAGGCCCGCCACCACCAGTCCGGTGGAGATCGGGAACACGCCTTTGAGCCATTTGCCGACTTCCTGATACACCGGCTCACGGAAGCGGGGGTCGGTGATGTAGGTGGTGGTCTTGACGATGTGCGACATGTCCGAACCGGCTTCTTCAAGCAGCTGCTTGACGTTCTTCATCGCTTGCTCGGCTTGGGCACGAGGATCGCCCAGGCCTACCAGACGACCTTCGAAGTCGGTACCGACCTGGCCGCGCACATAGATCGTGTTGCCGGCACGCACTGCCTGGCAGAGGTCGTTGTCCAGCGACTGATTGGGGTAGGTCGCCTTGGTGTTGAACATGCGGATACGGGTATGGGTAGGCATCAGTGCGCTCCGAGGGTGCTGACTTTCTGGATCGAGGTTGGGGACTGCTCGGCATCCGCTTCACGCTGTTCGCGATCGCGGTAGGCCTGGTATGTGCGTTGGGTGGCGATGTGGCCGGCCACATGCTTGGCGTCGTGCCAGACGCCCCAGATGAATGATGAGCCGCGGCGCGACAGCCAGGGCAGGCCGAGGAAGTACACACCCGGCTCGCGGGACACGCCGCGCTGGTGCAGCGGCTTGCCGTTGGCATCGAAGGTGTCGACCTGCAGCCAGCTGAAATCCACGCCGTAGCCGGTGGCCCAGATGATGGTGTTGACGCCGGCCTTGGCCAGGTCGAGCTCGCGCAGCGGGTGGCTGACGCATTCAGGATCGGGCAGACGCTTGCGGGCTTCTGGCTCCTGCGGCAGGTCCAAGCCGTTACGCTCGATGTAGGCATCGGCGGCATCCAGCAGGGCCAGGTAGTTCTCATCGCCACGGCGGATGTTGTCGGCAAGGTCGTCCTGGAAGCGCACCACGCCGTTCTCGAACGACTGGGTCAGGCCGACCAACGTCATGCCTTGGTGGGCGAGGGCGCGGAAGTCCACGGTATGGCCACCGCGGGCACCACTGACGGCGATGGTCACGTGTTCGCGGCCCGGTTTGGCGATCTCGGCGTCCCATTCGCCCAGCACACCCAGCCACCAGCAGAAGTCGCGGTTGCGGTAGGACCGTGGCGGACGGTCATGGGCCCCGACCGAGAGGTACACCTGGCGCCCGGCGCGCATCAGCTCTTCGGCGATCTGCACGCCGGAGGAGCCAGCGCCCACCACCAGCACAGCGCCTTCGGGCAGTTGCTCGGGGTTGTAGTAGGCGGCCGAGTGGATTTGGTGCAGGCGCTCGTCCTTCGGGGCGATGGCCGGAATCACCGGGCGTTGGAAAGGACCGGTCGCGGCCACTACGCGGTTGGCACGGATCACGCCTTCGTTGGTTTCGATGGTGAAGCCTGGGCAGTCGGCGTTGCGTACCACCTTCTTCACTTCAATGCCGGTCCGTACGGGCAGGTTGTACTTGCGCACGTAGGTCTCGAAGTAGTCGGCGACCTGGTCCTTGCCGGCGAAGGCATCCGGGTCGAGGTCGAATTCCAGGCCCGGGAAGCGGTCGTGCCAGACCGGGCCGTTGGCCACCAACGAATCCCAGCGCCCGGTGCGCCAGGCCTCGGCGATGCGCTTGCGCTCCAGCACCAGGTGCGGCACGCCGAGTTTGCTCAGGTGTTCGCTCATGGCCACGCCAGCCTGGCCGGCGCCGACCACGAGAGTGTCGATTTCGATGTTGTTCAATGTCATGTCTGAGCCCTTCTTGGAAGGCGGTTTTATTCAGGTCGGTGGGGTACCGCCTTTGCCTGAGGCCAGACTAGGGATGTGCTTTGCAACGCGAAAATATTATTTAGCTAATGATTGCCTATAAATTACCGAAGGCCTTGATCGGCGCGGCGTTGAGCTATGTTTCCTGTTTATTTGAGTGCCGTTTTTATTGATGTTTTATGGCCTTAGTTTTTTCCTTTTCTGGTCCTAGGAAAAAGTTGGTTTCGTGGGTCAATGGCTTCTGCCCAGAATGCTCCCATTCGCGCGAAAAGTTGTTTTCGCTGTGCATTAGACAGACCCTCAGGAGCCACAGAACATGACCTTTTCCATCATCGGCCGTTGCCAGGAAACCGGCCAGCTCGGTATCGCCATCAGCTCATCGAGCATCGCAGTAGGCGCACGTTGTCCTTGGGTACGTGCAGGTGTCGGCGCGGTGGCCACGCAGAACATCACCTTGCCCGCGTTGGGCCCGCAAATACTCGATGCCCTGGAGCAAGGGCAACTGCCGGCGGCCGCGCTGGACCGGGTGCTCACGGCCAATGGCTGGAGCGAATACCGGCAGGTGACGGTGATCGACAGCCAGGGGCAGGTGGCATTGTTCACTGGCAAGGAAGCACTCGGCGTGCACAACGCAGTGGCCGGCGAGCAGTGCGCGGCAGCAGGCAATCTGTTGTCCTCGATCCAGGTGATCGAGGCCATGGTCGCGGCCTTCGAGCAAACGGCCGGGCACCTGGCCGATCGTCTGTTGGCTGCGATGCACGCGGCCATGGCCGCTGGCGGCGAAGCGGGGCCGGTGCATTCGGCAGCGATGAAGATTGCCGGTGAGCTGACCTGGCCGCTGGTAGACCTGCGGGTGGACTGGGCGGACGAGGACCCTATCGGCGCGCTGGACAAACTGTGGCAAGACTACCGCCCGCAGATGCAGGACTACGTGACCCGTGCGTTGAACCCAACCGCCGCGCCAAGCTATGGAGTGCCAGGCGATGAGTGAGTCGAGCAGTCGCGAACTGCTGGCCCGGCTGGTGGGATTTGCCACCGTCAGCCGCGAATCCAACCTGGAGCTGATCGGTTTCATTCGTGATTACCTGGCCGGGCTGGGTGTGGACTGCGAGCTTTTCCACAACGAAGAGGGCACCAAGGCCAACTTGTTCGCCACCATAGGCCCTAAGGACCAGGGTGGCGTGGTGTTGTCCGGGCACACCGATGTGGTGCCGGTCGATGGCCAGGCCTGGACAGTCAAGCCTTTCGCGTTGACCGAACGTGACGGGCGTCTGTACGGGCGCGGTACGGCGGACATGAAAGGTTTCATCGCTTCGGTGCTGGCGGCGGTGCCGGCGTTTCTCGCGCAGCCGTTGAAATGGCCGGTGCATCTGGCGTTTTCCTACGATGAGGAGGTCGGCTGCCTAGGCGTGCGCTCCATGCTGGCAGCCCTCGAGCAACGTCCCCACAAACCGCGCCTGTGCCTGATCGGCGAGCCTACCGAGCTCAAGCCAGTGCTGGGCCACAAAGGCAAGTTGGCCATGCGTTGCCAGGTGCACGGCGCCGCGTGCCATTCGGCGTACGCGCCCTATGGGGTCAATGCGATCGAATACGCCGCGCGCCTGATCGGCAAGCTCGGCGAGATCGGCGATGGCCTGGCGCGTCCCGAGCACCATGACGAACGCTTCGACCCGCCGTTTTCCACGGTGCAGACCGGCATGATCAAAGGGGGGCGGGCGCTGAACATCGTCCCGGCCGAGTGCGAGTTCGACTTCGAGGTGCGCGCCTTGCCGGGCTTCGAGGCCCAGGCCGTGGCCGACCAGTTGCAGACCTACGCCGAGGCCGAACTGCTGCCGCGCATGCGTGCGGTCAGCGCAGACAGTGACATTCGCCTGAAGCCGCTCAGTGCCTACCCTGGCCTGGCGACCCCGGCCGACAGCGAGGCGGCGCAACTGGTCGCGCTGCTCAGCGGCTCCGAGGAGTTTGGCACCGTGGCCTTTGGTACCGAGGGTGGGCTGTTCGATCAGGCGGGCATTGCGACGGTGGTCTGCGGGCCTGGCAGCATGGATCAGGGGCACAAGCCCGATGAGTTCATCAGTGTCGAGCAGTTGAAGGCCTGCGATGCCATGTTGCTTCGCCTGGTGCAGCACCTGAGCGCGGGTCGATGAGCCTTGGGGCGCGTGCGCCCCTTTCGCCGCGCCCCGAGGTGCAATCGATCAGAAGCTCGCCTTGACCTGCAGTCCCACCACCAACGCGTTGTCGATGCGTTGCCCGGAGAATGCGCCCGGCTCGATGATGTACTGCACATCCGGCCGCAGGTTCAGCCAGGGTGTGGCCTGGTAGCCGTAGCTCAGCTCGATCAGCTGTTCGGCGCTGTCCAGGTTGGGGAAGTCCTGGCCATCGGCCTGGGCGGCGTCCTCGAGTACATCGCGGCTACGGGGGTTGGGCACGGCGCGACCGTAGCCCAGCGCCAGGGTATCGCGCGGGCGCCCTTCGAACGGCTTGTACAGCACGACGCCTGCGCCATACCACTTGGTAAACGGCGAGGCCGCTTTGCTTGAGGCCGAATACTGGCCGAAGGCGTGCAAGCTTCGGCCCGGCAGGGCAGGGTCGTTCCACACCGCCTGGTCGATCAGCAGGTAATGGCCGCTGCGCCCGGACACTTGGTCATTGCGGCCGATGCGTTTGGCATCGGAGCTGTCGTAGTAGTAGCCGAGCTTGTACTCGCCAGGCAGTTGGCCTTGCAGCTTGTACACCAGCTCGACCGGGACCACGGTGCCGGTCGTGTGCTTGGGCCCCAGGTGCCAGGCGCGGCTGGCGTTGCCGTTGCTTTCGGGGTCGACGTTGAACGCTGCCACACGCACCTGCCAGGCTGGCGACAAGTCGTATTTGACCCTCACGCCCAGATGCGCGTTGGGGTAGTTGGTCCAACCACTGCCGCCGGACATGTTCAGCGGGTGGCCGCAGAAGCCGGCGTTCATGAAGTTGCACAGGATGCCGCTGTCGAGCCCGCCCAGGTCGTTGCCCATGGCCATGTAACCGAGCTTGACGTTGAGTGCCGGGGTGAACAGGGTGCGCTCGTAGCTGAGCTCGGTCAGGCGGGTGTAGAGGCCGCCGTAGTTTTCCTGGATCGGCAGGCGGTTGCCCACCAGGTCCTCGGAGGCGCTGTTGCCGCGGCGGTCGTTGACCGTCAGCTGGACCTTGCCAGCATTGTCCAGGCCGTACAGCTTCGAGAGGTCGAACTGTACGCCGAGCTTGAGGTTCTGCGAGTAGCGTGCCGAACGGTGCAGGCCACCGTGGGCGTTGTAGGCCGTTTCGCCGCTGTAGTCGCCGGTGAACCTGATGCCATCTTCCTCGAGCTGGTGGCGCAAGCCGCCCCAGTCACCGGTCAGGGTGTTGCGGGTCATCAGGTCGCCGTCGGCCATGGCGGTGGTGCTGGCCAGGGCCAGCGCAAGAGCGGGGGTGATGCGAATAACGCGGGGCATTACGGAGTCTCGGGTTGTCTGTGAGGGCCCGTTCGCCGGTCCCACAAAGGCTGCTCGGAGTCTTTGTGAGAACCGGCGAAGGGAGCGACGCGGTCTCGGTGGGGTAGGGTTTATCCGCGAAGAAGGCGGCGCGGTTTACGGCAGGGCATAGGCCATCACGTAGTCGCCACGGTCAGGGGATTGCCGCGCACCGCCGGCAGTGACCACTACATACTGCTTGCCGGTCTTGGGCGAGACGTAGGTCATCGGGCCGCCCTGGCTGCCGACGGGCAGGCGAGCCTTCCAGATCTCGTTGCCATTGCCGCTGTCGTAGGCGCGCAGGTAGAAGTCCTGAGTACCGGCGATGAACACCAGGCCGCCTTGGGTGGACAGCGTACCGCCGAGGGTCGGCAGGCCGATCTTGATCGGCAGGTGCATGCGGATACCGAGTGGGCCGGTGTCCTCGACAGTGCCGACCGGCACTTGCCAGGCGATCTGCTGGGTCTTCATGTCGATGGCGGTCAGGGTGCCGAAAGGCGGTGCCTGGCACGGAATACCGGCCACGGACAGGAAGCGGTTCTTGTTCACAGCATAAGGCGTGCCCTTGAGGGGAACGGCGCCCATGCCCGTGTTCAGCGCCTCGCCACCGGAGGTGGCCTGGCCTTTGTTCTGCGACGGGATCATCTGAATCCACAGACCCAGACGCATGTCGTTGACGAAGATAAAGCCATGTACTGGGTCGGTGGAGATGCTGCCCCAGTTCATGCCACCGAGCGAACCTGGGAAGCTCAGCGACAGGTCGGTGCCTGGCGCGGTGTACAGGCCGTCATAGCGCATCTTCTTGAAATCGATGCGGCACAGCAGTTGGTCATACGGGGTGGCGCCCCACATGTCCGATTCGGTCAGGGTCTGTGCACCGATCTGCGGCATGCCTACCGATTTGGGTTGGGTCGGGGAGTACGGCTCGTTAGGGATATTGCTCGGCTTGACCGGCACTTCGTCGACCTGGGTCAGCGGCTTGCCGGTCGCACGGTCGAGCACGTAGATCTGCCCGGCCTTGGTGCCGATCACCACCGCCGGGACGGTCTTGCCATCGTCCCGCGTGAAATCGATCAGGCTCGGCTGCATGGGCAGGTCGAAGTCCCACAGGTCGTTGTGCACGGTCTGGAACACCCATTTCTGGTTGCCGGTGGTGGCGTCCAAAGCCAGTACCGACGCGCCATAGGTGTGGTCCAGCTCGCTGCGCTCGACGCCGTAGAGGTCGGTGGAGGCGCTGCCCATCGGCAGGAAGACCGTGTTCATCGCCGGGTCATAAGACATCGGCGCCCAGCTGTTGGGGGTGCTGCGCACGTAGGTGCTGTCGCCTTGCGGGGCGTTGCGGTCCTCTGGATTGCCCGGGTCGAAGGCCCAGCGCATTTGCCCGGTGATCACGTCGAAGCCACGGATCACGCCGCCTGGCATGTCGGTCTGGACGTTGTCGGCCACCCGGCCGCCAACCACCACGGTGGTGCCGGCCATCAGAGGAGCGGAGGACAGCTGGTAGTAGGAATCCGGGACATCGCCCAGGCCGGCCTTGAGGTCGACCTGGCCGTTGTTGCCAAAGCCTTCGCAGAACGCGCCGGTGTCGGCATCGACGGCGATCAAGCGGCCATCGATGGTGTTAGTCAGCAGGCGGCGCTGGCAGTTGGCGCCAGCGGGCAGTTTGACGGCGGCGATCGGCGAGCTGTCGGGCTGGGTCGGCTGGGCGATCTGGGCGGTTGCGTCGAAGTAGGCCAGGCCGCGGCAACGCTGCCAGACCTTGGATTGGGCGTTGATCGCGTTCTTCCAGAGCTCCTTGCCGGTGTCCGCGTCCAGCGCGATGAGATTGTTGTGCGGGGTGCAGATGAATACCTTGTCGCCCACCTGCAGCGGGGTCAGCTGGTCTTCGGCACCGTTGCCGTCGCTCAGCGCCACATCGCCGGTGTGATAGGTCCAGGCGACCTTGAGTTCGTTCACGTTGTCACGATTGATCTGGTCCAGCGCGGCGAAGCGGCTGCCGCCTTCGGTATTGCCGTAGTGCGCCCAGTCTTTCTGTGCCTGGCCGGGTTCGACCGGGGTCATGCCAGGGCCTTTGCCGGTAGGGGCGACGCTTGGGTGAGCGACGAACATGTTGCCAACGCCAATCGCCAAGGCGACGGCCAGCACGCCGGCCACGGCGTAGGCACCACGGCCGCTGCTGCCACCGCTGGCGCGCACCAGCATCGGATAGACCAGCGTCACGACCAGGCCGATAGCCGAGAACATGAACAACCGCGAGAACAGCGGCCAGAACGCCAAGCCTGCATCGAGCACGGCCCAGACCGCCGTACCGACCAGGAAAGCGGCGAACAGCCAGGCACCGGCGGGCTTGCGGCGGGCGATGAGCCCGCCGGCCATGGCCATGGCCAGGCCGCCGAGCAGGAAGTACCAAGAACCGCCAAGGATGGCTAGCTTGACGCCGCCGACGGCCAGAAGCAGGCCGAGCAGGGCGATGATCACGCCGAGCCCGACCAGGATGAAGGTTGAGGCGCCAGAGGCGCGAGGTGTTTGTGTCATTGCCAGGGATCTCGCAGGTGGGACTGCGCGCAGTTTAGGCCCTTAGCAAGCTAATTAACAAGTTAGTACATTATTTTTCAGGTCAGATTGTCGCAGGGCCGGAACTCTCCAATAACGCTTAAAAGCTTAGATCATGAACGAAAAATCGCTGAAACAGCGTCTACCCAAGCGCCTCGGGTGATCAGTGTGAAACCGTTGATTCGGCGCGGCGAAGCCCTTCCATGAGGCATCTGAGGGCTGTCTTGACACGTTCTGCCGCCTTTTGTGGGTCGTCCTGGGCAATCACCCACATACCGCTGTCGCCCATGGCGCCGTTGATCAGATGCGCCATGGCCACCGGGTCGAAGTCACGCAGCACCCCAGCGTGCTGCAGCTCCATCAATCCGGCGGCCATGGGGCCGATGTAGCTTTCTTCCTCGAGTTCGCGCAGGCGGGGGCCGAGTACGGCGGGAGCATCCTGCAGCAGGATGCGGCGCAGGGCGGGATCATGTAGCAAGTCGTAGTAGTGCAGACAGGTGTCCAGGTAGCCCTCCCAAGGATCGGTATGGGTGGCGAAACGCTCATCGAGCGCTTGGTTGATCTCGTCGAGCAGGTGCGTCACCACGGCGGTGAACAGCCCGGCCTTGCCGCCGAAATGGTGATGCAAGGCGCCCCGGGTCAGGTCAGCCTCGGCGCACAGTTCGTCCATGACCACGGCGGTGAAGCCTTTTTCCGCGAATTGACGGCGGGCAACAGCGATCAAACGCTCGGTGGTTTCGGCGCTCATGGCGGCTCGGGTTCGGCGAGGGGCGGGCATCGGCAGCTCCTGGGAGATAACAGTGGACGCAAATTAGCATACGTTGCGTATGTCAATAAGGGGTATTAGCATACGCGGCGTATGCTAATTGGAGGTTTGTCCCATGTCCGCGTCCCTGCAGCACCCTCAACGTACATGGCTTGCCGAATTGCCGGGCTTGCTGCGCCTGGCTTTGCCGCTGGTGCTGGGACTCTCGGCCAGTGAGCTGATCAGCTTGACCGACACCCTGATGCTGGCCTCGCTGGGGACGCTGGTACTGGCCTGTGTTTCGCTCACGGCCAGCGCCGGGTTGATCTTCCACGCTGGGCTCTACGGCATGCTCGCCACCCTCAGTGTGCGGGTGGGCCATGCCTTCGGTGCCGGCGATGCCGAGGGCGTGGCACGCACACTGCGTGCGGGGCTGGGTTACGGCCTGTTGGTCGGCACCCTCGGCTGCCTGGCGATGCTGGGCAGCCTGCCGGTGCTGCAATGGGCCGGCGTGCCGTTGCCGGACGTAAAGGTACTGGCGCCGTACTGGCAGGCGATGGCGGTGTTCTTGATTCCGTTCTGCCTGGCCGTGGTGTTCAAGGACGTGCTGGAGGCCGTCGGTCGCCCGTGGGCCGCGGTGTTGGTGGTGATGAGTGCGGTCGTGTTCAACGTGCCCTTGAGCTACGGCCTGATCCACGGACATTTCGGCTTGCCGGCCCTGGGCTTGTTGGGCGCCGGTATCGCCAGCGTGCTGGCCGAATCCCTGGCTGTGCTGCTGGCATTTGCCTATTGGCGTCTGGCGCCTTCGCTATCGGTCTACCGGCGAGCCTCCCTGGGCCCCCGGTTGGCCTGGCGCACGCTGATGGGAGAGGGCTGGCCGCTGGGGCTGGGCTACCTGGCCGAGGCTGGCGCCGTGGTGATCGCGGCCTGGATGCTCGGCTGGCTGGGCACGGCGGCGCTGGCCGCCAATCAGGTGGTGCAGTCGATCGGCTCGTTGCTGTACATGCTGCCGTTGGGCATGGCCGCGGCGGTGAGCATCCGCATCAGCCAGGCCCAGGGCCAAGGCCAGCGTGCGCGTATCAAGGCCATTGGCAGCGCCACCTTCATCAGTGTCAGCGCCTGGATGGTGGCCAGTACCCTGCTGCTGATGGTGTTTGGCCGGGCGATCGCCGAGGCCATGAGTGACGACCCGCAGGTGATCGCCATCGCGGTGCCGATGTTCGTGGTGGTCGCGACCATGCAGATCGCCGATGGTTTGCAGTCCACAGCTTTGGGAGCCCTGCGCGGATTGCAGGACTACCGCTGGCCGGTGGGCGTGACCTTGGTCAGCTATTGGCTGTTGGCATTGCCGCTCAGCTACGCCCTGGCGTTCCATTCGCCGTTGGGGCCGGTCGGGGTCTGGGTCGGTTTTGCCTGCGGCCTGGCGGTGGCGGCGTTGCTGCTGCCTTGGCGCTTCTACCAGTTGCAGGGTGGCCCGACAGAGGGGGTTCAGCCTCAGTTGCCGTAGAACACTGCCAGCCAGACCGTCGCCACACCGGCCTCGGTCCACTCCACCCGGTGCCGGCAATGGGGCGGGATATCCAGATGATCGCCGGGGCGCAGCACCCGCTCGTGGGGCTCATGCTCAAGCCTGAGCCCGGCGCTGCCGGTGAGCAGCAGTACCCATTCACCTTCGACCTGGTCGTACCAGAAGCCAGGCGGGCTGGCCTGGCCACTGGAGACGATGCGCTCGATGCGCAGACCCGGCCGGCGCAGAAGCTCGTCGAACTGCTCGCTCGCCTGGGGGGCGAGCGGAGGAAGGGCCGTGAACAGGTTTTCGGGCATTGGGGCCTCGCGTGCTAAGCCAGTGAGGCCCCTGAGTGTAGATCGGCTCAGCGCCCCAGTGGCAGCGCCACGCCGATCAGCGCGAACAGCGTCCCGCAGCAGCGATTGAAGCCACGCCCCCCCTTGGCCAGCCAAGGGCGCACGCGAAAGGCCAGGCGCGCCAGCAGGTATTCGACCACGAACTCCACGCTGGCAAAGGTCGCCGCCATGATCACGAACTGCATCGCCAGACCGCGTTGAGGGTCGATGAACTGCGGCAAAAAGGCGCCATAGAACAACAACACCTTGGGGTTGGCCATGGCCGACAGAAAGCCCTGGCGGAACAGCCCGCGGTTGCCCAGACGCGTGGCGCCCTCAGCAAGCTCCAGGCGCATCGCCGGGCTACGCCAGAGCTGAATGCCCAGCCACAAGAGATAGGCCCCACCGACCCATTTGAGCACCTGCAGCAGCGAGGCTGAGGTATGCAGCAGGGCACTGAGGCCGAACATCGCCAAGGCAATCAGCGCGCTGAATCCGAACACGCCTCCCACGATGGTGTACAGGGTGCGACGGGCGCCATAGAGCGCGCCGTGGGTCAGGGCCAGCAGGCTGTTCGGGCCAGGGGTCAGGGACAAGCCAATGCTGGCCAGCAGATAGATGAGCCAAATATCCAGCGCCATGGAGAAAGCCTTTGGGGGTGAAGAGCGCCAGTCTAGGGTAAGCGTCGAGATTGCTAAGGTAATATCTGGACTTTCTGCGGTTATCTTTGGACGTGCCCTGCATGACCCCTGACATTCGTCTGTTGATCCTTCCCCTGCCGGAATTCGCCTTGCTACCGTTCGGGGCTTTCCTCGACAAACTGCGCTTTAGTGCGGACGACGAAGACTACAGTCGCCAGCGCTATTGCAGTTGGACTTTGCTCGGGCTGACTGCCGATCCTGTGCCCTCGAGCAGCGGCGCGGTGGTTCAGGTGCAGGCCACGGCGCAATCGGTGGACTTCAAAGGCCATGACTACCTGGTGCTGTTCGGCGGGCGCAACGCCGCGGCGACGGCGGCGCTGGCTCCGCGTTACCGGGCTTTGCTCAAGCGCGCTGTCCGGGCGGGGCTGAAGCTGGTAGGCGTCGACAATGCGGTGTTTCTGCTGGCGGCCTGTGGTTTGCTCGATGGCCACAAAGTGGTGGTGCACTGGCGCCACGAGACGGAGTTTCGCGCCTCATTCCCGTCCGTGCAGGTGCTGCGCGAGCAGCTGTATTGCTTCGATGGCGCACGGATCTCCTGTGCTGGGGGCACGGCGGCCATCGACCTGGCGGTGGAACTGTTGTCGCGTGCCTGTGGCCGGGCGCGGGCACTCAAGGGCTTGGCCGACATGCTCGTGGACGAGACCCGCGACAGTCGCCATGCCTTGCGCTCCCTGGAGCAGGAGCCAGGGCAGGGGCGTGCGGTGCAGCGTGCTATCGCGTTGATGCGTCATCACCTGGGCTCGAACCTGACCCTTGAACAGCTGGCGGCAGAACTGGGCATCAGCCGGCGCCAGCTGGACCGCCAGTTCCAGGCCAGTCACGGCATGACGGCCAAGGCCTGGTGGCTCGAGATGCGCCTGCAGCAGGCGCGCTGGCGGTTGCTCAACTCAAGTCACGGCTTGGCGCAGATCGCCGATGAGGTGGGGTTGGGGGATGTCAGTTACCTGGGCAAGTGCGTACGCCGCAGGTTTGGCTGTACGGCGTTGACGCTGCGCGCCTCGGGAAGGCCAGGGGAGTGAGTCTCCCCCGGCGTTGCGAACATCTCCACGGCAATCATTGCGGCGACCCGAACAACCCGGTCCAGTAGATACCCGCATCGCTCTTAGGGTCCACCGCATAGGCGGCGCCCAGCTCGGTGAAGTCGGGGTTCATCAGGGTGGCGCAATGGCCGGGGCTGGCCAGCCAGCCATCGACCACCTTGTTTGCCGTGTCACGACCGGCGGCGATGTTCTCGCCGATCTGCCGGTACAGGTAGCCGGCCAGCTCCGCCCGGTCGCCAGGGGTACGGCCGTCGCGGTCGATATGGTCGAAGAAGTTCTGGTTGGCCATGGCCCGGGTGTGGTTGGCGGCGACACCGGCCAAGGTGTTGTTCCAGTTCAGGGCAGGGGCAGCGGCGAAGGGTTGACCGCCGCATTGGCGCGGCGCTTTGCGTGCGGCGTTGATCGCCTGCAGCAGTTTCTGGCCTTCGGCCTGCCAGTCACCCAGGCGCCCGCTGAGCAGGGGGCGGGCCAAGACTATGCGCCAGTCACGGCCTTCCTGGCTGACACCGATGTCGACGAATTGTGGGTCAAGGACAACCTGGCAGAAGCTTTCCTCGATGGCATTCATCGCCGCCCGGGCATCGCGTGGGCCGGACAGGCTGATCGCCTGGACGTTGACCATGGGATAGGCGGCGCGGCTCATGGCCTGTTGCAGGTCCCGGGTGCCTTCCGGCGAAAGCGCAAGGCGGGTGTCGCTGTTGAGCGGCGGCAGCTCCAGGGAGGCCTCGCCGCCGCAGCGCTGGGCTTGGCTGCGATAGGCATTGATCGACTCGATCAGTTGACCTTCTTCACCGGTAAAGGCCAAGGCACCGGTGGAGGCGACAAGGCCCAGCGTCAGGGCGGCAAAGCGGGCAACGGATGACAGGACGCGCATGAAAATCTCCCTATGACTGGCAGCGCCTAGCTGCCCATCCTACACAAGCACACGGCGTTTGGCCCCGCTTTGTGCATGGTGAAAAAACGGCCGGCAATCGATTGCGTACGGCAAAAGAGGGGGTAGACCCCTGGCTGCTCGAAAAGTGCGGTGTCGGTGTAATCAGCCGATCGCAACGCACTCATGAAGTTGGACAGGGAAAGATCTATGCTTGCTCCATGACCATCACCGAGCTTCCCCTTCGCCAACCCTGCCCACCGGGCCTCTGCGATTGCGGGCGCGAGCGGCTGCACGAAAGCCCACCCCAGGCCCAGCGGATCCTGCTGTTGACCCGCCAGGAAGAAAAGCGCCTGCTAGAGCGCCTGGAGCACCTCAGGGACCTGGACGATCTGGAGCGTCTACAGGTGCGCCTGTACGAGCAGCTGGGGATTCGCCTGCGCATCGCCCCTGGCTACAACGAAGTCCGCACCATGCGCGGTATCAGTATCGAACTGGAGGAACAGCCCGGGCTGTGCCGCAAGACCCGCCAGGCCATTCCGGCCGCCATCCGCCGAGGCCTCGAGCGCAACCCGCAGGTGGCCTTCCGTCTGCTCGATGCCCACGACCTGCTGCGCGACGCCTGATTTTCAGCGCATCGCCGCCAGCTTGATCCCGAACCCCACCAGGCAGGCGCCTGCCAGGCGCTCCAGCAGATTGGACACCCGTGGGTTGGCGCGCATGCGCTCGGCCAGGTGATGGGTCAACAGCACCGCGATCAGGCCATACAGGAAGGTCAGCGCGGCGACGGTCACCGCCATGAAGGCAAAAGTCACCACGCCCTGGTGGCGCACCGGGTCGACAAACAACGGGAAGAACGCCATGTAGAACATGATCGCCTTGGGGTTGAGCAGCGTGATCATCATCGTCTGGCGCAGATAGTGCCCGCTGGCCATGCGGCTCTCGCGCGGGGCGCCCCGCGGCTTGCTCAGCACCATGCGCAGGCCGAGCCAAGCCAGGTAGGCCGCCCCCGCCCACTGCACCACATGGAAAGCCGCAGGGTAGGCTGCCAGCAGCGTGGCGACACCGGCCACCGCCAACCACATCAAGACCTGATCACCCAGGATCACGCCCAAGGTCGCGGCCAGCCCACCTTTGATGCCACCCTTGCCGGTGGCGGTGATCAGCGCGAAGTTGCCAGGCCCGGGGATGGCCAGGAGGATGAGGAACGCAACAACGAAAGCACCGTAGTCGGTCACGCCTAGCATGGGGGGATCTCCGAAATAGGCATCGCCAAGGGGGATCTGGATTTATGCCACCCTACACGCTGCTTGCAAAGCACGGACAGCGACTAATTTTCGCCGTCGACCTTTCGTTTGTTGGATAGCCGCCCTACGCACCGCGCAGCGGCCCTCATCATTCAAGGAGACAGGCAATGACGTCCGTATTCGACCGCGACGATATCGTGTTCCAGGTAGTGGTCAACCACGAAGAGCAATACTCCATCTGGCCTGACTACAAGGCGATCCCCAACGGCTGGCGTGCCGTGGGCAAGAGCGGCCTGAAAAAAGACTGCCTGGCCTACATCGATGAAGTCTGGACCGACATGCGGCCGCTGAGCCTGCGTCAGAAGATGGCCCAGGCCCAGGTTCAATGAGGCGTTGCCTGTGGATGCAGTGAATCTGCTGTGCCTGCCGTACTCCGGCGCCAGCGCCATGGTCTATCGCCGTTGGCGTCGCAAGGTGCCGGCCTGGCTGCAGGTGTGCCCGGTGGAACTGCCCGGTCGCGGCATGCGCCTGGGCGAGCCCTTGCAGACCGACATGCAGGCCCTGGCCCGGCAACTGGCTGCCGAACACCGCGCATCGGCCCGTGCCCCTTATGCCTTGTTGGGCCACAGCCTGGGTGCGCTGTTGGCCTTCGAGCTTGCCCACGCGCTGCAGGCCCAGGGTTGCCCGCCGCCGCTCGCGTTGTTTGCCTGCGGTACCGCGGCGCCGAGCCGCCGTGAGGACTATGACGGCGTGCAATGGCGTGAACCTCGGCGCGACGACGAATTGATCGAAGAGTTGCGCAAGCTGCAGGGCACGCCCGAAGAGGTGCTGGCCAACCAGGAACTGATGAGCCTCACCTTGCCGATCTTGCGTGCGGATTTTCTGCTGTGCGGGCGCTATGTCTACCGTCAGCGTCCGCCCCTGGACTGCCCGCTGCATGTGTTGGGCGGCGAAGACGACCGGGCGAGCCAGGAGCAATTGCAGGCCTGGGGACAAGAGACGCAGGGTGCGTTCACCCTTGATATCTTCCCCGGTGGGCACTTCTTCATTCATCAGCACGAAGACCAGGTACTGGGCCTCTTGGCCGATGCCTTGGCGCCGCTTCGACACTGTGCCTGATTGACGTCGCCCTTTGCCTCGGCCAGCCTAGTGGGCTTTGCAGCCCACCCTGGGCTGCCCATTTTCACAGGCTAGGGCAGACAATGCTGATCGATCCTCGCAAGGCCACGCTGCTGGTCGTCGATATCCAGGAAAAACTCATCAACGCCATGAGCGACCCCGAAGGCACCCGCGCCCGGGCACGCTGGCTGTTGGCGGCGACCGCCGAGCTGGAGCTGCCGACGGTGATTTCCGAACAGTACCCCAAAGGCCTTGGCCCGACCTTGGCCGAACTCAAGGCCGCATCGCCGGCGGCGCAGATCGTGGAAAAGCAGCATTTTTCTTGCGTGGCCGCCGAGTGCTTGCCGGCCAGCCTGATGGCGCGTGAGCAGGTGATCGTCTGTGGCATGGAAACCCATGTCTGCGTGTTGCAGACCGTGCTGGGCCTTTTGGGCCTGGGCAAGCAGGTGTTCGTGGTCGAGGATGCCTGCGACAGCCGCACCCCCGCCAGCAAGGCGGCGGGCCTGGCTCGCATGCGCGATGCCGGCGCCCAGGTGGTGACCCGCGAGATGGTGTTGTTCGAGTTGATGGGCAGCGCCGATCATCCGCTGTTCCGCCACCTAAGCAAGACTTACCTGGTGGGCGAACAGCCTTGACTGCCAGGACGAGCGGCAGGCTGGCCGCCCTGGGCTTGGTGGTCCTGGGGGTATTGCAGGGGTGTACGACCTCGCCTGAAGTTTCCGAGGCCGATCCGGCCCAGGTGCAGGCTCAGGTCAAGCGCCTGCTGCCGGCATCGATCAAGGACAGGGACGGCTGGGCCCGGGATATCCAGACCGCTTTTGCTGCCCAACGCATCAATCCAAGCAAGAGCAACCTGTGCGCGGTGCTGGCGGTGACCGAGCAGGAGTCGACGTTCAATGCCGATCCTCAGGTGCCGAACCTGGGCCGCATCGCCCGCGAAGAGATCGATCGGCGCGCCGCGCGGCTGCACATTCCCAAATTGCTGGTCGATGGGGCATTGAAAACCCCGTCGGGCAATGGCAAGACCTACCAGCAACGCTTGATGGCCGTGCGCAGCGAAAAGCAGTTGAGCGGCCTGTTCGATGACTTCATCGCCGGCCTGCCGCTGGGGCGTACGCTGCTGGGCGGTCTGAACCCGGTCCGTACCGGTGGGCCGATGCAGGTCAGCATCGAATTCGCCGAGCGCCATGCCAAGGATTATCCCTACAGCTATGAGGGCACGATTCGCCAGGAGGTCTTCACCCGCCGTGGCGGTCTGTACTTCGGTATTGCCCACCTGCTGGGGTATCCCAGCCACTATCAACGCCAGTTGTATCGCTTCGCAGATTTCAACGCGGGCTGGTACGCCAGCCGCAACGCGGCGTTCCAGGCGGCGCTCAGCCGGGCGAGTGGTGTGACGCTGGCGCTCGATGGCGACCTGATTGCGCCAGGCTCGATCATGCCGGGCAGCACTGAACAGGCGGCGCGTAAGTTGGGCGTCAAGCTGGGGCTGCGCAACCCGCAGATCCGCAGCCAGCTGGAGAAAGGTGACAGCCTGGCGTTCGAGGACACCGATCTGTACCAAGGCGTGTTCGCCCTGGCGGACGCCAAGGCGGGCAAACCGTTGCCGCGTGCGGTGCTGCCGGGAATCGAACTCAAGAGCCCGAAGATCACTCGCAAGCTGACCACCGCATGGTTCGCAGGAAGGGTCGATGAGCGTTACCAGCGCTGCATGAAGCGTTGAGCCTGACGCCTTGGGGCCGCTGCGCGGCCTCATTGCTCAACGTCGTGGTTGCCCGTAGGCCTGGCTGATGCGGTCGATGACCATGGCCAGTGCGACGATCGCAAGCCCTGCCTCAACACCTTGGCCAACATTGAGTGTCTGGATCCCGGACAGCACATCCTCGCCCAGGCCTCGGGCGCCGATCATCGAGGCTACCACCACCATCGACAGCGCCATCATCACCGACTGGTTGAGCCCGGCCATGATGCTCGGCAACGCCAGGGGCAGGGCGATGCGGCGCAGGCGTTGCCAGCGGTTGGCGCCCAGGCCGTGGGCCGCTTGCAGCAGTGATGGGTCGATCTGCGCCAGGCCCAGCTCAGTCAGGCGTACCAAGGGGGGCAGGGCGTAGACCAAGGTGGCGAACACGGCCGGGACCTTGCCCAGGCCGAACAGCATCAATACCGGGATCAGGTACACGAAGGCCGGCAAGGTCTGCATCACGTCCAGCACCGGCAGCACCAGGCGCCGTGCCAAGGGACGGGTCGCCAGGACGACCCCTAGGGGTACTCCGATCAGCACGCACAAGCCGGTACTGACCAGCACCAGCGCCAGGGTTTGCAGCAGCTTGTCCCATAACCCGATCATGCCGATCAGCGCCAGCAGGGCACTGAGCACCAGCGCGCGTGTCAGGCTGCGGCTGGCGTGCCAGGCGAGCAGGCCGACCAGCAGGAGCAGCAGCCACCAGGGCAGCAAGCGCAACAGGCTTTCCAGGCCCACCAGCAATTGCAGCAAATGGTCGGACAAGCTGCGCAGTTGATCGCCATAGCGCAGCACCAGCCAGTCGACCAGGCGGTTGACCCATTCGGCGAAGGAGAACTGCCAGGCATCGGGAAACCCTGCGCTCACAGCGCGCCCTCGACCTTGGCGGCGACCTCGGCGGGCAGCCAGGCCTTCCAGACCGCTGGATGGTCGCGCAGGAACATCAAGGCAGCCTCACGTGGTGACTGGCGGGTTTCGCTCATGTGGGCCAGGGCTTTGTTCAGGCGGTCGATGGGCAGGTCGACTTTCTCGAACACCGCCACCAGGTCTGGGTAGTGCTCGCGAAAGGGCGCCGACACACCGATCGACAATTTGGCGGGCAGCGAACGGCTGCCTTTGGGGTGTGGGTTTTTCGCGTCGGTGAGGGTTGCCCAGGCTGCGGGGTCGAACGGCGGTTCTTCGAGTCGGACCAGGTCATAGCGGCCCATCAGCGGCGTAGGGCTCCAGTAATAGAACAGCACAGGTTGGCCGCGACGGATCGCCGAGCCGATTTCCGCATCCAGGGCGGCGCCGGAGCCACTGCGGAAATTGTTGTAGAGGGTATCCAGGCCATAGGCCTTGAGCTTCTGGCTGTTGACTGTTTCGGAGGTCCAGCCGCTGGGGCTATTGAGAAAGCGGCCTTTTTCCGGTGTTTCCGGATCGCGAAACACCTGAGGGTAGCGTTTGAGGTCTTCGACGCTACGCAGATCCGGCGCCAGCGCCTTCAGGTTGCGGGCCGGGTCGCCCTTGATCACATAGGCCGGCACCCACCAGCCTTCTTCGGCATTTTTCACTGTATCGCCCAGGGCGAATACCTGGCCGGCCTGTTCGGCCTTGACCCAGGCGGGGCTGCGTCCGGCCCATTCCTCGGCGATCACCTGCAGGTCGTTGCGTGCCAAGGCCACTTCCATGCTGACGGTGCTGCCGGGGAGGGTATCGGTGGGGTAGCCGAAGCCGTGTTCGACGATCAGGCGCAGGATCTCGGTGGTCAGGGCGCCGCTTTCCCAGCCGATGGCACCGAAGTGAATCGGCGTGCGCTCCTCGGCGGCTGCGCTGTCGGTGCTGGCCAGGCCCACGGCAAGCAGCAGGCCGGCCAGCAGCGTTGGAATTCGTTTCATCAGAGCCTCGTCGGTTGCCGGTCCTTGGGTTGTGGCAAGTGTAGACGACGAGGTTGCAAGGGCCGCGCAGCGGCCCCGGCGATGCAGGATTCAGACGCGGAACTGATCCATCAGTCGCTGCTGCTGGTTGGCCAGGTCATTGAGCGACTGGCTCACCCGCGCCGACTCGTTGGCCTGGCCGGACAGCGATTCGGTGACATCGCGAATGGTCGCGACATTGTTGTTGATCTCTTCGGCCACCGCGCTTTGCTCCTCGGCGGCCGAGGCGATCTGCAGGTTCATGTCGGTGATCACCGTCACGGCCTGGCCGATGCGCTGCAGGGCCGTGACCGCCTGGCCGACCTGTTCGACGCCGCCCTGGGCCTGGCGATGGCTGTTGTCCATGGCACCGACGACCTCCTGGGTCCCGGCCTGCAGGGCTTCGATCACCTGGCGGGTTTCTTCCACCGACTCCTGGGTGCGGCGTGCCAGGTTGCGCACTTCGTCGGCGACCACAGCAAAGCCACGTCCGGCCTCGCCGGCACGGGCCGCCTCGATGGCGGCGTTGAGGGCCAGCAGGTTGGTCTGTTCGGCGATCGAACGGATCACCTCCAGCACCGAGCCGATCTTCTCGCTGTTCTGTGCAAGGCCTTGGACTTGGGCCATGGCGCCGCTCATGTCGGCGGCCAAGGCGTCGATGCTGGTGGTGGTGCGGTCGATCACCGCCAAACCTTCGCGGGTCGCCTGGTCGGCCTCGCGTGCGGCCTGGGCCGCCTGAGCCGCGCTGCGGGCGACATCCTGGGCGGTGGCGCTCATTTCGTGGGAGGCAGTGGCCACCTGGTCGACCTGGCGGTACTGCTGTTCCATGCCGGAGCTGGTTTCGGCAGCGATGGCCGCGGACTGGTCGGCGGTACCACGGGCAGCCTGGACCGACGCTTTGACGTCGGCAATGGTCGGTTGCAGCTTGTCGAGGAAACGGTTGAACCAGCCGGCCAGCTCGCCCAGTTCATCGCGTTTGTCATAGGTCAGGCGACGGGTGAGGTCGCCTTCACCACTGGCGATGTCCTTGAGCATGGCGGCCACGCCCAGGATCGGCCGGGTGACTCCCCGGGCCATCAGCCACACCAGCAACAGGCCGGCAATCGCCACGGCCAGACCCAGGCCCAGCTCCAGCAAGGTGCCGCTGGTGTTGAGGCTGTCGAGTTCCTGCTTGAGCGTCTCGGCCGGGCCTGTCAGGGCGCTTTCCGGCACATCGAGCAGCACGCCCCAAGGCTTGCCGCCAGGGATCGGTTCGAACGCGGCCAGCACCTTAAGACGCTGCTCGTTGCGCAAAATCTGCAGCTTGCCTTCGGGCAGCTTGCCCACGAGGCTGGCGCCTTGGGCGGTGTCGACCTGGTCGAAGCGGTGGGCCAGTTTGCTGGCATCGGCACTGTAGCCGGCCAGCAGGCCTGCAGGGCTCAGAATGCCGACCGTGGTGCGGCCTTCATAGAGGTTGCGGCTGGCATCCTGGCTGAGGGCCTGCAGGCTGTTGAGGTTGATGTCGATGGACAAGGTGGCGATCACCTTGTTGGCGACGATCAGCGGGAACACGATGCTGGTCATCAGCACCTGCTGGCCTTCGATGGTGTAGAAGTACGGCTCGCTCACGCAGACCTTGCCGGTGCTGCGCGGGCAGACCCACCAGGTGTTGTTCGGCTCGCCGCTCGGGCCGATCTCGGTGTTGGCCATGTCCTGCTCGGGCAGGGCCATGGAGGTCAGCTGGCCGGCACGCGGTTGCGACCAGTAAAGGGCGAAGCGGCCGGTCTCGTTGCTGCCCAGTTCGGCCTGACCGGTAAACAGTTTGTCCTTGCCATCCAGCGCGTCAGGCTCGAACACCAGCGACAGGCCCAGCAAGTCGGGGTTGGCCTGAAGCGCAGCGCGCACCTGGCGGGTCATGTCTTCGCGCAGGTCGTAGGCGTCCAGGAAGCGCTTTTCGGCCTGCTCGCGCAGGAACAGCACCTGACGGGCAAACCCTGCGCCGTACTGGTAGGCATCCATGAACTGGCGGCGGATGTTCAAGGCCTGGACCTCGCCTTGCGACTCGATGCGCGCCTGGGCCGACTCGGTGAGCATCTGCATGCTGCTGGCTTTGACCAGGTCGGAGCTATGGTCCATGCGGTAAAGCGAAAGGCCGATCAGTACCGTGACGATGGTGGCCAGGCAGAGCCCGGCCAGCAGGGTGATCTTCCACTGGATGGAGAGTTGTCGCAGAGGCATTTTCGGGCGAATCCCTTGTTATAAATCGGGGGTCTGCCTCCTGTGTCGGCGCCTCCCAGGCTTTCTTTATTCAAGCGTTCAATAAAAATTCGTATTGCCTGAGCCTGTTGCGTCAGGTCGCGACGTTGAGCGCTTTGACAAGCGACCGAGCGTGCTTCAGAGTGTGCGCCCTTCATAACAATATCCCCTGGCCCGGCCACTGCCTTGAGGCAGCCTGTCGCCGGCGCGTCCGCTTTTTGTCCGTCGTTACGAGGTAACCCACACAATGAATGCTGTCATTGCCGCGGTCGGCATCATGCTGATCCTGAGCCTGTCCCGCGTGCATGTGGTCATCGCCCTGATCATTGGCGCCCTGGCCGGTGGCCTGGTCGGAGGCCTGGGCACCGAAGGCACGCTCAAGGCTTTCAACAGTGGCCTGGGCGGTGGCGCCACGGTGGCGCTGTCTTACGCGCTGCTGGGGGCCTTCGCCGTCGCCATCGCCAAGTCCGGGCTGGCCCACGCCCTGGCCGATCGCGCCCTGGCGATGGTCGACCGCCAGGGGCATGGCAACGCGGGTGGGCTCAAGTGGCTGCTGATCGGCCTGATGCTGGTGGTGGCGATCTCGTCGCAGAACATACTGCCCATCCATATCGCCTTCATACCGCTGCTGGTGCCGCCGCTGCTCTATGTGCTGACCCGCTTGCGCATCGACCGTCGGTTGATCGCCTGTGTGATCACGTTTGGCCTGATCACTCCGTACATGTTCCTGCCGGTCGGCTTTGGCAACATCTTCCTCAACGAGATCCTGCTGGCCAACGTCAGCCGTGCAGGGGTGGACGTCAGTGGGGTGAATGTCACCCATGCCATGGCCATCCCGGCCGCCGGCATGCTGGCCGGATTGCTGCTGGCCGTGTTCTTCAGCTACCGCAAGAAGCGTGACTATGACCTGGATCGCATCGAACAGGTCGAGCAGGTCAGCGTCAGCTACAACCCCTTGACCTTGCTGGTGGCAGGCGCGGCCATCGCCGCGGCATTCATCATCCAGCTCTGGCTGGACTCGATGATCATCGGGGCGATGGTGGGCTTTTTGATTTTCTCGCTCTCGGGCATCGTGCGCTGGAAGGACACCGACGACCTGTTCACCGAAGGCATGAAGATGATGGCCATGATCGGCTTCATCATGATTGCCGCCTCGGGGTTTGCCGAGGTGATGAAGGCGACCGGTGAGGTGAAGAGCCTGGTGGAAACCTCGGCGCAGTGGATCGACCACAGCAAGGGCATCGGTGCCCTGCTCATGCTGTTGGTAGGGCTGCTGGTGACCATGGGCATCGGCTCGTCGTTTTCCACGGTGCCGATCCTGGCCGCGATCTTCGTGCCGCTGTGCGTGCAGCTGGGCTTCGACCCGGTCGCCACGGTGTGCATCGTCGGTACCGCCGGTGCGCTGGGCGATGCCGGTTCGCCCGCGTCGGACTCGACCCTGGGCCCGACCTCGGGCCTCAACGTGGATGGCCAGCATCACCATATCTGGGACACCGTGGTGCCGACCTTCATCCATTACAACCTGCCGTTGCTGGCCTTTGGCTGGCTGGCGGCGATGGTGCTTTGAAGAACCCGGGCTGCCCTGCAGCCCATCGCAGGTTCGGCCCGCACCTAGAGGGCTAGGCTGGCACGCTGCGGCGTCAGCCGCGTCCAGGCGGCGGGGAAATACGATTGAGGACGGTGCTGCCGTCCTTGCTGCGGGTCAGGTAGATCGGCAGTACCTTGGGCAGATTGTCCACCAATCGCTTGACCTCATGGATGCTGTAGACGCCACTGACGCGAATGGTGCCGGTGCTCTCGTCAGCCAGTTGCAGGGGGGTGTCCAGGTAGCGGTTTATCACCGGTAGGGCCTGGGCGAGGCTCAGGTTGTCGAGAATCAACTTGCCGCTGCGCCAGGCCAGGCTGTTGCCTGAGTCGTCGCTCTGGGCGAGCGCCGGTTCGAAGTCGCCGGCGCGGTAGCTGGCCTGCATGCCGGGGCCCAGTCGGTAGCCACCATCGTTGCCGTTGCTGCTGACCAGCACAGAGCCTTCCACCAAGGTCACCTTGACCTGATCTTCATACTTCCAGACGTTGAACTGGGTGCCGGTCACCCGTGTCTGGCCTGTACCCGCCCGAACGATGAACGGGTGGGTGCTGTCGTGCGTAACCTTGAAGAACGCCTCGCCCTGGACCAGGGTGACCTGGCGCTGATCCTTGTAATTGAGGTAGCGCAGTTCGCTGTGAAGGTTGAGCTCGACAACGCTGCCGTCGCTGAGCGTGACCTGGCGCATCTGGTCGGTGCTTTGAACGTGCTGGTAACGATTGGGCAGCCAGCCTTGTTCCCAGCCGACCCAACCCGCCAGGGGCAGGGCCAGCAAGGCGATCGCCGCCGCCGAGGCCAAAGGGCGCCAGTTGCGCGCACGAGCCGGTTGACGGGCGTTGGGGTTGAAATCGACCACCGTGGTGGTGCGAGGCAGCAACTCGGCGGTCTGCCAGATCTCCAGCATCGCCTCGTATTCCTCCAGGTGCCTCGGATCGGCCGCAAGCCACCGTTTGAACGCCTCGCGCTCGGCTGGCGTGCAATCTTCGGCATGCACGCGCATGCACCAGTGCGCGGCGGCATCGGCGAGGGCATCGTCTGGGTTGAGGCGGTCTTGGTTCATCGTGGCTCCCGGTTTTGCGGCATTCTACCCTCCACAGGGGGGTGGCGAGAACCGAGATAATGGCGAATGACTATCAGTTGTGGGGTTTTTTGTCGGCATCAGCCGACTTCTCGCGCCGATAAGCAGGGGCGCGGAGCGCCCCTTGTCGGATCAGAACTGCTCAGGGGTCATGCCGTACAGACTCCCGCTGCCAGCCTTGATGCTGACTTCCAGGGCCAGGCTGCGCGGCAGCAGGCGTTGGAAGAAGAACTGCGCGCACGACAGCTTGGCCCCATGGAAGGTAGGGTCTTGTTCGAGGTTGCGCAGGGAGACGGCGGCCATGCGTGCCCACATGTAGGCGTAGGCGGTAAGGCCAAAGAGGTGCAGGTATTCCACGGCGGTGGCACTGACCAGATTGGCATCATTGGATGCTTGGGCGCGTAGCCAGTGGCTGGTGTGCTCCAGGCGGTCCAGGGCGTCCTGCAAGGCCTCCCGGTGCGCCGGTGCGTCGGCACAGAAGGTGCGCACTTCTGCCAGGAAACCGGCCAGCGCCTGGCCATCGTCAGCCAGCACCTTGCGCCCGAGCAGGTCGAGTGCCTGGATGCCATTGGTGCCCTCGTAAATCTGTGCGATCCGCACATCTCGCACGCGCTGTTCCTGGCCCCATTCGCGGATATAGCCATGGCCACCGAACACCTGCTGGCCCAGCACGCAGCTCTCCAGGCCGTTGTCGGTAAAGAACGCCTTGGCCACCGGCGTCAGCAGCGCCACCAGACGCACGGCCTGCTCCCGTTCGCCCGCGTCCTCGGCATAGCGGGCCAGGTCCAGTTGCTGGCCTACGTAGGTGGCGAAGGCCCGTCCGCCTTCGGTCAAGGCGCGCATGGTCAGCAACATGCGCCGTACGTCGCCGTGATGAATGATCGGGTCGGCGATCTTGTCCTTGGCCTGCGGGCCAGTGGCGGCCCGACTTTGCAGGCGGTCCTTGGCATAGCGCGCAGCGCTTTGGTACGAGGCCTCGGCGCAACCGATACCTTGGAGACCGATGGACAGGCGCTCATAGTTCATCATCGTGAACATCGCCGCCAGGCCTTTGTTCGGCTCGCCGACCAGGTAGCCGGTGGCGCCGTCGAAGTTCATCACGCAAGTCGCCGAAGCCTTGATGCCCATCTTGTGTTCGATCGAGCCGCACTGCACGGCGTTGCGCGCACCGAGCGAGCCGTCCGGGTTGACCAGGAACTTGGGCACCAGCAACAGCGAAATCCCCTTTGGACCGGCCGGCGCATCCGGCAGCCTGGCCAGTACCAGATGGATGATGTTCTCGGTCAGGTCCTGTTCGCCACCGGTGATGAAGATCTTGCTGCCGCTGACCTGGTAGGTGCCGTCGGCCTGGGGTTCGGCGCGGGTGCGGATCAGCCCCAGATCAGTTCCGGCGTGTGGCTCGGTCAGGCACATGCTGCCCGCCCACTGGCCGCTGTAAAGCGGTGGCAGGTAGATAGCCTTGAGGTCGTCACTGGCATGGGCATCGATCGCCAGGCAACTGCCGGCGCTCAGCGCCGAGTACAGGCTGAAGCTGCAATCGGCGGCGTAGAGCATCTCTTCGAACAGCACGGCGAGCATTTTCGGCATGCCCATGCCGCCATGCTCAGGGTTGCCACCCAGACCGACCCAGCCGCCTTCGCGGTAGGTCTGCCAGGCCTGGCGGAAGCCGTCAGGGGTGATCACCTGGCCGTCGTCGAAGCGTACGCCTTGCTCATCGCCGTTACGGCTGAGGGGGGCGATCAATTGGCCTGTGATCTTTGCCGCCTCTTCGAGGATGGCATCGGCGGTGTCGGCGTCGACCCGCTCGGCCAGAGCGGGCAAGCGTGCCCACAGGGCCGGAGCGTCGAAGACTTCGTGCAGGACGAAACGCATGTCGCGCAGAGGCGCGTTGTAATCAGTCATGTCGGGGCTCGCGTGGATAGTCAGAGGGCCTTGGCCCGGTCGCGCAGGACGTATTTCTGGATCTTGCCCGTGGAGGTCTTGGGCAGCTCGCCGAACACCACGGTCTTGGGCACCTTGAAACCGGCCAGGTGCTCGCGGCACCACTGGATGATGTCTGCCTCCCGGGTGCTGGCTTGCCCTGCCTTGAGGGCGACGAACGCGCAGGGTGTTTCGCCCCACTTTTCATCCGGGCGGGCCACCACGGCGGCTTCGAGCACTGCCGGATGCTTGTAGAGGGTATCTTCGACTTCGATGGTGGAGATGTTCTCGCCGCCGGAGATGATGATGTCCTTGAGCCGATCCTTGATCTCGACGTAGCCGTCGGCATGCCAGACGGCCAGGTCGCCGGTATGGAACCAGCCACCACGGAAGGCCTCGGCGGTGGCCTCGGGGTTCTTCAGATAGCCCTTCATCACCGTGTTGCCGCGCATGAAGATCTCGCCCAGGGTCGTGCCGTCCTGCGGCACCGGTTGCAGGGTCTGTGGATCGGCCACCATCAGCCCATCCAGGGTCGGATAACGCACACCTTGGCGGGATTTGATCCGAGCCCGCTGCTCCAGCGGCTGTTCATCCCACTCCTCGTGCCAGGCGCAGACGGTGACCGGGCCGTAGACCTCGGTCAGGCCATAAGTGTGGGTGACGCGGATGCCCATCTGCTCGACCGCACCGATCACCTTGGCTGGTGGCGCAGCGCCCGCGACCATTGCCTGCACCGGGTGGCCGATGGCGGCTTTGTCGGCATCGGGCACGTTCACCAGGGCGTTGAGCACGATGGGCGCGCCACACAGGTGACTGACCCGGTGCTCGCGGATCAGGTTGAGGATCTTCTGTGGATCGACCCGGCGCAGGAACACATGGGTGCCGGCCAGGGCGGTGACGGTCCAGGGGTAGCACCAGCCGTTGCAGTGGAACATCGGCAGTGTCCACAGGTACACCGGATGCTGGCCCATGGACCAGGTCATCTGGTTGCCCAGGGCGTTGAGGTAGGCGCCGCGATGGTGATACACCACGCCTTTGGGATTGCCGGTGGTGCCGGAGGTGTAGTTCAGAGAAATCGCCTGCCATTCATCATCGGGCCATTCCCAGGCGAACGCTGGATCGCCTTCGGCTAGCAGCGCCTCGTAATCCAGATCGCTGACGGCGCGGCCTTCACCGTATTCTGGATCGTCCACATCGACCACCAGGGGAGGGTGTTCGAGCAGGGCCAGGGCGCCTTCGATCACGCTGTGGAACTCGCGGTCGGTGATCAGCACCTTGGCTTCGCCGTGCTGCAGCATGAAGGCGATGGCCTCGGCGTCCAGACGCACGTTGAGGGTGTTGAGCACCGCGCCGATCATCGGCACGGCAAAGTGCGCTTCGAGCATTGCCGGAATGTTCGGCAACATCACTGCGACGGTGTCGCCCCGGCCGATACCGCGCCCGGCCAAGGCACTGGCCAGGCGTCGGCAACGGGCGTAGGTCTGGGCCCAGTCACGACGGATGGCGCCGTGGATCACCGCCGGATAGCGGCCATACACCGCGGCGGTTCGCTCGATGAAGCTCAAGGGGGTGAGGGCGACATGATTGACAGCAGTGGGCATCAGGCCCTGGGAATAGATCGACATGCGGTGGTCCTGTAAGGAGGCAGACGCAGCCTGTGCGCATGGCCCCCGGTGGCTGATTGTTAGCTCTGATCAGGGAAAGGGAGCAGGCCGATGGCTGCTGCCCCTGTCGCATTTTTACGCGAACCGCTATGGTAGCTGGAAGATCGACTATAGCAATATAGTAAAACTACTATAAGAAGAGTCTTCTACGGTGAATACGACCCTATCGCCCTTGCTGGTCAAGGACCCGCAACCGAGCCTCTTGCTGGCCTCCGACGCACGCCCGTTGGCGTTCAACTCCGCATTCCAGACGCTGTTCGGCGAGGACACGCAGGCATTGCCCACCAATACCGCCGCGCTGGTAAAGGCATGTCTGCGTCAACGCCGTGCCATCGTCGAAGTGGAGGCCGAGGTTGGGGAGCGCATCCTGCTTTGGACGTTCATTCCCGATGACAACGGCCAGCAGGTCGTGGCCCGCTGCCGCGACGCCAGCGATGAACGTCGCGAGGCGCGCGAAGCCAGCCGTGCCCGGCGTCTGTACCGACTGATCACTGAAAACACCACCGACTTGATTTCCCGGCACAGCCCGGACGGGCGTTTTCTCGATGCCACGCCGGCGGCGTTCCGCTTGCTCGGCCTGTGGCCTGAACAACTGCGCGGCAGCGCCGTGCACACTTTGCTGCACCCCAGCGAGCGGCGTCAGGTGCTGCTGCAGGCCGGCGCGGCGCTGGAAGTGGAGGGCTACCACACCCTGACCTGTCGGGTGCGCCATGCCGATGGCCGTTACCGCTGGTTCGAGATTGCCTGTCGGGCGATCCGCGAGACCTATACCGGCACGGTGGTGGAAATCGTCGCCGTCTCGCGCGACATCACGTTGCGCATCGAAGCCCAGGAGACCCTGGCCCACAGCGCCCGCGTCGCCACCTTGGGCGAGCTCGCCTCGGGCATTGCCCATGAGATCAACCAGCCGCTGGCAGCGGTGCTCAATTACAGCAACGCCAGCCTGCGTTACCTGCACAACCTCGACCATGACCCCCAGGCCCGCGAACGCATCGCTCAGGGCTTGCAACGTATCAACGCCCAGGCCAACCATGCCGCGCAGGTGATCCGTCGCCTACGGGCCTTCCTGCGCAAGGGGCCGCGTCATCTCCAGGCGCTGGATATCGCCGATGTGGTGGGTGAGGCGTTGCGTCTGTGCGCCTGGGAGGCCGGGCAGGCCCAGGTGCGCATCGAACAGCGCCTGGGCCCGCAGTTGCCCAAGGTGTACGCGGACCGGGTATTGCTCGAGCAGGTGCTGCTCAATCTGCTGCGCAATGCTATCGACGCCAACCGCGAGCAGCACGGGACGCAGGCCTCGCGTATCCTGCTCATCGCCAAGGCCGTGGACGACGGGCTGCTGGTGGAGGTCTGCGATCAGGGCCCGGGCGTGGCAGTGGAACGCCTGGATGAGATCTTCACGCCGTTCACCACGACCAAGGCCGATGGCCTGGGATTGGGGTTGAGCATGAGCCGGAGCATTGTCGAGGGCTTTGGTGGCAGCCTACAGGCGCGGCCGGGCGAGGCGGGTGGCTTGGTGCTGTGCTGTCGTCTGCCGGCGAACAACGGATAAGGAGAGGGGCCAGTGGTGCAAGCGAAGGTGTATGTGGTCGATGACGACCAGGGCATGCTCGACTCGACGGTCTGGTTGCTGGAGTCGGTAGGCCTGCGCGCGCTGCCGTTCACAGGGGGGCAGGCGTTTCTCGATGTCTGCGATGACCGCGAGCCGGCCTGCGTGCTTTTGGATGTGCGCATGCCAGGCCTGGGCGGGCTGGCGGTACAGGCGGCGCTACGTGAGCGCGGGCTCGACATCCCGGTGATCTTCGTCAGCGGCCACGCCGATGTGCCCATCGTGGTACGGGCCTTCAAGGCCGGTGCCTGCGACTTCATCGAAAAACCCTACAACGACCAATTGCTGCTCGACAGCGTGCAAGCCGCCCTGGACCAGGTCCGTCGCCGACAGCAGGGCAGCGAAGCCCTGGCCGCCGTGCAGGCGCGGATCGACGGGCTCACGCCCCGTGAGCGCGACGTGTTCATTCCCTTGGCCCAAGGGCTGAGCAACCGGGAAATCGCCGAGCAATTGGGCGTCAGCGTCAAGACCGTCGACCTGTATCGAGGGCGGGTGATGAAGCGCCTGCAGGCTGCGAGCCTTCCTGAGCTGGTGGGCATGGCCATCGCTTGTGGGCAGGTCGCGGCGCTGGGATTACAGGAGTCCTGAGGGCTTCTGTACGAAAATTTATATAGCAAGCTATTTAAGGCTTTGACATTCACTGCCTAGGCAGTAATATTTTTAAACAATTGCCTGAGCAGCCTGTCATGTCCCATTTCTCACCGGAAAACTTCCAGACCTGCACCATCGGCCTGCTGCTTGGCCGCGCCGCGCTCCTGAAGGACCGCATCCTCGACTCTCACCTGGAAGCCGACGGCGTCACTGCCGCCCAGTTCAAGGTGCTGATCATCGTCACCCAGTACCAAGTGGACACGCCGGCCGAGCTGTGTCGCTACCTGGGCCTGGACAGCGGCTCGATGACCCGCATGCTCGATCGCCTCGAGCAGAAGGAGCTGATCGTGCGTAACCGCTGCCCAGAAGACCGTCGCCAGGTGCGCCTGGCGTTGACTGCCGAGGGTCAGCGCCTGGCCGACCGGCTGCCGGAGATCGGCGCGGCGGCGATGAACGAGCTGGTCGGTGTGCTCGAGCCCGAAGAGCTCAAGGCCCTTGAAGGCTTGCTTGCCAAGGTGCTGATCAGCGCCGGCGACCCCCTGACGATCAGCCGTTTCGCCGATCGTTGATCCCTCACGACTCATCCAAGGTATTGTCATGGCCACTTCCGCTGACACCTCCACCCCAGCACCTGCGCCGGACAACACAGGCAAGCGCAAGGCCTGGTTGCTTGGCTTGCTGCTGGTGCTGATCCTTGCCGGTGCCGCCGCCTGGGGCTGGTACACCCTGGTCGGGCGCTGGCATGAAAGCACCGACGACGCCTACGTCAATGGCAACGTGGTGGAAATCACGCCGCTGGTGACCGGTACCGTCACCAGCATCGGTGCCGATGATGGCGACTTGGTGCATGAAGGCCAGGTCCTGCTGCGCTTCGACCCGGCCGACAGCGAGGTCGCCTTGCAGGCCGCCGAGGCCAAGCTGGCGCGCACTGTGCGTCAGGTCCGGGGCCTGTACAGCAATGTCGATGCGCTCAAGGCGCAATTGCAGACGCGTCAGGCTGAGCTGCAGAAAGCCCAGGACAATTACAACCGGCGCAAGGTGCTGGCAGACAGTGGGGCAATCGCCGCTGAGGAAATCTCCCACGCTCGCGACGACTTGACCGTCGCCCAGAGCGCCCTGAACAGCGCCCGCCAGCAACTGAACACCAGCACTGCACTGGTCGACGACACCGTAGTCTCCTCGCACCCCGAGGTAATGGCTGCCGCCGCCGACCTGCGCCAGGCCTACCTCGACAATGCCCGCACCACATTGGTAGCACCGGTCACCGGCTACGTGGCCAAGCGTACCGTGCAACTGGGCCAGCGCCTGCAGCCGGGTGTCGCGACCATGGCGGTGATCCCGCTGGACCAGGTCTGGATCGATGCCAACTTCAAGGAAACCCAACTGCGCGACATGCGCATCGGTCAGCCGGTGGAAATTTCTGCCGATCTTTATGGCAGCGACGTGAAATACAGCGGTACCGTGGACAGCCTGGGCGCCGGTACCGGCAGCGCCTTTGCGCTGTTGCCGGCGCAGAACGCCACCGGCAACTGGATCAAGATCGTGCAACGGGTACCGGTGCGTATTCACCTGAACCCCGAACAGCTCAAGGACCACCCCCTGCGTATTGGCCTGTCCACCGTTGTCGAGGTCGATCTGCATGACCAGAGCGGCCCGGCGCTGGCCCAGCAGCCGCCACAGCAAGCCAGCTACACCACCCAGGTGTACGATCGCCAGTTGGTCGAAGCCGACAACCTGATCGCCCGGCTGATCCACGAGAACAGCGCCACCGGCAAGACGGCCCAGCGATGAGCAAGGACGCGCCCGCGCAGTTCACTCCGCCGAGCCTGCTGCTGACGACCATCGGCCTGTCGCTGGCGACTTTCATGCAGGTGCTCGACACCACCATCGCCAACGTGGCCCTGCCGACCAT
Source organism: Pseudomonas sp. BYT-1 (assembly GCF_023611805.1). Taxonomy (NCBI): domain Bacteria; kingdom Pseudomonadati; phylum Pseudomonadota; class Gammaproteobacteria; order Pseudomonadales; family Pseudomonadaceae; genus Pseudomonas; species Pseudomonas sp. BYT-1. The sequence goes on from NZ_CP072559.1 coordinate 2,478,530, forward strand.
CTCCGGCAACCTGGGGGTGAGCTACGAGCAGGGCACCTGGGTGATCACCTCGTTCGCGGTGAGCAATGCCATCGCCTTGCCGCTGACGGGCTGGCTGAGCCGGCGCTTCGGCGAGGTGAAGCTATTCCTGTGGGCCACATTGCTGTTCGTGCTGGCCTCGTTCCTGTGCGGCATCGCCCAGTCGATGCCGGAACTGGTGGCCTTCCGCGTGCTGCAGGGTGTGGTCGCCGGGCCGCTGTACCCGATGACCCAGACCCTGCTGATCGCCGTGTACCCGCCCGCTAAAAGGGGCATGGCGCTGGCCTTGCTGGCCATGGTCACGGTGGTGGCGCCGATTGCCGGGCCGATTCTCGGTGGCTGGATCACCGACAGCTACAGCTGGCCCTGGATCTTCTTCATCAACGTCCCCATCGGCCTGTTCGCCGCGGCCGTGGTGCGCCAGCAGATGCGCGCGCGACCCGTGGTCACCAGCCGTCAGCCGATGGACTATATCGGCCTGCTGACGCTGATCATCGGCGTGGGCGCGTTGCAGGTGGTGCTGGACAAAGGCAACGACCTGGATTGGTTCGAATCCTCGTTCATCGTCATCGGCAGCCTGATTTCGGTGGTATTTCTGGCGGTCTTCATCATCTGGGAACTCACCGATCGCCATCCGGTGGTCAACCTGCGTTTGTTCGTGCACCGCAATTTCCGTGTCGGCACCTTGGTGATGGTGCTTGGCTATGCGGGCTTCTTCGGCATCAACCTGATCCTGCCGCAATGGTTGCAGACCCAGATGGGTTACACCGCCACCTGGGCGGGCTTGGCAGTAGCGCCGATCGGCCTGCTGCCTGTGGTCCTGTCGCCATTCGTTGGCAAGTATGCGCACCGGGTCGATCTGCGTTTGCTGGCGGGGTTGGCGTTCCTGGCGATTGGCGCCAGCTGCTACATGCGCGCCGGCTTCACCAGCGAGGTGGACTTCCAGCACGTGGCACTGGTGCAACTGTTCATGGGCATCGGCGTGGCGCTGTTCTTCATGCCGACCTTGAGCATCCTGCTGTCGGACCTGCCGCCTCACCAGATCGCCGATGGCTCGGGGCTGGCGACCTTCCTGCGCACCCTCGGAGGCAGCTTCGCCGCCTCGCTGACCACCTGGATCTGGATTCGCCGCGCCGACCAGCACCACGCGTACCTGAGCGAGCACATCAGTCAGTACGATCCTTCCACCCAGCACATGCTGGAGCAGTTGGGCGGGGCCAACCCGCAGAGCTATGCGCAGCTGGAACGGATCCTCAACGGCCAGGCCTACATGATGTCGACGGTGGATTACTTCACCTTGATGACCTGGGTGTTCGCAGGGCTGATCCTGCTGGTATGGCTCGCACGGCCGCCGTTCACCGCCAAGGCGGGACCAGCGTCGGCCGGACACTGATGCAACGGCTTCTTCGCGGATGAGCCACTCGCGCCTGGCCCGGGTTGCTCCCTGTGACAGTGGACTCGCCCGCGAAGGGGCTCTGCACGCGTGCGACCGCTAACCTTCAGGCGGGCATTCACAACCCTCTGCATTTCTTCTATTGTCGAACGTTCATTTCCAGGCAATTGGCAGATTCATGGAGAACGTCATCGTCATCACCGGTGCCAGCCGTGGCATCGGCGCCGCCACCGCCTTGCTGGCGGCGCAGCAGGGTTATCGCATCTGCATCAACTACCACGCCGACGACCAGGCCGCCGAACAGGTGCTGGCTCAGGTGCGTGCGCTCGGGGCCACGGCCATCGCCGTGCGAGCCGATGCCAGTGTCGAAGATGAAGTGGCGCAGCTGTTCCATCGCGTCGACCAGGAGCTTGGTCCGGTTACCGCGCTGGTCAACAACGCCGGCACCATCGGCCAGCAGAGTCGGGTGGAGGAGATGTCTGAGTTCCGCCTGCTCAAGGTGATGAAGACCAACGTGGTCGGCCCAATGCTGTGCGCTAAGCACGCATTGCTGCGCATGGCCCGCCGTCATGGTGGGCAGGGCGGGGCGATCGTCAATGTATCGTCCGTGGCGGCGCGCCTTGGCGCTCCCCACGAATATGTCGACTACGCCGCCTCCAAGGGTGCGCTGGACACCTTCACCGTCGGCCTGGCCAAGGAAGTGGCAGGCGAGGGCGTGCGGGTCAATGGCGTACGGCCTGGCTACATCCACACAGGTTTCCATGCGTTGAGTGGCGATCCGGAGCGGGTATCCAAACTCGAACCGGGTTTGCCCATGGGGCGTGGAGGACGGCCGGAGGAAGTGGCCGAGGCGATCCTGTGGCTGCTGTCGGACAAAGCGTCCTATTCGACAGGTAGTTTCATTGACCTGGGTGGTGGGCGCTAAGTAGCTGGGGGAGCGCGCACCGCGGTGGGCTGCGAAGCAGACCCTGCTGCGCTATCAGAACGACCTCACGATCCGCCCCAACGTCTCCATGGCCTGCTCGGCACCCTCATTCCAAGGGCTGCCGTAGTTCAGGCGGATGCAGTTACCAAAGCGCCGCGTGGGCGAGAAGATTGGCCCTGGGGCGATGCTGATGCCCTGGGCCAGGGCCATGTGGAACAACTTGAGCGCATCCATCTGCTCCGGCAGTTCAAGCCACAGGAAGTAACCACCGCTGGGGTGGCTGACCCGGGTCTGTGCCGGGAAATGCCGGGCGATGGCGGCCAGCATGCTCAACTGCTGGCCTTCCAGGGCATAGCGCAGCTTGCGCAGGTGGCGGTCGTAGCCGCCGTGTTGCAGGTAGTCGGCGATCGCAGCCTGGGCGGGCATCGAGGCGCACAGCGAGGTCATCAGCTTGAGCCGCTCGATCTTCTGGGCAAAGCGCCCGGCAGCCACCCAGCCAATGCGATAGCCCGGTGCCAGGCTCTTGGCGAAGGAACCGCAGTGCATCACCAGGCCCTCGGTGTCGAAGGCCTTGGCCGGCTTGGGCGCTTGCTGGGCATAGTAGAGCTCGGCGTAGACATCGTCTTCGATCAGCGGCACCTGGTGGCGGCGCAGCAGCTCCACCAACGCCTGCTTCTTCGCCTCAGGCATGCTTGCGCCCACCGGATTCTGGAAGTTGGTCATGCACCAGACGGCTTTTACCGGGTGTTTCTCCAAGGTTTGCGCCAGTACGGCCAGGTCCATGCCTTCACGTGGATGCACCGGGATTTCCACGGCCTTGAGCTTCAGGCGCTCGAGCACCTGCAGGCAGGCATAGAAGGCCGGGGCTTCGATTGCGACCAGATCGCCAGGTTCGGTGACCGCCTGCAGGCACAGATTGAGCGCCTCCAGGGCGCCGTTGGTGATCAGCAGCTCCTCCATGGGCAGCATCAGCCCACCTACCATGTAGCGCAGGGCGATCTGCCTGCGCAGTTGCGGATTGCCCGGCGACAGGTCGGTGACCACCATGCGCGGGTCCATGGCTCGGCTGGCGCTCGCCAGCGAGCGCGACAGACGCTGGAGGGGGAAGAGTTCCGGGCTGGGGAAGGCCGAGCCGAACGGCACGGTATGCGGATCCTTGATCGAGTCGAGGATGGAGAACACCAGCGCGCTGACGTCCACCTGGGTGGATTCGCTGACCGGTGCCAAGGCCTGGGGTTCGCTGAACGGCCGGGGTGCGTGGGCATTGACGAAGTAGCCTGAGCGCGGCCGGGCGCGAATCAGGCCACGGCGCTCGAGCAAGTAGTAAGCCTGAAACACCGTGGACGGGCTGACGCCGTGGGTCTGGCTGGCGTAGCGCACCGAAGGTACACGTTGGCCGGGCCCCAGGACGCCGGAGCGGATCAGTTCGGCAATGTCGTCAGCGAATCGTTCGTAGCGTTTCATCGTGGCTCGGCAGTCAAGGTGACAAGTCAGTGTAAGGGATCAACGGTTCAGTGGCGCGACGAAGCGGCTGTCGGCGCGGCTGTAGATCGTCGGCTCATCGCTGTCGCGGACTTCGAAGGTGATCTGCTGGGCACTGTTGGTGGGGCGGTCGGCCAGCAATGCGACCGATACCGGCAGCTCGCTCATTTCTCCGGCGGGAATGACGAAGGCCGTCTTGCCGTTCAGCGCGAAGCCCTCGGCGTCCACCAGACGCAGTTCGTAGCGCTGGGGAGACTGGGTCTTGTTGATGACCTTGAGCAGGTAAATGTTCTCGATCTGGCCTTGAGCGTTCTCGCGGAACAGGCCGCGGTCCTTGATCACATCCAGCGACACCATCGGGCGCAGGTTCAGGGCCACCACCAAGGCACCGATCATCAGCACCAGGGCACTGGCGTAGCCTAGCAGGCGTGGGCGCAGCCAGTGCGTCTTGCCGCCTTGCAAGGTGTGTTCGGACTTGTAGCCGATCAGGCCACGGGCATAGCCCATCTTATCCATCACGTTGTCGCAGGCGTCGATGCAGGCGGCGCAGCCAATGCAGGCCATCTGCAGGCCGTCGCGGATATCGATGCCGGTGGGGCACACCTGCACGCACAGGGTACAGTCGATGCAATCGCCCAGGTTCTGCGCGCGCGGGTCGCTGCCTTTCTTGCGCGGGCCACGGGCCTCGCCGCGGCGAGGGTCGTAAGCCACCGCCAGGGTGTCCTTGTCGAACATCACGCTCTGAAAACGTGCATAGGGGCACATGTGCATGCACACCGCTTCGCGCAGCCAGCCGGCGTTGAGGTAGGTGGCGGCGGTGAAGAACACCACCCAGAACAGCGCCACGCCGCCCAACTGCAGGGTGAACAGCGCCTCGGCCAAGGGGCGGATGGGCGTGAAGTACCCCACGAAGGTCAGCCCTGTGAGCACTCCGATGGCCAACCACAGGCTGTGCTTTAGGGTGCGGCGCGCAAGCTTTTCAAGGTTCCAGGGGGCTGCGGCGAGCTTGATGCGCTGGTTGCGGTCACCTTCGCTGACCTTCTCGCACCACATGAACAGCCAGGTCCATACACTCTGCGGGCAACTGTAGCCGCACCAGACACGGCCCGCGAACACCGTGATGGCAAACAGCCCGAAGGCGCAGATGATCAAAAGCGCCGACAGCAGGATGAAGTCCTGAGGCCAGAAGGTGGCGCCGAAGATATGGAATTTGCTTTCGGCAAGGTCCCACAGCACAGCCTGGCGGCCGTTCCAGTCCAGCCAGGCGGTGCCGAAGAACAGCACGAACAGCGCACCGGCAAAGCCAATGCGCAGGTTGCGGTACAGGCCGGTGAAACTGCGTGTATGGATGCCGCTGTCGCCCAGGCGCTTGCGCGGGCTGGCGGGCGCGTCAACGTCGATCACGCGGTACGGGATTCTATCGCTCATGGCTTGTGCTCTTGAGTCTCGATCAGGCCCGTTCACTATGGGGCGCGATCTGTTTCCAGCACAGACTCAGGTGGCGCGATAAAAACCGTATCAGATGAACCGCTGGTACCTCGCAGGCCTCAGATCACGGAGCCTGGCGTGCTTGCCTTCAGATGCCTGCGGCTATCCACCGCACCGGCCACGGTGAGCGCGTCGGCCTCGGCTTCGGTGATGGGGACGCGCTGGTTGGCGAGCAGGGCCACCGACATGCGCAACTGCTCATCCGTGACGATCTCGATGTCCGGCCCTTCGGCCTCGAGGCGTAGGTCTTCGCCGATCAACGTACAGCGGCGGGTGCTTTCGTCGATTTCTACGGGCATGGCGATGTCCTCTTGGTTGGCGGTCTGCAGTTGTGACCGCGCCAAACAGGTGGTTGCTGCATCGCTGCGCTCAGTGGATTCGGTTGCACTCCCGGCAAGCCCAACGGTCCATCCCTTGAGAGGTACGAGCGTCGCTCCCACGACCTGGAGGTCTGACATGCACCCTTGGTGGCACACGGTATGGCTGGCCATACAAGCCGAGTTCGCCGACATCGCCGACCTGCGCGAGGTCACCCAGATCCTGGTGCGCTTGTTGATGGCCGCCGTGCTGGGCGCGGTGCTGGGCTTCGAGCGCGAGCACAAGGGCAAGTCCGCGGGCGTGCGCACGCACATGTTAGTGTGCCTGGGGGCGGCGCTGTTCGTCCTGGCGCCGAGCATGGCCGGCGCTGACGAGCAGGCGCTCAGCCGAGTGGTCCAGGGGATCGTCGCGGGGATCGGTTTTCTGGGCGCCGGGACGATTCTCAAAGGGAACGGCCAGGAGACCAGCCATGTGAAAGGCCTGACCACCGCCGCCGGATTGTGGATGACCGCCGCCATCGGCACGGCCGCGGGTGTGGGGCGTGAGGCCACTGCCGTGATCAGCACGGTGCTGGCGCTGCTGGTGCTGGGCAGCATGCCGTTGTTGGTGGAGAAGCTTGAAGGCGAGGATGAAGGGAAGCAGGAGGAGGAGCGTGACAGGAAGCACTGAGGGGAGCCGAAGCTCCCCTCAAAGCGTTGTTGCCTGCTCTTTTTTTTATTATTGGAGACTGGCCTGTTGTTGTTTTTGTCAGCCATTGCCTCGGTAGTGCGGGTGGCCCCCACTCGGGGCACAAGAGCAAACGTATTTTTTTGAGCGCTGACCTGCTTTCATCATTGCTGATCCGATGCTGACTGCCGCTACCTTGCAGGTAGTTTTATTGTTCTGTGTCAGACCGCGAGGGCGAACCCTCTGAAAAGCGTGCCTACTCCAAAAAAATCTGCTTGCTACGCCTCTGCCGTGTTGTTCTTGTTATGTCAGAGCCGTTACCTATTGTTTTTATTGGGTGTCACGTTTGTTGTTCTTGTTATGCCAGAGATAAAGCAGATGCCATGCCAACTTTTTAAAATCCTTTAAAATCAATGCCTTGTCTGAATTCGCAGAAGCCGGGCCACCTGAAAATCTGTCGATTTGTTTCCCTGTTACCCGATTTTTTGCTGGCAAACGAGGGTGAGGTAACACTCACCCACACACATGTGACACCCGTATGACTTATTGAGCGCTACGCGCCCGTGCAACCCGCGACCCCGTGACGCGGCCCAGCACCGAACTGATGCGCTGGCCGGCCGCGATCAGGCGCTCCAGGTCGATGCCGGTGTCGATTCCCAGGCCTTGCATGAGGTACACAACATCCTCGGTGGCAACGTTGCCGGTCGCGCCCTTGGCGTACGGACAGCCGCCCAGGCCCGCCACGGAACTGTCGAAGACCTGGATGCCTTCGAGCAGACTGGCATAGACATTGGCCAGGGCCTGGCCGTAGGTGTCATGGAAATGCCCGGCCAATTGCCCACGTGGCACCTGGGCCGAGACCACCTCGAACAACCGGCGTGTTTCGCCAGCGGTACCGGTGCCGATGGTGTCGCCCAAAGACACTTCGTAGCAGCCCATCTCATGCAGTGCCCGCGCCACCGGCGCGACCTGCTCGGCGCTGACCTTGCCTTCGTAAGGGCAGCCCAGCACGCACGACACATAACCGCGCACGCGCACGCCATGGCTGCGCGCCGCCTCCATGATCGGCTCGAAGCGCTTGAGGCTCTCGCTGATCGAGCAATTGATGTTGCGCTGTGAGAAGGCCTCGGATGCGGCGGCGAATACCGCCACTTCTTTCACCCCAGCTGCCAGGGCGTCTTCGAAACCGCGCAAGTTGGGCGCCAGGGCGGCGTAGGTCACGCCTGGGCGTTGCTTGATGGCGGCGAACACCTCGGCTGAGCCGGCCATCTGCGGTACCCATTTGGGCGAGACGAAGCTGCCCACCTCGATATAGGACAACCCGGCCTCGGTGAGCTCGTCCACCAGGCGCACTTTGTCCGCGACGCTGATGGGCTGGGCTTCGTTCTGCAGGCCGTCGCGCGGGCCGACTTCGACCAGGCGGACTTTCTCGGGCAATGACATGGCGGGGTTCCTGTGTCAGGTCAACGGTTATTGTGATTGTGCTGGTTGAGGGTGGCGGCCAGGGCCTGTTCGCAGCGTTCCTGGGCAGTGTCCAGCTCCAGGTGCATTTGCTGGATATCGAGCATCTGCTGTTCCAACTGAGCGCGGCGCTCGGCGATCTTGGCCAGCATGCTGTTGAGCTGCTTGAGATTGCCGCTGGTAGGGTCATACAGCTCGATCAGCTCCCGGCATTCGGCCAGGGAGAAACCGATGCGCTTGCCGCGCAGGATCAGCTTCAAGGTGACCTTGTCGCGCGCCGAATAGATGCGCTCCAGGCCTCGACGTTCGGGGCTCAGCAGGCCTTGCTCCTCATAGAAGCGAATCGCGCGGGTGGTGATGTCCAGCTCGCGGGACAGGTCGGAGATGCTGTAGGTCTGGCTGCTCATGCTTGGGCTCGGAAGAGGTGATAGCCGCTAACCTAAAGGCTGCTTGACGTAAACGTCAAGCAGGCGCTGCTGGCCCCTGGGATTGGGCCGATCGCCGGAAGCCATTTGGCGTCTGGCCGGACAGGCGCTTGAAGAACCGGGCGAAGTAGGTCGGGTCGGTGAAGCCCAGGCGGTCTGACAGCTGGCCGATGCTCATGCGCGTGTACACCAGGTTGCGTCGTGCTTCCAGCAACAGGCGCTGGTGAACGACTTGCAGAGCGGTCTGCCCGGCCAGGTCCCGGCACAGCTGGTTGAGACGCAGGCTGGAAATACCCAGCTTCGCCGCGAAGTATTCGACCGACAGGTGCTCGCGGTAATGGGCTTCCACCAAGCGCAGGTATCGGCTTAGCAATTGCCGGTCGCGTTCATCTCGGTTGCGCGGGGCCTGGCCCAGTTGTTGGCGACGGCTGATCCACACCATCAGTGCGGTGAGCAGCGCCTGCAGCATGGCGCCCCGCCCTGGCGCGTGGCCCTGGTATTCCTGCTGCAGCGTGTCGATCAGACCGTGCAGGCGGATACGGTCCTTGCCCAGCGGGTAGCAACCCACCGACGTCAGCACTGCCAGGGGTGCGCCGAGGCGCTGCTCCAGATCGGCCACCAGGGCGGTGCCGAACGTCAGCACGTGGCCCTGGATGTCGGCGCTGAAACGAAACCCATGCACGGTCAGCGGAGGGACCACCTGAATCGCCGCTTCGTGGATTTCGCTGCGCTGGCCTTCGATCTGTACCTGCGCCCGGCCCCTTTGCACGTAAAGCAGCTGGAACAGCTCGGCATGGCGATGGGGCTTGATTTCCCAGTGGTGCAAACGGCTGCGCGCAGGGATCGACTCGCAATGCAGCAAGTCGGCACCGGGCCAGGCCTGGTTTTCGCCGTAGAGCTGGAACAGTGGCACTCCGGGAAGTCGGGTGGTCATGGCATGTCTGTCCGTTAATCGAACGAAATTTGCAAAAGTGCAGTTAATGCACGGGATTTCACACTTTTTGCCCTGCAGTGGCCAGTAAAAATGCAGGTGCAAACCCAAATCTGCAGATGCCAAGGCATGCGTTGCCAGTACCGGCATCGATACGACGAGACAACAACAATGAAGACTCAGGTTGCAATCATCGGGGCTGGTCCGTCCGGCCTGCTGCTTGGCCAGTTGCTGCACAGAGCTGGCATCGACACCGTGATCCTCGAACGTCAGACCCCAGACTACGTGCTCGGCCGCATCCGTGCCGGCGTGCTGGAGCAAGGCACGGTCGACCTGTTGCGCGAGGCGGGTGTCGCCGAACGCATGGATCGTGAAGGACTGGTGCATGAGGGCGTCGAGCTGCTAGTCGGCGGTCGTCGCCAACGCCTTGACCTGAAGGCCCTCACCGGCGGCAAAACAGTCATGGTGTACGGCCAGACCGAGGTCACCCGTGACCTCATGCAGGCCCGCCAGGCCAGCGGTGCGCCGATCGTCTATTCGGCCAGTCAGGTGCAGTTGCACGGGCTGGACTCTTCACAGCCGTTTGTCACTTTCGAGCAGGACGGCCGACGCCTGCGCGTGGACTGCGATTACATTGCCGGATGCGATGGTTTCCACGGTGTGTCGCGCCAGAGCATCCCTGCGGGGGTGCTCAAGCAATACGAGCGTGTCTATCCGTTCGGCTGGCTGGGCCTCTTGGCCGATACGCCGCCGGTCAACCACGAGCTGATCTACGCCCACCATGAGCGCGGTTTCGTGCTGTGCAGCCAGCGTTCCCACACCCGCAGCCGCTACTACCTGCAGGTGCCGCTGCAAGAGCGTGTGGAAGATTGGAGCGACGAGCGCTTTTGGGAAGAGCTCAAGGCGCGGCTGCCAGAGGACGTGGCGGCACGACTGGTCACCGGGGCGGCGCTGGAGAAAAGCATCGCACCGCTGCGCAGCCAGGTGGTCGAGCCCATGCAGTTCGGCCGGCTTTTTTTGCTCGGCGATGCCGCGCACATCGTCCCGCCCACGGGTGCCAAGGGGCTTAACCTGGCGGCGTCGGACGTCAATTACCTCTACCGGATCCTGGTCAAGGTCTACCGCGAAGGGCGTACCGACCTGCTGGCTCAGTACTCGCCCCTGGCCCTGCGCCGGGTGTGGAAGGGTGAGCGCTTCAGCTGGTTCATGACCCAGTTGCTGCATGACTTCGGCGAGCATCAGGATGACTGGGACCGCAAGATGCAGGAAGCTGACCGGGAGTATTACCTCAGCTCGCCGGCCGGGTTGGTGAACATTGCCGAGAACTATGTGGGGTTGCCGTTCGAGGCGGTGGAGTAGGGCGGACGGCTCCATTCGCCCTCATTTCTCCAGTAACGCCACGATCTCCCGATATTCTCGCTGCTGCGCGTGCTCCAGTGCCGTCACGCCGTCCTTGTCGGCGATCGCCGGGTCCGCCCCGGCCGCCAGCAGCCGGCGGACGATGTCCACGTGACGCGGGCCGCCATCGCCAAGGATCACCGCCTCCAGCAAGGCGGTCCAGTGCAGGCGGTTGAGATGGTTCACGTCGACACCTGCGTCGATCAGCATCTGTACGGTCTGCACATGGCCGCGTTCGGCGGCGGGAATCAGCGCGGTGCCACCGTAGCGGTTGGTGCTCTTGAGGTCGGCACCGTGATCCAGGGTCAATCGCAGGATCTCGTTCAGACCACGGGCCCCGGCATATAAATAAGGACTGTCCTGGATGTCGTCCTTGGCATTGACGTCGGCGCCAGCTTCTATCAGCACCTTGGCTGTCGCGACCTCATTGGCGTGGGTGGCCACCAGCAGCGCGGTGCGGCGCCGAGCGTCCCGCGCATCGACGTTGGCGCCTTCATCGAGCAGACGGCGTACGGCAGAAGCATCGCCACGCTGGGCGGCATCGAGCAGTTGGGTATCCATGGCAAGGGTCTCGGCGTGGGCGACAACGCTGATGAGCAAGGCGAAGAGGGCGGCGAACGGCAAGCGCATGGGAGAGGCTCCTGAATGACCGGTCTTCATCCTAGGAAATACCCTTGAGTGCTTGAAGTTAATTCTGCGCATGAACATCAGTGCATTTCTGGATATACCCCTGTTTTCGGGCTTTTGCGCAGGTTCGGCTAAAATCGCTGGTTTTGGCGCCCTGCGCCTGCCCTCGAATTACAGGATGTCCTTCTTGAAAAGGCCTTTACCCGTTGTAGTGCGTGTCACGGCTCTGTGTTGCCTGGCGACCTTGACCAGTTGTGGCTGGGGTGGACGAACGGCAGAAACGCCCTCGGTCTTGCCGTTGCCACCCGAGCTCGACTCCGGCTACCGCGCCGGGTTAAAGCCGACTCATGCCAGCCGGCACATGGCTGCCGCCGCCAACCCCTTGGCCAGTGACGCAGGGCGCTCGGTGTTGCGCGCAGGTGGCAGCGCCATCGATGCTGCCATCGCCATGCAGGCGGTGCTCACCTTGGTCGAACCGCAGTCCAGCGGTATCGGTGGAGGGGCGTTCATCCTCTATTGGGACGGGCACCAGGTCCAGGCCTTCGACGGTCGTGAAACCGCGCCCTCGCAGGTTACGCCGAACCTGTTCCTTAAGTCTGACGGCACGCCCATGGCATTTCGTGACGCCCAGATCGGCGGCCGCTCAGTGGCCGTACCCGGCGTGCTGCGCGCCTTGCATTTGGCCCATGAACAGCATGGTCGACTGCCATGGCGCGACCTGTTTGCCCCGGCCATCGCCTTGGCCCGCGACGGTTTCCCGATGTCCAAGCGATTGCACACACTGCTGGCAGCGGACACCTATGTCGCCGGCTCGCCCGGCATGGCCCGCTATTTTCTCGATGCCCAAGGCAAGCCCTTGGCGGTCGGCACGCTTCTGAAGAACCCCGAGCTTGCACAGACGCTGGAACTGATCGCCACGCAGGGGCCTGATGCGTTCTACACCGGCGACATTGCCCAGGCGATGGTCGAGGCTGTGCGCGGCCATGCCAACCCCGGCCTGCTGTCGCTCGAAGACCTGCGTCGCTACCAGGCCAAGGAGCGCACGCCCGTCTGTGGGCCCTACAAGATCTGGCGCATTTGCGGCATGCCACCGCCATCCTCCGGTGGCGTCGCGGTATTGCAGACCCTGGGCATCCTCGAAGCCCTGCAGTCGGCCACACCGTCGCTGGACTTGGCCAGCATGGCACCGACGCAGGCGGCGTCGGTGGCGGGTCTGGAACCCGCGCCCATGGCGGTTCACCTGATTGCCGAGGCCGAGCGCCTGGCCTACGCCGACCGTGCTCAGTATCTGGCTGATAGCGACTATGTGGCGGTGAATCTCCAAGGGCTGACCAACAAGGCGTACCTGGCGAGTCGTGCCCGGCTGATCGGCCCGAGCAGCATGAAGCACGCCGAGGCCGGTACACCGCCGGGTAACAACTTGGCCCTGTCGCCTGACCGGTCTCCCTTGCGCATTGCCACCTCCCATGTCTCGGCCGTCGACGATCTGGGCGGTGCGGTTGCCATGACCACGTCCGTGGAGGCCGCTTTTGGCTCGCACCTGTTCGTCAAAGGATTTCTGCTGAACAACCACCTGACCGACTTCTCGTTCGTACCCAGCGCAGACGGCAAGCCCGTCGCCAATGCGGTCGCTCCCGGCAAGCGACCGCTGTCCTCGATGTCGCCGACACTGGTATTCACACGTGAGTCCGGCGAACTGCTGGCCAGTCTGGGCTCACCCGGTGGCTCGCAGATCATCGGTTACGTGAACAAGGCATTGATCGGCCTGTTGGATTGGAAGCTCGATCCCCAAGCGGCCATCAACCTGCCCAACTTCGGCAGTCGCAACCTCGGCACCGAGGTGGAAGCGGGGTTGGCAAGCCCAGCCCTGATACAGGCGCTTCAAGCCCGCGGCCATGAGGTGACACCGATGACGATGACCAGCGGGACGCAGATCATCCAGCGCACCGCTGACGGCTGGTCGGCGGGTGCCGATCCTCGGCGCGAAGGGACGGCGCTGGGCGACTGACGCGCTGGCGCGTGCGGTTGCCGGCGGTGTATGGGCGTGCTAGAAGTCGGGTCTGTCATTCAGAAGTTGAATACACCGATGTCTATCAGCGTTAAACCGAATAGGGCCCTGTTCGACCTCGACCTGCTGCGCGCGATTGTCGTGGTGGCCGACTGCGGCAGTTTCACCACGGCGGCGACGCGCTTGCACTCCACCCAGTCGACCATCAGCCAGAAAGTACGCCGGCTGGAGGACATGGTGGGGCACCGCCTGCTGGTGCGAGGCAACCGCGACGTGCTGCCCACGGACGCAGGGCAGACACTGCTGGGTTATGCCCGGCACATGCTGGCGCTGAACGACCAGATGCTCGAAGCCCTGGCGGGGGCGATGGTTGGCGTGACGGTGCGCTTGGGAGTACCTGAGGATTTCGTCGGTGGGCGCACCACCAATGCCTTGTCGGCATTCAGTCGACGCCATCCTCAGGTCAAGTTGGAGGTTACCAGCGGGTTGTGCCGGGACCTGAGCCAAGCCTATGACAACGGCGAATTGGATCTGGTGTTGCTCAAGCAGCGGCGTAATGCGAGGGAAGGGGTGGCGTGCTGGCCTGAGCGATTGCAGTGGATCGACAGTGCCCGGACACCGGCCTTCGAACTCGACCCGATCCCACTGGTGACTTTTCCGCCGCGGGGGTTGTATCGCGATGACATGATTACCGCGATCGAGGGGATGGGGCGGCGTTGGCGTATCAGCTTTACCAGCTCCAGCTTGAGCGGGATACAGGCGGCGGTGGCCGATGGCATGGGGATCAGTCTGTTGCCGCCGCGGGCGGCGACGGCGGAGCACCGGGTGTTGGGAGTGGAGCAGGGGCTGCCGGAGGTCGATAGCTACGAGATCGTGGTGGTGCATCGGCCGACGGCGGATGGAATGGTTCGGGCGTTGGCCGAGGTGCTCATGGAGTTGCTTGCGGCGCACGAGATTTGATTTGGCGTTGGTTGTTGTTGGTTGTTGGTTGTTGGTTGTTGGTTGTTGGTTTTGAGGTTTGTGGGCTTATCCGTTTGATTTGGCGACGGTTAGTCACCTTTCCGCCTTTACGGCGGGTCACTTTGGTCTTGGCCAAAGTAACCAAAGCCGCTGCGCCCCCGCATCCGGCCCGGCGCTTCGCACCGGGTCCCCTCGCTGCGGTGTCTTGCGGGGCCTCGCGGCCTCCGGCTGGCTACGCCAGCCTCCATCTCGCGACTTCGGCTACCGCCGAAGGGCGCTACGCGCCTGCCCCTCCAGACACCTCCGCTCGGCCTGCTGATGGGGCGCAAGTTACGGGCGGCGCCTGGACTGGCGTTGTTTTATTCAATGTTTTTTGTGGTGAGCTTTTGGGCCATTCGCGGGTAAATCGGGGCGCCGAACCGCCGCTCACACAGGCTCACCGCCGCTCTTGAGAACGGCGCTGTGCCTATAGGAGCGGCGGTTCGGCGTTCCTAGCCGTGAATAGGCAGAAATAAACACCCAAACAATTAATTTGTTTGCCGTTGCTTTTGATACGCGATAGTCCAGACACCACCCATCGCGACCTCAGGAGGCCGAGTGGAGGTGTCTGTAGGGGCAGGCGCGCAGCGCCCTTCGGCTTGAGCCGAAGTCGCGAGATGGAGGTTTGCGCAGCAAACCGGAGGCCGCGAAGTCCCGAAAGGTACCGGAGCGGAGGGAACCCCGGAGCGCAGCGCAGGGGCCGCATGTGGGAGCCAGCGGTTTTTGCCTACTTTTGCCCAAGAGCAAAAGTAGGTCGCCGTAAAGGCGAAAAGCGCCGGCGGCGCCACCACAAACACCGGATATCCACACAGCCTGAAAGCCCAAGCCCAAGCCCAAGCCCAAGCCCAAGCCCAAGCCCAAGCCCAAGCCCAAGCCCAAGCCCAAGCCCAAGCCCAAGCCCTCACTCATGACAACACTGCCCAGCCCGCGCCCCCACCTCATACCGATCATGATGCCGCACCCAATCCATCGTCCCCCCCTCATTCCTCCCCAACGGCGCAATGTCGAGAAAGTTATAAGCCCCCACCAGAATGTCCAGCCCCCGCGCATACGTAGAATAGGTGTGATAGACCGCCCCATTCCCGTCCCGGTAGAACGCACTGAGCCCTGGCAGCTCCTGCTCGCTCCCCGCATAGGCCTCGTAGTTGTACTGCCCAGACCCATCCGTGGCGACACTCACCCCAAAGTCCTCGTTGAAACTGCCACCGTGTGACGAGAACCAAGGAAACCGCCACCCCATCCGCCGCCGGAAGTCCTGGAACTGCCCATAGGGCGCCCGCGACACCGCGACCAGCGAAACGTCATGGTGCGCCAGGTGCAGGTTGGCACCGTCGAAATGATCGGCCAGGAACGAACACCCCGGGCAGCCCTCGCTCCAACCGTCGGCGAACATGAAGTGATAGACCAGCAGTTGGCTGCGCCCGGCAAACAGGTCCGTCAGCCCCAGCTCGCCATCGGGCCCGTGGAAGCGGTAAGGCTGTTCGACTTTGACCCACGGCAAGGCCCGCCTGGCCGCTGCCACTTCGTCACGCTGATGAGTAAGGGCTTTTTCATGCAGCCAGAGCTGGCGCCGGGCGGCGAGCCACTCGCTTCGGGTCACCACTGGGTGCTTGATGTCTGGATTGTTCATGACGCTGGCTCCACGTGAGGGATTCAGCGAATGGTCGAATGGCGGCTGTTGGATTCGACAAAGGCTTGCCCCCTCACGACGAATGGTGCAGTAGCCCGGATGAATTCGAGTGATATCATCAGGCCATTAATCACAAGGAGCTGTGCATGCGCTGGCGTTGTCTGTCGTTATTTCTGTTGACTCTTCTGCTCGGCATCACGTCGGCCCAGGCGGCTAACACCCCGTGCTCGGGTCGCAAGGGTGGGATTGCAGGGTGTGACGGCGAGATCTTCCTGTGCAACGACGGTTCGATCAGCGCTTCGAAGAAAAACTGCAGCGCGTTATACGGGAGCCGTACCGCGCGCCCGGCAGTGCAGTCATTGCGCGCCAGCGACGAAGGCTGCGGATGCGGCAGTGGCAACTACTGCACGGGCCCGCGAGGCGGGGTGTATTGCCTGACACCCTCGGGCAACAAAAGCTACCGTCGACGCTAGCCGGCCATCTCGTCTATCAACGCCCACAACCGCGTGTCGTTGAAATCTTCGACCACCAATCGCGCCCCGGCAGCGAGCAATCGCTCGGCAGTCTGGGTAGTGGCGATGCCCACTGTGAAGATGCCTGCATCGCTGGCAGCCTTTACGCCGGGCAGAGAGTCCTCGAAGGCCAGGGCCTGGCTGGCCGTGGCTGCAAGGCGCTGCAGGCCAGTCAGGTAGGGCAGCGGGTCGGGCTTGGGGCGGGCCAGTTCCTCGGCCACCAGTACATGTCCGAAACATCCCTCCAGGCCCATGGCTGTCAGCATGTGCTCGGCATTGAGGCGGGGCGCATTGGTCACCACGCACATACCGATTTCATGCTGCCGGGCGTAGGTCATCAGGCGTGCCAGTCCGGGCATGGGCGTCAGCCGAGGCGACAGTTCGCGGAATAACGCCTCCTTGCGCTCGGCCAGGGCCAGACATTGGGCCGGGCTGCAGAGAGGAAAAAGCTCGGCGAACAGCTCTCCGTTGGCCCGCCCGCTGACCTGGGCCTCGAACTGCGCTTGGCTCAGCTCGCGGCCGTCATGCTCGCGCAGCAACTGGCGGAAGGCCTGCAAATGCAGGGTATCGGTATCGGTGAGGGTTCCATCGAGGTCGAACAGCAGGGCGGTCAGCATCGGGTATCCAAAAGGGGAAAACGTCAATCCCGGCCATGATAGCCAAACCGGACGACGAAGGGGGCTGTTCACTGTACGCCGAAAAGAGTACAAATGTACTCCATGGATAACATGACCC
Organism: Pseudomonas sp. BYT-1; assembly: GCF_023611805.1. Taxonomy (NCBI): domain Bacteria; kingdom Pseudomonadati; phylum Pseudomonadota; class Gammaproteobacteria; order Pseudomonadales; family Pseudomonadaceae; genus Pseudomonas; species Pseudomonas sp. BYT-1. Next base: position 2,495,546 of record NZ_CP072559.1, read on the forward strand.
CCAAACGCCGCGCCATTCTCGAATTCATCCGCGAGCGCATCGCCGATCACGGCCAGCCCCCCAGCCTGGCCGACATCGCCCAGCGCTTCGGTTTTGCCTCGCGCAGCGTGGCGCGCAAGCACATCACCGCCTTGAGCCAGGCCGGCTTCATCGACGTGACACCTAACCAGGCCCGCGGCATCCGGCTGGCCGAGCCGCTGCGTCGGCCCGAGATCCTCGAAATCCCGGTGCTTGGCCAAGTGGCGGCGGGCGCGCCGATCGGTCCCGACCTGGACATCCACGAGCAGCTGTTGCTCGACCCCAGCCTGTTCCGTCGTACGCCCGACTACCTGCTCAAGGTGCGCGGCGACTCGATGATCGACGACGGCATTTTCGATGGCGATCTGGTCGGCATCCGCCAGCAGGGCGAGGCCCGCGACGGGCAGATCGTGGTCGCCCGCCTGGATGGCGAGGTGACCATCAAGCGCCTTCAGCGCATCCCCGGAGGCTATCGCCTGCTGCCACGCAACCCTGCCTATGCGCCAATCGATGTGGCGTCGGGTCGGGATTTCGTCATCGAAGGCGTGTTCTGTGGCCTGCTGAGGCGTGACTGATGGGCGCGGTAGTCGACCTCGATCGCCTGCTTGACCAGCGTCGGATCTGGCGCGGGCGCCAGGTCCAGGCACGGCCTCAGGGCCTGCAGCCTACCGGCCATGCCTCGCTCGACGATCGGCTGCCCGAAGGCGGCTGGCCGGCTGCTGCACTCACGGAACTGCTGCTGGCCAGTCCTGGCTGCGGTGAGCTGCAATTGCTCTGGCCAAGCCTGGCGCGCCTGACCGGTGAAGGCGGCCGGGTGGTGCTGGTGGCACCACCGTTCATTCCCTATGCGCCGGCCTGGCAGGCGGCCGGTGTCGACCTGCGCTGGTTGGCCCAGGTCGAGGCCCCTGCGGCCGAAGCCTTGTGGGCCGCCGAGCAGTGCCTGCGCTCCGGCAGTTGCGCGGCCGTGCTGTGCTGGCCTGGGCGTGCCGATGACCGAGCCCTGCGGCGCTTGCAGGTGGCTGCCGAGACAGGGCAGGCCCTGGCGTTCGTCTGCCGCGGGCAGCAGGCTTTGCACAATCCTTCGCCAGCAGCCTTGCGTATTGCCATCGACACCCGGCCTGCCCAATGGCGGGTGCTCAAATGCCGTGGCGGCTTGTCGCCGGCAGCGCCCATCGCCTGCCCGGTGCGGAGCTGATGCAGCATGCTGTGGGCGTGTATCGTGTTTCCGCAACTGGCGTTGGACAGCGTCCTGCGTGAGCGTGACGACCCTGGCGCCCCCCTGGTGCTGATCGGCGGGCCGCAGCAGCGGCGGGTGGTGCAATCGGTCAATGCGGCGGCTGCGGCGCTGGGCCTGCGGGCCGGGCAAACCCTCACGACCGCCCGTGCCCTGGCTGATGGCTTCACGTGCGTGGAGGCCGACCCTGCGCGCATCGAGCAGCTCCAGCAGTTGCTCGCCACTTGGGCCTACCGCTTCAGTGGCCAGGTCAGTCGGCACTACCCGCGGGCATTGCTCTTGGAGGTCGGTTCAAGTCTGGGGCTGTTCGGGCCCTGGCCGGCGTTCGAGGCTCGATTGCGTCTGGAGCTGGACGAACTGGGGCTGCGTCACCGTATTGTCCTGGCCACCAACCCGGTGGCCGCGCGCGTGCTCGCCAATGGTCATGACGGCTTGGCAGTGATGACGGTGGAGGATACCCGGGCTGCCCTGGCATGCATGCCTGTCGACAAGATCGGTCTGCCCCCGGAGGCGGCGACGGCGTTCGCCCGCATGGGGCTGCGCCATCTCGGTGAAGTCCTGGCCCTGCCACGCGATGCGCTGGCCCGGCGCTTTGCCGCCCAGGTGCAGGTGCACCTGGACCAGTTGCTCGGCCTGCGCAGCCTGGGCCTGGCCTACCATCAACCAGCGGAGCGCTTCGAGGTGCGGCTGGAGCTGAACTTCGATGTCGAATCGCACCAGGCGTTGTTGTTCCCCTTGCGCCGTCTGCTGAGCGACCTGGCGGTCTTTCTCGCGGGGCGGGACTGCGGCGTGCAGCGCTTCCACCTGTACCTGGAACATGCCCAAGGGCCGGCGACCGAGCTCAAGGTCGGTCTGCTGGCCGCCGAGCGCGATGCTGCCAGGCTGTTCGAGCTGGCACGCGGGCGCCTGGAGTCGCTGCGCATTCCTGCGCCGGTACGTAACCTTCGTTTACTGGCCGAGGACCTGCCACCTTTCGTGCCCCAGCACCAGGCACTGTTCGACCCTCGGGCCCAACAGGCCCAACCCTGGGAGCAGCTGCGCGAACGCCTGCGGGCGCGCCTGGGCGACGATGCGGTCAAGGCGCTGAGCGCCGAAGCCGATCACCGTCCCGAATGCGCTTGGCAGCCGGTGGAGCAGGGGGCCTTGGGCGTATTGCCGGTCGCGCCAGGCAGCCGCCCTGGCTGGCTGCTACCTGAGCCCCAGCCTCTGAGCGAAGCAGGTTTGCGCCGGTTGGGGCGGGCCGAGCGTATCGAGTCGGGTTGGTGGGACGGCGGCGACGTGCGTCGTGACTACTACCGCATAGAGACCCGTGATGGTTTGCAGGGGTGGGCCTATGACGACCTGAGCAAGCCCGGGCAGTTGTGGCTGCAGGGGTGGTTCGCATGAGTGGGTTGGATTACGCCGAGCTGCATTGCCTGTCGAATTTCAGCTTCCAGCGCGGGGCCTCCAGTGCCGACGAGCTGTTCAAGCGGGCCAAGGCCTTGGGTTACCAGGCCCTGGCGATCACCGACGAATGCACCCTGGCCGGCATCGTCCGCGCCTGGCAGGCAGCCCGGCAGGAGGGTGTACGGCTTATCGTCGGGAGCGAAGTACAGCTTCATGGGGGCGCCAAGCTGGTGCTGCTGGTCGAAAGCCTCGAGGGCTACCAGAACCTCTGCGCACTGATCACTCGGGCGCGACGCCGGTCGGAAAAAGGCACCTACCAATTGCTCCGCGAGGACTTGCAAGCCCATTGCCAGGGTCTGCTGGCGCTGTGGGTTGCCCAGCCCGGGGATGCACCGGCCAATGGGCTATGGCTGAAGTCGCTGTTCGGCGAGCGGCTGTGGCTGGCGGTGCACCTGCATCGAGGGTGCGACGATGCCCGGCGTCTGCAACAACTGCACGTTCTGGCGGGCCAGGTGGGGATTCGCGCGGTGGCGTGCGGCGACGTACATATGCATGTCCGGGGCCGGCGCGCCCTGCAGGACTGCATGACCGCAATCCGCCAGCATTGCACCCTGGCAGAGGCCGGCCGCTACCTGTACCCCAATGGCGAGCGTCACCTGCGCACCTTGACCGAGCTTGGCGAGCTGTATCCGCCCGACCTGCTGGCCGAAACCCAGGTCATTGCCCACCGCTGTCGCTTCGGCCTGGATGAGCTGAAATACCAGTACCCCAGCGAAGTGGTGCCGCAAGGACACACCCCCGCCAGCTGGTTGCGCCATCTGTGCCAGTCGCGCTTGCCCGAACGCTGGCCGCAAGGTGTCAGCCGCAAGGCGCTGGACACCTTGGACAAAGAGTTACGACTGATCACCGAACTGGGTTACGAAAGCTACTTTCTCACCGTCTACGACATCGTCGATTTCGCTCGCAAACAGGGCATCCTCTGCCAAGGGCGGGGCTCTGCCGCCAATTCGGTGGTGTGTTTCGTGCTGGGCATCACCGAACTGGACCCGATGGAGCATCGGCTGCTGTTCGAGCGCTTCCTGTCCCGTGAGCGCAACGAGCCGCCGGACATCGACGTGGACTTCGAGCATGACCGCCGGGAAGAGGTCATCCAGTATGTGTTCCGTCGCTATGGCCGTGACCGGGCGGCGCTCACGGCAGTGGTCAACACCTACCATGCCGCCGGCGCGATACGTGATGTGGCCCGGGCCCTGGGGCTGCCGGCCGACCAGGTCGACGCCCTGGCCAAGTGCTGCGGGCGCTGGAGCGACCGCATCCCCGATGCCCAGCGCCTGGCCGAGGCGGGTTTCGAGGCACAGAGCTCTTCGCTGCAACGCATCCTGGTGCTGGCTGGCCAGCTGATCGGCTTTCCCAGGCACCTGTCGCAGCACCCAGGGGGCTTCGTCATCTGCCAGCAGCCGCTGGACCGCCTGGTGCCGGTGGAGAACGCCGCCATGGCGCAGCGCACGGTGATCCAGTGGGACAAAGACGACCTCGACCTGGTCGGCCTGCTCAAGGTCGATGTGCTGGCCTTGGGCATGCTCAGCGCCTTGCGCCGCTGCTTCGACCTGTTGGCCCGTTACCGAGACCGGCACCTGACCTTGGCGACTATCCCCAAGGAAGACCCCGCCACCTACGCCATGATCAGCCGCGCCGAGACCATGGGTGTGTTCCAGATCGAGTCGCGGGCGCAGATGGCCATGCTGCCGCGCCTCAAACCCAAGAAGTTCTATGACCTGGTGATCGAGGTGGCCATCGTCCGGCCCGGGCCGATCCAGGGTGACATGGTCCACCCCTACCTGCGCCGACGCCTGAAGCAGGAGAAAGTGACCTATCCCTCACCCGAACTGGAAGCTGTGTTCGAGCGTACCCTCGGGGTGCCGTTGTTCCAGGAGCAGGTGATGGAGCTGGCCATGATCGCCGCCGACTACACCCCGGGCGAGGCGGACCAGTTGCGCCGCAGCATGGCTGCCTGGAAACGCCACGGCGGCCTGGAGCCGCACCGTGAACGATTGATCAATGGCATGTTGAAGAACCGCTACGAGCGGGCCTTTGCCGAGCGGATCTTCGAGCAGATCAAGGGCTTTGGCAGTTATGGCTTCCCCGAGTCCCATGCCGCCAGCTTCGCCTTGCTCTGCTATGCCAGCAGTTGGCTCAAGTGCCATGAGCCAGCGATCTTCACCTGCGCGCTGATCAATAGCTGGCCCATGGGCTTCTACAGCCCTGATCAGCTGTTGCAGGAGGCGCGTCGCCAGGGCATCGAGGTGCGACCGGTGGACGTGTGCCACAGCGAATGGGACTGCACCCTGGAACCGCACGGTGAGGGCGCGTTGGCGATTCGCCTGGGGTTGCGGCAGATACGCGGGTTCAGCGAGGCCGATGCCCGACGCCTTGAGCAGGCGAGGGCGCGTCAGCCCTGGCGTGATGTCGAGGACTTGTGCTTGCGCGCCGAGCTCGACAGCCGCGCCCGTGCCCGCTTGGCCGATGCCGGTGCTTTGCGTGCTTTGGCTCGCGACCGTCATCAGGCACGTTGGCAGGTGGCGGCCGTGCAGGCGCAGCTGCCGTTGTTCGCCCAGGTGGAGGCTGCGCCAGAAGTGGCGGTGGAGTTGCCGGTGCCGAGCGTGGCCGAGGACCTGTTTGCCGATTACGCCACCCTGGGCACGACCCTAGGGCCACATCCTCTGGCGTTGTTGCGACGAAATCTTCGGGCATTGGGATGTCGCAGCTCTGCCGAGCTGGCGGATGTCGAGCATGGGGACAGCATCGCCGTGGCCGGCGTGGTGGTAGGGCGACAGCGGCCGCAGACCGCCAGCGGCGTGACGTTCGTTACCCTCGAAGATGAGCACGGCATGGTCAACGTAGTGGTCTGGCGTGACCTGGCTGAGCGCCAACGCAGGGCACTGGTCGGGTCGCAACTGCTCAAGGTGAGCGGACGGCTGGAGCAGGAGAAGGGCGTCCGCCACTTGATTGCCCGGCGCCTTGAGGACATCAGCCCCTTGTTGCAGGGGCTGGATGTGCGCAGCCGGGATTTTCACTAGCCTCGAACCCGATCGCGGAGAGCGCCGGGCCAAGCAGCCCCGAAGAACGCTCAGACCATCGCCAGGTGCTGCTTGCGCGTCGGCGCCGGAAATGCCTTGTCGATCGCCTGCAAGTCCTCGTCGGTCAGGCTCAGTTCGCCCGCCGCCGCGTTGAGCCGCACATGCAGTGGCTCCACCGCCTTGGGGATGGCGATGACGCCTTCGTTGCGCGTCACCCAGGCCAGGCTCACCTGGGCCGGTGTGGCCCCATGACGCTCGGCGATCTCGGCCAGTACCGGGTGTTGCAGCAAACGCCCGGCCTGGGCCAGCGGGCAGTAGGCCATGGTCGGCAATCGATGTGTCTGGCTCCATGGCAGCAGATCGAACTCGATGCCTCGTTGAGCCGGGTTATACAGCACTTGGTTGGTGGCACAGTCGGGATTGTCCAGCTCGAGCAGGTCCTCCAGGTCGAAGTTGGACACGCCCCAGCGACGGATCTTGCCCTGCTCGCGTAGGCGCTCGAAGGCTTCGACGGTTTCCTCCAGCGGATACTGGCCACGCCAGTGCAACAGGTACAGGTCGATGCAGTCGGTACCCATACGCGTCAGGCTCCGCTCGCAGGCAGCGGGAATGCCGCGGCGGCTGGCATTGTGCGGGTAGACCTTGCTGACCAGGAATACCTGTTCTCGGCGTCCGGCGATGGCTTGGCCGACCACCTGCTCGGCGCCACCTTCGGCGTACATCTCCGCCGTGTCGATCAGTGTCAGGCCCAGTTCGATGCCCTGTTGCAGGGCGGCCACCTCGGCGGCCTTGTGTCGTGGGTCCTCGCCCATGTACCAGGTGCCTTGGCCAATGGCCGGGACGCTGGCGTCTGCCAGATTCACGAAACGCATGTCACCTCCTGTGGATCGGTGTGGGAAAGCACGACGTCGAGCAACGCTTGCGCTGCCGTGGAAAGTTTGTGGTCGGCCAGGGCAATGACGCCGATGCGGCGCTCCACGCGGGGCTCGACCAGGGCCACGCAGCGCGCGCCGAGCTCCTGCATCTGGTTGATGCACAGCGCTGGCACGGCGCTCACGCCCAGGCCGTTGGCGACCATGCGACCTACGGTCGACAGTTGATGGCTCTCGAACGCCGCAGTCAGTTTGCCGTGGCTGGCTGCTACATTCTGCTCCATCAGCAGACGCACCGCCGAAGGACGCTGCAAGGCAATGAAATCCTGGGCCAGCAGATCCTGCCAGGTGACCTGAGGTTGGCTTGCCAGTGGCGAGTCGGCGGGTACCACCGCCACGAAGCGGTCCAGATAAAGGGGATGAAAACGCAAACCGTCGAGGTTTTCCGGCTCGAAACCGATACCCAGCTCGACGCGGCGATGGCGCACCAGCTCCAGCACCTGTTCGTTGATCACGTCATGCACGGTGACGTTGACCTTGGGGTAGCGCTGGCGGAACACCTTCAGCGAGCGCGGCAGCAGGTTGCCGGCAAAGGCGGGCATGGCCGCCACCGAGACCCGCCCCAATTGCAGGGTGAAGCGCTGGCGTAGCATTTCCTCGGTGTCATCCCAATCTGCCAGCAGGCGCCGGGCCAAGGGCAATAGCACTTCACCTTCGGGGGTGAGGCTGACGCTGCGGGTGGTGCGGGTTAACAGCGCACCGCCGAGGTTGTCCTCCAGGGCCTTGATGGTCAGGCTCAAGGCCGGCTGGGAGACATGCAGATGTTCGCCGGCCTGGGCGAAGCTCTGGTACTTGGCCACGGTGATGAAGGCGCGTAACTGCTTGACGTTCATGACGAACCCGATTTTGTTTTGAAAAAGTTATCAATCGATGACGAAAACAAAATTAACAAATCAGTCGACAGCGGTGAAGATGCCTCCACGGTTCCAACAACTACAAAAGGCGACTGAGCATGGCCGGACTGGACAAGCGCGTAGCAACCTATGAAGAGGCCCTCGCAGGCCTGACCGACAACATGACGGTACTGGCCGGCGGCTTCGGCTTGTGCGGCATCCCCGAAAACCTCATCGCTGAAATCAAGCGCCGCGGCGTCAAAGGCCTGACCGTGGTCTCCAACAACTGCGGCGTCGACGGCTTCGGCCTGGGTGTCCTCTTGGAAGACCGTCAGATCCGCAAGATGATCGCATCCTATGTCGGCGAAAACGCCGAGTTCGAACGCCAACTGCTCAGCGGTGAGTTGGAAGTCGAGCTGACCCCTCAAGGCACCCTGGCCGAAAAGATGCGCGCAGGCGGTGCCGGCATCCCGGCCTTCTACACGGCCACCGGCTACGGCACTCCCGTCGCCGAAGGCAAGGAAGTGCGTGAATTCAAGGGGCGCAAGTACATCCTCGAAGAATCCATCACGGGCGATTTCGCCATCGTCAAGGGCTGGAAAGCCGACCACTACGGCAATGTGGTGTACCGCAACACCGCGCAGAACTTCAACCCGCTGGCCGCCACCGCCGGCAAGATCACCGTGGTCGAGGTCGAGGAGATCGTCGAGCCGGGCGTGTTGCTGCCCAGCGAGATCCACACCCCCGGCATCTATGTCGACCGGGTCATCGTCGGCACGTTCGAAAAGCGCATCGAGAAGCGCACCGTCAAGGCCTAACGCGCCGTCCACAGAACAACAAAGAGATCCTGACCATGGCACTGACCCGCGAACAGATGGCGCAACGCGTCGCCCGTGAACTGAAGGACGGTTACTACGTCAACCTCGGTATCGGCATCCCCACCCTGGTGGCCAACTACGTGCCCGCCGACATGGACGTGATGCTGCAATCGGAAAACGGCCTGCTCGGCATGGGCGAGTTCCCCACCGAAGGCACGATCGATGCCGACATGATCAATGCCGGCAAGCAGACCGTCACCGCCCGCCGCGGTGCATCGATCTTCGACTCCGCGCAATCCTTCGCCATGATCCGTGGCGGCCACGTCGACCTTACCGTGCTGGGAGCGTTCGAAGTTGACGTGGAGGGTAACATCGCCTCCTGGATGATTCCTGGCAAGCTGGTCAAGGGCATGGGCGGCGCCATGGACTTGGTAGCTGGTGCCGAGAACATCATCGTCACCATGACCCATGCCTCCAAGGATGGTGAATCCAAGCTGCTGCCGCGCTGTAGCCTGCCGCTGACCGGCGCCGGTTGCATCCGCAAGGTGCTCACCGACCTGGCCTACCTGGAAATCGAAGACGGCGCGTTCATCCTGCGCGAGACCGCCCCGGGGGTCAGCGTGGAGGAAATCATCGAGAAGACCGCCGGCAAGCTGATCGTGCCGGATGACGTGAAGGAAATGACCTTCTAAGAAACATCGGCCCTGTGGGAGCGGGTTTGCCCGCGAAAGCGTCAGTCGAGGCGACACCGTCGCCTGAACGGACGTCTTCGCGGGTGAGTCTGTTCCCACAGGGCTTTGTGCTGCTTCAGTGCTTGAAAATCAAAAAAACAAATAAAAGGAAAATCCCGTGGCCGCTGAAATCCAAGACAGCCGCTCCGCCCGTTTTGCCCTGCGTTGCTCCAATTGGGCCGAACGCTGGTTCCCCGATTCCTGGGTATTCGCCGCCCTGGCCGTTGTGTTGGTGTGCCTGGGCGCGATGGTCATGGGCGCCAAGCCTACCGATACCGCCAAGGCGTTCGGCGATGGCTTCTGGAGCCTGATCCCATTCACCATGCAAATGGCTTTCGTGGTCATTGGTGGTTATGTGGTGGCCAGCTCGCCGCCCGCCGCGCGGCTGATCGACCGCCTGGCCAGGTTGCCGAAGAACGGTCGTTCGGCGGTGTGCTGGGTAGCGCTGATCTCGATGCTCGCATCCTTGCTCAACTGGGGGCTGTCGCTGGTATTCGGCGGTTTGCTGGTTCGTGCCCTGGCCCGGCGCCAAGACCTGAAGATGGATTACCGTGCCGCAGGCGCTGCCGCCTATCTGGGCCTGGGTGCGGTCTGGGCGCTAGGGCTTTCGTCGTCGGCTGCACAGTTGCAGGCCAACCCGGCCAGTCTGCCGCCGTCGATCCTCGCCATTACGGGGGTGATTCCATTCACCGAGACCATTTTCCTCTGGCAATCCGGCGTCATGCTGGCGGCCTTGGTGATCGTTTCGCTGGTCATTGCCTATGCCACTGCGCCAGGGCCGAACAGTGCCCGCACCGCCGAGCAATGCGGCGTCGACCCAAGCTTCAGCGCGGCACCGGTGGCCCAACGCACCCGTCCGGGCGAGTGGCTGGAGTACAGCCCAATACTGACCCTGCTGCTGGTTGCCCTGGCTGGCGGTTGGCTGTACCAGGAATTCGCCACCAAACCTGCGATCACCGCTATCTCCGGCCTGAATACCTACAACTTCCTGTTCATCATGCTCGGCGCCTTGCTCCACTGGCGTCCGCGCAGTTTCCTCGATGCTGTGACCCGCGCGGTGCCGACCACCACCGGGGTGTTGATCCAGTTCCCGTTGTACGGCTCGATCGCCGCGATCCTCACTCAGGTCAAGGGCGTGGATGAACAGACCCTGGCGCACCACATCTCTACGTTCTTCGTGCAGATCGCCTCCCACGACACGTATGCCGTGCTCATGGGGGTGTACTCGGCAGTGCTGGGCTTCTTCATCCCGTCCGGCGGCGGCAAATGGATCATCGAGGCGCCCTACGTGATGCTGGTGGCCAACGACCTGCAGTACCACCTGGGCTGGGCGGTGCAGATCTACAACGCCGCCGAGGCCTTGCCCAACCTGATCAACCCGTTCTACATGCTGCCTCTGCTGGGCGTGCTGGGGCTCAAGGCGCGGGACCTGATCGGCTTTTCATTCGTACAATTGCTGGTGCACGTGCCGTTGGTGCTGGTGTTGCTGTGGGCCCTGGGCACGACTTTGCACTATGTGCCACCGGTCATGCCGTAAGGTTTGCAGAGTGTGGGAAGAGGGCGGTGAGAACCGCCCTTTTTTGCCTGATGAGTGCGCCTTGTCAGTGGTCTCTGGAATGTTTACCCGCTGATGGCTGGCTCAGGTCTCGCGCATGTTGTCGACTCATTTCAAGTCGACGAGCAATTACCCATGCCCATTCACAAACTTGTCCCCGGTCAACCCGATGATGCCAACAGCCCACTCGTTGGTCAGATACTGCCGCGCCCTGAACCCGTCGAGCCGCCACCGGAGCCTGACACCACCGCCCCGGATTTCACGGCAGAGCTGACCCGTGCGCTGGGCCTTAAGCAGATCAAGGCCACTGATCGCATGGTGCTGCGTGATCAACATGGGCGTGTCCTGTGCGTTCATGCAAAGTCCGATGATTGGGGGTGGGTGTATCTGGGTGAGCCGGAACGATATGGCGCTGAACTAGTGCCGTTGGTGGTGCATCTGGACCCGACCAGTCAAAACCTGTCGATGTCCGCGGAAAAGAAGATGGTCGGCTGGTCCTTCTTCGCCGATGGCAACTCGACCGCTGGAGACTATGTATTCGCGGGGTTCAAGGTTTGGACGGACTATCCGCGCCTGCACTTCAGGATCAAGCGAAGTGGGACCACAATCGTCAACCATCGACAAATGTTTGCTTTCACGCTGAGCTGTGAAATCGGCAGCACGCGTATGGCCGTGCAGGCGCCTGCTGGTAAGTGGGGGTGGGTGAAGCTGGTGCCTGAAAGCGACGTCTCCGACGATGACCAGCTTCGGTTCTCTTTGCACAAATTGTCGATTCCGCTTGTCAGGGTGAGAGAGTTGATCAAAGCGACCTGGCCCAATACGACTTTGACGTATCAGACGTCCGTGGATTCGTACTACGAGGCCATATCCGCTCAACAAGCGCGCGGCATCTGGGTTGAGTCAGGCCTCAAGTATTTCGAGTACAAGCCAGAGGTGTTCGATTGCGATGATTTCGCCTTGGCCTACAAATCCAAGGCCGCCAAAACGGCGTACTTGGAAAACAATCTGTATCCCTACTCGGTGGGCATCGTATTCGGGCAGAATGCCAAAGGTGCCCATGCGGCGAATCTGTTCATCGACCAATGGCTGCGCCTGCAACTGCTCGAGCCGCAAACCGGCGCTGTTCAGCGTGCATCAGAGTGGGCCTATACGCCGTATCACATCATGTTTTGACGTTTTTCCAGGCGCGATGAGGGCGCAGCGATGATCGAGGTGTCGCGGTTCTGGCGGGATCCGGCTTTACCCTTCGTTGAAGCCCGGCGAGTGGGGGATGGCCGCCAGGTGTGCTATGCGCCCCATTCCCACGAGAGCTTTTCGATTGGCGTTATCACCGGCGGGCGCAGCACCTACGTGACGGGCACCGTACGACGGGAGGTAAGTGCAGGCACCACGGTGCTGATGAACCCCGGCGTGGTCCATACTTGCAACCCCATCAAGGACGAGCCTTGGTCCTACCTGATGCTGTTCGTCGACCTGCCGTGGCTACAGGCCCAGGGCTTTGAACTGCCGTTGGCGACGTACAGCACCTCACCGGTGCTGTACGGGCGGCTGCTTGAGGTCTTTGCCACACTGTTCGATGACCAGTGCGCAGACCGTCAAGCCTGCCTGGCCGCGTTTTTCAGGACATTGCGGGGTGACCTCGACGACGAGCCGACACCGCCGATACAGTTCAATCCCCGGTTGGAAGCTGCTGCTGCGTTCATCCGCGCTCATCGGCTCGACCCTTTGACGATCGAAGATATCTGCGCTGCCGTCGGCCTGTCGCGGGCTTACCTGATCCGCGCCTTTGGTCAGCGTTTCGGCCTGACACCCCATGGCTACCTGCTCGACCAACGCGTGCAGCACGCCCGGGCCCAATTACGCCAGGGGCGGGCGATCGCCGAAGTAGCGGCGGAGGCAGGCTTTGCCGATCAGGCGCATCTGCAACGGGCATTCAAGCAGCACCTGGCGGCGACCCCTGGGCATTATCGCTCGGGCCGCTAGGGTCAGCCCAAGGCCAGGTACAACGCGCTGGCGAGCAACAAAGCTGCCAGTGCCCGGTTGAACATGCGCATATGCCCAGGGTTGCCCAGGTACTGGCGAATCACACTGCCGGCCCAGGCCCAACTGGCAATCGAGACGAAGCAGATCGGCCCATAGATCCAGGCAAACAGCCATAACAAATGCTGCTCACCCCCTGTATAGGCTCCAATGCCTGCCACAGCGGCCAGCCAGGCCTTGGGGTTGAGCCACTGCATGGCCGCGCCATGCCAGGCTGAAGGCGCGTCGTCCTGATGCTCGGTAGTCAACTGGCCATTGTCACAGGCCAGCTTCCAGGCCATGTACAGCAAGAAAAGCACCCCGCCACCATGCAGCAAGCGGCCCAGCAACGGCCAGCGCAGCAGCAGTTCATGCAGGCCCAGGCCAACCAGCACCAACAACAGGCAAAAGCCCAGGGTCGCTCCGGCGGCATGGCCAAGGCTTGCGCGCAGGCCATGGCGAGCGCCACTGCCTAGGGCAACGATGTTGACCGGGCCGGGTGAAATGGACGCCGCCAGAGCGAAAGCAGCCATGGACAGGGACAGGCTCATGAGAAATATTCCTTGAGTGGTGGGACGCACCATCGTGGCCGAAGGGGGCAGGCAGGGTATTGAAGAAAAGTTCCCTACAGCTTTTGTAATAGTTTCACCCTGTCAGAAAAAGCCGCGGTGACTGTAGGATCAACATCCCAATTAGCCATCAAGGTCACCATGAGCACCTTCTCGGAGCCCCCCAGTCTCTGGCCATATCGGCCTTCCTTCCCACGTCCCTGTGACGCCTCCCGCATGAGTACTTCGCAATGGAATGGCTAGCCGATCCTACGGCCTGGCTGGGCCTTGCCACGCTTATCGTGCTCGAACTGGTGCTGGGCATCGACAACCTGGTGTTTATCGCCATCCTGGCCGACAAGCTGCCGCCGCATCAGCGCGACCGTGCGCGGGTCATTGGCCTGAGCCTGGCCTTGATCATGCGTCTGGGCCTGTTGGCCAGCATTTCCTGGATGGTCACCTTGACCGCGCCATTGTTCGAGGTGCTGGGCAAGAGTTTTTCGGGTCGTGACTTGATCATGCTGTTCGGTGGTGTGTTCCTGTTGTTCAAGGCCACCATGGAGTTGCATGAGCGTTTGGAAGGGCATGTGGTGCAGACCAACGGCGCTACCCGGCATGCGGCGTTCTGGCCCATCGTGGCGCAGATCGTGGTGTTGGATGCGGTGTTCTCCCTCGACGCGGTGATTACCGCAGTGGGTATGGTCGAACATTTGTCGGTGATGATGATCGCAGTGATCTTCTCCATCGGCATCATGATCGTCGCCAGCAAGCCCCTGACCCGCTTCGTCAATGCCCACCCCACGGTGATCATGCTGTGCCTGGGCTTCTTGATGATGATCGGCTTCAGCCTGACAGCCGAGGGCCTGGGCTTCCACATTCCGAAAGGCTACCTGTACGCGGCCATCGGCTTCTCGTTGCTGATCGAGCTGTTCAACCAGTTGGCGCGTGCGCGTCGCAAGCGCAGCTTGCAACAGCATCGACCGCTGCGCGAGCGAACTGCCCATGCCGTCCTACGGCTGATGGGCGGGCGCCGGGTGGAGGCGGACGAAGTGGGCGATGAGATCGCCGATCTGGTCGAAGGCGGTGGTGAACAGGTGGTCTTCGACCGTCGCGAGCGGGTGATGATCAGTGGCGTGCTGAATCTGGCCGAGCGGCCGATCCGCACCGTGATGACCGTGCGCGTCAAGGTGGATGCCATCGACCTGGCCCTGCCTGCCGATGCCATCGCCCAAGCGCTGGCCCACTCGCCCTATTCACGTCTGCCGCTGATCCGTGATGGGCGGATCGAAGAGCCGTTGGGCTTCGTGCACAAGAAAGAACTGCTCAAGGAATTGCTGTCCGGTGGGCGACCTGACCTGGAGCGCCTGGCACGTGCGCCGCTTAACCTGCTGGAGAGCTTCAGCATCCTCAATGCCTTGGAGCAGATGCGCGCACATTCCACGCATATCGCCTTCGTGGTCAATGAGTTCGGTGACTTCACAGGCTTGCTGACCATGACCGACATCCTTGAGTCGATCGCCGGAGAACTGCCTGACGCCAGTGAAGTGACTGGGCCAGGCATCGTCGAAGAGGGCGGGGCGTTTGTGGTCAGCGGTGCGTTGAACCTGAGCCAAGTACAGGCGCGTACCGGTTTCAGCGCCCGCGCTACCGAGGATTACCAGACCCTCGCGGGTCTGGTCATGAGCTTGCTGGATCGTCTGCCGGTGGTCGGTGATCGTCTGGCCTGCGATGGCTGGACGCTGACGGTGATGGCAGTGGAGGAGCGCAGGGTGCGCCAGGTTCGCCTTACACCGAGCGACGACGCTGGCGTAGCAGGTGCTTGAAGCCTTCAAGCACCAGCACCAGCACTGCGGCCCAGATCGGCAGGTAGGTCAGCCACTGGTCAGGGCCGATGGTCTCGCCCAGCAGCAGGGCTACGCCGACCAACAGCACCGGCTCCACGTAGCTGAGCAGCCCGAACAGACTAAATGGCAGCAAGCGGCTGGCCAGCACGTAGGCGATCAGGGCTGAGGCGCTGATCGCGCCGAGCAACGGGATCAAGCCATAGAGGCCCGGATGTTCGGCCAAGTCGGCCGGCGTGAGCGGGCGCTGCATCACGAAGTACAGCGCCCACGGCAGTAACAGGAACATGTCGCACCACAAACCGCCCAGGTGATCGGTGCGGCAGCGCCGACGCAGGACGAAGTAGATTGGGTAGCCAATGGTCACCACCAGGGTTTCCCAGGCAAAGCTGCCGTTCTGGTACAGCTCATGCCCCACGCCCAGGACGGCGCACGCTACCGCAACTTTTTGCAGGCGCGAAAGGCGCTCGCCATAGACCAGTCGACCAGTCAGGACCATGGCCAGCGGCAACAGAAAGTAGCCCATGGAAACCTCCAGGCTGCGCCCATGCAAAGGCGCCCAGAGGAACAGCCATAGCTGCACGCCCATCAGCCAGGACGTGCCGATCATCCCCAGTAGCAATGTCGGCGTCTGTTTGACCCGAGCGAGCAAGCCACCGACCAGTTTCCAGTCCTTGGTGGCCAGCATGAACAGGGTGAGGCAGGGGAGCGTGAGCAGCGTGCGCCAGCCGAAGATCTCCTCGCCATCCAGTGGAGCCATCAGGGAGGTATAGAAATACATCACGGCGAACAGACAGGACGCCATGACGGACGAAACGATGCCTTTTGACACGAATGCCTCTGTTAATGGATATGAGCGTGTGGATCAGTTGGGAATGATCTCAGGCCGTATGCTGTGCGGCAACCGCGAGCTCCCCGGGCGGGCGGCCAGGGCTTGGAGGAAGTCGCCCACAGGCATCGGTCGGCCGAACAGGTAGCCTTGCTGGAAGCCTACCTGGTGCCGGGCCAGGTAATCGCGTTGAACCTCGGTCTCGACTCCTTCGGCCACGATGCCCAGGCCCAGCTTGCCTGAGAGTTCGATGATGGTGTCGAGAATGTGCTGGGACAACGCGTCGCCGCCGATCATGGCCACGAAACTCTGGTCGATCTTCAGGTAGTCGACCTTGAACTGGCGCAGGTAGTTGAGGCTCGACTGGCCCGTGCCGAAGTCGTCCAGAGCGATCATCACTCCCATGTCATGAAGTTTCTCGAACAACTCCAGGGTAATGGGGGTGGCTTCGATCAGCTTGCGCTCGGTCAGCTCCAAGGTCAGCACCACGCGCCCCGGCGGGAAGTGCTGGAGGAAGGTGCGGCAATCATCCAGCAACTCCAAGTCGCGGCAATGATCGGCGGTAATGTTGATGCCTATGTGAAATCCATCCTCCAGCAGTGCGGCATACGGCGCCAGGGCCTGGGCGGTACGCAGCATCAAAGCGCGGGTCATGGGGACGATCAGGCCGCTGTGCTCGGCATAGGGAATAAAAAGGTCGGGACGCACCAGGCCTTCGCGTGGGTGGTCCCAACGCATCAGGACTTCGACCCCAGCCCAGCGGTAGTCGTCCTTGCGCACCACGGGTTGGAAGTATGGGAGGAATTCATCGGCCTCCAGGGCTCGGCTAAGTTCGGCTCGAGGCGACGAGGCACGCCGTATCTGCCAGTGGCAGACGATGCCGGCGAGGACGCCGAGCAATAGCAACAGACTGAGCAGGGCCGGATAGTGTTCGGAGACGAACTGGACTTTCTTCCCTGTTCCATAGCCGCCATGAACGCTGAACGGGTAGCGGATCGATGCCTGTACCGAGGGTGCGATGGCCGCTGCTGGCGGCGTGCCTTTGTGTACCACACCGTCCTTGCCCATCCAGTGGTCGCCGACCTGAAGCTGCAGTTCTTCTCCAGAACTGACCCACTGCAGTGCGCTGGTCAGGTGGTCGCCATCGACGGTGGCGATCGCACCGCTGTCAGCGTTGCTGGCGCGATAGGCCAGCAAGGGGTGGTTGGGCGTAACCGAGTTGCCGCTCATCAGCCAGAGGCGACCGTCGGTATAGTCTTGCGCATCTACCGGCTCGTCGAAGTTGCCGAACAGCGAGGAACAATAGAGGGTGTTGTTGTGGAACAGGTTGGTGGAGCGCACAAAGGCGTTCCGGGTGACTTGGCTGCGCAGAGCCAGGTCGATTTCGTCGCACGGGCGGCCGACCAGCGGCAATAGCTCTTTGGCGGCGTTGGAAATGTTGTCGAGGATATGTTCGACCTGTTCTACCACTTGTCGGGTCGTGGCCTGGCTGGTGTTTTGCAACTCGCGTTGGGCCTGCCAATGCATGATTGCCAGGCCACACAGCAGCGGCAGCGCGCCGACGGCCCAGGGAAGCAGGACTCGCCAGCCCCGACGGGCGGAGCGTTTAACCTTGAAAGGCATGCTGATCTAATCTGATGAAAAACAATGGGCAGAGGATAGCCGTTTGTCGGCCGAAGCGGTGAACTAAAGCGCGACAAATGATTTTACGCACTGTAGAATCCGTTTACGAATACAAGAATAAGGTTCTCCGCGTTCCGGAGGATCAAGCCCGCCGAGAATGGGTCCATATGACATATCAAGGGTTCAAACTCATCATTGGTGACTTCCTTGCCCGCAGCGTGCGCGGCATACCCTGCTCGCCACCACGCCTGTCCGACATCCAAAGCACCTGATTTCACTGTTTTTCGCTTATAGATGAGGACACCAACATGGCTGATATCTTCGACAACCCGATGGGTCTGATGGGCTTTGAGTTCATCGAATTCGCTTCCCCCACCCCAGGCGTTCTGGAGCCGGTCTTCCAGATGCTGGGTTTCACCAAGGTGGCTACCCACCGTTCCAAAGATGTGCACCTGTATCGTCAGGGCGGCATCAACCTGATCCTGAACAACGAACCCAAGAGCATCGCCTCGTACTTTGCCGCCGAGCACGGCCCATCGGTCTGCGGCATGGCATTTCGTGTTCGCAATGCCCACGAAGCCTACGCCCGCGCCCTGGAGCTGGGTGCGCAGCCGGTCGAAATCGAAACCGGTCCGATGGAGCTGCGTCTGCCAGCGATCAAAGGTATTGGCGGAGCGCCGTTGTACCTGATCGACCGCTTCGAAGAAGGCAGCTCGATCTACGACATCGACTTCAAGTTCATCGAGGGCGTTGACCGCAATCCGAAAGGCGCGGGCCTCAAGCTCATCGACCACCTGACCCATAATGTCTATCGCGGCCGTATGGCCTACTGGGCCGGTTTCTACGAGAAACTGTTCAACTTCCGCGAGATCCGCTACTTCGACATCAAAGGTGAATACACCGGCCTGACCTCGCGTGCCATGACGGCGCCCGATGGCATGATCCGTATTCCGCTGAACGAAGAATCGTCCAAGGGCTCGGGGCAGATCGAAGAGTTCCTGATGCAGTACAACGGTGAGGGCATCCAACACGTGGCCTTCTTCACCGATGACCTGATCAAGACCTGGGATGCCCTCAAAGGTTATGGCATGCGCTTCATGACCGCGCCTCCACAGACCTACTACGAAATGCTCGAAGAGCGCCTGCCAGGTCATGGCGAGCCAGTCGACGAGCTGCAGGCCCGTGGCATCCTGCTCGACGGCTCTTCCGAGGCGGGCGACAAGCGTCTGTTGCTGCAGATCTTCTCCGAGACCCTGCTCGGCCCAGTCTTCTTCGAGTTCATCCAGCGCAAGGGTGACGACGGCTTCGGTGAAGGCAACTTCAAGGCGCTGTTCGAGTCCATCGAGCGTGACCAGGTTCGCCGCGGCGTCCTGAACGTCGAATAAGGCCCAGGGCACGCTGGGTCATCCCCGGGATGACGCAGCGTGCCTGCCACTGGCACGATTCCTGAAAATTCCCCAATACATCATTGCCCCCGTCAGCAACCCTATCAGGGCGAGTGAGGGGAGTATCTGCAACATCGATTGACGAATCTCCTGGCTGGTATGGCCTTGGGGATAACCTCCCTTGACCGTGTACCCATGCTTGCTCGACATCGCACTGCGAAAGAACTCCGCTTGCGAAGGGCGTTGGGCTTCTCGGCTATCGCCTGCGCTCCACAGGTATGTCTCCCCAAATTCCAACAGCAGCACCAGGCCATCCTGGAACCCGCGTAGTTCGTTGCGCAGCTCCAGGCCGTAGGCGGTGGCAATCACACCTGGGTTGGCATAGGTCAGACGCAGTTCGACGACCACGTCATTGGGTGTGACCGGCGAGTTGAAGTTGAGCTGCACATGGGCGCTGGGAGTGGAAAAGGCAGGGCTGTAGGACGAAGTGGTTTCGATCGTGCTGCAGTAGGCCTGGCCATCCTGGGTCAGCACCAGCGAGCGAATGCGCGGATCGCCAGCCACCAGCCGTTCGAGCTTCCCCAGAACCTTCGCACAGGGCTGTCCAGCCAGCGGCAGTGCAGTGGAGGCGGCTGTTTGCAAATGGTCCAAT
Source organism: Pseudomonas sp. BYT-1 (assembly GCF_023611805.1). Lineage (NCBI taxonomy): Bacteria > Pseudomonadati > Pseudomonadota > Gammaproteobacteria > Pseudomonadales > Pseudomonadaceae > Pseudomonas > Pseudomonas sp. BYT-1. The sequence goes on from NZ_CP072559.1 coordinate 2,515,027, forward strand.
ACTCGGTCGACGGTGAAGATGGCCTCCTGAACGGACACCAAGGCGTTTTCTTCGAGTTTTCTTTCCAGCTGGTACACCATCACTAGCAGGCCTGACACCATCGGGACCAGTCCGATCGTCAGGACCAGCAGTATCTCGAGCAGGCTGCGGCCTGCGTGAGTGAACCTCGACATCGAAATGTAACCCTCCGACCAGACTGTCCTGAATGGACAGAAGCCGGAAAGATTAACGGGGCAGGTAGCCGGTGGACTGTAGCTGCGATCCGTTTGCGCAGCGGTACATGGCAAAAGACGTTGTCGGAGTCATGCCGGCTTTTTCAGTCGCTCCAGCACCTGTTGCGCTACCTGCCGGCTCGAGGCCGGATTCTGCCCGGTGATCAGCCGGTCGTCGCTGACGACGAAGGCAGCCCAAGGGTCCTCGTGCTTGCTGTATTTGCCGCCACGGGCGACCAGTTCGTTTTCCGTCAGGAACGGAACGACCTTGTCCAACTCGGCGAGTTTCTCCTCGGTGTTGGAGAACCCGGTGACCTGTCGCCCCCTGACCAACAAGCTGTTGTCACTGAGCTTGATGTTGAGCAAGCCGACCACGCCATGGCACACCGCAGCCACCACCCCTCCGGCCTCGTAGATGCGTCGGGCCAGTTCCTGCAGCGGCGCGTTGTCGGGAAGGTCCCAGACCACGCCATGGCCGCCGGCGTAGTAGATCGCGCAATAACTGTCGGCCTTGACTTGGCCGGGAGAAAGGGTGCTGCCCAGGCGATTCATGAAGGCTTTGTCGTCATACCACTGCCAATCGAGCTCGGGCGCCATTTGCAGGCTGTGGGGATCGATCGGTACATAGCCCCCGGCGGGGCTGACGTAGTCGACGGCATAGCCGGCCTTCTGGACCTCGTCGACAAAGTGCACCGCTTCGCCCAGCCACAGACCGGTGGCGCGCCGCAGCGTTGGATATTTCGCCGTATTGGTCAGCACAACCAGGATTTTCTTGCTCATGACCACACTCCCAGCGCCAGCAAAGGGCCCGGATCTGCCCGGGGCAGAAGAAAACCTAATGAGCATAGACGCCCATGGCGGGAAAGCCACGGCCCGGCGCGTGTGCTAGCCTGCTCGGCAGACCGTCGAGCATGGCGGCATGACAGGAGGCAGTATGGACACATTCATGCAGGCGGCCATCGATGAGGCGCGCCAAGGACTTGCCGAAGGGGGCATCCCCATTGGCTCGGTGCTGGTTCATGAGGGGCGGATCATCGGGCGTGGGCATAACCGCCGGGTGCAATGCGGCAGTGCCATCCTGCACGGCGAGATGGATGCCCTGGAACGGGCCGGTCGCCAAAACGCGCAGGTCTACCGCGAGGCTACGCTGTACACGACACTGTCGCCTTGCTCGATGTGCAGTGGCGCCATCTTGCTCTATGGCATCGGCCATGTAGTGGTGGGAGAGAACCGCACGTTCATGGGTGAAGAGCAATTGCTGCAAAGCCGGGGAGTACGCGTAGAAGTGCTGCAGGATGCCTCGTGCGAGCAGATGATGCGCGACTTCATCGAAAACCATCCAGCGCTGTGGAATGAAGACATCGGTCGTTGATCAGGCCTCGCCGAGCATCTGCATGACCCGGGCCTGCAACTGGCTCAGTTCGAACGGTTTGCAGATCAGCTGCATGCCGGGGTCGAGAAAGTCGTCGCGAGCCATGGCGGTCTCGGCATAGCCGGTGATGAACAGCACCTGCAGGCCAGGCCGCCGTTTACGGGCGATCTGCGCGAGCTGACGACCGTTCATTCCTGGTAGCCCTACATCACTGATCAGCAAAGCAAACTGCCTTGGCGAGTTCAGCAGTTGCAGGGCTTCATCGGCATTGCAGGCGGCCTGACAGGGGAAACCCTCTTCGCGCAGCGCCTGGAAAACCAGGTTTCGTACATGAGGATCGTCCTCGACGATCAGCACATCACGATTGCCGTCGACGGCTTTCATGGGGTGCGTATCTGTCTTGGGCTTTGCCTGGCCGCGATAGCGTGGCAGGTAAAGGTCGACCTGGGTACCGTGTCCAATCTGGCTGTGCAGCACCACATGGCCGTGAGACTGTTTGCTGAAACCGTAGACCATCGACAGGCCCAGGCCGATACCCTGACCGATCGGTTTGGTGCTGAAGAACGGCTCGAAGGCACGTTCAAGGGTGCCTTGCGACATGCCATGGCCGGTGTCACGGATGCTCAGGCGCAGATAGTCGCCATCGGACAGTCCACCGCCGCTGAAACAGGCATCGTCGATATGCTGATTGCTGGCTTCGATGTCGAGCTGACCACCGCTTGGCATAGCTTCGCAGGCGTTTAGTACCAGGTTGTCCAGTACTTCACGCAATTGCATCTCGTCTGCCTCGACCAACCAAAGATTCGTTGGCAGGATCAGCTGCAACGTCACGGATACGCTGAGCTTGGCTTGCAGGGATTCTCGCTGGAGCAGGCTGCGCAGATCGATGATTTTTCGTTGCAAGGACTGCCGAGAAGAGAACGCCAGCAACTGATGGGTGAGGCGAGCGGCGCGTGCCACGGCTTCGCGTCCCATGCGCAGTACGCCTCCCAACTGCTCCGTACGTCCTTGGAGCAAGCGCTTTTCGATCAGTTCGAAGCTGCCGCCGATGCTGGTGAGCAAGTTGTTGAAGTCATGAGCGATGCCGCCAGCCAGCTGGCCTACGGCGTCCATCTTCCGGGTCTGGCGCCATGCCCGATCCTCCTCCTGAGGCCGTTGCCGTTGGTCATCGAGGCGCTGTTGCAGTTCGCACAGGCGGTCACGGGCACGGTACTGCCGGCGCCGTGCATGCAGGGCCACCTGGCTCATCTGAAGGAGCTGGGTATCGTCGACAGGCGATGGCAATTGCAGCAGATGGCCCAGTCGTGAGGTGGGAGGGTCGGTACCTGAAGGGGGGGTATCGAGCAGCAGCAGAACAGGCAGGTCCGACCACACCGGTTGTTGGTCGATGAACACTTGCAGTGGCGATTGCGGGTCTGTCGGCAGCGTGCTGTTGGCGGCAATCAGTAGGCCTACACCTTCGGCCAGCCATTCGCCCAGGCGCGTGACATTGTCGGTGCACAGGCACACGAAGCCTGCACCTGTCAGCAGGCGAGACATCTGCGCAGCGATCTGCGCGGGCCCCAGGATGAGAGCCCGTTCGTCTATGAGCACCGCAGCGGCCAAGGGATTCTCCTGACTCTGGTCACCGATACCCACTGGACCACGAACAGAGAGCAGGGGTTCCGCCGCAGATGAGCGGCGTCCTACAAGCCTTGCTGGAGCAACGGATCGTCCGGATTCTGCCGCTCGAGTTCGGCCAGCAGCACCTGTACGTTCTGCAGTTGCCCGGTTTCCTTCCAGTACTGAATCAACAGCACCCGCGCACGCCGATTCGCAGGTTCCCGGCTCAGCACGGTCTCCAGCTGTTTCTGCGCAGCCTCGACCTGCTCCAAGTCATGCAGAGTGACGGCCAGGCTGTAGCGGTAGTCGAGGTTGTCCGGCTCCAGCTCGACGGCGCGTGAGAAGGCGAGCAGGGCGTACTCTTCTTGATCGTGGCGGGTCAGCCAAAGGCCCAGCTGATGCTGCAGGAAGGCTGAGTCCGGGCGCAGGGCCAAGGCTTTGGCGAGCACTTGACGAGAGGCGTCGTGCTGGCCCTGGCGTTCGAGCAGTCGGACCTGCGTGGCCAGTGCGTCGAGGTTCTCAGGGGCGATCTTGAGGCTGCGTTGCAGGGCGGCGGCGGCCTGGTCGTAGGCATCTTCATGCAGATACAGACGCGCCAGGTGCACTTGCGCGGCGGCGTCGTCGGGCTGGGCCTCCAGTGCCTGCTGGTACTGCTCCAAGGTGTCCTGCAAGGGGCCGAAGTACAAACCGATTGCATCGGGATCGAGGCCCAGCAAGGCATCCACCGCAGCAAAACGCACGCCTTGGTCCTCGTCCTCCAGCAACGGGCCCAGAACCAGACTACGTTGAGCTGCGGGTAACAGCCGGCGAATGCTGGTAATGGCGGCGCGGCGAACCATCGGGTCGTCGTGCTCCAGGTCCTGGCGAGCGAGTTTCAGTGCCTGGGGGGAGGGGTAGTTGGGCAGCTCGGCGTGCAGGGCTGCCCGGCGGATCGGCGCCAGGTCGTTGCGCTGCAGTTGCTGGTAGAGCACCCGCGCTGCACCCGGCTCGCCATCATGAGCTTGGCGCAAGGCCTTGGCATAGCTGTGGGCAGGGATGGCAGGGGCAGTGGGTTGCGGGTCACGCCTCAGGTAGCCGATGACACCCGATACCAGGACCAGCAAGAGCAGGGCAATCAGGTAACGACGGCGGTTGGGCATCGGGCGGTCCGTGGCGGCGGGAATGGCAGAGCTTGGGACAGCCGGACACTAATTGCAACGCCCGTGCGGCAGCTGGCCAGGCCAGATCGTATGGAAAGGTCTGTTAAGATTCGCGCGTTTCCAACTGTGGCCAAGGAGCCGTTTCATGATCATCAGCACCACCAGCCAGCTCGAAGGCCGCCCCGTCGCCGAATACCTGGGTGTGGTCAGCGCCGAATCGGTGCAAGGCATCAACTTCGTGCGCGATTTCTTTGCTCGCTTTCGTGATTTCTTCGGCGGCCGTTCCCAGACTCTGGAAAGCGCCCTGCGCGAGGCGCGTGAGCAGGCCACCGAGGAGCTGAAGGCGCGGGCACGTCAATTGCAAGCCGATGCAGTGCTGGGCGTGGATTTCGAAATCAGCATGCCATCAGTCCAAGGCGGCATGGTCGTGGTATTCGCAACCGGTACGGCAGTCCGCCTGAAGTAGGGCACTTTGCCACTGGTCGGGTGATGCCGGATTGTCCGGAAGGTCTGCAAATGACCGACTAGTCTCCATTTCAACGGGCCGCCGCTTCTGAGCAAGCAGAGTGCTTGCTGGCGCAGCCATCATTGGAGGGAGCAGGGCATGAGCGAATCCTTTTCCGAAGACATGAACGATGCGTTCCCGATCAACAGCCAAGTGTGGTGTGGCCAGGCGTTCTTGCGCCTGGGGTTCGCCAACATGACCCTGGATGAATCGGAACAACTTAAGCCTGCACATTTGCAGCGCGTCAAAAAGGGCCGTTTCACGCCCCGGTTCCGGACCCGGAAGTAACCCCGCCCAGCGTTCTCGCCTGGCCAGCAATACAGCGGTCAGGCGAGGGCACTTTGGCTCCTGCGCCGACGCTTGCCTGATCGATCGGAGAACTGCATCACGATCGCTGGCAGCTTTTCATCCTGTTTGTTGATCTTGCTCATGGCATCGGTGGGTCGTACTCGCCGGGCGCTCACGGCTGTGCTTTTCTTGCGCCGATTTTCAGCACAAGGAGGTGAAAGCATGCGTGTCAGGGAACAGACTTACTGGGAATGGGCCGATGCCCAGTTGCACAGCCGCTGCCATGACGAAGTCCTGAGTGATGGCACCGTGCTCGATATCCAGGTGCGGTTGTCGCGGTTGGGTGCCACGCAATTGTTTCTCGGGCTATATGCTGGAAACGGCAAAGCCCTGCTGGAGGAGTACTATCCCGCGCGCCCCGGTGAGACCATGACCCGTGCCCTGGTCTGGGGCGTGGAGCGCGCTCGGGCCTTGGCCACCGGCGCCGTGCCGTTGCCCGCGGCCAGGGCCCGGCGACTTCAGGCCTGAGCGCGGCGGTTGCGGCTGGCCTGGACGATACGCTCGGCCGGCACGCGCAGCTGGCGCAACAGGTACTCTGCAAAATCCTTGGCCCAAGGCTGCAAGGCAATGGCTTGTTCCATGCAGCTTAGCCAGACGTTGGCGTGCTCTTCGTCGATTGGCCATTGTGCGTGGAATGAGGGAATGGCGATCGAGCCATAGCGCTCGCTGTACAGGCGTGGTCCACCGAGCCAACCGCTCAGAAAGCAGGCCAGTTTGTCCCGTGAGCCTTCAAGGTTGTCAGGGTGCATGCGCCGCACGCTGGATGCTTCAGGGCGCTGGTCCATCAATCGGTAAAAATCATCGACCAGACGGCGCAGGCCGTCGATGCCGCCAGCGGCCAGGTAGGACGCGTCGCCGGTGCCATAGGCAGGGATATTCATCGCAGGCTCCAACAAACAGGAGCGCACAGTGTAACAGGCATGAAAAAGCCCGGCCTTGCAGGGCCGGGCTCAAAGAAGGGTGGTACGACTCAGTTCAATGGGTCTATCACCTTGACTGCCTGCCGCTCACGGGCGGTAGGCCATTCTTGTTGTAGGGTCTGCAGGACGCGGCCGACGAACTCGGTGTCGGCGGCGGCCTTCTTGCCGACATAGCCTTGGCCACGGCGGTAGACCTTGAAGCGGGCGCGCATGCTGGGCATGTGCGATTCGAATTCATCTTCGACCGTGTTGGGTGGCAGACGGTCGAGGCGTACCTCGCCAGTCTGGCTGACCCACAGCAGGTGGTCATCGAGGCTGTCCTTGCGCGCGGCGAACAGCTGGGCCAATTGGTCGATCGTAGGATTGTTGTTCAAATTCATCATAAAGCCCCCATTACCCATCAGTCAGTGATTTTTCACTCGGCGCCACGATGTGTAGCGCACTAACACGGCTGCTACAGCAGCATTGCAACAGGGGCCTTCTCACGCTGCCTTTTGGACAGTTTCCCTCTCCACGGACGGCCTGCGTTACCGCGCAGGCCGTCTGGAACACCCTTGCCACCGCTCCCGATCAGGGAGACGGCCTCATCATGCCCAAGGCTGATGAACGACGTCAACAGGTTTGTAGTGAATATTTTTTGGCACTACATGTTGTCCGACAATCGATCACGCGCAGCGCCTCGAGCGTGTTCTGGGGCTGAAGTGGCTGCTTCGTGTCTCAGTGTTCCAAGGCGGAAAGGATCTGGTAGGCCGCGCGTACCCTGGCTTCATTTGGGTAGTTGCGGTTGGCGAGCAGGACGATCCCCAGCCCCTTGGCCGGGATGAAGGCGTAGTACGCACCGAAACCTCCGGTGGCACCGGTCTTGTTGTACCAAGCGGCTGGTTCGGTCGGCAGGGTCGGTTGCAAACGGACGGTAGGTTGGGGGTTGAGAGCTACCTCAGAGCTATTGCCTTTAAGCAAGGTTTCCAAGGCGACTGGATACCGGTAGCGCTCCCATCCAAGGCCCTGGGTCATCGGGCCGACCTTGAAATAGCCCGCCTGGGTGAGGGCGATCGCCTTTTGCAGCGATGGCGCCAGCGAGTCGGCGTTCAACTGCAGGCGCACATAGCGTGCGGCATCGTTCACGGTGGTCTTGATTCCATAGGCTTCGTCCGCCAATGGTCCTGGATTGACCCGCACCGGCTGGTTGCTGGCGTTGTAGCCCTGGGCATAACGCTGTTGTGCAGTGCCAGGTACGGCAAGGTAGGTATCGGTCAGGCCTAGTGCAGGCAAGAGTTGTTCGGTCATGATCTTGGCGAACGATTGTTTCTGTGCACGCGCCGCCAGATCACCAAACAGGCCTAGGCTGGGGTTGGAGTAACAGCGCTGAGTGGCCCGTGCAACACGCGGTTTCCAGTGCTGATAGAAGGCCTGCACCTGCGCTTCGGTCTGCACGTTGTCGGGGAATTGCAGCGGTAGGCAATCGGCGCTGTAGGCACCCAGTTCCAGCACACTGGCCTCACCCAGGGACGTGCCTTCAAGGGCCGGATGGTAGCGTTTGGCGGGGGCATCCAGCGCCAGCGTACCCTGGGCGCTGGCAAGCGCAACGAGGGTGGCGGTGTAGGTCTTGCTGAGCGAGCCGACCTCGAACAACGTGTCGCGTTTCACGGGTTGGGCGTTGGCCTTGTTGGCCACGCCGTACGTGAAGTAGTGCTCCTTGCCATCGGCGATCACGGCCACGGCCATGCCCGCGATGTCGTGTTCACGCATCAAGGGCTCGATAACCTCATCGACCTGTGTGTGCAGCGCGTCGGCCAGGCTGTGCCCGGTCACGGTGGCGAGGCTCAAAGCGAGTGCAAAGCGCACGTAGGGCAGTGGCTTCATGCAAAAGATCCTTTTCAGATTCAGTAAGGTGTGTGGCGTCGCAGGAACTCGCCTGGCGATTGGCCGAAATGCTCGCCAAAGGCCGCGATGAATGCTGAAAGCGAGGCATAGCCACAAGCCAAGGCCACGTCAGTGACCCGTTCTGCGCGCTCCAGCGCTGGCAAGGCACTTAGCAGGCGCACCCGTTGACGCCATAGGCGGAAGGTCAGGCCGGTCTCGCGCAGAAAGCGCCGGCTGAGGGTCTTTTCCGAGATGCCAAGACGCAGCGCCCAGTCGGCCAGGCTGCGGGTATCGTCGGGCGAGGCTTGCAGGCGGCGGCAGATCTGACGCAAGTGACGATCGCGAGGGAGCGGCAGGAGCATCTGTTCTTCCTGGGCACTGGCCAGACGGTCGAGCAGCACCTGCACCAGACGCCCATCGGCGCCTGACTCGTCATAGTGCACGGGCAATTGCGAGAACGCCTGGATCAGTTCGCCCAGCAGCGGTTCCACTACCACCACCCGGCAGGCCATGGCCGGCCAGGGCAGGGCGGCAGGTTCGATATACAGGCTACGGATACAGGTGTTGGGCTCACAGACCACACGGTGGGGAACCTGTGCGGCGATCCAGACGGCCCGTTGGGGGGGCACCAGATACAGGCCTTCGGGCGTGTGCACGCGCAGGATGCCGTTGCGGGCGTGGGAGAGTTGCCCCCATGGATGCCGGTGACGATAGCCCAAGGCAATGTTGGGGAGGCTTTCGGCCTGGCCATAGACCTGTCGTGGTAGGCATTCGAGCTGGTCGAGGCAGGCCTCGGGATGTCCGTTCAGCGACACTAGTGGGGGTTCCGGCGTTAGCGGTAGGGAAGGCGAGACCTTATCGTTTGCTCCTGCATAAATACAACTCGGAATAAACCATGAAGTACGTCAGAAAAATCTTCGATAACTTCACCTTAGCCTTGCTTGGGGTCGTGCTGATCGCCACCTTCTTGCCGTGCTCAGGCGATGGCGCGGTGTTCTTTGGCTGGTTGACCAATTTGGCGATTGGCCTGCTGTTCTTCCTGCACGGCGCCAAGCTGTCGCGCGAAGCGATCATCGCTGGCGCCAGCCATTGGCGGTTGCACTTGCTGGTGTTCGCCTGCACGTTCGTGATGTTCCCGTTGCTGGGCATGGCCTTCAAGCCGCTGTTCGTGCCGTTGGTGGGCAACGAGCTGTATCTGGGCGTGCTTTATCTGTGCGCCTTGCCGGCGACAGTGCAGTCGGCGATTGCCTTCACCTCCCTGGCGCGCGGCAACATTCCGGCGGCGATCTGCAGCGCAGCGGCATCGAGCCTGCTGGGGATCTTCCTCACACCGTTGCTGGTGATGCTGCTGCTCGGTGCCGAAGGCGACACCGGGTCGGGGTTGGACGCGGTGTTGAAGATCACGCTGCAACTGCTGGTCCCATTCGTGGCAGGGCAGATTGCCCGTCGCTGGATCGGAGAATGGGTCAAGCGCAATGCACGGTGGCTGAAGATCGTCGACCAAGGTTCGATCCTGCTGGTGGTGTATACGGCTTTCAGCGATGCGGTGGTCACCGGGCTTTGGCATACGGTCTCGGCGCAGCATTTGGCGGGGCTGTTCGTCGTCTGCGGGATCTTGCTTGCAGCGGTGTTGTTCGTGACCCGGCTGTTGGGGCGTGTGTTGGGGTTCAGTGTGGAAGATCGCATCACCATCTTGTTTGCCGGGTCGAAGAAGAGCCTGGCTACGGGAGTGCCGATGGCTCAGGTCTTGTTCGTGGGCGGTGGGATTGGGGCGATGATCTTGCCGTTGATGTTGTTTCATCAGATTCAGTTGATGGTGTGTGCGGTGTTGGCTCAGAAGTACGCTGCGCGTGGGGTTGAGGGGGTTTCGGCGGTTTCCTGATGGTTTTGTGGTTTGGTGGTTTGGTGGTTTGTGGGCTTATCCGTTTGATTTGGCGACGGTTAGTCACCTTTCCGCCCTTACGGCGGGTCACTTTTGGTCTTGGCCAAAAGTAACCAAAAGCCGCGCGCCCCTGCATCCGGCCCGGCGCTTCGCACCGGGTCCCCTCGCTGCGGTGTCTTACGGGGCCTCGCGGCCTCCGGCTGGCTACGCCAGCCTCCATCTCGCGACTTCGGCTACGCCGAAGGGCGCTACGCGCCTGCCCCTACAGACACCTCCGCTCGGCCTGCTGATGGGGCGCAAGTTACGGGCGGCGCCTGGACTGGCGTTGTTTCATTCAGTGGTTTTTGTGGTGAGCTTTTGGGCCTATTCGCGGGTAAATCGGGGCGCCGAACCGCCGCACACACAGGCTCACAGCTCTTGAGAACGGCGCTGTGCCTGTAGGAGCGGCGGCGCTCCTACCCGCTAATAGGCCGGAACAAACAGCCAAACAATTAACTTGTTTGCCGTTGCCGTTGCTTTTGATACGCGATAGTCCAGACGCCACCTATCGCGACCTCAGAAGGCCGAGTGGAGGTGTCTGGAGGGGCAGGCGCGCAGCGCCCTTCGGCGCTAGCCGAAGTCGCGAGATGGAGGCTGGCGTAGCCAGCCGGAGGCCGCGAAGCCCCGAAAGGCACCGGAGCGGAGGGGGCCCCGGAGCGCAGCGCAGGGGCCGGATGTGGGAGCCAGCGGTTTTTGCCTACTTTTGCCCAAGAGCAAAAGTAGGTCGCCGTAAAGGCGAAAAGCGCCGGTGGCGCCCCCACCAAACCCGGATATTCACACAGCCTGAACGCCCAAGCCCCTCAAAAAAAAGCCCCGCAGACCAAAGGCCAGCAGGGCAAACGGTTGGGGGAGGAACCAACCAAAGGAGTCCTAGAAAAACCTCAGCGAACGCTGGCCACCGCCTGCCCCTCAGGCTGCCACCCGCCCCCCAGAGCCTTGTAGATCGCCACAATGCCCCGATAAAGCTCAACCTCACCCTGCGCCTGCGCATCCTCGGCACTGAGCCGCTCCCGCTCCGCATCGAGCAGCACCAGATAATCGACAGTCCCTTCCCGATACCGCACCGACGCCAAGTCAGCCGCCTTGCGACTCGCATCGCTTTGGCGGATCAACGCCAGCAGCCGTTGCTGACGCTTGCCGTAATCACTGAAAGCATTGGCCGATTCTTCCAAGGCCAGCAGCACCTGCTGTTCATAGTTGGCCAGCGCCCCCTCGGCATCGGCCTTGGCGCCGCGCAGGCGGGCCCGCACGCTGCCCAGGTCGAACGCCGCCCAGGTAATGCTCGGCCCCAAGGCCCAAGCATTGGCCGCCGACGAGCCGATCTGCGACCCACGCGCCGCGGTAAAGCCCAGGAATCCACTGAGGCTCACCCGCGGGAATAGGTCCGCGGTGGCCACACCGACGTTGGCCGTGGCCGCTGCCAGCTGGCGTTCGGCACTGCGGATGTCCGGGCGGCGGCGCAGCAGTTCGCCGGGGTCACCCACCGGCAAGGCCTTGGCAATCGCCGGCAAGGCTTTGGGCGAGAGGTCCACGCTCAGCGCATCCGGACGCTGGCCAAGCAGGGTGGCGATGCGGTTGCGGGCGCGCACTTGTTCGGCCTGCAACTGTGGCACGGTCGCTTCCACCGCGGCCAGGCGGGCATCGGCGCGAACCACGTCCAGGTCATTGCCGACCCCGGCATCGCGCAGGGTCTCGGTGATGCTGCGCGACTCCTGCTGGGTCTTGAGGTTGGCCAAGGCGATCTTCTCGCGCAGTTGGGCGCCGCGCAGTTGGCCATAGGCGTCCACCAGTTCTGCGATGAGGCTGACCTGCAACTGCTGCAGGTCGGCCGCAGCAGCCTCCTCCTGCGCTTGGCTGGCCTCGATTTGCCGCTGGATGCGGCCGAACAGGTCCAGCTCCCAGGCCATGTCCAGGCCCAGGTCATAGCGCTCACTGTTGACCCGCTGCTCGGTCTGGCCAGGGATCTGGCCTTTGCCGATGTCGCTGCTGACGCGGCTGGTCACCACCGGCAGTTGGTCGTTCTCGGCGTCCTCGCGAATCGAGCGCGCTGACTTGAGCCTGGCGAAAGCCACGCGCAGGTCACGGTTGCCTTCCAGCGATGCCTGTACCAGTTGGTTGAGCACCGGGTCGTCGAACTGCTTCCACCAGATGCTCTCGAAGCGGCTGCGGTCCAAGGCCTTGGTCGGCAGTTCGGCGTCCAGGTGCGCAGGCTCGGTCGCCGGCGCCTGGTAGTCCGGGCCCACCGCGCAGGCCGCCAGGGCCAATGCCAGCAGGCTCGGGGTCAGGGGTTTGAGCAGGTTCATGCATGGCTCTCCAGCGAGTGGGCGCGCTCGGCCTTGCGGGCCTGGCGACGTTCGACGAAACGGCGGATCAGGAAGAAGAACACCGGCGTCAGGAACAGGCCGAACACGGTCACGCCAATCATCCCCGAGAACACCGCCACCCCCATGGCATGGCGCATTTCAGCGCCGGCACCGGAGGAGAACACCAGCGGCACCACACCCATGATGAAGGCGATCGAGGTCATCAGGATCGGACGCAGACGCAGGCGGCACGCCTCCAGCACCGCAGCCAGCGGATCCAGGCCCTCGGCCTGCTTGTCCTTGGCGAACTCGACGATGAGGATGGCGTTCTTGCACGCCAGGCCCACCAGCACGATCAAGCCGATCTGGGTGAAGATGTTGTTGTCACCCCCCGAGATGATCACACCGGTGATGGCCGACAGCAGGGTCATCGGCACGATCAGGATCACCGCCAACGGCAGGCTCCAGCTCTCGTACTGGGCGGCCAGCACCAAGAAGGCCAGCAATACGCAGAGCGGGAAGACGAACAGCGCGGTGTTGCCCGCCAGGATCTGCTGGTAGGTCAGGTCGGTCCATTCGAAGGTCATGCCGTTGGGCAGTTCTTCCTTGAGCAGTTTCTCCATGGCGGCCTCGGCCTGGCCGGAGCTGTAGCCGGGCGCGGCACCGCCGTTGATTTCGGCGGTGATGAAGCCGTTGTAGTGCATCACCCGGTCAGGTCCCGAGGTATCGCTGACCTTGAGGAAGGTCGCCAGCGGGATCATCTCGCCCAGGTTGTTGCGTACCTTCAGCTGGCCGATCTGTTCGGCGTCGAGACGGAACTGCTGTTCGGCCTGGACATTGACCTGGTAGGTGCGGCCGAAGCGGTTGAAGTCGTTGGTGTACAGCGAGCCCAGGTAGATCTGCAGCGTCTCGAAGATGTCGTTGATCGCCACGCCATGGGTCTTGGCTTTTTCGCGGTCGATGGCGGCATCGACCTGAGGCACGTTGACCTGATAGCTGGTGAACAGACCTGCCAGCTCCGGCACGTTATGGCTCTTGGCGATGATGTTCTGGGTTTCCTTGTACAGCGCTTCGTAACCCAGGTTGCCACGGTCCTCGATCTGCAGGCGGAAGCCACCGATGGTGCCCAGGCCCTGCACGGGCGGCGGCGGGAAGATCGCGATGTAGGCGTCTTGGATGTCAGCGAACTTGGCGTTCAGCGCCGCCGCGATGGCGGCCGCCGACTGGCTCGGGTCCTTGCGCTCGTCGAAGGGTTTGAGCGGGGTGAACACGATGCCGCTGTTGGGGCTGTTGGTGAAGCCGTTGATCGACAGGCCAGGGAAGGCCACCGAGTCGGCTACGCCAGGTTGCTCCAGGGCGATCTCGCTCATCTTCTTGATCACCGCCTCGGTGCGGTCGAGGCTGGCGGCGTCCGGCAGTTGGGCGAAGGCCACCAAGTACTGCTTGTCCTGGGCCGGGACGAAACCGGTAGGGGTGGACGAGAAGCCCAGGTACGTCAGGCCCATCAAGCCTGCATAGACGAACAGGGCGATACCGCTGGAACGAATGACCCGGCGCACACCGCCAACATAACGATGGCTTGCACGGTCGAAGAAGCGGTTGAACGGGGCGAACAGCCAGCTGCCCAGCAGTTTTTCCAGGAACCGCGAGAAGCGGTCCTTGGGCGCGTGGTGGTCCTTGAGCAGCACCGCGGCCAGGGCCGGCGACAGGGTCAGCGAGTTGAACGCCGAAATCACGGTCGAAATGGCGATGGTCAGGGCGAACTGCTTGTAGAACTGCCCGGTAAGGCCGGAGATGAACGCGGCCGGCACGAACACGGCGCACAGCACCAGCGCGGTGGCGATGATCGGCCCGGTCACTTCGCTCATGGCCTTTTGCGTCGCTTCCATGGGTTTGAGGCCCAGGCCGATGTTGCGCTCGACGTTCTCCACCACGACGATGGCATCGTCCACCACGATCCCGATGGCCAGCACCAGGCCAAACAGCGACAGCGCGTTGAGCGAGAAGCCGAACAGGTGCATCACCGCGAAGGTGCCGATCAGCGATACCGGCACGGCCATCAGCGGGATGATCGAGGCGCGCCAGGTCTGCAGGAACAGGATCACCACCAGCACCACCAACACCAGGGCCTCGAACAAGGTGTGCACTACGGCCTCGATGGAGCCGCGAACGAACACGGTCGGGTCATAGACGATGCTGTAGTCCATCCCCTCGGGGAAGTCCTTCTTCAGCTCGGCCATCTTGGCGCGAACTTCGTCCGAGATTTCGATGGCATTGGACCCCGGGCGCTGGAAGATCGGGATCGCCACCGCCGGCTGGTTGTTCAGCAGCGAGCGCAAGGCGTACTGGCTGGAGCCCAGCTCTACCCGGGCGATGTCCTTCAGGCGAGTGATCTCGCCGTTCTCGCCGGCGCGGATGATGATGTTCTCGAACTCTTCCTCATTGACCAGGCGGCCTTGGGTATTGATCGACAACTGGAAGCTGGTCGCGCCAGGGGCGGGCGGGGCGCCCAGCTGGCCGGCGGCGACCTGGCGGTTCTGTTCGCGGATGGCCGCCACCACGTCGCTGGCAGTCAGGTTGCGCGAGGCGGTCTTGTTCGGATCGAGCCAGACCCGCAGGGAATAGTCGCCCATGCCGAACAATTGCACGTCACCCACGCCACCCAGGCGCGCCAGCTCATCCTTGATGTTGAGGATGGCGTAGTTGGACAGATACAGCATGTCGTAGCGGTTGTCCGGCGAGGTCAGGTGCACGACCATGGTCAGGTCGGGCGAGGCCTTGTCGACCGTGATACCGATGCGCGTCACTTCTTCGGGCAGCTTCGGCTGGGTCCGGGTGACCCGGTTCTGCACTTGCACCTGGGCGTTGTCCAGGTCGGTGCCCAGGGCGAAGGTGATGGTCAGGGTCAGCTTGCCGTCGGCGGTAGACTGCGAGGACATGTACAACATGTTCTCGACGCCCGTGATCGCCTGCTCCAGCGGTGCGGCGACGGTTTCGCCGATCACTTTGGGGTTGGCGCCGGGGAAGTTGGCGCGCACCACCACGGTAGGCGGCACCACTTCCGGATATTCGCTGATCGGCAGCTTGAACAGCGCGATGGAGCCTGCGATCAGCAGCACCAGCGAAAGCACGGCGGCGAAAATCGGCCGGGTGATGAAGAATTTCGAAAAGTTCATCGGTGGGGTCCCTTAACCGCGCGGTGCCTGGGCACTGGCGACGTTTTCACGAGCGCCGGCGACGGCCGGTGCTGCCTTGTTGCTGGCTTCCAGGGCCTGGCGCTGGCGGGCCAGGGTGGCAAGGGTCTCTTCGCTGGCCATCGGCGTTTCCTGTGGCGTGACCGGCGAGCCGGGGCGTACGCGCTGCAGGCCCTTGACCACGATGCGGTCATCCTTGCTCAGGCCGCTGCGCACGATCCGCAGGCCTTCGAGCTTGGGCCCAAGTTCCACAGCGCGGTAGGCGGCCTTGTTGTCTTTGTCCATGACCAGTACGAACTTCTTGCCAAGGTCGGTGCCCACGGCCTCGTCGTTGATCAGCACGGCGTCGTACTTGGCGCTGCCGACCAGCTTCAGGCGGGCATACAGGCCGGGAGTGAACCGGCCGTCGCGGTTGTCGAACACCGCGCGGCCACGAATGGTGCCGGTGCGCGGGTTGACCTGGTTGTCGACGAAGTTCATCTGGCCCAGGTGCGGATTGCCGGTCTCGTTGGTCAGGCCCAGGTACACCGGGGTGCTCTGGCCGCGTTGACCGTCGCGGGCCAGCTGGGTGTACTTGAGGTAGACCCGCTCGTCGGCGTCGAAGTAGGCGTAGACCTTGTCGGTGGAAACCACGGAGGTGAGCGGCGTGACGTCTGCGGTGACGATGTTGCCGGCGGTGAACTGGGCGCGGCTGACACGGCCGCTGATCGGCGCGGTCACTCGGGTGAAGCTCAGGTTCAGGCGGGCCAGGTCCAGTTGCGCCTGGATCGCCGCGACGCCGGCGCGAGCCTCGGCGGCGGCGCTGCTGCGCGATTCGGCCAGCTCTGCGGAAATCGCGTTGCTGTCACGCAGGCGTTCACCACGACGGGCTTCGTTCTCGCTACGCAGCGCCGTGGCGCGGGCTTGTTGCAGTTGCGCCTCCAGACGGCGTACCTCGGCCTGGAACGGACGCGGGTCGATCTGGAACAGCAGGTCACCTTTTTGCACTTGGGCGCCTTCGGTGAAAGCCACCAGGTCGATCTGGCCGGAGACTCGCGGACGCACCTCGACGGTTTCCGGCGCTTCCAGGCGACCGGTGAACTCGTCCCATTCGTTGATCGGCTGCTCGATCACCTTGGCCACGCTGACCTTGGGCGCGGCAGGAGCCTGTACAGCCTCCGGAGTACGACCGCACGCGGCGATCACCAGCACTGCCAGGGCAGCGAGGGGAAAGCGCAGGGGTTTGAGTGATTGTTCCATGGAGAACTCCGCCAATGATTGGATAGTGGGCGGATTCTGCGAGTCTTGCGCGCGGGGAACGAATCGAACGGCGCGAAGGTTATTATCAAGCGGAATGATATGTGGCCATGCATCATCGATCAGGACACATGGACGCCAGGCGTCCCGGACGGGTAAGGGCCGGGACGCGGCCCCGGGGTCTCAGGTCTGCGCAGCAAATTGCGCCAACCGCTCCCCATCGAGCCGGTAACGCACCCACTCATCCTGAGGCTCGGCGCCGAGGGACTTGTAGAAACCGATGGCTGGCTCGTTCCAGTCCAGCACGCTCCACTCCATACGCCCGCAGCCTTTGGCCACGGCTTCGCGGGCAATGTGCCGCAAAACTTGCCGCCCGGCGCCGTCGCCGCGTTGTTCGGGCGTGATGTAAAGGTCTTCCAGGTAGATGCCGTTGCGTCCAAGCCAGGTGGAGTAACTGTAGAAGTACACGGCAAAGCCAATGGCCACACCGTCGCGCTCACAGATCAGGCTGTGGACGGTGCTGCCTTCGTCGAACAGGCTGTGTTCGATGTCGGCAACGGTGGCCACCACTTCATGGCGCGCGCGTTCGTATTCGGCAAGCTCAGTGATGAAGGCGAGGATTTGCGCAGCATCGGTACGCACGGCAGGGCGAATGGTCAAGCTCATGTGCAGACGTCCTTGAGGGGGCAGGGCAAGTCGTTTGAAGCCGATACAGTCATGTGTATCGGTGCAATTTGTTGCAACTGTACGGGTCGCGCAGAAAAGCGCTCGGCTAGTGTGACAACACAACAACCCTTTGTGGAAGCCTGCCATGCTTGGATCAGCCGATCTGCTCACCGCCTTCGTGCTCTTTGCCTTCGTTTCATCGATCACCCCAGGGCCGAACAACACCATGCTGCTGGCTTCGGGGGTGAACTTCGGTGTGCGCCGGTCGATCCCTCATGCCCTGGGTATCAGCATTGGCTTCATGGTGATGGTGCTGGGCGTGGGCTTCGGCCTGGGCCAGTTGTTCACTGCCTGGCCGTCGCTGTACAGCATCCTGCGCTACACGGGCGCCGTGTATCTGCTTTACCTGGCCTGGAAGATCGCCACCTCCGGGCCGATCTCCGGCGATGCCGCACACACACGCAAGCCTCTGGGCTTCTGGGGGGCGGCGGCGTTCCAGTGGGTCAACCCCAAGGCCTGGGTGATGGCAGTGGGGGCGATTACCACCTATACGCCGGCCCAGGGCTATGTGCTCAACGTGATCGTCATCGCAGCCTTGTTCGCACTGGTCAATTTGCCCAGCGTCGGGATCTGGGTGATGTTTGGCAGTGCTTTGCGCAACTTCCTGCAGAACCCGCGCTGGCTGATGCTGTTCAATGTCCTGATGGCCTTGCTGCTGGTGATTTCGCTGTACCCGCTGCTATTTGTAGAATCGGCGTTTTCCTGAACCGATGAGTACACAAGGCCGATGCAGTTGATTCCCTGGTCCCACGAAAGCTCCGAAGGTTTCACCTTGCGTGGCTGGCGCTCGCCAGCCAGCGGGCGGCCCTTGTTGCACTTCTTGCACGGCAACGGTTTTTGCTGCCTGGCCTACCAGCCCTTGCTGATGCACTTGGGTGAACACTTCGATCTGTGGCTGAGTGATGTTCAGGGGCATGGCGACAGTGACCACGGCGGGGTGTTTCGTGGGTGGAATCGCAGCGCGGCGCTGGCGGTGGAAGCCTTCGACGCTGGACGCGGCGAATACGGCGACGTGCCCCGCTTCGCGGTCGGGCACAGTTTTGGCGGGGTGCTGACCGGCCTGATTCTGGCCACTGAGCCGCGCCTGTTCGAGCGCGCCGTGCTGCTGGACCCGGTGCTGTTCAGCCGTCGCATGATCGGCGTGATGGGTGCCGCCGCGCTGGTCGGGCTGCACCGTCGCCATGCCCTGGCACGCAAGGCTGCGACCCGCCGCAGCCACTGGCCGGATCGGGAGGCGGCGTTGGCCTCGCTGCAAGGGCGTGGCATTTTCAAAGGCTGGACCGATGCCTCGTTGCACGCCTATGTGGAGCATGCCATCGGTGAATGTGGTGAAGGTGTCGTGCTCAAGTGCCGGCCTAGCCGCGAGGTCGAAATCTTCAGTTCGTTTCCCGAGCGGATGTGGACCCATCTGACGCGGATCCAGACCCCCACCCGCATCCTTTACGGTGAACATACCTATCCCTTCGTACCCCACTCGGTGCAGCGGCTGGCCGCATTGAACCATCAGGTGAGTGCCCAGCAGGTGGCCGGAGGGCACTGCTTCATGCAGGAAGACCCGGCAGCGGCGGCCGAGCAGGTCATGAGTTTCCTGCAAACCCGCTGAGCCCTTCGACAGTCGGTCCGCTTTGAGCGGAGCATCTGATTAATCGCATCCGGTGAGCTCGCGCCGGACGTGGGCCATGAAAGCCCCAGCGCGTTCAGCGTACTGTTTCGCCGAACGCTTGGGGTTTCACCGTCAGCCTACTTCGGGCGTGAAGGCCGGAGTCAGGCCACATCCACCAGGACGATTTCGCTGTCCTCGATCGCAATGACCCGCAGCACGTCTTCTTGCTCGATGGCTACGCCATCACGCGCCTTGGCCCTGAGCCCATTGACCTCGACCAATCCCTTGGCTGGCACCAGGTAGCCCCGGCGGCCGGCGTCGAAGCGGTACTCGGCGGTTTCACCGGCACGCAAGGTGGCGGCCACCAGGCGCGCGTCGGTGCGGATGTGCAGGCTGTCTTCATCGCCGTCCCGGCCACTGGCCAGGGTCACGAAACCTTCGCCGCGCTCGCCTTTGGGGAAGGGCCGGGTACCCCAGGAAGGCGCTTCGCCGACGCGCTCAGGCATGATCCAGATCTGGAAGATCCGAGTGTCGACCTTTTCCAGGTTGTACTCGCTGTGCACGATCCCGGTGCCTGCGCTCATCACCTGAACGTCCCCCGCCTCGGTGCGGCCTTTGTTGCCCAGGCTGTCCTGGTGGGTGATGGCGCCTTCACGTACATAGGTGATGATTTCCATGTCGCGGTGCGGGTGAGGCGGGAAGCCGCTGCCCGCCGCGATCAAGTCATCGTTCCAGACCCGCAGGTTGCCCCAGCTCATGCGTGCTGGGTCGTAGTACTCGGCGAACGAGAAATGATGATGGGCATCGAGCCAGCCGTGGTTGGCGTGGCCGAGGCTTTCGAACGGGCGCAGTTGCAGCATGGTCGTGCTCCTTGAATGGGTGGAATGGCGCCATGATGCGCCAAACAAAGATCGAAAATAAGCGTAAATATCGGCTTGTTTTTATCTATTTATTAGATTCTTTTAGGTGCGCAAATACATGCGATTCATCGCCTAATACCCTGATCTGAAAGCATTCGCTGGCGATTTTTTACGGATGAGGTGAACATGGCCCGCTGATTCGATCTTCAACGGAGTGACTGTGTCCCACGAGCATCCCCCGGCTCCGGCCGAGCTGACGCCACCCGCCCAACTGCCTTGGTTTCGCCGCTTGGCCGCCCGCCTGTTGGGCCGCGGCCTGACCCGATTGCAGGCACAGCACCGCGACTCCTGGTTCCTGGGCCATGTCACCGGCCAGCGCAGCGGCCATGCCGATGGCCTGCGTGAAGGCTACGAGCGTGGCCGCGTCGAGGGCTATGAGGCGGGGCGCCAGGTGCTGGTGATTCGTGACCTGCGCCCCGAGGCGGCGGCCGTTCCCGGCCAGGACTCCAACCTGTTCGACGACTGGCGTCTCCCACTGACCGTCGAGCTGAAAAAACGCTTCAAGGCCGATGTCGCCCAGCGCCTGCCAGCTTCGGCTCAACCCAGCGCCGCCCAGTGGAAGCTGATCTTCAGCGACACCCCCTCCACTTGTGTGGTGGCCGGCGCCGGCGCGGGCAAGTCCACCTCCCTGGTGCTGCGCATCCTGTTGCTGCGCCATTACCTGGGCTATGAGCTGGACGCCATGACCGTGGTGACCTTCACTCGCGAATCGCGCAAGGATTTCATCAAGCGCCTGGTGCAGGTCTTTGCCCTGTGGCAGCTCGACCTGCAGCCAGCCCAGGCCCGGGAACTGGTGCGCACCTTCCATTCCCGCATCCTGCCGTTGGTGCGCAGCCTGCCAGGCTTCGGCCAACTGCGGGCCTTCGAGACCCTGGGCCAGGAACTGCCCGCAGGTGGCGAAGCCAACGCCGACGGCAACCCGTTCGACCTGCGCCTGAACGATGCCCAGCGCCAACAGCTCAATCTCTGCTACCGCGATCTGTTGCAAGCCAGCCCCCGCTTCGCCGAGCTCATCGGCACGTTGCGCCGGGAGGCATTGCAGCTAAAACCCCTGGACCCCGACCACCCCGATGTGCAGAAGCGCGTACAAGTGACCCAGTTGGCGGCCCAGCGCGACGAAGAACTGTGCGACGTGATCGAGGACCTATGGTTCGCCGCGGGGGCCTGGCCGATCAAAGGCATCGAGCCCTGTCGCGACACGGTGCAGATCCGTGGCAGTCGTTTTCATGTGCATGGCCGTTTGGAAGGGCTGGACGCCTGGGTGGTGCTCGGTTTCGACCCATCCGAAAGTGCCCAGTACCAACGCCCCGGCGCCAAGCTCGGGGTGCGGGCGGAGTGGGCTGTAAAGCGAACGTTGTTTCAAGCTTTCTGCGATAAACCACTGATATGGCTAGACAATTACACCTCCGCAAAGCGCCTGGCAGCTTCGCTGGCCGGTGATGCGGTAGCGGGCCCCGGCTTTGAGTACAAGGTCAAAGGCGAGCTGGCACCGGCGCCGCTTCTGGATGCGTTCGTCGCAGCCGCCAGCTTCATCGAGAACCTGGGGCTGGAAGTGAACACTGCGGTGGCCGGCATGAGCTTCTCGGCCGATGACAGTGATGCAGCGTTCTTCGAGGCGTTGGCATTGTTCTGGAAAGCCCTGGAGGCGCACCTGCTGGCCCAGTCGCCACCGGTAATGACCTACAACCGTATGTTCGCCCTGTTCGGCGAGAACAATCCGGAGAACTTGCGCCTGTTGCCCGACCCGCTGCTGCGCCCGCTGGCGCACCTGATGATCGACGAGTTCCAGGATGTCTCCCCGCAGATCGTCAGTTGGCTACGGGCGAGCCTGGCCGAGATCCGCCGACGTGGCCCGGCCATGCACCTCGGGCGCAACGCCGGTCACAGTTCATTGATGTGCGTGGGGGACGACTGGCAATCGATCTACGGCTGGCGGGGCAGCTCGCCGAAATACTTCATGGAGTTCACCAAGGCGTTTCCGTCACCGGCCAATACCCGAGTCATGTTGGTGGAGAACTACCGCAGCCAGCAGCACATCATCGATGCCGCCGAGCACTTGGTCAAAGGCGCGCCGGCCATCACCGGCAAGAAGGCCAAGGCCAGTGGTCTGGCCGCCGAGCTGCCGTTGTCGCCGGTCAAAGTCTTCGACCGCGATGAGGCAGCCCTGGCCGAGACCTTGATGGAGCATTACGCGCGCGGCGAAACGGTGATGATGCTGTTTCGAAGAAGTTCGGATAAGTCTTTGATAGAACAGCATTTATCGTCTATTTATAAAGCTGATTCTAGCTTGCCGCCCGACCAACGTCGGCTGCGCCAGCTCACTTATCACAGCGCTAAAGGGTTGCAGGCCGATGCCGTATTCATGCTCGGCGACTGTCAGTACCTGACCAGCTCGCCGTACAAGAACCAGGCGTACCGCATGGCCGGTCTGGGGCGTGCCGGTGATGCCCAGCCGTTCGACACGGCGCAAAAGGAAGAGGTGCAGCGCCTGGCCTATGTCGCGGTGACCCGCGCGGTCAGGCACTGCTATTGGCACGTGGAAGCCGCCAACGGCGAGTCGGCGGGTGCGCCTCGCGCGTCCGGCCAGGTGGCTGGCCGGCACGCGTTTTTCGAAGACCTCCGCGGTCAATGAGCGTTCGGGTCCTGTTGCTTGGTCAGCTCGAGCAGCAGGGCCTCTTCCTCTTCCCGACGAGCTTTGAGCAGTACACTGGTCGCTTTGAGATGCACGCCCTCGTTGACCGCTACCCGGCGCGGCTGGCCAGCTGCATCCAATGGCTGCTCTGGCAACACGGGCTCCAGCACCTTGATCACGGCCTCGTCCAGAAATTCGACAGGCTCCGCTTCAGAATCCATGCAGTACTCCAGGTAATCCAGGCCTGACTGCCAGCGCTTGGTCAGGGCGTCGAAGTCTTGGGCATAGCGATCTTTGAGAAACCGCTGCCAGCTCGGCTCCGTGGCGATCCAGACCTGCCGCGGCCCGTCGCTTTTTTCGTCCTCCTCGAACCGTTCGACGGCGTTCACCACCTCGTCCGCCGTGTGATCGGAGATCATCGCGGTCTGACGGTAGAGCATCTCGTGGCTAGGCTCTGGAAATTCCAGCCGAGCAGCTACTGCCTGACGCAAGGCCAAGCGTATTTCGATGTCATCGACCAGGCTTTGCCCCAATTGCTCCAGACCGATGTCATCCAGCGGATCGAGGGGAGGAAGTGCTGGGAGAGGCCCCCTCTGCATGGCTGGGAGGTTTTTCCATTCAAGGTATCGCGCCTGACGTTTCAGCCGGGTTGCATAGATACGCGATGCCAGCTTGTTTACTTGGTGGCGCCGGTACAGGCGACCGTAGAAGGTGAACAAGCGTGGCCCGGCAACCTCACCATCGGTGCTTTCGTCATACGCCAAGACTTCTACCTCGAGGGTACTCAGCCCGTCGGTAGCCGCATCGCCGCAGGTGGTCGGGAACTCACTGGCGATCCGATCCAGATGGGCACGCAAGTGTTCATCCTGGCTCGCCGTTTCCAGCAACCCCCAGATTTGCCGGGCCAACCCTTGCGGGCTGGTCCGTGCCTGTGCCGAGCGTCCGGAGCGCTCGATGACCTCACGTAGGTACGGGTAGGCGCCATCCTCGAACATGTGGTTCCACAATTCGCGTTGCGCGTCGGTCGCGTTAGCCAGCCACTGCACCGGCGCGACTTCAGGGGGCACTGCGGGCACGTTCGCCGCCGGGGGCTGAGGTAGCAGCTCGCGTGTTTCCAGAATCCTGACGCCTGCTCCACGCAAGCGCTCGGCCGTCTCTTCGGGGATACCGTTGTCGAAGAAGGTCCAGATGATCAAGCGCCTGCCGGTGCGCAATTCGTTGACGAAGTGGCTTTGCAGGATCCGCTCAAGCGCCGGGAACTCGGTGATGTGATTGTTGCTCAGCTGCAGGTCGCGCAATCGGCAGTCTTGCCGCTCCATCAGTTCGGTCAGGCCGGTCGGCCATTGGGTGAGCAGGCAGTCGTCCAGGTAGAGCCCTTCGAGATTGTGCAGTTCACCCAGCAGCGGGGCGTTTCCCAGTGGATTGTCCGAGAGACTCAGTTCGCGCAGCGATGTCATCTGGCTGAAATGCGCTGCCAAGCCGGGGGTGAGGTCGATGGCGTTGGTGTTGAGTTGCAGTATCTGCAGCGGCAGCCTGGCCAGCATCTGCATGTCGGCAACGCTCAGGGTCAAACCGGCATGGGAGATGTGCAACGTGTGCAGGTGTCGCATGGCGCCCAGTACCTCGCGGGCCGCTGCATCCAGTTGCTGGAGCGGTGTGCGGTTAAGGGCCAGCGCTCGTAGCCCTGGCGCGCTGCGCAGTGCCCGGAACAGGGCGCGTGTGTCCAGTTGCGGGTTATTGGCCAGCTCCAACCGTTGCAGGTTCGGAAAGCTCTGCAGGAAGTCCTCTGGAATCGTCTGCAAATGCACACTGTCCATGGAGAGCTCGGTGATATGGGGAAACGGGACTGGCAACGAAGGCAGGGTATCGAGCACCAGATAGTCCAGATGCAGGTGCTGACCACCCTCGCGGCTCCACGTGCGGTTGAGCAGGCGGCTGAGCCTGCGGCGGTTATCGTATTCATCCTCCGTGCCCGTATCGGTCCAGTTTTGCAGCGTTTCGGCCAGGGTGGTGCGTTGTTCACCCAACACCCTGATTTGCCCCGCAACATCGCCGTGGCGGGCCATATCTCGGGCCAGCGTACGGATCTG
This sequence comes from Pseudomonas sp. BYT-1, assembly GCF_023611805.1. NCBI lineage: Bacteria > Pseudomonadati > Pseudomonadota > Gammaproteobacteria > Pseudomonadales > Pseudomonadaceae > Pseudomonas > Pseudomonas sp. BYT-1. The sequence goes on from NZ_CP072559.1 coordinate 2,539,613, forward strand.
CTCCCGGTTGAGCCCCGGATACAGGCTTTGCAGGTGGGTATGGATAGCGTCCCTGCCGCTTCTTAGCAGGTTGGAAAAACGGAATCTGCCGCTCAACGGATAGCCCGCCCGCCCGTCGCTCAGGCGCATCGGCGAGCGCCAACGAGGCTTGATCGGTTGCTGGCCTATCAATCGAGCTGCCAGGTTCCGGTCTGCCTGCGCCGCTGCAAGACGTTCATCCGGGCTGGCATCGGGTTGTTCCACCGCCAAGGCGTCAGCCAGGCGCTGGCTGTCGGCGTTGGCCAGGTCTGCCCGATTAAGCCCCAACAAGGCCCGATCCAGCCGCGCACGGGCCTGAAGGCGCCGTGCTTCCTCGGCGATGCGCAACGACACGCGGCCTGCTGCCAGGCGCTGTTTTTCGGTGGCGCTGGCGTTGTCGATGATCGCGTCCAGGGCATCGACGGGTAAGCCACCAAACTGACGGGCCAACACTTGGGCTGGCGCACTCAAGACCGGTTGGCGACTTTTATAGAGGCTTTCGAACATTGACGCGCGCTGGCCCGCCAAATGATTGGCCAGGATCTCGTTGAGGGCCGAGGCGTTTTGTTCGTTCACGTTATGGCCCGACAGCAGCGCGCGGATGGCCTGCGGGGCCATCTGCGATATGACCGTCTGACTGAGTTGGCCCTGTTCCAGCTCGGTGCGCGTAATCTTGATTTGCACCTCGCCCGCAGTTTGTGCAGCGCCATATCGAGTGGCGTTACCGGTTGACTCTGCGCCTTCGAAAGCGAGGATCACATGATCCTCAGGCCAGCCTGCCAATGTGGGCAGGGCCGGAAGCGCATAGTGCTTGTAGGCGGCAAGCGGCTTGGCGTGGCGCACACGGGAAATGACATCGTCAGTCTCCTGGTCGGTGCGCAAACGCTTGAGCGCGTCGATGAGCAGCGCCGGTGGCCGTTGTCCATCGATGTGCACGCGACGCAGCACATCGGCATCGGTACCGGTGGCAGCCATGGCCGTGATCAGGTAGGTATCTTCCAGCCCGTCGGTCACAGGCCCGAGACGACGCATCAGTTGAAGATCGCTCCAGTCCAGCGGTTGTTCCAGGGTCAGACGCCAAGCACCGTGGCCGTTATGGCTCAGGCGCGGACGGTAGGCATCGGTGGAATCGGGTTGGAGCAGGGACCACTCGCCGTGCTCGCTTTGTTCGAGGGCATACATATGGCCTTCTATGCGTACGTAGTGCTTACCGTCCAGCGTATACAGGCCTTGAGCATCGGCAGACAGCTCGGCAGGCAGCTCGACAGGGCTCTGGTAAGCCGTAAGATCAGGGCGCCACAGGCGTTCTTCCCCATCGTGTCGGATCGATTGCAGGGCATCGACGAAGCCCGACGCCTTCAGTGCCTTGAGGCCGGCACCAAGGGTTGCTGCGCTGGCGATGTCGACCGCGATGGATTCCACCTGGGCCAGGGCCTGGGCGGTATCGTCGTCCTCCCAGGCTTCGATGCCATGGAACACGCTGCCCATGATTTGCGCTGCACCGATGGTCATCATGATCGGGTTGAGCAGCGGAACGAACATCGCCGCGACGTTAAGCACGTCCAGCCCCACCGACAGCCAGTGCTCCAGACGCTCCAGGCGCGACTTGGCATCGGCATCGGCGGTGGGTACCGCAATGCTGGCGGCATCGCTCTTGAGTCGGCGTACGTGGTCGCGGTGCAGGGTGACCCAGGGAGCATCGGGCAATGCCACGCGCTCATAGAGGAGCCTGGGCGCCTTCTTGTTCAGCCGGACCTTGCGTCCGAACAAGCGCTTTTGGATGAACAAGGCCTGACGCAGCTTGGTGGTCAACTCGCCCTGCAGGTTGTGAGGGGCGAAGCCGATCATCAAGCGCAACAGGTCAGTGTCCTGCATGCGCTTGGCGAGATCGCTTGCCGCTTGGCTCGCCGACGGATACTCCTGCAAAGGCGCATCCGGTGCGCCGGGAATGTAGACCATGCACGGGTTGGTCCCCTCCACCTGGTCCGGGCCGATCACCAACACTTCGTTCAGGGGCGTCTTGAACAGGTTGACGCGCCAGCATTTCAGAGTGTGGCCTTGGGAGTTCGGCTTGGCGGCGTTCTCGCACAGTTGCATGAGCGCAGCATGCCCTGCGTCGCTCACCTTTTCACGCAGTCGGGCAATCCATGCCTGGACCCGCAGCTCGTCCTGGCTGGCCTGGATGGACAGGCGCTGGATCCAGGCCGAGGCAGGACCGTCATAGAGGGCGCTGAGATGCGTCTGGTACTGCCGACCAAGGTCCAGATCGCGGCAGATCTTGACGAATCCGGCAGCGGTCAGCCCGGCCACGGGGCCTGTCACCGGGCTGGCGTCGGTCTTGCTGCGCTGCAAGGTACTGAAGGGGCCGGCTTCGTCCGCGCTTTCGAAATTGTGCAGCGCCGCTTCCAGCAGGCTGAGCCTGCGCGGCTTGCCCTCGGGGTCGCGTTCATAGCGTGCTGTGTCAGTCTGTGCGGCAACGGCGGCGGTCGTTTCTGTGAGCACCTCGATGATTTGCCTGAACGGCTGGAAGTGGTACTGCGCCTGATCGACGGGCTGATCGATGCCCAAGCGCGCTTCGAGCAGTGGCTTGCAGAAGTCAGTGATGCCCTTGAGTGGCTTCAGCGCATCCTGCAGGGTCCTGCGGCTGGCGTCCCGGCGGTCGATGGCAGTGTTCAGAGCCTGTTGATCCTCGGCGCTGGCTTTGGTGTACCAGGCGTGGGCGCTGCCATCGGCCTGGAGATAGTCCTTGCGCAGCCGGCTCAGCAGGTCGGGCACGCGCTGGGCGGGCAGGGCCTTGCACCAGGTCGGCAAGGAACGAACGATCTGTGCGTGATGGAAGGGGGGCTCGGTGGTCATGGTCAACTCCGTTACAAAGAGCTGCCATTGAGCGGTCTCGGTGCGTGGCGCGGGTGATAACGAGATAACACCCAAGGGGTCGGTGTCGAACACGTTACCGTCGGTCGCGGGCCAGCGAGCCTAGGCTGCCTGCGCCAAGGTAGGTTACCGGCCTGATGCGCGGGTGCCAGGCCAAAGCCAAGGGAGAGAGTTCATGCGTTCGCAGTGCAGTCCCAAGGATCACCTGCTAGACCTCGATGGCGTCGAAATTGCCGTGCGTTGCTGGGGGCCGGAGGACGGCATCCCCGTGCTCGCCTTGCACGGCTGGTTGGACAATGCCGCTTCGTTCGAGCGGCTGGCACCTTTGCTCGATGGGTGCTTCGTGGTGGCGCCGGACCTGGCCGGCCATGGTCGGTCGGACCACCGGCGCGATGACAGCGGCTATTACTTGTGGGAACACGCCGAGGACATGCTGGCCGTTGTCGACAGCCTGGGGCTCGGGCATTTTCATGTGGTGGCCCACGGCATGGGCACCGGCATCGCTTCGCTGCTGGCGGCGCTCACCAGCAGCATCGCCAGCATGATCTTCCTCGATGGCATGGGCGTGCCGTTTACCGTGGCGGCCGATGACCGCGTCCAGCACCTGGCCCGGGCCTACCGTCTCAAGCGTATGGTCCGGCGCAGCCGGCTGCAGGGGTTCGCCGAGCCTGGCGGCTGTCAGTTCGATGACGTGGAGTCGGCGTTGATGCAGCGGCGCAACCGTCTGGACAGTACGTTGTCGAGTGAGGCGGCACGTCTTTTGGCGTTACGCGATCTGCTGCAGGTGGGCGATGGCTACTGCTGGCGCCACGACCCGCGCCTGGTCTTGCCCGAACCGATGCCGTTGACCGAGCATGAGGCCTGTGACTTGCTCCGCCAGATTGCCTGCCCGCTGTACCTGATGCTGGGGCGCCAGGGGGCGTTCGCTGGCGACGGCTTCGAGCAGCGCCAGGGCGCCTTGCCCGAGCATGCCCGGGTCACCTGGCACCCAGGTGGTCATCACTTCCATCTTGAGGCGCCTGACCGAGCGCTGGTCGACCAGATCCTGCGGGTGCTGGCCAGCCACGACAGCGCCCAGTTGCAGCGTCTGGTCAACGAGTAAGCAAAAGGCGGGGCTGTCGGCAGGCGTTGGGATGGGCTATGTTGCCTGGGTACCTTTCAGGGTCCGCCATATGGAGCAGCGGCATGCCACCTTTCGCCATCCGGCACATCGATCATATCGTCCTGCGGGTCCAGGATCTGGAGCGCAGCATCGCCTTCTACCGCGACCTGCTCGGCTGCCAGGTGAGCCGAACGCGTGAGGATCTAGGAATGGTCCACCTGGCGGCAGGGACTGCGATGATCGACCTGGTGACCCTCGACGGTCCCCTGGGACGCCCGGGCGGGCCGGCGGCGAACGGGCAGGGCAACAACCTTCATCACTTCTGCCTGCGTATCGAGCCGTTCGACGAGCAAGCCCTGACCACCTATCTGCAAGCGGCCGGCGTGACCGTCGAACCTGCGCAGAAGCGCTACGGCGCCGAGGGCGAAGGCCTGTCGCTGTATTGCTTCGACCCGGACGGCAACCAAGTGGAACTCAAGGGGCCGCTGACTTGAACAGGGGGCAGTCGTGCCTCCCAGCGCCTATGAAGAGTACTCAGCTGCGCTAGGCGCTGGCTCAGGTTCAGAACCTCTTCGAAGGAATGACTCTAAGAGGAAACGGCCCTACGAAGAGCACCGCCGTGGTTCGACAGTCGATTGGCTCACCCGCTACCCCAGCTCAAGCGCTGGCCCTGCTGCTTCTGGCCCTGGCGATGATCGTGGTTTCAGGCGTGGCGCCTGCCCACCGCGCCGACTGGCTGATGGAAAACATCGTCCCCTTGGCCTTGCTGCTGGCCCTGGTGTCGGGTTGGCGCTGGCTGCGCCTGTCACCGTCGGCCTATGTTGCGATCGTGCTGTTGTTCGCCATCCATGAACTGGGCGCACATTACACCTATGCCCAGGTGCCCTATGACCGTTGGGCCAAGGCAGTATCGGGCCACTCCCTGGATGCTGCCCTGGGCTGGCAGCGCAATCAGTACGACCGCCTGGTGCACCTGAGCTATGGTCTGCTGTTCTATCGGCCGCTGCGCGAAACCCTGTGGCGCCTCACTGTGCTGCGGGGCGCCTGGCTGGTCGTGCTGACGCTCACTGTGGTGCTGGCCACGTCGGCCCTGTACGAGTTGATCGAATGGGTGGGGGGCCAGTACGTGGGCAAGGACACCGCCCAGGCCTTCGTCGCCACCCAGCGTGACCCGTGGGATGCACAGAAGGACATGGCACTGGCGCTGCTCGGCGCATTGACGAGTAGCGTGCTGGGCGGCCTGTGGCGCGCCTGGCGCGATCGTCGACCGCCGATGCAATGCTGAGGAACATCGCCGGCACTGCTGGCGTCTTCCGGGATATCGGAGCGCGGCCAACAGGAGGTGATCATGTCCGCTCAAGCCAATGCCCGCGAGGCCGCAGACAGCACACTGCTGGAGCTGTTGCGTCGCCATGCCGAGCCGTTGCCGCATATCGATACCCCGATGTTCGGCGCTCTGTTCGACCGATACGCCAATGCCAAGGTGGTGCTCATCGGCGAGTCCAGCCATGGCACGCGGGAGTTCTACCGAACCCGGGCGGCGATCACTCGGCATCTGATCGAGCGGCACGGCTTCAACATCGTGGCCGTGGAGGCCGACTGGCCCGATGCGGGCCAGCTCGATCGCAAGGTCAGGGGGATCGACCCCATGCCGGTCCAGGACCCGGCTTTCGGCCGCTTTCCCAGCTGGATGTGGCGCAACGCCGAGGTGAGCGAGTTCATCACCTGGCTGCGCGGCCACAATCACACCCTGCCGCTTGCCGAGCGCACCGAGTTTCGCGGCCTGGACATCTACAGCCTGCGAAATTCGATGGCACAGGTGCTCAGCTACCTGGACCGCACCGATCCCGCGCTGGCCCACCAAGCCCGCCAGCGATATGGCTGTCTCACGCCTTGGCAGGACGACCCGGCCCTGTACGGACATTTTGTCGAGCGCGCAGGCCAGGCCCCTTGTGAGGACGCGGTCGTGCAACAGCTCAACAGCTTGCTCGCCAAGCGTCTGGCAGATGACGGCGAAGCGTTTTTCAGCGCTACCCAGAACGCCCGGGTGGTGCGTGCCGCCGAGCAGTATTACCGCGCCATGTATCGTGGCGGGGCGGCGTCGTGGAACCTGCGGGACAAGCACATGTTCGACACGCTCCAGGCCGTGCTCGCCCATCGGGGTGCCTCGGCCAAGGCCGTGGTCTGGGCGCACAATTCCCATATCGGCAATGCTGCCGCCACGCTGATGGGCTGGCGCGGCGAGTTCAACCTGGGCCAGCTGTGTCGCACCGCTCTTGGTCGTGAGGCGGTGCTGATTGGCATGAGCACCGACCGCGGCCAGGTCGCGGCAGCCGATGACTGGGACGGCGAGGTGCGCATCCAGGAGGTACTGCCTTCGCGGCCGGACAGCTGGGAGCGGCGCTGGGTCGATGCCGGCGTTCCCGCCTCGTTGACCGACTGGCGCGGGGACGGCGCCGAGGCCCTGCGCGACGCGCTGAGCGGGACCTTGCTGGAGCGCGCCATCGGGGTGATCTATCGGCCGCGCACCGAGCGCCAGAGCCATTATTTCGAGGCGGTCCTGGGCGAGCAGTTCGACGCCTTGGTATGGATCGAGCAGACCAACGCCCTGACGCCACTGCCGGTACCAGCCGGTGTCAGCCACGAGGACGATACCTTCCCATTCGGAGTGTGAAGCCATGAAGCCTGATGTTTCTGCGCACGTGTTGTTCAAGGACCGTCGCCAGGCCGGGCGGGCTTTGGCCCAGGCACTTAAACCCCGTCTGCAGGGTCGGCCTCTGGTGCTGGCATTGCCGCGTGGTGGCGTGCCGGTCGCCTTCGAGGTGGCCAAGGCGCTGGGTGCACCGCTCGATGTTGTGCTGGTGCGCAAGATCGGCGCGCCAGGTAATGAAGAGTTTGCCCTTGGCGCGGTGGCCGAGGGCAATCCGCCGTACTGTGTGGCTGACCAGGCGATGATGGCGCTGTTTGGCGCCACGCAGGTCTGGTTCGATGCCGAGCGAGACCGACAGTTGCTGGAAATCGAACGTCGACGGCAGGTGTATTGCGGCGATCGGCGGCCTGAAATCAGCGGGCACGAAGTGGTGCTGGTGGACGATGGTATTGCCACCGGCAACACCGCCCGGGCTGCATTGCTCGCCCTGATTGCCGCCGGGCCGTCGCGGTTGCTGTTCGCGGCGCCCGTAGGGGCGCGGGAGGCGCTGGCCATGCTGAGCCCGTTGGTAGATGAGCTGGTCTGTCTGGAAGCGCCCGAGCCGTTTCGCGCGGTGGGTCTTCACTACGAGCAGTTTGATCAGACCCGCGATGAAGAGGTGGTGCGGTTGCTGGCACAGAGCCGGGCATTTGAATCGGCGCCATCTGTTCGCGGGTAAATCGTCTGGGCGAATGCCCTGTGGTCGGTGTGCCATGGCCACATCGGCAAAGCCGATTATGCTTCAACTGACCTTGCTGCGACCCTTGGCGCTTCGCCTGTCGTGTTTCGCGCAAGTCCTAGGGCCTGGGTGTACGGGATGAGTGCATGAGAGGCACCTGCGGCCTGCAACCTAGAGACGGAGGCAACCCATGGCGGTCATCGACAGCACATCCACGGGCAGCGCGCCCCAGCGTGGCATCACTCGGGAGGAGCGCAAGGTCATCTTCGCTTCATCCCTCGGCACCGTGTTCGAGTGGTACGACTTCTACCTCTACGGCTCCCTGGCGGCGATCATCGCCAAGCACTTCTTCGCCGGGGTCAACGAGACCACTTCCTTCATTTTCGCCTTGCTGGCCTTTGCTGCCGGGTTTGCCGTGCGGCCGTTCGGGGCCATCGTGTTCGGCCGTTTGGGCGACATGATCGGGCGCAAGTACACCTTCCTCATCACCATCGTCATCATGGGCCTGTCCACCGCGGTGGTCGGCGTGCTGCCCGGCTATGCCGCCATCGGCGTGGCGGCGCCGATCATCCTGATCACCCTGCGGCTGTTGCAAGGTCTGGCGTTGGGCGGTGAGTACGGTGGAGCGGCGACCTACGTGGCCGAGCATGCACCCAAGGGTAAACGTGGTTTCTTCACCTCATGGATCCAGACCACCGCAACCTTGGGCCTTTTCCTCTCGTTGCTGGTGATCCTGGCCTGCCGCACGCTGCTGGGTTCGGAGGCCTTCGAGGATTGGGGCTGGCGCATCCCGTTCGTGCTGTCGATCCTGCTGCTGGCGATCTCTGTTTACATCCGCATGCAGCTCAACGAGTCGCCGGTGTTCATGAAGATGAAAGCCGAAGGCAAGGCTTCCAAGGCGCCGCTGACCGAGTCCTTCGCCCGCTGGGACAACCTCAAGGTGGTGATCATGTCGCTGCTCGGCGGCACCGCCGGCCAGGCAGTGGTGTGGTACACCGGGCAGTTCTATGCGCTGTTCTTCTTGCTGCAGATGCTCAAGATCGACCCGCAGACCGCCAATCTGCTGATCGCAGGCTCGCTGTTGATCGGCACGCCGTTCTTCATCCTGTTCGGCAGCCTGTCCGACCGCATCGGGCGCAAGAAAATCATCATGGCCGGCTGCATCATCGCCGCGCTGACCTACTTCCCGATCTTCAAGGCCCTGACCGAGTACGGCAACCCGGATGTGTTCGTCGCTCAGGAGCAGAACCCGGTGGTTGTGGTCGCCGACCCGGACCAGTGTGCATTCCAGTTCGACCCGGTGGGTAAGGCCAAATTCACCAGCTCGTGCGACATCGCCAAGAGCTTGCTGGCCAAGCGGGCCATACCGTACCAGAACGAACGCGCCGAGCCAGGCAGCGTGGCGCAGATCCGCATCGGCGAGCGGGTGATCCCAAGCTTTGACGGCAGGGCGTTGCCCCCGGCGGACTTCAAGGCCCAGAGCGAGCGTTTCACCGCCACCCTCGGCAGTGCGCTCAAAGAAGCGGGCTATCCTGAAAAAGCCGATCCCGCCAAGACCCACTACCCGATGGTGCTGTTGCTGCTGACCTTGCTGGTGATCTACGTGACCATGGTCTACGGGCCGATCGCCGCATGGCTGGTGGAGCTGTTCCCGGCGCGCATCCGTTACACCTCCATGTCGCTGCCGTACCACATCGGTAACGGCTGGTTCGGCGGTTTCCTGCCGACCGTGGCATTTGCGATGGTGGCCGCGACGGGCGATATCTACTACGGGCTGTGGTACCCGATCGTCATTGCGGTGATGACCGCGATACTGGGGACTTTCTTCCTTCCCGAAACCAAGGATCGGGACATTCATCACGCCTGAGTGGCGCAGTCGAAGGGGCGCTATGCGCCCCTTCGCGGGTCAATCGAAACAGCCGCGCAAGGCGAAGCGGTAACCGATATCGACCCCGGTGGCGCTGCCGCGACCGGGGGTTTTCTTCAGCACGAATTCGAAGGCTGGCTCGTACAAGCCGTCGCGCAGCACGGCACCTGCGAGCACCTCCACGTGGTACCAGCCGTTGTCCAGCTCGATGATGGGTCGACCGGGTTGCTGGTAACGTGCGAGCAAATCGCCCAAGGCCTTGGGCGTGAAGTGCTGCAGAATGCGCCAGGTAAACAGCATCAACGAGCGATTCTGCACCTGAAGCACATAGCCCGGCCGACGGTGCTTGAGGCGGCTGCCGGCGGCGAGCAGGGCGGGGGTGTCGTCGCCCAGGCTGAAGATGATCCGGTAGGGCAGGTTCTCGACCCCGGCCAACGGCAGGACGATGCCCTCGAGCACTGCCTGGTCGCCGCTGTCGCCATGGGTAAAGGCGTGGGCCAGGTCGTCCGGCAGCGCGTGTTCTTCCTTGAAGCGATGAAGCAGCTGGATATCGCCCAGGATGAAGTAGTCGATCAGATCGTTCAGGACTTCGCTGAATTCGTAGCGCATTGGGTTTTCCTTGTTATGGCTGCGCTGGTGAGGGCCGCTGACTGTAGCGCAAGGCCTTGAGGCTGTCTTCAGATAGCCTTCAGATTAGCCGCCGATACTCCCCCCAACGAAACGTCCCCTGGGGGGATTTCCATGAGCGACGCACATTGGCGTGCCTTGTTTCCGCTGGCCATCGGTACTCATGCCGAGCGCGGTACGGCGCACCTGACCCTGAGCCTTGCGGGCGAGCCAGACCGCAACTCGATCGAACATTTCATCCATCAGCGTTTTGCTTCGATCCACCACGCCGATGTCCATCACTATCTGCCTGAGCTGCTCGGGCTGAGCGACAGCCATGGCCGCCTGATCGCCGCTGCTGGCATGCGCCTGGCCGGGGACGGGCCGTTGTTTCTCGAGCGCTACCTGGACGAGCCCGTGGAGCAGGCGGCCTCGCGCCTGGCCGGTGCAGACGTCAACCGGCAACAGGTGGTCGAGGTGGGCAATCTTGCAGCGCTCAGCGCCGGCAGTGCCCGCATCATGATCATCGTCGTGACCTGGCTGCTGGCTGCGCGAGGGCTGGAGTGGGTCGCCTTCACCGGCGCCTCGACGCTGGTCAACAGCTTTCACCGCCTGGGTTTGGTGCCGACGTTGCTGGCCGACGCTGACCCGGACCGGCTCAATGGCGAGCGCGACCATTGGGGCAGTTACTACAACCAGCACCCCCACGTGTTCGCCGGCAACATCGGCCTGGGCCATGACGCGCTGATGCGCGCGGGCGTGTTCCAGCGCCTGGGGTTGCCTGCGGCGTTACAGGAGTCCGGTCATGCCGCATGAGTTGCAGGCGTTTCGCGAGGTGCTGAACCTGCATGCCCGTCAGCGCGCAGCGCTGGTCGCGCTGCAAGGGGCCGTAGGCCGTTATGACTATGGCCAGTTGTTGAGCGAGGTCCAGCAGCGCGAGGCCTGGTTGCGCGCTCAGCCGCCAGGTACCTTCGCCCTGGCCCTGGACAACGGGCCCGAGGCAGTGTTCTGGGACCTGGCGGCGCTACTGGCCGAACGCCCGTGCGTGATCGTGCCGCCGTTCTTCACGCCGGCGCAGGTCCGTCACAGCCTCGACGACAGCGGGGTGACCCTGATGCTGGCCGAACCTGACCTTGCACCGACGCTGCAGGCGGCAGGCTTTAATGAGAGAGAGGGCGTCTGGTCCCGCCAGGTGCAGGTGGCCAACGCCCTGCCGGCGGGCACCCTCAAGATCACCTACACCTCCGGCAGCACAGGGGCTCCCAAGGGGGTGTGCCTGGGGGCCGACGCGATGCTGCGGGTGGCCCGTGAACTGGAGGCGGCCAGTCGGCCGTCGGCGCCGAGCACGTACCTGGCGGTGCTGCCCTTGGGTGTGCTGCTGGAAAACCTCGGCCTGTACGCGGCCTTGCTGGCCGGCGCCCGTGTCATGGTCTATCCGCAGGCACACCTGGGCATGCGGGGCGCAGGACAGATCGACTGGAAGCGCTTGCTGGGCAGCATCGCCTTGAGCGGTGCCGAAAGCTTGATCCTGGTACCGCAGCTGCTGCTGGGGCTGGTGAGCGCCATCGAGCATGGCTGGACCCAGGTCGGCCCGCTGCGTTTCGTCGCCGTGGGCGGGGCACGCGTGGCGCAAAGCTTGTTGGCGCGCGCCGAGGCGGTGGGCCTGCCGGTGTTCGAGGGCTACGGGCTGTCTGAATGCGCATCGGTGGTCTGTCTGAACCGTCCGGGGGCACAGCGACCTGGCAGTGTCGGGCGCCCCTTGCCCCATGTGCAGGTGCGTATCGCCGAGGACGGCGAAGTGCTGGTGGCCGGCTCGACCCTGCTGGGCTACCTGGGCGAGCCGCCCTTCACCGGGCAGTGGTGGCCCACGGGCGATATCGGCCACTTCGACGGCGATGGCTATCTGTACCTCGCAGGACGCAAGAAGAACCAGTTCATCACCAGTTTTGGGCGCAACGTCAACCCTGAATGGGTCGAGGCGGAGCTGACCCAGGGCGGGGTGATACTCCAAGCCTTCGTCCATGGCGAGGGCTTGGCCCGCAACGTGGCGCTGCTCTGGCCACTGGACCCGAACATCGGGGACCCGCTGATCGAGCAGGCCGTGGCCCAGTGCAATGCCGGCCTGCCGGACTACGCCCGTGTACACGCCTGGCGACGCCTGCCCGAACCCTTCAGCGCCGCCAGTGCCACCCTGACCGCCAATGGCCGTCCGCGCCGGGACCAGATCCTGCAGCGCTACCACGGCTTGTTATCCGCGATTGCTGACTCATGAGGCCTGTCATGTCCTTCTTTGAAACCCTCCAAGCACGAACCACCCAGGAACGCGGCGCCCTGTTCAGCGTGCCTGTCATTCGCGATGCACTCGCCGGTACCGTCAGTCTGGAGGGTTACGTGGCTTTCCTGACCCAGGCCTATCACCACGTGCGCCATACCGTGCCGCTGATGATGGCTTGCGGCGCACGACTGCCTGTGCGCCTGGAATGGCTGCGCGGTGCGGTGTGCGAATACATCGATGAAGAATACGGCCACGAGCGTTGGATCCTAGATGACATCGCGGCCTGCGGCGGTGACCCCGATCAAGTGCGCAACAGCCGCCCGGCGCTGCCGATCGAACTGATGGTAGCGTTTCTCTATGACACCATCGCCCGGGGCAATCCGGTGGGGCTGTTCGGCATGGTCAACGTGCTCGAAGGCACCAGCATTGCCCTGGCCACCCAGGCTGCAGGCACCATCCAGAGCAGCCTTGGTCTGCCGGACAAGGCTTTCAGCTACCTCAGTTCCCACGGCGCGCTGGACCAGGACCACATGGTCACCTACCGCGGCCTGATGGATCGTCTGGACCAACCCGAAGACCAGGAGGCGGTGATCCACGCCGCCCAAGTGGTGTACCGGCTGTACACCGAGATGTTCCAGGGCCTGCCGCGTGCCACCGGGCAAGAGGTGCGCCATGCGTCTATCTGAATGCTCGGCGGTACTGACCGGGGCCAGCGGTGGCATTGGCCTTGAGCTGGCGAGCCAGCTGTGCGCGGCCGGAGCCAGGGTGCTGGCGGTCAGCCGGCACATGGGCCCGCTGGCGGGGCTGATGAACCGCTACCCCCAGCAGTTGCGTTGGCAATCGGCCGATCTGCGCAGCCCGGCCGGGCGCCAGGCCGTGATCGCTGCGGCACGCGCCCACGGCGGGGCCAATCTGCTGATCAATGCCGCCGGCGTCAATCGTTTCGCGCTGTTCGAGCAACTCGACGAGGCTGCCCTGGATGACCTGATCGACCTCAACATCAAGGCCACCCTGCAGCTGACCTGCGGGTTGCTGCCACTGCTGCGCGAGCAACCCCGGGCGTTAGTGGTGAACGTCGGCTCCATCTACGGCTCGATCGGCTACCCCGGCTATGCCACCTACAGTGCCAGCAAGTTCGCCTTGCGCGGGTTCTCCGAAGCCCTGCGCCGGGAGCTTGCCGACACCTCGGTGAACGTGCTGTACGCCGCACCCCGGGCGACCCGAACCAGCATGAACAGCAGCGCCGCCACCGCTTTGAACCAAGCGCTCAAGGTCGGGATGGATGACCCAGGCGACGTCGCCAAGGCCGTACTCGACGCCGTGCAGGCCGAGCGTAGCGAGTTGTACCTGGGCTGGCCGGAAAAACTCTTCGTGCGCCTCAACGGCATGCTGCCCGGCATAGTCGACCGGGCGCTGCGCAAGCAGTTGCCGTTGATCCGCCGCTACAGCGATGCCAACAGCAAGGAGTCGAACAAATGAGATACCTGATCCTCGCCGGCCTGCTGGCCGTCGCCCCCTTCACCTGGGCCCTGGACCAGGCGGGTACCCAGCGTCTGACGGATGTCCAGCAGCGCTGGGCGCAGATCCAGTACACATTGCCCAAGGCCCAGCGCGCCGATGCGCTGGAAAAACTCGCCGCTGACAGCGGTGCGTTCGTGCGCCAATACCCAAGCTCGCCTGAGGCGCTGATCTGGGACGGCATCGTCAACAGCAGTTGGGCTGGCGCCACGGGCGGTCTGGGGGCGCTGGGCAAGGTCAAGGCTGCCCGCGCCAGTCTGGAAAAGGCCATCGCCATGGACCCGGCCGCCCTCCAGGGCTCGGCCTATACCAGCCTTGGGGCGTTGTACGACCAGGTGCCGGGCTGGCCCATCGGGTTCGGTGACAGCGACAAGGCCGAGGCGATGCTGCGCAAGGCACTGGCGCTCAACCCCGAAGGGATCGACAGCAATTACTTCTGGGCCGACCATCTGGTGCGCGAAGGCCACTATGCCCAGGCCAGAGCGGCCTTGCTCAAGGCACGTCAGGCACCGGCCCGACCCGGACGGGAGCTGGCGGACCAGGGCCGGCGTCAGGAAATCGATGCTTTACTCAAGAGCATCCAAGACAAACAGGACTGAACATGCGGCTGCTGCTGGTGGAGGATGACAGGGCATTGGGGGAGGGGATTTGCGACGGCTTGCGCCAGGAGGGCTATACGCTGGACTGGTTGCAGGACGGCATCAACGCGCTGCACGCCCTGCGCCATGAGCCTTTTGACCTGGTGGTGCTGGATCTGGGGTTGCCGCGCCTGGATGGCGTCGAACTGCTTCGGCGTGTGCGCTTGGACGGCAATGCGGTGCCGGTGTTGATCCTCACGGCGCGTGATGCCACCGAAGACAGGATCGCAGGGCTGGACGCCGGCGCCGACGACTACCTGATCAAGCCGTTCGATCTCAACGAGCTCAAGGCCCGTCTGCGCGCCTTGTTGCGCCGCAGTGCCGGCCGGGCCCGGCTGGTGATCGAACATGCCGGGGTCGCGCTGGACCCGGCGACTCAGCAGGTCAGTTACAACGGCCAACCGGTGGTGCTCACGCCCAACGAGTACCGGCTGCTGCACGAGTTGCTGGCCCAGCCGGGCAAGGTGTTCACCCGCGAGCGCTTGACCCAACTGCTGTATGGCTGGGGTGAAGAACCGGAGAGCAATACCCTGGAAGTGCACATCTATCACCTACGAAAAAAGCTGTTCAACGGGCTGATCCGTACCGTGCGTGGCATCGGCTACCTGGTGGAAGGCAAGCCATGAGTTCGCTGCGTCGACGCACCTTATGGCGGGTCATGCTGGTGCTGGTGCTCGGCAGTGCTTTGCTGGCCCTGTACAACTATCACGACAGCCGCCACGAAATTGCCGAGGTCTATGACGCCCATCTGGCACAGAACGCCCGGCTGCTGCAGGGCGTGTTGAGCCTGCCACTGCACGAGCAGCACCGCGAAGACCTCTATCAAGCCTTGGACGTTGCCTTGGGCAAGGCCGGGCGGCGCGGGGTCGGGCACCCCTACGAGAGCAAGCTTGCGTTTCAGGTCTGGCGCGACGATGGCCCGTTGCTGGTGCGTACACCGAGCGCGCCAGCATTCGTCACGCCGCCGGCCACGCCAGGGTTTTCCGATGTGGTGGTGGATGGACGGCAATGGCGCAGTTTTGTCCTGCCGGTGCCCGACCAGCACTGGATCATCTGGGTGGGGGAGCGTAGCGATGTGCGCGCCGACCTGGTCGGGCGGATCGTACGCCACACCCTCCTGCCGTTTCTGTTGGGCAGCCTGGCACTGGCGCTGTTGGTATGGTTGGCCATCGGTCGCGGCCTGATGCCGCTGCAGAACATGGCCCAGGTCATCCGCGGGCGGCACGCCGAATCCCTGGCGCCGCTGCAACTGGTGCCGTTGCCGCGCGAGCTTGAGCCGATGCAGGCGGCCATCAACCGGCTGCTGGCACAGATCGAGCAGTTGCTGCGCCGCGAGCACCGCTTCATCGCCGATGCCGCCCACGAAATGCGTACGCCCTTGGCGATCCTGCGCCTGCATGCGCAGAACGCCCAGACCGCCACCTCCGAGGAGGAACGGCAAAAGGCCTTGGGCTTTTTGATTGCAGGTGTCGATAGGCTTGGCCGGGTGGTCAACCAGTTGCTGACCCTGGCACGGTTGGAACCACGCCTGGCGCAGCACAACCGGGAGGTGATCGATCTGGAGGAACTGGTGACCGAGCATCTGGCCGAGCTGACGCCATGGATTCTCGAGCAGGGCCAGGAGCCTTCGCTGGACATCGCCCCCGGTGACTATCATCTGGCAACCGATGCCAGCGCCTTGGCCATCGCTCTGCAGAACCTGTTGACCAATGCGGTGAACCATTCCCCGCCTGGCGGCCGGATCCGCGTGTCGCTGGCGCACGTCGAAGAACAGGTACTGCTCTGCGTGGAGGATGAAGGGCCCGGAATCGACGAAGCGGACCTCGAGCGGGTGTTCGAACGCTTCTACAGCAAGGATTCCGCCAATGGCGCGGGGTTGGGGTTGTCGATCGTCAGCATGATCGCCAAGCGCCTGGGTGGCAGCGTGCAGCTGTGCAACGTTGCCCCCCATGGGCTGCGGGCGACCGTGCGCCTGGAGGCCGGCACGTCTCAGTGACGCTGGGCGATCTGGATCAGGTTGCCACAGGTGTCGTCGAACACGGCCACGGTCACCGGGCCCATGGCGGTCGGCGGCTGGGTGAAGCGCACCCCGGCTGCGCACAGGCGGGTGTACTCGGCCTGGATATCGCGCACCCCGAAAGATGTGGCCGGGATGCCATCCTGCTTGAGGGCGGTCTTGTAGGTCTTGGCGGCGGGATGGGCATCGGGTTCGAGTAGCAACTCCACACCGTTGGGGTCGTTGGGCGAGGTGAGGGTCAGCCAGCGGTGCTGGCCCATGGGAATGTCATGCTTGGGTTCGAACCCCAGCACATAGTGGTAGAAGGCAAGGGCCTTGGCTTGGTCGTCGACCAGAATGCTGGTGATCACGATCTTCATAGGCGTGCGTCCGTTCTGCGGGCAGTTACCTGCAAGTAAAGACGCTCTGGACACGTTCACCACTCCCTGTATGGGTGAGCCCAGTATTGCATCCAGGGGCTGCGGACACAGCGGCGTCGCCAGCACGCCGCCGTCCCGTGTGTTGAAAGGGCCGCGGGGCGGCCCTGGACTCAGTGTTGGCGCAGGAACGCCAGCAACCGCTGGTTGACCTGCTCGGCCGCCTCCATCTGCACCATATGGCCCATTCCTGGAATCACCACCGTCTCGGCGTCCAGCCCCTGGGCCTGGGTGGCCGGAATGATCGCGTCCTCCGCGCCCCAGATCACCAGCACCGGATGCTGTCCCAAAACGCCGCGCAGATCGTGCCGTTGCCGATTACCGTCGGCAATGGCCGAGGCCAGTTGGCGCAAGGCGCTGTCGACGCCTTCCAGGCGCTTGAACTTGAGCATGTCCTCGAGCATTTGCCGGGTCACCAGGCCCGGGTCGGCGAACAGCTGGCTCATCGCGGGCTTGAGGGCATTGCGGCTGCCGGCCTCGACGAAGGCTTGCAGGTAGCCTGCATTGATCGCTTCGCCAAGGCCCGCGCTGGCGATCAGCCCCAGGCTCGCCACCCGCTGGGGAGCCAGGCGGGTGAGGTTCAGGCTCACGGCGCCGCCCATGGAATGGCCGACGAAATGGGCGCGGGGAATGTCCAGGTGGTCGAGCAACGCCAACACCGCTTCGCTCAATTCATCCAGATCCCCCCGTTGCAGGGCTTTGGTCGATTCGCCGTGGCCGGGCAGGTCGAGGGCGATGACGCGGCGCTCGCCGGCCAAGGTCGGGTGATTGAACAGCCAGTTGTTGAGGTCACCGCCAAAGCCATGTACCAGCACCAGCGGCGTGCCGCCTTCGCCGAGTTCGAACCAGCGCAGCAAGCGATTGCCTACCTCGGCCTTCTGCGGGACCGGCCCCTGGCTTTGGTCGGCACTGCCCTCGGCGACGAACTCGGCCTGGAAGCGCTGTACCACCGCGTCGATCTGTGCCTCGTCGGCTTCGCCTTCGACCACCACCGCCAGCAGGGCGCCCACTGGCAGGGTTTCGTCAGGCCTTGCCACGACGCGGCGCAGCACGCCGCTGAACGGCGCCTCGACGCTGCTGCTGATCTTGTCGGTCTCAACGTCCAGCACTTCATCGCCTTTATTGATGACGTCGCCTTCCTGCTTGAGCCAGGTGTCGACCCGGCCTTCGGTCATCGACAGCCCCCATTTGGGCATGGTCAGGGTATGGATCTGGCTCATGCGGCGCTCCTTGTGGCTTCGATCACCTTGCGCACGGCGGTTTCGATTTTCGTAGCGTCCGGTATGTACAGGTCTTCGAGTGCGTCCGAGAAGGGCACCGGTGTGTGGGGCGCGGTGACCATCTCGATCGGGCCCTTGAGGGCGCCGAAGGCCTTCTGCGCCACCAGGGCACTGATGTCGGTGGCCATGGCGCAACGCGGGTTGGCTTCGTCGATCACCACCAGCCGACCGGTCTTCTCGACGCTTTCAAGGATGCTGTCTTCGTCCAGCGGGCTGGTCGTGCGCAGGTCCAGCACTTCGCAGTCGATGCCCTGACGCGCCAGGTTGGCGGCCGCTTCCATGGCCACATGGACCATGCGACCGTAGGTCACCAGGGTCACGTCGTCGCCGTCACGCAGGAAGTTGGCCTCGCCGAACGGGATGCTGTAGACCTCCTCGGGCACCTCGCCCTGCAAGCCATAGAGCAACTTGTGCTCGCAGAAGATCACCGGGTCGTTGTCGCGGATCGCCTGGATCAACAAGCCTTTGGCGTCATAGGGCGAGGATGGGCAGACCACCTTCAGACCAGGGATGTGGGTCCACAGGGAGGTGAGCATCTGCGAATGCTGGGCGGCGGCACGCAGGCCCGCGCCGTACATGGTGCGCATCACCAGGGGGGTGACTGCCTTGCCGCCGAACATGTAGCGGAATTTCGCCGCTTGGTTGAGGATCTGGTCCAGGCAGCAGCCAGCGAAATCCACGAACATCAGTTCGCACACCGGCCGCAGGCCTTGGGTCGCGGCGCCGACGGCAGCGCCCACGTAACCGATTTCCGACAAGGGCGCGTCCAGCACGCGGCCAGGAAACTGATGGTAGAGGCCCTTGGTGACGCCGAGCACACCGCCCCAGGCATCGTCCTCACCGGGGGCGCCGGCGCCGCCAGCCACGTCTTCGCCGATGATGAACACCGTGCTGTCGCGGCGCATTTCCTGCGCCAACGCTTCGTTGATGGCCTGCTGGTAGCTGATCTTTCTTGCCATGGTGGTTCTCCTGTTGTTCTTGTAATCCGCAGCTCATGGGTAGGCGACGTAGACGTCGGTGAGCAGGTCGGCGGGCTGTGGCTTGGGATCGGACTTGGCACGGCGCACGGCGTCTTCGATCAAATCCTCGACGCGGGCGTCGATGGCATCGAGCTGGTCGTGGGTGAGCAGGCCGGCGTGGGTGGTCTTGTTGCGAAACTGCAGCAGGCAGTCGCGTTGTTCGCGCAGGTTCTTCACCTCGTCCGGGGCACGGTAGGTCTGGGCGTCGCCTTCGAAGTGGCCGTAGTAGCGGCTGAGCTTGACCTCGATCAGCGACGGACCTTGCCCTGCGCGGGCGCGCTCGATGGCCGCCCCCGCGGCCTCGTACACGGCGAAGAAATCAAATCCATCGATGGTCACGCCGGGCATGCCGAAGCCGGCGGCGCGGTCGGCAATGTGATCGCACGCCACCGACCAGGTCGACGCGGTGGCCTCGGCGTAGCCATTGTTTTCGGCGACGAAGATGCAGGGCAGGTTCATGATCGAGGCCAGGTTCATCGCCTCGAACACCGCCCCTTCATTGGAGGCGCCATCGCCGAAGAAGGCCACCGACACGTCATCGCGGCCCTTGATCTTGGCTGCCAGGGCAGCGCCAGCCACCAGTGGAGCGCCGGCACCGACGATCCCATTGGCGCCGAGCATGCCTTTTTCCAGGTCGGCGATGTGCATCGAGCCGCCCTTGCCGCCACAGACCCCGGTCTTCTTGCCGTAGATCTCGGCCATCATGCCGTACACGTCCACGCCCTTGGCGATGCAATGGCCATGGCCGCGATGGGTCGAGGCGATGCAGTCGCTGTCGCGCAGGTGGGCCATGACCCCGGCAGCAGAGGCTTCTTCGCCGGCATAGAGGTGGACGAAGCCAGGAATCTCGCCGGTGGCGAACTCCACGTGCAGGCGTTCTTCGAAGGCACGGATGGTGCGCATCACTTCATAGGCATGCAGCAATTGTTCGGAACTGAGGTGAGTGGACATCTTGTTGTTCTCCAGGGTTGTCTCAACACGGGTGTGCAGCGAAGTGCCGGTGATCGCGAGGGACCTCCAGCAGGTGATGGCGGGCGGCGTAGGCCAGCACGGCCTCGACATCGACCGTGAGGGGGCCGTTGGCATCGAGGGTCACGGTGGGGGTGTCGTGGGGGGCGAATTCGATCTCGCGCTCGCCATCGAGCGCCAGGGTGCCGCTGGCGAGGGTCAAGGGGTAGGCGACGCCGGGCTCCAGCAGGCCGCAGGCGCTGATGCCGCACGCTTGCAGCAGGCCAGGGGCCAGGGGCGCGAGCAGGGCCTGTTCGCTGTCGGCGTCCAAGTGCACCCAGGCGCCATGCCGGTCCTGGCGCGACACCGGGCACCATAATCCGCACAGGGCCGAGAGACCGATGGCGTGGGGTTCGGCGAAGCAGGCAAACACCTCGGCCAGGTCATCGCTGCGGCTCAGGGCGCGGGCGCCGATGAAGCGCTGGGGCGATACGGCGACCTCCACCAGCGCCCACTCGCACAGGCCCTGTTCGGGGACGTGCACCAACAGACGCTTGTTGCGGCGCAGGCCGATTCCGGCCGGGACTCGTCCACTGGCTTGCAGCCCTCCGGCCAGGCCCGCGCTGGTGGCCTCGCGCAGCTCGGGGAAGGCATTGTTGGTGCCGGTGGACAAGGTCAGCAGGGGGACGTCACCGGCCTCGGTGGCCACCGCCTTGTGAGTGCCGTCACCGCCGAGCACGGCGATCATCGCCACGCCGCGCTCGACCATGCGGCGGGTGGCCAGGCGCGTATCGGCCACGGTCTGGGTGAGCGGCAGGTCGAGTACTTCCAGGGCGGGCCAGTGTTGGCTGCGGGCGATCGGGCCGGCGCTGGCCTTGAGTACGGCGGCGGCGATGCCGGTCATGTCGGTTGGCAGCAGTACCTGGGCGATGCCGGTGGCGCCGAAGGCGGCGAGCAGGCGCTGGATGGCCGAGGCCTTGTCGGTACTCGAATAAAGCCCGGCGTTGGCGGTCAGGCGGCGCAAGTCGCGGCCGGAGGCTGGGTTGGCGATGATGCCGATGGTCGGGGCAGGTTGCGGCATGGCGCACCTCGGTTTCTTGTTTGCCAGTGCTTGAGCAAGCGCAGTGCCAGGTTGGCCTGGCTCGCCTGTAAGGCCTGTGGCAGAGCGTCCTCATGTTTCTCTGGCCGCGATTGGCGCAGTGCCGGGCGAGACGCCGGGTGCCAGCCAGGCCCGGACGCAGGCGAGACGCTGAGACGCAGCGTCTCAGGTCGGCCGATGATCACGCAGCGCTTGTCGGGCACGGCTTGCAGGCGCTTAATGGCCGCACAACGACAAGAACATGAGAACCGGAGGCCCCAATGCTTGCCGCGAACTCCCGAGCCCATGTCGATTGCGTCAGCCGGGTGCTGAAGAACGCCGAGCGCCTGCCCCAGGCGCCGGTGCCGACGCTGATCCTCGACTCGTGGCGCCGCTCCATGGACCTGTACCGCCTTGATCCTGGATCCTTGCAGGGGCCGCGCATCCTGTCCCAGGCGGTGCTCAACGAGTGCCGTGAGCGTGCCGAGCTGTTCCTGCGCATTGCCAGCGACGCTGTGGCCCGCTTGCACGCGCAAGTGCGCGGTGCCGACTACTGTGTACTGCTCACCGACGCCCAAGGGCGCACCATCGACTATCGGGTCGAGTCGGCCATCCGCAACGACTGCCGCAAGGCCGGGCTGTACTTGGGCACGTGCTGGTCGGAAGGCGAAGAGGGCACCTGCGGGGTGGCGGCGGTGTTGACCAGCAAGGCGCCGATCACGGTGCACAAGCGCGATCACTTTCGCGCTGCGTTCATCGGCCTGACCTGCACGGCCGCGCCGGTGTTCGATCCGCAGGGGGAGTTGCTGGGCGTGGTGGATGTGTCTGCGTTGCAGTCACCGGACGACCGGCGCAGCCAGCACCTGATCCGCCAGTTGGTGGAGCAGACCGCACGCGAGATCGAAAACGCGTTTTTCATGCACAACGCCCAAGGCCACTGGGTGATGCGCGCCCACGGCACCCCCGGTTACGTGGAAAGCCAACCGGACTATCTGCTGGCCTGGGATGCCGATGGTCGCCTGCAGGCGATCAACAGCCTGGCTCGGCAGCGCCTGCTGGAGGGCCTTGGGCGGCTGCCGGTGCATATCGGTGAATTGTTCGACCTCGACCAACTGCGCGATGCCAGCGATGCCTGCGCCCAGCGCCTGCCTGGCTGGGGCGGGCTCTATGGCCGGGTGAGTGCACCCCAGCGCCGGGCCCGGCCAGCGGTGGTGCAGCCGGCCCAGGACACGCGCATCGAGCAGCACCTGCGCTTGGCCACGCGGGTGAAGGACTGCAACCTGGCCGTGCTGGTGCAAGGCGAGACCGGTGTGGGCAAAGAAGTCTTCGCCCGCCAGGTGCACCAGCAAAGCCTGCGCCGTGAAGGGCCTTTCGTCACCCTCAACTGCGCGGCGATCCCGGAAAACCTCATCGAGAGCGAACTGTTCGGTTATGTGGCCGGGGCCTTTACCGGCGCGTCGAGCAAGGGCATGCAAGGCCTTTTGCAGCAGGCCGATGGCGGTACGCTGTTTCTCGACGAAATCGGCGACATGCCCTTGAACCTGCAGACGCGTCTGTTGCGGGTATTGGCCGAAGGTGAAGTGGCACCTTTGGGCGCGGCACGTCGCCAGCGGGTGGACATGCAGGTGATCTGCGCCACCCATCGGGATCTGGCTGCGATGGTGGCCGAGGGGCGTTTTCGCGAGGACCTGTACTTCCGCCTGGCCAATGCGCGCTTCGAGTTGCCACCGCTGCGCGAGCGGCACGACCGGTTGGGGTTGATTCATCGACTGTTGGCCGAGGAAGCCGCGGCCTGCGGCGTCGATGTGACACTGACGGACGCAGCGCTCGAAGCGCTGCTCACCTATCACTGGCCGGGCAACCTGCGCCAGTTGCGCCAGGTGCTGCGCTACGCCTGTGCGGTCTGCGATGGCGGGCAGGTGAGGCGCGAGGATCTGCCCGAAGCGGTGCGCGGCGTGGGTGCGACAGCTGCCGAGACGACCTGCGACCCTGCGCGCCAGTTGCTGCTCGATGCGTTGATTCGGCATCGCTGGAAACCGGCAGATGCGGCCAAGGCACTGGGCATCTCACGGGCGACCCTGTACCGGCGTGTACACGAGCACGGCATCGAGATGCCGAGGATGAAAGGCTGTTGAGGTATCGGTAGGCCTGTGCGCCATTCGCGGATGAACCTGCTCCTACCCGGTCAGCGCAGCCTCTGTGGGAGATTAGCCCTGGCGCAGTGTGTGGTGCTCGCTCCAATGCGATCTCGACGCATTACCCCCGAATCGGGGAATCGGCTGGGGAATCCTCCCCAGTCGGTTTTGAATGTCAGCTTAAGCCTTTGAAAAAACGATAAAAAATTTATGGCATGCCACTTGCTCCGGCTTTGCGCAGAACGTCTGTGTTTTCCGGAGGTGCAGCATGATGACCCCGTCGAAAGGCTCCGTCCTGACTTCACTGGCCCTGACCCTGCTGGGGTGGGGCGCGGTGAGCGAGGCTGCGGTGCAGTGCCAGCGCACGCTGGTGGCCAACGTAGTGGCACTGGATCAGCCGCTGATGTTCAACCGCCTGGGGGCACAGAATGCCAATGGAATGATCTTCGCCCTGCGCCAGGACGTGGTGGACGAACACCTGGTGCCGCTGAGCAACGGCGGGGCGGCGGTTCCCGGCAAGGTCACCTTGCGGCCGGACAAGCGTCCGCGGCCGATCGTGCTGCGGGTTGCGGCCGGTGACTGCCTGACAGTCAACCTGACTAACCTGCTGGCCTACCAGGCCAATCCCAACAAACATGGCTTCGATCCCGAAGACAACGTAGTCGAGGGCGAGCAAGCCCCGGAACTGGAAATCGAAAACCTCGAAGGGCCTGTGGCCGACGAGCAGGTCACCGACCGCTTCGTGGGCTTCCAGGTCAACGGTATGCAGGCGGTCAACGGCATCAGCGACATCGCCGCCAACACCGGTCGCAACGGTAACTTCCTGGTGGCACCGGGCAACACCCGCAGCTACACCCTCTATGCCGAGCGTGAAGGCGCGTTCGCCGCTACCAGCAAGGGCGCCACGTTCGGCGGCGAAGGCACGGCGGGCAATGTCTCCAACGGCCTGTTCGGCCAGGTGGTGGTGGTTCCCAAGAATGGGCGAACCTTTCGCAACACCCTGACCGAAGAGGAAATGCGCCTGGCCACCACCGGCCGCACCGCCACCGGCCAGCCGGTGATCGACTACAACGCCCGCTATCCCCAGGTCGAGCCATGGATCGCCGAAGGCAAGGCGGGCAAGCCGATCATCGCGATGGTCGATGGCAACGAGATCCTCAGCAGCGAAACCGACGCCATCGTCATGGGCCCCAACCAGGACGGTAGTTTCCCGCCCTCGACCTACCCGCTGGAGTCCATCGGCAAGCGCAACCCGGCGCTGCCCAACCGGCTGGAAGCCTTCCGCGACTTCGCCTCGCAGTTCGCCGATGAAGTGGCCGGTACCCAGGCCTTCCCCGGTTACTGGGCGGACCCGGTGATGGGGCATGTGCTGGAGCCGACCCGTGATTCGTTCATGATCAACTACGGCTCCGGCGGCATGGGCGCCGAGGTGATCGCCAACCGCCTGGGCGTAGGGCCGATGCATGACTGCCTGTCCTGCGCCTACGAGGAATTCTTCCTCAGTGCCCACACCGTGGGCGACGTCGGCACCTTGGTGGATGTCCCGGCCAACGTTGGCCTGGAGCACATCCGCCCCGGCGAGACGCCGCCGGCCAATGCGGTCGGGGTCAAGGCCACCATGGCCCTGTACCCCTCGGAGCCGGCCAACGTGCACCACAGCTACATCGGTGACTTCACCAAATTCCGCAATACCCACAATGGCCATGAGCAGCACATCTTCCACCTGCACGGCCACCAATGGCTGTTCAACCCCAACGACGACAACTCCGACTACATCGATGCCCAAGGCATCGGTGCCGGTGGCGGCTATACCTATGAAATCGCCAACGGGGGCTCGGGTAACCGCAACCGGGTGGCGGGCGATGCTATCTATCACTGCCACTTCTATCCGCATTTCGCCCAAGGCATGTGGGCTATGTGGCGGGTGCACGATGTATTCGAGCAGGGCACCCGCCTGGCCGTGAGCGGCGAAGGCGAAAATGGCTTCCATACCGTGCCTTTCGGCCTGCGCAGCGGCAAGCCGGCAGCAGGCGCGCGGGCGTTGCCGGATGGCGAGATCATTGCCGGCACGCCGATTCCGGCCATCGTGCCGCTACCCGGCAAGGCCATGGCGCCGATGCCTGGCAAGGTCACCGTGGTGCCGAAGCTGGCCGAGACCCTCGTGGCAGAGCAGGACGACGATGACGAACCTGAAGCGGGCGATGACGATCATCCGCAGGAAACCAACGCGCCGCGTGCCGTGGGGTCCCTGGCCCTGGTCGATCGCAGCGAGAGCAATCGCAACGCCGATGGCACCCTGAAGAACCCCGGCTATCCGTTCTGGGTCGGGGGCATGGAGAGCAGTGTCGGCCAACGTCCGCCGACCCCGCCGCTGGACATGCTCGACCCGGCCCTGGCCCGTCAGCTCAAGGACAGCGGCAAGGCCCTGTGGGCCAACCTCGACCCCAACCAGGTCGATGGCTGGAACGGTGGCCTGGGCCGCCATGCGCTGGACGGCGTCTCCGCAGGCGGCGAAGCCGAGATCACCACCACCAAGCTGGACTTCTCCAAGTCGGTGCAAAAGGCCAAGCCGATCTACCTGCCGGAAGAAGGCACCGACGTCGAACAGGCTGCCATGCAGTTCCATGCCAAGGCCGAGCATCCCAGCTATGCGCTGATGCTCGGCAGCGCGCCGGTACCGCGCAACTTCCGCACCAACGGTGCCTTGCCCACGGCCGGCGCTCCGTACTACGAGCCTTGCATGGATGACCGCGGCAAGCGCCTGACCCAGTCCTCAGGCGTGGGCGAGTTCATCAGCGGCGAAAGTCTGGGCGCCATGAGCTTCCGTGGCAGTTCCACCTTCACCGCCGACCGTCCGCGCATCTACAAGGGCGCCAACATCCAGTTCGACGCGGTGTACAACAAGGTCGGCTACCACTTCCCGCAGGCGCGCATCATCGCCCTGTGGGAGGACGCGTGGCCGGTGATTACCAAGCAGCGCCCACCGGAGCCGCTGGTGATGCGCATGAACACCTTCGATTGCACCATGTACCAGCACACGAACCTGATCCCGTCGTTCTACGAGATGGACGACTACCAGGTGCGCACCCCGACCGACGTGATCGGTCAGCACATCCACCTGCCCAAGTGGGACCTGACCGCTGCCGACGGCTCGGCCAACGGCTGGAACTATGAAGACGGCATCCTCTCGCCCGGCAGTGTGGTCGAACGTATACAGGCCATCCGCAGCTTCAACGGCTGCACCGAGGGCGATCCACGCGACGGCACCGACACCTGCCCGAAAGCCAAGCAACACCCGTACTTCGGGCGCTTCGGTCGGGCCGATTGGCTGGGCGCGCGTACCGCCATGCAGCGTTGGTTCGCCGACCCTTTGATCAACGTGCATAACGTCGACCGGGGCCTGGGCACCATCTTCACCCACGACCACCTTGGCCCATCGACCCACCAGCAACTGGGCCTGTACGCCACGGTGCTGGCCGAGCCTGCCGGCTCGACCTGGTACCACGCCGAAACGGGCGAAAAGCTGTACAACCCGGCCACACGCCAGGATGGCGGGCCGACCTCGTGGCAAGCGGTGATCCAGACCGGCGATCATGACGGTGACGGTAAGAATGACAGCTATCGCGAGTTCTTCCTGGAGTACAGCGACTTCCAGCATGCCTATGAAGCGGGCGTGTATGTGGGGGCAGGCCCGGACGGCAAGCCTGACGGCCAGGCTTATCCGGCCACGGCTGACAGCTTCCGCTACGCTATCAACCCGCCTGTGCGGCAGAAGGCCTCCAACCTGCTCGAAGCGATCGTCGAGTCGCGCGGCGGGCTGGCCCCAGGCTGCCCAAGCCGTCCGTGCCCGCAGGCGATCTCGGTGGATGACCCTGGCATGTTCGTCGTCAACTACCGCAACGAACCACTGGCCTTGCGCGTGTTCGACCCGAACAAGGTCGGCCCGGATGGCAAGCGCGGCATGCAGGCCGACGGCATGGCCGGCGACCTGGCCTACGCCATGCAAAGCCGCACCGACCGCGCCATCCCGGCGATGAACCTGGCACCCTCGGCGATCACCTCGGCGGTCGGGCCGACCGGCGGCACCACGCTGTTTCCGCCGCACATCAACCAGGGCACCGAGCCGGGCGACCCGTTCACCCCGATGCTGCGCACCTATTCGGGTGACAACGTGCGGCTGCGCATGCATGCCGGTGGTCATGAGGAGGAGCACAACATCACCCTGCACGGCGTGAAATGGCTGCAGAACGGCTCTGGCTTCGGCAACAGCTCCAACTCGGGCTGGAAGTCGTCGCAAATGATCGGAATTTCCGAGCAGCTGGGCTTCATGGCGCCGGTGTCGATGATCTCCAGTTCCGCCGCCACCAACGGTGACTACCTGTACTCCCTCGATGCGGCGCTTGAGGGTTACTGGAACGGCATCTGGGGCCTCATGCGCAACTACACGGCCCAGCGCGCGGACCTGTTCGCGCTGCCGAACAACCCGCAACCGGTGGCTATGCGCAACACCGTGGCGTTCGACGGCATCTGCCCGAAAACCACGGCCAACGCCAATGGCATCGGCAGCCGGCCGACGGTCAAGCGCAGCTATGAAGTGGTTGCGGCTTTGGCCAACGACATCCTGGAGAACCGCAACGGGGTCAGCATCGCCGACCCGGCCGGTATCGGCCAGCATGTCGGCGGCCCGCTCAAGGCCAACGGCGGCACGTTGGTGTTCAACAGCCGTCGGACCAGCATCCCACTGGTGTCTGGGGTCGATCCGGAAGATGGCGAGACCTTCACCATCGGTGGCCATGCCGCACCGCTGCATGACCCGACCGCGATCCTGTACGTGCGCAAGGCCGACCTGGATCCAACCACCGGCAAGCTCAAGGCTGGCGTCCCGGTGGAGCCGCTGGTGCTGCGCGCCAATTCCGGCGACTGCATCAGCATCACCCTGGAGAACCGCCTGCCGATGGTCATGCCGGATCTGGCCAGCACCGCGGTCATGCATGGGGTGGTCAAGCGCGATCGCAACGCCAGCGAAGGCTCCACCGCGTTCAACAACAACCAGATGCGGCCATCGAGCCACGTGGGCCTGCACGCCCAGCTGCTGGCCTACGACATCACCAAGTCCGACGGTGCCAACGTTGGCCTGAACCCGGTGCAGACCGTACCGCCACGCGTGGGCACCAGTGGCGCCTACCCCAGCAAGGTGTACCAGTTCTATGCCGGGCACCTGGAGCGCGAAGGCAAACCGGTGCTGCAGTTGGGCCGCACGGTGGACAACATCAACACCACGGCCATCGAGTTCGGCGGCCTCAACCTGACCCCGGCGGATGTGATCAAGCAGCCGCAGAAAGGTCTGGTCGGCGCCATGAGCATCCTGCCCCAAAGCGCGACCTGGACCGAGGACACTGCCAGCCGTGCCCAGGCCACCGTCAAGGTCACTGGCCAGCCGGACTACCGCGACTTCGTCACGGTGTGGCAACGCTCGCTGAACATGCGCTGGGCCGATGGCCGGCCAGTGGAGGGCATCAACACCGAGGGCAATGGCGCAGCGGGCGACCCGCAGGACAACGGCAACATGGCCGTCAACTACAAGACCGAGCCTTTGTGGCTGCGCTTTGGCATGGCGCCTGACTCGCCGTTCGGCCGTGCCGATGGCTTGGGCTTTGGCGATGTGCCCAACGCCCATATGGCCTACAGCAACGATCTGGTCGGTGGCGACCCGCAGACCCCGGTGCTCTGGGCCAAGCCCGGCCAGCCGCTGCGCAACCACATCCTCATGCCCAGCGGTGGCAGCCGCGGCATGATCTACCAGCTCGATGGGCACCTGTGGCCACTGCACGCTCACCAGGCGGAGAAGAGCGACGTCAATGGCTACCCCATGGGGCTGCCTGGCATCGGCTCGGTGCGCTTTGGCTACAACCCGATGGCGATGTACATCGGCGCCCAGGAAAGCGTGCTGCCGGCCGCGCACTTCAGCTTCATGCTGCCCAGCGCAGGCGGCGCCAACGGCGTGCCGGGCGACTACCTGTTCCGCGACTACGGGGCCTACGGCAACCTTTCCGGGCTGTGGGGGATTTTGCGGGTCACCAATGAAGCCCCGCCGGCCACCGCCCCGGCACAATGAGAAGAGGGGGAGCGCGCATGAACAAGAAGACTCGTCCCGCCTACCTGGGGTTGATGGTGGGGTTGACATTGATCGGCCTGGGTCTGGCCTACGACAAGCTGTGGTGCGACCCGCGCGAGCTGCTGCAGGAGCAGGCCGATCCCCAGGGCCTGCACCGGCTCAGCCGGGACGGCGTGACCGTGGAGTTCGAGGCGCGCCCCCTCGATGGCGGCGAACTGCGCGAGGGCAACTTCGCCAACATCCGCTTCAAGGTCAGCGACCAGACCAGCGGCCAGCCGCTCTCGGGGATGGCCCCTGGCGCCTGGCTGGACCCGGCCCAGTCGGCGCCGCCCGGCGATCGCCAGAGCGGCTGCAAGGCGCGGGTGGCGCTGTTTCTCAAGAGCAGCATCGGCGCGCGGCCCTTGCTGGATCTGAACAGCTACTTCCTGCTGGTCCTGAACAAGGATGCCAGCCTCACGGTCATCGACCCCACCGTTTCGGTGGGCGGGGTCACCAGCACGCTGGCGCGCATCGACCTGCCGGGCCGGCCGATGGACTGGGTGGCCACCGGCGATGACCGGCAGGTGTTCGTGTCCATGCCCGAGCGCAACCAGGTGGCGGTGATCGACACCGAGACCTTCACCCGCGTGGCCACCCTTGAGGCGGGCGAGCAGCCGCTGCGGGTGGCCTTGCAGCCGGACCAACGCCGGCTGTGGGTGGGCAACAACAGCGACGATCCGGCCAAGGGTGGGGTGACGGTAATCGATGTGCCCAGCCGCACCATGCTCAAGACCTTCGCCACCGGCTCCGGGCATCACGAGATCGCCTTTAGCAGCGACTCACGCTACGCCTTCGTCAGCAACCGCGATGCCGGCACCCTGAGCATCATCGACATCGCCGACATGCGCCTGGCCAAGACCCTGCCGGTGGGCCCCCATCCGCTGTCGGTGGCCTATTCGGCGCTGTCCCAGGCGGTGTACGTGGCCGATGGCAAGGAAGGCACGGTGCGGGTGATCGACGCCCGCAGCCACCAGCTGCGCAACACCGTCAAGGCTGAGCAGGGCCTGGGGCCGATGCGTTTCAGCGAGGACGGTCGCTACGGCATCGTGCTCAACACCCTGGAAAACCAGGCCCTGGTGATCGACGCCAGCAACGATCAATTGATTCACCGCCTCCCGGTCGCGGCCGAGCCGTACCAGCTGACCTTCACCAAGGGCTATGCCTACGTGCGCGGCCTGGCCTCGCCGAAAGTCAGCATGATCAACTTGGCCAGCCTGGGGGCCGGGCGTGAGCCGATCATCCAGGGGTTCGAGGCCGGCCCCGCCGCGCCACGCCAGGCAGGCGACTTGCCGTTGGCACAGGGGCTGACCGTGGCCCGCGACGACAACTCGGTGTTCGTGGTCAACCCGGTGGACAACACCACGTACTTCTACGCCGAGGGCATGAACGCCCCGATGTCGGGCTACAACAACCGTGGGCACCAGGCCCGCGCGGCGATCGTGGTCGACCGCAGCCTGCGCGAAATCGCCCCGGGGGTATACGGCTCGACGGTGAAACTGCCGGCGGCAGGCACCTTCGACGTGGCGTTCCTGCTCAACCAGCCGCAGATCATCCACTGCTTCAGCACCCAGGTCTCGGCAGCGCCGGACGCGGTCAAGCGCAAAGGTGTGCATGCCGAATTCCTGGGTAACGAGCAGCCTGCATTGCAAAACACTGCCTATATCGCCCGCGTGCGCATCCTCGGGGACGACGGTGAGCCACGCCTGGGCCTGCGTGACCTGAGCCTGCGCTACTTCCTGGCGCCTTCGTCGATGCCGCGCAGCCTGCCGCTGCAAGAGATGGGGGATGGTGTTTACCAAGGATCGCTGCAACTGGCCGAGACGGGCGCCTGGTACCTGCACGTGCAGTCGCCGACCTTGGGCCGCAAGTTCGCCGAAGAGAACTACACCAGTCTGCGCGTCCTGCCGGCCGCCGTACCTACCGCTTCCCACGTGGAACCCAGGAGTGTGAGATGAACGCCAAGCTCGCCTGCAATCTGCTTGTCCTGAGCCTGCTGCTCGGAGGCGAGCACGTCCTGGCCCACGCCGGGCATGACCACAGCGGCCATGCCGAGCAACCGCCGGCAGCCCGTCAGGAGAAGGCCAGCGTGCGCTTTGCCGACGTGTCGTTGCTCGACCAGAACGGCATGCCGGTGCGCCTGGAGAAGGACCTGGTGGGCGACCGCCTGGTGGTCATGGGCTTCATCTACACCCGTTGCACCACGGTCTGCCCGGTGGTCTCGTCGATCATGTCCAAGGTCCAGCAGCAGTTGGGTGGACGTGTGGGCGAGGAGATCCAGCTGGTATCGATCAGCGTCGACCCCCAGCGCGATGATTCCAAGCGCCTACTTGGCTACGCCAAGGCATTCCAGCGTGGCCCGGGGTGGAGCTGGTTGACTGGCTCGTCGTATGCCATCACCGAGACGCTCAAGGGCCTGGGCAGCTTCAGTGCCGACCTGAGCCAGCATCCACCATTGATCCTGGTCGGTGACGGGCGCAGCGGCC
The DNA here is from genome assembly GCF_023611805.1 of Pseudomonas sp. BYT-1. Lineage (NCBI taxonomy): Bacteria > Pseudomonadati > Pseudomonadota > Gammaproteobacteria > Pseudomonadales > Pseudomonadaceae > Pseudomonas > Pseudomonas sp. BYT-1. Next base: position 2,571,409 of record NZ_CP072559.1, read on the forward strand.
ATTGGACCCGCTACTACGGCTTTACCGATCCGGCCGTGCTGATCAGCGAAATCAACCGCCTCAGCGCTCGCCGTGTGCACGCCAAGAGCACCGCCATCGCCGGTGGGCCGGACAGCCAGGAGGTGCAGCCATGAGCAGCTCGACGATTCGCCGCGTCGGCATGCGGGGCCTGGATTGGCTGACCCTGGTCGGCTGCCTGTGGATCCTCGCTTCGGTGGCCGTGGCCCATGACGGCGGCCATGACGGCCAAGCGCCGAGCGCGCCCCAGCCACAGCCCGCGCCCCAAGCGATGAGCAGCGGTGGCGGCACCCGCGATGCGCAGACCTGGTTCACCGACACCGTGCTCAAGGACCAGAACGGGCGTGAGCTGCGCTTCTACAGCGATGTGCTCAAGGACAAGGTGGTGATGCTCAACGTCATCTTCACCCACTGCAACGACGCCTGCCCCCTGATCACCCGCAAGCTGCGCGAGGTACGCGAAGCCATGGGCCCTGAGCTGGCCGGGCAGGTCACCTTCGTGTCCATCAGCAGCGATCCGCTCAACGACACCCCCGAGGCGCTCAAGGCCTTTGCCCAGAAACAAGGCGTGGATGGACCGAACTGGCTGTTCCTGACTGGGGACAAGGCCAATGTCGACCTGGTGCTGGGGCGTCTCGGGCAGTTCCTGCCCAGCCCCGAGCAGCACTCTACCCAGTTGATCGCCGGCGACGTGGCCGGCAAACGTTGGAGCAAGATCCGGCCCGACGCACCGCCCGTTGCCATCGCCCAGCGCATGCAACTGCTGGCCCAGCCCCTGGCGGGACGGTGAGTGCCATGCGCCTTCTGCCCCTGGTGGTGTGGCTCGGCCTGTTCGCGAGCCACACGGCGCTGGCCTTGGACCTGACCGAGCAGGAGCAGGCGGGCAAGCGCTTGTACCGCGAAGGGGTGTCCAGCAGCGACGCGCAGTTGATGGCCCGGGTGGGCGCCAGCGACATCAGTGTGCCGGCCAGTGTGCTGCCGTGTGCCAGTTGCCATGGCAACGATGGCCGTGGCCGCGCCGAAGGCGGGGTACGCCCGCCGAGCCTGGATTGGCAGCGCCTGGCGTTGGGGCAGGGCGAGCGTGAGGCCAATGGCCGACGCTACCCGGCCTATGCCGAAGCAACGCTGGCGCGTGCCGTCGGGCAAGGCATCGACCCTGCAGGCAACCGCCTGGACCCGGCCATGCCACGTTTCGAACTGACCCTGTCCGACCAGCGCAACCTCACCGCCTACCTCAAGCGCCTGGGCCAGGAACGCGACCCAGGCGTGGAAGAGCACATCCTGCGTCTGGGCACCTTGCTGCCGGCCAGCGGGCCGCTGGCCGAGGCGGGCAGGGTGGTGCGCGCAGTGCTGGAGGACGGCCTGGCGCAACTCAACCAGCAGGGCGGGCTGCACGGTCGGCGGCTGGAGCTGGTGGTGCTAGACCCGGGTCATACGCCCGCCAGCGCCGAACAGGCCCTCGAGCGTTTGCTCGACGACGCGCAGGTCTTCGCCCTCATCGCGCCGTTGGCGCCGATGCTCGACGCGCGTCTGGGCAGCGCACTCGAACAACGTGGCGTGCCGCTGGTCGGCAGCTCCCCTGGCAGTGTCGGCAGTGCGCAGATCTTCGATCCGTTGCCAAGCCTGCCCGAGCAATTGCAGAGCCTGGCCGGTTTCGCCCGTGACCGCCTGGGCGTGGGGCCTGACGGGCTGCGGGTGATCTATGCCGGCAGCGAGCAGGCGGCACCTGCCGAGGCGCTGCGCCAGCGACTGCTCGCCGCCGGCTGGACCCCGGGGCCGGTGCAAGTCTTCGCGGGGCAGGCGGTGGAGGGCGAGGGCGTCGTCTTCCTGGGGCGCGCCCAGGCGTTCGGCGAGTTGGCGCAGGCACAGCAGGCCGCAGGCCGCAAACCCTACCTGTTCGCGGCCTCGAGCCAGGTCGCAGGTGCCCTGGCGGGGTTGTCTGCCGACTGGTCGCAGCGGCTGTTCCTGGCCTATCCCTTCACGCCCCAGGACTGGACCGAGCAAGGGCGGGCCGCGCTCAACGGGCTGCGTCAGCGCCAAGGGCTCGATGGTCGCCAGGCGGCGTTGCAGGTCAGCACCCGCTGCGCGCTGCTGCTGATGGCCGAGGCCCTTAGACAGGTAGGGCGGGACGCTAGCCGGGAGCAGTTGGTGCGAGCCCTGGAGGGGCTGCATGACCTGGACACCGGCCTCACGCCGGCGCTGGGATTCGGCCCCGGCCGGCGTCAGGGCCTTGCCGGTGCCCACGTGGTGGCGGTGACGCTGCCTGGCCCGCAGTTCCAGACTGTCGCTGCGTACAAGCCACTGCCGCTTACCCCTTGAAGGAGGTCGTCATGCGCATCGTGTTGCTGTGTCTGCTGCTGGGGTTCGCGCCGTTGGGTCAGGCGGACGTCGCCGTGGCGAGGGTCAATGGCGTCGAGATCAGCAGCATGCGCCTTGAGCGCTACTTTGCCGAATACCTCCAGGATCAAGGTCGACCGGTCGCCAGCATACGCAGCCCGAGCCTGTACAAGCGCTTGCGCGACCAGGCCCTGGACGAGCTGATCGACAAGGAGCTGCTGTGGCAGGAGGCCCAGCGCCGTGGCGTGGTCGTCAGCGAGGAGAGCGTATCGGCCCGTCTCGCTGAGCTGGAGCGGGCCTTCGGCAGCGCTGCGGTGTTCGAGCAACGTCTTGCCGAGGCCGGCTTCGATAGGACTGAGTACGCCGACTACACTCGTCACGAGATGGCCGCGCAGCAACTGTACGCCCAGATGACCGCCACCGATGAGCCCACCCCAGAGCAGGTCGAAGCCTTCTATCAGGCAAACAGGGAAAGATTGCAACGGATGCAGAACCAAAGTACCAATACCTTAGTCGAACGAGAGCAGGGTCTGGCCTTGGCCAGGCTCGCGCTCGTGGACGAAATGCAGGCCCAGGCCCGCCAGTCGGTGCGTAAGCGCTTGCGCGAAGGTGCGAAGGTCGAGCTTGCCGACTGAATGTGAGAGGCCGCTTGCACATTGCGCTGCCACGGGCTTGCCCGGCAGGGGGTTTTCCCCAATGCTGGGGGTAAGCGATCGGGCAAAGTGCCATCAACTTCCCCGCAAGTGGGGGAGCCGGTCCTCGCCTGGATTGGGTGATACCGCAAAATCAACGACTTACAGTGGTGCGACATGACTATTCACGCCTGGCACGAAGGATGCTCAAGCCTGTACAAGGCCGAACTCCAGAGTCCGGGCAACCGGGAAGTTCTTGGGAGTCGACCTTGGTGAACAGAGTATTGGTAGTCGATGACGAACAGACCCTTGCGCAGAACCTGCAGGCCTACCTGCAAGCGCAAGGCCTGGAAGTCCATGTCGCCCACGACGGTATCAGTGGCATTGCCCAGGCACAGGTCCTGGCACCGGATGTGATCGTACTGGATTACCGCTTGCCCGATATGGAGGGGTTCGAGGTCCTGGAGACCGTGCGCAGGAGCATGCAGTGCCATTTCGTGCTGATCACCGCCCACCCGACCGCCGAAGTCCGTGAGCGGGCCGCGGCACTCGGTGTCACCCATGTCCTGTTCAAGCCGTTCCCATTGGCGGAACTGGCCCGCGCAGTCGCCGACCTGACCGGCCCACAGCACCAGACTCGGACAGCGGACACACAGGCCGAGGGGTTCGTCGAACGACGCCAGAACAGGAACCAGACGTTCCCCCTGCAGATGTACGATGGCAGCTGGGTACTGGCCGACCGCCGACGCAACGGCGTGAAACCGCCCACACCTGACGACGAACTGCTCACCGGGGAATAGCGGCGCCCGCGGCCACCCCGGCAACCCCGAGCCAGCCTGCGACGCGCCCCTGAGCGGAGTCGCAGGCCATGTCAGACGTCGTCGATACAGCCCAAGCACCCCAGCCTGTACAGGGTCATTCGCGGGTAGACCCGCTCCCACAGGATCTCCATTGCCTCCAGGCGCGCGCTGAGCCTGTGGGCGATGCACCACGGATTGGTGCCTACCCCCGCGAACTGCTGGCCCAGGCCCGCCTGCAAGCCGGTGACGAACGCCTGCTCAGCTGCCTGGCGCGCCTTGCCGGCGACGACGCCGCCACCTTCACCCAACGCCTGGGCGCCACCCTCCATTACCCCGTACTCGACAGCCAGGCACTGTTCGCCAGCACGCCGCTGTTCGAGCAGGTCAGCTTGGCACAGTGCCTCAAACGCGAGTTCATCCTGGTCCAGCACCAAGGCCAGGCCGTCGGCGTGTTCGCCGACCCCTTCGACAATACCCGCCTGGCCTGGATCGACGATTGCCTGCAGGGCGCGCCGCTGTACCTGGCCCATGCCGCCGACATCGCCGCCTTCCTGGCCCGCCAGGAGGAGAGTTTCCATGCCGTCGACGCCCTGGAGCACGATGCCGAGCCCGGCACCGAGACCGATCCGCTGCAGCGTCTGTCGCTGACCAGCATCAGCGAGGACCAGAGCAAGGTGGTCAAGCTGGTCAACTCGACCCTCTACGACGCCCTCAAGCAGCATGCCAGCGACATCCACCTGAGCATGACCGGCCAGGGGCTGACCATCAAATACCGCATCGACGGTGTGCTCAACGGTGCCGGCAAAGCCAGTGGCAGTGCCTTCGCCGACCAAGTGATCTCGCGTATCAAGGTCATGGCCGAGCTGGACATCGGCGAAAAGCGCGTGCCCCAGGATGGCCGCTTCAAGGTCGCGGTGGGCGAGCGTCAAATCGACTTCCGCGTCTCGATCATGCCGAGCATCTTCGGCGAAGACGCCGTGCTGCGGGTACTGGACAAACAGGACCTGTCCGACCGGGTCAGCGGGGTGCAGTTGCAGGCCCTGGGCTTTGCCGACCACACCCTGGTGGCCCTGCGCCGCCTGGCCGCCGAGCCCTACGGCATGATCCTGGTGACCGGCCCCACCGGCAGCGGCAAGACCACCACGCTCTACGCGATGATCAGCGAGATCAACCACGGCGTGGACAAGATCATCACCATCGAAGACCCAGTCGAGTATCAATTGCCGGGTGTGCTGCAGATTCCAGTCAACGAGAAGAAGGGGCTGACCTTCGCCCGGGGGCTGCGCTCGATCCTGCGTCATGACCCGGACAAGATCCTGGTCGGCGAGATCCGCGACCCGGACACCGCCCAGATCGCCGTGCAATCGGCCCTGACCGGGCACCTGGTGTTCACCACCATCCACGCCAACAACGTCTTCGATGTGATCGGCCGCTTCAGCCAGATGCAGGTCGACCCCTACAGTTTCGTCTCGGCGCTCAACGCCGTGCTGGCCCAGCGCCTGATTCGCCTGGCCTGCCCGCATTGCGCGGTCCACGCCGAGCCGGATGACGAAACCCTGGCCGCCTCGGGGCTCACCCGTGAAGGCGTGGCTGGATGGACCTTCGTTCGCGCCCAGGGCTGCGGCCAGTGCCGTGGCAGTGGTTACCGCGGACGCAGCGCCATCGCCGAATTGCTCCACCTGGATGACGACCTGCGGCAGATGATCGTCGAGCGCCGGCCCCTGTCGCAGATCAAGTCGCTGGCTTGCCAGCGGGGTCTGCGTCTGCTGCGCGCCTCTGCCCTGGACCTGGTCCGCGAGGGCCGTACCACGCTTGAGGAGATCAACCGTGTCACATTTATCGCTTGATCGCTATTGCGCCGTGCTCGGCGCCGAGGGTGTCGGCCTGGGTCGCTGGCACGCCAACCAACATCAGTGGCTGGGCAGCCGCGCCTTCACCTGCGATCCCGCCCAACCGGCCTGGGCACCGGCACTCGAGGCCCTGGGCGAATTGCTCGCCGAACATGCGCCACGGCGGGCCCAGTTGCGGGTGCTGCTGTCGGCGCGCTACAGCCGCTTCTGCCTGGTGCCCTGGAGCGACGCCATCGGTCATCCGCGTGAGCTGGACGCCTACGCCCGGGCCTGCTTCGAGAACCTCTACGGTCAGTCGCTGGACGACTGGCGCATCGTGCTCTCGCCGGAGCCGGCAGGGGCTTCGCGCATCGCCACGGCCTTGCCCGAAGCACTGCTGCAGGCTCTGCAGGCACTGGGCCGGGAAAGCCGCCTGAGCCTGCGCTCGGTCCAGCCTTATCTGATGGCCGCCTATAACCGCTGCTCGGCGCAACTGGAGGAGGGCGATTTTCTTTTCGTGCTCGCCGAGCCACGGCGCAGTGTGCTGCTGCTGGCCGCTGGGGGGGCCTGGCAACAGGTATTGGCCCAGGGCTGCGCCGACAACGACCAGGCGCTGCAGGCGCTGATCGAGCGCACCTGTGAGCTGTACGGCGAGCACCTGCCCAGGGTCTACCTGCATGCGCCGGGGCGAGGGGATGTGCCGCGGTTGTCCGCCGTGCAACTGTGCCAGCCGGCAGGCGACAGCGATCCGCTGTGCGCCATGTGGCGGGCGGTGGCTTGACATGCGCCGCCTCGATCTGGAATTCCAGCCAGCCCCCGGCAGCCCGATCGCCTGGTCGCTGTTGACCCTGGGATGCGCCGTACTCGCAGCGATGCTGCTGATCGAGCAGCACTTGCAGGACGAACAGGCGGACCTTCAGGCCCGGGTCCATCTGCTCGAGCAGCAGCTGGGACGCCGCCCGGTCAGCGCCGCCCCCCTGAGCAGCGCCGCCAGCCGCGAGCAGGCCGAACAACTGGCGCAGATGCGCAGCGTCTCCCAGCAACTGCAACGGCCCTGGCAGCAACTGTTCGCCATGCTCGAGGGCATGCCCCAGGAAGACGTGGCACTGCTGAGCCTGACTCCCGATGCGCGCAAAGGCCAAGTCCGTATCGCTGCCGAAGCCCGCAACCTGGAAGCCATGCTCCAGTACCACCAGCGCCTGGAGCGCAGCGAGGAGCTGCGCGATGTCTCGCTGCTCAACCATGAGGTGGTGACCGGCCAGCCTGAGCATCCGGTGCGCTTCAACCTGACCGCGACCTGGGAGACCGGCCATGCACGTCCCTAGTCTGATTCTCCATGAGCGCCTTGCACGCCTGGGCCGTGTCGGGTGCGCCGCAGTCGCCGTCGGCACCCTGGCGCTGTTGGTCGGGGTCACCTGGGTGCTGCCGCAATGGCAGGCCGTGCGGGAACTGCGGGCCAGCGAGGCGGACGCGGCGGTGCAGGTGCAACGGGTCAAGCGCGGCGAGCTCAAGGTGGCGCTTCAGCCTGAGCAGCAGGCGCTGGACAGTCTGCGCCAGCAACTGCCTGGACAACCCCAGGCCAGTGAGCTGATCGAGCGCCTGTATCACCTGGCCAGCGCCGAGCGCATCAGCCTGGCGCGTGGCGAGTACGCCCTGGGCGTCGACCCGAAAACCCAGCTGGCGCGCTACCAGATCGTGCTGCCAGTGCGCGGCAGCTATCCGCAGATCCGCGGTTTTCTCCAGGCGCTGCTCGGCCAGGTACCGACTTTGGTGCTCGAGGACCTGGAGCTGCAGCGCAAACGCATCGGTGAGCGCGAGCTCAACGGTCGTCTGCGCATGACCCTTTACCTGTCGAGGTCGTGATGAACACTCAACGCGCGGTGATGTGGGTCGGCTTCCTCGGGCTTTCAGGCGCTCTGGCCTGGGCGCCAGGGCACTGGTTCGGCGAGCAAGACGGTGTCGAGCCCTTCGCGGGTAAGCCCGCGCCCACGACAACCAGCGCCCGCACAGCACCTGTGGCAGCGGATTTGCCCGCGATAGGAAAAGCAAAGGCCTCGACAGACCTGTTCCCGGCCCAGCAATGGACCGCGCCAAAAACCATGGCCACCGTCACCGAGCAACCCGTTGCCCCGGCGCCGGTGGTGGAGGCCGCACCCACCGCCCCGGTGTTGCCTTTCCAGTTCGTAGGCCGCCTGGGGGATCGCGACGACCTGCAGGTGTTCCTGCAGAACGGCGAGAAACTCTATGTCGTGCGCCAGGGCGATGTCATCGAACACACCTACCGCCTCGACCGGATCTCGGCCACCGAGCTGGACCTGGTCTACCTGCCTTTGCACCAGTCACAGACATTGTCTGTCGGGAGCGCACCATGAAGCCTTCGAAGTTGTGCAAGCCTGCTCCGTTCATGATGCTGGCTTTGTGCGTGGCCCTGGCGGGCTGCGGCTCCAGCGGTACGCGCAAGGACAGCGCCGAGCTGATGAAGGAGGGCCAGTACGAGGCGGGCATCGCCATGCTGGAAGACGCGCTGCGTGAAGACCCGCGCGATACCGAGCTGAACATCGCTCTGGCCCATGGTCGCCAGCAGGCTGTCGAAGTGCTGCTGACCCAGTCCGACGCCGACCGCATCCGCCATGACTTCGCCAGTGCACGCATGGGCTATGGCCGGGTCCTGACCATCGAGCCGAACAACCGTCGCGCCCAGGAAGGCATTCGCCAACTGGAGCTGGTGCGCAACCTCGACGAACGTGTGGCCATGGGCCAGGCCGCGCTGCGCCAGGGCGATCTATTCGGTGCCGAACGCTACATGCGCGATGTGCTGCGCCTGGATCCGCAGAACCAGAAGGGCATTGCGCTGCGCAGCGACATCGAAAACGTTCAGGCGCGCACCGCGCAGCCGTTCCCGCAGTTGCGCAGCAAGCTGGAGCGGCCGGTGACCCTGGAGTTCCGCGACGCCAATCTCAAGACCATCTTCGAGGTGCTGTCCCAGGTCGCCGGGATCAACTTCATCTTCGACAAAGACCTGCGCCCGGACATGAAAGCCACCATCTTCGTGCGCGATGTGCGCATCGAAGACGCCGTGGCCCTGCTGCTGGAGCAGAACCAACTGCACCAGAAGATCGTCAACGACAACACCTTGCTGATCTACCCCGATTCCCCGCAGAAGACCAAGGACTACCAGGAACTGGTCATGCGCACCTTCTATCTGACCAGCATCGACGCCAACACCGCGTTGAACATGGTCAAGACCATGCTCAAGACCCGTGATGTGTTCGTCGATGAACGCCTGAACACCCTGACCATGCGCGATACACCCGATGCCATCCGCATGGCCGAGAAGCTCTTGCAGTCCCAGGACCAGTCCAACCCGGAGGTGGTGCTGGAGGTGGAAGTGATGGAGGTGGCCCGGTCACGCATCCTCGACCTGGGCCTGCAGTGGCCCAGTACCTTCGGTGTGCTCAACGACGAGGGCAACCCGGTCAGCGTGCTCGACCAGCTGCGCGGCATCGACTCCAGCCGCATCAGCATCGCCCCGGCGCCCCAGGCCAAGATCAACGCCGCCGACAAGGACATCAACACCTTGGCCAGCCCAGTGATCCGCGTCAGCAACCGTGAGCAAGCGCGCATCCACATCGGCCAGCGGGTGCCGATCATCAGCGCCACTTCGGTGCCGTCGACCCAAGGCCCGGTGATCACTGAAAGTGTCACCTACCTGGATGTAGGTCTGAAACTCGAAGTGCAGCCCACCGTGCACCTGAACAACGAAGTGGCGATCAAGGTGGCCCTGGAAGTGAGCAACGCCACCCCGCTGGAGCCGACTCGCCAGGGCACCATCCCGGTCCAGGTCGATACCCGCAACGCCCAGACCAGCCTGCGCTTGCATGATGGCGAGACTCAGGTACTGGCGGGCCTGGTACGCAACGACCTGACCTCCAGTGGTAACAAGATCCCCGGCCTGGGTGACATCCCCGGCCTGGGGCGGCTGTTCGGCAGCAACCGCGACGACAAGAGCAAATCCGAGCTGGTGCTGGCGATCACCCCGCGCATCGTGCGCAACCTGCCGTACCAGAGTCCGTCGGACATGGAGTTCGCCACGGGTACCGAGTCGAGCCTGCAGGTCCGTCAGCAGATGATGGCCCCTGTCGTGCAGCCTGAGGCCGAGCCGACCCAGGGCACGGTCGCCACCGTCCCGGCCGCGATCACCACCCCAGTGGGCCCACGGCCATGAAACGCCAGCAGCGGGGGTTCAGCCTCATCGAAGTGGTGGTGACCCTGGCACTGCTCGGGTTGCTCGCCAGCATGGCCGCGCCCTTGACCGAAACCGTGGTGCGCCGGGGCAAGGAGCAACAGCTGCGCGAAGCGCTGTATCAGATTCGCGACGCCATCGACGCCTACAAACGTGCCTTCGATGCCGGCTACATCGAGAAGCGCCTGGACAGCAGTGGCTACCCGCCGAGCCTGGAGGTGCTGGTCGAAGGGGTGCGCGACGTGCGCAGTGCCAAAGGGGCGAAGTTCTACTTCCTGCGGCGCATCCCCCATGACCCGTTGGTGGCAGCCAAGCGTGAGGACGAAGGGGGCTGGGGGCTGCGTGCCTACGACAGCAGCGCCGACAATCCGCGTGATGGCAAGGACGTCTTCGATGTGTACTCCAAGGCCAGCGGCATTGGCCTGAACGGCATCCCTTACGGGCAATGGTGACGGTCATGAAACGCAACCGTGGCTTTACCCTCATCGAACTGCTGGTGGTCATGGCGATCATCGCCACCCTGATGACCATCGCCTTGCCGCGCTATTTCAACAGCCTGGAGGCCTCCCGCGAGGCCACGCTGCGCCAGAGCCTGGCCGTGCTGCGCGAGGCCCTGGACCATTACTACGGCGACACCGGCCATTACCCCGAGTCCTTGGAGCAACTGGTGGAGCAGCGCTACCTGCGCAACACCCCGGTGGACCCGATCACCGAGCGCAGCGATGCCTGGCAACTGGTGCCGCCGCCGGAGGGCGTGACGGGCGGGGTGGCCGATATCAAAAGCGGTGCAACCGGGAGGGCGCGTGATGGCAGCCTCTATGCCGAATGGTAAGGCCTGCGCGGGCTTCACCTACTTGGGCGTGCTGTTTCTGATCGCGGTCAGCAGCATGGCCCTGGCCGCCACCGGCACCCTGTGGGCCACGGCCGCCCAGCGCGAACACGAGCGCCAGCTGCTGTGGATCGGTGGCCAGTACGCCCAGGCGCTGCGCAGCTACTACCGTGCATCGCCTGGCCTGGCCCAGTACCCGCAGGCGCTGGAAGAGCTGCTGGAGGACAACCGGTTCCCATCGCCCCAGCGGCACATCCGCCGCTTGTACCCCGACCCGATCACCAACGGCGAAGATTGGGGCCTGCTGCGTTCGGAGGACGGGCGGATCACCGGCATTCACAGCCGTTCGGATGCCACGCCACTCAAACGCAGCGGGTTCGATGCCCAGTGGTCCGGTTTCGAGGGGCTCGAGCACTACAGCGACTGGCAATTCGTCGCCGAGCAGCCGTTCGCCGAGGGTAGCGGCGCAGCCCGTACCCACAGCGGCCCAGGAGATACGCCATGAAGCCGCTCGCTGCCCTGTGCTGCCTGTGCCTGCTGCTTGCCTTGCCTGGCACCCCGGCCCGTGCTGACGCCGAGGACGAGATGAAGGGGTTCATCGTCGACAACACCATCTCGCACATCGGCCATGACTTCTACAACGACTTCACCGACCGCCTGCGCGCCACGAGCCGCCTGGATTTCAACCTGGTGGTGCGCGAACGCCCCGACGCCCGTTGGGGCAGCCTGGTGACGGTGGAGTACGAACGCGAGGTGTTGTACCGGCGCTTCCTGCCGCCCAATACCACGCAACTCAAAGACGAGGCCGTCGCGGCGGCGGACCTGGTCAAGCAGCAGATCATCCAGCGCAAGCTGCAACGGCTGCTGCAGGACACCACTGATCTGGAGAGGGACGAGCTATGAGCAACCACATTTCCCGGTGCGTCGCCGTCTGCCTGCTGGCCGGCGCCTTTGCCGGTCACACCCAGGCCACGGAGCTTGTGTACACCCCGGTCAATCCGGCGTTCGGCGGCAACCCGCTCAACGGCACCTGGCTTTTGAACAACGCCCAGGCGCAGAACGACCATGACGACCCAGACCTCAAGGACCGCGCCTCGGCCTTCGCCGGCACCTCGGCCTTGGAGCGCTTCAGCAACCAGCTCGAGTCGCGGTTGTTGTCCCAGTTGCTGGACAACATCAACGACGGCAAGACCGGCAGCCTCTCTACGGATTCGTTCCTGATCGATGTGATCGACGACTCCGGGGCCCTCAGCATCAAGGTCACCGACCGTGCGACAGGGGAAGTCTCGATCATCGAGGTCAGCGGCCTGAACCCCTGAGAGGGACGGGCCAATAGGGGAGAACGACCATGAAACGCTTGCTGAGCACACTGCTGATCCTCGCCACCTTGCAAGGCTGCGGCCTGCGCGAGCCGATGCCCGCCGAACAGGATACGGAGACCCCGACCCTGACCCCGCGCGCCTCGACCTACTACGACTTGATCAACATGCCACGGCCCAAGGGCAGGCTGATGGCAGTGGTGTACGGCTTCCGTGACCAGACCGGGCAGTACAAGCCGACCCCGGCAAGCTCCTTCTCCACCAGCGTCACCCAAGGCGCGGCGAGCATGTTGATGGACGCCTTGAGCGCCAGCGGCTGGTTCGTGGTCCTGGAGCGCGAGGGCCTGCAGAACCTGTTGACCGAGCGCAAGATCATCCGCGCTTCGCAAAAGAAACCCGACGCGCCCTTGAACATCCAGGGCGAGTTGCCGCCACTGCAGGCGGCCAACCTGATGCTCGAAGGCGGCATCATCGCCTACGACACCAACGTGCGCAGTGGCGGGGAGGGTGCTCGGTATCTGGGCATCGACCTATCCCGTGAGTACCGCGTCGATCAGGTGACCGTGAACCTGCGGGCGGTGGATGTGCGCAGTGGCCAGGTGCTGGCCAATGTGATGACCAGCAAGACCATCTATTCGGTCGGTCGCAGCGCCGGGGTGTTCAAGTTCATCGAGTTCAAGAAACTGCTCGAAGCCGAGGTGGGCTATACCACCAACGAACCGGCCCAGCTGTGCGTGCTGTCGGCGATCGAGGCGGCTGTGGGACACCTGCTGGCCCAGGGCATCGAGCGCCGGTTGTGGCAGGTGGCGGATGCAGGGGAGGGCAACGGGCAGGTGGACAAATTCCTGAGCCAGAACCAGCAGCAGTGATTGGCTTAACTGCCACTTCGCGGGAGAACCCGCTCCCACAGGTACAGCGTCGCCTCCCGATGCGGTGCGATCCTGGTGGGCGCGGGTTCATCCGCGAACAGGTCAGAGCGCTTTCTATCGTCAACGCGCCTTGCGCAGTGTCAGGTTGATCCGCCGCTCACCCATTCTCGGGTGCACGCCAGGCTTGATCGGCATCACCCCGTGATAGCGCAGTCGATCCTCGCCTCCCCATACCAGCACATCGCCGTGGCTCAAGGGTATCCGTTGAGTCCGGTCCGAGCGCTGCAGTCCACCGAAGAGAAACACCGCTGGTAATCCCAAGGACAGCGACACGATCGGCTGGCCGAAATCGCGCTCGTCACGGTCCTGGTGCAAGGTCAAGCGAGTGCCGGGGACGTAGTGGTTGATCAGGCAGGCGTCCGGGACGAAGCCATCGAAACCGGCAGCGCAGGCGGCGCGATCGGCAAGATCGAGCAGAACCTGGGGCATGGCCGGCCAGGGCAGGCCGGTCTTGGGGTCGGTGGGGCTGTAGCGGTAGCCTTGCTCGTCGCTGACCCAACCCTGGGCGCCGCAGTTGGTCAGTGCCACGGCCATGTGCAGGCCGCCCGGGGTGCGCATATGGCGAAAGGGCGCGGCGCGCAATACCGGGCGCAGGGCATCGAGTACAGCCTCGATTTCGGCCAGGGCGAAGCCTGGCAGCAGCACCGTGTGGCTGGCCAGGCGTTGCGGCTGCGGGCCGAACAGGTCGAGGTCGGATTGGATCATGGGGTTGGCGTCGGTTGAGTCTGCACGCATTGTAATGCCGGCGGCCTGTCCGTGGGCCAGTCGAAGCGACGAACCGCTCAGCCTGCGCGGTGTGAGCGCTGCCCCCTTTGCGGGTGTATCCGGGAAGGAGCAGCGACGACTTCAAGCCAAGCGCTGTGACAGGGGAGAGGGTTTACCGCCAAGGAAGGGGGAGTAAAAAGGAACCGCGGCGCCAGGGAGAGGGAACACCGCGGTCCAAGGGGGGACCCGCTACTGCTGGGTGACGATGGCAGTGTTGGTGCTGCCGTATTGGGTAATGGCGGCGTTCTGATTCATGTTGCTCTGGGTGACGGTCGCCAGGTTGCCGGTGCCGCCCTGGGTGACATAGGCGACGTTGGCGACGTCGGTCTGGGTGATGTTGGCGGTGTTGCCACTGCCATACAGTTGGTAGGTGTAGCTTTGGTTGCCCTGGCCGGACTGGTCGAGGTTGATGACGTTGCCGTTACCGGCGCTCAAGCCCTCGGCGTAGTTGCCGCCGTCGCGTTGCGCGGCGATGAGCAGGTTGTCGCTGCCATTTTGCTCGAAGTACAGCTCGTTGTTGCCATCGACCTGGTTGGTCTCCATGGTGTTGCGGTTGCCGTTCTGCTCGAGCTTGGCCACCTGGTTCATGCCTTCCTGGTTGAAGTTGACGCTGTTGCCGTTGCCGTTCTGCTTGACCTGGGCTGTCTGGCTGCTGCCGAACTGGCCGCCGAACTTCTCGCCCTTCCAGTTGCTGGCCAGGACCTTGTTACCGTTGCCGGTGGTGTCGATGGTCAGGCTGTGGTTGTCGCCGGTCTGGTAGGTGAAGTGCAGGTTGTCTTTGCCGTTCTGGGTGATGTCGACCACCGAGTGGGTGGACTCGAACTGGTCCGACCAACTGGCGTTACGCTGGCCGCTCTGGGACAGATGGGCGGAGTTGGCCTCGCCGAAGCTCTGGTCGATGTAGCCCTCGTTGAGCTGGCCTTGCTGATAGACACTGGCCTGGCTGGCGACCTGGGTGTCCTGCCATACCTCTACAGAGTGGCCGCTACCGACCTGCTGGATGTCGATGGTGCCGCCCAGGCCGTTGCGCTGGTCGCCATAGGCCCAGCTGGCCTGGCCCTTTTGCCCGATGCGGATGTCGCCGTTGTCATGGAGGATGTGCTCGGCGGCGGCGGTGTTGCCGGTGCCTTCCTGCATGATCTGGGCGCGGTTGTTGGTGCCGCCGATCAATTGTTCGACCACGGCATCGTTGGCACTGCCTTGCTGCAGCGTGGTGGCCTGGGCTCCAGTCTGGAACTCCTGGAACACCCTGGACATGTTGCCGGTGCCCTGCTGGACCTGCAGCACCTGGTTGTCCTGGCCCAGCGACTGGCTGGAGAAGTTGTCGTTCAGGCTGCCGCCGGAGCGCTGGAGGGTCTTGCTGCCGTTCTCCAGGATCTGGTCGGCGTAGCCGGCGTTGAAGGAGCCGGTAGCGCTCTGGCTGATATCACTGGTGCTGGTGTCCTGCACGGCCAGGTGGTTGTGGCCCTGGCCGTTCTGGTCCTGGGTGGCCGAGGCGTAGGGGGCGACGGTCTGCTGGACTTCGGCGATGTTCGCCTTGCCCTGCTGGCTCTGGGTCGAAAGGCTGTCATCGGCCATGACCTGGCCGGCGATCGCCAGGACAACGGTGGCGCTTAAGGGAGCGAGCTTGAACATGGTGGTGCCTCCAGGTCTAACGGTATTGAGTGATCTGAACATGTTGGCCATTGCCAGCCTGGGTCACGGCGCTGGTGAGCCCCGTGCCGCTTTGCTGGATGCTGGCGGTGTTGTAGTTGCCGAACTGCTCGATCGAGGCGCTGTTGTTGCTACCGCTCTGGCGGATGGCAGCGTTGTTGCCCTGGCCCTGTTGCACGATCGAGGCCATCAGGTCGCTGCCTTCCTGCAGGATGTACGCCTCCTGCGCCCCCCCGGCCTGGACGATCCGGCCCAGCAGGGCCTGACCGTTCTGATCGAGGGCGGCGCGGTTGCCCGAACCTTGCTGCTCGATGACCGCCATCTGGCCGGCACCTGCGGGGATCAGGCGCACGATCACCGGTTCTCCCAGGTCGTTGCCCAGCGCAAGGTCGGCATTGTCCATCAGGTCGTCGGCCCAGCCGCTCTGGAGGGCCTGGCCCGCCAGGGCCAGGCAGAGCAGCAGGGGATTCAGGCGTTTCATGGCAGCCTCCCGGGCTTACTGCAGCCTGACCGGCACGGTGCGAACAGTGCCTTGGCTGGTACGGATGGTCGCTGACGGCGTGGCGGTCGGTACCAGGGTGGTGCTGTTGCTCACGATCACCCGCCAGCGTCCGGTCAGTGGTACTGCAGTGCTGCCCAGGGTCACCAGACCGTTACGGGTGGTCACCTGCACCGTGACGGTGTTGCCGGTGGTCACCGAGGACGTACCGCTGATGTCCCAGTTGTAACGGTTGTTGGAGCGTGCGGTGACCGTCGCCGCGGTGACCGTGAGGGTCTCGGTCGGCGGCTTGGGCGAGACCTGCACGGTGACGGTGCCATTGCCGGACAGCGCGCCGATCGAGTCCCGTACCACATAGGTGAACGTGGTGGTGAAAGGCGCGGTGACGGTGGCCGGTGGCGTGTAGGTGACCGTGGTGCCGTTGTGGCTGACCGTGCCGCGACCGACGGGTGGCTGAGTGACACTGGCCACGGCCAGCGGCAGGTTGCCTTCAGGGTCGGTGTCGTTGGCCAGCACGTTGATGGTCAGCGGTACACCCAGGGTCGCGACACTGTCGGCGACAGCGGTCGGTGCGCGGTTGGGCACGACGTTGACGGTCACCGTGGCAGGCTCGGACTTCAGCCCTTTGGCGTCCTGGGCGCGGTAGCTGAAGATCGCCGGGAAGGCCGTGGTGGCACCGACAGGCGGGGTATAGGTCACCGACGTGGTGCCGTTGAGGACCACCGAGCCCAGGCCGGTACCCGGTTGGGTGAGATCGGTGATGGTCAACGGCATGTCGCCGTCGGGGTCCGTGTCGTTGGTCAGCAAGTTGAGGGTCAGCGGTACGCCGACACTGGTCCCACCGACATCGGCCTGAGCCAGCGGCGGCTGGTTCTCGGCGACGACCGGTGCGTTGCCCACCACCGTTACCGGTTCGACGTCACTGCCGCCGCGGGCGGACTTGACCGTGACGGTGGCAGGTGGCTGGGTCAGGTCGGTGACGGTCAAGGTCTGCAACGTGCCGGACTTGGACAGGCGACCATAGCCCTGGGCTACCAGGTCCGGTATCAGCACTTCGTCACTGGAGCTGGCCTCGATCACCAGGCGTTTGCTGGCCCAGTCGAAATGCGCGGTGCGAATCTTCACCACGTCGCTGAGCTTGCTGGACAACGCTGTTGGCCGAGTGCCACCTGTGGTGCTGCTGGCGGTGACCACCAACACAGGTGGCGGTGCGGCTTGGTTCAACTGCTGGCTGAAGAACAGCCCGTTGTTGTCGGACAACAAGGTGAACTCGCAGGGCGAGCCCGGGGTGCCGACCAGGGCCAGGCCATAGCGCATGCACAGGCTGGCATCGCTCGGTGCCTTGGCGAACACCTCGACGCGGGTGCCGTTGCCGTTACGTTGATAGGTGGCACGCTCCAGGTTCACGGGTGTCTGCGCGCGCGGGTCGAGGACCTTGCCCGAGAGCGTGAACACGTCGGTCTGGATGTGTCCGGCCGGGCCGTCGATGGCCACGAAGTTGGTATTGAACGGGCTGCCGGTCACTGCCTCGGTGATATTGGGGTCGCCGATGAAGGTATCGGTGGCGCCGGTGTCCGGGTTGAGCTCGGTATAGAAGCCCGTGGCGCTGCGCAGGAACGGCCCGATGTCGCCTTTGAGTGCACCGCTGAAGTCACCTGGGGCGCCGATGCCGATGTCACGGGTGATGTTGATCGCGCGCCGGCCGGGGGTGTTGACCACCACGGTTTCGACGCCATAGGGGTGGGTGATGCGGTAGGTGCCAGGGGTCGGCACCGAGGCGCGGATACGAATGCGGGCGAAACTCTGCTGGTCGCCGTCCACCGGGTTCTCGGAGGCGAACGCCGCTTCGATGCCGGCGACGTACACCTCCAGTTCATAGCCGCTGTTGCCCACGGCAGGAATCGACGTTTCGGCCAGGAACCAGAACATCTCAGGCGGCCAGTTATCCGGGAATACCAGCGGCAGTGTGTCGTCATACACGCCCGGCTCTGGCAGCAAGGTGCACATGTACGCAGGTGCTCCGGGTGCGCCGGGTGCCCGTGAGCTGGTGGCGCGCGACTGGCACAGCTCCAGCGACAGTTCGCTGGCGTCCTTGTACCACATCGGATAACCGCCGGTGGCCAGGGTGTAGGGGCCTGGATCGACCTCGGTGAGCGCAGCCGATACCGCGCCGCTGAGAGAGAGGGAGAGCCCGGCGGCGTAAAGCGCCCGGCGCGGCCAAGTGTTCATGCTGCCTCCTTGAAGGCGAAGCCTTTGTCTGTTCATGGCACCAGCACCACGTCTTCGCTGTCGCTACCGCCGTTGTCGCTGGTGACGTGCACCTTCGCGGGCGGAATCGGCGAAAGCCCTGTGCTCAACGTCTTCACCGCACCGTCGCCGGAGAGGCTGCCGATCAGCGCGCCATTGCCGGTGCGCGCGACCATGGGCGGTGGGGAGGTCTCGTCGCTGCTGCTCGCGACCAGGGTCAGCTGACCGCTGGACAAGCTGTATTCGGCGCGGGTGATGGTCACCAGGTCGGTCAGCGGCAGATTGGCGGTGGTGGCGGTGCTGGTGGGAATGGCCAGGCTGTTGTCGGCGCTGAGGGTCAGGGTGGCCGGCAGCGTCGGGTCGAGCGTGGACTGGCCGTACCAGGTGCCGGTCTTGTTGGCTTCGGTCAGCGGCAGGTTGGGGGACTGGCTGGTCAGGCTGACCGTGGCCGGTGGCGGCGGCGCCAAGGCGAACACATCCTGCTGGGCGCGCAGGTCCCCATTTTCGGTGTGCCGTGAGTAGGTGCTGCGTTGAGGCAGCAACGGCGTCGGCAGGTTGACCGTGGACAGTTTGCCGGACACGGCGAACAGCTCGGTACGCAGGTCGATGCCGTTAGGGCCCTCGATGCGTACGAAGTTGGTATTGAACGGGCTGCCGGTCACGGCTTCGTTCAGGTTGGGGTCGCCGATGAACTGCTCGCTGGCCCCGGTGCTGGGATTGGTTTCGGTGTACGGGCCGTTGACACTGCGCAGGAACGGGCCGATGTCACCTTTGAGCGCACCGGTGAAGTTGCCTGGCGAGCCGATGCCGATGTCGCGGGTCATGTTGATGGCCCGACGGCCCGGGGTGGCCACGTCGAACACCTCGACGCCGTAGGGGTGGGTGATGATGTAGGTCCCCGCAGTGGGGACATCGACGCGGATGCGCACCCGGGCGAAGCTGACTTGGTCGCCTTCGAGAGGGTCGCCACCGCCGAACGCGGCCTCGATCGCCGAAACATAGCCCAGGTTGACTCCGCGGGCGGCATCATTGATGGCCGCGTCGGCGGTGAACCAGAACGCCTCGTCAGGGAAGTTGCTGGGGAAGACGATCGGCTGGGTATCGTCGAACACGCCCGGGGTCGGCAGCAACGTGCACATGTACGACGGCGCGCCTGGAGCACCTGGCACCCGTGAGCTGACCGCTTTGGTCAGGCACAGGTCCAATACCCGGCCATGGGTGTCCTGATACCACGCGGCGAAGCCGCCGTTCTCCGGTGTGTAGGTGCCCTGGTCGACTGCATTGAGCGCAGCCTGGGCCGGAAGCTGGAGCATGCTGGCGAAGATCGCCACTGCCAGCGGGTGGGGTGTCGGTCGGTGCATGAGTCAAACCCTCCTGCAAACGGGCCCATGGGTTGGGGCGTCTGCACAGGGATCGGCAACAGCCGTGCCAGTTTTTTGATATTGCGCTGCAGGCCTTGCAGGACTTGGCGTCTGGCACACTGCAGGTTGCTTTTTCGCCAGACGGTGGTGGGCTGAGTCCCCCAGCATTGGGGAATTGGGGCGCGACTTGTGGGGCGTCGTCTTGGCGGTCAGGCCCGCTCCCTCAGGGGGCACGCCGACCGGTAGCGCGGATACACCTGCGAAAGGTCGCGCACCGGCAGTCAGTGCCTTTACGTAAACGTAAGCTTTATGCCAACCTCCACCTCAACCGGATGACGGCCCGGGGATTCTGACGCACACTGCAACAAGTCCCGGAGCCCTTCCCCTGTGGGGGCACAGCTGGAGTAAACGATGGCGCGACAATACCCAATAACAAACGCCTCTGACCCTTTGCAGGAATCCCGCCAGGCCCGGCTCAAGCTGGCCAACGAAGGCGAACTGCCCTCCGGGATGCTGCGCGAGGAGATCGATGCTTCCTGGCGCCGCAGCCTCGGCCATGGCCTGGACTGCCTGCAGGACGAACAGGTGGGCCTGGGCACCCAGCAGGGGCTCGACCTGCGCTCGCTGCTCGAACACAACCGGCTGCTGATCGACGCGGTCGCCCCGGAACTCGATTACTTGGTCAAGCGCCAGGGCAAAAGTGGCATCGTCATCCTCGGTGACGCCCAGGCCAACGTCCTGGCCATCGAGGGGCAGACCCACGTGCTCGGCCGTGAGGGCCTGCGTGATCTGCACCCGGGCAGTTGCTGGAGCGAGGCGCTGCGCGGCACCAATGCCATCGGCACGGCGGTGGTCGAAGGCCGACCGACCCTGATCAACTGCGGCGAACATTATCTGGACCGCCTGAGCCCGTTCTCGTGCACCTCGGTCCCCCTGCGTGACCCGCATGGCGAGGTGATCGGCGTGCTGGACATCACCCGCGAAGGGGTGATGACGCAACCCCAGGACAACCTCTCCACGCTAATGCTCGCCGCCGGCAACATCGAAAGCCGGCTGTTCGGCCTGTGCCACCGCGAGCATCTGGTGCTGGCATTGCACAGCCGTCCGCAATACCTCACCAGCGCCTGGCAGGGGCTGTTGGCCCTGAGCCTGGACGGCGAAGTGCTGGCGGCCAACGACAACGCCTGCCAACTGTTGCAGGTCTCACGTCAGGCGCTGATCGGTCGGCGCAGCAGCGACCTGCTCGGCGAGCGCTCACCGGCGTTCATCGCCCGCTTGTGGCAGGGCGGTGTGAGCAGTGTGCAGACCGCCAAGGGCGAGTTCTTCTTCCGCGCCTTGCAACTGCCGCGTCACGGCAACCTCAGCGTCAACGTAGCGCCTGGCAGGGCGTCTGCCTCGAACCAATCCCCAGCCCTGCAAGCCCTGGCCGGTGGCGATGCGCGTTTGTCCCGAGGCCTGCGCATGGCGCGGCAGGGCCTGGTCAATGGCCTGCCCGTGCTGCTGCTGGGCGAGACAGGCACCGGCAAGGAAGTGGCCGCCCGTGCCTTGCACCAGGCCAGCCCGCGCGCGGACAAACCCTTCGTTGCCGTCAACTGCGCGGCGATTCCCGAAGGCCTGATCGAGTCCGAATTGTTCGGTTACCGGGAGGGCGCCTTCACCGGCTCGCGCCGCGGCGGCATGGTCGGACGCCTGATGCAGGCCCATGGCGGCACCTTGTTCCTCGACGAAATCGGCGACATGCCCCTGGCCTTGCAGGCCCGTCTGCTGCGTGTGTTGCAGGAACGCCGCGTGGCGCCCTTGGGGGCTGGCGAAGAGCAGGAGATCGACGTGGCATTGATTTGCGCCACCCACCGCGACCTCAAACGCCTGGTGGCCGAACAGCATTTTCGCGAGGACCTGTACTACCGGGTCAACGGCGTCTCCCTGCGCCTGCCGGCGCTGCGCGAGCGGGACGATCTGGCGAGCATCATCGAAGGCCTGCTGGACAAGTTCGGTGCCAAGGGCGTGACCCTCGACCCGCCCCTGGCCGAGCTGCTCGAGGGCTTCGACTGGCCGGGCAACATCCGCCAGCTGGAAATGGTGCTGCGCACCGCCCTGGCCATGCGCGAGGACGATGAGCAGGTGCTGAGCCTTGAGCACCTCACCGACTGCCTGCTGGACGAGCTGGCCAGCGGCGCGGCGCCCTCCGGCAGCCTGCGCGAAAACGAACTGGAACTGATCCGTGGGGCCTTGACCCGGCACCAAGGCAATGTCTCGGCCGCCGCCGAGGCCCTGGGCATCAGCCGCGCCACGCTGTACCGCAAGCTCAAGCAGCTGCGCAGCTGACATGGGCGGGCTGTTCGCACGGCTGGTGGAAACCAGTGACCCGCAACTGATGCGCCAGGCTCTGGCCTGGTTGTACAGCTTCGTGCGCCCGCACCGGCGGGCCATCGCCATGCTCCTGGGCTTGTCGCTATGCGCCTCGCTGTTGGCCCTGGCCCAGCCTTGGCTGGTCAAGACCCTGATCGACGAGGGCCTGTTGGCACGCGATTACACGACCCTCTGGCACATGGCTGCGGTGATGATCCTGGCCGGCGTGTTCGGCACGCTGCTGGCGGGCATCAACCGCTACCTGCACACGCGCTTGTCGGGGCGCATCCTGTTTGCCCTGCGCGATGACCTCTATCGGCATTTGCAGCAGCTCTCGCCGACGTTCTACGGGCGTCGACGTACCGGCGACATCCTCTCCCGGCTCGACGGCGATGTCGCCGAGATCCAGCGCTTTGCCGTGGACTCGCTGTTCTCGGCGGTGTCCAGCGTGATCGGCTTGCTCGGCGCGTTGGCACTGATGCTGATGCTCTCCTGGCAATTGTCGCTGTTGCTGGCGCTGTTGATTCCCATCGAAGTGCTGTGGCTGCGCTGGATGCGGCGCAAGGTCGAGCGCGAGGTGCGCAGCCTGCGCGAGCGTTCGACGGATGTGTCGTCGTTTCTGGTCGAAACCTTGCCGGCCATGAAGTTCATCCAGGCGGCGGGGCAGCAGGCCCGCGAGGCCAGGCGCCTGGAGCAGCTCGGTCAGGGCTACATGGGCCAGTTGCTCAAAGTCCAGGTCACCGAGTTCTTCACCCAGGCGGTGCCCGGGACGCTGACCTCCCTGTGCCGCGCCTGTGCGTTTCTGGTCGGTGGTTGGTGGGTGATCCAGGGCACCTGGCAGTTGGGTGCCCTGATCGCCTTTTCCACCTACCTGGGGATGGCAGTAGGGCCGGTACAGAGCCTGCTGGGCCTTTATGTGGCGGTGCAGCGTATGGCGGTGAGCCTGGGCAGGGTGATGGAGCTCAAGCAGGAACCGCTGGCGGTGCATGAGGCCCAGACGCCCAGGCCCATGCCCGATGGTCCGGGCGAGCTGCGTCTGGAGCAGGTGGCTTTCGCCCACGAAGGACGCCAGGGCGCGGTGCTGCAGGACGTGAACCTGTGCATACCGGGCGGGCTGAAGGTTGCCATCAGCGGCGCCTCGGGCGTGGGCAAATCGACCCTGATCGACCTGCTGCAACGCTTTTACGACCCCGATGCCGGGCGCATCCTGCTGGACGGCACGGACCTGCGCGAGCTGGACCTGCAGGCGCTGCGCCGACGTATCGCCGTGGTCAGCCAGGACATCGTGCTGTTTCGTGGCACCTTGGCGCAGAACCTGGCCTACAGCACGCCCGAGGCCAGCCTGGCCGATCTTGAGCGCGTGGTGCGTCTGACCCAGCTCCAGAGCCTGGTGCAAAGCTTGCCGCTGGGCCTGGATGGCCTGCTCGGCGAGCGTGGCCAACAGTTGTCCGGCGGGCAGAAGCAACGCATCGCCATTGCCCGCGCGCTGCTACAGGACCCTGCGATCCTGGTGCTCGACGAGGCCACCTCGGCGGTGGACGAAGCCACCGAACGTGAAGTCATCGCGGCCATCGACCAGCTGTTCGCCGGCCGCACTCGCATCCTCATCAGCCACCGTGCCTCGACCCTTGCCGATGCCGACCTGCACCTGCAGGTGCAGGATGGCCAACTCAAGGTCAGGCCCCGGGAGGTTGCCGGCCATGGCCACTGAACTGCGCATCGGCGTGATCGACAGCGGCTGCTCGCCTGAGCAGGCCGCGACGTTGGTGGCGGCTCGGCGCTTTCGGCTCGAAGAAGGTGTGCTGTGCGAAGGGGAGCCGGTGCCCGACCACCTGGGACATGGCAGTGCGGTGTTGGCCCGCCTGCAATCGGAGGCCGGCCAGTTGCCGGCGCTGATGGCCCAGGTCTTCGATCGACAGTGGAGCACCAGCGCCCTGCAGGTCGCCGGGGCATTGCTCTGGCTGGTGGAAGAGGGCGCGACCCTGGTCAACCTGAGCCTCGGCCTGCATCAGGACCGACCTGTGCTGCGCCAGGCCTGCGCAGAGGCACAGGCCGCTGGCGTGCTGCTGTGCGCCTCAAGCCCCGCACGGGGTGGGCCGGTGTATCCGGCCAGCTATCCTGGCGTGCTGCGTATCACCGGCGATGCCCGTTGTGCGCCAGGGCAGTGGTCCTGGCTGGGCAGCGGCCAGGCCGACCTCGGCGGGTATGTCGGCGGGCAGGGCATGGCCGGTGCGAGCCTGGCCTGCGCGGCCTTGAGCGGGCAGATAGCGCGTCTGCTGGCGCAACACCCGGACATGGATCATCCGCAGTTGCTGGCGCACCTGCGCGACGCGGCCGCCTTCACCGGCCCTGAGCGCAGAGGTGCCTACAATGGCTGACCCGCGCATCCTGGTATTGGGCGCAGGCCCTGCGGGCGCGGCTACGGCCCTGGGCCTGCGGCGCCTCGGCTACGCCGTCACGGTCGTCTCGGACTGGCGCCGTTTCGCCGCGGTCGAGGGGATCTCCGAGCGGGTGCTGGAGGGGCTGCGCCATGCCGGTCTGGGCAGGGCGCTGGGCGAGGCGGTGAGCCTGGCGAAGCGCCAAGTGCTCTGGAATGGCGAGCATCTGCGACTGAATCAGGAATACTTGCTCGACCGCCCAGCGTTCGACCGTGCCTTGCGTGGCGATCTGCTGCGGGCAGGCGTGACCGTGATCGAAGGCCGGGTGCGCGAGCTCCTGCACGAGGACGGGCACCAGGTACGGCTGGAAGATGGCCAGGTTTTGCGGGCCGATTTTCTGGTGGAAGCCCGTGGCCGCCAGGCACCGCTGGCGGCTGACCGATCACGCGGTCCGGAAACCGTCAGCCTGCTCAACCGCTGGCAGGGTGCGCCCAGGGAACCGGCATCGGCGGTGCAGAGCCTGGACGACGGCTGGGCCTGGATGGCACGCCTGGCTGATGGGCAGTGCTACTGGCAGATCACGCTCGATGCCGGTGCGGCAAGCCTGCCGGGCAAGGCCGCGCTGCCGGCGTACTGTGCCGCGCGGCGTCGGCAGTCGACGCTGGTGGCACAGCTATTCGACGAGCAGGCGTTGCTGCCTTGCCAGGTGCATGCCCGTAGCAGCACAGCGATCCTGGCAGGCGAGTGTGTGGGCAATGATTGGATCCGGGTGGGCGATGCGGCCATGGCCGTGGACCCGCTGTCGGGCAATGGCATCTTCCAGTCGCTATCGTCAGCGCTGCAGGCACCGGTGGTGATCAATACCTTGTTGCGCCGGCCCGAGCGCGCGGTCTTGGCGCGGCAGTTCCACCAAGCGCGGGTCGAGCAACTGTTCCTGCGCTTTGCCCGCATCGGCCGGGACTTCTACGCCCAGGAGCAGGGCCGTGCCGAGCACACGTTCTGGGCCCGGCGCCGCGCGTGGCCAGACGCTCAGCCGATGCACGCCGAGGCGCACTGGCAGGCTGTGCAGGTGGCGCGTCGACCGGTGCTGCGCGACGGCCTGGTGGAGGAGGCCGAGGTGGTCGTGACCCGGGACCAGCCATTGGGAATCTGGCATCTGCATGGGGTCGAACTGGCACCGGTGGTGCGAGCCGTGCAGGTGGGCGAGGCGTTGCAGTCGGTACTGGCCGGGATGGCTGTGGAGCAGCAGGGGATGGTGCGCCGGTGGTTAGCCGAGCAGGGGTATCGGTGAGAGCGTTGAGGCCCATCGCAGGCGAAGCTGCGAAGGGCCGTTCAGCAGCTGCGCGTTGCTAGAAGAAGGTCCCGACCAGCAGTTGCAGGTAGGTTCCGGTATCCCGCCCACCCAACTGAACGCCGCCGTCACTGGCGCTGCGCTCAGGTTTGTAGAACCCCACCAGAGGGCTGATCAAGACGTGGTCATTGACCATCCATTCC
Source organism: Pseudomonas sp. BYT-1 (assembly GCF_023611805.1). Taxonomy (NCBI): domain Bacteria; kingdom Pseudomonadati; phylum Pseudomonadota; class Gammaproteobacteria; order Pseudomonadales; family Pseudomonadaceae; genus Pseudomonas; species Pseudomonas sp. BYT-1. Next base: position 2,597,091 of record NZ_CP072559.1, read on the forward strand.
ACGTACAGGTCCAGTTCACGCCCGCCCAGATTGCCTTGGTCGGTTTCGAGGGTATCGAAGTCGAAATACAGTGCGCCCAGGGTCAGGTTGTCCCTTGGCTTTGCCTTGAGCCCCACGTGATGCACCTGGGTGTTGCTGTTGAATGGCCCGGCATAGTTGGCCGCTACCTCGCCCTGGAACCAGGTGCCATAGCCACGGCTGGCGCCATAGAACAGCGGGTCGAAGTCTTCGGAGAAGCGGCTGTAGCGGTAGGTGGCCGTCGGCGACCAGGGCACGTCGGAGAAGGTCCAGTTACCTTCCAGGTACCAGGCGTCCTCGCGCCCGCCGGTACGGTCCTGGGTGACGTATTCCGCTGCCAGTTCCAGGTCTTTCACTCCTAGGCTGCCGCGCCCGCGCAGGCTGTAGGTATCCATACCGTCGCGGTGCTCCAGGCCCATGATCTGGGCATAGCGCCGGTCGACGTCCAGCCCTCGGATCCAGCTCACGCCAAGGGTACCTGCGTCGGCGACATGCTCCAGATTGGTCACGGCCAGGGAGGTGTCCGCCTGGTAGTGGTTGTCGGATTTGAGCCACATCAGATCGCCTCGCCAGCCCTGGCTGCCACCCAGGCGCAGCACGGCGGTACGGTCGAAGGCCTTGCGTGCGGCCAGGTAATACGCGCCACCTCGGTCGAAGTTGGCGCCCAGATCGACGTTGCCGAGATTGACCGGGTCGCCCTGGATCAGGAAACCATCGCCCAACGTCACCACCTGGCGTCCGCCGGAAACATCGATGCCATCTTCGCCCAATGCCGGGAACAGGGTACCCGAGCGCCAGCCCAGGTAAGCGTCCTCGACGGCGGTGCGGCGCTCATCGCCCAAGGACAATCCGGCAGCATCGCCATCGCCCCAGGTCGCGGAACTGAGCAGGCTGAAGGCGCCATACAGCGTGCCGGTGCCGGCCAGCGCCTGGCTACCGCTAAGCCCATACTTGACGTAGCCCTCGCGCCAGTCACTGCTGCCCGGTCGGCGGTTGCCGGCCAGGTTGAAGCTCTCGTCACTGTGGAACGCGCCGAACAGGGCCTCGAGCTCAGCGTTCAGGACGGTGCCCTCCTGGTTGTAGAGTTCGTGGGCCTGGGTCAGAGGGGCGGCGGCCAGCAGGGCCAACGTGCAGGCGAGTGTGTGCCTCATGGTGTGCTCCATGTTTGTTTTTGTTGTGTGTGTTGCCTGCTCCGGCCTGTTCGCGGGGGGTCACACAAACCCCGTGGGAGCGGGTCTACCCGCGAACAGACCGCAACGGCGTGCGCGTCAGAGCTTGATCAGCACCGACTTGAGCTCGGTGTAGTGCTCGATGGCATTGGCCCCCATCTCGCGACCGACCCCAGAGAGCTTGTAGCCGCCGAAGGGCAGGGATGGGTCCAGAGCGCTGTGGCAGTTGACCCACACCGAGCCGGACTTGATACGCGGAATCATCCGGTGCACCGCGCCCAGGTCGTTGGACCAGATGCTCGCGCCCAGCCCGTAGGGGTTGTCGTTGGCCAAGCGCACCACTTCGTCGATGTCGTCGAAGGGCATGGCCACCAGCACGGGCCCGAAGATCTCCTCCTGCACCAGGCGATGGCGTTGGTCGACATCGATGATCACCGTCGGCTTGACGAAGTAGCCTGGCCCGAAGCCCTCGCCGCCGCAGGCAATGGTGGCGCCCAGCTCACGGCCGAGCTCGATGTAGCCGGTAACCCGATCCTGTTGCTTGGCCGAAATCAGCGGGCCCATCTGCACCGACGGGTCCAGGCCATTGCCTAGCTTCATGCCATTGGCAATGCCGGCGATGTCGGCGACCACATTGTCGAAATGCTTGCGGTGCACATACAGACGCGAGCCGGCGCAGCACACCTGGCCCTGGTTGAAGAAGATCGCCGTGGCGGCGCCGGCGGCGGCCTCCTGCAGGTTGGCGTCGGGCATGACGATGGTCGGCGATTTGCCGCCCAGCTCCAGGGTGACCCGGGTCATGTTGTCCATGGCCGCCTTGCCGATCTGTTTGCCGACTTCGGTGGAGCCGGTAAAGGTCAGTTTGTCCACCCCAGGATGGCTGCTGAGGGCGGCGCCAGCGTTAAGGCCGGTGCCGGTGACCACGTTGAAGACCCCGGCCGGATAGCCGGCTTCATCCACCAGCTCGGCAAGCTTGAGCGCGGTCAGCGGGGTTTCGTCGGCGGGCTTGAGCACCAAGGTGCAACCGGTCGCCAAGGCCGGGCCGAGTTTCCAGCAGGCCAGCAGCAGCGGGAAGTTCCAGGCCACGATGGCGCCGACCACGCCCACCGCCTCGCGACGGATGAACCCATGGAACTGCTCGTTCGGCATCAAAGGCAGGGACGGCTCGACCGTGCTGCCTTCGATCTTGGTCGCCCAACCGGCCATGTAGCGCAGAAAATCGATGGCCAGCTGCACGTCCATCACCTGGGCCACGGCAGCGCTCTTGCCGTTGTTCAGGCACTCGAGCTCGGCCAGTACTTGGGCGTCGCGCTCCATCAAATCGGCCAGGCGCCACAGCAGGTTCTGCCGCTCCCGTGGGCGCAGGCGGCTCCAGGGCGAGTCGTCGAAAGCCTGGCGCGCGGCTTTGACTGCGCGGTCCACATCCTGCGGGTCGGCCGAGGGCACTTCCCCCAGTACCTCGCCAGTGGCCGGGTTGCGAAAACTCATGGTCCGTCCGCTGGCGGCGTCCTGCCAATCGGCGCCGATGCGCATTTTCAGCTTGCGCTCGAGAAACGCACGGGTGGCAGGGAGGAGGGGCAGTTCGCAATGCATGGTTCGGTGCCTCTTGTCATGGGAGTGTGGAGGCACCTGCGCAATGGCCGTGCCAAGGCCGGGCGGGTGCGGCAATGGCCTTGACCGACAAGGGTTTGGTGCTGGGTGGAGGTCGACTGCCAAGGGCTATGCTGTTGCACATTGAGACGGGATGAGACGGTGCTGAAACAGTGGGGCCGGGTCGGGTGCTTCGCGGGTTTGGCGCCGCGAAGCGCCCGATGCCGGAGCTGTGTCTCACACTGAAACAGTCTGTCGCGAAATGGGACGTTCCGGTTTGCCGGTGGCTAGATGAAATCCTCGGAGAAAAGCCCCCAATCTATTGAAAACAAAGGTTTTTGCGCAGGCTGGCACACTTTCTGTATCAGCCCTCGTCACATGCACCAGCGGTATCAGAGCGTGCGATAACGATAAGAACAACACCGTGGAGGTCTGACCTTGAAGACGACTCGACTCCGGCGGCATGCGGGCAAACTGGCGCTGGTCGCCGCCGCACTGCTGAGCACCCAGGCCATGGCGGCCGAGCAGGGCCTGAGCCTGTTGCAATCGAAGTGCATGGGGTGCCACATCCCCGAAGGTAACGACAGTTACAGCCGCATCAGTCACCAGCGCAAGACCCCCGAAGGCTGGCTGATGAGCATTGCGCGCATGCAGGTGATGCATGGGCTGCAGATCAGCGACGATGACCGTCGCACCCTGGTCAAGTACCTGGCGGACAAGCAAGGCCTGGCACCCAGCGAGACCGAAGGCGTGCGTTACGCCATGGAGCGCCGGCTCAATACCGTCGAGCATTTCGACGACCAGACCAGCCAGATGTGCGGCCGTTGCCACTCCGGTGCCCGCGTCGCCTTGCAGCGTCGCCCGGCCCAGGAATGGGAACACCTGGTCAACTTCCACCTCGGCCAGTGGCCGTCCCTCGAGTACCAGGCCCAGGCCCGCGACCGCGACTGGCTGGACATCGCGCTCAAGCAGATGGTCCCGGACCTGGCCAAGCGTTACCCACTCGACAACCCGGCCTGGACCCAATGGCTCAAGAACCGGCCCAAGGCCGATGCCTTGCCGGGCCAGTGGGCCTTCAGCGGGCACATGCTGGCCAAGGGCGATGTGCGCGGTGTGATGAGCGTGACTGCCGACAAGGACGACACCTTCAAGGTCGAGGTCAAGGGCACCTATGCCGACGGCACGCCGTTCAACGGCAGCGGCTCGGCGATTCTCTACAACGGCTACGAGTGGCGCGGCACTGTGAAGGTCGGCGACAGCAACTTGCGTCAGGTGTTCGCCGCACTCGATGGCGAGATGAAAGGCCGCATGTTCGAGGCCGAGCACGACGAGCGTGGCCTGGACTTCAGCGCGGTGAAGGAGGGCAAGGCACGCCTGCTGGCGGTGCAGCCGGCGTTCATCAAGGCGGGCAGCGAAAGCGAGATCACTCTGGTCGGCAGCGGCCTGTCCGGCAAGCCGGCATTGGGCGCCGGGGTCGAGGTGACCGAGGTGCTGGAGTCCACGCCGACGCAGGTGCGGGTCAAGGCACGCGCTGCGGCCGATGCCGCGCCGGGTCAGCGCGAGGTGGCCATTGGCGCGCTCAAGGGCGTGAATCTGGCGGTGTACGACAAGGTCGAGGAGGTCAAGGTGGTCCCGGCCTTCTCCATCGCCCGTATCGGTGAGAACGGCGGCTCCACGCCCAAGGTCCAGGGCCGCTTCGAGGCCGAAGCCTGGGGCAAGGACGCCAGTGGCCAGCCACTGCGTATCGGCTACCTGCCGGCCAAGTGGAAGGTCGAGCCGTACAACGAGCGCGCCGTGGAAGACGAGGACGTGAAGTTCGCAGGCCAGATGCAACCTGACGGCATCTTCATGCCGGCCGGTGCCGGCCCCAACCCCGAGCGCAAGATGATGACCAACAATGCCGGCAACCTGAAGGTCATCGCCGAACTCGAAGACGGCGGCCAGAAGGGCGAAGGCCACATGATCGTCACCGTGCAGCGCTGGAACAACCCACCCTTGCCATGACGGCCGGTTGTCGCGCGTGCCATCCAAGAACGGGCTGAAGAATCATCGAGAGGTCGCCATGGGCGCACTATTGAACCTGGTCGAACGCAACCTGCACGAGGTGCGGGTGGATGCCGACCGCATGCTCTTTCATATCCCCAGCAGTTCGCTGTTCGCCGCCGACGCGGTGACCGGCGACATCATCGACACCCTGCGCCAACAGGGCTGCTCGGCCGAGGAGCTGGTACAACGCCTGGGCCAGCGCTTCGCCGGCCAGGACGTCGAAGACACGCTGCGCGAGCTGATCGCCTTGGAGCTGGTCAGCGACGGCTCGCCACTGACGCCGGAGATCGCCCTGCGCAAGGTCGAGCGCACGGCGCTCAACACTGTGGTGCTCAACGTCAATACCGGCTGCAACCTCAGCTGCACCTACTGCTACAAGGAAGACCTGGACAAACCCTCGGCCGGCAAGAAGATGAGCGCCGCCACCGCCGAGGCCTCGGTGGAGATGCTGCTCAAGGAATCGCCCGACGAGCAGCGCTACAGCGTGGTGTTCTTCGGCGGCGAGCCGCTGTCCAACCGGCCGCTGATCGAGCACATGGTCGCCTACTGCGAGCGGCGTTTCGCCGAGGCGGGCAAGCAGGTCGAGTTCATCATGACCACCAACGCCACGCTGCTGACCGAAGAGATCGTCGACTGGCTCAACGCCCATCGTTTTGGCCTCTCGGTGAGCATCGACGGACCCAAGACCGTGCACGACCGCAACCGCATCACCGTGGGCGGGCAGGGCACCTATGACGTGGTGCGGCGCAAGGTCGACATGCTGCTGTCGCGCTACCACAGCCGGCCGGTGGGTGCGCGGGTGACCCTGACCCGTGGCATCACCGATGTGGAGACCATCTGGAACCACCTGTTCAACGAGCTGGGGTTCGCCGAAGTCGGTTTCGCCCCGGTCACCTCAGGCGACATGGCCAGCTTCAACCTGACCGGCGAGGAGCTGGTGCAAGTCTTCGCCAACATGAAAGCCCTTGGGCAGCGCTACCTGGAGGCGGCACTGGAGCATCGCAACATCGGTTTTTCCAACCTGCATCAGCTGATCACCGATATCCACGAGGGCCACAAGAAGGCCCTGCCGTGCGGTGCCGGGCTGAAAATGCTGGCCGTGGACCACGAAGGCGAGCTCAACCTCTGCCATCGCTTCACCGGCTCCAGCCTGCCCACCTTCGGCAATGTGCACCAAGGCGTGAAGCACGCGCAGCTCAATGATTTTCTGTCCCAGCGCCTGGACCGCAGCGGCACCGGTTGCGACAGCTGCCGTATCCGCAACCTGTGCTCCGGTGGCTGCTACCACGAAAGCTACGCGCGCTATGGCGACCCCACCCACCCGACCTATCACTACTGCGAACTGATGCGCGACTGGGTGGACTTCGGCATCGAGGTCTACAGCCGCATCATGGCCGCCAATCCGGCCTTCATCGATCGCTACATCACTCCGCGGAAGGCGCACTGACATGAAGCACTTGAAGCCCCTGAACAACAAGGCCCGCATCCTTGAGCAGGCCGCCGCCGAAGACCGTGTGGAAGAGGTCGTGGCCATGAGCGCGGTGGCAGGCTGCACCGCCACCACCGACCCGGGCTGGGAAGTGGACGCCTTTGGCGGCGTCAGCTCCCTCTGCCAGCCGATGGAGGCGGACCTGTATGGCTGCTCCGACCCGTGCTGGTGGCCTGCCCAGGTGCCGGACATGATGAGCACCTACCAGGACTGGAACGCCCAGGCCACCAACTCGATGGAAGACTGGCGCAACCTGGGCACCGTATTCCCGAAAGACAAGTGACCGGCCAGACAAGAACAACAAGGGGAAACCGCATGAAACCTGGATTCTGCGCACAGCTCGCGCTCACCGCCGCCGTCTGTGCCGGCGCCTGGACGGCCCAGGCGGCCGACACCGGGCCCGCCCTCAAGGCCGGCCACGAGTACCTGATCGCCACCAACTACCCGAACAACCTGCACGTGGTGGACGTGGCCAGCGACACGCTCTACAAGACCTGCCGCATGCCCGACGCCTTCGGACCCGGCACGGCGATGATGGCGCCGGACAAGCGCACCGCCTACGTGCTGAACAACCATTTCGGCGACATCTACGGCATCGACCTGGACACCTGTGGCACCACCTTCCATGCCAACCTGTCCAATGTACCGGGGGAAGTGGGGCGTTCGATGTTCTCCTTCGCCATCAGCCCCGACGGCAAGGAAGTGTATGCCACGGTCAACCCGACCCAGCGCTTGAACGATCACTACGTGGTCAAGCCGCCGCGCCTCGAGGTGTTCCGCACTGCCGATGGGCTCAATGCCAAGCCGGTTCGCCACTTCCCCATGCCGCGCCAGGTCTACCTGATGCGCGCCGGGGACGATGGCAGCCTGTACGTGGCCGGGGCGGACATCTACAAGATGGACGTGAACACCGGCAAGTACGAAGTGGCCTTGCCCCTGCGCAACTGGAACCGCCCAGGCTATAGCGCGCCGGACGTGCTGTACTTCTGGCCGCACCAGACTGGCCGTCACGAATTCTCGATGCTCTACACCGTGGCCAAGTTCAAGGACGCCAAGCAGGACCCGAACGAGGCCGCGCTGCTGTATGGCTACCTGAGCGTGGACCTGAAAACCGGCAAGACCCACACCCAGGAGTTCGCCGACCTCACCGAGCTGTACTTCACCGGCCTGCGCTCGCCCAAGGACCCCAACCAGATGTACGGCGTGCTCAATCGCCTGGCCCGCTATGACATCAAGGAGCGCAAGCTGATCCAGGCTGCGAATTTGGACCACACTTACTATTGCGTAGCGTTCGACCGTGCTGGCAGCAAGCTGTACCTGGCCGGGACCTTCAACGACATCGCGGTGTTCGACCCGCAGACGATGAAGAAGGTGAAGAACATCAAGCTGCCCGGCGGAGACATGGCGATCACCACCACCCAGGTGTTCGTCCGCTAGGTCGGTGTGGGCTTCTTCGCGGGTTTACCCGCGAGGAGGCCGATCGGTAAACGCCAGAACAACAAGAGAACCCCCATGCCTGAGCCAAGCTACTCCCAGGGCAGCCCGGACAAGGCCTTGCTCACTCACTGTATCGGCGATGCCTTCGACGCCACCGTCGCGCGCTTCCCTGATCGCGACGCCCTGATCGTCCGTCACCAAGGGCTGCGCTACACCTGGCGCGAGCTGGCCGAGGCCGTCGACCGCCATGCTCGTGCATTGATGGCCCTGGGTGTACAGGCCGGCGATCGTCTGGGCATCTGGGCACCGAACTGCGCCCAGTGGTGCATCACCCAGTTCGCCAGCGCCAAAGTCGGGGCCATCCTGGTCAACATCAATCCGGCGTATCGCAGCAGCGAACTGGACTATGCGCTGGGGCAGGCTGGTTGCCGCTGGGTGATCTGCGCAGGTGCCTTCAAGACCTCCGACTACCACGCCATGCTGCTGAGCCTGGTGCCGGGGCTGCAGGGCAGCCGCCCAGGTGAGCTGCACTGCGAACGGTTGCCTGAGTTGCGCGGGGTCATCAGCCTGGCCAAGGAACCCCCGGCGGGCTTTCTCGCCTGGGATGATTTGCAGGCACGTGCCGATGAGGTCAGCGCACAGGCGTTGGCCGAGCGCCAGGCGCAGTTGCAGCCAAACGATCCGATCAACATCCAGTACACCTCGGGCACCACCGGTTTTCCCAAAGGGGCGACCCTGAGCCACCAGAACATTCTCAACAACGGCTACATGGTCGGCGAAAGCCTGGGCCTGACCGAGCACGACCGCCTGGTGGTGCCGGTGCCGCTGTATCACTGTTTCGGCATGGTCATGGCCAACCTGGGCTGCCTCACCCACGGTAGCACCCTGATCTACCCCAACGACGCCTTCGACCCGCTGGCCACCCTGCGCGCGGTGGCCGAGGAACATGCCACCGCGCTCTATGGGGTGCCGACGATGTTCATCGCCGAGCTCGATCATCCTCAGCGCGGTGAATTCGACCTCTCCAGCCTGCGCACCGGCATCATGGCGGGCGCCACCTGCCCGATCGAGGTGATGCGCCGGGTGATCGACGAGATGCACATGGCCGAGGTGCAGATCGCCTATGGCATGACCGAGACCAGCCCGGTGTCGCTGCAGACCGGCCCGGACGATGAGCTGGAACTGCGCGTGACCACGGTGGGCCGTACCCAGCCTCGGCTGGAAAACAAGATCATCGACGCCGAAGGTGCCACCGTGCCCCGAGGGCAGATCGGCGAGCTGTGCACCCGCGGCTACAGCGTGATGCTCGGTTACTGGAACAACCCCAAGGCCACCGCCGAGAGCATCGACGCCGAGGGCTGGATGCACACCGGTGACCTGGCGGTAATGGACGAGCATGGGTATGTGCGCATCGTCGGGCGCAGCAAGGACATGATCATTCGTGGCGGCGAAAACATTTATCCGCGTGAGTTGGAGGAGTTCTTCTTCACCCATCCGGCGGTGGCCGATGTGCAGGTGATCGGTATTCCGTGCAGCAAGTATGGCGAGGAGATCGTGGCCTGGATTCGCTTGCATCCTGGGCATGTCGCCAGCGAAGAGGAACTGCGCGAGTGGGCCAAGGCCCGCATCGCGCACTTCAAGGTGCCGCGTTACTTCCGCTTCGTGGAGGAGTTTCCGATGACGGTGACGGGGAAGGTGCAGAAGTTTCGGATGCGGGAGATCAGTATCGAGGCGTTGAAAGGGTAGGTTTGGGTTTTTTTGGTTGTGTCCATTTTTTTGTGGTGGCACGGCTGACGCTTTCCGCCTTTACTGCGGGTTACTTTGGTCTTGGCCAAAGTAACCAAAGCCGTTGGCTCCCCCATACGGCCCCTGCGCTGCGCTCCGGGGTTCCCTGCGCTCCGGTGCCTTGCGGGGCTTTGCGGCCTCCGGCTTGCTGCGCAAGCCTCCATCTCGCGACTTCGGCTGCGCCGAAGGGCGCTGCGCGCCAACCCCTCCAGACACCTCCACTTGGCCTTCTGAGGTCGCGATTGGTGGTGTCTGGGCTGGCGTGTAGTAAGTATCCGTGCGGTTGGTGGTGGTGTCTGGGATGACGTGTAGCAAATATCCGTGCGGTCGGGGATGGCGCCTGGGGGTACTGGCCAAGCCTGCTATGGGCCGCGCAGCGGCCTTGGTCACTGTTCGAGCCACTGGGGGCTGTTGAAGTTGCTCAGCCGACTATCTGTCTCGGTACATTCCAGCCCTTGCACGGACGTGCGCAACAGGGCCTTCTGCAAGCTCCGTTCGCCAGTGCTCCAGGCCTGTTCCAGCAGCGGCAATACCTTGCGTGGCAACACACTGAACATCGGCTGCCAGAACCCACCTTGGCGCACCATGGCCGGGCTGTCGTGCTCGACTGCCAGGCGCAGCAGGTCGGTGACCAACGCTTGATCCAGGCGTGGGGCATCGCACGCCAGCACCACCACCCAGTCATGCCGTGCTGCCGCGAGCCCGGCGATTACGCCGGCCAGCGGGCCGGGGAAGTCCGCCTCGGCGTCGGACACCAACTGATCGGCATAGGCCCGGTATGCCTCGTGGTTGCGGTTGCACGAGATCACCACATCGTCACTCAGCGGCCGTACCACCCGCTGCACATGGGCCACCAGCGGCTCGCCGTGCCAGGGCACCAGGCCTTTGTCGCGGCCGCCCATGCGCTGGCCGCGGCCGCCGGCAAGAATGAGAACGGAACAAGGGGGCAGGGGAGCAGACATGAAAAAGGGTTCCAGGCAGTCATTGCCCGGAACCCTCCCATGTCACGCAGGTGTTGTCCAGTCAGGCTTCGTGGGGCTGCGCCTGGCTGTCCTTGGCCTGGCGTCGCCCGGCCAGGCGCATCACCACCACGAAGAACACCGGCACGAACACCACCGCCAGGGTGGCGCTGAGCATGCCGCCGATCACGCCGGTGCCGATGGCTTGTTGGCTCGCTGAACTTGCGCCTGTGGCGATGGCCAGGGGCACCACGCCGAGGATGAACGCCAGCGAGGTCATCACGATTGGCCGCAAGCGCAGACGCGCGGCCTGCACCGCGGCGCTGACCGGGTCTTGCCCCTGGTCCACCAGGCTTTTGGCGAACTCGATGATCAGGATGGCGTTCTTCGCCGACAGGCCGATCAGGGTGATCAGGCCGACCTTGAAGAACACATCGTTGGGCATGCCGCGCAAGGTCACCGCCAGCACGGCGCCGAGCACGCCCAGCGGGACCACCAGCAACACTGCGGTGGGGATCGACCAGCTCTCGTACAGCGCCGCCAGGCACAGGAACACCACCAGCAGCGACAACGCCATCAGCAGCGGCGCCTGGCTGCCGGACAACCGCTCCTGCAGCGATAGGCCCGTCCATTCAAGGCCTGCGCCGGCCGGCAACTGGTCGACCAGGCGCTGGATTTCGGTCATGGCCTCGCCGGAGCTGTAGCCAGCGGAAGGCTCTCCGGAGATGGACACCGCCGGGTAGCCGTTGTAGCGGGTCAACTGCACCGGGCCACTGACCCACTTGGCCTGCACGAACGCCCCCAGAGGCACCATCTTGCCGCTGCTGTTGCGCACGTGAATCTTGAGCAGATCTTCCACCTGACTGCGTTGATCGCCTTCGGCCTGCACCACCACCCGCTGCATGCGGCCCTGGTTGGGGAAGTCGTTGACGTAGTTCGAGCCCACGGCCGTGTCGAGCACCGCGCCGATGTCGGCGAACGACACGCCCAACGCGTTGGCCTGGCGTCGGTCGATCTCCAGCTGGACCTGCGGGCTCTCGGCCAGCGAGGCTTCGCGCACGTTGGTCAGCACTTTGCTCTTGCGGGCCTCGTCCAGCAATTGGTCTCGGGCTGCCATCAATGCCTCGTGGCCCATGCCGCCGCGGTCCTGCAAGCGGAACTCGAAGCCGGTGGACTCACCCAGCCCGTCGATGGGTGGTGGCAGCACGGAATACGCCACCGCGTCCTTGAGCTGGGCAAAGGCCTCGGTTGCGCGGTCGGCGATCGATTGGGCGCTGTCCTTGGCACCGCGCTCGGACCAGTCCTTGAGCGTGGTGAATGCCAGTGCGGCGTTCTGCCCGCTGCCCGAGAAGCTGAAGCCCAGGATCAGCGTGGTGTTGCCCACGCCAGGCTCGCCGGCGTTGTGCGCCTCGATCTGCGCGGCCACCTGCTCGGTGCGCATGCGACTGGCACCCGGCGGCAACTGGATGTCGGTGATGGTGTAGCCCTGGTCCTCGGTTGGCAGGAAGGCGCTCGGCAGTTGGCTGAAGCCATAGCCGAGCACCGCCAGCAGTACGCCGTAGACCAACAGGTAGCGGCCGCTGCGCTTGAGGGCATGCACCACCCAGTGTTGATAGCCTTCGCTCATGCGTTCGAAGCGACGGTTGAACCAGCCGAAGAAGCCCTTGCGCTCGTGGTGCTCGCCTTTGGCCAAGGGCTTGAGCAGGGTCGCGCACAGGGCCGGAGTCAGGCTCAGGGCCAGGAACGCCGAGAACAGGATCGATACCGCCATCGACACCGAGAACTGCTGGTAGATCACCCCCACCGAGCCCTTCATGAAGGCCATCGGCAGGAACACCGCCACCAGCACCAGGGTGATGCCGACGATGGCGCCGCTGATCTGGCCCATGGCCTTGCGCGTGGCCTGCTTGGGCGAGAGGCCTTCCTCGGCCATGATCCGTTCGACGTTCTCCACCACCACGATGGCATCGTCCACCAGAATGCCGATGGCCAGGACCATGCCGAACAACGTCAGCACGTTCACCGAAAAGCCCAGTGCGAGCATCGTGGCGAAGGTTCCCATCAGCGCCACGGGCACCACCAAGGTCGGAATCAGCGTGTAGCGGATGTTCTGCAGGAACAGGAACATCACCAGGAACACCAGCAGCATGGCCTCGAACAGGGTGCTGATCACTTGCTGGATCGACACCTTGACGAAGGGTGAGGTGTCGTAGGGGATGTCATAGCGCACGCCCTCGGGGAAGTAACGTGCCAGCTCTTCCATCTTGGCCCGCACCAGGGTCGCGGTCTCCATGGCGTTGGCGCCCGGTGAGAGCTGGACGCTGAAGGCGGTGGACGGTTTGCCGTTGAGGCGTGTGCCGTACTGGTATTCCTGGGCGCCGATCTCCACCCGGGCGACATCGCCGATGGTCACCGTGGAGCCGTCGGGGTTGGCGCGCAGGACGATGGCGGCAAATTCCTCGGGTGTGCCCAACTGGCCCTTGACCACCACGTTGGCGGTGATTTCCTGAGTGCCGCGCCCCGGCAGATCGCCGATGCTGCCGGGGGCGACCTGGGCGTTCTGCGCGGCAATGGCGTCGGCCACGTCATTGGGCGTGAGGTTGAAACCGATCAGCTTCTGCGGGTCGATCCAGATCCGCATGGCTCGCTCCGAGCCATACAGCTGGGCCTTGCCCACGCCCTTGAGGCGGCGGATCTCGTTCATCACGTTGCGCGCGAGGATATCGGAGAGGGCGGTCTCATCGAGGCTGCCGTCCTCGGAAGTGAGGGTGGCCAGCAGCAAAAAGCCCGTGGAGACCTTCTCCACTTGCAGGCCCTGCTGCGTCACCGGGCGTGGCAGGCGTGACTCGACCACCTTAAGGCGGTTCTGCACGTCCACCTGGGCCAGGTCCGGGTGGGTGCCCGGCTCGAAGGTGGCAGTGATGGTGGCGCTACCCAGGCTGCTCTGGGACTCGAAGTACAACAGGTTGTCGGCGCCGTTGAGCTCCTGCTCGATCAGGCTGACCACGCTTTCGTCCATGGTCGCCGCCGAGGCGCCCGGGTAGACCGCGTAGATCTCCACCTGTGGCGGCGCCACGTTGGGGTATTGGGCCACCGGCAACTGGGGCAGGGCCAGGGCGCCGGCAAGCAGGATGAACAGCGCGACCACCCAGGCGAACACCGGGCGGTCGATGAAGAACTGCGGCATGAATCAGGCCCTCACTGGCCAGTGTGCTGAACGATGGGCAGGGCATCTGGGGCAGTGTCGACCTGGACCTGGTCGCCTGCCTTGACGTGTTGCAGGCCTTCGATCACCACGCGCTCGCCTGCGGCCAGCCCCTGGGTGACGATCCAGCGATCGCCCTGGGCGTTGCCCAGTACCACCTGGCGTTCGCTGATGCGCGCCTGCTCATCGACCACCAGCACCTTGGGCACACCGGCGCTGTCGCGCAGGATCGCGCGCTGCGGCACGCTGATGCCCTTCGGTTGCACGGCCTGGTCCAGGCGCACGCGCACATAGCTACCCGGCAGCAGGTCGAGGTCCGGGTTGGGGAACTCGCTGCGCAGGGTGATCTGGTTGGTGCTCGGGTCGACGCTGATGTCTGAGAACAGCAGCTTGCCCGGCAGCGGATAGGCCGTGCCGTCGTCCTGGATCAAGGTCGCCCTGGCCTGGCCTTCGCCGACCTGCTGCAACTCGCCGGCGCGCATGGCCCGGCGAAGGGTGTTGAGCTCGCGGGTCGACTGGGTGACGTCGGCGTGGATCGGGTCCAACTGCTGGATGGTCGCCAGCGGTGTGGTTTCGTTCTGGCCCACCAATGCGCCCTCGGTGACCAGGGCCCTGCCGATGCGTCCGGAAATCGGCGCGGTGACTGTGGCGTAGCCTAGGTTCAGGCGGGCACGTTCCAGGGCTGCCTTGGCCTCGGCCACGACAGCGCCGGCCTGGAGGAAGGCGGCGCGGGCATTGTCGTACTCCTGGCGGCTGACTGCCTTGTCGTCCACCAGCTCGCGGTAACGCTGCTCTTGCAGGCGCGCCTGGTACAGGTTGGCCTCGGCTTTGGCCAGGGTGGCGCGGGCGGCGTCGTGGTCGGCCTTGAACGGCGCAGGATCGATCAAGAACAGGACATCGCCCTGTTTGACGTCGCTGCCTTCGCGGTACACGCGCTTGAGCACCACGCCGCTGACCCGTGCGCGGACCTCGGCGGTGCGCGGCGCGAGGATGCGACCGCTGAGCTCAGTGCTGATGGCCAGGGGCTGAACCTGCACGGTTTCGACCCGGACCTGGGGCGGGGGTGTCTGTGCGTCCTGCTCGGCGGCGTCGTCGCAGCCGGCCAACGACAGGGTCAGCAGCGCCAGAAGCGCCAGGGGGCGCAGACGAAAAGGGAAAGAAATTGACATGCGGATCTTCCGAAAATGACCGAGCCTATGCTAAGGCAGCCGCTCCTGCGTTGGCTGTGAAGCTATGTAGGGCGAATGTGAAAAAGTGTAAGAATTCTCATTGACGGCCATGGGATTCTATATCCTGCAGCGCGTCAATCCTCTTCATTCACCCGTTCTTCTCACCGCCTATGCCGAATATTCTCCTGGTCGAAGACGACAGTGCCTTGTCCGAACTGATCGCCAGCTACTTGCAACGAAACGATTTTCACGTCCGGGTGATTGCCCGAGGCGACCACGTGCTGGAAGAGTTCCGCCGGCAAAAGCCCGATCTGGTGGTGCTTGACCTGATGTTGCCGGGTCTGGATGGCCTGCAGGTATGCCGCTTGCTGCGTCAGGAGTCGCAATCCCTGCCGATCCTCATGCTCACTGCCCGCGACGACAGCCACGACCAGGTGTTGGGGCTGGAGATGGGCGCCGACGATTACGTCACCAAGCCGTGTGAGCCACGCGTGCTGCTGGCACGGGTACGCACTTTGCTGCGTCGCAGCATGGTCAACGAACCTCGCCTGGACAGTGACCTGATCCAGGTCGGGGGCTTGCGCATCGACCTGGCCGAGCGTGTCGTCACCTGGCGCGGCGACGAGGTGGAGCTGTCCAGCAGCGAGTACAACCTGTTGGTGGTGCTGGCCCGCAATGCCGGCGAGGTGCTCAGCCGCGACCGCATTCTCCAGCAATTGCGCGGCATCGAGTTCAACGGCACCGACCGCTCGGTGGACGTGGCCATCTCCAAGCTGCGGCGCAAGTTCGATGACCACGCCGGTGAGGCGCGCAAGATCAAGACTGTGTGGGGCAAGGGTTATCTGTTCAGCCGGGTCGAGTGGGAGTACTGACACGCCATGCTGAAGATTCTGGTGCGCCTGTATCTGGTGATCATCGCCGCCTACGCCGGCGCCCTGCTGTTCATCCCCGACACCATCGTCGGCCTGTTCCATGACCGCTTCATGGCCTACAACCTGGAGCAGGCCAAGGGCGTGCAATCGCTGCTGGTGCGCCAGTTCCAGCAAACCCCGCGCGAGCAGTGGCCGCAGGTGGAGCGGCAATTGGCGCAGAGCTTCGCGCCACTGGAAATCAAATTGCTGCGCATGGACCAGGCCGAACTGACGGCGCCGGAGCGCGCGCGCCTGACGCAAGGCCAGAACGTGGTGCGTATCGCCGACTGGGGCTACTACGACACCGCCCTGGCGCCGTTGGACCAGGACTGGCTGGTGAGCCTGTACACCCCACCGGACCCGTTGGACATCAACCTGTTGTCCTGGGGAGTCACGGTGCTGATCGGCGCCGCCATGCTCGGTTGCCTGCTGCTGTGGGTGTGGCCGCACTGGCGTGATCTGGAACGCCTGAAGGAAACCGCCCGGCGTCTGGGCCAGGGGCAGATGGCCGAAAGGACACATATTTCACCGCGCTCGAACATCGGCGAGCTGGCCGGGGTATTCGACACCATGGCCAGCGACCTGGAGCGGCATGTCAATCAGCAGCGCGAGCTGCTCAATGCGGTGTCCCACGAGTTGCGCACACCGCTGACTCGGCTGGATTTCGGCCTGGTGCTGTTGTTCGATGAGGTGCCACCACCATGCCGCAAGCGCCTGCTGGAACTGGTCGGGCACGTGCGTGAACTCGATGAGCTGGTGCTGGAGCTGCTGTCCTACAGCCGCCTGCAGAATGCCGACCAGGCCCGCGAGCGGGTCGAGGTGTCATTGCTGGAGCTGGTCGACAGCGTGCTCGGCGGGTTCGCCGAAGAGCTCGACGGGCGGGGCATTCAGTGGGAAGTGCGGGCCGAGACCCGGTTGCCGCGTTTCGTGCTCGACCCCCGTCTGACCGCGCGCGCCGTGCAGAACCTGGTGCGCAATGCCATGCGCTATTGCGACGAGAGCCTGCTGCTGCGCCTGCGCGCGGAAGAAGACGGCGCGTGCCTGGTGACCGTGGAAGACGACGGCATCGGCATTCCTCCCGAGGAACGCGAGCGGATCTTCCAGCCGTTCTACCGGCTGGACCGTAGCCGGGACCGCAGTACCGGTGGCTTCGGGCTGGGGCTTGCCATCAGCCGGCGGGCCATCGAGGGGCAGGGCGGGACACTGACCGTGGCCCAGTCGGCGCTTGGTGGCGCGCAGTTCAGGATTCGTCTGCCGGCAGGTTAGAGAACGGCCAGGTTGTTCCGACACCAAGGTGCGTTCTTGGCGGGTAAATCGGAGTGCGCAACCCAGCCACTAGGCACCTTTTGCCAGTTGCGCCGACCAGCAGACGAACCGGTCCTTGCCACTGTGCTTGGCTTCGTACAGCGCCTGGTCGGCCCGCACCAGCGCCATGCTCAGGGTGTCACCCTGCTCGACGCGGGTCAGGCCGATGCTGATGGTCACCGGGTGCGCGTTCAGGTCTTCGCGCACCCGCTGACACAGCGCTCCCACTTGCCGCTCGGCACCTTGCTGATCCAGCCCTTGGAAATAGATGGCGAACTCTTCGCCGCCCAGGCGTGCATAGGCATAGCTGGCCATGCTCGCCTTGATGTGCGCGGCCACACGCTTGAGCACCTCATCACCGATGTCATGGCCGAAGCGGTCGTTGACCCGCTTGAAATTATCGATGTCGATCATCGCCAGGTACTGCCCGGATGGGGCCTGTTGCAACTGCTGTTCGGCCTTGAGCATGAACGACCGGCGGTTTGGGATTTCAGTCAGGGCATCGATGTAGGCCTGCTCCATCAGGACCTTGGATAGGTAGAAGTTGTGCAGCTTGGCTTGGCGCATCCGCAAATAGGCGTAGATCACCAGCCCGCAAAGAAACACCGCATAGCTCGTCAACATCGCACCTTCGAGTTCGAGAAACTCGATACGCGTGTGCTGGAAAGGATTGAGCACCAGCCAAGTGATGGCCATGGCACAGAAGAACGACCAACGCTGTACCGGCAGCACCGAAACGCTGTAGAGCACCGTCGACACCCCCAACACCAGCCACACGGGGCGCAGGGCAATGGGAATGCCGTCTATCACCAGGCGCATGCCCAGGGTGATGGTCGCGATGAACATCAGGTTGAGCACGTCGAAATGCTGGCTTTTGCGGATAAACCCAAGCACGACCGTGATGGCGCACAGTGCAGCGAGAAACACCATCGATCGCCAGGTGAATTCCTGATCGCCCAGGTAGCTGACGATCAGGTCGAAGATCAGCCAAATGACGATGCTGACGCTGAATATCAGCAGGCAGAACCGGCGCATGGCCTCGAATTCGTGCTGGCGGAATTCGGCGCGCAGCGCAGCGGGGGCCACCTGCTTGCGCAACTGGTCTTCGATGGTCTTGAACATGCTGGACGGGAACTCCTTGAAGTTCTCTGGTGTTTGATTGGCGCTGTGCTGCAGCGGATGTCTCCGCCCTCAGAGAGTCAAGCCCAGACTGCTCAACTGGTCCAGCCAAGTGCTGGCGTCCCGTCGGGCGAACGTCTGCTACCGCTACCGCGGCGTCGACTGCCGCTCGCCAAGCGCTAGATTGACGCGCATAAAGGCCTGGCGGGGAATTTACCTGAAAGAGGAGGTGTTGACTTCCTACGGGGTGGCGGGCTAATTTCCCAACCCATGAACCCATACCTGCAGCGTCGCGCCATTATTATTACCGCCATTATCGGATTGGCGGGCTAGCGCGTACGTGCACCGAACCCGCCCTGGAGGCGGGTTTTTTCTTTCCGACTCCTGGGCCCTCGAAAACACCAGGAGTCATCGATGACCAACCTCAGCGTCAGCCCTCGTAACACCGCCTCGCCCGCGCAGCTGCTTTCAGAGCAGGTGCGCCGCATTCTCAGCGCCCCGGTGTACGACCTGGCCATCGAGACACCCCTGCAACTGGCACCTGCGCTGTCGGCCACCCTGGGCAACCAGGTGCTGCTCAAGCGCGAAGACCTGCAACCGACGTTCTCTTTCAAGATTCGCGGCGCCTATACCCGTTTGTCGCGCCTGACCCCGGCCCAGCGCGAGCGCGGCGTGATCACGGCGTCGGCGGGCAACCATGCCCAAGGCGTGGCGCTGGCCGCCTCGCGGCTGGGCATGCGGGCGACCATCGTCATGCCGACCACCACCCCGGAACTCAAGGTGCAAGGAGTGCGCTCGCGTGGGGGGCACGTGGTACTGCATGGCGAAAGCTTCCCCCATGCCCTGGCCCATGCCCTGCAACTGGCCGACAGCGACGGCGCGACCTTCGTGCCGCCGTTCGACGACCCGGACGTGATCGCCGGCCAAGGCACCGTGGCGATGGAAATCCTGCGTCAGCAACCCGGCGCCCTGGACGCGATCTTTGTGCCGGTGGGGGGCGGTGGCTTGGTGGCGGGCATTGCAGCGTACGTCAAGTACCTGCGCCCGCAGGTCAAGGTGATCGGGGTGGAGCCAGAGGATTCCAATTGCCTGCAGGCTGCCCTGGCGGCGGGCGAGCGGGTGATCCTGCCCCAGGTCGGTACGTTCGCCGACGGCGTGGCAGTGGCGCAGGTCGGTGCCCATTGCTTCGAGTTGTGCCGCCATTTTGTCGATGAGGTGGTGACGGTCAGCAGCGACGAGTTGTGCGCGGCCATCAAGGACATCTACGACGACACCCGCTCGATCACCGAGCCCTCCGGTGCCCTGGCGGTGGCCGGGATCAAGAAGTACGTGGCCCGCGAAGGCGTCCAAGGCCAGACCCTGGTGGCGATCGATTCCTGCGCCAACGTCAATTTCGACCGCCTGCGTCACGTGGCCGAGCGCGCCGAACTGGGTGAGCAGCGCGAGGCGATCATCGCCGTTACCATCCCCGAGCGCCCCGGCAGCTTCCGGGCGTTCTGCCAGGCGCTGGGCAAGCGCCAGATCACCGAATTCAACTACCGCTATTTTCCTGGGAAGGAGGCGCGGCTGTTCGTGGGCGTGCAAACCCACCCCCAGCACGACCCGCGCGAGCGCCTGCTGGCCAGCCTGCGCGAACAGGGCTACAACGTGCTGGACCTGACCGACAACGAACTGGCCAAGCTGCACGTGCGCCATACGGTGGGCGGCCATGCTGCGCCAGGGGCGGATGAGCGGGTGCTGCGCTTTGAGTTCCCCGAGCGCCCCGGGGCATTGCTGGGCTTTCTCGAGCGCTTGGGCAAGCGCTGGAACATCAGCCTGTTCCACTACCGCAACCACGGTGCGGCTGAGGCGCGGGTGTTCGCTGCGCTGGAGGTCCCGGGCGATGAGCTGCCAGGCCTGCCCCAGGCCCTGGATGACATGGGCTATCGCTATTGGGATGAAACCGACAACCCGGCGTATCGGTTGTTCCTGGGCTAGGGCAGCGCTCGAGCGCGGATACATTTCGTGCAGAACCTAGCGCGCAGGGACCGCTTTGCGGCCCTTCAGCGTGTCAGCCACGCTGCGTTTGTAGGCGTGGCCTTGCGCTGGATCAACACCCCTCACTGCAATCAGGCAGATCCTCGAAGACAAACAGACTTTTCGCGAGGGTTCGGCCATGAGCAGCACGTTCTTCATTCCCGCCGTCAACATCATGGGTATCGACTGCCTGGAGGAGGCGATGGCCGCCATCGCAGGTTTCGGCCTGCGCAAGGCACTGATCGTCACAGACCCTGGGTTGGTCAAGGCCGGGGTCGCCGAGCGTATCGCCGGCATGCTGGCCATGCGCGACATCGATTCGGTGGTGTTCGATGGCGCCAAGCCCAATCCGAGCATCGCCAACGTCGAGGCGGGGCTGGCCTTGCTGCGTCAGGCGCGGTGCGACTGTGTGGTTTCCCTGGGCGGTGGTTCGCCCCACGACTGCGCCAAGGGCATCGCCCTATGCGCCACCAATGGCGGTCACATCAGTGATTACGAGGGCGTCGACCGTTCCAGCAAGCCGCAGTTGCCGCTGATCGCGATCAATACCACCGCCGGCACCGCCAGCGAGATGACGCGGTTCTGCATCATCACCGACGAGGCGCGGCACGTGAAAATGGCCATCGTCGACCGCAACGTGACGCCGATCCTGTCGGTCAACGACCCGGCGTTGATGGTCGGCATGCCGCAGAGCCTCACCGCCGCGACCGGCATGGATGCCCTGACCCATGCCATCGAGGCCTATGTGTCTACGGCGGCAACGCCGATTACCGACGCCTGTGCACTCAAGGCCATTACCCTCATCAGCGACAACCTGCGTCAGGCCGTGGCCGATGGTGGCGACCTGAAGGCGCGGGAGAACATGGCCTACGCCCAGTTCCTCGCCGGCATGGCGTTCAACAACGCTTCGCTTGGGTATGTGCATGCCATGGCGCACCAGTTGGGTGGTTTCTATGACCTCCCTCACGGCGTGTGCAATGCGGTGTTGCTGCCCCATGTGCAGCGCTTCAACGCCCAGGTCAGCGCCGCACGGCTGCGTGACGTGGCCAAGGCCATGGGCGTGAAGGTCTGTGCGCTGGATGCCGAGCAGGGCGCTGGCGCGGCGATTTCGGCCATCGAGCATCTGGCGGCGGCGATCGGGATCCCGGCGGGGCTGGCGGAGTTGGGGGCGAAGGTCGAGGATGTGCCGCTGCTGGCGGCCAATGCCCTGAAGGATGCCTGCGGGCTGACCAACCCACGCCCTGCGAGCCAGGCGCAGATCGAGGCGATCTTCAAGGCGGCGTTCTAGGCCAAGTCTTGGGGCGTCTGTACTGACGCTTTGGCGGGTAAACCCGCCCCCACTGGCACCGCGCTGTGCTTCAGGGCAACAGCGAACCTGTGGGAGCGGGTTTACCCGCGAAGAGGGCAGCGCTGGCTTCAGCGCTCGCGCATGAAGAAGCCGACGACGAACTTGCGGAAGGTCTCAAGGCTCTTGAAGTCGGCGTAGCGCTTGAAGTTCTCGGTGTCTGGCTCAGGTCCGATCGGTTGTTCGAGCAGTGACACCGACAGCACCCGGTCCTGATCCGAGGTCAGCACCAGCTCATCCATCACCTGGCCGCCGATCACCGGCCTGCGCATCAACACCTTGACCCCCTTGCTCGCCATCCAGTCGATCAACGACACCAAGGCTTTGAGCGGCTCGCGCTCTTCGTCGCGGTACACCGGGAACAGGTGCCCACGTGACAGCACCGGGACGCTCGCCACGTGGATCAGCTCGTAGAAATGGCTGCCGGCGGTGGTCGGTGAATAGAGCATCAGTGCCAGCAACGGCCCGCGCGTCTTGCCGCCGTCCCAATACAGGTGGTGGCCCTGGAAGTCAAAGCCGTCCTCGGTGCGGGCGTTGAAGACCTTGCGTCCCTTGATCTGGTCGACACAGTCGAGCAACAACCCATGACGGCGATGATTACCGAAGGCCTTGGCTTCGCGCAGACGGGACTTGAGCATCACCATGTGCTTCATGTCCAGGCGAGTTTCCAAGTAGTTGCTCGCCGGTACACGCTCGACCAGCGGGTATCGGGCAGCCACGCCGCGCAGGTCGGCGAACTGAGCGGTGAGGTCTTTCTTCACATGCGTGGCATAGACGTTGAGCCCGCTGGCTTCCATCCAGGTCAGCAGCACCGAGAGCAAACGCTGCTGTTCGCGACGTTCCGTAGCGGTTCCGGCGCTGGCTGGGCCACCTTCGCTGGCAGCGTGGAAGTCGCCCAGCAGACGCAGTGGAGTATCGGGCGCCAGCCACGCGGCAGGTTGTGCGGCCTGCTCAGTGCGCTCACTGGCTTCGCGCTCGACCTTCGTGAACGGGCAGCCCGGAGCGTGCTCGGGGGTGTCAGGGTTGTTGCGCAGGAACAAGGTGCCGGTACTGCCGTTGAGGGTGATGTTGAGCACCGGCAGGGCATCGCGCCGGCAATCGCAGGCCAACCACTGGTTGGCGCTGCGCACTTTCATCAGCCACTGGTTGGCTTGCAGCAGGCGCGGGCCGGCGAGGGCGCCAGTGGCAAAGCCGACCAACAGTTCCTCTTCGGCCGGGGTCAGGCTGCGCACTTGCGCGGCGGTTTTGTCGATGATTCGCATGAAGCAGCTCCAAGCTACGAGCGACAAGCTTCAAGCAAACGCGCCGCGCATTCAACCGTGCTCAGTTGCCGCCGAACATCTTCGCGGCGCGGGCGCGGATTTCGTCGGGGGTGAGGTCTTCTTTGTGGGTGGAGACGAACCAGATGTTGCCGAACGGGTCTTTCAGACTGCCGCTGCGGTCACCGTAGAACTGGTCCGTCACCGCGTGCAGCTGTGTCGCGCCAGCAGCGAGGGCCTGGGCGAAGACCTTGTCCGAATCCTCCACATACAGATGCAGGCCGACACCGGCGCCGGCGAGCTTCTGGCTGGCGGTCAGGCCGCCTTCCATATCGCAGGGATCGCCAAGCATCAGCGAGGAGTCGCCGATCTTCAGCTCGGCATGGCCGACGCGTCCGCCGGGGGCGTCCAGGCGGAACATTTCGACCGCGCCAAAGGCTTTTTTGTAGAACTCGATGGCCTTGGCGGCGTCGTTGATGGCCAGGTATGGGGTAATACTGTGCTGGCCTTCGGGAATGGGTTTGACTGCCATGTTCGATTCTCCTTCGCGTGAGGGCGCCGGTTGGCGCCCTGTTGCTTAGAGTCGTTTGCGCACAGAGAAAATCGACAGGTCGGTTAGATCGATTTTCTATAAGCGCCGGCGTCAGAAGATGTAATCGGTGGTCAGGAAACTCGACTGACGGTTGCGGATGATCTCGCTGATCAGCTCCTTGTTGGCTTGCTGGAACTTGGTCGCCACCAGTGTTCGGATCGAGAACACGCGCAGTGCGTCATGCACCGACAGGGTGCCTTCGGCGCTGTTCTTGCGGCCGTTGAACGGGTAGGTGTCTGGCCCGCGTTGGCATTGGGCGTTGAGGTTGATACGCCCGACCTGGTTGGCGAAGGTGTCCACCAGCATGCCGATGGTCTGCGGGTCGTTGCCGAACAGACTCAGCTGCTGGCCGTAGTCGGAGTCGAGCACGTAGTCGATCACCGTTTGCAGGTCGCGGTAGGGCACCACGGGCACCAGGGGGCCGAACTGTTCTTCATGGTAGACGCGCATGTCGGCGCTGACAGGGTAGAGCAAGGCTGGGTAGAAGAACGAGCCGCGGCTGAGCCCACCCCCTTCGTTGAGTACCCGCGCACCCTTGGCGGTGGCATCGGCCACTAGACCGTCCAGGTAGTCAATCTTGCCCGGCTCAGGCAGCGGCGTGAGGGCCACGCCTGGCTCCCACGGCATGCCGGGCTTGAGCGCAGCGAGCTTGCGCTGGAACTTGTCCAGGAACGGCTCGACCACGTCTTCATGGACGAACAGGATCTTCAGGGCCGTGCAGCGCTGGCCGTTGAACGACAGGGCGCCGGTCACGGCCTCTTCGACGGCGTTGTCCAAGTCCACCTGGGGCAGGACGATGCCGGGGTTCTTGGCGTCAAGGCCCAGGGCTGCGCGCAGCCGATGCGGGCGCGGGTGTAGCTTCTTGAGGTCGCTGGCGGCTTTGTGGGTGCCGATGAAGGCGAACACGTCGATCTTGCCGCTGGCCATCAGGGCGCTGACCGTCTCGCGGCCACGGCCATAGATCACGTTGATCACCCCCGGCGGGAAGCTGTCGCGAAATGCCTCCAGCAGTGGGCGGATCAGCAGCACGCCGAATTTGGCCGGCTTGAACACGACGGTATTGCCCATGATCAACGCCGGAATCAGCGTGGTGAAGGTCTCGTTGAGCGGGTAGTTGTAGGGGCCCATGCACAGCGCGACGCCCAGCGGTGCGCGGCGGATCTGGCCGAGGGTGCCTTGCTCGAGCTCGAAGCGGCTGGAGCGCCGGTCCAGGTCTTTGAGGGCGTTGATGGTGTCGACGATGTAGTCACAGGTGCGGTCGAATTCCTTTTCCGAATCCTTGAGGTTCTTGCCGATCTCCCACATCAGCAGCTTGACCACCGCCGTGCGCTGCTCGCGCATGCGCGCCAGGAAGGCTTCGACATGCTGGATACGCTCGGCCACGCGCAGGGTCGGCCAGGTGCCTCGCCCTTTATCGTAGGCCTGTACGGCGGCGTCCAGAGCGGTGAGGGCGGTGTCGGCATCGAGCAGCGGCGCACTGCCCAGGATCACCTGGCGTTCCTCGTCGCCCTCCTTTAGCCAGACCGGGCTGCGCACCGTGGCCAATGGGCCGTCCCAGCGGCGCAGTTGGCCGCCGACCAGGTAGTCGCGTTGCTCCAGCGGGGCGCCCAGGCGCCAGGCTTCGGGAATGTCGTCGGCAGCAGGAAACAGCGAATCGAGCAAAGGATCCATGGGTACGGCACCTCACGTTGTTTTTGGCTTGGTGAAACGCTTCAGCTGGTGAGCATGCACCCTGTCGTAGAAAAACACCAGTGTGGCTCAAATTTGCCCCCCGCACGCCGATACAGGATCAATCGAACTCGACCGTGGCCCATGAACACTCTTCAGCTCTCCCTCGATGAACCGGCTCCGCCCGCAAAATGCGCGCTGCGGCGCACGCTCCATCGCCTGTTGCCGGTCGGTTTCGCCGTGGTCGGCATCGGCCTGTCGGTGGTACTTGGACACTTGGACAACCAGCGTGAGGAAAGCGAGCAGATCGCCAATATCTCGGCGCGTTTGTCTGGGGTGCGTGGTGCCCTGGAGGCCCAGTTGCGCGCAGCCTTCGGCGAGGCCGAGGGCATTGCGCAACTGATCGCCACCGATGGCCGCATCAGCGAGGCGCATTTTCAAGGCATGGCCTTCGATGCCCTCGAGTCGGTGCCCTACATGCATCACATCGCCCTGGCTCCGGATGATGTGATCACTGATGTCTACCCGCGTGAAGGTAACCTCGCCATCATTGGGTTGGATTACCGTCGCCTGCCCGACCAGTTCCCCATGCTGCAATCGGCCCGTGAGCATCGCCAGGCGGTGCTGGCCGGGCCGGTCCAGCTGTTCCAGGGCGGCCGGGCGCTGATCTATCGGCGGCCGGTATTCGTCACGGGCAAGCGAGGGGTGAGGTTCTACTGGGGCAATGTATCGATCGTCGCGGATATCGATCGCTTGCTGTGGGCTGCGGGCCTGCGACCGGACATGGACTTCCAGGTGGCGGTCCGCGGTACGGACGGCAAAGGCGCCGAGGGTGCGATGATCTGGGGTGATCCGCATTTGTTCGATGAGCCGCTGCTCAGCCAGGTGGTGGAGGTGCCCGGCGGCCATTGGCAAATGGTCGCCGCCCCACAGGGCGGATGGCCAGTGCTGGGCTTGTTCACGTCGCCGCTGTTCATGTTTGCCTTGACCTGCACGGGGCTGTTCAGCGTGTTCGTCGCTCAGCTCAACGGCAACCAGCGCCTGCTGAAACAGCGTAACCGCGAGCTGCGACAGTCCCAGGCTCAGCTCGAACGCCTGGCCCATTACGACACTATTACTGGCTTGCCCAACCGTGTCTTGTTTCAACGCCAACTCGCCGAGGCGATTGCCCAAGGCCATGGTCTGGCGGTGCTGATGCTCGATATCGATGGCTTCAAGCAGGTCAATGACAGCCTCGGTCATCCGATGGGCGATTTACTGTTGCAACAAGCCACTGCACGTTTTCTGCAGGAACTGCACAGCGCCGATCGGCTCTGCCGTCTGGGCGGTGACGAGTTTGTGTTCATGCTTCAGGGCAGCCAAGGCCAGGTCAATCTCCAGATACAAGCCTTGTTGCGGTGCCTGCAGCGGCCGTTCGACCTCAATGGCAATGCCGCGTTGGTCACCGGCAGCATTGGCGTGGCCCGGTGCCCGCAGCATGGGGAGGACGCCGACAGCCTGCTGCGCCACGCCGACACGGCGATGTACGCGGCCAAGGAGGGCGGGCGTAACGCCTGGCGCCCCTACCAGGCGGAGATGACCGAGCGCCTGCAACAGCGCCTGGAACTGGAGCGCAACCTACGCCGGGCATTGGAATGCGATGAGTTCGAGCTGTGGTACCAGCCCAAGGTGGACCTGTTCAGCGGTCGGCTTGAAGGGGTCGAGGCCCTGTTGCGCTGGCGCGATCCTGACCATGGACTGGTCTCGCCGGGCGAGTTCATCCCCTTGGCCGAGCGCACCGGGCTCATCATCCCCCTCGGTGAGCGGGTGCTGGAACTGGCCTGCGCCCAGCTGGCAGCCTGGCGTGCGGCGGACTGCCTGCCTGGGCCGCTGGCGATCAATGTGGCGGCGTTGCAGATCGAGCGCAGCGACTACGTCGCCAGCTTGGCCACGGCCCTGGCGCGCCACGAACTACCGGCCAGCCTGCTGGAGGTGGAGATCACCGAAAGCCTGCTGATGGAAAGCCAGCAACAGGCCTGTGCGGTGCTGGCGCAATTGCAGGCCATGGGCGTGGTCACGGCGGTGGACGACTTTGGCACGGGCTATTCGTCGTTGGCCTATCTGCGGGCACTGCCGATCGATCACTTGAAGATCGATCGGGCGTTCATCAAGGACCTGCCAGGCGATGATGACGCCGAAGCGGTGGCCCGAGGCATCATCGACCTGGGCCATGCCCTGGGCTTTCGGATCACTGCCGAGGGGATCGAGACCCAGGCGCAGTACGAATTCCTGCGCAACGTTGGCTGCGACCAAGGCCAGGGCTTTTTGCTCGGGCGGCCGATGCCAGCGTCAGTGCTGGAGCGTTGGCTGGCCGACCACCAAACCAAGGGGCGTTCGCTGGGCCTCTGACCGGCTCTGGCGCCATCGTTTTTGAACTTTGCCGCGCTGGGCGATTCCACCGGATGCCGGGGGCGATTTCGTCCGCCCGGCATTGTCAGAGGAGCGGCGCTATGAATACCGATACCGAATTCGACGAACTCAATCAGCTTCCTCAGGCCAGCGAGCGACCCGAGGACGATCCAGAGGTCATGCCCGACGACCCTGACTTGCAGGGCCTGCCAGGCGAGGACAAGCTGCCGGGCTGATGCCGGTAGCAAGGGAGGACCGCCGGCATGAAATTCGACCGTTTCGCCCAATGGCTGGCCAAATGGGCCGGCCGACCGCTGACCTTCGCCATCGCCTTGTTGTTGATCCTGGCCTGGGCCGTGAGCGGGCCGTTGTTCGACTTCAACGACACCTGGCAACTGGTGATCAATACCTCGACCACCATCATCACCTTCCTGATGGTGTTCCTGATCCAGAACACCCAGAACCGCGATAACGACGTCTTGCACATCAAGATCGACGAACTGCTGCGTACTACGCACAAGGCACACAAGGCGCTGCTGGACCTGGAGCACATGGATCCGGCCAAGTTGCACGCCCTGCGCAAGCAGTACCAGCAGATGGGCGAGGGCTGCGACGACTTGCCACCGGCCGCCAACTACGAGTCCGACTGACCGTCTGCCCGCTTCACTGGACTGATTTCGCCAACTTTGGAGGCAAGCATGGCCAGACACATCATTCACTTCACCGGCCCCATCAATTCATCCACCTGCGGCAACCTGATCACTACCTGCACCCGCGCCCTGCAACAGGGCGCGGATATTCTGCAAATCAACATCGCGACCATGGGCGGGGAGTGCAGCTACGGCTTCACGCTCTACAACTTCCTGCGCTCGTTGCCGGTGCCGGTGCATACCCACAACCTGGGTACGGTCGAATCCATGGGCAATATTCTGTTCCTGGCGGGCGAGCGGCGCACCGCATGCGTGCTGAGCAAGTTTCTGTTCCATCCGTTCCACTGGACCTTGCACGGCTCGGTGGACCACTCGCGGATGGCCGAATACGCCATGAGCCTGGACTACGACCTGCGCCTGTATGCCCAGATCGTGGCCGAACGGACCGAGGGGGCTAGCGAAGTGCTCGATGTGCCGCGTTACCTGATGGCCTATCCGCGCATCCTGGGCGCCAAGGAGGCCCTGGCCAGCGGCATGATCGACGCCATCGACGAAATGCCGATCGAGGCCGATGCCTGCCAGCACAGTGTCCATGCGTGATTCGGGCTGATGTGCCCTTTCGCGGTAAACCCGCGAAGGGGCACCGCCGAAAACCGGTCAAGTATCAACGCACGGATTCAGCCAGGCCACGATCACAGGCGAGTAGCGACTGGATCAGCAGCCTGATGTCATCTTTGAGTTCGGGCACCTGATCCAGATGCGCGAAGCAGCAATCGGCGATCTCGTGGCTGGCCGTGGGCCGCGGGGCGTCGGCGAATTCGGCTTCGAAGACGTAATGCACCCGGGCGGGCGACTCATAGCGCATCAGGAAGGTCAGCTCCCGGGCCCTGAGCCCGGTTTCCTCCAACAGCTCGCGTTCGGCCGCCTCCACCGGGGTCTCGCCTGGCTCGATCTTGCCGCCTGGCAATGTCCAGGCGGCTTTGGGCTTTCTGACCCATAACCACTTGCGGGTTTTCCTGCCATGGCGGCAGATCACGGTAGCGCGATGCTTGAGGGGCTTCATGCAGACTCCAGGCAAAATCCAGTATGCCTACTGAATTGGGCCTTGGGTGCCAGCTGGAAGTTGTACCCGCCAGGATGAGCGGTCAGTAAGGCTGCGAACCGCTCAATGCCTCGATCGCTTCCACGAGCTCGTCGTAGGCCACCGGCTTGTTCAAATGGCGGTCGAAGCCTGACTGGCGTGATTTGTACTGGTCAGCGCTGGCGCCATAGCCGGTCAGGGCGATGGCGGGTATGTCATGCAGGTGCGGGTGCTCGCGCAATGCCTTGATCAGCGCATGGCCATCCATGACCGGCATGCCGATGTCCGAAAGAATGATGTCGTACTGCCCGTTGGCCGCGGCCTTCAGCGCCGCGCGCGGATCAGTGAAGGCATGGACCTGCGCCCCTTCCATCTCCAGCAGCTGTTGCATGATTTCCAGTACATCCGGTGAGTCGTCCACCAACAGCACCCGGGTATTGTCCAGCCGTGGGGCCATCTGCTGCTCGCCTGGGTTGTGCTGCGGTTGCGGACTGAAGTGGCACAGCGGCAGGCGGACGGTGAAGGTGCAGCCTTTGCCCAGCCCCGGCGAGCTGGCCTGAACGCTGCCGCCATGGGCTTGGGCCAGCTGGCGTACCAGCGACAGGCCGATGCCCAGGCCTTCGCGGCTGTGGCTGGTGACTTGCGGGGTGGCCTGGGTGAACAGGTCGAAGATGTTCTCCAGGCTTTCCTCGCTCAGCCCCAGCCCCTGGTCGATCACCTGCAGCAGCGCCTGTTCGCCGTGGTTGGACAGCACCAGGCGGATCTCGCTACCGGCGGGGCTGAACTTCAGCGCGTTGTTGAGCAGGTTCCAGATGATCTGCTCCAGGCGGGTGATGTCCCCCTCTATGAACAGGGCGTTGTCGTCTGCCGGCAACTCCAGCACCACGTCGCACGGGTGTTGCTCGCTACGCACCACGGCATGGATGTCACGCAGGATGGTGCACAGGTCCACAGGTTCGGTCTTGAGCTTGAGCTTGCCGGTGCGGATGCGTGCCACATCGAGCAGGTCGTCGATGATCCGCGCCTGGCTGGCGACGGCTTCGCAGATGGTGCCGACGGCCTTGCTGGCGGCGCTGGTGTTCTTCACCGAAGGCAGGCGGCGCAAGATTTCGGCATTGAGCTGGATCAGGTTGAGCGGGTGTTTGAGCTCATGGGACATGATGGCGAAGAACTCGTCCTTCATGTGGCTGCTGCTCTGGGATTCGGCCAGTTGCTTGCTCTGCTCCTCGTGCAGGCGCTTGTGGCCGGTCAGGTCACGGGCGATCTTGACGTAGCCAAGCAGGCTAGTGCCTTTGAGCAGGGAAACTTCGCCGCTGCAGAAGAAGCGGCTGCCGTCCTTGCGCACGTGCCAGCGCTCGTCCTGGCCACGACCGTTGAGGCGGGCACCGCGCAGCTCTCGGCTGGGCACGCCGTTGGCGCGGTCCTCCTCGGTGAAGATCAGCTCGTAATGGCGGCCGACCACCTCGTCTTTTGCGTGGCCGAAGATCAGCGTGGCGCCGGTGTTCCAGTCGGTGATCACCCCGTGTTCATCGAGCAGGATGATGGCGAAGTCATGGGTGCTTTCAGCCACCAGGCGCATGCGTTCTTCGCCCAGGCGCAGGCGCTCCTCGGCGGCACGGCCTTTGCTGATATCGATGAACGTGAGCACCGTACCGTCGATCTTCTGCTCGTTGGCCCGATAAGGCAGCAGGCGGGCCAGGTACCAGTGCTGGTTTTCACCGCACACTTCGCGCTCGATGGACGTGGTGCCCTGGGCCACGGCGCGGGCATCGTCGGCCAACTCGGGGTAATCCAGCCGGTGGGTGATGTCGAGCAACGAGCGCCCGGTATCCACGGGCAGGATGTTGAAGATGTCGGCGGCGCGGGGGGTGAACCAGCGAATGCACAGGTTACGGTCGACGAACACCGTGGCGATGGCGGTGGAGGCGATCAGGTTGCTCAGGTAGTCGTTGACCTTGTCGGTCTCCTCGACCTTGTTCTTGAGTTCATAGTTGACGGTCAGCAGTTCTTCGTTGATCGACTGCAGCTCTTCCTTGCTGGTTTCCAGCTCCTCGCTGGCCGAACGCAGCTCCTCGTTGATCGCCTGCATTTCTTCATTGGAGGCGGTCAGCTCTTCGCTGGAAATTTCCGATTGCTCGATGGTTTCCTGCAACTGAAGGCGGGTGCGTTGCAGCTCGCGCTCCAGGTTGTTCAGGACCATGCTGTCGGTCTGGCGAATGGCGCTGGTTGGCAGCAGGGAAGGGTCGGGCACGCGCTCCTCGAACACCACCAGCAGGCATTCGCTGCCGCTGGGTTCGTCCTTGTGCGGATGCACGGCGATTTCCACCTGCATCCGGCCCAGTTCTACCGGCCGCGAGGTCACCGCCTCGTTGCCATGGCGAGCCTGGAACAAAGTGCTGCGCAGGGCCAGGCGCAGTTCTGGCAGCACCAGGTTGATCAGGTTCCGGCTGGGCTCGCCGCCGACCAGGTGCAGGAAGCGCCCGACGCCATCGCTCATGTGCAGGATATTGCCGTCGCCATCGAGAATGAGGCTGGGCGGGGTTCGCTTGGCCAGGGCGCGGTGATGCACCTCGGCATAGGAGATCTTCCGGCCGGGACGTAGCTTGGCCTGGCTGTCCTGCAAAGCGACGGATACTTCGGCGCCCGGCAGCTGCCGGCCGGAAGAGCGAATGACCGGTCTGGCCGGGCTTGCGCGGAAGATACGGTTGCGCTTGTCCACCGGGATGAACAGCTCGCTGGCCACATCCACCGATTCGGACGTGCCCAGGAACAAGTGCCCACCCGGGCGCAGGGCGAAGTGGAACATCTGCAGAATGTCGCGCTGCACCTCGCGATCCAGGTAGATCAGTAAATTGCGGCAGACGATCAGGTCGATTTGCGAGAACGGCGGATCGGACAGCAGGTTGTGCCGGGCGAACAGCACTTTTTCGCGGATTTCCTTGCGCACCCGGTAATGCTGGTCTTCCTTGACGAAGAACTGGCGCAGCCGGGCCGGCGGCACATCGGTGACGATCGACTCTGGATAGAGGCCGGTACGGGCGGTGCCGATGGCACGCTCATCCAGGTCGGTGGCGAACACCTGGACCTTCGCTGCGCGCCGCTCCAGCGCCAGTTGCTCGCATACGAGCATGGCCAGGCTGTACGCCTCCTCACCGGTGGAGCAGCCGGCCGACCAGACACGCACCTCGCTTGGTCCCTCACCGCTTTCGCCATCGCTGACCAGCTCCGGCAGGACATGGCGCTCCAGGGATTCAAACGCTTCGCGGTCGCGGAAAAAGTTGGTCACGCCGATCAGCATGTCTGCCAGTAGCTCGGCAGATTCGGCCGGGTGCTGCTCGAGGTAGCGCTGGTAGGCAGCCAGGTTCGGCTGCCCGGTGACGTGCAGGCGCCGCTCGATGCGCCGCAGTACGGTGGCACGCTTGTAGTGCTGGAAGTCATGGCCGGTATTGGTGCGCAGCAGCAGGAGGATTTCATCGAGCAGCGGCTCGGCCTGGGCGGGGTCGCCGCTACGGGTGCCCAGGGCAGGGGGCAGGGTGTCGTCCTCGATGGTCGGCAGCCTCACCTGGCGAGCGTTGCGCCATAGCTCCATGAGCTTTTGCGGCATCTCGGCCACCGGCAGCACGGCATCGACCATGCCCGTCTCCAGTGCCGCCCGCGGCATGCTGTCGTAGAGGGCATCATCGGGGGACTGCACCAGAGTCACGCCGCCCTGTTCTTTGATCCGCGACAAACCTACCGCTCCGTCGGCGCCGGTGCCGGAGAGGACCACGCAAAACGCATGGTCCTTGTGCACATCGGCCAGGTCGCGGAAGAACAGGTCGATCGCCACATGATCGCCCCGGCGACGGTTGGCCGGGCTGACCCGCAGGTAGCCATCGTTGGTGGACAGGCGGTTGGCCGGCGAAATCACGTAGACATGATTGCGCTCGATCGGCACCGGTTCGCTGACCTGCCGCACCGGCATGGCGGTGGTTTCCTGGATGATGCGGTCGGCGACGCTCTGGTGGTCCGCCGACAGGTGCAGCACCACCACGAAGGCCATGTCGCAATCGGCGGGCATTTGCTTGAAGAAAGTGCAGATCGCCTCCAGCCCACCTGCCGAAGCGCCGATGCCGACCACCGGAAAGTCCAGGTGGCTCGGGCTCAACGTCGGATTCTGAGGCGAGGCGACGGCGGGCTTGGAGGATGACTTCATGGGTGCAGCCTTCTGCAGACCTAACGATTCGGCCCATCGAAGCATAGCCGGGCGGTTGATGCGCGATTATAGGCCCGCTCTCAACGGCGCGGCGAGTGCTCTTGGGCCTCGTTGCCCGCGTCGAACGTTCGCTCGATCAGCGCCAGGTGTTCCAGTGCCTCCTGATAGCGTTCGGCCGCCTTTCGCCGCAACGTTTGGTAGCGGTCGAAGCGGCCGGCATCGAGCCCGGGGCGGTCAAGCAAGGCGAAGGCAGTGTGGTCGAGTTGGTAGGCCTGCTGGAGCAGACGGCGGTTCTGTTCCAGGGCGAGTTGTCGGCAGGCGTGGGCGGGGTGGGCATGGATCATGGCACGGTTCCTGGTCGAGGAATAATGGGCGTCCCTGTATGACCGCGCCGCCACTTTCAAAGTGCCAAAAAATCCTCCACCCAGAGACTCGCGTACAAATGTTTGGCTCAAGCATTGTTTGGCGCCACTCGTCCGAGCCTCGACAGACCGATTGAGCAGAGCCTGCCCTGACCGGTTCGGAACTACTGCACGGTGCGATTCCGTGCCCAGCTAATCCACTTGTAAGGAGAAACGACATGGCTCGTGATCAAGAAAACAGCGGACAACGTGGCGGCACCAAGGAAACCAACCCGGGCAACTTCGCCAACGACCGCGAAAAAGCCTCCCGCGCAGGCCACAAAGGCGGGCAGAACTCCGGGGGCAACTTTGCCAACGACCGGGAGCGCGCTTCCGAGGCCGGCCGCAAAGGTGGCCAGCACAGCCACGGCGGCGGTCGCAATCAGTGATGCACGCCCGCTCCAGCCCGGTGTAGTACCTGCCGGGCACCGACCCTGGGCAAGTAGCCACGTGCCGCCTGCCCAGGGTCGTTCCTGTTCTGATGGGAGATTGAAGCATGCGCGCACTCACTTACCACGGCGCCGGAGACGTTCGGGTCGACACCGTACCGGACCCGGTCATCGAGCAGAGCGACGACATCGTGCTGCGGGTGACCGCCACGGCAATCTGTGGCTCAGACCTGCACCTTTATCATGGCAAAGTCCCGGCGATGGAGTCCGGTGACATTCTGGGCCACGAATTCATGGGCATTGTCGAGGAGGTCGGCAGCGAGGTGACCGCTGTGCGTCCCGGCGACCGGGTGGTGATTCCCTTCGTGATCGCCTGCGGCAGCTGCTTCTTCTGCCAGCATGATTTGTTCGCGGCCTGCGAGACCACCAATACCGGACGCGGCGCCATCCTCAACAAAAAGAGCATTCCACCGGGGGCGGCCTTGTTCGGCTACAGCCACCTCTATGGCGGTGTGGCCGGTGGCCAGGCCGACTACGTACGGGTGCCCAAGGCCAATGTCGGGCCGTTCAAGGTGCCGGGGCAGTTGGCGGACGATAAGGTGCTGTTTCTTTCGGACATCCTGCCGACGGCCTGGCAGGCGGTTCTCAACGCCGAGGTCGGGCAGGGCGCGTCCCTGGCCATCTACGGGGCGGGGCCGGTGGGCCTGCTGTCGGCGGCTTGCGCACGTCTGCTGGGCGTCGAGCAGATCTTCATGGTCGATGGCTGCGGTTATCGGCTGGAGTACGCACGCCAGGCCTATGGCGTGATTCCGATCGACTACACCCACGATGACGACCCAGCCGACACTATCATCCGCCAGACCGCGGGCATGCGTGGCGTGGATGGGGTCATCGACGCGGTGGGCTTCGAGGCCAAGGGCAGCACCACCGAGACCGTGCTCACCGCGCTGAAACTCGAAGGCAGCAGTGGCAAGGCGCTGCGCCAGAGCATGGCGGCGGTGCGTCGAGGCGGCGTGGTGAGCGTACCGGGTGTCTATGCCGGCTTCATCCACGGTTTTCTGTTCGGCGATGCCTTCGACAAGGGGTTGACCTTCCGCATGGGGCAGACCCACGTGCAGCGCTATCTGCCTGAGCTGCTCGAGCACATCGAAGCGGGGCGGCTCGACCCTTCAGCCATCGTCACCCATCGCCTGGCGTTGGAAGAGGCGGTGCGCGGCTACGAAATGTTCGATGAGCAGCAGGAGCGTTGCCGAAAGGTCATTCTGGTGCCTGGCGCCGCACCGAGCGCCTAGCAAGATTCAGGTATCGGGCCACTCATTCGAATTGTTCGACAATCTTTTGAATCTTCGCGCAAAACCTTGATCCATCTGGATGTCATCCATGGAGAAGAGGAGGGCCCCTACGATGCCAACCCCACAGCTGTACATCATCGACTACCGGCTGCATGGCCAGCCGCGCAGTTTCATCATCCGTCTGGAGCGCATGGACAATGCCGAGGCCTGGCATTGGGCAAGCTGCGATGCTGGGGTGGGGATCATTCCGAAGTTCGGCCGAGAGAAGATCCGCAAGGTAAGCCGGCCCATGGCCGAGCGCTATGGCCTGAGTGACGTGAGCTGGCGACTTTCGGGCAGCGGACCGGCCTTCGTACCGCGGTCGGGCCCAGGCGATGGCCAGGGTCAACCTGAGGTTGGTTCAACCCAGGAAGACGCGGCGACCGCCTGACCTGCGGCTGATCCATGCGGGGCAAGTCTGCATTCCTGCACCTGCAGGGACACAGGCTTGCCCCGTGTACGTTCAGGCTCCTGATTCAGGGTCGCTGGCTGGAACGCCGGGGCGGTTGCCGTCGTCTTCCAGGTCCGGATCGGTATCGGGATCATCGGCGCGGTCGTTGCGCTGATCAGGGTTAAGTTCTGGCCAGTCGTCCTGGACGTTGCCGCCGCCCATCTGCAATGTGGTGTGCATGGTGACCTCCTCGGGTTCGAAAAAAGGGCCCGCCAGAAACGCGGGCCGAACACAGGAGTGGAGGCGAAGCCGTTGCCGCACCTCTCATGGATTGAGAGCCTTGATGGGACGAGTGCGATCGGTTTTTCGTGCAGGACCTGCGACCAACGGTCCTGTGGGGCTTGGCCGTTTACCCGCGAATGGGCCGATACGGCGCTCAGCCATCGGACTGCTCTTCTGGGGGGACCTGGCCTTCCGGCCAGTCGGGGGCTTCCTTCTCCGGTGGTGGCACCGGTTCTCCGGGATTGTGAGGGATGTTGTCCACATAGGGATCGGGATCATTGGGCTGCTTGGGATCTGCCATGACTGGCCTCCGAGACGGGTTGGCTTGCCTGGCATTAGGTTCGTGGGCCGAGGGATGCGTTCACTGCGGCGGTACGAACGGCAGCTCACCCCGAAGGGTGATGGTCGCCCTGGTCAGCGCGTGAAACAATCCCAGCCAGCCACGAACACGTACAACAACCCTGGCGGGGACCTGAGACATGAGCAAAGACCAGCTGAAATCGCCCGACTGGTACGAGCAGATGGCCCGTGTCATCGAGGCCATCGGCACGCCAGGCTTCGTCGAAGCGCTGTTCGGCGCGCTCAACTGCCTGGCCCAATGCCAGGCCATCACAGTGTTCCTCTACCCACGCAAAGGTCTGCCTTCGGCCTTGTTCGAGAAAGACGAAGAGGGCCCTTGGTTGCCTGAAGGCAACGTGCAGAAGTACCTCGAAGGTTATTACCTGCTGTGCCCGTTCTACCGCGCCTGCATGGAAGGGCTGGGCCCTGGCTGCTATCGCCTGAGCGACGTGGCACCGGACCACTTCAAGCGCAGCGAGTACTACCTGTCGTTCTACCAGCACGCGCACCTTGAGGACGAACTCAACTACATCGTCCCGCTCGATGCGCAACTGACCATCGCCGTGGCCCTGGGCAGCACCCGGCGCCTGAGCGCGGCGCAGGTCACCGACCTCAAACGCATCGCCCCGTGGGTGGTGGCGGTCGTGCGCCGGCACTGGGGCCAGCTGGATGCCGACAGCCTGGGCGGACGCTTCGAAAGCGCCCTGGGCCGGCAGATCAACGCCGCCCTGAACAATTTCGGTTCCTCCCTGCTGACCGAGCGCGAATGCCGGGTCGCCCAATACTTGCTGCGCGGCCACTCGACCCGCTCGCTGTCGGAACGGTTGGGTATCAGCGAAGACACGGTCAAGACCCACCGCAAGAACCTCTACACCAAGCTGGACATCGCCAAGCAGTCCGAGCTGTTCTCGTTGTTCATCGATTCGTTGGCCCAGGCTCAGGAAGGCTTGAGCAAGGATCCGCTGGAAAGTTACCTGCGAAGGCGCTGACCGGCCTACCGCATCACCCCACCTACAACCATAACCAGCGGCCGCCCAGGCGGTCGCAAGGGAGTCCTGCGTGCATACATTGAGCGATTGGCAGCAGCGCGCTGCGCAACAAAGCTTCATCGACACCGCGTTGATCGACGGCCGCCGCGTGGCTGCCTGCTCGGGCGCGACCTTCGAGGCCATCAACCCGGCCACTAACCAGCTATTGGCCAAGGTTGCCGCCTGTGGCGAGCTTGAGGTCGATCAGGCGGTGCGCTCTGCCCGTCGGGCCTTCGAGCAAGGCCCCTGGGCCCGCATGGCGCCCACGGCCCGCAAACGCATCCTGCTGCGCCTGGCCGAGTTGATGCTGGCCCACCGCGAGGAACTGGCCCTGCTCGATTCGCTGAACATGGGCAAACCGGTCATGGACGCCTACACCATCGATGTACCGGGTGCGGCGCACGTCTTTGCGTGGTATGGCGAGGCCCTGGACAAGCTTTACGACCAGGTGGCGCCGACCGCAGGCAACGCGCTGGCGACCGTCACCCGCGAAGCCCTTGGGGTGGTGGGGGCGGTGGTGCCCTGGAACTTCCCCTTGGATATGGCCGCCTGGAAAGTCGCGCCGGCCTTGGCGGCCGGCAACAGCGTGGTGTTAAAGCCCGCCGAGCAGTCGCCGTTCTCTGCCCTGCGCCTGGCTGAACTGGCCTTGGAGGCCGGCCTGCCGGAAGGGGTGCTCAACGTGGTGACAGGCCTTGGCGAGCAGGCCGGTAAAGCCCTGGGCCTGCACCCGGATGTGGACTGCCTGGTGTTCACAGGCTCCACGCAGGTGGGCAAGTACTTCATGCAGTACTCGGCGCAATCGAACCTCAAGCAGGTCTGGCTCGAATGTGGCGGCAAGAGCCCGAACCTGGTGTTCGAGGACTGCCGCGACCTGGACCTGGCGGCGGACAAGGCAGCCTTCGGCATCTTCTTCAACCAAGGCGAAGTCTGTTCGGCCAACTCGCGCCTCTACGTGCAGCGCTCGATCCACGACGAGTTCGTCGAACGCTTGCTGGCCAAAGCCCGCGACTGGATGCCGGGCGACCCCTTGGATCCGGCCAGCCGCGCCGGGGCCATCGTCGATGCCGGGCAAAGCGCACGCATCAGTGCGGCCATCGACCAAGCCAAGGCCGACGGTGCACGTCTGCTGTGCGGTGGCCAGCGCCTGAGCATCAACGGCTCGGACAATTTCATCGCACCGACGATATTCACCGGCGTGAGCGCCGACATGGCGTTGGCCCGCCAGGAGGTCTTCGGCCCGGTGCTGGCGGTCAGCACCTTCGAGGACGAAGAGCAGGCCCTGCGCCTGGCCAATGACAGCATCTATGGCCTGGCCGCCTCGGTATGGAGCGATGACCTCAACCGCGCCCACCGTGTGGCCCGGCGTCTGAAGGCAGGCACCGTGTCGGTCAACACCGTCGACGCCTTGGATGTGGTGGTGCCGTTCGGTGGCGGCCGCCAGTCCGGCTTCGGCCGCGACCTCTCGCTGCATTCGTTCGACAAGTACACCCAACTGAAAACCACCTGGTTCCAGCTGCGCTGATATTTCTACGGAGAACAACAATGAACGCACCTTTCCAGCCACAACGCGAAACCCGCGACTACCAGAACGCCGATGCCGCCCACCACATCCATGCCTTCCTCGACCAGAAGGCGCTGAACGCCGAAGGCCCGCGGGTCATCGTGCGGGGTGAAGGTCTGCACCTGTGGGACAACGACGGCAAGCGCTACCTGGACGGCATGTCCGGCCTGTGGTGCACCCAGCTGGGCTATGGCCGCAAGGACCTGACCGCTGCCGCCGCCGCACAGATGGACCAGTTGCCGTACTACAACATGTTCTTCCACACCACCCATCCGGCGGTGATCGAGTTGTCCGAACTGCTGTTCAGCCTGCTGCCGGGGCACTACAGCCATGCCATCTACACCAACTCCGGCTCCGAATCCAACGAAGTGCTGATCCGCACCGTGCGCCGCTACTGGCAGGTGATGGGCAAGCCTGAGAAGAAGATCATGATCGGCCGCTGGAACGGCTATCACGGCTCGACCCTGGCCGCCACGGCCCTGGGCGGCATGAAGTTCATGCACGAGATGGGCGGGCTGATCCCGGATGTCGCGCACATCGACGAGCCGTACTGGTACGCCGAAGGCGGCGATCTGACCCCTGCCGAGTTCGGTCGTCGCTGCGCCCTGCAACTGGAGGAAAAGATCCTCGAACTGGGCGCCGAGAACGTTGCAGGTTTTATCGCCGAACCGTTCCAGGGCGCCGGCGGCATGATCTTCCCGCCAGAGAGCTACTGGCCGGAAATCCAGCGCATTTGCCGCCAGTACGACGTGCTGCTGTGCGCCGACGAAGTGATCGGTGGCTTTGGTCGTACCGGCGAGTGGTTCGCCCATCAGCACTTCGGCTTCCAGCCGGACACCCTGTCCATCGCCAAGGGCCTGACCTCTGGCTACGTGCCCATGGGCGGCCTGGTGCTGAGCAAGCGCATCGCCGAGGCGCTGGTGGAGCGCGGCGGGGTGTTCGCCCACGGCCTGACCTACTCCGGTCACCCGGTGGCGGCGGCCGTGGCCATCGCCAACCTCAAGGCCCTGCGCGATGAAGGCATCGTGCGTCAGGTCAAGGACGACACCGGCCCGTACCTGCAGCGTTGCTTGCGCGAGGTGTTCGGTGATCACCCGCTGATTGGCGAGATCCAGGGCGCCGGCCTGGTCGCTGCGTTGCAGTTCGCCGAGGACAAGGCCACCCGCAAGCGCTACGCCAACGAGAACGACCTGGCCTGGCAGTGCCGGACCTATGGTTTCGAGGAAGGCGTCATCATCCGGTCGACCCTGGGCCGGATGATCATGGCCCCGGCCTTGGTCGCCAGCCGTGGCGATATCGATGAGCTGGTGGCTAAGACCAAGAGTGCCGTGGACCGCACGGCGCGGGGTTTGGGTTTGCTGTAAGCCGTCGGCAGCGTGAAAGGTGGCCGCTTCGCGGCCCCTTCGCGGCTCGAACCGATCCTGTCGATAACGTGCGCTACTGCAAATGAGGGAACCGCTCGATCAGAAGGTGTAGCTTACGCCGGCCTGCACGGTACGTGGCGCACCGGGGTAGACGTAGTTGTTGAAGGCGCCTTCGTCGTATTCCTTGTTGAACAGGTTCTTCAGGTCCAGGTTCAGTCGTACGTGCTCGTTGACCTGATAGAAGCTCAGCAGGTCGACCACGGTGTACTGCTCCATGGTGTAGGTCTGCGGCGCGGTCTGGCCGGCGCGGTCGTCCACGTACTTCACGCCCATGCCCAGGCCCAGCCCTTTGAGGCCACCGTCCTGGAACTCATAGGTGTTGAGCAGGCTGAAGCTGTTGCGCGGAATGTTGGCCAGGCGGGTACCGGTCGGCAGGCTGGTGTCCTTGGTCACTTCGGCATCGACGTAGGCATAGCCACCGATCATCCGCCACTCGGGGGTGAGATTGCCGGCCACGGTGATGTCCAGGCCGCGGCTGCGTACTTTGCCGGCGGCCACCTTGTAGGTGCCGGTGGGGTCCAGCGGGTCGTTGGCCAGGACGTTTTCCTTGACGATGTGGTAGATCGCCGCATCGACGCTCAACTGGCGATCCAACGCCTCCCACTTCACACCCACCTCGTACGATTTGCCTTTTTCCGGGTCGAAGCCCTGGCCTTGCCGGCTGGCACCGCTATTGGGCTTGAACGAGCGGGCGGTGTTGGCGTAGACGGCGAGCGTGTCGGTCAGGTCGTACATCAGACCCAGACGAGGGGTGACGGCGTTATCGGCGGCGGTCCAGTCAGCAGCGCCCGGCAGGTAGTTGTCGTACTGGTGTTCGAATCGCTCGAAACGCAAGCCCGCCAGGGCCTTGAGGCGGTCGGTGAGGGCCACCTGGTCCTGGATGAACGCTGCCCAGGTCTTGAGGTTTTCCTTGTCGTCGGTAGTGGTGCGGGTGAGGGCAGGGCGTGGCTGGCCCAAGACTGGATCGAACAGGTCGATCGGGTAGGCCGTGCTGCCTTTGGCCGAGCGCCGGATGATGGATTGGTAGTCGTAGTCTTCGTATTCGATGCCGGTCAGCAAGGTATGGGCGTAACCTGCGGTTTCAAAGTGCCCGGTCAGGTTGAGCTGGTAGTCCCGATCGGTCCATTGCAGTTTCCGATAGCTGAAATTGCGCCCGAGGGTACGGCCATCGGCTTGCAGTTCATTGGCTTCCACCGCATTGCCCTTGAGCGTGCCGTCGAGCCACTGCATGCCACCGCCCAGGGTCCAGTCCTCGTTGAGCTGATGCTCGAAGCGCAGCTGGGCCATGTTGTTGTCGTTGTGCAGCAGGTTGTCGGAGCCTTTTTCCCAGACGTTGGTATCGCGCGAAGCTCGGTCGCGCTGATTGGCAAAGCGTGTCAGCCCGCGGTCCAGAGGGTGGTTGTTGCGCATGAAATCGCCTTCGAAGACGATGCGT
Organism: Pseudomonas sp. BYT-1; assembly: GCF_023611805.1. Taxonomy (NCBI): domain Bacteria; kingdom Pseudomonadati; phylum Pseudomonadota; class Gammaproteobacteria; order Pseudomonadales; family Pseudomonadaceae; genus Pseudomonas; species Pseudomonas sp. BYT-1. Next base: position 2,639,068 of record NZ_CP072559.1, read on the forward strand.
GTGGTGTCGTTGACCTGCCAGCTGAGCACGGGTGCGACGTCGTAGCGCTCGGTCTGCACGTCGTCGCGGAAGGTCTCGCCGCCTTCGCCGAGTACGTTCAGGCGGTAGGCCAGGCGGCCTTCCTCGTCGAGCGGACCGGTGGCATCGAGGGTGGCGCGGTGCATCCCTTGGTCATCGAACTGGCTGCCCAAGGTGACTTTGGGGTCGGCCAGCGGCTGCTTGCTGACCACGTTGAAAGTGCCACCGGGATCGCCACGGCCGTACAGGCTGGTCGCCGGGCCGCGCAGGATCTCCAGACGCTCGACGGTGTTGGCATCCGGCGCGTTGGGGTAGCCGCGGTTGATGGGGAAACCATTGCGGTAGAACTCGCCAGTGGTAAAGCCGCGCACGGTGAAGGTGGTCAGGCCCTGGCCGCCGAAGTTGTTGGCTCGTCCCACACCACCGGCATAGTCCAGCCCATCCTGCAAGCGGGTGGCGGCGGTGTCTTGCAGCACATCGCTGGGTACCACGCTGATCGATTGAGGCGTCTCGTGCAGCGCGGTGTCCGTGCGTGTGGCACTGGCTGAGCGCGTAGCCTTGTAGCCGATCACCGGACCGTCGGCGCGCTCCAGGTCGCTGGTGGCATCGATGTTGACCGCTTGCAACTCAAGAGCAGGCGAGGCCTGCGAGTCGGCCAATGCAACGGGAGAAATAGCGGGAATCAGGCAGAGAGAAACGAACGTACGACGCATCGACAGCACGATCCTAGGGAGGGCGGGAGCTGCGGATCTTAACTGATAGGTATTATCATTTACAGTGGTATTTGGTGTACCACAGTACCAATTTCGAAGCGTCGTGAGCGGGCACGAAAAAGGGGGCACAGGGCCCCCGGTTTCGTCATCAGTGCGGTGCGCGCGGGATGGTCTTGAGCAGGTCTTCCGGGCTGATGTGTCCGACCACCTGGGCTACGGCGCTGCCCGGGCTTGGCAGGTCGATGATGTGGTCTTTCATCTTGCCGATCACATGCATCTCGCAGGGCTTGCAGTCGAACTTCAGGGTCAGCACTTCATCGCCATGCACCAGCTGCATCGGCGCGACCTTGGTGCGTACGCCGGTGACGCCCTTGGCCTGCTTGGGGCACAGGTTGAAGGAGAAGCGCAGGCAGTGCTTGGTGATCATCACCGGCACCTCGCCGTGCTCTTCGTGCGCCTCGAAGGCGGCATCGATCAGCTTGACCCCATGACGATGATAGAAGTCGCGGGCCTTCTGGTTGTAGACGTTGGCCAAGAACGACAGATGCGCCTCCGGATACACCGGTGGCGGTGTGGTCTCGGCTTTGCGCCCGCCACGCGGGTGGGCCTTGACCCGCGCCTCGGTCAGCGCCTCGATGGCTTCGCGGCGCAGGGCCTTGAGCTGCGAGTTGGGGATGAAGTACGCCTGCGGGGCGTCCAGCTCGATGGCATGGGCGTAGTACTGGGTGGTGCCCAGTTGACCGAGCAAATCATGCAATTGGTCCAAGGCCTGCTGGGGCTTGTTGGCTTCGCCGAACGGGCCGTCCAGGGCGACCTGCACGCTGACGCCTTCTTCGCTGGTGACGGTCAGCGCCAGGCGCTGTTCGCGCAGCACGGCGTGCCACTCGACGCCCACACGACGTTCGGCGGAGGTGCGTTGCAGCGCCTGTTGCCAGTTGTGGTCCAGGTTGCGCGAGAGCGGATGGTTCGGGCGCAGCTTGTGCAGGCCTTCGGGCATTTCGTTGGGCTCGACGCGGTAGCGATAGCGCTTCTGGCCGTCCTCTTCGAATTCACCTTTGGGTTCTGCGATGTTGGCACGAAAGCCCACCACCTCACGCTTGACCAGCACGTTGAGGCCGTCGCCGTTGGTCAGCGGCACCTCGGTGACCACGTATAGGTCGCGCTTGCCGACTTTTTCCACCACGCCCACCGGCAAGCCGGTGAAGGTGGGCGAGTCGAAGGCGCCAATGTCGATCTTGCGGTCGGTTACGAAGTAATCGGTGCTGCCGCGGTGGAAGGTTTTGTCCGGATCCGGCACGAAGAAATGCTCGGTGCGACCGCTGGAGGCGCGGGCAAGGTCCGGGCGGTCCTCGAGGATGGCGTCGAGTTCCTTGCGATAGTGGGCGGTGATGTTCTTCACATAGCCCATGTCCTTGTAGCGGCCTTCGATCTTGAACGAACGCACGCCGGCATCGACCAAGTCGCGCAGGTTAGCGGTCTGGTTGTTGTCCTTCATCGATAGCAGGTGCTTCTCGAACGCTACCACGCGGCCCTGGTCATCCTTGAGGGTGTAGGGCAGGCGGCAAGCCTGGGAGCAGTCGCCACGGTTGGCGCTGCGCCCGGTCTGGGCGTGGGAGATGTTGCACTGGCCGGAGAAGGCCACGCACAGGGCGCCATGGATGAAGAACTCGATGGCCGCGTCGGTTTCGCTGGCGATGGCGCGGATCTGCTGCAGGTTCAGCTCGCGTGCCAAGACCAGTTGGGAGAAGCCGGCCTGGTCGAGGAACTTGGCCCGCTCCAGGGTGCGGATGTCGGTCTGGGTGCTGGCGTGCAGCTCGATCGGTGGGATGTCCAGCTCCATCACCCCCAAATCCTGGACGATCAGCGCATCGACGCCTGCATCGTACAGCTGGTGGATCAGCTGGCGGGCAGGTTCGAGCTCGTTGTCATGCAGGATGGTGTTGATGGTGGTGAAGACGCGCGCGTGGTAGCGGTGGGCGAACTCCACCAGCTCGGCGATATCGCTGACTTCGTTGCACGCGTTGTGGCGGGCGCCAAAGCTCGGGCCGCCGATATAGATGGCGTCAGCGCCGTGCAGGATCGCTTCGCGGGCGATGGCCACGTCACGGGCGGGGCTGAGCAGTTCCAGGTGATTCTTTGGGAGGGACATGTCGTTAGGGTCGGGCTGTCACGGTCAAGGCGCGCATTGTACCGGTGAAATGGCCCGGGGGCATCCATCGGCTGTCCGATGGCGTGCCCCGTGTGGTGGGGCGCTGGGCAATCCGCGGGTGCGTCGGTGGTTTCGCGACCGCATTCGCGGGTAAACCCGCTCCCACAGGGCCTGGCGCGACCCGTGTGGGAGGCAGGGCTTTAATGACGCCCAGCTTTGAGGACCGGCTCAGGCCTTGGCTGCCATTGCCGTGACTTCCACCCGCATCCCCTCGACCGCCAGGGCCGCCACGCCAACCGCCGCGCGCACAGGCCAAGGCTTGGCGAAGAAACGCTGGTACACCTCGTTGAACGCCGGGCGATCGGCCATGTCGGTCAGGTAGATGGTCAGGTGCAGTACGCGGTCCATCGAGCTGCCGGCGCGCTCCAGGGCATCCTTGAGCGCTTGGAGTGTGCATTCGCTCTGCTCGACGATGCCGCCAAGCTCCAGGCTGCCGTCGGCGCGGGTCGGGATCTGGGTGGTGACCAGCAGGCCGCGAAAATCCGCGACGTCGGAGGAAATGGACTCCGGGTCCGGGTCCGGGATGAAGGTGATGTCTGCGTTTGCCATGAGGGTATTTGCCTTGCAACGGAAGGAAACCAGCAAGCCTACGCGAGCGGCCCAGGCGGGTCGAGCGGTGGCTCTGGTCGGCGGTATTTGAAATGCCAGGCATTGCTCGTCAGAATCGCGCCCCGAACCGGCCACTGGCGCCGGTCGATTGATGCGAAAAGGGGCAAGGGTTGAACGAACAGACATTGTCGATGCGCCTGGAGCGCGTGGCCGCCCATGTGCCGGCTGGGGCACGCCTGGCCGATATCGGCTCAGACCACGGCTACCTGCCGGTGGCGCTGATGCTGCGTGGCCGTATCGAAGCCGCCGTGGCCGGCGAGGCGGCGATGACGCCGTTTCGCTCGGCCCAGCGCAAGGTGCGCAAGAACGGCCTGGAGCAGGCGATCACCGTGCGCCTGGCCGACGGTCTGGAAGCCATCGAGCCACAGGATCGCATCGACGCCATCAGCCTGTGTGGCATGGGCGGGGAGAAGATCCGCGAGATCCTCGAGCGGGGCAAGCATCGCCTGAGCGGCAAGGAGCGGTTGATCCTGCAGCCGAACGTGCGTGAAGGCACCCTGCGCGAGTGGTTGATGGAAAACGACTACCGTATCGTTTGCGAGGAGTTGCTTGAGGAAAACGAGTTCACCTACGAGATCATCGTGGCCGAACCGTGTCAGGCGGTAGCGTACTCCCCAGAGGAGTTGTATTTCGGGCCGTTGTTGATGCAGGAGCGCAGCCCTGCGTTTCTGGCCAAATGGGGCCTGAACCTGCAACGCAAGCAACGGGTCATGGCCCACTTCGCCCGTGCCCGGCAGGCGGTGCCGACACAAAAGGCCCAGGAAGTGGCTCGACAGGTGCGCTGGATCGAGCAGTTGCTGGCGTAATTCCCGTTACAGCTGCGAACAGTTGCCCATTTCTCGGTAGTCGACCTTGTGGGTCTGGCCCTGGTGATCGATGTAGACCATATGGGCGGTGCCCACCGCGCAATCGGCCGCATTGCTCGCCGGGGTGATGGAAATCACCTTGGCCACATCCAAGGGCATCCCGTATTCATAGGTCTCGCTGGTGGCCGCTACGGGCTGGCTGTTCGCAGGTTCGGCGACGGCACCGAACGAAGCCAGAGCGGCGAACAAGGTGAAGAAGGCGATCGAAGGTTTCATGGCGATGTTCTCGTTTGGCGTTGACTCATGATGTGTTTCTTGGGTATCGCCAATAAAGACTCTGATCCGTGATAGATTCCTGCCTCGAATGCACGAATAGGTCACAGGGAAAGACACATCATGGACATGCTGCACGCCATGCGAACCTTCGCCCGGGTTGTGGAATGCGGCAGTTTCGCCGCCGCCGCCAACGCCCTGGACATTTCTGCCGCACAGGTGTCGAGGATCGTCGCGGAACTGGAAAACCAGCTGCAGACCCGCCTGCTGCACCGCACCACCCGGCGTCTGCGCATGAGCGAGGCGGGCGAGCGGTTCCTCGAGCGCTCGCGGCAGATCATGCTGCTGACCGAAGAAGCCATGGACGAGGCACGCGGAGCCCACCTCACCCCCCGTGGTCGATTGCGCCTGCATTGCACTCATGGTCTGGGGCTGTTGATGATGCCGCTGGTGGCCCGCTACAACGCCACCTGCCCGGAAGTGGTCATGGAACTCACGTTGTCCCAGCGCAACCCGGACCCGCTGGCGGACGGCCAGGACGTGGTGATCGCCATCGGCCAGGGCCTGCCGGACTCGCAACTGATCGCCATCCCCCTGGGCAGCATCCACAGCATTCTCTGCGCTTCGCCCGATTACCTGGCACGTCATGGCGTGCCTCAGCGCCCGGAAGACCTGCACCAACATGTGTGCCTGCGCACAGTGGACCCGTTGTTCGAGGAGGACTGGTCGTTCGAAGGGGCAGACCCTTGCGTGATCGTGCCCCAGGACACCTTCCTGACCAATGTGGCAGACGCCATGCTCAAGGCGACGGAGCTTGGCATGGGCATCGGCCTGTTGCCGTATTACTCAGCTACCCAGGCCATCGAGCAAGGCCGCCTGTGCCGATTGCTCGCGCCCCATCGGCTGCGTCAGCGGGAGATCTATGCGATCTACCCGTCGCGGCATTACCTGGACGCCAAGGTCCGCACCTGGCTGGATTTTCTCAAGGAGCAGTTGCCGGTGTTGTTCCAGGCCCATGAACAGGTGGTGGACGACCCGCGCTACTGGCGGTGACCCTTGCGGAGCGGCCCTGAGGTGGCCTCTTGGCGGTTGAACCCCCCACACGATCCAAGTCAGCACCTCATGCCATCCTCGGGTTTGGCCCCGCATCTATTCCAGGCCAATCCAACGTCTGCTCAGCGGCTGTCCTGATCCTCGGCGGCACCGCCCGAGGCGCCTGCACCGGTGCCGGTGGCCTCGCCGGTGTTATTGGAGCCTCCGGTAGTGCCGTCGGGCACGTCAGAGCTGGAGTTGGTATCGGTGCTGTCGTTATCGCGGGTGCTATCAGGGTCGTTGACGCTGTTGCCTTGGCTCCCGGTGGTGCCTTGGGAATGCTCACCGGAGGAGTGGTCGGCCTTGGGGTGGGTGTCGGTGCCGTTCATATCGGTGGCGGCCAGGCTGGCAGTGGTGGTCAGGCCCAGGCACAGGGCGAGGAACAGGGGCTGGAAACGAACCATGGCGAATCTCCTGTCGGGATGATTGTCCTGCGTTCGGCCATGGGAGACGGGGCAGGGTGCCCTTCAGGCGACGGATGGTAAGGGGAGAAGGGATAAGTGGGAGCGTCGGCCTGACACTCCCACAGGGCCTTGCCCGGTCAGCCCATCAGGAGGAGGGTTCTGTGCGCGACGAAGGGGTCTCCCCGTTCGCTGTCTCGCCCATCGGCGGATGCTCCTGGGCCGCATGCATCAGCTCCTCGGTCACCCGCAGCTCGGCGCCGGTGGGCGAAAAGGTGGCCGTCGGCGCGAAGGGCGCGGGATGTTCCGGGGCCGGGCGCTTGCCGCGGCGCCACAGGAAGAAACCCACCATCGCCAGGTTGATCACCGCAAAGGCCCAGAACAGCCCCGTCTCGCCGTAGACGTTCATCACCGGAGAGATCGCCAGCGGGGCCATCGACGAGCCCAGCGAGTTGATCAACAGCAGGCCTTGGATCATGGGCACCAGCGCATCGGCCGGGGCACGGTCGGCCGCGCTGCTGACCGCCACCGGGTACAAGGCGAATACGCCGCCGCCGAGCAAGAACAGCATCGCTGGCAACCACTGCGACTCAGCCGGCAGCAGAACGATCACCACCGACAGCACGGTGCACATCGCCGCCAGGGCGACCAGCACGCTTTGCCGGTCCTTGCGGTCCGACCAACGCCCAACAGGATATTGCAGCAACATGGCGCCGAGGATCACCCAGGCCATCATGTTGCCCACCTCGCCTACGTCCAGGCCGATGCGTTGCAGGTACAGCGGCAGCAGGGCGTAGATCCCGGCGATGGCCACGCCCGAGCCAAAGCAGCCGACCAAGCCGGTCGGGGCGATGCCCAGGAGCTGGCGCGGTTTGAGCGGTTCGACCTGATCGAGCAGTGGCGAGACCCGCGGCAGAATCACGATCGGCAGCACCGACAGGGTGGCGAGCATGCCGGCGACCATGAACGGTGCGGTCTCGCCCCAGCCGGTGACTTCGCCTAGCGTCGCCTGGGCCAGGACCCCGGCGCCGTAGAAGGCGATCATGTACAGCGCCAGCAGACGGCCACGTATCTTTGGATCGCCGGCCAGCAGCAGCCAGCTCTCGATGACCAGGAACACACCGACCGCAGCCCAGCCGTTGATCAGGCGCAAAGCGAACCACCAGGTGGTGTCGTAGAACAGGCCCTGCAGCAGGATGGTCGCGGCGATCAGCGAGGCGAAGCTGGTGTAGGCACGGATATGACCAATGCGCAGGATCAACCGGTCGTTGAAGATCGCCCCGAGTGTCAGGCCGATGAAGTAGGCCGACGAGACGATGCCGATCATGGTGGCCGATTCGCCGGCCGAGCCCAGGCGCAACGTGGTGAGGGAGGACAGGAAGCCGTTGCCCAGGGCAATGATGAACAGCCCGAGCAGGGGTGCCAGCGCCATGGCCAGCAAACGCGGAGACATAGTTACCTCTAGTTGGAAAACGCCGAAAGTGTGCCTTTTCGGTGGGCGCAAGGGCTGCGCGGGTATGCCTGGCTGTCGGTGCGAGCGAGGTGCGGCTCAACCGTCTGCAATGACGGCATGGCCGGGGGCGAAAAGGAGGCGCGATTCTAAAGCCTGGGCGGTGGCCGGGCCCTGCGACCAGAAGCCGCACCGGACCGGGTATAGGCCAACGCGTTTTCACCGTTCTGGGAGGAAAACCGCATAATGTCGCTTCGACTTCTGGGGGATCCGCTTCATGCTGGCTTCGCTGTTCGCCGTCCTGGCGCCTGTCTTCATCGTAGCCGGCATCGGCTATGGCTGGGCCCGCCGTGGTCTGGACTACCCCACCGAATTCATCGCCCGCATCGTCATGACGGTCGGCACCCCATCACTGGTGCTCTCGACCCTCAGCCGCACGCAACTGGACCCCGCAGCCTTCACCAGCATGGCCGTCGCGTGCGTGCTGTGCATGTTGGGCATGGCGCTGGCCGGGTTTCTCGTCAGCCGCGCTTCGGGCCAGCATTGGCGCGTGCTGATGCCGGCATTCATGTTCCCCAACACCGGCAACATGGGCTTGCCGATCAGCCTGTACGCCTTCGGCGAACATGGCCTGGCGCTGGCGGTGGCGTTCTTTCTGACCTTGTCGATCTTCCAGTTCACCTTAGGCATCGCCATGTCCGGGGCCAGCGCGTCGTTCAAGGCCCTGCTGCGCAACCCGATCGTGATCAGCCTGGCCGGGGCCCTGCCGATCATCTTCCTGGACCTGGAGCTGCCGCGCTGGCTGGCCAACACCGCGGACCTGCTCGGCGGCATGACCATCCCCTTGATGTTGCTCACCTTGGGCGTGTCCCTGGCCAGCATCCGCCTGCACCACGTGGGCAGTGGCCTGTTACTGGGTGGTCTGCGCATCGTGCTGGGGGCGGCAGTGGGGTGGGGCGTGGGTACTGCGCTGGGCCTGGAATCGTTGGAGCGTGCGGTGCTGGTGGTGCAGTCTTCCATGCCGGTGGCGGTGTTCAACTATCTGTTGGCGGTGCGCGCCAACCGGTCACCCGAACAGGTAGCCAACCTGGTGATGTGCTCGACGGTGCTGTCTTTCGCCTGGTTGCCAGCGGTGTTGGCCTGGTGGCTATAAGCCCCGGCTGCGGCATCCTGTCCTGCCCACAGGCAAAGTGCCATGGCTCATCCATACTCCACTGACCTGCCGCACTCAAGCGCCAGGCTCAGGCGTCTCGGCGCTGCCGGGACAACCAACGGTTTGCGAGGGGAGTAGGCGATGGCCAAGGCTGTGAACAAGAAGCACAAGGACGAGCTGCCGGAGAAACTGGGACGCAAAACCTACGAACAAGAGCTCAAGCGCCTGCATGTGGAACTGGTCAAACTCCAGCAGTGGGTGGTGGCCAAAGGGCTCAAGGTGTGCGTGGTCTTCGAGGGGCGCGACGGCGCCGGCAAGGGCGGGACGATCAAGGCACTCACTGAACGGGTCAGCCCTCGCGTCTTTCGTGTGGTGGCGCTACCGGCGCCGACCGAGCGCGAGAAAACCCAGATCTATGCCCAGCGCTACCTGACCCACTTGCCGGCAGCCGGCGAGGTGGTGATCTTCGACCGCAGTTGGTACAACCGCGCCGGCGTCGAACGGGTGATGGGCTTTTGCACCGAAGAGCAGGCGCACAAGTTTCTCGCCGTGGTGCCGCTGTTCGAGCGGATGATGGTCGACTCGGGGATCATCCTGATCAAATACTGGCTGGAGGTGAGCGCCGAGGAGCAGACCCGCCGCTTGCAAGATCGCATCAACGATGGCCGCAAGCTGTGGAAGCTCTCGCCCATGGACATCAAGTCCTACACCCGATGGGACGATTACACCCGCGCCCGCGACGATATGTTCGCAGCCTCCGATTCGTCCTGGGCACCGTGGTTCATGGCGCGCTCCGAAGACAAGCGCAAGGCGCGACTGAACATCATCAGCCACTTTCTGCAGCAGATCCCTTACCAGGACCTGAGTGCCAAGCAGAAGATCGCCCTGCCCAAGCGCGGCAAGATCGGCAAGTACAAGGCGGTGCCGTACCCGTTCAAGATGGTCTCCGAGCGATACTGAGGCCAGGCGGGCATGGACACCTCGACACCACCGCCAAAGCCCTTGGCCTATGCGGCGCAGCCGGTCGACCGTGGCTTGCAGCGCTGGATACCGGGCTTGCGTGTGGTACGTCAGTACCCGATGGCATGGCTGCCCAAGGACTTGGTCGCAGGGCTGGTGCTCACCGCCATGCTGGTGCCGGTCGGCATCGCCTACGCGCAGGCGTCCGGCGTACCGGGCATCCACGGCCTGTACGCGACGATCGTGCCCTTGCTGGCCTACGCCCTGTTCGGGCCCAGCCGCATCCTGGTGCTGGGCCCAGACTCGGCGCTGGTGCCGATCATCCTGGCCGTGGTGTTGCCCTTGGCGGCGGGCGACCCGGGGCGGGCGGTCACCCTGGCAGCGGCCATGGCGCTGGTATCGGGGCTGATCTGCATCGGCGCGGGCCTGTTGCGCCTGGGCTTCATCACCGAGCTGCTGTCCAAACCGATCCGTTATGGCTACATGAACGGCATCGCCTTGGCGGTGCTGGTCAGCCAGGCGCCCAAGTTGTTCGGCATCTCTGGGCAGAGCGCCGGGCCGCTGCGCGATACCCTGCAATTGGTCAACGCCCTGCTGGACGGCAAGGCCAACTGGCATGCCTTCGCCCTGGGGGCGGGTACGCTGGTGATCATTCTGCTGCTCAAGCGCTGGGAGCGCTTGCCGGGCATCCTGATCGCCGTAGTGGCCGCGACTGGGATCTGCGGGCTGATGGGCCTGGAAGCCGCCCACGCGGTGAAGGTGGTCGGGTCATTACCCCAGGGCCTTCCAGGGTTCGCGTTGCCATTGATCGGTTTCAACGACCTGGCCACCGTGGCCATCGGTGGCGCGGCGGTGGCGTTGGTGTCGTTTGCCGACACCAGCGTGCTGTCGCGCACCTACGCCGCCAAGACCCGCGCCCAGGTCGACCCGAACCAGGAAATGGTCGGGCTGGGGCTGGCCAATCTGGCGTCGGGGTTCTTCCAGGGCATTCCCATCAGCAGCAGTTCGTCCCGCACGCCGGTGGCCGAGGCAGCGGGGGCGCGCAGTCAGCTGGCGGGTGTGTTCGGCGCTCTGGGCGTGGCGGCGTTGCTGTTGTTTGCGCCTGATCTGTTGCGCCACCTGCCGCAAAGCGCCCTGGCGGCGGTGGTGATCGCCGCGGCTATCGGGTTGTTCGAGTTCAAGGACCTGGCGCGGATCTACCGCATCCAACGTTGGGAGTTCTGGCTGTCCATTACCTGCTTCGTCGGGGTGGCGGTGTTTGGTGCGGTGCCGGGCATCGGCCTTGCGGTGGTCATCGCGGTGATCGAGTTTCTCTGGGACGGCTGGCGGCCGCACTATGCGGTGCTGGGCCGGGTCGATGGCATCCGCGGCTACCACGATGTGTCCCGCTACCCCGATGCACGCCGGGTGCCGGGCCTGGTGCTGTTTCGCTGGGATGCGCCGCTGTTCTTCGCCAATGCCGAACTGTTCCAGCGCTGCGTGCTGGAAGCTGTCGCCCGGTCGGACGGCGAGGTGCGGCGGGTGGTGGTCGCGGCGGAACCGGTGACCAGCGTGGACGTTACCTCCGCCGACATGCTCGTGGAACTTGAGCAGACCCTGCGCGAGGCCGGTGTGGAGCTGCATTTTGCCGAGGTCAAGGACCCGGTGAGGGACAAGCTGCTGCGCCTCGAGGTGCTGAGCCACATCGGCAGCGACATCTTCCAGCCCACGGTGGGCGCCGCGGTGGACACCTACTTGCAGGACCACGCTGTGGACTGGACACCTTGAGCAAGCGCATCACTGGCGGGTATCGATGCTCACCACCACTGACATCCCTGGCCGCAGCCGCTTGGCATCCGGCTGGTCGGGATCGACGGTGATGCGCACTGGAATGCGCTGGGCAATCTTCACGAAGTTGCCGGTGGCGTTGTCGGCCTGCAACAGGGCGAACTCGGAGCCTGTGGCCGGCGAGATCTGTTGCACTTGCCCCCGCAGCTCGAGGTGGTCGAGCGCATCGACGGTGAAGGTGGCCGGTTGACCGATGCGCACGTGGGCCATCTGGGTTTCCTTCATGTTGGCGATGACCCACAACGTGTCGGGCACCAGCGCCATCAACTGTGCCCCTGAGTTGACATAGGCGCCCAGGCGCGTACCGATCTGCCCCAGCTGACCGTCGCGCGGCGCGGTCACGCGGGTATTGTCCAGGTCGATGCGGGCCAGCTCCACCGAGGCCTTGGCGTTTGCCACGGCCGCTTCCAGGGCTGCGCGGTTGACGACCACGGTTTCTTTATCCTGCCGGGCGATTTCCAGTGCCGCCTTGGCCTGTTCCAGGTTGGCGACTGCGCCAGCGTGGGTGGCACGGCTCAGGTCCAGTTCCCGGCGAGACACCGAGCCATCGCTGACCAGTGCCTGGTTGCGGCGCAGGTCCGCCTGGGCCTTGTCGGCCTGGGCGGTGGCATCGAGGATGGCGGCCTCGCGCTGGATGATGGCCGCCTCTGCGCTCTTGCGCTGTTGCAGGTTGTTGGCCAGCGCCGCCTGTTGCTGTTGCAGTTGAGCGATGGCTTGAGCCAGACGCTGGGTGTAGATGCGATCATCCAGGCGCACCAGCAAATCGCCGCGTTTGACGAACTGGAAGTCGTGCACCGGCACCTCGACGATATAGCCGGGCAGTTGTGGGCCGATGATCGTCACCTGGCCACGGACCAGGGCGTTCTCGGTGCTTTCGATGGCGCTGCTGAACGGCGGCAGGCGCCAGGCATAGAGCACCAGCAGGATGCCGGCCAGCGCCACGCAGGCGAAGCTGAGTGAGGAAAGCAGGCGCACACGGCGCGTGCGGGTCTGATCGCCCGGCCCGCTGGGCGGGGCGGTGCCCTCCGGGGTTTCGGCGATGGCGGTGGTGGTCGTGGACTGGGTGGGTTGGGTCATCAGGTCGAAGCGCCACTGGAGGTGTCGGGGGAGGCTATCGGCTGCGCCGCGCGGCGCAGCCAGTAGCTGCGAATCAGAATCCAGATCATCGTCGCCACGGCAATGGCGCCGATGAGCATGAATACATCGTTGTAGGCCAGGATATTGGCCTCGCGGGTCGCCGCACTGGCCAACAGACGCGTGCCGACTTCGGTGCGCAAGGCGGGGTCGGCGATCAGGCCGGCGTAACCGGCACCGCCGCCCTGGACCCTGGCATTGACCAGCGGTTCGAGCGCACTCAGGCGCTCGACCAGGTTGCTGGAGTGGAACTTCTCCCGCGCGGTCTGGAAGGTGCCGAGCAACGCTGCACCGATCAGCCCGCCGAGGTTGTTGCAGATCCCGAACATCACCGAGAAGCTCACCAGGTTGCGCGGGTTGGCCCGTACGTGACTGATGCCCAGGGCCATGGATGGGCCGAGGAAGAACGTGCTGCCGAAGGCCAGCAGGAACTGGCTCAGGTACATCTGCTCGGGCCGGGTCAGGTTGCTGGAACTCGAATCCATGAAGGCCCCGGTGGCCATCGCCGCCAGCGAGATGAACAGCGGTGTGACCAGGTGCGCTGGGTTGATGGTCAGGGCGCTGGTGGCAAGGCCCGTGGCTGCGCCCAGCAGCATGATCCAGTACAGGCTGCGCATCTGCTCGCTGCTCATGTTCAGGGCCTGCAGAAAGCCCACCGCGCCGGTGGATTGCTCGGACGTGACCATGCGGATCAGCACCACGCACAAGGCCAGTCGCACCACCGCGCCACTGCCCAGCCAGCGCGTCATCAACAACGGGTTGGTGCGGTTGTGCTCGATGGCAAGGCCCGAGCACACCAGGGCGATGGAAGACGCCAGGGCCACGCCGATCCAGGGCGCCTCAAGCCACCAGTCGATGCGCCCGAGCGAAAGCACGGCGCAGAGCAGGGCGGTGCCGCTGGCCATCAGCGAGAAGGTCAGAAAATCCAAAGGTTCGAAGGTCTTGAAGCGATCGCCCGGTGGCAATTTGAGCTGCAGCACGCAACCCAGTGCGGCCAGCGCCAGGCCGAGTTCGAACATGTAGAGGCCCCGCCACTCGGCGATTTGCAACAGGTCTTCGGAAAACACCCGGGCCAGGGGCACCGCCAGTTGCGAGGCGCCAAGGCCCAACACCATGGCCTTGAGTCGCCATTGGGCGGGGAAGGCCTGGATCATGTAGTAAAGACCCAACGAGCTCAGGGCCGCACCGACCATGCCATGGGCGGCGCGCACCGCGATGGCCGAGTTCAGGTCGTTGACGAACAAATGGGCGAAGGTGACCAGGGCGTAGAGCACCAGGAACACTTCGGTGAAGGCACGCAGGCCGAACTGCTGACGAAACTTCACCAGCAGCAGGTTCATCGAGACGTTGGTCATCACGAACGCGGCGGGCAGCCAGGCCATCTCGGCGCTGGTCGCGCCCAGGGCACCTTGTAGGAAGGACAGATTGGCCGTGACCAGGGCATTGCCCAGGCCACCGGTGATCGCCACCAAAAGACCGACCGCGCCATAGGCCAGGCGTTTGCCGGGTGCGTGCAGGGGGGTGGAGGGTGAACCAGGCAGGCTGGGCTTTTCGTGGGGGAGCCACTGGCGCGGCGTGTATTTGTCCATGAGTGATGCAGCCCTTGGTCGCTTGGAAAAACTCTACGCGACTCGCGGTGGGAATGAAAATACCGGTGCCACGCCTGCGATGGGCCGCGCAGCGCCCCCAGAATCCAGGTGACCCACACATTCGGGGTATGTTCCCCTTCGCCGATTGTCCCGATAGTAGGTCCACCGGCTCATCCCGAGCAGTCACACGATGGAGTTGCTATGGGCAAGGCACTGAAGGTGATTGGCAGTCTGTTGCTGACGTGCGCCGCTACCGCCACGCAAGCGGCGCAAGAGGACACCAGCAAGACGCTGCGGTTGTACAACTGGACCGACTATATCGGCGAAACCACCCTGGCCGATTTCGAGAAGGCCACAGGCATCAAGGTGATCTACGACACTTTCGATGGCTATGAGACCGTGCAGACCAAGTTGCTCACCGGCCGCTCTGGCTACGATCTGGTCATGCTCAATGCCTCCCTGGTGCCGCCCTTGATCCAGGCGGGGGTGTTCCAGCCTCTGGACAAGCGTCAATTGCCCAGTTGGCACAACCTCGACGCCAAGGTGGTCGATGAGCTGCAAGGCTACGACCCAGGCTTGAAGTACTCGGCGCCTTACACCTGGGGCAGCTCCGGGGTGACCTACAACGTCGAGAAGATCAAGGCACGCATGCCCGACGCGCCGATCGGCTCGCTGGCCATGCTGTTCGATCCCAAGATCGTCTCGCGCTTCGCCGATTGCGGTGTCACCTTGATGGACGCGCCCAGCGAAGTCATACCGCTGGCCCTGCAATACCTGGGCAAGGACCCGCACAGCGCCGCACCCGCTGACCTGAAGGCCGCCGAGACGCTGCTGATGGGCATCCGCCCCTACATCAAGAAGTTCGATTCGGTGAACTACCTCACCAGTTTGCCCAACGGGGATGTCTGCATGGCCCTGACCTGGTCCGGTGACTACGCCACCGCTCAGGCCCGTGCCGAGGAGGCGAAAAAGAACATCACCTTGGATTTCTTCATTCCCAAGGAAGGCTCGCTGATCTGGTTCGACAACCTCTACCTGCCCAAGGACGCGCCCCACGTGGCCAATGCGCACCGTTTCATCGAGTTCCTGCTGCAGCCGCAGACCATGGCCAAGGTGACCAATTACATTCACTACGCCAACAGCAATGGCGCCGCCACGGCCTTGGTGCAGGCGGACATCCGCGACAACCCGGCCATCTACCCCGACGACGCCACCCGTGGCCGGCTGTTTGCCCAGAAGACCCAAGCCCCTCGGGACATGCGGGCCATCACCCGGGTGTGGAGCACGGTCAAGACCGGCTACTGAGTTCTTTTTCTTCGTATTCTGCCAAGGAGCTGCCCTATGGCCATGCCCAGCAAAGCATTCGCTTCGACACCTGCCCAGGACGCATTGGTTGAGGCCGACAAGGCCCACTACATGCACGGCTATCACATGTTCGACGAGCACCGTGAGCAAGGCGCGTTGAACATCGTGGCCGGGGAGGGCGCCTATATCCGCGACACCGAGGGCAACCGCTTCCTCGATGCCGTGGGCGGCATGTGGTGCACCAACATCGGCCTGGGCCGTGAGGAAATGGCCCTGGCCATCGCCGACCAGGTGCGCAAGCTGGCCTATTCCAACCCGTTCTCCGACATGGCCAACGACGTGGCCATCGCGCTGAGCCAGAAGCTTGCCCAGCTGGCGCCCGGCGACCTGAACCATGTGTTTCTCACCACCGGCGGCTCGACCGCGGTGGACACCGCCTACCGGCTGATCCAGTACTACCAGAACTGCCGTGGCAAGCCGAACAAGAAGCACATCATCGCCCGCTACAACGCCTACCACGGCTCCACCACCCTGACCATGTCGATCGGCAACAAGGCCGCCGACCGGGTGCCGGAGTTCGATTACGCACACCCGCTGATTCACCATGTCTCCAACCCCAACCCTTACCGCGCCCCGGATGACATGGACCAGGCCGAGTTTCTCGACTTCCTGGTGGCCGAGTTCGAGGACAAGATCCTCTCGCTGGGCCCGGACAACGTCGCGGCCTTTTTCGCCGAGCCGATCATGGGCTCAGGTGGGGTGATCATCCCGCCCGAAGGCTACTTCCTGCGCATGTGGCAACTGTGCCAGACCTACGACATCCTGTTCGTCGCCGACGAAGTGGTGACCTCCTTCGGGCGCCTGGGCACCTTCTTCGCCAGCGAGGAGCTGTTCGGCGTGCAACCGGACATCATCACCACCGCCAAGGGCCTGACCTCGGCCTACCTGCCGCTGGGGGCATGCATCTTCTCCGAGCGGATCTGGCAGGTGATCGCCGAGCCAGGCAAAGGCCGCTGCTTCACCCACGGCTTCACCTACAGCGGCCACCCGGTGTGCTGTACCGCAGCGTTGAAGAACATCGAGATCATCGAGCGCGAGCGTCTGCTGGACCACGTCAATGACGTGGGTGGCTACCTGGAGCAGCGCTTGGCTAGCCTGCGCGACCTGCCGTTGGTGGGGGATGTGCGCTGCCTGAAACTGATGGCCTGTGTCGAGTTCGTGGCCGACAAAGCCAGCAAGGCGCTGTTCGACGACGCGGTGAACATCGGCGAGCGCATCCACCGCAAAGCCCAGGCCAAGGGGCTGCTGGTGCGGCCGATCATGCACCTGAACGTGATGTCGCCACCGCTGGTGATCACCCATGCCCAGGTCGACGAGATCGTCGAGATCCTGCGCCAATGCATACTCGACACCGCCCAGGAGCTGCACAGCGAAGGGCTGTATCACGGCCAATGACCCACCTGAGACAGGCTGTGCGCGAGCATGTCCGGCAGGCTAGACTGCCGGGCATGACCCAGCCTACCCCCGACACGCCCATCACCCTGACCTTCGGCGCCCTGCAGCAGTGGCATGCAGCCTTGCAGCACGCTTTCGCCCACAGCGACACGCCCGATGCCCTGGCCCACCTGGCCGCCGCTATCGGCCAACTGGTTTGCGTGGAGTCGATGATGATCAGCCTGGAATGCCGGGGGCGGGCGCCGCGCTTGCTGTACCAGCAGGGTATTCCCGAATGCCATCGCGATGCGGTGCTCAATCGCTATTTTGCCGCAGGCTACCTGCTCGACCCGTTCTGCCTGGCGGTGGAGAACGGGCTGGCTGAAGGTTTCTATCACCTGCAAGACATCGCGCCGGACAACTTCTTCGACAGCGACTACTACAAGGCCTACTACCTAGGTACCGGCTGCAGCGAAGACAGTTACTTCATCGCCGATATCGCCGAGGACCGCAAAGTCTCGCTGAGCCTGTTCCAAGGCTGCAGCGGCACACGCCTTAGCGCTGCGCAGCTGGACGTGCTGCGGGCGGTGGAGCCGATGGTGCGTGAGCTGCTGGGGCGCTATGCCCGCGCGCATCTGCTGGAAGCCCCGCACGCCGCCGAGCCGGGCGGTTTGCAGGCAGCGTTCGACAGCTTTGGCTGCCAGGTTCTCACCGACCGGGAGCGCGAGGTGGCGCACATGATCCTGCGTGGGCACTCGGTGAAATCCACGGCCATCGAGTTGGGCATCTCGCCGGAAACGGTCCGCATGCACCGCAAGAACCTTTACCTCAAACTCGAGATCAACTCCCAATCGGAGCTGTTCGCCCGCTTCATCGACTGGTTGCGCCGGGGCTGAACCGGCGCAACCCAAGGGAACGGCAGAGGATCAGTTGCGATCCAGCCACACCGTCTGCACGTTGCAGAACTCGCGCACGCCGAAGTGCGACAGTTCGCGGCCGAAACCGCTCTTCTTCACACCGCCAAAGGCTACACGGGGGTCGGAGGCGCAGTAGCCGTTGATGAACACGCCGCCGGTGTCCAGGGCGGCCGTCATGCGCTCGGCCAAGGCGAGGTCGGCGGTGTAGATGGTCGAGGCCAGGCCGAACTCGCTGTCGTTGGCCAGTTCTACCGCATGCTCGGCATCCTTGGCGGTGATGATCGCCGCGACAGGGCCGAACAGCTCCTGCTTGAAGGCGGTCATCTCGGGGGTAACGTCGCCGAACACAGTGGGTGCATAGTAGTTGCCCACGCCTTCGATCTTGTTGCCGCCGAGCAGCAAAGTGGCGCCTTCGGCCAGGGTCGCCTGGACTTGGCCGTCGAGTTCGTCACGCAAGTCGAAGCGGGCCATGGGGCCGATGTAGGTGTCGTCGTCCTGTGGGTTGCCGATCTTCAGCTGCCGGGTGGCCTCGACGAACTTGCGGGTGAATGCCTCGACGACGCCTTGTTCGACGATCATGCGCTTGGCGGCAGCGCAGACCTGGCCTGTGTTCTGGTAACGGCCGATCACGGCCGCCTTGACCGCCGCATCCAGGTCGGCGTCGGCCAGGACGATGAACGGGTCCGATCCGCCCAGTTCCAGCACGCATTTTTTCAGCGCCGCACCTGCCTGGGCACCGATGGCCATACCGGCACGTACGCTGCCGGTGAGGGTGACGGCGGCAATGCGCGGGTCATTGATGGCTCGGGTGACGCCTTCTGGGGTCACGTTGACCACTTCGAACACGCCCTCGGGTAGCCCGGCCTGCTTGAAGGCGTCGAGCAGCAGGTAGGCACTGCCCATCACGTTCGGCGCGTGCTTGAGGACATAGGTATTGCCGGCCAGCAAGGCAGGCACCGCGCCGCGCAGGACCTGCCAGATCGGGAAGTTCCACGGCATCACCGCCAGAATCGGGCCCATCGGACGGTATTCGATGCGGGCTTTTTCGATCTGGGTGGGTTCTGGCGCGAGCATGGCCGGACCGTGTTCAGCGTACCACTGGCACAGGCCGATGCACTTGGTGACTTCGCCGCGGGCTTGGGTGATCGGCTTACCGATCTCGCGGGTGATCATGTGGGCGAAGGCTTCATGATTGGCTTGCAGGGCATCTGCCAAGGCGAGCAGGTATTCGCTGCGCTGACCCAGCGACACCTGGCGCCACTGGCCAAAGCCTTTCTTGGCGCGTTGCAGCGCCGCTTCCAGTGCGGCGTCGGTGTCGAAGGGGTAATGGCCGATCCGCTCACCGCTGTGCGGGTCGACGGAAATGGCATGGGTCAGGCTGCTGATCTCGCTCATGGCGGGCTCCTCGTTGTTGTATCCGACTGGCGCCCAGACTAGTGGTGTGTGGTTTTAATGAAAACTGAATAATAATGAGCGAAACATTCACGAATGGAGAAAGACCGTGGACCTGGTGCAACTGGAAATCTTCAAGGCCGTGGCCGAGCACGGCAGCATCAGCGCTGCGGCGCAGCAGATCCATCGCGTCCCCTCGAACCTGACCACGCGCATCAAGCAGCTGGAGGAGGACCTGGGCGTGGAGCTGTTCATCCGTGAGAAAAGCCGGTTGCGGCTGTCGCCGGCGGGCTGGAACTTTCTCGAATACACGCGGCGCATCCTCGACCTGGTACATGAGGCGCGCCTGACCGTAGCTGGCGAGGACCCCCAGGGCACTTTTGCCCTCGGGTCGCTGGAGAGCACCGCGGCGGTGCGCATTCCAGGGCTGCTGGCGGCCTATAACCAGCGCTTTCCAAAGGTCGACCTGGACCTGTCCACCGGGCCGTCGGGCACCATGCTCGAGGGAGTGCTGTCCGGGCGCCTGGTGGCGGCGTTCGTCGACGGCCCGGTGCTGCACCCGACCTTGGAAGGCATGCCGGTGTTCGAGGAGGAAATGGTCATCATCGCACCGCTCAACCATGCCCCGGTGGGCAGGGCCCGGGATGTGAACGGCGAGAGCATCTATGCCTTCCGGGCCAACTGCTCCTATCGGCATCACTTCGAGAACTGGTTCGTCCAGGACCAGGCGGTGCCGGGCAAGATCCATGAGATGGAGTCCTACCATGGCATGCTGGCCTGCGTCAGCGCCGGGGCCGGCCTGGCCCTGATGCCGCGCAGCATGCTCGACAGCATGCCGGGATGCAGCACGGTGAGCGTCTGGCCGTTGTCCGAGGATTTTCGCTACCTCAAGACTTGGCTGGTGTGGCGCCGAGGAACGGTCTCGCGCAGCCTGAGCATGTTCGTCAAGCTGTTGGAGGAGCGGCGCGCGGCCTGACCGACGGCTGTCCTCTGCTCGAACACCCCTGGCCCTATGGCGTCGAACATTGTGTAGACCATCCCTCGCAGGGAGGAATGCACCATGCGCAAACATCATTACGGGCTATGCGCCGCCTTGCTGGTGGCCATGGCCTTGCCTTGGACCCTTGCGGCCGCTGCCGACCTGAATGCGCCAATCGATCCGCAAGCGGTGCAACTGCAACCGCAAGAGCAAAACGGCGTGCGCTACCTGCAAGGCGGGATCGGCCAGGATGAAGCCAATGCCTTGCGTCGCACCCCTGGCTATGACCTGCATGTCACCTTGTCTGTGGGCCCGGAGGGCAAGTTCCAGAGCGGCGCAACGGTGGATATACAGAACGCCCAAGGCCAGCAGGTCCTGGCGTTGCAGGACGTCGGCCCGCTGTTGTTCGTGCAACTGCCGCCAGGGCAATACCGGGTCACCGGCAATGCCGACGGCCAAACCGTGCAGCAGCAGGTGAGCGTGAGCGGCAAATCCCCCGCCAATGTGAGTTTGCACTGGCGGTAAAACGTCCCTGAATATCAAGGAGTACATCTGTACTCCTGTCGGATCCAGACCACAGGCCTGATCGTGGCTTCCTGCAGGAGGTACCGATCGGGCCTATATTTTTTTGAACGATCTTGATTCCGCGTCCTTCTGATATTTCAGCAGAGCGCCTGCCGGAGCATGGCCATGAACCTGGAAACTCAGTTGAAATCGCTGGATGAATACGGCTACGTGCTGATTCCGGGCGTCCTGGAGCCATTGCGCATTGCCTTGCTGCGCTGTGCCATCGACGACCTGCAGCCACTTCACTGGGACTACCAAGGCCTGTTGGAACACTACAAATGTGTGTTCAACCGCAATCCGCTGTGGTTGTCGTTTCTGGATCTTCCGCCCTTGATCGATCTGGCCGAGGCCGTCCTAGGACAGGATTGTCATGTGATTGGCCAGACCGCCTGGCGCAGTCATCCCGGTTACCCCGGCATGGAGCTGCACCTGGATTACCTGCCCATCGAGTTGCCGGACTGGATCCGCGCTCGGAGGGACTACAGCCAGCCAGTCCAGATTCTCACCGCCCAGTTGTACTTGTGCGATATCGATGAGTCCGTTGGCCCGACCCGGGTCGTACCGGGCAGCCATTTCGCCGGTCGCTCGCCCCAGGAGGGCGAGGACAGCTGGCAGGGGCAAGGTGCCAGGGATGTACTGTGTCACGCCGGCGACGCGTTGGTGTTTCGCAGTGACCTGTGGCATGGCGGGGGTGCCAACCATAGCGCCGCAATGCGCGACATGCTGCAAGTGCACTACGGCCGGCGCATGGTTGCGCAGAAGTTCTCTCCCTACTTGGCCTGGCACTTCAACCCTGAAGTGCTGGAAGAAGCGACGCCCAGGCAGCGGCGCTTATTGGGGGAACACGAGGAGTCGGTGTATGACTGAGCGGGGGGCGACAGCATTAGCGAGAGGGAAAATCGTCAGCATGTTTAAAGTATTTCTGAGCGATCTTCAGACGCTGGGATATTAGATTCCGTGCGGCATGCTCAATTGTTTACAAATATGCAACAGAGTGTTTTATCAACAAGCGGTAAATAGCCTTTCAACTTTTTGTTGGGTTGGCCGATAATCCAAAAAGTATTGCGTCTTGTAACTTGGTTGGATGCACCCAGTTCAGGGCACTAAGAAGGAGGGGCATAAGCCCCCAATCTGGAATCAAGCTGGCAGGCATTGCGCTGGCTTGTCCGTGAAGACCATCAGGAGATTCATAGATGAAAACCCGTCTCGCCGCTTCGCTGGCTGCCGCCGTCCTGGCTTTCGCCGGCGCCAACATGGCCCAGGCCGCACAAGTGTCTGGTGCCGTTGGCGCCACCGGCCAAGGCGATATGACCTACCGTATCGGCCTTTCCTTCGACTGGGACAAGAAGTGGTTCGAAAGCAACACTGGCCACCTGACCGGTTACTGGGATGCGGCCTACACCTATTGGGAAGGCGGCGAGGCCAGCGGCGCACACTCGCTGTCGTTCAGCCCGGTGTTCGTCTATGAGTTCAGCGGCTTTACCTACACCCCCTTCATCGAAGCCGGTATAGGTCTTGCGGCATTTTCCAAGACCGATGTGGGCGATCAGCGCCTGGGCTCTTCGGTCAACTTCGAAGACCGCATCGGCTTTGGCCTGAAGTTGCCGGCCGAACAGAAGATCGGTGTACGCGCAATGCACTATTCCAACGCCGGTCTCAAGCAGCCGAACGACGGCATCGAGTCCTACTCGCTGTACTACAGCAAGGGCTTCTGATACCCGTTGAGTGAGAGTGCGGCTGTCGGAGCGCTAGGCTTTGCCTGGCACCGGCTGCGCCGGTGTTCGCGGGTAAACCCGCTCCTGCAGGGATCACCGCCAATCCTGTGGGGGTGGGTTTACCCGCGAATTGGCCAGCGCAGGCTCGCGAGACAACGGCTTCTGCACGCCTGCGACGTCTCTGCATGTCAGCGCACCGCCTTGATCGCCAGCACATTGCACAACGGATGCTCCACCACATGGGCGGTGGTGCCGCCGAGGAAGGTCTGCATCGCATCGTGACGATGGCTGCCCATGACGATCACGTCGATTCGGCTATGGCTGACGAACTGGGCAATCGCGCGCGTGGCCGGCCCCTCCAGAAAGTGTCGACGCTCAAGATCGATCTGGTGGTGATCGCCCAGACGGTTGAAAGCGGCGCGTTGGGCCGTGCGCACGCTACCGTCAAAGCCTGGCATGGTCACCGTGCCGGCGCCGAAGTCGGCGATGTGGGTCTTGGCCGCGTCGCACACATGCAGCAGGTGCAGTTCGGCGTTGCACTGCAGGGCCAGGGCATGGGCGCAGCGGATGACCTGTTCATCCAGATGCTCGCCTGCGCCATGGCAGTTCAGATCGACCGCGGCGGCGATCTGCCGGGGCAGGGGCAGACGGATGTCGCTGACCAGGTGCACGGCGACAGGGCTGTCCTTGAGCAGTTGCCAGTCCAACGGCGTCACCAGCAGGCGCTTGAGCACCGGTTCGTGCTGAACGTCCTTGATCAAAATATCGCATCCCAGGCGCTCCACTTGTTCCAACACACTGCCCAGCGGGTCGCGAGTCAGTAGCAGCTCGGTGGACACATCCAGCCCGGCGTTGCGCAGCTGTTCGACTTCGTCGGCCAGCCACTGGCGGTTGTGCTCGAGCAGCCGCTCACGCTCGCGGGTATCGCTCATCAAGCCAAAGGTGTCGACATCGTCAACGAACACGTTGATATCCAGCAGTGCGCCGCTGGATTCGGCCAGCGCCGCGGCCCTCTGTAGGGCGGGTGTGTGGCGCATCTGCGGGCCGAGCATCACGAACAATCGCTTGAACTGGCTCATCTCATACCTCCACGTGTGGCGGCCCCCAAACCGCCCGTGCCGGTTTACGCGCCAAGCGGCGCCCAAGTTCCTTTCTCAGTCTAGACCTTGGTGGCTGGTAGGCCTTGTGTCGATGCCTCCGGTGCCCGGCGACTGGGGTATGATGCGAGCCTTTTCTCCTACATCGAGGCCCGATCCATGTCCCTGAGCGTTGAACAGATTGGCGAATTCCGCGCCTTCGCCGAGCAGTTGGCCGATGCCGCCGCTGCGGCGATCAAGCCGTATTTCCGTGCAAGCCTGGACGTCGAGGATAAGGGCGGGCGCCTGTACGACCCGGTCACCGTGGCCGACAAGGCCGCCGAAGAGGCCATGCGTGAGCTGATCCAGGCGCGTTATCCGGCCCATGGCATCCTCGGTGAAGAGCAAGGTGTGGCCAAGGGCAGCAGCCCATTGACCTGGGTGCTCGACCCGATCGACGGCACTCGCGCATTCATCACCGGCCTGCCGCTGTGGGGCACGCTGATCGCCCTGAACGACGGCGAACGTCCGGTGGTCGGGGTGATGAACCAGCCGTTCACCGGCGAGCGCTTCGTCGGCACCCCGGAGGGCGCCTGGCGCAGCGGCACGCCGCTCAAGACCCGCGCTTGCGTCGACCTGGCATCGGCGACCTTGATGTGTACCACTCCGGACATGTTCGACACGCCCGCGCGCAAGGCGGCCTTCGAGGCGGTTGCCGGCAAGGCGCGGCTGATGCGTTATGGCGGTGACTGCTACGCCTACTGCATGCTGGCGTCGGGCTTTGTCGATGTCATCGTCGAAGCCAGCCTGCAGCCGTATGACGTGCAGGCGCTGATGCCGATCATCGAGGGCGCAGGCGGTGTGATCACTGCCTGGGACGGCACCTCGGCGCAGGATGGCGGTTGCGTGGTGGCTTGTGGCGATCCGGCGTTGCATGCCCAGGTTATCGAGATGCTGCGTCACGCCATGTGATCGCTTCGCGGGTGAACCCTCCTCGGGGTGCTGCGGCGCTTTCAACAACGCGGCAGTCCCTGTAGAGCGGGATTACCCGCGAACAGGCCATAGCAAGCAACACAAGACAGGTGCTGCCACGGCGCAGCGCTGTCTTTGAGTCTGCTGTTTGGCCTGTGAAGCGTCCCAGCACTACAAGCGTTTCGCTTACCCGCCGCACTTTTCTCCATTTGCACGCTCTATCGATGGCCAGGCTGAGCCGATGCCCGACCCAGCCGTTGATCCCAGACCCCGGTGCCGATGGTTGTTTCACTGCCCAGACTTTTATCCCGCCTGCTCCTGGCTGGCGCCCTGACGGCCTTGTGCGCCTGCACCCAGGAGCAGGGGCGCGATGTCCTCACCCAGCTCGGTGACGGCAAGCCCAGCGAGCTGTTCCAGACCAGTGTCGACCGCATGGCGACGATTGCCATGCGTGACAACCTGCAGAGCCTGTACTTGCTGATGAACAAGCTCTACCAGCGCAATCCCAACCAGTGGAAGCAATCGGGCTACCTCGACGCCGCTACCGCCGAGCGCCAGATCCGCCTGGCCATCGAGCAGCGCCAACCCTTGGCACAGCTTGGCAATCGGCGCGACCTGGCGGCCTTGAGCTACGCCTTGAGCCCGGAATTTCGCGGCGACCGGGTCGGCGCCTTCATCTACGCCATCGGCAGCATGCTGATCACCGCTCATGGCGGGCGCACCGAGTTCTACATGACCGACACCATCGACCCGCTGTTCGTCAACAACGCCGCCCGCAACATCGAGAAGGCCACCTGGATGCTGAGCCAGCGGCAGGACGCCAATGGCGTATTGTTGCTGTTTTCCAATGAAATCTCCGAAGAGGGCAGCAACCTGAGCTTTGCCGTGGAGTTCGGCAAGATCGTCGCGCGGTTGGACCTGTTGGCCCAGATGCTTGACGAACGCTACCGGCGGATCGGTCTGAACTATGCGCAAAGCTTGCTGTTGCTGAACTTCCTGCCGGTGCAGTAGCCGGCCTCTGAAGTCGACAAGGTCTGGCAACCTTCCGGGGGCGGGTTTACCCGCGTAGCGCTGTGCGATAAACGAACACGTCTCGCTTGCGGGACGTTCGCTATCCGCACGTCGTTTGCTTAAGTCGCATTGCCCAAGGTCCCGCTTTTTGCTTAGTGTGTGGCGAGCACCACGCCGGTGGTCGCCTGCCTCCATGTTCCCTCCACCGGCTCGATAGACTGACCGTGAATGACCGCAACCACTGGCCCCAGTGCCCGTAGGACGCGGCGACCAGAACAATAACGAAGCCGAGTGCCTTGCCTATGGAAAGCCGCCTGTTGAGCGAGCGCAGCAGCGTGTTTCATCGCGCCGATCCTTATGTCGTGTCCGACTACGTCAACCGGCACGTGGGCCAGCACTGCATCGGCCTGTCCCGCACCACCCATCCCCAATCGAGCCTCAGCCACCGCAAGATGGCCGAGCTCGACCTGTGCCGCATCAGCTACGGCGGCAGCGTCAGGGTCACATCGCCGGCGCTGGAGACCATTTATCACCTGCAGATCCTGCTCAACGGCAATTGCCTGTGGCGAGGGCACCAGCGCGAGCATTACCTGGTGCCGGGCGAACTGCTGCTGATCAACCCGGACGAACCGGTGGACCTGACCTACTCGGAGGACTGCGAGAAGTTCATCCTCAAGGTGCCCACCCATCTGCTCGATTCGATCTGCGAGGAGCAACGCTGGCAGCGGCCCAGCGGCGGGGTGCGTTTCTTGCGCAACCACTACCGGCTGGAAGAACTCGACGGCTTCGTCAACCTGCTGTCGATGGTGTGCCATGAAGCCGAGGTGAGCGATTCGCTGCCCAGGGTACAGGGCCATTACAGCCAGATCGTCGCCAGCAAGCTGCTGACGCTGATGAGCACCAATGTCCAGCGCGAACCCTTGGGCGCGGCGGGTGCGAGCCTGGAGCGCATCCTCGAGCACATCGACCGCAACCTCAAGCACGAACTCACCGCCGAAGGCCTGGCCGAGCAGGCCTGCATGAGCCTGCGCTCGTTGTATGCGTTGTTCGACCGGCACCTGGGCACCACGCCCAAGCAGTACATCCGCCAGCGCAAGCTCGAGCAGGTGCATGCCTGCCTGCGCGACGCCAGCTGTTCGGTCCGCAATGTCACCGAACTGGCGATGGACTATGGCTTCCTGCACCTCGGTCGGTTCTCCGAGCACTACCGGCAGCGCTTTGGCGAGCTGCCATCGGAGACTCTCAAGCGCCGCAACTGACCTGTGCTCGCGGGCTTGCCCGCGATTGCGCAAGCCCTGCACCCTGCGCACCGATCTGCCTGCACAAACTGGATAGCACTCTGCACGATCCGGATATTGCCCCCGCCGCCCAATCCCTAACCTGACCTGGCCTGAACAATAACAATGGAGACCCTGGCCATGTCCCTGGGATTCGACTACGTCAATGCCATGCTCGAGGACGATCGGGAAAAAGGTGTCTACCGCTGCAAGCGGGAGATGTTCACCGACCCGCGCCTGTTCGACCTGGAGATGAAACACATCTTCGAGGGCAACTGGATCTACCTGGCTCACGAAAGCCAGATTCCCGAGAAGAACGACTTCCTCACCCTGACCATGGGGCGCCAGCCGATCTTCATCGCGCGCAACAAGGACGGTGAGCTCAATGCCTTCCTCAATGCCTGCAGCCACCGCGGCGCCATGCTCTGCCGTCACAAGCGCGGCAACCGCTCAAGCTACACTTGCCCGTTCCACGGCTGGACCTTCAACAACAGCGGCAAGCTGCTCAAGGTCAAGGATCCGGCCAACGCCGGCTATCCCGACAGTTTCAACTGCGACGGCTCCCACGACCTGACCAAGGTCGCCCGCTTCGAGTCCTACCGTGGCTTCCTGTTCGGCAGCCTCAACGCGGACGTCAAACCGTTGAGTGAGCACCTGGGTGAGTCGGCCAAGATCATCGACATGATCGTCGACCAGTCCCCCGAAGGCCTGGAAGTGCTGCGCGGCTCGAGCTCCTACATCTATGAAGGCAACTGGAAGCTCACCGCCGAAAACGGTGCCGACGGCTACCACGTCAGCTCCGTGCACTGGAACTACGCCGCCACCCAGAACCAGCGCAAGCAGCGCGAGGCCGGGGAAGAGATCAAGACCATGAGCGCCGGCGCCTGGGCCAAGCAGGGTGGGGGGTTCTACTCCTTCGACCATGGCCACCTGCTGCTGTGGACCCGCTGGGCCAACCCTGAGGACCGTCCGGCCTACGAGCGCCGCGAGCAGCTGGCCGCCGATTTCGGCCAGGCCCGCGCCGACTGGATGATCGAGAACTCGCGCAACCTGTGCCTGTACCCCAACGTTTACCTGATGGATCAGTTCAGCTCGCAGATTCGTGTCGCCCGGCCGATTTCGGTGAACAAGACCGAGATCACCATCTACTGCATTGCGCCCAAGGGCGAAAGCGCCGAGGCGCGGGCCAAGCGCATCCGCCAGTACGAGGACTTCTTCAACGTCAGTGGCATGGCCACCCCGGACGATCTGGAAGAGTTCCGCTCCTGCCAGACCGGCTACGGCGCGGGCACCGGCTGGAACGACATGTCCCGGGGCGCGACTCATTGGGTGGAGGGCGCCGACGAGGCGGCCAAAGAAATCGAACTCAAGCCGTTGCTCTCGGGCGTGCGCACCGAGGATGAAGGCCTGTTCGTGCTGCAGCACAAGTATTGGCAGGACACCATGCTCAAGGCATTGGAGCAGGAACAGCGATTGATCCCCGTGGAGGCCGTGCAATGAGCATTTACGAGACCGTGCGCGACTTTCTCTACCGCGAAGCGCGCTACCTGGACGATGCCCAGTGGGACCAATGGCTGGAGCTGTACGCCGCCGATGCGACTTTCTGGATGCCTTCCTGGGACGATGACGACACGCTCACCGAAGACCCGCAGAGTGAAATCTCGCTGATCTGGTACGGCAACCGTGGCGGTCTTGAGGACCGGGTGTTCCGCATCAAGACCGAGCGCTCCAGCGCCACGGTGCCCGACACCCGCACCTCGCACAACATCAGCAACATCGAGATCGTCGAGCAGGGCGATGGCCAATGCCAGGTGCGCTTCAACTGGCACACCTTGAGCTTTCGCTACAAGACCACCGACAGCTATTTCGGCACCAGCTTCTACACCCTCGATCTGCGCGGCGAGCAGCCGCTGATCCTGGCCAAGAAGGTGGTCCTGAAGAACGACTACGTCCGTCAGGTCATCGACATCTACCACATCTGATTCCAGGTCACGGCGAGGGCCGTTCGGGGTGCCGCAAGGCGCGCCGCGGCCAGGCTCGCCCCGGAGGTACGCCATGAGCTTCCAGATCGCACTGAATTTCGAAGACGGGGTCACCCGTTTCATCCAGGCCGACGGCCACGAAACCGTCGCCGATGCCGCCTACCGCCAAGGCATCAACATCCCGCTGGACTGCCGCGACGGTGCCTGTGGCACCTGCAAGTGCCAGGCCGAGGCCGGGCGCTACGACTTGGGCGACAACTTCATCGAAGACGCCCTGAACGAGGACGAGATCGCCCAGGGTTATGTCCTGACCTGTCAGATGCGTGCGTTGAGCGAATGCGTGATCCGCGTTCCGGCGTCCTCGCAGCTGTGCAAGACCGAGCAGGCCAGCTTCGAGGCCACCATCGCCGATGTGCGGCAGTTGTCCGAAAGCACCATTGCCTTGTCGATCAAGGGCGAGGCGTTGAACCGTCTGGCGTTCCTGCCGGGGCAGTACGTCAACCTCAAGGTGCCGGGCAGCGAACAGACCCGCGCCTACTCGTTCAGTTCGCTGCAAAAGGACGGCGAGGTCAGTTTCCTGATCCGCAATGTGCCGGGTGGCCTGATGAGCAGTTTCCTCACGAGCCTAGCCAAGGCGGGCGACCAGATGACCCTGGCCGGCCCTCTGGGCAGCTTCTACCTGCGCCCGATCCAGCGGCCTCTGTTGCTGCTGGCCGGTGGCACCGGCCTGGCACCGTTCACGGCGATGCTGGAGAAGATCGCCGAGCAGGGCAGCGAGCATCCGCTGCATCTGATCTACGGGGTCACCAACGACTTCGACCTGGTCGAGCTGGACCGCCTGCAGGCCTTCGCCGCGCAGATTCCCAACTTCACCTTCAGCGCCTGCGTGGCCAACCCCGACAGCCAGTACCCACAAAAGGGTTACGTGACCCAGCACATCGACCCACGCCACCTCAATGACGGCGACGTGGACGTGTACCTGTGCGGGCCGCCACCGATGGTCGAGGCGGTCAGCCAGTACATCCGCGAGCAAGGCATCACGCCGGCGAACTTCTACTACGAGAAGTTCGCGGCGGCGGCCTGAGGTTTCACGGGGCTGCCCGCATCGTGCGGGTGAGGGCGGCCCCCTTTTTATTTCGTCCGCGAACGCTGTGGCAGCGGCGCATCGGAGAAGTGCAGATGAACAACAGATTCCAAGGCAAGGTCGCCCTGGTCACCGGCGCCGCCCAAGGCATCGGCCGTGGCGTGTGCTGGCGGCTCAAGGCCGAGGGCGCCCAGGTGGTTGCGGTGGACCGCTCCGAGCTGGTCCACGAGCTGGCCGGGGAGGGCGTGCTGACCCTCATCGCCGATCTGGAGCAGCACACTGACTGCGCCCAGGTGATGGCTGAGGCCGTGGCGACCTTCGGCCGTCTCGACATCCTGATCAACAACGTCGGCGGGACCATCTGGGCCAAGCCGTTCGAGCACTACGCGGTCGAGCAGATCGAGGCCGAAGTGCGGCGCTCGCTGTTCCCGACCCTGTGGTGCTGTCATGCGGCGCTGCCGTACATGCTCGAGCGCGGCAGCGGCGCCATCGTCAACGTTTCCTCCATTGCCACCCGTGGCGTCAACCGCGTGCCCTATGGCGCAGCCAAAGGCGGCGTCAACGCGCTGACCGCCTGCCTGGCGTTCGAAACCGCCGGCCGTGGGGTGCGCGTCAATGCCACCGCTCCGGGCGGCACCGAGGCGCCACCGCGGCGCATCCCGCGTAACAGCACCGAGCAGAGCGAGCAGGAAAAGGCCTGGTACCAGCAGATCGTCGACCAGACCGTCGCCAGCAGCCTGATGAAGCGCTACGGAACCATCGACGAGCAGGTCGGCGCGATCCTGTTCCTGGCCTCCGACGAGGCCTCCTACATCACCGGCGTCACGTTGCCGGTCGGTGGTGGCGATCTCGGCTGAGATCGCCTGCGGCAAGGTTTTCTTCACACAACAAAAACAACAGAGATAGATGCCATGCGAACCCTCGACGTCCAAGCGATCATCGACAACGCACGCTTCACGCCCTTTCACTGGATGGTCATGGCCTGGTGCGGCCTGCTGCTGATCTTCGACGGCTATGACCTGTTCATTTACGGCGTGGTCCTGCCGGTCATCATGAAAGAGTGGGGCCTGACCCCGTTGCAGGCCGGTGCCCTGGGCAGCTATGCGCTGTTCGGCATGATGTTCGGCGCCCTGGCGTTCGGCAGCCTGGCCGACCGCATCGGCCGCAAGAAAGGCATTGCCCTGTGCTTTGCGCTGTTTTCCGGGGCGACCATCCTCAATGGCTTTGCCAGCAGCCCTGGCGAATTCGGTATCTACCGCTTTATCGCCGGGCTCGGCTGCGGCGGGCTGATGCCCAACGCCGTGGCGCTAATGAACGAATACGCGCCCAAGCGCCTGCGCAGCACCCTGGTGGCGGTCATGTTCAGCGGGTACTCCCTGGGCGGCATGCTCTCGGCAGGCGTCGGCATCTACTTGCTGCCGCGCTTTGGCTGGGAGTCGATGTTCTTTGCCGCAGCGCTGCCGCTGCTGCTGTTGCCGGTGATCCTCTACTACCTGCCGGAGTCCATCGGCTTTCTGGTGCGCCAGGGCCGCGTGAAGGACGCACGTGCGCTGCTCAAGCGTGTGGATCCTGACTGCGATGTGCAGACGGACGATGTACTGCAGGTCTCGGAGCGCAAGGCCAAGGGCGCTTCAGTGGCGGCGTTGTTCCGCGAGGGCCTGGCGGTGCGCACCCTGGCGCTGTGGCTGGCGTTCTTCTGCTGTCTGCTGATGGTGTATGCGCTGAGCTCCTGGCTGCCAAAGCTGATGGCCAATGCCGGCTACAGCCTGGGCTCGAGCCTGTCGTTCCTACTGGCGCTGAACTTTGGTGGCATGGCCGGGGCGATCTTCGGTGGTTGGCTGGGGGACCGCTACAACCTGGTCAAGGTCAAGGTGGCGTTCTTCTTGGCTGCGGCCTTGTCCATCAGTCTTCTGGGCGTGAACAGCCCAATGCCGGTGCTTTATGGGCTGATCTTCATCGCCGGCGCCACCACCATCGGCACGCAGATCCTGCTGTATGCCGGCGCCGCCCAGCTTTACGGCCTGTCGGTGCGCTCCACGGGGCTGGGCTGGGCGTCGGGTATCGGCCGCAATGGCGCCATTGTCGGCCCGCTGCTGGGGGGTGCGCTGATGGGCATCAACCTGCCGCTGCAATTGAACTTCATCGCATTTGCCATCCCTGGTGCCATTGCCGCGCTGGCCATGGCCGTGCACCTGGCCAGCGGCCGGCGCCACGGCCTGACCGCGCCTGCCCAGGCCTGACCGTTCACTGACTCAACTGGAGGCCTTGCATGACAAGCCCGACTATCGACCGGCTGGAGGCGATCATCGTCGACCTGCCGACCATCCGCCCGCACAAGCTGGCGATGCATACGATGCAGCAGCAGACCTTGGTGATCCTGCGCCTGCGCTGCAGCGACGGCGTGGAGGGCATCGGCGAGGCCACCACCATCGGCGGGCTGGCCTACGGCTACGAAAGCCCCGAAGGCATCAAGGCCAACATCGACGCGCACCTGGCACCGGCGTTGATCGGCCTGCCGGCAGACAACATCAACGCCGCCATGCTCAAGCTCGACAAGCTGGCCAAGGGCAACACCTTTGCTAAATCCGGCATCGAGAGCGCGTTGCTCGACGCCCAGGGCAAACGCCTGGGACTGCCGGTCAGCGAACTGCTCGGCGGGCGGGTGCGCGACAGCCTGGAAGTGGCCTGGACCCTGGCCAGCGGCGACACCGCACGCGACATCGCCGAGGCCGAGCACATGCTCGAGGCACGTCGCCACCGGGTGTTCAAGCTCAAGATCGGCGCCAACCCGGTGGAGCAGGACCTCAAGCACGTGGTGGCAATCAAGCGTGCCCTGGGCGAGCGGGCCAGCGTGCGGGTCGATGTCAACCAGTACTGGGACGAGTCCCAGGCCATCCGTGCCTGCCAGGTGCTGGGCGACAACGGTATCGATCTGATCGAGCAGCCGATCTCGCGTATCAACCGCGCCGGCCAGGTCCGCCTGAACCAGCGCAGCCCGGCGCCGATCATGGCCGATGAGTCGATCGAAAGCGTCGAGGATGCGTTCAGCCTGGCCGCCGACGGCGCCGCCAGCATCTTCGCCCTGAAGATCGCCAAGAACGGTGGCCCACGCGCCGTGCTGCGCACCGCGCAGATCGCCGAAGCCGCCGGTATCGCCCTGTATGGCGGAACCATGCTCGAAGGCGCGATCGGCACCCTGGCCTCGGCCCACGCGTTCCTCACCCTGCGCCAGATCACCTGGGGCACCGAACTGTTCGGGCCGTTGCTGCTGACCGAGGAAATCGTCACCCAGGCGCCGGAGTACCGCGACTTCCAGTTGCATGTGCCGCGCACCCCGGGCCTGGGCCTGACCCTGGACGAAGCCCGCCTGGCGCGCTTCGCCCGCCGCTGAAAAAACGCACGACCCTGTGGGTGCGGCTTAAGCCGCGAAGCAGACAACGCGGTGGATAGCACCGGCTGTGCCGGTGTTCGCGGCTAAAGCCGCGCCCGCAACGACTTAACCAGACTCAAGGAGAATCCCATGCTGTTCCACGTGAAGATGACCGTGAAGCTGCCGGTCGACATGGACCCGGCCAAGGCCGCGCAACTCAAGGCCGATGAAAGGGAACTGGCCCAGCGTCTGCAACGCGAGGGCACCTGGCGCCATTTGTGGCGTATTGCCGGCCACTACGCCAACTACAGCGTATTCGACGTGCCCAGCGTCGAGGCCCTGCACGACACCCTGATGCAACTGCCGCTGTTTCCCTACATGGACATCGAGGTCGACGGCCTGTGCCGCCACCCCTCGTCGATCCACAGCGACGATCGCTGATTCGAACCCTTGCACAAGAACAAGATGAGGTACGCACCATGACCGTGAAGATTTCCCACACTGCCGATATCCAGAAGTTCTTCGAAGAAGCGGCCGGCTTCGGTAACGATGATGGCAGCCCGCGCATCAAGCGCATCATCCAGCGCGTGCTGCAGGATACCGCGCGCCTGATCGAGGACCTGGAGATCACCGAGGACGAGTTCTGGCTCGCCGTCGACTACCTCAACCGCCTGGGCGGGCGAGGCGAGGCCGGGCTGCTGGTGGCAGGCCTGGGTCTTGAGCATTTCCTCGACCTGCTGCAAGACGCCAAGGACGCCCAGGCCGGCTTGACCGGGGGCACCCCGCGCACCATCGAAGGCCCGCTGTATGTCGCCGGTGCGCCTATTGCTGAAGGCGAAGTGCGCATGGACGACGGTAGCGAGGAGGGCGTGGCCACGGTGATGTTCCTCGAAGGCCAGGTGCTCGACCCGAACGGCCAGCCGGTGGCCGGCGCCACGGTCGATTTGTGGCATGCCAACACCCGCGGCACCTACTCGTTCTTCGACCAGAGCCAGTCGCAGTACAACCTGCGCCGGCGCATCGTCACCGACGCCCAGGGCCGCTACCGCGCACGCAGCATCGTGCCTTCGGGCTACGGCTGCGACCCGCAGGGCCCGACCCAGGAATGCCTGGACTTGCTCGGCCGCCACGGCCAGCGCCCGGCGCACATCCACTTCTTCATTTCTGCGCCGGGCCATCGCCACCTGACCACCCAGATCAACCTGGCCGGTGACCAGTACCTGTGGGACGACTTCGCCTACGCCACCCGTGATGGGCTGGTCGGCGAGATCAAGTTCCGCGAGGACGGCGCGCGGGGTGTACAGGGGCGGTATGCCGAGCTCACGTTCGATTTCCAACTGCAGAAGGCTGTGGACAGCGAGGCAGAGCAGCGCAGCGGACGGCCGCGGGCATTGCAGCAGGGCTGATACCCCGAGGTGTCCCCTTCGCGGGTAAACCCGCTCCCACAGGGACGGTGGGCGGGCTTACTCGTGAAGAACGCATCGCACACGCAACGCCAGCCTGCGATGCAGTCAACACAAAACAAGTGCCAGCCATCAAGGCCGGCCAGCGCTTGCGAGAGGTCCCATGAAAGACCTGTTCAAGGATTGCTCCGTGTCGGCCATCGTCGCCGGCATGATC
Organism: Pseudomonas sp. BYT-1; assembly: GCF_023611805.1. NCBI lineage: Bacteria > Pseudomonadati > Pseudomonadota > Gammaproteobacteria > Pseudomonadales > Pseudomonadaceae > Pseudomonas > Pseudomonas sp. BYT-1. The sequence goes on from NZ_CP072559.1 coordinate 2,674,003, forward strand.
GCAACGATGATTTCCTATGCCGGGCCACTGGTCATCATCTTCCATGCCGCCGAGGCAGCCGGCTTGCCCCACGCGGTGCTGTCCTCATGGGTCTGGGCGGTGTCCATGGGCAGCGCGCTGCTGGGGGCGCTGCTGAGCCTGCGCTATCGGGTGCCGGTGGTGATCGCCTGGTCGATCCCGGGCTCGGCGCTGCTGGTCACCGCCTTGCCGCAGTTGGGGCTGGAACAGGCCATCGGCGCCTATCTGGTGGCGAACCTGGTGTTGCTGGTGATCGGCATCAGCGGCGCCTTCGACCGCATCATCGCTCGCCTGCCAGGCTCCATTGCCGCCGGCATGCAGGCTGGGATTCTGTTCAGTTTCGGGGCCGAGGTGTTCCGCGCGTTACCGGCACAGCCAATGTTGGTGCTGGCTATGTTCGCCACCTATGTGCTGATGCGCGCGCGCCAGCCGCGCTATGCGGTGGCGATGGTGCTGCTGGTCGGTGCGCTTGTCACGCTACTGAGCGGGCAGTTTCGCAGTGATGCGTTGGTGCTGGAGCTGGCCTCGCCACGCTTGATCGCACCGCAGTTCAGTGTTGCAGCCCTGTTCAGCCTGGCGCTGCCCATGGTGCTGGTGGCCCTGACCGGGCAGTTCATGCCGGGCATGGCGGTACTGCGCAATGCCGGTTACAGCGTGCCGGCGAGCCCGCTGATCAGCGCCAGTGCCGTAGGGGGGGCGTTGCTCGCGCCCTTTGGCTGCCATGGACTGAACCTTGCGGCGGTCACCGCGAGCCTGTGCACCGGGCGCGAAGCCCATGAGGACCCACGCAGGCGCTATGTGGCGGCAGTATCCGGCAGCGTGCTGTACCTGCTGCTGGGTATCGCCGGCGCTACCTTGATGTCGCTGTTCGCGGCCTTTCCCGCCGCGCTCATTTCCGCGCTGGCAGGCCTGGCCTTGTACGGCGCGATCAGTGAGGCCCTGGTCAGGAGCCTGTCCGAACCGGGCGAACGCGACGCGGGGTTGTTCACTTTCCTGGTGACGGCCTCCGGTGTGTCCTACCTGGGGTTGTCGGCGCCGTTCTGGGGTTTGTTGTTCGGTCTTGCCGCCCACGTCTTGCCACGCCTGCGTCGCCCCCTTGTTCAAGCGGCCTTGCGCCGCGCCCGCTGAAGAGGAGAGGCATCACTCAAGACCCACGCGTTCCCAGCGCTTTACCCATAAAAACAAGATCAAAGAGAGCTTCGGAATGAACCACACCCCTTGTGTCGCCCTGGGCATCACCTTGCTCAGCCAACCCCTGCTGGCCGCGGAAAACGGCTTTTTCGAGGATGCCAAGGCCAGCCTGAGCGCCCGCAACTATTACTTCAGCCGCGACTATTCGGATATCGTCGGGGCCAATCAGCAATCGAAGGCCCAGGAGTGGGCCCAGGGTTTCATCCTCGACTTCAAGTCGGGCTACACCCCCGGCACGGTGGGGTTCGGCCTGGACGCCCTGGGCTTGCTGGGCATCAAGCTCGACAGCAGCCCTGACCGGGTCAATACCGGGTTGTTGCCGGTTCACAGCGATGGCCGCGCCGCGGACGAATACAGCCGCCTGGCGCCGACCTTCAAGGCGCGTCTGTCCAAGACCGAACTGAGGTTCGGCGAACTTCAGCCCAACCTGCCAGTGCTGACGTTCAGCGACATTCGCCTGCTGCCGCCGACCTACCAAGGTGTGAGCCTCAGCTCCGGCGAACTGACCGGCCTGACCCTGCAGGCCGGACACCTGACCTCCAGCCACCTGCGTAACGAGGCCGGTGACGACAAGATGATCGCCATGCTCGGGCATGTGCCCATGCGCCAGGCACAAAGCGACGCCTTCAACTACCTCGGTGGCGACTATGCCTTCAACGACAACCAAAGCAGCGCCAGCCTCTGGTACGGCCAACTGCAGGACATCTACGAACAGGGCTTCATTGGCCTCAAGCACAGCAAGCCGCTCGGCGACTGGGTGCTCAGCGCCAATCTGGGCTACTTCACCGCCCGCGAGGACGGTGATGCGCTGCTGGGCAACATCGACAACCAGGCGTTCTTTTCGATGCTCACCGCCCGGCAGGGCGGGCATAGCTTCCATGTCGGCTATCAGGGGATCTATGGCGACAGCCCGTTCCCTCGGGTATTCGCCAACATCTCGCCGCTGGGCAATGAAGTGCCGACGTACGAGTTCGCCTACACCGACGAGCGTTCCTACCAGGTGCGTTACGACTACAACTTCGCCGCGATGGGTATCCCTGGACTGACGGCCACGGTGCGCTACATCACCGGCAACAACGTCGACACCGGCCAAGGCTACGAGGGCAAGGACCGCGAGCGCGACCTGGATCTTGGTTACGCGGTGCAGGGCGGGCTGTTCAAAGGCTTGGGGATTCGCGTGCGCAATGCCATGGCACGCTCCAACTACCGCAGTGACATCGATGAGAACCGCTTGATCCTGGTGTATACCTGGCAACTGCTGTAAGCCTTCTTGAGCCTCTACGACGCAAGGCCCAGGTGCAGCCTGCGATAGGCTGCGCAGCCGCCCCTTGGCGAGTACGGTGAATGAGGGTAGGTTCCTGAAAAACACCGATCAGGGACTTTCACCTTGGACTCACTGACCCAAGCTGTCCTCGGCGCCGCCCTCCAAGGCGCGGTGCTGGGGCGTATCCAGGGGCGTCGTTCGTTGTTGTACGGCGCGGCCCTGGGCACCTTGCCGGACCTCGACGTGCTGATCCGCTATGCCGACCCGGTGTCGCAGATGACTTACCACCGAGGCTTTTCCCACTCCCTCTTCGTCCTCACCGCCCTGGCGGCGGCCCTGGCCTGGCTGGTCAGCGCGGTCGCCCGAAGGCGCTGGCCCGACAAAGGCTACCGCCTACCGCGGGTGTTCCTGGCGTTCTGGCTAGTGTTGGTGACTCATCCGATACTCGATGCCTTCACCGTTTACGGCACCCAGTTGTTCTGGCCCCTGCACCTGACCCCGCAGAGTTGGGCGGCGGTGTTCATCATCGATCCTGTGTACACCTTGCCCTTGCTCGGCGCTGTGCTGTACGCGGCGTTCAAAGGCATGAGTGGCAATGCTGTCACCGTGCTAGGCGTGGCCTTGGCGTTCAGCACCGCTTACCTGGGCTATGGGCTGGCCGGGCGCATGGCGGCCGAACAGCGTTTTGCGCTCGCCCTCGATGAGCAGGGCATTGCCGTGACCCACGTGCGCGCCGTGCCCATCGCCTTCAACAGCTTGGTCTGGCGGGTATTGGCCAAAACCCCGGATGGCCAGTACTACGAAGGCATCAGCAGCGCCTTTGACCAGGAACCGCCGGAAATGCAGCGCCAGTCGCTGAACCTGGAGGCCGCCCAGGTACTGCGTGGCATGCCGCTGCACGAGCGACTGCGTTGGTTCACCGATGATTGGCTGCGCTACGACAGGGTGGGCAATGCCTTGGTGGTGACCGACCTGCGCATGGGCATCCCAGGCAACTACACCTTCCGCTTCCAAATGGCCAGCCGGGACAGTACCGGGCGCTGGAACGCGGTGACGCCGACCCTGTGGCTGGGCGATGGCGTGGGCTCGATGTTCAACGGCGAGGACCTCGCGCTGATCTGGCGGCGCATTGTCCAGCAGCAGCCTCCGCTGCCGCTGGCGGCCTGGACCGAGAAATACCTAGGGCAACGCGAGGCGGGGCGTTGAGCCTTGCCATCGCCCGAGGCTGAGGGATTGCAGTGGGGGCTGCGCGCGCCCAACGCCTATGGGCGAGCCAGGCGCCCGGTGACGAAATGCGCCACATCGTTGAACCCGGGCGTCGAGGCATGCCCCGGGGTGACCAGCGAATCGATGAAGGCTTCGTCCTCGGCGGTGATCTTCACCTCCAGCGCACCGGCATAGGTGTCCCACTGCGCCTCGGTGCGCGGTCCGACGATCGCCGAACTGACCAGTTGGTTGTTCAGCACCCAGGCAATGGCGAACTCCACGATCCCGACCCCTTTGGCCTGGGCGTAGGCCTGGATTTTCTGGGCGATGGCCAGCGATTCCTGGCGCCACTCTACTTCCATGATGCGTTTGTCCTGGCGCGCAGCGCGGCTGCCAGCCGCAGGCTCGGCACCCGGCGCGTACTTGCCGCTGAGCACGCCTCGGGCCAGCGGGCTGAACGGCACTACACCCAGGCCATGGTAGGCGGCTGCAGTCAGTTGCTCGGGCTCGGCCTGGCGGTTGACGATGTTGTACAAAGGCTGGCTCACCACCGGCTTGGCCACACCCAGGCGTTCGGCCAGGTTGCACAGCTCGGCGATGCGCCAGCCGCGGAAGTTGGACACGCCCCAATAGCGGATTTTGCCTTGTTGCAGCAGGTCGCCCATGGCCCGCACCGTCTCTTCCAGGGGCACCTTGTGGTCTTCGCGGTGCAGGTAGTAGATGTCCAGGTAGTCCAGGTCCATACGCGTGAGCGAGGCCTCGATGGCATTGAACAGGTGCTTGCGCGAGAGCCCACTGCGGTTGGGCAAGCCTTCTGCCGGGCCGAAACCGGCCTTGGAGGCGACGATCCAGTCCTGGCGATGGCGGGCCACGGCCTCGCCGACGATCTCTTCGGAGCGCCCGGCGTTGTAAACGTCAGCGGTGTCGATGAAGTTGATGCCTTGGTCCCAGGCCTTGTCGATGATGCGCAGCGAGTCCTCGGTGCTGGTCTGTTCGCCGAACATCATGCTGCCAAGGGTGAGGGCGGAAACCTGAAGGCCACTGTGGCCGAGGGGGCGGTAGATCATGCGCGGCGCCTTGTCTCGAGGAGTGTAGGGCTGTTTTACACACATCCACCTGCCATTGAAAGGATCCGGCTGGCCACAGGGCACGTGCAGGCTCAGCCCGGCCAGGCATCGATCAGTTCCCGCGCCTCGCGACTGTTCAAGGGGCGTTTCATCCGTTGCGACAGTACCGCCATGGCGCGGGCGTAGCCTTTGGCGATCACGGCTTCGACCTGATCGTCGATGCATTGCAGGGCAATGAAATCGCCTTTCTCCGGTTCACCCACATACTCGATACGGTTCCAGTGCTGCCCATGACCGAGCACTTCATAGGTGCGTCCGTGTTGGTAGGTCCAGAAGAACGGCACGTCGTCGTAACGGCGCTGCTCACCGAGCATGTTGGCGGCGGCGATCACGCCGTGCTGTTCGGCCAGTCGCCAGTGCTCGATGCGCACGGGGCGGCCGGCCAAGGGGAAGGTGACGATGTCGCCGGCGGCCCAGAGCCCTTCGGCGGCGTGCAGCTCGGCGTCCACCGGCAAGGACTGATCGTCTGCCAGCTCCAGGCCCTGCACGAAACCGGTGGCCGGTCTGACGCCCACTCCCAGCAGCACCAGCGCGGTATCCAGGCGCTCGCCATTGGCCAGCACCACGGTCTGGACGTGGTCGGTGCCTTCGAAGCGTTCGACCTCCGTCGGTCCATGGAACACCACACCCTTGAGCTCGTGCAGCTCGCGCAGGGTGCGGCCGATACGTTCGCCGAGCTGCCTGGCCAGGGGGATTTCATGGCGGCTGACCACATGCACTTGCGCGCCGTACTTGCGCAGGGCCGAAGCCGCCTCCAGGCCGATAAAGCCGTCGCCGACGATGACCACCGGCTGGCCCGGTTCGGCGGCATCGAGCAGGCGTGCGGCGTCGTCCCGGGAGCGCAACAAGCAGATGCCAGGCAACTGGGCGCCGGGAAGGTCCGGGCGTTTGGGTTTGCCCCCGGTGGCCACCAGGGCCGCGTCGTAATCCAGGCGCTTGCCGTCGGCCAGCAGGATTTGGCGCTTGGCGACATCCAGCGCCCGCACCTTGGCGTGCCAGCGCTCCAGATGGCCCTGGCGCAGGGCGTCAGGCTCGAGCAGGGCGGGGACTTCGTCGGGGGCCATCTGCCCGGCGATGACGAATTTGCTCAAGGACGTGCGGTCGTAGGCAGGGTGCTGTTCCTGGTCGATCCACACCAGACGGCCGCCGAAACCATGGCTGAGCAGGGTTGCCACCGCCGCGCTGCCAGCCGCACCCGCGCCTATCACGGCAAAGCAGCGGGCGTCGCTGTGCCGGGGAGGGTTGGCCCTGGGCAGCGGCTGGTCGTCGACCAGGATCTCGCCGTTTTTCACCTGCACGGGATAACGCCGCAGGTCGGCCAGGGCCGGAGGCTCGCAGACCGCGCCTTCGTCCACGGCGAACGCCGCCTTGTGCCAAGGGCACACCAGCAACCCGCCACACAGGGCACCTTCGTCCAGCGGCGCGCCTTCATGGGGACAATGGGCCTGGTAGGCATGCACCAAGTCGCCCTGACGGATCAGGATGACTTCTTCGCTGCCAGCCTGGACGCGCAAAGGCGTGTGGTCGTCGAGCTGTTCGAGGCGGGCCACGCTGTGCTGGGTCATGGGGCGTCTCCGTAGAACCGTTCAGGTTCATTTGACGCCTTCGCCGAGCCGGGGATGCAACAGACCGACGATCGGAGGCGCCGAAGCGCCCCCGAACAGCTTCAGTTGGCGCGGGCAGCGCTCAGCGCGCCGGCACGGGTCGCACGCAGGGCCACGAGGCTGCCGAACACGATCAGCGCGGCCAGCGAATAGAGCGCAGCGTCGGTGGAGCCTGTCTGGTCCTTGATGAAGCCGACCAGGTAGGGGCTCAGGAAACCAGCCATCTGACCCACCGAGTTGATGATCGCAAGGCCCGCTACGGCAGCGCTGGCACTGAGCAGGGCGGTCGGCATCGGCCAGAACATCGGCAGCCCGGTCAGCGCGCCCATGGTAGCGATTGACAGGCCCAGGATGGCGATGGTCGGGCTCTGGGCGAAATTCACCGCGATCAACAGACCGAGCGCACCCATCAGCATCGGCACCACAAGGTGCCAGCGCCGCTCGTTGCGCAGGTCCGCCGAACGCCCGACGACGATCATGAACACACCGGCCAGCAGGTAGGGGATGGCGCTCAGCCAGCCGATCAGCAGCGGATTGTCGAAGCCCAGGTTCTTGATGATCGAGGGCAGCCAGAAGTTGATGGCGTACACGCCGCTCTGGATGCAGAAGTAGACGAAGCCGAAGGTCCAGACCAGCGGATTGGTGAGCACGGCCAACACACCGTCACCCTGGGTGGTGGGCTTGCTAGCGGCATCGGCCTTGAGGTCGGCCTCGATCACCTGGCGCTCGGCCGGGCTCAGCCAGGCGGCTTTCTGGTAACCGTCGCTGAGCAGCAGCACGGCGAGGATGCCCAGCACCACGGTAGGCACGCCCTGGATCAGGAACATCCACTGCCAGCCGGCCAGGCCGTGCTGGCCTGCGGCGAAGTGATCGAGGATCCAGCCGGAGAACGGCCCGCCCAGCAGCCCCGAGACCGGGATCGCCGACATGAACAGCGCCATGATGCGGCCGCGGCGGTCCGCCGGGAACCAGCGCGAAAGGTACAGGACCACGCCGGGGAAGAAGCCGGCCTCAGCGGCGCCGGTGAGCAGGCGCAGGGCGTAGAACTCCGTGGGCGTGGTGACGAACAGCAGGCAGGTCGAGAGCGTACCCCAGGCGATCATCATCAGTGCGATCCAGCGCCGCGGGCCGAAGCGGTTGAGCGCCAGGTTGCTGGGCAGGCCGCACAGCACGTAGCCGATGAAGAAGATCCCGGCACCCAGGCCGTAGACGGTCTCGCTGAACTTCAGGGCGTCGAGCATTTGCAGCTTGGCGAAGCCGACGTTGACGCGGTCCAGGTAGTTGAACAGGTAGCAGATGAAGATGAAGGGAATCAGCCGCACGGTGATACGCCGGTACAGCGCATCGCGGGTGATGTCTTTGCCTTGGTCAGGGGCGGGGCTGTGTGCCATGATCGGATTCTCTTTTTTTATGGTTGTCGCGGCGTCGCGGGTTCCGGCGCTCGCCACGACGAGTCTCGGTGAGCGCGGCGCGGCTGTCTTTGTGCTTTTGCACAGCTTCTGGCACGGGGCGCTGTGCCGGCGACCAAAGCCTACCACCGCAAGGACCCTTGAATGTTCGAACTGGACCACGACCTGGCGCAGGACATCGTCGACCGGGCGATGGCTATCCTGCCGTGCAACGTCAACGTCATGGACAGCCAGGGTTTGATCCTGGGCAGTGGCGAGCCGGAGCGTATCAACACCCGCCATGAAGGCGCGCAATTGGTGTTGGCCAACGGGCGGATCGTCGAACTGGATGTGGAGGCCGCCAAGTGCCTCAAGGGCGTGCAGCCCGGGGTGAACCTGCCGCTGATGCTCGATGACCGCCTGATCGGCGTGTTGGGGCTTACGGGCGATCCGCAGCAGTTGCGTACCTATGGCGAGTTGGTGCGCATGACCGCCGAAATGCTCCTGGCCCAGCGCCACTTGCAGGTGGAGCAACAGTGGCGGCGTCAGCGCTGCGACGACCTGTTGGCCTTGTTGCTCGGAGGCAGCAGCGACTCCCCACGGCTGCTCGATGAAGCCCAGCAGTTGGGCCTCAAGCCCCAGTTGCCTCGGGTGCCGTGCCTGTTCGAACTCGAGCCTGGGCCGAGCGCGGAGACATTGTCCGGCTGGTTGACGAGTCGTTTTCCCGACAGTTGGTGCGTCAGCCCGGCCCGGCATTCGTTGTTGTGGTGTCGGCCTGCAGGCGTCGCGCTGGATGAACAGCGCCTGGTCGAACGTCTTCATCGCCATGGCTGGCAGGTCCAGCGCTTGGCCATGGGCAATACGGCGCAGAGCCTGGAGCAACTGCGCCGGGGTTATCGGCGGGTGCGCGACCTGCTAGCCTACGGGCGCGAGGTCCTGCCTCAGGAACGGCTGCTGAGTCTATCGCGCTACCGCCTGCCTGCCTTGCTCTGGCGCCATCGCAACGATGACGCGCTGGACGAACTGCTCGAGCCCTTGCAGCGCATCCGCGCCAAGGATGCCAGCGGGCAGTTGCTTGCGACCCTGCGCGCCTGGTGTGCCCACGACGGGCAGAGCCAGGCCTGCGCCGATGCCCTGGGTATCCATCGCAACAGCCTGAGGTATCGCCTGGAGCGGATCGCCGAGGTGAGCGAGGTCGATCCGTTGCGCCTTGAAGGGATGCTCAGCCTGTACCTGGGCTTGCAACTGCTGCCGACGCAGTGATGCCCCCTGGCAAAAAAGGCATTCGCCCAAACAACACCGCAACGCTTTTGTGCATTCGACAGAGGCCCCGCTGCACCACAACTGGCAGCATGCGGGGTATCTGGACAGGAGAATCCCCATGAAAGTCGTCATCGCCCCCGATTCGTTCAAGGACAGCCTCGACGCTGCCGGTGTGGCCCGCGCTATCGGTGCGGGCCTGGCCGAAGTGTGGCCGGACGCCGAACGGGTCGAATGCCCCATGGCCGATGGAGGCGAGGGGACCATGGACGCGATCCTGGCCGCCAGCCATGGCGAGCTGCGTCGCCAGGTGGTACGTGGGCCGCTGGGCCATAGCGTCGAGGCCGGCTGGGGCTGGCTGGCCGAGAGCCGTACGGCGATCATCGAGATGGCCCAGGCCAGTGGCTTGCAACGGGTGCCGACCGACCAGCGTGATGCGTGCCGCAGCAGCACCTGGGGCACTGGCGAGCTGATCGCCGCCGCGTTGGCCGCCGGTGCGACGCGCATCGTCCTGGCCATTGGCGGCAGCGCCACCAACGATGGCGGCAGCGGCATGCTGCGAGCCCTGGGCCTGCGCCTGCTGGATGCCGACGGTCAGGCACTGGAGGAGGGCGGGTTGGCCTTGGGCCGACTGGCCCGTATCGATGCCAGCGATCTGGACCCCCGCCTGGCGGAGGTTCAGGTAGAGGTGGCGGCCGATGTCGACAATCCTTTGTGCGGCCCCAATGGCGCCTCGGCGATCTTTGGCCCGCAGAAGGGCGCAAGCCCCGCGCAGGTGCAGGCACTGGACCAGGCCCTGGGGCATTTTGCCGACCTGTGCGCACAATTGCTGGGTGACGATGTGCGTGAGTTTCCCGGATGTGGCGCGGCGGGCGGCATGGGCTTTGCGGCCAAGGCCTTCATGGGCGCGCAATTCCGCCCTGGGGTTGAAGTGGTGGCAGAACTGGCAGGGCTCGATGCGCTGGTGCAGGGGGCGGATCTGGTGATCACCGGGGAAGGGCGCTTCGATGCCCAGACCTTGCGCGGCAAGACGCCGATGGGCGTGGCCCGGGTGGCCAAGCGTCATGGTGTGCCTGTGGTGGTGCTGGCCGGAACTTTGGGCGAGGGCTACCAGCAGTTGTATGCCCATGGCATCGATGCGGCCTTCGCCTTGGCCAGCGGGCCGATGAGCCTGGAACAGGCGTGCGCCCAGGCAGCGCAGTTGTTGCAAGCGCGGGCCACTGACGTCGCCCGGTTGTGGCAGGTGGCGCGGGACTGAACGCGATTCGCGGCGATGGGTCGCCTGGACGCAGGAGACGCCGTCAGAGGCTGCAACAGGCGCTGTCCCGGGCGCCACTGAAGGGCGGGTATTCCAGCAGTTGCGCCGGTGACAGAGGCCGGCTGAAGTGGTAGCCCTGAGCGCTGTCGCATCCGGCGAGTTTCAGGCACACCACCTGCTCGCGGGTCTCCACGCCCTCGGCGATCACTTCCAGGCCCAGGCGTTTGGCCAGGATGATGGTGGAGGAGACGATCGGGCTGTCGTCGTGGCTATTGCACAACGGGGCGATCAAGGCACGGTCGATCTTGAGTTTGGTCAGTGGCAGCGCATGCAGGTGGGCAAAGCCTGCATAACCTCGACCGAAATCATCCAGGCTGACGCCCAGGCCTGCCTGGCGTAGGCGGTGCAGGTGGTCCAGCGCGGTGCCTTCGGGGTCGAGCACGGTGGTTTCGGTGATTTCCAGCTCCAGCCGGTGTGCGTCGATGGCATGCTCGTGCAGCGTGGCCAGCAAGCGCTCGCTGAAGTCCATCTGGCGCAGTTGCAAGGCCGAGACATTGACTGCCAGGCGCACATCACGCCCTTGGGCTTGCCAGCGGCCGAGCGCTTCGCAGGCAAGGCGCAGCACCTCCCAGCCCAGCTCTACGATGAAACCACTGCGCTCGGCCATGGCGATGAAGCGATCAGGGTAAAGCAAGCCGAACTCAGGGTGGTTCCAGCGCACCAGCGCTTCGTAGCCCTGCACCTTCAGGGTGTCGAGGCGAATCTGGGGTTGGAAATGGAGCAGGAACTGGCGTTCGGCCAGGGCGATGCCGAAGGCTTGCTCAAGGGTGAAGGCCTGGATGTCGGAAAGGTTCAAGGACGGGTCGAAGAAGCGGTACTGGGCGCGCCCGGCCTGCTTGGCCGAGTACATCGCAGCGTCGGCGCAGCGGATCAGTGTGTCGATGTCCTGACCATCGCGCGGGCAGATGCTCACCCCGACACTGGGGCTGGTATTGACCTCCTGGCCGTCCAGGGCATAGGTGGCAGAGAGCTTGGCGACCAGCTCGCGCACCCAGGTGTCGATCTGCTCCTCGTCGCGTTCGCCGGCCAGCAGCACCACGAACTCGTCCCCGCCAAAGCGCGAGGCCTCGTCGCCGAGTTCCAGCAGGCGCTGGATGCGCCCGGCCACGGCCTGTAGCAGCAGGTCGCCGATCTTGTGGCCGAGGGAGTCGTTGATCGATTTGAAGCGGTCCATGTCGATGAACAGGATCGCCATCAATCGGCGCTTGCCCCGTTGCCGGGCCAGGGCCTGGGTCGCCACTTCGACGAATTGTCGGCGATTGTGCAAACCGCTCAGGTGGTCGGTAGCAGCGGCGTGGCTGCTGCGTCGATGTTCATCCTCCAGGCGGCCGATCAGTTGCTGGTTGACCCGTTGGGCGTGCTCCAGGGCGCTGAAGGCCTCCTGGCGCTTGCCCAGCAGGCGCAGGCTCCAGGCGAGGCTGGCGAGAATCATCAGGGTCATGCTCAGGTTCAGCCAGAACTGGCGGGCGTAGGTCAGCGCCGAGGGGGCGAGGATCTCATCGTGCTGCTGGCTCACCACCACGCTGAACCCCCGGTTGGCCACGCGCCGGTACAGGCTCTGGTAGGCGCCCTCGACGCTGTACTGGGTGAGCAGGCCGGCCTCCTCACCGGTTTCGGGCAGGTTCGGCATCAGTCGGTCGCCGGTCATCACCACGCCGCTGGAGTCGATGCGCAGGCGCTCCTGGCCATCGTCCTGGAGCACACGCATCAACCCGGTGCGGCCTAGGTCGATGTGCTGGAGCAGGACAGCGAGATAGCCGACATCCAGCTGTACCACCAGGAGGCTGTCGATCTCCCGCCCGCGCACGTCGGTCAGCGGCAGAATGAACGGCAGGCGCCAGTGGGGCCCGGACGTTGGGGTGTCTGAAGGCGCGAGGTGGGGCATGAAGGGTTTGAAGCCATCGTGGGAAACCCGCACCTTGAGCTGGTCGAGCCAATCCGGGGGCAGCGCCTGGGGTTCGTCGGCGTGGCTGGAGGCGAGCAGCCGGCCCTGGCGGTCATACAGGCTCATGCGCTTGAACGCTGGGTCTTCGACCAAGATCCGCGCCAGGCTCAGATTGCCCTGGCGCAGGGATTTCATGTCGTGCTGTGTCACCCGGCCCACCGCTTGGGCGCGGTCCACCAATTGGCCAAGGTTCTGCGCGACGATACTGGCCAGGTTCATGTGCTCGGCGGCCTTGGCCGACAGCGCATCCTGGCGCGAGGCGGCCTTCTGGGTGACATGCAGCCCCCACAGGAAGGCGAGGGTGATGGCGCAGAGCGTCAGTATCAGTAGGGGAAGCAACCCTGCGGACGATAAGAAACGGCGAATCACAGCTGATGGTCCCGACCTTGGGTAGTGATCGGAAAATACGACAGAAAGATGACAGCTGGATGACTGGTGGCACATAGCCTTTATTGACCGACGCACCGCAAGTCGCGTCCTGCGATAGCTTTTACTGGGCTGGACTAGACTGCCCGATTGTCCCCACCAGCCTGTTGGAGAACGCCATGGCACAGCCGAACGATGACAAACGCCCCACGCCTGACCCGGCCGAGGACAATGCGTTTTTCCCCTCGCCCTATTCGCTGAGTCAGTTCACTTCGCCCACATCCGACCTCAGTGGCGCCGATTACCCAAGGCCCTACACGGGAGGCCGCTGGAAAGTGCTGATGATCGGTGCCGACGAGCGCTACTTGCTCACCGACAACGGCACGATGTTCTCCACCGGCAACCATCCGGTGGAAACCCTGCTGCCCATGTACCACCTGGACAAAGCCGGCTTTGCCTTCGATGTGGCGACGTTGTCTGGCAACCCGGTCAAGTTCGAGTTCTGGGCGATGCCTTCGGAGGATGCCGAGGTCAAGGGCCTGTACGCCCGCTATCGCGATGCCTTCAAACAACCGCTCAAACTCGAGGATGTCGTCGAGCGTGCATTGGGCCCTGACTCGGACTACATCGGTGTGTTCATCCCCGGTGGCCACGGCGCGTTGATTGGCCTGCCCGAAAGCAAAGCGGTGAAACAGCTGCTGCTCTGGGCGGCCAAGCACGACAAGTTCGTCATCACTCTATGCCATGGCCCAGCGGCGCTGCTCGCCGCGGGTCTCGGCGAGACGCGCGATAGCTGCATCTACAACGGCTACCGCATCTGCGCCTTCCCGGACGATCTGGATGCCAAGACCCCGGACATTGGCTACATGCCCGGGCACCTGACGTGGAAGTTCGGCGAGCAGCTCAAGGCCCTGGGCGTGGAAATCATCAACAAAGACATTTCCGGCGCCACCTTGCAGGACCGCAAGCTGCTCACCGGCGACAGCCCGTTGGCCGGCAATGCACTGGGCAAGCTGGCGGCCGCTGCGCTGCTCAAGGAAGTCGGCGCCGGGTGAGTTGCTTTGGTGTCAGGCGTCGACGGTCAGCACCACCTTGCCCATGTGCTGGCCGCTTTCCATCAAGGCGTGGGCCTGGGCCGCATCGCCCAGGGCGAAGGTGCGGAAGATCAGCGGCTTGACCGCGCCACTGCGCACATGGGGCCAGACGTGTCGTTGCAGGTCGGTGATGATCTGCGCCTTGTCGTCTGCGCTTCGTGCACGCAAGGTCGAGCCTGTGTGGGTCAGGCGCTTGACCAGCATCGGGAACAGGTCAACCTGCGGCGCCGGGCCCTTGATGACGCCAATCTGCACGATCCGCCCGTTCATGGCCGCGGCCTGGAAGTTACGCGCTACGTATTCGCCGGCGATGATGTCGACGATCACGTCCACACCCTGGCCCTCGGTATGGCGCAAGACCTCCTCGACGAAGTCCTGACGGTTGTAGTCGATCGCAACGTCGGCACCCAGGGCCTGGCTGGCCGCTTGCTGTTCGGGGTTGGCGACGGTGGTGAAAATCCGCGAGGCACCGAGGGCCTTGGCCAGCATCGTCGCGGTGGTGCCGATACCGGATACGCCCCCGTGGATCAGCACCGACTCGCCGGCTTTGAACCCGCCTCGCTGGAACAGGTTGACCCAGACGGTCATGAACGTCTCGGGCAGGGCCGCGGCTTCGATCATCGACAGGCCCTCGGGCAGGTGCAAGGTGGTACGCTCGTCGGCCACGGCGTATTCAGCGTAGCCGCCACCGGTCACCAGTGCGATCACCGGATCACCAACGGCAAAGCCTCGGACTTCGCTGCCAAGGGCAACGACTTCACCTGCGATCTCCAGGCCAGGGATGTCCGAGGCACCTGCGGGTGGGTCGTACAGGCCCTTGCGCTGGAGCAGGTCCGGGCCATTGACGCCTGCGGCGCGAACCTTGATCAGGACCTCGCGTGCGGCAGGCTCGGGAATCGTCCGGCGAGTGGGTTGGAGGACATCGGGGCCGCCCGGTTGGGTGATCTCGATGGCGGTCATGTTGGAAACGTTGTTCATGGGTACTGTGCCCTTGTGAGGTGAAGGTTGGCCGCGTTGGCGACTTGCTCCCAAGGGTACGGAACTCGTCGGCCCCGGGCGCGCGGCGATTTCGCGGCGCCCTGTTGCACAAGTGCTGTGAGGAAAGACCATCGATGAATTGGGATGACGCAAGGATCCTGCTGGCCCTGGGCCGCGAACAGACATTGCGCCGGGCCGCGCGCGTGCTGCGGGTCGACCAGGCGACCGTAGGGCGACGGATCGCTGCGTTGGAGGCCGACCTGGGGTCGACCCTGTTCCTGCGAACGCCCGCAGGCTATCAACTGACCGCCATTGGCGAGGAGGCGTTCGCGCTCGCGCAGAAGGTCGAAAGCGCGGCGCTTGAGCTCACCCGGCGTATTCGCGGAGTAGACAATGAAGGCGCTGGGGAGGTGCGGATTTCCACCACCGATTCCCTGGCCTGCGATTTCGTGATGCCAGCCCTGCGTCAGTTGCACCTGGCCCACCCTGAGATCCGCGTGGTGCTGCATGGCTCCTCGGATTTGGTCAACCTGTCGCAACGCGAGACCGATATCGCCATCCGCAACCAGCGTCCGGACAACCCGGACCTGATCCTGCGCAAGCTGGCGAGCTGGCCGATGGGCCTGTACGCCAGCACCGACTATCTGGCCCGCCAAGGCGAACCGGTGCCGGCCAGTGGTTTCGCAGGGCACGATTTGGTGATGTATGAGCCGTACTGGCGTGATCGGACGGTGCCGACGCTGGTCGATGAGGTGATCGACCAGGGGCGGGTGGTGGCAGCGGTGAACTCCAGCATGATGGTGCGCCGCGCCATCGCCGAAGGTTTAGGAATCGGCGAGATTCCCATTGCCCTGGGCGAGCGCGACGGCTTGGCGCGGGTCTGGCCGTCACGTGAACGCAGCGCGCCTTACGAGGTGTGGATGGTCACCCACAAGGATTTGCGCCACACGGCCCGGGTTCGTCTGGTCATCGACCAGTTGGTCCGAACCTTCGAGGGCTGAGCGGTCAGTCCTTGAGCAAGGCGCGCAAGGCGGCCTTGGCTTCAGGGGTTTGCAGGCGTTCGACGAACAGTTGGCTTTCACGCTCGACTGTGGCCTCAAGTTCGGCGCGATGGGCCTCTTTGATCAGGCGCTTGCTGATGAGCAGTGACTCACGGGGCATCGCTTGCAGGCGCCGGGCAAGCTTCCGCGCCGCCGCCAGGCATTGCTCGCCGTCTTCGTGCAGTTCGTTGGCCAAGCCCCAGTCCACGGCCTGCTCGCCGGTCAGCAGTTCGTTGGCCAGCAGCAGGCGAGCGGCGCGGGCATGGCCGAGCAGGCGAGGCAGCAGCAGGCTGGAGCCGAATTCCGGACACACCCCTAGCGGTGCGAAAGGCATGCGCAGTTTGGCCGAGCGGCTGACCAGCACCTGGTCACAGTGCAGCAGCAGGGTGCTGCCGATGCCGATGGCCGCGCCGTTGACGGCGGCGATCAGTGGTTTCTTCACACCCATGACCACACGGATCAGGTGAAACACCGGGCTGTCCCGGTCACGTGGCGGGTTATCGAGAAAGTCGCGCAGGTCATTACCGGCGCTGAAGCATTGCGGGCCGCCGGTGAGCAGGATGACGTCCACCTGCGGGTCTTCGTCAGCCGCCAGCAGCCGCTCGGCGAGCTGCTCGTACATGGCGATGTTCAGGGCGTTGAGCTTGTCCAGGCGATTGAAGGTCAGGGTCAACAGGCCTTGGTCCAGCTCGCGTGTGATCAGGTCGTTCATGGCAGCCGCTTTTGTTGTTGGAATCGGGGTCTTGGCGCAAGGGCGCCGTGAGGGTTTATCACGGTGCTTGGCTTGTTGTACAGTCGTTCAGCCAGACTAGTCCCCTTGTGGGAGCCCCAGTCGCCCTGGCGCACAGAGAATGAAAGTCGCCGCTGCCAAAGGCGCGTGCCAACTCGATAACGCTGTTTTTCTCCAGGAGCACCGATGAGTCAGGAAGCCCGCTACAACCGCATGCTGCCGGAACTGCGCAAGGCCAATCTGGTGGAGGCGACCTTGGTGTGCCTGAAACGCCATGGCTTCCAGGGCGCGTCGATCCGCAAGATCTCCGCCGAGGCAGGGGTGTCGGTGGGGCTGATCAGCCACCACTACTCGGGCAAGGATGAACTGGTGGCCGATGCCTACATGGCGGTCACCGGGCGGGTCATGGGCCTGTTGCGCGAGGCCATGGCCAAGGCCGCGCCCAATGCCCGCGAGCGGCTGTCGGCGTTCTTTCGCGCATCGTTCGGATCGGACGTACTGGACCCCAAGCTGCTCGACGCTTGGCTGGCATTCTGGGGCGCGGTCAAGACCGCCGAGGCGATCAACCAGGTGCACGACCATTCCTACGGTGAATACCGCAACGAACTGAGCCAACTGCTGGCGTCACTGGCCACGGAGGAGGGCTGGGAAGGCTTCGATGCGGACCTTGCGGCCATCAGCCTCAGCGCACTGCTCGACGGTTTGTGGCTGGAATCCGGCCTCAACCCTGGGACGTTCTCGCCGGAACAGGGGGTGTTGATCTGCGAGGCCTGGGTCGATGGTCTCCAGGCAGGCGGTCGACGTCGCTTCAGTGTAAGTGGGGGCTGTTGATCGCCTGTTCAGTAACGAGTACGCTGCGGGCGCGGGTTCGATGAACAACACCTATAAAAAAGAGACAACACGCAATGACGCCTCGGGTACTGATCGTCGATGACGATCCGATTATTCGCGACTTGCTGCACGCCTACCTGTCCCAGGAAGGCTACGACGTCCACTGTGCCGACACCGCCGAACAGGCCGATGCCTTCCTCGCCAGCCAGGATGTCGATCTGGTGCTGCTCGACATTCGCCTGCCGGGCAAGGACGGTCTGACGCTGACCCGCGAACTGCGGGTGCGCTCGGAAGTCGGCATCATCCTGATCACCGGTCGCAACGACGACATCGACCGTATCGTCGGCCTGGAATGCGGCGCCGACGACTATGTGATCAAACCCCTCAACCCACGCGAGCTGGTCTCGCGCGCCAAGAACCTCATCCGCCGCGTGCGCCACGCTCGTGTCGCCAAGCCTGCGCCGGCCTGCGTGCAGTCGCTCAAGCAGTTTGCCGATTGGGCGCTCGATACCGATCGCCGTCGCCTGATCGACCCGCGCGGCGCCGAAACCCTGCTCACGCACGGCGAGTTCCAACTGCTCAGTGTGTTCCTGCGCAACAGCGGCCATACCCTGACCCGCGACCAATTGATGGACCAGATCCGCAATCGCGAGTGGGTGCCCAACGACCGCTCCATCGACGTGCTGGTCGGCCGTCTGCGGCGCAAGTTGCATGACGATCCGGCCGAGCCGCACCTGATCATCACCATCCACGGCACCGGTTACCTGTTCACCGCCAGCGTGGCGGCCTGACGTCCATGGGCCGCCTGTGCGCCCTGGCCCTGATGCTGGTGAGCCTGCACGGTGTGGCCGGCGAGCGCATCCGCTACTGCGACTACCCGGTGTACCCGCCGATTTCCTGGAGCGATGGCCGCCAGGTCCGAGGCCTGGCACCCACCGTGGTGCGCGAGTTGCTCGGGCGCTTGGGCTACGAGGTCGAGATCGTTGTGCTGGGCAACTGGAAGCGCTGCCTGATGGACGCCGCCGCAGGGCGGGTCGATGTGGTGCTGGCCTACAACAGCGACCAGCGCGACCAGGGCATGCGCTTTTCCACGGTGCCGGTGCTGCGCGAGGAGGTGGCGGTGTTCGTCAATCAGCGCCGGCCGGTGCGCTTCGAGCACCTGGACGACCTGGCCGGCTACCGGGGCGGTCTGCTCTACGGCGAAAGCTATGGGCCTGAGTTCGACCGTTTCGTGGCGCGGCACCAAAACATCGAATGGGTGTCCTCCAGCCAGCAGAACTTCGGCAAGCTGATCCGTGGTCGCATCGACTTCGTGATCCAGGAGCGGCGTACCGGCCAGCTGTTCGTCGAGCACCTGCCTGGGGCCAAGGATATCCACGCCTTGCCCACCGCACTGAGCGTGGATTATCTGCGCGTTGCGGTTTCGCGACATTCCCCTTTGAGCCGGCGCATGGATGCCATCGACCAGCAGTTGCGCAAGATGACCGAGGCTGGCGAGATCCAGCGTTGGCTGGAGCAGAGCGAAGTGACTTACCGCGACATGATCAACCTGCCGGTGGACGCCCGATGATCCGCCTGCACACCGACGGCCTGCTGCGCCGCCTGCTGCTGTTCATCTTTCTGTTCAGCCTGTGCTTTACCGTGCTGGCAAGCTCCGTCCAGCTGTACTTCGAGTACCGCCGGGAAATGCGCGACATCGAGGCGCGCATGGCGTTGATCCGCGCCGGCTACCTGGCGAGCCTGGAGCGCAGCCTGTGGGATCTGGACGAGGCGCAACTGGACGTGCAACTGCGTGGGTTGGTGGACTTTTCCGACGTGGCGCGGGTGCGGCTGATCAGCGAAGACTTCAGGCTGCTGCGCGGCGACGCCACGCCCAAGGGGCCGCTGCGCATCGAACGTTTCGCCCTGGATTACCAACCGCCGTCCGGGCCTGCGCGGCACTTGGGCGAGCTGGAGGTCAGCATCGACCTGGGCGCTGTGCATCGGCGATTGTTTGCCACGGGGCTGACCAGCCTGTTGTGGATGGGCGTGTTCCTCTGCGGCCTTGCGGTGGCGCTGTCCGGGCTGTTCTACCGCCTGGTGACGCGCCACCTGCAAGTGATGGCCGAATTCGCACGGCGTATCGGTGCGGGGCAGTGGCAGGAACCGCTGCGCCTGGCCCGGCGCCGCTCGGCCCGTCCGGACGAGATCGACACCGTGGCCCATGCCCTGGATGACATGCGCCGGGCCATCCTGCGGGACATCGAGCGCCGCGAATTGGATCGCCTGGCCTTGCAGGACAAGCGCGACGAGCTACAGGCGATGGTCGAGCGGCGCACCGCGAGCCTGGCCAGGGCCAAGGACGAGGCGGAGGCGGCCAACCTGGCCAAGTCCAGGTTCCTGGCGACCATGAGCCATGAACTGCGCACGCCGCTCAATGGCATCCTGGGCATGGCCGAGCTGCTGCGCGGCGGCAGCCTGGCGCTGCGTGACCGCGAGCGCCTGGAAGCGTTGTACAAGGCCGGCGAGGGATTGCTGGCGATTCTCAATGAAGTGCTCTATTTCGCCCGCCTGGAAGAAGGCGAGAGCCGTCCGGAAATGGTCGACTTCTCCCTGCGCCAGTTGTGCCAGGAAGTCATGACCCTGCTCGAGCCCAGGGCTGTCGACAACGGCAACCGCCTGCACTGCCACATCGACGAACAGCTGGCCGAGTTCCAGCACGGCGCCGAACAGTACCTGCGCCAGGTACTGAGCAACCTGTTGGCCAACGCCATCAAGTTCACCGAACACGGGCAGGTCACGCTGCAGGTGCAGGTGCTGGAGCCGCGGATGGACCTGCAACGGGTGCGGGTGAACGTGAGTGACGATGGCATCGGCATCGCCCCTGCCATGCAGGCGAAGATCTTCGATCGTTTCACCCAGGCCAGCGAAGCCGTGGCCAGGCGCTACGGCGGTACCGGCCTTGGCCTGGCGATCTGCAAGCACCTGGTGGAGAAACTCGGCGGGCGCATCGGCCTGGACAGCGTCGAGGGGCAGGGCAGCTGCTTCTGGTTCGAGCTGGACCTGGCCTGCGGTCGGCAGCCTAAGACCCAGGCGCTGGTACGCCAGGCCCTGTCACCACTGAAAATTCTGGTGGTCGAGGACGTGGCGCTGAACCGAGAAGTCGCCGGGGGGTTGCTCACCCGAGATGGCCACCAAGTCAGTTTCGCCGAGCATGCCCAGCAAGCCCTTCAAGCGTGCGCCGAGTGCCGGTTCGACCTGATCCTGCTGGACGTGCACCTGCCTGGGATGAGCGGGGTGGAATTGTGCCGCCTCATCCGCGCTACGCCAGGGCTCAACCGTGAGACGCGCATCCTGGCTTTGACCGCAGGTGTGCAACCGGCGCAGGTGCCCGGTTACCTGGAGGCTGGGATGCAGGGCGTGCTGGCCAAACCTTTGAAGCTGGACAGCCTGCGCGAGGCTCTGGTTGACCTGACGCCGGTGGTGGACGCACAAGTGCCCGAGGCGTCGATGGACTGGGCCTTGCTGCAGACCCACCGCGCGTTACTGGGCGAGCAGAAACTGCAAGGTCTGCTCGTGGTTCTGCGCCAGGCGATCGATCAGCACGAGGCGGCGCTGGGGGAGGCGCTGAAGGCAGGTGACTGCACAGAGGTGGTCCACTTGGCCCATCGTCTGGCGGGCAGCTGCGATTCGTTGGGCTTTGCGGGCCTGGCGACGACGTTACGACACCTGGAGAACGTCGGGTTGAAGGGAGATGCTGGGGCATTCGAAGCCTTGAGCGAACCGCTGGCCGAGCAGATCCGCCTAGCCCGCACCACCTTGGAACAGCTGATCCAGGGCTGACGTACAAAAAAGTTACGACTTTTTACATCTTCGATCCGTCCGTACAACGGCACCTTACATCCGTTTCCAATAATCGATGGCAACCGTGCTCCACACGGTCCATGAGGCTTATTGGAGATAAGAATAATGAAATGCCGTAAAGCTCAAGACCTCCTGAATTGTCTTCCCGCCCAGTGCGCCTGCCAGGTCGAGGTGCGCCATGTCTGAATCCACTGACCGCAAAGGCATCCAACTGACCCGTGCGCTCAAGAGCCGGCACATCTTCATGCTGTCGCTGGGCGGGGTGATCGGCACCGGCCTGTTCATGGGCTCGGGGGTCACGATCAACCAGGGCGGCCCGATGGGGGCGATCCTGGCTTATTTGGTCGCGGGCCTTCTGATGTACCTGGTCATGGTCTGCCTGGGCGAGCTGTCGGTGCAGATGCCCGTGTCCGGTTCGTTCCAGGCCCATGCCACCAAGTTCATCGGCCCGGCCACGGGGTTCATGATCGGCTGGGTGTACTGGATGAGCTGGGCCACCACCGTGGGCCTTGAGTTCACCGCCGCCGGCATGCTGATGACCCGTTGGTTCCCCGAGGTGCCGATCTGGTATTGGTCGGCGCTGTTCGTCGCCGTGCTGTTCGGGCTCAATGCCCTGGCCACCCGCGCCTTCGGTGAGGCCGAGTATTGGTTCTCGGGCATCAAGGTCGCGACCATCCTGGGCTTTATCGTGATCGGCCTGTTGGTGATCTTCGGCGGCATCCCGCTGAACAATGGGGCGCCGGCCCCGATGCTCGACAACCTCATTGGCGATTCGCTGTTCCCCCATGGGCTGTCGGCGGTGTTCGCGGTCATGATGACCGTGGTGTACGCCTTCCAGGGTTGCGAGATCATGGGCGTGGCCGCGGGCGAGACCGAGCATCCGGAAAAGAGCATCCCTCGCGCTGTGCGCAACGTGGTGTTCCGCGTCCTGATCTTCTATGTGCTGGCCATCGCCGTGCTCTCGGCCATCGTGCCGCACGAGCAGGCCGGCCTGATGGAAAGCCCGTTCGTGCAAGTGTTCGACATGGTCGGTATCCCTTACGCGGCGGACCTGATGAACTTTGTGATCCTCACCGCGATCCTGTCGGTGGGTAACTCGGGGCTGTATGCCTCCACGCGTATCCTCTGGGCCATGTCCAAGACCGGCATGGCGCCCAAGAGCCTGTCGCCGCTGAGCAAGCGCGGCGTGCCGCTGCGGGCGCTGAGCATCACCTTGTGCTTCGCTTTGATCTCGCTGATGACCAGTTTCGTCGCCGCCGACACCCTATTCATGGTGTTGATGGCGGTGAGCGGAATGTCCGGCACCGTGACCTGGATCGTCATTGCCCTGGCTCAGTACCGCTTCCGCAAAGCCTTCCTGCGTGATGGCGGCAAGCTTGAGGAGCTCAAGTACCGCGCGCCGCTGTACCCCCTGGTGCCGCTGCTGTGCATCACCTTGTGCAGTTCGTTGTTCGTGTTCCTGGCCTTGGACGAGACCCAGCGTCCGTCGCTGTACTGGGGCTTTGGCTTCATTGCCGTGTGCTACGCGGCGTACTTCCTGATCAACCGTCGTCGGCAGGGGGCCTTCGAGCCGAGCGCGCCTGGCGTATGACGTGACAGTGGCGGTGCCTATTCGCGGGTAAGCCCGCTCCTACAGGGTGTTGCACAAGCCCTGTGGGAGCGGGCTTACCCGCGAATGCTTTGGCGCCGTCAGTGCAAAACCGTAGTTGTGCGAAGTTGTAACAGCCGACGCATCAAAGCCTTTTTCTGTTGGAGAAATACTCCTAAAAAACAACTAGATATGGCGCTTTATTGAGTTGTTACAGTAACTCAGGCCCCGATTGCCGTCTTGTTGAACACTTGTTTAGTATCTCTCCCAAGTCGTCCCCCTCATACCCACCAACAACAATATCGAGGCCTCCCATGACTAGCCCGTCCTCACTGCTGAGCAAGGTCGAAGCCGGCGTTGCCTGGATCACCCTGAACCGCCCCGAGCAACGCAACGCGCTGGACATCCCCAGCCTCAAGCAACTGCACGCACTGCTGGAAGCCTTCAACACCGATCCAGCCGTGCGGGTGGTGGTGCTGACCGGCACTGGGCGCAGCTTCTGCGCAGGCGCGGACCTGGCCGAGTGGGCCGAGGCCGAAGCCCGCGGTGCCCTGGAAAGCTACGGCTGGACCGAGACCGCCCACGCCTTGATGCAGCGTCTGCACAGCCTGAACAAACCCACCATCGCCGCCATCAACGGCACCGCCGTCGGCGCCGGGATGGACCTGAGCCTGTGCTGCGACCTGCGTATCGCCGCCGCCTCGGCGCGCTTCAAGGCCGGTTACACCAGCATGGCCTACAGCCCGGACGCCGGTGCCAGCTGGCACTTGCCACGGCTGATCGGTACCGAGCAGGCCAAGCGTTTGTTGTTCCTGGACGAGCTGTGGGGCGCCGAGCGCGCCCTGGCTGCCGGACTGGTGAGTGAGGTGTGCGCCGATGACCAGTTGCCGACCGTCACTGCCGAACTGGCCGCTCGCCTGGCCAAGGGGCCGACTTTCGCCTACGCCCAGACCAAGCGCCTGATCCGTGACGGAGCCCAGCGCACCTTGAGCGAGCAGCTGGAAGCCGAGCTTGCCGCAGGCCTGCTGTGCGGGCGCAGCCAGGACGGCGCCGAGGCGCTACGGGCTTCGGTCGAACGACGCGCGCCAGAATTCGTTGGTAAATAACCCCTTACACGACCTTCTTCAGGACGATTCCAGATGAATTTCCAACTGACCCAAGAACAAGAAATGTTGGTGGAAGCGGTACGCAGCTTCGTGACCAAAGAGCTGCTGCCCTATGAGGAAGAGGTGGACCGCGCCGATGCGGTGTCGCCGGAGCTGGCGGCGCAGATCCGCGGCAAAGCGATCGCGGCTGGGTTCTATGCCTTCAACATGCCCGAGGAAGTCGGCGGCGGTGGCCTGGATTATCTGTCCCAGGCGCTGATCGAGCGTGAGTTGTCCAAGGTTTCCTGGGCCTTGCACGTGTTCGTGGCGCGCCCCTCAAAGATCCTCATGGCCTGTAAGGACGAGCAGATCAACGACTACCTGCTGCCGTGCGTGCAAGGCGAGAAGATCGATTGCTTCGCCCTCACCGAGCCGGGCGCCGGCTCCGACGCCAATGCCATCAAGACCCGCGCTGTACGCGACGGTGACGACTTCGTCATCAATGGCAGCAAGCACTTCATCAGTCACGCCGGCCACGCCGACTTCGCCATCGTCTTCGCGGTCACCGACACCTACGAACACAACGGCCGCAAGCGCAATGCCGTGACGGCCTTCTTGGTCGACCGCGGTACGCCAGGCATGACCATCCGCCGTGGCCCCAAGTGCGTGAGCAACCGTGGCTACCACACCTACGAGCTGTTCTTCGACGACTGCCGCGTGCCGGCCAGCAAGGTGCTGGGCGAGGTGGACAAAGGCTGGGAGGTGGCCAACGCCTGGCTCACCGCAGGTCGGGTGATGGTGGCCGCCAACTGCGTGGGCCAGGCCCAGCGCGCCCTTGACCTTTCCCTGCAGTGGTCCGCCGACCGCAAGCAGTTCGGCCAGGCCATCGGCAGCTACCAGGGCGTGTCGTTCAAGCTCGCCGACATGGCCACCCAGATCCGCGCCGCGGAACTGCTGACCCTGCACACCGCCTGGAAGATGGACCAAGGCAGCATGACCGACGGCGAGGCCGGCATGGCCAAGCTGTTCGCCAGTGAAGTGCTGGGCAAGGTGGCTGACGAGGCGGTGCAGATCTTCGGTGGCATGGGCCTGATGGACGAGGGACCGGTCGAGCGCATCTGGCGTAACGCGCGGATCGAGCGGATCTGGGAGGGCACATCCGAAATCCAGCGACACATCATTTCCCGCGAACTGCTGCGTCCGCTGCTGCGCTGATCGGCCTGGAGATTGCCCATGTCGCACTCGATTCGTGACAACCTCAAGCGCCTGCTGGCGCCCCGGCACCTGGCCTTCGTCGGCGGGCGCAGCATGGCGCGGGCGCTCAAGCGCTGCGCCGAAGGCGGCTTCGCCGGCCAGATGTGGCTGGTGAACCCACAGCATGAAAGCCTCGATGGCGTACCGTGCGTGCCCAGTGTGGCCGAGTTGCCCTGTGGGCCGGACGCGGTGTTCATCGCCACCAACCGTGACCTGACCTTGCAATGCGTCAAGGACCTGGCCGCGATCGGCGCCGGTGGCGCCATCTGCTACGCCTCAGGCTTTGCCGAGAGCGGCGAGCAAGGGCGCGTGCTGCAACAGCGCCTGCTCGAGGCGGCCGGCTCCATGGCCTTGCTCGGCCCTAACTGCTATGGCCTGCTCGATTACCTGCATGGCGCAGCCCTGTGGCCGGTTGCCCACGGCGGCAAACAGGTAGAGAAGGGCGTGGCGATCCTCACCCAGAGCGGCAACTTCGCCTACAACCTGTCCATGAGCGACCGCTCGCTGCCCGTGGCCTACATGGCCTCGGTGGGCAACCAGGCGCAGTTGGGCATGGCCGAGCTAATGGACGTGCTACTCGACGACCCTCGCGTCACCGCCATTGGCCTGCACCTGGAAGGCCTGAAGAACGTGCCGGGCTTTGCCCGTGCCGCACACAAGGCGTTGGAACGGGGCATCCCGATCATCGCTTTGAAGACCGGCGTGTCGCAGATCGGCGCCGAGCTCGCCCTGAGCCACACCAGCTCGCTGTCGGGCTCCGATGCCCTGTACGACAGCCTGTTCCAGCGCCTGGGCGTGATCCGCGTGAGCGGCCCGGTCAGTTTTGCCGAAACCCTCAAGGCGGCCGCCTGCGGCCACTTGCCCCAGGATGGCCGATTGATCGCCCTGGCGTGCTCTGGAGGCGATGCGGGCCTGATCGCCGACTACGCCGAGCGCAACCACCTGGCCTTGCCCAAGCTTGAGCAAATGCAGGTGGATGAGTTGGCCCAGGTGTTGCCGGCCTACGCCAACCTGGTCAACCCACTGGACTTCACCACGGCGATCTGGGGCGATGGCGCGGCGCTCGAGCGCATGCTCGACAGCGCCCTGCAAACCGATGCCGATGCGGCCATGCTGGTGCTGGATTACCCGGCGGAGTTCACCGGCGAGCGCAAGGAGTGCGACCTGCTGCTGGGGCTGTACTGCGATGCCTTGCAGCGCCACGGCAAGATCGGCTTCGTCACTTCGGCCTTCCCTGAGCTGCTGCCGGCCAGCGCACGTGAACGCCTGCATGCGCGAGGCATCGCCGCATTGCAGGGCGTGGAAGATGGCTTGGCGGCCTGGGGGCGGATCGTTGCCTACCAGCGCAACCGCCAGCGCTTGCTGGAGCTGGGCGAGTCGGCCTTGGTGCCACTGTGCCCGCAGGCCCTGGGTGGCCAGGCGCAACTGCTCGATGAATGGCAATCCAAGCAGGCGCTGCGTGCCTTTGGCCTGCCGGTACCTGGCGGTGTGCTGAGCACGCCCGAGCAGGCACTCAAGGATGCCGCACGCGTTGGCTACCCGCTGGTGCTCAAGGCGGTCAGCGCACAATTGCCGCACAAGACCGAAGCCGGCGCGGTGGCCCTCAACCTGCGCGATGCCGACGCCCTGCAAGCGGCGCTCGAGCAGATGCACGGGCGCATCGCGGCCTACGCCCCTGGCGTGCCGTTCGACCAGGTGTTGCTCGAGCCCATGGCCCAGGCGCCGTTGGCCGAGCTGATCGTCGGCATCAAGCGCGAGAACGATTTTGCCCTGGCCTTGGTGATCGGTGCCGGTGGGGTGCTGGTGGAATTGCTCAAGGACAGCGTCAATCTGCTGCTGCCGACCACCGACGGCGCCATCCGCAACGCCGTGCTGGGCCTGCGCAGCGCCGGTCTGTTGCAAGGTTTCCGTGGCCGCCCGGCCGCCGATCTCGACGCCTTGGTGGCGGCGATCCGCGCGGTGGCCGACTACGCCTGCGAAAACGCCGGCCAGTTGCTGGAGCTCGACGTAAACCCATTGATGGTCGGTGCCCAAGGCACCACCGCGGTCGACGCGCTGATCCGCCTCGGCCAGGCGCAAGGAGAACAACATGCATGAACGTCCTTTGACCGGCGGCCAAGCCCTGGTACGGCTGTTGAGCAACTATGGGGTCGACACGGTGTTCGGTATCCCCGGGGTGCACACCCTGGAGCTGTACCGGGGGCTGCCGGGCAGCGGCATCCGCCATGTGCTGACTCGCCATGAACAAGGCGCGGGCTTCATGGCCGACGGCTATGCGCGGGTCAGTGGCAAGCCGGGTGTGTGCTTCGTCATCACCGGCCCTGGTGTGACCAACGCTGCCACCGCCATCGGCCAGGCCTACGCCGATTCCATCCCGATGTTGGTGATTTCCAGCGTCAACCACACCGCAAGCCTGGGCAAAGGCTGGGGCTGTCTGCACGAGACCCAGGACCAGCGCGCCATGACCGCGCCGATCACCGCATTCTCCGCCGTGGCGCTGAGCACCGAGGACCTGCCGGAGCTGATCGCCCGTGCCTGGGCGGTGTTCGACAGCGAACGCCCGCGTCCGGTGCACATCTCGGTGCCGCTGGATGTGCTGGCCGCGCCGGTTACCCGCGACTGGAGCAATGACGTGGTGCGCCGCCCAGGGCGCGGCCTGCCGGATCGCGACAGTCTGCAGCAGGCTGCCGTCAAGCTGGCCAACGCCAAGCGGCCGATGATCATCGCGGGCGGTGGCGCTTTGCACGCGGCGGCTGAGCTCGTGCAACTGAGTACGCGCCTGGCCGCACCGGTGTTCACCAGTGTCGCCGGCAAGGGCCTGCTGGCCCCGCAGGCGCCGCTCAATGCCGGTGCCAGCCTGTGCGTCGAACCGGGCTGGCAAATGATCGGCGAGGCCGATGTGGTGCTGGCGGTAGGCACCGAGATGGCCGGTACCGATTTCTGGCGTGAACGTCTGCCATTGGCCGGCGAACTGCTGCGGGTGGACATCGACCCACGCAAGTTCAACGACTTCTACCCCTGCGCGATTGCCCTGCACGGCGATGCCCGGCAGACCCTGGCCAGCCTGCTGGAGCATCTGCCGCAGGCCACCCGCGATGCCGGTGCCGCCATCGCGGCCGTCAACAACCTGCGCCAGGCGATCCGGGCAGGGCATGCGCCGCTGCAGGCGATTCACCAGGCGATTCTCGACCGCATCGCCGCCGCACTGCCGGAAAACGCCTTCATCAGCACCGACATGACCCAACTCGCCTACACCGGCAACTACGCCTTCACCAGCCGGGCACCGCGCAGCTGGCTGCACCCGACCGGCTACGGCACCCTGGGCTACGGCCTGCCGGCCGGCATCGGCGGTATGTTCGCCACCGAAGACCGCCCGGGCCTGGTGCTGGTGGGTGATGGCGGCTTCCTCTATACCGCCCAGGAACTGGCCACCGCCGTTGAAGAGCTCGACCGCCCGCTGGTGGTGCTGCTGTGGAACAACGACGCCTTGGGGCAGATTCGTGACGACATGCTGGGCCTGGACATCGAACCGATTGGCGTATTGCCACGCAACCCGGACTTCATCGGCCTGGCCCGCGCCTTTGGGTGCGCCGTGCGCCAGCCGCGCAGTCTGGACGAGTTGCAATCGGATTTGGTCGACGGATTTGCCACGCCAGGCGTGACCTTCATCGAACTCAAGCACGCCTGTGCCCGTTGACCGCACCTTCAGGACAACAAATAGAGAACAAGCATGATGCCATTCCGTCGTACCCTTCTTGCCGCCTCCCTGGCCCTGCTGGCCGCCCAGGCCCCGCTGTACGCCGCACCGCCGTTGTCGATGGACAACGGCATCAACGCCCTGACCATCCAGAACAGTAACGCCTGGGTCGAGATCAGCAAGAGCGCCATCGAACACAACATCCGGACCCTGCAGGCAGAACTGAACGGTAAATCCAAGCTGTGCGCGGTGCTCAAGGCTGACGCCTATGGCCACGGTATTGGTCTGGTAATGCCCTCGATCATCGCCTTGGATGTGCCGTGCGTGGCGGTGGCGAGCAACGAGGAAGCCCGTGTGGTCCGTGCCAGCGGCTTCAAAGGGCAACTGGTGCGGGTGCGCCTGGCCAGCGTGAGCGAGGTGGAAGACGCCTTGCAGTACAACATGGACGAGTTGGTCGGCAGCGCCGAGTTCGCCCGCCAGGTGGCGGCGATCGCCCAGCGCCACGGCAAGACCCTGCGTATACACCTGGCCCTGAACTCCAGCGGGATGAGCCGCAACGGCGTGGAAATGGCCAGTTGGTCGGGCCGTGGTGAAGCACTGGAGATCGCCGAGCAGCCGAACCTGGAACTGGTCGCGCTGATGACCCACTTCGCCGTCGAAGACAAGGACGACGTGCGCAAGGGCCTGGCCGCCTTCAAGGAGCAGAGCGACTGGCTGATCAAGCATGCCAAACTCGACCGCCGCAAGCTGACCCTGCACGCGGCCAACTCCTTCGCCACCCTGGAGGTGCCCGAAGCGCGCCTGGACATGGTACGCACCGGCGGCGCGCTGTTCGGCGACACCGTGCCCAGCCACACCGAGTACCGCCGCGCCATGCAGTTCAAGTCCCGCGTGGCGGCTGTGCACAGTTACCCGGCCGGCAACACCGTCGGCTATGACCGCACCTTCACCCTGAGCCGCGATTCGCGCCTGGCCAACATCACCGTCGGCTACTCCGATGGCTATCGCCGGGTGTTCACCAACAAAGGTCATGTGCTGATCAACGGTCACCGTGTGCCGGTGGTAGGCAAGGTGTCGATGAACACCCTGATGGTGGATGTCACCGATTTCCCTGACGTCAAGAATGGCAACGAGGTGGTGCTGTTCGGCAAGCAGGCGGGCGGTGAAATCACCCAGAGCGAAATGGAAGAAATCAATGACGCGCTGCTGGCCGACCTCTACACGGTCTGGGGTAGTGCCAACCCGAAGATCCTCGTCGACTGACGCCTTCATAGGAGACGCTCATGCGCTTTGCCAAGCTGACCCAACGCATCGCCGGCGACGGCGCCGCCGCCTGGGACATCCACTACCGCGCCCTTGCGATGCAGGCCGAGGGCAAGGACGTCCTGTTGCTGTCGGTGGGAGATCCGGATTTCGACACGCCGGCGCCCATCGTCGAGGCGGCCATCGATAGCCTGCGCGATGGCCACACCCATTATTCGGATGTACGCGGCAAGCTGGCCCTGCGCCAGGCCATTGCCCGTCGCCACCAGCAACGCAGCGGCCAGGCGGTGAGCGCCGACCAGGTCACGGTGCTGGCCGGTGCGCAGTGCGCGTTGTTTTGCGTGGCCCAGTGCGTGCTCGATCCGGGCGACGAGGTGATCGTCGCCGAACCCATGTACGTGACCTACGAGGCCGTGTTCGGCGCCTGTGGCGCGACGGTGGTGCCGGTGCCGGTCAAGCCTGAGAACGGGTTCCGCGTGTGCCCCGAGGATGTGGCGGCACGTATCACCCCGCGTACCCGTGCCTTGGCACTGAACAGCCCGCACAACCCTTCGGGCGCGAGCCTGCCGCGCGCCACCTGGGAGGCGCTGGCCGAGCTGTGCATCGCCCATGACCTGTGGCTGATCTCCGATGAGGTGTACAGCGAGCTTTTGTATGACGGCGAGCATGTCAGCCCCGGCAGCCTGCCGGGCATGGCCGAACGCACGGCGACCCTCAACAGCCTGTCCAAGTCGCACGCGATGACCGGCTGGCGGGTGGGCTGGGTGGTGGGTTCGACCGCGCTGGCGGGCCATCTGGAAAATCTGGCCCTGTGCATGCTCTACGGCTCGCCCGACTTCATCCAGGACGCTGCGGTGGCGGCACTGGAGCAACAGCTGCCGGAGCTTGAGGCAATGCGCCTGGCGTACCGCCAGCGCCGTGACCTGGTCTGCGAGCGTCTGGCTGGTTGCCCGGGCATCAAGGCGCTCAAGCCTGATGGGGGCATGTTCGTGATGGTCGATATCCGCGAAACCGGCCTCAGTGCCCAAGCCTTCGCCGACCGCCTGCTGGATAGTCAGGGTGTATCGGTACTGGCGGGCGAGGCCTTCGGCCCGAGCGCTGCCGGGCATATCCGCCTTGGCCTGGTGGTCGGTGCACAGGCGCTGGAAGAGGCGTGCCGACGCATCGCCCGGTGCGCCGCCGAACTGATGAAGGAGCAGACCCATGCGTGAGTACGCGCGGCTGTACATCGACGGCGCCTGGCAGGTGCCGAGCGGGCAGGGGATGGCCGAGGTCATCGACCCGGCCAGCGAAGTTGCCATCGGCCGTGTGCCGCTGGGTGACGAGCAGGATGTGGAGCGGGCGGTGAATGCGGCGCGAAGGGCGTTCGCTGAGTGGTCGCGCACGCCATCGAGCCGGCGTGCAGGCTATATCCGTGCCTTGGCCGAGCAATTGCGTGCGCGGGCCGGAGAAATGGCCGATGTGATCACCAGCGAACTGGGCATGCCGGTGCAGTGGTGCCAGATGGTGCAGGTCGACGGGCCAATCGAAGGGCTGGAGCAGTATGTCGAACTGGCTGGCTTGATGGATGAGGTGCGTGAAGTCGGTAACTCGCTGGTGTACCGCGAGGCGGTGGGCGTGTGTGCCTTCATCAACCCGTGGAACTACCCGCTGCACCAGATGATCGGCAAGCTGGCACCGGCCTTGGCTGCCGGTTGCACGGTGGTGGTCAAGCCGAGCCAGGAGACGCCGCTGCACGCCTTCTTGCTGGCTGAGATGATCGACGCCATTGGGCTGCCGGCCGGGGTGTTCAACCTGGTCAGCGGGCCGGGGTCGAAGGTGGGCGAGGCGCTGGCTCGGCATCCGCAGGTAGACATGGTGTCATTTACCGGCTCTACCGGCGCCGGGGTGCGGGTGTCCCAGGCGGCGGCGCCGACGGTCAAACGGGTGTGCCTCGAACTGGGCGGCAAGTCGCCGCTGCTGATCACCGCCGACGCCGACCTGGAAGCGGCGGTGCGCCATGGTGTGCAGGACGTGATGATCAACTCCGGACAGACGTGCACGGCGTTGACCCGCATGCTGCTGCCGGTCGAGCGCTACGCCGAGGCCTTGGAGATCGCCTTGGCCGAGACGCGTGCGCTGGTCATGGGCGATCCGCGTGATCCGCAGAGTTTTCTGGGGCCGATGTGTTCGGCAGGGCAGCGGCGCACGGTGCTCGACTACATCCGCCTGGGGCAGGAAGAGGGCGCGCGATTGTTGTGCGGTGGTGATTCGGCGCCTGGGTTCGAGCGTGGATTCTACGTTGCGCCGACGCTGTTCGCCGATGTCGACAACCGCATGCGCATCGCCCAGGAAGAGATCTTCGGGCCGGTACTGTGCCTGATCCCGTATGCCGATGAGCAGCAGGCTATTTCGATGGCCAACGACTCGCCGTTTGGCTTGTCCAGCGCAGTGTGGGCAGGCAATCGCGAGCGTGGGCTGGCCTTGGCCCGACAGATGCGTGCCGGGCAGTGCTTCGTCAACGGTGGCGGGTTCAACTACCGGGCACCGTTTGGCGGCTACAAACAGTCCGGAAACGGGCGTGAATGGGGCGAGGAGGGGTTGGGTGAGTTCATCGAAGTGAAGGCGGTTCAGCTCTGAGACCGGAGGGCTGCTGTGCAGCCCATTCGCGGGTATACCCGCTCCCACAGCAACCTCGCTGCTTTAGGGCAACGGTGAACCTTTGGGAGCGGGTTTACCCGCGAAGAGGACGCGAAGGGGAAGGATCACCCCACCGCCACATCCTCCACGGGCCTGTCGAACGCCACGAACAATTGATCGGCCGTGATCGCCCCCAGATCCAGGCGCATGTTCGCCTCGAGCATGGCGAACAGACGGGTGAACACCTCGTACACCTTGCAGTGATCCTCCATCCCGGAAAACGGGTTGTCGATCTTCTCGGCGATCAATGAGCTTTCCTGCACCGCGTCGTACACCTCGCGCAGGGTGATTTCGCTGGCCGGGCGGGCCAGGGTCAGGCCGCCATGAGCGCCACGCCAGGACTTGAGAATGTCGGCCTTGACCAGTTGCGAGGCCAGGCTGCGCACCCGTGCCGGATGGACCTTGACCCACTTGGCGATGGTCTCCGTACGCAGTTTCTGCGGTGCGTTGGCGGCCACGAACGAGAGGATGTACGAGGCGGTGATCAGGCGAGTCGACTGGCTCATCGGCAAAGGTCCCTGGGTAAAAACCGAAGTCTACACCCCTGTGAAAATCTCACTTGGCAGGGGCGTGGCATTGAGTCTAATGTATTTGTCACGATGACAATTACAAATATTTGGTCGTCGGGCGAACAAGACCTTTCCTGGCGGTTCAACAGAGGCGATGCCATGAGCGATAACAAGAACAAGATCACTCAAGCGATGCCCGATAGCGGCCTGCCGCGTCGGGATTTCCTCAAGTACAGCGCGGCGGCGGCCACCTTCGCCGGCGCCTTCTCGCTGGGCCTGCCGATGTCGGGCTGGGCCGAGGAGGGCACCCCTAAGGCCGGCGGCGTCCTGCGCATGGGCCTGGCGGGTGGCAGCACCACTGATTCCGGCGACCCAGGCTCGTGGAGCGATACGTTTACGTTTGTCGGGTTCTCGGCCGTATACAACACCCTGAGCGAAATCAGCGTCGACGGCACGGCGATTCCAGAGTTGGCCGAGCGCTGGGAGTCCAGCCCCGACGCCAAGGTCTGGACCTTCACCCTGCGCCAGGGCGTCACCTTCCACGATGGCAAGACCCTGGACGCCAACGATGTGGTCGCCTCGATCCAGCACCACCTGGGCGAAAAATCCACCTCGGCGGCCAAGACCGTGCTCGGCGATGTCGCCCAGGTCCGCGCCCAGGGCAACGACACCGTGGTGTTCGAGCTGCATTCGGGCAATGCCGACTTCGCCTATGTAGTCGCCGATTACCATCTGGTGATCATGCCGGCCAAGGACGGTGTGGCTGACTGGCGCTCCGGCAACGGCACCGGCGGCTACCGCCTCAAGCGCTTCGAGCCAGGCGTGCGCATGGACCTGGAGCGCAACCCGAACTACTGGAAGCCCGGTCGTGCGCATTTTGCCAGCGCCGAACTGCTGGCCATCGCCGATGGCGCTGCGCGGGTCAATGCCCTGGTCACCGGCCAGGTGGACGTGATCAACAAGGTCGATCTCAAGACCGTGGCGCTGCTCAAGCGCAACCCGCAGTTGGTGATCGAAGAGACCAAGGGCGCCCAGCACTACACCTTCCCCATGCTCTGCGACAGCACCCAGTTCAAGAACAACGACGTGCGTTTGGCGCTCAAGTACGCCATCGACCGCCAGGCCTTGTTGACTTCAGTGCTGCATGGCTACGGCCAGATCGGCAACGACCATCCGATCCAGCCGGGCAGCCGCTTCATCAACCCGGCGCTCGAACAGCGCGCCTACGACCCGGACAAAGCCCGTTTCCATCTGCGCCAGGCTGGGCTGGACGCGCTCAAGGTGCGTTTGCAGGCTTCGGACGCCGCCTATACCGGCGCGGTGGACGCTTCGGTGCTGTTCAAGGAGCAGGCGCGCAAGGCGGGTATCGACATCGATGTGGTGCGCGAACCGGCCGATGGCTTCTTCACCAACGTATGGATGAAGCAGCCGTTCACCACTTCGTTCTGGTACAGCAGCCTGACCGCCGACCGCATGTTCAGCATCGGCTATGCAAAAGGCGCAGCCTGGAACGAGACGCACTGGGACAACGCCCGCTTCAACCAGCTGCTCAATGCCGCCCGTGGCGAAATGAACGCGCCGCTGCGGCAGGAGATGTACAACGAAATGCAGGCCCTGTGCCGCGACGACGGCGGCGCCATCGTGCCGCTGTTCGCAAGCTCGGTGGCGGCGCGTTCGCGTCGGGTCACCCACGGCGGGGTCACCGCGCCCTATGGCGAACTCGATGGCCTGCGGCTGATCGAGCGCTGGTGGCAGGCCTGATCCCTTTCGTTACTGCACGAGGAGCCCATGGTGAATAGTCTTGGTTCATTACTCGCGCGACGCCTGGCCTTGGGCCTGTTGTCGCTGCTGGCCGTCTCGGTGATCATCTTCCTGGCCGTGGGCATGCTGCCTGGCGATGTCGCCCAGGCCATGCTGGGCCAGGCGGCCACCCCTGAAACCGTCGCGGCGCTGCGGGCACAACTGGGTCTGGACATGCCGGCCTGGAGCCGCTTCGGCCACTGGGCCTGGCAGCTGTTGCACGGTGATCTGGGTGTATCGCTGGCCAACCAGCGGCCGATCGCAGAGCTGATCGGCGCGCGACTGGGCAACACCTTCAGCCTGGCGCTGCTGGCGGCGCTGGTCTCGGTGCCGTTGGCCTTGCTATTGGGCATGCTGGCGGCGCTGTACCGCAACTGTTGGTTCGACCGGTTGCTCAACACCAGTGCGCTGACGGCGGTGTCGTTTCCGGAGTTCTTCGTCGCCTACATCCTGATCCTGGTATTCGCGGTGAAGCTGGCCTGGCTGCCGAGCATTTCCAACCTGTCGCCTGATGCCTCCCTGGGCGAAGTGCTGGAGCGCTCGTTGCTGCCGGTGCTGACCCTGGCCCTGGTGGTGGTCGCGCAGATGATGCGCATGACCCGTGCGTCGCTGATCAACCTGCTGGCCAGCCCCTACATCGAGATGGCCCGGCTCAAGGGCATCTCGCCGGCGCGAGTCATCTTCCGCCATGCCTTGCCCAACGCCTTGGCGCCAATCATCAACGTGGTGGCGTTGAACCTGGCGTATCTGGTGGTGGGGGTGGTGGTGGTCGAGGTGGTGTTCGTCTACCCAGGCCTGGGCCAACTGCTGGTGGATTCTGTCGCCAAGCGCGACATCCCGGTGGTGCAGGCCTGCAGCCTGATCTTCGCCGCCACCTACATTCTGCTCAACACCAGTGCCGATGTGCTGTCGATCGCCAGCAATCCGCGCCTGATGCATCCGAAGGGGTAGCCGATGAGCCTGTTCAAGCAATTGCAGCGTGCGCCGCTGAGCGCCAAGTTCGGTTTGCTGGTGATCGTCCTGTATGTGCTGGTGGCATTGTTTGCTCCGGTACTGGCGCCATTCGGCGAGACCGAGGTGGTGGGCGAGGGCTTCGCGCCCTGGGGTGGGCAGTTCCTGCTGGGCACCGACAACCTGGGTCGCGACATGTTCAGCCGTCTGGTCTATGGCGCGCGCAATACCTTGGGGATCGCTTTTCTGACCACTGCCCTGGCCTTTGCCGTGGGCGGCTTTTGCGGCCTGGTGGCGGCGATCAAGGGCGGCTGGATCGACCAGGGCCTGTCGCGCCTGGTAGATGTGTTGATGGCCATCCCGCAGCTGATCTTCGCCTTGCTGATCCTGAGCGTAGTCGGCACCACGGCCACCTCGTTGGTGCTGGTGATCGCACTGCTCGATGCCACCCGGGTGTTCCGCCTGGCACGGGCGGTGGCAATGACAGTGGTGGTACAGGACTTCGTCGAGGCCGCGCGCCTGCGCGGGGAGGGACTGTGGTGGCTGGTCAGCCGCGAGGTGCTGCCCAATGCCGCAGCGCCGTTGATCGCCGAGTTCGGCCTGCGCTTCTGTTTTGTCTTTCTGTTCATCAGTGCCTTGTCGTTCCTGGGCCTGGGTATCCAGCCACCGACCGCCGACTGGGGCAGCATGGTGCGTGACAACGCCGTGCTGATCACCTTCGGTGACGTCAGCCCACTATTGCCGGCGCTGGCCGTGGCGCTGATCACCGTCAGCGTGAACTTCGTCGTGGACTGGGTGCTGCACACGGCCAGTGGCCTCAAGGAGTGCTGAACATGAGCCAACCATTGCTGGAAATTCGTAATCTGCGCATCGACGGCCACCACGACGATGCCTGGCACCCGCTGATCAAGGGCATCGACCTGACCCTGGCGCGAGGCGAGGTGCTGGGGCTGATCGGCGAATCGGGGGCGGGCAAATC
The DNA here is from genome assembly GCF_023611805.1 of Pseudomonas sp. BYT-1. Classification (NCBI taxonomy): domain Bacteria; kingdom Pseudomonadati; phylum Pseudomonadota; class Gammaproteobacteria; order Pseudomonadales; family Pseudomonadaceae; genus Pseudomonas; species Pseudomonas sp. BYT-1. The sequence continues at coordinate 2,711,011 of NZ_CP072559.1, forward strand.
GACCTTGGGCCTGGCGGCCATGGGCTACGTGCGCGACGGCTGTCGCATCAGCGGCGGCTCGGTGCGTTTCGATGGCCAAGAGCTGGTGGGTGCAGCGCCCGAGACCTTGCGCCGTCTGCGCGGCTTGCGCATCGCCTACGTGGCACAGAGCGCGGCAGTATCGTTCAACCCGGCCCACCGTTTGATCGACCAACACATCGAGACGGCGGTGAAGAACGGTGGCGTCGACCGGGCCAAGGCCGAGGCCGAAGCGGTGGAGCTGTACCGGGTGCTGCGCCTGCCGGACCCCGAGCACATCGGTCAACGCTACCCGCACCAGGTCTCCGGTGGTCAACTGCAGCGGGTGATGACCGCCATGGCCATGGCCTGTCATCCGGACCTGATCGTCTTCGACGAGCCCACCACGGCCCTGGACGTCACCACCCAGATCGAAGTGCTGACGGCCATTCGCGATGCCGTGCGCACCTATGGGAGCGCCGCGCTGTACATCAGTCATGACCTGGCGCTGGTAGCCCAGATCGCCGATCGCATCATGGTGTTGCGTCACGGCAGCCTGGTGGAAGAGGCCCAGACCCGCGCCATGCTGCAAACCCCCACCCAGGACTACACCCGCTCGCTATGGGCGGTGCGCAGTTTCCACACCCAGCCCAAAGCGCGCCCACCCCAGGCCCAGCCCTTGCTTGAGGTGCGCAAGGCCAATGCCAGCTACGGCGCCCAGCCGGTGCTGCATGAGGTGTCGCTCACGCTGCATCGGGGCCAGACCCTGGCGGTGATCGGCGAGTCGGGCAGCGGCAAGAGCACCACCGCGCGGCTGATCACCGGCCTGTTGCCGGCCAGTAGTGGGCAAGTGCTGTACGACGGCCAGGCGCTGCCAGCGGACTATCGCCAGCGCAGCAAGGAGCAGTTGCGGCGGATCCAGATGATCTACCAGATCCCCGACACCGCCTTGAACCCCCGCCAGCGCATCGTCGACATCATCGGCCGTCCGCTGACCTTCTACCTGGGCCTCAAGGGCAAGGCCTTGCGCCAGCGCGTGGCTGAGCTATTGGAGATGATCGAACTGGACCCGGCCAAGTACATGGACCGCCAGCCCCGCGAGCTATCCGGCGGGCAGAAGCAGCGCATCTGCATCGCCCGGGCACTGGCGGCCGAGCCTGAGCTGATCATCTGCGACGAAGTCACCTCGGCCCTCGATCAACTGGTGGCCGAGGGCGTGCTCAAGCTGCTTGATCGCATCCAGCGGCAACTGGGCGTTTCCTACTTGTTCATCACCCACGACGTGGCCACGGTACGCGCCATTGCCGACGAAGTGATGGTGATGCAACGCGGCCGAGTGGTCGATCACGGCAGCCGCGAGGCCATCTTCTCGCCGCCGTATCGCGACTACACCGGGCTGCTGTTCTCCTCCGAACCGGAAATGGACCCTGACTGGCTCGACCGCCTGCTGGCCCGCCGCGCCGGAGACTCCAACCTGCAACCTGTGCAAGGACAACCTTCATGAATGTACTGATCGTCCACGCTCATCCCGAGCCGCAATCCTTCACCGCCGCCCTGCGTGACCAGGCGGTGGAAACCTTCAAGGCCCAGGGGCATCAGGTGCAGGTCAGCGACCTGTACGCGATGGGCTGGAACCCGGTGGCCAGCGCCGAGGACTTCGGCAAACGCGAAAACCCCGACTACCTGGTCTATGCCTTGGAGCAGCGCCTGGGCGTCAAGAGCGGTTCGATCGCCCCGGACATCCAGGCCGAGCTGGACAAGTTGCTGTGGGCGGACCTGCTGGTGCTCAACTTCCCGATCTTCTGGTTCTCGGCGCCGGCCATGCTCAAGGGCTGGATCGACCGGGTGCTGGTGTCCGGCGTTTGCTATGGCGGAAAGCGTTTCTACGACCAAGGCGGGCTGGTGGGCAAGAAAGCGCTGGTCACCGTGACCCTTGGCGGGCGCGAGCACATGTTCGGCGAAGGGGCGATTCATGGGCCGCTGGAAGACATGCTCCGGCCGATCCTGCGCGGCACCTTGGCGTACGTGGGGCTGGAAGTGCTGCCGCCGTTCGTGGCCTGGCACGTGCCTTACATCAGCGATGAAGCACGCAAGGGCTTTTTGCGCGACTACCAGCAGCGCCTGGAGCACCTGTCGGACGACCTGCCGCTTGAGTTCCCCAAGCTTTCGCAATTCGACGAGGCGCTGTACCCGCTGGCCAAATGATTGCGACCGATTGTCGCTGAGCGGACGCCGGGGAGGGCGGCGCAGGCCGTCTGCCCCGGTTTGTTGCCCGGCGCGCAACAGATATTCTTTGCGTCAAGACTTTTCAGTGGCGGCCCTACGACTTAAGGTGGCAGCAAGCAAAACTGTCTGGAGCTCCAATGTCGAACTTCCCCACTGTCCGCCCTCGTCGCCTGCGGCAGAACGAATCCCTGCGTACGCTGTTCCAGGAGACCGAATTTCGCCTAGACGATTTGATCCTGCCGATCTTCGTCGAAGAGGGTATCGATGATTTCGTCCCGATCACCAGCATGCCGGGGGTCAACCGCATTCCTGAGAAGATGCTCGCCCGTGAAATCGAGCGTTATGCCCGTGCCGGTATCAAGTCGGTGATGACCTTCGGCGTTTCGCATCACCTGGATGCCACAGGCAGCGACACCTGGAACGAAAACGGCCTGGTGGCGCGCATGGCGCGCATCTGCAAGGACACGGTGCCGGAAATGGTGGTGATGTCCGACACCTGCTTCTGTGAATACACCAGCCACGGCCATTGCGGCGTGCTGCACGATCACGGCGTGGACAACGATGCCACCCTGGCCAACCTGGGCAAGCAGGCGGTGGTGGCCGCGGCGGCCGGTGCCGACTTCATCGCCCCGTCGGCGGCGATGGACGGCCAGGTCCAGGCGATCCGCAGCGCCCTGGACGGCGCAGGCTTCCATGACACCGCGATCATGGCCTACTCGACCAAGTTCGCTTCCTCGCTCTACGGCCCGTTCCGCGAGGCCGGCGGCACCGCACTCAAGGGTGACCGCAAGAGCTACCAGATGAACCCGATGAACCGCCGCGAGGCCGTACGCGAGTCGTTGCTCGACGAGCAGGAAGGGGCGGATGTGCTGATGGTCAAGCCGGCCGGTGCCTACCTGGATGTCATTGCCGACATCCGCGCCGCCTCGCGCTTGCCGTTGGCGGCGTATCAGGTCAGCGGCGAGTACGCGATGATCAAGTTCGGTGCTTTGGCCGGTGCCATCGACGAAGCCCGCGTGGTGCGTGAGAGCATCGGCTCGATCAAGCGTGCTGGTGCGGACCTGATCCTGACCTACTTCGCGATGGACCTGGCGCGCGACGGTATCTGAGCCCTCGGGGCCGCGCTGCGGCCCTTTCACAGGGTCGCGGCTCAAGCCGCTCCTACAGGAACGGCGTTGCCCTGCGGATTCGCATCAGGTCCCGTTCTTGATCTTGCTCCAGGTCCGTGTGCGCATCCGCTCGTATTTGAGCGGCAACGTCTCCAGGGTGAACAACGTGCCCATCACCTCAGCCGGTGGATAGACCGCCGGGTCTTTCAACAGCCGTGGATCGACCAGGGACAGTGCGTCCTTGTTGCCGTTGGGGTAGCCCACATAGTCGGATGACTTGGCCACCACCTCCGGACGCATCATGTAGTTGATGAAGGCGTGCCCCTGCTCGGGGTGTGGGGCGTCCTTGAGCACCACCATGTTGTTGATCCACATGGGCGCGCCTTCGCGGGGGATGCTGTAGGTCACCTGCACGCCATTGTTGGCCCGCTCGGCCGCCTGCTTGGCGCTGTACACCGAGCCGCCCCAGCCTACCACCACGCAGATGTCGCCATTGGCCAGGTCCGTGGTGAACTTCGACGAATCGAAATAGCGCACATAGGGACGGATGCCCTGCAGCAGTTCCTCGGCCTTGCGGTAGTCGTCCGGGTTGCGGCTGTTGGCGGGCAGGCCAAGGTAGTGCAGGGCGATCGGCAGGATCTCTACCGGCGCATCGAGCATGGCCACGCCACAGGCGCTTAGCTTTTCGATGTTCTCCTTGCGCAGCACCAGGTCCCAGGAATCCACCGGCGCGTCCTTGCCCAGCAGTCGGGTCACCTTAGCCTTGTCGTAGCCGATACCGGTGGTGCCCCACATGTAAGGCACCGCGTAGCGATTGCCCGGGTCGTTGGTGGCGAGCTTGCGCATCAGCTGCTCGTCCAGGTGCGAGCGGTTGCCCAACTGGGCGAGGTCCAGCGGCGCGAGCACGCCGGCCTTGATGAAGTTGGGCAGCAGGTCGTCGGGCACCATCACCACGTCATACCCGCTATGGCCGGCCATCAGCTTACTTTCCATGACTTCGGCGTTGTCGAAGGCATCCAGCACCAAGGTCGTGCCGGTGGCCTGCTCGAAGGCCTTGGGCGTTTCCGGTGCCAGGAAGTCGGACCAGTTGTAGAAATGCACGGTGGGTGCACCGGCGGCGACGGCATCGAGGCTGAGGAGCCCGGCAAGGCCGAGCGTGGCCAGGCGACGGCCGAGGGCTGGGGGACGTACGAGCTGCATTTGTAATCCTTGTTATCGCGCTGCAAAAGGGGTAGGGCGAATGTAGGCGCGTACCGAATGCTTTCCTATCCCGTCGAAGGGTTAACCCCTGGGGTAGGGGAGACTGGCATTGTCCTCAGGCGAAGTCAGCACATTAGGATTCGTCTCATGGGGCGCCGGATGGCCTGGCCTTAACCTTGAGGCTTTGATCGACGCTTGCTCGAGCCGTGGACTGGCAAGAAGAGGAGCCAGACCCATGGGAGATGGCAGGCAGTATGCGTCGGAACTAAGGATCGTCTGATGTCCATTGGCCAGCTCGAATCTTAGATTCGGCGGATGAGATTAAAAAGCTACCTGTTGCAGATCAGCCCTTTGCTTTCCAGTCCCGAAGCCGTCCGCCGACTGCTTCGGGTGTTCGCGATCGTGCTGTCGGTCGGCATCCTCAGCGGTGCCTACAACTTCCTGCTGTTCACCTTCAATAACGACATTTCCCAACGCCGCGGCTACATGAGCAGTGCCATCGCCGAGGCGCACACCTTCTTCACCACCCGCGAAGCATTGCTCGAAAGCCTGAGCCTGTCGGCCGTGCGCAAGGGCTGGCAGGCCGAGCCGCTGGTCTACCTGCCGTCCTTCGAGGAGGTTCACCTGCAACTAGGCGATGCGGCCGGCAAGCAGTGGAGCATCTGGTTGACCCGACGCATGTGCGACTACCTCAGGGCACAGCAGGTCAGTCTTTTGTATGTGGGTAATGGGGCGCATGACCACGGCGTGCGCCTGTTCAGCCCGTCCGGCGCAGAGCCGGCGTTGCCTCGCCGCATCCTCGAGCAATTGCAGGCGTTGCGCGACGACGATGGCTCACCGCTACAAGAACTGTGGCTGACCGATCAGGATCAACAGGCCACGCACCTGTATATCTTCAAGCGCCTGGACGAAGAGGATGCCGACTCCGGCTGGCTGGGCCTGGAGATGGACAGCCGGGCCGTGTCGGCAGCGCTGAGCGACCAGAGCGCCGGCGAATTCATGATGCTCAACGCCGATGAAATGCTGGTGTTCAGCAACATGCCGGGCGCGCGCTTGAGCCGATCGCTGCTGGAGCGCCGGGGCGACAACTTTTTCGGTTTCGTCGGCGACGGCCTGTTTCCGGATCATCTGGTCATCCGCAAGAACCTGATGTCCTCGGACTGGCAGCTGGTCTATTCGATCGATCTTGTCGACGTATTGCAGGGGCTGTGGAAGCAGTTGCTCGGCACTTTGCTGTTCTGTCTGCTCAATATTTTATTGATCGTGCTGTTGCTGCGCCGCTTCGAGCAGCGCCTGATCACCCCGACCATCCATCGGATCCAGGCGCTGATCGAAAGTGAGGCGTTCAGCCGTGACGTGATCCAGGCCGCGCCGGTGGCGCTGTGCGTACTGCGCCGCAGTGACGGTCAGATGGTGCTGGAAAATTCGTTGGCCCAGCAGTGGCTGGGCAAGGGATTGGACCGGGAGATCCTCTGCCCAGGCTGGATCCGCCAGGCATTCGACGCGCCCGAAGCTCCCCATGGCGAGACCTTCGAGACCTCAAGCGGTCGTCACCTGCACCTTAGCAGTGTGCCCACCCGCTACAAAGGAGAGGATGTGCTGCTGTGTGCTTTCAATGACGTCACCGCCAGCAAGCAGGTGGAGGCGGCGCTCAAAGCGGCGCGCCAATCGGCGGATGCGGCCAACGAAGCCAAGACACTGTTTCTGGCCACCATGAGCCATGAGATCCGGACACCGCTGTATGGCGTGCTGGGGACGCTGGAGCTGTTGTCGCGTACACATTTGGATGCCCAACAGCGCGACTACCTGCAAGCGCTCGAAGGCTCTTCGGCCACCTTGTTGCAGTTGATCTGCGATGTGCTGGATGTCTCGAAAATCGAAGCCGGCCAGTTGGCCCTGGAGGTCAGTGAGTTTTCCCCGCTGGAGCTGGTGCACGAGGTGATCCAGGGCTACAGCGCCGCGGCCCTGGGCAAGGGCCTGGAGCTCTATGCCTGCCTCGATCCGCAACTGCCGCTGCGGCTGTTGGGGGATCGTGCGCGCATCCGGCAAATCCTGAATAACCTGCTGAGCAACGCCGTCAAGTTCACCGACTATGGCCGCGTTGTGCTGCGTGTGCGCCTGTCGCACCGGGAGGGAGAGCGTTCCTGTCTGCTGTGGCAGGTCGCCGACACCGGGCGTGGCATCGCCGAGGAAGAACACCCATTGATCTTCGACCCGTTCTATCAGACCGCAGGCAACATCCAAGGGGTGGCGGGTACTGGCCTGGGCCTGCCGATCTGCCAGCGCCTGACGCAATTGATGAACGGCCAGATGCGTATGGTCAGCGAACTCGGCTTGGGCACCAGCTTCACCTTGCTGTTGCCGCTGGAGGAGTCCTTGCGCACCCACGAGGCGGCTTTGCCCTGCAACCTGTTGGCCGAGCGCATCCATGTGGTGTCGCCGCTGCGCGAGCTGGCCGAGAGCCTGGCAGGGTGGTTGCGGCGCTGGGGCGCGCGGGCCCAGGTCGGGCAGCCGGTATCGATGAGTGCAGGCGGGGTCCTGCTCGAGGCGCATCCCGGCAGGTTGGACACTCAGCTGGTGCCGCAATGGAATGGACGCCGGGTATTAGCCAGCGCCGATGGCTGCAGCGAACCGCGCCAGGACGGCGAAAGCTGGCACGTCAACCTCAGCCACCTGGTCGCATTACACCAGGCCATCTGCCAGGCCCAAGGGCTTTGGGTGGCAGGTGATCAGACGCGCAGCGCTGGCCCGCAGATCCGCCACCTTGGCCTGAGCATTCTGGTGGCCGAGGACAACATCATCAACCAGTTGATTCTGCGTGATCAGCTCGAAGAACTCGGCTGCACCGTAGTGCTCGCTGGCGACGGCGAGCAGGCCCTGCGCTGCTGGGATCAGGGGGCGTTCGATGTGGTGCTGAGCGACGTCAACATGCCCCGGGTCAACGGCTACGAACTGGCCAGAACCCTGCGCCGGCGAGGCTGCACCGTACCCATCGTCGGTGCCACGGCAAATGCCCTGCGCGGCGAGGAGGAGCTGTGCCTGGCCGCCGGCATGAATCACTGCCTGGTCAAGCCCTTCACGTTGCAGACGCTGTACCACTGCCTGGCCGCCTACCAAGGAAACGCCCATGAGAGCCTTTGAAATCCTCATCGTCGAGGACCACCCGTTCCAGTGCATGTACCTGCAGCACCTGTTCAATGAACTGGGCGAGCTGCGTGTGGACACCGCCCGGGACGGCACCGAGGCGCTGTTGCGCCTGCAGCAGCGCGACTATGACCTGATCCTTACGGACCTGTTGATGCCAGGCATGGACGGTGTGCAGTTCATCCAGCACCTGGCAGCACTGCCAGGCAGGACAGGCCTGGCGATCATGAGCGCGGCATCACGGCGGATGCTGATGGCCGCAAGCTTGGCGGCCAAACATCTTGGCGTGGACGTGGTGGGGTTGTTGTCCAAGCCTGTCACGCCCGAGGCGCTAAGGGCTGTCGTCGAGCAACTGCGCGAGCAGCGGCGAACACCCGCCCATGCCACACCGCAGGCAGTCGATTATGACCGCCAGACTTTGCTCGAAGCCCTGAACAACCGGGCGTTCCAGGCCTGGTTCCAACCCAAGAAATCTTTGAGCACCGGCCGTATCGTCGCCGCCGAGGCCCTGGTGCGCTGGATACATCCCGAGCACGGTGTGCTGTTGCCAGGGGCATTTCTGCCAGCGCTCAGGGCCTTCGATCTGGAGGAGCGCCTGTTGTGGTCGATGCTCAAGCAGAGCCTGGACGCCCAGGCCCAATGGCGCGCCCGGGGTTATGACTTGCCCGTGTCGATCAACCTGCCGACCCACCTGCTCAACAGTCATGACCTGGCTGACCGTCTGCTGGAATTCGTATTGCACCATGGGGGCAACCCAGCCCGGATCTGCTTCGAGCTGATGGAATGCTCCGTTCCTGACGAGGTGAGCAACTACTACGCGGGCGCCTGCCGTCTGCGCATCAAGGGCTTCGGCCTTTCACAGGATGATTTCGGCAAGGGCTACAGCTCTTACATGAATCTGGTGTCTACGCCGTTCACCGAGCTCAAGATCGATCGCGCGTTGGTGCAGGGCTGCCACGAGAACGACAACCTGGCCTGCGCCCTGGCCAGCATTGTCGCCCTTGGCCGCCGGCTGGGCCTTAACGTGGTCGCCGAGGGTGTGGAGAAACCTGAGGAACTGGCTTTGCTGCGCCGGCTGGAGTGCAGCCATGTGCAGGGCTTCCTGATTTCCCATGCGGTGTCCCTGGACCAGTTCCTGCATTTGCTGAAGGTCGATGGACCGGCAATGAGCCATTAATCGGACCTGGCGCAACGCTCGCGCCTAGCTTAGGAGGTAGACTCCCACCCTTACGCGTATTGCTGGCCCACGGACCCTTTGATGAAACACTCCAACGCGCTTCTGGACAATCTCACCCGCAGCTCGTCGCGCCTGAGCAAAGGCATCATGGTGCTGCTCGGGGTGGCGGTGCTGCTGGTGAGCACCACCTATTGGTCGTTCCAGCGGCTGATCGAGGAGCACCACGACACGGTGCGTTTCCACTTCACCCGGCTGATGCAGAACATTCAGGAGCAGGAGCTGTTCCTGACCTCGCTGCGCCAGCGTAGCCTGCGCGGCGAGTTGATGCCCCGCGATGCAGCCCAGATGCCCGGGGTCGAGCCGCGTCAATGGGAAGGCGATGGCATGTACCGTGGTCAGGAGAATCCCTTCTCGATGCCGTTCAGTGTCAGGCTCGCCACTCATGCCGAGGACACTGACAAGGCCGCCCAGGTTGCCGTCCTCGCAGCGCACCTGAGCGCTTATTACAGCGCCTTTTGGGCCACTTCGCATTTCCAGTCTCCCCAAGCCTTCCTGTTCAATCGACAGGGCGATTTCGACGTGGCCGTGCCCGCGAGAGGTGAGCACAGTACCGGTACGGGTACACGGGAGCCAATCGGCCAGATGTTCGACATGGTTCGCGCCCAGGCACCACAGGGCGATGGCCCCGAGGTCAAGTGGCGCGCCTATGGCAGCCCCGGAAACGGGGTGGTTGCCGCGCGCGTGCTGGCCTATGCCAACCTCGATTTGCTGCCTGAACAGCTGCGCATCAAGGATTCCGGTCCGCACGCCACGGCTGCGGTAATGCTCGACCTGACCCATGCCAATGATTTTCAGCGCACCATGGACTGGTCGGTGTATGACCGTTTCACCTTGGTCACCCCGTCGGGGCAAGTGCTCTCGGGCATCCTGCGTCCCGAGATGACGTTGCATGAGGGGTTCAACCTCAAGTCCGACGGGCTGGTGTTCAAGCTGGTCAACCACGACGGGCCAGCCTGGACGGCGATCTACACCATCGGCTTCAAGAGCTTTTTCCGCTATGCGCTGGGTTCGTTGCTCAGTCTAGGCGCGGGGCTGGCCGGCCTGGGCGGCCTGGGTTGGGCGGCGAGCCGCTGGTATCGGCGCCAGGTGATCCTGCCGGCCAACCAGGCCCACGCCGCCATTGCCGAGAGCGAGGCCTTCAGCCGTGTGGTCATCGATACTGCCCCCACAGGGCTGTGTGTGGTGCGCCGGGCAGATCGCAAGGTACTGCTGGAAAACCAGCGCGCAAGGCAGTGGCAAGGGACCGCGGCGTTGGTGGCAGCTTTGGACCATTGGCAGGACAGCGGCGAGGGGGCCGAGCATGCGCTCGAGATCGAGGGACGGCATCTGCAGGTTGGTTTCGTCGCCACTCGCTACCAGGGCCAGGATGTACGGCTTTATGCCTTCAATGACGTGACGCGTCATGTCGAGGATGCCCGGGCGCTGGAAGACGCCCGGCGCACGGCGGCTGCGGCCAACGAGGCCAAGACACTGTTCCTGGCCACCATGAGTCATGAGATTCGCACACCGCTGTATGGGGTGCTGGGCACCTTGGAGCTGCTCGGCCTGACGCCGTTGGCGCCTCGCCAGCAAGCGTACCTACAGACCATCCAGCGCTCTTCGGCCACGCTGTTCCAGCTGATCAGCGACGTGCTGGATGTTTCGAAGATCGAGTCGGGGCAGATGGCCCTGGAGCCCGTGGAGTTCTGTCCACTGGAGATGATCGAAGACACCCTGCGCACCTATTCAGCCTTCGCCCAGCGTAAAGGGTTGCTGCTGTACGGCTGCACCGATGCCCGGCTGCCACAGCGGGTATTTGGCGACCCGATCCGGATTCGGCAGATCCTCAACAACCTGCTCAGCAACGCTATCAAGTTCACCGACAGTGGCCGCGTTGTGCTGCGTACCCGGGTGCTCGACTGCGCCGAGGGCCAGGTGCACCTGGAATGGCAGGTCGCCGATACCGGCATCGGGTTGTCCGACTCGCAGCAGGCCAGGCTGTTCGAGCTGTTCTATCAGGTGCATGGAGGCTCCAATGAGGGCGGCGCCGGCCTGGGCCTGCCGATCTGCGGATGGCTGAGCGAAATGATGGGCGGGCAGATGAAAGTGGTCAGCGAGCCGGGCCTGGGCAGCAGCTTCACGCTGCGGCTTGCCTTGCCGGTGGTGACGGACGCGTTGCCCTCGCTTACCGAAGGCGTGCCGTCGGCGATGCCGGTGTTCGTCCGCGCGCCGATTCCGGAGCTGGCGCAGCACCATTGCGACTGGCTCAATCGCCTGGGACTGCGTGCCCATCTGGCGCCCTCTACGTCCGCTGCAATTCCTGCGCGGGCGGTGCTGGTCGATGTGCTGCCCGATGAAACGGCGCCAGCTTGGCCTGGCCCGCGCATTCGTTGCCATGCTACCGACTCGGCGCAAGCCGGGCGCGGCGACTGGGACATGAGCCTGCACGATGTCCAGGCCATAGCCCGGGCGGTTTGTCGGATCAACCAGGGGCAGATGGAACCTGCTGTGCAGCGGCAGGCCGGCACCGATAACGAGCTAGGCTTGCACATCCTGGTGGCCGAGGATAACCCGATCAACCAGGCGATCCTCAAGGAGCAGCTCGAGGCGCTGGGTTGCAGTGTCGTGGTTGCACGCAATGGCGAACACGCCCTGCAGCTATGGCAGCCGGAAGTGTTCGACCTCGTGCTGACCGATGTGAACATGCCAGTCGTCAATGGCTATGAGCTGGCCACCGCACTGCGTGAACAGGACCCTGAGCTGCCGATCATCGGTGTCACCGCCAACGCGATGCGCGAGGAGGGCGCACGTTGCCTGGAGGTGGGCATGAATGCCTGGATCGTCAAGCCGCTGAGCTTGCAGACGTTGCGCAGCCAACTGCTCAAACTGTGCCGGCCACACTGGCAGGGCGACAAGCAGGAACCCGTGGTGCCGCAAGCCCACACCACGGATGAGCAGCACGAGGATGTGCTGGCGAAGCTATCGCCGGCCATGCGCGCCCTGTTCATCGAGACCATGACCCAGGACATCCAGGCACTGGAGACCGCCTTGGAGCAGGGCGACCTGCAGGCGCTCGGTAGACAACTGCACAGCATCGCCGGCGCGCTGGGCGCGGTACAGGCGACCAGCCTGGCGCAACATTGCATCGCGCTTGAGGTGTTGCTCGCCGACCAGGCGTTCGATGAGGCCGCACACCTACAGGTCCGAAAGGTCATTCAACGCTTGGCGGCAATGATCGACGCGCTCAAGTAACATTAACCAGACTGTTCATCCACTCGCCTGAGGCTTTATGGAAAAACTCAAGGTCATCATTGCCGACGATCATCCCATCGTGTTGTTTGGCGTTCGCGAACTGGTCGAACGGGACCCGCATTTTTGCGTGGTCGGGGAGGCGGTAAGTTCCAGCGCATTGATCGCTTTACTGCAGGAACAACCAGTCGATCTGGTGATTACCGACTACAACATGCCGGATGACTCGCCCTATGGCGACGGCTTGAAGTTGATCGACTATCTCAAACGGCACTACCCCGCAGTTCAAGTGTTGATATTGACGATGATATCCAGCTCGATGATTCTTGAGCGCCTGCACGAGTTGGGTGTGGTGGGCGTCATTCAGAAGAATCATCTGCACACCGAGATCGAGCGCGCGCTCAAGGCGATTCGCGGCAAACGCCCGTACTTGAGCCCTCAGGCGCCCAGAGCCTCAGTGGTTGATTCGGGGTTGGACACTGACCAGCGCCTGGAAACGCTGTCGCTCAAAGAACGTGAAGTGTTGCGCTTGTTCGTGGCCGGCAAGACCGTGGGTGATATTGCCCTTAGCCTCAGCCGCAGCCCCAAGACAATCAGTGCGCAAAAAGTCTCGGCCATGCGCAAACTTGAAGTCGATAATGACCAGGCACTATTGGCTTATTGCCTGGAGCGGCGTCTGTTTAATTGACGCTCGGCGGAGCTTATCAGGATCGTCTTATGGGGATAGGTGTCCGGGTTTATTAATGTGTTCTGGCAGTTCACTGCAGTACATTTCAACTAGGACATCATCATGAAAAACTATTCACTCGCCGCTTTGGCACTGTCGACACTCGTTACTTCCATGGGCACTTTGGCCGCAGGAGAACCACCGGTTCCTGTACAAGGTGGCAGCGGCAAGATCAGCTTCAGCGGCGTCATCAACAATGACGCGTGCTCGGTCGACGGCGCCAATGCCGATCGCGTGATCTCTGTGGATATGGGCAACGTTTCGATCAAAGACATGGGTAGCGCCGAAGCTCCAGCCTCGGGTCGTGTCACCAGCAAGGACTTCAACCTCAACGTCAACTGCAACCTGGGCACCAAGGTTTCCATGGTCTTCGACCCGACCATCCTCGGCGGCTCCGGTATCGTCACCGGCAAGGGCGTGCTGGCACTGACTCCAGGCAGTGGCGCAGCCAAGAACGTCGGTATCGCACTGCTCGACAGCACTGGGGCGAAGATCGACCTCAGCAGCAAGACCACTGCCACTATCCAGAGCGGCATGCATGGTGTCGGCGCAGCGGGCGGCGATGCCACCTTGAGTTTCTCGGCCGCCTACGTGACCACCGGCGCCGAGGGCACTGCCACCGCCGGTCGCGGTGATGCCACCCTGCCATTCATCCTGCAGTACGAATAAGCCGTCACCCAGGGTTCTGTACGCGCGAGGCCTCAGGGCCTCGCCGTCCGCTTAGATAAACGGGGTGATTGCACATGTTGACTCCCAGACTCATTGCCTGCCTGGGCCTGCTGGGCATGCTCCTAGCGCCTCCGGCGATGGCCGGCATTTCGTTGAGCGCCACACGTGTGGTGTTCGACGGCGCCCACAAGGAAGCCAACGTGACCGTGCGCAATGGCGGCCAGGACGTCTTGATCCAGTCGTGGATCGACAGTGACGACGACCAGCACCATACGGTCCCGTTCGCGGTGACACCGCCCTTGGCCAGGGTCATGGCCAAGCAGCAGCAATTGCTGCGAATCCTCTATGAAGGGACAGGCTTACCTCAGGATCGCGAGTCGGTCGTGTGGCTCAATGTCCAGGAAATCCCTCAGGCCAGCGAAAAGGCCAACACACTGCAACTGGCCGTGCGCCAGCGCATCAAGGTGTTCTTCCGACCGGCCGGGCTGCCTGGCGATGCGTTGCAGGCGCCGACGGAGCTGGGCTGGCGCGTGACCCGCGAGGGCGCCTCCACAGTCCTGTCGGTGACTAATCCGAGCCTGTACCACGTGTCGATGGCCGACCTCACGGTTACGGCCAATGGTCAGCGAACGCTGGCGGCCGATTCGGCGATGATCGCGCCCGGACAGACCCGGACCTTTGCCTTGGCCAAGGTTTTGGCCGATGCACCGGCGAACCTGTCCTTTCGCAGCATCAACGATTATGGGGCGCAGAGCGAGTACCACGCGGCGCTGATGCCGAGCACTGTGGTCAAGGCCAAGGCTGTCGAGCCCGCCGCTTCTTCTTAACACCCTCAAATATCTTGGGCGCATGCCGGCGCACGCGCGGCATCGCCGTGCCCGGTATTTGCCACGGATGAAAGGTTTCCACGCATGTTTCTGCCGTTCGACAACCGGGGATGCTTCCGTGCACCCGCGCCGCTCAAGCTCGCCGCCTTGTCTCTGGCCATTCACAGCGCCTGTGTACACGCCGATGCAGCTTCCCAGCAGGTTGCCGAACCGCAGTTGCTGGCCTTCAATACCTCTTTCCTGCAGGGCGCGGCCTCATCGGTCGATCTACAACTTCTGTTGGCCGGCACTCGTGTGCTGCCCGGTAGCTACCGTGTCGACCTGTACAGCAACCAAGTATTGGTCGGGCGACGGGACGTTGACTTTCAACGCAACCCCACCAGTGGCCGCGTCGAACCGTGCCTGACCGTCGAGCTACTCAAGCAGTTGGGGATCGACCTGGACAAGCTCCAGGCCCAGGCCAAGCTTGATCTTGAAAATGTTCAGGCCTGCCAGGACCTCTCAGCGCTCATCGACCAGGCCGCCGTGAGTTTCGATGCCAGTCGCTTGCGCCTGGAAATCAGCGTGCCGCAGGTGGCCATGCAGCGCGGTCTACGCGGCTACGTCGATCCGCAGCTGTGGGATAACGGGGTGCCGGCGGCCTTCGTCAACTACCAGATGAGTACCAGCCGCAACGCTGGCAGCACCGACACCCGCTACAACACCAACCTGGGCCTGCGCAATGGCATCAACCTGGGCGGATGGCGGTTGCGCAACGAGTCCAACTTCAGCAGCGGCACTGGCCGCCCGGACACCTTCAAAAGCAACCGCAGCTACTTGCAGCATGATGTCACGGCCCTGAAAGGACAGTTCAGCGCAGGGGACATCTTCTCCGATGCGCAGCTGTTCGACAGCGTGCGCTACCGGGGCCTGAAGCTTGAATCCGACGACGGCATGCGCGCAGACAGCGAGCGTGGCTATGCGCCGATTATTCGTGGTGTGGCGCAGACCAACGCAACGGTGGAGATCCGCCAGGACAATTACCTGCTGTACACCACGAACGTACCGCCTGGCCCGTTCGAGATCAGCGACATCTACCCCAGCGGCTCCAACGGCGACCTGCAGATCACCGTCATCGAGGCCGATGGCAGCCGGCGGGTGACCCAGCAGGCGTTCTCTAGCTTGCCGATCATGGTCCGTGAAGGGCAGGTGCGCTACAGCGTCTCGGCCGGTCGCTACAACAGCAACAGCGAAGGGCTGGCCACACCGCAGATGCTCAGCGCCAACCTGGCCTATGGCATCGACAGCAACCTGACCGGCATCGTCGGCGTCCAGGCCACCGATCAGTACAAGGCGCTGGCCTTAGGCGTAGGACGAAATACCTCGCTGGGCGCAGTGTCGCTGGACATCACCCATTCCAGCAGCCAGGCCCAGGGCGAGCGCAAGACGGGCAACAGCCTGCGTGCCCTGTATGCCAAGACCTTCACCGGCACGGCCACCAGTTTCACCCTGGCGGCTTACCGCTATTCCACCGAAGGCTACCGAACGCTGAGCAACCATATCGAGGACCTCAGTAGCGGCCCGCTGCTGCGCTCGGGGCACTCCAAGACCCGCACCGACTTGACCATCAACCAGAGCCTGGGCGCGGATCGACAACTGGGCAGCCTCTACCTGAACGCCAGCGACCAGCGCTACTGGAACCGCGGCGGATCGCGCAGCTTCTCGGCCGGCTATGGCAACAACTGGGGCGATGCCAGCTACAACCTCACCTGGAGCCAGACACAGGACCTGAGCAGCGGCGCTGGCGGCACCGACACCCAGGTCAGCCTGTCGGTGTCGTTCCCGCTCGGTACTCGCCCACGTGCACCGCGGGCGTTCGTCACCACCAGTTCGCAGAAAAGCGGCAACAACACCCAGGCCGGTATCAATGGCTACTTCAACGAAAGCGCCGACACGTTCTATTCGCTGCAGGCCGGCAGCAGCGATGGGGGCGGGCGTTCGGCCTCGGCCAACGTCAGCACGCGGACATCGGTTGCCGATGTCAGCGTCGGCTACAGCCAGGGCAGGGGGTACGACTCGCAGAGCCTGAACGTCTCAGGTTCAGTGGTGGCCCATCAAGGTGGCATCAACCTCGGCCAGACCGTGGGCGAAACCTTCGCGTTGGTGGAGGTTTCGGGTGTGCGTGGTGCCAAGATCAGCAGCTACAGCGGCGTCGAGACCGGGCGCAATGGCTATGCGGTGATCCCGAGCGCACAGCCCTATCGAGTCAACTGGATCAGCTTGGATACCCGAGAGTTGGGCGCCGATATCGAGATCGACAATGCCACCCAGCAACTGGTACCCCGGCGCGGCGCCGTGGTGCTGGCGCGTTACGCCGGCAAGACCGGGCGCCGCGTGCAGTTCGAGCTGTCCGACAGCCAAGGTGGCAA
Source organism: Pseudomonas sp. BYT-1 (assembly GCF_023611805.1). Lineage (NCBI taxonomy): Bacteria > Pseudomonadati > Pseudomonadota > Gammaproteobacteria > Pseudomonadales > Pseudomonadaceae > Pseudomonas > Pseudomonas sp. BYT-1. The sequence continues at coordinate 2,727,783 of NZ_CP072559.1, forward strand.
GATCCCGTTCGGTGCCGCGCTGGAAGATGCCGAGGGCAAGCAACTGGCGATCTCCGACCCGAGCGGCAAGGCGTTGGCCTTGGTCGAGCAAGAGCAGGGCAAGCTGACGATTCGCTGGGGCGACCAGCAATGTCAGGCATCCTATGCGTTGCCCGCGCGCGATAAGGCGCTGAACTATGAGCGTTTGCCATTGCGCTGCGGGCAGTAGGCGAGGGGCAGGTGAGAGGCGGCGCTCCACGCGTCGCCCATTTGAGCTATAGCTTAAGGCCTCTGAACGCCTCTGGAGGTCATCGAAATGAGCGAGTCATCACGCCCACCCTTGCCGCCTTTCACTCTGGAAACCGCCATCGAGAAAGTCCGACGCGCCGAGGACGGTTGGAATACGCGCGATCCTGCGAAAGTGGTGCTGGCCTATACGGAGGACACCTACTGGCGCAACCGCAGCGAGTTCATCGAAGGGCGCGACCAGGCTCAGGCGTTTCTGGAGCGCAAATGGCGCAGGGAGTTGGATTACCGCCTGATCAAGGAACTCTGGACATTCGCCGATAACCGGATCGCCGTGCGTTTCGCCTACGAATGGCACGATGATTCAGGCAATTGGTTCCGCTCCTATGGCAACGAAAACTGGGAGTTCGGCCCGAACGGCCTGATGCAGCGGCGCTATGCAAGTATCAATGACCTGCCCATCACCGAGCAGGAGCGCAAGTACCACTGGCCGTTGGGGAGACGCCCGGACGACCATCCAGGCTTGAGCGAACTGGGCCTCTAGCGCTTGGCTGTTCATGGCGGGGCAGCCCGGCATCAAGGGTTGGATTCGTTAAAGGGATTGCCCTTGGCCTGCAAATACATCTTGCCCATCGCCGTGGATGCGAAATCGGTGATGTGGCCGATGTCCCGATAGATCGGCAGGCCGTCGATCGACAGCTTGCACTGGCCATCGACGCACTGCACGTCCTTGGGGTCGATGACCAGCAAGTCCGGGTGTGCCTGCTTGGCGTCCCGGAACAGCTGCGCAAGCCAGGGGTTTTCTTCCGGTTGCGCGACGCTCGTCGCGCAATGATGCTCCTCGATCGTGCCCCTGAGCTTGATGCTGCGGTACAGGCAGTCATTGGCGCCTTCGGGCATGACGATGTTGCTCTTGATCAGCACGGGCCTGGCGCCGGAGCGCTCGATGATGTCGAGGCTCTTGAGCAGGGCGGCTTTCATGCGTTCGCGCGACAGGGCCTGGGAGCGTTGGTCATCGATCGACAGCACCACGGCGCTGCTGTTGGCGTAGGTTTCCCAAGTCAGGCCGATGATCACGTAGTCATAGTGGCTGCGAGCGATCAGCTTGTGGTACTCGGCGGCGGCGTCATGGCACTTCTTGTAGAGGGTGTTCTTGTACTTCCACCAGTCGTAGAGATAGACATCCGGCAGAGCCAGGCACCCTGGGCTGCCCTGGGCCATGACGGAAAGGTTGGCGTCCTTGGCCAAAATGTCAATGAAGCCCCAGAAGTGGTTGGAGTAGGAATCGCCCATCAGCAATGCGGTGGTGCTGGCGTTGGCTTGCCCCAGCACACAACTGCTGTCGGAGCCGTCGCTGGCACCGCCCAGGCACGGCCCACGCTGGGGTATTTCGCTTGCCTTCAGACGCGGCAGGATGTGCGTCGGGCCATTGCCGAAGCGCTCCATCCAGCCGCCGGCGGACTTGCCTGCCGAGTGCAGCGCCGAAAACGCGATGGCAGGTACGACCAGCAGCATGAACAGCGATTTGCCAAAACCCAGCCGGGTACGGCGCAGGGGCTTTTCGATGAGGTAGTACGAGGCGATGCCCAGGGCAAACGAGGCGATGAAGTAGCCGGCAAGGATGGCTGGCGTCTTTTCAACGCCCAGGTACTCCACGATGGCGATGACAGGCCAATGCCACAGGTACAGCGAATAGGAAATCGTCCCGATGAATACCAGCGGTGACCATGACAGCAGCCTGGACGTGATGCCCACCCGGCCAACCTGGCCCGAGATCAGTACCGCCGTTGCCAGGCAGATTGCGATGGCAGGGTAGCCTGGATAGGCAGTGGTCGGTATGGATTGCGTTGCGCCATACAGGAGCACGCCAAGGGCGCCCAGGCCCAGTGCGCAGGCACTGACACGGCCGAGTCGTTGGCGGTCGTTGCCGAACACGGCTGCGCACGAGCCGATCAGCAGCTCGAAGCTGCGCGCCAAGAACGCGTAGTAGCTTTTATCCGGGGAGGTTTTTGCGATGAACAGCGCGACAGCCATGAAGACGACGGTCAGCATCACGACAGCGGCTTTTAATCGATGGGGCGCCAGGTAGCGCGTCAGCGCCATCAACCCGAGCGGCAAGAAGATGTACCACTGCCATTCGATGGCCAGCGACCAGGTGTGCAGCAAGGGCAGGGTCGCCGCCTCGGCGGTCGCATAGCCGTCGGTGGCTTTGGAGAAGTACTGGTTTGACAGCAGCAGGCTGGTGTACTTCTCGCTTTTGAGAAAATCGATGAAGTCCTTGGGCAGATACAGCACGCTGGCCGCGCCGAGCGTGACGATCAACAGCGCCAGTATCGCTGGCTGCAAGCGCCATAGGCGCTTGACATAGAACTGTCCAAGGTTGAAATCACCCCGGCTTAGCGCGCCCAGGATGATCGAGGTGGTGAGGTAGCCGGAGATCACGAAGAAAATATCGACGCCAATGAACCCGGAAGGGAACAGCGCCAGCCCACCATGAAAAATCAGCACCAGCAGGACAGCAACGGCGCGCAGCCCGTCGATATCGGCGCGGTACGAGGCCGGTTGCACACCGGTAGGAGCCCCGTGTGCCTTGCTGCGGTCGGCGGCAGCCTGGGCGCCGGTGGTTGCAGGAGCTTTGAATACCAGGTTCTGATCGGTTGACACGGCACAACATCCTATCGCGTTGAGACTTCTTTTGACGCGGCAGGGCTCGCGAGCAAAAGCGGCGAGTTTATCAAAGGCTCTAAGGAGCGCCCCTGGCAGGCTATCCGATTGGCTGGATAAATATTACCGAATGTTTCCATGTGAGGGCCTGTCGGCCAAGCGGCTGGTCCATGCCATCGGCGATGGCCAGGGCTTGGCCGACACGATCAGGCCCTGACCTCAGTGCGCGCACTGCGCCGCAGATGCGTGGCCAACTTGGCCGTGAGCTTGAAGACGATGGCACTGAAAATCAGCGCGAATGCCAGCGGATACCAGGATCCCATGGGAATGCGTTTGTAGAACGACAGCACGAAAACCCCCGCGATCACCCACGTACCGGTGCTGTGCAGCGCCTTCCAGGTGCGTGCGCCGAGCAGCCGGACGGCCGCAGGAAACGAGGTGAGGGTCAGCAAAATGATGAAGAAGTAGCCGACCGAGCCGGGGATGTTGGTCACGGCCGTGCGACCCTGCCAGAAGGTGTCGGGGAACGAGTTGGCGTACACGATGATCAGCACCGCATGCACCGCGTGGGAAAAGGCGAAAGCCAATCCGAGAAACCGTCGCTCGCGCAGTAGCCCGCGCGTGAAGGCACTGGGCACCAGGGTCGCTAGCGAGGAGGCCAGGAACGTCGCCAGAAACAACAGGAACGATGTGCGCGCAGTCACCCGGATCGCACTGCGCAACGCCTCCACCAGAGGCGATTGAGCCATCAGCGCCAATGCCGTGATGATCAGAACCGAAACAGACAGCACACTGAACAGACGCCAGCCATGCAGGCTGGCAGGTTGAGCATGAAGGTGCATGGCAAACTCCGTCGTTGGGGCGGCGTGCAGGGTGCCACCGCGGTCCGGAGCCATGGTGTCCGAGGTGTTTATCTCAGATGTGTCTGGGATCGGTCTTTATGTATCGCTTTGTAGAGAGGCAGAGCCAGGCAGGCGGCGTCAGAGCAGCAGATAGTCGCTGTATTGACCGATCCCGCTGTGCGCACCTTCGACCAGGTGCACGTAACGGCCATCCACACAGTCGATCGGCAGGCAGTCATCCACCTCGAGTACTGCGTCGGTGTGAGGCTTGAGCCAGTGGGCGTGCAAGCGCTGCTTGCCCAGTTGCCTTGCCTGTTGCTTGTTCCGAGCGACGACCAAAAGGTAGCGGTGTGCTTCACCGAAGACCGCTGGCTCATAGCCGCCGAGGTTAATGAAAAACAGCCTTGGATCGTCTGGCCCAGGCGCCAAGTGGCTGAACTCGACGCGGTAGGCATCGATGCCATCGACTTCCAGCCAGCCGTCGATATGCAGGCCCTCACGGCTACCGAACCAGCCTTGGCGCAATTGCGGGTAGGTCTGCTCCAGGGTCTGCGCCTGGGCGAACACCACATCGTGCACCTCGATGCTGGCGCGTGGGTGGCGACCTCCGAGCATGACTATGTACAACATGAAGGCTTCCTTCTCGGTGCGCTAAGGGCCGCATTCTGAAGGTCAAGGACACCTGTTGCAAAGGGACAGAGCGGACATATGGATCTACCGCGAGATTTTTAAAATCTATACACAGTTTGATTTAAGTTGTACAAGTGGCTAGCCTTTGTATAGATTCTGGTGCATACAGGCTCGTCATGGCATACCTGGTTCGGATGGTCTGTCTCTGTTTGCTGTTCGGCACGATGTCGTCGGTCTCTGCGGACTGGCGGGCTGCGCTGCCGGCCGCGCAGCGGCTCGGCGAGGGGGAGTTCACCTGGTTCGGTCTGCGCCTGTACAGCGCTCGGTTGTGGGCCGCCGGACCGGTGCAGGACTGGAGCCAGCCCTTCGCCCTTGAATTGACCTACCACCGCTCTCTATCCCGGGACACGCTGGTGCAGGCCAGCCTTCAGGAAATGCGGCGCCTGGGAGGCGGCAGTGTGACGGACCGGCAGATCAGCGCCTGGTCAGACACCATGGCAGCGGCCTTCGTGGATGTACGTCCGGGCATGCGCATCACGGGGGTGTACTTGCCACAGGAGGGCTGCCGCTTCTATGTCGACGGACGGCTCGCTCGTGAGGTCGCCGATCCGGCGTTCGCCCGGGCGTTCTTCGCTATCTGGCTGGATCCGCGAGCCCGGGATCCTCAATTGCGCCAGCGCCTGCTCGGCCTGGCCGATGACGACCGAGGAAACTGAACATGTACAAAGCGCTATTGCTGACCGCCTGCCTGCTGCTGGGCAGTTGTGGCAACGTCGGGGTCGAGCGGTATGCCGCTGAGCAGCCCCGCCTTGACCTGGCGGCCTTCTTCTCGCGGCCGGTACAGGCTTGGGGAATGTTCCAAAAGCGCTCCGGAGAAGTGGTCAAGCGCTTTGTAGTACGTATCGACAGCCGTCGGGAAGGCGAGCGCTTGATCCTAGACGAGCACTTTCTCTACAGCGACGGCACACGTCAGCAACGAACCTGGACATTGGTGCCGGACGGCCCTGGTCGTTGGCGCGGAACAGCCGGGGATGTAATTGGGCAAGCCCGTGGAGAAGTAGCGGGCAACGCCCTGAGATGGCGTTACCAGCTCGATCTGCCGGTCGATGGGAGGCACTGGAAGGTTGACCTGGACGACTGGATGTACCTGATAGATGACGACACCCTCATCAACCGCTCGAGCATGAGCAAACTGGGCGTGGAGATCGGCCAGATCACGCTGTTCTTCCGCCGTCTGCCGGAGGGCACACCATGAACCTGAACACACTCTCCCAGCGGGTATCGGCCGGCGAGGTCGAGTCACTTGAGCTGCTGTCGCTCGAAGGCGGGTTCTATGTCTTGCGCGCGATGACCGGGACCAGCCCGGTCACCCTGAGCGATGAGCGCGGGCAGGCCATTCGATTGCGTTCTACCACTGAGCTGCGCGAGCTTCTGGCCAACCTGCCCCCGGTGCCGTGCATGCTGGTGCAGCAGGTGGTACATGATGAAATGTGCGGACAAAGGGACGGCCCCGTCGCGCCGTTGCGGATGCCGCTGACCTTGGCCAGCCAGTGGTAGCCAGGAAGGTGCGCCTGGGGCTGGTTCTGGGTGATCAGCTGTCATTCGACCTGGCCAGCCTCGCCGCGCTGGACCCTGCCCACGATGCGATCCTGATGGCGGAAGTGGCGCAGGAGGCTCGCTACGTGCCGCATCACCCGCAAAAAATCGTGCTCATCTTCAGTGCCATGCGCCATTTTGCGCTCGCTTTGCGAGCGCGCGGCTGGCAAGTGCATTACGTGGCCTTCGACGCGGCTGACAACAGCGGGACCATCGTCGGTGAGCTGCAACGTTGGCGACAATCACTGGGCGCTACGCAAATACATGTGACCGAGTGCGGAGAATGGCGCCTGGAACAGGCGCTACGGGATGCTCAGCTGCCGCTGGTGTGGCACCGCGATACCCGCTTTCTCTGCTCGCGCGAAGCGTTCGCGCGCTGGGCCCAAGGGCGCTCTGGACTGCGCATGGAGCATTTCTACCGGGGAATGCGCAAACGCTGCGGCTTGCTCTTGGAGCCAGACGGCAGCCCCGCTGGAGGCGCTTGGAATTTCGATGGTGACAATCGCAAGCCATTGCCACGAGGATTGCGCGGGCCGTTTCCAGCCCACTTCGAGCAGGACGCCATCACTTCGGCGGTCGTGGCCTTGGTTCGCCAACACTTCAGCGACCATTACGGCGCCGTGGACGGCTTCGACTACCCCGTGACCCATGACCAGGCGCAGCAGCTGTGGCGCCATTTTCTGGACTACGGCCTGGCGGCCTTTGGGGACTATCAAGACGCCATGGCCGAGGGCGAACCCTACCTGTTCCATGCCCGCATCAGCGCAGCCCTGAATATCGGATTGCTGGATGTGCGGCGTGTGTGCGAAGACGTGGACACCGCGTGGCGGGAGGGGCGGGTGCCGTTGAACGCCGCCGAAGGTTTCATCAGGCAGTTGATCGGCTGGCGCGAATATGTGCGAGGCATCTATTGGTTACGCATGCCGGCGTACGCTGAGCTCAACCATTTGCACAACACCCGGCCGTTGCCGGACTTCTACTGGACCGGACGCACCCGCATGCGGTGCATGGCGCAGGTCATCGAACAGACCCTGAAGTTGGGCTATGCGCACCACATCCAGCGCCTGATGGTGACCGGCAACTTCGCCTTGCTCGCGGGCATCGCGCCGACAGCCATTTGCCAGTGGTACCTATCGGTGTACCTGGACGCGTTCGACTGGGTCGAGCTGCCCAACACACTGGGCATGGTGATGCATGCCGATGGTGGTTACCTGGGGTCCAAACCGTACTGTGCCAGTGGTCGCTACATCCAGCGGATGTCCGATCATTGCAAGGCCTGCAGCTACAAGGTCGAACAGGCGACAGAAGCCGATGCCTGCCCATTCAATGCGTTGTACTGGCACTTTCTCATCCGTCACCGCGCGCAGCTCGCGCATAACCCTCGCCTGGCGCTGGTCTATCGGAACCTCGATGGCATGGCACCGGCGCGGCGCGAGGCTGTATGGCGCCGTGGTCAGACGTTACTGGCGCGTCTCGATGCGGGGGACTGCCTGTGAACAAGCGTTTGTTGCCAAGCAAGGTCTGCGTGGTCTGTGGCCGGCCTTTCAACTGGCGCAAGCGTTGGGCCCGATGCTGGGAGCAGGTGCGATACTGCTCCCAGCGATGCCGTCGGTCAGCGCCACGCCGCGATGCGTACCAGCAGCGGTAGGGCCAGCGCCCACACCGGTATCAGTAGAAGGCCTGTTGCCAACGGGCCCAGCGGCAAGCTGACCTCGGCCAGACGGGCTCCGCCCAGATAGGCCAAAGGACCTGTCAGCGCACCGGCCAGCGCACCGCGCCAGAAAGGCCAGCCCGCCCACGCCAGGCTGTGTCGCAAGCCGCTGGCCAACACCAGCCATAGCAACACCAGCCACAGCGGGAGCGGCCATGCGTCGAACCTGAACACACCCATTGCGCCCAATACGCTATCGAGCACACTGCCAGCCAGCGCTGTGCGTGCTACGGCTCTGACCTCTGCCCTGAAGTCCGGGCACAGGTACAGGTGAATGGCCAGGCCGATGGGCACCACCAGCAACCACCCAGGGGCCTTGGCGCCCAGCACGCAGGCCCACCAGCCGGCCTGCAACCATAGGGCATTGGCAATCACCCCGTAGCGCTTGATCATCGAAGTGCGGGCAAGGGCGCACGTCGGGCCTGAGGCGCCGCCCACAACAACTGCGCTACGCCGATGGCCCGTTCCTCGAAGCCGCCCTGGCAATAACACAGATAGAACTCCCACAGGCGCTGGAACGTATCGTCATAGCCTTGGTCGGCCAGCAGCGTTCGACTTTTGCGCAGGTTGTCGCGCCAGTGCTCAAGGGTTCGGGCGTAATCCAGGCCAAAGTCTTCCAGGTGTATGAGGTTGAGCGCAGTCTGGCGGCTGGCGGTGTCCAGCAGCACGCTCAGCGAGGGAAGGGCGCCGCCGGGAAAGATGTAACGCTGGATGAAGTCCACCGAGCGCCGAGCCTGGGCGTAGCGCTGGTCACGGATGGTGATCGCCTGCAACAGCATCAACCCGTCGGGCTTGAGCAACGCGGCGCACTGGCGGAAATAAACCGGTAGGTAGCGGTGACCGACCGCTTCGATCATTTCGATGGACACCAGCTTGTCGAAGGTACCTTTGAGGTCGCGATAGTCATCGCACAGAACTGTGATCTGTTGTTCCAGTCCGAGGGCCCGCACACGTGCTTGCGTATAGGCATACTGCGCTTGCGACAAGGTTGTGGTGGTGACACGGCAGCCGAAATGAGTGGCGGCGTGGATGGCCAGGCTGCCCCAGCCACAGCCGATCTCCAGCAGATGATCCTGTGCACGCAGCTCCAGTTTCTGGCAGATGCGCTCGAGCTTGTGCAACTGGGCCTGCTCCAGGGACTGCTCGGGGTATTCGAACTGGGCGGCCGAATACATCATGGTCGGGTCCAGCAATTGTTCGAACAGGGCGTTGCCCAGATCGTAGTGGGCGAGGATGTTGCGCCGGGCTCCTCGCCTGCTGTTACGGTTCAATCGGTGCAGTAGCCGCAGGGCAGGTCGCCCTAACCGCGCAAGCCCGCCTTCGAGTGCGTCCAGCACGTCCAGGTTGGCCACGAACAGGCGGGTCACCCGTGCAAGATCCGGGCTGCGCCAATACCCATGGATATAAGCTTCGCCCGCGCCGATCGAGCCGTTACCGGCGATCAGGCTCCAGGTTGCGTCATCGAGCACTTCCACTTCAGCCTGCAAGGGGCTGCTGGCCTCTCCGAAGCTCCATTGCTGTCCATGGCAGAGCAGCCGGAGATGGCCGTGACGGAGCTTGCCCAGTTGTGCGAGCACGACTGTTCGGGCCAATGCGCCAAGCAAGGGTGCCAGGACCGTGGTCTTGCTAACGCTCAGGGTGGGATTCGACATGATCAGGGTCCTCGCAAGGTTGGCCGAGTGCCAGGCTGCCCCGGCTGGCGGTGTGGTCATGGATGGGAGTGCGCTTGAACAAAAGGCGCAGGGCCTGCCAATAGATGGCCGAGACGGTGCGCAGGCTCATCCAGGGAAAGCTCAGCAGGTATCGATGCAACGCTTTGCGATCCAGCGGTTGGCGCTGCAAGGCCAAATCGGCTTCGAACACCTTTTGGCAGCCTTGCCAGTTCTCCATATGGATGCGCACCGACTTGAGGTTCAGGGACAACTGCAGTCGGTAGTCCATGTCCAAGGGCATGAACGGCGATACATGAAAGGCCTTGGCCATGGAGAAAGGCCTGTCCAGGCGGCCTTGCACCGGCAGGACATAGTGAAACCGCTCATGCCATGGGGTGTTGCGCACCTCCAGTAGGATCGCCGTCAGGTGTCCATGGCGGTCGTGGCAGAAATAGAAACTCACCGGATTGAACGACAGCCCCCAGCAGCGCAATTGGGTCAGCAAGTGGACCGGGCCTTCGGGCCTGTGCCCCGTTGCCTGTTCAACGAGCAAGCGGGCAGCCTCGGCCAGCGGCTCCCCCTGGCGGGTCAGCGCTGGCAGGTAGTCGGTCTGGCGCCAGTTCAGCGGCGACAGTCGTCTGCTACCCAGCCAACGGGATAGGCTCATCAGCCAGGCTTGTTCATCCAGGTCCAGATAGAACATGCCGATGCGGTAGCGGAACGCGTGGTACCGCGGGGACAGTCGGCGATGACTGAGCCAACCCAGGCAAAGACCACTGTTCACAGTGTTTCTCCAAAGTGCCGGGCCACCTGCAGCGCGCTGACCACACCGTCTTCGTGAAAGCCGTTGCCCCAGTAAGCGCCGCAGAAATAGCTGTGCTTGTAGCCTTGAAGTCGTGCCTGGCGCGTCTGGGCTTCTGACGCTGCGAGGCTGTACTGCGGGTGGGCGTAGCAGAAGCGGGCGATGATCTGTGCAGGGTCGATGAGCGCGGTCTGGTTGAGGCTTACACAGAACGTCACCGGTGCCTGGATACCTTGCAGGATGTTCATGTTGTAGGTCACCGCAGCTGGGGCATGCGCGGGGCCACCCAGTCGATAGTTCCAACTGGCCCAGGCCTTCTTTCGCTGTGGCAGTAGACGCTGATCGGTGTGCAGTACCACGTCGTTCTGCGCATAGCCGATGGCGCCCAGCACGGCGCGCTCTTCAACGCTGGGGGTCTCCAGCAGCGCCAGTGCCTGATCGCTGTGGCAGGCGAAGACCACACTGTCGAACCGTTCGGTGCCAGCGGCACTGAGCAGCGTGACGCCTCCCTCGTCGCGTCCGACACGATGCACCTTGCAGTTCAGGCGAATACGCTCGGCGAACGGTCGGCAAAGAGGGGCGATGTAACTTCTCGAGCCACCCTGGACGACCCGCCACTGCGGACGTCGATTGACCGAGAGCAAGCCGTGGTTACGACAGAAGCGCACGAAGAATTGCAGGGGGAAACCCAGCATCTGCGTCCGGGACATCGACCAGATCGCCGACCCCATGGGCACGATGTAGTGCTCGATGAAGCGCTGGCCATAGCCTTGAGCCTGGAGGTAGGCGCCCAGGGTGGTGGAGGTATCGATCCGCCGTGCGTCCAGATCGTCCAGTGCCTGCCGGTTGAAACGCAGGATATCGCGCAGCATCGCCCAGAACGGTGGGCTGATCAGATTACGGCGTTGAGCGAACAACGTGTTCAGGTTGTGACCGTTGTACTCCAGCCCGGTGAGCGGATCATGGACAGAAAAGCTCATCTCGGTTGGCTGTGAAGCCACCTGGAGCTGATCGAGCAAGCGAATGAAGTTCGGGTAGGTCCAGTCGTTGAAGACGATGAAGCCGGTGTCTATCGCATGGCGTTCGCCGCACCAGTCCACATCGACGGTATGGGTGTGGCCTCCGACCCAGTCGCTGGCCTCGAACACCGTGATTTCGTGTCTGCGAGACAGTAGGTGGGCACAGGTCAGGCCCGCGATACCGCTGCCAATAATCGCTATACGCATGGCGTTTCATTCCTGTTCATGACGTGCCAGACGCCGGCCCAGCGCCAGACGGGCGCGTGGCGGGAGTCGACCCAGCACACGCAACACCCAGGTGAAAAGGCCTGGGAAGTTGATCTCCAGCGGACGTCGGTGCAGGTGCCTGACGATGTGCCGTGCGGCGCGTTCGGCTGACCACAGCTGTGGCATGGGGAAGTCGTTACGACGGGTCAGAGGCGTGTCGATGAAGCCTGGGCTGACCAACGTGACATCGATGCCTTCGTGGGCCAGGTCGATGCGTTGAGACTCCACCAAATAACGCACGGCGGCCTTGGAGGCGCCATAGGCGCCTGCCCGGGGCAAAGCCAGCCAGGTAACCGAGCTGCCCACCACCACCAAATGAGGACGTTTGCCAGCGCGAAGCAAGGGCAGGGCAGCGGCCAGGCACTGGCTGACGCCCAGAAAGTTGGTGCGCATCACCCGCTCGACCATGGCCGGGTCGAAATGACCAGGTTCCAGGTACTCGCACGTGCCCGCATTGAGGATCACCAAATCCAGCGCTCCCCAGGCAGCCTTGATCTGCGCTGCGATCCGAGCGATCTGGATAGGGTCATCGACGTCGCCGACAGCCAGCAGAACCTGCCCGGGAAAATGCTCCACCAAAGGGGCAAGGCGTTGCTCGTGACGACCGCCTAGGGCAACGTGATGACCCTGCTCCAACAGGCATTGCGCAAGCGCAGCGCCCAGCCCGCTGCTTGCTCCGGTCAACCAGCAGCGGCTCATGCCAACCTGCCTTTGAGCCAGCGGATCGCGCAGCCCATGACCGGAAGATGCTCATAGAGCAGGGCACCGGCATCGAAGTAGTCCTGGTGAAAATGGACACGTTCACGCCATCGCAGGTAGCTGCATCCTTGCAAGCTGACCGGCCGGTTGCGGGCCAGTCGGGGGTGGCGAAACTGCAAGCTCCAGCGTAGGTAGCCTTCGCCGGGTGAAACTTCATTAGCGCCGCAGAAGACATAGCGGATGTCGTGGGTGTTGGCATACAGCTGGGCGAAGTAGGCCCTCAGGGCCTCAAGCCCCTGAATTTCATGCAAGGGATCACGAAAGGTGATGTCGTCGGCGTACAGTTTTTCCAGCCCATGGAGACGACTGCCATCGAGTTGGGCGAAGCGCTCGGCGAACTGTTGCAGATAGGCTGACATGCTTGGCTCCAGAAAAACCTGTACAACCGCGATTTGTTGTACAGGTATAGCTGAAGCCTGCCATAAAAGCTATACACAAAATGATAGCTGTACAGCTTTTTCGATCAGGACTTGGCCTCGCTCAGTTGCCGGCGCAGATCGGCGACTTCCGCTTCCAGCTCCCGGACCCGTTCCTCGGCGAAGACCTGGGCCGAGACGTCACGCTGGATGCCAATGTAATAGGTCAACTGGTCCGCTTCGTTGCGCACAGGCGTGATGGACAGTTCATTCCAGAACAGGCTGCCGTCCTTGCGGTAGTTGCGAAGGACCTGGCGGCAAGGCTGGCCTGCACGAATCGCCTCACGGATCGAGGCGACGCCGGGCTGGTCATGGTCCTGGCCCTGGAGGAATCGACAGTCCTGATAAAGGATGTCGTCCGCTCGATAGCCGGTCAGGCGCTCGAAAGCGGGGTTGGTATAGATGAGGATGCTGTCGTTGCCCTCTTGCTCGGCGACGACGATGCCATCGTTGGAGTTTTCGACCATCAGTTGCAGCAGTTTTGCATTGATCATTAGCCAGCCCACCCGAATCTTCATGTGCGGTAAGCGCAGCGTAGCTTCCGAGCGTAGAGCTACGGCACGATTCGCTGCATGATGACCTAAGGTTGCACGGCGCAGAAGGTCTGTATAGGTTTAGAGTAATCCACCGTTCAGATGACTGCTCGCAATGACTGAGTCCGTACCAACCGACCTACTGCCCATGCGCGATGTGGTCAGCCTGACTGGCATCAATCCGGTGACCTTGCGTGCCTGGGAACGTCGCCATGGACTGATCCGTCCGCAACGCACCGAGGGCGGCCATCGCCTGTACACGGCCAAGGACGTTCAGCGAATTCGCGACATCCAGCGCTGGACAGCCAATGGGCTGCCGATCAGCAAAGTCGGCGAAAGGCTCATCGGTGACCATCAGCCAGCCCCGGAGCCGAACAGCGTCTTCCAGCAGTGGCGCGATGCCGTGGCGCGGGCTGCACGGGCATTCGATGGACGGGCGCTGGAAGCCGTGCACGGTCAATTGTGGACTGTTCTGCCTAAGGTGACTGTGTTGCGGGAGGTGTTGTTGCCAGTCTGGCATGAACTGGCTTCAGGTGACGGCTTCGGCGAACGCAGCCAATGGCTGTATCTGGATAATTTCCTGCGCGCCCGCTTGTTGATGCGCCTTCAAATGAACCAGCCTGAGGTGCCGCCCGTATTACTGGCAGGTCTGCAGGAGCAAGCCGAGTTCGAGCTACTGTGCGCTGGCCGGTTGTTGAGCAGCGATCAACAGCGCGTCGAGGTGCTCGGCTGCGGCCAACCGTTTGAAGAGCTGCCTTTGTTGTGCGCAACGCTGCAGCCGGCTGCCTTGGTGGTTGTGGTGCAGGGAGTGATAAGCCCACAGCTGGCCAAGCGACTGCGTTGGTTGCATATGGAGATTGCCTGTCCACTGGCGCTCATGGGAGACGAACTGGACGCTTCCAAGGCGCTTCTGCAGGGCACTCCGGTGGGCTTGCTGAATGCGCAACGATCCGATGTTGCCCAGACGCTCGGGGCGTTGATCAGAGGTGAGCTGGATCTGTAATCCGGTCTTGGGAGTTGCCTTGCCCTTCGGACCGGTTCTAACTGAAAGCTTGCTTGTGAATGCCAACAACCGAGTCCTCAAGAGGGCATCGGGCGACGGGCATCCCGGCGTATCGCTTGCGGTGGTATGCCGAAGCCCCGCAGGAACACCTCGCGCATATGACGACGGTCGCGAAAGCCGGTTTCCTGGGCGACCACGTCCAAGGGATGCCGGCTTTGCTCGATCATCAGGCGTGCCGCCTCCAGCCTTAGTCCCTCGATCGCCTTGGCTGGGGAGTGCCCGGTTTCGGCGCTGAAGACCCTGGAGAACTGACGTGGGCTCAGGTTCACCACCTCTGCCAGCTCCTCGACGCCTAGTGGGCGGTTCAGATGCTGGCGTGCATAGTCCAGCGCACGCTGGATCCGGTCGGACTTAGGGGCGAGGTGCAGCAGTTCGGAGTGTTGGGACTGTCCGCCGGAGCGGTACTGCTGCATCACTAGCTTGCGTGCCACCGACCGCGCGATGTCCGCGCCGAGGTCCTTTTCCACCAGCCCGAGCGCCAGGTCGAGCCCTGCGGTCATGCCTGCCGACGTCCAGAGGGTACCGTCGGCGATATAGATGCGGTCTTCCTCGACGCTGATATCCGGATAACGCCGTTGCATCTCGCGGGCGAATGCCCAGTGTGTCGTGGCTCTACGCCCTGACAGCAGCCCCGCCTCGGCGAGGATGAAAGCGCCAGTGCACAGGCCCACGGTGCGCCTGGCATGGGTGCTCGCCTGGCGAAGGAACTCCAGGGTCGCCGCCGAGGTGGGCACCTCCAAGGGGTTGGTGACTCCGACGATGATCCAGGTGTCGGTCAGGCGGGGCGTTTCGAGTGGCTGGGTATCGAGGGCCAAGCCCAGGGACGAACGCACCTTGCCGCCTTCGAGCGAGAAGTTCTCGACAGTGTAGAAGATGTCTTGCGCGGCGATGTTGGCCAGTTCGAACGCGGCCTGGGTGGCCAGCGAAAGCACTTGGAACCCGTCTGCCAGCAAATAGCTGATGCGATGCATTGCCTACTCCCCAATGTCCGGAAACAGTACCTTATACGTCATTTGAGATACCGTCATCCCCCTGCATCCTGTTCTCCAGACCCACCCCAACCCTGGAGATGCATCATGACTCAGTCCCATCCTGGTACCGCCCTCATCACCGGCGCCTCATCCGGTATCGGTGCCCTCTACGCCGAGCGTCTGGCCCATCGTGGCTATGACCTGATCCTGGTCGCGCGAAACCGCGAACGCCTGAATGCCTTGGCCAAGCGCCTGACTGACGAGACTGGCCGTTCCGTCGAAGTGGTGGCAGCCGACCTTGGCAACCCAGATGACCTGCGCCAAGTGGAATTGCTGCTGCGCACTGACGCCAGCATTACCTTGCTGGTGAACAATGCCGGAGTGGGGGCCACGCAGCCGCTTCTGGAGTCGGACGTCGACAAAATGCAAGACATGATCACGCTCAACGTGAACGTGTTGACGCGTTTGACCTATGCCGCGGTTCCAGGCTTGGTCGCGCGCCAGGGCACGCTCATCAATATCGCCTCCGTCGTGGCCCTTGCGCCTGAACGGCTCAACGGCGTGTATGGAGGCACCAAGGCGTTCGTGCTGGCATTCAGCCAATCCCTGCACCACGAGCTTGCGGACAAGCACGTTAGGGTTCAGGTGGTACTGCCTGGTGCGACGGCGACCGACTTTTGGGCGGCAGCAGGCACACCCCTGGATTACCTGCCGGGCGAGATCGTCATGAAGGCTGACGACATGGTGGACGCGGCGCTTGCCGGGCTGGACCAAGGAGAGTTCATCACGATCCCGTCCTTGCCCGACCTGGGTGACCTGGAACGTTACGAGGCGGCGCGGCAAGCGTTGATGCCGAATCTTTCGTTGAGGACTCCCGCGACACGCTACCGCAGCTGACGTTCGTCATGCCGTACGAGGTGAAGCGGCCCTCGCGAGGGCTGCCTCATTTTCGGAAACGTCCAGTCACAGAACCGTATCACTGTGTGTACAGCGCCGATGTCCGACGCTCTGGCATACAAATGCCGCCACCTTCGGATACATCGGCGATACAGGCGGGACGTGAAATGGCCCCACCTGGACGAGGCCTGCAGTTCCGCAAGCCCCCATCGCGGACAACGACAACCCATTTTCCGCACACCTGTGCAGCAAACTGAGCCAGGCCAAGCACTGATCGCAGCCAACGCCCTCCCTGTGTGCCTGGTCGGGGAGGGCAGCATGCCCTTTGGAGAACTACCATGCCCAATACCCTGACAACGATCCTCTACACCGCCCATACCCATACGACCGGTGGCCGCGATGGGCGCGGCCAATCTGTCGATGGCGAGCTCGACCTGCCGCTGAGCCCGCCAGGCTCCGGTCGCCCGGGCACCAACCCCGAGCAGCTGTTCGCCATCGGGTGGTCTGCCTGCTTCATTGGTGCCCTGCGCCGCGCGGGGCAGAAGTACAACATTCGCCTGCCTGACGATGTAGCAGTGGATGCCGATGTTTCCCTGGGCAATACCGCAGACGGCGGTTTCGCGCTGGCTGCCCAACTCACGGTGCGCTTGCCTGGCCTGGCCGCCGAGGAAAAGGAGAAGCTGGTAGCTGAGGCGCATCAGATATGCCCGTACTCGAAAGCGACCCGCGGCAATATCGAAGTGGGTTTCGTGATGCTGTGATGGCGTTCAGATACACCCCAGCCCGCGTAACTGATTAGGTACGCGGGCTTCTTGTTGTATGGGCTGCGCTGCTGCGCATAGCGCAAAAACTGAAAGCCTGTACCCACAAAAGACGAAGAGGGCGCTTCGAGAGGGGTCAATGGGCGTCAGCCGACGGTTGTGCTGGGGGTTGTACCTTGCGCATCAACGGCACGAGCAGCGTGGCCAACGCGAAACACGCCATGATCACCAGGAAGGCGTCGGCATAGGTCAACGTTTGCGCTTCACGCCACGTCAGTGCCCAGAGCTGGCGCAGTGCGGTGTGGCTGGCGTCCAGGCTGTCCTGGCCGAGAGCCTGGGCGTTGCTGCTCCATTGCTCGATCCAGGTATTCATTGTCTCGTTTTGACCGTTAAGGTGCTCGGCAAGGCGCAGGAAATGCAGGTTGAGCACGGTGGCGCAGGCGGCGATAGCTTTGCGCCCCAGGCCATCAGCGTCAGGATCACAGGCCGCAAGTCACGCCCGGCCTCGGTGAGCAGGTACTCGAAGCGTGGCGGGTTGCTCTGGTAGGGTCGGTGCTCGAGCAAGCTGGCGGTGACCAGGTCGGTCAGCCGACGAGTAAGCGTGTTGGTGGCGATGCCCAGGCTGCGCTGGAACTCATCGAACCGACGCAAGCCATAGAACGCGTCGCGCAGGACCAACAGGCTCTAGCCATCACCGATGTGTTCCAGCGCTCGGGCTACAGGGCAGGGCATGGGTTGAAAGCTGGCTTTTTTCATGACGTTGACCTTGGGTTTCATGCTTGGATGAGCCTACTATCCGCCACAAAAAACCTGAGCCGGCGCGCCCGGTTCAGGTTTAGTGCCCCAACGAAGGTTACGAGGCAAAGTCAGTGGACAGGGACAGCGCTCGCCACCGTGCCAGCTCCTGCTCGACTGCGCTGTGCTTGGCCTCGATACGCGCGACGGCATCACTGCCCAAGGCCAGGCGCAACGGTGGGTTGGCCGCGTTGGCCAAGGTCATCAGGGCTTCGGCCAGCTTTGCAGGGTTGCCCGGCTGGGCATGGTTGGCCGCTTCGGCATAATTGCGCATGACACCGACGGTGGAGGCGTAATCCGGCAGTTCCAGAGCCGTTTTCACCAGGGACTGCTCATCCAGGAAGTCGGTGCGGAAAAAGCCTGGTTCGACCACAGTCACCTTGATACCCAAGGGGGCCAGCTCCTGATGCATCGCTTCGCTGATGCCTTCGACGGCGAACTTGGTCGAGCCATACACGCCCCAGCCCATATAAGCCTGGTAGCCGCCGAGCGACGAGATGTTGATCACATGACCACTGCGCTGCCGGCGCATATGGGGCAATACCGCACGAGTGACATTCAGTACACCGAAGACGTTGGTGGCGAACAACCGCTCGGTTTCGCTGGCGCTGGTTTCTTCGACCGCGCCGAGCACGCCGAACCCGGCATTGTTGACCAGCACGTCGATTTGCCCAAAGCGCTCGATGCCAGCAGCGACCGCTGCGTAAGCCTCTTCTTCGCCGGTCACGTCCAGGCGCACGGCCAGCAGGTTCGGGTGCTGACCAAGACGGGCCTCGATGTCCTCCGGTTTACGCGCCGTTGCGATGACTGCATCGCCTGCCGCGAGGGCCTGCTGGACGATCAGGGTGCCGAAACCACGGGAAGCGCCGGTAATGAGCCAAGTACGCATGTCAACTCCTCCTGTATCCGACCCTGCACCGTGCGGGGCCTTCTCGATGAGTTGAGCGAACTTTAAGATTTTTGATTTACTGTGATAATCCCATGAATATCGCATGGGCCTTTGAGTAATTTTCATCAATGAAGCCAGCCAGTACCGCCGATCTGTCGCTCTTCCTGTGCATTGCCCGCCATCTGAATTTCAGTCGTGCGGCAGTCGAATTGGGGCTTACACCTTCGGCCCTGAGCCATGCGCTGCGGGCCCTGGAAACCCGCCTGGATGTGCGGTTGTTCAACCGCACCACCCGCAGCGTCGCCCTTACCGAGGCCGGGGAGCGCCTTTACCAGCGGCTGCAACCGGCCTTCCGTGACATCGCCGACGCCTTGGAAGATCTCAATAATTTCCGCGACAAACCGTCTGGCAATCTGCGCATCACCGCCGGACGCGCCGCAGCGGAACTTGCGCTGCTGCCAATGGCCCAGCGTTTCCTGGTCGCGTACCCGGATGTACACCTCGAAATTCTCAGCGACGATGCCTTGGTGGATATGGTGGGTACCGGTTTCGATGCCGGTGTACGCCTGGGAGAACGGTTACAGGCCGATATGGTCTCATTGACCATTGGTCCTTATCTGCGCTCGGTGGTGGTCGGTTCGCCCGAGTTCTTCGAACGCCATTTCATTCCGCAACATCCACAAGACCTGAAAAAACTACCTTGTATCGGACACCGTTTTCCCAGTGGCGCACTTTACCGTTGGGAGTTCGAGCGGGGAGGTGTCCAACTGGAGGTCGACGTCCAAGGCCCGTTGATACTGGGTGATGTCAGCCTGATGCTGGCGCCTGCCTTGCAAGGTATCGGCCTGGCCTATGTGTTCGAGGACATGGTCAAGGAACATCTGGAGCGAGGCGATCTGCAGCAGGTTCTGGGCGACTGGTGCCACTACTATCCGGGGCTGCATTTGTATTACCCAAGCCGGCGGCAGGTGCCAGCGGCATTGAAAGCCTTCATCGAGTTCGCACGCGAATATAGCGCGAGCCCGGCCAGTACAGCGTCGCCGACTGGATCGGGGTAGTGATCTATACCCAGTAGACGTTTGCAGCTTGCACCGCCGCTCCAGGAACGTCGTCGTTGCTCGTCTTAGCCTCAGCTACTTCCGCTTGAAGGCTTCTCGGCGAGACTCGCGTTCGGCAATGAAACGATCGCTGACCAGCGCTTCCAGGTCCTTGCGTTCCACAGCGTCGCCGCAGTGAGGACAAACGCTGGCCACACCCACATCATGGCCGCAGGCGCGGTGCACGAAATGCACGGCCAACCCCTCATCCGGGTTCTTGCACCACTTCTCACCCCAAGCGCGCAGCGCGTAAATCACAGGATAGAAGTCCCAGCCCTTGTCGGTCAGATGATATTCGTAGCGCAGCGGCTTCTCGCTGTAGGGCCGGCGTTCGACCAGGCCATTCGCCTCCAGCGCTTTGAGGCGCGAAGTCAACATCTGGGGCGTAGCGGTGGTCTGGATCTGCATTTCCTCGAAGCGTGTCGCGCCCATGTACAGCTCACGCAGGACCAAAAAGGTCCATTTGTCGCCCACCAAATCCATCGAGCGTGCCACCGGGCACACCGTATCGCTTGTCACGTCCAGCCTCGGCATCACGCTGTTTTCTCCGTAGAAACTATTGTTTTCATAGTAACGCAGCCAGGTTAACCATGTCGCATGGATTAACGCTCAAAGCCTCACCCCCGTTGACACTATGATTATCATAGTTAATATGAAGCCTATGCGGCTTGCGCTGTCGCAGCGCGGCATTTGTCGGTATAGCAAACGTCCTAGATCGCCTCTCCTTTCATCTGGAGCACCATCATGACCCATCCTGTGTATGCCTCGGAGCGGACCGCTCTGCTGCTGGTCGATCCCTACAACGACTTCCTGTCCGATGGCGGCAAGCTTTATTCCATGCTCAGAAGCGTCGCGGATGAAGTTCGACTGCTCGACAACCTGCGCACGATCGTTGCCGCCGCGCGAGCACAAGCAATTCAGGTGTACTACGTACCTCATCGGCGCTGGCAGCCCGGCGACTACACCCGCTGGGATCACCCCAATCCCACCCAACGCCTGATCCAGGAACGTCACACCTTTGCCAAGGGTTCCTGGGGCGGCGAATGGCATCCTGACTTCGTGCCACAGGAGGGCGACATCATCATCCAGGAACACTGGGGACAAAGCGGGTTCGCCAATACCGACCTCGACTTCCAGCTCAAGCAGCGAGGCATCACACACGTGATCGTCGTCGGCCTGCTGGCGAACACCTGCATCGAATCGACCGCACGCTTCGCCATGGAGTTGGGTTATCACGTCACGCTGGTACGCGATGCGACAGCCGCCTTCAGCAAGGAAATGATGCACGCGGCGCACGAGCTGAACGGGCCGACGTTTGCGCACAGCATCGTCGACACCCGTGGGCTCGTGCAGACTTTGCAGCAGCAGTGAAGGGGCTGCGTCATGTCTGCCTCTTGCGCATCGCCAATGGGAGTTTCCAGCCGCCTTGTCACGCTTATGGCCCTGTGCTGCGCGCTGGCGGTCTCGACTATCTACTACCACCAGCCGCTTCTGCCCCAGATGGCCGCGTCCTTTGGCCTGGCGCCGACACAGGCCGGCCTGATCGCCACGCTGACGCAGCTTGGCTATGCGCTAGGCCTGCTGTTCATCGTGCCGCTCGCCGATTGTCGACAACCACGCCAACTCGCGCTGCTGGCCATCGCGGGGAATGCCGTTGCCTTACTTCTTTGCGCTGTAGCGCCGACTTTCACAATGCTGTGCGTGAGCAGCTTTCTTGTCGGCGTGACAGCGATCACTGCGCAGCTCATCATCCCCTGTCTGTCGGGGTTGGCCATTCCAGCTGAGCGAGGTCGCATCGTCGGGAGCCTGCTCAGCGGCCTCTCGGCAGGTCTTTTACTGGCGCGCATGCTCGGAGGCTTCGCCGGCGCACATG
Organism: Pseudomonas sp. BYT-1; assembly: GCF_023611805.1. Taxonomy (NCBI): domain Bacteria; kingdom Pseudomonadati; phylum Pseudomonadota; class Gammaproteobacteria; order Pseudomonadales; family Pseudomonadaceae; genus Pseudomonas; species Pseudomonas sp. BYT-1. Next base: position 2,749,245 of record NZ_CP072559.1, read on the forward strand.
CCGGGTGGAAAGCCGTGTTCGTTCTGGCCTCGCTCAGCGATGTCCTGTTGCTGGTCATCGTTGCCAAGCGCCTGCCCGCCACCAGCAGCCTGCAGACGATAAGCTACGGGCAGCTCCTGGGTTCGTTAGGCAGCCTGGTCAAACAGGAAGGCGTGCTGCGTTACTGCGCGGCGAGCGGCCTGCTGATGTTCGCCGCATTCAGTGCACTGTGGGCTTCGCTTGCCGCGCTATTGGCACAACCTCCATACGGACTCGACTCCGCCACCATTGGTCTGTTTGGGCTGGTCGCGCTGCTGGGCATCGTCGCGTCACCTCATATTGGCGCGCTGACCGATCGCGTGGGCGCACGCACCATGGTCCTCGCCGGCGCAATGACCCTCGTCCTGGGTTTCGCCTGCATTGCAGCGAGCGGGCGAGATCTTGGCTGGCTGATCCTCGGCATGGTGCTGCTCGACATGGGCAATCGTGCAGGGCTGGTTGCCAACCAGGCACGCGTATTCACTCTGAGGAGCGAGGCCAGAAGCCGACTCAATACCCTATTCATGGGGTCGTATTTTCTGGGGGGAGCGATCGGCGCCGCATTGGGGAATTATGGCGTGCACCGGGCCGGCTGGATCGGCCTTGCCGCTGTTGGCATCCTGCTGTCCACTGCGGCCGCAGTGATCAATGCGCTTGCACCCCGTGAGTCGAGCGCTACGATCGGCGAGGGACCGAGAGCTATCCGATGACAATTGCCAGTCGGCAGTGTCACCGTTGCGGTGTCTCACAGTACGTTGAATTACAAAGATGCGCTTTGCATCTCAAGCCGCAGTCCGATCGCCCGGCACTTTCCCAGGTTTCCGGGGATTGATTTTGTGGGGGCTGGATCGCTATCAAAGTGAAATACCAACCGGAGCACATATCAATGAGGGATGCTCAAAAGGATGTACTGGACGCTTTCGAGAAAGTGGCGCTCATCGAGGCGGCCACTCCGATTCAGCGGCTACAAAAGCTTGAACTGCGACTGGGTATCAAGCGAGTCAATCTTTACATCAAACGTGACGATCACATGGCATTCGCCGGGGGTGGCAACAAGCTTCGCAAGCTTGAGTTCCTGTTAGGTGAGGCGATTGCACAAGGATGCGACACAATCGTCACGACTGGCGGACTCCAATCCAACCACGCACGACTTACTGCCGCTGCTGCTGCGCGATTCGGCTTGGACTGCGAACTGGTCCTCGGCAGGGTGGTGCCGCGGCATGATGCAGAATACGAAAGCAACGGCAACGTGCTGCTTGATCAGATCTATGGCGCCAAGCTCCATGTACTTCCGCTAGGGGAGAAGGCAGCCGAATTCGCAGATAAAAGAATCCAGCTGCTCAAAGAAGAGGGCAAGAAACCCTACCTGATCCCTATGGGGGGATCGTCACCTCTTGGCGCGCTGGGTTACGCCAAATGCAGTGACGAGATAATGCAGTATGAACGGGATAACGACATCCGCTTCGAGAAGGTTCTTCTGCCTAACGGCAGCTCGGGAACTCATGCGGGTCTAGCCGCAGGTTTCGTCACGCGTGGACGCTCCCCGACGATCATTCGATCCTATACAGTGTTGGGAGACCAAGAACAGGCGGTGCAGCAAACCTTGAAGCTCGCTAACGACGCGCTGGCATTTGTCGGGTCCTCAGAGATCGCGCCCAATCAAATCGATGTAGATGGGAATCACCGGGGAGAAGGCTATGGGATTCCGACGGCTGAGGCTCTTGAGGCAATTGCATCCCTGGCTCAGGCCGAAGGTATCTTGCTTGATCCGGTTTACTCTGCAAAAGCCTTTGCCGGCATGCTTCATGACATAGCGGCGGGAGATTTCATCGAGGGGGCTAACCTACTGTTCCTGTTCACAGGCGGCGGACCAGGTGTTTATGCCTATCGCAGCGCATTCGACTTCTAAAAAACCAGACTCCACAGGGAATCTGCTCATCACCGGAATGTGCCGGTGATGAGCATTCTGTCAATCAATGGCCTGCGCTCTGACTACCGTCGACGTGCAGGATCTCGCCGGCGCTCACACACCTTGGTGTGTATCCAGAGGCGCCTGTTGCACGCTCAGCTTTTCCCACTCAGGCTCGTTGCTGGCGTTGGCCCCGCGATTGGCACGCAACACCAGAGCGCAGAGTGCCGGTAGATAAAGCAGCGTCAGCACCGTGCCCACCTGAATTCCACCGATCAGTACAAACGCCAGGGACGACCAGAACACCGAGAAGGTCAGTGGGATGAAGGCCAGCGCGGCGGCCAGTGCAGTGAGCAGCACCGGCCGGGCGCGGCGCACCGTGGCTTCGATGATCGCCTCGTGCAGGGGGCGGCCGTGGGCCTGCTCCTGCTCGATCTGGTCGGTGAAGATCAGGGTGTTGCGCATCAGGATGCCGCCGATGCCGATCAGCGCCAGGATGGCATTGAAACCGAAGGGCTGATCGAACAGAAGGAGCACAGGAACCGCCCCGATCAAGCCCAGCGGTGCGGTGGCGAACACCATGAACATCAGGGCGAAGGAGCGCACCTGGAACATGATCACGACCAGCGTCAGCATGATCATCACCGGGAACAGGACTGCCAGAGCCTTGTTGGCCTTGGCGCTTTCTTCCACCGGACCGCCGATAGTCACCCGATAGCCAGCCGGCAGTTGGGCGATCATCGGCTGCAGATCAGCGTACACGGCCTTTCCTACGTCCGGCGGCCGCGTGCCTTTGAGGATGTCGGCTCGTACCTCGAAGGTCAGGTCGCGGTCGCGGCGTTTAAGGATCGGTTCCTCCATCACCGGCTGGAAGCGCCCCACCTGCTCCAGCGGAATCGAAACGCCGGCGGCGTTGGTGATGGTCAGGCCCTCGATACCGCCGAGATTCTCCCGCTGGACATTCTGTGCTCGCACCATCACCGTCACGGTGCGGGTGCCTTCGCGCACTTCGGTCACTGGGTTGCCGGTGAGCAGGGCATTGAGCTGGCTCTTTACCTCATCGGGAGTGAAGCCCAGCAGACGCAGGCGATCCTGGTCCAGTACCAGGCGATAGGCGCTGACTCGCTCGCCCCAGTCGATGAAGGTATCGCGGGTCATGGGGTTGGAGGCTACCACTCGGCGTACCTCTTCGGTGATGTGCCGAAGCTGTTCCAGATTCTGGCCGGATACGCGGAATACCACTGGGAAAGGCACCGGCGGGCCGAACACCAGTTGAGTGACTCGCACCCGCGCGGAAGGAAACTCGCCAGCGGCGATGCGTGCCTGCATGCGTTCGCGCAGGGCGTCGCGGGACTTGGAGTCCGCCGTCTGCACGATGATCTTGGCGAAGGCCGGGTCCGGCAGCTCGGGATTTAAAGAAAGGAAGAAGCGCGGCGCGCCGCCGCCCACGTAAGCATCTACCAGTTTCGTCTGGGGCTCTTCCAGCAGTGCGTTTTCCACCTGGGCGACCACGCTTTCGGTAGCCACGAACGCGCTGCCTGGCGGCATGTACACCTCCACCAGCAGCTCGGAACGGTCGGAGTTGGGGAAGAACTGCTTTTTCACTGCACCCATGCCCAGGCCGCTGACGAGGAAGGCCGCTACCACCAATGCGGTAACAGTCTTGGGGTGGTTCACGCACCAGGTAATCAGGGCGCGCAGGCGCTGATAAAGAACTGTGGCGTAGATCGCGTCATGACCGCCTGCGACTGGCTGGATCTTCGGTAGCATCTTCACTCCAAGGTAGGGCGTGAAAAATACCGCCACTAGCCAGGAGGCGAGCAGAGCGAAGCCGACGATCCAGAAGATGTTGCCGGCATACTCCCCGGCTCCGGATTTGGCAAAGCCCACCGGCAGGAAGCCGATTACGGTTACCAGGGTGCCGGTAAGCATGGGGGCTGCGGTGGAGGTCCAGGCAAAGGTGGCGGCCTGGATGCGGTCGAAGCCTTCTTCTAATTTCACCACCATCATTTCGATGGCGATGATCGCGTCGTCAACCAGCAGGCCGAGGGATAGAATCAGCGCGCCAAGGGTGATGCGGTCGAACTCGCGCCCAGTCATCAGCATGATGACGAAGACGATGGCCAAGGTCAGCGGCACGGCGGCGGCCACCACCAGGCCCACGCGAAAGCCCAGAGCCAGTAGGCTGATCAGCATGACCACGCCGAGGGCAACGAAGAACTTGAGCATGAACTCGTTCACTGCGATGCGAATTTTCTCGGCCTGGTCGGAAACCTTGTCAAACATCACACCCAGCGGCAGTTCGGCATGGATGCGGTCTTCTTCGGCTTGCAGCGACTTGTCCAGCTCCAGGCCGTTGAAGTGCGGCTCCATGATCACGCCTAGCATCAGAGCGGGCTTACCCTGGTGGCGAATGCGGTAGGTCGGTGGGTCTTCGTAACCACGCTTAACCGTTGCGACGTCAGCGATGCGCAGCAATTTGCCGCCCGCATTGATCGGCACATTCTCGATCAGCTTCAGGCTGTCGAAAGCACCGTCCAGACGGATGTAGGCGCGCGGCCCGCTGGTCTCGACGAAGCCGGCTGGGGCCACACCGTTCTGCTTGCCCAGGGCTTCAAAGATCTGCTCCGGCTTAAGGCCCAGGGTGGCCAGACGCTCGTAGGAGAATTCGACGAAAATGCGTTGGGCCTGTTCGCCGAGAATGTTGACCTTCTTTACACCGGGCAGGCGCAGCATGCCTTGGCGCAGATCCTCGGCCATCTGCACCAGTTGGCGGTGCGGCATTCGCCCGGCTTCCAGGGCGTAGAGGGCGAAATAGACGTCGGAATATTCGTCATTGAAGAACGGACCGATGACGCCACGGGGCAGGCGCTTGGCCTCGTCGGAGAGCTTCTTGCGGGTCTGGTAGAACAGTGCCTGGATGTCGCCCGGGCGGGTAGAGTCCTGATACTGCAGTTTCATGGAGACGAAGCCGGGCTGGGCGATGGTTTCCACCCGATCATAGAAGTCCAGCTCCTGCAGGCGCTTTTCCAGGCGGTCGGCAACCTGCTCCTGCATTTCTCGCGCGGTGGCGCCCGGCCAGGCAGCAGTGATGGTCATGGTCTTGACCGTGAAGGATGGGTCTTCGGCGCGCCCCAGCTTGCCAAAGGCTATGGCCCCGGCAACCAGGGTGGCGAGGATCAGGAATAGGGTGACTGCCTGGTTGCGCACCGCGAAAGCGGAGAGGTTGAAGCGGCTCATTTCAGTGCTCCAGGGCCAGGGAGGGCCCTGGCAGTTGACGCACGCTGTCGCCGGGGCTGAGCAGATTTGCACCGAGGGCGACTATGCGTTCACCCGGCTGCACGCCGCCCTGCAGTACCGCTTCTTCTTGTTCCAGTCGCACCACCTTGATGGAGCGCAGATCGATCTTGTCGTCGTTACCAATGACCCAGACGCCAGTGCCTTGGCCCCTGTCATGCAGGGCACCTAGTGGGACACGCATCAACTGCTGCTCGCTCGTGCTATCGAGGCGCAAGGTGATGGTAGATCCGATAGCCAGGGTTGTAGATTCATCCCCTAGGGTGTACCGGACACGGAAAGTCCGCGTGATGGTATCCGCTGCGGCGGAAAGCTCTCGCAGGGAGGCAGATATGGCGACGCCGGAGGCGCCGTAGGGATAGGCCCGGGCCGGATGATCGGCTAGCGCTCGCTGGGTCTCCGGAATATCTATCACCGCCTCGCGGGCACCGTCGTGGGCCAGGCTTGCGACGATCTGGCCTTCGGCGACAACCTGACCCCGGTCCACCCGTACATCGGTGATCACCCCGTCTCCGTCGGCCTTCAGGGTGGAATAGGTTCTACGATTTTCAACCTGGGCCGCTTCCGAGGTGGCGGCGGCGTGCTCGGCTTCGGCCACCCGAAGACGAGTATGGGCCTGGTCATAGGTCTGCGCAGAGACCGCTCCGGTTCTAATCAGGCGACGGTAGCGTGCTTCATCATCAAGAGCCTGGCGCAACTCGGCTGCGGTGGCGGTAACTCGGTTACGTGCTGTACGCAGGGCCAGCTCGAAGTCGGTGTTATCCAGCTCCAGTAGCACGTCACCTCGCTTGACACGAGTGCCCGGGTCCACCTTGCGGGCGATGACCTTACCACTAACCCGAAAGCCAAGGTCGCTGATCGTGCGAGCGGCCACCACACCGGTGTAGAGCGAGTCTTGCTGGGAAGCCGGTTGCACATGCGTTGCGATCACTGCCCGTGGTTGGGCGGCGAAGGCCAAGGTGTCGGCTTGGCTGTCGCAACCGTTTAAAGCCAGCCCAGATACAGAAACCAGGGCAAGTAGGGCAAGGTGTTTCATAGTGCGATCCTTGGGTGTAGGGCGGTCGTGGGGCTGAGCACCACGCGTCCAAAATATGATAGGCATAATAAAATTTCGTGTATATATTATGGTCATCATATTTTCCGACCCACCGGGTACGGTACGACCAATTGAGGTGTGCTCGATGAGTAATGAACGACAAGCGGTGCAGTGCGATGCGAAAAGCGTTTTGACGCTCGCCCTTAGCAACGACGGCAGGAATGCCATGGAATGGCAGCTGATTATCCTGGAATTGAAAGCCGCAGAAGGAACCAAGCCATGAACCCGTCCCGCCTGCTGCTTGCAATCCTGATGGTGCTAACTGCGCTGGGGGAAATCTCCACACAGTTGTTGATCCCTGCCTTGAGCAGGATTGAACAGGGCCTCGGTGCGATGCCTGGAGCCAGCGTTGCGGCATTGTCCGGTTTTGTCGCTGCATTTGGTCTGGGACAGTTGCTGCTCGGACCTCTATCCGACCGGATTGGCCGGCGACCGGTTCTGATCGGCGGCCTCACGCTCTACTTGGCCGCCACTGGTTTGATGCTTCTGGCCGACAGCATGATCGGCTTCATCGTCGCACGTGTGGCCCAAGGTCTTGGAGCCTGCGCCGCTTTGGTCCTGGCCCGAGCTATCGTCCGCGATGCTTGGAAGGCTCAGGCCGCGCCGGCCTTGGCGTTGACGGTCATTGGTATGCTCAGCGCAATTGCCCTGGCTCCGATGGTCGGTGGTCTGCTGACCCAATGGGGGGGCTGGCACGCCCCCGTTCTGGCGTCGATGACTATAGGTAGCACTGCGTTGCTTTTGGTTATAGCGTTTTACCGTGAGTCCAATCTCAGCCTTGATCCTACAGCGGGGCATCCTGCGACCTTGGCACGTGACTACTTCTCCCTGCTAAAACAGCGTTCCAGTCGTGCCCTGGCCTTGACCCTTGCGGGCACCTACGGAGCGATGTTCGCTGTGATAGCAGGCTCATCCGCGGTCTACATTCATTTGCTGGGACTGAGCTCGGCGCAGTACGGAATGGTGTTTGGGATAACCATTTCGGGCCTGATCGCCGGTGCCCTGTTCACCCAGCGCAAGATCATGCAATTGGGGCCGCAGCGCATTGTGGGGTTTGGCATCAGTCTGGTTGCTGCCGGCGCCGCACTCTCTATTCTGGTGCACTCTGTATTAGGTCTGTCGGTGCTGGGCGTCTCCCTGCCGCAGGTACTGGTGACCCTGGGGGGGGGCATGCTGATCCCTGCGTCGGTTGCTGGCGTTGTCATGCCCAATGCTCATCGTGCTGGGCTTGCGGCTGGTCTCATGGGCTTTTCTCAGATGCTCGGTGCTACCTGCAGTGGCTTACTGCTGAGCGCGCTGCAAGATGGCACTGCGTCGCCGATGTTAGGCCTGCAGGGTGCATTCGCTATAAGCGCCTTTTGCTTGTTCCATCTGATGACCCGCAAGCCGCGTAGCGCGGATTTGACATCAGCGATTTAGACCTTGTCGAAGTCGAAGGGCTACTCAGTGAATACAGTTAAAGAGCGCGAAGGCCGCTGTAGTCAGTGCGCGGGTAGAAGGTCAACTTGCCGACTGTACCCTTATGTATCTCAAGTCCTTGCGCACACTCAGGCATACAAATCTGCACCCTTTCGAAATATCGACGCTACGGCGACTGGTTAGAGTAGCGCCTCCCTTTGACTGCTCTGAAAGGAGACGACCATGCGTTATCCCCATGTGCTCGCCGCCGTCGTGACGTTCACTGCATTTGCCGCGCTTGCCCAGGCCGACCAGCACCAGACCGAAAGCGCTAGGAGCGCCAACTGGAAACAAGGTATCCAGCGCACGGATCTGACTCGCGATGATCTTGGCGACTCGGTTCACGAAGTGATTCAGGCGCGGGTCGATTTCGACCCGGGAGTGGCATCGCCGAATCATTCACATCCGGGAGTGGAGGTCGCTTACGTGATCGAGGGCACCTTCGAGTATCGGCTCAAGGGGCGGGCGCCGGTGATTCTCAAGGCCGGCGAGTCCCTCTACATCCCAGCCGGCACGCCGCATATCGCCACCAATGTCGGTGGGGGCAAGGCCTCTGAGCTGGCGACTTACATCGTCAAGAAAGGCAAACCGCTGCTCGTGCTGGAGCAGTGATCCCTGCCCCGCGAAGGGCATGACATGAGACCGCCACAGGGCGACGGGATGGTATATCCCGTCGCCCGGTTTCTATTCCTCTCTCAGTGTGTGACCTGAAGCAGTTGCTGAATCTTGGTTTCGGTTTCGGCATAGGCACCTTCGCCGAAGTGCTGGTAGACGATCCGACCGCCCTGGTCGATCAGGTAGAGGGCCGGCCGGTAGCGATTGCCGAAGGCGTTCCAAGTTCTGTAGTCATTGTCCTGGGCGACCGGATAGGTGATGCCGAGTCGGCCTACCGCCTCATCGAGATTGGCCGTTACCTGTTCATGTGCATACTCGGGCGTGTGCACACCAATGACGACCAGCCCCTGATCGCGATAGCGTTCGTGCCATTGCTGCACATGGGGCAGGGCGCGCTGGCAGTTGACGCAGTCATAGGTCCAGAACTCGACGAGAACGACCTGTCCGCGCAGCTGTTCCAGGGTCAGGGGCTCGCTGTTGATCCAGTGGGTGATCCAACGTGGGACGCGCGCTGCATAATCGCGCCGTCGGATCGAAACCCCGCCAACTGGCGGGGTTTTTTCATGATGGCTCCTGAAAGCGCAGGCTAAACTGCCACCGCTTCCCGACTATATTCCCCATCGATCAGTCGCAAAAGGCCCAATGGGTTGGCATTTTGCAGCGCAGGGGGCAGGAGGTCATCGGGGTAGTTTTGGAAGCACACTGGCCGCAGGAAGCGATCGATGGCCAAGGACCCTACAGAGGTACCGCGGGCATCAGAAGTGGCGGGGTAGGGGCCGCCGTGTACCATGGCGTCGCAGACTTCCACACCGGTTGGATAGCCATTGAGCAGCAGTCGGCCGACTTTTTCCTGCAACAGATCGCTCAACCAGCCATAGGCCAGCAGCTCGGACGGTTCGCCGAGGAGGGTCGCGGTCAGTTGGCCACGCAGGGCCTTGATAGCATCGGCCAGCTGAGCCTGGTCTTCGATTTCGATCAGCAAGGTCGCGGGGCCGAAAACCTCCTCCTGCAACAGCTCATCACCTTCAAGCAGCAGGCTGACGTCAGCTGTGAACAGCTGTGGCGAGGCTTGTTGCATCCCTTGCGACGCGCCGGCCAAGTGCTGGATGCCTGGGTGGGCGTGTAGGTGCTCCAAGCCTTGACGGTAGCTGGCCAGGGTACCGACATTGAGCATGGTCTGCGCTGGTTGGTCGGCCATCTGGGCTTTGAGCTGCTCGACGAAAGCGCTGAATGCAGGGGAGCGCAGGCCGAGGATCAGGCCTGGATTGGTGCAAAACTGCCCACATCCCAGAGTGACCGAGGCGCTCAGCTCGCGTGCGATCGCCTCGCCGCGTACGCGCAACGCCTCGGGCAGAACGATCACCGGGTTGATGCTGGACATTTCGGCGAAAACCGGGATTGGCTGCGGCCGCTCGGCGGCCATCCGGCACAAGGCGTTGCCGCCCTTGAGCGAGCCAGTGAAGCCGACCGCCTGAATCGCCGGATGTTTCACCAGCCATTCACCGACGCCGCCTCCATAGACCATATTGAACACGCCCGCTGGCATCGAGGTGCGCTCAGCAGCACGCAGAATGGCATCGGCCACCCACTCGGCGGTGGCCATGTGGCCGCTGTGGGCCTTGAACACCACCGGACAACCAGCGGCCAGCGCCGAGGCAGTGTCGCCGCCGGCGGTGGAGAACGCCAATGGGAAGTTGCTGGCGCCGAACACCGCGACCGGGCCAATGCCGATGCGGTATTGGCGCAGGTCCGGGCGAGCTGCAGGCTGGCGTTGGGGTAGCGCACGGTCGATGCGGGCGCCATAAAAGTCGCCACGGAGCAAGACCTTGGCGAACAGGCGCATTTGCATGCTGGTACGACCACGCTCACCCAAGATGCGACCGTTGGGCAGCGCTGTTTCGCGGCACACCGTGGCGATGAAGTCTTCCCCCAGGGCGTCGAGTTCATCGGCAATGGTCTCCAGGAAGTCCGCACGTTTCCAAGCGGGCAGGCTGCGATAGGCCGGGAAGGCGGCCGCAGCGGCCTTTGCAGCGGCGTCCACCTCCATTTCGGTGGCCTGGCTGAACAGGCCTGGCAAGGGTTCGCCAGTAGTGGCGTCCAGGCTCTCGAGCTGGATGTTGCCTTGGGCCGAGCGTTGGCCGCCGATGTAGTTGTGACCGAGGATCCGGGTCATGAAAGGCTCCTGTAAGCGTAAACAAGGAAATCAGGTGATAGCGCCGATCTGCCACGGCACGAACTCGTTCTGGCCATAGCCGTGCTGCTCGCTTTTGCTGCGCTCGCCTGAGGCAATGCGCAGCATCAGTCGATAGATGTGTTCGCCACGCTCCTCGATGGTCATGCTGCCGTCAGCGATGCCGCCGCAGTTCACATCCATGTCTTCTTCCTGGGTTTCCCACAGACGCGTGTTGGTGGCCAACTTGATCGAGGGGGAGGGCGCGCAGCCGTAGGCCGAGCCGCGTCCGGTGGTGAAGGCGATCAGGTTGGCACCACCTGCGACCTGGCCGGTGGCGGAGATCGGGTCGTAGCCGGGGGTGTCCATGAACACCAGGCCATGGGCGCGTACCGGCTCGGCATATTCATAGACATCCACCAGGTCACTGGAACCGGCCTTGGCCACAGCACCGAGGGACTTTTCCAAGATGGTGGTCAGGCCGCCGGCCTTGTTGCCGGCCGAAGGGTTGTTGTTCAACTCGGCGCCCATGCGCTGGCAATAGGCTTCCCACCACCGGATGCGGGCGATCAGTTTTTCGCCGACCTGCTGGCTCACCGCGCGGCGCGTTAGCAAATGCTCGGCGCCATAGATTTCCGGAGTTTCCGAGAGGATCGCAGTGCCGCCAGCGGCCACCAGGCGATCCACGGCATTGCCCAGTGCCGGGTTGGCGGTGATGCCCGAATAGCCATCCGAGCCACCGCATTGCAGCCCTACAGTGAGATGGCGAACGCTGACAGGTTGACGCTCGACGCGGTTGGCTTCCTCGAGCAGCGACTTCACCTGGGCGATACCGCTGGCGATGGTCTTGGATGTGCCTCCGGTACCCTGGATGGTGAAGGTGCGCAGCGCATTGCAACTCTTGAGGCCTTGGGCAGCGAGCAAGTCAGGAATCTGGTTGGTCTCGCAGCCAAGACCGATCAGCAGCACTGCAGAGAAGTTGGCATGTACGGCGTATCCGCCCAGGGTCCGACGCAGCATCGCCAACGCTTCACCACCGGGGTCGACGGCACAGCCGACACCATGGGTCAGGGCGACCACGCCATCGACATTGGGGTAGGGCGCCAGAGCTTCGGGATGGATGTCACGGCGGAAATGATCAGCGATCGCTCGGGCTACCGTGGCCGAGCAGTTAACCGAGGTCAGGATGCCGATGTAATTGCGCGTAGCAACCCGGCCATCCGGGCGCACGATTCCCATGAAAGTGTCTTCTACGGGGGCTTGCACGCCCCGAGCATCGATACCGAAGGCATAGTCACGGGCGAAGTCGCCCATCGCCAGGTTGTGCACATGCACATGTTCTCCAGCTTCGATGGCCTGGCTGGCGAAGCCGATGATCTGCCCGTAACGGCGCAGGGGCTGGCCGGCTTCGAGATCGCGAGCGGCCACCTTGTGGCCGGCGGGGATCGGTTCGCGCACCCGCACGCCTTCTTCCAGTTGCAAGTCTTTGGGCAGCGCCTGGCGGGCGATCAGCACGTCGTCCAGCGGGTTGAGTCGAATCACGGCATTGGCAGCACTTTCACTGCCCGTCTTTGTAATCAATTGCATGACATTTACCTCAAGGGGACGCGGCACTCAGGCCAGGCCGCGTTCGCGATAGTCGATCAGCCCCGAGAACAGCATCAGGCCGAACGCCATGACCACGAAGAAGATCAGGGCCAGGAAGTAAGAACCGGTGAACTGCACGATCAGGCCGATCAGGATCGGCACCAGAACACCGACCATGTTGCCGCAGAAGTTCATGCTGCCGCCCAGCACGCCCGCCTTGGACTTGCCGCCAAGGATCGCCGGCAGGCACCAGTACATGCCGCACCAGCGAATGAAGAACAGCGCGACGCAGAGCAGGGCGATGACCTTCACGGCATCCGGGGTATAGGCGACCAGCAGGATGCACAAGGCAGCCACGGCAGCAGAACCTGCGAACATGCTGCGCATCACGGTGTTCGGCTGGCCACCGTTGGTTTTCCATTTGTCGGCGATCCAGCCGCCGACCAACTCGCCGACGAAGCCGCACATGAAAATCAGGAAAGTCGCGCCGCCCATGGCCTTGATGTCGAGGTTGTGAGCCTTGTGCAGGTAGCTCGGCATCCAGGTCAGCAAACCGTAGAACACGCTGTTGTAGCAGGCATAGCCGGCAAACATGCACAGCACCGACCGGCTCTTGAGCAGTTCCTTGAGCACGGCCTTGCGGTTGCCGTTGTGCTTGCTTGCAGCTTCATTGGCCTGGGTGATGTAAGACAACTCGGCGGTGTTGACCTGCGGGTGTTCGCTTGGATGGTTGCGGATGTACCACCAGGCCCAGACACCCACGACGATGGTGCCGACACCCGCGATGATGAATGCGATGCGCCACGAGTCGAACCAGGTGATCAGGCCTGCGATGATGATCGCCCCCAGCGCGGTGCCCAACGGTGCGCCGCCATCAACCAAGGTCGCACCACGGCCGCGTTCGTTCGGGGTCAACCAAGCACCATTGAGCTTGGCGCCTGCCGGCATGATCGGCGACTCGGCAACGCCCAGGCCGACACGGGTGATCAGCAGGGTGATCCAGTGGTGGGCAAAGCCGCCTAGCGCCTGGAAGGCCCCCCAGCCGACCGTGGCCACGCCGATGATGTTGCGCACCTGGAAGCGGTCCAGCAGCATGCCGCTGGGAATCTGCATCAGAGCGTAGGACCAGAAGAAAGCGCTGAGTATCAGGCCCTCCAGCGCCGGGGTAAGTTCGAATTCGGCCGAAATCAACGGCAACGCTACCGACAGCGAGGCGCGGTCGATGTAGTTGATGGCAGCGAGCAACAGGAGAATCAGGAAGATCCGCCAGCGTACGTTGGTCGGGCGGGCAGTGTCGGCGCTCGCCAGGGACGACGAGGGTGACGCCGTGTAAGGGCTATTCTTCATGCTCATCTCTCTCTTATGGTTCTTATGAAATGCCGGCGCAGCTAAGCGCCGCTGAATCAGAGCGCCGTCACCTGTCCAGGTGCGAAGGTCGCTGGCGACAGGGCAATGCCGTTGCGCAGCGGGGCACCGAATTCCGGCAGGCTGATTTCGAATACGTCACCGACAGCTGTCCTGACGTGGTCGGCGAACGACAAGGTCGCGGTGCCGAAGAAGTGAATGTGCACATCGCCAGGGCGCAGGAACTGCGCATACTTGAAGTGGTGGTACTCCAGGTTTTCCAGGGAGTGACACATGTTGTCCTCGCCACTGAGGAACGCCTTTTCCCAGATCACGCTGTTGCCCCGAAGGATTCGGCTGACACCATCCAGGTGGCGCGGCAACTCGCCTATCCGCAGTTCCGGGCCGAACGAGCAGTTGCGCAGTTTGGAGTGAGCCAGGTACAGGTAGTTGCGCCGCTCCATCACATGATCGGAAAACTCGTTGCCGATGGCGAAGCCCAGTCGATAGGGGCGGCCATCGTCGCCGATGATATAAAGCCCGGCGAGCTCCGGCTCCTCACCTGCATCCTCGGCAAAGGCCGGGCTCTGGAACGCTTGGCCTGGACGGACCACTATCGAACCGTCGCCCTTGTAAAACCATTCCGGCTGCACGCCAGCAGTCCCAGGGGTAGGGCGCCCCCCTTCGATGCCCCACTGGAAAATGCGCGCCGTGTCGGTCAGAGCAGCGGCATCGTCGATTTTCTGCTGATGCATCTTGTCACGCGTCGAGGCGCTGCCCAGGTGGGTCAGGCCTGTTCCGCTGACCAGGCAATGGGCGGGATCTTCGTGGTCCAGCGGTGGCAGTACGCGACACTCCGCCAGCATCTGGGCGTAGCACTCATCGCTGTGCTCAAGGCCTCGCGCAATAACTTCGTCGCCCAGGCTGCGCCGGTTGCGGATGGCCGCCAGGGCCAGTTCGCGCATGTGTGTGGTATTGCGTACGACCTGAATTACGTCGCCTTCGACCACCCCGACACGGCGCTGGGCATGGCCAGTTTCAAATTGGATCAGACGCATGCTGACTCCTGTTGTTCTTGTGGGATCAATTGCTGGCCACTTTATTTCTCCCTGTCGATGCTGCCTAATGAGAGCTGCTGACACCGCGATAACTTTTAGTGATCCCCTATGCTCCCATCTTTGACTTCCATGGCTTCGCGACTGCGCCTTCGTCAGTTGCGCCTCCTGATCAGCCTCGATGAACTTGGCTCGATCCACAAAGCAGCCGAGGCAATGTCCATAACCCAGCCTGGGGCCACCAAGGCCCTGAACGAGATCGAGTCGACCCTGGGTGCAGTGCTGTTCGAGCGGACCAACAAAGGGTTGGAGGCCAATGACTTGGGTCGTTGCGTGGTGCGCTACGCACGTTTGATCAACACAGATCTCGCCCACCTGCGCGAAGAGATGTTGGGGATCCTCCAGGGGCACGGGGGGCGTCTCTCGGTGGGTACTATCATGGGGGCGGTGCCGATGATGGTGGAGGGTTTAGCGCGCTTGCGCGAGGCCCAGCCGGATCTGTCGGTCACGGTGGTAGAGGACACCAGCGACCGCTTGCTCAGCTTGCTCGATCAGGGACGACTGGACGTGGTGATTTGTCGAACCAGCGTCAGCCATCGTCCGGCAGCTTACGAAAGCCGGGTCAAGCACCAGGAACAACTCGTGTTGGTGGCCAACCCGGCACACCCCTTGGCTGGCAGCCAGTCCCTGAACTTGTCCCAGCTGACTGACTCGCGCTGGGTGGTGTTTCCGGTGAACATGCCCCTGCGCCTTACGCTCGAGCGTGAGTTTCGTGAGGCCGGGTTGAGCTTTCCGCAGTATCCCATCGAAACCTCATCGACCTTCACCACATTGTCGATGCTGCAGCAGGATGCCGGACTGCTCGCCGTCATGCCGTGGGATGTGGCGAAAGTGGCCGTGGAGCATGGCATGTTGGTACGGCTGCCATTGCAACTGATGTCGCGAAGTGAACCTTACGAAGTAGTCACACGACGCGACGTGGAACTGAGCAGTCCTACCCATGTGCTCATAGATATCTTGATGGACTGAGCTTCTTTGCTTACACGCTGCCACACGCAACTTAAAAAAGAATCAGGGTAGGGCAGAAAGAGTAAATACCAGCAGCCCGCAAAAGCTTGCATGGCCGGTGGAGTCTCAATCTGCCGAAGATTAGAAAACGCAGGCATATATGGCTATCGCAAAATTCACGATTGCCTGAGAGCTGGGATGAATTGGAGGCAGCATCCATCTGGAATAAATACAATTTAACATAATACACATTATGCGCACTATCGTATTGGCTGGCGAGCATCAATGGAGACCAGATCCAAATCTCCACAATAGCCCTGACGGTCAGTCCAGTTCATCGGGTTGAATGTGTTCGTCGTCGACTTGCCTTCGATATCATCACAATCATCCTCTGCCAGGGTTCGCTTTTTCTCGCCGAAATGCCCGGTACAGAAACCATCCCAATCGCCTTGGCTCTCGCTGACAACCATTTCGCCAGAATCTCGCGCAACTGCGAACCGTCGCTCACGTACAGACTCAGGGTTTCGCTGCTGAACGGATTGCCCCGTAACGAGCCTGTGTACCTGATACGCACGCCAAATGCTCGCAGCCCTGGAGCCAACTGATATCGCGCGGTATCCAAAGTCACTCCAGAAAACTTCAGCGCGTCAGAGACAATCGCAGCCTCATGGCAACTGCGGGCAATGACTTTGCCGCTCACAGCATCGGCCACCAGCACATCGAGGACGTAATCGCCTTGCCCGTACTCATCGACGTTACCCTCACGGGCAAGGCAGCCAAGACCTGGCTAGCGTCTGCAGGATTGGTCTTGCAGGCGGCAAAATCGTTTTTGAAAGTCGGCCATGCTAATTGAATGAGGCGCAGCATTAATGAGTTCGGGACACCCTTCCCCATATATAACTACAGGATATAACTACACTAAATAGTCATTTTGTTGAGTTATATAATTCACCCGTCATACTTTGCACTACCGCCACCGCAAAACCGGCCATCCCGTCGCGTCAGCGTGCGCTCGCAGCACTGGATCCGGATTGACGGTATGCGGTTTGGCGACCAGCGAAAGCAACGGCAGGTCATTGCGAGAATCCGAATAAAAATAAGCCCCTTCTAGCCCTTCGCCATGCTCCTGCAGCCAGCTGTGCAGCCGCGCCACTTTGCCTTCTCGATAGGTCAAGATCCCGCAGGTATTGCCGGTATAACTGCCCTGCTGCTGTTCAAGATCAATCGCCAGGACTTCTCCGACCCCCAATTGCTTGGCAATACGACTCACCAAGAAGTGTGCCGATGCTGAAATGATCAACACCCGGTCACCCTCCTCTCGATGTCTCGCCAGGCACGCCATGGCGTCGTCGTGGATACGCGGGGTGATGATGTCCTCCACGAAGGGGTCCACCGCTTCGGCCACCTCCTTTATCGTTCGGCCGACCAGCGGGGACAGGCTGAACGTCATATACGCTTCCATCGCCAACTTGCCCTGCGCATAGAGCGCCATGAGTTCGCGATCGCGTTCGATGAAGCTGGGCCCGTCAACCCAGCCGAGCGCTGCCATATGGCTGCTCCACAAACTGGCGCAGTCGCCATCGATAAGGGTGTCGTCCAGGTCAAAAAGTGCGAGGGCCATTGGCCACCTCCAAGATACAGGTTCGTGGTGCGAAGGCCCTTCCAGCCTTCGCCCGGTGAAATGTCAGCGGCATCAGCGAGACGCGACGGTGGCAGGCGCTGCCAGGGGTTGGGCGTCGGCCGCCTGGTTTGCCGGGCGACTGTTCCAGAACGGGACCAGCAGCAAGCTTGCAAGCAGCGCCGCGCCCGTGAAGACGAAGAACACGGTAATGGTGTCGAAATAGCCAGGCAGCAGCCCGCCAAGGATGGCGCCAACCGAGCCACACCCGTTGACGAAGCCTGTGGCGGTACCCGCGGACTCGCTAGTGCCAAAATCGATGGCTGCGGCGCCGCTGATCATCGAGTCAGGGCCGTACAGGGTCACACCCATCATGAACAGCAAGCCGACGACCAGATAGATGTTGCCGCTTTGCATCGTCGGCACGAACAGTATTAGCCACAAGGTCAGCGCCATCAGGCTGAGGACGCAAGCCGGCATGCGCCGAGCGCCGAACAACTTGTCAGAGACGATGCCGATCAGGATTGGCCCGACCAACCCGGCGACTTCGAATGCGGACGGTACGATGGCCGAAGCCACTTTGCCGATGCTTGGCATGCGCTCGTAGACGATCACCGGCCCCCACATCAGGATTGCATAACGAGCAGGCTTGAGCAGGAAGTACGCCATCCCCAGTACCAGGACCGTACGATTGGCGAGCACTTTGCGCAGCACAGTCCAGTAGTTCTCCCGGGGGACGTCGTCTCGACCGGTCGGCTGGACCTGCGCCTCGACCGCAGGCAACCCCACATCCTGCGGGCGATTGCGCTGCAGCAGGAAGAACAGCACGGCAACAACGATAACGACACCGGCCGAAGATACGAACGCCATGCGCCAGTCATGGGAGATCTGATAGGCCCACCACCCGGCGAACGGCGTGGCGACCAGGCCGCCAAAGGCATAACAGGTGCTCCAGTAGCCCAGCACACGTCCTCGCTCGCGTGTGGCGAAGAAGCTGCCGATGTTCTTGCACAACCCTGACCAGCCGGTGGATTGCGCCAGCCCCTGGATCACCATGCAGCTGGCGAAGATCGGCAACGTCGCGAAGGTGCCCATGGCCAGCGCGGCCAGGGCCGACACCACGAGCCCGCCGAGCACGACGACGCGGGTACCGTAGCGGTCGGCGAACACACCCCATGCGAACTGGCCGACGGCGTAGGCAGCCAGGTACAGCGCGTCGAGGTTGGCCATAGCCGCTTTGTCGAGCGTGAAAGTGGGGTCTTCGGCAATGCCCAGTTTGGCAACTGAAAATGCCTTGCGGGTGAAATAGAACGCGGCATAGGCCAGCCACGTGATGATGAATATCTGGACGCGCCAGCGTTGAAGGGATTTCCAGTAATAGCGGGCGTTCTCAGGACTTTTGTACATGTTGTTGTCCTCTGGTGATTACCGCAACGTAGGCCTGCCACCCTGCACTGCTCTATCAAGGCGCCGGCCGGGAGGTATCCGGAGCTTGCGACCTTGATGTTAACAACTGGACTAGACCAAGAATTGACCCTGCGAGTGAGTTTCTACGTACAAAGTCAATTCGGGGCTTAGCGTGACTGGATTCAAGGCATGAGCCTGCGGACAAATCGTCAAGGCTTTTGGCTACGCCATTGTCGCGGGCTAACGCCAAACCAACGGCGAAAAGCCCGGGAGAACGCACTGGTTTCGGAGTACCCAAGCAACGCTGCCAGGTCAGACACTGGCCGCTTGGGCTGTCGCAGGTAATGCACCGCCACTTCGCGGCGCACCTTCTCCACCAGTTGGCTGAAGCTCACGCCTGCTTCGCGCAGATGGCGCTGCAATCCGGCGCCGCTGAGCTGCAGCGACTGCGCGATCGTTTCCAGGCACGGCTCTCCGCCGCTCAGGGCAAGGCGTACCTGAGCGTCCACCTCGTCCAGTAGGTTGCGCCGTTGATCGCGTGCGCCCAAGCGCCGGAGCACGTCCTGGACCAGAAACAGCAGATTGGCATCGCGCTCCGGCATGATCTGGTCCTTTAGGTCGGTCTTAGGTACCAGCATCGAATTACAATTGCGATCGAAATAGACAGGCGCGCCGAACGCCCGCTGATGGGCTTGCCCGTCTAGTGGGCGCGCGTGCTCGAAGCTGACTGCAAATGGCGCCCAGTCCTTGCCCAATACGTGGCGCATCAGGTTCAGCACCATGCCCATGGTCAATTCGGCATCCTGCCGGCGCTCCAGGATGGCGCTGTGCCGAACCTGATAATCGAAGCGATAGCACTCGCCGCAGTCGGCCAGCCGTATCAAGGTATCGTGCTGATGATAAGGAAACGCTGCTGCGAAATTGCGCAAGGCCTCCTCCAACGTACTGGAAAACAACCCGACATAGCCCAGCAGTCCCAAGGCTTGAGGCTGAAACTGCAGACCGTAATGCAAACCGAAATTGTCGCAGTGCGATTGGCGGGCTGCCTCCTCGAGCACCTGGCAGTAATTGGTGAGCGGCAGGCTGAGTGTGGGTTGGCGCAGGCTTTCAGGATTGACGCCGGCACGTCCCAGCACCAGGTCGATGTCACCCCCAACTTCCGTCACGAACCCCTCCAGCCCACTGGCAGCAGCCGACAGGACGCCGAGGTTGCCCGCGACTGGCGAAACGGTGCAGCAGTGCAGTGGAGAACTCATGGTCTATTCCAGTCCGAATTCGTAGATTCGGTAATGCAAATGCTGTGCCCTTGTATCGCCCTCTCAAACAGCCCCTTGCAGTCGAATCAGCTTTCAGAGACCGCCCTGGGCTTGGGGCAATGGGTAACATCGCGTAACAATCAGTCACGCAAGAAAGCCGGCAAAGCCAGAACGCCCTGTTCGGTTGACTGACCCGTCCATTAATGCTCAGATGCGCCCCAGTTTCAGGTGTCCCCTGCCGCCGTGCCGGGGATTAAACGGGAAGCCGGTGCCTCGCCTTGCGCGATCAGTCCGGCGCTGCCCCCGCAACGGTAAGCGAGCGATGCATTCGATACACCACTGTGCCGCCGGCATGGGAAGGTGAATGCCTCAAGCCCCTCGCAAGCCCGGAGACCGGCCTGTCACCTCTGTTGGCAACACCCGCGGTGGGCGGGCGCGGGCCGTCTTGGACAGGCCACTGTCCGCGATTTCCTTGCGCGCCGTCTCCAGTCGGGCTTCATTCACCCCCGGTACGGTTGGTCTGCATGTCATCCCCTACCCTACGTCTGGAAAGCGTGCACTGGGCTCCCTCGCCCGGCGGTCAACGCCTGCTCGACGACATCGACCTGCAAGTCCACCCCGGTGAATTCGTCGGCCTGATCGGCCCTAATGGCAGCGGCAAGACCAGCCTGTTGCGCTGCGCCTATGGGGTCATGCCGAGATAAAGTGAAAATTCACTCACTTCTCTCCTATCTATATGTTTTCTATAGAGTTTTATCAGAGCGCAACTGGATCATGCCGAGATAAGGGAAAATCAGGGCATTCGTTCTCTAACCTACTGGATTTGAACGAATAGATTACAAGCCTTGCTCAAGCAAAAGCTGCTTCGTGCTCAATCGCTTCAGCCATCCATGGAGGAAGGTTGGATCTATGCGATTTCAATACCTGCCAATCGCTACTCGACAGGCACGTGCGCAGCTTCGCGACGGCCTCTTTGGCGTGGGGTTTGCCCAACCAGGCAAGCGCACGTATAGCGTCGCCAGCAATGGTCGCTCCGAGGGCGACTTGCCACTGTGGCGCATGTTCGATTCTCACCTGAGCCTTGCCTAGCTGCAGGGTTCTTGGTCGTCCGTCGGTGACAAATACTTCCCTAATCGACACCTGTTGCGTCAGCCCTAGAAGGTTCGCTGCGCGGGCACCGCTTAACGCGATTACCTGATGACTTTTCGAAGCTATCGCACTGATGACTTTCTCCGTCGCCGGCGCACGTTTGCCGAAGCGCCCGGTGACCGGCACCACATAGAGGCCACGTGAAATTCGCATCAACTCCCCGCCTTTGGCTAATCGAGAGAATGCTTGGTCCACGGCAGCGCGGCTAGCCAAATGAAGGAATTCGTTTGGTGCAAGAATGCCTCCTTCAGGGAGAAGCCTGCTGTGTTCGATGATTGCCGCGGGAAGGGATTTCATGGATGGCTAGTTTTTGAAATATGTCAGAAAACCTAGCAACAATCCTGATACTGATCAAACGAAGAGCGGCCTCGTACAGGTATAGGAGCAGTTCCCTGGTGTTCGGAAAAGTCGGATTACAACCTTGACCAGGTTGCGGCAATCGGCAGCCGGAATAGATTCTATAATCGACTATAAAGACCTATAAAGCGCTGCCAGCTAGCCGACAGGCGCGGGCTCTGAATAGCCCGTCTTCACGCCCTGCGTAGCGGCATAATGGCGGGTCTGGAAAGCCAGGACATCCTGCATCTGCTTGCTGACGTCTTCCTCCAGCCCCCACTCATAGGCCAGCTTGTCGAGCTTGTAGCGAGAGACCAACTGGGTTGCACGAGGCGAGCGTTCAGCCGGCTTCAGGCTCGACCAGCTGCTGACAAAGCCTTTTAGGCGCGCGGCTTTGTCCGTTGATACACAGGGAAATCGACGCAGTAGGTCGACCAAATAGAGGGCACGCAGCTTCTGTTCAGGCTTGCGCAGCTTGCCCGCCACTTCACGCTGCAGTACCGGCACGAGGTCGCGCTCTTCGTACCACAACTGCTTGGCGAGCTCCACGAGAGCATCGGACGCAACTTGGCTGAGGCGCTGCTGGGTGACAGTCTCCAGGAGCGCGCCAAAGCTTTGTTTACGATCCAGACGTGGCATCTCGCCCATCCTCCAAGTACTTCGCTGTGACCAGTTTCAGGCAGCCTAGCATTGCGCTTCGGTTGCCCACGGCATAATCGATAGCCTCTGTTGCCAGTGTAACAAACTGGCCGACATTGACACGGCCGTATTCGATGAGCTGTTCGATATCAGATTGATCGTTTTCCGTAAAGCGGCCGAGCTTGGATATTGCCAGATCCACGCCGGCGGCAATGAAGATATGCAGCGGCTGCTCACCCTCGAAACCCTCCATGGGAATGGCGCGCTCGCGATAGTCCTCGTGCAGCGGCCCGAGAGTATTGGTGTAGTTCTGATCCAGATACACCTGCAAGTCGCGGCCGTAGTTGTCCTCATAGCCTTCTGGTGGTGTGTAGACAGCCATGATCTCATCCTTACGCAGCACGCGGGCCGCCTCGATCTCCGCATCGATGTCCGCACTACCACGCGCATGGGTGAGCAGGTGCACCGCGCAGCCGCCGAAGACGAAAACCTTGAGCGAGCCTGGTGGGTTGCCCTCCAGTAACGGCAAGGCCCGGGCGAACAAATTACCAATGGCCTGGCCCAGCGGCGTAGTCAAACGGACAGGTCCACGCGTGCCCTCATCGGCAGTCTCAAGTCGTGTCATCTTCACCTCCACTCAGCGCATGGACTCAGTGTGCCGGTTCAGGTGCTACGTGCGCCATCGCTGTTCGCAACGGGCGTCCCGAGTAGGTTCAACTGTGCAATGGCTTCGATCAGGCGCTCCTGTAGGCCCTGCGCTTGCTGCGCCTGGATCACAGAGGCTTCGCCCAGCCGGGATACCTCCTCCTGCAATGTGCAACAACGCTGTTCCAGGGCTTCATTCGCGCGCTCGGCGCCGATCAACGCGCTCTGGGCGGCTTCCAAGGCCTGGATCTTCTGCGCCACTAGCTGTTGCTGCGCATGTTGCTCTTTTTGCAGTTGCCGCGCCTCGGCGAGCAGGCGTGCATTGTCGCGGTTCAATTGGGTCAGTTCGTCCTGCTTCATTATCAAGGTCTGCTGCAGTTGCCGCAGTTCCAGTTGCAGCTGCTGTACCTGCGACTCGTGTCGACGTTGTTCCTGCTCACGCTGCTCCTTGCTGGCCTGGCGGTAGTGCGCCAAGGCGTCGCGTGCGTGCTGATGCTTTTCCTCTAGCGAGCGAATCTGCCCATCGCGGTCCCGCAGGCGCTCCTCCAGGTCGCGGTTGGCCTGCAGCAAGCGGGCATTTTCGGGGTGCCCGCAGAATTAGGAAAAAATCGTACGCTAAGGTTTTCCGGGCATCCGTAGGGGCCGAAACTTCCCGTCTTCCAGCCTGCGGCTCAGCCGCCAGACGTAATCGCCGGTCAGGTTGATGTGCTCCCAGCCCAACGGCGACAGGTATTGCAGCAGCTCACCGTCCACCGGTTTGCCGGCTTCGACCAGCCCCTGGGTGGCACGCTCGGGGTCATGCCGAGATAAAGGAAAATTAGGACATAGGGGTCCTATCGTATTGATATAAAAAGAATTCTATTTGGTCTGTTTGTCTCGCCTGCCTCATGCTCGTAAGCGTCTATGCTGATCTATTTACATGGGGGCTGAGCGATGGCGGCTTTGGAGAGAACGGCATATCCACGACTAGCAACTACCCTCAGTGCTAAGGATTTACACCGCAACTATTCGCTTTCCGCAGGAGAGCTTGACTGGATTTCCAGGGCAGCTCGTAGCCCTGCCCTTTCCCTTGGGCTGGCAGTCCAGCTCAAGGTATTCCAAGAGCTCCATTACTTTCCTCCCCTAGACGAGATACCTCCAGAAATTACTGATCACATCAGGAATACCCTCGGTTTTGGCCCTCGTATCACTTCCCGCTACACCAACCCGCGTACTTTTTATAGGCATCAGGCGGCCATTCGTGAGTACCTCCAGATCAAGGCTTTCTATGGTAGTGAAGCGCTCACCATAGCTCTCCACCTTGCGCACGAATCTGCCGAGGTACTCGACCAGCGGGCGGATATCATCAATGTGCTGATCGGCGAGTTGCTGCAGCGCAGCTACGAACTCCCAGCCTATTCCACCCTCAATGACGCTGCTGAGGATGCCTTAGTTGCAATGCAGGAGCGGCTATTCAATCTCGTTGTGACCAGGGCGCCAATTGAGGCGGTCTACAAACTGAAAGAACTGCTCGAAACGGATTTCGGGCGACGCCAAAGTGACTTCAACGCCCTCAAACAGGCACCCAAGAAACCATCCCGCAAACACTTGGATGTGCTGATAGATCACATGGCTTGGCTCGAGAGCTTTGGGAATCTAGATGTCATTTTTGATGGAATCGTCGATACCAAAATCCGCCACTTCGCTGCCCAAGCTGCGGCGTCGGACGTCGCCGAGCTTAAGGACTGTTCGCTGCCGAAGCGTTACACGCTGATGCTTGCCCTGATATATCGGATGCGCGTACGGACTCGCGATCACCTAGCCGAGATGTTCATCCGGCGAATCTCTACGATTCACAAACGCGCCAAGGAAGAACTGGAGCACATCCAAGCACGGCAACGTCAGAAACTGGAGCAACTGGCGGCCACCCTGGACGGTGTGGTGCAGATTTTGGTTCATGAACCGGATGACCAAGAGGCAGGCAGCCTGATTCGGGAATACCTCTCCCCCGACGGCAACCTGGAACGGTTGCGCGAAACCTGTGCCGAAGTCCAGGCTACCGGCGGTAATAACTACCTGCCGTTGATCTGGAAGCATTTCAGGTCCCATCGCTCGCTGTTGTTCCGTCTCAGCCACCTTCTCCAACTGGAGCCCACGACTCAGGATAGGTCGCTGGTTCGGCGCGGTACCCAACCTGGGAGCGGATCATCAACATCAGGGTGTCGTAGGGCACCTTGTTGACATCGATGTCGACCGGCAGCGGCATACGCACGCCCATGAATGAGAACTCAAGCCCACGGTCACGGGCCAAATCCATCAATGGTGGAGACTCGATATGCGGAGTTAGGAACGCCGGCTCGTCTCAGGCGTGCCCGTAAGGCCGCAACGCCTGCGTTCGTGTGCGTTAGTACGAGTATGGGTTTGCTCTGCCTATGCGCGATGAGCGTCTCGGCAATCAATTGCGTTTTTCCACAACCTGCGGGGGCTGTTATGGAGCCACGCTCGATAGCGAAAAGATCGATCTCAAGGGGCACTTGTAAACGTCCAGAGCTGATTCGTGACTGCCATGAAGCCCTGGTCGGCGTTCTGTAGAGACGGGCCGACGATGTCCCTTGCAACCTCCTGATAGGTTGTCAACGACTTGAACCACCCGCTGTTGCGGATACGAGATGCAGCTCCCAAAAGCTCTCGCGTCGCGGGCAAGTAGCCCTGAATAAGTCTTTCAGCTTTGATGTCATGTAGTGTCATACGTCCTTGGGACTTCGTCTGGATGTGCGCATTCATCAGCTCTGCACCCACTATTGTTTCGGCTTTCGCCAGAAGTGCATCGAGTGCTTGGTCACTGAGATGGCGGAAGATCTCGTCCTCCAGAGTGAGACCTGGTCGCCATGTCAGAATTTGTCCGCCTGCGGCCAAGAATGCTTCAGGTAGCCCTGCGGTCGAAGGTTTGTCGGCGTCTACAAAAACCATCACGCGATAGCCTAGGTTCTGAAGTGCCGTTCCGCGGATAAGACTGTTATCGGGACTTCCCCCGCCGGCGTCCACATAAGCGCCACCATGAGCCAGGAATGAGGTAGCGCCAAGGCTGCCCCACCATTGGTCAAGGCCACGCGCGAAGCCAACCTCGCTGGCACCCTCGCAAACGATAATGGATTTGGCGAGGAATGCCTCTGGGTCCTTCCGAAGGGTACTTTGTACTTCGTTGGCCTCCCCTGCCGCCATAACGCTGTGGCGTTGAGGCCCAGACCGAACAACGAATAACTGGCTGCCGGACAATTCGCGCAGCGCGACCGGTGAGTGAGTCGTCATGAAGACCTGCAGCGGAGCGGCAGCGTCCTTTGCGCCCAGGGAGTCCAGGAATCGCATGAGCCGATGAGGTTCAAGCCCATATTCCACCTCATCGACAAGAGCAATTGGCGCGGCGCTAGCTGCAGCTCTTTGCAACCCTGCCACTAGCAATCGCGACGAGCCCGTGCCAAGGGAGCGAAGGGGAATGCCTGTGTCGCTGTGCAGCGCGATCGCACCCTCGCCAATCGACACAGAATGTGCGTCAAGGAGTGCTTGTGGCATCGCTCCAACCGAAACCCCAAGATGCTGAGCCGTGCGTTGCACCACCTCAAGCGTCTGAGTTAGATGTCCGACGGCTTGATTGCCAAAGTTCGCTCTTGCTTGCCTCGCGGCGCGCGCAAGTTCGGCACCTAGCTCTGCACGCTCGTCAGTAAGTCGATTGAGCACTGAGCCACGACTCCACGACAAGTTCGAACTCGCAAAGCTGCCGATACGGGCGGGTGCTAGTGCCGCTCGTTCCTTCCAGGGAAGAGTGCGTTCGAGTTGCTGCTGCTCCGCACGCTCAGAAAAAAGTGTCCAGGTAGGTTCCAAATCGGCACCAACTTGCAGAAGCAAGGTGATAACGGTCTCCAGCCCCGCTCGCGGTTCGTCTTCGACTTCTCCCGTTCCTGGATTGAATCCACGCAAGAACTCGCCGTAAACATCGATATCCATCAGCGATACCGGCAAATCGCCAAGCGTCACACTGATGGTGATGGGTGTTTCGACGTTCAGAGCGAAGAAGTCCATGTCGCCGAACGTGCCGCCCCGGCGGGCACCGACGCAAAGGTCAATCGCATCTAGAATGCTGGACTTTCCACTATCGCCAGGACCTATGAGGCAGTTAATTCCTGGGGCCGGCACCCAGTCGAGCGCCTGGATAGATCGGAAGTTGCTGATAATCAGTCTGCGAATGCGGGCCACGGAGAGTCCTCATGGGTTAACGACGACCAGTCTCCTACCCGCAGCGGCAACAGTCCATCGAACGTCACCTCGTCACTATGTGTTGCGACAGATAGGTCGGACCGGAAACTACCGTACGGCATTTTCCGGTCAGATGCGCTTCTGAATAATCACCTGGTCGGTGGTATGGAAGCCTATCCGATGTCCGTTGATTTCAACCTCAGAGCATTGAAGACCACCGACGCCGAGCTGACACTCATCGCCAGCGCAGCAATCAAGGGCGACAGAAGATGCCCCGTCAGCGGGTACAGCAGCCCCGCTGCTAGCGGGATTCCCATCGCGTTGTAGAGGAACGCAAAGGCGAGGTTCTGCCTCATGTTTTTCACGGTTGCCACTGACAGGGTGCGCGCTCGCAGGATGCCCATCAGATCTCCCTTGACCAGCGTCACTTGGGCGCTGTTCATCGCCACATCGGTACCGGTGCCCATGGCGATACCTACGTCAGACCTGGCCAGGGCGGGCGCATCGTTGATGCCGTCACCCGCCATGGCGACACGACGGCCATAGCCCTGCAAATCGGCGACCAGTTTCTCCTTATCCTGCGGTTTGACCTCACCATGCACTTCCTCGATTCCGAGCAGCTTCGCCACGGCTCTTGCTGTGGTGAGGCCATCACCAGTGGCCATGATGACCTTTACGTCTTCGCTTTGAAGCTTGGAGACAGCCTGTTGAGAAGTAGGCTTGATCGGATCGGAAACGGCCAGGAGTCCCGCCAGGCGACCATCAACGGCCAAATAGATGATGCTGATGCCTTCCAGACGCAGTTGCTCGGCGCGATTGCGCAGCGGGGTAATATCGACGCCCGCCTCGTCCATCAGTGCGGTGTTGCCGAGCTGCAGCTGATGGCCATCGACCTGACCGCGCACGCCAATACCCGAGCCCGACTCGAAAGTGTCCGGCTTGACCAGTGCAATGCCTTGACCCCGCGCATGATCGACGATGGCATGAGCCAGCGGGTGCTCACTACCCTGGTCGAGACTGGCAGCCAGGCGCAGCACTTCATTGGAGTCGTAACCGCCTGTCCCTTCCGCACTATGGAATACGGGGCACCCCTCAGTCAGGGTTCCGGTCTTGTCGACGATGAGCGTGTCGATCTTGCATAGATTTTCGATGGCGCTGGCATCGCGGAACAACACACCGCTGCTAGCGGCCTTGCCAGTCGCAACCATGACGGACATCGGGGTTGCCAGACCCAGGGCGCAGGGACACGCAATGATCAGCACCGCCACCGCATTGATCAGGCCAAATACCCAGCCAGATTCCGGCCCGAACAGCCCCCAGCCGAAGAAGGTCAGAATCGCGATCAGGATCACCCCGACCACGAAATACCCCGCAACGGCATCGGCCATACGCTGCATGGGTGCCTTAGAGCGCTGGGCCTTGGCCACCATCAGCACGATCTGCGACAGCATGGTTTCGGCACCGACTTTCTGCGCCTCCATAACTAGGCTGCCGTGGGTGTTTAGGGTGGCACCGATAAGGGCATCCCCTGCCCGTTTGGTCACGGGTAACGGTTCTCCAGTAAGCATCGATTCGTCGACTGCGCTCTCACCCTCCAGCACAGTGCCATCTACAGGAACCTTCTCGCCTGGCCGGACACGCAGATGATCGCCCTGATGGACATGGGTTAGAGGAATGTCCTCTTCTACTCCATCGGGCATGATGCGCCGCGCTGTCTTTGGTGCCAGTCCCAGCAGCGATTTGATAGCTGCGGACGTCTGCGAGCGGGCCTTGAGTTCGAGCATTTGGCCCAACAGCGTGAGTGAGATAATCACCGCGGCTGCTTCAAAATAGACGCCGATACGTCCGTCCTGGGCAAAAGCCGCCGGAAACCACTGCGGAACCAAGGTAGCGGCCACGCTGTAGAGGTAGGCAGCGGCCGTTCCCAAACCGATCAGGGTCCACATGTTGGGGCTGCGGTGCCGGATGGAGTCAATGCCGCGGGCGAAGAACACCCAGCCACCCCATAGCGTCACGGGCGTCGCCAGAGCCAGCTCGACCCAGTTCTGGGTCGTGCCATGAAACAGTTGCAAGGAATGGCCAGCCATCGCCAGCACGGTCACGATGACGGTCAGCGGTAGGGTCCACC
Organism: Pseudomonas sp. BYT-1; assembly: GCF_023611805.1. Lineage (NCBI taxonomy): Bacteria > Pseudomonadati > Pseudomonadota > Gammaproteobacteria > Pseudomonadales > Pseudomonadaceae > Pseudomonas > Pseudomonas sp. BYT-1. Next base: position 2,778,210 of record NZ_CP072559.1, read on the forward strand.
AGAATCGCCGAGAGAAGTCCTTCAGCTCCGGGTTTTCCTCCTCTTCCAGCTCCGGGATGACAGGCTCCAGCGTCATGCCACAGATCGGGCAGTTGCCAGGGGTCGGTTGGCGAATCTCTGGATGCATCGGACAGGTATATGCGGCTCCTTCTGGTGCCGATATCGTAGGGTGACTCGTATGCTGATGTGCTTCATGAGACGAGTGGCCCATGTACGAGTGGGGATCAATTTGAAACTTCTGCAGGCATTTGGCACTGCAGAAGCGATAGGTCTTCCCTTCAACGCTCTCGCGGTATGGGCTATCAGATTTCACCTCCATGCCACACACCGGGTCGCGCTGGCTCTCGGAGTGGGCGTGCGAGTTATGTGAATGATCCTGGTCATGATGGCAGGAGGTCTTTTGCATGCGATCTATGTCCTTTCTTCGTCCTTGGAAACAGCGGTGCTGCTGGAGTGGGAGTGCCCGCCGTGATTGTGGCCAAACAGATGCATCAGCGGGCATAGCAGCAGGATGAGGTACGGCAGGGCCTGCGAAAGATGACCGTAATGCTCACGCGCTACATAGAAGATGCCGATTACGGCCAGCATGATCAGCGCAATGCCAATCTTGCTCTTCCAAAAAGGCGGCTCAGTGGTACTGGTGTGATGGGTATGGTCCACGACAATAGCCTCGTTTCAATGGCGGCCGGATCAGTATAGGTGTCTCAGACTGGACGGAGTTGGCGAGTATCAATAAACGTCAGCGTACGGTCACCTTACCGACCATTCCCGACTGATAATGTCCTGGAATATTGCAGGCGAACTCCAGTTCGGTGGCGGCGGAGAAGGTCCAGATCAACTCTTCGCGTGCTCCAGGTTCGACAAGAACACTGTTGGGGTCATCGTGTTCCATACCGACCATCTTCATGCCGCCCATGGCATGGCCCATATTGCTCATGTCATGTGCACCTGTAGGGGACAGCGTGCCGTTCTGAAACATCGCGGCCATCTCTTTCTGGTGCGCGGCATGAGATGCCGCTTTGCCAAGATTGAATTCGTGTAGCAGTGCACCGTCATTTTTCAGGACGAAGCGAACTGTCTCGCCTGCTTTGATCTCCATTGCTTTGGGTTCGAAGAAGATGTCCCCCATCCGGACTTCGATGGTGCGATCTACTGCCTGACCGTCTCCCGGTTGCCCAATACTGTCTTTCTTGTGGCCCGGGCTGGCCAGCGCATTGGCAGCACTGAGCAGCAAGCCAAGGGTGGTGATTATGAAAGCGGGTCTGAGTTTCATGGTGTGCCTCTGAGGTGTTGAGGAGGGATGAGTCCCGATGCTAATGAGGTGCAGCTGGCGGTACGCTGACGTGAAAACTACATCGCAGTAAGGTTCGTCAGATCGGTGCTACCCAGCCCGCTGCCAACGGGTAGCACCGATGCCGGACTAACGCAGAGCAAACTCACCGACCATCCCCGCCTGGTAATGCCCAGGCAATGTACAGGCGAAGCTCAAACTGCCCGCCTTAGGGAAGGTCCACACGAACTCTTTGGTTGTGCCGGGCTCGACGAGAACCGCGTTCGGGTCGTCATGCTTGGCTTTGATGACTTCCGGATAGCCTGGAGGGTTGGAGTCTCCCGTGCCATAACGCTCATGCCAGACAATGCGCTCGGCCATGCCGGTCGGGGTCAGTGTGCCGTCCTTGAACAAGGACGCCATCTTGCGCTGGTGCTCCAGCTGGGACGCTGCCTGCCCGATGTTGAACTCGTGCATCAACGCGCCCTCGTTCTTCAGAACGAAGCGCACGGTTTCACCTGGCTTCACATCGATCGTTTTCTGGCTGTAGTTGATGTCGTCCATCTTTACCAAGATGGTACGAGTCGCTGGCGTCGCCTGGGCCTGCTGCCCAATGCCATTGCTACTGTCGCTGGTCTCGGCAAATGCCGGAAAAGTGGTGCTGATGAACAGTGTGCTGATCAGCAGCTTAAGAGGGATGCGTTTCATGGTGAGACCTCGCTAGGTAGGCTGGAAATCTCATGCTATTCCCCGCTTCCTGCCAGGCCGCTGACCCCAAAACTACAATTGCGTCAGCTGGAAAAAAGCACGGCGCCATTGAGGCGCCGCTAGGCCAAAGGAGCAATCACGGAAGGCCTGGAAGATGGGGGAAACTCTTACTTATGGCACTCTTTGTCGGCCATCATCAGCTTGTGCTCGCGAATCATTTGACCCAGCACGTCGTCTACTAACTTGTCGTGTTTTTCCATCCAGGCCAAATGATCTTCGGCAGACATGCCTGGAGCAGGATGTTCATTGTGCAGCTGACTCATGAGGTCTTCGAGCATGTTCATGTGCTCCTTCATATGCACATGCCGCTCGCCGACTGGGGCCTTCTCTGCCTGGATCAGCACGGCTTCCGCTTTGTCGCGCATCTGCTGCATGCGCTCAAAGGTACGATCACCCCCCCCTTCGGCCCAGACCATAGAAGAAAGCAGCAGCGAACCAACCAGAAGTAAAGGTTTCAACGAATTCATAGGGGCAGTCTCCATCAGGGAAAGCTGTAATCGGCACTCTGCTTTGGGTCTTAACGAGAGCCGTGAGCACAACCCAGTGCTCATGCTTGCACCCTAGACAAAGCCCCCTGTCAGTGACCTGAAGCCAGGATTACATTTTCGTAAGCTTCTGGTTGGTGGTGCCGTTTGCCTGCAAACTCAGGCCACCCGACTTTTGGAATCTGCTCGCATGAAACTACTTGTAGCTGAAGATGAACCCAAAACCGGTGCGTACCTACAGCAAGGTCTTACCGAGGCCGGATTCAATGTCGACCGGGTCATGACAGGTACAGATGCCCTTCAGCATGCTCTGAGCAAGTCCTATGACCTTCTGATCCTGGATGTGATGATGCCTGGATTGGACGGGTGGGAAGTGCTGCGCATGGTGCGAGCGGCAGGAAAAGATGTCCCTGTGCTGTTCTTGACCGCACGCGATGGTGTGGAAGACCGCGTTAAAGGTCTGGAGCTTGGCGCGGACGACTACCTGATCAAGCCATTTGCTTTCTCAGAGCTTCTGGCCAGGGTCAGAACGCTGTTGCGCAGAGGTAATGGCTCTCCTACGCAGACCACTATGAGAATTGCTGATCTGGAAGTCGACCTGATGAAGCGGCGTGCGATCCGTGGCGGGAAAAGAATTGACCTGACGGCCAAGGAGTTTTCCCTCCTGGAATTGTTACTGCGCCGGCGCGGCGAGGTCCTCCCGAAACCCCTGATTGCCTCTCAGGTTTGGGACATGAACTTCGACAGCGACACCAGCGTCATCGAGGTTGCTGTACGCCGGCTACGCGCAAAGATCGATGATGATTTCGATCTCAAGCTGATCCATACCGCCCGCGGCATGGGGTACATGATGGATGCGCCGGAGTGAATATGAAGCACCTTTCGCTGACAGCACGCATGAGTCTGATGTTCATGTCTGCGGTAATTGCAGTTCTGACGGTAGCAGGACTGAGTTTCAATATGCTCAGTCAGCACCACTTCAGAATGCTGGATCGGCAGGCCCTGGTTGAGAAGCTCGAATCAGCCAAGCATATCCTCAATAATGCCCGCGGCGGAGCAAGCCTTTCCGAAGAGTTACCGCAATTGCGAGCCTTGCTGGGAGCGCATCAGGACCTGGCGGCAACCATCCTTTCTAGCGACGGCGCGGTTCTCTTTTCCGATCCCAGAGCAGTCGAGATTCCTGAAAGCTTCAGGCGTGCTAACGAGCAGAGCATGTGGGAGTGGCAGAACGGACAGCACATGTACCGCGGTATGACGGCACAAATTTCGGTAGCCGACCAACCTGAACCACTTACAGCCCTGCTGATTCTCGACGTCACCAATCACACACACTTTTTCGACACGCTGCAGCGATGGTTCTGGGTTGGATTGATCATCAGTGCTCTGGTTAGTGCCGCGTTAGGCTGGGTGGTTGCTCGAAGCGGCCTCAAGCCTCTGCGGCAAGTCACTCGCGTGGCCTCCGGGATGTCCGCCCGATCATTGCAGGAGCGAATTCCTCTCGAACCAGTACCGCAAGAACTTCAGCAGTTAGTTCTGTCCTTCAACGCGATGCTGGCTCGACTTGAAGAGGCCTTCATTCGACTCTCCAACTTCTCGGCGGACATCGCACACGAACTACGAACACCCGTTAGCAACCTCATGACCCATACTGAGGTGATCTTGAGCCATAAGCGCGACATCACCGCTTACGAGGAGAATCTCTACTCCAACTTGGAAGAATTTAAGCGCATGTCACGAATGATTGATGACATGCTGTTCTTGGCCAAGGCTGATAATGGCTTAATCATCCCAGAGCAAGCCAGGATCGAACTGGCTGACGTAGTCTTCAAACTGTTTGACTACTACCATCTACTGGCCGAAGAGCACGGAATTGGACTATCGCTCATTGGCACAGGCCAAGTACTGGGAGATCGGCTTATGCTTGATCGTGCGCTATCCAACTTGTTGTCCAATGCGCTGCGCTACACGCCGGCGGGAAAGACAATTTCGGTTCTGATCCGCCAGGCAGCGGACTCCACCACCTTCAGCATCGAGAACCCAGGGGACACAATTAGCTCAGAGCATTTAGAGAAGCTCTTCGACCGCTTTTACCGGGTCGACCCCGCTCGGCGGGAGGGAAGCCCGAGCAACGCCGGGCTCGGACTTGCCATCACCCGATCCATCATTGAGGCTCACAAAGGCCGCATCTGGTGCACCTCAGCCGCCGGCCTCACGGGCTTTCACATCGAATTGCCCCATTCCAGATGATGCCGATCTGGCGGTAAGTAGGCTACAGCTAAACCGCTAGCCCAACTTGACAGGGTGGGTGCAACTCGACTGAGCGCAGATTGCATTCGCCATCCAGATAGGTAACGAGCGGTGAGCTGACACCAGATCACCCCATTCGCTCTCGGGTAGTAGTTTATGAAGTTTGAAAACGGCATACCCCACGCTTGCCTCGCCAATCCAATCCAATGCTCGAATGGCTTCCCCCGCTCCAGTAGCGCCTAGAGCCATCAACCATCGAGGCGCATACCGAATCGACACGGTGGTCTTGCCTACCTGAAGCTCCCTAGAGCGTCCGTCGGTTAGAAAGACATAGCGAACTGGAACCTGTGTGCCCAGCCCTAATTTATTCGCGGCACGAGCCCCGTGGTCGACCAGCACTTCACCCAGCGCATTAGCCAGCGAGTGGACAACCTTCTCCGGTGCCGGCGGGCGCACGCCGAACCGAGTTTCGACTGCGGCAACATAAATGCCCCGAGCAACGCGAAACAGCTTTCCACCTTCGACCAGGCGAGAGAGTCCTCGCTGCACAGCATGGCGAGAACCATGATGCAGGAATCTGCTAGGTGTCAGAACCTCACCTTCTGGAAGCTGTTGAATGATGTCCAGGATTTTCTCCGGAAGAGCCTTCATTGTCCTGTCAAACCTCGTGAGTGGCCCTGCCAAGAACCACCAGAGGTGGCGACCATCTCATGCGGGACACATCATCGAACAATAGACCTGGTGCTTGGCTCCGTCCTGTGAGTACAGGCAATCTCTGTGCGAGTAGGTCTGGCCTGATGCCGTTTTGAAGTCGTAGCCCAAGACTCGTTCGTCCCGGTCATAGACCCTTATCAGCTCGGTCAGCTTCTCCATCGTCCAGTCATTGGATCCATTCAGCCTCGCAGGCAGTACAACCTGGACTGCCTCGACCAGCGTTCCCTCAGCGCGTCTTTGTAGCATGAACACTTGACCATTTCACTCAACGCGGGCGAATGGGAAGAGAAAAAACTAACGCCTTACCAGGTGGTCGTCCTTTGGAGCGAGTGGTCAGCAGCTGCCCGCGGGCGACTGAAAAATGAGCTGGAAATAGCCCGGCAAGAGAACATAAAAGCCAAAAAAGACAAGCAGGCATCCCGCAGTTACCTCTTCTTTGTGGGTGCCCAGGATGCCAAGAACCCTGCAATTTTCCATGTGCTGGATCATCGACTCATTTGCACCGCACATGACGAGCTGGTGTTCCCAGTGCGCAGCTAGGTGCAGATCGGGGCCGCGGAAGGCGGTCTTATGGCAGTCCCTCGGGCCAGTTTGAGATGTGTTGTAGCGCACTCAGTTGCCCAGGGAACACTCCTGTGCTCTCGACATAGCGCAATGCGGATTGCCCATCGCTCCAGCCTACGTACTGCATCAGCGCTTTGATATCCCAGCCGCTGCGGGTGGCCCAGGTGGCAAACCCGCGGCGCAGCGAGTGGCTACTGTACAGCTCCGAAGGCAGCCCTGCTGCCTGCAGTACGGCGCGCATGAGTGGGACAACGCTATTTGGGTGCAAGCCCTGCTCACCTAAGTGCCCCCAGCGATCAATTCCACGGAATACCGGCCCGCGTGCGATACCCGCAAGACTGATCCAGTCGACGTAGGCTTGTACTGGGCACAGCCTGGCCAGCGCCGGCGCGTTGAAGGTCTGGCCTTGGTTGTCCCGATCACCTTTGCTCCAGGGCAGGAACAGTTGCATGCCCTCCCCGGTCCGCACCTGGATGTGCTCGACCTGTAGGCGACATAGCTCATCACTGCGAAAGGCCCGCCAGAAGCCGATCAGTATCAGAGCGCGATCGCGGCAACAGCGCAGTAGCCGTGGCAAGTCGTCTTCCGCGCGGGCCTGCTCCAAAGCTTGTTCCAGCCACAACACGCACTGTTCGAGCTGGCGCAGCTGCAAAGGTTCGGCCTGCTTCTCTTGGCGTGGGTGCAAAGTACGAATGCCCTTGAGGATCTGGCGGACCAGCGGAGTCTTGGTCGGATCCGGGAAGCCTTGGCTGACATGCCACTGCGCCAACGCCGCGAGGCGCAACTTCAAGGTATTGCTGGACAGGGTGGCGGCGTGATCGACCAGATAGCGCACGACTGTATCGCTAGTCGCCGGCAGAAAGCCACCCCACGTCACCTCGAAGTGCTCAAGCGCCTGCTGATAGCTCCGCCGGGTGTTGGCACGAGTGCCGGCCTGCAGGTACCGCTCGATCTCCTGGCTCATCTGAGCGCATCCCCTTGGTGTACCGGTGAGCGACTGCCAAACGACAAAAACACCGCATCACCTTGGATAATTCATGATTATCCAATTCTAGAATACGAGCGGAAAAAAACGAAGTTCTTGATAATATGCTATGTATTTACATAGTACATACCACAGAACGAAATCGTCAGGAGTTCCACTTATGGCCCGCGGTGGCATCAACAAAGCAATCGTGCAGAAAGCCCGGAATTCTCTACTCGCCCGCGATATCCACCCCAGTATTGATGCGGTGCGCATCGAGCTGGGCAATACCGGTTCAAAGACCACCATTCACCGCTACCTGAAAGAGCTTGAAGACGCCGAGCGCGGCCGGGATGCGGCCTTGATCCCGCTCAGCGAACAGTTGGCCAATCTGGTCAGCCAACTGGCAGATCAGCTAGAGGAGGAGGCGCAGGCCGCCGTGGCCCAGGAGCGCGAACAACTGGCCCGCGAACGGCTCGATTACCAGCATCGGTTTCGACAGGCCGAAAACCGCATCCAACAACTGGAAGGCCAGACCGCGCTCGACGCGGAACGACTTCAGACCACTCATCACGAGTTGCAGCAGGCCGAGATCGAGAACGCCCGCCTACAGCAGGCTAATCGCGACCTGGAGGAGCGGCACAAGGATCGCGACGCACAGATCCACTCGCTGGAGGAAAAACACCGACATGCGCGCGACACCCTGGAGCACTACCGGCAGGCCAGCAAGGAACAGCGTGAGCAGGAACAACGCCGACACGAGTCGCAGATACAACAATTGCAACTAGAACTGCGGCAACTGCAGCAGACCTTGATAATCAAGCAGGACGAACTGACGCAACTGAACCGCGACAATGCACGCTTGCTCACCGAGGCGCGGCAGTTGCAAAAAGAGCGACATGCACAGCAACAGCTAGTGGCGCAGAAAACTCAGGCCCTGGAGGCTCTGCAGAGCACGCTGGCCGGCTCCGAACGCTCGAATGAAGCCCTTGAACAGCGTTGTCGCACATTGCAGGAGGAGGTGTCCCGGCTGAGCGAAGCATCCGCGCTTCAGGTGCAGTAGACGCAGGGCCTGCAGGAGCGCTTGGTCGAAGCCACTACACAGCTAAAGCTACTCGGGGTGCCGCTTGTGAACAGCGATGGCGCACGTAGCACATGAACCGGCACACTGAGCCTATGCACTGAGCGGAGGTGGAGATGACACTACTTGAGACTGCCGATGAGGGGGCTGCGGAACCTGTCCGGCTGACTACGCCGCTGGGCCAGGCCATTGGTAATCTGTTCGCCCGGGCCTTGCCGCTACTGGATGGCAATCCGCCAGGCTCACTCAAGGTCTTCGTCTTCGGCGGCTGCGCGGTGCACCTGCTCACCCATGCGCGTGGTAGTGCGGACATCGATGCGGAGATCGAGGCGGCCCGTGTGCTGCGTAAGGACGAGATCATGGCCGTCTACACACCGCCAGAGGGATATGAGGACGGCGACGGCCGCGACTTGCAGGTGTACCTGGACCAGAACTACACCAATGCCCTCGGGCCACTGCACGAGGATTACCGCGAGCGCGCCATCCCCATGGAGGGTTTCGAGGGTGAGCAGCCGCTACATATCTTCGTTGCCGCCGGCGTGGATCTGGCCATCTCCAAGCTCGGCCGCTTTACGGAAAACGATCAATCTGATATCGAACAGCTCATCGAATGTGGCCGTGTCGATGTCGGCCAGTTTGTTACACTAGCAACAGAGGCAATCGATTATGCCGTGGGCAACCGAAGTGCAATGCTAGGCTGCCTGAAACTGGTCACAGCGAAGTACCTGGAGGATGGGCGAGATGCCACGTCTGGATCGTAAACAAAGCTTTGGCACGCTTCTGGAGACTGTCACCCAGCAGCGTCTTAGCCAAGTTGCGTCCGATGCTCTTGTGGAGCTCGCCAAGCAGTTGTGGTACGAAGAGCGCGACCTCGTGCCAGTACTGCAGCGTGAAGTGGCAGGCAAGCTGCGCCAGCCTGAACAGAAGCTGCGTGCCCTCTATCTCGTCGACCTGCTGCGTCGCTTTCCCTGTGTATCAACGGACAAAGCCGCGCGCCTAAAAGGCTTTGTCAGCAGTTGGTCAAACCTGAAACCAGCAGAGCGCTCACCGCGTGCGACCCAGCTTGTCTCTCGCTACCAACTCGACAAGCTGGCCTATGAATGGGGGCTTGAAGAGGACGTCAGCAAGCAGATGCAGGATGTCCTGGCTTTCCAAACCCGCCATTACGCGGCCACCCAGGGCGTGAAGACGGGCTATTCAGAGCCAACGCCCGTCAGCTAGCAGCAGAGCACGGCAAAATGGACGGGGAATGGCCAATTCAATAAATCACGACCAACGACTCGCTGATCTAACACGCGAGGCATTGGCCGACGTGAGCGAGGGTTTGGTGATCGATCACGCATTGGTCGAGACTTGGGCTCAGAGCCTTGATACCGACACCCCAGTACCTTTGCCAACTCCAGATCGGCCTACTTAATTCGCAGCAGGCCGAACTGATCCTCAGCGGTATCTGGCTGAAGCCATTACGCTAAGCGCGCCTTCGCTTGAGCAGGATTTCCAATCTGTTCGTTTAAGTGCGGCAAGTTACAGAGCGAATGCCCTAATTTTTGCCTTATCTCGGCACGCCCTCTTGTCGAAATAAACTCATTAATAACAATGAGTTACAGGACAAATGAGTGAATTTCCCCCTTGCCTCGGCATAACCTCAATCAGGCGTTCAGAGCCGTTTCTATAATTGACTATAAAAGCCTATAAAGCCCACCCTGAGCAGCTCAGCGACGCTAGAAAAATATTTAAATACAATCAGTTGCAGCGCGTATGTCCTAATTTTCCTTTATCTCGGCATGACCCCCGCTCCAGGTACACCGTGTTCCACAGCACGATGGCCGTCACCAAGTTTGGGCTTCTGGCTCTGTAGCGCTGCGGCTCGAAGTTCCGATCCTGATTTTTCCTAAAACTGGACACTAGCTATTGTCTTTGAACAACGTCGATACGGTACGGGCAACATGGTCTGCACCGTCACTGATTTCACGCATAATAGTTGTTACAGTTGCGATCTGATCGTTGTTTTCTTCGGCGCTTCTAGCGATGCTGTTCATATCTATATTCAGTTGCTGAGTAAGCTTTCCGTTAGCAGTTACCACATTCTGGATTTCCACGGTGGCACTGCTAGTTCGAGCTGCCAACTGACGAACCTCGTCGGCTACTACAGCAAATCCTCGGCCCATTTCACCCGCTCGGGCAGCTTCAATTGCGGCGTTAAGTGCTAGTAAGTTAGTTTGTTCTGCCACGCCTTGGATGGTGGTAACAATTTTCTCGATATCTTTAGCCTGAGCATTTAGCTGTGTAATCAAAATAACCGCACCGTTTATTAAATTAAGTGTGCTCTGAGATAATTCAATTGAACTAGCAAGGGACTCCATGCCCCGCACGGAAATTTGAGATGTCTCCTCGGCGGTGGTGAAGGAAAGCTCTGCGGCTTGACGGATTTCATCAGCCTTATGCTTCTGCGAGCTGACGTCGGTGGCAAATTTTAACACTTTCACAACCTGGCCGGCTTCATCAACGACGGGGTTGTAGGTGGCCTCAAGATAGATGGTCTTTCCCGATGCGGTCTTGCGCTCAAATTGCCCGCTGAAAAAAGCTCCTCCCTTTAAACTCTGCCAAAAATTTGGATTTTCTTGATAAAAATTATCGAAACAGAACATTCGGTGGTGTCGACCCTTGATATCGCTGAGGCGATAACCCATAGCACGGAGAAAATTCTCATTTGCATGCAGAATGTCACCGCTAGGTGTGAACTCGATCTCCGCCATCGAGCGGGAGATGGCTGCATGGACGGCTCTTAGTGAGAGTAACTCGTTTTCTCTCTGAGTGACATCTGAGCCAATCTTAATGATCTCAATAACTTTTCCATCTTGATTTTGAACTGGAATATAAGTAGCCTCAATCAATACTAAGTTACCGTCTTTGCGCAGCCGCCTAAATAAACCTGATTTAGGATGGCCGTCAGCCAATTTCTGCCAGAAGCGCGAATAATCAGCTGTGCTAGCATAATTCTTTTCGCAGAAAATTCTGTGGTGCTGCCCTGCGATCCGCAGGTCGGATTCGTGGTACAGCAAGCCGTCGAGCACATAGGTGGAGTCGCGGACGCCGACATTCACCACGCGGGTGCTGAACGGCGCGTACTGGTCGGAGATATGGGTGTAGAACAGCCGTCCCGGCTCGCTGCCGTACCTCGGGTTGACGTGCCCGGTGCGCCGCGTCAGTACGCCCTGGGCGTTGCCTACGACTTTGAGGTGATTAAGCTGGCGGCTGTTTACGCCGACCGGATGGCTGTGATCATACCCCCCCACCATCGACCTTGTAGTAGCTGATGCCGGTGTCGATCAGCCCGTACAGGGTGATCGTGGGTTCGGCCTGCGCCACGCCGGCGCCCGCCGCCAGGGCAGCGGCAAACATTATTTTTCTCATTACGCGTTCTCGCGGGAACAAGGACAGGAAGGCTTAGCGGGAAGTCGGCTCCAGGCTGGGCTGCGAACCTGCGACGCAAGAGACCATGTACGCACCGTCCTCCTTGCGCACGCCGTGGATGTCATGCTCGAAACCGGGAAAGCGCAGGTCGTAGTCCTGCAAGGCCTTCAGGTAGGTCAGCAGGGGGCCATCGAGTGGGCCGACGTTCTCGCCGGGCATCATCAGGGGGATGCCCGGCGGGTAAGGCACTACGCCGGTGGCGACCACGCGGCCGGCCATTGCATCCAGTCCGACCTCTTCAATGTCACCGCGCACCAGGTGCTCATACGCCTGCACCGGGCTGAGCGCGGGCTCGGGCAGTGTGGAGAACGCTTGAGACATGCTGTGCGTCGTACGCAGCTCGGCCATGGCGCCGAACATGCTGTCGCAGAGCGTGCGCAAGCCCATGTCCTGATAGCGGCCCGAATAGTCGTACACTAGGTCCGGCAGTACCTGCTGCAGGGGCGCGTTGGCATCGTAGTCGCGCTTGAAATCCAGCAGCGCGTTGACCAGCGTGCCCCATTTGCCCTTGGTGACACCCATGGAGAACAGGAAGAGGATAGTGAAATCTGTGGTCTTCTCGGCGACGATGCCCTGCCGTGCGAGATAAGCAGTAACCACCGCAGCAGGAATGCCGACCGGCAATAGGCCGTTCTGCCCCATGCCGGGTGTGATGACGGACACCTTGATTGGATCCAGCATGCAGTAGCCGTCTTCGATCGCACCGAAGCCGTGCCACGCGGCGTTAGACCTCAATACCCAGCAAGACGCGTCCGTGGCTAGTTGCTCCGCATCGGCAGCATGGAATGGGCGCGTAACACCACCATTCACTTCGGTCACCAGGTCGGGCTGCCACACGTCGAAGAACCAGTCGCCCTTGGCGGCGAACTCTGCACTAATGCGAGCCAGCAATTGCCGGAATGCAATCGCCTCGCGGATGGAGTCGCCGGTAAGCGCCGCTCCACCCGGGCCGTCCATCATCGCCGCGCTGACGTCGTTAGACGCTATGATGGCGTAGTTCGGCGACGTCGAGGCGTGCATCATGAACGCCTCGTTGAAGCGCGAGTGTTCGATGGGCCTGCGGCCGTCGCGCACGTGGATCATGGACGCCTGAGACAGGGCCGCCAGCAGCTTGTGGGTGGACTGAGTGGCGAATACCGATGGCCTGTCGCCGACGTACTGTGCGGGGTCGCCGTGCATGGCGTAGCGTTCACGGTACAGCGGATTGAAGCGGGCGTAGCCGTACCACGCCTCGTCGAAATGCAGCCGGTCGACGCTGCCGCCCAATAGTTCCTCCACCCGTGACACGTTGTAGCAAAGCCCGTCATAGGTGGAGTTGGTGATGATCGCGTGGACCGGAGCCGGATCGATGCCCTCTACCACCAGCGCATTGTCGGCCACGCTGCGACGGATGGCGGCGGGCGTTAGCCGCTCGGGCGGGATGGGGCCGATCAGCCCGAAGTGGTTGCGCAACGGTACAAGGTAAGTAGGAATGGCGCCTGACAGCGTCATGGCGTGCTCTACCGACTTGTGACAATTGCGGTCGCACAGTGCGATCTGACCGCGCGTCACGCTGGCCATGAGGATGACCCGGTTGGACGTGGACGAGCCGTTGGTCACATAATACGTGCGATGCGCGCCGAACACGCGCGCGGCATAGGCCTCTCCGGCGCCGATCGGACCGGAATGGTCCAGCAGCGACCCCATCGAGCCCACGGAAATGGACAGGTCGGAGCGGAACAGGTTCTCTCCGAAGAAATCGAAGAACGCACGGCCTGGTCCCGACTTCAGGAAAGCCGTGCCGCCGGTGTGGCCTGGCGTGTGCCAGGAATATTCGTAGACCTGCGAGAAGCGCGCCAGCGCGCCGAACATGGGCGGCAGCACGGCTTCGCGATAGCGCTGCATGGCGGCGACGATGCGTCCACCGATGAAGACCGTGGTGTCTTCCAGCAGCCAGATGAAATCGTCCGCCTTCTGCATGGCCTGCACCGGCACTTGCGAGGCACTGCTACGGTCGGCCAGCAGAAAGATGGGAACCGTGGCGTTTCGCTCGCGCACGGCATCTAGCACTCCCATGGCTTGGCCATGGTCTTCGTCGCCATCCAGGTCCCAGTTCAGCAGCAGGCACTGGATCATGGGATCGGACTGGATGACGGCCCGGGCATCGTCGCCCGAGCGCGCCACCAGCACTTCGACGGCGCGCTGCTCCAGTTCCAGTGCGATGCCGCGCACGGCGCGGCCGGCCGCGGTGGCGTTGTCATAGTCTTCATGCACCAGCAGGCCCTTCATGCCCAGCCGCCGGGAAAGAGTTGACATTTTGTACTCCTTGCTGCGTTGAGGCCGCTGTCAGACCGCCTTCTGGTCCTGGTTGCGTACCAGATCGAACTTGTGGGAAACCGTGCCATAGAGCAGCCAGCCGAAGAAGGTCACCAACGCGCCCCAGAACATGGCCTCCTGGCCCGAGCTGTACAACGCATAGAAGCTGTACGCATTGCCGACGAAGGCCATGGACAGCGACAGGGAGTACTCGCGCGACCCCGCGCCGTAGGCTTTCATCATGACCGCCAGCGCAGACATGCTCAGGATGTACGGCACCAGGTTAGTCACCACCGCCAGGTTGACCAGCAAGTTGAACTGCTCGGACAGCGAAGGACTCATGGTCATAATGGCAAGCCCCGTCTGCACCAACGTCAAGATGATCATGCCGACCACCGGCGTCCCTTTGGCCGTGGCTTTGCCGAATAGGCGCACGAAGTAGCCGACATCTGACGACGACTTGAATACCTGCGCCACCGTGAACTGCCAGCCCAGCAACGATCCCAAGCAGGCGATGATCATCAGCGCGATCACTACCTGGCCAGCGGCCGGCGACATTATTCTCGAGAAGGCCAGACCGAAGGGTGCGCTGGATTTGATCAGTTCCGCGTTGGGAATGATGCCGGCGACGACATTGGTCGATGCGATGTAGATGAGCGCCACCCCGATGGTGGCCACCAGCACGGCGATGGGCACGGTGCGCTCGGGGTTTTCCACCGCGTCGGCGTTGGCGCAGGCCGACTCCAGACCCAGAAACGACCACAGCGTGATTGAGATGGAGGCCGACACGGCGTCTAGCGTACCCATGTTGCGAGGGTTCCAGGCGTCGAGGTAAATCTGCGGATCAAACCAGAACCAGCCGATCAGCGAGATGCCGACCACGGGCAGGATGATGCCCCATACCGTGACCGCACCGATTTGGCCGGTGATGCGCGCGCCACCGAAGTTGGGCACGGTGGTCAGCCACAGCACCGCGATGCTAGCCAGTGACACCGCTACGGGCGACAGCGTCCAGCCGAAGAAGGCCTGCATGTAGCCCACCGCCGTCAGTGCGATGGCAACATTGGCGATCAGCAACGATACGCCGTAGGTGTAGTTGGCCAGAAAGTTGCCCGCCGTGCCGAAGGCGTACTCGGCGTAGCCGCCCATGCCGCCAGCCTTGCGGTTGAAGCGGCCGCATTTGGCGAAGGCGTAGGCCAGCGCCAGCGACCCCAGCGCGGTCACGATCCAGGAAGTAATGGACAGTGTGCCCACCTCGGCGAGCTTGGTGGGCAGCAGGATGATGCCCGAGCCCATCATGTTGACCACGGTCAGCAGCGTTAGCTGCATGACCCCCATCTTGTGGACAGTGGCGGCAGTGCTCATGCGGAGGCTTCCTTCACGACGTAGCCATAGGCGCGGCGCGAACCGTCCGCTTCCCGGTTGAGATAGACGCCCTGTATCTCGGGTTCGAAGCCCGGCAGCGCGTTGATGCCTGATTCCAACGCCCGGAAGTAGTCCAGCGCCGGGCCTTGCCAGCGTTCGCCGGGCACCACGCATAGGATGCCGGGCGGATACGGCAGCGCCCCTTCCGCGGCGATGCGTCCGTCGATAGCGCTCAGCGGAACCAGCTCGACCTCGTTGCGCACCAGCGCATCGTTGGCCTCGACGGGCAGCATGGCCTTGCTGGGGAACTCCGCCTTGCGGAACATGCGCGTCTGCAACTGCTTCATGTCGTGGCCGCGGTAGAAATCGTGCATGCGCTGGCACAGTTGGCGCATGCCCATGTGGCCGTAGACCTCCGGGTAGGCGGCGCACAGCGAGGGCAGCACCTCGCGCAGCGACGCGTCGTTGTCCACGTGGCGCTCGAACTGCGCGATGTGGGCAATCAGGTGCTGCAGCTTGCCCGCGGACTCGGACGGCGTAAGCAGGAAGAGGATGGAATACAGGTCCGCCTTTTCGGGAATGATCGCGTTCTCGCGCAGGTAGCGCGCCAGGATCGAAGCGGGTACGCCAAAGCTGGAATAGGCGTGGGTGTCGCGGTCGATGCCGGGCGTGGTCAGCAGCAGCTTGCACGGATCGACGAAATACTGGTTGTCGGCATATCCCTCGAAGCCGTGCCAGTCTGCGGCCGGGTGGAAGCGGAAGAAGCGCAGATCGTCGACGATGACCTCGGTGTCGTGATCCGCCCAGGGCTTGTCGTCGATCATCCGGGGGATGAACGGCCGTATCTGCCGGCACGTCTTGAGCAGCAGCTTGCGGGCTTCCACGCCCATCTTCACGCAATCGCGCCACAACCGGCGGCCGGCCTGGCCGTCGTGCATCTGGGCATTCACGTCCAGCGCCGCGAACATGGGATAGAACGGGCTGGTCGAGGCATGCATCATGTAGGCGTTGTTGAAGCGCCGGTGGTCGCAGAAGCGCTGCTGCCCTTCCAGGTGCCTGTCTTTCTTATGGATCTGCGAGGTCTGCGAGAAACCCGCCTGCTGCTTGTGTACCGACTGCGTGACGATGATGCCGGGGTCGTCCGGCCCCAGTTCGAGCAGCAGCGGCGAGCAGTCCTGCATCATCGGGATGAATTGCTCGTAGCCTACCCAGGCCGAGTCGAACAGGATGTAGTCGCACAGATGGCCGATGCGGTCGACCACCTGGCGGGCGTTGTAGATGGTGCCGTCGTAGGTGCCAAGCTGGATCACCGCCAGGCGGAACGGACGCGGCAGGTCGGCGCGCTCGGGCGCGACCTCGCGCACCTGTGCGCGGATGCTCTGCTCGTCGAAGGCGCTGGCGTCTATACCGCCAATGAAGCCCCAGGCATTGCGCGCCGTCTCCAGGTACACCGGCCGCGCGCCGGACAGCACCAGCGCGCCCATGTGCACGGACTTGTGGTTGTTGCGGTCGAACAGCACTAGGTCACCGCGCGCAAGCAGCGCGCTGGTGACGACCTTGTTGGACGTCGATGTACCGTTTAGTACGAAATAGGTCTTGTCGGCGTTGTAGATTCTTGCCGCGTTGCGCTGGGCCTCCAGCGCGGCACCTTCATGGATGAGCAGGTCGCCCAGCTTGACGTCCGCGTTGCACAGGTCGGACCGGAACAGGGTTTCGCCGTAGAAATCGAAGAACACCCGGCCCAACGGATGGTTGGCGAAGAACTGGCCGCCCTGGTGACCCGGGCAGTCGAATTCGACGTAGCCGCGCTGCACGTAGTCTTTCAGCGCCTTGAAGAACGGCGGCAGCAGATTCTCCGTGTACCGCTTGGCCGCATCGGATATCTGACGGCCGAAATAATGCCGTCCGCCGTGGCCCAGTTGGATCACGCCGGCTACCCGCAGCAGCAGGTTCTCGGGAAGGGACTCGCCAGGTTGGACTGCGGCGAACAGCGGGACGGAAAAACCGGTCTGCTCGATTCGGCTTGCCACCTGGGCCAGCGAGCCCAAGGGGGCAACCGCGGCAGCGATGTCCGTAAAGTCGGTAGAAAAAACATCGACTTGCCCATATTCAGTCAGAAACAGGCCGTCAAGCGCTGGATCAACCGCGACTTTAAACAAAGACATCAGATATCCGCCTTTTTCTGCTAACAATCAGGATGCATGGTGGAATTGCTCGAGCAAAGCTCCCTCGCAGGAACAATCCGCGAACATGGCTTACTTGAAGATGCAAATATAATATAACGACATTAACGTAGAGAAATTGACGGATGTCAATTTATTAGGGATCTGACCAAGATCCGGTCAAATTGCTAGGTGACGGCCATCGTGCTGTGGAACACGGTGTACCTGGAGCGTGCCACCCAGGGGCTGGTCGAAGCCGGCAAACCGGTGGACGGTGAGCTGCTGCAATACCTGTCGCCGTTGGGCTGGGAGCACATCAACCTGACCGGCGATTACGTCTGGCGGCTGAGCCGCAGGCTGGAAGACGGGAAGTTTCGGCCCCTACGGATGCCCGGAAAACCTTAGCGTACGATTTTTTCCTAATTCTGCGGGCACCCCTTTTCGATCTCGCTCTGTTGGCGTTGCTGTTGCTCCTGCTGTAACGCTTGCTGAACAGCCCGTAGCTGTTCCGTGAGCCCGCTGCTCTGACTTTCCAACAGCTGGATTCGGCCTTCGGCTTGCCGAGCCTGGTTCTGGAAATCGAGCCGTTCGCGTGCCAGTTGTTCGCGCTCCTGGGCCACGGTGGCCTGCGCGTCCTCCTCTAACTGATCTGCCAGTTGGCCGACCAGATTGGCCAGCTGTTCGCTGAGCGGGATTGAGCCCGCATTCCGGCCGCGCTCGGCGTCTTCGAGTTCTTTCAGGTAGCGGTGAATGGTGGTTTTCGAGCCGGTATTACCCAGCTCGACCCGTACCGCATCGATGCTGGGGTTCTCGCCCCGCGCCAGGATGGCCTGTCGTGCCTTCTGAACCAGCGCCTTGTTGATGCCGCCGCGGGCCATGGCCTGCTCCTACAATTTCATAGTGGATTACATACTATGTATTTACATACTATATTTGATTGATGTAAAGCGCGTTTCAACTGGATTAATCAGATAAAATAATGGAGTGTTATCGAATGGGAAAGCTGAAAACGGCGGTCAAACAGCTGCTTTTCAGTACGGTGGGCGGAGGTCATGTGATGAGTGAGGTAGATCGCTATCTGCAGGCGGGCACGCGGGAGAACACCCGGCGCAGTTACCAGTCGGCTGTCGAACACTTCGAAGTGACCTGGGGCGGGTTTCTGCCGGCGACCAGCGACAGCATCGTGCGCTATCTGGTGGATCACGCTGACAAGCTGTCGATCAACACCCTCAAGCAACGCATGGCGGCGCTCGCTCAATGGCACAGCAGCCAGGGTTTCCCCGATCCGACCAAAACACCGACCGTCAAGCAGGTGCTCAAAGGCATCCGAACCCTGCATCCCGCTCAAGAAAAACAGGCGGTGCCGCTGCAGCTTCACCACCTCGAACAGGTCATCGCCTGGCTGGATGCAGAAGCTGCACGGGCGACCGTGCAAGCCAATCTCGGTGGACTGCTGCGCTGCCGTCGGGATGCCGCCTTGCTGCTGATCGGTTTCTGGCGCGGCTTTCGCAGTGACGAGTTGTGCCGTCTGCAGGTCGAGCAGATCCAGGCAGAGGCTGGCTCCGGCATAGCGTTGTACCTGCCGCACAGCAAGGGGGATCGCCAGCACCTCGGGACTACCTATCAAACGCCAGCGTTGAAACGCCTCTGTCCGGTACAGGCCTACCTGAACTGGATCAGCGTGGCCGGTATTGCACGCGGACCGGTGTTTCGCCGGATCGATCGCTGGGGGCATCTGGGTGAGGATAGCTTCAACCCCAACAGCATCATTGCGCTCCTGCGGCAGGTCCTGCAGCGCGCGGGTGTGCCGGCCGAGTTGTACACCAGCCATTCCCTGCGCCGTGGCTTCGCCACCTGGGCCACGGCGAATGGTTGGGACATCAAGTCGTTGATGAGCTATGTCGGCTGGAAGGACATCAAGTCGGCGATGCGCTACATCGACCCCTCGGTTTCATTTGGCGGTTTGGCTGCAAAGCCCGTCATCCCTTTAAACCTGGATGCAGGCTCTTTGACTCAGCTGCCAAGTTCTCTCTAAGGAGTGGCGACACAGGCACAGCCGTCAATCAGAGTAACTTGCGCACCTGGAGGAACTCTTGCAAATGCTCAGAGAACGCTACGGGAACTGCAGCGTATTCCAGTGAGTAGGCTACTTGCCCTCCTGCGGCAGTGACCAATGCGTGTTTAAGTACCGCCTCACCTCGTGCAGTCATGGTGCACATAACTTGAAGACCACGCAGGTCGCCAAGTGCTGTTTCAGTCGGCTTGGTGCAGTTCGCCAGGAGCCCGAGCTGGGCATAGTGGAACTGCAACGCTTTGCGCATAGTCGCGATAACGTTCTCGATGCTCACGGCATGCTCTTTTGGCACGGCTAGACGTGTGACCTCCATTGCCGCTAGTTGGTTGCCATCCTTGTCCTGTAATACAGCTCTCTGGCGCGAGCCGGTAGGCTGTCCCTGTGCATCCAGCAGAGCGGGCTGGCGCGAGCTACTCCAGCCTTCTGGCCACTCCACATTGAGGTCAGTTGCATAGGTCTGGAAGGCGATCAATAAACTTATGACTACCGAAACCAATGGCAGAGCAAATCTAACTAAAGTCATGACAAGAGGTTGCGTCTCAGGGTCATGATTTGCCACATCGCGGCTCCATGGTGAATGTCTGGGAGGCATCAACCGCACCGATACGCGCCAGTGTGCGGCGGCCGATAAGGACTGGATAATTCATCTTGCCTCGATCCTTGAGCGAAAACTCCTCACTATAAATACGTGACCCGATGCACATTTGCATGACTACAACTGGCCTTTTCTCAGCGCCGCCCGCACCACGCACCTTCACATTGCGAATGACCCTGCGCTCAAATGATGAATTGGCCATCTTGCCGGTCTCACTGTCTTTGACTTCCACGTTGAAGCGGACCCATTTCTCGCCGTCCTTTTCAAACCTTTCCAGGTCCTTCGCATCCATCGATGAGGTCAAGGCCCCCGTATCCAATTTGATTTTTACGGAGATGTTTTCCGGCTGAATCAGTCCTTCCTCCACCCAGCCAAATACTTTGGGGGGTGTGTTCGTCGCAGCGAAGCAGGGTGCCATCGCCAAAGCGATAAAAACGGCAGACAACCATCTGGTAGTTCGATGCTGCATAGTGGAAACCTCATTTATGGCGCGTTGGATTCGTTTAGGCCAGGTATCACCCGTGGCCCATTCGCCGCTTTCTCATCTTTCAAGGAAGAATTTCTAAGCGTCTTCGTAGCTGCGGCTGCTCGCCCATTCCAAGTCATACTGCACTTCGAGGTAAAAGGCCTCATAGAGTCGCCAGGCCTTCTGGCTGGCTTGCTCCAAGGCCTTCTCCACCCCGACTTCTGTGAGGATTTTACTGACATCAGGCTGGGCTGGGAGCTGTTCACGAAGCGACGCGAGCTTCACATAGACGGCATAAGCAGCATCGCGACTCTGGGCGGCATGCCCTTCGGCGATTTTGCCGTCCAATCCAGCCATCAACTGTTCTATCTCAGTCGTCTCAACGTCAGTCACAAGCTACGCGTCTCTGTTTGGGAAAATGGGGGTAGCTGTCGATCCGGTTGGTCAGGCTTTCAATGCCAAGATTCGGCGTGCACCGTTCAGCACGATGAGGCCAACGACCGTACCAATTACCAAGTCAGGGTAGGGAGAACCTGTCCACGCGACCAGCGCGCCGGCTACGATAACACCAGTGTTCGCGAGCACATCGTTGGCTGAAAAAATCCAACTCGCTTTCATGTGTGCACCACCTTCGCGGTGGCCATAGATCATCAAGAGACAGCTGACGTTTGCGACGAGTGCTACTAAGCCAATCCCCATCATCAGCATCGACTCAGGCTCGCTGCCGTAGAGAAAGCGTCTAGCCACTTCCACCAGTACCCCCAGAGCCAAAACGATCTGGAAGAAACCCGCCAGGTGCGCAGCGCGAACCTGCAGCCGCGCAGCCCGACCGACCGCAAAGAGAGCCAGGCCATAGACGGCAGCATCAGCAAACATGTCCAGCGAGTCGGCGATTAGGCCCGTCGACTGGGCGATCAAGCCTGCGCCCATCTCGATGACAAACATCGCGGCATTGATACCGAGCAGGATTTTGAGCGTGCTGGCCTCCTTGGAAGCAGTCAGCTCTTCACTGGCGCTATTGGCCGAAGCTGCTTCCTGACTGGCCGGTTGAGTGCCCAGCAGCGTTGCCCCTAAACCAAGTGATTCCAGCTTGGTCGCGATCTGGTCAACCGGACCGTCATGGAAAGCGCGTACCTGTCTGCTGCTCAGATCAAAGGACAACGAATTGAGCTCAGGAAAGCCATTGAGCGCGAGCCGAATCATGCGCTCTTCTGAAGGGCAATCCATCTTCGGCACAGAAAAACTGCTGACCCAAGTCCCTTCATTCGAAGGCGCGGTTGCCGCTTCAGTGGTTGCCGGCTCAGGGCCACAGCCACAGGATTTATCACAAGAAGTCATGACTCGCCTCTCCTATAGGACTTGATTCTACCGATTAAAAACCATGTAGTGGCTATAGGGTCAAGCCTGGATATACTGGCTTTTTTACCAAGGGACAGACCATGCGCATCGGTCAACTTGCACAGCAGACAGGAGTGGACACTCAGACGATTCGTTTTTATGAACGTCAGGGACTGCTTCCACCGCCTAATCGCCAGGACAATGGCTACCGAACCTATAAAGCAGACCATGCGGACAAACTGCTGTTTATTCGCCGATGCCGCTCTTTTGGCATGTCACTGGAAGGGGCGAATAGAGAAAACGGAAAAAATCGTACGCTAATGTTTTACGACACCTCCTTGAGGTTGCCGCGTTTACATCATTACCTGAACAGGTATAAAATTCCGTCATGACAAACAAAGAAAAACCGCTCGAATGGATCGCGAGCAGCCACAAGGATTTGATGGCGTTGCCGTCCGACGTGCGTCGCCGTTTCGGTTACGCGCTCTCGTTGGCGCAGATAGGCGATCAGGATGACGCAGCAAAGGTGCTCAAGGGGTTCGGTGGTGCCGGCGTGCTGGAGGTCGTCGAAGACGATGCCGGCGGCACCTATCGAGCGGTATACACGGTCAAGTTTGCGGAAGCGGTGTTCGTCCTGCACTGCTTCCAGAAGAAGAGCAAGAGCGGAATCGCCACGCCAAAGGCCGACATGGACATCATCCGCGCTCGGCTGAAGGTGGCCGAGGTATTGGCACAGGAGCTACGAAATGCAAAAACGAATCATTGAAGGCGTCGAGGTTCAGCGCAGCTCGGGCAACGTCTTTGCCGACCTTGGACTGCCTGACGCTGAAAAGCTCAAGATCAAGACCGGCCTGGTGGTCGAGATCAGGAGGGCCATGCGCGCCCTTGGGCTGACTCAACAAGCGGCGGCCAAACGCATGGGCATCCCGCAACCGAAGGTGTCGGGCATGATGCGCGGCGACTTCACCAATCTATCCGAACGCAAGCTGATGGATTGTCTGAATCGCCTCGGCTACGACATCGAAATCAAGGTACGGCCAGCAGCCGAGCCGATCGGGCATCTAACGCTCGCAACCGCTTAATCGGAGCCCTCCTGATGGCAGCCCGCATCACCGACGACGAATGGGACGAACTGACTCCCGAGAATTTCGATACCACGGCACTGCTGCGTGCAGTCGATGCCGTGGACGTGCTGCGCGGCGATTTGAATGACAGCGCAGACGGCGCACCTCCGCAACTGCGCACCGACCTGTTGAAGCTGCATCAACTGGCAATGGCCGCGTTCAACGAGGGATCACGCAGCCGAGTGGCTGAGCTATTTGATCTCGCCGTGGATCTTCAGGATCAGGTTGATCATCTGATGACCTCGCTGGAACAAGTGCAAGAAACCCTGTCCCGGTTGACGGCGCTCTACCCAGAAAGCCTGTCCTGAATGTTCTTGGAGACAACCACATCATGAGCCGCAGCCGCCGCAAAACGCCCATCGTTGGGCACACGACCTGCCGTAGCGAGCGCGAGGACAAGAAACTCTGGCATCAGCGCTGGCGAACTCACGAGCGCACCGCGCTGGCCAGCGCGTCGCCGGAAGCTCTATGCGCCCATCTGCCTCTACTGGAAAACCAGGTCAGCAACGTCTGGTCGATGGGTAAGGATGGCCGCTCCTACTGGCCCATCAAGCGCCAGGCCGCCACGGCGGATCGCATTGCCAACCACAAGGGACGCAATCCGCAAGAGCGCGCCTCCCTGAAAAAGCGTCTGCTGCGCAAGTGGATGAGCAAATGAACCTGTCCACCGGCTATCGCTTGGGCGCGAATCGCTGAAGAAGCAGAACTCCCAGCCGGCTACGAGGGCACGGCGACGCCAGAGGCGCATCGGGCCTGCGAGGTGATCCAGGAGCGGATTCGAGAGCACGTCGTCGCCACCAATGACATGCGGCTGTTCGGCCTGCTGCACCTGCTTGGGCAGGCGTCGCTGCGCATGGAGCAAGCGCTGTGGCCGGAAGAATATGCGCGGATGACCCGCGAGGTCGAGGAAGCTCTCCGAGAGGCCGACGACCCCAACGCCAAGTCGTACACCCACGAAGAAGTCATGCGGGCGATGCAGGAACTCATCGACCAAGCGCGAGACAAGCCATGTTGATCGGCTGACGGAAATTTCTGGGTTTCCGGCTTACAACCCCAGTCGGCGATGTTGCTGCCGCACCTCAAGATCACCGAGTTGCTGATGGAGGTCGATGAATGGACGGGCTTCACGCGCCACTTCACACACCTGAAGACCGGCGACACGGCCAAGGACAAAACCTTGCTGATGACGACGATTCTGGCTGATGGTATCAATCTTGGGCTCACCAAGATGGCCGAGTCCTGCCCTGGCACCACCTACGCCAAGCTGTCTTGGCTGCAAGCCTGGCACGTTCGCGACGAAACCTATTCGACGGCGCTGGCCGAGCTGGTGAACGCACAGTATCGACAACCCTTCGCCGGAAACTGGGGCGACGGCACCACGTCATCGTCGGACGGCCAGAACTTCCGAACCGGCAGCAAGGCAGAGAGCACCGGGCATATCAATCCGAAGTATGGAAGTAGCCCTGGGCGGACGTTCTATACCCATATCTCCGATCAATACGCGCCCTTCAGCGCCAAGGTGGTCAACGTCGGCTTGCGCGACTCGACTTATGTGCTCGATGGCCTGCTGTACCACGAGTCTGACTTGCGTATCGAGGAACACTACACCGACACGGCGGGCTTCACCGATCATGTGTTCGGCCTGATGCACTTTCTGGGATTCCGGTTCGCGCCGCGCATCCGCGACCTGGGCGACACCAAGCTGTTCATTCCCAAGGGCGATACTGCCTACGATGCACTCAAGCCGATGATTAGCAGCGACAGGCTGAACATCAAGGCTATTCGCGCTCATTGGGATGAAATCCTACGGCTGGCCACTTCGATCAAGCAGGGCACGGTGACGGCCTCGCTGATGCTGCGCAAGCTCGGCAGCTATCCGCGCCAAAACGGCTTGGCCGTCGCCCTGCGCGAGCTGGGGCGCATCGAGCGCACGCTGTTCATTCTGGATTGGCTGCAAAGCGTGGAGCTGCGCCGCCGCGTCCATGCGGGGCTGAATAAGGGCGAGGCGCGCAACGCGCTGGCCAGGGCGGTCTTCTTCTACCGATTGGGTGAAATCCGCGACCGCAGTTTTGAGCAGCAGCGCTACCGGGCCA
Organism: Pseudomonas sp. BYT-1; assembly: GCF_023611805.1. Lineage (NCBI taxonomy): Bacteria > Pseudomonadati > Pseudomonadota > Gammaproteobacteria > Pseudomonadales > Pseudomonadaceae > Pseudomonas > Pseudomonas sp. BYT-1. The sequence continues at coordinate 2,803,289 of NZ_CP072559.1, forward strand.
GCGGCCTCAATCTGGTGACGGCGGCCATCGTGTTGTGGAACACGGTCTATCTGGAGCGTGCCACCAGTGCTTTGCGTGCCCACGGCATGGCGCTGGACGACACGTTGCTGCAATATCTGTCCCCGCTGGGGTGGGAGCATATCAACCTGACCGGCGATTACCTATGGCGCAGCAGTGCCAAGGTCGGTGCGGGGAAGTTCAGGCCATTGCGACCGCTGCCACCGGCTTAGCGTGCTTTATTTTCCGTTTTCTGAGACGACCCCTTGATGCTGTCGATCCAGCTGATGAAGTCACCCTTTTCCTGCGCGGTGCATTCACGGGCGTAGACGTCGTCGCAGTTGCGGCGGAACCATTTCTCGACCTTCTTCAGGTCGGTGAAGCGCTCGGGGTTGGCTGCCGGCGCCAGCGGATCGACCTTGCGGTGCGCCGGCGTCTTGCCGGGCTGACGCGGGTCGGCGGTGTGGCAGGTGGTGCAGCTCATGGTCTTGCCGTTGCGCTGCTCCTCGGCGAAGTACAGTGCCTTGCCGCGCTCGGCGGAGAAGCTGGTGAAGTTCGGATTCTCCTGACGCGCCTGTGCGGCGTAGCCGGCCAGCAGCGGGTGTTCGGTTTTGGCCAGGGCCGGCAGGCTCAGGCAGCAGGACAGGAGGATGATCCAGCGGGCTTTCATGGTGCGCTCTCCGGTTGGGAATGAGCGCAGCCTAGGCGCGCTACCTTACGCCAAGCTGAAGCGCAGCGGTCGGTGCCGTTCAGTTTCGTTTCAGCTCGCAGGAATACAAAGGCGGCATCCATTCAAAGAGGATCGCCGTCGTGGCTGCTTTCAATCGTTTCCGTCTGTTCCACTGGCTGCTGGCCGGTTTCTTTCTTGGCGCCTACCTCAGCGGTGACGACGCCGAGACGCTGCATATCTGGTTGGGCTATGGCCTGGTGGCGCTGTTGATGTGGCGCCTGCTGATCGTGCCGCTGCGCCTGCGCGGCTTCCCGCAGTTGCTGCCGCCGAAGGGCCAGCGGAGCAAGCCCGGCCTGTCGAGCGTCGGCAAGTGGCTGACGGTCGGCGCGCTGGGCAGTTTCGCCATTGCCAGCGTGGTCGGCCTGGGTATGGTCGACAACGGTGATGTGCTGGCCGCCCTGCCGGGCGTGGGGCCGGATGTCTTCGGCGCCGCCAGCGACATCGAATTCGTCGGCTGGATGGGCGACGCCGAAGAGGTGCACGAGTTCTTCGCCAACCTGGGGCTGTGGCTGATCGGCCTGCATGTCGGCTATGTGCTGCTGTTCCGCCGCAAGTCGGTATGGCCGATGCTGCGCGGCGTGCCCAAGGCGGGGCCGGCTTCGACTGCACCTTCGGCTTCGACGTCGACACCGGCAACGACGTCGGTCGCGACCGCGTTCGCATCGGCGCCAGCGCCTGCCGCCGGGGAGTTCACCCGTCTGCGCATCGTCTCACGCCAGGCCGAAACCGCCGACAGCTGCTCGTTCACCCTGCAGGTGCCGGCCGCCCAGCGCGCACGCTTTGCCGCGCAGCCGGGGCAGTTCCTCACGCTGAAGGTGCCCGCTGCCGAGCCGGCGCTGCTGCGCTGCTACTCGCTGTCGCAGCGACCGCAGGCGGATGGCGCGCTGCGCATCACCATCAAGCGGGTGCCCGGCGGCCGCGCGTCGAACTGGCTGCTGGACAACCTGCAGGCCGGCGATTGCATCGAGGCGCTGCCGCCGGCCGGCGTGTTCGTGCCGCGCAACCTGGATGACGATCTGCTGCTGCTCGGCGCCGGCAGCGGTATCACGCCGCTGATGGCGATCCTGCAGGCGGCGCTGGTCGAGGGCAGCGGGCAGGTACGGCTGTTCTATGCCAGCCGCGATGCCGCCTCGCTGATCTTTGCCGAGGAGCTGGCCGAGTGGTCTGCGCGTTACCCCGATCGCCTGCAGCTGCGCATCTGGCTCGATGCCGAGCAGGGTGTGCCGAGCGGCCCGGCGATTGCCACGAAGATCGCTGACTGGTCAGCCGCCGACGCCTTCATCTGCGGGCCGCAACCGTTCATGGATGCCGCGGGTGCCGCGCTGGGCGAGCGGGGTGTGGATGCGGCGCGTATCCATCTGGAACGCTTTGCCGCCGCAGCGCCGACGGCCGCACCGGGCGGGCGCCGCAGCCGCCTGCGGGTCGCGCTCGACGGTCGCCGTCACGAGCTGGACGTGCCGCGCGGCGAGGTGCTGCTGGAGGCCATGGAACAGGCTGGCCTGCAACCGCCGAGCGCGTGCCGCTCGGGTGTCTGCGCCGCCTGCAAGTGCCGGGTGGTGGAGGGCAGCGTGAGCATGCGCAGCAACCAGGTGCTGAGCGAAAGCGAGGTGCGTCAGGGCTGGGCGCTGGCCTGCCAAGCCGAACCGCGCAGCGCCGAACTGCAAGTCGAATACTGACGTGTGGGAAAGGCCGCTGGCCGTTATCCACCCTGCGCATCGGGTGATCGACGGGGCGTAGGGTGGATAACGGCGCAGCCTTATCCGGCAGTACCTGTGCCTCTGGCCGGTGGAAAAAGCGATTGGCCATTCTTCAGCTGATGCGGATCGTGCCGCGGCGAATTCAGCGCTGCGCCACCGGCAGGTCATGCTTGCGCCAGGCGGCCCAGGAACCGGGCACGTTGGCGACCCGGTTGAAGCCGTGGCGCTTGAGCAGGCTCGCGGCAATCGAGGCGCGATAGCCGCTGCCGCAATAGACCGCGACGATGCCGTCCCGGTCCAGCTGCTCGAGATGCTGCGGCAGGTGCGCGACGAAGGCATGCCGCGCGCCGGGCACGCGGCCCTGCGCAACCTCCTCGGGGGAGCGCACGTCGAGTACCTGGACCTCGGGGTCGCCGCGCCGGCGGTCGAGTTCGTGCACCGTCCACTGCATGACGCACGCCAGCGGCAGGCCGGCGTTCTGCCAGTCGGTCATGCCGTTGCGCAGGTAGCCGGCGACCTGGTCGAGGCCGATGCGATAGAGCTGCAGCGTCGCCTGGTGGACCTCCACACTGTCCTCGCCGATCAGGTAGATCGGTCGCTGGTCGTCGAGCATCCAGCCGGCCCAGCTGGCGAACTCGTCGCGCAGCGCGATGTTCAGCGCACCCGGCACATGGCCGCCGCCGAAGGCGAGGATCGAGCGCACATCCACCAGCTGCACGGCATCGTGATCGGCGGTGCGCTGGCGGAACTCCTCCGGCGCCAACGGCGGTGGCAGCGCCGGGCCATGCAGGCGTTCGAGCGGGCGCGCGTTGAGCTGCTTGAGCCGCGCATAGTGGCGCGGCGGCTCGGGCATGCCGTCGAGCAGCCAGTCGACAAACTCCTGCTCGGTGCGGCGCTGGTTCAGCGCCGGGTTGAACAGCAATTCGTTGCCGAGGGTGGAGTGGCGACGGTCACCGATGGATTTGCCGCAGGCCGAGCCGGCGCCGTGGCAGGGGTAGATCTCGATGCGTTCGCCGAGCGGCAGGTAGCGGGTGAACAGCGTGGCGTAGAGCTGCGCTGCCAGCTGCTTGGTGCTGTCCTCGCCGAGCAGGTCGGGGCGGCCGACGTCGAGGTTGAACAGCGTATCGCCGGTGAACAGCGCGAAGGGCGCTTCGCCCTGCTGGCTGTCACGTAGCAGCAGCGAGATGTGCTCGGGGGTGTGGCCTGGCGAGTGCAGCACTTCCAGGCTGACCTGACCCAGTTCCAGCACCTCGCCGTCGTCCACCTGACGCAGCCCGAAGGCGTAGTCCGCCGATGATCTCGGCGCCGCAGCGTTCGGCCAGCGCCTGGGCGCCGGAAACGAAGTCGGCGTGGATGTGCGTCTCGATGGCATAGGCGATGCGCAGGCCCTTGTCGCGCGCCAGGTCGAGGTAGACCTCGACGTCGCGCCGCGGATCGATCACCGCGGCGACGGCGGCCTTGCTGTCGCCCACCAGATAGGAAATCTGCGCCAGACCTTCGGTGTAGATCGACTCGAATACCAGCATGCGTGTGCCTCCGTAATCCGTGAGGGTTACGGATGTGAGCGCCGGTTGGCCGCCGGCGTTCAATCGCAGCGGGTCACTTGCGGACCAGCAGCACCCCGGATTCCATGTGGTGGGTGTAGGGGAACTGGTCGAACAGCGCGCAGCGTTCGATGCGGTGGGTGTCGGCCAGCTGGGCGATGTTCTGCGCCAGGGTTTCCGGGTTGCAGGAGATGTAGAGGATGCGCTCGAAGCGACGGGTCAGTTCGCAGGTGTCCGGGTCCATGCCGGCGCGCGGTGGGTCGACGAAGACGCTGCCGAAATCGTAGCGCTTCAGGTCGATATCGGCGAGGCGGCGGAACGGCCGCACCTCGTTCAGCGCCTGGGTCAGCTCCTCGGCGGAGAGGCGCACCAGCTCGATGTTGTCGATGCCGTTGTCAGCGATATTGGCCAGCGCCGCGTTGACCGAGGTCTTGCTGATCTCGGTGGCCAGCACGCGACGCACGCGGGTGGCCAGCGGCAGAGTGAAGTTGCCGTTGCCGCAGTACAGCTCCAGCAGGTCGTCGAATGGTGGTTTCGTCGGGGATGCGCTCCAGGTTCAGCCCGGCAAACTGGCGCAGGATCGTGGTTTCGTACAGCGCTTCCTCCATCGCTGGATCGCTGTAGCCGAACCAGTTCTGCAGCAGATGCACACGCAGCATCGCCATCAACGGGTAGGCCGGACGGCCACCTTCACCCTTCGGATAATGTGGCTCGATCAAAGCAATCAAGCCCTTCCACGGCACCACCCGATCCATCTCGATCAGGAACAACTCCTTGCGGGTTTGCTTGCGCTTGCCAGCGTACTCGGCGTCGGCGAAGGTCATCTGCTTCATCGGGAAACTCGGTGGGTGGGGTCGCGGTATTTTGCCAAATCAGAAAGTCTTTTTCAGAGTTTCCCTAGGCTGACAAGCCAAGCGCTGGATCGCAACCATCCATCACCTTATCCAGCTAGATCTGCCTCCTCCAATAAGTGCCGCACAAATCCCGGCGGGTGCAGATTTCCGGGAGGTTTGCGCCAGATCAGTTGGAGACGCTTTTCAAGCCCCGGGATGGGAAGAGCTACCAGCGCGCCACTGCGAACTTCGTCTTGTACTGCGGAAGCCATCACCAACGACACGCCGAGTCCCGCCCTCACTGCTTGTTTGACTGCCTCGGTGCTGCCTAGCTGCATACCGCTGCGAGGCACGCCCAGTTCGCCAAAGTATTCGGTCAGAAGCCGTCCGGTACCGCTACCCGGTTCACCTCCCAGCATCGGCAGGTCCACCAGACGATCACGTTCTATGCACCCTGCTTCAGCCAGCGCATGGTCGGGGCTGACGATAAGCACCAGCGGCTCGACCCGCCAGAGGCGGTGTTCGAAGTCGGGGTGAGGTAGCCACCATTCCATGATCGCGGCGTCGAGCTGGCCCGCCAGTAGCTGGTCGGCCACATCCGGGTTGGCGGCGATGCGCAGATCCACCTCGCCCCTCTCATTTGCGGTCGTCAGATAGTTGCGCACGAATGGCTGGAGAAGGTAGGTGCCGATGTTGGAGCTGGCCCCGACGCGCTCACGATTGCCATGCAGGGCTTCTAGCGCCCGGGCGTGCATGTCGAGCAAGGCGGTCGCATGCGGCATGAAGGCCAGCGCCCGTGTGGTAGGCTGGCAGCCGCTACGACTGCGCTGCACCAGCGTTACGCCGACCTGCTCTTCAAGCTTCTGCAAGTGCTGCGACACCGTCGGCTGGGCCAGCCCCAACGCCCTCGCCGCGCTCTGAAAACTGCCTGTTTGAACGATCGCTACCAGGCTCTTCAGCCAGACCGGATTCAACATGCGGCAGGCTCGGCCTTGGGCAGACGGTTCGCAGCGTTGATTGGGCGCGCACCTGCCAATACCTGGATGATGTTCTGCGCTGCACAACGTTCAATCTCCAGGCGCACCGCGCGCACTGCCGACCCTATGTGCGGAGTGAACAGCGTATTCGGATGCGCGAGCAGCGCAGGATCGATCAGCCGCGGCCGGTCCGCGCGAGCCCAGTCTTCCATTTCGAATACATCCGCCGCATACCCGCCGAGCTGGCCTCGCTCAAGCGCCGCGAGCACGGCGGCTTCATCCACTACCGAACCACGACAGGGGTTTACAAGCAGAGCGCCCGGCCGTACGAGGGCAAGCAGCTCGGCGTTGACCAGATGCTGGGTATCGGCATTCAAGGGAAGCGCCAGCAGGATGAAGTCCGAGCTGGCGAAGAGTTCGCTGCACGCCACCTGGCGCAGGCCGAGCCGTTGCTCGGTTTGTGTATCCAGAGCCTTCGCCTCGTGGTACTGCAGGGTCGCGCCCCATCCCTGCAAGCGATCAGCCATGGCCAGTCCGATGGCGCCCATGCCAAGGATGCCGACCGTAGCGTTATCCAGCCCCGTGCCGTAGAACTGTGGTTGCCAGCCCTGGAACTCGCCAGAGCGGACGAACGCATCTGCTGCCCGCAGATGCCGCCCCAGCCCCACCGCCAGTCCGATCGCCAGCTCGGCAGTCGGGACGGTCAACAGATCAGGCACGAAGGTCAGCCAGACCCCGCGGGCAGTACAGGCGTCCACATCGAAATTGTCGAAGCCCTTGAGCGCGCAGCCGACTACACGCAGCTCAGGGCAGGCTTGAAGAAAGTCTGCATCGACCCGATCGGGCATGAACACCATCATCGCCTGAGCATCGCGGCAGCGGCGCAGAATTTCCTCGCGCGTCAGCGTGCTGTCGGTCTGGTTGGTCATCAGCTCGCAATGTGGCGCCAGCAGTTGCAGGATCTCATCGTGTACTCGGTGAGTTATAACGAGTTTCGGCAGCATGGTTTGTCCTATTTGAAATGTTTGCGCAGCACGCCACTGAAGGCGTCTACTAGCGTGACCATGGCCAGGATGACCAGCAGGATTGCTGCAACCTCCTGGTACTGCATGATGCGCAGCGAGCCCATGAGTTCGAAGCCGATACCGCCGGCGCCAACCATGCCCATCACGGTGGAGGCGCGAAAGTTGTATTCCCAGCGGTAGATCGCCACGTCGGCGAACTGCGGCGTCACCTGTGGCAAAACCGCGTGCAGCAGCACTTGCATCGGCGTAGCCCCCGCCGCCCGAGCGGCTTCCACCGGCGCTTCGTCGACGTGCTCGATGGCCTCGGCGAAGAACTTGCCGACCATGCCGACCGAATGCAGACCCAGGGCAAGCACGCCCGGCAAGGCGCCGAACCCTACGGCTGCAACGAAGATGATGCCCATGATCAGCTCCGGCACCGACCGCAGGGCATTGAGCAGCACCCGGGCAACACCGAACACAAGGGGGTGCGGCGCCGTATTGCGCGCTGCAACGAAGGCCACCACCAGCGAGAACACCACTGCGATGGCCGTACCGGCGATGCTCATCGCCAAGGTGTCGATCAAGGGGCGAATCCAGCTTCGATAGCCCGAAAAGTCTGGCGGCATGGCCTCGCCTGCCAGGGTCGCGATGGAGGGCAGCCCGTTCAGCAGCGTGGTGGCATCGAGCAGCCCCACGTACCAGCAGGCCAACAGCACCACTCCGAATACAATCGCCACCTGCCCCAGCTGGCGCCACCAACCGAGGCCGAAGCCTCGAAGGATGTGCTCGCGTTGCTCTGCAGGCAGCGCCTGCACGTCGTAATGAGAAGACATATCGGTGCTCACATCGTGGCGAAGTCGAGGCCGAGCAGCGATCCCATGTTGCGGATCACATCGTAGTCGGCGTCGGTGATTGGCGCGAAGGCCTCGGCCTTGAAGTTGCGCAGCACTTCGGGATCGTCGATACCGACGAATACATCCCGCACCTTGGTTTTCAGCTCGGGGCTCAGGTTCGAGCGCATCGCCCAGGGGTACTGGGGGTATTCGCCGCTGTAACCAAGTACTTTCACCTTGCTCGGATCGATCAGGCCACGTTCGGCTGCGTGATTGAAAATTACCTCCGACAGCCCACCCGCATCGGCGTTGCCGTTCGCCACGTTGACGGCAACGGCGTCATGCGTGCCCACAAAATGTTGTTCGTAGTCCTGCCCACCCGTCAAATCGGCCGTCTCAAGAAGCACGGTTTTGGGAATCAAATGGCTGGACGTCGATGCCCGGTCACCATAGGCCATTCTCTTGCCCTTAAGGTCGGCATACTCATTCACGCCTGACGCCACATTGGCGATAATCACCGAGCGATAGGTCGGCTTGCCGTCGATGACCATGGCAGCGAAGGGCTCGATGTCGCTTTTGCTTTTGGCCATGACGTAGGACAGCGGACCGAAATACGCCAGGTCGATACGGCCAAAGCGCAGCGCCTCAATCATCGAGGAATAGTCGGTGGTTACGATCAGCTGCACCTTCTTGTCCAGATGCTCTTCCAGATAATCCTTCAGCGGCTGGTTACGCTTGATCAGCTCGGAGGCGTTTTCGTCCGGCAGCAGGGCAACCTTTAGCACATCCGGATCGGCATCGGCCGCTAGGGCGGACAAACTTGAAACAGCGGACAGCAAGCAAGTCAATAAGAGCGCGGATAAGCGTTTCATCGGGACATCTCCTGTGAAGGTTCGAGCATGACAGGTGGTTCAGCCGGAGCATTCGCTGGCTGAGTCGTAGAGCCGCCTGCATAGATGCGCTCAAGCTGCGCATCGGTGAGTTCCGAGGGCGCGGCATCGAAAACGATCTGAGAATCGGCCAGCCCGACGACGCGATCGGCGAAGCGGCGGGCATATTCGAGTTGATGCAGCGAAACGATGGCGGTGATGCCGTCTTCCTTGCAGATGTCGCGCAGCAATCCGAGAACACGGACCGAAGTGGCCGGGTCGAGACTGGCTACCGGCTCATCGGCCAGAATGATCGCCGGCTGTTGCGCTAGCGCACGCGCGATGCCTACCCGCTGCTGCTGGCCACCGGACAGTTTGTCCACCCGGCTTAGCGCCTTGTCTGCCAGACCGACCCGAGCGAGGCAACTGAGCGCAATCTCCTGATCGGCACGCGGCAGAGGAAACAGCGAGCGGAGCGTGTTGTGAAAGGCCAGCCGACCGGTCAGCACATTAGCCAGTGCGCTTTGACGTTCGATTAGCTGGTGGTGCTGAAAGATCATGGCGGTACGCCGACGATGCTGACGCAAGGCCGAGCCGCTGCCGAGTTCACCGAGTTCGCTGGTGACACTGCCGCCAGTGGGCGTGACGAGTCGATTGAGACTACGGAGCAAGGTCGACTTGCCTGCGCCCGAGAGACCAAGCAGCACGGTGAACTCACCACGCCGAAATGCAATCGAGGTATCGCGTAGGGCTGTCACGCCGCCTGGATAGACGACGCTCAACCGGTCGACCCGCAGCACGGCGTCCTGTATCGGATGGGGCGTCATTTGATCACCTTTCGCAATATTGCTGGCCGCACAATTGCGGTTCGCGATGCAGAGGGTAGAAATTCCTTGTTACCGCACTGCTTCTAAAGGATGACATTTCGATGAATACTTCGAATCTGCCGTAGCGGGGCGGCAAGCGAAGCCGTGGAAGAACGGGCGCAACGTAGCGTCTTTCTTCACGCGGGATACAGGAGGCTTTGATTGATACTGCTGCGGATTCGCTACAGTAACGTTGGGCCAGAACGTAATGCCATCCAAGCAAGAGAGCGCACACTAGGGAAACTCTGAAGAAGACTTCCAGATTTTGGCAAAATACCCGGATTCCACCCACCGAGTTTCCCGATGAAGCAGATGACCTTCGCCGACGCCGAGTACGCCGCGTCGGATTGGTTCTGCAGCTTCTAATCAAGCTTCGCCAGGACAAGCCATGGCGACGACATTGATCGAGGAGCTGGCCATTTGGGATGTAGAGATTGAGCAGCTGACCTCGGCCGGCGACATAGCATTCCGCTATGGCGCGCTCCGTGCGCATCTCGACACCCTCTATCGCCTTGATCTCATTGACGACGCGGAGCGCCGGGAAAGACAGGAGCTGGCCGACGCCGCTTATGCTTATGCAATCGATACGGCGCTGAGCCCTGGATCCGGAGACCGAATGCTCTAGAAATTTGAGTGCCGGGCGCGTTACTGTATATGCGTACAGTTACAGTGAAGTGCCGTTTATGCGTCTCCGAAGGTGTACCGACGTCGAAACAAACATTCTGGTAAGCGTCCTTTCCGGAACGGTCCAGGGAGGCTTCCCAAGCCCTGCTGCGGACTACTACGAACCACCGATATCGCTCGACGTGCTGCTGAACCTCCGAGCCCCTCATATCTGGTTGGCCGAGACCGAAGGCGACAGCATGTCCGGTATTGGCATCTACCACGGCACATTGCTCGTGATCGACCGGTCACTCGACGCAGAGGTGGGCGACATCGTCGTCGTTTATGTGAACAAGGGGTTTGGGGAGCAATGGAACCGAAAACCAACATAAGCACGAATTAAAGTTCGCTTTACTCGTCATCTGTTGTGGATTAGCGAACTTTGATTGGCGAAACGAGTTTATCGCACCACTTTTCGGGTGGTCACGGCCTTTCCTAGTGCTCGCTGAAACGGTTTCATAAAACTGCGAAAACGCAGTGACCTGCACATCGAGTTGCATTCGCACTGAACACCCAATTGCAACGCCACTGAACAGCAGTTGCATTCAGTCTGAACAGCGATTGCACGATTTGCACACAGACCAAGGCCAGCCCTCGCTCAAATGAAAAAGCCGGTCACTGGTGACCGGCCTTAACGGACAATACCGGCAAGTAAGTCCGGAGATACCCTCATGAAGCCCATCAAAGTCGGTTATATAGCCCTACTGCTGATTCTCAGCGCGTTGTGGCTGCTGGCCGATCCGCTGCTGCCGCCCAACTATGGATTTTTCGACGTACGCCATGTGCTGGTGACCTACACCGGCATCATCGGCATCGGCGTGATGAGCGTGGGCATGCTGCTGGCGCTGCGCCCGGTGCGGATCGAGCCCTTTTTCGGCGGTCTGGACAAGACCTACCGGCTGCACAAGTGGCTAGGCATAACCGGCTTGGTGGTCTCGATCATCCACTGGTTGTGGGCCCAAGGCACCAAATGGGCGGTTGGCTGGGGCTTGCTGACCAAACCGCACAAGGGACCGCAGCCCGAGCAGACAGTAGAACTGTTCCGCTTTTTTCGCAGCCAGCGCGGCCTGGCCGAGAGTATCGGCGAATGGGCCTTCTATGCACTGGTCGTGCTGGTCGTCTTGGCTCTGCTCAAACGCTTCCCCTACCGGCATTTTTTCAAGACTCACCGGTTGCTGGCGCTGGTCTATCTGGCGCTGGTCGTGCATTCGGTGGTGCTGATGCCGTTCGATTTCTGGAGCGCACCCATCGGCCTGTTGATGCTGGCGCTCATGGCCGGCGGCACGATCGCCGCCTTTGTCTCGCTATTCCGCCGCGTGGGCTACAAGCGCCGCGCCGTGGGCGAAATCGAGGAAGTGCTGCACCACCGCGACAACCGCGTGCTGAAGTTTGCCATCAAGCTGAAAGACCGCTGGCCCGGCCACCAGGCTGGACAGTTCGCCTTCGTGACCCTCGATCCACACGAGGGCGCCCACCCGTACACCATCTCCTCGGCCTGGCATGACGATGGCCGCATGTTCTTCCTGGTCAAAGGCCTCGGCGACTACACCCAAACATTGCCTGACAAGGTGAAGGTCGGCGATCTGGTCAGCGTGGAGGGTCCCTATGGCCGCTTCGACTTCAGCTGCGGCAAATCGCGGCAGATCTGGGTAGCGGGTGGTATCGGCATCACCCCGTTCATTGCCCGCCTGCAGGCTCTGATCAAACAGCCGGATGGCAAGGCCATCGATCTGTTCTACAGCACCAACGAGCCTGACGAGGGTTTTATCGAGCGAGTTCGCCAGCTCGCCAAACGCGCCGGGGTTCGACTGCATGTGCTGGTCACGGCTCGCGACGGTCGACTGAACGGCGAACGCATCCGTCAGGAAGTGCCGGAATGGTCGGCGGCAAATATCTGGTTCTGCGGCCCGGCCGGCTTTGGCCAGGCGCTGAGCGAGGACTTCAATGCCCACGGCCTTAGCCCTGCCGACTTCCATCAGGAACTGTTCGATATGCGCTGAGTTTTGCAGCCCAGAGGCAGGGGCGTAGTGACTTGAGTGTGTCGCTACGCCCCTGGTCCAGGCAGTTTTCACTTCAGGACGGCTCAGCCAGCTCGGTGTGCAAGTGGGTGCCGTTCAGCAGGTTGTCGACCAACGGGCAGCGGCGCTCGACTTCTTCCAAGAACGCCAGTTTCTCTTCAGGACTCAGGTCCGCATCAATCTCGACGCGCAAGCGCACCTCCTCAAAACCGGGGCGCACGGTGTTATCACGCCCCAGCAGACCGGCCGGGTCGTAATCCGCCTCGATCTCGAAGCGCATGCCGCGAAGTTCAATCTTTCGCTGGTGGGCGAGGAACCGGGCGATGGTGCCGAGGCAGCCACCCAACGCCGCCAGGACCAGCTCCAGCGGGCTCGGGCCGGTATCGGTGCCGAATGCCGCACGCGGCTGGTCGATGAACACCGAATGATTGCCGCAGGCCATTTCGATGGCGAAGCCGTTACCCATGCCGCCTTGCACACTGATGGTTTTCATAGGCCACTCCTTGTCAGGAACAAAACGTCAGGAACGTTTGCAGGTGTTGATGCCCAACAGCGGATACGCCGGGCAGAAGCGGAACAGCCCGGTGGCCAGCGGCAGCACGCCGAGCCAGCCCCACCAACCGATCACGCCGAACAGGCTAAGAGCGATGAGCACCACGCCAACGACAATGCGCAGGCCGCGATCAAGGGTTCCCACGTTGGTTTTCATACAGACCTCTAGGTCATCAGGGGCGCCGGCGTTCCAGCGCGGAGAACAGCCACATTCCAGCGAACATGGCGCACACGAAGAGCAGGATTTGCCAGTAGCCGGTCAGCACCAGCGCCACGGCCGGCCCCGGACAGATCCCGGCAATTCCCCAGCCGATGCCAAACAGCAAACTGCCGCCGATCAGGCGACGATCCAGCTCGCGCTTCTCGGGCAGCCGCATGGGAGCGTCCAGCAGCGAACGGGTCTGCCGACGCGCCCAGGTGAAGGGTAAAAAGGCCACGGCGACAGCGCCACCCATAACCAGTGCCAGCGACGGGTCCCACTGGCCGGCCAGATCGAGAAAGCCGATGACCTTGGCGGGATCGGCCATGCCCGACAACAACAAGCCGATACCGAAGATCAATCCGGCGGCAAAAGCAGTCACCTTGCGCATATCAGCCTCCCCACAGATGACGTAGCATGAAAACCGTGACAAAACCGCTGGCCATGAACGCAGCGGTTGCAGCCATGGAGCGGGGCGACAGGCGTGAAATGCCACATACGCCATGACCACTGGTGCACCCGGAGCCATAGCGCGTGCCCACGCCCACCAGCAGACCGGCCATCAACAGGCCCAACCCGTTGGTCTGGAATTGCGGCACTGGCAGCGTGGAGAAGACCACCCATAACAGTGGCGCGAGCAGCACCCCGAGCAGAAACAGACCTTTTTCGCCGCGCCCCTCGCCACCCCGCTCCAACAGGCTGGCCAGCAGCCCGCTGATGCCGGCGATGCGCCCATTGAGGACCACAAACAGGCCGGCGCCCAGGCCGATCAACATGCCGCCGGCCAGCGAAGTCCAGGGTGTGAAATGAGCCCAATCAATGATCATGTCGACTCCTTTGCGCAAAACAGTTGATAGAGCGTGGAAATCACCGCCAGCGCCTCGGGGCTACTGATGCGGTAATAGATCTGCTTGCCCTCGCGCCGGGTCTCCACCAGACCTTCACGGCGTAACACGCCCAACTGCTGGGACAGCGTCGGCTGCTGAATGCCCAGCAACGCTTCGAGCTCACTCACGTTGCGCTCGCCCTGTGACAGCTGACAGAGCAGCAGCAAACGATCGGGATTGGCCAGCGCCTTGAGCAACTGGCCTGCGCTGTCGGCATTGGCGCGCAGTTTCTGGATGTCCAGGGGAATGGGATGGGTATTCATGAAATCTCACTCATCTAAGACAGAAACAATATATGTTTTTATATTTTATTAGGCAATAGATTTTAAGCCTGCCAATTGCCGGCATCGTTTTCACGCCCTACATGAATTCCAGACAGAAAAACGCCGGACCAGGATTGCTCCTGACCCGGCGTCTGACGTGCCGCCCGACTCAGACCCGTTCGATGCGCACCGGCAGGGCCTGGCGTACCGCCGCACCCGAGACCCAGTCGATCCACACGTTGGTGTCCGGACGGGTCGGATCGCCGAAGCCGAGGTCGTTGAGGTTGACCCCCGCCGCCAGCGCCGGGTTGTGCGGCATGGGCTGGCCATTCACCTGATGGGTGCGAGCGCCCAGCTCGGTGTGTCCGTAGCCGTGCTCAACGGCAACGGTGCCCGGCATCAGCCCGTCACGCACCAGCGCCACCCCTTCCCGCGTGCCACCTGGAGTGACCAGGCGCACTCGGTCGCCATGACCGATGCCCAACCGCGCCGCATCGTCGCGATGCAGATACACCGGGTTATGGGGGTGCACCTGACGCAGCCGGTCGGCGCCGATGGAAAACGCGCTCATCAGGTGCGACTTGAAGGAGATCATCAGCAGCGGCCACTGCGCCTCGCCGTACAACTCGCGCATCGGACGACCGTCGGCCATGCGCACCGGATACCAGGTCGGGCAACCGCTGTAACGCTCGCCGGTCAGCGAGTGACGCATCCTGGCCAGGTCCTCGTACCAGATCTGCTGCGGATTTGCGTAACCCTGGCGCAGCTGGCCATCCTCGTTCCAGGCATCCTCGACGCGCGCAAAGCGTCCGCCACGGCTCATCAACAGCGCCACACGCCGCCACTCCTCGGGCTTGAGACCGTGCTGCAACTGCTCGGCGTGACGTATCACGCCGGTGAGCGCCAGGTCGTCATCGCTGGCTTCCGGCACCGGCTGGCCGCCGGCGTAGGCGATGTTGGCAAAGCCACGCAGGTAGAAGTCGGCGGCGCTGTTCAGGTCGTGGCGGTTGCCCTGGACGTCACGAATCGCGCCGGCGCCAAAGCCCGGCATGCCGAGGCGCTTGGCGGTGGCGATCAGGAAACTTTCCAGACTGATCGGCTGACCTTCGGCGGTCTTCGCCACGCGCGGCTCGACCACCGGCCAGCGCACGCTGGAGGCCTTGGCCACCACGCCGTTCCAGGGCGCGGAGACACCCCAGCTTTCGTAGGTCAAGGTGTCCGGCACGATGTAGTCGGCCAGCGCGCTGGTTTCGTTGATGAACGGGTTCACCGCGATGCTCAGCGGCATCAGTTTCGGATCGCGCAGGCGCTCCTCGATGACGTGCCGCCAGCCGGCGATGCCGTACACCTGATTACCCATGTGGTTGATCCACACCTTGGCGCGGTACGGGTAGCCATCCAGGGCGGCGGCGATCATTTCCGAGCTCAGCCCGCCGACTGCCGGATACCAGGGCGCTTTGGCGGGGTACGGGGACTGGCCGGCCTCTTTCTTGCGGCGGTATTCGCTGCTCTTTTCATAGGGGAAACGGTGGCGCGACAGGGCCACACCCTTGGGGTCCACCTTGCCGGCGAAACCGCCGATGTTGTAGCGCGGCCCCGGGCCGAACGGCGGGAACTGGCCGGCGTCCACCACCAGGCCGCCCTTGACGTTGAGGTTGCCGATCAGCGTGTTGAGCATGCCGATGGCATAGGCGGTGTAGAAGCCGGAACCACTCATGGTGCCGCCGTGGGAGTTGGCCACCGCCTGCTTGCCGTAGCCGGTAAAGCGTTCGGCCAGCCCGATGATCTTCTCCACCGGCACGCCGGATTCGCGAGCGTATTCCTCCAGGCTCATGCGCCGGGCTTCAGCGTGCAGGCGGCTCAGCGAGCTGCTGACCCGCACCGGCTGACCGTCCAGCGTCACCGTGCGTTCGACGAACAGCTCCGCCGGTTCGGCCTGGGTGTGCGCGGCCAACTCGCCGTCGGCGCGCTGCACAACGTAGGCATCGACATCGCTCCAGCCCAGGTCGGCGCCGCGCAGGAAACTGCCGAAGCGCGGATGCTCCGGATCATTGACCAGCAAATGGGTGGCGTTGCTCCAGGACACTTCGCCCGCCGCCCGCATGGCCGCCTGGCCCGGCTGGGCGAGCATGCCGGCGTCGTAGCGACGGTTGTCGAGGATCCAGCGGATCATGCCCATCACCAGCGCCAGGTCGCCGGCCGGCTTGACCGCCAGCCACTCGCTGCCATCGCTGAGCACGTTGGAGGTGGCCGGCAGTGTCGGCGAAACCACCACGTACTCGAACACCGGCTTGTCGGTGCGGGTACGCGCCTCGGCCAGTTGCCGGCCCTGGCGCTGGAAAGGGTTACCCGCCTGGGCCGGCGCAGTGCCGATGAACAGGCCGAAACGGGCGTTGTCCCAGTCCGGCTTGCCGTGGGGCGTGCCGGCCAGGTCGCCGAGCGCGGCAGCGGTGCCCACCCGGTAGGTCTGGCCGCAGTACGAGCCGTGGTTGGCAAAGTTGACGCTGCCAAACGACTGCTGAGTAAAGCGGCGCACGAACGGCGTGCGGCCTTCGTTGCCGGCATCGGTGAACAGCAACTGGTTGCTCAGCGGGCCGTACTCCGGGTTGGCCGGATCGATCAGGGTCTCGCGGTCATAGATCGCGCGCAAGCCGTCCACATGACCTTCACCAAACAGATCGCCACCCTCGCAGACTTCCTCGACCAACTGATCGAAGGAAATGGTTTGCCACTTGCCCTCGCCGCGCTTGCCCACCCGTTTTAGCGGTTGCAGCACGCGGTAGGGGCTGGTCAGCTGCTCGAACATCGCCGAGCCGCGCCCGCAGGCGGTGGCGCGGCCTTCGATGCCGGCATCGCCGCCCAGCGCTGCGTACACATCGCGCACCGGCGTCTGCATGTCCGCCGGCTGGGTGGTGGCCAGCGGGTGATAAGGGTTGCCGGCCACACGAATGATGCGGTTGGCCTCGTTGTCCACCCGTACGCGAATGCCGCACTGGGTCCAGCAGCCCAGGCACACCGACGGGCTAACTGTCTGCCCCGGCTGGGTGGACAGCGCGCCAGTTAGCGGGTCAATGCGAAATTCCGGGGTCAGGGAATTGCCGCGCACCGCGTCGGCGGTGGGCGTGCCGGCGGTGCCGTGCACCAGCCCGGTCACCGCCCGGCTGACGGTTTCACTGTAGCCTGCGGCGAACACCGCCAGACCACCGGCGACGGCGGCGCCCTGGGTGATCACTTTGCGCCGGCCGGCATCCTGCAGTTCTTGTTGCTTGGACTTGTCGGTCATGTCATCGACTCCTGATCAGTGACCGGCCCGGGCCGGGTTAAAAGAGGGAAAGCGTTCCAGCACGAATACCACGGCAACCAGCAGCGCCAGACACAGGCCGAACATGCCGGCAATGCCCAGCAGTCCGTCACCGCCCAGCGGCATGCTGTACAGGTACAGGCCGGCACCGTACTTGGGCACGCCCTGCACGCTCATGAACACCACCCAGCGGAACACCCAGGCCGAAGCCAGCATGGCCAGCGCCACCAGCAGCGAGTAGCCGGCGCCGCCCAGTCGCGCAGCGGGGCGGGCCAGCATGGCCAGCAACAGCAAGCCGCTCAGTACCGCGCCGAGCAGGCTCAGGCGCCATACCGGGAAGTCCTCGAACAGGCGCAGCGCCACGGGGAACGACGGATCCAGGCCCAGACTGCCGGTCACCACCCAGACCAGCGCGCCCAGCACCACCAGCGCCAGCGCACTGAGGCCGAGGCGACGCAGCAGTTCCAGCGGCATGGCGGCCAGACCGCCCGGCAGCCAGCGGCCGACCAAAAGCATGGCGCCCAGCGTGGCCAGCCAGCCGGTGACGGCGAAGTTCCACGGCAGCAGCAGCGTGTTCCACAGCGGGCGGGCGCGCACCACCATCACTTCGGCGCCGGTATAGACCAGGATGCCCACCGCCAGCAGCGCCATGGCCAGGCCGACAAGACGCAGCGGGCGTTCCCAGCGCAGCCACCACAGCAGGCAAAAACCCAGGGCCAGCATCACGAACGGCGGCAGCAGGTAGGCGCCAATGGACATCCACGACCAGGGCGTGAAATGCGCATAGAAGTGCCAGAAGCGCCCCGGCTGGTGCAGGTCGGCCAGTAGCGACACTGGCGCGGCGATGGCGGTGACCAGCAGCACCACCACGGCCGCCGGCATCAGGCGCGCCGAGGGCGAGCCGGGCTTGCCGAATGCCAGGACGGCGGCGGTGAGCGCCGTGGTGGCGGCGATGCCGATGAAGAAGAAATATTGCACCGCCCAGGGCAGCCAGGCAGCCTCGTACTCGGGGGTCAGCAGCTCAACGATCTGCATGGCAACGTCCTTAATGCTTGGCGATCAGACGGATACCCGCCTGGCCGTCCACTTCGTTGACGAAGGCCTCGGGCAGGCCGATGTAGTACACGTGCGGGTCGGTGTTCATCCCCGGCTTGAGGACACGAATCTCGTCCTTGTGGGTTTCCAGCCGGCGGGAAATCTCGCTTTGCGGATCATTCAGGTCGCCGATCACGCGCGCCCCGCCCACGCAGCTTTCCACGCAGGCCGGCAGCAGGCCGACCTCCAGGCGATGCTCGCAGAAGGTGCACTTGTCGGCGGTCTGGGTTTCGTGATTGATGAAGCGCGCGTCGTAAGGACAAGCCTGCACGCAGTAGCCACAGCCCACGCAGCGCTCGTTGTCCACCAGCACGATGCCGTCGGTGCGCTGGAAGGTGGCCTGCACCGGACAGACCGGCACGCACGGCGGCTCATCGCAGTGGTTGCACAAGCGCGGCAGGTTGATCAGTGCCGAGGGGGCGTCGGGGGTTTCGGTGACTTCGTACTGCAGTACTGTGGTGCGGAACTGGCCGATCGGCGGCAGGTTCTCCACTGAACAACTCACCGTGCAGGCCTGGCAGCCGATGCACTTGCGCAGGTCCACCAGCATGCCGTAGCGCTTGCCCTCAATGCCCGGCCGCCGGGGCGGCTGGTCGCCAATGCCGGCCTGGGCGGTGCTGGCCAGGGGCAGCAGGCTCACGGCGGCACTCAGGCCCAGCAGATCCTTGAGCAGGCCGCGCCGGCCTGCGGATGGAGGTTGATCACAGGGTGACTTGCTCATGGCGTCCCTCGGTTAGCAAGTAAAGGCCACTAGAGCCTTTCGAATTCGAAGGGCAGGCCGAATGAAGTCATGGTTGCACTTTTTGATCGGGTAGTAGACGTAATGAAGGAGCCTAAGCGTATGGCCATAGCGTGCCCCGCCACCGTGTAGTCACCTCACCCCTGTAGAGACGCTAGACATCTATACGGGTGGCTAAAGCAAGATAAATGCGGTAGACGGTCCGTCTGCCGAAGCACCATCGGTGGCGATCCACTTCCAACTAAGCTTCTAGAGAGGATCATGGCTGAAACGGCTTGTCATACACTCCGGTCGCCGGCCGGCTCCATGAGCGAACCTTAAGGGTGGCTGCCTCGAGATCGTGTGGGAAGTCTAACTCTCCCCAACTCAAGCCGGCAATGGAGTGGACGAACACTTGGCCTGTGGTTTGCGCCAAGTGGTCAATGATGCTCAAGTACCACCGCTGTAATGCTTCCGGGGTGCGCATGCTGGCTTCCAGCGCACAGCGGAACAACAGGGCGCCTTCGGGTTGAAAGCGCATCATGCCGATCGACTCGCCGTCCACGCTGTCCAGCGGCAAGTTCTTGCCCACCCGGGCAAGCCGGTCGCCGTCCAAGCAGACTTTCATGTCATCGCTGTCGTAACCGGGCTTGTGGTCTATGGCAAGCGTAATCGGCCTAGCCGGTGCCTTGAGCAGGCGGTCAAGCACCGGAAGATCAAACACGGTGTCGCCGTTGAGCAAAAGAAATTCACCATCCATTAAATGCCGTGCCATCCAGCAACTGGCAAGGTTGTCGGCCACCTCGAAGAACGGGTTGTAGTGAATGGAAATGCTGCCTTGGCCATAACGCTGTTCAAGCAAGTGTTCAACCTGGTCAATTCCATAGCCGGCGACGACATTGATGTCATCGAAGCCCCTTGCCCGAAGCGCGTCTATCTGCCATTCGATGACCGTCTTGCCGCCGAGTTCGATCAGACATTTTGGGCTGCTCTCGGTATAGGGAAGAAGGCGACGGCCCTGGCCTGCACTGAGAATGATTACACGATGAAGCCCGTTGCTCTGCGTCATGCCGTCTCCAAGCAGGGTACTGAAACTGGGACAGAGCCGCCCAGTCAATAAGTCGTGCCGATGCACGCGTCGCGCCATGCTAGCGTATGATTTACGCCGCCGCACTAACTGAGCTAGGTCGGCCTACGATTTTCGCAAAAAAAGGCATGGCATTTATGACAACGAAAGTTTATCTAGTAGGCCAATGTACGGTGACGTTGTGGGGGTTAAGCTCCAGGGAAAGGCTGCACCGAATGTTGCGCAGGCTACCCAAGGTTCATTTGCTAGGGGCCGGCCAGCCGCTACCCAAGGATGGCGTTGTGTTGTTACTGCGCGAGGATTATTTGTATGACGAGCGCGTCATACGCGGCCTCCTGGCCAGTGAAGGCGTTGCCCTGCAGGACCCGCGTAACGGCACGGTGGCGGCGGCCTGCCTTGGTGCCGATCAACTCGATGAGCGAGCCGTCCGCCTCGAAGGCCCAGTCATTGCCGGCTTGCAGAAGGTTCGGCCCGACACTGTAGCGTCCGGACTGCAGACTCAATTGCGCAAACTGGATCGGCCCTGGGTCGCCTTCATAACGGATTCCAACCGGGCACAACTGGAAAAAGCGCTGTTCAGCGGTGCCTACAAAGGCGTCACCGACCTCATCACCCTGAAGGTATGGCCACTGCCGGCGCGTTGGGTGACCGGCGTATGCGTGCGCCTGGGGCTGAGCCCCAATCATGTCACGGCGGCGAGCTACGTACTGGCGATTCTCGCTGGATGGTGGTTCTGGAACGGCAACTATGGTTCCGGCCTGCTGGCGGGCTGGGTGATGACATTCCTCGACACCGTTGACGGCAAGCTGGCCCGGGTGACCGTCACCTCGACGCGTTTCGGCAATATCTTTGACCACGCCCTGGACTTGGTGCATCCGCCCCTGTGGTACATCGCCTGGGGCGTCGGGCTCGCAGCAAGCTGGAACCATGCCATGCCGCTCGACGCCCTGTACTGGGTGATTTTCCTCGGTTACCTGGGCGGGCGCCTGTGCGAAGGAGCGTTCAAATTGGCGGCGCCTTTTTCGTTGTTTCTCTGGCGGCCGTTCGATTCCGTCAACCGGTTGGTGACCGCGCGGCGTAATCCCAACCTGCTGTTGCTCAGCCTGGCCTGGATAGCACAGGCCAATGACATCGGCCTGCAACTCGTGGCGCTCTGGACCCTGATCTCGACGCTGGTACTGGCGGTGCGGGTCATCTGGGCGATCAGCCTGCGCAAGCGCGGCGCTGAGCTGCAGCCTTGGCTCACTCAGGTCGATCTGAAAGCTGAAAGGCACAGGCCGGTGGTACGCCTGTTTGCGCCGCGCTCCGGGCTACACGACGCCTGATGCCCGGCCTGCAGGCGTACGACTCGTGGAGGTCCAGTTGCTCGGGAGCAGGGTGGTGCTTGATGGCACCGGCGCCTGGGCTGATCCGAGTGCCCTATCCGACACGTCTTTTGGAGGAAACATGAGCCAAGGCAACAACAAGATCGATGCAGGCCGACCCAAACGCAAGCGCAAGCATCGGCCCAGCGTGGCCATTGGCTTGTGGGTCATCAAACGCCTGGAAAACGCGATCCGCCGCTATTCAAAAGTTGGTGTGACGCCCTTCTTCGATCCGGCGCAGTTCTCCTGGACCGGCGCGCTGGAAGCCCAGTGGCAGGTGATACGCGGTGAACTGGAACAAGTGCTCACCCGCCAGGACGATATCCCCAACTTCCAGGACATTTCCAAGGACCAGTTGAACATCACGCAGGACGATCGGTGGAAGACGTTTTTCCTGTATGGGTACGGCTATAAGATGGAAAACAACTGTGAGCGATGCCCGGAGACGACTCGGCTGGTCGAGTCCATCCCCGGCATGTTCACAGCATTCTTTTCGATCCTGGCGCCGGGCAAGCACATTCCGCCACACCGCGGTCCGTACAACGGCTTGCTACGCGCCCATCTGGGATTGATGGTGCCCGAGCCCAAGGAGCAGTGCCGCATCCAGGTCGAGGACCAAACGCGCCATTGGGAAAAGGGGAAGTTCGTCATCTTCGACGACACCTTCCGTCATCAGGTATGGAACGACACAGACGGCACACGGGTGGTGCTGTTTCTTGATGTACAGCGGCCGCTGGTGTGGCCCGGCGCCTGGCTCAATCGGGTCGTCCTGCAATTGATCCGCTGGTCACCGTTCATCCAGGATGCCCGGCGCAACCATCGGGCCTGGGAGCGCGGGCTGAACCGCTAGCAGAGCCCCACGATAGCGCTGCCTGTCAAAGGGGCCGCTCGCCTTCGACGAGCGCCCGGATCGCCGCCAGTGCCCGTGTCCGTGCATCGGCCAGCTGTGGGGGAGACAGCCCCGGCAGCTGTATCAGCCCCTCTGGCAGCGGCGATACACCAAGGGCCAGATGGACCTCCTCGGTGCGCCGCTCACGCTTGACCCGCCCAGCCGCGACCAGTTCGTCGTACACTCGCCCGACCTTGTTCTGTTGCCGCGGCGTGCCGCGACTGCCCGCGGCCCGGTCAATGATGCCCAGGCGGCGCTCAATCGCATGGTGTAGTCGGGCCTTCATGTGGCGTCGGACCGGCAGTGGGAAGACCGCCACCGGACGCCCGGTCATGCAAGCCTCTGTGAGCATGGAAACGCTTTCACCGGTGACGATGAAGGCATCGGCCAAGGCTAGCAGAGCCCCATAGGGATTCTCCTCACCACTGCCGAAGTTGTAGCTGAGCACTGGCGTATCGATCGCCTTCAGCAATGCCTGGCTGGCGTCGGTCGGTGTTCGCGGGCTGGTCGAAACCAGTAGCGACCCACACTGGGCAGCCACGGCCGAACTGGCTTGACGCCCTAGCTCGGCTGCAATAGCGGCATCGAGTCGATAAGGCATGCTGTTGCCGCCAACCAGGAGCGCGACCCAAGGCCGTGGCAGTTTGGCAAAGCGCTGCCGCCAAGCCTCGAGCGTTGCATCGTCCAACAATCGCTCGGCAATAAAGGGCGCCGGCATATCCACCACGTTGTCGCGCAGTGGCAGGCCGTACTGCGGGGTAGTGAGTACCAGGTCAAAGCTGCTTAACGGCGCCCGCGGGCGGCCCACCACCACTGAACGGGTCGAGCCGCCAGAGCGTTCGCAAATACTGCGTGCCAGGGGCGCGGTCCGCCGTCCCGCACTGATCACCAGGTCTGGCCACGGTGGCGCTACAAGCGCCTGCGAACCTTCGTCTGTCGTTGCTTGCTTAAGTGCGTATGGCCAGCCGAGCGCCTTGGCAATGTCCGTCATCTGAGCGTTGTCACCAGCATGCTTGCCTAGCAGCACCCAGACAGATGGGAGTGCGCCGCGCTCTGCGCAGCGCTGCGTGAAGTCAGCACGGAACCGATGAAAGTGGCCTTCACTATCAATACAGTCGAGCTGCCAGCAACGTCCCGGATAGCGCAGTGCGACGCGCCGTAGCAGTCGGCGCCACTCCGCCATGCTGTTGCTCTGCGGCCCGAGCGCCACCTTGATATAGACCCACTTTTTGGCGCGTTCGAACAGTCGGGCCAGTACCCAAGGGAGGTCCTCAACCGGTAGGCGCTCGAGGCCGCTAGTGACAACCGCCTCGCAGGCCGGCAGGTCGTCCCGGCGCAGTTGATCGAACGACCAGCGCAGCGTCGTGACTTCAGTCCGGCCGTCGCCCCACGAACCTACAAGCGCCAGATGGTTTGCGCTGCTTGCCTGCAGATCAGCGTCGAGCCTGCTAGGCAGACCCGTGAGCGGGACCGGTGCCCACGGTTGCTGGCAGGCCGTGGCGAAAGCTGGGCTGGGACGAGCCGCCGTATAGATTTCATAACCCGCCGCGTCGGCCGCTTGCTCGAGCCCCAGGAAATATTCGGCGTAGGGGTGAATATGGTAGGAGTACTGCTCCGGCGTCGGGCGCCACGGCTGCAGGTGCAACGTCGTGTAGTGCAGCAACCGCGACTGGCCATTGCGGTATTCAAGATCACGCGCATGCCACAGAGAATCGAGGGCACCCCACAGTCCCGGCTCGGCGGCAGCCTGCCTGTGCAGCGTCTTCTTGCTTTCCCGGCAGGCTTTGCTGAAGGTCCAGCAATGCGCCATTCGTTCACAATCGATCAACATGACCGCGGTGTCCTGGGGAGACAGAGCCAAGTAGGCACTGCCGTTCATGGGCTGGTCGAACAACAACGCAGGGTCGGCCGTGTACACTTGGTCGACATCGTTGTAGATGGCCCGACCATGACGGCCGGCCAGATCAGGGATGGCGAATCGATAGTTAGTGAAGCCGGTACGCCATCCTTCCTGCCTGAAACCGGGCAGGCCGGTCATTCGGTAGATCTCGTAACGTCGCAGCGGGTCGCGCACCCGCTCCAATGAGTAGAAGAAGACCCGTTCGGCACGGTGCTGAGCAGGCTCCGTTCCGAGGAACAGGCGCACCGGCGGCCTGACCGGCGCGCCCACTGCTGCCTCGAACACCACGGGCACGATGAACGGCACACCTTGGTCGGCGCCATCCTTGCCGCAGGAGAGGGCTTCTCCTAAAGCACCGGCAATAGCACATGAATTTCTCGCTGCGACCGGATCTCCCGGTCGATCCACAGAGTTTGAATCGAACGTCATGTGTCCCCTCGTAGTCCGAGCATGCCCCGCTTGGCCGGATCAGCTGCGACGTATATAGTCCGCAGTTCTGACTGCCCTTGCCCCGAATCTTGCACCATCGCCCTCTACCGGTCGAGGGCTTGTTACCGGACCGCCCTCAGTTCCCATGACCCATATCCTGCATATTTCCGACACCCATTTCGGTACTGAGCAGAGCGCCGTTGTCGAAGCGCTGCTGCGCCATGTGCGCGAACAGTCGGCGGACCTGCTAGTGTTGTCGGGCGACATCACCCAGCGGGCAAAGCCCAGTCAGTTCGTGGCGGCGAAACGTTTCGTAGAGAGCGTGCAGGCGCTCGGCGTCCCGGGCCGGCTGGTAATCCCTGGCAACCACGACCTGCCACTGTACAACCTGGCAACACGCTTTCTATGCCCTTACCGCAATTACAGCCGCGCCTTCGGCCACGAACTAGAGCCTCTCTTCGAAAATGACCAGGTGCTAATGATTGGCTTGAACACCACCCACCCCCGACGCCGCAAGGATGGGGCAGTCACCCCGGCGCAAGTGGCGGCGGTCGTCGAACGGCTGCGGCGATGCGACCCGAGCAAGGTGCGGGTGGTAGTGGCCCATCAGCCCTTTGGAGCAATGGTCGCTTCGGATGAGCGCAACCTGCAGCACGGCGCCAAGGAAGCCCTTGTGCGTTGGGCGGAGGCTGGGCTGGATATCGTCATGGGCGGTCACATTCACCTGCCCTACGTGCTACAGCTAAGCCAGCAGTATCACTTGAAGCGCGAGGTCTGGACCGTGCAGGCTGGCACAGCACTGTCCAGTCGCCTGCGCGGCGATGCACCTAATTCGTTCAATCGAATTATCATCACCAACGATCCGCAAAAGCAGGTGCGCGTAGAACGCTGGGATTACCAAGCGCAAATGGATGAGTTCCGGCTTGCCTCACATTTCGACTTGAGCGGCCGGCCGGCTGACCCCACATCGTCAAGCTATAACTCTGGCTGAAGAGGCGCCCGGCCATGCGGATAACTGGCGCCGCGACTCTAACTTTGCCCCCGGAGAACCTCATGCAGGCCCTCAGCAAACTTATCCTCGGCACCACATTCGCCCTGATGTTGCCACAATTGGCGTGCGCCGCATCGCCAGCTCAGGTATTCGGTTGGGAAGAGGAAGCGGTGTTATTGCCAGAACACACGTCGATCAAGATAGAGTTGGATACCTCGGCTGAAAATTCTTATTTGGCGGCAACCAACATCGAGCCTTTCGACAAGGACGGTGAAAAGTGGGTGCGATTTTCGGTGGAGGGGCCTAAGAGTTTGACCGGTGCGTCGGTAGGTATTCCATTTGAACGCAAGATTGTGCGCACGGAAAAGGGTAAGGGGCTGATCGGTGGGGGCGGGCATCGGCAGGTGATAAAAATGACCCTGTGCATCGGTAACCAGGCTTACCAAGAGGAGCTAATGCTTAAGAGTCGCGCCAAGAAGGATTACACGGTCGTACTCGGGCGGAACACGTTGCAACACCTGGGGGCAGTAGATGTGACTCGTACCAACACAATCAAGCCTGAATGCAACGCATCTAGCCCTAAAAAAACCGATTGAACAGCGCGCCCGTGGCCGTTGCTGGCTCGACGACCCAGCAGTGGCTTAAACAGAACGTATTGCTCAGCGCAGGCGACGGTTCTTGAGCAGTCGCCATAGCAATGGCCAACAAAAGATCAGTGGATAGCGGTGCAGGTGCGGGCTGACTTCCACTGGCCCACCGAGGTGCCGCTCAAGTTTCCAGATCACATAGTCGACCCCATCTTCGAAGGTGAAGAGCGATTTGATCAGGCGCAGCACATTCAGCATGCGCCCTTGGACTCTTCTGACTTTCCAGCGTCGGCGGCTCTTCCTTTGCTGGGCTGCGGTGCAGTGGTGAGAAAATACACCACTCTGATGCTCTGAGAGGTTCAAGCCTTTCACGGAGCCTGCCGCCTCGCCTGTAACCCGGGCGTAATAAGCCGCGTCATTGCCGACGATTTCCGCGGGGCGGCTGGCTTTTTCCGGGCGCAGCTCGGTGCTATAGGTCAGGGAAAACGCGCGTTCCCAGAAGGCCATACTGGAGAATGTTTGGTCCTGTGCCGCGAGGGTTTCCGACATCATGCGGATCACTGCACTGGCGATTGAGGCGTGTACACGATCACGGATGGCTGTGTTGCGGTAATACACCAGGCGCGACGGTTGAGAAAAGCGCGCCCAGAGATAGCTCTGAAACCAGCGGGTCGTGCCTTCCTCGAAATCCTTCAGGGAAATCAGGGCGCACTTGGCGCGCAGCATCCGGCCGTCTGGCATCTTGGTCTTGAGCAGGAACACGGTGGGTGGCAGCCATTGGTCTGCGAGTCTGGGCAGCAGGCTGGTGCGCACGCTCGCATAGTCATCGACCAGTACGTAGAGGTCCACCAGCCCTTGAGTCGGATCGCCACTGCGCAGGCACGAACCATAAAACAGCAATCCGCTCAAGGCGTCGCCCAAGCGTGCGCGCAGTACCTGTACCAGCGCTTGTAGTTCATCAGCCACCGGCAATGCACAGGCCTGGGCCACGGTGGCCAGCAAACGGGGGGGCGCGGAGCAGAGCATGGGTTGGCCTTTCACTAGAGCACGATAAAACGAATGGCGGGGGTCGCCGTTAGCTGGAGTTGCCCGTGGCTTGAAAAGATCTCGCCATCGAGCAGGTATTCAGTCAGGTCATCGATCGCTGTGTGGCTCAGGTTATGGCTCACATATGCTGGGTTGTTGCTCATGGTCGCAGTGGATTTGCCCCGCAATAGGAATACCAGTGAGCGCAACAGGCACGGCGCCCGGTGGGCGATGGCGGTAAAATGCATGGGGGCTTTTTCGCCCCCCCAGTAGGGGGTGCTGCCGAGCAACAAGGTATCCAGCGTGGTCGCCAGAATAAGTAACCATGGGACCAGGAGGGGCTCGGCGGCCAGGTGCAGCCGCGCCGAGGTAGCCGGTAACAGGCTGTGCTCACGGCGGCGAAGCAGCGACAGCAACATGCGCACAAAAGCCAATGACGGACCCAGGGCACCGCGCACGCCTTTGGGCCGCACGCTGCTGTGGAAATACCGGACCCCGCTGATGATCGCGCCGGCCCCGAAAAACATGCCGAACTGTGGCGGCGCCAGGCTCGCGTCAGAGACCCGCAGCACAGCCCGGGCACGGACGGCAGGTGCCGAGGTCTTGCCGCTAAGCCAGTTATCCAGCTCCTGCAAGGCGACGGTGGGATTCACGCGTATGCCCAGATCTCTAGCGCTCATGTTGGTCGTGCCCGCGGGTAAGGCAAGCACGTACGGAGTGGCCGATGGCCCCTGAATTAGGGTCGCCGTGAGCGCCGCTTGCAGGGTACCGTCGCCGCCTATGACCACCAGCAGGTCCGAGGGCCCTAACTGTAACGACTCGACCGCGCCCTTGATCTGCTCAGCCGAGGAGGCCTCGACCACCCTGGCGTTCGCTATCCCAGCCACGCGTCGGCGCAGGCTTGGCAAATGGCGCCGCACGTATCCACTGGCGGGGTTGAGGAGAATACCAATCCGCTCGGGGCGGGGTGTCAACTTAGTCATGTTGGCTGCCGCTCATTTATCGGACTCGGTCAAAACGGTAGATAAGCCACAAGGCGATCCCCAGTAACACACCCGATGGCAGCAAGGTAGTCAGCATGACGTTGCCGGCCAGCAGCAGGCCAAGGTTGGCGATGATCTGGTTGCCCACGTAGATCAGCAGGCCTATCACCGCGCCAACGGCCAGCCGACCGCCCAGCCCCGGCGAGCGTGGCTGCGCGAAGGTGAAGGGCACCGCGAAGAGGATCATCGCCAGCGTCAGCAAGGGGCGGCCGAGCTTCTGCCACATCGCCATCTCATACTCGGCAGACGGCTGATGAGAGGCATCGAGAAACTGGATGTAGCGACGCAGTTGTCTAATCGAGAAACTGTCGGTTGGCAGCGTCAGCTCCTTCAAGCGTCGGTCGGAGAACACCGACTGCCAAACCAGGCTGTCCTGCTGGCGAATACTTTCATCGATATGGTTCCACTCCTTGATGTGGGCGTTCTTCAGCACCCAGGTGCCACCCGCGCCGATTTCCGCGCTCTCGGCAAACACGTACGACTTCAGGAACATGTCAGAGGTGTACTGGAATATCTCGACATTGACTGGGGTGTTATCGCGCGACAACGCGCCGATCCGAGCTATTTCGTCACCGCGCCTGGCCCAGATGCTCCCGGACGGGCTGGCCGCTTCTCCGGAGATGGCCAAGGCAGCGTTGCGCAGCTGCACGCCTCGTTGCTGCAAGGGGGACGCTACCCATTCATCAATTGTCCCTAACAGCACTACCAGGATCAGGCCTGCCATTACAGTGGTAATGGCGATGCGCACAATGGAAATGCCCGCTGTGCGCATGGCGGTCAATTCCTGGGTGGAGGCCAGTTGCCCCAGCCCGACGATGCCACCCAACAGCGCGATAAAGGGCCCGAGGTCCACGGCGCGGCGTGGCAGTGTCATCAGCACCACTTCCAATGCCTGGGTCCAGCGATAGCCACCGGTGGTCACATCGTCGAGTTCGCTGATCAGGTCAAAGGTGGTGAACAGAGGCAGCAGCAGGGCGGCCGCCGCGGCGAAACCAATCAGCACGTTACGAATCAGGTAGAGGCTGGTGATTCTCATGTGGAACGCAACCGCAGGACAGCCATGTCCCGGGCGATGAATATCAGTACCACCGCCCCCATTGACAAGGGCACCAGCCACACACCGGGGGTGAGTGGCAGGGCCATATTGGCAACCAGTGTCCGGCAGATATTGCCCGCGTAGAAGATTACCGCGAAGAGCATCGCAATTGGCAGCAGGGTCGAGAAGCGGCCCTTGCGCGGCGCGGTCCTGCTTAACGGGACCGCCAGCAGCGCGAGCAAGAGCGCGCTTACACCACGCGTCTCGCGCCATTGTAACTCCGCCTGGTCCTGGGGCAGCGGGGACACGCTGAGCAAACCAGTAGCGGTGGATTTCCGTTTATTGTCCGGCTCGGGTTCGATCGGCTTGAGGTGCAATAACAGGTTTTCAAACACGCTGACCACATCCTGAGTGCCGGTGTGCTCCAGGGAATATGACGTGCCTCGGGTCAGTGCCACGATCGGGTCGGCCGGGTTGGGATCGACCACCTGGGCCACATTGGAGCGGAAGACCCGGCTCTTGCCCTCTCCAGGGTCGTAGATAAGCGCGTTTTCAAGGTTACCGGTCGCCTGGTCGATACGTTCGGCAAGAATCATCCGGCCGTTGTCCTGGTTAAGGTTGAATCGTTGTGGCAAGAGATGACTGACATCCAGGTCGGCGCGTGATGCTTGCTCCAGGAGATACGTCTGCGTATACGCCCAAGGGCGGCCGTAGACCGAAAGCACGCCGACGCCAATGGCTATTGGTAAGGTAATCAAGGCTACTGCCCGATACAGCCGCAGCGGGCTGACGCCAGACGCCAGGATGGCGGTGATTTCCGAGTCGTGGTAAAGCCTGCCAAGGGCGATCGCTACTGAGGCATACAGCGCCACCGGTACTAACATTTCGAGCGCAATGACCACCTTGTATACGACCATGTCCAGCACCGACTGCAATGCCAAGGTGCCGTTGACGGCTTGCGTGAGGTAGCGTTCAGCCGAATAGCTGGCGAAGACGAAGGTCAGAATACCGACCATCACTGAAACGGGGCGCCGAATTTCGGCGATGATGTAGCGCTCGATCAGCAGCATTCGGCACACCTTGGACTCAGGATTGGGCGCACAGGAACACAGCGCACCCCGGGTGCGCTGTGTTGATCCATCAGTAAATGGCAATTGCAGGCCAGGCTCAAGCGTGTCAGCTCTCGGTCCTCTGCCGCAGGATCTTTTCAACGAGTCGGTGATCGCTGAGCGAGTCGACATCGACAGCGGCTTCGGCGAAGGGCATGACCACCGCCCCTACGCGCATCCCGACAGCTGCGGAAATACGCTGCATCGCCCCATCCAGGGACAATGTGCCTAACAGGTACCTAAGTGTGGCAGCAAGCCCCAAGGCCTTGGCAATGACCTTTCTCGGGTCCTTGCGCTGCTGTTCGATATTTCTCCAGAACGCCGCCAGTCTTTCGCTTTCAGGGGTCATGAAGGTGAACAGGTTACTGCCACAGTAAGGCCCGCCGTGCAGTTTGATGGCCGTGCGTCGATTCTCCGGAAACATTGCTAAGACGGTCTTGAGTGGCGTTACCGCAACGGTGACGTCATAGCCGCTCGAACGCGAGTGCTCAAGGAAGTAGTCGACCATCTCAGGTCGCAGCAGCGCATGGTCGGCCGTGGTGACCAATACTGGGCGCACGGTGATATGTTGCAGCCCCATCAGTGCGCTGGCACTGGGAGATGCCGCCGGTTCCAGCGCCGTCACTGCGCCGGAATTCAACAAGGCGTGCATGAACGGATCGCCCTCGAGCAAGGGTCGATGGGGCCCTACCAGGGTGATCTGGCCAATCTGCCCGCTGGCCTGCAGCGTGGCCAACACCCGGTGCAGCATAGGAATGCCGTTGACCGGTGCCAAGGCTTTGCACCCGGCCGCGCCAAGCGCTGCAACCGGGTCGCCAGGTCGACGATCTCCGGCTAGCACCAGCGCTGAAAAGCGCGTCACGTCAGATGCGTTTTTCATACAGGCGATAACGTTTGTAGACCGCCGCGCCGATGCGCTCCAGAATAGTGCGCATGCCTGTGTTCGTTTCAAGAATCCAGGACATTTCCAAGGCATCAATCTTGCGCTGGACAAAAGGTTGCTTCAGCGCCTCGATCAGCAACAGCGCCAGCACGGGGCCTTGCCGGCTGAATTGATAGTGTTGCCGCACCCCCATTAGTGGCACGCGAGCAGTGCGCGTGCCTGTGACCTTCAGTTTCCACAGCAAGCGCAGCCAGCCAAACGGCAGCAGTCGACCTTTCAAGGGGGCTATGGCTTCATGGATGTTCGGCATCGCGACGATAAAGGCACACGGGTGCTGGTCGATCTCAGCAATGTAGATGAGGTCCTCGGGCACCAGCATTTTCATCTGCGCGCCCAGCTCACTGAATTCTTTTTCGGTGAAGGGTACAAACCCCCAGTTTTTCGCCCACGCATCGTTGAATATGTCTCGAAGCGTCTGCATTTCGGCTTCGAACCGGCTTCGGTCGAGCGCGCGGATGCAGACCCGCCCACGTTCGCGGTCCATCATCCGCTGCAGCGGGGCAGGGAAGTTCAGCTCATCGGTGCGCATCCAGTAGGCAAGCAGATCCATCGCCGGCTGGTAACCCAGCGCCGTCAGCTGTGCTGGGTAATAGGGATGATTGTGGTTCATGAACGCGGAGGGTGGCGTGTCGAATCCTTCGACGAGCAATCCGCTTTCCTGATTGATGTTCAGGCTGAACGGGCCAGTGATCCTCCGCGCACCATGTTCACGCAGCCACGCCTCGGCCGTCGTTATCAGGCTCTGAAAAACCTCGGCATCATCGATGGCGTCGAGCATCCCGAAATGCCCTGTGTCTGCACCGTGGAGCTCACGGTGAAGCGTATCGATCTGGGCCAGGATTCGGCCTACCGGAATGTTGCCGCGCTTCGCCACCCATGCTTGCCACGTGACGTGCGGAGAGGTGGGGTTCTTACCGGACAGGTGTTCACGACGCTCCATATGCAACGGCTCGACCCAATGGGGGTCATTCTGAAAAAGCTTACCTGGTAGCGAAATGAAGCTGTCCAGGCCGCTGCGAGACTTCACCATTTCCGTGACGATCGGAGAAAGCATTTTGTTCATGTAATAGCGTTTCCCTCATCGCGTGTCGGGTGCAAGGCATCTGGCTCTAGAGCCCTGCGATCCTCTGGGAGGTTGCGAATAATGTTCCCAGCCTGTATGAAATACTTTGTTGCATTGTCTCTCATCGTACTAACATTTGCCATCTTTCAGGAATCCACCTAATGGCTTTGAGATAAATCGCCTTCGGCGTGTGTTTGAGGATTTCGCTCAGCAGCTCTCGCACGACGTCCAGCGTGACTGTTTTCCACCTCCCTGAATGAGCTCAAATCAATGGCTGTTCTTTACCTGTCAGAGACAAGCGCTGAGCATTCACTTAAGCAGCGCCTTGCAGACTTTTCCTCTCTCGCGGACGCATTGGATTATGCCGCGCTCGGGCAAACAGGCATGAATTTTTATGACCGGCGCTGTCACCTGACTGCGGTCATGGAATATTCCGCATTGAGAATGCGCGCTATCAGCGCAGCGAAACGGCTGCTGGGCCTTGGCTTGGCAAAGGGCGACCGGGTGGCGCTGATCGCTGATACGACGCCCAAGTTTGTGGAAATTTTCTTTGCCTGCCAGTACGCAGGGTTGGTACCGGTTCCCCTGCCGATCCCCATGGGCGTAGGTCACCATCAGTCCTACGTTGAAAAGCTCCGCGGCTTGCTGGCAAGCTGCTCGCCTTCAGCGGTGCTGGGCAGTGAAGAATGGCTATCTTTCGTGCGCGAAGCCATTGATCCGGCGACCCAGGCTTTCATCGGTACCGCCGAGCAGCTTGAAGTGCTGCCGGTGGCAGATGTCGAGTTGGCGCGTCCTCAACCGGATGACATTGCCTATCTGCAATATACCTCTGGCAGCACGCGATTTCCTCGCGGGGTAGTCGTCACTCAGCGCTCGGTGATGGCGAATCTGCACGGTATAAGCCTTGCTGGCATTCGGTTGCGGCCCGGAGACCGTTGCATCTCCTGGCTGCCCTTCTACCACGACATGGGATTGGTCGGCTTCGTCCTGACGCCGGTTGCCACACAGTTGTCAGTAGATTATCTACAGACCCAAGATTTTGCCATGCGCCCCAAGCAGTGGCTTAACCTGATGAGCCGTAATTGGGGCACGGTGTCCGTAGCACCGCCGTTTGGTTATGACCTGTGCGTACGTCGCTGCAGTTCGACCGAGGTGCAGAACCTTGACCTCTCCCATTGGCGCGTGGCTGGGGTAGGGGCGGAGCCTATTGCAATGACCACCCTTGATCGTTTCGCAGAGCACTTCGCGCCCGCAGGTTTTAAAGCCAGTGCATTCATGCCGTGCTACGGCCTTGCCGAAAATACCTTGGCCGTAAGCTTCGCTGCCCCTGATCTAGGCGGCCAGACCGATCGCGTGGATCGTGACATCCTTGAGCTCGAGAGTAGAGCCATTCCGGCCACCGAGCGCTCAACGGCCATCAGCACCTTCGTCAATTGTGGCGGCCCGTTGCCGGGCCATCAGGTTCAGGTACTCGATGAGGCCGGCAATCCGCTGCCGGAGCGCAGCGTCGGACGGATTGTGATTTCCGGTCCGAGTCTGATGCAGGGCTATTTCCACGACCCTGAGTCAAAACGCCAGCTTGCCGAAACCCAGCAGCTGGACACCGGTGACCTCGGCTATCTGTTGAACGGCAATCTGTATGTGACTGGCCGCAAGAAAGACCTCATCATCATACGCGGGCGTAACATTTGGCCCCAGGACATCGAGCTGGTGGCCGAAACCGAGGCCGACGTCAGGCCTGGAGACGTGATCGTATTCATCGTGGACAAGGACGGCGAACCGGCGGTGGTGATGCAAGTGCAATGTCGTATCTTGTCCTTGGACAAACGTGAGCGGCTGGTGCACACGCTGTTTTCGAAGATCCATAGTGAATTCGGTGTATCCCCAACGATCGACTTGGTACCTCCCCATAGCATCCCGCGTACGTCCTCAGGCAAGCCGGCCAGGGCCGAAGCGCGTAAGCGCTTCCTGAGCCAGCTATCAATGGCGCCGCATACGCTGACGACGGCAGGTTCTGCTTGATGGCTCTGGTCGTTGCGCTAACCGGAGGAAGCGGTTTTATCGGCGGTCAAATCGCGCGAATGTTAGTCGCTCAGGGCATAAGTGTTCGTGCGTTGAGCAGGACCCAATCAGGTCTGCATCGCGGAGTTATATGGGTGCGGGGTTCCTTAGAGGACGCAGGATCGCTCGCCGAATTGGTCGCCGGAGCGCAGGCCGTGATTCATTGCGCGGGGGCTGTCAGAGGGCGCGATGCGACAGGTTTTCATGCCATCAACGTAGACGGTAGTCGCCGCGTAATGGAAGCCGCCCGGCAGTCCGGAACCTGTGAGCGGTTTTTGCACATGTCTTCCCTCGCGGCTCGTTATCCCAACTTGTCTTGGTACTCCAGATCGAAGTTCGACGCAGAGCAGCAAGTCATGGACGCTGCCGGCACCGTCAGCGTCGGCATTTTCAGACCTACGGCAGTGTACGGACCAGGAGATCGTGAACTGCAACCGCTGTTCGCTTGGCTGATGCGGGGTCTTTTGGTACGGCTGGGGTCAGGAGAAGCGCACCTGAGTTTCGTGCATGTGTTCGACCTGACAGCTGCCGTCATACAGTGGATCACTTCGCCCGTAGCTAAGTCGGCTACCTATGAAATCAGTGACGGCACTCCAGGTGGGTACAGCTGGGAGAGCCTGGCGAGTATCGGTGTAGATCTCCGCCAGAAGCCAGTCCGGCAGATTCAGGTATCAGTCAGGCTGCTGAAAGCCATTGCCAAGGCCAATCTGGCGCTGTCGTACCTACTGCCACGCGCACCGATGCTGACGACTAGCAAGGTCAACGAACTGACCCACCACGACTGGACCTGCAGCAACACGGAAATCACCGCCTCCATTGGCTGGGCGCCCCAGATAAAGTTACACCGCGCCCTGCAGGATGGCCTGTTCTGAGCGTGCGGCAATTCGAATGTCGAAGAGGTCAACCATGCTTATCCAAGATACTATCGTAGAGAATATTCTGGCCTGTCTGTTAGAGATGGTCCCCTTACAGGAGCACATCTCTGCAGACAGCGACATGGTCAATGACCTTGGCCTGGAGTCAGTGAAAATGATGGACCTGTTGATGAAATTGGAAGATGAATACGATATTTCAATTCCGATTAACATCTTGATGGATGTCAGAACCCCCCGCCAGCTCGCCAGTTCTCTGGTGGCGTACGTGGAGAAAAGCCATGGGGCTATATGACAAATTCAGCCGGCTGGCCGCTGAGCGCAACAATTTTCAAGATTCCGGTCCCAGCCCGTTCGGCACCCGTATGGATGCTATCTACTCGCCGACAGAGGGGCGTATAGGCGATAAGGACGTCATCCTCGCGGGCACCAATAACTATCTGGGTCTAACCTTCGACGCGCAGGCAATCGAAGCGGCGCAACAAGCGTTGGCTGCCGAGGGCACCGGTACCACCGGGTCGCGGATGGCTAACGGGAGCTACGGCGGCCACACGGCACTCGAGTCCGAAATCGCCGCATTCCTGGATCGCCCTTCGGTGATGGTGTTTTCTACGGGCTACGTGGCGAACCTGGGCATCATAGGGTCGCTGGCGGGCCCGCGTGAAGTCGTCCTGCTAGACGCCGATTGCCATGCAAGCATCTATGACGCGTGCGCCCTGGGGGGGGCACAGATTATCCGTTTTCACCACAACGATGCTATGGACCTCGAACGCCGCATGTTGCGCCTGGGAGAGCGTGCCAAGGATGCACTGATCATCGTCGAAGGCATTTACAGCATGCTGGGGGATACGGCACCCCTCAAGGAAATCGTCGAGATCAAACGTCGCTTGGGCGGCTACTTGTTGGTGGACGAGGCCCATTCATTCGGCGTGATGGGGCCTAACGGTAGAGGGCTGTCCGAAGCCCTCGGAGTAGAGGCCGATGTCGACATCATCCTGGGAACCTTCAGCAAAAGCCTGGCCGCGATCGGCGGTTTTGCCGCTGGCCGAAGTAGCGACATGGAAGTCTTGCGCTATGCGAGCCGCCCCTACATCTTCACCGCGTCGCCATCACCCTCAGTCGTGGCGTCGGTGCGTTCGGCATTGCAGGCAATAGCCACGCGGCCGGAATTGCGCGAGCGCCTATGGAACAATGCCAATCGTCTCTACGACGGCCTGGCGAGACTAGGTTATTCCCTCGGGCCACATGCCAGTCCAGTGGTCCCAGTGATGGTGGGCACGAAGGAGCAAGGCCTGCACTTCTGGCGAGCGCTTATCGGCCAGGGGGTTTACGTCAATCTGGTACTGCCACCCGCCACACCGGCCGGCGTTACACTGGTGCGCTGCAGCGTAAGCGCGGCGCATACACCTGAGCAGATCGGGCAGATTATTCAGGCATTTTCAGTGCTGCGCCCCTTGGCAGGTCTGACTGATTGACAGAACACGCAATACCGGACGCCTGTGACCGGCGCTTGGTCATAGGCGCAGCAAACGCCATGTGTTGAGCTTTAGAGTGGCACACAGTTGATTTCGAAGTGAGTGTGATGCGAATTATCTTTGCTTTTGGTCGCTCCTACCCTATCCGTACCGTCCTGATGCTATTGAGCCTGATAGTGTCAGGGCTAGTAGAGGGCGTTAGCCTGACCACCATGCTGCCGCTGGTTTCGGTGATGGTCGGGGACAATGTCCAGTCGACCTTCGGCATGCATATCGTCAACGCCTTGCAGCTGTTTGGCCTGCAGCCGACCATCCTTGTACTGCTGATGATCATCGTGGTCGGCATGGTGCTAAGCAGCCTATTGATTCTCGCTGCTAACCGTCAGGTGGGCTATACCGTAGCGCATGTGGCCACTGATTTGCGCGTTGATTTGATCAACGCCACCCTCGGCAGTCGCTGGGAATACTACCTGCGCCAGCCCGGTGGCGCTTTGGCCAATGCAGTGGCCACCGAGGCCTACCGCGCTTCAACAGCCTACGAACACGCGGCCAACATGGTCGCGCTATCTATTCAGGCGGCCGCCTATGGAATAATTGCGCTGATCGTGTCCTGGCAAGCGGCGCTGGTAGGCCTCTTGGTAGGCCTGGCGATACTCCTTGCCCTGCGTGGTCTGGTGAAGACCTCTCGCCGAGCGGGCAAAAGTCAGACTAGCCTTATGCGAGATTTGCTGGTCAGCCTGAGCGATACCCTTGGGTCGGTCAAACCGTTGAAGGCGATGGCCCGAGAGGATATTGCCGATTCCTTGCTGCGTCATCAGGCCACGGAACTTAACGCTGCGATGGAAAAGGAAGTGACCAGTCGTGAAACGCTGCGAGCGCTGCAGGAACCGCTATTGGCTATCCTCGCAGCAGCGGGTCTGTACGCAGGGCTGGTAGTCTGGGCGCTGCCGTTGTCTTCGGTGATGGTACTGATCTTCATGGTAGTACGGGTGCTCGGCTTGATGCATAAGGCCCAGCAGCGTTACCACCGAATGGCA
Organism: Pseudomonas sp. BYT-1; assembly: GCF_023611805.1. Classification (NCBI taxonomy): domain Bacteria; kingdom Pseudomonadati; phylum Pseudomonadota; class Gammaproteobacteria; order Pseudomonadales; family Pseudomonadaceae; genus Pseudomonas; species Pseudomonas sp. BYT-1. Next base: position 2,841,250 of record NZ_CP072559.1, read on the forward strand.
GCTCAAGAAAGCGCATTCTGGGCGCTGCACGAAGCCGTCGAGAAGGCCAGCGCTGAGGCTGAGCCCAGGGGCGGCAGTGTGCAGCCGACCTTGATTCAGCGTATCGGCTTTAACAAAGTGTCATTTTCGTACGACGGACGCACAGTGCTCGATGGCGTTTCTTTTGCTTTCGAAGTTGGCACCATGACTACGTTGATTGGTCCTTCCGGTGCTGGCAAGACCACCATTCTCGATCTGCTTTGCGCACTGCTCAGCCCCCAGGGAGGGCAAATAAGCGTGGATGGTGTGCCGTTGGCCAACCTCGACCGGCGCCGCTGGCGGCGAATGATCGGTTACGTGACGCAAGAAACCCTATTGCTGCATGACAGTATTCTGGCCAATGTTACCTTGGGTGAGCCCGCTTTAACGGCGGCCGACGCCGAGCGAGCCTTGCGCCAAGCCGGGGCCTGGGAGTTCGTTGAAAAACTCCAGGGTGGCATGCTCTCGGTTGTAGGCGAGCGCGGCGGCTTGCTCTCTGGCGGTCAGCGCCAGCGCATCGTGATCGCTCGCGCATTGGCCCATTGTCCTCAACTGCTCATCCTTGATGAAGCTACCAGTGCTCTCGACTCTGAAGCGGAAAGGGACATCTGCGCATCCTTGAAAGCCCTCACGCCTGACATCACCATCATTGCTGTTTCTCACCGGCCTCACCTGATTGAGATCGCTGATGAGGTGGTGCAGGTCAAAGACGGCACGGTTATGCGGCTGACGAACAAGATCCGACAGACTAGTGAGACCTCACATGGGAGTATTAACTTATGACGGGTTCTTATGCAGCCTGACATAGGGAAAGCCTTGGCGCGCTTGGCGTCAGCCTGGAGGGGACAGGGCCTCTCTGGCTAGCAGCATTCAGCTGGCGGTAAGAGAGTTCCCGCTTTGCCAGTAGTACTGTTAAGCGCCAATGCTAGGTGTTCAGTCCCAGAGAGTCATGGTGCATCCTTAACGCCTCATGAGGAGGATGCATTTTGGAAGGACGTATCCATGGCTCAGCCCGCACGACGCCGCGAATCCGAGCCGAGCTCCAAGCATCGAAAGAGTCGAATCGAAAGCTCGCCGCACGCTACCGATTGAACGTGAAGACGGTCATCAAATGGCGATCACGCACGACCACGCAGGATGCTCGGATGGGCCCTGCCAAGCCATGCAGCGCCAAGCTGACAGCCGCTGAAGAGGCAATGGTGGTCGAGTTTCGACAGCGCACGATGATGCCCCTGGACGACATGCTGGGCCATCTCCTTGATTACTTTCCACAGCTGAGCCGCAGCGCATTGCACCGCTGCCTGGTACGCCACGGGATCAACCAGACGCCCAAAAGCGGTAGCGCAACCAAACGCGGAAAATTCGACAAAACAGAGATGGGCTATCTGCATATCGATAGCTCGGAGCTGCGTCTTGAGAGCGGTAAGCAGCACCTGTTCGTGGCCATTGATCGTGTTACGAAGTTTACCTACGTTGCGTTCTTCGACTCGGCGACCAAGCGTAACGGTGCTGAATTTCTACGCCAGGTGGTGCAGGCGTTTCCGTACAAGATCCACACCGTCCTGACTGACAACGGTGTGGCGTTCACTGAGCAGCCGCGGTATCGCAACGGCGCGACAAATATGTTCGGTGGCCACATTTTTGATCGCGTCTGCCACGAACACGGCATCAAGCACCGTCTGACCAAGGCCTACCATCCCTGGACCAATGGCCAGGTCGAGCGCATGAACCGGACGATCAAAGAAGCCACGATCAAGGCCTTCCACTATCCCGACTTCGCTGCCCTACAGGCGCACGTGCAGGCCTTTGTTATGGCCTACAACTTCGCCAGACACCTCAAGGCCTTGCGATGGCGTACACCCTTCAAGGTGATCTGTGAGGCCTGGACGAAAAACCCAGCGCGCTTCACTATCAATCCGCACCATCTCATTCCGGGACCGTACACCTAGAATGCTGCAACGGATTGGGAGGGATCGCTAGGGTAGGGCTGCTTATGATCTAAATCGTAAAGTTTCCATACAGATCTCACGATCATAGGTCGCCGCAAATCAATCGGGTATTATCCGTATCCATAAGAGCCGGAGGGATCCGATATGCCACATCAGGTTGCACAATGGGCCGAGATTGTCGCTGAGTACGGGCACGGAACTATCCTGCTGGGCAACGGAGCCAGCATCGCCCTCTCACCCCGCTTTGCTTACGGGTCGTTGCTTGAGCACGCCCAGCAAAATGGTCTTATTACTAAGGATGTTGACCGTCTTTTCGAGTTTTTCGACACTCAGGATTTCGAGCTGATTCTGCGATTGGTTTGGCAGGCCTCCAACGTCAATAAATCCCTACAAATTCCTGACGACCGAACACACGCAGTGTATCTGAGAGTCCGGGATTGCCTAATTGAGGCCGTTCGCGCAGTTCATCCAGGGGAGCCCGCAGAATACGGAGTTTTTTGTACGCTAAGCCCCGCGTGATGGCTGTAAGCCGCAACGGGCATGGACTGCGTCCAGTTGAAGTACACCCCAACCGGGCGTAAGGCCGACCATTCAGGCCGCGTCAGAGTAGGATGGCTTTCTGAATTTCCTGACGTTCCAGCGTCCACCTCTACGACCTCAACCTGACAGACAGAGCGCTTAGCGTACGAAAATTTCCGTTTTCTCTATTCGCCCCTTGTACGGCCTGACGGGATGATCGAGCGGAAGGCGCTGAATGCGCCGTGTGGCCTTTGACCTGGGCTTGATGCCCTGGGACTCGCGGTAAGCTTTGACACTCTTCACCGATACACCACATTTGGCCGAGACAGACCTGTCCGACTCCACGCCCAGCAGGTGCTGGTAAGGGGCGATGGCCACCGCGACCGAGTAAACCTCGATCCCGAACTGAACACGTCGGCGGCGTATGCTGCCCTCGCTGGTTCCGACCAGTTTGGCCAGGTCCCGGTCGGAAAGCTTGCCCAGCTTCCAGTCGTACCATCTGGCCACACCAATAACCGTCCAGTTTGTTTGCTTCAAAATTACCCCTCGAAACACAACATCTTGTGTCGCTGGCCAGCTGATCGAGCACAAGATATAGCGGTAAACAAAAGCCCCGCAAATGCGGGGCTGGTTTGGTGCGGGTGTGCTACTTGCTGCGCACTATCACAGTTGCATCCGGCGCCGCTGTTCTTCACTCACAGCGGCGCTAACCAACGTCAACAGACGGTCTACCGGCTTTTCTACCGATGCGCCGAGGAACAGGCGCTGTGTAGCGTGGTACACCTGGCCATTGGCAACAACGTTGACCATGAGCTGCCATTTAGACGTATCTTCGCCAATGGCGATTGCGCGGCGGGGTTGAACCTCTTGGATCGAGGACAGGCGAATCCATCGCCAGTCATCGACACTGAAGGCAGGGAGCTTGCCTTCCACGCTGGGGTAAACACGGAGCCAGATAGGCAGCTCACCGTGCACGGCAATGCCATCACCGCCCAGCAGGTCCACGACCACGGCCATGACGCTTTCAAACTCGCGGGCGCCAAACTTGCTCACGGAGGGCACCAGCTCTTCCAGGGGTTTGGGGAGCAATGGAACCGAAAACCAACATAAGCACGAATTAAAGTTCGCTTTACTCGTCATCTGTTGTGGATTAGCGAACTTTGATTGGCGAAACGAGTTTATCGCACCACTTTTCGGGTGGTCACGGCCTTTCCTAGTGCTCGCTGAAACGGTTTCATAAAACGGTCGTTTTTCGAAACTGTCCAGACGTTACAAGGGTTTGCGGGGCAGCGACTGAGCTTAAGTGCACTTTCTGTTCCGTTGCTCCCCCAACCCCTATATCGCCGATGCTTTTTTTTTTCACTAGCTGTGGCTCGTATATCGCCGATCTTTCGATTCGTACATCACCGATAGTTAGGTCGTATATCGCCGATGCGAAATTTCGTATTTCACCGACGTACGAAGCGTTCGAATCCCCCGACATACAAGGGCAATCGCGGGGAGGGGGTTCGGGATCAATGCGGCTACCCGCTTAGGCAACGCAGCCCATTCTAATTAGAAAAACGGTTCTGAAATTTGGAGGAAACCCAGTAAATACGCGGGTTTCAGCGGGTTGACGGGGCGAAACTGAGCCTCTAGCCTTCGCCAAAACTTGCTCAACGAATGCCACTTTTTAGGAAGGTTTTATCGAAAGGTCGAGCGATTAAAAGAGGGATCCGGCCACCGTTGCCGGGCAAAAAAAAAGAGCCCACACATCTGGTCCTGGCAGATCGATGACGTGAGGGCCCCTTTCAGGTAATTCGAGTATGGACACCTGCACTCTGCTGCGCAATACGCGGCACGGGTTAATTCGCCCTGAATTTGTCAGCTTCTTCATTGAGGCCTGCTTGTGAGCAACCTCATCACGGCAGCTTCGACGGCGCCTGCCCACCCGGGCTATTACCAGCCGGCGTCAGCGATGAGCCGTATCCTCGAAGAGGCCTCTTATCTCGCACGCTGCAGTGACAATAAAACGGCGATGAGAGTACGGCCGCGTGAATACGCGATCCGCTACCCCTACATGCAGGTGAATCGTCCTGGCCGTGTGTCATGGCTCGTTTTCGATCTCGACCATACCAACTCCCTGATTTGGGAGGAGCATGGGCTTCCCCCCCCCAACTTCATTGTCCGTAACAGAAACTCAGGCAACTCGCACCTCTACTATGCGATTGCTCCGGTGTGTACCACCGAGCGAGCCCGTGAAAAGCCGATCCTGTACATGAAGGCTGTCTACGACAGCATGGCCGCACTGCTCAAGGCTGACCCCGATTACCACAGTGGTCCAGTTGCAAAGACACCAGGTCATCCTTGGTGGATCACCACCGAGCTGCACAATCATGTCTACGACTTGGGCGATCTGGCTGAAGAACTCGACTTGGCCAGGCCGATGCCTTTGTGGTCCAAAGGACCCGACATGGATGCAGTGTCCCACTCCAGGCATTGCACCTTGTTCGAACGTGTCCGTTTCTACGCATACAGCATCGTCAATGCTGAGCGAGCTGGTGGTTACTTCGAGTCGTTCTACTCTCGAGTCCTTGCGCAATGTCACAACGACAACCGTTTTCGCACGCGAGAGCGTTGCAACGACCTGCCCTTGTCATCAGTGCGCGCCACAGCTAAATCGATTGCCCGATGGACCTGGTCTCATTACCGCGGAAGTGGTGACTATCACCGTGGTGTGATGGAGCTTGATCGATCGCTGCCACTCGAGGAGCGCCAGAGCCTCGCCGCCAAACGGACCCATGCAGTCAGACAAAACCAGACCGCAAACAAGATCCGTGGGGCTTGCCGGCAGTTGATCGCTAAAGGGGCTCATCTTACCTACACGGCTATCGCCCTGACTGCAGGCGTCTCTCGCCAAACCGTGGCCAAGTACAAGGCGGTCATCACAGAAGCACAGTCGCCGTCGGTTGTTCCCCTTCGCCCCAAGCACCCCCCCCAGACCACACCAGCACTACAACCAGCCGGTCAAAACCATGGGGCTGAGCCAATTAAACCTGGTGTAAAGGATGCTGTATATCAGGTACCTGCCCCTACCGGGGCTGCTTTGCTTCCGCCTTTGCCTGATTAGTAATTCAGATGGTGGGTGTGCATGGGGAGTGATTCGACACACTGAACCTCCAGCCTGCTCAACATAACCTGCTCTCCTCCGTGCCACTTTCATTCCATCCTTGGATATCTCTGCTAGGTGCGGAGCCCCTCTTGTTAATGGGCGTTCTCCTACGTGGAATCTGGTGCATCTCGCCCTTACTAATCGCTCAGATTGCAGCGTAGAGCGCCCTCTTTAATTCTGGATGGCCCTTGAGCTGGCATATGTCAGGGCTTGCCAGGTTGCTGGCTCGATCACGGACAGCGTGGTTAATCGGAAACCTTGCGGAATGTATGGGTTCGTGGGCGGTTGATCATTGACCTGGCCATCGTCGTGACAAATCAGATTCGAGCGGAAAAAACCCACCAGGATTTCGAATCGGTCGTGACGGCAAGCTTCCAGTCATCTTCCAGGCCCAGGAGTGCCTTCACATGTACGACCGAATCATTCAACTGCTCATGCTGGCCGTTGCGACGACTAGCTTGATCATCACGCTGTTGCCTCCCCCTGCACCTACCTCCATTCCCAAGACCCTCTACGCAGTCGTGGGCCCCGTTGCCGACCAGGTATCAGGTCGCCCCGCCAACTCGCCGTGTGTCTGAGATCAGGTGGGAGCAATGTTTCAGCACACGCAAATGAGCTTCCTTCATTGAAGATCCATTGCATAAGAATAATAAGAATAATATTATTATTCTTATTATGTTGATTTCTTGGAGCTGAGAATGGAACTGTCACCCGTTAACCCCGACGTTCGCGCACGGATCATCAGCGCGATTGAAGAGCTGTATGACCAGTTGGGTCGCGTCGATAAGTTTCCGACTGTGAGCGATGTCCGGGGTCGGGCGCGGGCTGACATGAATACTTGCTCAGCGGTATTTAAGGAATGGAAGCGGCAGCAGACCGCCAAGCCCGCTCTTGTCGCAGTGGCAGTGCCGGATCAAGTGAAGTCAGCCCACCTTGAGGCAGTCGGCATTGTTTGGACCGCCGCGCAGGAGCAAGCAAATGCCAGCCTTCGAGAAGCGGAGGCTAAATGGGAGCTGGAGCGCGGCGACAATGAGACTATGCGTCGCGAGCTTGCGGATGCGTATGAGGGGGCAGTGGCTGATGCTGAGCAGGCCCGTAGTTCACATGCCGAGGTCCAGCGATCCAATGATTTGCTTACGCAACAAAACCAGCAGCTTTCTCAGCAGTTGGCAGAGGCGCGCGAGAGTCTTGCCGAGCAGACCACCCGAGCAGTTGAGATCGAACGTCGATCGAACGACCTTAAAGACGAGCTGCGGGTTGCCCACGAGGAGACCGCTGCAGTGAGGCAGGAGCTTTCTCAAGCGCGTATCAGCCACCTGGCAGAGCTGGATCAGCAGAAAGGTGTTGCCGCCGAGCAGATCGAGAGCCTGAACGAGAATTTGGTTACGGCCAGGGCTCGCCTTGAGTCTGTAACTGAGCAGGCCGAGGAGCGCCAAATGGCATTGGGTGATACACAGGTGAAGCTTGCCCAGGCCCAGGCCCAAGCTGAGGCAGCAAATGAAGAATTGGTGCGAGTGCGTGCGGCACTAGATGTCAAACAGCAACAGGCTGATGGCCTGCAGTTGCAGGTTGCCACACTAGGTGCTCAACATGCAGAACTGCAGCGCTCGCATACTACGTTGCAGGCTGATGCAGAAAAGTGGCGCCAAGCTGCAGATGAGAACTCCCGCGAGCTGGCCAAGACTGCCGGTGGCCTCCAAGAGGTGCTGCGGCAGAACAGCGAGCTTATGACTCGCTTGAGCCCGACCAAAAGCCGGCATAGCAGTGCGACGGTGAAGCCTTCTGGCGGCAAACCTGATGAACCAAAGTAAGGATGCCCGGAAGGCGACCTTAAAAAATGGACTTACAGGGAAGTGAACACAGCATGAAAACGTCTACAAAGTTGATCCTGATCGGCACGTTCCTCATCGTCGGATATGGGCAGCAGAGGTACGAAAAGGCGGCTGACCAGGCTGCGTATGAGGCGGAGTGCGCGGCGATAGCGGCTAACCCAAATCACCCCGCATCTCCTTGCGTGACTCCGAAGCGACCCGATCACCCGTTACCTGCACGCGGGTAGCGAATTGGAAACCCTTGTTGAGGGGAGGTGTTTATGACTCGTTCAGCAGCAATCATTGAACGGTTGAAAGCCGAAGAAGCCGAGCATCCCGGGCTCCCGCATTACGACTGCAAACCTGATGTATCGTGCTGGCCACTACAACCTGATGACGTCAAAACCGCGGGGTATTGGAAGAAGGAAGGTCGACGCGTCCCCAAGGGGGCGGACCCAGTTGCATTTGTGATCAGTGGCCAAGGCAGCTCTTTCCATGGGATCAAGCTGCTTACCCGCTGGATGCCCGCCTATCACCAGAGCCAGACTCTGCCGGTGAAGGCCAAGGGTAAGGCTGTTTAATGAAAAAGGGGCTGCGCAATCGGCCTCGGGGTTTCAAGCACTGACGACCCCTCCTCCCTCCCCTCCCCAGCCCCGAGCTGGACCCGGAATTCAACTACCTGGGCTGATATCAACTGCATTTGCACCAGGTCTCCGTGGTGGAATGTATTTGCTCTTTCCGTGCGTACGTACGTATGTTATTCTTTGTTCTGAAGCGTTCCTGCTTCCCCGGCGGCTACCGGGTTGAATTTCTCTAGGAGTGCAGAAGATGAATCCTGTGCAAATGGGCTTGAGCTTTGATGAAACCGTCGCTGAAGCTGCTTTCGGCGGTAGCGAGAGCTGGTGCTCGCCTGAATATACCCATGATGCCTATAAGGCGATGCTTGACACTGCAGCTGCCCGATTGCATGACGTACCCGCCGAAGTCCGACCGCTGTTCGAGCAGAGCATCGAATCATGTCTTCAAGCATTGCTTCAGGAAAAGCGCTGCGGTACCGACACCGTTCAAACTGGCTCGTTTATGTGGCGATCGGCATTGCCTGTGTCCATGGATCAATGGGCAGATTTGTCTTTCCTTGCAGACGCTGGTGGCTTGAATGGTTGCCGTTTCAAGCAGCGCCGCGCACCGCGCTCGCAAACCTTGGGCATCCATGTTCCTGGCGTCGGCTCAATAGTTGTGCAGGCCTGGCTGAAAAGCGCTGAACAGCGTTGCTGGTGTGAGTTCGTACCGTGGGAGTCGAGTTTCTTTCGGGCCAGTCATCGTGACGTTGTCCACCTGCATAAGCTTGACTCTCACCGCTGGGATGGTGCTGTTTGCCCTGCAGCGTTCGCAGAGGCGGGCGACAAGGTCCCGACTGTTCCAACGGTGAAAGTTAATGGCCGACAATTTGTGATCATGGGCGCTTCATATTCCCGTGAGTTTCGGGATAGCCATGGTTGGACGTTCGTTCGGCATTGTGACTGGCCGATGCAGACTTACAGCTATGCGGAGCTGTGCAAACTGTGGGATGCAGGTGTCCTGGAGCGAGGCGATTGCCGCGGCTTGATGGCCAAGGTGCAGGGGGAGCTGTGTGTAATGGCTGAGATGGTCATGCTCTACGACGATAAAGTCTTGCCGTAAGCAGAGCGAAGCCCGGTCGGCGGCTACCGGTTCCGGGCTTCTACCAGAAAAGAACTCGTCTAGGAGCGTCTGGGTTCGGACATGATAACGACTGCAACCAGCTACCTCAACCAACCCTACTACGCGAGATGGGAACGTGGTGCGCGTTTCTATGAGCTGCGGATCCTCGTCGATCTGATCGGTCACACCGTGGCAATGAGGAGCTGGGGTATCTGCGGAGAGCACGGTGTCGGTGAAATACGAACCGTATTGGCCTCGGATGAGGCCTGCACAAAACTGATACACAGGGTGAGTCGGCAGCTGCACAAGCGTCGCTATCTACCTGTGTACAATGGCGGGAACGCGTAATGATCGAGATGAAGATGGCCGATATGGCAGCGGACGATGATAAGCCACTCAAGAGAGGGCGAAAGGCGCACGTAGTACCCTACGTACAGACCGACATGTTCCAGGCGAACATTGTCGAGTGGCCAGTTAAGGATGACCTGGCCAGCATGGAGTTCCCGCTTTTCAGCTTGTCGACCAAACCTGATACAAGCGTACGTGAGTACAGCCAGCCCGGTACGAACAAGCGTGTACGCATCATCCCGCCAGTGATCGGTGCCGCCACCGTTTTCGACAAAGACCTGTTGCTGTTCCTCGGATCGCAGATCATCGAGGCCCGTAAAGCTGGAATGCCAATTTCCAAGCGGGTTAAGTTCGACACATACGATTTTTTGACGGGTACATCCCGCGATCCTGGTGGGAACGCCTATTCGAACGTCCTGGACATGCTTCGGCGATTAAAAGGGACGCAGCTCGAAACCAATATCGTTACTGGTGGTCAAGAGCAGACGAAAGGGTTTGGCTGGATCGAGGACTACACCGTCACCAAGACCGCATCCAATGGCAAAGGAGTGTTGGAGTGCGAAGTCGTGTTGTCAGAGTGGATCTACAACGCCTTCCTGCATTTTGAAGTGATGAGCATTGATCGGCGCTACTTTGGGCTGCGGATGCCTCTTGAACGGCGGTTGTATGAACTCGCTCGTAAGCACTTGGGTAGCAAGATGATTTGGGCCGCGGACATTGTTGCGCTGCAGCAAAAATGTGGCTCAAAACAGAGCCTCACTCATTACAGAGCTGAGATCCGCAAGATCATTCAGCGTGACCTGTTGCCGGACTATCACATGGGGTTGGATACCAGTGTGAAGCCTCATCGAATCGTGTTCTACACGCGCGATGAGCAATCGCTACTCGAGGAGCTCGCGGCCAAAGGCGAAATGGACTGGTTCGCTGCGCTCGAAAAGCGCGACATGGAGAGTTGAATGCCGGCGCGATCAAGGATTGAGCAACACGGTCATTTGAACGGGGAATGAAAAGACCAGGCTATTCGAGAATTAGCTGGACTGCAGCACGGACGCTATGCGGCAGCGCAGGCGCAGGCTCAAGATTGGCCAAGATCGATTTGCCCTGGCCGAATCCACCTCCCCTGCTCTTCTCAAGCGTCATCATCTTTAGGCAATCGCCTTGTGGCTGAAATCACCGATCCACCTGGCTGCTCTGATGAGTGGCCTTGGCAGCGGCCGCTGCAGCTGAACGCCTGAGCAAACAGCAACACCCGAGAAAAAAATAGCCGAGTCGTCGTATATCGCCGACAAATAGTGTTGCATGCGTACGTACATACGTATAGTGTGTGTAAGGAAACCCACCGAGTTGTGCCTGGCGGCTACCAGGCTAACCAAGCGTCTAGGAGCAATATCATGAAGCGCATTTCGCTATGGTCCGTTGATCGCGACGATACCCTCCACATCGATGATGAAATCGAAAAACTGGAAGAAGCTCATTCAGTAATGATCTCCGCAAATCGTGCCCTAGTAGAGGGCGATGATTTGAGTCTTACGCGTTTGGGATTCGATAGTGACCATATCGACTATTTGAAAGTACGTCATTCCGAGGGTAAACCAGGCTTTCCTGCCTATGTCTTGCGCAACCTCCAGGACACCATCCAACAGCTGTCCGACTTGAAGCGTGGCGCCAATGACGGCCGCGGTGCGAGGCTGGTTGAGCAGCAGTAAGGGGCTTAAATGATGCGTACGCATTGTACGTGCGTACGTATCTATAAATAAGCAAACGGTTTATCATTGTCGCGACTTCTATCCATATGGGGGCCTGTTCATGGCATCACGTAAAGACGCTGCGCCAGCACCTTCGCAACCCAAGCGGAGCGCCAAAACGATCACCATGCGAGACGACTACCATGAGCGCCTTCGCAAGCAGGCATTCGAACAAAACACTGCTATGTCTTTCCTGATCGAGCAGGCACTTGAGATGATGTGGGGCATCGAGCCAACTCCTCCCACGAAGTAACCCCTAAAAGCGGGTTCGCAACGAGCCCTGCTTATAGCCTCATTGCCGCAAATCCCTCCCCTTCCCTTTCAGATGCTCTCAGCCTTCGCTTGCTGCGGCGTAGGCGCCTGCACGAGTGCTTGGGCCGCTCATATCGTTGCTACTAGCAACACAAACGGCCTTAAGGTTCAGGTATTTTGACAAAAAAATGCAAATAACCTGAATTCCACGGTTTACAACAGGAATTCAGGATTTATACTGAATCAACCAGCTAAACGGAGAAGTGCTATGAACTCGAATGTGGAATTGGTCGAAGATGTTGCAACCTACGTGGATTTCAATGAGTTGTTTTTCACGCCCCGTTTCGCCGCGGACTGCTTTGGACTTACGACTCGTCGCCTGAAAGACATCGAAGAAGCAAACAACATCGAGATCCGTCGCGTGCCGCGCGGTACCGTCACCTCTCGGGTTTATACGCCTTCGGACCTTTTCGATTTGGCAGCACTTCGCCGTGAACTTGGTCACTTGAAAGGCTTGGCGCGTCAGGTGGTCATGTCCACCTACATCTCGAAAGGTGGCACCAATAAAACCACCACAGCAGTCGGCCAGGCTATTACCTGTTCTCTAGCCGGGTTGCGCGTTCTTTTGGTCGACAATGATCCCCAGGGTGATACGTCGAGCATGCTCGGCTACGACCCGGACGCTACTCCAGAAGATCTGCAGGAGCTTGGAATCCCTGCTGACCGCATCGTTGATGGTCACCTCGGCCATTTGATCAGCCCAATGCTTCGCATGCGATCGTTTCAACCCAAAACGCTTGATGAAGTCATCAAGAAACCTTTTGGTGAAAGTGGCCCCCACCTGATCCCCGCCGATGCATCGCTAGAAGATCTGGGCGTGGCTTTGGACGCGGCCAATAACTCGGATATGTGGTACGCGAAGTGGGTTGAAGATGGTAAAGCCGGCAAAATTCCAGGCTGCGACCTATCGCAATACGACGTCATCATTTTTGATAATGCGCCCGCAGGTTCGCGCCTGACCAAGAACTCAGTAGCCGCAAGCGATCTGCTCATGAGCCCAGTCCGGATGGACAAATTCTCCTTCAAGGCGATCTTGCGACTGCATGACTGGTGCGCCGGTTTCGCACGCGAATACGGTTTCGCTCCTGAACTGGTAGCAGTGCCGACCATGTTTGCAAAGGGGCGCCCTCGGATGCTGAACAACCTGTACAGGTTGAACCAGCTTTTCCCAGGTCGGGTGACCGAGGAAAAGATTTATCACTCTGCAGACTATGTGAACTCCCTCGATGACGGTGTCCCCCTGATGTTCTGGAAGGGTGCAAACCGGGACACCATCGAAAACGCTCGCGCAGTGCATGCCGAGGTTATGGAGAAAATCCGCCATGTTGCTGCCCAGCCCCAAGAGTGAGTGTTGCTACTAGCAACAAGGTTCATATGTTCCAGGAGTGTTGCTACTAGCAACACGCAACGATTTTGTTGCTAGTAGCAACAGCATATTGGAGTGTTGCTACTAGCAACACAGGAGGGTGATTTATGAAATCCACCGACTACCCAGGCAAGCCAAGCACGGCAATGGCATCACTGCGCAAGCCTACGGAAATGCCGCCGACCACAGGTACCCGTGGCAGCAGGGCGGCGATGCTCCAGCAGGCTATGGGATCTGAGCAAGAGGTTGATAACAAGCAACTCATTGCTCAACACGCTCAAGAAGGTCAACTCATACTCAAGGACGAATGGCTTGAGGAGGTCCTGGTTGAGCTGATCGATCCCTCTCCGTATCAGCCAAGGATGTTCTTCGATCAAGCAAAACTTGAAGAGCTCGCTGGCTCGATTGACTCTGTGGGCCTGGGTAAACCGATTACAGTCCGGCCTGTAGGGGAGCGCTTCGAGCTTATCGGCGGTGAATGCCGGTGGCGGGCTCACAAAATGCTGGGCCGCGACAAAATCATGGCTCATGTTAAGCCAATGTCAGACGACATGGCGATGCTTTTGGCAATCACCGACAACCTCCAAAATGAGCTAACGGATTACGAAAAAGCTGTGAGCTATCAACGATATATGCTGAAAGGCGCTGATAAAAGCCAGCGGGCATTGGCTCGACGCCTTGGTGTAGATCACACAGTCGTGAACCGCTGCCTTGACCTAATTCAGCTGCCCGAACAGATCAAGGAAATTCTGAACACCAAGCCCCACTTGATTACAGCGAACTATGCGAAAAAGTTTGTGGAGCATTCAAAGGCGGATGTGAACATCGTCCATCGCATTGTGATTCAGATGGCCGAGAAGGGGACTGGCCAGGAGGCCGCGCTTCGCATGATTGGGCAGAAGCTTGCTGCTTGCAGTGGTCCTAAGTCCACGATAACAGAACCTCGGAAGCTGCAAGGAGTTGGCTCAGTTCGTTTGAATGGGCGCAAGCTGGAATTCAAAATTGATAAGGAAGTGGACCCTCAGAAAATCATGGATAAGCTCGCAGCTTTCCTTGATTCGATTGATGCCTCTGAATTTGCGACACAGGGCACGCGAAATTGAGCATGGCCAAGCCCGCCCCGATCGGGGTGGGTTCAATCAGCTAACGGAGCGAAATACATGGGAATGCCTAGTGAACCACATCACGTCAGGTACGTTCTGAGCCTGGCTAGGCAATGTCCGTTTCCAGACTGGCTCTTGCTAGAGCTGCCAAGCGGCGAGTGGGGTGCATTCTGGCAAGCAGGGCTTGATGGAACATGGGCAACCGCTGTGTGGGAGGGCGATTTTACCGCGTGCTCTTTGGTGCATGCTGATAGACAAGTGGTGCTGAGCCACATGGAAAAGTACCAGACAAAGTAACACGGGCCAGCGTGGCACACTCGCATCCGTTTCGTTGAATGCGTACGTACGTACGTGTATAATGTTCTTGTGTTAGACATCCTGCAGGGGAGGCGGCTACCTCCCCTGCAGGTCCACCAGTCTAGGAGCAAGAGCATGAATGGTTTCTCTGCCGTCCGATCCTACCCAAGCAGTGCCCCAGAGCATCAGCGCTCACTTACACCAACGCCATTGAGCCAATTTGTAACCCCATATGCTGCAGTTCTCCAGCAAATGTCGGAGGAGGGCGTTCATCGCCTGTTCACAGCCCCTTTGGCAAGTGAGGTTATCCGACTCAGCGCCAAGGCTCGTACTCACGGCATGCTGTCACTGGACGATGCTGCTGATGTCATCAGCACCTGGAAACAAAAGGCCGTGTCTCAAGGTTCGACGGGCGATAACAGCGATAAAGTCGTGTTGTCGCTGTTTGATAAAAGCGGGCAATGGTCGGCCCCTTGGGCTGAGGCCGGCTACCAGGTATACCGGTTTGATATTCAAGACAACCCAGAGCTAGGAGACGTCAGCAAATTCGACGTTGAGTTCTTCATGGAGTACTTCGGTGACTTCGAAGGGGCAGAGGTGTACGCGATCATCGCAGCTTGTCCTTGCACCGATTTTGCGAACTCGGGGGCTAAGCACTTTGCAGCCAAGGATCTCGATGGGCGCACTGCTGCGTCAATCGAGCTGGTTCATCAGACTCTGCGACTGGTCGAGTACTATCGGCCGTCGATCTGGGCGATTGAAAATCCAGTAGGTCGAATCGAGAAGCTAGCTGGTCTGCCACCATGGCGCCTCAGCTTCAACCCCTGCGATCTTGGTGAACCGTACACGAAGAAAACCCTTATCTGGGGCCGCTTCAACGCAGACTTGCCTGTTGCACCGGTCTATCCAACCGAAGGCTCAAAAATGCACACGCAGTACGGTGGGAGCAGCCTAGCCACGAAGAATGCTCGTAGCGTGACACCAGAAGGATTTTCTTACGCCTTCTTCATGGCCAACAACGCTTATCAGCATCCAGCCCTGGAAATTACCGGGAAATATGACCGCATCGATCCGCGGCTCCTGTCGCTGGCCATTGATAACGGTCTGAAACTTCAGGATCTCTCCAACCTCTTGGACGATGCCTACTACGACTGCGATGACGATGCCGTGATCAAGCTGTTGAGTGGCGTTCTGGGCGAAAAGTCGTTATCGGTGATCGAGGCCACCGGGCAATTGGCAATGCTGATCTAAGGTAGACGCATGATCCTCCTAGGGCGTGGGCGGATCCATTTCAGGTGTTGTTAGTAGCAACAGTCGAGTGTTGCTACTAACAACACGATCTATAAAAAGCCTCATTTGACCGAAGGCAGAAGGGTAGGGCACAGACCTATTCGTCTGTGCTATATTCCGTATTCAGGCCACAATACGGAATTATCAAAATGTCACTTGAAACCTTCAACCACGACGAATTGCTTCAGGAAGTGAAATTGATCCTGGATGGCTCTCATCCCACCTACAAAGGCAAAGATGGCGCTAGCCGCTTCCTGCGCCACGTCGGCCGAGACTTCAACTCGTTAGAGTTTTCCAAAGACCTTGCCCAGCACCGGGACGATTACGCCACGCGATCCGGCCTGGATACAGCCCAAATTGAATGGATAGCGCAACAGGTGAAGGCTGGGTCAGAAACGCCGGATCGTCCCCGCCGGCGTATGCGCTGAGGGAAACGTCCAGGTACACCGAAGCCCCGCCTAACCCGTGGGGCCGTTGCCATAAGAGAGGCGCAATTGTTGCGCCCAGGATCGAGCAGGAAAGAGCTATGTTTGATTCCGATTTGTTGGAAGTGCAGCAACCGATTAATCCAGAGGCAGCGAGCGTCGATGTGGCATGTCCGCATTGTCACAGCATTGAAGAATTCCACGCCTCGGCCTGGAGCAAGCAGAACCCGCACGGGCGTTTTACTTTGTCGCCGATCCACGCTTATGGCGTGACCTGCGCGGGGTGCCGCAATGATTTCTGCTTCAAGCTCACCTCTGCTGCGCACCCTTGGCCAGCAGGTCCTACACGGGACGTGGCGTGCCCTGATTGCCAGCAAACTGTCACCACCCAAATTTCCGTGATCCGCAGGACGGATGGAGAGTGCAGGCCGGAAACCTGTGACAAGTGTGGTGCCGATTTCGAAGTGTACGCCGATGGTCGTGTGGTCAAGATCGAGTACGAACAACGGCCTACCGCACGTACACCCGAGCAGATAATGAAATACTTCCAGGGGCTTGAGTTCAACCCGAATGGTGCCCGTGACTGGCCGTTCACCACCGAGGTTGAAATTCTACTGACAGTACCAGTGCTGCGCGTGTTTGATGATGGCACCCTGCAATTCATGGACGACGATGCGGTGGAGCTGGTGTACAGCCCTCGCCTAGATCCAGAAGCCCTAGAGCGTTTTTGCGAAGCGAATATTGAGACGTATCGTGCGTTTCATGACGAACACGAAGCCGCACTTGACCGTCGCGAGTCCGTGCCACTGACGCCTTTCTGGTAACAGGGATATACCCAATGAAGACCACCATGACACCAGACGAATTCACCGCTGTTCTTGAGCAGGCCACTGAGGCAGAGCGTGAAGCGCTTGATGCGGCTCATTGGCGTTACATCAGCCTGATTGGGCTTGTTCACGATGCCGTGCCAGCAAATGTGGTTGCTGCTGATCAGGAGGCGTTCCCGCACTTCATCAAGCAAATGGATGGACGCCCAGTCTTTAGCGATGCTGATTGCACCGCGTTCATGGTTGCAGCCACTGGGCTTTCGGCAGAGTTCTGTGAGGCTTGGAAGGATCACGATTTCTACGAGTTGCACGCTGAAACCGCCGAGGAAATGGCGGCCCGTGAACGTGCAGCCAGTTAAGGGAATTCGCCCCGGTACACCACAAGCCCAGGCTTAGCGCTGAGCCGAGGTCATAGGGGGACGGCACAACATATAGTTGCCGTTGAGCTGTTGGACGACCACAACATCTAGGGTTTGAGCCATGAAATTGAAAACACCAGACGCTGACGACAAAAGCGAAATTGCAGGCCGGTTTTATCAGGCCACTGACTTGAAGATGGCCATCGAGGCCGGCCATCTGAAAACCATCGACGAAGTGCTGTCGTGGGCCAAGGCCAATGCGGTGGAGCTGGACGCGTTGATGCAATTGCCTGTATGGGTGATCGCTGATAACGCCTGCATCGATTTCAAAGCCTCAATCGAACACAGCCGCGGCGCCAAACCCGCGCAAGAGCCGGAATTAGTTGTCTTCGCGGAACGGCTTGATCGTGTGAACTGCCCTTTCTGTCGCGTAGAGCAACACCCGAATGCGGCGCACCCTAAGGGTGGCGACTATCAGTGTGATGAGTGCGAAAGTGTCTTTCGCGTAGCGCCTAAACCGTCGATCACCATCAACTGATTCAGTCACGGAAAGCGGCACCGCCCAAGCCCAGCCATCGAGCTGGGCAGCGGCAGTAGTAGGGGGCGGTTTCGGCGCCCAGGATCGAGGAGGATAGAGCCCATGAAGGACAAAGACCCAATCGGCGAAGCGGTCGCAGCAGCGCTTAAATCGCACCCGCCGTTGATGCAGGTAGCAACCCAGGACCTGGCAGTCTTGCAGCGTCAGGAAAAGCTCCAGCAGTTGAACGTTGCTCTGCAAGGGCTTTGGGAAGGACTCAATGTCACACCTCGCTACGTCGAACGTGTGGAGCCCATCGACCCGCGAGACGACGAAATCCACTTCACCTTCACGCTCGAAGAGGAAGACATTGCCGATCAATTGATTCGCGCTGCACGAAGGGCGTTGGCCAGTTTCGGGGCTGAATATTGGCTGCCCCACTACCATCCCCGTGCGGCCCAGTTCCGCCAGGAAGAACACATGCAATTCAAGGTTCGTAAAAGCTTGATCGTTAGCCACCTGTACTGGGGCGTGTCCTTCATTCTGTGTGAACCGGAGGAAGGTTACTCGGTGGTAGAAGACCACCAACCCTGAGTTCGATGAAAACGCCGCCGATCTCTATCGAGCCCGCCATTGCGCGGGCTTTATTTTACCCCACCGCCCTCTTGGAGGATGCTTTGCACTTCAACTGCATTTGACCTGCCACAGTTGCTCCCAGCTGGTCATGTAACTGGGGCTTAGGAGTGCCCGGCGCATCCCCCAGTCCGGCGTCAGCGGAACGGCAGCGGTGCGCAAGCAGTCATGACCCCAGCGACGGTTAATTTTATCCATGGTGGCCATAAGCGCGTCGGAGCGCTCAGGCTGGCCCGGGCTGAAAAGGTCCAGCGAGAACTCCCCTCGCTTGCGCAGATCCATCAGCAAGACTTCGGCCTTGCTGTACGCGAAGCCTGGCCGGTAGATCTGCTCGACCGCCTGCAGTGCGCATTTGGTCAACTGGCGTACGTCATCGGTGGGGTAGGGCGGTATACACGTTGCTGAGTTCGCATACTTCGGCCCATCGCCGTGAAACGAAGTCTGAATGCCGATCCGCATAGCACCGCACAGTGAGCGCTGCATGCGCAGTTTCTCAGCAGCACGGTGAATGTACGTAGCCAACGCCTCCTGCAGGCCTTTCAGCGTGTGTACGCGCTGTCCGAACATCTTGCTGGAGCAAATCGATTGCTTGGGCGCAACCGATTGCTCCAGGTCCATACAGGATTCGCCTTGCAGCTCACGTATCGTACGCTCGAGCACGACGCTGTATTTACGGCCCATTGCCCGTGCGTCTGCTTGCGACAGCTCCCAGGCCGTACTGATCCCGTCGCGTGCCAGGTTATCGCGCATGCGACTGCCGACACCCCAAACCTCATCGACAGGCATACGCCGGAGCAGCCATTCGACCGCCTCTGGTTTGCGCAGATCCACTACGCCTCCAGTCTTCTCTCGCCACACCTTTGAGGCGTGCTGAGCGGCTTTGGCCAAGGTTTTGGTATGCCCTATGCCGACACCCACTGGCAGCGCAGTCCATTGCAGGACACGGGCTTGAATGGCCCGGCCTACATCAATGATCGGCTCGGGTAGGCCATCAAGACTGCAGAACAACTCATCAACTTAAAGGAAAGATGTCAACCCATGGACATCGGTTTGAATGAATATTTGACAGGGTTTAGATCAGGTGTCCGATGTCCATAGACCACACGCATTTTTCACAGAAATGGATCAAGTGGTGTCCATGGCAAATACGCGAATTTTGTGGCGACGAAAGCTAGCGTGACCAAGATGAGCCCGCTCCAATAGTCCAAAGCTCATCCAGCCTGGTTGTATAACTGGGGCTCTTAAGCTCTCTCCTCATACCCCATTCAGGTGATACAGGGACGCTGGCAGTCCGCAATGTACCTCGCCCCCACTGGGCATTTATCTCATCCAAAACATTCATCACTCACCCGCTTGCCTCTGGCTGTGATGTCGCGAATAGGTCGCCGGTGAATTCGTTAGGCTGCCGCAGATCCATCAGCAGTATCTCCGCCTTGCTGAATTTGAACCCCTCCTGGAACAGCTCGTTTATTCCATGTCGCGTAGGTCATTAGCGTATCAAAGGTAAGCCTCAGGCGTCGTTCTATGGTTTGATGCATCCATCCGAACCAGACTCACACTTGCATGAAAACGCTTGATCTAAAAATTCGTCTGCGCTGCGGCGACGACATCGCTATCGGGCCTGGCAAAGCTGATCTTCTCGCGGCGATTCAAGAGGCGGGCTCAATAAGTGGTGCCGCCCGTCTCCTAGGGATGTCCTATCGACGTGCCTGGCTACTGGTGGAAACCATGAACCGCTGCTTTCGGGAGCCTTTGGTGTCGACGTCAGCCGGTGGTCGTCATGGCGGGGGAACCCAATTGACCGCTACTGGCGAGCAAGTGCTTAAGTCTTACCGCGACCTCTGTGTTCGCGCCTTGGCTGAAATCGAAAGCCATATGGGCGAAATTACGGCCTTGCTGGTCACCTAAAACTCCTACAAAGCATAAATTTCTCGCTGAGATGTGGACTGAGGATCGTTGTATATGGAAGGATACGGCGCTTTGTATACAATCCGTCACTCATTTGGAGTTGAGAATGCCGATCCTCACACGCATAAGAAAATGGACATTGGGCCTCTCATTGGTTTTAGCCGCGCCAGTGCTGGCCTTCGCCGATGTCACACCCACCGTGGCTGCCGCTGCCGACTTGAAATTCGCGTTGGAAGAAGTAAATACCCAGTTCAAGGCTGACACTGGCAAAGAGATACGTCTGGTATTTGGTTCGTCGGGTAACTTCTTTCGTCAGATCAGCGAGGGCGCTCCCTTCCAGTTATATCTTTCCGCCGACGAGGGATATGTTCAGCAGCTGAACACAGCAGGTAAGACGGTCGATGAGGGCACTCTGTACGCACTGGGCAGGATCGTGTTGATGGTGCCTCACGGCTCAACCCTGAAAGCCGATGTTCAGCTCAAGGATTTGCGGGCTGCATTGGCCGACGGTCGAATCAAAAAATTCGCCATCGCCAACCCTGAACATGCCCCCTACGGCCTGCGTGCTGAGGAGGCGTTGAAACATGCCGGTCTTTGGGATGCAGTAAAGGACAAGCTGGTACTGGGTGAGAATGTTGTACAGGCCGCTCAGTTTGCCACCTCGGGCAATGCTCAGGGCGGCATTATTGCCTATTCCCTGGCGCTCGCACCTGACGTCAGTAAGCTCGGCGAATATGCCCTGATCCCTGCTGAATGGCACGAGCCGCTGCGTCAACGTATGGTACTACTCAAGGGCGCCGATGAAACGACGCAGGCGTTCTACCGCTATGTCCAAGAGCCCGCTGCACGCAACATTATGCGCAAGTACGGCTTTGTTTTGCCGAATGAAGAGAAGGCTCAGTAAGCCATGGATTGGTCAGCATTGTGGCTGTCTCTCAAGCTGTCCTTCTGGACAATGCTGATCCTCCTGCCCGTCGGTATATGGGCAGGTCGTAAACTGGCCTGGTCGTCATTTCGTGGAAAAAGCCTAACGGAAGCGTTATTGGCGTTGCCACTGGTATTGCCACCGACTGTGCTCGGCTTCTACCTGCTGATGTCGATGGGAAGACGCTCGCCTGTTGGCCAGGGCTACGAGTCACTGTTTGGTCACCAGCTGACATTTTCTTTCGAAGGTCTGTTGGTGGCCTCAATAGTGTTCAACCTACCATTCGCTATACAACCCATGCAGCGGGCCTTTGAAGGTGTCGGTCAGGATATTCGAGAAGCGGCTCGCTGCTGTGGTCTTTCATCCTGGCGCATATTGTTGCGGATCGAGCTGCCCCTGGCATGGCCCGGCATTCTGTCGGCGCTGGTGATGACATTCGCCCATACACTGGGTGAGTTCGGCGTGGTGCTAATGGTCGGGGGTAGTATTCCCGGTGAAACCCGCACCATCGCCATCTCCATTTATGACAGCGTTCAGTCCTTTAACGACCGCGCAGCGGCCCTCATGTCGTTGGTGCTTTTGCTGGTTTCACTGGGCGCTATCAGCCTGTCCTACTTTGCTACTTCGCGTTTAAATCGGAGCGCTCGCCATGGTTGAGCGCAAACAAGGCCTCTACCTTAAGGTGCAGCAGGACGGCCCCATCGCGCTGGATGCCGAACTGGCATGTGAGCCCGGCGAAGTGCTTGCGCTGGTCGGCCCCTCAGGCAGTGGCAAGTCCACGCTGCTGCGCTGCATTGCCGGGCTGTACTCCCCTGAGCAAGGTCGAATTCAGTGCGATGGTGAAAGCTGGTTTGATAGTCACACTCGGCACTTTGTCCCGACTGCGAAACGGCGCATCGGCATGGTGTTTCAACATTACGCCCTGTTTCCGCACCTCAATGCGCTGGAAAACATCATGGAGGCCATGCGCGAGCTTCCACCAGAGCAGAGACGTAACCGGGCCCATGCTTTGATTGAACGCGTGCACTTGAACGGTTTAGCGCAACGCCGCCCTCATGAACTGTCTGGTGGTCAGCAGCAGCGTGTCGCCGTGGCGCGAGCGCTAGCCCGCGAGCCTAAGGTGCTGCTGCTCGACGAACCTTTCTCAGCCGTGGATCGTGCGACCCGTGAGTCGTTGTACAACGAGCTGGCCGAACTACGTCGTGAATTGCGCATGCCGGTGGTGCTTGTTACCCATGACTTGGATGAGGCGACATTGCTGGCTGATCGGATGTGCATTCTTGCAGCGGGTCGCACCTTGCAAGAGGGCCCGCCTGACCAGTTGATGCAAGCGCCTGCAACTACCGAGGTCGCCAGATTGGTAGGGATGCGCAATGTGTTTGCTGGCCGAGTTATTGAGCATACGACGGCTTATAGTCTTCTTGATTGGCGTGGGCAGGTACTGAAAGTAAGTGCGCAACCACAGTGGCCAGTCGGACAGGTTGTAGGTTGGGGTTTGCCAACCTCTGACGTGCTGCTGATGCCGCAAAAGCATGAGCCTGGGGAGATGGACAACACTGTTCTGGTTGAAATCGAGCGCCTGTTGTCCTTGGGCGAACACATACGTGCTCTGCTGCGCTCGGGTGATGATCTGATTGCGATGCACGTACCGCGACACCTTGCGCAACGATACGAACTGGCGGAGGGGCAGCAGATCAGAATCCGCTTACGCGGAGAGACCATACATCTGATGTCCCAAACCGCGACCAGCAAACAGGAACCTCTGGACGCGTAAACGTAAAGGCGAAATGTTTTTATCGGCTCCTTCGAATCGGTCTTTTACGCATTCAGGTCTTACACCTTCGATACCTAAGGACGAATGTCTAGCGATGACTTCAGATCGAGAAAACAAAAAAATAACTGTATTTGGTAGCGGTACGGTCATTGGTGCATTAGGTGGCCTGATCGGGTTGGGGGGCGCAGAGTTCAGACTTCCACTTCTTATTGGCTTGTTTGGCTTTGGAGCGCTGGAGGCAATCATCCTCAATAAGGCAATGAGCCTCGTTGTCGTAGCCACAGCCTTACCATTCCGAGCATTCAGTGTTCCCTACACGGCAGTCTTTGAACGATGGGACATTATTGTCACGCTTCTCGCTGGAAGCCTTGCAGGCGCCTGGTTCGGTGCAGGATGGGCGACGAAGCTTAAAAGTAAAACCCTGTACCGTATTTTGGCAGTGCTGCTCGTAGGTATTGCCGGCGCTCTGTTGTTTGGGCACGAGACAAGTTCTACCGGTGTGGCCCTGTTTCACGGCGTGCTACTGGCTATTGTCGGAATAGTGGTCGGCTTCGGTATCGGAGTGGTTGCGGCTCTGATGGGTGTCGCCGGCGGCGAGCTGCTGATCCCGACAATCGTTCTTCTGTTCGGAGCTGACATCAAGCTCGCTGGTAGCCTGTCGCTAGCTGTAAGCCTGCCCACCATGATTGTGGGCTTCACGCGCTACAGCCGCGACCAGAGCTTTTCTATCATTCGCGCTCAACGGCCCTTCATCTTGGTCATGGCAACAGGCTCCATTATTGGGACATTCATCGGTGGGCAACTGTTAGGTCTGATCCCAACGACATACCTGCTCCCGTTGCTTGCCGCCATCCTCCTGATCTCATCGGTCAAAGTATGGCGGCATAGTTGAAGACCACTCTGTCTCTAAGTCCGTGCGCGAGTCCGAACGACCGGACGTTCAAATGAATAGGCATGAAGGGCTGCTTTTGGCAGATAGCTGCCTGTTTCCATCGGCGGATCGCAGCCAGTAGCCAGGAAGCATCTAGCCCGGAGCTGCCGGCTGAGACTCATCAATCTAGCAGAGCGCTCAGTTCCTTCCGCTCGCCGCGTCAAGGTTGAGCAGCAGAGTGGTCGGAATAGGCCAGTCCCTACACCCAGGCGACTAGCTGCATACGCGCTGTTATCTCAAAGCTTTCTCGGCCCGCGAGGATCCAACGAAATTATATTTGACGCAGGCAACTGCCGCTCAAGCTCAGCGATACGGTCATACAGCTCAATGATTTTCGTATCCGCTTCGCTCAATAAACTTGCGAGTTGGTCGCGCTGCCGGGCTACTTCCTCAATCCGATCACGCAGGGCGCGGCTTTTCTGGCGGGCGAGAAGATTTACCTGGTTCAACGAAGGAGGTCGCTCCTCCGCATTTTGTTCCACGTAGGTTTTTATCTCAGCGATGAGACTCGGGAAACGAGATTTCTTAAGCGCCGACGGATCGCTCCCGGCCTCTTTGGCCACGTTGTTCTGAGTGACCGGTGTCCCCTTCGGTAGAAGCTGTGGCCTATTGAGTTTCAGGCGCTCAAAAGCATCACGATATTGATCAGCCGCGCTGCGGCGAGCAGGGAGTTCAACGTCCATTTGCGCTCCCTACGACACGACGAAAGCTTGCTACGCTTCGCTGTTGAGCCATCAAAGATTCCATTAGCGGACTTCCATCCTGAGCAGTAACAAGCCGCTCTTTGAGTACGTGTTCAAGATCATCTACCGCACCCAATCGTTCTGAGTCATACAGCACATCAGGGCAAGGTTTTGCATCCACTGAATCACCACCCCCGCAATGGGCAATGTTGTCAATTCCGCCGTACGGACAAGGTTCACGACTCGAACAAACGCCGAGAATTATCGGGCGACAGGCGACCGCGCCTTTCTTTGCCAAACCAATCATCTTCTTCGCATCCTCTGGCGAAATCAGCCGAACGATCTCAGCCTTTCGTTTGTCTCCATGGGGACTGACAAAACGCTCACTCGTAAGCTGCTGTAACTCTCTTCCAAGCGTCTCGTACATTGTGCGAACGTACAGAGTGTGAGCCTTTTCCTCTAGACGCATCCGCGAGTGATTTTGTCCGTAGTAAAGGCTCATCGCTCGTGTGACGTGCTTGAGCTGGTACTGAAGCGAAGCATCACTTACGAGCCCGGAAGCTTGCATGTTCACTGCCCCAGTTCTACGCAACTGATGCCAAGCCAACGGCCATACAGCGCCCGCTTGATACTCCTCCGGCAATGAAGGGGTAGCTAGCCGGGCCAATTTCAAATCCTCAGGCGTGATACGCAAACGTTCTAAGTCAAAGAGCTTCCCGTACCGCCCCAAAAAGTCGGAATATGACTGGATGCTCGGCCTCAGTGAGTGGTTACCTTTATTGCGCAACGAACTCCAGGGTTCGAAAGAAAAATCGGTCAAGTAACGCCCGGCGAGAACTCTCTCGGCTTCGTGAGGTGCGTGTAGTGAGCGAAACAGAGAAATAACCTCCATCGCCTTCACGGCGACCGCCACAGATGGGGATGTGACCCAAATGGCGTCCCTATCAGAGAGCGTTTTTGTCGTCTGCCTGCGGATTCCACGGTCATCTGGCCACCCATTCCATGAGCATCTGACCACCGATTCCATGGTGATCCGGCCACCCATTCCACGCGTATCCGACCACTGATTCCACGGCCATCCGGCCACTCAACCGGGCAGGCAGTAACGCAGGATTTCTTCACTACCATCGACCTCTTTTTCGAAGCAGAGAGGTCGTCGTGGAGCGTTTATCCATGCGTAAGATTCGCGAAGTACTTCGTCTCAAGTTCGAGGTCGGGCTATCGGCTCGCCAGATTGCAGTCAGTGTGCAGGTCGGTCGTGTCACCGTCGGCGATTACCTCTGTCGCTTTGCCGCCAGCGGCCTCAGTTGGCCCTGTTCGTTGTCCGATGCGGAGTTGGAGCAGCAGCTGTTCCCGCCATCGCCGGCGGTGCCCAGTGAGCAGCGGCCACTGCCTGATTGGTCTTGGGTGCACGCCGAGCTGCGTCGCCCCGGCGTGACCTTGGCGCTGCTCTGGCAGGAGTATCGCCTCAGCCAGCCGAAAGGCTTTCAGTACAGCTGGTTCTGCGAGCACTACCGGGCCTGGCAGGGCAGGCTGGACGTGGTGATGCGTCAGGAGCATCGCGTCGGCGAGAAGTTGTTCGTCGACTACGCCGGGCAGACGGTGCCGGTGATCGACCGCCACAGCGGCGAGATCCGCCAGGCGCAGGTGTTCGTCGCGGTGCTCGGCGCATCCAGCTACACCTTCGCCGAAGCCACCTGGTCGCAGCAGTTACCTGACTGGCTGGGCTCCCATGCCCGCTGCTTCGCCTTCCTCGGCGGCGTGCCGGAGATCGTGGTGCCGGACAACCTGCGAAGCGCGGTGAGTAAGAGCCATCGCTACGAGCCGGACATCAACCCCAGCTACCGCGATCTGGCCGAGCACTATGGCGTGGCGGTGGTGCCGGCGCGGGCACGCAAACCGCGCGACAAGGCCAAGGCCGAAGTCGGCGTGCAGGTGGTCGAGCGCTGGATCCTCGCCGCGCTGAGGAACCGCCAGTTCTTCTCCCTGGATGAACTCAACAGCGCTATCGCCGGGTTGCTGGAGCGGCTCAACCGACGACCGTTTCGCAAGCTGCCGGGCTCCCGGCACTCGGCCTTCGAAGCCCTGGATCGTCCAGCGCTGCGCCCACTGCCGGAGCAGCCCTACGTCCATGCCGAGTGGAAGAAGGCGCGGGTGCACATCGACTACCACGTCGAGGTCGATGGGCACTACTACTCGGTGCCGTACCAACTGGTGAAGAAACAACTGGAAGTACGCCTGACAGCGCGCACGGTGGAGTGCTTCCACGCCAATCAGCGGGTGGCCAGCCACCTGCGCTCAGCGCACAAGGGCCGGCACAGCACACAGGCCGAGCACATGCCCAAGAGCCATCGCGAGCACGCCGAGTGGACGCCGCAACGGCTGATCCGCTGGGCCGAGCAGACCGGACCGAACACCGCCGGCGTGATCGGCCACATCCTCGAACGGCGCATCCACCCGACTCACGGCTACCGGGCCTGCCTGGGCATCCTGCGCCTGGGCAAGACCCATGGCGAAGTGCGTCTGGAGCTGGCCTGCCGTCGCGCCCTCAGCCTCGGTGCGTGCAGCTACAAGAGCCTCGAATCGATCCTGCGCCAGGGTTTGGAAAGCCTGCCGTTGGCTCAAGCCAACCTGCCCCTGCTGCCGGACGACCACGCCAACCTGCGCGGCCCCGGCTACTACCACTGAACCCAAGGAAACTCACCATGCTGCCCCATCCGACCCTGGACAAGCTGCAAACCCTGCGCCTGCACGGCATGCTCAAGGCGCTGAACGAACAACTGAAAACCCCGGACATCGACAGCCTGAGCTTCGAGGAACGCCTCGGCCTGCTGGTCGACCGCGAGCTGACTGAACGCGACGACAAGCGCCTGAGCAGCCGCCTGCGCCAGGCCCGGCTCAAGCACAACGCCTGCCTCGAAGACATCGACTACCGCAGCCCGCGCGGGCTGGATAAGGCGCTGATCCTGCAACTGAGCGGCGGCCAGTGGCTACGCGACGGCCTCAACCTGATTATCGGCGGCCCCACCGGCGTGGGCAAAACCTGGCTGGCCTGCGCCCTGGCCCACCAGGCCTGCCGAGAGGGCTACAGCGTGCGTTACCTGCGCTTGCCGCGCCTACTGGAGGAGTTGGGCCTGGCTCACGGCGACGGGCGCTTCGCCAAGCTGATGAGCAGCTACGCCAAGACCGACCTGCTGATCCTCGATGACTGGGGTCTGGCCCCGTTCACCGCCGAACAGCGTCGCGACATGCTGGAGCTACTGGATGATCGCTACGGCCAGCGCTCGACCCTGGTCACCAGCCAGATGCCGGTGGACAACTGGCACGAACTGATCGGCGATCCGACCCTGGCCGATGCCATCCTCGACCGCCTGGTGCACAACGCTTATCGGATCAATCTGAAGGGGGAATCGATGCGCAAACAGACGAAGAAATTGACGACACCGAGCGCCTCAGACTAACAATGCAACCCCTGCGTCGCTGCGCTCCGACTGCCCGGCCGGATGGCCGTGGAACAGGTGGCCAGATGGCCGTGGAATGCCTGGCCAGATGAGAGTGGACTGGGTGGCCGGATGGCGTGGAATCCGCAGTCTGCCCGCGTAACAAAAAAATGTCACCGAAGCTCTTGTCGTGCTCGATGTCAAGGCACCCGGCTCGAAGATTCCATGCTTCCTCGACCCGCATGAGACTGAAGTTAAGGATGTAAGCCAATCCCGCGCCGTTGACCAGTTTCAGATAGCTAGTCAGCGCTCTTACTTGCAAGTCACCACTGCGCCCTACCCAACGTTCAAGTAGCTCAAAGATGCCGAAGCGTTTCGCGGTATCCGCAAACGCGCCGAGAAAACGAAGCCCCGTTTTAGCGCCTGATAATTGCATCTTATGGCCGCAAAAAGGCGGGGCGTTTGAGCACGCTGTTCTCTCCGAAACCCTCTGGTTATGTTCGTAAGCCGCGAAACAGAACCGATAACAAGCTTCAACCTGTTCTCGATGGGATAGGAAGTCATCAAGGCACTCTCGCAGCCTAGTAACTTGATAGCGCCAAATACGTGGCGGGATGTACGGTGTTTGAGAGGTGTGGTGAGTGGGAAAAAGCGCAGCTAGACGGGTTAGAGAGCCTGAATCCAGCAACGTAAACCCCACGGCCTCTCTGGACGCGTAAAGCTCATGCATTAACGTCAGAAACTCGGTTTTTCTCGAGGTCTGAAGAAAGGCAGGGATCCGTTCGCATACGCGTGGAAAGTGGCTTAATTCGCTGGCAAGTATTCCTGCCTCTTCGCAAAGAACAAAGAGCCGTCGCATCTGATCGAAACGCGTTTTAAGGGAGGCGGTTGCAGGAGCTGAGTGCAACACGGTCATTGAATTGAAACTGGAGCATCATGCCGCATAGCCATGGCCTTCTGCATCACCTCGCCCATAACTTCGATTGGGCATTTGAAGTCGAAGCGCTTACGCGGTCGCATATTCAGTTGCAGCGCAATGGCGTCCAGCTCCTCCTGGCTATGTACCGACAGGTCTGTGCCCTTGGGCAAGTACTGGCGAATCAGGCCGTTGATGTTTTCGTTGCTGCCGCGCTGCCAGGGGCTGTGCGGGTCGCAAAAGTAGATCGCCACGCCGGTTCTTTGGGTGATCTCGGCGTGTCGTGCCATCTCCCGGCCCTGGTCGTAAGTCATGCTCTTGCGCATCTCCAGCGGCATGCTATTGAGCGCGGCGCTGAAGCCTTCCAGCGCCGAAGTCGCCGTCGCGTCGTTCATCTTCACCAACATCAGGTACCCACTGGTGCGTTCCACCAGCGTACCGACGGACGAGGCGTTGGCCTTACCCTTGATGAGGTCGCCTTCCCAATGCCCCGGCATCAGCCTGTCTTCAATCTCCGGCGGGCGCACATGAATACTGACCATCTCGGGGATCTGGCCGCGCCGATCCACGCCACCAGAGCGCGGCCGGCGCGTCGTCTTGCCTTGGCGCAGACAGATGATCAGCTCCTTACGCAGCTCACCCACTGGCAGGGCATAGATCGCGTTGTAGATCGTCTCGCGACAGACGTAGGCATCTCTGAGGCTAGGTATGTTCATGTGGCGCAGCTTGCCGGCAATCTGTTCGGGAGACAAACGCTCACGCAGCATATGAACCACCAGTTCGAAGCGCTCGCTCCCCGGCAGCAGCTTTCGGCTCGGTCGACAGACTTGGCGGCGGGCCTTCATCTGCTCCTGGGCCGCGCGGGCCGAGTAGCTGCCACAGACATCTCGATTGCGGCGCAGCTCTCGACTGATGGTCGAAGGAGACCTATTGATCAGGCGAGCAATCCTGCGCAGGCTGAAGCCCTGGGCGTGGCCGATTTGGATGGTGGCGCGTTCTTCAACGCTGAGTTCGGTATATGACATAGGGGCAGCACCGTACCGGAAAGGTCAGGTGTTGCACTCAGTTTTTGCCGCCGCCGGATCTGTAGCCACGAGCGCCGTACGGCCCGTATAGCCACCAGCCAGTGATGATTCGAAGTAAATTTGCGTTCTTTGAGCTAATTGGCGCCGCTGATTTTTTAACTGGCCCATCACCAAAATTCAGCGTCAGTGCCTTCTTGGCCCATGGATCAAGCCTCCAAATTGGATCGCCCCAACGGCTTATTACTTTGCCCTGTGCATCAATTACGACCGGCCAATCAGGTGGCGGAGGCCAGCTCTCTGGACGGAAATTCGATGCCCCAGGAACGGCGAGAGGCGACTCGATAGAAAGCCCTAACGTCGTGAGCATATTCATAGGGAAGGCCCCGCTGTAACTTCCGCAAGCCGAATAAATCCGTCCCAAGCTGGGTGATAGTCCTCCTCAGTTATGCGAGCCAGTGCCTCTTCAACCCAAAGCCGACGCACCTCGCTACTTTCTTGAAAGAACCGTAACTTCGCACTCAGACGCTCGACCGCAAGCATCGCTGGATGGTCAGCCTCGTCAGATCTATCCGTGCAAGCTGGGCGATATCTAACTAGCTCCAAGCTCTTTAGCACTCGCAAACTACTCAGAGACCAGACGTGATCCTCGCTTTCAATATCCCGATGATTGACGCAGAAAAGGCAACCCGCAGCGTTGATACAATCGGGATCAGGAGCATTAGTCGGAGCATCCACGACCGATTCTGGTATCGGCGCCACACAAGTACCTGGAGCAGGTGAGCAAACGACGGGATCTGCTTGCCGGTGAAATCGAGTGATTTCAATCATCGCAATTTGCGGATTGGGCTCGGCGTACACACGAATCAAAGTTTCAGCGGTATGCTGTGCGATTTCCGCCACCAGTTCGGGGCGTTGCGACTCACGTAACAGCCAATTAATACGCGCCCCCCGGAGCTTACGAGGTCGAACGAATCGAACACTGGAATCGGTGCAGACGCGCGCAATAGCCGTGAACTGAGGAGCTTCTAAAACGAGACGTCCCCCAGGGCGGACGAGAGGGAAAAGAAGTCCCTCTAGATCGTCAGGAAACCACGTGTTACGCCACTCAATGTAGCGTTCGAACCACTGCTTGTAGCTTGAGAAAACGTCAAACAGCACTTCACCCTGACGGCGATTTTTGTAAGACCTCACTTGGTAACCATCAAAATGACTCGTGTAATGGTATTGGTCGATCCGAAGCTGATGCGCCTGCGACAAATTCATGCCGGTTTGTGCGATGAACATGAGCAGCTCGGCTTCGATTCGCAGATTCACTGCCGGGTATCGAGTCTCGATTGAAACGTCAGCGCTCCGAAGTTCGCGGTTTCTAAGGATGGCCGCAATCTGGAATTTGGT
Source organism: Pseudomonas sp. BYT-1 (assembly GCF_023611805.1). Lineage (NCBI taxonomy): Bacteria > Pseudomonadati > Pseudomonadota > Gammaproteobacteria > Pseudomonadales > Pseudomonadaceae > Pseudomonas > Pseudomonas sp. BYT-1. The sequence continues at coordinate 2,872,597 of NZ_CP072559.1, forward strand.
TTGAGGTCGAATCCGTCGTGACGCTTCCTTCTCTGTATCGCGCAGGCCGCACCAGATAGGTAGCGTCGAACCCGACCGCAACTCCACGAGGATGGGAAGTGGCCCCGCCACAGCTTCATAGGTAAGGGACGTACAGACGTCGGCAATGAACTGCCCGAATGAAAAGCTCTCTTCTAAACTTTGCTTATCAGCGCCCCCATTACTGGCCTTTCCGTTGCCTCTAGGCTTGCGGATTCGGGTGCTGTACAGAAGCGTCGAGCTTCGGCCTAGAACTCGGTCGAGCATCGTCGCAGTTAAACTTGCCGCGTCGTATAATGATCCGGCAGTTAGATATCCTTCCACGCGATGACGCTGTAGAAGATGTTCCGCCCACCCCAAGTATTCCTCCGCGACCGTATCAATGCTCAACGGACGCTCGCACTGATCCACCCACTGAAAAAACTTCCTCAACGCACCAATCTTGTTATTTGCCGAAAAGCGGCTCCTCCCGCCGACAAGGTCGTCGGTCAAACAGTCATGGAGCCCCTTCACAAGCTCTACCCGCTCCAGCAAAGGATCACCCAAAGCACCTGATGTGATTTCACTGCGTACAGTCTTCACTTTTGCCTTAGCACCACCGCTGTATAAAAGTGGTGCCAGATCCCAGGGCGTCTCATTTTTCGCGTACTCAAGCATTGGAAACGTTAGGTCTGAAAACGTCAGATTATTCATTGCTTGCTCCCTGCATCGAAGCAATCCCTGTAAACGCAGTCATGAAGCTGTTCGCAATGGCCTGCTTGGCGGGTGCGGCTTGCACAAATTTGATGTATTTGAAGGTGGTAGCCTCCGAATTTCGACCGTGAAGCAATGCATTGCTGACAGTCGCAATCACTATCGCCACATCAGTGCAATTTGCTAAAGCGAGCCTAGCTAACTCAGTTCCAAAGGTGCATCGGGATTGGTGGAAGCGAAACTTCCTGAGCGCTTTGATGCCCGACGCGATGCCTAATTTTCTAAGCGATGACATCTCAACGTTTATGGCCGAAGACTGATCACTGTTGCGACGTCCGAAAGGGTTTCCGAAACGTGTCAAGAACACTAAGTCTTGATGCTCGCCAGCAGCAGATGCCTCGCGAGTCAACCTGCGAAGACCCTTGGCGTACTCCAAGACTTCTGAACACAAAGCTTCGGGAATCCATACCTGGCCAGTTACCGCAAATTTGGTATGCACGGGCGGGGACGCACCTGGCCCTACGGATATCAGAAGCAGAGGCGGTTGCAGGAGCTGAGTGCAACACGGTCATTGAATTGAAACTGGAGCATCATGCCGCATAGCCATGGCCTTCTGCATCACCTCGCCCATAACTTCGATTGGGCATTTGAAGTCGAAGCGCTTACGCGGTCGCATATTCAGTTGCAGCGCAATGGCGTCCAGCTCCTCCTGGCTATGTACCGACAGGTCTGTGCCCTTGGGCAAGTACTGGCGAATCAGGCCGTTGATGTTTTCGTTGCTGCCGCGCTGCCAGGGGCTGTGCGGGTCGCAAAAGTAGATCGCCACGCCGGTTCTTTGGGTGATCTCGGCGTGTCGTGCCATCTCCCGGCCCTGGTCGTAAGTCATGCTCTTGCGCATCTCCAGCGGCATGCTATTGAGCGCGGCGCTGAAGCCTTCCAGCGCCGAAGTCGCCGTCGCGTCGTTCATCTTCACCAACATCAGGTACCCACTGGTGCGTTCCACCAGCGTACCGACGGACGAGGCGTTGGCCTTACCCTTGATGAGGTCGCCTTCCCAATGCCCCGGCATCAGCCTGTCTTCAATCTCCGGCGGGCGCACATGAATACTGACCATCTCGGGGATCTGGCCGCGCCGATCCACGCCACCAGAGCGCGGCCGGCGCGTCGTCTTGCCTTGGCGCAGACAGATGATCAGCTCCTTACGCAGCTCACCCACTGGCAGGGCATAGATCGCGTTGTAGATCGTCTCGCGACAGACGTAGGCATCTCTGAGGCTAGGTATGTTCATGTGGCGCAGCTTGCCGGCAATCTGTTCGGGAGACAAACGCTCACGCAGCATATGAACCACCAGTTCGAAGCGCTCGCTCCCCGGCAGCAGCTTTCGGCTCGGTCGACAGACTTGGCGGCGGGCCTTCATCTGCTCCTGGGCCGCGCGGGCCGAGTAGCTGCCACAGACATCTCGATTGCGGCGCAGCTCTCGACTGATGGTCGAAGGAGACCTATTGATCAGGCGAGCAATCCTGCGCAGGCTGAAGCCCTGGGCGTGGCCGATTTGGATGGTGGCGCGTTCTTCAACGCTGAGTTCGGTATATGACATAGGGGCAGCACCGTACCGGAAAGGTCAGGTGTTGCACTCAGTTTTTGCCGCCGCCAGACCTTTAGCAGACGGATCATGTAGGGCACGCTCCAACGTGTCGATGCGAAGGTCACAGATCGTTCCCAGTCGCATACCCGTAAAGAAACCTAGAGCCAACATCAGGTAAAGCTCGGGTGAGGCGCTCTGTTTTGCGAAATCAAGAATGGCGTCGCGATCAACCGCAGACACTGGAAGTAGCCCACCTTCCAAAGTGACCCCAATGCGTTTTCGGTTTGGAATACCCAGATCGGTGGTGGTGCCAGCTAGCGTTCGCTCGAAGCCGACCTGATCAAAGTATTTGATGAAATAGCGCTTGTCTTTCCACAGCGGCAATAGCGGGTTTAGAAGGCCACGCCTCCTAATCCACCTGTAGAAACTGATGCAGTTACGCATGTACTCGGAAGCCGTGGCAGGACTGATATGACCAGCATCACGAGCCTTGATAAGCGCCCCACGGTACTGAACAAGACATCGATCAGCCTTTCGAGACGGAAACTCAAACCAATGAAGCCCGCGACTCTCCAAAAACTTCGCGTAGTTCAACAGCCCGTTCAGATTGCTAGAAACGGTCTTAAGGAGTGCCTCACCATTGGTGACTCTTTCCATAGCCCAGAGATTGGCTTCTCTCCAGGGCAAGCCGTCTTCCCAGAATATTTGTGGTAGTCCTTCGATCACTACACGGGAGCTATTCAGCGAGTAGGTAATCAGGCGGTCTTTGACAGAAAGGTCATGCGGACTGAAGTGAATGTGTTCGACGGTAGGCAAGTGAAATCTCTGTAAGAACAAGCGTCAATGTCCATGGGGACACCATCTAACTTTGGGCGTCCACAGTATGCAACTTATTCTTATCGATTGAGTACCGCTCCCATTGGGGCACCAGTGAGGCGATGGCCAGGCCAACGCGGTGACTCAATTCGCCATATAGGGTGTAATTGCTACTGAAAACCGCGACGCCGTTCTGTTCGAGGAAGCCGCGCACCTTGAAGTACGGATCGCCCATCTTCAAGCCGAGGGCTTTAGCCTCGTTCGTACGAGCCACAATGCAGCCATCCGAGTTGCTTAAGACGACAACGGGGCGCTGCCGCAGCTCGGGCCTAAAAATGCGCTCACAGCTGCAGTAGAACGAGTTGACGTCCACCAGGGCGAAGATAGGTCGGGAGCTGTCAGCAGACATGCTTGGTCAGGTCCCAGGTTACGACCCCAAACACATCAATCGCGCCGTATTGATCAGGGGTGATGGTCTTATAGTTGGGGTGGGCCGATTCCAGTAGCCAACGATCATCGGGGGCCTTGGCCAACCGTTTCACCAGCGGTTGGTTATCCACGTAGGCCAGAACGATCTGGCCGGTTCTCGCCGCGATCGAACGGTCTACAATTAAGATGCCGCCGTCGTAGATTCCCGCGTCACGCATGCTTTCGCCCTGGACACGCACAATCCATACGTGCGGCGCCCGAATATTCAGCAACTCATCCAAGGAGATCGGCGGCTCGTAGTAATCAGCTGCAGGGCTTGGAAAGCCGCCTGCAGCCGTTCCGGCGAGAACCGAAATGAGCTGGCTTGAGTCTCGAAGGGGCTGAAGAGATACGACATTCATGGTGGCACCGATTTAATACTGTTTGCATATACAGTAATGCAGCAATCGCTGCACGACTAGCGTCGGTTAGACAAATGGCGTCTTGCGTAGCTGACAGTTCCCGAGATTTCCGCCTATAGTGCCCTAACGAATATATGTTTTAGCCAAGGCCAAGCTATGCAAATTCTCGAAAAAGAAAGGCTGTTACAGATCTATGACGAGGAGATAGAGGCCGCGTACGCCGAGCTCCTTGATGCGTTTATGAACATGCTGACGCTTGGGGTAGGGGATCCCAGGTCTATGGCTGGTCGATGCGGCGCACGAGTTGCTGCAGCGCACAAGCGGTGCAAGCGAGGGTTAGTGTTTTCCGAGCTGTTGATTGCTCGTGATGCGGGCTTAGATATAACCCCTACGGTTGCTGAGCATGTGTGTGAACGGCTGATCGGCCGTGGGGTTGATTTCCGAAAGGCGCTAACATTCTTTGGCACGCCTGGCCGTACTGCAGCGCAAAAATCTGGCGTGGTCCAGGAAGACATGGCCAGTATTGAAGCGCAGCTGTCGCCACAGGTGAGTTTGCTCATCTACGAGATGTCGGTGATCCGTGAGCGCCACAAGGAAGAGTACGGTGACCGAGTCGAGGCAGCGGTCAAAGAGCTCCAGGGCAATTCAGGAGCCTAATGCATAGATGTGTTAGATACCCTAAAGCATATATGATTTAGGGCATAAGTAGGCAATCGTCTCGCTAGGGGAGGACAGGCTTCGCACAATTCAGTCTCTTGCGGCGCTGGGCGACAGCTTGTCTGGAGCAGCCGGCGCGGCGTGCAATCTCCGCGTTACTTGTGGTTGGGAGAAGATGATCAAAATCTTCCAGTTTTTGCCCTTGGCGTGGTTCGTAAATATCCACCTGCAGTAGCCGTCGCCGGCGGCCAATTTCGTACGCAGTGACGCAGAATATTTTTGCCAGGGCTACGTCCGACATAGTGCCCAAGAGCGGGTCATAGGGCTTGCTGACCGCTTTGTCGTCCGAAAATGGTGGAATGCCTTTGTTGGCCCGACGGATCTGGACTGCATTCGTAGTCGTGCCCGCCAGGTAGGCCACAATGCGGTCGTAGCATTGGCCAAGAAGCCAATCGTAGGGTTCGATCTTGGAGTATTTGGGCATCGCCGCTTCCAGGCTGAAGTGCTTGAAGAAGCGCACGGTAGCGCAGTGGAAGAAAGGAAGCCTAACACATATATGTTTTAGCTTTACCGCCGCGCCCCTCCCTTTCAAAAAAAGTATGTACATACGTACGTACGTATAATATCCTGTGGTCATTCTCACCAGGTAATCGGAGGCTGGAATGTACGACGCAGTGATCGCCAAAGAAGCGTGCTCCCTTGAGACAAAGCGGTTTGTACCGGGGGAGGTTGTTTCGATTCACAGGGACGGCACAGCGGCTCGTAATGCCGCGGACAAAGCCAACAAGCGCAAAGGCGAGTACGGCCTTTTTGTGGCGGTTCACTCAGAGAGCCTGGTGAAGAAGGGGGACTTGCGCGAAGACCTGTTAAATCAACATGAGCTGAATGAGCGCCGTGAGTATGGCAAGCGACTGATGCGAGCAATCTTGTCCGATGAGCTCACCGGTAAACGAAACGTAATGGCTGACGACGCTGGATATCACCTGCAGCATTTAGGTATCACTTTGGAGGAGCTCAAAGAGTGGTACGAAGAAGAGGTTCGGGCAGAACATCTTGAGCAACAGATTCGCTCTCAGGAGCATGCACACTTGCGGGCAAGAGGGTTCGAGGCTCAAAAAGCTATCGACGAGATTCGTAACCAACCCTGCTTTGCTGTACCAGCCGTGCGTGGTATCCAGGCTGGCCAGGAGTATTTTCTCGCCCAGATTCCATACCCAATCCTGGCTCGCCTGTTTGTTTTCGACGAAGAGGAAGCCGTGCCTGCGGAATTACGCGCTCAGCGTGCGCTGAACAAGAAACGGGCTGAATCCATCAGTGAATACATGCTCGACAACCGGGACACCTATGTACTGCCAGCGCTCACAGCGAGCGTCGACAAGGCTATGGCTTTTGAAGCGCTGGAAGGCATCGAGCAACTAGGCACGCTACACATTCCCATGAGCGCCACCATGCTGATCAATGACGGACAGCACCGGCGCCTGGCTATCGAAATGGCACTGCGCAACGATGAGACGCTGCGCCATGAAACGGCGCCGGTACAGATTCACTTTGACCAGGGCCTGCAGCGCTCTCAACAGATTTTTGCTGACATCAACAGCAAGGCGGTGAAGCCTTCTAGCGCGATCAACGCGCTGTACGATCATCGCAATCCTTACAACACCTGGCTCCAAAACCTCCTCACTCAGTTGCCTGCGATCAAGCGCAAGATCGACTTCGAGAACGGTACTCCGAGCATGCGTTCGTCCAAGCTCTGGAGCCTGATTGCGTTCAAAAAATTCGTAACGCTGCTCACGGGGCTCAGTGAGAAAATCATAACTGGCCTGAGTGATGATGAGCTAATGGACTGCGCCGATCTTGTGCGTGAGTTCCTCGAAGGTTGCGAGAAGTACATTCCCCAGTGGGGCAATATGGTATCCGGCAAGATCGCAGCCTCGGACGTTCGTGAGAATTTCGTCATCGGACACGCGGTCTTCCTGGAGGCGCTCGGGATGTTCGGTCGTGAAGCGCTGTTCTACGGTACGCATCTATCGCCTCAAGAGAAGAACGCCAAGGTCATTGACCCAGGCAAGGCCAAGTGGCATGTCTTGAGGCCACTCGAAGCGCTACAACCGTCAAAGACCGACGGCATGTGGGAGAATCGGTGCGTGGTATTGGGCAAAATGCAAAAGACGGTCGACGGGACCAAAGCCACTGCCGCTCAGATGCTTTCGATTGCCAACATTCCTATGCCGGAATCGCTGGCCGAATTGCACCAGCGCATCATCAAGTGAGTACACCGCAGCGGGGCGCGTAGGCGCCTCGATCACACTTCAAGGAGATCGATATGTCTTTAGGAACTGATAGGTTGATACCGGTTGGTACTGCGCTGGTGGCTGTAGTCGCTGCGGCTTTCACGCACGGTGTGCTGCAGCTGCTACCGGATGTAAGCTTTGCCGCGCACGCCTGGATGATGTTTGGGGTGCTGATTGCGGTCGGCATACTCGGGACAGGTCTCTGGTGCGAGACCCAGCCTGATGGTATTGGAATGATCACTGCCATTGGTGTTCTACCGCTGGCCGGTGGGGCGATCTGGGGAGGGCTTTGGCCTGCAATGACTGAGTGGGGAGCGATCGGCCTGGCGTTTCCTGGGCAGACGCCACCGGTTGCTTGGTGGGCCTCGAGCACGGTGAAGTGGGTAGGGCTCGCAGCGATTCTGGGTGGCGGGTATTACTGGCTGTATCGGAAAAATTTCGACTAATCCTGGACTGGATTGTTTCGCGGAGGTTCACATGGAACTAGAAATCAGCACCCTTCAGAAGACAGCCCAGAACTGGCGTGATAGCAACCAATGCAATCAGGGAGGGATCGTCCTGGTATGGCAGGGAGCCGTATACGGTTGGAAAAATGAGTTGCGCGACCCTCAGCATGAGCAGCCAGGGGCTATCGCAGTGGATCCAGCCGGTCAGGTGTTCATCGCTGAAGGGGGTGATGCCTACAACGGTGCCACGCACTGGTCGCCAGTATGAAGGAGCTCGAAGAAATGGAGCGGAGGTGGCTCGCGGCCGATATCGCCAGGAAAGTTGCGATGCGCGCTGCGCTACGCGATCGGATGCTTTGGCGGGACCAGTTGGTCAATGTCGTTTGCGGTGCAATCAAGGCTGTTTGCATTACCGTTGCACTCGGCATGGTGAGTAAGCAAATCGGCTTGCCTACGGACATCTCGCTAACGTTCGCAATGTATGTTACTGGCCCGTTTCTGGCTTTCAATCCATGGGCATTCTTCTGGCGCAATCTGTTCCGTGAACGTGCGAACGCGGCGTTTGATGATGCCCTGGATAATCCGCGTCAATATTTGACCTTGTAGGTCGGCGAATCCTCCGGCCGCTGGCCACGCCGATCGTAAAGCCGCGTCGTGCTGATATTGGAATGTCCCAGCCAGGTCTGGACCTTCGCGATATCAGCCTCGTGCTCCAAGGCATTTGTTGCTGCAGTAGCTCGCAGCCCATGCACACCAAGGCCAACCACCGCAATGCCGGCTGTTTTGGCCCAAAACCCGATGATCGAATAGATACCGTTGGCCAGCAAACGCGCCCCTGGCGTCCGCCCGCGAACGGAGCGAAACAATGGGCCCGTGGTCCGCTCCCCATCCGCTTCCAAGTACTGGTGGATCCGCTCTGCAGCCACTGGATGGAGTGGCAGGTAGCGTACCTTGCGACCTTTGCCATGCACCTTCAAATGACGAACGCCGCGGCGTTCCTGCAGGTCGTCGACATCCAACAGAGCGGCCTCCTCACGACGCAAGCCGTGGTACAGGAGAACCGCCAGCAGGGCTCGATCGCGAAGCCCCTTCACGGTGTCCAGATCTGGAGCATCAAGCAGTGCCTTGGCCTGGTCGTCGCCCAGCGCCGGCGTCTTCCCTTCATTGCTCTCATTTGGAGGCCGCTTGACGCCATGGACGGGATTGCCACCCGCCACAGCGTTACTGTCCAGCAGGTGATCAAATAGGCTGGTCAACGCCGCAAGCTTTCGCCGGATGGTTGCGGCAGACAACACTCTGCGCTCGAGGTCAGCTCGCCAAGCTAGAACATGGGCGCGTTGAACCTCTCTGAACTGGTCCGGATGGACAATGCCGACGAAAGCGGTGAAATCGCCGATATCGATGCTGTAGGCACGGCGGGTCTGCGGATTATCAATGTTGGCCAACCACTCGGTAGCAGCTGGCACCTCAGATAGAGCCAGGTACTGCGCTTCAGTGAGTTTGCCAGGCTGCTTGGTTACCAGAATGTCTTTCATCAACGCATCCGCCGTCGTCTATTAGGCGTGCTGGTATCTACAGGATCGACAGGCTTCGCGTTCAGTAATCGCTCCCACCGTTGAGATTCCGCATCCATCTCATCTTCACCACGGATTTCAGCAGCAATGGAGCCACCCGACTTTGCCAAGGCGGATTTTGCCTTCGACCAAAAGCCTAGTGCAGATCCCCAGGTATGAACCGGCACGATCGGAACCCGGTGCTGTTCATGAAGCACTTTTAAAGTGGCCAGGCCATGACCATTTGCGCGGTGCTGATCGTCCACATCAATCTTGTGAACGTACACGCGGTCGAGGATCGGGTTCAAACCGTATTCGATGCTACCCACGCGCGTAGCGCCGGCGTAAATGCCGGCGTAAATGGTCGGAGACGGATAGCCAAATTGGAGCGGGTGCGAACTTTCCCGTTCAGTCACTAACTGAACGGGTTGTTCGAGCTTGGTCGATTTTGGGGATTTACGGCGCGTGTGTTCGAAAAAATCACGCAGAGGGTCAAACCAGTCCACAGAACCACTCCCTGTCCAAAATTGGTGATAACGTATTTTATCACCAATTTATGAACGCGGGGGGAGGGAGCCTATGCAGCGCTCAAGCGCGCTTGAAATGCTTCCATTTCTTTCACCGTGCTGATGTCTGGCACAAGCCTTGGACACAGGTTGAGCTGGGCCGAGATGTAGGCCAGGGTCCGAACACGGTCAACCGAAGTGTTCATGGCTTTTGCAACTCGTTTGGCAGCACCAGGTCGGTTCAGGGCGCAATGCGCGGCCTCCAAGATTTCGGCAAGCAGGTCTTCATCGAGCTGTCTAAGCATGTCTTTCAAGTCCATAGGATCCATCCTTCAGTGATTGAGCAATGGGTGCAGCGATGCCCTAGAGGGCGGTGATTTCCGCATTCATAATGCAGGCCAAATCAGCGCCAAGCTGACGTCGAATACGAGCAATCGAGGTGTCACTAGGAGGCGCTTTATAGAAGGAGAATTCTGGTGAGTTCGAATGCTGCAGGACGATCAGATGAGTCTTGCCGAGACGTTTCAATCTCCGCAGCTGGGCAACTTCATCGATCATCTGGGTGATGGCCATGTCGAGCCATTCTGGCGCTTCAGTTGGCTCATCCATAGCGTGCCCTTGGAAGGTCAATTGAAGTTGGTAGCCTTGGGCTTTCAACTGCGCAACCAAGTTCGTTTGCTGAGCAGAGTCGATTTCAACCCGCGTCATGCCGCCGTCGCCATTGTTGGATACAAGCCCAAGCATTTTTTTGTGGAGATAGACTTTGCAGGACCACGCGAGGCCTCTGGATGTCTCGGCTTCCTTGTAGCCCTTGATGTCCAATCCGACACTGCGATAGGCCTTGATGTTTGAGTACGCTTCCATAATTGACCTCCGTATTGACGTACACTCATTATACATCGCAATTCCGTATTGTGTATATTATACGGAATAAATGGGCCAAAAAAATATTGGCCCACTCGTCATAGCACAAAGACCAGGGATAGCAACGATAAGGCCAGCAATAGCCCAAATAACAAGATAGACTTTATTGTAGGTTTTTGTTCTATGAATGTTGCTCCTAGTAACCCAGCAGCAATAATGGGGAGAAGCCACCCTACGGGGGCGTTGAGGATTATCGTGACGATATTGAAGAGTGGTCCCCTTGCCGAGCCAATTTGAGCCCAGTAAGGAACCTGCCCGCTGCCAAGCACAAACCCGACAGTCATGCACAAGCCTGCAAAACAAAGAAGCGCGAATAAAATGAACCCCCAGGATCTCCATCGAGCGGCATCAGCAACTTTCAGCGCAACAGCTTGACTAGCTTCGCTTACAGCAACGGACAATGTGGAGAGCGCCTTTTTTGTTTCTGCGTCTGCCATCTCGGCAAACAATGACTTATGTTTGTCAACTTGTTTGTCAACCTGCCTGGCAATCAGCTCTGGGTACTTTGCATACATCGTGTCGTAGGACTGCAATGCCATTAAGATTAGCCAGAGCGAATCATTGTTATGCAGGTTCAATGCATTTTTAACCCTATAGAGATCCTGCACCTCTTTATCAGAGGCTTGCCTGCCCAAGAGTTTCTCAAAAGCTACCTCGATATCATCCATTGATAACCTCCCCCATCACCTTGTTCACATCGCGACGCCACCTGGTCAGTTCAGCACGATTTCCTATTGGTAATTCTTTCAAAGCTTTCCCGATCGAAAGTCGTTTACTGTACAAATCATCACTCACCCGGTCTGCCAGGTCTGGCAGCATCAGTGACTTTCCGCCTGCGCCCTCGATGCTTTCCCTTATGTTTGAATTGTTGTAAAGCTCAAACTTGATTTCATCACCGAAGTAAGCATTTCGGATCACATGGGTAGTGGATCCTGGCAGCGCTTCTCGATATTCCTTGAGCAGTTCCAGGCTGTCTCGTTGTCGGTTGATCACCCAGAGAGTGATGAGTTTCCGGTTCAGTTCACGGAGCGTGCTGTTCAACGTTTCTCCGTACGCAGCTACGCCTTTATTGTTCCGTGCTGCTGTGTTGACTACCACAACGTGATCGCGGAATTCGTCGCAGACGTTGACCAGGTCAATCCAGCCGTTTGCATCGTCCAGATCTATCAGCCTGCACTCTATTTCGTCTTTATACATGGCGGTTGCAGGAGCTGAGTGCAACACGGTCATTGAATTGAAACTGGAGCATCATGCCGCATAGCCATGGCCTTCTGCATCACCTCGCCCATAACTTCGATTGGGCATTTGAAGTCGAAGCGCTTACGCGGTCGCATATTCAGTTGCAGCGCAATGGCGTCCAGCTCCTCCTGGCTATGTACCGACAGGTCTGTGCCCTTGGGCAAGTACTGGCGAATCAGGCCGTTGATGTTTTCGTTGCTGCCGCGCTGCCAGGGGCTGTGCGGGTCGCAAAAGTAGATCGCCACGCCGGTTCTTTGGGTGATCTCGGCGTGTCGTGCCATCTCCCGGCCCTGGTCGTAAGTCATGCTCTTGCGCATCTCCAGCGGCATGCTATTGAGCGCGGCGCTGAAGCCTTCCAGCGCCGAAGTCGCCGTCGCGTCGTTCATCTTCACCAACATCAGGTACCCACTGGTGCGTTCCACCAGCGTACCGACGGACGAGGCGTTGGCCTTACCCTTGATGAGGTCGCCTTCCCAATGCCCCGGCATCAGCCTGTCTTCAATCTCCGGCGGGCGCACATGAATACTGACCATCTCGGGGATCTGGCCGCGCCGATCCACGCCACCAGAGCGCGGCCGGCGCGTCGTCTTGCCTTGGCGCAGACAGATGATCAGCTCCTTACGCAGCTCACCCACTGGCAGGGCATAGATCGCGTTGTAGATCGTCTCGCGACAGACGTAGGCATCTCTGAGGCTAGGTATGTTCATGTGGCGCAGCTTGCCGGCAATCTGTTCGGGAGACAAACGCTCACGCAGCATATGAACCACCAGTTCGAAGCGCTCGCTCCCCGGCAGCAGCTTTCGGCTCGGTCGACAGACTTGGCGGCGGGCCTTCATCTGCTCCTGGGCCGCGCGGGCCGAGTAGCTGCCACAGACATCTCGATTGCGGCGCAGCTCTCGACTGATGGTCGAAGGAGACCTATTGATCAGGCGAGCAATCCTGCGCAGGCTGAAGCCCTGGGCGTGGCCGATTTGGATGGTGGCGCGTTCTTCAACGCTGAGTTCGGTATATGACATAGGGGCAGCACCGTACCGGAAAGGTCAGGTGTTGCACTCAGTTTTTGCCGCCGCCCATCTTCCAAACATCTGGATTGGAGGTGTCCGATTCAATCAGCAATACCTTGCTTCCAGCTTGGGTCAAAGTGTCAACCAAACCTATCGTAGTAAAGCTTTTGCCTACGCCTCCTTTGCCACCACCGCTAACGTAGATTTGACCCACCTGGGAAGTCGATTTTTCTTTCATAGGTTTGCTCCTCAAATGTCATCCGTATCTGTTTTCGGTTGGAAACCGGGATTCCCTTCGCGTGTTACCCCGGTTGTTACCTGATGTACACCCTGAGCCGCCTTAGCGCCGGTCTGAGTGGATTTTTCTTTCCCACCTTGGCGATCCTCGCTGGAAGCCTTAACCCGAGCTTTTGGCGTGCGCCGGGTTTTGCCTCTCACAGAACCCCTCGCCCTAGTGAGATAGCTTTTCAGCGTTGTCTCCGAAATTTGCATTCCACCTGCTGTCAAAATCTCAGAAATCTTTGCCAGGCTGTAGCCGCGTGATTGCAGCTCTTTTATCGATCCTTGCATCATCTCGACTGCCTTTAGCTTTGAGACCGGCTTGTCCGGTTGCTCTACCTCTGGCAGGTTTTCGAGATCGCCCATGAGCTTCTCGATTTGCGAAATGGTGAATCCCATTTTGCCTTCCCCCTAACGTCCTCTATGCCCTGATTCTATGGGCATCCCTTGCGTAGTCAAGTTCCGTACGATAGCCTTGATACGAAATGCGGTCTACAGTTTTGGACAGGGTAGGGTTTGTACTCCCGCCATAAATGGCGTCCGTCCAACCGGCATCGCTGGCAGTCGTTTCACTCCCTTGCGATGCCTACCACCCTGCTCAGGGCTGCGCCCCGAGACCCCTTGGAACACCTGAGGATCCTGCTTATGAGTACCAGTGAGCAAAGGCGTCGTACCGGTCGGCTACCACCTATCCGGTGCTTCGAGGATGAAGAGGAAATCGTTCGTGACAAGGCGAAGGACTGCGGCCAGAGCGTGGGTCAATTCATGCTCGCAGCTGCGCTAGGGAGACGTACAAGGTCAAAGGTGGAGGGGCATATCCTCAACGAACTGCGCAGGCTCGGAGGCCTACAGAAACACTTGTTCAATGAAGGCGGTGGGAAGCTTTCAAAAGAGTACGCACAGATCCTGGTGGCGTTGAAGGCTGCTATCGAAAGGATTGGTTCGTAATGCTTGCGAAGGTTCCACCGAAACGGGCCGATGGGAGCTCAAGCTTCTCGGCGTTGGTCGACTACGCGACAGAACGTGACGAAGAAAAGGAGACACAAACAGATGAGCTCACTCCAGGCCACGCCCGAAGAGACGACTCAATTCTTGAGTCTGCTCGAGAGCATATCGAAAGAGCAGCAGACCGTTTGCGAGAGATTGGACGAATTGATGCTGCAACTCAAAATGCCATCCGAGAACGTGCTCGAAGTATTGGAATTGCTCTTGATTCCAATGGGCGTCGATATCAACAGGATCAACACCCAGTTCCAGTCCGCATTGACGAGCCTGGACCCATCACAGAACGAGGGGTAAGCGCTGATGGACATGAAAGCCGTCTTGCCGTTGCTCAGCACCATCTTGCAGCAGCAGCAAACCATCTCCGACAAGCTGTTAGAAATCATCCTGACTTTGCGGCAAGAGCAAGATCCCGTGGAGCCAACCTTGCGTTTCATGCTGCAGCCGCTCAAAGAAGGGATGCAGGAGATGAGCTCAATGCTATCGCCGAGCTCGAATCCGGACTCCTCCTCGGAGCACCAGTAAGGGAAGTTACACGTTCCGGTGTATCCTGCCAGCACAACTGCTTGAGCCTGGCGACAGCCGCGGCAGAAATGAAAGCAGTGGCGGCTCAAAATTCGCGTGTTAAGGATCCTGTTTACCATGTCATCTTGAGCTGGCCACAATCAGAAAAACCAACTGATGATCAAGCTTTCGATTGTGCTCTGCATGCGATGGATGCGGTCGGTATGGGTGAGCACCAGTATGTGTTTGCTATTCATCATGACACGGACAATGTTCACTTACACATGACGGTGAATCGTGTTCACCCCGACTCGTATAACGCGGTGTACCCGGATAGAGATTATTTCAAGCTCGATTATGCAATGCGAGAGCTTGAGCTTCGCTATGGTTGGACGCATGACCATGGACCCTACAGCGTCACTGACGAAAAGGGATCGCCCGAAATTGCCTGGTCAGCGCCTAAACCAAAGTTTCAGGGTAAGCAGCCTACTCGTGCTGCGGATATGGAACGTCATCTGGACCAGGAAAGTCTGCACACTTATTCTCGAGGTGAACCTCGCGATGCAATTGCAACGCTTCTGAAAAAGAAAAGCCTTACTTGGCAGAAACTCCACGCGGAACTGGCGCGATATGGGTTGGGGATCAAACCCAAAGGTCGCGGCATGGGTATTTATTCGCTTGAAGAACAGAGCTTGGTGCCTATCAAAGCAAGCGACATGCACGAGGCCTTGTCTAAGGCTCGATTGGAAAAGCGTCTTGGTGACTATGAGGAGCGTAGAGTCTCACAAGAGCTAATGGCACTTATGAGTTACGACAAATTCGCAAGTCCACGACGGAATCCCGAAGATCGTCAGCATCGCCGCTCAGAGCGGGCTAATTTGCGCAGGGCACTACGTGCCCGATACGAAGCCTATCGGACAAAATTTGTATATCGCCGAGTTGATAAAGAGTGGGTTAGGCAACAATTTAAACGCGTACGCGATGACTCCAGGCAGCAGCGCCTGGACATCAGAATGCGTATTAAAAATCCAAAGGATCGAAAAGCATTTTACAGTATCTTGGCGTTCGAGACACTAAGAGCTAGAGAGGAATTGAAAACTAAGATTTCAAAAATGCGGGAAGACTTAAAAAATGATCCTTCTAATAAAAGGCTCAGTTATCGTGAATGGGTTGAGCAAGAAGCAGCTGCCGGAGATCCTGGGGCAATCAGCCAGCTGCGAGGTTTCACATATGGCGATAAACGGGCAGCGAAGGCTGAAGGAGCTAACGGTTTCGAATTTGCCCGGGATCTCGATCCTAAATATCAGTCGATCGATGGAATGCTCGGTGTAGTTAGGCGAAACGGCACAGTCATCTACCGGCGGGCCGCTGGCGATCCGGGATTTGTAGACCTTGGGGGTCATTTCAACTTTCCTGGCAAAGCGGTTGACAGTGAGCTGATCACTCGGGCCTTACGCGCGATGCCGAACACGGCACCAGCTGATCCGTTGCGGATCACCGGTAGTGCCGAATTTAAGCGCTCCCTGATCGAGGCTTTGGTCGATGAACGATACAGCGGTGCGCTAGCAGATCCAGAGCTTGAGAAATTGCTGCGTGAGGTCAAGGCCGAGCGGGACGCACAGCAGAGGTCAAGAAGCGGCCTGCGGGGGGGATAGTGTTTGCTTGTATCCATTCCGTATTATAGTATCTATACGAAATCAATGGAGGGTTTGAAAATGGCCAACACACGTTACCCACTGGCACTGGTTGCCCTGGCTCTTGCCCTTGTGGGCTGCGCATCGAAGAAACCGGACGAATCGGCCCAGCAGCTGATCGACCAACAAATCCTCGAAGCGTCACAACGCATTGAGATGGCCCAGGCTGACCTATATCAGCAGGGCGCGATCAATAGCCGCGTGGTGATGCGCCTACCGTCGACCATCGTGGACGACAAGCAGCGTGTGTCGCTCAAGTGGCAGGGCGATGCAGTCGAGCTGTTAGCAGCCTTGGCGCGGGATCGTGGGCTTGAGTTCTCGTTCATGGGCGTGCGTATGCCGCTGCCGGTCGACATCGATGTAAACAAGGTACCCTACGACACCTTGATGCTGATGATTCGCTCCCAGGTTGGCTACCGCGCCAATGTGACCCAGACGCCTGGGAAGTTGGAACTCCATTACAACCGGCCACAGGCCTGAGCTGGAGGTACGCTATGAAGCGGATTTTCGCATTGTTGCCTCTGATGGTTTCGCTTGCTGTCCATGCGGGCGAAACCCCCGACCTCGATGCCAGCGGGCAGACAAGCGCTCCTGTCGTCGAAACAGCACCGCCTGATCTCAATTCGTTGCTGAAACCACAGTCAAAAGCGACCACCAAGGTCACCGACATTCGAAATCAATTGCTGACCGACATGGGTAACACTGTCGGCTTCCGCGGGGGTATGGCAGCTCGAGCTCGTGAACTGGTTGATGGTCTTAACGCACGATCGCCGTCACTCGATGCGATGTTCAAGTTCGCTCCCATGATCGCTAAAAACGGCACTCTTCCGCCTGTTATCGTTGAAGCCCGGGACGTTGCTGCGTTCTCTAAAGACCAGGTCCGAACTGCGAATCGCGTCTACAAAATTGAGCGAGAGGAACGGTTTGTGAGTGTCCCCCCTACCTGGCGTGACTACCTCTATGTTGGCCTGCCTCTGAATGCCAGTGTTGAATTGCCCGACTTCGAAGCACGCCCTCAAGACAGCGACGAGGCTGAAATCTGGGAGGTAGCAGTACGTAAAGGTTGGGACGATGGTTACAAACAAGCGGATGCTATCCTCGCCGCCAATTTCAATCGTTTGACCCGCGATTATCTCGGGATGCACCTCTACTCCTCGCTCCTGCAGAACGACATGATCAGCTCGACCAGCGTGGCTGAAAGCCAACAGACTGTTACGGGCGATGGTAAGCAAATGATGCTGGGCGACAAATTGCGTCGTGTAACCGGCCGGGCGACATTCGAGACTGATCCAAAAAAATGGCGCCCTACGGTCAAAACGCAGCTCCGGCAGACCGGTGATGGTGCGACCAAGTGACGAGTCCAATTTTCGTTCCGTACAATTTCGAGGGCGACTTGTCTCCCGATAATTTCATGCGCTTTCTAAAGCTGTGTGCGGATCGGGGGGTGTCTGACATTCTTGTACAAGGCGGCGACTACATTTGGGTCGAGCTGCATGGACGGCAACTGAAAGCGTCAACAACGACAATCAAGCAAGGTCAGCTATCACCTTTGATGGCGTCGGCTTGGTCCGCTGAAATTGAAAGCATGATCAAGCAAGGTGATGAGGGTGTTGACCGTGCCTTAGAGCTGGCTGGAGAAGAGTTTGGGCTGGCTCGGGGTACCACGCTTCGCTTTCGGACCAACTTTGTTCAAGCGCGCATAGCCAGCATCGATGAGGCGTATTCGATCACCATGCGGGTGATTCCGTCGGAGCTGCCGGATATCGATAAAATGGGAATCGAGCCCGACTTGATCCGGGGCTGCTATGCAGAAATGGGCCTGGTTCTGGTCTGCGGACCCACTGGGTCCGGAAAGACAACTTTCCTCGCGGGCCTGTACAAAAAGGCAGGGGCAGAAATGCCCGACCGGAAAGTGATCACTTATGAGGACCCCATCGAGTATGTACTTGGTGGTCCGCACTGGTTGGGACCGCAACCATCACAATCGCAACTGCGTAGAGACATTGGCGATTTCCCGAAAGCACTTCGGAATGCCATGCGCCGCAAACCCAGTATCATCGGGATCGGTGAAGCTCGGGACCGCGAGACGATCGAGGCAATGACTGAAGCTGGGCTGACTGGTCACTTATGCTTTGCCACTATGCACACCGAGTCTGTTGCTGAGACGATCAACCGTGCAATTCAAACCTACCCACCTGACCAGCAAGCCGGTATGGCTTCACGCCTGGCCGGTGCCTTACGTGTCATTCTGGTTCAACGCCTGCTCAAGACCACGGACGGTAAGCGAGCTGCGATCCGTGAGTACCTGGTGTTCGATCGTGAAGTGCGCAATGAACTACAGGCCCTTCCTTACACGGACTGGGGCCGTTTCATTCGGGGCTTACTGGAGAAGGCCGAAGCCACACTGGATGACAAAGCCTGGCGTTTGTTCCAAGCGGATCGTATTGATGCCGGCGAGTTCATCAGCCTGGCCGGCGCTAAAGAGTTCAAGAAACGCTGCGAGTTGGAGGGTCTAGACCATGGCATCTAGCTGGAGAGGCGCATCAATTTCACCCAAGGCCTTCGGCATACCCTGCGGTGCTTATCTGCCGTTAATGGCCTGTCTGTATGTAGGGCATAAACCGTGGGTATGGATCACCGCTGTGATGATCATCGTCTGCTTCGGGGTCATGGCTCATAT
Organism: Pseudomonas sp. BYT-1; assembly: GCF_023611805.1. Taxonomy (NCBI): domain Bacteria; kingdom Pseudomonadati; phylum Pseudomonadota; class Gammaproteobacteria; order Pseudomonadales; family Pseudomonadaceae; genus Pseudomonas; species Pseudomonas sp. BYT-1. The sequence continues at coordinate 2,891,318 of NZ_CP072559.1, forward strand.
TGGGTGGACCCTGGATGTTTGCTGGAACAAATTCCTGGGCTTCGTGCGCGGAGGGCGGATCGTCTCAAGGCCGTGGTGGTACAGGAACCGATTCAGAGATTAGAAAAAACCGCCCCAAGGGCGGTTTTTTCATGTCGGTCGTTCAGCGTGCTCGAGGACCTCGGTCCCTGCTGGCTTGTGCAGCCAATGGTGCGGCGTCGGTACTTGCTGGCCCTGGGGGGTCGAGGGTGATCCGGATACCGGGGTTGAGGCGGCAAGTCGCCTCCTTGATTGCCGACCAGTGCTTATGGGGGAGCACTCCTACCGTCAATGGCTTCTCACTGAAGGCCACCTTAGCAGGGTAGGCAATTACCTTCATATGTTCCCAATCCGGAGCGGCGGTCAGTGTGCTCAACAACTCGGGTCGTTGCTGCAGCAATAGATGAGGCTTCGCCAATTCGGTCTTTGTCGGTGTTAAGCCTTCGCTGACCAACCTTTCCCGCAGAAGATCCTGCAGATCATCCATCATGCTCCTGGACATTCTGGCAAACGACACAAAGTCGTGGTTGGCCAGGTCCTCCGGCTTCATCATGAGTGGATTCTGCTTGTGATCAAGCTCCACCAGGAAATCGATAACGGTAAAATGGAGTCGGTTTTTATCAGCGTACGCCCGGGCCGCCATAAAGCCGTCCTGCTTGCTCTGATACCCGTACAGTGCCGGGAACACGTCCCCAGGTTGCCCGTTGAGTAGCGCGCCGCAGTCCTTCAAGGCGATCGCCCGCGGCGCTGGGCCAGCGTAGAAGTAAACGCTGGAGAGCTCGATAATGTGCGAGTCTGTTTTCTCAGTCGTGCTCACCAATGCCACCTTTTGACCAACCCTGAATCAAGACTCTTTCCACCTTCTGTCGTTCACCTACCTTACTTACGACATCCTGCATCACGCGTTTGCACTGTTTAGGTGTCAAATCCATGCGCTTTAAGGCCTCAACCCACTTCATGACTGGCCGACCGGGCTTGCCATCATGAAGCATCAAGCGGTAAACCGAGGGTGGCGATCTGCCAATAAGAGTGGCAAACGTATCTCGATCTTGAGGCGAATCTTGCAGGCCTAAATAGTCGTAAAAATCCTTGATATCCAACGGCGGTTGCACCGGCGAAGACTCAGGATGCGTCCTGTAGAGAAAGAGGAGCATAGCCACAACTGGGTCGTTGATCTGCTCAGCCGACTTATCCGGGCCTGTAAGCTCTTCCCACTTCGCTTTCTGCAGGCCAAAGGCATCTGCAGCAGCCACCTTGGTCAGACCGTTCTCGATCCGCCATCTCTCCAAATCCGTCCCACAAATTGGCTGAATTTCATCAGTTCCAAAGGACATTTGATCCCCTCAAATGTAGCAGACGTAGCCCTCCTGGGCCTTAGGGCGCGGAGCTTCCCATTCCGCTGAATTTTGAATAATATACACAATACGAAATTTCAGCAGTCACGGTCCAGCCCAGAGCGACGCGCTTAACCCAACTTTACCCAGCCCCTCTACGGGGGCTCAGGGCAACGGACTACCCCACCATCCGGAAGGAGGCAGGATTGCCATGAGCGAAGTAAGCGAAGCCTTGATGCAAGAGTTCCGCCAAGCTGTCTACGAGCGATTGAATTCGCCGCAGGCAACAGAGGCCTCTCCCCGTGAAGCGATCGAACGTCGTGCTAAGGCGTACCAAGCTTGGCTAAATAGCCAACCTTCCGAAGAAGAGGCTGCGGCCGTCCCTACTGCGTTGGTCAGACATTGGGCTGCTGCAGACCTGTCGTCATGGCGGTCAATTGACGCCAAGGATACAGCTGAAGCAGCAACTACCGTTTATCAGAATATTTTCGCATACGATACATATGCGGAATTGCTAAAGGAACTAGACCAGGCCTTTTACAGCGAAATTATTTCGCGTTTGGGGGGGCATGAAGCATTCGGTAACGGTTTTGGCCGTGGAAACCCTGATTTAGATCAAGAAACTGTTGATCAGGATCCAAAAATCCAGATCAGCGAGCTCTTGAAGGAAATCACCTACAAGGAGCGGCGCGATGGCAGCGTCCTCTATTCCCTGCATGACAGACCTATTTTCATCGACCATGGGCAGCAAATCCTCATGGTGGCTGAAGCTAAAGATGATGAGATGGCCATTCTCGCCGGCCTCTACATGGCGAAACAGAAGTTCGGTGGGTCTATCGAGCTAACTGGCAGTGAAGAGTTTAAGCGCCGGGCGATCGCGGTTCTGATCAAGCATGAGGTTCCAGTCGAGCTCAACAACCCCGCACAAGAAGCTATTCGCCGCGAACTGCTCGGCTTGCCTCCCATTGCAGCTGTACCAGACAAAGCCGCCGCGCAATCTGAAACGCCGACCCCGATCGAGGCATCAACCGCTGAGAAGGTAGCCACCTCCAGCGAAGAAACGGCATCACCTGCAGAACCGGCCGCAAATGATCCTACCCCTGTGAATGCCCGCGAGGGTGTGATCGTAGATTTCGGCCCAGCGCCGTATCTTTTCGATAAGAAGCAGAGCAAAAGCTTCTACGTGAAGCTGCGCAACAGCGACGGAGAAGAGCGTGTTACCTGGGGTGTAGATCTGGCCCGAGTGTTCCGCGAGAACGAAATCGCTGCAGGCGATACCGTCACGTTGAATAACTTGGGTCGTAAGCAGGTGACGGTAGAGGTGCCAGTGCGCGGCAGCGATGGCCGTGTCGAGCGTTACGAAGAAAAAACGGTTCATCGTAATGAGTGGGAAGCCGTTCTGTTTGCTAAAGCTGAACGTGAGCAGGCCCCCCCAGTCGAACCGTTGGCAGCTGAGTCCCTCACAGTTGCAGGACGCGATGCGAGATTCGTTGAGTCAATCGGTCTGCCTACCGGTGATATCAATGACTACCCTGATTTGTTGCCGTATCGGGCCGAGGATCACGCTATGGCGGTCATGTGGGAGCATGACAGCTCTCCGGAAGGCCTGCGGACAATTGAAAGCTGCATGGTCGAGGCAAAGTATCGCGCCGCGTTCCAAGCCAAGCTGGACAGTGAGCTCGGCAAGCTCAATACGCATTTCCGCGGGCAGATGGAAGCATCAGAGGGTTACGCCATAGCTAGAGAGCTGCTGGCAGACGCTAATAAGCAGTATGGGCCACTGCCCGAGCCTGGCAGCAATGAGTTTGACCGGATGTACCAGTTAGAGAATTGCTGGGATCCAGATGAAGTCATCGAAGCAATTGAACAGATAGATGCTGCTTATCTGGCCTCACTGAAAAATCATCAAGGCACAGATCTCCACCCTCGCTCCTCGACGGATTCGATTCCGACAGAAGTTTTGGAGTCATTCACGCTGGATAGCTACAGCCAGTATCCATATGACCAAGATACGACGCCTTCGGCCAGGTGGGAATTGCTGAGCAGCGAGGCTGCTAAGCACGGCTACACCGCGAAAATTGGCCTAGTGAACGAATCGGAAAGGGTCGATGGTGTCACGTACTCCATTGCCTATTTTGACCGTGATGGGCAACCGACCGGTATCCACACTGAATTGTGCGGGACGGGCAAGCCCGAGAGCGCTCCTGCAACCTTCCTCAATGGTCAGCGCATCCCCCAGCCAATGAGCAACGATCCTGCCGCAGATATGGCTGCGCTTGTTGGTGCGATCTCCGAGTATGAGAAATCTAAAACTCAGGACCGTACAGGAGAAGCCCCACAGCCTGCTGATGAAGTGGAGCTGGGGGATTTAGCTGCAGCAGCCGTCGAGCACCGACATTTTCAGGCAACTGAGGGAGTGCCATTTGGCGACTCCGATCTGCAACAGGCAGCGAACCTTGTTGCGGTTAACGCCGCCGCCTGGTGGCGAGATCAGTCGGAGGCCATCAGTACCTGGAGCAAGTCGCTGGAAGAGCTTGAGCACGATCTGGCCGCTCTTGGGCCAGAGCCTGCGACCGATCAGTACTACTGGTTCGACAAAACAGGCCGTCCTGTGCCGGCACCAGTGAACGAGTACGACTGGATCATGGCGCAAGCTTTTATCAAGGATGGGCATACCCCCGAAACCCAGATTGAAGGCTTTGGCGCTGGCCTTCAAGGCAGGTCGAGCAACTCCGGTGTACCCGGGGACATTTCCAGCGCTTCAACCAGTGACTCAACCACTTCTCAGGAGGTTGGTATGGCAAACGCTGACAGCAATGCGGGACAGAAACTCATCCTTCGCGGTGTAACCAAGCTGGATAACGACCAGTACGACACCACGGTGCTCCTGTACCAGGGCAGCGGGGATTACCTACAGGGATACGTGAAGGTCAACGGTGAGAAGCACCAGGTTCTCGCGTTCATCAATGAGCGTAACCCCGACCAAGGTACCGGTGAGATCAAGCCCAACTTCATCACGCTGTCCCAGCCGAACAACGATGGAAGCGACCAGAAGTGGACGCAGATCGGTTTCGGGAATGCAGTTAATCGGCGCGGTGACGGGAAAGCCGTTTACTTCGATGAGGTGCTTTTCAACGTTGATAACCAGATCATCAAGGCAAAGGTTACCAAGCACGTTGATGAGGAAATGCACCGCAAACTGGGCTTCCTCGAGCAACGTAAAGAGCGGGAGAAATCAGTCGATTCCCCAAAGCCCCAGGCTCTGACGGAGCCCGTCAAGCAACAGCCCAGCCCGGCGCAACCCACTGTTAAATCCCGGGCACGAGCTTGATGCTCCTGGCCGTTGAATGTTCTTGGAGGACTGGTATGAAGACACTGACCCGCGCGTTACTCGTTGTGCTGCTCATGAGCTCGGCTGTGACAGCCCATGCTGCCACCTGCCGTAGCGGAGAAGCCGCGGTGCGTGGTGGTGAGGCCGGCCTGGCTCGAGATCAGGACGCGGCCGACACCAACCAAACGGCTGCTCAGACATCGTCAGACATTTTGGGCAAATGTGTCGGAGGGATCACCGGCATATTCAGCACTACTTCTTTCCCTGATCTTTCTGCCATCTGGCAAATGATCAAGGACAAGGTTTGCTCGATTGCCAGCTCCTCAGTAAACGGTGTGATTTCCGAAGTGAATGGACAGATCAACGGCGTCATGAGCGAGGTTAACGGGGCCGTGACTGATGCTGTCAATCAAACGGGCGTCAACGATACCGGCCTTGGCACCGTCGTCGGTAGCGGTGATACGCACATCAGCAACCCCGTAGAGGTCGGACACACCAGTGACGCGGCCGATTCATCAACAAATTGGAATGAAGTCTGGAAATAAAAGCCTTAGAGCCCGCGAGTTCGCGGGCTTTTGGTTTTTCGGAGAAAGAGTTGCGGCCGGCGGGGCGGCGCTAAAGGAGGATCGGCCATGAGCGAAGTTTTTGTCAGCACGGTTCATCCGGCCCTAGGTCGGTTGTACTGGGTATTCACATCCAATGCTGATTGCAATTACCCCGATCATTACAGCTTGACCGATTGGAGCGAGCTAGCAACTCGGTTTCCAAAAGGTTGGCGTGATCACGACTACTACCACTGGCAGCACCGTTCGCACATCTCGAAGGTTTTCGAACCTGATGACCCCTACGGCGACTATGCCGAGTACGAGGATGAAGAAGCCGGATGCCTGGAGCTGCGGCTTTCGGGATTGCTTGCTCGCTTGCAAACCAAAAGCGGGCAGACAGTTGAGGAGTTTAGGCACTGGATGTTTCGAGCAGCTTGGGTAGACGTTCCTGCCCTGCGCATTGTCGAGAGCTGAGTAGCGGACAGAGTTTATGAGGGATCTTCTATGAGTAACGTGAGTTTAGCTGGACCCTGCAGCTTCAATCCTTTGCCCGAAGTGGACACGTGGGTTGAGAAAATGGCAGAGCTCGCAAGTCAGAAAATGTCTGGCCCTATTCGAGCAGCCGTGTGGCCATACAGGGTTGGTGACCTCGAATTTCTTAGCGTTGATATGGATGGCGAAGCTGGAGGTTCGCTGAGTCTGACATTTTCAACGGGGGCCGAGCGTTGTGACTATGGAATCGATGATGTCGAATGCCCTGATTTGACCGAGGCTTTGGTAATGGCATCGCTGTTCGTCCGTGCTGTAGATGCGAAAGTATCCCTATCCGCGGGATGTTTTCTGTAGCTAAGCTGAGATGAGAATGAGAAAGGGCGCCATAGGCGCCCTTCTTCGTTACGCTCGCATTTTACTCCGTCCAGGCGCTGCGGAACCTTGTAGGAGGACCGATTTTGGCTCCCACTTCGACTGGTAGGAGTCGTCAGCTTGCATCAGCTTTAGTTCCCGAAGCACATCCCGAGCATCCTCGCGCAGGTAGTCAAGCCGAGTCTGCTGCTGGAACGGCTTCGCCTTCTCCTGAATCGCTTTGCTGAGCTCTGACAGCTCGCGTCCCCGTGTCGACTCGGCCTCATCCCTCCAGCCTTCCAGGCGCTCCAGGAAGTTGTCCATCCGGCTGATGAACCCGCTGATGCTGAATTTATCGTCGACGCGATACACCAGGTTGTCCGGCTCGTATGAGTCCCGACCGGTGACGGTGAAGTGGATTTTCTGCCGCTCGCATGACACTTGAATTTCGAAACCTCGATAGCTTCCTACGGGCACAAGCTCTGCGCGCTGGAACGTGTCTTCAGACCGCCGCTCGACGGCCCTCTTCATGGCGCTGGCGAATACCGCGGCCAGTCTTTCCTTGTCCGCGTCTTTGTAGGGCTTGCCATTCGCCGAGAACTCGAATTCAGGTTTGGTGCCGGCATCGCGCCGCTGGATCTCACTTGACCAGCGGGCGATTGCCCGATCGGCACGTGAGTCGGCGTCACGCAGCCACGCAATGCGGCTGTCGAGCGAGTGCTGGCCACGTTTGAAGTTGGAAAACAATGCTTCCACCTTCTTGAGGTCTGCAGCGATTTGCACCTGCTGGAAGATCAGAGGATTGCCGGTGGCCGCGGCTTTCATCTCGGCGGCGTTGGCTGCCTCGCTGGCCACATCCTCGATCACACGCTGGAGGCTGTCCCCCTTGCGGAATTGTTCGATGCCAGCTGCCTTGAATTCGATGGTCTGCCACATGCGGCTATCGTAGGTCTGTTTCGTTGCATAGCGCAGAATCTCGATCTCGAATCCGTCAGGGTCCATCTCATAGAAGAGGTTACCTTGCCGCTCGATGCGACCATCGCGTTGCTCCAGGTCGCTTGGGCGCCATGGTGCATCCAGGTGATGGAGAGCGACCAGGCGGCGTTGGACATTCATGCCGGCACCCATCTTCGCTGTTGACCCCAGAATGATCCTGACCTCGCCGGCATTCATCTCCGCAAAGAGCTTGGCTTTCTGCAGATCTGTGTTGGCTTCATGGATGTAGCGAATCTGGTTCGACGGGATCCCGCGAGCGAGGAGCTTTGATCGAATGTCGTCGTACACGCTGAACGAGCTGGCTCCTGCCAGAATATCGTCCATAGAGATCGAGGCTTCTCCTTCTTCTTCGTCCTCTGAGCTCACAGCAGCCTGTTCTGGACGTTTTGGACCTTTTGGCGTGGATAGGTCACAGAAAATCAGTTGCGTGCCTTTACGGTCGTCCCAGTCCTGCCAAATGCGGAATGCTTGATCGACACACGCATTCACTTTGCTACCTGCGAAATCCCCAGCGCCGGGATCGATGAGTCGGAAATCCAACCCCGCTTTGCGCGCGTCGTTTGTGATCTTCAACGGATTGTCGAGGCGGGGGTCTTTCGGCAAATGCTCCATGCGATGGATGATCGATCCATCGTTCCAAGTCTTGAACGTCGATCCATCTGCTTTAAGCAGCGGATTACCCTCTGCGTCGATCGCCTCTTGCTGAATGCCCATGTACCAAGCTTGAGCCTCCGATCGATCCACAATCACGTTCTGCGGGCGACCGCCTTTCAGCTTCGGTACTGGGAATCGGGTACCGCGGGCCTCGGCCTGGTCCTGTAGATCCTTGCGTGTGATTACATCAGCGAAGGTTCGATACATCGCCGTCAGCTCGGGAACGTTCTGGAACTTTGCAAAACGCGAGTTGAGCTTGTAGTTGACGCCGGTAGCGTCAAGCTCCCAGCCGGTTACAACCTGGCCGAATGTCGAAGCCCAGGCATCAAAATGAATGATGCCCCGGGCCTTCATTTCATCGTACTGGAGGTATCGTTGTACGGTGTAGAGCTCAGCGATCGTGTTGCTCAATGGGGTACCCGTTGCGAGAAACACGCCTCGGCCGTCGTTCCGTTGCTGCAGGTAGCGACACTTGACGAAAAGATCGAATGCTTTTTCCGATCCTGCCAGATTACCCAGCCCCGATACCCTGCTGAGCGAGGTCGTGATGAACAGGTTTTTGAATTCCTGCGCCTCATCTACAACCAGGGCGTCAACACCCAGATCGGCAAAGCTGACGGCCTGGTCTTTAGAACCGGTGTCGGCTTTCTTTTCCAGTCGCTCGGTCATCCGCTCTTTCGCCTTTTCCATCTCCTTGATGGTCACGCGATCGCCCTGGCTGCTCTTGAGGTCCAAAATGGCGTCAGTGAGATCCTGGATTTGCTCCTGCAGCAGCTCCTCGAGCGTCTCCGGGGGCATGCCGATTTTTTTGAACGAGCTGTGAGCCACAACCACAGCATCCCAATCCCCGGTAGCGATTCGGGCAAAGAGTCGCTCCCGGTTTTCTTTCTTGAAATCCGTCTTCTCAGCAACCAGCACGTTGGCGTTAGGGTAGAGGTCGTAGAAGGCATCCTTCCACTGCAGTAGAAGATGATTCGGTACCAACACCATTGGCTTTCGGAAAAGCCCCATCCGCTTGCTCTCCATCACGGTTCCGACACACACCAGCGTCTTACCGGCGCCGACTACGTGATCGAACAGTGCTGTGCCGTCTTGAATTCCGCGCCAAATTGCGTCCTTCTGGTGCGGACGTAGCGTTATGTCCAGCGAGGTGCCGGGCAGCTGCAGGTGTGAGCCGTCGTAGCGGCTGGGAATATTGGTGTTGAACCGATCGTTGTAGAGTCGCGAGAGGGATTCACGACGATCCTGATCCTCCCAGATCCAGTCGGTGAACGCAGCGCGGATCTCGTCCGCTTTTTGGTTGGCTGCAGCGGTCTGAGTTTCATCAACCTGCATGATCGGATGGCCATGATCGTCCTTTCCGACCTCCACTTTCACTTGGATCGGGCGGTTCGTTAAAACCGCCTCTACCAGCTTGTTTGCGGGGTACGCTTCGGTGCCCCAGGTGACGCGCATGGTGGTGTTATCCCCCTCGGAGATGTTCACCATCCACTTGCCCAAGGCCTCCTGGTAGTCGATGCGCCGGCGTACATCCCCCATCAGGTGTACGACGAAATCATCGATTGTCTTCGCCGGTACCCAGGTCGAACCCAGCTGCACGGAAATGTCGATCGGCTCGATGTCTGCTGGCTGTATCGGACGCAGCGCCTCGACGTTCTCCAAGAACTTTGGATCGTGTTCCGCGGCTCGAAGCGCTCCTCTGAGTTTCGCTTTCACGTTCCCGGTCAGGTACTGATCGGCTGTTTCCCAGCGATCCTTGCCCGGATTGAAGTAGACAAGTCCCTTCAGGTCGCGAAGGAGTTCAGGCTCACTCAGACCGCACAAGCGGATCATGCGCTCGAGGTCTACACGGCCCACCTGGTTCATGCTGACAACCAGTGCATCCTTAGCGGATTCGACGTGCCGAATTTCTTCGCGTGGGCTCATCACGCGGCGCGAGAAGATTGCGGCTTTATCCGCTGTGGGATTTCGCGCCGGCACACCGTGCTTGCGTGCCATGTCAGCCGATACGCCGCGATCGTAGTTGCTCTCAAGCGCATTGAGCAGAGGGTATTCAGGATCCTCCCCCATCGCCAGGCGGTTGGCTTGGCTACTCAGGTGGCCAAATCGACGGACGTACTTGTCGTACTGGCCATTCAAACGGCCGCGCAAGGTTTCTAGATCTTGAGGGTCAACGGACTGCTCAGCATTCATCAACGCGCGCAGAGCGTCACGTACCTCAATCATGCCGCGAATGCGTTGGCCTGCCCGCTCGGTTTTCGGGGTAATCAACTGGTAGTCGTGGGCTGCAAGCTGATCTGGCAAGCGACGGGCCAATTGGTCGTCAGCGGTCACAAAGTAGGAACCCACTTTGGTATTCGCTGGCAGGTCGACCTCGGGTTTACCTGCTTGGCCATCAGTTGCATGATCAAGAGGCTCGCCTGTGAAGGTGCGGATAACACCTGCAGGCAACGCTTGAAGTCGGGCGGTGATCGCCGCGCTCAGGTCCTGGCCTGGCTCCGCCATCAAATCAGCGGCATCGCGGCGCATCTTCCCTGTGAGGGCCATCCGGCCGGCCATCTGCTCGGGATTGTCGATGAAATACTGGTTGATCGTGATTGGCTCACCCGATTCGCGATCTCGTATTTCACCGACATCTACCCAACGGCGCTCCGGTTGGTCTCCGGGGAGAGCCTTCTGGAAGAACACGATATCCGTCGTTACTTCGGTCAGCGCATTCTCTTTGAACGCCGTGTTGGGTAGACGTATAGCGCCCAGGAAGTGGGCCGAATCTGCGATATGTTCACGCGCCTTGCTATTGGTGGCATCGAGGAAATACCGACTGACCACGGCTCCCATCACACCACCAGGTTTGAGCGTATTGAGCGATTTAGCCAGGAAGTAGTTGTGGATCGAGAAACCAGCCAATTCGCGGTGATGCGGGTCATACAACGATTGCGATCCGAAGGGCGGGTTCGCCACGCAGGCATCGAAGTATGCGCTTGGGATAGCCACATCCTGCAGGCCGCGATTGATGAAGGTGGATGATGGATAAAGATGAGCGCCGATCTGCGCTGTCAGAGGGTCAAGCTCGATGGCGGTGATGCGGCTGTTGCTCCGCATTTCTGTCGGCATCAGGCCGATGAAATTGCCAGTGCCGGCAGCTGGTTCCAGAACCTTGCCACCTTTGAACCCTAGTCGCTCCAGTCCCTCGTAAATGCCGTCGATTACGGTGGTGGAGGTGTAGTGCGCGTCCTGGGTGGAGCGCCTGGCCCTCTCGTACTCATCTTGGCTGAGCAGTGAGGCCAGTTCCTGGTACTCAGCACGCCAAGCATCATTTCGATGATCGAAAGCCTGCGGCAGTCCACCCCATCCTACATACCTGACCAGCGTGGATTGTTCGTCTGGGGTGGGGCCACGACCTTCCTTGTGCAGCACCTGCAGCAGTTGAATGGCAGCGATGTTATCGCGGAATTTCGATTTTGGACCGCCAGAGCCCAGTGAATCAGCACCCGTAATCGCATAGTCTGAGGGGGCTACAGGTCCGTTTTGATCTCCAACATTTGCAAGATCTCGTGCTCGGTCAGACCCTGCTTGCTGTCCGCTGGCAGGCTGTTGATGGCCGTCAATTCCAGGGCTTGCTGCTCCAATAGCCGGCTGAGTAGTTGCAGCTCGCCCTGAAGCTCCATCGCCTTGAGGCGATCCGGGCTGTTCAGCGCCCAGCGATCCAGAATCTTCCAGCCTTGGAGACTGAACGACGGCGACTGGCGGATCGATGCGAGTGTCTGTTGGCTCAGGACTCGTGCGGAGATTTCCAGGGGCTGTGTTTGGTTGGTGATCATAATGGCGGTCTCCTTGGTCTTCGTCGAAATCGAGGCCGGCTTGCAGGTCCTCGATGGTATCTACCGTCTCTTGAAAAGCGAAATCGAACGTCATCTGCCCCTGATTCTCTGGGGTCTGCCGCCGTTTTCTAGGCATTGCCGTCGCCTCCTATTCCAGTTCGTATAATAGTCATTATACAAACTACTGAAGGCGCGACAATGTGCGTTTCTAACTCACTGTTTTTAAAAGGTACTGTTAGTAGCCCGGCTTCGGCCTCTTCAGGAAATCTCCCTGGCTAAGATCGGTCGGGTACTTGTGACGGTACTCCGATCGGAGGCCATCCAGCTCAGCATGCTCGCTCGGGGCAGCTCGCCGTACAAGCATCTTTCCCTCGATCACTTCCAGGTTGTAACTGAAGCCGCGAATCTCCTCGGGAGTCCAGACGCGCTCGCGCTCTTGAGTGATGCGCAGTCGGCCAGCTGCTGGAGTGCAATCCACTTCAGACAGGCGACGCGCATACAACTCGGTACCGTTGCGGCTAAACACCTGCAGCGTATCGACTAGGTTATCTGATTCTAGCCGTTCGACGGTTACAGGCAGGCCTGCGTAGGCCAGATCATGCTTATCTCGATTCGACCAACGACCAAATCCGTTGGCTTCTCGCTGCAGCTCGTAGCGCATATGAATGCTCATGCGGCTGACGAGGGGATCTACTGCCAATACACGGGCCTCGACCCGATAGCCAGCGGTGTGAAGGCGAGAGCACAGCCTGGCGAGACTATCGGGATCCCGCATGGTCCCGTCGATCAAGAGATTCCGCCGATTCTTGATCGCCAAATTGGTGAGCTTTACCGACCATGCGCCGGCATCCGGATGAGTACGATCGGCGGCCAAGCGGTCGTTCTGCCGCATCAGCTGCAGGTATTGCGGATGGTGCTTGCGCAGCTCATCAGCATCAACCTTGATGGTGTTACCACCGAACTCATCCAGTGCTTTGCTGCTGAGTCCGGCCTTGCCTGCACCAGGTTGTCCCCCGAGAAGAACGGCGGTTGGATGGTTGACAGGTTTGGTAGTGGAGAGCGCCAAGAGGGCGATGTCGTCAAAAATGGCATCGTGGTCTTCGGGGGACAGTCGGAATTGCGACTGGTCGTCCTTGGGAAACGTCATTTGCTGTCGGTGTCCTTCCTTGATACCTGCAGCGATTGCCTGAGCTTCAATGCGCAGCTCGCTGATAGTAAGCCTACCGTCTGAAAGTCCGACGGCCTTCAACATGCCTTGTAGGGCATTGCGGGTGCGGTCCCATGCTTTTCCGAGGAATGAACGCTCCTCCTCCGCGACAAATGCGAAGACCTCTTCTGCACGATGGATGCCGGGGAGTTTGGCGTAGTGCTGATCCACGTACGCCCAAATATGGGCTAGTGAAGGTTCGCCGCGCGTTTCAAGAACGCGATCCAGGAATTCCCGCTTTTCTTCGGGATTGAAGGTGTTGAGCCCATAATGCCCGAGGAGCTCGTGGCGCAGCGCTCGTCGGACGGCCCCTTCATCACCCATATTGGAAGCGGCAAGGGTAAAGATGGCTCTTGCTGGGTGGTAGGCTGCGTCAATTCGGTATCCGATTTTTTCTCTTGCGGCGTCGGGTCCATAAATTTCCTCCTGCGTGGCCTTGATAATAGCAGTCACACCTATGTGACCACGATATTCGGCCATGAATCGATCCACTATCGCCTGGGCCTGAGCAACGGTGAGGCCAACGTCATCGGGAGATGCCATGAGGTATCCCCTTCAAGCCGAAGCTTTGACAATCGGCCCGTAGCGCTCTATTGCGTGCGCTACCGCCACATTGTCGTCAATGCGAAGCCGGGAGCGCTCGACTACGAGCTCAGCTTGCTCGGCCCTCAGCTGATCAATCAGCGCCTGGTTCGGTTCGTCCTTGCTGCGCTCGTTGTGGATGTCGCGAGCTTTGAGGGCGATCATGTTGCCAATGGTTTCCATCGCGGCTTCAAAGGCCGCAAGCTGGTGATCCGTCCACTGTGCCGGCATGGCATTGTCCTTCTTTTTTGGTGTAAAGGCCTTGATGATCAAGGCGAGGCCAAGTATCAAAAATAACGCAGACTGAAGCCATTCGGCTGTGGGACTGAGTTCATTGAGTCGAGAGTTGATCGCCATGGCCAGGCCCACTACGACACTCAAAGCACCTACAAATAACCGCATGATTCGATTATTCATCGTTTCCCCTTGCGGCGCTGTCTTTGACCAAGGACAGCTCGAAGCAGTCATTCAACACGGTCATCAAGTGTTCCGCAGTAGGCGCGCTTTGGCAGCGGAACAGCACGATGGCCAACTCTTTAAGGCCATGGGCTCGGTGGATGCTGTTGACCGCCAAGGCACGTAAATCATCGGTGTCATAGACGTTCGCCAATGCCACCCCCTCCGCGCCAGTGATACCTGCCGTGCGATCGATGGAGGTCTCAACCGACGGCGGCAAAGCAGGTTTGTGATCCGCATCCACCAGCATCAGGGAGACGATAAATGGCACCGACATTCCTGCAGGATTTTTGGCGAAGTAGGCCGGGACGACCTTCATTTCAGTCTCGTTAAACATTTGATTCCCTACCGTTTGACGTCGAGCGCCAGGAATGGCCCTTTGAAGCCAACCTGCTCGTCTACTGAACTGAACGCTGCTATCCCTTTGGCTCGTTCTTTGAGCCACCGATCAAACAGCTTGCGAGCTTGCTTGTCATCGATGCGAACCAATTTTCCGTCCTCAGCAAAGAACACTGGCATGCGGAACGTATTGCTGTCGTCTACCGAAATGGCCATCTCATACCATTGATTCTGACCCTCGGTGACTTTAATAAATTGGGTGTGCATCCCCTGGATAACTTCCCTGTGTTCGCCAGGCTCTTTTGATGCCCCTGACTCCTGGTTGCAGCCAGCCAATAGGATCATCAGCAGGATCGGCAATGTGCGGCGAATCATGAACGATCTCCTTCAGCCCACCCTGGCGGGTAGGCTGGATAAGTGATTGAAGCCTCGAGGATTGACGATGTCTCGGGAGCCAAGGCCCATGCGTAATAGCCAGTGCCCTCAAAATAGAGCACGGGTTGTCCCCCGAGCTGGCCTATGACGCTGGCCCCGGCGGCATAGGATTTGGGCAAGTCGCCCAAACTCAACGTTGGCAGGTTGAGTGATGCGTGCAGCACCTCCTCGTGTTTGTAGAGGCCTCGCGCGGCGGCATCCCCCCAAGCGCTATTGTCCCGGGCGATGGTTCTGAACCTCATCCACTCCAGCGCAGGTAGCGCTCGCATGTGCTGCAGCACCAGATCCTGGAAACCCTTTTCGTGGGCCAGCAGCTGCCGGTCATGTTCGTTCAGGAAATCGGTGATCATTCAGCCCACCTTTTTCCCGAAGTCGAATTCGACTTTCCAGCTATCCCGGTTGAGTTTGAGGTAAGCGGTGAATGGGCGCTTTTCACGGTTGAGAAATCCAGAGAGCTTCTCCGTAATCCCGCTCTTGAACAGCGCATCCGCTTCCGAAGCACTCAACGGCCGACTGGCGATCACTGCACCGACTTTGAATTGGCACGCTTTGCATTCAAAGTGACCTGGTACCGCTGCAATCTCACCTGAGCAGCGTGGGCACTCAAGCTTGTTGGACGACATCGCCGGCGCAGCTGGAGCTGGACGATCCGGGGTGCTGGGTGCTGAGTCGAACACGAACGTCGTTTTTCCTGTGCCGGTGTCCAGCCTCAGCTTCGCGGAAAACTTGGACTGCTTTTGACGACTCACGAAGCCCTTGATGACAGGTGTTTCACCCTTCACCAACAACAGTTCGATCTGGCTTGGAGTGAGAGTCTTTCCTGATACCTCGTGCCAAAGTACGAACTCGCAGCTGGAACATACGGTACGCTTGCCCCGGTTTTGCAATGCGCTCTTGCAGTTAGGACAGGGAACGCCTTCGCCGGCTGCGGGTGGGAGGGGCGTGATAGAGGCGTCCTTGGCAGTGGCAACAACGTCACGAACGAATTCCTCGGCGTAGCGCATGAAGTCGCTCAGGCTCATCGCTCCATCTGCGACTTGATCCAGCGAGCGCTTGAAGGCACCGGCTTGTGCGGGGTCTTTAACGCGCATGGGCAGAGCGTCAATCAAGCTCCTGGCTTCAGGGCTGGTCATGAGCTTTTTGCCCTTCCCCCCCGCCGGCACAAACAGGCTACGCCGCTTCATGTCGGCGATGATGCCTGCACGGGTGGCAGTAGTACCTATCCCCTCACCCTCTTTGAGCCGCTTTTTCAACTCAACATCGTCCACGTACCGATGCAGATTTTTCATTGCATCGAGGAGCATGTTGTCGTCGAAGCGCGGTGGCGCAGTAGTTACCTTGCCTGTTGAAGTCACTTCCAACCACTTCAACAGATCGCCGATCTGCACATCAGGGAGTTCACCCTCGGGCCCTTCATCTTCGGCGGGCGCACCATCCAGCGGTGGGGGCTCCTTGTAAACAGCTTTCCAACCTTGCTCGGTTGGGCAGACACCAGTTGCAGCGAACACCTCACCAACCTGAACGCGAATGCGCAACACCATCGACCGATACCGGTAATCGGCTGCAAACTGGGCAAGATACGCCCGCACCACCATGTCGTACACGTTCCGCTCAGGCTCAGACCAGTCAGCCACATTGACTGGATTTTCCGGGGTTGAAGGGATGATGCCGTGATGCGGGGTGGGTTCACCCGTGGGAGTACGCATTTTCGCATCATTGAAGGCTGCTGATTTGCGGTGTGGGTCCAGCTCACGAGCAATGGCCTGCAGATCTGGTCGCAGCTGTATGATTCCGGCGATCACGCCGGGCGCCTCGGCATGATGGGCTTCAGAAAGGAAGCGCACATCGGTACGAGGGTATGTCATGACCTTGTAGGTGTCGTAGAGCTTTTGCGCGGCCTCCATCACCTCGTCACCGGTGTAGCCGAAGCGGCTGAAACCTTCCATTTGAAGTTCATTCATGGACAAGGGAAGTGGGGGCTTTTTCTTCTTGTCGGTGACCGAGTGCTCGATGACTGAGGCGTCCCCGGGGACGCCATCCTGCAGGCGTGCAAGAAGTCGTTTAGCGACGCCTTCGTCGACCAGACGACCGGACTCGTCCAGGCCAGCCTGGTCATCCTGTGGCACCCAGCGGCCGCGGATCGAAATCCCCGCTTCGGCCGTGAAAACGGCAGTAATGTCTTGATAAGGGACAGGTTTGAAAGACTCGATTGCTCGATCCCGCTCGCGGACGACGTAAAGCAAAGGGCTCTGCACGCTACCAACGGGCAGCAATCCTTGGTGGCCCATGTCGCGCCCTCGAAGGGTCATCGCCCGCGTACCGTTCATGCCCAAAAGCCAGTCATAACGGCTCCGAGCAAGCCCCCACAACCGCCATCCTCTGAACAGCGGATCAGAGTTGTCACGCATATTGGCGAGTGCTTCGCGGACCTTGCTGGGGTTGTAGTCGTTGATCAAAACCCGTTTAACAGGCTTGCGGCAGCGATAGTACTCAAGCGCCTCATCGACAAGGCTTTGTCCCTCGCTGTCTGGATCGCCAAGGTGGTACACAACGTCACACCAGGCCAAAAGCTCTTTCAGCTTGCTGAGCCGGGGCCGTTTGCGAGGATCGGGCAGAATTTTCCATTGTTGTTCTGGCGGGATAATTGGCAGATCTTCCATCCGCCAAATTTTCCGACCCTTGCCGGTAGTAGGCAGATCGTCCGGCAAATAGTCATCAGGCGTCGCCTGTTGAAAGGCATGTCCATCCAGCCACACGCACCAGTCGTTACCGTGTTTCGTCCAGCCTGCCCCACGGTCAGAAGTGTGTCCATTGAGCACAGGGAATACACCCTGGGATAGCTGGGATTCTTTCTCAGCGATCCAAAGAATTTTTTCCATCAACCCTCCTTACCCTTGAGTCTGGAGCCGTCTGGAGCAACCCAGCGACTGGTGTGGTTTGCCTTGCCTTGATTCCGTAGAATAGCTACCATACGGAAAAGCATAAACCATCACGGGTTATTACGGAAGGATTGCCTAATGGTTCCAATTCCCGCTCCACCGCCTGATGTCGCCCAAGACCTGGTACCTGCCTGCATGGTGCAGGCTGCTCGGGATTACAGCCTGCCATTGCGTGGCCTAATCGCTGTATGGCTTACCGAGAGCGGCAGCGGTGAACCGTTGAAGAGCGTGAACAAGAACGGGACGGTCGATTACGGTCCCTTCCAGATCAACACGATTTGGGCAAACCGCCTGCAAAGCGAGTTCGGCGTCCCACCCGAACTCATCACGAGCGATTTCTGCTGGGCGGCAAGGGCCGGCGCTTACATCCTGCGGTACGAAATTAATCAGGCCGGTGGGAGTTTTTGGGACGGTGTAGGGCACTACCACTCAAGAACTCCGAAATTCAAATATCCCTATATACAGCGCGTATATAACAACTCATTGAGATTCTAGGAGGGAATATGGCGCGCCATAACCAGGGTGAGTCTGATGGTATGGGAGTTGTGTGGTTGGTGATGATCGCACTTCCTGTTGTGTTTGGCTGGATGTGCTGGTCGCGCTGGCACGGCACGATCAGCTACTGGGGGTTGAAGTGGGCTTGGCACCAACTTGGTGTATTTGATTGGTCATTTATGCCAGATCAAATTCGACTGTGGCGATACGAAGCGGCCCAGCTTGCGATGAACCCCTCGCAAGTAAAGTTTGCTGACTTGCTGCGTCTGCTCAATATTTCAGGGTACTTTTTCATTTTCATCCCCGTCATATTAGCGCTACGTGGATTTCGTGCGGCGCATCGGCACGCGGCTAACAAAACCCGCCGAGTTATCACAGTAGAAACGCTGCCGTGGGTGATGTCTAACCATTCGCCCGCAATCATCCCATCCTTGTATTACGGCGATCCGCACACGCTGCTTTTGAATGAAGATCCTGAGGAGCACCGCAGCGCGATCCATCCCGAAGAATGGGCTCTGCAGCATGGCCTCATCGTCAACCGACGGCTCGACCGGGAGCGCTGCCGGGAGCTGCTAGTGAAAGACTTGGGTAGCCGGATCAAAAGCCTGAATGAGCTGAGTCCTACCGAGCGAGCCCTGTTTGCAGTGTTCGGCGCCAGGCTGTTATCGGATGGGCGCGATATGAAAAAGGCCCAGGAGCTGCTGGACGCTCTGAATCGTTCATGCCACCACCACACGTTTGAGGGAAAAAAGGGCTATCCCGATTTGAGCTTGGCTGAGGATGCGTTCAAGAAGTATGCCGCGCACCCGGAAGCTCAAGTCTGGTTAGATAAACACCCCTACCCTAGAACAATGCTTTATGCCATGCACCAGCAAGCAAGTAACTTGGGAAAACTGCCATCGTCTCAATTTCGTTGGTTGAAAGGGATGGACCGTCCTTTGTTCTACGCATTGAACCTAGGAAAGCGTAAAGCTCCGCTTATGGAAGCGGGGGCAGTTTACACGCAGACCCACTGGGAAAGTTATGCCGATGACACTGGTTATAGATTAACCGAGCCATTTATCGAAGATGCAATCGACGGGGTTGAAAAATATCTGGCCAAGCTAGGTCTCGTCGACCTGAATACTGGAGATAGCCAATGAAAAACCGAGACAAGATTCGTCAATACGACAACACCCTTCACATTCACTTCGGCTCGACTGGTGAAGAACGGAGTGTATCGTTGTTGCCCTTGGAGCGCGGGCTGTCTCTGAAGCGTGAGGGTAAGCAGATCCTCGTGACCAGCGCATTTGGAGGGAAGCTGGAGCAGGTCGTTCTCGAATCCTTTGGCACCGAACAACTAGCTATTGACGCCTTTGAAGCACTCCAGAGCGCTATCGTTTCGCATGGGGTGCGCCGGCGCTGGACCTCCCGGGCCAAAGGGTTCGTAAAGTGGGGAGTTATCCCCGCTTTCGCAATCATTTTTGCACTCGGCTTGAACATGTTCGCGGCAAAACTGACCGGTCTGCAGGCGCCTACCGAGGCGCAGTATGGTTCGGGCAGCGGTCTCCAGGCACCACAGCCCCCTACCCCGGCCTTTGCTCCACAAAACCCACAGACCTTTCAACAGCCTGCTCCAGACCTCTCTAACATCCCCGGCCTTCCCAAGCCAACAGACCCTAAAGTTGTCCGGGAGGCGATCAAGGCCGGGGTGGCTACTGGCAAGTATTCAGTGAAGCTATCCGAAGGGGCCAAAGGGACTGTCTACGTCTTCTCTGATCCTTCTTGCCCTCACTGCCAGAAATTCGAACCTGAGCTCGAGCAGCTCGCCGCGGATCATACCGTTGAGATCTTCCCTGTATCGGTGATCGGTGGTGAAGGCTCAGCCAAGCCTATCGCACAGATGCTTTGCGCTCCGATCGAGCAGCGCGCCTCGATGTGGAAAGCCATCGCCAAGGGGCGACCGATCGATGGGCCTGTATGCGAGGAAGGCCTTACCCATGTTCGGGCCAATGACCAAGTCTTCAGAAAACTGCAGTTCCTGGGCACCCCAACGGTGATCAACCAGCAGGGCGCGCAGACGCCGCTCACCCTTCCCAACCAAGCGGCAGCTATTGCCCAGTGGCTGGAACAGACGCAGGCTCAGTAGGGATCGCCCATGGGGAAGTACGTTAGATACAGTGACGAGTTTCTCGACCGAGTCCGCCAAGCAGCGGATTTGGTAGGGTTGATATCGCGTGACATTACACTGAAGAAATCGGGCAAAAACTTTAGCGCTTGTTGCCCCTTCCACAAAGAAAAAACGCCGTCGTTTAGTGTTTCCCCAGAGCGTAATTTCTACCGCTGCTATGGATGTGACGCGAAGGGTGACGCTATCACGTGGATGATGGACCATCACCACCTGCCCTTCCCTGATGCCGTTGCAGCGGTTGCCGAGTTTTCGGGCATCCAACTCCCTGAGCCCAGCCAGGTTACTGCGGCAGATCAAGCGCGGAATGCAGAGTTGGCAGCCATGTACCGAGCCCTCAACGATGCCCAAACCCTCTATATCGGAGGCATTCAGAGGAATGCAAAGTCATATGGCTACCTGACTCAACAGCGAGGGTTGAGTTCCGACACGATCAGTAAATACGGTTTAGGCACCGTAGGTACTGGTATTGCAGATCTCCTGCTGAAGCGCCACGACCGGCAGATCCTGATTGATTGTGGTCTGGTATGTGAAGCCGAAGATGGCCGGTTATTTGACAGATTTCGAAGCCGGATAATGATCCCGATTCACGACCACGGCGGGGCCCTGGTTGGCTTTGCTGGCCGATCTGTTATTGAGAGCCCTGACCGAACGCCTAAATACATTAACTCGCCAGAGACGAAACTTTTTCATAAAGGCGAGGAGCTGTATGCCTTCAACGTCGCCCGCCAATTCATCCGCGCTGACAGACATGCGGTGGTGGTCGAAGGCTTTTTCGATGTGTTGAGCCTCCACCAGGCTGGTGATTCGCGGGCAGTTGCTCCCATGGGCACCTCCCTTACCAATGTGCAAATGCGTAGGCTCTTTCAAAACGCAGATACCGTTACATTCGCCTTCGATGGCGATAAAGCGGGACGAAAAGCGGCTTTAAGATCCTCTGCAGTGTTGGCGCTGATTGAAAGTTGACCCACCCTGCCGATTGAAAAATGACCCAGGGCTGCTTGCCGATTTTGACCCCGGCAATTGTGGATAAGCCTAGCAGTCGACAGCATCGTAAAAGTGCTGACCCTGCACTCAGCAAGGCCAGCCCAAAGAGGTCAAAACGGGTCGTCCTCCGCTTCCTCGACATCCTGCCGTCTCCGCTCCCTCGCCTGGATCTTGGTCTTGGCCACCAGGGTGCTGTTTTGCAGGCGGTACGATTCATTCCCCGTCTCGACGATGTGGCAGTGGTGTGTCAATCGGTCGAGCAAGGCCGTGGTCATCTTGGCGTCGCCAAATACGCTCGACCACTCGGCGAAGCTGAGGTTGGTGGTGATGATCACGCTGGTGTGCTCGTAAAGCTTCGAAAGCAGGTGGAACAGCAGGGCTCCGCCGCTCTGACTGAAAGGTAGGTAGCCAAGCTCATCAAGGATTACCAGATCTGCACGCAGTAGTCCTCGGGCGATCCGCCCTGTCTTGCCCTCATGTTTTTCACGCTCCAGCAGGTTGACCAGATCGACCGTGGAGTGAAAACGCACACGCTTGTTATGTTGGGTGATGCCGGCCACTGCCAGGGCGGTGGCGAGATGCGTTTTACCGGTGCCAGGGCCGCCGATGAACACCACATTTTGCGCTGTGTCGGTGAAGGTCAGAGTGGACAGTTCCTTGATCAGCCGGGCATCAGCGCTGGATACACCGAAGTCGAAGCCAGCCAGGTCACGGTGCATGGGCAGTTTTGCCATATTCATCTGATGATGTACCGAGCGCACTGCCCGATCGGCGTGCTCCTGATCAAGGAGATGCTCGATCAGCCATTTCGATGACGCAGTGGAAGATTCGCCTTGTGCGGCCAGCTCTGCCCAGGCATCGGCCATGCCGTGCAGGCGTAAGTCTTTGAGTTCCTCTGTGAGATCACGCATTCCGCACCTCCTCATCCGTGCTGCGCAGCCGGTCATAGCGCGCGGTATTGGCAACAGGGGACACCTTCAGTTGCAGGTTGGTTTCGACCGAGGGTGGTACTTCACGGGCGGTCAGACGGGCCACGACATTGAGGATGTGGTCAGCGCTCAGGCTGCCAGATTCCAAAACCAGCTCAACCGCCACGAGGACGGCATCCAGGCCAGCGATGGGCACGGCGGCCAACACCTGGGTCATGACTCGGTCACCCTGTAGATGCCGCCGCAGCCCGCGTCTGAGCAGGCGTAGGGGCCTGGGTAGATCGGCAAACGGGGCACCATTGCGTAGGGCTCCCGGTTTACGCTCAATGAGGGGGATGTAGTGTTGCCAGTCGTAGCTGACCTGATCGCGATCAAACAGGCGCTCATGGCTGGCAATCACACCATCATCGGCAATCACGACGATTCGCGAGGGATAGAGCCGACTGCTGACCCACTGTCCAACACGCTCGCAGGGTACTGAATAGCGGTTGCGAGCCACGTTGATCAGACAGGTGCTGGAAACGCGAACCGTGCGCTCTACATAGCCGTCGAAGGGCCTCGGCATCGGCATCATTTCGACGCGCTCCAGTTCCAAGACTTCTGCGACGGTGAGGCCGTTGTACTGCGGATGGATCAGCTCGTGCCAAAGAGCCCGACAGCGCTGGGCAAGCCAGGCATTCAGCTCTTCGAAGCTATGGAAAGTGTTGTCGCAGGCGGCCAGCCAGATGCGGCGCCGACTGTCTTGGACGTTCTTTTCGACGATACCTTTTTCCCAGCCGGACGCTACGTTGCAGAAGTCCGGGTCGAACAGGTAGTGCGAGCACATCACCATGAAGCGAGCATTGACCGTGCGGCCTTTACCCTTGGCGACCTTGTCGACCGCCGTTTTCATGTTGTCGTAGATGCCGCGACGCGGCACGCCGCCCAAGGCGGCGAATGAGCGGGTATGGGCATCGAACAGCATCTCATGCCCTTGGCTGGGGTAGGCCACGAGCCAGAAGGCTCGGCTGGCACATAGCTTCATATGCGCGACCTGGACGCGCCTGAAAACACCGCCAATCAGCAAGCCTTCCTCGCTCCAATCGAACTGGAAGGCCTCGCCCAACGCGAACGCCAACGGCACAAATGCCCGTACCGCCTTGCCTTGCTCTCCGCGCCAATGACGAACGAAGGCTGTGAGCTGGCTGTAGCCGCCGTCATAGCCTTCAGCCCTGATCATGGTCAGTAGCGCCTTGGCACTGCGGCGATGTTGCTTCGCCCTCAAGGCATCAGCCCGCAGCGCCTGCTCCAACATCTCGTGAAAGGGACTGAGCTTGTTGAACACAGCTCGACGCTGATAAACCGGCTGCTTGGACTCCGGTGCTCTGATCCATTTTCGGATGGTGTTGCGCGACAGTCCGGTGCGCTTGGCTATCTCATGCAACGACAGCTTGTCGCGGAAATACATCCGCCGAATTTTGCCCATCATTTCCATGCTGATCACCCTGTGTTCTCCTGCTCAAAAAATGAGCAGGTGCAGTGGAACACCTGGGTCAGTTTTCAGTCAGCACAATGGGCGAAACTGGGTCATTTTTCGGTCAGCGGCAACAGTCTTAGCGAGCTCTTGGATATGGACGACCGCGACCTGCTAAAGCGGGCTGCAGTTCTCCTGCGTGACCTTAACCGTCACGTTGAGCGGGCAAAAGAGGTACGTGTTGAACTCGAAAAAAGAGAAGACAAGGCGCGGAAAGCCTATTTGGTAGCAATCAGCGGGCTGATCCAGAAGCGGTTTCCATCAGTTACCGATGAGAGTCCCGGGCGAGCTGAGCAACTGTTGGAGATAATGGAGGGCGGTTGCAGGAGCTGAGTGCAACACGGTCATTGAATTGAAACTGGAGCATCATGCCGCATAGCCATGGCCTTCTGCATCACCTCGCCCATAACTTCGATTGGGCATTTGAAGTCGAAGCGCTTACGCGGTCGCATATTCAGTTGCAGCGCAATGGCGTCCAGCTCCTCCTGGCTATGTACCGACAGGTCTGTGCCCTTGGGCAAGTACTGGCGAATCAGGCCGTTGATGTTTTCGTTGCTGCCGCGCTGCCAGGGGCTGTGCGGGTCGCAAAAGTAGATCGCCACGCCGGTTCTTTGGGTGATCTCGGCGTGTCGTGCCATCTCCCGGCCCTGGTCGTAAGTCATGCTCTTGCGCATCTCCAGCGGCATGCTATTGAGCGCGGCGCTGAAGCCTTCCAGCGCCGAAGTCGCCGTCGCGTCGTTCATCTTCACCAACATCAGGTACCCACTGGTGCGTTCCACCAGCGTACCGACGGACGAGGCGTTGGCCTTACCCTTGATGAGGTCGCCTTCCCAATGCCCCGGCATCAGCCTGTCTTCAATCTCCGGCGGGCGCACATGAATACTGACCATCTCGGGGATCTGGCCGCGCCGATCCACGCCACCAGAGCGCGGCCGGCGCGTCGTCTTGCCTTGGCGCAGACAGATGATCAGCTCCTTACGCAGCTCACCCACTGGCAGGGCATAGATCGCGTTGTAGATCGTCTCGCGACAGACGTAGGCATCTCTGAGGCTAGGTATGTTCATGTGGCGCAGCTTGCCGGCAATCTGTTCGGGAGACAAACGCTCACGCAGCATATGAACCACCAGTTCGAAGCGCTCGCTCCCCGGCAGCAGCTTTCGGCTCGGTCGACAGACTTGGCGGCGGGCCTTCATCTGCTCCTGGGCCGCGCGGGCCGAGTAGCTGCCACAGACATCTCGATTGCGGCGCAGCTCTCGACTGATGGTCGAAGGAGACCTATTGATCAGGCGAGCAATCCTGCGCAGGCTGAAGCCCTGGGCGTGGCCGATTTGGATGGTGGCGCGTTCTTCAACGCTGAGTTCGGTATATGACATAGGGGCAGCACCGTACCGGAAAGGTCAGGTGTTGCACTCAGTTTTTGCCGCCGCCGAGCTTCATCTGGCCTTATTCGATTGCAACTACCTGGAAGACTATTACGAGGGGGGGCTTTCCTCGCAATTCGGGCGGGATTTTGACCGTTTCGAGAGTGGCGAGGAGACACTTACTCAGGCGGTAAACGGCGCTGCGCAGAACTTGCGGTATGACCTTGGGCAACGGTTGGGCTATTCGAGCAAGCAACCAGATCCAGCAAAGGCACTGCAGGCAGTGATCGAGGAGGCCGATCGGCTACGCCCAGCCGCCAAGGCAAAGAATCAGGGGTTGTTTCAACGTATCGAGCGTGTATTGACAAGAGAGCAAGCCGCTCGTCATGCCGATCTGAAGTTATCCCGGCTCTGATCGAGCCCGTGACAAGCAGCCCGGTTAGGTTTCATTCGGCCTTGTTGAAGTTCTTGTGCTCGTCTACGAGTTTGGGAATATCACAGGAAATTCTGACAAAGAAGTCGCTCCGCTTGATGACCACATGCTCGTAGAGCTTGGTTGCGCGGTCGATTATCTCTTGCCGGTTTGCTTTGATGAACTCGTACTGCTTGTAGAGCATCTGCTTATACCGACCTTCCTGGGCGTCAATGTCTAGCTCGACCAACTCGCTATCCAGAACCGGAACCATGTAGTTCAGGGCAATCAAGCCAAGTTTGTTGTCTGGATTAGTACGCTCATGCAGCTTGAATGCCGAACAGGATGATGATTGGATGCGATCCTGGGCCGGCTTGTATGAGGTCAGAGGCGCTAGAAATTTATGATTTCCGATTTCTAGCAGAACACCAACATAGACCTTTTTGCCTTTGTATCCGGCCCCACCGTTGTTTGGGACCTTTCCATCGAATTGCTGCAAAAAAGCGATGTAGTCGTCCGTTACAGTGTAAAACCTCATAAGTCCTCGCGCCTGAGCAAAAAAAAGTGGCAATCGCCACTTTCTTTCCTCGCCTTCGAGGCGGCGAGAGCCTGATTTCAATTTCGCACTCAGGGTAGCGTATCACCCGATTTCAAGCTCGCACTTAGGGTAGCGTATCACCCGATTTCAAGCTCGCACTTAAAGGTAGCGTATCACCTGACGGCCCTAATCATATGGTCAAATACCAGATACGTCAAGCTGAGCTAGCCCACTGAACCGGGTTTATCAGCTCATGCTGACAATGATAGCTTGCTTGGGTCTGTCAAGTCTTACAGCTGGTGTGTGCGATCAGCCAGCCATGTGGAGCTGCTGTTTCTGCAGGGGCCGGCATCATTTGAAATGTACAGGAATGACCCCCAGGCGCAGATGCAACGACTGTCGCGGTCAGCGCTGTTTGCTGCAGCACATGTACTTCCACCACATCCTCGTCAACGTCATAGAACTGAGCGGTTAGGTTCGCAGCGATAGGCGCCGGGCCCCTCTCCTCTGCTGCAGCGGTGACTGTTGCTAGTAGCAACAGCACCAATCCTCCCCCTACCGAGATTGCTTGTTTCATTCCCTTCTCCTTCCGTGGGCGGTGATGCCAATTGGTTCTAGAGATTTCTCTCTTTTGGCTGACAAGTCGTGTAGCAAGATCTATTATAAGTACGTACGTACGTACTTTCAACACTCATCGGGGCGGCTACCCCTCTAGGAGCAAGCGATGGAACTCAAAATCTCATGCGGCAATATTTCCCAAGCACTGGCTGAGTTGAAGCCTGGTGAATCTCTGGTCGTGCCGTGCAATGGCAAAACCACCCAATCAACTCAGTCGAGCATCGGGTCGATGCTCGCCCGCCGTCAGCTGGCCAGCGCGATGTACAGCCAGAGCAAAGCCCTGATCGTACGGGACGAAATGTCCCTTCCCATTCCAGTGATCATCGTTACCCGGCGTGCGGCAGAAATTGCCGGCGCAGCATGAGGGGAAATCATGAATACTCATCGTTGCGTTTTATTGCAGGGCGTTCAGGACATCAAGAATGCCTATGCACATCTGCTGCAGGCCCGCTCTGACCAGGCTTGCCAATCAAGCGCGTTGATCATGGTCGACGGAGTGGTCTGTACAGTCCCGCTGGGTCAAGGCCTCATTGACATCGACCGAGCAGAACCGGTGCAAGCAAAGGGTAAAACCATCTGCCACAGCGCGGCCTGCCCTTTCATCATCCTTTAAGGGGAAGGCGCCCCTTTTGGCGCCTTGTACCTCGCCATTGGGTGTCTATTCAGTACGACCATACCCGTCGGATGAACGTTAAACTCCAGGTAGCTCGACTCGTAATCAGCCTTTGTAGCTCCGTCGAATACCGAGTCAGCCAACCAAGCGGCCATAGCGGCTTGAATGGCGTGACGACTCATGGCCTGCTCATCATTTTCTTCCATTGCTTTGACCAGTTCACTGGCCCAGAACGGAACTGCACTCTGCGCAAAAGACTTCCCTTTTTCCCGAATCATTTCGCGTTTTGACTCTGCAACAGCAACCAACCCGTTCAGATCAATTTCGGTCTGGAAGAGAGCGGTTTCTTGTTGTTCGGTGTTGAAAAACTTGAATTGTAGAATCACATGCTTGCTCCAAATGAACGAGAGGGCCGTAGCCCTCTCTGGATGGTTATGCTGGCCGTGGAGCCCGGGGCTTCGGCGCTGGTGGGGCTTCCTTCCAGTGAATGCCATGCTCGGCCTGGCGCTGTCTGATCAGCTCAGAATGCCTCATCACCCCCACTGCCTTGTCGATGCTCTTCCCAGCCTCCTCAAAGCTATGGAACACCCCTTGAGGCTTGCGCTCACCATCCACTGGTTTGCCTGGGATTCCAGTGCTGTAAGGAATGTGCGTGGAGGTTCGTACCTGGAACACTTCAAACTTGTCGCCCGGGCCTTCGGTATTGTGGAAGACGTCGAGGCGTTTTCCGTGGACAAGCCGGCCAGGCTCCCCGCGTTCGTTGAGCTTTGAAGGCTCGGACGTATGATCGAATTCACGTGACTTGAAAATAGTGGTACCGGCGATGACGCGTTCCCGCAGACGTTCGTCGCCCTCTGCAGGCGCTGCGGGCAACTTTTCAACGTTGAACACCCGATTCAGGCCTTGATCGCGAAAGGGAGCTTCGGATTCGTGCCCTTGGTGCTGAGCCAGCTTGGCCACCAACTGACGCGCTATGTGCTGGCTTTCAATGTCCTTGGGCTGCGCCTCGATCGCGGCGATGACCTCTTTGTATTCGCTGCCCGTCAGGCGATGCCGTTTTTGTTCAGCAATGTCCTGCAGGACGCCTTGCCATTCTTGAATCGAGCTCGCACTCATCGAAGTCTCCTTGCCTTGTAAAATCCCGGTCGAGGGCGACGTAGAGTGCGGCGGCACCCGGCATCCCTTTCGGTTTTGAATTTCTTCATCGCTTGGGCGATTGGCCTGGTCGAACATAAACGATCCATCGTCGTAGCGTTCGAGGTAGCCCCATGTGCAGTCTTTGTCACTTTGCCCAGGTTTGGGCGGTTGAGCCCACCACGGCTCGCGAGTCACTAAATGCTTCATAGGCCACCTCCTTCGCTTTGGATCGTCACATGGTGAAGTTCGCCATAACCTGATTAGTTTGTTGGTCGACCAGGTCGATCGAGCCCCGCACGATCTGACCGACTGCGGTGTTGCCATCAGCTTCCGGGATGTACAGGTACAAGGTGCCTCGAAGGTCAAGGCTCCCTTTTGCCCGAGCCTCTTCGATGATCCGAGCTTGGGCAGAGTCATTGACTTTCAGGCTGCATGGAAACGCCGATGGTTTAACCTGCAGGTTCATTCCTTGAGCGTTGCGAACAGGATTCGCCCAGCAGTACTGCCCGTAGCTGGTGAGGGGGAACGAATGCGTATTGAAATCGTATGGACCGACAGAAACGTTCTGCATGCTCAACACGCTTGATACCCCAAACCCGGAGATCGGCAGCGAGTAGTAATCATTGGCAGCATAGGATTTCAGCGTGGCCTCGAATGCCGGCCACTGGGCTGACTCGATGTCCTTGCGCTTGAAGGCGTCGCTGGTGGCTAGGTAGTCGGCGGAGAGGTAGCCCATCTTGTCCTCCGTCGTGGCCCCAGGCGCCTTAGCAAGCACCAGGAACGTGAGTGGCTTGCCGTTGTTACTCGCCAAGTCTTGGTACTGGTTCAGCGGAACAGAAGTGTCGATCACTTGTGCAGGCTTTTCCGGTGCCGCGGGCGGCGTCTGTGCGTTCTGGCTCTGCTTGGGTGTGGATACTGGTGCAGGTGCTTCCTTGTCATTGCATCCAGTCAGGAGCCCCATCACAACACATGCTGCAGCAGTCATTTTCAGGTTCATAAAGCATCAATTCCGTTGAATTTTTTGGTCAGCCGAACAAAGTGTGCATATCCGACTTCCAGGCCCCAAACTGGTTCGCCTTGATGCGTATCCCGATTTCATGCAGGTTCGGAACACGAGTGACTAACTTAAACAGCAAGAGCGGGCTTTTATCGGGTACCAGCTCCCAGCTGGACACCTGATCAAAGTCAATCAAGGTCGCGCTGTTTAAGTTGACGTCTACGTACAAGGCCTTCTTTGCTGCGGCATCAAAGCCGACGTAGCGGTTGAACATCACCGAGACGGCTTCATGGCTCGGGTTGAAGCCCGTCAGCTTGACCTTCTCGACCATGCGATCGAGGCGCGATTTGAAATAACGTGGAGCCACCGAGAACAGCAGGTAGCCGAGCCCGAAATAGACCAGCGCGATGGCCATGATCCCTAGCGATACCTCTGTGTCCCTGGAAAAGTGGGCACAGGCGATCAGGAATACGGCAATCACTGGCAACAGACCGAGCCAATAAAAAGGACGAAGGACCCACCAGATAATGTTCATATCGATCCCCTCAAAAATCCGTATGAGATACACAATACGGAATTAGGTTAGGTTCATTCTACCATGACCCATTGACAGGTCAATCCTCAATTGATAAGGGGCCCGAAGGCCCCCCGATTTGATCATCCCTTGATCCCATCTCCTCCCTTGGTGCGTCTGTTTTCGCCCCCAGCTCCCCCTTTGGGCGCCAAGTGCTCGAGGCGGCTACCGAAGATGTTCATCGCGTTGCGCATCCGCTCATTGTCCTCACGGCCCACCGATGCCGCGGCGTGACCACCGACCCAGTTAATGACCTGGTCGGGAACGATCAGGATCAGGTTGAAGCAGCTGTGGACCAAGGTCAAACACATGCTGCAGTAGATCGCCAAGTAGAAGATGATCGAGAACAATCCCGTCACAGAGTCGAACTGGGCGTTGGCCAGGGCAATCCCGAAGCACTGGTTGAGCAACGTGCCTCCTGCGATCAGCGCGGCCCCGCCCAAGAAGAACCCGACGACCATCAGTGCAGGGCGGATCATCACGTTCAGCAGGAAAATATAGCCATGGGAGGTTTTGTGGCCCATGCCCTCCCCTTCGCTACCCAAATGCGTAAAGGCCCACAGTGGCGCCGCAATGATTGCTTCGCCAACCACTACCAGCCAGTTGACCGCGGCCCCGAACCAGATAATGAATGGAACCATGGGGAGATATGTCGAGAGCGTACCGCCCAGGATGAACATCGCCAGGACGAGGCCAATGATGAATGGTGATACACCTTCAAGCACACCGCTCAAAGCATCACCAACCGATGTCACGGCGTTTGCCACCTTGGCAAATACACCGGCGACACTCCAGCCATCCTTCACCTTCTCGATGGCCTTCGCGGTCACATAGGCGCCCATGGCCGTCTCTGCCGCAACCATCGTGTAGTCGCCCAGGTTCTTCATCTTGATCAGGGGGTTGAGCTGACCCAGACCTTCGCCGCCGGCATTCACGTCGATCAGGTAGTTCACGATTCGCTGGCCAGGCGCAGCGAACATACTCCCGATGATGTTGCCCGCATCCGCGCCTACAACGCCTTTGGAGTAGTCGCCGGTAGCACTGGTGCCTGCTGTAGGGGTGTAGGAGGTTGTTTCCTGCTGGGCTTTATAGGCCGCGTAGGCTTCGTCGTACACGGAAACGACTGAGGGATCTCCGCTGGTCGACATACCGAACACAGTTGCTTTTGCGGCCATGGCGTCAGAAAGCTTGGTATTCGCTTGAGCGAAAGTCTGATACCAGGCACCCAATACCCACCATCCCGACTTGCTAATGTTTGAGCTGAGTTCCTGAGCGAGCCGCTTGATGTCCCCTTGCTTGGTACCGGCGACCTTGTTCACCGAGTTTTCATAGGTCTGCGCTGCAATCTGGATGGCATACTCACTGTCGGGCAGTGCCGTTTTAGACCCACTGGCTCGTTGGACAGAGGCATTCACAAACGACTGGGCCGACTGGCTCAGGGACGCCTGCATGGCTTTCAGTGCATCCAGGTGCGCCTGCCTGATATCGGCGACATCGATCGTGCCGCTGATAATGTTAGTGGAGGCCGCCTGTGCTGTGAGATCGCCACTGATGTCCGCTCCACCACATACGAAGCTGTTGTTTTTGAGGATGAACCCTTTGTTAGTAGCGGTCTGTTGGATGTAGCCGCCCGGGATGACCAGGCCACCGCTCGCTTGTGCTTGAGCGATGCCGGCGTTAATGCCGTGCAAGCAGAGGTTGGCTTCATACACACTGTGCGCCAGAGCGGCAGTAGAGGGCATGACTGGCTGCACGACCATCGATTGGCCATCTTCAAAACTGGAGATCGCAGCATCGACGCCGAGGTTGGCCACACCAACCCCCATTACTGACGCCGACCACAGCATCAACAGCTGCGAGAGCGACCAACCGTTGGCAGTAGGGACCAGCGACACGACACCCCAAACAAGTCGCACAGGTCCCCACGACGAGGACTGCTGACGGTCGAAGATCGAGCCATCGTGGGCAGTGCGCGTCAGCTTGCGGAATACGATATAGCAGGCCCACATCGCACCCACGACAAGCAATGCGCTGTTAAATACCTGGAAGATATTCGCGAGGATGGTGTCGCCACTTCCGCCGGCCGAGGCCAACGGGTTGTTCACGACCTGGCCATAGATGGAGACAAGCGCTTCACGCGATTTATCGCCGCTGCGCTTGGCCGCTTCCGAGATTTCGCCCAGCGTGGTGCTGTCAGCCCAAGCCAAGGTGCTGCAGAGCATGGCAGCAATCACGGCAAATGCTTTGTGTTGAATTCTCATGGCCGGCCTCCTTTCTCGTGGCCGTATTCAGGATCGAGCAGCTGCCGGAACCAGTTCCGGTTCTCCCGAATGAAGTCCTTCAAGCCACCTTTTTCCTCCTTTGAAAGGCGCTGCGTCTTGAGCTGCCATAGCCGCAGTTGGGCGCTCAGAGCCATAGCGAAGAGAAGAGGCATTGCCGTGGCGATCGAGAGCAAGCCCTGGACCACCCCTTTCGACGAGTCGAAATGGACTCCAAGCAAAATGCCGAGCACTGCGAAGAGTCCCAGGACCAAGGCTGCGAGCTGGCAGGCGCGCTTGCGAGACAGAAAGTAGCGATAGAGCTCAGGAATGGACATGGCTCCAGGCTTCCGATTTTTCATCGCCTCGCTGAATGACAGCTGCTCACTATCTGCCTTCTCACGACGGTCGCGCAGTGTTTCCTTTGCCTCGGCCGACAATTGCCGAATGACCTCTAAATGCTCCTTGGACCTGGAGACTTCGTTTTTAGCCAGTCGATAAGTCTGACGCATGGCCCAGAACGGAATCACTAGGTGGAGCCCGATGGACAGCCCCCGACGGACCTTGGAAGACTGCAGCTTTTCCTCACTCATCAGTTGGCCCCCCCCATGCGACCGTTAACAGCCCGGTATTTCTCACCCAAGACAGGCTCGAATTCCTGCCGTGCAGAACTGGCCAGGTTCAGACCGTTGATGATGTTCCCGCGGGTCACATCGTTGCGCAGTTCGAGGAGCAACCAGTTGGTCTGCGTTTGGACGCGGATCTGCTCACGCACCAGGTTGTCGCCTGTCATGTTCTGCAGATCAGCCTGGTACTCTGTGTTCGCGTATCGACGCCCCACCTCGAAATACTCGAATTCGCGGGCCGACATGGTTCCCGTGCGCTTAGCTTCTGCCGAGGCAATCTTTTGGTAGTAAGACTCAGCCGATTTTGAGGACCGTGCCTCTTTAAGCAGATCTTTAGTTGAGTCCAGTGGTTGGCTTGCGGCGATCATTTGATCTTGAGGATCCGTCGCAGCGGAGATGATCGAGTTGTACTGATTCATCAGGCCGATGTACTGGACACCAGCGTCAGATTCGGCCTGCCCCTTCTTGAGCTGCGGAGCCACTGAACGCCGCGCGGAGTTCTGCGTGTACATTCTGGCAGCGTCGGTTTGCGCCTGAGTAAAGGTGAGGTCCTGGTCCTTGCCATCCTTGCCGGCGCCGATAGTCAACGAGTCGAGGCGTTTGTCGGCCCCGGGCATGGTAGTCGAAACGGCTGGGCAAGCTGTTGCTCCACCATATGCAGCGTAATCATCGGTATCGCAGTAGTCAGCATGGATGCTTGCCGATCGCATGGCATCGATCGAGGGCGGCTGGGCTGGAGCAGTAAGAGCCTGGTTGATTTTGGTGCTGGCAGCTTTCCCCCCTCCACCTGTGCGGATAGAGGCTTTTACTGCTGCAACCCCCGCCCTGACTTCATTGAAACCGCCCGAACCGGATTCGCTGCAGATCGAGTTGGGCACGTAGTAGTTCTGGCGGGCATTCTCGTAGCGACGGCTACGCTCCTGATTCGCGTCAAACTCCCGTTGAACCCGAGCAGCAGTTTCAATGGTATTGGCAACCTTGCTTGCACCTTGGGTAGTTGCGGTACCCACCTGGTAAAGCAGCTGGCTAACCGACAGGTTCATGGCGCTCACTGAGGCTGTTGTAGCGGCGATCGCCCCGGTCAACGTGACAGTTGAGGTTCCGATCGCGCCTACAACGCAGCCGTCGCAAAGTGCGTAAGCGGGAGTTGAAGCTGCGGAGCCGATCAGGAGAGCTACGGCCAGAGGAGTAATGCGGAATATGGTCTTCATACGTGTTCTCCCCGGTGGCTTTGTTCGGCGTAATACTCGGTTACCAGATCCTCTGCCAATTGCTTCACGACGCTCACCTTGGCGTTGGAGGTAGACGCGTACTCGAGTGCCTCAATGTGAGTCTTGGCAGAACCCAGAGGGAACCGCTTAGCGAGGACCTGGCGAGCAGCCATAGGACCGATCCGGTTGTACAACTCTTTTCGTAGCGCCATATCCTGCTGGGTGGTAGACATTGCCCAGAGTTCAAGCGGACCGGTTGTATTGGTCAAAATTTGGGTGATCGTGCCTTGGTTCGTCTTGAATAGGGCCAGCATGTTTGCGCCATTGCGCCCAGGACCTATGCACTGCAGGTGCAGCTGCTGGATCGTTTCGTGAGAAACCTTGAAGGTTTCGCGCAGCACGTTTTCGTCATCCACATTGCCGCCGCGCAACACATAGACCGATGTGGCCGCGTTGAGCAGGGCCTGGGGAAAGTCTCGCAGATACTGTGAAATCACCATGATTCGGATACCCCACTTCCGGCCTTCACGACCGTCCTTCTTCAGCGTTTCCACTGGGGTATCCATGCCTTCGGTGTTGTGCCATTCGTCATAGGCTATGGTCTTCTGCTGCGAAGCCACATCTTCGGCACGCTTCAGGTGGTAGTCGAGGTACAGCGGCGGAGATACAAGGCGGATGTCTTCCTCGCGCAGGAAATAGTTCTTAGCCCCTAGGTGGCGGGCAAACATGTACATGCAGGAGGTTCTGATCGAGCCCTCTGGTGTTTTCGATCCAATTACGTCGTTGAGGTCCACCGAAATGACTCGTGTTGTCGAGTCAATTTCAAATCGTGTACGGCCGGAAAAGACCGCGTACGTCGTCGATGCTAAGGTGAAGCAGCGCCCCATGTACTTCAGGAGTGACTCGCCGCCGCTGGCCATTTTGATATCTCCGAATGTCTGACGCACGCCTTCGTTGTTCAGCATCGCAGTGAAGTCGGGCAGTACTGGGGCCGCTTGGCGGTGAGCGTAGGTTGCTTCACGCACATAGCCGGCAGCGAATAGCATGTCAGTCACTTCGTACCAAGTTGCAGCACTCCACCATTTCTCATCATGCTCAGCGCTGATCCCCGACTCGGCTAGCACCTTGTCCACCGCAGGCACTACATCAGGTTCATACAGATTGGCGCCTCGACCCGCTTTGTCGTCATACACAAGGGTCATCAGCATTTCGTTGACCGCGGCACAGTCGGAAGGCGTGCGGGCTTTAGTCCCGCCTTGACCATCACTGGCGACGCTGGCACAGAGCAAATTCAAGAAGTCGACGCAATATTCGCGTTCTCGGCGAGTGGGTTGACGCGCCCCAAGCTGAGGATCAAAAGGATTCGATGCGAAGTCGCGATTGTTCTGCAGCCTGATGTACGCCGCTTCGGACTTCCGATGATCAGGAAGCGAATCCTGGATCATTTGAATCAGACCTGAGGAGGATGGGCCAACATCCGCAATCGTTAGCAGAGGGAGCTGGGTCGCACCTGGACGATGCAACGTTGCGTTGTG
Source organism: Pseudomonas sp. BYT-1 (assembly GCF_023611805.1). Classification (NCBI taxonomy): domain Bacteria; kingdom Pseudomonadati; phylum Pseudomonadota; class Gammaproteobacteria; order Pseudomonadales; family Pseudomonadaceae; genus Pseudomonas; species Pseudomonas sp. BYT-1. Next base: position 2,926,789 of record NZ_CP072559.1, read on the forward strand.
CATGCAGTTCGCAGCGACCGACTTACCCGAGCCTGGGATGCCTGAGACAAGTTCGATCCAGGTGTCTTGGATCGAGCTGCCTAGCCCAATCGGATAAATCTTTCCATCCGGAGTCCGAGTGATCCACGAACCGTTATCGGGCCACGGGGTCGCAGGCCGCTGCAAAGGCAACATTTTCATGGCCTCTTTCAACGGTGGCAGAAGACGGTTAGCGGTGTTTTTTGTCGTGAAGCCTGGGATCGAGGATGCGAGAGCGGCCATGGGGTCGCCATGTGTTTTCTGTACTTGGCAGGTGCCCCAAGACTGGATTGCCTTCTCCAGGCGGGAAAGCCTGGTTTCGAGATCTGTCTTGGTACTGCTCCAGCAAGAGGCCATGACCTTCATCGACATGACGGCCTGATCTTTCGAAATTGCCTCTAAGTCTTTGAAAGAATCGCGGATCGCCCTGTTGTCAGGCAACACGCCGACAAAACCGACCATCAATTTGCGCGCACGCATCATTGAAAGCCCGCCCGGCGAGATATCGAAACGAATGCGCCACGGATCCTTTTTACCAACGGCGTCAAAAAGTTTTGAGAAGTGAACGACGTCTTGCGGGCCAAGCTCCATCGCAAGCGATCCATGCCACAGGCTGTCAGTCTTGACGTAGTTACCAACTGGCTCAACGTCGTTGCTGCAGACTTGATAGCAGAGGCGCGGGGGTACTAGTTCCGAATAGTCTTTGGCGTCGGTCGAGCCGCGAAGCATGAAGCGATCGCCGACGATTTGGGGCCGGAACTTCTGTGAAGTGCCTTCCCGATTCAACATGATCCTGATGCGCTTGATCGCCTCGTGGGCGCTCAATGGCTTCATCATGATCCCTTTCTTGCCCTCAACCCCACACGAGATAAAGTCGTCCATGAGCCGATCAATCATCGTGTCATGACGGTACTTGAGAGCAGCCAGGGCAAATGCGGGATTTTGCCCATAGGTGAGTCGCGGAAGCTTGTGCTTCGAGGCACTTTTAGCCAGCTCGCCGAGTTCGCGATCCTGTTCTTCCTTGCTCAAGGACGTGAGGTGCGTGTAGACGACCAGCAGGTTTTGCTCCCAGGCGCAATGCGGAGCGTTTCGCTTCACTCGATCAAGAATGATGTCCTCGCTTTTGAGGCCGATTCGTCGGGCGGTATTCAGCAAGGGTTCGGCGAGGCGCATAAGCTCATCGGTAGCACGCTCAGGATCACGCTCGAAGCTGAACGTCAGGCTATGGCCCTTTTCACGCATATAACCGGTCATGCGGATGCGCAGGGACTCCAGCATCTCTGAAAACTCAGCTTCAGAAAGCATCTGGTACGTGCCCTGCAGATCGAATACTGTCAGCAGCGAGTAATCACTGTTGACCAAGGTGTAGGGATCCTTCAGATCCGGGGATTTCTCGATATCAGCATCGGTCAGCCCCACAGCAGTGGCCAGTTCGCAGTAACTGGTCATGTCCTTGTGAATGAAGTGTTTTGCGAGGTACTCCAAGGTACCTTCCAGTGCGTCTACGCACTTATCGAGAAGTCCCATGCTGCCTCCTTAGCTCGGCGCGTTCATCACATCGTGATGTACTTGGGCCCACGTAGAAGTGGGAGCTGCGCCATACGCATCCTGTGCCCAGCCCTTGACGACCTGGCTGAACTGAGCGGGATTGAAAATGACGCTCAACCCTTGGAAAACGAGGGAGTTAACATCGGCGTCAACCTTGCCAAGGCGAGTCATCGCCTCAGCGAAAATTTTGGGCGAGTGGGTGCCCCAGGCCTTTTCGGTGTATTCCCGATGGGAAGCCATCCAGTTGAGGATTTTTTTCGCGTCCGCCTTCGTTTGTTCGTCCCCGGTTTCCAAGGCGATCATGGTGGCTCGCTGCAGATGATTCGCATCCTGGGGAGACAAGCCCGGGAGGTAGGCGATGAAGGCTTGGCCGTCGTCGATTTCACCCAGGTGCTGCCACCCATGACACAGCGGATCTACAAGCCGGAGATTTTCCGGCCGCAGATCCTGATGGTTATGGTTAATGTTGTGAACATGACCGGCACGAGCGTGTACACCGCAGAAATAGCACTGTCCCTGCGCCTGACGGGTAATGGTCGCCCGCATTTCGGCCGTCAGTTGATCCGGGTTGGGCTCGATCGCGTTTGGCGTGGCGTCCCCCCAAACCCGCGCTTTCGTGGCCATGGCCATCAGCGGCAGAACGGGTTTCTCGAAGTTTTGGCCAAGCCCCGATACCGGTACTGTCTGATCCTGTTTCACGTCGCTCATGCAGTCTCCAAGGCAGCCATGTTTCAGGCTGCCAAGTGGTCTTGATCAGTTAGGAACTTTGCCAAATTCGCTACCGCTGATACCCACTGTCTCGCCGGCAGTGGTCATCATGAAGCCAGTGCCGCCCAGCGCTGCCCCGGCGAGCATCGGGCCCCAGATCTGCTTGCCAGTAATACGCGAGTTCTCGTCGTTGGTTTTTTTCCACATGTTCATGCCACCGTAGCCAGCGCCGGCAAACCCGACTGCAAGAAAAATCGGGCCGAGGCTTTCCTTCACGGAGTCGCCCTGTTCACTGCCCTTCTCAGCCATACCGGCGAGACCGTCGGCATAAGCGGTTTTGGTGACCAGCAACGTGGACATGGTGAGGCCCGCAGTCATGAACATGAGGCCGCGCTGCATGGGGTTGGCTTTGTACTCCTCAGCTTTGGTCACCAAGCGGATATGGCCACGACGCACAACATCAACTGCAAACTCGATAGGGTTAAATTTCATGATGACGCTCCTTGTGTTGTTACCAGTAGAGTTGGAAGGTGGCCTGGAAGGCCTCGATCACCTTGTCGACATGTGTCAACGCAGCGCCGAAAATCATGTGGGTGAGGCCACGCCAAATGGCGTCGTCGCCCCCCTGTGAGCTTTCTCCCTCTAGTGCTGCTTTCTTCATCAGCAGAAGCCCTTTGAAGAAGAAGCAGCCGCCTGCAAATGAAGCAAGGGTCAGCACCGCGTTTACAGCATCCTTAAACCTGCCAAAGCTATCGGCTCCGCTGTAGGAAATGGCCCCGTAGGTGGTAGAGCCGCTACCAAAGCTCGTCCAGGTTGTACTGATCATCCCGGACATGTTGAACAGAGCAGCGCCAATCACGAGCACCGCGAATGTGCTGCCGAGCGTGATTGGACGGTGGCCAGGTTCAATGGTGGCAAGCTGCATCCGACGCAGCACGGTCCCCGCGTAAACCATCCCGGCGAGAGCGCTCAAGGACCAGAGCAACCCCCACAGAACGGCGACCAATGAGTTGGCCGCCGAGATGATCATGCTTGCCAGATCCATATTCGGTTCCTTAGCGGATCACGCCACGAGAAGTGGTGACTCGACGCGCCACAGGGTCAATCCCTGTGATCTTCACGCCGTCTACGAGATCGCCCACCTGGACTACGAAGGTTCTTTCTCCGTGCTGAATCCAGGCTTGGTCTGAATAAACGGTATTCAGGGTGTAGCCAGCCATTGCCGATGGTTGGCTCACCTGAGCTTGACGGCGTACAGCGGGCGAATGGACAACTTTCTTGCCCACATCCGCTTTGTCCGATTCGAGAAGAGCGACCTTTGCTTCTAATTCACTGATGGTTTTTTGCAGACCGACCACTACTCCGCTCAGGCTCCCCACTTGCTCATTGAGGCCTTTCAGCTGTTCGGCAGATAGAGCGGACTGTTCCGGACTCGCTGCCGGTACCAGTGCCTCTTGAGGCTCCGGTTCAGGGGCCGTCAAAACGTTGTTCACAGCGTCTTGTTGCACTGGAGTGGGCTGTTGTTGCGCGCTGGTTTGATGTTTCGGAAACAGCTTGGGCACCATCACGAAGAGGACTGCCAGTACTGCCGCCAGTACCAAGAAATGCCAGGCCTCAATCCGGTTGACAAAATTAACGATGCGCTTCTTACGGTCGCCCTGGATCGCGTTAGCCGGAGATGTTTTCTTGGACTGTTGCTCTTCGGCTTTCGGCGCCTCAACCGGTTTACCCGACTGAGCGCCAGTTTTGAAAATGTCCAACTCTTCCGCTGCTTGTGTAGTCATGTGAAAGTCCCCTGCCCTAACTCAGTAGCGAGTTGGATCGATGATGGTTGGCTGGCCCATGTACTGCTGGCCATATCCTGGCGTGACGCCCTGGTACCCACCGAACCCGTTTGAGTTGGTTGCACCTGCGGCATTTGGTGAGAGGCGATACTGCTGCTGAGGCTGGCCACCTGGTTGGCCAAGGGTATTCAGCTCAGCTTTCTGGTTCGCCATCAGCGCATCCTTTTCCAACTGGTCACTGGCCAGCACTGGTCCAACGAACTGAACACCGATCGTGGAGTTGATTGGACGGATCACTTGTTTCCGCGGCATGTTGGCGGCGTCATTGGCCAGCACCTGCCCGGCCTGTTGGCCGATACCGCCGGCAAAGGTGCCCGCGACGGCTTTCCCACTAGGCGTCGTTGGATATGTCTGAATCACGGCGCCTTCGCTCGTGATGATGTTCTCCGAGGCGGAGCGCTCGTACAGCTGACCAGTTTTGCCGATCGCCAGAGCCAGGGCAGGGAGAATGATTCGGCTGAAGTAGCGGTTGTTCACATCACCCGACAGCGCCGTACGCATGCTTTCAGGATCAACCGCTTTGGCTGTGATCTTGTAGCTACGCCCCTTCCACTCCATGTAGGTAAAGGTCATATCAATGGTTTTGTTGAGGCGCTTGTAGCCCATCGCGAACACCCTGGCGCCTGCGAGTCGGCCACCTGGGATCTCAGCTGTAACCATCGAGTTTTCGTCAGTGTCGAGCTCGGTTTTAAGCAGCGCAGGCGTGAGGAAGAATCCGTCCACGACAACCTGGTCCTGTGCCTTGCCAGCACGCGAGTTCATAGATTGCGCAGTGCTCGCGGTACCAGCAGCACCTCCTGCGCTATTCAGGGACGCGGGTTTGATAGACTGCGAGTACGCCTGTTCCTGGGTCGTGGTGCCGGTCCCATGGGTTTTCACCGTCCAGCCGGTCATCAAGGCACCCACCTGATTCGCGACAAGCTTGTCCATTTCTTTGTTGCGCTCGACGGGCTGTTGGGGCTGTGCCGCAGCTTGGTAGTAATAGTTGACCTGAGGCTGTTGCTGCTGGCCCGAACCTGCCTTATCCGCAGTTCCCGCAGGGTTCGCTTGGGCGGTTGACATGACGGACATGTAGGACTGCCCGTTGGACTCTGCCTGCTTGGCGTTGTTGTGGTTGTATTTCTCCAAGACCTGGCGATAGGCCTCACTCTCTTCAGTGGTGCCCCCCTTGCCATCACCGTTTATTACCCCGAGGTTGGAGCTGGTTTGATGGCGGCTATTGAGCCAGGTGTAACCGGCATAGCCGAGGGCTGCGACAGCAATTACTGCGGCGAGGATGGTTACCTTGGTCTGCCTTCCAATGTCAGCTTGAGTGCTCATGCGCTACCTCAGTAAATGTCGAGTTGGAGGGTGACTTTTTGACCCATCTGGGAGAGGGTGATGAAGGGAGTCACGGGTAAGCGGTACACACGAGTACCGTCGCCGGCAGCGAGGGTGTTATCGAATGCAGTTTGAAAATCCTGGCGAGTACGGACGTAGAGATTTCCGTCGTATTGCCAGATCAGGGTATGCGAAGGCACTGCGCCTTGCGCCTTCACCTGTTTGGCGTCTTTTGGTGGAATCCCATCCAGAAATGCCTGCAGGAGGTCGTCGTAGAGGGCAATCTTCCCCGGGCCCATCACAGCCGCCTTGGCCAGCGGGCCACGGCCTGGAACACGCAGATCAAGCCGAGCGTCATACACACGGGCTCGATCCTTCTTCCCATCGGGTTCGCCACTTACGATTTTGACGATCACCGGTGTTGTAGCCCCTTCCAAGTACAGAGCTAGGCTGCCGGTCTCGTAAGCCGATGGAGTCGACACCACCACTGTATGGGTACCCTGCAGCCATTCCGCGCTATAGAGATCGGGGTTGGAAACACGAGGCGTAGCGGCCAGCGGCCACGGAGCTCCCGTTGAGTCCAGCACGATGAGGTTGGACAGCTCACCGGGAATCACGCGCAACACAGGCATCGACGCGCCAGGACTCAAATCAACCGATACGCTGGAAATACGGGGGATTCCCCGTACTGGCTGCCAGGCCTTCGCCTTTCGCGTGTTCTCCAACGCCTGACGCATTTGCTTGATTTGCTCAGGGGTGAATGGCTGAGCGACCTCCATCGCTTCGTCGAAATGATCATTCTCAGGCGGGTTCAGGGGAGGCAGTGGAGCTGTACCGTTTTGCTGTTGAGGATCTCCAGCGGGTTGCCCTGCCACGGCGTAATTTGCTGGCCCGTAGTTGGTCTGTGGGAAAGCATTCTGCATCTGAGGATTCACGCCAGGCTGTGGAGCACCTGGCGCGGCGGGAAAGCCCGACTGCCTGCTAGGACCTTCAACCCGAACCCATTGCCCCCCGTTCGGCGCTTGAATGGGCTGCTGTTGGCCTTGCGTGGGTTGGCCTTGAGGTTGGGCTTGCGCACCATTGCCTTGTTGCTCTGCCTGAGCCGTGCCGATCGCTAGCGTCAAGACTGACGCGACGAAGACTGATTTCATCATCATGGGTTCCTCCTTACCGGGGCGTGGTGACAATGCCGTCCAGCCCTACGCCCACGATGGAATCCAGTGTGGGAATACGTGCGACAGGCACTTTGGCGATGAATCGCTTGGGTTGAAGGTCGGTGGTTTGGCCGACCAGCTTGATCTCGATCGGAACTTCGATATGGCGGACGAAAACACCGTCAACAATCTCGGATTTCACTAGCACGCCGGTTTCAGTGGTAACCGTCATGTTCATGCGCTTGGATTTAACGAGGTCTAGATAGCCTGCTGACTGCAGCTGCTCCAAATACTGTGCAAACCCGCGCTTGGTCCAATCGCCACGTACGTCTTCAAGCTGTTGCCTGTAGTCGGTGAAGTTGATCGTCATCGAGCGGTTCAGCGCATCCCGTGCGAATTGAATCGCCTCGGCGTCGGTGATGTACGGCTCTTCAAGAGGAACCAGCCTGACGATCCGGAGGCCGTCGGCTGCGAAGTACACGTAGTGAGGGTGCATCACAAACCAGCCGAACACGCAGTTCAGGCCAATCGAAATCGCAAGTCCCCAAGACAGGACCAGGTTTGATTTGACGATGCTGGACGTATGGCTGGCCAACTGCTTGCGATCTTCCAGATCACGTGCAACAGGATCGACTGCATCCTGGTTTTGATGCAGTTTTTCAGCGATTTCTATCAGCTCTTGTTCGTATGCTGCACGTCCGAGATCCTCCCTCGATCCAGGATGTTCTAGATGCGGCGCTGCTGCGTCCCTGATGTTGGTCATGTCTGGCCCTCCGTTTTCCGTATTCTAACCATGATGCGGAATCGGTCAACACAAAAAAACCTTTTGCCTGACCCGTAATAACGGGGGCCGCATGATTTATGGGTTTACGGCATACCTACAATACGAAATTGCCAGTAATGGCATTGTGATTTCATGACGACTCGTACTTCACCGATATTTTCTGGTATGGGTCGTATTTCACCGATGAAAAGTGCGCAGGATTTGGCCTTCACCCCCCCAAAAACAGGGGCATGAAGGTCAAATTCCGGGTGATCAAATCCCGCCCTGGGGCAGTGGCCTGCATTCGTACATCACCGATGCCAGTCGTATATGGGGTTGGGGGAGCAACGGAACAGAAAGTGCACTTAAGCTCAGTCGCTGCCCCGCAAACCCTTGTAACGTCTGGACAGTTTCGAAAAACGACCGTTTTATGAAACCGTTTCAGCGAGCACTAGGAAAGGCCGTGACCACCCGAAAAGTGGTGCGATAAACTCGTTTCGCCAATCAAAGTTCGCTAATCCACAACAGATGACGAGTAAAGCGAACTTTAATTCGTGCTTATGTTGGTTTTCGGTTCCATTGCTCCCCAAACCCCAAGTTCGAGTCGCAGCGGCGTTACGCCACCTTGGTAGCACTGGCCATCGAAGGCATGGCCACCGTCACTGATGAAATCATCGACCTTCACGACCGCATCATCGGCAAGCTGTTCAATGCGGCCAAGAACAAGCATCAACAGCAGTTCCAGGCTTCCGGCAAGGCGATCAACGACAAGGTGCGGATGTATGGGCGCATCGGTCAGGCGCTGATTGAAGCCAAACAAAACGGCGGCGATCCGTTCGCCGCCATCGAAGCGGTCATGCCGTGGGACACCTTCGCCGCCAGCGTCACCGAGGCGCAAACGCTGGCGCGGCCTGCAGATTTTGATTTCCTGCACCATATCGGCGAGAGTTACGCCACGCTGCGCCGCTATGCGCCGCAGTTCCTGGACGTGCTCAAACTGCGCGCCGCGCCCACCGCCAAGGGTGTGCTCGATGCCATCGACGTGCTGCGCGGCATGAACAGCGACAGCGCGCGCAAGGTGCCCGCCGATGCGCCAACCGCATTCATCAAGCCGCGCTGGGCAAAGCTGGTTCTGACCGACGAGGGTATTGACCGGCGTTACTACGAATTATGCGCCCTGTCGGAGCTGAAGAACGCACTGCGCTCTGGTGATGTTTGGGTGCAAGGTTCGCGTCAGTTCAAGGACTTCGACGAATACCTGGTGCCGATCGAGAAGTTCGCCACCTTGAAGCTGGCCAGCGAATTGCCACTGGCCGTGGCCACCGACTGCGACCAATATCTGCATGACCGACTGGAATTATTGGAGGCGCAACTCGCCACAGTCAACCGCATGGCGGCGACCAACGACTTACCGGACGCCATCATCACCACTGCATCGGGCCTGAAGATAACGCCGCTGGACGCAGCGGTGCCAGACGCCGCGCAAGCCTTGATTGACCAGTCGGGGGTTGTACGCCGGAATCCCAGAAATTTCCGTCAGCCCAGCTCCAGTCCCGCCACGAGCGCATCCAGGTCGATGAACTTGCCGTCAGTCTGGAAGGTGTAATGCCCGTTCAGCAGGATGTGCCGCCAGGCCGCTGGCGACATCTGCGTGATCAACGCCAGCGCCTTGGCATTGCCAGCTGCCTCGTACTTCGTCAGCAGCAGGGACAGGATCGCCGAGTTGTAGAAGATGATCGCGTTGCCGATCAGCCTGGCGCACTGGTTGCTGATCTCGATTTCGATGTCGGTGCGGCCGGTCAATTCCTTCTTCCCACCGACTTGGGCGATGGTCGAGCGTAGCTGGTGATAGGACTCAATGCGGTTCTGCGAGCGGTGAACATTACGCTCCAGTTGCGGGTCGCGCAGGTAGCGCAGTGTGTAGATACTGCGGATGAGCTTGTCGAACTCGAAGATTGCGCGCCGCGTCGGGTTCGGCGCCGTATAGGTGCACAGCTTGCGGATCAGCGTGCCCTGCGTCATTTCCTTCAGGCCCAGTGTGGCGACGATTCGGTCGATGTTCGCCTTCTCACCGACGATGAGTTGCCGGTCGATCTGGCCAGCCGGCCGGATCAGGCATTTCTCGTACAATGCCAGATCATCGGCGCAATACAGCTCCTGCAACTGGTCGTCGAGGTCGGTGAAGCGCGGCTCGAAACGAAGTCCGAACCAGTGCAGGATGGCGAAGTTGGCCTTGTTGATGCTGTGCATGTCGCCGGTGATCGCGCTCGGCACGATGTCCGACGTGTTGCGGTACCAGATGTCGAACACGTGGTGAGCCTCGTACTCGTGTGCGCCTATCAGGTAGCCGTTCAACGGCACGTGATTGCACAGCAGCGTGTAGGCGACGACGCCCTTGCCGCGGCCGAAATATTTGCGCGAGTAGCGCGCCTTCACAGTTGGTCGCTCGACGCCGAATTTCTGCCCATCAACGGCACCGTACAACGAATCGAGGTCGAACGAGTAATGCGGGAAGATCGGCAGTGCGGCGATGGCGTTGCTGATGCAATCGTTGGCCACATGTAGCGTCGCCTGGCGCAGGTACTGCTGGTAGGTACTCTCCAGGACGTGGTACGGGATGTCGCTGGTACGTGCCATAACCTGGTTGCCGTGGTTCATGGCTTGGGCAATGATCACCGCCATCAGACTGTCGGCGTCGGCTACCTTCTTCGCATAGCGTGGCTGCAATGGTGTCAGCGCCGACAGGAACTGGCACTGGCCGTTGACGAAGCGAAACACGTCGGCGACATCGCAGTATGGCAGTTGCTCGTAGAGAGCTTGCTCGCGCGCCTTCTGGTTCTCCCCCTTGGGCTTGCGCCAGGTCAGTCTCTGCGTGTCCTTGTCGTATTCCAGGTGCGTCAGCTTGCCCTGTTTCAGCTCGCGATTGAACGCCACCCATTGCGCACGCAACTCGGCCGCCAGTGCATCGAGCTGGGCACTGACCGGCTGCCGCAGGAAGGGGATGTCCATCTGCGCGAGCACGGCGGCTTTCTCGTCCATCGAAACCAACTCGTCGGACAAATGCCGGTGCTGCAAGCTGTCGTCAATGTAGAGCTCGCCCGCCTGGAAGCGTTTCCTGACCTGACGGTAAAGCCAGAATTCGTAACGATCGGCATGCAGGCCTGTCGGCGTGCCTTCGGCATCGAACATCAGCAGGTACGGACGCAAGCGTTTCGGCAGCGTTGCCGCCGGACATTCGTCGAGTGGCCGTTGTGATAGGCGCTGCTGCTTGGCGAACACGCTCTTGGCCCAAGTCAGCGCCGCGAGCCATGGGTTATCGGGGGCCGTGCCGGCGAAGTCGAGCGCGACGTACAGCGGCCGTAGATGGCGTCGAATGCGTTCGGCCAGGCCGTCCACCGCCTGCCAGTGCAGCGCCAGTTTGTTCAGTGGCTTGACGCTCATGCGCTGCGCCGTGTTTTGCAGCAATTCCCTGGACATGATTTTGTAGGCGCGTTGGCGCACCTCGCCGAACGGCGTCGGATCGGCCACGCTGTCGTCCACGTACAGCGACAGCAGGCGGCCAACCTGCGGCGTTTCCTGATGGCGTCGCAGCTGTTCGGCGACAAAGGACTGTTTCGCACCCGTGCGGCTCTCGTCCTCAAGTTTTTTCATGTGGAAGGCCATCGCGTCGACCAGGTTGTCGGTGAGCTGCCGGTAACGTACCCAGGCATAGCACAGCAGGTAGAGCCGGGTCTGCTCCGCCTTCAGGTGGCGCAGGTCATGGACGGTATAGAAGTTCGCCAGGCTCGCGTAGTACAGCAGGTTCTGCTGCGAGATGCCGAGCTTGGGCAGCAGCGCCTTGGCGATCCCGTGCAAGGACTTCAGCGTGGCGCGCTTCTCGCGCTCCCCTGCCATCTGACGCCAGCCGAAATCTTTAGCGTCCTGCTTGAGCGCTGCCAGTTGAGACAGGGTGTCGTCACGCACCAGGAGCTGGCCCAGCGCAGCTTTGGCCGATTCGTCCAACACTTCTGCCAGCAAGCCGCCCAAGCGCCTGCGTTCGGTGGACAGGGCTTCACTGACCAGCTCTTGTAAGGTGGTGTGGCCGGGCCGGATGATTTTGTGCTCGCTGAGCCAAACGATCAGTTCGGCGGCCACGAATCCTGGCATTACGTCGCGCCGCACGATCTGTTCAGCCTGCTGTGCCAGTTGCGGCAGGAAGCTAGCCGCCCACGACCGGTAGCCGAACAGTTCGGCGATCTGACCCCTCTGGCTGTAGTGCTCATGCTTGGTGATCGCCTTGCGTTCGAACGCTTCGCCGTGGAAATAGCGACTCAGCACGAAGGCGCAATCGTCCTCGACCTCATGCCAATCGAAGCGGAAGAAAGCATGCTTGGCCTTGAAGTAGCCGATCTGCAAGACGCAATAGACTTGGGCCTGCAGGCTAGGCCGGCTGCTGGCGAACGCCAGTTCAGATTCGGTCAACGCCAGGTATTCCAGCCGCTGAGCATCGTCGAAGTCCGGTAGGCCGTACAAGGCTTCCTGCTCTGCGTCAGAAAAGACGGTGAGTAGCTTATTCTTGTTGCTCATCGACCGTCCTTCCCGCACCACGCCAACCTGCTCGCGTCAATGTTTCGATCAACGTAGTGCGCTTGACATTGAAGTTGCGGCACACCGCCGCCTTAGACATGCCGCCATCGAGCGCGGCGACGATGGCGTCCAGCTTCTCACCAGTGATCGCCTGCGGCCGGCCGCCGATCCGGCCGCGTTTGCGTGCGGCGGCCAAGCCCGCGACGACGCGCTCCTGAATCAAGGCGCGCTCGTACTGCGCGAGCGCACCGAACACCTGGAACAGGAATTCGCCCGAGGGCGTCGTAGTGTCCAGGTTCTCTGTCAGCGAGCGGAACGCCACCCGCTTGTCCTTGAGCGAAGTCACAATGGCGAGCAGGTGCGACAGCGAGCGACCGAGCCGGTCGAGTTTCCACACCACCAGCACATCGCCGGCTCGAACGAACTCAAGCGCCCGCGCCAAGCCGGCACGGTCATCCTTCGCGCCAGAGGCACGATCCTCAAACAGGTGACGCGGATCGACGCCGGCGGCGAGCAGCGCGTCGCGCTGCAAGTCCGTGCTCTGGCGGTCGGAGTCCGACGACACGCGCATGTAGCCAACCAACATAGGCGGATAACCATCAAAAACAGGTTTCCGCATAATAGTGAATAGCGATAGAGTTTTCCGTACATTTTTGAGGGGGTGTTGCACAGGTAGCACAGCGGCGGCTGACAGCCTGTCGCAAAACAAATGTTTTACGACACCTCCTTGAGGTTGCCGCGTTTACATCATTACCTGAACAGGTATAAAATTCCGTCATGACAAACAAAGAAAAACCGCTCGAATGGATCGCGAGCAGCCACAAGGATTTGATGGCGTTGCCGTCCGACGTGCGTCGCCGTTTCGGTTACGCGCTCTCGTTGGCGCAGATAGGCGATCAGGATGACGCAGCAAAGGTGCTCAAGGGGTTCGGTGGTGCCGGCGTGCTGGAGGTCGTCGAAGACGATGCCGGCGGCACCTATCGAGCGGTATACACGGTCAAGTTTGCGGAAGCGGTGTTCGTCCTGCACTGCTTCCAGAAGAAGAGCAAGAGCGGAATCGCCACGCCAAAGGCCGACATGGACATCATCCGCGCTCGGCTGAAGGTGGCCGAGGTATTGGCACAGGAGCTACGAAATGCAAAAACGAATCATTGAAGGCGTCGAGGTTCAGCGCAGCTCGGGCAACGTCTTTGCCGACCTTGGACTGCCTGACGCTGAAAAGCTCAAGATCAAGACCGGCCTGGTGGTCGAGATCAGGAGGGCCATGCGCGCCCTTGGGCTGACTCAACAAGCGGCGGCCAAACGCATGGGCATCCCGCAACCGAAGGTGTCGGGCATGATGCGCGGCGACTTCACCAATCTATCCGAACGCAAGCTGATGGATTGTCTGAATCGCCTCGGCTACGACATCGAAATCAAGGTACGGCCAGCAGCCGAGCCGATCGGGCATCTAACGCTCGCAACCGCTTAATCGGAGCCCTCCTGATGGCAGCCCGCATCACCGACGACGAATGGGACGAACTGACTCCCGAGAATTTCGATACCACGGCACTGCTGCGTGCAGTCGATGCCGTGGACGTGCTGCGCGGCGATTTGAATGACAGCGCAGACGGCGCACCTCCGCAACTGCGCACCGACCTGTTGAAGCTGCATCAACTGGCAATGGCCGCGTTCAACGAGGGATCACGCAGCCGAGTGGCTGAGCTATTTGATCTCGCCGTGGATCTTCAGGATCAGGTTGATCATCTGATGACCTCGCTGGAACAAGTGCAAGAAACCCTGTCCCGGTTGACGGCGCTCTACCCAGAAAGCCTGTCCTGAATGTTCTTGGAGACAACCACATCATGAGCCGCAGCCGCCGCAAAACGCCCATCGTTGGGCACACGACCTGCCGTAGCGAGCGCGAGGACAAGAAACTCTGGCATCAGCGCTGGCGAACTCACGAGCGCACCGCGCTGGCCAGCGCGTCGCCGGAAGCTCTATGCGCCCATCTGCCTCTACTGGAAAACCAGGTCAGCAACGTCTGGTCGATGGGTAAGGATGGCCGCTCCTACTGGCCCATCAAGCGCCAGGCCGCCACGGCGGATCGCATTGCCAACCACAAGGGACGCAATCCGCAAGAGCGCGCCTCCCTGAAAAAGCGTCTGCTGCGCAAGTGGATGAGCAAATGAACCTGTCCACCGGCTATCGCTTGGGCGCGAATCGCTGAAGAAGCAGAACTCCCAGCCGGCTACGAGGGCACGGCGACGCCAGAGGCGCATCGGGCCTGCGAGGTGATCCAGGAGCGGATTCGAGAGCACGTCGTCGCCACCAATGACATGCGGCTGTTCGGCCTGCTGCACCTGCTTGGGCAGGCGTCGCTGCGCATGGAGCAAGCGCTGTGGCCGGAAGAATATGCGCGGATGACCCGCGAGGTCGAGGAAGCTCTCCGAGAGGCCGACGACCCCAACGCCAAGTCGTACACCCACGAAGAAGTCATGCGGGCGATGCAGGAACTCATCGACCAAGCGCGAGACAAGCCATGTTGATCGGCTGACGGAAATTTCTGGGTTTCCGGCTTACAACCCCATGAGAAAACACCGCACCGCAGAACAGTGGCAAGTCCTAATCGGTCAGCAGCGTGACAGCGGCCTGTCGGCCACGCAGTTCTGCAAGGAGCACAAACTCGGTTATGCCAGCTTCTGTAGTTGGCGCAAGCGCCTGTTGAGTCAGCCGGTCGGTGAGGCTGCGGATTCTGGTTATGCCAGCTTCCTGGATCTGTCATCGCTGATGGATGACTCGGCCTCTCCCGGAAGCGGCTGGAATATCGTGCTGAGCCTGGGTAATGGTGTTGAGCTAAGGCTGAGCCAGATCAGATGATCGGTCTGGATAGCCAGGCCCGGATCTGGCTGTGCACCGAGCCCACGGATATGCGCAAATCCTTCCGGGGGCTGAGCGCTCTGGTCCGCAATCAACTCAAGCAAGATCCGCTCAGCGGGCAGTATTTTGTCTTCGTTAACCGTCGCAAGACCCAAATGAAGATGTTGTATTTCACGCCCACGGGCTACTGCCTGTGGGCCAAGCGACTGGAGCAGGGGCAGTTCCGGGTACGGCCGTCTTCTTCGGGACAGCGCCCCTTAAACCTGACTGATCTCCAGTTGCTGATTGACGGTATCGAGGTGCAAAAGTACCGTCAGTTCAAGCGTTTTCGGGGCACGTAGCGGGTTGTGTTCCGGTATAATATCGGCCATGAATTCAATGGCTTCCGCGTCCTATTCCAACGCCCCTTCCTACTCGGTACTGGCCGAGGAGAATGCCCTGTTGCGTGAGCAGCTACAGGTCATGCAGCGGCAGTTGGACTGGTTCAAGAAGCAGCTGTTCGGCCCCAAGTCCGAGAAGCAGGTGTATGACCTCCCGGAGCAGGGCGGCCTGTTCCAATCGAATGATGCGGCTAGCCCGGAGAAGCCTCTCGATGCGGAGAAACGCCCGGTTCGGGCTTATCAGCGAGGCACCGGAAAGAAACAGCGGGACGACGACTGCCTGAACGATACGGGTCTGCGTTTTACAGCGGACGTGCCAGTGGAAGTTGTTGAACACCTGCCGCCGGAGCTAAGCGGCCCCGACGCCGACCAGTACGACATCCTTGGCACCAAAACGACCTATCGGCTGGCCCAGCGGACGTCCAGTTACGTGGTGTTGCAAGTGGAACGCCCCGTATTTCGGCGCAAGGGCAGCGACAAGCCCGTGACCACGCCGGCCCCGTCCAACGTACTGGACAACAGCCTGGCCGACGTCAGCTTGTTGGCGGGTCTGATGGTCGACAAGTTCCAGTTTCACCTACCGCTGTATCGCCAACACCAACGCATCCAGCAAGCGGGTATTACCCTCAGCCGCAGCACCCTCACCAATCTGATCAAGCGATCTATTGATCTGCTGCGGCCGATCGTGGATGCCCAGACCGACAATGTTCTGCGCAGCCGGGTGTTGGCGATGGATGAGACGCCGATTAAAGCTGGCCACCAGGGTCGGGCAGGCCCACAAAAAGGCAAGATGAAATCCGGCTGGTTCTGGCCGTTATACGGCGATGCCGATGAAGTGGTGTTCACTTACTCGAACAGTCGAGGCCGAGCCCATATCGAGCAGGTACTGAACGAACAGTTCAGCGGAACTCTGATCAGTGACGGCTATGCTGCTTATGCCCGCTATGCCGCCGCACAGCAGAACATCATCCACGCGCAGTGCTGGGTGCACAGTCGTCGTTACTTCATTGAGGCGCAGAAGGACCACCCGATAACTGCCACCGAAGCCCTTCAGCAGATTGCCAAGCTATACACCAACGAAGAAGAGATCCGCGTCCAGCAACTGACCGGCGAAAAGAAACGCCAGTACCGGCTGCTCCACTCAAAGCCGGTGGTCAGCGACTTCTTCCAATGGTGCCGGGATCAACTGGCACAGGGCGGTCTGCTGCCCAGTGATTTATTGACCAAAGCACTGAACTACGTGCTCAGCCGTGAAGCCAGCCTGACCGTCTTCCTGGAAGACCCAGACGTCCAGCCAGACACCAACCACCTGGAACGGGCCCTGCGCCCCATTCCCATGGGACGCAAGAACTGGCTGTTCTGCTGGACTGAACTCGGCGCGGAACACGTGGGCATCATCCAGAGCCTGATCACTACGTGCAAACTGCACGACATCAACCCGTACACCTATCTGGTGGACGTGCTGCAGCGCATCAGTCAGCACCCGGCCAGCAAGGTCGCTGACCTGACGCCTCGGCTCTGGAAGACCCGGTTCGCCGATAATCCGTTACGCTCGCTGATCGATCCGCGCCATTCTGATCGACAGACCGCACAGCCAAAGGGCACCCTCCATGCGCATTGAAGACATGAGCATCGATCAGCTATTGGAGCTGAACCGAATGATCTGCCGGCGCATTGATGAACTGCAAGATCAAGAAAACCTGCAGGCGCTGAGTCGGCTGCACGTGGGGCTGAAGGTGACCTTCGAAAGCCGAACTGGCTTGACTATGGGGATCGTCACCAAGATCAACCGCAAGAGCGTGATCGTCCTGGCCGAGAACGGCACGAAACAGTACAAGGTCTCACCGGAATTGCTAAGGCCCCTTCGGGACGTAAAGTAAGTCCAGTACGTCGTGGAATGAACGCTTACGGTTTGGGTGAGCTCGGCCAGCGGATATCTAGGCCTTTTCTGCTAGCAAGTCAGCTGGCTTAGCTTCAACTGCACATGCTGGGATATAAGGTCATTCCGGCGAAGCTGCTCTGGCAACGAGATGACGAGCTTTGCCAGAGCAGCAAGTCGCGAATGTTACGCAGCCATGCGCTCGCATTCTTCAGCGCACTTCATGCACGCTTTGGCACACTCTTGGCAGTGATCCACTTGATGTTTCGCGCATTCCTCTCCGCATGCACGGCAGATCTTGGCGCAAAGGGCACAAAATTCTTTAGCGTAATCACTTTCGCGACTCATCAGTATGGCGGCCAACCTACAAATGTCCGCGCAGTCGCGGTCAAGCTCGATGCAGCGTGCCATCATTTTTACGTCATCCTCACGCAGGCAAGCAGAGGCGCACGTTTCGCACACAAGGGCGCAGTTCGAACAAGCTTGGATACAGGAAGCGAACATTGAGTTTGTCATTGCGTTCTCCAGGGTTCGATAGTTGTATGTCGTCGGTGCCTACTGACCGATACGGCTCATCAGCCTGTTAGCAGACACTGAATTATGACACGCTCCTACCGAGCCCGTTTCGAAAAACTTCATTACAATGTTGTAAGGTAAATCCAACCGCACCGGGGCTCTGCGGGCGCAGTTGGTGGCGATGTGGCAGTCAGTAGCTTGGCGGCCCAGGCCAAGATCAAATCACGGGAGCGAAAGCGTAAGGGCAGCCAGGAACCGGAGGACGATGAGCCGTTCTGATTTCATGGCGACGACGGCCTGCTACATGGCTGCGTGTGGCAGGTCTTAAACAACTGAACTGGGCTAGCGAAGGAGTGGGGGCAACAGCAGCTGCGCTGGTAGACTTATCCACAGTTGCTGGTAACAAAATCAGCAATCCGCCCTGGGTCAAATTTCAATCGGCAGGGTGGGTCAATTTTCCATCAGCGCCAACATACACCCACGAAGAAGTCATGCGGGCGATGCAGGAACTCATCGACCAAGCGCGAGACAAGCCATGTTGATCGGCTGACGGAAATTTCTGGGTTTCCGGCTTACAACCCCTGACAGCGTGTCGTCACGGATATAGTTCTGGCTGACCCAGGACAGCCGGTCGCGGCGTAGCGCCTGATTGTCGGTGCGGATCAGCGGCTCCAGGCCGGTGTTGCAGGCCCCACCCAGCAGCACCGCGCAGAGGCTGGTGACCAGGTTGTCGGCCCGCGCATTGCGCTCGGACACATGGGTGAAGGCCTCGGCGAAGCCGGTGCGAGCGGCGATTTCCAAGAGGATTTCCGGCAGATCGACACGCGGCATCAGATCAGCCACGGCTGCTCGCAGTTGCAGCAGCGAGTTCGGCTCCTCCAGCTTGTCCAGTGTGCCGAGCGAGAGCTCGGTCTTGCCCTCGGCGTTCTCGCTCAGCTGGATCGCGGGGTTGTCGGGTAGGCGGGCCGCGACCGCCTGCCAGGTCGCATCCAACTCGGCGCTCAGCGCATCCAAGGTGGTGCCGGCGTCAATGGTCAGGCCCAGCGAGCGGCAGATGATCGGCCGCGCCGCCAGCCATTCGGCACCGTCGAGCAGGCCGAGACGCGGGTCGGCATAGCGCCAACTGGGCGAGACGAACACGTCGCGCCGGCGCAGGGCCGTGCGCAGCGCATCGAGCGTGCAGAACACATAGGCGCCCATGTCGAGGGAGCCATCCTCGCGGGTAATGTGCTTCTGCCAAGCCTTGGCCACGATCTCCTGCGGCGCGTCATCCTCCGGTTTCCGGCGGGGCAGGTTCAGCTGCAACCAATCCAGGCCGGCGACCACGCCTTTGCCGGCCGGGCTGAAGCCGAAGCGGATGTGCTTGAGCAGGTCGGGCAGGAAACGGCGCACACTGCGGTAGCGCGCCTCCAGGGCGAGAAAATACACATCGTCAACCGGGCGGATCAGCGCATTGACATCTTCCAGGGCTTTCTCCAGCGAGGCCCTCGGCAGGTCGTTGAACAGCCGGGCGCGCACGTTGTCATCGCTGATTGAGCTGTCCAGCACGACCTTGCACGCGGCGGCGAGCGTCGCCGCCGAGCGATCCAGGTCTTTCAGGCTGCGCATGCGGGCTTTCTTGTCGGCCTTCTCCGCGTTGCTGAACAGGTCGCGTAACAGCGCTTCCAGGACCTCCAGGGCGTCGTCGTGCGCGGTGGCCTCCAGGCACAGGGCGAACGCCACCAGTGTCGCCATCCGCCGCGACGCCGGCAGCCGGTTGATCGCCGTGACCTTGGCGGTGTTGGCGAAGCGAGCCAGGGCCGCGATACGGCTGGGCGGGATGTGCGCCGCCGCTGGCAAGGCGATGCCGATGCCGCGCACGTCATCAAGCCGGCGCAGCGCCCGAATCAGTGCGGGGCCACTGACCATCACCGGGCCGGAGCGCAGTTGATCCAGCCGGGAACTGCGGTTGCCTTCGGCGACCAGCAGCAAGTCCTGTAGCTGCTGCCGTTGCGCCTCGCTCACACTGCGGCCAAGGGTTAGCCAGAGGCGTTCTTCGACCCGGCTGCGCAGTTGGGCGATGAACCGTTCCAGAACGGTGACGCCGGGCAGTAAAACCTTGTGCGTCAGCAACCAGGTCGTCGCCCGATTGAACAACTCGCCAGGACGATCTGTCCCTGTCCAACAGAGCGCATACAGCCAGCGGGCAAGTCGAAAGCCGACGCTGGAATCAGCAAACACCCGATAGCCGTAACGCTCCTGAATCTCGGCGGCATGACGTTGACGTTGGCGGGTTTCGGCATAGGCCAGGATACAAGTTGGATCGGTAATGCCTAACTGGCGACTGAGCGCTTGCAGCACCTCTTGGGGGACGGCTGAAAAGTCGTCGGGAAAAGTGCCCAGGTAGCGGATGCTGGTCAGTTGGGTGGCGTAGCCAAGGCGGTTGTGCTCGCCGCGCAGCGGTAGGAGGATTTTGTGGTCGTCGTCGCTCAGGTGGAAGTAGCGTTCCAGCTCCTCACGACTGGGGGCATCGACATAGCGGCCAAAACCGTCGCGTTGCTCCTGGGTCAGAAAACCGACCGGCATCGATCACAGCACCTCGGCGCAGAACACGGCGGGCGTGACAATCCGCGTGCGTTCGATGTGCCCGCGTTGCAGCAGGCCGGCGCGGCGATCACCGGTCACCAGGTAGTCCGCATCGCCTGCCAGGGCCATGGCCAGCAGAAACGAGTCATCCGGATCATCGGCTTCGACCTCGATGGTCAGACGCTCCAGTACCACAGCCCGTTGCAGGTTATTGATCATGGCTCCCACTTTGGCGGGCTGAAGGATGGCCTGGAGCTTGGGGTAGCGGCTGGCTCGGCGGATTTCATCGAGCTGCATCCGCGAGGTCACTACCTCGAAACGCGCCGCCCGCCAGGCACGGTAGATCGCATCGGGCGCGCCATGCGGCGAGATCAGTGCGCTGAACAGGATGTTGGTATCCAACACGACCCGCATCAGCGCTTACGTGCCCAGTCGAGCGCTTCGTCAACCGCTTCGGTCAGCTCTGCCTCGCTCAGATGGGCATTAGCGGCCTTGGCCTGTTCGGCCGTCAGTTCCAGGATGTGGGCCCGCACCGCCTCTTCAATGAAGCGCGACAGGTCGCCTTTCCGGCCACCGCCCTGGCTGGCCAGAAACATCCGAAGCGACTGGTCGGTGTCGGCCGAGACGGCGACATTCCAGCGAATCGTATTCATGGCGTTCCCCGCTAGTAGGTGTTTGTGTGTTTATACGCCAATCACAAAGGGCTATGCAATGGTTCAAAAAAACCTTCGTTTTGCCGAACTTTAAGTGGACAGGAATCGGCTGGTTAACCTACCTGCGCTACGGTTCAAATAACTGGTACGCTTAATCAAAGTTCAACTATTACTAACGTAGTCGAGTAAACGGTACTTTTGATGAAGATCGGTTATGCGCGGGTGAGCACTCGGGATCAGAACGCCGACCTCCAGGTCGATGCCCTGAAACAGGCCGGGTGCGAACGCATCTATCAAGACATCGCCAGCGGCGCGAAAAGCGCCCGGCCGGAGTTGGACAAGTTGCTAGCCCATGTTCGAGCGGGCGACACCGTGGTGATCTGGAAGCTGGATCGCCTCGGGCGCTCCCTCAAACACCTGGTCGAGCTGGTCGGCGAGCTGGCAGAGCGCAAGGTCGGCTTGCAGAGCCTGAATGACCCAATCGACACCACCCACGCCCAAGGTCGCTTGGTGTTCAACCTGTTTGCCTCGCTGGCCGAGTTCGAGCGCGAGCTGATCCGCGAGCGGACTCAGGCGGGTTTGTCGGCCGCGCGGGCGCGGGGCCGGATCGGTGGCCGTCCCAAGGGCCTCCCAGCCAAGGCCGAGGCCACCTCCATGGCGGCCGAGACGCTGTACCGCGAGGGCCGCCTGAGCGTCAGCGCCATCGGCGAGAAGTTACACATCTCCAAGAGCACGCTGTACAGCTACCTGCGCCATCGTGGTGTTGAGATCGGCGCACACCAGAAGAGCGCCCAGCCGCGAGGTCAGCAACGCAATGTCGCGTCGCCGGCAGAGCCCGCCGCCGAGCAGGTGGCCACCGTCACGCTGCGCCTGGCGGTGGTGAACAACAGCAAGTTCGTTCGCGGCCGGAAACGGGCCAAGGAAAATATCGAGCGCTACTGCTTGGAGCCCTACAGTATGAAACGGCTGGAGTCGGGCAACTACGAACTGGCCATTCCGTATCGGAGCGACGATGAGCTGGACAAGACCGTGCATGACTTGCTGACCGAGATCAGCCAGGAAGCCGACATGCGCAACTGCTTTATCGAAGCCGATGCCTGGGAAGAAGGCTCTGAACGGCGCTGGTAGGGCTTAAGTGCACTTTCTGTTCCATTGCTCCCCAAACCCCAGTTTCTGGCGGCGGTGAATCAGCCTGCTGCCGCACGCTGCTCATCGTGTTGGGCGGTTTTCTTCGCGTGGATGCTGATACAGCAATCAAAGCGGGTCACTGTCACAGCCAAGACAATCACTCATGCGTCTTGGTATCGGATGGCCAGTCCTGGCAGCTACGCCGTCCAGTGTAGTCAACCACGCACAACATCGGGTTGTTGTTTCTCGTATTCGCCAACGTAATCAAAAGAACGGCGCGATAGCCATTCCAATCTTTCATAATTGAAGTGATCTATAGGATATTCAGGTAATAGCAGACGTTTATGTTGGCAATAAGCAGATTGAATTTGTGGAAGTCTCTGGCACAGTGCCATGCACATTCTCCTTGACAAGCCTTACGAATAAAGTATCAAATTGCCATTATTTCCATAAAAAATATGTGGTTAAACAAATGGAATTCAAACCACCTAAACACACCTTCCAAATTTGGCGGAAAGATTATCTTAAGGGAGCAACTCTTAACGAATGTCAATATGAGCGGGCGCTGCTCGCGGCGGACAGGCTCAACGCAGAGGGGCTGATAACAAACCAGACGTGGATGGAAATGGTCCGGTTAGCTAATGCTGCTCTGATCAACGGCGATAAATCCAAATGATCCGATAAGCGGTTGTGTGAAAATGTGCGTTATGTAAAGGGGGTGCTAGGTTGAATCAGAGCCAATCAAAAGGGTTTGACCGCTATGAAAATTGAATTTATCTATACCCCCTCGAATCCTTATCTTGTAGTTAAAGATGGAGTAGACATAGGTGCAATGATTGACAATGTATTATATCGGTTCGATTAACATCAAAAAATACATACGGAAAAATATTTCCTCATTGATAAATCTTTTTTTAAATTTTACAAAGAAATTGGGCGTTTAGTTGGGAGAGAAGTGGTTATACAGAACAGCGGTGAAATTCTTATATTGACGCTTAACTGATTTTTTGTTCGAGCAAGCTAGTGTGCGTTGATGGATAATCTGCCAAGTTACTCCCCCTACGGGGTCGCCGATTTTGCATGTTCGTTCAGAACGAACTTACCATCTACATAGCTAATCCAGAACGGGCAGCGTTTAGTGATAACACCGCCTTTCTCACCCTTTAAAAGGTTTTGAACCGCCCCGGGTTTCGCGGAGGCAGCGACGACCTAGATCATTGTCAGCCAGTTCTTTATCCAATTGCTTGATTTGCTCGTCCAGGTAGACGAAATGATCGTGCAGGCGCTGCAGCACGTCGCAGGTTCTTGTCGCCCCGCTTGCTGATACCCAACAAGTTGGCTTAGCCACCTGCTGTACTGCCTAGACACCAGGCCTAGTGACGCCGCGAAGTCCCGACTACAGCAATAACAGGTGCGACTTCACGTCGCGCGCGTACGGTTGCGGCGTCCCCGCTCCTGGCCCAAAAGCTCACCACTCTTATCGTTGCTGTTAGTCATAAACATTCTATGGTCACCACCCATTTTTCCAGTGCTGACTAAGGGGCGGTGTGGTGGCTTGCTTAAATCTATCCGGCGTCTGTTGGGGCAAGCCCCGCGCCGCGGTGAGAGTCGCGCCTGGCGTTCTTTGAAAAAACCGTGCGGCTTCAAAAGCCAGATGTTTATCCAGGATCTTCCCCAGGCCGGTTGGCCGCGCACATCATCTGTTGTTCCGCTATCGCAAAACCTGAAAGGTGAATCGTGGTACAGCAACAACCGCGGCGTCAGGCGTTCAGCGCGTCTGGCCCTTCTTCGCATTGGGAGTGGTGCGCTGAAATTGCCCAGGCTATGCGGGCCAGCTTGTTGGCCAGCGCGCAGGCAACCACGTTGGATTGCCGCCATGTCAGCAGCGATCTTACCCAGTCTGCCAACGCGCCCTTCTAGAACTCCAGATGCCGCATATAATTGCACTAACAGACAATTGCATCGGCTGCGCGAATCGCTGATCCGAGACCGCACCAAGACGGTCAATCAAATGCATGATTTCTTGCTCGTGTTTG
Source organism: Pseudomonas sp. BYT-1 (assembly GCF_023611805.1). Taxonomy (NCBI): domain Bacteria; kingdom Pseudomonadati; phylum Pseudomonadota; class Gammaproteobacteria; order Pseudomonadales; family Pseudomonadaceae; genus Pseudomonas; species Pseudomonas sp. BYT-1. The sequence continues at coordinate 2,950,726 of NZ_CP072559.1, forward strand.
GTATCAGTCTGCCGCAAGGCCTGGCCGTGATGAAACGCTTGTCCGCTGTTCTGGCGGAGCACGAGTTGCCTTCGGCTGACGGTGTGTGCGTGCGCACCGGGCACCGCTGTGATCACCCAGTTCCTGGGCGGAGGACTTCCCGACGTGCACAGGGTCTCCGACCGCGCGGGATCAGAGCATGACTGGCGTATATCGCCATGCCCCGTATTGCCTTCTGCTTCGGATAACAGCATCGGCATCCCGGATTCCTGATTACGCGGCTCAACGGCTGGCCCAGCGGTTTCCCCTGGCAACGCTTCACCCTGCACCTCACGGTGCAACATGCATGACTCGGGGTCTGGTTGATTCGCCATTTCTTACCAGCATCGAACTTTCATCGACTATTTTCCGCCAGCTTTAACTGGCGCTCTATCCGTTCGGGGCAGCACATGTTTCTGACTCCATCGAGTGATGCTGATGGCACCCGATCAAATGCATTTCCAGCAGGGGATATCCACATAGCTCATATGCATAACTCCCGGTCTCAAATGAAGGCATGAGGCGAGACTTTTGCTTTGAAGCGACTATAATCACATAGCGTTACTGCCATAAGCACAACATCATAGTCCGGATAGATTAATCCTCTTCTTTTATCGTAGCAACCTCATCAGATCTCACTTTCACATGTTTACCTGACACATCATCGAACTCATAGAAACCGTCTTTTGTTTTGGTCTTTGGTATATCTTTGGTGATATATTGTGTGCCGTCCTGAAGGGTAACCACTGTGGTGGTAGAACACCCGGCCAGTAATACACAATAAAAAAACACAGCAACTATATTAAGATTTTTAATTTTCATAGCGTCCTTCTGATTTTGTAATGGAGGCTGATTCCGGCTTTCTCTTACCCTTTGATTCCTGTGCTTTGCTCTAGTTCCCCATGCCTACAACGATGGGTTCATATGTCTTTAAATCTGCTTCGGTACTCCTACCTTTACTGCTCCTTGCTAGCCCTGATTGACCCTTCACGAAGCATTGCGAACGGCAATGCTCCATGTGGTTCTGTTACAGCGCCTCAGCAGGTAGCGCTCTATAAGACGGTCATCCGGCCAGTTTGCTCGGTCGAGAACGCACCGGAGGCAGCGGAGGTAACGTCAGCCAGAATGGTCACGTCAGGGGAATCCTCAGGCCAAACGCTGGCCTCAGCACTTTAGCCAAAAGCATCTGTAGTACAGAGTTTCTCTCTTTGGCTTCCCTCTTCTCGCATATATCTAAAAGCTATATATGCTATACTAAAAATAACAAATCGCCATTAAAATAACGCGAACGTGTATTTTGCCTGGCTGTCTACTCTTCTGAACTTTCGAAAGAAAGGATCTACAGTGAATGCAGAGGACTACAGTATGAAACGCAGAATAATTGAGAATGATGCCAGCTATGATGAAATCGACCTATCTAGGCCTTTAGAAATAACAGGCCTTAGTGGCCTGATCCTTTTGTTAATCGCCGCTAGTCTAGGAATAGCATGCTTTTAATAGAAAAAATAATTTCGAAGCGCAACGACTTCCAATAGTACAGTCAGTTGCGCTCCGTTTTATTCAAAGCGAATGACTATAAAAGAGTGAGTAAGATTCGATTCCATCATTTGGCTGTTTTATACTGGCATTTGAATAGTGAATAGCGCGAATACCGATTTTTTGTGTATTACCTATTTTTAACCCAGCCCCTATGCGGTCTTCGAAATTAAAAGCTGAACCAAAATTCTGATCCCCAGCATTAGTTCCGCTAAATATAGAAGCGCCAATTCCTGCTTCAATAAAAGGTTTAATATTTCCTTCGCCAAACTCATACACAAAAACCGGCGCGAAGGATACGCTATGACGGCCGCCAGCTTGGTCCCCTGCTTGCCAGTAGGTATATCCTAAATCCCAATAGCCAGTTACTTTCCCGATAGAAGTTTGAAACCAAGATTTTTCCCAGTCGAACCCAAGGGCAAGACGAGCAGTTCCGCCGCCCTGACTTGTGGCGCCGACTGCACTGGTCAGCTCTGCCGCATCAACGCTAAGACAGGAAATTGACAAAGCAGCACCTAAAATAGCTAATTTTTTCATGGTATAACCCTAATAAACCAAATTTTGACAGTGTATTCACGAGCAGCTACTTCGAACACCGAGCCTAGCTTACATGAGGATCCTTGGGAATAAGCATGAATTTCTGGCTAAGCAGCTTGCAACCCTACAGTTGCGATCATCAGCGGTCCTCGCGGGTTTGCCATAAACGCAGCAGGTAAATAGTAGAGTCTGCAATCTCATAGCGCATTTCATAGTGGCCGATCTGAATTCGGCGCACATCCCGTGGTCGAACTCTTCCAGGCGTTCGCCAATGCGCGGATTGGCCTGCAGCGTGGTCGGAGCAGCCGTGAGTTGCTGTACCGTGCGTGCGGCAGCAGGCTGATTCACCGCCGCCAGAAACTCGTACAGCCTGGCAATGGCGGAAAGCGCCTTGTTTGTCCACTTCAGCTCCATCAGCGCGGTACAGGCAACGGCGTGTCGGTGCTAAGGCTATCAGCCCAGGCTTGGACAGCCTGGTGATCAATCACGCGGCCAGCATCCACATTGGCCCAAAGCCTGACGGGTCAGATGACTATGCTCTTCTTCCTGGTCGATCCAGGCGGACAGGGCCTGCTTGACGATCCAGTTCTTGGAGCGCTACAGGCGCTCAGCCATCAAATCGACCTTTTCGGCCAGTTGCACAGGGACGTGAGCCGTGACAGATCGGGTTTTTGCGGTAGTTGCCATGATCGGGTTACTCCTGATCAATGGTCGGTACAAAGTGGATGCTCTGCCGGCGTTCTGTAACAGTCACTTCCGGCTGGAGCGTTACTTCTTCTTGAACTTGATGTCGCCTGAGCCGGCAACCGATGATCGCGGATCGGTGGGTTACCGCGGATCACGATGTCGCCAGAACCCATCACTCTGGCCTTCACGGAGTCGCTGACATAAGCGTCGATATCGCCGGAGCCAACCATCGACAGCTTGGCGGACTTAGCCACCAGCTCACTGGCATCGACATCGCCCGAACCGGCCATCTCGGCGACCAGAAGATCCACTTGGCCAAAGGCCGTGATGTCACCCGATCCTTGGACACGGAGATCGAGCACAGCCTGCTGAAGGGCATACAAAGTCACATCGCCCCTGCCCTTGATGCGGATGCTTGGCGCTTCAGGCAGTGCGACTCCACAGTCATGCATGCGTTCAACGCAGCCATGATCAACTCTTGTGGATTAGCGGCCGTGTCGGTACCGAGCAATTCTGCCGGTTCGTCCGCGTCGATGACAAAGCCGCGCGCCAAGGCTGTGTCACCCAGGACGAGCGGCATGGTTCGCGCACGCGTCCGGGTGCCCCCCTTCCAGGTTGTCACGACGCCAAACGTCGCGATGCCTGCGGCGGGCTTTGCTGCGACCTGATCTGCAAACTCCCGCAATGTACCGACGTTGATCCCGTTGTCGGGCGTTCCTTTAATGTTTGTGTTCATTTCTCGTTCCCCCATTATGCGTTACGCCCGGCCATCACACCGCCGTCAACGTCCCAGATTGCGCCCGTCACCCATGCTGCCTTGTCCGACAACAGAAAGATGATGACCTCGGCTACGTCTTGTGGCGTCCCAACCCTGCCGATTGGGTGGAAGCTGTTGAATCCCTGTAAGGCGCCATGAACCTCGGCCTTGGGTATGAAACCCTCGTAAATCGGCGTTTCGACAACCGCCGGAGAAACGGCATTGACCCTGATTTGTTTGGATGCCAACTCCATCGCAAGGTGCTGGGTCAGCGAATGCAAACCTGCTTTTGCCATCGAATACGCGGACGACGGCGTAGCCGCGATCGCCTGTTTGCCCCACATCGAGCCGATGTTCACGATGGCGCCGGGACGCTCGCTGGCCACGAGGTTGGCCACGACCTTTTGTGTGATTAAGAAGAACGCTTTATTCAACGACAAATATTGCTCGTAATCACTTTCCGTGTGCTCAAGAAACGCCTTCGGGAAGAACACCCCAGCAGCGTTGACCAGAAGATTGATGTCCTTGTGGTTCTCATCGATGGTATGCAGGAGTCGCTTCACATCTTCGACCCGCGAGAGATCGGCAGTCAGGGCTGTCACGGCGCCCAACGACGACAGCTCCTTGCGGGCCTCTTCGGCTTTGTCTTCGCGGTGACCGACGATGACGACGCTTCCGCCTTGCTCGAGAACCATGCGGGCAGTTTGCAATCCCATCCCACTAGTGCCGCCGATGACCAACAGCTTCTTGCCATTAAATTCAGTGTTCATAATAACCTCTTAAACTACCAACTAAATGGTAGGATCATGTAGCAAAAAGTGCCGACCTTAGGTCAACACGGTAGAAAGAAAAGTGTTTCCAACATCGGCCGGTCCGCGTGGCGATCGCATGCCACGGCCCACCACCATCGAGCCCTCCAACGCGCACAAGAACGCCTCTGCGAGAGCCTCTGCGGCGGAATTTGAGGTGATCAGCGCGGCACGCTGACCGTCGGCAACGACAAGAGTCAACCAGTCGAGATTGACTTTAAAGAATCGCTTGACCTCGCTCACAACGGCGTCCGGCAGCGAGTCCGACTCGGCACCCAACATGCCGCAGACACAAAGGCGCCGGTCCTTGGCGAAGGTGCGTTCGAAAAGTGCCGCATACGCAGTTAGCCTATCAGGCGCTTTCGCATGCTGCCCTTCGATGCTCAGCAACTCCTCACGAAACCGGTGCGTGTAGCGCTGTGCGACCACGGCCACGAGTTCTCCCTTCTTGGGGAAGTGGTGGTGGATGCTTGGTTTTTTGATGCCTACCAACTGGGCCACGTCGTCGTATGAGAAGCCGTTGTAGCCATGCCGCTGTACCAAGCCTTCAGCGGCATCGACCACGCGCTCGGCGGTCGGCGAGATTTCGGAGAAATGCTTCATGCAAGTGCCTCATTTGATTCAGCGACTGGCAGATGGCCTGTCTTGACCAGGATAGTGCAGCCTTCATTGCTGAAGGGGCGGTGAGCACTCAAATGCGGACTGCGCATCCATGTGCCGGCAGGGTAGCTTCCGAACTCATCCTCAAAGACGCCTTCCAACACATAGATTTCTTCACCGCCGTAGTGACGATGCGAATTGAATCGTGTCCCCGGAGCCCAGCGCACCAAAGCCGTATGTTGGGTGTCGAACTCAGAAAGTGGCATCACCGACAGACCCGGCACGAGGCCTGGAAACCAGGGTCCGTTACGAGTGTCGACCACGGTGCGTTGGCTGTCGGCTAGATCAAGATGGCGCAGCTTGACGAACAACGTGCAACCCGTCGCGGAGCTTGGTGCATGCGAAGAACCTGGTGGATTCTTGATATAAGTCCCAGGCCCGAAGGTTCCGGACTCATCGGTGAACATACCATCAAGAACGAGGATTTCTTCGCCCAGGTGATGAACATGGCGCTTGAACCTCGATCCTGGCGCATATCGCACGAACGAGGTGGCCCTCGCCACTTCGTCGCCATCACGCTCCAGTAACTGGCGTTGAATCCCAGTCGCTGGCGAATCGACCCACTGTAAGCTTGAAGGCTCGACGACGACACGCTGCGAAAGATCTGAATTAAGTTTCATGGCTTTATTTTCATATACCGACTAATTGGTAGGTAGAATGGAAGTCGACGGTTCGCTTGTCAAGCAGCTTTCGCCATTTTCTTTCACACATTGAAAAACAGTGAATTGGTTACGAGAACTCGCGAAGCTTAGCGTACGATTTTTTCCGAATTCTGAGGCGCCCCCTGGAAGAAATTGGTGTTTTGCAGAGCTATCAGGAACAGCCGCAGCAACCCTGCGTTGCGATCAATGAGCTCCTTGATAGACATATCGCCCAGGTAAGGGCTCAGATTGCATCCTTACATGCTCTCGAAAACCAGTTGGTGACGTTGCGGGGCTGCTGCGATAACGAACGACAAAGCCTGGACTGCGGAATACTTTCGGGCCTGCTGGAGGGTGACAAACCACTTTCGTAGTTCACGGCTTAAAGTCATTTTTCGCGTCGCCTCAATCCATAGCGCTTGACCCTATAGCGGCTATAGGGTGTTCACTTGGCCCATCTGCTGCGTAAGTGAGAACCAGATGAATACCGCTCTCCGCATTACCATCGATGAGGCCTTCTTCCGAGCTAGGAAAGCACTCAATGAAGAGGCACCAACCGAGGCTTTCTCCTGGCTGGAGCGAGCCCACATATTGAGCCAGCGAATGCCTATTCTTCATGCTCAGAGCCATTGGCTGATGCTGAGGGCCGGCTGGCAGTTGCGCGACTTTCGGGAGGTGCTCAGCCAAGTACCGCGAATCATGGCGGCCCTGCTGTTCTCGAAGATCTGGGTGCCGCCCGGAAACAGCGGGCGCCCCAGGGTCAGTGCTTTTGCGCCGATGCCCATCTCACCGGAGTTGCAGCGACTTCTTCAAGGAGAGACGCGATGAGCTCTTCGCCGAAAAGGTCACCTTTCGTTGCTCCCTGGCTCTGGTGGACGCTATCGTTGGCCGTTGCCTCGGCCGACCAAGTGTTCAAGAGCGCAGTTGCGGGCTCACTCTCGGTTGGCACCGTGATTCCTCTCACCCCGTTCTTCAATCTGGTTCATTTCTGGAATACCGGTGCAGCGTTCAGCTTCCTGGCTGACGCGGGCGGTTGGCAGCGTTACTTCTTCATCGTCATAGCTCTGGTCGTTTCGATGGTGCTGGCTCTGATATTGCGTAAACCCAGAGCCAACAGCGAAGCCCTGGGCTATAGCCTTATCTTGGGCGGGGCAGTTGGGAATCTGATCGATCGCGCATTTCGAGGCCATGTAATCGACTACCTGGATTTTTACTGGCAGTCCTGGCATTGGCCTGCGTTTAACCTGGCGGATATTGGTATCGTCGGTGGCGCCGCCATGTTGATCCTGAGCAGTTTGCTGAACCCAAATGCGGAAGCCGGCCGAGCCAGAGAATGAAAGGCTCGCCTTCAACGGATACGGTGCGCTGGGCAGGCCATGCCTGGGTGGGGCCCGGCATCGGCATCTTTCATGGTCGTGCCGGCCACCAGGATTGGCACCACCATCAGGCGCATCAGACTTCAGTTGGCCTCGATTCACCTGTATCGGTTGAAACCCCGTTGGGCATTCAAACAGGGGCAGCCATCTTCATCCCCGCCGGATTGCAGCATCAGCTCAGCGCCAACCGAGTGCTATCGATCTATCTGGATGCGCTATCCGATGAGGCGCGTGCTTTGTGTGGCACCGAAGGGGTGATTGTGATCGCCCCGACGGACGTGGTGGCGATTATCGACGTGCTGCGCGAGACAGGACACACCGCTCTCCAGGTTAGGGCGGGGGTGCGCCAGGCACTGCGGCTACCCGATCCACCGATTCCAGATCCTCGCTTGACCAAGGTGACTGAGGCGCTGCATAGAGGCCAAATGGGGCGCGAAGAAATGGCCGCGTTGGTGCATTTATCCCCTACACGGTTTTCCCATTGGTTCGTGGAACAGACAGGCTTGCCGCTGCGCAGCTATGCGAAATGGTTACGTCTCACACAAGCCCTACAGCATCTAGCCAAAGGGGGGCTGCTGACCGAAGCGGCTCATGAGGCGGGCTTTTCTGACTCGGCGCATTTCTCCCGGACATTCCGGACGCTGCTGGGCATCGATCCCTCATCTGCCCTGGCTGAAGTCCATCTTCAGGAATCGTAGCTCTTTCGTTCAAGTCAAAAACGGACCTCCCCACATACAGTCATGACTCCCTACTCAGGAGCTGAGCGATGCCTATTTCCCTGCGATTCGCCATACGGTGGCTGAGCTATCCACTTGTGTTTGGCGGCTGTGTCGCCTTCATGATCTGGGCGCTGTATGCAGGAGTACCGTATTGGCCCGCCACACCCATAGTCGCCGCGGCGGGGCTGCTACTCATTGCTGGCTTGGAGCGCATCCAGCCTTTTCGGCGGGCCTGGCTGGAAGATCATCAGGACACCCTGACTGATCTGCTGCACATGCTGGTAAACCTGTCTGTCATCCAATTCACTGCGGAATTCCTGGCCAAGGTAGGCGATGCGGTACCGGCTTCGGTTCGGCTCTTTCCGATCGAGAGCCCATTGTGGTTGCAATTGCTACTAGTCGCCGCCGTGCTCGATTTGAGCCTGTATGTGATGCACCGCATCAGCCACCGGGTGCATTGGTTGTGGCGCTTTCACATGATCCATCACAGCGCTGAGCGGCTCTACTGGATGAACGGAGAACGCCGACATCCTCTGCATGCGGCGTTGATGGCCGGGCCGGGGCTAGTGGTTTTGCTCATATCTGGGGCTCCGTCTGCCGTAGTCGCAACGTGGTTCGGCATCCTGACCGTCCATCTGGCCTTTCAGCATTCGAACCTGGACTACAGCGTGGGTTGGCTGCGGCATGTGCTCGGGGTTGCTGAGGTCCATCGTTGGCACCATAAGCGCGACTTCGAAGACGCTCAGGTCAACTTCGGTGAGTTTTCAACTGTGTGGGATCGGATGTTCGGAACCTTCTACGACAGCGCCGGGAAGCTGGGCGAAGCTGAGGTTGGGTTGCATGAAAAGGACTACCCCAGAGATTATTTTGGGCAATTTATTGATCCTCTTCGTCCAACATCTGCTTACCCGGGCGGTCACAATTCTTCAGAGCAGGATGAAAGCCGCAACACGTAGCTAGAACGGGTGGAGTCTCAACGGGAGAACAAGCGATGCCATACATACCGCGTGACACCGGATTGGACAGTACTTGGGCCTTCTTGCGAGACCCTTACCGATTTATCTCCACGCGCAGTTTAGAAACCTGCAGTCGGGAGATGAAAGAGATATAGATTGCTTTGTGCAGGAAGTACGGCGTTTCTATCCCTTCTTCCCAGCGGTGAGCGCTCGCGTGAGAGAAGATTTTCTATGGGAAGGATATGCCTTTCATAGGGGCACCCCAGTTCTGCTGGATTTATACGGAACCAATCACGACTCCCTCCTCTGGGAAGACGCAGATGACTTCAAGCCTGAGCGTTTTCGATCCAACTCTCCGTCGCCATACTGCTTCATCCCGCAAGGACCAGGCGACCCGCATGTTAACCATCGCTGTCCAGGAGAAGGCGTTGCCGTCGCCTTGATGAGCGTTGCTGCCCGTTTTCTGGCTCGCACGCTCCAATATGAGGTTCCCGAACAAGATCTATCAATCACCTGGGACCGATTGCCGGCACTACCCCGAAGCCACTTCGTCATGCGGAATGTGCGTATTACAATGTGATTTTGCCTGTTTACGGATGCGAGTCTCGTCCATCTCCAGATATGAACGGTGGGGCATGGCGTTGAGCTGCCCAGAGCAACCACGGCAATCGGAAATACTCTGAATAAGCTGTTCACAGTCATTTCCCAATTGAGTCATTTCCGAGGGGCGTTCTGCCTTATTGTCGCTTGGTATCGTCCAGATTCAGCGCAACGGGCAGGTCAGCCGGTGCCAGACAAACGCCCTCGTCACTGCAGGCCTGCACCCGTACAATCATTTCGAGCCTGCCTACCTTTTCCAGCACGGCGGTCTGTTTTTCGTCGGGCCGCAGCCGAATACTTGCACCATCGTCATACACCTCAAGGGCGGTGCCACCCAGCACAATGTCACTGACCCGGCCACGCGGGTACTGCGTCGGGATTTCAAGCGCCTGTCCGCTGACTGACGAACTGACGACGGTGGGAATCAGGAACTCCATGGAGGCCGGGTTTGCATTCACGTGCCAGCCCGGTTCAATGTTCAGTGTTAAAACGAAATCACCCGTCTTTCCCGCCAGTGCTGCGGCGCCTTCCGCAAGAGTGAGGCGGACCTTATCAGCGGATTTTGCCAACCCTGTTCGGGCCGGAACCGGGACTTCAAGACCTGCTCGTTCAGTCTGGGCAGCGTCGAGGTTGTTTCCGTTGGTGTCGATCAAGATGAACGCAGCGATCGCGATCAGAAAAACCACTACTCCGACCAGCAATCCTTTGTGTCGAATCACCATGATTCATCTCCAGTATCTAAGGTTGCAGGTTTCCGGTGCGACTGATGGCTTCGACCAAGCTGTCGGTGTCAAAAAGCCCCGTGAAACGGGCGATAACGGTGCCATCACCGTCAATAACCACTGCGAAGGGTAAGGCCTGCCCACCGGTCGCAGTTAATAGCGCATCTTTTTCCGGGTTGCTCGCTGTCACGTCAACTTGTATAGGCACCATCTTAGTGCGCCGCACGGCTTTGGCCACGGAGGGCTCCTGGTAGACCGTGCGCTCAAGTATCTTGCAGTTGATGCACCAGTCGGCGGTGAACTCCAGCAAATAGGGTGTGCCCCGGGCTTTTGTCTCCGTCAGGAGTTTTGCCGAGTAGGGTTGCCAGACGAGTTCGTCTTCGCTGCTGCCCAGCGGGGATGCGAATTCCACAGTCATCGCAAGGGCAAGGCTTGCCGCCGTTGTGGTGATCACGCGCACGGTACCAGTACCCTGGACGAAACGGCGGGCACCCCAGGCCAGCACCAGTGCCAGCCAAGACCACCATAGCCAGGGATAAACCGATTTGGGCACCAGGCTCGCGCTGAAAAAGACGGCTGCGGCCAGCAAGACCAGCGCGAGCACTTCCCGAATGGCCAGGGTCCAGGGCCCCGCCTTGGGCAACCGGCTCAGCCACTCGGGTTTGAGCATCAATGCTGCGTAGGGCAGCGACAACCCCAGCCCGATACTGCCGAATATCCCCATAATTACCGGCGCCGGCTGGGTAACGGCAAAGGCTAGGACTCCGCCTAGGAAAGGACCCGCGCAGGGAGCGGCCAAAACCGCACTCAATAACCCCGACACGAATGCTTCAACGTAACGCCGGCCATGGGCTGAGGCGGCGAACGCCGGGATCGGGATGGGCAGATCCAGCCAGGTGACCACCGCAAACCCGACCATTAAGACAACAAGGACACCAACGAACACCTCCGACTGAAACAAAGTGCCCCAGCTCCACTGCAGAAGTGCGGTCAGTCCGCCCAGCGTCAGGAAAAACGCGAGTGTTCCTGCGGTGAACGCCAATGCGGCCAGCACGCGGTGCGATCGTTGGCTGCCCGCCTCTCGTAAGATGGTCCGAACCTTAATTGGAACCGCGGGCAAAACGCAGGGCGTCAGGTTGAGCAGCAAACCCGCCACTGTCGCCATTAAGAGCTGGCCGGCGATGAGTAAAGAGGGAATTTGATCCATCACTCAGCTATTCCCAACCCCTTCCCACGCTTCCTGACTGGAACCTCCGGTCTGACGCCGACATTGGTCGCTTGCATCCTTAAACAGCAGATTTTTTGAGTGCTCATATCTCTTCTCCATGTAGACGCCGCCCTTTGAGTTGCTGGCAAACGTCAGCTATTGGTACACCATTCGCTTCGTCGGTACCTTGTTGCTGGCCAACTTCCTGTTAATGCCGAAGCCTGCTGCGGCTGCAATGGATTGACCGTAGTGCATGCGCGACGAAACGACAGTACGCCGGAGAAGCACACGACGAGCCCCAGGAGCAGTACCGGCAAAGCGAAAGTCAGGCGCGCGATCCATGCCAGTTCAATGCCTGGCAATCTGGAGGCCGCCAAACTCATCAGCAGAGCAATCAGGCCCGCCACCAGCGGTGGTGGTATGCGGTTCTCCAGCGCGCTCATAGTGTCATTCCCGTGCCTTGGCCACTTCGCTGCTCACCAACTGGCGCAGCGGCTCGGGGCCGAACTCGCTGAGCGTCCGACCATTGACAAAAAAGGTCGGGGTGCCACGAATTCCAACGGCTTTGACGTCCTGCATGTCCGTTTCCAGCACGGCGTTGACGCCAGGTGCGTGCATATCCTGACGGGCCTGCTCAAGATTCAGACCGACGCGCTCGGCAGCAGCCCATGCCTGCGCCACCTTGGGGTCATCGTGCCAACCGGGCTGGGCCTCCAGCACAGCCTCTAGCACTTGTTCATGGAGATTTTGCTTGCGCGCCGCCTCAAGCATCCGCGCCACTTCTTCCGACCCCTGATGGAACAGTACATAGCGCAGCACCAGACGTACATCTTCCGGGTTCTCAGCGAGAATCTGTTTCACATGGGGATGGAAGGCGCGGCATGCCTCGCAGGAAGGATCGAAGAACTCCACGATGGTTACTGGCGCCTGCGCCGGGCCGAATACCGGCGAGTGGAAGCGGACCAGTTGGCCGCCGTTCTGTTTGGGTTGTGTCGCGGTCTCTTGGGCTGTCGAACCGGGAGCCTGAGCCTGTTGAGGCGACTGCGAGGGGGAATAGAAGAATGCGGCGGCAGCAAAGACGACCAGGGTCACGGCACTGATGATCAGGACCACGGAACGGCGATTCATGGAGTTGTTCTCCGACGGATGAGAATGAGCAAGACGGCGATCATGATAAAGGCGAACAGAGCGAGTGCCGGCAGGGGCACCACGCCGAAGAGTGTCATCCCGGCTCCCGAGCAGGATGGACCGGTGGCCGTGCAGGGCTGGATCGGCTGTGGAATCAGCCCGGCATAGAGCAGCGTATGAGCAAATGCCAGTGCCGCACCGATAACGCTCAACGGCAGGGCATAACGCCAGACTGTGAAATCCGTGCGGTAGCAGGCGATGGCCAGGATTACTGCCAGCGGAAACATGAAGGCGCGCTGGAACCAGCACAACACGCAGGGTGCCTGGCCCATCACCTCGCCAATGAACAGCGCGGACAGGGTCGATACCAGTGCAACTAGCCAGGTTAGCAGCAGCAGGCTCCAGGCCATGCTTGAAGGTTGGGCATTCATTTCGGTGAACTCTTGGGGATGGTAAGCACTTGCGGTAGAACCGCCATCCAGTTGATTCGGAACATCATACTTCCTTTATCGGCAAGGCTTCTTAGGAGCGTTGCAGGCTTTGCCCAACGGCAAGCAACTACGCAGCCAGAACGTTGGGTTAAATCCGATGCCCAGTGCGAGAATGTCGCCCTTAAGCAGCGAAGGAAGATATCAGGATGTCGCGGGACTGGCTGGAAGAACATCAGATAGCGCTGTATTTCGCGGCGGTGGTGGCCGCTGCCATTGCAGGTTTGAGCTCTGCGCAATTCACCTGGCTGGCAGGCATGGCCATCACACCGGCGATTGCCGTGCTGATGTATGCCATGTTTCTGCAGATCCCCTTTCTAGAGCTGCGGGAAGCTTTTGCCAACCGCCGCTTCGTCGGTGCCTTGTTGCTGAGCAACTTCTTGTTAGTGCCATTGATGGTGTGGCTGGTGACGTGGCCGCTCTCATCGAACAAGGCCTTGCTGGTCGGTGCGCTGCTTGTCCTGCTGACGCCTTGTATCGATTACGTGGTGGTCTTCACCCACCTGGGCAAAGGGGACTCCCGCCTGGTGCTCGCGGCGACGCCCTTGCTGCTGTTGCTCCAACTTCTGCTGCTGCCCCTTTACTTGCAGCTAATCCTCGGTTCCGAGGCCGGCACGGTGATCGAGCTGTGGCCCTTCGCAGAAGCCTTCTTGCTGCTGATCGTCCTACCCTTGGTAGCGGCCGTGCTCACCGAATTTGGCGGGCGTCGTTCCTTGCTGGTTCGCACATGGAGCGCGGGCTGGGCCTGGCTGCCGGTGCCAGCAATGGCCCTGGTTTTAACCGTGGTGGTGGGTTCGCAGATCGCGGCTGTCGTGTATGAACTCGACATCCTGGCACCGCTGCTTCCGGTATACGGAGCCTTCCTACTACTTGCTCCCGCCCTCGGCGTGCTCAGCTCCCGACTTTTTGGCTTGGACGCATCTGCGTCACGGGCAGTGGCTTTCAGCTCAGGCACTCGCAACTCGCTTGTAGTGCTTCCCCTGGCCCTGGCGCTCCCTGACTCCATTCGCGCGCTAGCGGCGGCGGCCGTGATCACTCAGACACTCGTAGAACTGATTGGTGAGTTGATCTACTTACGAGCGATTCCAGCCATGGTCAGAAATAGTTGAGCCTGGTCGAAATCGGCGAGAGCGCTCATGCCTCGTGCTGTGGAGAAAGATTGATCAGCGGCGCAATGATGAGCTGAGCGGAGCGAGCCCAAGAAACCAGCGCCTCAAGATCCATCTGGAGAGATTCGGCTTCAGCCCATACGCAGGCATTCTCGGTGGGAACCGCCGGAGCGGCGCCCTCAACAATTGTCAGAGCCATCGCATGCAACTTCAGCAGTTCATCACGCACGGCGATAATTCCCCCTAGCTCAGCCAGACAGGCGTCCAGACGATCGACCAGACGGAGCAGTTGGGACGTGTCGAAGCTGTCGCGCAGCCGCTCCAACGCTGCAGCATCAACTTCGCCATATGGTGTGACGCAAAAAGATGCGGGTGGAATGCCGATCATGTGGCTTTCTCAGTATCGGCCTGGCGGGTCGTATTGACTCGCAGCGAGCCCGCAGCTTGTTGAAATACCGAATCCTTGATCCAGGGTTCCGGTGGCCGGTTGAGCTTGAGGTTGAACTCGCCGAAGCGCTTGACGTTGCTGGTCAGGTAGGGGCTGAGGAACGACACATCCTCATCGGTGAACTGCCAGCCCTCGCGGGCTAGTTTCTGCAGGATGCGCATCATGTCCACAGTGTTCTGCAGGATCACCGACGAGGCCACCATGTCGTTGTAGCGCAGACGTTTCTGCTGCTCGTCCGGATCGTTCTCGGCGATTACGTCGCCGCCGAAGGACAACCACTTGGAGAATCCGTTGTAGGACTCGATCTTGTTGGTGTTCGCGGTGACCTCCTGGCGCAACTCGCGACTGCCGATCCAGTTGAGCAGGAAGATTGTGCGGATCACGCTGCCCAGTGCCTGTGCCGCATGGTAGAGCTTGTTGCGCCGGCTGTAAGAACCGAGTTTTCGCAGCAGCATAGGTGAGGATATTTTGCCGGCCTGGATCGACAATGCGACCTGCATCAGATCCTGCCAGTGGGTTTCGATCAGGTTCCAGTCGGCAGTGTCGGTGAACAGGCGGTTGATATGCTTGTACGAAGTGCCGCGATCCGGCCGGCACATCACCAGGTCGCGCCAGTTGCGAATACGTGGCATCAGGTTGATGCCCAGCAGATAGGTGAAGGCAAAGACCGTCGCTGATTGCCCCTGAGTATCGGAATACACAGTGTCAGCCTCGACACTGAGATCAGCCTTTAGCAGCCCCTCAATTACGTAAATCGCCTCCCAGATACCAGGTGGAATGAAGTGCTGGAACACCGCGATGTAGTTGTTGGCCACGTGCCGATAGGCCACGGCCCCCATCTTGCGATAGCGGAAGTGGTAGCCGGCCAGCAGGTTGTCATCATAGAAGTCGAACTGCGTGCCGTCCGCAGCCACCGCCTTGCCATCGCCCCAGAGCTTGGGCAGATCAAGTTGAAGGTAGAGTTCCACCAGCTCGCGGTTGGCCTTGTCCAGTTTTTCCAGCGAGAGGTGGCGGCGATTCGTATAGGACAGCATGTGTGGCGTGACATTACCCGCCAGATGCCGTGCAGCCTGGCTAGGGCCTAGGTTGCAGCCCATGGCAAAGATGGTCATCAGGTAGCGCTCGGCCGGCTCTTTAAGCTTCGGCTCGTTACCGGACATGGGACCGAAATGCCGAGTGAACTGAATCCAATGCTCGATGTTAGCCATAATGTCGAGCACATGCCTGGCCGGCATGCGCTGCATAAGCGCCGTCTGTAGCGAGATGGCCGAAGGTGGGATGTCCCGCGCCGTTACTCGGCGCAACACCGGTTCTCCAGCTTCGTTAACCGATACATCCCCTCGGCAAGAAGGGAATTTCTCGTCCAGTTGTTGCGCGGTTTCCTCCAACTGGGTCTTGAGGGAGGCAACAAACTCCTTCGCTGTGCCAGGCAGCCCCATCTTTTCGCAGTAGGCCGGTAGTCGCTGGAGACATTCTTCCCAGGGCAGCAAGTGCTTGCGATAGTCGGCGAAGGATTCCGATCCTTGTACGCACATGTCGCCGGATCGCAGCTCGCTGGCCAGGTAGGAGAAAACGCAAACCTCCAGATAACGCCGGTTGGTCGGTGGCCCCTCACTGGAAGGACGACGAACGACCTTGACCCAGCGCTCAGACGCAAACGATAAATCGACGTGCTCGTCGATCCATTCGCGGTGTAGATTCTCGCTGTCCTGGATCAGTTGAAGTGCTTGAATCAGCGACCGATCCTGAGTCGTGGGCTCCAGTTGGAGAAGGTGACTGAGACGGAACAACAGCGAGCGATGGGACCTGAAGTGCTTCCAGATCAGCGGCAGGTAGTTATTACCGCCGGTAGCTTGGACTTCGGCGCAAGTCTCACGCAACCGATCCAGATTGCCATCGGGGGAGAGGTATTCCCGAATCAGGCTGCCAGCCTCATGGTCATCCGGCTCTTGAACCAGAATTTGCACCACGCCGTCCAGGGTCGCCGCCAACTGCTCCAGCTTCTGGCGTTGACGCGCCTGGATTTGCTCCAACTCCTCCTTCGCGCGTTTATGGATCGTCGAAATCCGCCGGATGAACATCTCGGCAAGGTGATCTCGAGTTCGCACCCGCATCCGATAGATCAAGGCCAGCATCAGCGTGTAGCGTTTTGGCAGCGAGCAATCCTTCAGCTCGGAGACGTCCGACGCCGCGGCTTGGGCGGCGAAGTGACGGATCTTGGTGTCGACTATCCCTTCAAAAATGGCTCCCAGATCCCCGAAGCTCTCTAACCAAGCTAGATGATCGATTAGCACCTCCAAGTGCTTGCGGGATGGCTTTTTGGGCGCCTGTTTCAGCGCATTGAAATCGCTCTGGCGTCGCCCGAAATCAGTGTCGAGCAGATCCTTTAGCTTGTGGATCACCTCGATTGGCGTTCTGGTTACCACCAGGTTGAATATTGCCTCTTGGGATTCGGCATGAATCCGCTCAGCGAGATCATTCAGGGTCGAGTACGCAGGGAGCTCATAATCCTGGCGGATCAGTTCTTCAATCACGGAGTTGATGATGTCGGCACGCTGATCAAGCACGAATGACATTGCTTTGGCATGCCGCTCGGCGAGCTCGTTAGCATCAGATCCGTAGAATGCAGTCACACCGAGGCTAGCTCGGATCGCGTTCATGTGACGATATTGCTGAAACCACTTGTATTCCGCGAATTTCACCTTGCTGCGCTGACCCAACTCTCCGCGAATGAATGCCACCAGTTGATCAGGCACGTCGGTGATATCAGGGAAATATCGAAGTACCTGAAAGGTCTTCAGAAGTACGGCGAGGTTGAGGTGAAAGGGGGCCTTGGACTTGCTTCGTACCCACTTAATCTCATCATCTGAGAAGGAGAAATCACGCTGCAGCTCAGCTTTCGAATACGTCTTTGCCAGAGTGGGGTACGCCGTGCGCTCTAGTGAAGCCATAGGACCTCCTTTTCTGAGGAATCAGAAAAGATAGTCCACAATCACGGGCGGTGCGGGCGAATTATAAAAGCCAAAACTATCAATTACTTACGAGAGAAGTGAGTGAATTTTCCCTTTATCTCGGCATGACCCCCCTATCGCTTTACCCGACCCGATGGCGGGCGCGTGCTGCTGGAAAACGAAGACATCTGGCAACAGTCCCCACGCTGGGTCGCCCAGCGCGTGGCAGTGATGCTGCAGGAGTTTCCCGAAGATTTCGGCCTGAGTGTGCGCGACGTGGTCGCCATGGGCCGAACCCCGCACCAAGGTTGGTTCGACAGCCATGACGACCAGGCATTGATCGATGCCTGCCTGCAGCGACTAGGCCTGCATGCCCGAGCCGACCAGGGCTTTGCGCCGCTGTCCGGCGGTGAGAAGCAACGTGTATTGCTGGCTCGGGCACTGGTGCAGCAACCGCGTTTGTTGATCCTGGACGAGCCGACCAATCATCTCGACCCACGTTACCAACTGGCCTTGCTCGAACGCCTGCGTGGGACTGGTCTAGGCCTGTTGGCGAGTTTCCACGACCTGAACCTGGCCGCAGCCTTCTGCGATCGCCTGTATGTCCTCGATGCAGGTCGCATCGTCGCGCAAGGGACACCGGAGCAAGTGCTGACCGAGCACCGCCTGGCGCAAGTCTTTGGTGTTCGCGCCCTGGTCGATCGCCACCCGTTGGCGCCCCACCCACGTATTACCTGGATCACCCCCGCATGAAGCGACGCCTGACTCATCTGGCCCTGCTCGCCGCACTGCCCTTCGCAGCCTGGGCTGACAGTTACCCCGTCACCGTGCGCAGTTGCGAGCGCGACATCACCTTCACCCAAGCGCCCCAGCGGGCTGTGAGTCACGACATCAACCTCACCGGGATGCTGCTGGCACTGGGGCTGCGCGAGCGGATGGTCGGCTACAGCGGTGTCAGCGGTTGGAAGACCCTCGACCCGTCCCTGCGTGAGGCCTTGACCGGCCTTCCTGAACTTGCACCGCGCTATCCGTCGCCGGAGAACCTCCTTGATGCCCAGGCCGACTTTCTGTTCGCTGGCTGGGGTTACGGCATGAACGTGGGCGGCCCGCTGACGCCGCAGACCCTCGCACCGCTGGGCATCCCCGTGTATGAGTTGAGCGAATCCTGCTCATGGATCATGCCCCGGCGCCAGGCAAGCCTGGAGGACCTGTACCAGGACCTGCTCAACCTGGGGCGCATCTTCGACGTTCAACCGCGGGCCAACGTGCTTGTAGAGCATCTGCAGCAGCGCGTTGCGCAGGTCCACGCGCAACTGGCCCCAGTGCAACACAAACCCCGCGTCTTTCTCTACGACAGCGGCGAAGACCGCCCCACCACTTCTGGCCGACTCGGCATGCCCCAGGCACTGTTTGAGGCCGCTGGTGCCGACAACGTAATGGCCGACGTGAATGCCAGCTGGACCCAGGTCAATTGGGAGAGCGTCGTGGCGCGGGATCCGGAAGTGATCGTCATCGTTGACTACGGGCCGACGAGTTGGGCGCAAAAACGCGATTTCCTGCTCAATCACCCCGCCTTGAGCGAGGTAAAGGCCATCCGCGAGCGCCGCTTCGTAGTGCTGTCGTACCTGCAGGTCACCCCATCGGTGGACAACGCAAGTGCCATCGAGCAATTGGCTGCGGCCCTGCATCCGCAACTGTTCGCCAAGGCAACGCACTGATGCCGGTTCGTAGCCCAGGGGGCTATCGCCTGCTGATGTCGCTGCTGCTGATCGGTGTGCTGTTCTCTTGCCTGCTGTCCCTGGGCTTTGGCGCGGCCCATGTGCCGCTGGCGAAGGTCACGGGCATCACGCTGTATCAGTTGGGTATGACCGATATGGGCGACTGGAGCCGGGGGCAGGCGCAAATCGTCTGGCAGATCCGCGCCCCACGGGTACTGCTCGGGGCCTTGGTGGGGGCAGGCCTGGCCCTGGTTGGTGGTGCCTTGCAGGCCGTCACCCGCAATCCGTTGGCCGACCCGCACCTGCTGGGCGTCAGCTCTGGTGCGGTACTCGGAGCGGTGCTGGTGGTGCTGTTCTTCGGCACCTTTGCAGGCCCCTTCAGCCTACCCCTGGCAGCCTTCGTCGGCGCCTTGGGCAGCATGTTGCTGGTTCTGGCAGTGGCTAGCCGGCGCGGTCGACTGGACAGCGACAGGCTACTGCTGGCCGGGGTGGCTGTGTCGTTTGTGGTCATGGCGCTGGCCAACCTGCTGCTGTACACCGGCGACACTCATGCAGCCAGCTCGGTGATGTTCTGGATGCTCGGTGGCCTGGGCTTGGCACAGTGGCCGCTGCTTTGGCTGCCGGCGATCTGCGTGTTGGCTGGGTTTGTGCTGCTGATGAGCCTGGCCCGGGCATTGAACGGGTTGATGAGCGGTGAACAGACTGCCGTCAGCCTTGGCTTCGAGCCGCGCCGTGTGCGAGCTCAAGTGTTCGTTGGCTGTGCCCTGCTGACGGGAGTGCTGGTATCGCTTTCCGGCGCCATCGGTTTCGTCGGCCTGATGCTGCCCCACGTCGCCCGTCGCCTGGTCGGTGCCGAGCACCGTCGACTGCTGCCTGCCTGCGCCCTGCTCGGCGCGTTGTTCGTGGTGTGGGTGGATATCGGTGCGCGCACACTCATCGCGCCTCAGGACCTGCCCATCGGTATTGCCACGGCCGCCATCGGCGGGCTGTTCTTCATCGTCCTGCTGCGCCGCAAGGCCTGAACCTAGCGATGTTTGCGGGCCTGCACCTGGCGCTTGAGTACACGCAAGGGTGGCGCGTAGAAGAATCCGAACGACACGCTTCCCTTGCGTCCAGGCATCGCATGGTGCAGTCGATGCGCCCGATACAGGCGCTTGAGGTAGCGGTTCACAGGTTTGGGCGCGCAAGGCCAGTGACGATGAAAGAGCCCATCGTGGGCCAGCACATACAACACGCCATACCCCGCCACACCGCCGCCAACCCACTGCAGCGGCGCGTAGCCCGCCTTGCCCAGCGCCACCAGGCCCGCTGCGACCAGCGCCAGGGCCACCAGGTAGACATCGTTGGTCTCCAGCATGCCCAGGTGCGGCTCATGGTGCGATCGGTGCAGCCACCAGCCCCAGCCATGCATGATGTACTTGTGAGCCAGCGTGCCGACGCCCTCCATGGCCACTAGCGTGCCGAACAGGATGGCGAGATTGAACAACATGTAACAGTCCGAGATGAGCAACGAGGTGGGCAAGGTTACCATTGCCGGCCCTCCCTTCGGAGGTTTTTCCATGAAGCTTGTGTCGGCCTGACAGACACTTTCAGCCGACTCTTTTTCGCCAAGGACAGCCCTATGCCTATCCGTCTCACACACTGCCACGACCTCGCCCAGCTCGCAGCGGTCGAACGCTCCGCTGCTCAATCCTTCAAGCGCTTGCCTGAACTGGCCTGGCTGGCACAAGCCGATGTGCTGGAAGACGCCACGCATCAGTGCTGCATCGCGCAGCAGGCCAGTTGGGTCGCGGTGGACGAGCAAGATGTGCCGATCGGGTTCATCTGTGCGCAAACCACCGCCAGCGAGTTGCACATTCTGGAGCTCTCGGTACAAGAGCACGCCCAAGGCAAAGGGCTGGGCCGCCGCTTGTTGCAGACGGCTGTCGAGGCTGCTCGCAGCCGTGGATTGCAAGGTGTCACGCTGACTACCTTCACTGATGTACCGTGGAATGCGCCGTTCTACGCCCGCCAGGGGTTCACCATCCTGGAGCCTGCGCAGTTGGATGAACGCTTGCGGGGCATATTGCGCAGTGAACAGGCCTATGGCCTGTCCGGGCGTTGCGCCATGCGGTTAGCAATTGGCTAGCGCACTGCTCGCCAGGCTGTAGCGGTCACGCCCTTGGCGCTTGGCCTCATACAGGGCGGCGTCGGCGGCGGCTGTCAGGCTCTCTGGTGTGATCGCCTCCGCCCCCGGAGAGCCCACTGCGATTCCGGCGCTGGCCGATACCTGCCCCAAGGGGCTGCCAGCATGCTCGATCACCTGCCGACGCAGCAGCATGAGTATCTCCTGCACGATCGCCACCGCACCTTGGGCGTCGGTGTTGGGCAGCAACAGCGTGAACTCTTCGCCGCCGTAGCGCACCGCCAGGTCGCCAGGGCGCTTCAATGCGTGGCCCAGCAACTCGCCAACGCGCCGCAGGCATTGGTCACCCGCCAGATGGCCGTAGCGGTCGTTATAGGCCTTGAAGTAGTCCAGGTCGATCATCACCAGGGCCAAGGGATAGGCCTGACGCCGGGCTCGACGGATCTCCGCCTCGAACACCCCATCCAACCGACGGCGGTTGCCAAGGCCGGTCAGGCTATCGGTCAGGGCCAAGGATTTGAGCGTCTGATGCGCCTGGTGCAGTGCGCGCTCGATGGCAATGCGCTCGCGCAGCTGGCGCAGCACCACCCAGCCGAAGGCCGCGAGTCCCGACAGCAACAGCAATAACACCGCGGCCGACTTGAGCATGTCGTGGCGCCAAGGCGCGATGATCGACTCACGCGACAGTCCAGCCTCGACCACCAATGGATAATTGGCCAACGCCCGGTAGGCATACAGACGCGGCGTGCCGTCGACCACCGCGACGGCTTCCACCACACCCTGGTCGGCGTAAGGCAGGTGGTTGCGAAAGATCTCGCTGTCGGCCAGGCTGCGCCCCACCACCTGCTCCACGAAGGGCCGGCGCACGAGAATGGTGCCATCGCGCATGGCCAGCACGAGCGCACCGCGTTCGTCTATCTTGAAGTCGCCGTAATAGCGCACGAACCAATCTACCTTGATCGAACCCAGCAGCACGCCGGCGAAGCTGCCGTCGGGGTTGTTCAGCCGCCGTGAGATCGGAATGATCAGATCACCTGTGGAACGACTGCGCACCACCGAGCCTACGCGCACGCCTCGGTCGGCGTGGGTGCGGTGATAGATGAAGTAATCGCGGTCAGCATTGTTGGCCCGCGGGGCGATGGTCGGTTGATCGGTGACGATCCAGCGCCCATCGGCGCCGTAGACGAACAACCCATGCAGTTGCGGCATGATCGCTTTTTGTTGCCTGAGCAGCGCATGCAGCCGAGGCCGGTCCAGGTGGTCGAAGCCATCACCCTCGATGCGCTCGGCCAGTGCGGCCGTAATCGCATCGACTTGGCGAATGGCATCTTCGGCATGCTGGGCTGTCGCCCGGGCCAGGTTGGTTACCGCATCTTCGGCGTTGAGGAAGGCATGCCGATAGTCGCGCCAGATCCGCCAGCCTTCGATCAGCACGAAGGCCAGCATCACGACCGCCATGAAGCTCAGTACCAGGCGGAACAAGGCAACGGCGCGGCCCTCGCCAGTCACGGCGAACGGTCCCTCCTCGTCCTGCCTCCTGCTTGCTGCCATTACAGTCCCTTGTGTCCAGCACCCTACCGCCCTTGACTATAGATCAGTGACGCGGGGGTGCGGACAGCTCGATCCAGGCCGGCGCATGGTCGCTGGCCTTCGGTTCGTTGCGCACCCAGGCGTGAACACCGGCGGCCAGGAGCCGCGCAGAAAGCGCTGGGCTGAGCAACAGGTGATCGATGCGCAGGCCCGCATTGCGGGGCCAGTGATTACGAAAGTAATCCCAGAACGTGAAAACCTGCGCATCAGGATGCAACTGGCGGATCGCATCGCTCCAGCCTTGTTCGAGCAGGCGTTGGTAGCACGCCCGGGATTCAGGCTGGAGCAACGCGTCCTTGAGCCAGGAGCGGGTGTTGTAGATGTCCTGGTCGGTGGGCACCACATTGAAGTCCCCCGCCAATACTGTCGGGTGGCCGCTGTCGAGCAGCGTTCTGGCGTGGCCGATCAGGCACTCGAACCAGCGCAGTTTGTAGTCGAACTTGGGGCCCGGCTGAGGGTTGCCATTGGGCAGATAAAGGCAGGCGATCAGGACGCCATGCACTGCGGCTTCCAGGTAACGGCTCTGGCTGTCGTCGTCCATGCCTGGCAGACCTCGGCGCACTTCGAGCGGTTCGCTGCCTCGGGCCAGGATGGCCACGCCGTTCCACGACGCTTGCCCGTGGTACAGGCAGCCATAGCCCGCCGCCTCCAGCGCCTCGCGCGGAAAGTCCTTGTCTGCAGCCTTGAGTTCCTGAAGGCAGGCCACATCCGGCTGCTCGCGCTCGAGCCAGGCCAGCAATCCTGGCAGGCGGCTGCGGATACCATTGATATTGAACGTGGCAATTTTCAATGTCTTCATGCGTCAGGGTCGTCCACATGGGCCTGCACGGCTTCCTCGAGGGCGCGCACATGGGCCTGGTCGGCCAGGGCTTTGAGCGCCAGCCAGTCGTCCCAGTCGATCGCGCCGTCGTCACGCAGCGCCTCGGCGGTACGCACCAGCTCATGATGGTAGGCGTCTGGCGATTCGCGCCGATAGCTCGCGTCATCGTACTGGGCGTACCAGGCCTCAAGCTCCGGAATGCTACGTTCGATGCTCATGGACCGCTCCTCGATGCAACCTTTGAATCTCTGAGCCTCGTCTTGCCCCAATGTTCAAACCAATGACCGTTGGTGCCGCCACGGCACAGAAAAATCAAACCTTTGCCCATAGGCTGCGCTCAACCATAAGCGACACTGAGGTCGCGCCAATGGATAAGGAGTGACACATGAGCAATCTGTTCCTCAAGCGCGTCGGGTTGACCGTCGCACTCGGCATGGCGTCGATGCACGTGCTGGCCGCCAGCTCCAATGACTTTGTCGACGATGCGACCGAAGCCGGCATCGCCGAAGTCGTGGCCGGCAACCTGGCCCAAGAAAAAAGCAAAAGCCCTGAGATCAAGGCCTTCGCCCAGCAGATGGTCACCGACCACACTAAAGCCAACCAGAAGCTCGGCGACATCGCCCGCTCCCTGGACCTGAGCACACCGGATGAAGCCGCGCTGACCGACAAGGTC